>NZ_WHUT02000009.1 GCF_009380135.2 Fertoeibacter niger | reverse complement strand
GGAAATTCAGGCCGAACTGACCGCCAGCTTTGGCAACGCCATGATCATGGGCCTGATGCTGGTGCTGACGGTGCTGATCCTGCTGTTCAAATCCGTCATTCAGCCCTTTACCATCCTGTTCAGCCTGCCGCTGGCCATCGGTGGCGTGGCGGCGGCGCTGATCATCACCGGGTCTGCGGTGTCGATGCCCGTGCTGATCGGCATCCTGATGCTGATGGGCATCGTGACCAAGAACGCCATCCTGCTGATCGACTTTGCCATCGAGATGCAGCATCAGGGCATGGACCGGGTGAAGGCGGTGATGGAGGCCGGGCACAAACGCGCGCGGCCCATCGTGATGACCTCGATCGCCATGTCGGCGGGCATGCTGCCCTCGGCGCTGGGGGTGGGCGAGGGCGGATCGTTCCGCGCACCGATGGCCACGGCTGTGATCGGCGGCATCATCGTGTCAACCGTTCTCAGCCTTGTGGTCGTGCCATCGTTCTATCTGATCATGGATGATCTTTCGTGGCTGCTGGGCAAGATTTTCAGCCGCTTCATCGGCCCGAAAGAGGCGGAGCCTGACGAACCCGCTGCTTCGGTTCTGGCGGCGCAGATAGCGGCACGCGAGTCTGACATCGCGGCGCTGACGGCCAGGATCGGCGGGTTGGAGGCGCAGCTTGGCCCGCGCCGCCCACCCATACCGCTGCACGTCGCGGAATAATGCGATGAACAGCCCGGCCCATGTGGCCGGGTTTTTCACATGCGAATTGACATGAAGTATAACAATGATGATGAATAGCGTTTGACGGCAAGATTCGCGGGGGGAGACCCGGATCTCTGTCGAATACGGCGCGGCGCGCGTGCGGTGCCGACACTGAATACCGGCCGAAGCGTGCCGGAGCCATGCCCAGGGAGGAGAATACCATGAACACACCACGTCGTCAGGCCTTGAAACTCGCCTGCTCCGTTGCATTTGCAACATTGCTGTCATCGGCCGCTTTTGCGCAAGAGGTGACGCTGAAGTTCCACCAGTTCCTGCCGCAGCAGGCGCCCATCCCCTCGCTGGTGCTGGACGTCTGGGCCAAGAAGGTCGAGGCGGAATCGGGCGGGCGCATCAAGATCGAGCAGTACCCCGCCATGCAACTGGGCGGCAAACCCACCGATCTGATGGATCAGGTGGTAGATGGCATCGCCGATATCGTCTGGACGCTGCCCGGCTATACCCCCGGCCGCTTCCCGCAATCCGAAGTGTTCGAACTGCCCTTCGTAGCGGGCGATGCCGAGGCCACCTCGCGCGCCTACTGGGAACTGGCCGAGAAATACATGATCGACGGCGAGTTCAAGGATATCAAGGTGCTGGGTCTGTGGACCCATGGGCCGGGGCTGATCCATTCCAAAACACCCATCACGTCGGTGGCCGATCTGGCCGGCGTGAAACTGCGCGCACCCACCCGCGTGACCAACATGATGGCCACATCGCTGGGTGCCACGGCGGTTGGCATGCCGGTGCCTGCGGTGCCCGAGGCGCTGTCGAAAGGCGTGATCGACGCCACTATCATCCCGTGGGAAGTGACTGGTTCTATCCGCCTGTCGGAACTGCTGGGCAACCACACCGAATTTCCGGGCGCGCCGCTTTACACCGCCGCTTTCGTGATGGCGATGAACAAGGATGTCTATGCGGGCCTGCCGGATGATCTGAAGGCCATCATCGACGCCAATTCGGGGCTGGAGTTTTCGGCCATGGCGGGCCGCGTGTCGCAAGAGGCCGATGGCCCGGCGCGGCAACTGGCCGTCGATGCCGGCAACACGATTGTCGAGCTGACGCCGGAACAGATCGAGGAATGGAAGGTGGCGGCCCAGCCCACCATCGACACCTGGCTGACCGAGATCACCGAAAAGGGCATTGATGGTGCCGCCCTGCTGGAAGAGGCCCGCGCGGCCATCGCCAAGCATTCCGCCACCAACTGACCATAGCACCACCGGCGGCCCCGCGCCGCCGGTTCCCCCCATCTTGCAGGGAGCCTGTCGATGCACAGTGCTTTTTACCAGCTTGCGCGGTTCATGGCGGCACTTGGCGGGTTGATCCTGACGGCGCTGATGCTGATGACCAGCCTCAGCGTGTTGTTGCGGGCCCTGGGCTTTGGCCCGGTTCCGGGTGATTTCGAGCTTGTCGAGGCGGGCATCGCCTTTGCGATCTTTGCCTTTCTGCCGTGGTGCCAGATGAATGCGGGCCATGCGACGGTCGATCTGTTCGTGCCGCTGTTTCCGCGGGTCGTGAACCGCTGGATACTGGCCTTCTGGGAGGTGGTCTTTGCCGCGGTGCTGGTCCTGATCGCGGCACGTCTCTATGAGGGCATGCTGGGCAAGATGAACAACGGCGAGACGACGTTCCTGCTGCAATTCCCGGTCTGGTGGTCTTATGCGGCCAGCGTCTGCGGCGCCGTGGTCGCGGCGGTCGTGTCGGTTTATGTGGCGCTGCGGCGTGTGATGGGTGCGCTCGGCGGGCAGGACACGTTGCCCGCCGGCGGGGGGGCAGGGCATTGAGCAATATTGATATCGGCCTCTGGTCCTTTCCCGTTCTCTTGCTGATGATCTTTCTGCGCGCGCCCATCGGTCTGGCCATGCTGGTCTGCGGGCTGGGCGGGCTTGTGCTGGTGACGGGCGGGCCGAACATCGTTCTGGCCAAGCTGAAATCCGAAAGCTATTCGATCTTTTCCAGCTATTCGCTGTCGATCATCCCGATGTTTCTGCTGATGGGCCAGTTCGCCACGCTGGGCGGCATGAGCCAGGCCCTGTTCAAAGCCGCCGAAAGCTGGCTGGGCCATCGCAAGGGCGGGGTGGCCATGGCCGCCGTGGGGGCCTGTGCCGGTTTCGGCGCGATCTGCGGATCATCGCTGGCCACGGCGGCCACCATGGGGCAGGTGGCCCTGCCCGAACTGCGCCGCGCGGGTTATTCGGGCGGGCTGTCCACCGCCACGCTGGCGGCAGGCGGCACGCTGGGCATCCTGATACCGCCATCGGTGGTGCTGGTGGTCTATGCCATTCTGGCCGAGCAGAACATTGCCAAGCTGTTCCTTGCCGCCTTCATCCCCGGCATTCTGGCGGCTTTGGGCTATATCGCCGTGGTGGCGATTTATGCCCGGCTTTATCCCGAAACCGTGGGCTCGCGCCCGCGCCAGCCCTATGCCGAACGGTTTCGCGCCTTGTTCCGGGTCTGGCCGGTGCTGGTGGTGTTTCTGGTCGTGGTGGGCGGCATCTATCTGGGCTGGTTCACCCCCACCGAGGGCGCATCGGTGGGCGCATTGGGCACCGGGCTGATCGCCTTCCTGAACGGCGGGCTGACCCGCAAGACGCTGGTGAACAGCTTTCTGTCCACCGCATCGAACACCGCGATGATCTTCATCATCGTCTTCGGTGCGGCGGTCTACAACAGCTTTCTGGCCATCACCCAGGTGCCCCAGGAAATCTCCAACTTCGTGGTGGGGCAGGGCTACAGCCCCTGGACGGTGCTGATCCTGATCATCATCTTCTACCTGATCCTCGGCTGTGTGATGGACAGCCTGTCGATGATCCTGCTGACGATCCCGATCTTCTTCCCGGTGATCGTCCAGCTTGACTTCGGCATGTCGCCCGAACATCTGGCGATCTGGTTCGGCATCCTCGTGCTGATCGTGGTCGAGGTGGGGCTGATCACGCCGCCTGTGGGGATGAACCTGTTCGTGATCAACGCGATGGACCGCGAAACGCCCCTGTCGGCCACCTATCATGCGGTTTCGTTCTTTGTGGCGTCGGATCTGCTGCGCGTGGCGCTGCTGGTGGCATTCCCGTCGATCACCTTGTTCCTTCTGCCATGAGCGCGCCGCCATGACGCATCCCACCCGTGCCGCATTGGAGCCGATAGCCTGGGTTTCGCACGCCAGCCTGGAGGTTCTGACCGGTTATCTGATGAAGCGCGCCTTCAACGTGATCCACGCCGATCTGGTGATCACGCTGGAAACCTTCGGCCTGCGCACGATCACCTTTTCGGCGCTGGTCATGGTGGTGGACAATCCCGGCATCACCCAGACCCAGCTGGCGCAGGGGCTGTGCATCGAACGTTCCAACCTGGTGGTGGTGGTGGACGAGCTGGAAACCAATGATCTGATCGCGCGCAACCCGATGCCCAGCGACCGCCGCGCCTATGCGCTGACGGCAACACCCGCCGGCCAGCTTTTGCGCGACCGCGTGCTGGCCGCGGTGCACGGCCACGAGGCGCGGGCGCTGGCCATGCTGACTGCCGAGGAGCGTGCCGTGCTGAACCGTCTGCTGCGGCGTATCGAGGGGGCCTGACTGAGTTGCTGCCGGTTTCGTGGACACGACGATAAGATCGTGACCCATGAACCGGAAAGTGGAGATGACGAGGTGGAAGTTCAGCCGCGAGTTCAGGGTCGAGGCCACAATGCCGGTGACGGATCGGGGAGTGGCATCCTGAAGAAGGTGGCCGCTTTATTCGCGCGAGAGGCGACATGAGGTTCGCCTTCATCGCCACACTGTTCTTGCCCGCAAAAGTCTCTGTCAGTGCGCAAATGAGCAATCTTTACCACTGAAATACCGACAAGTCGGGGTGACTGCAAGACAGCCACCCCCTCCAACTCATAACCCACGGAGAGGTTACGCGGGTGCTGCGGAATTGATTGGTTCGGCCGGCCGGCCGTACCCTATGTTTCGATGCCCGTAGCGACGCACGCGGACATTTGCTTGTTCAGCATGACCCACGAAGCCCTCCAACATGCACAGGCGGGAGCAGAATTCGCCGACAAGTGCCGATGCTTCATCGGTCAAGACACGTTGATAGCTGTGCGTCTTTATGAACTTTCCGACCCAAAGCCCGCCCGTGTAGCGGCCAGCGCGACGGGTAGGTAGCGTGTGGTTTGTGCCAATGGCTTTGTCACCAAACGCGACGTTCGTGCGCGGGCCAAGGAAAAGCGCCCCATAGGCTGTCATGTTTGCAAGGAACCAATCATCGCGATCGGTCATGACCTGCACATGTTCCGAAGCGATGCGTTCAGATTCTGCGAGCATTTCGTCATAGCTGTCGCAGACAATGATTTCGCCATAGTCTTCCCAGCTTTTTCGGGCAGCCTCAGCTGTTGGCAGGATCGTCAGCAAACGATCAATTTCCACCATGGTTGCGCGGGCAAGTCTTTCAGAGTTTGTCAGCAGGACACAAGGCGAGTTGTAGCCATGCTCGGCTTGACCGAGCAGATCCGTCGCACAGATTTCAGCATCGACCGTTTCGTCTGCGATCACCATGGTTTCGGTCGGGCCGGCAAAGAGGTCGATCCCGACCCGTCCGAACAGCTGACGTTTGGCTTCGGCAACAAAGGCGTTGCCGGGGCCAACGATCATGTCGACGGGCTTCAGCGTTTGCGTTCCAAGGGCCATGGCACCAACAGCCTGCACGCCTCCCATGACGTAAATCTCATCGGCACCGCCCAGATGCATGGCAGCGACGATCGCGGGATGCGGCTCTCCGCCGGCGGGCGGAGCGGTCGCAACGATCCGCTTCACGCCTGCGACTTTGGCCGTCAGCACGCTCATATGTGCTGAGGCGACCATCGGATACTTGCCGCCGGGCACATAGCAGCCGACTGAATTTACCGGAATATTGCGGTGGCCAAGAATGACACCGGGCAGTGTTTCAACCTCGATTTCGCGCAAGGCGGCTTTCTGGTGTTCCGCAAAACGTCGGACCTGGTCTTGCGCAAAACGGATGTCCTTCAGGTCCTGATTGGGGACCTTCGCGACAAGGTGCTCAATGTCAGCTTCGGACAAACGAAAGCTCTGCGGCGACCACCGGTCGAACTTCCCGGAATAATCACGCACTGCCGCATCGCCGCGTGCAAGAATGTCGGCGAGAATGCCTTCGACAGTAGCGCGCACTTTCGCGTCATCGTCAGCGCGAGCGGCCTCTGCCTTGCCAGTCTTGAGTTGCCTTATCATGGTATTCCTCTTTCTTTCTGCCCACGCATGGGGCGGTTTCTCTCGATGCGGCTCAGTAGCCCAGAAGCTCGATCCAGTTGCCGCTCGGGTCGGTGACGAAGGCAAAGCGCAAGCCGTAGGGTGAAGGTGAGGGGCCCACAGCAACCGGAAAGCCATCGGCGCCAAGCAGCGCGAACTCGGCGTCAAGATCATCGGACTGAAACGCGATGTGTTTCGTGCCTGTCGTCTCCAGATCGCGCTCAAGCGGCACGGGAGCCGTCTTCCGTGTCGTCTGCGGCCAGATCAGCTCGACCATGCCGCCCGACCCGTGGAGCAAAACAAGGGTCGTGCCGTCAGAGAGTTCGGCACGGGCGCTCTCGCTTAGTCCCAAAAGCGCGTAGAAGCGCTTTGCTGCCGCCAGATCGACCACCGAAATGGCCGTATGGTGGGTCGCAGTGATCACCGGCGCAGCCTTGCATAGGCGTCAAGTGCAACTGCGGCCACCACGATCGTGCCCTTGATCACGAGCTGGTAGTTCGAATCCACGGCGAGGCTGTCGAGCAGGTTGGTCAGCACCGCTACGATCAAAAGCCCAATGGCGCTGCGCCAGACAGCCCCCTCGCCCCCCATCAACGAGGTCCCGCCGATGACGACGACTGCGATCGAATCGAGTGCCATCGACGCGCCAATGTCAGCCTGACCGATGGAAAGCCGCGACGCGATGATCATTCCAGCCAGAGCCGCACAGGCCCCGCAGATGACGTAGGTCGTCGTCCGGAGCATCGCAGTCGGCAGACCGGCAAGACGAGAGGCCTCGTCATTGCCGCCAATGGCGTAAAGAGATCGGCCATAGACCGTGCGCGACAGGACGAATTCGCCGATGACGAACACCATAAGCAGCACCCAGATGCTGATCGGAATTTCAAGAAACGACCCGCGTCCCAGCAGGGTAAAGGCCTTTTCCGAGACAACGAAAGGCGACGAGTTGGAATAGAGTAGGGCAAGGCCACTGAAGACTGAGGTGGTCCCAAGCGTCGCGACGAAAGGGTTCACGTTCAGCCGCGTGACGATTGTCCCGTTGATCAGACCCGCGAAAACCCCAATCATCATGGTGACCGCGCCTGCCGCCCACAGGGGCCAGCCCGCGACGGCAAGGCTGGCAAAGACCGTGGCACCGGACGCGTAGACCGCACCAACCGACAGGTCGAACCCTCGCGTGATCATGACAAGCGTCATGCCGACTGCGATGATCCCCAGAGGCGCGTTCTGGCTGAGGATGTTCTTTATGTTCTGCGGGTCGAGAAACCTCGGGTAAAGCAGTTGACTTACGGCGATCAGAACGATCAGGACCGCAATCAGGCCATAGCGCAGGGCAATGTCACTCGTCGGTCTGCGCCGGACAGGGGCCGTGGCCGAGGTGCGGGAGGACGATACTTCAGACATGGTGATGCCTTTCTACGCCAAAGGCGCTATTCAAGATTCTGTGCACAGAAAGCTCGGCGCGACTGGCGTCGATGTGATCGACCTGTCGGCCCTCAGACATGACGATGACGCGGTCGGCCAGGGCGCAGATTTCCTCGAGTTCGGAGGAGACCATGATCACCGCCAGACCCTCTTCGGCAAAGGCCCGAAGCGCGTCGAGAATCTCGGCCTTGGCGCCGACGTCGATCCCGCGCGTCGGCTCGTCCACGAGCAGAACTTTGGGCCGGTCGAAGGCCCAGCGGGCCAGAAGGACCTTTTGCTGGTTGCCCCCGGACAGCGTCCCCACCGGTGCGAAAAGCCGCTTGGGATCAAAGCCGAACGCTCGCGTCGCATCTGCGGCGACTTCTGCCGCCAATTGGTTGTCGATCAAGCCGGATCGAGCAATTGCTCGAAGTTTCGGCAAGGTGACATTGTCAGCAGCAGTCATCCCAAGCACGAGGCCTTGGTGCTTGCGGTCCTCGGGAACCAACGCGATGCCAAGTGCCCGGGCAGCGCGGGGAGTGCGTGGCCATGCAACTTCGCGGCCGGCAATCTCGATCTGTCCCGATGACCGGTGCTCCAAGCCCGCTAGCGCGCGCAAGAGGCTGCTTCGACCAGAGCCGACCAGCCCACCCACCCCCAGAATTTCGCCCGCGCGGACTGAAAAGCCGATCTCGCCTATGGCGCCCGGCAAAGCAATATCGCGGACGGAAATCGCGGGCTCGCCATCACGCAGGCGGGAGGCCGGGCGACGGTGATAGATGTCGCCCATCTCCTCACCCAGCATGGCAGTCACAAGCTGCGCCTTTGTCCAAGCCTGGGTCGGCCGCGTCTCGATCAAACTGCCGTTTCGGAACACGGTAATGGCATCGGAAATGCCCAGAACTTCATCGAGATTGTGCGACACATAGATCAGCGTATGACCTTCCGCCCTCAGGTCGCGCATGACCTTGAACAGCGCCTCGCGCTCAGGCTGCGCAAGGGCGGTTGTCGGCTCGTCGAACAGGATGATGCGCGCATTCGCCTGAATGGCACGGAGGATCTCCAGCGTTTGTTGATCCGCCACGGATAGCGACCTCGCTTCCGCATCGGTCGGAATGCTGACGCCCAGGCGACCCGCCAATTCGGCAAACCGACTTTGCATGGCACCTTCGGATAGAAGATATCCTCGGGACAGCGGCTGACCCAAAAAGACATTTGCGACAGCGGAGAGCGCTGGAACGATGGTCAGTTCCTGATAGATCGCGACAACGCCTGCAGCGCGCGCCCGACGCGGGTCGCCAAGGTCAACGCGTGCCCCGCCTATCTCCACGTCACCGGTGGTGGCGCTGATGCGACCGGCCAAGATGCCCAGCGTGGTCGACTTGCCTGCGCCGTTCTGCCCGACCAGCGCATGTATGGTCCCCGCCGCGATGTCGAGGTTGACCGGCTTCAGCGCCTGAATCGGTCCGAAGGTCTTGGACACGCCCTTTAGACGCACTGCGGGAGAAATGGTCGCTGACAAATCGCTCACCCTGATGTCATCTTGGTTGGCAGGCGTGGCCAAAAGCGGTTTTGCTGTGCCACGCCCTTTTCCGCGCCGGTGCGTCACGGGGACTGCGGAACGTAGGCTTCCACATTCTCGGCCGTGACGAGCCCGACAGAACCTTCGACTTGGCCGGGGATGAGCGGGTGACCGTCATTCAGGATGACCCGTGGTACCGCTCTTCCATCGCGCGCGTCGAGTATGGCCTGTACGGCCGCTTCTGCGGCGGTCTGCCGGTAGAAACCCGTTGTCGCTTCAATCCAGCCCGCCTTCAGGGCCTCGACCGACCACTCGGTTCCACCCGCCTCGTATACCTTCACAACTCCCAGTTTCCCCGCGGCCTCCATCGCCGGGATAGCGCCCTTGGACATGTTCGTGTAGGCACCGATGATGATGCTGAGGTCGGGGTTCGCCTGCAGCAAGGTCTGCGTCTTGACCTGGTTGTCGGGCGGCGAATAGTCTGTGCGATGTACGGCCACAACTTCGAATTCGGGGTGCGCCGCCGTGACCTCTGCCAGAGCCTTGTCGAATGAAACCGTGATCGGATGCAGGTTCGGTCCGGTCAGGATCCCGACTTTCTGCGGTCCGGGATTGTCGGCGACCGCCTTTTCCATCACGGCGCGGAAGGCGCTAGGCGTCTCGTTGCCGCCTACGTAGACCAGCGTCCCCGGCGACCACAGATCATCGCCTTCCATGCTGGACCGGCCGCAGGCTGTCCCCGTCGCATGGGCCACCAGTACGTTCGCCGCCGGGGCCCGCTCTGCCACCATATCGCAGACCTGGCTGCCCTCGACGGGCACGACTATCCAGGCATTGTAGCTGTTAAGCAGGGCCGACTCCATCTGGTTGACTTGTCGCGCCACGTCAAATCGGGCGTCGAACACGTCGAAACTGAAGCCATGCTTTGCCGCCATCGCTTCGACGCCTTTGATCGTCGATTGCACGGCGCTATTGGTGCCGATCTCGATGAAGAGCGCGAGTTTGAGCGGTTCTTCGGTGTTTACGATGACCGGGGCATCAAGCCCCACATCAACCGCAATGTCTTCCGCGCGTGCGATGCTAGTTGTGGCCAGCAAGAGCGACAGTCCGATCAGGCTCAGTTTCATCTCATCCTCCCAGATGATGATAGGTCAGGTTGCTGCCCCACTCGGCCGAAGGCACCATCCACTGGACGGTCCGGTCGGCAAGAGGGTTGGGCAGGCCCGCCGCATAGGTTTTCCGATGTGCTTTCTGCGGTTCCTCCCGCATCCAGCGGTCACGCGCGCCTGACCGGATCTCGTAGTGAACCAGCCGGTCAGGGTGGTCGATGTCGTGATGCACGATCGTGTTGCCAAAGCCGTCTTGCCGGAGAGTGACAGCAGGGAATATTCGCCCGTCCCCGCCATGCCCGGTCAGTGCTTGAAGGGCGGAAACTCCTGCTGGGCAGTCACATCCTTTGCCTTACTCGATTTCAGGTGTGAAACCTGCGACATTGGCCGTATCGATCAGATAGGGTTCGGTCGGAGGTGTACCCGGGACAAGCGGCGCGCCAAGGTCCCCGATGGCACGCGGAACGGCTTCACCGCGACGCGCGCGGTCGATTGCCATGACAGCGTTGTAGGCGTTTGATTTCAGTCGATTGGCACTGGACACCTCGATGGTGCCGTCCTTGATTGCGTCAATCGCCCGCGCTGTTGCTCCGTTGTCATAGATCTTGACGGAACCTAGTCGACCAGCCTGCTCAAGAACCGGCACGAGACCCATCGCCAGATTCGAGAAGGCCGTATAGGCCAAAGTCATGTCGGGGTTTGCCTGAACCATCGGCCCCGCCTCTTCCAGCGCCGACGGCGTCGAGTAATCGGTCCTTGCGACAGCAATGATCTCGATTTCAGTATACTTCGCCTTGAACATCTCCAAGGCCGCTTCGTGGTTCTTGGTGATCGGGTTCAGTTCGGGGCCAGTGATCACACCCAGTTTCTGCGGCCCGGGGTTTTCAGCCCCCATGCGGTCAAGCACCTGGAAGAACGCCATCGGCGTCTCGGCGCCACCGATATAGGCGAGCGTTCCCGGCGACCAGAGCTCATCGCCTTCGTTGGCACCACGCCCGCAAATCGACAGGACGGCCGTCACGACCAGCACGCCCTTTTCAGGCGCGTCCCTGGTCGCGATGTCGCACATGATGTTGCCTTCAACTGCCTTGAGAACCCAGGCGTCGTAGTCCCGCGTCAGCGCGTTTTCAAGCTGATTGGCCTGCGTTACGGGATCGAACTTTCCGTCAAACACCTCGATTTCCCAACCAAGCTCCTTCGCCGCCTGTGTTGCACCGTCGATGCTGGCCTGCATCGCTGAATTATTTGTGCCCTCCGAAAAGAAGGCGATCTTCAGCGGCCCTGTCGCCGGAACAGCGACGGTCATCCCGCCTCCAACGTCCACTTGGACATCTTGTGCGGATGCCAAGCCGGGACCAACCAAAGCTGCCGAGAGCAACAACGCGCGTAACGTGCTTATTTTCTTCATAGTTTCCTCCCTTTGGTTTCTTTTTTCTGGTTCATTGTGCCGTATAGCCACCGTCGACCGCGATATCGGCGCCCGTAACGAAGGAAGCCTGGTCCGACGCGAGGAATGCGATCACGCGGGCGATCTCCACAGGCTCGGCCTGTCGCTTTATTGGATGCGCGTTGATCAGGTTCTGGACATAGGCTGCACCCTCAGGACTCGCCTGCATTGCAGCGACGGTCATGTCTGTTCGGGTGGACCCGAGGATGATCGCGTTCGATCTGATCCCGCGATCCGCATAGGTCACCGCGTCGCATTTCGACAGAAGCCTGACCGCAGCTTTCGAGCCGTGATAAAGCGGGATATCTGCGTTGCCGACAACGCCATAGGTCGAGGAGACATTGACGATGCTACCAGGTCGCCCTGCGTTCAAAAGGCCCGCGATCACGTATTTCGTGCACAGGAAGGTGCCCTTGACGTTGATCGCGAAGACATGGTCAAAATCATCGGCCGTGGCTTCGTGTGTCGGTGCGCCCGTGCCAGCGATCGCGGCGGCGTTGACGAGCACGTCCGGAAGGTCGAGTGCCATGGTCACCTGAGCCACAGCCCTTGCGACCGCCTTTTCATCAGCGATGTCCACTCTTACGTAGAGGGCGGCGTCAGCAGGGCCTTCATCCTTGACATCGAAGACAGCAACCCGAGCGCCCTCTTCCACGAAGAGGGTGGTCACCGCCGAGCCAACACCCCCAGCCCCACCTGTGACGATAGCCACTTTTCCATCGAGAATTCCCATATTCAGCCCCCCTGTCCGGTCAACGACGCCATGATCGTGCGCTGGTTGCCGATGGCGGACATCAGCATCAGACCACCGTCAACGAACAACGTCGTGCCCGTGGTAAAGCGTGCCTGCGGCGACAGCAGATAGGCGATGGCCTCTGCCATCTCCTCCGGCGCGCCGGGGCGGCCGACTGGTGTTTCCGGGCGGTGGCGGGCAAGAATGTCTTCGCCCTCGGTCGCGCCGCTCATCGGTGTTGCGGTTTCGCCCGGGCCGATGGCATTCACCCGGATGCCATGCTCTGCGAGGTCGAGCGCCATGCACTTGGTCAGCATGCCAACCCCGGCTTTGGAGGTGCAGTAGGCGGCGCCCATCATAAGCGGCACCGCCTCATGAACCGACGAGACGTTGACGATCCGGCCTTCAAGCCCCCGGTCGATCATGTGGCGCGCCACGATCTGCCCCGCAAGGAACGACCCGGTAAGGTTGCAGTCGATGATGTGGCGCCAGTCGGCGAGCGTGACCTCGGTGAATGCTGCCAGAGAAAGCACGCCCGCGTTGTTAACGAACGCCGGGACGCCGCCGAAAGCGTCAAACAGCCCGCCCAGTGCGACCTCGATGCTGGCCGGGTCGTCAAGCGCCATCTGTGCGACTTCGGCACGCGCGCCGAGCGCACGGACGCGCCGTGCCGTCTCGGCGCCACCGTCGGCATTGCTGCCGAACGTCAGCCCGACGTCGTAACCGGCCTGCGCCAGATGGACGGCCGTCGCACGTCCGATGCCGGAGCTTGCCCCGGTAACAATCACTGCTTCGCGACTCATTTTGCATCTCCTATGGCGGGCAGCATGGTGGCTGTGTCCCAGTGAAAGGGCCGCAACTCGGCAATTCGGTCATTGCGGATGCGAAAGAACTGCAGAAGCGGCCAGTCGATCAGCTTCCCGGTCGCGCGCGCGGTGGCAAAGACATGCGACCGGCTGAGGATGACGTCCGGACCGGAGGGAAAGAACTGCGGATCGCGCACCTCAAGGTGCGACCACACGCGGCCAAAGGCCTCCATCCACGCACGAAATCCTTCCGGCCCCCGCCATTCGCCACCGTAGGGCAATGACGCCGGCTGGTGCAGGACACAGTCAGCATCAAGAGTTTCGGCGATGACCGAGAAGTCTCCGCCACCGGGTGCCAAATAGACCGTCTCGGCCGCATAGAACCGCATCAGCGTGGCAAAGGCCGGGTTCTGATCTGGGTTGGCGATTATCATGTTGCCCCTCCCGGAGACGAGTTTCATTGGGCGGTCCAGCCGCCGTCGATAAGAAGGCTTGTTCCGGTCACCATCCGCGCAGCGTCAGAAGCGAGGAAAACCGCCGCCGCTGCGATGTCTTCCGGCTGGCCCAACTGACCCATCGGGATGCGCGACAACACTTCGTCGCGGAAAGTGGCGTCCGCGAACATTGGTCGTGTCATGGGTGTTTCGACGAAGGTCGGGGCTAGGCTGACAACCCGGATGCCCCGCGGGGCAAGCTCCACAGCCAGCGCCTTCGTCAGGCCCTCGAGTCCATGTTTGGTCGCACAATAGACGGTGCGATTTTTTGCACCGACATGACCCATCTGCGAACCTATGTTCAGGATAACTCCGCCCCTGGGCATCGAATCCAGAACCGCCTGCGCAGCAAAGAATGCCCCTCTCAGATTGAGGTTCATCAGGTGATCGAAGTCTTCGGACGTCACCTGCTCGAATGGCATCGGCCGATTGGTCCCGGCATTGTTGACCAGAATGTCGACGCGACGGAGCGATCCAAGCAGTTCTGAGAGGGTGGACAAATTCCCCAGATCGACGGGCATGGTGCTACTTGTCGGCCCGATCTCATCTGCCAGAACGCCAAGCGCGGCTGCGTCCCGCGCAACAAGCACCACATTGGCACCTGCATCGGCAAAGGCCTTGGCAATGCTCCGACCGAGGCCGCCCGTCGCACCGGTGACGACGGCCACTTTGCCAGCAAGAGGTTGGGGCACCGCAAGCGCGGCACCATCAGATGCGGTTTTCAAGTTTTTGGACCCTGTCTTGAAGGAGGTGTCAGGCTTCGTGGTTTACGCCGAAGTCCGCCGGCGGCTTTGGCCCCCAGACATAGAAGGCGTCATCGTCATCGTGGTCTTCCGCAGTCCAGCCCGCATCTTTGGGGATGTAGTCCATGTCGCAGGAGTATTCGGCGTAGCTGCCCCAAGGGTCGCGAACATAGTGAAAGTAGTTGGATCCAAGCACATGCCTGCCGACCCCCCATCCGTCGGTGAACCCGCGATCCGCCATTACCATCGCGCCCAACCCAACCTCGTGGATTGAGGGCACATCCCAGCTGGTGTGATGGATACCCGGTGCCGTGGAGCGCACGAAGGCCACCATGTGATGGTCGCTACCGTGCCGCCCATGCAGGAATGCGATGTTCGATCCAGCCCGGTCCGACAGGCCCAGGCCCAGAACGCGAGTGTAAAATGCTACCGCGCGGTCGACGTCTGACGTGAAAAGCAAGATGTGGGACATCCGGGCAGGCCGTACCAGACCCGCCTGGCTGCGCTTGGGCGATCCGGCAACGCCGGGGTCCGACGAGATAAGCATGCCATGCGACTTCTGGTCCGGTGAGCTCTTGCCCGCAACCTTGAGTTCGACAAGCGTCCCTTCGAAGTCGCGGAACCAAAGCCCATTCGTTTCCAGGCCCGGTGGAGCATCGACCAGCGCGATGTGACATTCCGAAAGGTGCCGCTTGAATCGGTCAAGGTCTTCCTCGAAGATACCAAAACTGAGGTAAGACAACGACTTGCGCGACCATTCCGTCACGCGGCACCAGACATGCGGCGCCCCGTCGGTCAAGAGCTCGAGCGCGTTCCCGCGTTCCCGGGTTACCAGACCGAAGGCACGATGAAACGCTTCTGCCTGCGCGATATCGGGCACATGAAAGCTGAAGCTGTCCAGGGAATGGACCCCTGGGCCGTTGATCTGAGAGGCGGTCACATGACCTCGATTTGCTGTCATCGTCTCCTCTCCTTCAAGCGATTGCGCTGCGTTGTTCGATGACTTCCTGCGCGATCGGGTTGCGCAGCGTTCCGATGCCCTCGATCTCTACCTCAACGACATCGCCCGGTTTCATGTAGAGTTTTGGCGTGCGAGCATGTCCAATCCCGGACGGCGTGCCGGTCACAAGGATATCGCCGGGCTCGAGAGTGATCGCTTCAGAGACCGTGGAAACCAGCGTGGCCACGTCAAAGATCAGGTGATCGGTGTTGGACGCCTGAACGATCTGCCCGTTCAGGCGCGTCTCGATCTTCAGTCCCGCGGCGCCGGACGGAAGCTCGTCGGATGTCACGAACCAGGGCCCGAAGGCACCGGTTCCATCAAAGTTCTTGCCCACGGTCCACTGCGGTGTCTTGTGCTGAAACTCGCGAACCGATCCATCGTTAAAAATCGAGTAGCCGGCGACATGCGCCAAGGCATCCGCCTTGGCAATGTGGCGACCGGACTTCCCGATGACCGCCACCAGCTCACCTTCGAAATCCAGGCTATCGGACGCGACCGGCCTGACTATCGCTTCGCCATGCGCCACAAGGCTTGAGGCAAAGCGTGGAAACAGGGTGGGATAGCTGGGTTGTGCATAGCCACTTTCAGCTGTGTGATCGGCATAGTTTAGCCCGACGCAGATGATCTTGGCGGGAGCAGTCAGGGGGGGCAGCACCTCGATCGCGTCCAGATCCAGTATGGGCGCATCGGCCAGCATCTCATGTGCACGCTTCAGGGCAGGCGGGCCAACCGCAAGAAGCTGGGCGATGGAACCTGCATAACCAGTTCCATCAGCCTCGCGACCACGCCATATGCCGTCGAAAAGCGCTGCCGTTCCGGGAATTCCAGCCCGCCGATAGCTCAAGAATCTCATTCTGTCCTCCCGTTAGTGCCTCAAAGCTAGCACTCGCAGGAAAATCGAGTCAACAGGAATATATTATTAGCCGAAAGATGCTTTATGGGACGGTTCGGGATATGTTTGCAGAATGAGCGAGCAGAAGCAGAACAACAGCGCCCTTGTCCGCAGCGCCCTGCGTGACCGTATTCTGAGGTGCGACATGCGACCCGGCGAGCGCATCGTCATCGCAGATGTGTCTTCGGAATTCGGTGTGAGCCTCGGCGCCGTGCGGGAGGCGCTATCGGGGCTAGAGGGTGAAGGGCTCGTTCTGGCGTTGGCCAAGCGTGGCTTTCAGGTTCTTGGCGTCTCGGTCAACGAACTCTATGACCTGACTCGTGCGCGGATCGAGGTTGAAAGCGCGTGTCTGCGCCTGTCGATTGCAGAGGGTGACGTTGAGTGGGAAAGCCTTTTGGTTGCAGCAAGATACAAACTCGAAGCAACTCCGCGCAGGAGCGGTGGCTTTGCCGATGAGTTGTCGCAGGACTGGAGCGAGGCGCATGCCCGGTTCCATGCGGCTCTCGTCGCTGGCTGCCGCAACAAGACACTGCTGGCGATCCGCCAATCTCTGTTTGACCGGGCAGAACGCTATCGCCGCCTGTCCGTCCCGGTAGATCGGAAACTGCGCGACGTGGACGCCGAGCATAGGGCTTTGGCGGACGCCGCCTTGCTACGTGATACCGACAAGGCCAGTATATTGATGCAGGAACACTTGACACGCACAGCCCAGGTGGTTGGCCAGGCGGCACTGCCCGACCAGCAAGAGCGAGGAACCGCCTAAGCCTGTTCTGCCTTCCGCCTTCTGAAGGCGCGTTTCTTCGCCTTGTTGCCGCATCCACGCCCCACAGTTGCACACCAGATGCGGTTGTTTCCGCGGCTTTCATCGAAAAAGAACATGTTGCAGGTCGGATCGCTGCACTGTTTCACGCGCGCAAGGTCTTCACCGCCGAGCAACGTCAATGCATCGCGCGCTACTGCCGAGAGCGCCGCCTGCCCCGGCGCATCCGCCCGAAGTCGAACCGTTCGGCCGTCGGACATCAGTTCCGGTCGTGGCAGCGGCTTTCTCGCCGTGGCATTCAGCAAGGAAATTGCATCTCCCTCAGGCTCGTTTCCTGCAAGAACGTCGGTGAGCAGCGACCGGAGGGCCGCTCTGACCTGATGTGCCGACGCAACATCGTCAGGCGAGACCAGCAATTCCGCATCGGCCAGCCGAGCCGCCTTGATCCAGCGGGCAAAATCGATTGGTGTCGCAATACGCTCGATGTTGCGGTGCCCGGCCTCGCCCATGGTCGCCAGCAGATCGAGGCAGAGTCGATTCGATGTAAAGCGAAACGCGAGATCGCCAGAACGCAGCATGTTGTTATCCGGAACCATCTTAGACAGTTCCGTTTACACCATGTTCCAACGTTCGGCGAGCCCGGATGTTTCGGCCACCCATTGACAGCACCGCACCCACAGCCGACGCTGCCGCCAAAGCGGGATACAGATGGCCTTCACCCTCCGCCAGTTGCAGTTTTTCGTGGCGGCGGCAGAACAGGGGTCAGTCTCGGGCGCGGGGCGCATGCTGTCGATCTCGCAATCCTCGGTGACAGAGGCGATTCGCGCGCTGGAGGATGATCTGGGTGTCACCCTGTTCGACCGGCAGGCGCGGGGGCTGGAGATCACGCAGAAAGGGTCGGCGTTCCTGCGCCATGCCCGGCAAATTCTGGCTGATGTGGCCACAGCGCGGCAGTCATTCCGCGACGATGCCGAACAGGCAACGGGCCGCTTGTCGCTGGGCGTGACCTCGCTGGTGGCAGGCTATGTGCTGTCCGACATCCTGTCGCGTTTCCGCCGGGCCTTTCCGCAGGTGGAACTGAACGTGATCGAGGACAATGGCGATTACCTGCAACACCTGCTGATCGGGGGCGAGCTGGATGTGGCCGTGCTGCTGACCTCGTCCGTCCGCGACCGCATGGCGCTGCATGTAGAAACGCTGCTGGTGTCGCCCTACCGGCTGTGGCTGCCGCTTGGCCACCGGCTTGGCCAAAGCGCCGCCATCGCGCTGGACGAGTTGGCGGGCGAGCCGCTGATCCAACTGATGGTGGACGAGATCGAGGAAAGCACCCATCGCCTGATGGCCGCCCTTGCCGTGAAACCGCAGATCGCGTTTCGCACCCGGTCGGTCGAGGCGGTGCGCAGCCTTGTCGCCACCGGCGCGGGCTTGGCCATCCTGCCAAGCCTGGTCTACCGCCCCTGGTCGCTGGAGGGCGACCGGATCGAGATCCGCGACGTGTCGGGCGACCTGCCCACCGTGCAGGTGGGCCTGGCCTGGCGCAAGGGTGCCCCGCTTTCGCCGCCTGCCCTGAATTTCATCCGCTCTGCCCAAAGCGCCATCCCCTCGCGCTAACCTGCGGCGTTCATCCTGGCAAAAACATCCGTGCCGCAGGCCTCTGGCATCAGCCATCCACGCAAACGCCCAGCTATCGGAAAAACAGATACCATCCTTCTGCGTTTTGATATTGCGAAACGCCTGCCCTGCCTTACGCTGATGCCAAGCCCGGAAAACCGGCCCGCCCATGCGCGGGAAACTCACAGGGAGACTGCATATGAAAACCATCAGACTGCTGGGCACATCCGCCCTTGCCATCCTCACCGGCCTCAGCCCCGCACTGGCGCAAGTCACCGCCATCGGCGCGGGCGAGGGGCAGGTGAACATCGTCGCCTGGGCCGGTTACATCGAGCGTGGCGAAACGGTGAAGGAATTCGACTGGGTCACGAAGTTCGAAGAGGCCTCGGGCTGCAAGGTCAACGTCAAGACCGCCGGCACCTCGGACGAGATGGTGGCCCTGATGAACGAAGGCGGTTTCGATCTTGTCACCGCCTCGGGCGATGCCAGTCTTCGCCTGATCGCGGGCAAGCGGGTGCAGCCGATCAATATTGATCTGATTCCGTCCTGGTCAACCGTGGACGAGCGGCTGAAGGATGCGCCCTGGCACACCGTGGACGGTGTGCATTACGGCACCCCCTATATGTGGGGGCCGAACGTGCTGATGTATAACACCGAGGTTTTCCCCGAACCGCCGACCTCGTGGAATGTGGTGTTCGAGGAAATGACCCTGCCGGATGGCAAATCGAACACGGGCCGGGTGCAGGCCTATGACGGCCCGATCCATGTCGCCGATGCCGCGCAATACCTGATGACCCACAAGCCCGAGCTTGGCATCACCTCGCCCTATGAGCTGAACGAGGATCAATACAAGGCCGCGCTGGATTTGCTGCGCGTGCAGCGCACGCTGGTCAGCCGTTACTGGCATGATGCCTTCATCCAGATGGATGATTTCAAGAACGAGGGCGTTGTGGCCTCCGGCACCTGGCCGTTCCAGGTGAACCTGTTGCAGGGCGAGGGTTTCCCCGTCGCCTCCACCATCCCCGCTGAAGGCGCGACAGGCTGGGCCGATACCACCATGATGGCGGTGGATGCCGCGAACCCGAACTGTTCCTACATGTGGATGGAACACAGCCTCGCATCCAATCTTCAGGCCGACCTGTCGGTGTGGTTCGGCGCGAACCCGGCGGTTCCTGCGGCCTGCACCGACGGGCGTGGCATGCAGACGGCCGAAGGCTGCACCAAGAACGGGCTGGATGATTTCGAAAAGATCAAATTCTGGACCACTCCGGTTTCCAAATGCCCGCAGGGCGAATGCGTGCCGTATTACCGCTGGGTGTCGGACTACATCGGCGTGATCGGCGGGCGGTAAGCGTTTTCGACGTCCCTCCCCCCACAGGGGGGAGGGGTGCCCGCAGGGTGCAGGTTCACGCCCGCCCGCCCCGGCCCATGCAATACATCCCCCGACACATGCTATGTCGGTGCGTCTGAACACGCACCCTACGATTGGCCGCATCCATGACCCCTGCCGTCACCTTCACCAATGTCACCCGCCACTTCGGCACGGTAAGGGCCGTCGATGCCGTTGACCTGACCATTGCCGAGGGGTCGTTCTTTGCCATGCTCGGGCCGTCCGGGTCGGGCAAGACCACCTGCCTGCGCCTGATCTCGGGGTTCGAGCAGCCGAACGCAGGGTCGATCCGCATTTTTGGTGAGGATGTGAGCCGCACCCCGCCGAACCGGCGCAATGTGAACACGGTGTTTCAGGATTACGCGCTGTTCCCGCATATGAACGTGCGCGACAACGTGGCTTACGGGCTGATGGTCAAGGGTGTGGGCCGCAGCGCCCGTTACGCCAAGGCCGAGGAAATGCTGGCGCTGGTGAAGCTTGACGCTTACGGCGACCGCAAACCGGGCCAGCTTTCCGGCGGGCAGCGGCAGCGGGTGGCACTGGCGCGCGCCCTGGTGAATGAGCCGAAAGTGCTGCTGCTGGATGAACCGCTTGGCGCGCTGGACCTGAAGCTGCGCGAGGCGATGCAGGACGAGTTGAAGGCCCTGCAACAGCGGCTTGGCATCACTTTCGTTTTCGTCACCCATGATCAGGGCGAGGCGCTGAGCATGGCCGACAGTCTGGCCGTGTTCAACAACGGCAGGATCGCCCAGATAGGCACGCCCGCGGAAATCTATGGCCAGCCGCGCACGCGCTTTGTGGCCGATTTTGTCGGATCATCCAATGTGCTGCCGCCTGCGCTGACGCAAACCCTTGGCGGCCCCGCCCGCTGGTCATCCTTGCGCCCCGAGGCGTTGCGGCTGACAGCGCCGCAGGAGGCCCCGCTTGCAGGCCCGGTGACATCGCTGCGCTATCTTGGCTCGGGCACCCGCGTGACCGTGGCGGCCAAGGGGGCCGACATCGGCGTGTTCCTGCCCGCAGGCCATCCCGTGCCCGCGACCGGCGATTACACCGGCATCGGCTTTGCCCCGGGCGCCCTGCATGTGATGGACGAAGCATGACCGCGACGCTTCCCATACGCGGGGCAGGGGACCGGCTGAGCGGGCTGTTCTGGCGCAGGCCCGGTGTGTTGCTGGCCCTGCTGATCGCCCCGCCGCTGCTGTGGCTGGGGGTGGTCTATCTGGGGTCGCTGGCCGCCCTGCTGATGCAGAGCTTTTATTCCATCGACGAGTTTTCCGGTGTGGTGGTCGAGGAATTTACCACCAAGACCTATGCCGAACTGCTGCGCCCGTCGAATTTCGACATCATCATCCGCACCCTGTTGATGTCTGCCGCCGTCACCCTTGGCGCGGCCATCATCGCCTTTCCCATTGCCTATTTCGCCGCCCGCTACGCGCGGGGGCGGTGGAAGGCGGTGTTCTATCTGGGCATCCTGCTGCCGCTGTGGTCGTCCTATCTGGTGAAGGTCTATGCGTGGAAGCTGATCTTGGCCAAAGAGGGCATCCTGACCTGGGCCGCCGAAGGCATTGGCGCGGGCTTCGTGCTGGATGCCGTGCTTTCGCTGCCCGGCATCGGGGGCAATTCGCTGTCCACCAGTTTCATCGGCACGTGGCTTGTGTTCCTTTATGTCTGGCTGCCCTACATGATCCTTCCTATGCAGGCGTCACTGGAGCGTGTGCCTTTGTCGATGCTGGAGGCCTCGGCCGACCTTGGCGCCACCCCCGCGCAGACGTTTCGCAGCGTGATCCTGCCACTGGCGATGCCGGGCGTGATCGCGGGGTCGATCTTTACCTTCTCGCTGACCATGGGCGATTACATCATCCCGCAAATCATTGGCACTTCGGCCCGGTTCGTGGGGCAGGCCGTCTATCAGTTGCAGGGCACCGCCGGAAACCTGCCGCTGGCAGCCGCTTTTGCCGTGGTCCCCATCGTCATCATGCTGGTGTATCTGACGCTGGCCAAACGGGCGGGGGCGTTCGATGCGCTCTGACCGTGCCCCCATTGGCCTGACACTGGCCGCCATTGCCGGATTGCTGTTCCTGCACCTGCCGATCCTCTTGATCTTCCTTTACGCCTTCACCACCGAGGAACGCACCTATCAGTTTCCGCCCCCCGGGCTGACGCTGAAGTGGTTCGAGGTGGCGTGGAACCGGCCCGACATCTGGCCGCCGCTGTATCTGTCGCTGAAGGTCGCCGCGGTCTCTACCGCACTTGCCCTGATCCTCGGCACACTTTGCGCCGCCGCCATGGCGCGGGCAAGGTTCTTTGGCCGCGATCAGCTGTCGCTGCTGATCATCCTGCCGATTGCCCTGCCGGGCATCATCACCGGCATGTCGCTGCGGTCGGCCTTCTCGGTCATGGACATCCCGTTTTCCACCTTCACCATCATCCTTGGCCATGCCACCTTCTGCATCGTGATCGTGTTCAACAACGCCGTCGCGCGGTTTCGCCGCCTGTCGGGCGGGATACTCGAGGCGTCGGCAGATCTTGGCGCGAACGGCTTCCAGACCTTCCGCCATGTCATCCTGCCCAACCTCGGCTCGGCGCTGCTGGCGGGGGGGATGCTGGCCTTTGCCCTGTCGTTCGACGAGGTGATCGTGACCACATTCACCGCAGGCCAGCAATCCACCCTGCCGATCTGGATGCTGAACGAGCTGGTGCGGCCCCGGCAGCGCCCTGTGACCAATGTGGTCGCCATCGTGGTCTTTGTGACCACCTTCATCCCCATTCTCATCGCCTATTACCTGACGCGCGGCGGGTCTGACACCGCCGGCGCCGGAAAATGACCAAGGGAGGGTCACATGGACACCTTGCACACCACCATCTCCACCGCGCTGCTGATCGGGGCTGATTTCGAATCCGGGCAGGACGCGCGCGAGCCGATCCTGAACCCGCGCACCGGCGCGCTGATCCTTGACGTGGCCGAAGCGTCACATGCCCAGATCGACCGGGCGGTGGCTGCGGCGCGCAAGGCCTTTGCCGGCTGGTCGCGCACCACCCCGGTCGAGCGTTCCGCCGCCCTGCTGCGCATCGCCGACCGGGTGGAGGCCGAGGCGGATGCCTTTGCCGCACTGGAGGCGCTGAACTGCGGCAAGCCGATCAACGCAGCGCGGAACGACGAGATTCCGGCGATTGTCGATTGCTACCGGTTCTTCGCCGGTGCCGTGCGCTGCCAGACAGGTGCCGTGGCGGGCGAATATCTGGCGGGGCATACATCCATGATCCGGCGCGACCCGATCGGGGTGGTGGCATCCATCGCGCCGTGGAACTACCCGCTGATGATGATGGCGTGGAAACTGGCCCCGGCGATTGGCGGCGGCAATACTGTGGTGTTCAAGCCGTCGGAACAAACACCGCTGACCGCGCTGAAAATGGCGCGGATACTGGCCGAGGAACTGCCCGAAGGCGTGGTGTCGGTGATCAGCGGGCGCGGGCACACGGTGGGCAATTACCTGATCAACCATCCGGGGGTGGATATGATCAGCCTGACCGGCGACGTGGCGACCGGGAAAAAGATGCTGGATGCCGCCGCGAAATCGGTGAAGCGCACGCATCTGGAACTGGGCGGCAAGGCCCCGGTAATTGTCTGCGACGATGCCGATGTGGCCGAAGTGGTGGATGGGTTGCGCGCCTTCGGTTTCTACAACGCGGGGCAGGATTGCACGGCAGCCTGCCGCATCTATGCGGGGGCAAAGATCTATGACCGGCTGGTGGCCGATCTGTCATCGGCTGTCGCTGGCATCACGCTGGGGGCCGAGGATGACGCCAGCAACGAAATCGGCCCGCTTATCAGCCTGCGCCAGCGCGACAGGGTGGCCAGCTTCGTCAACCGCGCCCGCGAAGTGCCGCATATCGAGATCACGATCGGCGGTGCGGCGATGGATGCGGGGTTCTACTACCGCCCCACAGTGGTGGCCGGTGCCCGGCAGGAGGATGAGATCGTGCGGCGCGAGGTGTTCGGCCCCGTGGTGTCGATCACGCCATTCAGCGATCTGGATCAGGCGGTGGACTGGGCGAATGACAGCGACTATGGGCTGGCGTCGTCGGTCTGGACGCGCGACGTGGGCCGGGCGATGGCCACGGCGGCGCGTCTGCGCTATGGCTGCACCTGGATCAACACGCATTTCATGCTGGTGAACGAAATGCCCCATGGCGGCATCAAGCAATCGGGCTATGGCAAGGACATGTCATCCTATGCGCTGGAGGATTACACCTTTGTGCGGCATGTCATGGTGAAACACGGCTGAGAAAGGCCCCCCATGACCCGTTTCAACCAGCCGCTTGGCGGCAATGACATGCCGCGCTTTGGCGGCCCCGCCACGATGATGCGCCTTCCGTCGCAACCCACCGCCGAGGGGCTGGACGTGGCCTTCATCGGCATTCCGATGGACATCGGCACCTCGAACCGCCCCGGCACGCGGCTTGGGCCACGCCAGATCCGCGACGAATCGCGCATGCTGCGGCCCTACAACATGGCGACGGGGGCGGCACCCTTTGAACATTTGCAGGTGGCCGACATCGGCGATGTGCCGATCAACACGTTTGACCTGAAAAAGTCGGTGGACATCATCACCGCATTTTACGCCGGGGTGCTGGCCCACGGCGCCATACCGCTGACCATGGGCGGCGACCATACACTGACATGGCCGATCCTGCGGGCGATCAGGGCGAAACATGGCCCGGTCGCGCTGATCCACATCGACGCGCATGCCGACATCAACGACACGATGTTCGGCGAAAAGGTGGCGCATGGCTGCCCCTTCCGCCGCGCGTGGGAGGATGACTGCCTGATCAACGACAAGGTGTTCCAGATCGGGCTGCGCGGCACGGGTTACAGCCCCGATGATTTCGACTGGGGCCGGCAGCACGGCTGGACGGTGGTGCAGGCCGAGGATTGCTGGCACATGACGCTGAAACCGCTGATCGCCGGGATCAGGGAAAAGATCGGCGATGCCCCGGTCTATATCTCCTATGACATCGACAGCCTTGATCCAGCCTTTGCCCCCGGCACCGGCACGGTAGAGCCGGGAGGCCTGACCATCTGGCAGGCGCTGGAACTGCTGCGCGGGTGCGCCGGGCTGAACATCGTCGGCGGCGATCTGGTGGAGGTGTCGCCCCCCTATGACCCCTCGGGCAATACCGCGCTGATCGGGGCGAACCTGCTGTATGAGATGCTGTGCGTCTTGCCGGGTGTGCCGCAGGGGCGGTAATTGTGTTTCATGGCGGAGGCGGGGGTTTCACACCCCCCTGTCCGGCCCGGCCACGGGCCGGGCGTTCTTCGCGGAAACCCTCCGCCGGAGGGTTTCTGATCGCTCATCACCCCCGTGGGATATTTTCAGACAGAGAATGAAGAAAGAGCGGCGCTACACGATCCCCCCGCCCGCACCGCTTACCGCAGGGCGGATGCCCGCCACCCGCGCGCGGTAGCCGGAGCGGCGGTATGTGGCGACGGGATCGGCGGCACCCCCGCCCTCGATCCGCGCCATGGCGAGGATCGGCTCCACATCGGTGCGGAAGGCGGTTTTCAGCGTGGTGGTGGCGCTCAGGGCATCGTTGGCATCCTGTGCCGCTGACAGGGTGGCACGGTCCACCAGCAGGGCATTGGCATAGGCGCGCTGCACCTCCATCGCCGAGACCATCAGCGATTCGATGGGATCGGTCACGTTGTGCGACTGGTCGAGCATATGGGCAGGGGTAAAGCCCGGCGTGCCTTCGGCATCGACCAGTTCGTTGAACACCAGAAACAGCCGGTAGGGGTCGATGCTGCCGGTATCCAGATCGTCATCGCCGTATTTCGAATCGTTGAAGTGGAAGCCACCCAGCTTGCCGAAACGGATCAGGCGGGCCACGATCATCTCGATGTTCACATTCGGCGCGTGGTGGCCAAGGTCCACCAGACACAGGGCCTGCGGCCCCAGTTCCTGCGCGATCAGATAGTTGCTGCCCCAATCCTGCACCACGGTGGAATAGAAGGCGGGCTCATACATCTTGTGTTCGGTGAACAGCCGCCAGTCGGCGGGCAGGCCCGCGTAGACCTGTTTCACGGCATCAAGGTAGCGGTCAAGCTGGCGGGTGAAATGCGTCTGGCCGGGGAAGTTGGACCCGTCGCCGATCCAGATCGTCAGCGCCTTTGACCCCAGCGCCTCGCCGATGGCGATGCATTCAAGGTTGTGTTCCACCGCCTGCTGCCGCGTGGCCGCATCGGTATGCGACAGCGAGCCGAATTTATAGCTGTGCGCCTGCCCCGGCTGATCCTGAAACGTGTTGGAATTCATCGCGTCAAACCGCAGGCCCAGATCGCCCGCCTTGCCCAGCAGGTCGGCGGGGGCGGCCTTGTCCCACGGGATATGCAGCGACACGGTGGGGGTGGCGCGGGTCAGTTGCTGGATCACGCCGCAATCGTCAAGCTTGTCAAAGATGTGGCGCGGCTCGCCCGTGCCGGGAAAGCGGGCAAACCGCGTGCCGCCGGTGCCGACGCCCCAGCTGGGAACGGCGACACCGAAGGCTGCGACCTGCGCCTTGATGGCGGCGATGTCGATCCCACGGCGGTCAAGGCGTTCGCCGAGGCTGTCATAATCGGCGCGCAGGGCGGGCAGGGCGGCGGTATTTTCCGCCTCGATCAGTGCGTTGTCGATCATGGCTTACCTCGTGAACGCTTGGACATTGCCCGCATCGACATTCAGGATGTTGCCCGTCGATTTCGCGGAAAGATCGGAGGCGAGGAAATAGGCGGCTTCGGCAATATCCTCGGGCAGGACGGACCGTTTCAGCAGCGACCGTTGGCGGTAATGCTCCTCCAGATCGGCCGTGTCCTTGCCATAGGCGGCGGCGCGTTCGTTCAGCCAGTCACCCGACCAGATTTTCGATCCGCGCAGCACGGCATCGGGGTTGACCACATTCACCCGGATGCCATCCGGCGCACCTTCCAGCGCCAGACAGCGGGCGAGGTGAATTTCGGCGGCCTTGGCCGTGCAATAGGCGGCTGCGTTGGGGCTGGCGGCGAGGCCGTTCTTTGACGCGACAAAGACCACCGCCCCGCCGATGCCCTGCGCCTTCATCAGCCTGAACGCCTCGCGGCTGACAAGGAAATAGCCGGTGGACAGGATATCCATGTTGCGGTTCCACAATGCCAGCGAGGTATCCTCGATGGGGGCCGAGGATGCGATACCGGCGTTTGACACCAGAATATCCACCCCGCCGAACTCCACCGCCGTCTGGGCATAGGCGGCGATCACGGCGGCCTCATCCGTCACATCCATCCGCATGGTGCGGATCAGGTCGCGGCCATGGCGCGCGCCGAGGTTATCGGCGGTGCGGGCCAGCGCCGGCTCGTCAATATCGGCCAGCATCACGCAGGCGCCTTCGCGCAGGTAACGTTCCGCCGTGGCCGACCCGATGCCACCCGCGCCGCCGGTGACAAAGGCGATGCGCCCGGCCAGGCTTTTGGGTTTGGGCATGCGGGCCAGCTTTGCCTCTTCCAGCAGCCAGTATTCGATGTCGAAAGCCTCCTGCTCTGGCAGGCCCTGATAGGTGGATACGGTGGATGCCCCGCGCATCACGTTTATCGCGTTGGTGTAGAACTCGCCGGAAATGCGGGCGGTGGCCTTGTCCTTGGCAAAGGTTATCATGCCCACGCCGGGGATCAGATAGACCACGGCGTTGGGGTCGCGCAGGGGCGGGCTGTCGGGGTGTTTGCAGCGATCGTAGTAGGCGGCGTAATCGGCGCGGTAATCGGCGATTTGGGCGGAAAGCGCGGCAAGGGTTGCATCCACATCCGCGCTTGCGGGGTCGAAGGCCACGACCAGCGGGCGGATTTTCGTGCGCAGGAAATGGTCGGGGCAAGAGGTGCCAAGGGCGGCCAAAGGCTCCATCCCCGCGGCATTCACGAATTCCAGCACCGGGACGGAATCGTCGAAATGGCCGACCATGTGCTGCGCGCCGGAAATCATGCCGCGGATCGCGGGCATAAGCCGGGCCGCCACGGCGCGGCGGGCTTCGGGGGCAAGGCTGGCATGGCGCGGACCACCGAAGGCGGGTTTGCCTGCCGTCTCGCCCTCGAACCATGCAATCGCGCGGTTGATGATGCGCAGGGTGGTCTGGTAGCAGGTCTTGGCGTCGTCATCCCAGGTGAACAGGCCGTGACTTTCCAGCACAACGCCCTTGGCCGAAGGGTTTTCAGCGCAGAACTGCGACAGCCACAGGCCCAGCTCAAACCCCGGCTTTTTCCACGGCAGCCAACCGATCTCATCTCCGAAAACCTGAGCCGTCAGCTCGCGCGAATTGACCGATGCCGCGATGGCGATGATTGCATCGGGGTGCATGTGATCGACATGTTTTTGCGGCACATAGGCGTGCAGCGGGGTATCAATCGACGCGGCACGGGCGTTCAGGTTGAAGGTGCAATGCGGCAAAAGGCCAACCATTTCATCCTCATGGGCCAGCCCGCGATAGATGCCGCGCAGGGCGTGCAGCTTGTCCATATACAGCGTGGCGAAACCGTCCATCCTGATGGACCCCACATCGCCGCCCGATCCCTTGACCCACAGAACCTGCACCTCGGCCCCGGTCAGCGGATCGGCCTGCATCACCTTGGCCGAAGTGTTCCCGCCGCCATAGTTGGTGATTCGCTTGTCGGACCCCAGAAGGTTGGACCGGTACAGCAGCTTTTCCGGCTCTGACATCGCGGTGGCTTTCGCGTCATCCCAAAGGTTTGCAAGCCGGGACGCGGCGGTGTTCTGGTTCATGATGCCTCCCTTGGTGCAGACGCGCGCCGCACCTTCATTGCGGCCAAATGTGCCAGCCTGCGGCAGAATGTCAATCATAAACGATCATAATCAATCATGCTGCACCTGCAAAAGCCATGATGTGATTGAAAATGATTGACAGTGATTGAATTGCTTGGCAGCTTCCGGTGCAGAGGGGGACGCCATGCACGAAACCGAACGCCACCGCATCATCCTTTCCGCCGTGCAGGAGCGCCCCGTGGCAACGGTGGTTGACCTTGTGTCGCTGACCGGCGCGTCCGAGGCGACGATCCGCCGCGATATCGCCACCCTGCATGTGCAAAAGCGCCTGCGCCGGGTGCGGGGCGGGGCGGAGTCCATCACGCCGCCGCAGTTTGTCGGGCTGGCGGGGCGGCCGTTCAGCGTGAACGAGGGCATCAATATCGCGCAGAAACGGGCGATTGCCCGGGCGGCGGTTGATCTGTGCGCCGATGGCGACCCGATCATCATCAACGGTGGCACGACAACATTCCAGATGGTGCATCCGCTGTCGGCCCGCCGGATGCAGGTGTTCACCAACAGCTTTCCCATCGCCGAACATCTGCTGA
Organism: Fertoeibacter niger; assembly: GCF_009380135.2. Classification (GTDB taxonomy): domain Bacteria; phylum Pseudomonadota; class Alphaproteobacteria; order Rhodobacterales; family Rhodobacteraceae; genus Fertoeibacter; species Fertoeibacter niger. Next base: position 147,106 of record NZ_WHUT02000009.1, on the reverse strand, counting down.
AGCATTCCAAGAACACCATCCTGCTGTCGGGTGGCGCGATCTACCGCGAGCAGAACATCATCCTGTCGCCCTTCGACAATGACGTGACGCGCAATTTCTATGCCCGCCGCATGTTCATGGGCGCACAGGGTCTGGGGGCACTGGGGCTGATGGAGGCTGACCCGCTGCTGATCCAGGCCGAACAGAAACTGATCGGGCAGGCGGATGAGCTGGTGGTGCTGGTGGACGCCTCCAAATTCCGCCAGCGGTCCAGCCTGATCCTGTGCGCTTTGTCGCGCATCCACACGGTCATCACGGATGAGGGGATCACCGACCGCGAGGCGCAGATGCTGGATGCCGCGGGTGTGCAACTGATCGTGGCGCAAGTGGGAACGGAACGGAAAGAGACCGCGCAGCAGGGATAAGCGGCGCGGATAAACGCTCAATGGGAGGAAAACATGAGCATTCTTAGGAAAGCACTGACAACGGCGGCACTCGCCTCGGTTCTGCTGGCAGGTGCGGCGCAGGCCGAAACCAAACGCATCGCCTTGGTGGTGAAGGCTTTGGGCATCGGCTTTTTCGAGGCCGCCGCCAAAGGCGCCGAAGAAGCCGCCAAGGAACTGGGCGATGTGGAGATCATCTACACCGGCCCGACCGACACCACCGCCGAAGGCCAGATCGAGGTGATCAACGCCCTGATCGCGCAGGGCGTTGATGCGATTGCGATTTCGGCGAATGATCCCGATGCCGTGGCCCCGGCGCTGAAAAAGGCGATGGATCGCGGGATCACGGTGATTTCCTGGGATTCCGGCGTGGCCAAGGACGGCCGCCAGATGCACCTGAACCCGTCATCCAGCCCGCTGATCGGCAACATGATCATCAAGCTGGCGGCGGACAACCTGCCCGAAGGCGGCGAAGTGGCTGTGCTGTCGGCCACCTCGACCTCGACCAACCAGAACACCTGGATCGCCGAGATGAACAAGGTGATGGGCAACTATCCCGGCATCACCGTGGTGGGCACCGTGTATGGCGACGACCTGGCCGACAAATCCTACCGCGAGGCGCAGGGCCTGATGCAGACCTACCCGAACCTGAAAGCCATCATCGCGCCGACTTCGGTGGGTATCGTGGCGGCGGCGCAGGCCGTGACCGATGCGGGCAAGGCCGGGCAGATCAACGTCACCGGGCTTGGCCTGCCGTCGGAAATGGCGGGGCATGTGAAATCAGGCGCGTCGAAATCCTTTGCCATCTGGAATCCGATTGATCTGGGCTATGCTGCGGCGACCATCGCCTACAACCTGTCGAACGGCGCGACAGCCGAGGCGGGCGGCACCATCGCCATGGGCCGCATGGGCGATGTGACGCTGGATGACAATCTGGAAGGCGCCATGGCCGACCCGTTCGTGTATGACGCCAGCAACGTCGATGAATTCGCCTCGATCTTCTGATCCTTCCGCAATCTGATGCAGGCCCGGCGTTCGCGCGCCGGGCCAACCCACCCCCTGACACCCGGATCTGCCATGCAACCGCACGCCACTGGCGCGGAGCCTTCCGCGCATCCTGACCCCGTGCTGCGGCTGTCAGGCATTTCCAAATCATTTCCCGGTGTGCGCGCGTTGTCCGATGTGGCGCTGGAGCTTTACCCGGGGCAGGTGACGGCGCTGATCGGCGAGAATGGCGCAGGCAAATCCACCATCGTGAAAATCCTGACCGGCATTTACCAGCCCGATGCCGGGGTGATCGAGATCGCGGGCGTCGGCACGCATTTTCCCACGGCACAGGCGGCGGCAAAGGCGGGCGTTACAGCGATCCATCAGGAAACCGTGCTGTTCGACGATCTGTCTGTGGCCGAGAACATCTTTATCGGCCATGCGCCGCGCGGCCGTTTCGGCCTGATCGACCGGGCGGAAATGCTGCGGCAGGCGCGCAGCCTGCTGGCGCGCATCGGGGCCGATCTTGATCCCGCGACCCGCCTGCGCGATCTGGGCATCGCCAGCAAGCATCTGGTCGCCATCGCCCGCGCGCTGTCGATCGACGCGCAGGTTGTCATCATGGATGAACCCACGGCAGCGCTCAGCCACAAGGAAATCCACGAGCTTTATGAACTGGTCGAGCGGCTGAAGGCCGAAGGCAAGGCGATTCTGTTCATCAGCCACAAGTTTGACGAGATCTTCCGCATCGCCGACCGCTACACCGTGTTCCGCGACGGCCAGTTCATCGGGGCCGGGCGCATCGCCGATGTGACCGAGGGCGCGCTGGTGCAGATGATGGTGGGCCGGTCGGTCGATCAGATATTCCCCAAACGTGCGCCCCAGCTTGGCCCGGTGCTGCTGACCGTCGCGGGCTATAGCCACCCGACCGAATTTGCCGACATCAACTTCTCCCTGCGGCAGGGGGAAATTCTGGGCTTTTATGGCCTGATCGGGGCCGGCCGTTCGGAATTCATGCAGGCGCTGTTCGGCATTACCAAGCCGTCCAAGGGAGCCTGCCGGATTGATGACAAGGTGGTGGTCATCCGCTCCACCACCGAGGCGGTGCAGCACGGCATCGTCTATGTGCCCGAGGATCGCGGGCGGCAAGGTGCGGTAAAGGGCCTGCCGATTTTCCAGAACGTCACGCTGCCGTCGCTGGGCCGCACCTCGCGCAACGGTTTCCTGCGGTTGGCCGAGGAGTTTGCCTTGGCGCGGGAATACACGCAGCGGCTGGATCTGCGGGCGGCCAGCCTTGATCAGGATGTGGGCCTGCTATCGGGTGGCAACCAGCAAAAGGTGGTGATCGCCAAATGGCTGTCCACCAAACCGCGCGTCATCATTCTGGACGAACCGACCAAGGGCATCGACATCGGGTCAAAGGCGGCGGTGCATGAATTCATGGCGGAACTGGCGGGGCAGGGGCTGGCGGTGATCATGGTATCATCCGAGATCCCCGAGGTGCTGGGCATGTCTGACCGGGTGATCGTGATGCGCGAAGGGCGGATGGTGGCCGAGCTGACCGGCGACGCGATGACACCCGAGGCTCTGGTGCGCGCCGCCGCAGGCATCCCCGCCGGGGTGGCCGCATGACTCGCCTGTTCGCCTCGCGTGAGGCGTTGCTGGCGGGCGTAATCGCCCTGCTGCTGGTGCTGATCGCCTTTCGCTTTCCGGGGTTTGTCACACCGGCCAATCTGGCGTCGGTATTCAATGACACGGCCCCGCTGATCATTCTCGCATTGGCGCAGATGATCGTGATCCTGACCCGCTGCATTGACCTGTCGGTGGCCGCCAATCTGGCGCTGACCGGCATGGTGGCCGCGATGCTGAACGGCATGGGCGTGCCCTTGGCGCTGATCCTTTGCGGCGTGGTGATGCTGGGCGCAGCAATGGGCGCGGTGAACGGCCTTTTGGTGTGGAAGCTGGATATTCCGCCCATCGTGGTCACCTTGGGCACCATGACCATCTACCGGGGCATCATATTCCTGATCTCCGATGGCAAATGGATCAACGCGCATCAGATGAGCGACGGGTTCAAGGCCCTGCCGCGCATCGCTTTCCTTGGCCTGCCGATGATGAGCTGGATCGCCATTGCCATCACGCTGGGCTTTGCCGTGCTGGTGGGGCGCACCGCCCTTGGCCGCAGCTTCTTTGCCGTGGGGGGCAACCCGCATGCCGCCGTCTATACCGGCATCAACGTGGGGCGCACGCAGTTTGCGGCCTTTGTGATTGCTGGGGCCATGGCGGGGCTGACGGGCTATCTGTGGGTGGCACGCTATGCGGTGGCCTATGTCGACATCGCGGGGGGTTTTGAGCTGGACGTGGTGGCGGCCTGCGTGATCGGCGGGGTATCCATCGCCGGGGGTATGGGGTCGGTCGGCGGTGCGGTTCTGGGCGCGTTGTTTCTGGGCATCATGAAGAACGCGCTGCCGGTGGTGGGCATATCGCCCTTCTGGCAACTGGCCATATCGGGGGCCGCCATCATCATCGCCGTGGCCTTCAACGCGCGCCAGGGCCGGGCCCCCGGCCGCATCATCCTGAAGGAGGCCGCATGACCCCCTCTTACCGCGTGATCCCCGACCGTCTGGTCAGCCCGTTTGCGAAAGCCCTGAAAAGCTGGGAAAGCCTGCTGCTGATCGTGGCGGTGGCGATATTCATCGCCAATGCGCTGGCCTCGCCCTATTTCCTGAACGCGTGGAACCTGTCTGACGCAACCTTCAACTTTACCGAAAAGGCGATGATCGCCTTTGCCATGGCGATGCTGATCATCGCGGGCGAGATTGACCTGTCGGTTGCGGCCATCATCGCGCTGGCCTCGACCATGATGGGGGTGGCGATGACCATGGGGTTCGGCACGCCGGTTCTGGTGCTGGTGGGGCTTGGCACCGGGCTGGCCTGCGGCGCGTTCAACGGCACGATTGTGGCGCGGCTTGGCCTGCCCTCCATCGTCGTGACCATCGGCACGATGAGCCTGTTTCGCGGCATCAGCTATATCATTCTGGGCGATCAGGCTTTCACCGGCTATCCTGCTGATTTTGCGTGGTTCGGGCAGGGTTATGTGGTGTGGGTGATCACGGTGGAGCTGGTGGTCTTTGCCGCCCTCGCCGTGGCTTTCGGCGTGCTCTTGCACCGCACCAGTTTTGGCCGGCAGGTCTATGTGATCGGCAACAACCCGGTCGCGGCGCAGTTTTCCGGCGTCAATGTGGCGCGGGTGAAGTTCATCCTGTTCCTGCTGACCGGGCTGATGGCGGGTGTGGCGGCGGTGTGCCTGACCTCACGACTGGGCTCCACCCGGCCTTCCATTGCTACGGGTTATGAATTGGAGGTGGTGACGATGGTGGTGCTGGGTGGTGTGAACATCCTGGGCGGCTCGGGCACGATTCCCGGCGTGGTGATCGCGGCCTTCGTCATGGGGCTGGTGACGTTCGGCCTTGGCCTGCTGAACGTGCCGGGTATCGTGATGTCGATCTTCATCGGTCTGTTGCTGATCGGGGTCATCGCCCTGCCGCGCCTCTGGGCGATGCGGAGGCGCAGAGCATGACGGAACGTTACGCCTTCAAGATGCACCTTCTGCCGGGGATGGCGGACGAATACCGCCGCCGCCACGATGCGATCTGGCCGGAACTGGTGGCGCTGCTGCGCGACGCAGGTATCAGCGATTACACCATCCATCTGGACCCCGCGACGAACACGCTGTTCGGAATCCTGTCCCGCCCGGCGGATCACGGCATGGCGGCGCTGCCCGCGCATCCGGTGATGCAGCGCTGGTGGGCGCATATGGCCGACATCATGGCGACCCAGCCCGACAATGAGCCCGTGGCCACGCCGCTGGTGCCGCTGTTCCACATGCCATGACGCGGCATGTGGCGGTCATCGACATCGGCAAGACCAACGCCAAGCTGGCGCTGGTAAACCGTGACACGCTGACCGAGATTGACGTGGTCACGCAGCCCAACCGCGTGCGGCCCGGCCCGCCCTATCCGCGTTTCGACACCGAGGGGCATTGGAATTTCGTGTTGGCGGGGCTGCGGGATTTCCACGCACGCCACGGCATAGACGCGATTTCCATTACCACGCACGGCGCCTGTGCGGCGCTCTTGGCGGCGGATGGCACCCTTGCTGCGCCGGTGCTGGATTATGAGCATGACGGGCCGCATGCCACAGCCGCGGCCTATACCGCGCTGCGCCCGGATTTTGCCGAAACCGGATCACCGCGGCTGGCACTGGGGCTCAATCTTGGCGCGCAACTGCACTGGCAGTTCGCGCGTGACCCGGGGCTGCTGGCGCGCACGGCGCAACTGGTGACATGGCCGCAATACTGGGGCCACCGGCTGACCGGGGTGACTGCGACCGATTTGTGTTCACTGGGCTGCCATACCGACCTTTGGAACCCGGCGCAGGGTGCGCTTTCCAGCCTCGTCGGGCGCCTTGGGCTGGCGGGAAAGATCGCCGCGCCGCGCAAACCATCCGACATCCTTGGCCCGATACTGCCTGCGATTGCCGCCGCAACCGGGCTTGTGCCCGGCACCCCCGTTGCCTGTGGCATCCACGATTCCAACGCATCGCTGCTGCCGCATCTGCTGGCCCGGGCCGCGCCCTTTGCCGTGGTGTCCACAGGCACATGGGTGGTCACGATGGCGGTGGGCGGCAGCGCGCCGCCAATGGATGCCGCACGCGATACGCTGATCAATGTCGATGCCTTTGGCGCGCCCGTGCGTTCGGCCCGTTTCATGGGCGGGCGGGAGTATGAGGTGATCCGCCACGGTGAAAGCCCAGCCGCCACCCCAGGCGACATGGCGCAGGTGCTGCGCGACCGCATCATGCTGTTCCCGACGGTGGAGCCTTCCAGCGGGCCATTCCCCGGGCGGCAGGCAGAATGGACCCAGCCCGAACCCCAAGGCGGCGCGCGGATGGCGGCGCTGGCGTTCTATCTGGCGCTGATGACGGCGGAATGTCTGGCGATCACCGGGGCGGACGGGCCGGTGATCGTCGAAGGCCCCTTTGCCCAGAACGAGCTCTATTGCGCCATGCTGGCGGTGGCCACCGGGCGGGCGGTGCAGCGCGCGGGGTCGCAGACCGGCACCAGCATCGGTGCCGCGCTGCTGTTCGGCCCGCCGGCCCGGCCTGTCAAAGTTGACCCTGTGGCCGATCCGCAGCACAGGCCCGCCATGCAGGCCTATGCCGCGGAATGGCGGGGCAGGGTGGGGGCCTGACCCCACACCCGCCAGCCCTCAGCCCAGATGATAGGTTTCGGGCATGCCGTAAACCGGGGTGGCAATCCCCTCCATCCGCGCCTTCAGTTGCAGCGACAGGAATTGCGAATAATGCCGCGACTGGTGCAGGTTGCCGCCGTGAAACCACAGCGCCGGCTGTTTCGTGGGCTTCCACATGTTGCGCTGCTCGCCCACCCAGGGCCCGGGGTCTTTGGTGGTGGCTGACCCAAGCCCCCAGCATTTGCCCACCTTGTCGGCCACATCCTGCCCGATCAGATCCGCCGCCCAGCCGTTCATTGAACCGTATCCGGTGGCATAGACGATCACATCGGCGGGCAGTTCGGTGCCATCCTCCAGCAGCACACCGGTTTCGGTGATCTCCTTCACCTGCCCATGCGCCAGCTTGATCTTGCCGTCGATGATCAGCTGGCTGGCCCCCACGTCAATGTAATAACCCGACCCGCGCCGCAGGTATTTCATGAACAGGCCCGATCCGTCATCGCCCCAGTCCAGCCGGAACCCGGCCTTTTCCAGCCCGGCGTAGAAATCGGCGTCCCTTTCGCGCATCTGGTCATAAAGCGGTATCTGGAACTCATGCAAGATGCGGTAGGGCAGGCTGGCAAAGATCAGGTCGGCCTTGTCGGTGGTCATGCCGCCGCGCACCGCCTGTTCGGAATAAAGCCCGCCCAGACCGATCTCCATCAGGCTGTCGGACCGCACGATATGGGTGGTGGACCGCTGCACCATCGTCACATCCACATCGTTTTCCCACAGTGCCGCGCAGATGTCATGGGCCGAGTTGTTCGACCCGATCACCACCGCGCGCTTGCCCCTGTAGGCGTCGGGGCCGGGGTGTTTGCTGGAATGATGCTGGTCGCCCCTGAAACGGTCCATCCCCGGATAATTCGGCAGGTTCGCCTTGGCCGACATGCCGGTGGCCAGCACAAGCTGCTTTGGCCGCAGCACCACCTCTTGCCCGTCGCGGTCCACCACCACCGTCCATTCGTCCGTCGCCTCGTCAAAGGACGCCTGTTTGCAGGTGGTCCGCGTCCAGTAGTTCAGCTCCATGATCTTGGTATACATTTCCAGCCAGTCGCCGATCTTGTCCTTGGGCGCAAAGACCGGCCAGTTCGGCGGGAAGGGCAGGTAGGGCAGATGGTCATACCAGACCGGATCATGCAGGCAGAGCGATTTGTAGCGGTTGCGCCAGCTGTCACCGGGGCGGTCGTTCTTTTCCAGAATGATGGTGGGCACGTTCAACTGCCGCAGGCGCGCCCCCAGCGCAATGCCGCCCTGCCCGCCGCCGATGATCACCACATAGGGCTGCGTCGCATAGCCCAGATCGCGCGCCTCGGCCTCGCGTTCCTCTTTCCAGCTTGGGCGGTGCTTGCCTGCGCCATGTTTGGCCCCCAGCGGGCGGGCAAAGCCCAGCGGTTCCTCGTGGCCCTTCAGCTCGACCATCGTGGTCAGCAGCGTCCAGATCAGCCCGTTTTTCAGCCGGATCAGCCCATGGCCACGCGCCACCGCCGTCTCGAAGCTGATCCAGGCCGTTGTCACGCCGCCATCCTCGGTGGCCACTTCGCCCTCGGCGATGCGCCAGCCAGAGGGTGCGGTCTGGGCCAGTTGCGCGGCCAGCATCGCGGCAATCGCATCGCGGCCTTCCAGCGTGGCGATGTTCCAGGTGAATGTCACAAGGTCGCGCCAATAGCAGTCATCCTGAAACATTGCGGTCGCGCGGGCGATGTCGCCCGCCTCCAGCGCGGCCCCGAAATCATTCAGGATCGCCGTGACCTGATCGGTCGGCGTGGTATCCAGCATTCTGTCCTCCCTCAGTCTCCCTTGGGCCAGTGTGCGGCAGCGGGGCGGATTGACGAACTGCTTTCCGCGCGGCAAGCGCAGGGGCCACGGCCTACTTTGGTCGCGCTTGGCGTGCAGAATCGCCCCTGCCGTCGGTGAAACTGCCGCAAAAGGCCCATCGTGACCGGCGAAAGGCCCCGGTTCCGAAACCCGCCGATCCGGCGCGTGATGCCTTGCCACTGGCCCCACACCCCCCTATCCCTGCAAGGATGAACACGGAAAGGCTCTGACGTGCCGCAGCGCGCATCTGCTTTGGCCCCGTTCCGGCATCCGGGGTTCCGGGGGCTGTGGTCGGCCACGCTGGTATCCAACTTTGGCGGTCTGGTGCAGGCGGTGGGCGCGGGCTGGATGATGACCACGCTGACCACCTCGCCCGTGATGATCGCGCTGGTGCAGGCGTCAACCACATTGCCGATCATGCTGTTCTCGCTGCCCGCCGGGGCGCTGGCCGACAATTTCGACCGGCGGCGCATCATGTTGCTGGCGCAAGGCTTCATGCTGCTGGCCTCGATCGGGCTTGCCGTCAGTGCCTGGATGGGGCTGCTGACGCCCTGGCTTTTGCTGGGCTTCACCTTTCTGATCGGGCTGGGCACCGCGCTGAACAACCCGTCATGGCAGGCCTCGATGGGAGATCTGGTGCCCAAGGCCGATCTGCCGGCGGCGGTGGCGCTGAATTCGATGGGCTTCAACCTGATGCGCAGCGTGGGCCCCGCCGCAGGTGGGGCCATTGTCGCGGCGGGAGGGGCGGCTGTGGCCTTTGCCATCAATGCGGTCAGCTATCTGCCGTTCATCGTTGCGCTGGCCCGCTGGAAATCTCCGCACATGCCCGGCACATTGCCGCGCGAGGCCTTTGGCGGCGCCATCGCCGCCGGTCTGCGCTATGTCGCCATGTCGCCCAACCTGCTGCGCGTGATGCTGCGGGGGTTCCTGTTCGGCGTGTCGGCCATCTGCGTGCTGGCCCTGCTGCCGCTGGTGGCGCGCGATCAGGTGGGGGGCGGGGCGCAGGCCTATGGCATCTTGCTGGGCTGTTTCGGGCTGGGGGCCATCGGCGGGGCCTTTCTGAACGCCCGCCTGCGCGAGCGGTTCAGCAACGAGCATATCGTGCGCAGCGCCTTCCTGGTGTTCGGGCTGGCGGCGCTGTGTCTGGCGTTCAGCGACAGCCTGTGGCTGGCGGGGCTGTGCCTGCTGCCCGCCGGGGCCGCCTGGGTGCTGTCGCTGTCGCTTTTCAACGTGACGGTGCAGCTTTCCACCCCGCGCTGGGTGGTGGGGCGGGCGTTGGCGCTGTACCAGACCGCCACCTTTGGCGGCATGGCGGCGGGGTCGGCGGTCTGGGGGCAGGTGGCGGATGCCCATGGGGCGGGTGTGGCGCTGATGATCGCCGCCGCCACGCTGGGCCTTGGTGCGCTGGCGGGGCTGTGGCTGGCGCTGCCGGAATTTGGCGCTCTGAACCTCGACCCGCTGAACCGCTTCAGCGAGCCTGCGCTGCGGCTGGACATCCGGGCGCGGTCAGGCCCGATCATGGTGATGGTGGATTACCAGGTGGCGCAGGAAAATGTGCCGGCCTTTCTGGCCGCCATGGCCGACCGGCGGCGCATCCGCATCCGCGACGGGGCCGGGCAATGGGTGCTGCTGCGTGATCTGGAACAGCCCGACCTCTGGACCGAAAGCTATCATGTGGCCACCTGGGCCGAATATGTGCGCCACAACCTGCGGCGCACAAAGGCGGATGCCGTTGTGCATGAGCGTCTGCTGGCGCTGCACATGGGCCCGGAAAAGCCGCGCGTGCACCGGATGATCGAGCGTCAGACCGTGCCCTTGGTCGATGACATGCCGCTGAAACCCTTCCCGGATGTGCCGTGAAATCATCCGCGCGATATGCTAGGGATTGGCGATGACCCGCCATCCCGTCTCTGTTCCGCCCGATGATGACGGCCCCGCCGAGGCCGATCTGTGGTTTCTGCCCGGCCCGCCCGAGGATGACCCTTTGGCCCCGCCGCTGCCGGTGGCCGATCGCAGGCCCCTGCTGGCCCCGCAGGAATGGCGCGCGGCCGAGGCTGCGCAGGCCGCCGGTCTGGCCCGCACCGCCGCGCGGTTCGGCGCGCTGGACGAACGGTTGCGCCGCGCCCCACAGGGCCAGCGCGACCGGTTGGCCCTGCTGGAGGCGGCAGAGTTCAGCTGGTGGTCGGGCGACCGGGTGACGGTTGACAGGCTGGCGCTGTGGGTGGCGCTGCGGCTGGACGGCGTGCAGGATGATGCGCAGGCGCTGGCCCGCGCGGGCTGGGCGCTGCGCCGTCTGGGTGGCGGGCCGGGGCCCGAGGCTGGGCTTGCCGCCTTTCTGGCCAGGCAGGACGGGCTGGGCCGGCAGGATGGGGCCGCGCCCGACTGGCTGGGCGACTGGCAGGATATGGCGGATGCGACCGAAGGCCTGCACCCGGTCAGTGCGGCGGCGCTGGTGTTTCACGGCTGGGCGATGGCGGGCCATGCCGGGGCCGCCGCGCGGATCGAGGCGGCGGTGATCGCGGCACGGCTGGGTGCGGCGGACGGGCGGGGTGGCCTGCCCTTTCTGCCGCTGGCAACGGGCGGCAGTGCCGCCCTGCGCCCCGGCGGAACCCCTGCCGAGCGGCTGGCGCGCTGGTATGGCGGGGTGGAACAGGCCTGTTTCGCCGCCCTGCGGCTGCTGGACCGGTTGGATGACTGGCAGGCGCGGGCAGCCTCGGCCACGGCTGACCTTTCAGGCCGCACACCGCCGCTGCTGATCGCGGCACTGGCGCGCTGGCCGATGGTGTCGGCACCCTTGGCCGAGTCGGAAACCGGCGCATCCCGCGCCGCCGTTCAGCGCAACCTTGACCGGCTGGTGGCGCTGGGGCTGATCCGCGAGGTGACGGGGCAGGGCCGTTTCCGCCTCTGGGCGGCGCGGCTGTAAGGCGTCGCCCGCGTTTTCGCTCTGGCACCCCGGCGGCAAAAGCCGCAAGATGCTGCCAGCCAGTGCGCCAACCCGCCAGCCATCCCCCGCAAATGCCGGAGTATCCCATGCCCCTGTCGCGCACCGACATCGCAACCCCCAAGGCGCAAAGCTATCTGCAACAGCTTTGCAAGCATTTCGGCCACAAGATTCCGGTCGATTTCACCCCCGAGGCGGGCAGCATCAGCTTTCCCTTCGGCACATGCCGCATGACGGCGGATGCCACCACGCTGACCATCACTGTCGAGGCCGGGGCGGATGATCTGGAACGCATGGAAGGCGTGATCCAGTCGCATCTGGAACGCTTCGCCTTCCGCGAGGAACTGGTGTTTGACTGGCAGCGCGAAACCGCCTGAGCGTGGCGGGTGGGGCCGATGCTGCGGCCCCACCCCAAGCCTGCGTCAGAAGTCGAACCTGACCCCCTGCGCCAGCGGCAGCGCGTCGGAATAGTTCACCGTATTGGTCTGCCGCCGCATATAGCCTTTCCAGGCATCCGACCCGCTTTCGCGCCCGCCGCCGGTTTCCTTTTCGCCGCCAAAAGCCCCACCGATTTCGGCCCCCGAAGGCCCGATGTTCACATTGGCAATGCCGCAATCCGACCCGGCGGCATTCAGAAACGCCCCCGCCTCACGCATGTTCAGCGTGAAGATGCAGGATGACAGCCCCTGCGGCACATCGTTTTGCATCGCAATCGCCTGATCCAGCGTGTCATAGCCCATGACATACAGGATCGGCGCAAAGGTTTCCTCGCACACGATCGCCGTTTGCCCCGGCATGTCGGCAATCGCCGGAGTCACATAGGCCCCGCCCGCCACAGCATCCACCGCCACGCCGCCATGCACCGTTCCACCCTCGGCGTGCGCCTGATCCAGCGCCGCCAGCATCGCATCGCGAGCGGCCATGTCCAACAGCGGCCCCACCAGCGTGCCCACCGCGCGCGGATCACCGATGGGCAGGCTGGCATAGGCGCGGGCCAGCTTTTCCACCAGCCCAGCCCGGATCGAATGATGCACGATCAGCCGGCGCAAGGATGTGCAGCGTTGCCCCGCCGTGCCCACCGCAGAAAACACGATGGCCCGCACCGCCATGTCCAGATCGGCCGAAGGCGCCACGATCATCGCGTTGTTGCCGCCCAGTTCGAGGATCGACCGCCCGAAACGTTCCGCCACTTTCGGCCCCACGATCCGCCCCATGCGGGTCGATCCCGTGGCCGACACCACCGGAATATCCCTTGATGTCACCAGCGCATCACCCACCGCAGCACCGCCGATCACCAGTTGCACCAGCCCTTCGGGCGCATCGCCAAACCGGGCCAGCGCGCGCTGCATGATCTTCATCGAGGCCATCGCCGTCAGGGGCGTTTTCTCGGACGGTTTCCAGATCACCGGATCGCCGCAAACCAGCGCCAGCGCCGCGTTCCACGACCAGACCGCCACCGGAAAGTTGAAGGCCGAGATCACCGCCACCGGCCCCACCGGATGCCAGCTTTCCATCATCCGGTGGCCGGGGCGTTCGGATGCAATCGTCAGGCCATACAATTGCCGCGACTGGCCCACCGCGAAATCGCAGATGTCGATCATCTCCTGCACTTCGCCAAGGCCTTCCGAGGTGATCTTGCCCGCCTCCAGCGTGACCAGCGCCCCCAGTTCAGCCTTGGCCTTGCGCAGCTCCTCGCCCAGCAGGCGCACCAGCTCGCCGCGGCGCGGGGCAGGCACCTCGCGCCACGCCCTGAAGGCAACCTGCGACCGGGCAATCACGGCGGGCATGTCACCCAGCGGGGTTTCATGCACATGGGCAATCACCGCGCCGTCAATGGGCGAACGCACGGGCAGCGTGCCGCCGGTGATCTCGGGTGCGGTCAGGTCAAGGGCTGCGAACAGGTCGGTCATGTTGGTCCTTTCAAGGTGTCAGGTCACAAGCCCGCGCTGATCGTCGCGCCCCATGGCGACAAGGATCGGCTGCGCGGCCTGCACGGTCTGGAAATCGGCCTTGCCCTGCATCCCACGCCATTGGCCCAGGATCAAGGATTGCGCCACCGCGCCCCCCAGCGTGGTGCCGGGGCCGGTGACGATGAACAGATCGGGCGCGAAATCGCGCGCGGCCACGATGATGGCACGGGTGAAATCATAGGGTTCCGTCACCTGATGGCCCAAGGTGTAATCCCTCAGCGCGTGGGTGTCGCTGGCATGCGGCCACCAGATCGCACCACGCCCGTCGATCAGCGGCAGGTCGGGCTGGCGGAACAGGGCAGGCGGCAGGGCCGCGCGCCCCTTTTCCGCAACCGGGGCCTGAAGCGCGGTGTGAAACGCGGCATGGTTGGCCAGCCGCATCGGAAAGCGGCCCTCGGGTGGCACGGCAGCCTCGAAATCCGCCAGCCCTTCGGCATTGCCCGCCAGCACCAGCATGCCGCCCAGGTTGATCGACAGGCCCAGCACCCGGCCGGGCCTTTTCCCGATGTCAGCCACCAGCGCCAGCAGCGCATCACGGCGGGACACAGTTGGGGCCCAGTCATCGCCCATGAACGGCTGCACCACCTGCCCGCCGATCAGCGCCTGTTGCATCAGCGTGCCCATGGTGTTGACCACCCGGAACCCGTCATCCGCCGTCAGCGCCCCGCCACAGGCCAGCGCCGAATACCAGCCCATCGAATTGCCGGTGACGGCCACAACCTGCACATCGCGCAGGCTTTGGAAATCCGCCAATGTCGCCGCATAGATCAGCGCGCTGGCATTGTCGCCGCGCGTGTGCCGCGCCACGGAATAGCTGGCGGCCATGTCCAGCGCCGCCAAAGTCTCTTGCCCCAATGCCGCACGCTGCCGGTCAAAGCCCGCAAACAGCGCGGCCTTGTCGGGGTGCAGCCGGGCCAATGACCCCAGTTCGGTTTTCGTATAGGTGCCCCGCCCCGGGCAGATGACCACTGCACGCCTCATGCCTGCACCAGCGCCCTTGCCGCCGCGATGATGCTGTCGCGTGAGGGCATGCTGGCGGCATATGCCGGGCCGGTGGCAATGAAACTGTCCTCTGACGTGACGCGCACCGCCCGGTGCCCCGCCTCGTGCAGCAAGGCCATGATGCCTTCGGCCGGCCCGCCAGAGCGGCGACATTCATCCACCACCAGCACCGCGGCACAGCCCTCTACCGCCGCCAGCATAGCCGCCTCGGGCAAGGGCGACAGCCACCGCAGGTCGATGATGCGCAGGTCGATCCCCGCCGCGCGCAGATCGCCCTCGGCCTGCCGCGACAGGTAATGCCCGTTGCCATAGGTGACAATCGCCAGATCATGCCCCGCGCCTTGCACGCCCACCTCGCCCAACCCGATCCGCCGGTCGGGCGCCGGATAGCGTGTCATCCAGCCGCCATCCTTCTCCGCCAGCAGATCGCGCATCGGATAAAGCGCGATGGGTTCCAGAAACACCACCACGCGCTGCTCCTCGCGTGCCAGCCGCACGCATTCGCGCAGCATCATCGCGGCCTCGGCCCCGGTCGACGGGCAGGCCAGGATCACCCCCGGAATGTCGCGCAGCACCGCCACCGAATTGTCATTGTGGAAATGCCCGCCAAAGCCCTTCTGATAGCCCAGCCCGGCAATCCGCAGCACCATCGGGTTCGAGAACTGCCCGTTCGAGAAAAACGGCAGCGTCGCCGCCTCGCCGCGCAACTGGTCCTCGGCATTGTGCAGATAGGCCAGAAACTGGATCTCGGGCATGGGAATGAATCCGTTATGCGCCATGCCGATGGCCAGCCCCAGAATGCTCTGCTCGTCCAGCAATGTATCAATCACCCGGTCAGGCCCGAACCGCGACTGCACCTTCTGCGTCACGCCATAGACACCACCCTTGCGGCCCACATCCTCGCCCATCATGACAATCTCGCCATGCTCCAGCATCAGATCGGTGATCGCCCAGTTGATGATCCGGCTCATCGGCTGCGGGTCGTCCATCTGCTTCATGTCGCTGCCGAACACGTCGGCCCGCGCCTCGGGCGTCGGGCCGTTGGTCGGCGCACAGGGGCGCTTTGGCGGAATGATCGCCGCCATCACATCCCTGGCTGTTTGCAGGCGGGGCCGCGTGACAGCTTCGGCCGAGATCCGCTCCACCCGCTCCAGCGTTTCGGTATAGATCGCCAGCGCCGCATCGGGGGTCAGTGCCCCCGCCGCATCCAGCAGGCGCACCGAATGCAGCAGCGGGTCTTGCGCCTCTTCGGCCTCCACCTCCTCGCGCGGCAGATAGGTGGTGGGCAGGTCGGCCCCGGCATGGCCGTAAAGCCGGATGGTGCGCAGATGCAGGAAGGCGGGCTTCCTGCGGTGGCGCACCCAGTCGGCGGCCTCCTTGGCCACGGCATATGCGGCATAAAGATCCAGCCCGTCGGCGCTGAAATACCGCAACCCGGGGCGCTGTGCGAAACTGGCGGCAATCCAGCCCTTCGGCGTCTTGGTGGAGATGCCGATGCCATTGTCCTCGCAGATGAACAGCAGGGGCAGGGGGATGGATTGATAGGCCGTCCATGCGGCGGTGTTGAACGCCCCCTGCGCGGTGGAATGGTTGGCCGAGGCATCGCCAAAGGAACAGGCGATGATCGCATCCTCGGGCAAGGCGCGATGTTCCGGCGGGCGGCGCTTTGCCAGCCCGATGGAATAGGCCGCCCCCACCGCCTTTGGCAGGTGCGATGCGATGGTCGAGGTCTGCGGCGGGATCATCAGCGCGCGTGACCCCAGCACCTTGTGCCGCCCGCCCGAAATCGGGTCTTCGGATGACGCGGCAAAGGACAAGAGCATATCCCAGGCAATCGACTGCCCGGGCACCTGCGCGGCCCGTGCAATCTGGAACGCCGCATCGCGGTAGTGCAGAAACGCCATGTCGCTGGGCCGCAAGGCATGCGCCACCGCCGCCATCCCCTCATGCCCTGACGAGCCGATGGTGTAAAACCCTTGCCCTGCTTTCTGCATCGCCCGGCTGGTCCGGTCCAGTGCGCGGCTCAGGCATTGCGCGCGAAGCAGCGCCACCGCCTCGGCAGGGCTCAACCCGGGCGCGGGCGCGGCACCCCTAGGAAAGTCACGCGCAGCCACCCGGGCAAGAAAACTCTCATGAACGATCAGTGAACGGGGCATCGACCCTCCCAAGGGCAGCAGTCAGGGGGGGCACGGGCAGCCACCCCCCGCATTTTCTGTCGTCAAGTATCCCCGCCGGAGGCCTCCACAGCGGCCACCAGCGCCCGCTTTGCCGGTTGTTCCATGGCAATGCCGGCCGAGCGGGGCTCGATGCCCCCGAGGGCGGCACCCCCGGCTGGCGTCGCTGGCCTTCGGCGAGGATATTTCGGCCAAGATGAAAGCCAGTGGGTTTCTGTGTCAGAAAAACGCCTGCAACCCGGTGATGGCACGCCCCAGGATCAGCGCATGCACATCATGCGTGCCCTCATAGGTGTTCACCGTCTCCAGGTTCACCATGTGGCGCATGATCTGGTAATCCTCCTGAATGCCGTTGCCGCCATGCATGTCGCGGGCGTGGCGCGCGGCCTCCAGCGCCTTGCCGCAGTTGTTGCGCTTGATGATGGAAATCATCTCAGGCGCGGCATTCGCCTCATCCAGCAACCGGCCCACCCGCAGGCTGGCTTGCAGGCCAAGGCTGATGTCGGTCATCATGTTGGCCAGTTTCAACTGGTATAGCTGGGTCTGCGCCAGGGGTTTGCCGAACTGCTTGCGATCAAGGCCATACTGGCGCGCGGCCTGCATGCAGAATTCGGCCGCCCCCAGCACCCCCCAGGAAATGCCATAGCGCGCCCGGTTCAGGCAGCCGAACGGGCCTTTCAGCCCCTCCACCCCCGGCAGCAGCGCATCCTCGCCCACGGCCACATCGCTCATCACGATCTCGCCGGTGATCGAGGCGCGCAGGCTCAGCTTGCCCGCGATCTTGGGCGTCGTCAGGCCCGCCATACCCTTTTCCAGCACGAAACCGCGGATCTTGCCGCCATGCGCCTCGGATTTCGCCCAGACCACGAAGACATCGGCGATGGGCGAATTGGATATCCACATCTTTGCGCCGTTCAGCACATAGCCATCGGCGGTTTTCCGGGCCACTGTCTTCATCCCCGCAGGGTCGGACCCCGCGTCGGGCTCTGTCAGGCCGAAACAGCCGATCAGCGTGCCCGCCGCCAGCCCCGGCAGGTATTTGCGGCGCTGCGCTTCGGACCCATAGGCATAGATCGGATACATCACCAGGCTGGATTGCACCGACATCATCGAACGATAGCCGCTGTCCACCCGCTCCACCTCACGCGCGATCAGGCCGTAAGCGACGTAGGATGCGCCCAGCCCGCCATAGGCCTCGGGCACCGTCACGCCCAAAAGACCCATGCTGCCCATTTCGGCAAAGATGCCGGGATCGGTCGATTCCTCGCGGTAGGCCTGCGTCACCCGGGGTTGCAGCTTTTCCTGCGCATAGGCCCGCGCGCCGTCGCGCAGCATGCGTTCCTCTTCCGACAGCTGATCTTCCAGCCGGAACGGGTCAGTCCAGTCGAAACGGCCAAGGTCGGGGGCGTCTTTGGGCGAAAGGGCTTGGTCTTTCATGGCTTCCTCGGTTCTGCGGGCGCGCATCGGGCGATGGCTGCATATATCGCTTTCGTCAGCGGCAGAATAACCCTATTTTTGCACCAGATCATGCAGGAAACGCATATATGGCCTTTGCCCGCCGCTATCTGCCATCGCTGAGCCTGTTGCAGGCCTTCGAGGCGGTCATCCGCACCGGCAGCACCGTCGCCGCCGCGCGCGAGCTGAACCTGACCCAAGGCACCGTCAGCCGCCTGGTGCAAAGCCTGGAGGCGCAGCTTGGCACGCCGCTGTTTCTGCGCCAGCGCAAGCGGCTGCATCCGACAGATGCCGCGCTGGCCTATGCCGAGGATATCCGCCGCGGGCTGGATGCCATCGGGCGCGCCACGCTGCGCCTGACCGCCAGCCCGGGTGGTGGCACGCTGGCGCTGGCGATCCTGCCCACTTTCGGCACGCATTGGCTGGCCCCGCGCCTGCCCGGGTTTCTGAAGCAGAACCCCGGTATCACCATTAATCTGGCCACCCGGCTGCGCCCTTTCGATTTCGAGGCCGAGGGTTTTGATGCGGCGATCCATTTCGGTGGCCCCACCTGGCCCCGTGCCGAACATCTGACGCTGTTTCATGAACGGGTCATCGCCGTATGCTCGCCGGAGTTTCTGGCCCGGCATGCGGTGGCGCGGGCGGGCGATCTGCCGGGCCTGCCGTTGCTGCAACTCGAAACCCGGCCGCAGGCCTGGCAGGTCTGGCTGGACCACCACGGGGCAGCGGGCAGCGCCCCGCGCGGCATGGTCTTTGACCAGTTCGCAACGATGATGCAGGCGGCGATCCACGGCATAGGCGTAGCCCTGCTGCCCGCCTTTCTGGCCGGTCCGGCGCTGGCTGACGGCATCCTGGTGCGGGCCTTCGGCGATGCGGTGCCGGGTGGCGGCAGCTACCATCTGGTCTGGCCCGAGGGTCGTGGAGACCCCGCGCCCCTGGCGGCGTTCCGTGACTGGCTGGCGGCAGAATGCGCGGGGTTGTAGACGTTACCAGCGCAACGCACGGGCACCGGCGCGGCGGCCGATCTCGCCCGCGATCACCACGCCAAGGCCATACCAGATAACAAAGAACAACGGACTATCCTCGGGGCAGTGCAGCGCATAGACGGCCGCCGCCAGCCCGCCCGCCGCCAGCCCGGCCATGCGCCCCGTGCGCGCGGGGTCAAGACTGGCACCCTGCCGCAACGCGGCCAGCAGAACGGCCATGGGCAGCAGCGCCAGCAACGGTATGGTCAACAGACAGACAGGGATGCTGGGGCCGGTGGCTGCCGCCAGCCAGCCGGAGGGCGGTGTCTGCGCCAGCGTCACCGCCAGCAGCGCCACCACCAGCAGTGCCAGCAGGGCAGGCAATGTCGACCCCGGCGCGGGGGCCAGAGGGCGGGACAGGCGCAGCGCGGCCAGCAGCGCCGCAGCCGCTATCGCCAGAGGCAGCAGCGCCTTGCCCAGCACGGGCGAGGCCAGCACCGCCCACAGCCCGTCGCGCAAGCCCAGCGACAGGGCCAGTGCGCCAATCATCGCCAGCCCCGCCACAGGCAGGCCGGGCAGCAGCCAGCGCCATAGCCGCAGGCGCAGCCCCGGCCCCGTGGGGGCATCTGCGGCAAGGGTGGCAATCAGGGCTTCGGTCGTCATTCCATCATCCTTTCGCGCAACCGGGCCAGCCGTTTCAGCGCACGGTGCAGGGCCACGCGCACGGCCCCTTCGGTCATCTCCAGCCGCGTGCCGGTTTCGCGGATCGTGGCACCCTCCAGCCCGATGGCGCGCACGATGTCGGCCGACCGGGCATCCAATGCAGCGATCATCGTCAGCACGTCGCGGCGCTGCGCCGGGTCCACGGCGTCTTCCGCCACCAGCACATCGTTGAACTGCTCCAGCGGAATCGTCATCCGCCGCCCCCGCGCGCGGAAGGCATCCACCACCTTGTAGCGGGCCAGCGCATTCAGCCAGGGGCGCAGCGGTTCATCCTCGCGCCAGGTGTGGCGCTTCAGATGGATGGCCAGCAGCACATCCTGCAGGATGTCCTCGCAGGTTTCCGGCCCCAGATCGGCCCCCCTTGCCCGGATCACGCTCCGCAGCACGGGGGCCAGGGCCCGCAGCAATGCGGCATAGGCCACGGCATCGCCCTGGTTGGCCGCCCGCATCAACGTGGCCCATTGCTGTTCGGTGCCATGTGGCCCGCTGCTGTTTCCCGTGCTTTGGCCTGCGCCCTGCACGCCTGCTCCCTGTTCCGGTTCTGTCACTTGCAGTCCTTACGTTTCGGCGGGGCGGATTGTTACGCTGCGGGTGGCTTTTGACGAAAGTGTGTGGCTCTGGCGGGCAGGCTAGCACCCGGCGGCGTGGCTGGGTAGGGGCCGGGTTGCCGCCGATTGACCCTCCGTCATCCAACCCAAGGTGGAACCGCGCGGGGGCCGGGGCGTTTGTCCGGCATGCGAAGAACGACGCATCAAGCTGAAATATCAAGGAGAATACCCGTGAAACAGCTTTTGCTTTCCACCATGATCGTGGGTGCCACCTCGGTGGCTGCCCTGGCGCAAACCACCCCCACGCCGCCAGCGACAGAGCCCGAGATGACCCAGCCCGCCACACCGGCAGAACCCATGACCGACGAGCCAATGACCGACACGGCACCGGCCGAGGAAATGGCACCGGCGGAAGAAATGGCCCCTGCGGAAGAAATGGCGCCGGCCGATGGCATGGCCCCCGCCGACACGATGGCGACCGATGGCGCAGCCACCATGCCGTTGCCCGAGGGTTTCGTGCCTGCTGGCCCGGAATACATGACCGCCGAGGCGCTGGTGGGTGCCCGGGTGCATGACGCCAATGACGAATGGATCGGATCGGTATCCGATCTGGTGCTGGATGCGAATGGCCAGGTGACCAGCGCGATCGTCGATGTGGGCGGCTTTCTGGGCATCGGTGCCAAACCGGTGGCGCTGAACCTGCCGGACATGCAGGTGGTGCGCGCTGCCGAGGGTGACGAACTGCGGATCTATGTCTCGCTGACCCAGGAGGCGCTGGAACAACTGCCGACCTACGAAGGCTGAATGGCTCAGGCCTGACAATCGAAAGGGCCCGCAACCTGCGGGCCCTTTCTGCATGGCAAAGTCCCGGTCACGGCACAGGGGCGATGGCGGCGGCGACACGCCCCGGGGCCATGACAACAAAAAGGCCGCAGCGCTGCTGCGGCCATCACGCTGCCAAGGCAACAACGGCGTGTCAGAACGGGGGCCTGTCGCGAAAGCTGCGCCCGATCACGGTGATCAGGAACAACGCGAGGAACACCACGAAGATGATCTTCGCTATTGCCATCGAGGTTCCGGCAACGGTCCCGAAGCCAAAGCTGGCTGCCAACAGAGCGATGACGAGAAAGGTCAGGGACCATCCCAGCATGCCAGTCTCCTTTGCTGTCTTTGTCAATTTGTAACAGGGCAACGTTCCGCCGCTGCCAATTGTTCCCCCCCCGCCGGGGCTGGCCGGCCCGCTTGGCCCCCTTTGTCACGCCGGGGCTGAAATTTGCCGCGTCAGGGAACCGGCGTGCGGCCAGCCGCGTTTCTGGGGCGAAGACTGACGGCCGGGCAAGCTTCCCGGCACGCTTGCGCGGAAGGGCAAACAGATGATGGAACTGTCGATGTTCGAACTCAGCGGCTTTGGCGGGATGATCGTGCTTGTCCTCGATCTGTGGGCGCTGGTGTCGATCATCGGATCATCCGCCTCGACCGGGCGCAAGGTGCTGTGGTCGCTTCTGGTCATCCTGCTGCCTGTGCTGGGCTTCATTCTGTGGCTGCTGTTCGGCCCGCGCGCCGTGTCGCGCCGGATCTGAACCGCCTTCCTGTTGAAAGGGACATTTCGATGAACAAACCGATGAACACCGTCACCCGCAAGACCGCCGCCGCGCGTGGCAAAGCCCGTCAGGCGTTGGATGATGCCGCAGATGAGGCGCTTGATACCGCCGAACGCGTGGCCTCCAGCGCGCAGCGCGGCCTGTCGCGGGCGCGCAAGGCCGCTGCCGACCGCAGTGCTGAACTGGCCGAAGACCTGGATGATCTGGCCGACGATGCAGGCAGTTATGCCCGCCGCGCGGCGCATGGCCTGTCGGACAAGGCCCGCGAACTGAGCGATGGTCTGCGCGGCGGGCGCCTGCCTGCGATGATCGACGATGCACAGGCCTTTGCCCGCCGCAATCCGGTGGTCGTGCTGGCCGGCGCGGTGGTGCTGGGCCTCTTGCTCAGCCGCGCCGCCGCCCCCCGCAACGGACGGACGCCGCGCGCATGACCGACCGCCCGCAGGGCCAGCCGTCCGACCTTGCCGAAGTGCTGCGTCTGGGCACGGCACTGGTGCAGGATGAACTGGCGCTGGCCCGCGCCGAGCTGGCGGCCAATCTGCGGGGCGCCCTGATCGGTGCGGGGCTGATCGTGGCCGCAACGCTGCTGCTGCTGGTGGGCCTGATCCTGCTGGCCGATGCGGCGGTGCTGGCGGTGATCGTGGCCGGTGTGCCGCCGCTTTATGCCCCGCTGGTGGTGGGGCTGGTAACTATTTGTCTGGCCGGGCTTTTGCTCTGGCGCGGTCTGGCCGCGCTCAATCCTGCCCGTCTGGTTCCGAGCCGTGCTGCGGCGCAGTTGCGCCGCGATGCCCAAATTTTGAAGGAGATGATCTCGCATGACCCGCAAGCGTAGCACCCGGTCGATCGAGGACGATCTTGACCGCAACCGTGAAAAACTGGCCTCGGCCTTTGACAGCCTGCTCAGCCGTTCCACCGTCGATCTGTTGACGCGCGAGGCGCTTGGCCTGCTGCGGTCCAATGCCGATGTCTACCGGCAGGTGGCGACCAATGCCGTGCGCCGCAACCCGCTGGCCGTGGCGGTCGCGGGTATCGGCCTTGCCTGGCTGGTGCTGGGTCGGGGCAGCCGGACCGATGACGATGCCGAAGATCTGGTGGAAGAGGTGCGCAGCACCCGCCGCCGCGCTGCCCGCGTGGTGGACGAGGCGGAACTGGTCGCCGAAGGCCGCTGGTCTGAAGGGGTAGACAAGCTGCGCCGCGCCGCATCGGCCCGCCTGCGCAAGCTGGAAGAAGAAGCGCGCGAGACCTATGACGGCCTGCGCGACGACCTGTCAGACAGCGCCGCCGATGCCCGCGATTACATGGGAGAACGCGCGGCGGTTCTGGCCGATCTGGCCGAGGATCTGCGCGAGCGTTTTGCCCACGGGCTTGATGATCTGTCCAGCGCCGCCCGCTCCCGCATCATCGCCGCCCGGGAAGAGGCCTACGCCGCCCGCCTGCGCGCCGAAGAGGCGTTGGGCCGGGGTGGCCGCGAGGCCAAGCGCATGGTTGAAGATCACCCGATGGTGGCCGGTGCCGTGGCGCTTGCCCTGGGTGCCGCGCTGGGTGCTGTGCTCAGCCGCCGTTCGGCAGCCACCGATGCGGATGACGCGGATCTGGACGAAGACGATCTGGATGATGTCGAGGATGATGATTTCCCCGAAAGCCTGGAAGAGGCGCAGCAGCGCTGGCGCGACCGCAAGGCATCGCGCGGGCGGCGTGCCCGGGCCTGATCCTGTGTGAACGAGACCGGACGGCGGCAGGGGAAACCCTGCCGCCGTTCTGCATTGAGCAAGCAGGGGCTGGCGCGCGCAGGGCCTTCCTGCACAGGCCACGAAAAAGGCCCGCGCAACGGCGCGGGCCTTTTCGACGATTGAAGCGCGGTCACAGGCCGCTGAAACCGTGGTCAGAGGCCGCGGTGCCACTCCTCGACTTCGCGTTCGGCCTCTTCTTTGGTGCGGCCGTATTTCTGCTGCACCAGACCCACCATCTGCTCGCGGCGGCCGGCCACCTGATCCACCTCGTCATCGGTCAGGTCGCCCCATTTTTCAATGGCCTTGCCTTTGAGCTCTTTCCATTTGCCTTCGATCTGGTCCCAGTTCATCGCAATCTCCTTTGGCAGTGTCGGTGTTGACACAAGGCAAACGCGGCCCTTGCTGGCGGGTTCCTGCGGGCCTGCGCGCCTGGCGGGGCCGGGCAGATTCTTGCGCATGGCGGTGGCAAGACCGGCAAGGCCTTGCCGCCCCGGGCATGGCTGCAAAATAATGTGGAACCCGATCACCTGCGGCGCGTTCATGGCCAAACGGGGGATATCAACTGCATGGACCGGATCGAGCGCCTGGCGCATTTCGCTGTGATCGTGATCGGCGTGGTGGCGCTGTTCACGGCATTGAACGCGGTGGAAAGCGTATTTGCGCCACTGGCGCTGGCGCTTGTGGCGGGGGTGGTTCTGTCGCCCGTGTCGGATTTCGGTGAGAGGCTGGGCCTGCCGCCGGTCGTGGGTGCGCTGGTCAGCCTGTTTCTGACATTGCTTTTGCTGGCAATTCTGGGGGCGGCCTTGCAGCCCATCATTGCCCGTATGATGCAAGAGGCGCCAAAGATCTGGTCTGACATGCAAGACACGCTGGCGTTTTTCCAGCAGATGCTGGCCGGCTTTTCCGACCTCAAGGATGATGTCAGCCAGGCGCTTGCGCCACAGGCGCAGGCCGCCGAGGGTGAACCGGGCATGGCGCTGCCCAGCGTCACCGATGCGCTGCTGCTGGCCCCGGCGTTCGCAGCGCAGCTACTGATCTTTGCGGGTGCGCTGTTCTTCTTTCTGATGACGCGGCAGGATATTTACGACTGGGCCGCCCGCCGCCTGTCGGAACCCACCGAACGCGCGCAGACCGCGCGCAGGCTGCGCGATGCGGAACGGCTTGTATCGCGCTATTTCCTGACGATCACCGTGATCAACATCGGGCTGGGGATCATGACGGCGGTGGCTTTGCAGTTGCTGGGTTTGCCGGGTGCCGCATTGTGGGGACTGGTGGCCTGCCTGTTGAATTTCGTGCTGTATCTGGGCCCGGCTCTGGTGGCGGTCGCGCTGGTGTTCGCGGGCGTGGCGGCCTTTGACGGCGGCTATTCGCTGCTGCCCGCCGCCGCCTTTGTGACGCTGAACGCGATGGAGGGCCAGTTCGTGACCCCGGCGCTGGTGGGTCGGCATACCGAGGTGAATCCGCTGCTGGTGTTTCTGGCGCTGGTGTTCGGCATCTGGCTGTGGGGGCCGATCGGCGGCATCGTGGCGATACCGCTGCTGTTGTGGGTGATTCAGCTGAACACCGTGGCAAGCCCGGTGCGCGCGGCAAAACCCGCCTGACCGGCTACATCATTTCGGGTGGCACGCCGGGCAGCGCGCGCCCGAATGCCGCCGCAGCCTTCATGTCATAAGGCAGGATGAAGCCCTGGCGTTCGGCGGGCGGCAGGGATGCGTTCTGCCAGGCAAGATGGCTCCAGGCCTGCAAGGCGGTGGCCTGGTCGAAAAACGCAGGTCCGGCATCTGTGGGCAGCCAATGCGCCATGACCCGGCGGCGCAGTTCGGCCACCTCGCGCGCGGTGTTCAGGTAAACCCCGGCTTCGGTATCCCATTTCAGGCTGCGCCCGTTCAGATTGGCTGACGACACGATGGCCGCATCCTCGTCAAACACCGACACCTTGGCATGCACATAGATGATCGCGGCGCCGTTCAGCCGGTCGCGGTCATGCCCGCCGGTCTTGCGCTGCGCGCGCGGTTGCGCGGCCCCGCCCACGAACAGGCGCGGCCCGAAACCCCGGCGCAGGATGCGCAGCGCGCGCGCCTGAAGATATTCGCCATAGCGCGCATCCATGCCGTCGCGCCCTTCGAACGCCACATCCTCGGGGGCGGCGGGCAGGATCAGGATCATCTGCAATTCCGGCTTTTCCCGCGCCAGACCGGCCAGCAGATGTGCCAGATGCCGGTCACGGAAAAACTGCGTCTCGATATAGATCAGCCGGTCGGTGCGCCGGGCCAGTGCTGCATGCGCCGTGGCAATTTCATGCACCACCGGCTCGGGGCCAAAGAAGGGTGCCTCGAACCGGCGGCGGCGCGACAGGGTGCGCAGCAGGCGGCGCTGCGGGCCGGGGGGCTGCTTGCCCTCGACCACGGCCAGAAAACTTTCCAGATGCGCCTGCGCCTCGGCCACCACCGGGCCTTCCATCATCAGCTGCACGTCATGCCAGGTTTCCTTGCCGGGGCGGTCATGGTCAGGCGTGTCATAGCGGCGCTCGTCCAGATCCAGCCCGCCGATATACAGCTTGCGGCGGTCGAACACAGCCAGCTTCTGGTGATGCGTGGCGGGGAACAGCCGCGGCAGATACGCCAGACGCGGGCGATAGCGCCCGTTCGGCGCGCGCCACAGCCGTTCCGCCAGCCCCGGCATGTCGCGCAGCGCCGCCTCTTGTTCGACAGGCGGCAGACGGTTCAGCCAGCCTGCGCTGCGGGTCAGTTTCTTCATGATCTGCGGCCAGAACAAAAGCCGGGGCAACACACCGGTTTCCGCCGCATGCATGGCAGGCGTCACACTCAGCCGCGCCTCCGGCCCTGCCAGTTCTGCCGCCGCGCGCAGCATGCGCACCGATTTCCAGGTGCCACGGTGCAATGTCGCACGTGCGATCGGGTCGAAATCGCTGATCACAAGCGTGATCGCCACCCCGCGCCGCAACGTGTGAAGGATCAGGTCAAACCAGGTTTCACCCACCGCCTGCGCCTCGGGCGAACGCAGCCGGGTCGTGGGGTCGAATATACGGAAACTTCCGCGAATCTCTGTCCTTGCCTCAAGAAAGGCGCGCTCCAGCGCCGGAAAAGCCTCGGCCGCCGTAAGCAAGACCTGAACCCGCGTGCGCGGGCGTTGTGCCATGCCTGTAT
This sequence comes from Fertoeibacter niger, assembly GCF_009380135.2. GTDB lineage: Bacteria > Pseudomonadota > Alphaproteobacteria > Rhodobacterales > Rhodobacteraceae > Fertoeibacter > Fertoeibacter niger. The sequence continues at coordinate 120,312 of NZ_WHUT02000009.1, read as the reverse complement.
TTGTCATCTGCTTTTTCCCTTGCCCCACCGGCCAACGCGGCAGGAACGGCAGGGTTCCGAATGTTTTGGCGCATACCAGCCATTCCGCCCTGCGCGGGCCGAATGTGCTACCTGGCCGTGCGTCGTCACTCTGGGCGCTCGGCTCGGTTGCGCGCCTCGGCTTCGACCAGCGGGCGCACCTCGAATGTCACCCGCAGATGATAGGTGCTGCCGACCTCTTCGGTATCCACCTGCCCACCGACCTGCTGGGCAAAGGCCATCAGCAACTGCGCGCCCAGGCCGGTGCTGACCTCCAGCCCGTCCTGGGCCACGGGTTTCGGGCCAAGGGTGTTCGTCACCTGCAGCACCGCCCCGGTGCCACCCACGCGGTGAAGCGCCACATCCAGCCGGGGGGGCGACGCATCGGGGCTGCCTGCGTATTTCATCGCATTGGTCAGCGCCTCGGTCAGCAAGAGCGACAGCGGCACCGCCTGATCGGGGGTCAGGCGCAGATCGCCGATGCTGGTGGTCACGGCAAACTGCCGCCCCGGGCCGGTTGCCATCTTGACCACCTGGCGCACGATGTCGGACAGCAGTTCATCCGCGCGGATGTCGGTCAGGCCCGAGGTCTGGTAAAGTTCGCGGTGGATGGTGGCAAGGCTCATCACCCGGTCCTGCAAGCCCTTCATCAGCACCTTCGCCTCGGGCGAGCGTGCCTGTCGCATCTGCATGTTCATGATCGAGGCGATCAGTTGCAGGTTGTTCTTGACCCGGTGATGCACCTCGCGCAGCAGCACTTCCTTCTGGTGAACCATGTCCTCCAGTTCGGCCTCGTCGTGCAGGATCGTGTCGGTCATCTTGTCGAAGGCCCCGGCAAGCTGGCGCAGTTCCAGCGGCGCGCCTTCGATCTCGATCCGCCCGACAATCCGGTTGCCCCCGGCAAAGGTGGTGATCGCCGCCTGCAACCCGCGGATATGCCGCGTCACCAACCGTTCGGTCGCCAGCCAGGCCACCAGCAGGCAGGCCAACCACATCAGCGCGGGCAGGATGGCCGCAGGCACCGCCTCGACCAGCCAGGCGTTGCTTTCGGCGGGCCACGACCCCAGCGCATAGATTGTGCCCGCTAGGATCGGCACGACGGAAAACACCCGCTCGGGCCCGTCCACCGTCGGAGCGGTGAAGGCCAGATCATCGGGGCCTGCCAGCGCCTTCAGCGAGCGGTTGGCGGGCAGCAGTCCCGCCACCGCCTCCAGCCCGGCAGAGGAAGTCACAACGGCACCGTCCGCCCCGAAAGTCATCAGCACCGGTGGCGTCGGGCCGGTTTCCTCGGCATCGCGTGCAACAAGGCTGCTGTGCGGCAGAGAGATGGACACCAGCCCCAACAACCGCCCGTCTGCCGCAAAGACAGGGTGCAAAACACCCACCACCGCCACCTTTGACACCGGGCCGCTGGGGTTCAGGATGATTGTCGGCTCTGCCGCTTCGATGATGCCAGCAAGCATTGCGTTGTTGCTGAAATCGAACGCACCCACGGAAGAGCATACCATCTGCCCGTCGAGGGGAATGAAGCCGACGAGCGAATAAATCTCGCTGGCGTCGGCCACGCGGCGCATCACGGCGGAACAGGCGGCGGCGTCGCCAATCAGCGGCTCTACCGCTGCGGCCAGCGACATGGCCGCCCCGCGTGCCCGCTGGATCGGGCGCACGGCGGTTTCGGCGGCGCGCATCGTCTCGCCCGTCAGCGCCGCCTCTGACCTTGCGCGCGCCTCGTCCAGAACGGCGGCGGATTGCACCACCGACACCACACCCAGCGGCAACAGCGCCACGGCCAGCAGAAACGCCAGCCGGAAACCGATCCTGTCGGTCATGCGCCGCCACCAGCCGGCAAAACTCATGCTGCCGTTGTCCCCGACCGTGACATGACGGCCTGCATCGCGCCATCAACGCCGGAAAACATCTGCTCGCCCTGATCCAGATGCAGCATTTCGGCCAGCCTTGCCCGTGCCCGGTTTGCACGGCTTTTCACCGTGCCGACCGCCACGCCCATCATGCCCGCCGCATCCTCATAGGAAAAACCCGATGCGCCGACCAGAATCAGCACCTCACGGTGTTCAGGGGTCAGCTTGTCGAATGCCTTGCTGAATTCGGCAAAGGCCATGCGCCCGTCATGGTCGGGCTTCACGAACAATGCCCCGGCATGGATCCCCTCGGGGTCGGGCACCTCGCGGCGGTGCTTGCGCTTGTCGGAATAAAAGGTGTTGCGCAGGATGGTGAACAGCCAGGCCCGCAGATTGGTGCCGGTCTGGAATTTGTCGAAATTCGTCCAGGCCTTCACGATGGTGTCCTGCACCAGATCATCGGCGGCGGCCACGTTGCGCGTGAGACTGATGGCAAAGGCGCGCAGGGCGGGCAGATGGTCGGGCAGTTCATCGCGCGGGTCGCGTGTGGCCACCGGCAGCGGTGCTGCGGCGGTCATTTCTTGGCGTCCTTTTCCCGCAGCTGGGCCAGAAGCTGCGCGAAACGGTCCGGCACCTGCTGTTCCAGCGCCTCGTCATAGACCCGCTTCAGATTTTCGTCGATCTGCTGCTGCAGTCCTGCCTTGTCGCGTTCCTGTGCCATCTGTCCCAACATCTGCTTTCCGATTTTAGTATCTTCCGTGGAACCAAACGCGATGCCAAGAGTTTGGTTCCCGAAAAAACACGCACAGGGGAAGTTTTTCATGCCGTCCGACACCACGCCCGACCTGGCCACCCTGATCGGGTCAAATCTGCCGTATTTGCGCCGCTATGCCCGCGCCCTGACAGGCAGTCAGGAAACTGGTGACAGGTTCGCCGCCGCCGCGCTGGAGGCGGTTCTAGAGGATTCCAGCATTTTCGACGTGGCCGAAAGCCCCAAGGTGGCGCTGTTTCACGTGTTCCACCTTGTCTGGGCCAGCGCCGGCGCGCCCTTGGGCGAGCCTGACACCCGCCTGTCGGCCCGCGCGCAGGAACATATGGCCGAACTGACGCCCAACACCCGCGAGGCGCTGCTGCTGCATGCCATCGAGGGTTTCCGGCATGAGGAAATCGGCGCGATCATGCAGATCGACGCCGAAGAGGCCGCCGAACTGGTGGCCATCGCACAGCGCGAAATGGCGCAGTCGGTGGCGGGCCGGGTGATGATCATCGAGGATGAGGCGATCATCGCCATGGATATTTCCGCCATCCTGCGCGAAATGGGCCATCAGGTCACCGGCATCGCCCGCACCCGGACCGAGGCCGTGGCACTGGCCGCGCGCGAACGGCCCGACCTGATCCTGGCCGACATCCAGCTGGCCGACAATTCGTCGGGCATCGACGCGGTGAATGACATCCTGAAGAACTTCACCGATCTGCCGGTGATCTTCATCACTGCCTTCCCCGAACGCCTGCTGACCGGCACACGGCCCGAACCTGCCTTCCTGATCACCAAACCCTATGCCGAAGATCAGGTGCGTTCTGCCGTCAGCCAGGCGATGTTCTTTGCCTCGACCGAAACGCTGAACGCCTGACACGGCCACGGCCCCGGCGTTGTGCCGGGGCCGCCACACGCTGATCACTTCGCCGTGGCGCGCAGCATCCAGGCCGCCTTTTCGTGAAACGCCGAACGCCCGGTCAAAAGGTCCGCCGTCACCGGATCCTTGTGGTCTTCGGCCAGTTCCACCACGGCATGCAGCCGCGTGGCGATCTTTTCGTGATCCTTCGCCAGATCCTCCACCATCATCTGCGCCGAGGGCTGGTCAGGCAGGTCGGCGATGACGGATGCCTTCATGATGTCGGCCATCCGCATGGGCGCCAGTTGCCCCAGCGCGCGAATGCGTTCGGCCACCGCATCGGCAGCCTTGAACATGTCCTCATACTGCATCTCGGTCAGGTTATGCACCGAGAAGAACATCGGCCCTTCGACGTTCCAGTGATAGGCATGGGTCTTGAAGATCAGCCGGTAGGTGTCGGCCAGAATCTCGGCCAATCCCTTAGCCACGGGTTTCACGTCACGCACGCCGGTTTTCACCGTTGCGGCTTTCGCCACCACATCCATTGCATCTGCCATATGCTGTCCTTTCGGTTGCTGCGGCCGCCCGGGCCATCGCACATGCAACGCCGCTCAGGCGGGCGCGGTTCCGGACAGCCGCCCGGCGCGTTCCAGCAGGTCGCGCACGCAGTCCGAGGTGAAGGGCCGTTCCAGCACCCACCAGCCCGGGCCTTCGCCGGTTTCTTCGGCCTCGTTGCCGATCAGCACTACGCGCGCCTCGGGGTCGGCCAGGCCACTGCTGGCCAGTGCCGCCGGGGCCATGCCCAGAAAGGCCAGCACCAGCTTCAGACCCTGGCCAGCCAGCAGCCGCATCGCCTCGGCGGTGTCATGCGCCAGGATAACCCTGGCGTCCGGATCATGTTCTGCAATCGCCTCGGCCAGATCCTGTGCCACCAGCTGTTCCTTCAGGACGATAAGATAAGCCGCCCGTTCTGCCGCGTTCGCCGCCATGGCATGCTCCTTCTGTAAGCCGGCATATGGAACCGTTTCGGCAGCGCGCGCATTTAACTGCGACATACCCCGCGTTTTTATTTTGAGGCCCCCATGAGCCCAGTAGCCTGCGCTGCCTGCCCGCTGCGGAAACGCACCATCTTTACCCCCTTCACCGCCGAGGAGGTGGTGTTCATGCAGAAATTCAAGGTGGGCGAACTGTCGGTTGACCGGGGCACGACCATTCTGATGGAGGGTTCGAACAGCCCGCAGCTTTACACCGTGCTGCGCGGGCAGGGCATACGTTACAAGACACTGGAAAACGGCCGGCGTCAGGTGATCAACTTTCTTTTTCCCGGCGATTTCGCGGGGTTGCAGGCCGGTTTGATGGGCGAGATGAAACATTCCGTCGAGGCGTCGTCGGATATGGTGCTGTGCGTCTTTGACCGTGGCGAACTGTGGCAGATGTTCCGCGCGCAGCCGGGCCGGGCCTATGACCTGACCTGGATTTCCGCGGTCGAGGAACATTTTCTGGGCGAAACCATCGCATCACTGGGCCAGCGCGACGCCACGCAGCGCGTGGCCTGGGCGCTGCTCAGGATGTATGAGCGGCTGTCCGCCGTGGGTCTGGCGGTGGAGGGCGCCGTTCCGCTGCCCTTCCGCCAGCAGGATCTGGCCGATGCGTTGGGGCTGTCGCTGGTGCATACCAACAAGACGCTGGCCCGTTTGCGCGAATTGCAGCTTTTGAACTGGCGCGACGGACGGCTGCACATTCCCGCGCGGTCGGAACTGGCCAAGCTGGCGCTGGTGGATCTGGAAAAACCCGAAATCCGCCCGCTGATGTGAATTCACGGGAACCGGAACGCGCCACCCGCGTTTCAACTGCATCGGAGGGGAAGGCACACAGCCCACCCGCCCCGCTGGCCGGATTGGCCGGCCTACCTGACAGAAAACGCGGAATTGCCCGCAAGACCTGATCTGCAACGGAGACCAACATGACCCGCACATTCCTGTTTCCCGCCCTTCTGGGCGCTGTCTTTGCCATGCCTGTCGCCGCACAGGATCTGGCAAAAATCGGTGAAATCGACGTGACGGTCGAACTGACCGCGCTGGAAAACGCCGAGGCTGCGACCTATTGGAAGAACCTTGAGGCCGATCTGGAAGGCGCCATCGCCGCGCAACTGACCGACCGCCTGGCTGATGCCGGCATGAAGATCAGCGTCGATGTGTCCGAGGTCGAACTTGCCTCGGCTTTCGAAGTGGCGGCCGGCCTTGACCAGTCGATGCTGCGCGGCCAGATCAACGTGACCGACGCGAACGACAACAGCAATTTCCACTCGTTCGATCTGGCCGTGTCGATGGAGCAGGCCACCGTCTTCATCCCCGAAGGTGTTGACGTGACCGTGCTGACCCCGACCAGCACCGAGGTTTACAATGCGCTTGTGACCAGCTTTGCGCAGGAAATCTCCACCCGCATCGACGGCTGATCGCCTCCGGCATCGGAGATACGACAGGAACCCCGGCAGTTTGCCGGGGTTTTTTCATGCCTTGCACCGGCCTGGCACATAAAAAAGCGCCACCCCGAAGGGCGGCGCGCAGGATCAGCAAGGGAAAGACAGCCGCCGGGGCACGAGGGATCACACCCCGGCGGCGCAGATACCGGCAGGACAGGGACAGTGCGCTGGGGGCGCAGTTTCCGCCGGTATGATCATTGAACGCCGCATCCTGCCTTTGGTTCCCGGCTCTGCCGCAGATTTTTCTCAGGCCAGCAGGCCCAGCCCCCCGTCGCGCAAGCCCCCGTCGCGCAATCCGCGCGTGACGCTGCCATTGGCGGGCACCAGCGGGATGAGGCAGGCCTGCACCGAATGGTAAAGATCGGGTTTGCCCTGAAACACCCGGTTCACCGGCCGCAGCGCGGGGTCCAGCTCGGGGAACCAGCCCCCGGATGCGCGGTCGATGAAATGTTGCGCGACAAAGCCCCAGATCCGCCGATACCATTCCTCGAACGCGGCATCGCCACTTACCTGACGCAGCACTGCCGCCGCCGCGATGCCTTCGGCGCAGGGCCACCAGAAACGGTCGGCCTGTTCGGGCCGGTCGTCCCAGTCCAGCGTATAGTAAAACCCGCCTGCGGCTTTGTCCCAGCCGGTCGCACAGGTGTGCATGAACAGCGCCTGCGCCGCCTCATGCAGCCAATCCTGCTGCTGCCCGCCCAACTGCCACAATTGCACCAGAAGGCGGCTCCATTCCAGCGCATGCCCGGGGGTGGTGCCGAACGGGCGGAACATCGGATCGCCGCGATAGGCGCGGTCAAGCTGCCACTGGTCGTCGAAATGCTCGGCCACGCGCCAGCCTTCGGCCCGCGCATGCCGGTCGATGATCAGGCTGGCGATGCGGCCCGCCATATCCAGATAGTCGCGATCGCCCGTCGCTTCGAACGCGGCCATCAGCGCCTCGGTCAGGTGCATGTTGGAGTTTTGCCCGCGATAGCCGCTGATCGGCGCCCAGTCCTGCGCATATTCCTCGGTCGTGGCCCCGGCCGCCGCATCCCAGAACCTCGCATGGAGCGTCTCGGTGATGTCGCCCAGCAGCCGGTCGGCATCGGGATGCCCCGCCACCTTGGCGGATGACGCCGCCAGCAGCACAAAGGCATGGCCATAGGCCTGTTTCGTGGCATTCACCGGGCCGTCATCATCCAGTGACCAGACATAGCCGCCATGCGCCGCGTCCCGGTGCCCGTTCCACAGAAACTGCATGCCGTGGTCGATCATCCGGTCTGCCCCCGGCAGGCCCAGTTGATGCGCCATGGTATAGCAATGCACCATGCGGGTGGTTTCATGCAGGTGGCGCAGCCGCCCGGCGGGGCCCTCGAACGGCTGGCCCGCTTTGTCCAGCGCAAAGAACCCGCCCGCCGCGTTCAGCGCCGGCAGAAAGAAATCAAACAATCCGCGTGCCTGATCCAGCAGCCACAGCCGGTGCGCCGGGCGCTGCGTGAAATCGGGGCCGCCAGTGCCGCACCATGCTGCGGCTGCGAGTCGTCCGTCTGTCATCCCGTCACCTTTGTCTGTGCCCGGGCTGGGTGCCGGGTCTGTCATGGCGGTTCAAATCATGTCTGGGCCGACATACCGCATATTGCGGCAAGGTGACAGCGGGGCAAAGCCGCATGGCGTTCAGGAAATGGACTTTGGCCCAAAGCGCGCTATGATCGCTCATGCCCGGGCGGGGGTTTCGCCTGCCCCTGCACCGCGCTGGCCAATCGTGCATCGGGGAGGATGAACATGTGCCGTATCTTCGCAGGCCAGGCGCCATCGCGCTATGCGCTGACCACACGCAGGCTTCGGCTGAACGGGCAGAGCACGTCGATCCGGCTGGAAAACACCTTCTGGGGCATTCTTGACGACATTGCGCTGGCCGAAGGCATGACAACCCCGGCCTTCATGTCGAAACTGCACAGCGAGGTGCTGGAACTGCATGGCGAGCCTGCCAATTTCACCTCGCTGCTGCGCTGCACCTGTCTTGTGCATCTGGAGCGTGCGGGCCACGGTGCTGCGCATCTGCTGGCAGCGGAATGACCGACTAAGGTATTAGTCGCGACCGGTCACAAATGGCCTGCGTAGTATCCTGCTACTACCCGGTGTTTCCCCCGGTCTTGCACCCTTGACCCTGTGGCGCAGCAGACCGCGCCAAAAGGGGGGAACAGCATGGCAAAGGCCATACACAGCATGATCCGCGTGCTTGACGAGGCACGGTCGGTGCGATTCTACACGGCTGCTTTCGGGCTGGCCGTGGCCGACAGGCTGGATTTCGACAGTTTCACGCTGATCTACATGAGCAACCCGGAAACCGGGTTCGAGCTGGAACTGACGGTCAACAAGGGCCGCACCGAGGCCTATGCGCTGGGTGACGGTTACGGCCATCTGGCGTTTTCGGTCGATGACGTGAACGCCGAACATGCCCGGCTGACAGAGGCGGGTCTTGCCCCGCGCAAGCTGGTGGATTTCGCGCCCGCAGGCACCGTGATCGCGCGGTTTTTCTTCATTGCCGACCCCGACGGCTATCAGATCGAGGTGCTGCAACGCGGCGGCCGGTATCTGTGACCGACCGGCGGCCCGGGGAGGGGCCGCCCAACACATCGACGACACCCAGGGAGGAGATACGATGAGTAACCAATCACCCAGGCCAGATCCGTCAGCCAGGAAGGGCATGACCCGCCGCCAGCTTCTGTCGCGTTCCGTGGCGCTTGGGGCGACATTCGTGGTGGGCGCGGGCTTTGTCGCGGCACCGAATGCCGCCTGGGCCATGGAAACCGTGGCGCTGAAACCCGCAACCATGGCGACGCTGATCCAGATGGCGCGCGACATCTACCCGCATGACCGGATCGCCGACGAATTCTATGCGATTGCCGTGAAAGGCTATGACACCGCCGAGGCTGCCGCCGAGATCGAGGCCGGGATTGCCGCGCTTGACGCCGCAGCGGTTGGGGCGGGACACCCGTCCTACCTTGGCACCGGATGGGAACGCGACCGCGTGGACATTTTGCGCGGCATGGAACAATCGGCTTTCTTCCAGAAAATCCGCGGCGGTCTGGTGACGGGCCTCTACAACCAGAAAGCCGTCTGGCCGCTGTTCGGCTATGAGGGCGAGTCATTCAGTCAGGGCGGCTATATCGAGCGCGGCTTTGACGACATCAACTGGCTGTAAGGGGGGCTGATCCAATGGTTGCGAAATTCGAACTGACGGACGCTTCCGTCGTTGTCATCATCGGCACCGGGGCCGGGGGTGGCACGCTGGCCAACGAACTGGCGCAAAAGGGCGTCAAGGTCGTGGCGCTGGAGGCTGGCGGGCGCTACCTGCCCGAAGACTATCTGAACGACGAATGGGACAGTTTCGGCCAGCTGGCCTGGCTGGATGCGCGGTCCACCAGCGGCGACTGGCGCGTGGCGAAAGATTTCTCGGGCCTGCCCGCCTGGATCGTCAAGGCGGTGGGCGGCACGACAACCCATTGGGCCGGGGCCAGCCTGCGCTTTCAGGATCATGAATGGAAGGCGCTGACCAACTATGGCCCGGTGCAGGGCGCCAATCTGCTGGACTGGCCGATCGACGGCGCCGAAATGGCCCCCTGGTATGACAAGGCCGAGGAAAAGATGGGCGTGACCCGCACCGGCGACCGCCCCGGCCTGCCCGGCAACAACAACTACAAGGTGTTTGAAAAGGGCGCGCTGGCGCTTGGCTACAAGGATGTGCATACCGGGCGGATGGCGATCCAGTCCACCGATGCGGGCAACCGCATTGCCTGCCAGCAGACCGGTTTCTGCTTTCAGGGCTGCAAATGGGGGGCGAAATGGTCCACCGCCTATACCGAGATCCCCGATGGCGAGGCGACCGGCAACCTTGAGGTGCGCGAACGCGCGATGGCGCTGAAGATCGAGCATGACGCATCCGGCAAGGTGACGGGCGTGCTTTACGCCGACAAGGACGGCAATCAGGTGGTGCAGAAGGCGCGCATCGTCTGCGTGGCGGGCAACACGATCGAAAGCCCGCGCCTGCTGCTGAACTCGGCGTCAGACATGTTCCCCGACGGGCTGGCAAACTCATCCGGCCAGGTGGGGCGCAACTACATGCGGCATGTCACCGGGTCGGTCTATGGCGTGTTCGACAAGCCGGTCAAGATGTGGCGCGGCACCACCATGGCCGGCATCGTGCAGGACGAAGCGGGCCACAACCCCGAACGCGGTTTCGTCGGGGGGTATGAACTGGAAACCCTGGCGCTTGGCTTGCCGTTCATGGCCGCGTTCCTTGATCCGGGGGCCTGGGGGCGCGAATTCACCACCGCGCTGGACAGCTATGAAAACATGGCCGGCATGTGGATCGTGGGCGAGGACATGCCGCAGGAAACCAACCGCGTTACGCTGAACATGGATGTGAAAGACCAGTTCGGCCTGCCCACTCCGAACGTGCATTTCGACGATCACCCCAATGATGTGGCGATGCGCAACCACGCCTACGAGCGCGGCATGGCGATGTACAAGGCTGTGGGGGCCACAAGGGTGCTGCCCACGCCGCCCTATCCGTCAACCCACAACCTTGGCACCAACCGCATGTCGGAAAACCCGCGTGACGGCGTGGTGAACAAATGGGGCCAGACGCATGATGTGCCGAACCTGTTCGTCTCGGACGGCTCGCAGTTCACCACCGGTGCAGCGGAAAACCCCACGCTGACCATCGTGGCACTGGCGATCCGGCAGGCCGACCACATTGCAAGGGAAATGGCGGCGGGCACGATCTGACCACGGCCGACGCATGGAAACGGCGCCCTTGCTGGGCGCCGTCTTGCATTGCGGCCGCTCAGATGCGGGTCAGTTTCACGCTGATGTTGCCTTGCGTGGCATGGGAATACGGGCAGACGACATGCGCTGCCGCGATGATCTTGTCCGCCGTTTCGGCCTCGATCCCCGGCAGGCTGATGCGCAGTTCCACATCCAGCCCAAACCCCTTTTGGTCATCGCGCGGGCCGATGCCCACATCGGCGGTCACGGTGGTATCGGTGGGCACGGCCAGTTTCATCTGCCCGGCGGCGAATTTCATCGCGCCAAGGAAACAGGCGGCATAGCCGGTTGCGAACAACTGCTCGGGGTTCACCCCGTCACCGCCCGGGCCTCCCAGCGCCTTGGGCGTGACCATCTTCACATCCAGCGCGCTGTCGGCGTTTTTCGAATGCCCGTCGCGCCCGCCGGTGGCGGTGGATTGGGTGCGGTATTTCACATCGACGCTCATCATTCCGTCCTTTACCTGGGGCGTTGCGTGCGTTGGCGAACAATTGTATCGCAAACGCTTGTATCGTATGCGATATACATATCGGCTTCCTCCGCCCGCTGTCAACCGATTGCGATTGTATCGCGCGCGATATACATAGCCGCATCCCGCTGAAAGTCTGCCGCCGTGACACCACCTGTCCTGCCCAAGCCCGAAGCGCTGCTGTGCTTCAACCTTTATGCCGCCAGCCATGCCTTTAACCGGGCCTACAAACCGCTGCTTGATCCGCTTGGGCTGACCTATCCGCAGTTTCTGGTGATGCTCAGTCTGGGTCAGCAGGACGGTCAGGCGGTGGGGCAGCTTTCCGACGATCTGGGCATCGAGACCAACACCCTGTCGCCGCTGTTGAAACGGCTGGAGGCTGCGGGCCAGTTGCGCCGCGAACGCTCGCAAACCGATGAGCGGCGGGTGTTCATCCACCTGACCCCGGCGGGCATCGACACGGCCTTCGCCGCGCAGCGCATTCCCGAAAGCATGGCCGCCGCGCTTGGCATCACGCGCGACGAGGCGGATTCCAGCCTTGCCACCCTGCGGCGCCTGCGTGACCTGTTGAATGGCACGCCACGCCCGCAAATTGATTAGGACAGTCCTAATCCCGGCGACAGAAATTCATGCTTTCGCCTAACACGGGCCGGGCGCATCCTGCACGCCATCCCCGTCTTGCAGCAGGAACCTCCCATGATCCGCACCGGCGCCGAATACCGTGATTCCATCCGCGATGGCCGCGAGGTCTATATCAACGGCCAGAAGGTGGCCGACGTCACCCTGCACCCGCAGTTCAAGCCGCTGGTCGATATCCGCGCGCGGATCTACGACATGGCGCATGATGTGAAAACCGAAGCGGTGATGACCGTGCGCGACGGCGACGAGGTGAACGCCATCGGCAACGCCTTGCCCTACACGCAAGATGACTGGTGGGCCAAACGCCGCGCCACCGATGCGGTGCTGGAGGATGTGGGCGGCATCGTCACCCGCGTGGGCGATGAAACGGTGGGCGAAATGTGGTCGCTGTTCGACGGGCAGGACGTGCTGGCGGAAATCGACCCGCAATTCGCCCGCAACATCGAAAACCACATCACCCGCGTGCTGAAAACCGACCCTTTCCATGTGTCCGCCAACACCGACCCGAAAGGCGACCGTTCCAAGGCACCGCAGGATCAGGATCCTGACATGCTGCTGCATGTGGTGAAGGAAACCGATGCGGGCCTGATCGTGCGCGGTGCGAAATACGAAACCGCCGCCGCCTATGCCAATCAGGCCTTCACCAAGCCGACAATTGCCAACTGGGGCAATTCCGCGATGTCGGATTACGCGGTGGGGTTCATCTGCGATCTGGGCTCGCCCGGCCTGAAATTCATCTGCCGCACAGGTTTTGCGGGCCGCGCCCCGGCCGAGGATTACCCGCTGGCCAACAAGTTCGACGAGGTGGATACCATCGTCATCTTCGACAACGTGCTGATCCCGTGGGAAAACGTGCTGTTCTACCGGCACACGCGGGCTGCCACCTTCATCCGGTCCTGCCTGCACCGCTATTCCGCCTTCGCCTTCGTGCAGCGCAACCTGAAGCTGGCCGACATGATGATCGGCGCCGCCCTGTTCAACGCCCGCCAGACGGGGTTGGACAAACAGCAGGCCGTGCAGGAAAAACTGGCCGAACTCGCGGTGTATCGTGAGGGGATCAACGCCCATCTGACCGCCGCCATTACCCTTGGCGAACGCTCTCCCGCAGGGCTGATGATGCCCAACCAGTCGCTGCTATACTCCGGCCGGGTGCTGGCCTGCTCTCAACTGCACCACATGATGCATATCGCCCGCGACCTGTGTGGTGGCCAGATTTGCGTGACGCCAGACGCCGCCAGCTTCCGCCACCCCGAAACGAAACCCTGGCTCGACAAATACTACACCATCAACGACGAATGGGTGGCCGATGACCGCCGCAAGCTGCTGGCCTTCGCCCGCGACATGCTGAATTCCGATTATGCGGGCCACCGGCTGACCTTCCAGATGTTCGCGCAGGCCCCGGCCTATGCCCACCTTGCCGCCGTCTACCGCAATTTCGACTGGGATGGCCCGCTGTCCTTCGTCAAGGGGGCCGCCGGGTTGTCAGACCGCGTGATGGGGGGCAAACCCCTGAAATCCGGCGATTCCACCCTGACGCAATGGTATGGCGAGCCCAGCCGCGCCGCAGCAGAATGATGGAACAGACCGCCAGCCTGCGCGACCGGTTTCTGGCTGGGATGAGCCAGGCCGCCGCCACGGTCAACATCATCACCACCGATGGGGCACATGGCAGGGCGGGCGTCACAGTCTCGGCGATGTCATCGGTCTCCGCCGATACCACGCGGCCCACGCTGCTGGTCTGCGTGCATCACCTGTCGCCCGCCGCCACCCTGATCCTCGGCAACGGCACCTTCTGCGTGAATGTGTTGCGCGACGACCAATCCTTCATCGCCGACACGTTCGCGGGCCGCTTCCGCGATCAGGTGGCCGACAAGTTCGACTGCACCCAATGGGTCACGATGCCCGGCGGCGCCCCCCGCGCTGCCGACCCGCTGGTGGCCTTCGACTGCACCGTCACCTCATCGCAACAGGTCGGCACGCATTACGTGTTCATCGGCGAGGTGCAGGCCGTCCACCTCGGCACCCCCGGCTCACCCCTCATCTACACCCACCGTTCCTACGGCAGCCCGGAACGCATCGACGGCGCATCCTCGATCGCCGCGGGGCGTCAGGCCTCGGCCCGCCGCCTGTCGGTCGGCTGCTTTCACACCTTCGGCCCGCATATCCTGCCCGAGATGATCCGCCGCCTGACCGACGCCGCCCCCGACATGGATTTTTCGCTGGTGGAGGGCGACCAGCGCCGGGTGCAGGAAAGCCTGCTGGCCGGGGAATCCGACCTGGCGCTGCTCTATGACCTTGGCCTGTCGCCCGACCTTGAAACCATTCCGCTGATCGACCTGCCGCCCTATGTGCTGCTGGCGGAACCCCATCCCCTTGCCACGCGGGCAGAGATCACCCCCGAAGACCTGCGCGACCTGCCGATGATCCTGCTGAACGCGCCACCCTCGCGCTATTACTTCCCCGGCATCTTGCGCGCGGCGGGGGTGGAACCGCGCATCGCCCACCGCTCGGCCAGTTTTGAAATGGTGCGCGGGCTGGTGGCGCAAGGTCTGGGTTACGCCCTGCTGGCCACCCGCCCGGCCACGATGCACAGCTATGACGGCCGCCCGCTGGTCATGCGCCCCTTGGCCTGCGATGCTCCGCCCAGCCGCATCGTGCTGGCGCAGCGGCGCGGCACCACACCCTCGCCCATGGCCGAACATTTTCTCTGGTTCTGCCGCGACCACTTCGCCCTCGACGCATAAGGCCACATGATGACCCACACCCGCATCCGCCCCTTCAACACCCGCGATACCTATCCCGAACAGCGGCTGGACAATGACCTGTGCCAGGCCGTCGTCACCCGGGGCGGCAGCACTGTCTGGATGCGCGGCCAATGCCCGCAGGATCTGGATACCGCGCAGAACATCAACTCCCATGACCCGGTGGAACAGACCCACAAGGTGATGCAGAACATCCGCCAGCTGATCACCGAGGCCGGGGGCGACATGACCCATCTGGTGAAACTGGTTGTCTATCTGACCGACGTGCGCCACCGCGAGGCGGTCTACCGCACCATGGGCGAATACATAAAGGGTGTGCATCCGGTGTGCACGGGTCTCACGGTCGTCGCTCTGGCCCGCCCCGACTGGCTGGTCGAGATTGACGCGACGGCGGTGATCCCCGACTGATGGAGCCGTTTCAACGCGCCGGGTGTTTCACACCCCCCCAGCCTGGCCTGTGGCCAGGCGTTCTTCGCTGAACCCCTCCACCGGAGGGGTTCTTAACACTCATCACCCCGTGGGATACTTCTGTCTGGAAAGAGAGGGGGCCGCGCTCTCTTTCCAGACGCAAATATCCTCTGGGGGTCCGGGGGGCGACGCGCCCCCGGCGACCGGCAACAGGAGCCTTGCATGACCTTTTCCCTCATCGCCCGCTGCGCGCAAACCGGCCAGTTCGGCATGGTGATCGCCTCTTCCTCGCCCGCTGTCGCCGCGCGCTGCGCCCATGCGCGGGCCGGGGTGGGGGTGGTGGCCAGCCAGAACATCACAGACCCTGCACTGGGGCCCGCGCTGCTGGATCTGATGGAGCGCGGGATGTCGGCCGATGATGCGCTGCTGACCGTGGCGAACAGCCATCCGCATATCGCCTTCCGCCAGTTGCTGATCGTGGATGCGCAGGGGCGCGGCGGCGTGCTGTCGGGGGCGCATTCCCTGGGGATATGGAAAACCGAACGGGCCGAGAATGTGGCGGCGGGTGGCAACCTGTTGGCCAATAACGGTATTCCGGCGGCGATGCTGGCGGCCTATGCGGCCGCTGCGGGGTCGTTCGGTGACAGGCTGATGGCCGCCCTGCACGGCGGCCTTGCCGCGGGGGGCGAGGCCGGGCCGGTGCATTCGGCGGGGATGAAGATCGTCGACCGGCTGTCATGGCCGATCGTCGATCTGCGCTGCGACTGGACAGATGATTGTCCGATCACTGCCCTGCAAGCCGCGTGGGATGTGTATCGCCCGCAGATGGACGCCTATGTGCAGCGCGCCGAAGACCCGACCGTGGCCCCGTCTTACGGCGTCCCGGGGGATGAATAGCTACCCCAGATAGTCGGCGATCACCGCCCGGTTGCCCCGCGCCCAGACGGCGCGCAACGCGGTGCTGAACCGTGCCACCACCGCCGCATTCTGCGCCAGATCGCCATACACCTCGGCCATGCCCAGCCATTCCGCCGGATTGTCCCGCGCCGCCATGGCCCGGGCCTGCAACATGTCCCAGTTCGGATCGTTGGGCGCAATGGCCGCCCCGCTTTCAGTCGTGCCATGGCAATAGCGGCACCACAGGGCCGACAGCAGGATCAACCCTTCTGCATCCCCCCCCGCAGCCAGCGCATCGCGGATCGAGGTGATGATGAATTTCGGCTGGCGGTTCGATCCGTCAAGGCACAGGCGGCGGATGGTATCGGCCACCTCGGGGTTGGAAAAACGTTCCAGTATCAATGCCTTGTAGTCGGGAAGATGCACGCCGGGCACCGGGGGCACGATGGGCAACACCTCGCGCGTCAGCACCGCATCAAGGAAGGCGCGCAGCTGCTGATCGGCCAGCGCCTCGTGCACATATTCGATGTCGGCAAGGCCGGCGGGATAGGCGATGATCGCGTGGCCGCCGTTCAGGATGCGGATCTTCATCGTCTCGAACGCATCGACATGCGGGGTAAAGGTGACGCCCACCTTTTCCAGCGCGGGGCGGCCTGCGGGGAAGTGGTCTTCCATCACCCATTGCCGGAAGGTTTCGCAGGTGACGGGGGCCTGATCGTCCAGCCCCATATCCGCCGCCATGGCCCGTTCGCGCGGGCCGGTGGCGGGCGTGATGCGGTCTACCATGGAATTGGGGAAGGCCACGGTGGCGGCGATCCAGTCAGCCAGTTCGGGGTTGCTGAGCCGGGCCAGACCCACCACGGCATCGCGCGTGACGTGGCCGTTGTGCGGAACGTTGTCACAGCACATCACCGTGAAGGCAGGCACACCCGCCGCGCGCCGGGAGGACAAGGCCGCAATGATCGCGCCAAAGGCGGTCTCGGGAGCGGCGGGAGTGGCAGCGTCGCGGCGGATGTCAGGGTGATCGGGGCTGAATGTCCCGGTCTTTGGGTCGATGTAATAGCCGCCTTCGGTCACGGTCAGCGACACGATGCGGATGCTGGGCTGAGCCATGGCGGCGATCAGCGCGGCATTGCCGGGTTCCACCGGCACAAAGCCGGTCATTGCGCCGATGATGCGGGCGGAATGCGCGCCGGGGGCCAGTTCGATGACGGATGACAGGTAATCCTGCGCGGCAAGGGTTTCCCGCATGGCTGCATCGCCGGGGCGCACACCTGCGCCAAGGATGGCCCAGTCGTGATCGCCGCCAAGCGCGAACAGATCATCCAGATACACCGCCATATGTGCGCGGTGGAAATTGCCGCAGCCGATATGCACGATGCCGGGGGTCAGTCCCGCACGATCATAGCCGGGCAGGGCGACGCGGTTGGGCTGGCTGGAAAGGGTGGCGTTTGAAAGGGGCATGTCAGTTCATCCAGTTGCCGCCATCGACATTGTATGTCTGGGCGACGATGTAATCAGCCTCGGGCGAGGCAAGGAAAATGGCCATGCCGGTCAGGTCTTCGGCTGTGCCCATGCGGCCGTAAGGCACGGCGGCGCTGACCTGTTTTTTCTTCTCACCGGGGGCAAGGCCTTCGTGCCGGGCGAAATGGGCATCCACGCCGTCCCAGTGTTCGCCGTCCACCACGCCGGGCGCGATGGCGTTCACGTTGATGCGGTGTTTGATCAGATCGAGGCCTGCCGACTGGTTCAGGCTGATGACGGCGGCCTTGGTGGCGCAATAGACGCCCACCACAGCCTCGCCCCGCCGCCCGGCCTGGCTTGCCATGTTGATGATCTTGCCGCCTCGCCCCTGCGCGATCATCTGCTTTGCAGCCGCTTGCAGCATGAAGAGTGTGCCTGCCACGTTGATTGTGAACAACCGTTCGTAACTGGCGCGGGTGATCTCGACTATTGGCGCAAGATCGAACAGGGCGGCGTTGTTGATCAGGATGTCGAGGCTGCCGGTGCGGGCAACCACCGCTGCCACGCAGGCGTCGATGCTGGCCTGATCGGCCACATCCAGATGCACCGCATAGGCCCCCGGCCCGATGCTGGCGGCGGCCGCCTCGGCGGCGGGCAGGTTGATGTCGGCGATGGCCACCGTGGCACCTTCGGCCACATAGGCCCGGGTAAAGGCCAGGCCGATGCCGCGGGCCGACCCGGTGATGATGGCGGATTTTCCCTGCAATCTCATCGTATTGCCAGACCTTTCGCATCAAATCGGTGCAGATGCGCCAAATCGGGTGTCAGCCAGACGGTATCGCCATGATAGAGCGCGACATCGCCCCCGGCCCGCACGTTCAAAAGGCCCATGTCGGTGGTCACATGCAGGAACGTGTCAGACCCCAGATGTTCCGACACACCCACGCGGCCCTGCCACAACCCGCTGGTGGCCGACACCTGCACATGTTCGGGGCGGATGCCGATGGTGGTCGCACCGTGCTTGGCGGCCTCGGCCCCTGCGATCAGGTTCATCTTCGGGCTGCCGATGAAGCCCGCGACGAACACGTTGGCGGGGGTTTTATACAGCTCCATCGGGGTGCCGACCTGCTCGATACGGCCCGCCTGCAACACCACGATCTTGTCGGCCATGGTCATGGCCTCCACCTGGTCATGGGTTACATAGATCATCGTGGTTTTCAGCTTCTGGTGCAGCTCGCTGATTTCCAGCCGCATGTTCACCCGCAGGGCGGCGTCAAGGTTCGACAGCGGTTCGTCAAACAGAAAGGCTTGCGGGCTGCGAACGATGGCGCGGCCAATTGCAACACGCTGGCGCTGGCCGCCCGAAAGCTGCCCGGGGCGGCGGTCAAGATAGCTGTTCAGGTTCAGCACCTTGGCGGCACCCTCAACCTTGCGGTCAATCTCGGCCTGATCCAGCCCCGCCATTTTCAGCGGAAAGGCGATATTCTTGCGCACCGACATGTGCGGGTAAAGGGCATAGCTTTGAAACACCATGGCCAGCCCGCGCTTGGCCGGGGGCAGATAGGTGGCATCCTTGCCGTCAATCTCGATCGTGCCCGAGGTCGTATCCTCCAGCCCAGCGATCAGGCGCAGCAGGGTGGATTTGCCGCAGCCCGAGGGGCCGACGAACACCACGAATTCGCCCTCTTCGATGCGCAGGTCAACGCCGGGGATGACATGCACATCGCCAAAGGATTTGCGCACCTGTTTGAGTGTGATCTGTCCCATACTGTCCTCACTTCACCGCGCCGAAGGTCAGGCCGCGGACGAGTTGTTTCTGGCTGAACCAGCCCATGATCAGGATCGGCGCGATGGCCATGGTCGAGGCCGCCGAGAGTTTCGCGTAGAACAGCCCCTGCGGGGATGAGAAGGACGAGATGAATTTCGTCAGCGGGGCCGCATCGGTGACGGTCAGGTTCAGCGTCCAGAAGCTTTCGTTCCAGGCCAGGATGATGTTCAAAAGCACGGTCGATGCGATGCCCGGCACCGCCATCGGCGTCAGCACATACAGGATTTCCGCGCGCAGGTTGGCACCGTCCATCCGGGCGGCCTCCAGTATCTCGCCCGGAATTTCCTTGAAGTAGGTGTAAAGCATCCAGACGATGATCGGCAGGTTCATCAGCGTCAGCACCACCACCAGACCCACGCGGGTATCCAGAAGGCCCAGCGATTTGAAGATCAGGTAGATCGGCACCAGCACGCCCACGGCGGGCATCATCTTGGTCGACAGCATCCACATCAGCAGATCCTTGGTGCGTTTGCCCGGCACAAAGGCCATCGACCAGGCGGCGGGAATGGCGATCACCAGGCCCAGCAGGGTGGAGCCGACGGCGATGATTACCGAATTCCAGAAGAATTTCAGGTAATTGCGCTGCTCGTTCACGTCGATGTAGTTTTGCAGCGTCCAGTCGAAGGCCAGGAACACCGGCGGCGAGGATACCGCCTGCGCCTCGGGCTTGAACGATGTCAGGATCGTCCAGAGGATCGGAAAGAACAGGATCAGCGCAACAGACCATGCGGCGACGGTGTTGATGATCTTGCGACGGGTGGTGACGGCGCGGGCCATGATGCCTCCTTACGCGTCGAGGTTCTTGCCGATCGCCCGCATCAGGAAGATGGCGACGATGTTGGCGATGATGACGGCCACCACACCTCCGGCGGCGGCTGTGCCGGCGTCGAAATCAAGCAGGGCCTCTTTGTAGATCAGGAAGGGCAGGGTGGTGCTGGCAGACCCCGGCCCGCCGTTAGTGGTCACAAGTATCTCGCCGAAGATGCCCATCAGGAAGATGGTCTGGATCAGCACCACCACGGTGATCGACCGCGCCAGATGCGGCAGCATGATATACCAGAACCGCTTGACCGGCGGGGCACCATCCATCTCGGCGGCCTCCAGCTCTTCCGACGACAAGGATTGCAGCGCGGTCAGCAGGATCAGCGTGGCAAAGGGCAGCCACTGCCAGGCGACAATCAGGATGATCGAGGCCAAGGGTGCCGCGCCCAGAAAATCAAACGGTGGCAGGCCCAGATATTTCGCGGCCTCGGCAAACAACCCGTTGGTCGGGTTCATGAACATGTTCTTCCAGATCAGCGCGGCCACCGGCGGCATGATGAAGAACGGCGAGATCACCAGAATGCGCACCGGCCCCTGGCCCCACAGCGGCTGATCAATCAGCAGCGCAATCAGGATGCCCAGCACCACGGTGATCACCAGCACCCCCAGCACCAGGACCAGCGTGTTGATGATCGCGGCGGTAAAGGCAGGCGTGGCGATGAAGCGCGTGTAATTGGCGAAATCGTTGAAGCCCTGGCGGTCGGGATACAGCAGGTTGTAGCGCTGGGTCGAGAACCAGAGCGTCAGCGCCAGCGGCACAATCATCCAGATCAGCAGAAGGATCACCGTGGGCGACAGCATCAGGCGCGCGGTTGCGCGGGAAGATTGCGTGGACATGGTCATGTGTCCTGAATGGGCCCGCCAGGGGCGCTGTAGGGAAATGGCCCGGCCGATCCGTGCAAAGCATCAGGGCCGGGCAGGGGTGGGGCTGGCGCGGCGCCAGCCCCGTGCGGCAGCGGTGGTTACTGGATGTAACCCGCAGCCGTCATTTCATCCGTCACCAGCGCCTGAGCGGCGGCAAGTGCCTCTTCTGCTGTTTTCTGGCCAGCCAGGGCTGCCGAGAATTCCTGACCCACAGCTGTGCCAAGGCCCTGGAATTCCGGGATCGCCACGAACTGCACGCCGACATAGGGAACGGGGTCAACCGTCGGCTTGGTCGGGTCGGCCGAGTTGATCGAGTCCAGCGTCATCTTGGCGAACGGAACCGAGGCATACTCCGGGTTTTCATACAGCGAGGTGCGCGTGCCCGGGGGAACGTTGGCCCAGCCTTCGTTTGCAGCCACAAGTGCCAGATAGTCCTTGTTGGTTGCCCAGTCGATGAATGTCTTGGCAGCCGCCTGTTTCTGCGACGAGGACGGGATCGCCAGCGACCAGGCCCAGAGCCAGTTGCCGCGCTTGCCCAGACCATTGTCGGGGGCCAGAGCGAAACCAACCTTGTCGGCCACGGTCGAATCCTTGCCGGTCACGAAGGATGCCGCAACGGTGGCGTCGATCCACATGCCGCATTTGCCCTGCTGGAACAGCGTCAGGTTTTCGTTGAAACCGTTCGAAGATGCACCCGGGGGGCCATATTCGTTCATCAGTTTCAGATAGGTGGTGAGCGTGGCGTTCCACTGGGCGCTGTCGAACTGCGGCACCCATTTTTCATCGAACCAGCGCGCGCCGAACGAGTTCGACATGGCGGTCAGGAAGGCCATGTTCTCGCCCCAGCCGGCTTTGCCGCGCAGACAGATGCCGTATTGCTCTTTCGACTTGTCGGTCATCGCGGCTGCTGCGGCTTCGATCTCGGTCCAGGTCGGCGCGTCGGACATGGTCAGCCCGGCCGCTTCCATCAGATCGCGGCGGTACATCACCATCGAGGATTCGCCATAGAAGGGCGCGGCCATCAGGTTGCCGTCGACGGTCAGGCCGCCACGGATGGCAGGCAGGATGTCGTCGATGTCATATTCGGCGGGCAGATCGTTCAGGCTGACCAGCCAGCCCTGCTTGCCCCAGATCGGAACCTCATAGGTGCCGATGGTCATCACGTCATACTGGCCGCCGCTGGTGGCGATGTCGGTGGTGACGTTCTGGCGCAGCGCGTTTTCTTCCAGCGTCACCCATTCAACCTGAATGTCCGGGTGCTTGGCGTTGAAGTCGGCCATCAGGCCCTGCATGCGGATCATGTCGCCGTTGTTCACGGTTGCGACGGTAATGGTTTCGGCCACGGCGGCGCTGCAAAGCGCGCCGACGGCACAGGCGCCCAGAAGCGCCCGGATCGTCAGTGTCATGTTATCCTCCCTGAGCGTGTGAGCAGATGCTCACCGCATGGGTAAATACTCACTCGCGCCTAAAATAAAGTCAACGAAAAAACTTCGTTGCACCCCAGAGGTTTGAACGAATTCGGTCAGGCCAGCAGGGCGCGCGCCGTCGGCTCGTCTGTCACCAGCCCGTTGATGAGTCGCCCCGTCAGCGCGGCACGGATGGCGCGCACCTTGGTCGCGCCCGCAGCCACACCGATCACCGGCGCTTCACGGCCTGCATCAATGCGCACCCCGCCCACCCGGTCATTCGCGTCGCAGTCGATGTAGCGGCCCGTGGCGTCAAACACCCAGCCCGCAATCTCGCCCGCCGCGCCCACGCCCTGCATGTCGCGCAACTGGCCGGTGGTCACGAATTTGTCCAGCAGCAGCGGGGCATCATCGCCCATCTGCCCCACGCCCACAAAGATCACGTCGGCGCGCTGCACCAGCGCCACCACCGCCTGCACCGGGCGCAGCGAGTGGAAAAGCGCGCGTTCGGCGGGTGTGTCGCTGATCACCGGCACGGGCATGGGGTAATGCGGGGCGTGCAGCTTGTCGGCGATCCGCATGATGACATCATAGAATGACGCCGACCCGTCGGGCGCGATATTGCCGATCAGCGACACCACATGATGCCGCTCGCAATCCTGCGCGGTCAGTTCTTCGACCATGGCCCGCAGCGCGCGGCCTGTGCCAAGTGCTATCACCTGCGGTTCGGCCCGCGCCAGATAATGTTCCAGCAGCGCCGCCGCAGGCCCGGCAATCGCGCGGGCCGGGTCGGCCCCCGCGCCCAGCCCCGGGGCGACACGGCATTGACCCAGCCCGTAGCGCCGGGCCAGTTCAGCCTCCAGTTGCAGGCAGGCGCCGATCTTGTGCTCCAGCCGCACATGGATCAGCCCTTCGGCCATCGCCCGGCTGACCAGCCGCTGCGCCCGCTGCCGCGACACGCCCAGTTCCGCCGCGATCTGGTCCTGCGTCAGGCCACCGACATAGTAAAGCCAGCCGGCGCGCGCGGCCTCGTCCTGCAACGTGGGTTCGGGGTCGATCCGGCTCATGCCTGTTCCGTTGTGGGGCGCAATAAGGGGTCAATCTGAAAGAAATCGGCGAAAGATGCAAATTCCCTGTGTGCGCGTGCGTCGGGGGGGGCCGTCAGGTCGCGCCCCGCCAGATGGCTGCCCCCGGTGAACCGCCACACCTGCATACCCGCCGCAAGGCCCGCCCGCACCCCGTTCAGGCTGTCCTCGATCACCAGACAGCGGGCGGGGTCTGCCCCCAGCGTGGCCGCCGCATGCAGGAACAGATCGGGCGCAGGCTTGCCCCGCGCCACCATGGTCGCGGTGAACAGGCGCGGGCCGGTCAGCCCCTCCAACCCCACCATGGCCAGTGATTTCCGGGCCCTGACCGGGCTGGAGGATGTGGCCACGCAATAGGGATGCGCCAGCCGCGCCAGCACATCCTGCACATGCGGCATGATCCTCAGTTCGGCCTCGAAGGCCGCCAGCAGGCGCTGGCGGTACTGTTCCTCAAACTCCGGCGGCAGATCCAGCCCGAATTCCTGCCTTATCTGCGCCATCACCACCGGGTAGCTGCGCCCCAGAAAATGCCGCGCCACATAATCAAGGTCGATATGCACCCCCAACCCCGCCAGCGCAGCGATCAGCATGCGGGCGGATATGATCTCGCTGTCGATCAGCACGCCGTCGCAGTCAAAGATCACGAGGTCATAGGGCAAGGGCGCGGGCTCCGGTGCAAGGACGCGCGACCTTTGCACTTTGCCATTTTCCGCGCAAGGCGGGGGTGACAGAGCTATGCGGCGCGCTGGCCCGGCGGATGCGCCTGCGCCACGCCTGCCTGTTCCAACACCAGTGCCGCACGCAGGGCCAGATCCTCGCGCCAGGGCGGGGCCACAATCTGCACCCCCAGCGGTAGCTGACCCGGAGCAAAGACCGGCACCGTGACGACCGGCAGGCCGATGCAGGAAAACGGCTGGGCCAGCAGGCCAAGGCTGGGGCGCAACGGCATGTCGCGCCCGGCCAATTGCAGCAGCCGCTGGCCCGCCAGTGGCGCGGCGCAGGGTGTGGCAGGGGCCAGCAGCAGATCGGTATCGGCAAACAGCGCCAGCGCCTGTTCCAGGCACCAGTGCCGCACCCGCTGCGCCCGCGCGATCCAGGCAGCGGGCAGCAACGCCCCGGCCAGAAAACGGTCACGGGTGTCGGGGTCGAAATCGTCGGCGCGGTTGCGCAGGCGGTTCAGGTGAAAGGCCGCGCTTTCGCTGTTGGTGATCAGATAGGCCGCCGCCCTTGCAGCCTCGGCCGCGTCAAAGCGTTGCGGGAAGACATCGGTGGTTTTGCCCAGCATCGCTGCCGCTGCTGATACCGCCGCCTGCGCATCGGTATCGGCATGACTGGCGAACCAGCCCTCCAGCACCCCGATGCGCAGCCCCGCGACGCCACATTCAAGCGATGGCATCACAGGTGCGATTTTGCCGGTGCAGCCATGATCCCCCGGATCCGGCCCCTGCAAGGCGTCATGCGCCAGCGCCAGATCGGTGGCCGAGCGCGCCATCGGCCCCAGATGATCCAGACTATCCACAAAGGGGAACGTCCCGCCCCGCCCCAGTCGCCCGTAGGTGGGTTTCAGGCTGAACACACCGCACAGCGCCGCAGGCACCCGCAGCGAGCCGTTGGTGTCAGACCCCAGCGAGACAGGCGCCAGCCCCGCCGCCGTGGCGGCCCCGCACCCCGAGGATGAACCGCCGGTCATCCGGCCCATGGCATGCGGGTTGCGGCAGGCCCCGTCATGCGCGTTTTCACCGGTGAAATCATAGGCATATTCGCCCATGTTCAACCCGCCCAGCAGCACCGCCCCCGCCGCATTCATCCGCAGCAACAGGCTGGCATCGGCACGGGCAGGCGGGCGATCACGGTTGATCTTCGACCCGGCCCGGGTGGGCAGGCCCGCGACATCAAACAGGTTCTTCACCGCAAAGGGCACGCCCGCCAGCGGCCCGGGCATGGCCCCAGCCGCCCGCGCGGCATCCACCGCCGCCGCCTCGCGCAGGGCGCGGTCGGCAGTCACATCGGTGTAGGCATTGATCGCGGCATTGCCTGCGGCAACGCGCGCCAATGCGGCCTGCGTGACCGACAGGGCAGACACCGTGCCACCCGCGACGGCACTGGCAATCTCGGCGGCGGTGGCCCAGGGGCCAGTGGGATCATTCATCAGGCGGGCTTTCGGGCAGGCGGAAAACAGGGGCCATCGCCAGCACCCCGTCATCCAGCGGAAAGGCATCAAGGATCGCGGCCATATCCGCCGCGATCCCCAGAAAACGGGCCACCCCGTCGCGCTGCGGGGCGCTGATGGTCAGGCCAACCACCGCCGCCGCCGCATCCATATAGGCATCCGCCGTCATTCAGCGGGCTGGGCCGAAGGCGCGTCAGAGGCCATGGGGGCAGGAGTGCGGTCAAACGACACCACCTGCGACCGGGCGCAAAGGTAAAGGAACCCCGCCACCAGCACATAGGCCAGCGACACCATCGGCGTCACGTTCACGCCCAAAGCCTCGCCATGCATGAAGCCGAAGAAGCTCATCGCCGCACCGGCCAGCGCAAAGCCTGCGGCCCATTCGAACTTGCGCTCGATCATGAAAACCGCAATCGCCGCCAGCACCAGACCCACCAGAATGGCCCCGCTGCCAAACACCGCCAGCCCTTCATAAAGCACGCCGCCCATGGCCATTTTCTCGACCAGTTCGGGTGTCATCTGCACTCCGGCCGCGCCAAGGCTGCCGTCGATCAGCGTTTTTGCCCAGGCGGCCAGATGCGGCAGCATGCCCAGCACGATGGCGGGGGCGTGGGTCAGCGGCGTGGTCTGGAACGCCTGCGCGCCGATCAGCATGCCGATGTAAAGCAGGATCGGCGAAATGGCGACCACCGGCACCAGCGCCAGCAGCAACGAAATCACGCCGAACCAGCACAGCACGATCACCAAAAGCCCGGTGGCGGCCGAATAGCCGATGCGCCCGCCCATGGATTTCCAGCCCGGATGGCCGATGTAGACCGCGTTGATGAACGGATTGCCCATCAGGCAGCCGATCAGCGAAACCACCCCGTCGGCGGTCAGCACGCGGGTGGTGGGGTAATGGTCGCCCGCCGCCTCGGCGCTTTCCACATTGTCCATCGCCTCGACCAGATCATAGATGCCGAAGGGGATGGCGGTGATCAGGATGATGCCCAGAAATTCAAACCCGCCAAACACATGGTCGATGGCCGGAATGGGCAGCGAAAAGCCGAAGTTGGCGAATGCCCCGGACAGACCGCCCGCGCTGATGCCGCCCACGCTGAACCCCAGCGCCGCCGCGCCCCAGGCGATCAGCATGCCAAAGGCGATGGCCACCAGCCCCGCAGGAATGCCCCGCGGGTAACGCGCCCCGCCGAACCAGGCCACCAGGATGATGGCAAGGCACACAACCCCGATCACCGGGTTCAGAAACATCTCCAGCGCCGGGCGCATGGAGATGAAGGCAATGGATACGCCCGCCAGCGTGCCCAGCAGCGCCGCGCGGGGGGTGATCTTGCGGATATAGGGGGCGATGAAGCCGCCGATCATCAGGATGAAACTTTGGAAGAACACCCAGACCAGACCAGCCTCCCACCCCTTCACCGGGTCGCCGGTCGAAAGCGAGATCGGCAGCATGATAACGAATGTCACCACGAACATATGCGGCACCGATATGCCCGAGGGCAGGGCGCAGACATCGTTGCGCCCGGTTTCCTTGGCCAGCTGATAGGCCAGCCAGGCGTAATATCCGGTGGACAGCGCCATCATCAGGCCCAAGGCAGGCAGGATGCGGCCAAAGACGATCTCGGCAGGCATCTGCAACACGAATTGCAACAGGCCGGTCAGCACCAGCAGGTTGACAAGGATGTTGGTGCCAAAGCCGAAAAGGGCGTTCCAGTCGCCCGGAGTCCAGAGTTTTGGTGTGGTCTGCATGGCGTTCCCTCTTGATCAGGCCGCTCTGACGGCGGCGTTCATGGCGTTGCGAAAGCTGGCGGCATCGCTGACCCAGCCGAAAATGCCGCCCTGGGCCTTGATCATCTCCAGCCCGATGCGGTGAAATTCCGGGAAATACGAGGCGCAGGCATCGGCCAGCGCCACACAGCGGTAGCCCCGGTCATTCGCCTCGCGGATGGTGGTGTGAACGCAGACCTCGGTGGTCACGCCGCCCACGATCAGCGTGTCGATGCCGTTGTTGCGCAGCAGTTGGTCCAGATCGGTCTGGTGAAAGGCGCCTTTGCCGGGTTTGTCGATCACAGGCTCTTCGGGCAGGGGTGCCAAGGCTGCCACTATGTCATGCCCCGCCTCGCCCCGGATCAGGATGCGCCCCATGGGCCCCGGGTCGCCGATGCGCTTGCTGGGTGCGCCGCGTTCCAGCTTGGCGGGGGGCGCATCGCGCAGATCGGGGCGGTGGCCCTCGCGGGTGTGAATCACCAGCAATTCCGCAGCGCGAGCGGCGGCCAGCGCCATCTGGCAGGGG
Organism: Fertoeibacter niger; assembly: GCF_009380135.2. Lineage (GTDB taxonomy): Bacteria > Pseudomonadota > Alphaproteobacteria > Rhodobacterales > Rhodobacteraceae > Fertoeibacter > Fertoeibacter niger. The sequence continues at coordinate 92,421 of NZ_WHUT02000009.1, read as the reverse complement.
CCGACCGCCATTTGCAGCAGCGCTACGTCATTGCCCAGCGTTTCGCCAAAACCCCCCGGTTCCAGAAAATCGCGCTGCATGTCGATCAGGATCAGAGCGGCGCGGTTGGGGGCAAAGCGGATGGGGCCGGGTTCGGCATCAAGGGTGATCAGCATGGCGGCTCCGATGCGGAAGGGGCTTGACAGGCGGGCAGGCTGCGGCACGCTGCGCTGCGGAAAACGGTGAGGGCAGGGGCATGGATGTTGCGGCAGAGATCAGGGCGGCCTTTGACGGCTATGAGGCGGCGCTGATGGAGAATGACGTGGCAGCATTGGTGGGCTATTTCCGCGCCGATGCCGATGTGATCCGCATGATGAATGATGCGGGGTTGTATGGCATTGAATCCATTGCCGGTTTCCGCAAGGGTCGCGATGCGTCTGACATCGCGCGTGATCTGACGCGGGTGGAGATCCGGGTGCTGAGCGCCGACATCGGCGTGGCCACCGCCGAATACACCCGGCGCGGGTCGGGCAAGCGGGGCGCGCAGACGCAGGTGTGGCAACGCACCGCCGATGGCTGGCGCATCGCGGCGGCGCATGTCAGCCTGGGTGGCTGAAGCCATCATGCCGCCGCCTCGCGCAACACCAGCCGCCAGTCGCCATAGGCGGTGACATCCTCGGCCCCGGCCACAGCAGCCGCCTCGCACAGGAAGCCCTTGGGCGTGGTGCCGTCGGCCAGAACCACTGTGCCCAGACCCAGCGGCGCGGGAATGCCTGCCAGAAAGCCGCCCACCTCGGCCAGCGGCAGAGCCCAGACCTCCAGCCGGATCGGGCCACCACCGGCCATGCGCAGCAGGCCGGGGCGGCGGGGCGGGCCACCGGGCAGGCTGTAAAGCCGGTAGTCCGCCGTGGTTTCCGCCCGCCGCAGGAACCGCGCGCCGCGCGATGTCAGTTCACTGTTCAGCGGCAGGCCGGACATATGCGCGCCGCAGACCGCCAGTTCGATGTCTTCCGGCATCGCGCGGGCCAGCGCGGGCAACGTGGCGGGCCGCGCCCAGCCGGTTGCGCCCAAAGTCCGCTCGCCCCATGCCTCGATCACCTGCCCCAGACTGGCCAGCGTCGCATCGCGCCCGCCCGCCGCCAGCAATGTCACGCTGCCGGGGCGACCATCGGCGCGGGGCGGGGCGGGCACGGCCAGCCCGCACATGCCCAGCAGGTTGACGAAATTGGTATAGGTGCCCGCACGGGAATTGGGGGTGATCGGGTCTGCCGCCAGTTCGGCCAACGTTGGGAATGTGGGCATGGTGGGCACGCACAGCATATCGACGCTGGCCAGCACAGGCTCCACCGCCCGGCGCAGCGCCTCCAGCCGATAAAAGCCCTTGAATGCATCGGTGGCCGTCATGCCCACAGCGCCGCCGACAATCTGCCGGATCACCGGATGCACCGCCTGCGGGTCCGAGGCCAGCAGCGGGCCCACCACGGCATGACGCTCGGCCACCCAGGCACCCTCGTAAAGCATGGCGGCCACGGCGTAGAACGGGGTGAAATCCAGCTCCACCACATCGGCGCCCATCGCCCGCAGGCTGGCGCAGGTGGCGTCGAACATCGCCTGCTGTGCATCATCGCCAAAAAAACGGATGGTCTGGCGGCTGGGAATGCCGATGCGCAGGGCCGGGGGCAGGGCGGGCATCGGCCCGGCAACAACGCGGCGCGCGTAGGGATCAGCGGCATCATACCCCACCGCCACCCGGAAAACAGCATGCGCATCGGCCACGGTCAGCGCAAAGATCGACACCACATCCAGCGTGCGGCAGGCGGGCACAACGCCCGATGTTGACAGCGCGCCAAGGCTGGGCTTCAGCCCCACGATATTGTTCAACCCCGCAGGCACCCGGCCAGACCCTGCGGTATCGGTGCCCAGCGAAAACGCCACGATGCCCCGTGCCACCGCGACGGCAGAGCCCGAGGATGACCCACCCGGCACAATCGCCGGATCAATCGCATTGCGCGGCACGGGCCAGGGCGTGCGCACCCCCACCAGCCCGGTGGCAAACTGATCAAGGTTGGTCTTGCCCACAGGTATGGCCCCCGCCGCCCGCAACCGTGCCACCACGAAGGCATCCGCCTCAGCCATCCGCGCAAAGGCGGGGCAGGCGGCGGTGGTGGGGCAACCCGCCACGTCGATATTGTCCTTTACCGCAAACGGAATGCCCCAAAGGGCGCGGTCAGGGTCATAGGGCCCCAAAGCCACCGCTTCGGCCAGCAGGGCCGCCTCGTCGATCAGGTGGATGAATATCCCGGGGTCGTCTGCCGCGCGGATACGGCGCAACATCTCGGCCAGCACTCCTGCCGGGGCCAGCCCCGCGGCATAGGCCGCCCGCAGCGCGGGCAGGGTGAAAGGCAGATCGGTCAGCATCCGCGCCCCCGGTTGATCCGCCCGCCACATGCCATTTGAAACCCCGTCTTGCCGCATTGCAGCAGCTTGCGGCTTCTTTGTGCTGACGGCCAATGCTATATTCTCAGCAGAGTGCTGCATTATTTGCAGCAGCATGGGGAAACTGCCGCGATATGAGATACTTGCAGACATACTCGCTTATTCAGGACATTGCGCGCGCAGGCTCGATCCGCAAGGCGGCAGAGGATCTGAACATCACCTCATCGGCGCTGAACCGGCAAATTCAGCGGCTGGAGGAGGAATTCGGCACGCAGATCTTCGAACGGGTGCCGCGCGGCGTGCGACTCAACCCCGCCGGGGAACTGCTGTTGCAGCATGTGCGCGGCCAGATGACCGACCTTGAACGGGTGCGCAGCCAGGTGGCCGACCTGTCGGGCGTCAGGCGGGGGCATGTGTCGATCGGGTGCAGCCAGGGGCTGAACCCGCATTTCCTGCCCGACCAGATCGCGCGGTATCGCGCGCAGCATCCGGGTGTCACATTCTCGGTGCATGTGCGCGACAGGGCGGCGGCCGAACATGACCTGTCCACCTTCAAAAGCGATATCGCTCTGGTGTTCGAGCCGGTCTATCTGGCCGATTTCGAGGTGATAAAGGCCATTCCCCAACCTGTCTGCGCGGTGATGAGCGATCAGCATCCGCTGGCCGGCAGGCCGGTGCTGCGCCTGCGCGACTGTCTGGACGTGCCGCATGTGATACCCACGGCGGAATATGGCGTGCGGCATCTCTTGGAACTGGCGGTGCGGGGCAAGTCGCGGCGGCTGAACCCGGTGGTCGAGGCCGACAGTTTCGAGCTGATGCGGCAATATGTGCTGTTTGAAAACGCCGTGTGCTTTCAGATACCCATCGGCCTGCGTCCCAGCCCCGACAGCCGGCTGGTGGTGCGCGAGATTGCACCCCGCGATGTGCCGGTGGGCATGCTGCTGCTGGGCCAGTTGAAAGGGCGCAGCCTGCCGGTGGCCTCGGCCAAATTCGCGCAGCAGCTTGCGGCGGCGCTGGAGGCGCTGGAAGGCTGAACCGACTTTCGCAGCGGGCGGATTGCGGGTTATCTGCCAACAGCACAACCTGCCACAAAGGCCCGCCATGACATTCGCACCGCTGGACATGTGGCAAGAGCTTTACCCGCCCGGCACCTGGCCCGAGGGGCCCTTGGCGGGACAGGATGTCTATGCGGCCACCTTGCCCGACGGCCGCCAGATTCTGCTGCCGATCCGTGTGCTGCCGGGGGGGGCCGGTCGGGCTGTGGCCTCGCTCATCCTGAATCAGGCCAGCTTTGCCGTGCTGGATGCGTTGTGCGATGCGGTGGTTGCGGCGCTGGAGGCTGTGCCCGCCGTGGTGGTGGGGCTGCCCACCCTGGGCCTGCCGCTGGCCGAGGGGCTGGCCCGCCGTCTTGGCCATGCCCGCATGGTGCCGCTGAGCACGAGCCGCAAGTTCTGGTATGATGACGCGCTGTCCGAACCCATCAGTTCCATCACCTCGCCCGGGCAGATGAAGCGGCTTTATCTTGACCCGCGGATGCTGCCATTGCTGGCGGATCGCCCGGTGCTGCTGGTGGATGATGTGATCAGCACCGGCACCTCCATTGCCGCCGCGCTGCGGCTTTTGTCGCGGGCGCGCGTGATGCCCGGCGCAATCGCTGCCGCCATGATGCAGGGCGAGGTCTGGCGCGACAGGCTGGCCGAAACCGCCCCAAGCCTGCCAGTGACAAGCGCGATCCGCACCCCGATCCTGGGGCGCGGGCCTGCGGGGTGGCTGGTCTGATCATCCAATCCCGATAAGCAAAGTTATGTAATATCATGATTTCATTGGATGATTGCTGTTGCAAGATCCAGACCGGTGTGACCAACGCCGAATGCCACCAAAAACGGCAGCTGGGCTGAAAGATCGCCACACAGCACGATCGAATTGCGCACGATGCCCCCGCTTGTGCGAGGCGACGTTTGACATGAACGGTGACGTGGCCGCCTTGATGGACAAGGCGCTTGTTTCGCCGATGCCCGCGGGTTTGTTGATGCGCTTCGAAACCGGATTGCGAACAGCCTGCGGCAAGACGAACCCTGCGTTGGCCAGTGCCAAAGCCAAAGGCGTTACGCCGTCTGGCGCGCGGGGCTCCGCGCCTACTCGGGTTGAAATCCGCCGATGAGGCGGCGGAGACCGAACAGCGCGCCCGCCGCTATTGCGGCAAGCGTAACGGGGCCCGACCATGCAAGTGTTGCAAAGCCTGTCACGCCCTGGCCAACAGAGCAGCCCATTGCAACCACACCTCCGATCCCCATGAGTGCGGCACCGCCCACTTGGCGGCCAAGCTCACGCGGATCCTCGCACGCCTCCCACCGGAACAGGCCACGGATCAGTGAACCCATCAGCGAGCCTGCCATCACACCAACCACCGAGCCGACGGAAAAGGTGATGCCCCCGGCAGTGGAGGTCATCAGAAAGATCAGCGTGCGCCCAACTGGCGCGGTGAAAGACGGGCCTTCGACAGTGATCTCTCCCAGACTTTCGGCGGCAAGCCAGGTGGTGCCAACAAAGCACCCGGCCACCGCCAGCCCGACCGCAACGCCCCAAACGATCTGCCGCGGGCTGTGGCGCAGGGGGGCATGGGCCAAAGCCCAGGCCAGAAACGCCAAAGCCATGCCAACGATCACCAAGGCGGGCGGCAGGCCCAACTGACCAAGATCATGCACGATCCCCTGCGGCCCGGTCGCGTCGGGCTGCGGGAACAACAGCACCCGCATCGGGGCCAGCGGGCCGGAAAGGGCGATGAAACCAAAGATGCCCATCACAACCACCACGACCAGAGACCGCATGTCGCCGCCACCGAACCGCACCAACGCGCCAAAGCCGCAGTTGCCGGCCAGCGCCATGCCATAGCCGAACACCAGCCCGCCGACGATGGATCCCAGCGGGCTCCATTGCAGCGCGTGGTAGAAGGTGCCCGACAGGTCGATCAGCCCGGCCATCGCCCCACCCTGCGTGGCGAGGATCGCCACCGCCAGCACTACGCCCCACAACCGAAGCCGCGTCTGATCCTCGCCGTAAGCTGCCGATTCCAGTGCCCCCAGGGTGCAGAAATCGCCCAGCCTTGCTGCAAGGCCCAAAACCAGACCGCCCGCCAGACCGACAAGGGCCGCCAAGACGCCGATAGGAACAGTTTCCAGCATTCGCGCCTCCTCCGGCAGTTCAGCCGCGCGTTGTCGTATCGTAAAGTCGCGCAAGAACCTCGATCATCTCGGTGACCTTGGGGTCCAGCAGCGAGTAGTAGATGGCCTGCCCCTCGCGCCGGGCGCTGACCAGCCCCTCCAGCCGCAGCCGTGCCAGTTGCTGGCTGACAATAGCCTGACGTGCAGACAGAAGCTTTTCAAGTTCGGTCACACTTTTCGGCCCCGACCGCAGGTAGCACAGTATCGTCAGGCGACCGTCATGACCCATGGCCTTCAACAGCGTCGAGGCGTCTTCTGCGTTGGCGACCAGCCCGCTGCAGTCCGGGGCGGTGGTGCCCCCGGCCGGTTCAACCCATCCCTCTGTCAGCGGTTTGCCTTCGATCACGCTGGTTCTGCCCCGAGATCTCCCCGAAACCGTTATTGCGTGCGCCCACCGCAAAGGGCAACCCTTCTTGGCCCGGTGGTCGGGTATTGCCCGACAATTGGCACCTGCGCGCCCTATTCGGCGGCAGCATCCGCGATCAACTCTGCCAGCAACGGCCAAAAGAAGTCCGCGCCCGGATAGCCTTCAATCCGCCCGGTCTCGACGCCATCCTCAAGCAGCACGAAGGTCGGCGTGAACACCGGCTTTGACGCCACAGCTACATCTTCGGGCAACGGGTCGCGCAACTGCAACCGCCGCAGGGGGGCAGCCTTGCCTTCGGTCGTAAGGGGATATTGGGGCGCGACTTCTTCGTTCCAGCGCGCGCAGTAGATGCAGCCGGGCTGTTCGAACATCAAAAGCTGCAATGCCTCGGCCCGCGCCGCGACAGGTAACACCAGCATCATGATCAAAAGCAGAAAGCGCGCAGCCATGTTGACAGCCTCACATAAACATAGAAGTATCCTAATCTATATTCGCCTTGCCGGCAAGGCGCTCGTCCCGGGGAGCAGCTGTGATGCTTGACATCTCATTCGGTGGGGCGGCCTTGGCAGGGCTGTTGTCTTTTCTGTCGCCGTGCATCCTGCCGATGGTGCCTTTTTACCTGTCCTACATGGCCGGCCTGTCGGTGCGTGAGCTGCGCGATGGCGACACCATCGCCCCCGGCGCGCGCGGTCGGCTGGTGGTGCAGGCACTGGCCTTTGCGATCGGCGTCACCACGATCTTTGTTCTGCTGGGTCTGGGCGCCACCGCCCTTGGCCGCAACTTCGCCCAGTGGAAAGAGCCGCTGTCCTATGTGGCCGCCGCGATCCTGATCGTCTTTGGCCTGCATTTTCTGGGCATCCTGCGCATCGGGTTCCTGTATCGAGAGGCGCGCGCCCAATCCACCGCCAACCCCCGCACACTGGCCGGGGCGTATGTGATGGGCCTCGCCTTCGGCTTTGGCTGGACGCCCTGCGTTGGCCCGGCGCTGGCAGCGATACTGATGGTCGCATCTGGCATGGGCGACCTCTGGCGCGGCGGGCTTTTGTTGCTGATCTATGGTCTGTCGATGACGCTGCCGTTTGTGATTGCCGCGTTCTTTGCCGGGCCTTTCCTGGGTTGGGTCGCCAGACATCGGGCGCTGATGGGCCATGTCGAAAAGGCGATGGGGGTGATGCTGATCGTCTTCGGCATCCTGATCGCCACCAACACGGTGAACCTGATCGCCGAATGGATGATCCGCAACTTCAACTGGTCCGCCACACTCACCTGAAAGGAACTGCCATGCTGCGCCGCCTTGCCTTTGCTTTCGCCCTTGCCTTTGCTGCCCCGGCCCTTGCTGTCGAGCTGGGCGATGACGGGCTGCACAAGCCCGCCTGGCTGCGCGAGACGTTCAAAGATCTGAGCGACGATCTGGCCGAGGCCACAGCCGAGGGCAAGCGGCTGCTGATCGTCTTCGAACAGCGCGGCTGCATCTATTGCACCGAAATGCATGAAAAGGTGTTCACCGATCCCGCGATCGACCAGTTGATCCGCGATCACTATTTCGTCGTGCAGATGAACCTGTTCGGCGATGTAGAGGTGACCGATTTCGATGGCACTTCCCTGTCGGGAAAAGAGATGGCGATGCGCTGGGGCGTCATGTTCACCCCCACACTGATCTTTCTGCCCGAGACGGTGGGCGATGCCATGTCGGCCCCTGATGCGGCCGTCGCCATGATGCCCGGCGCGTTCGGCACGGTCACGACCGAAGCCCTGCTGATCTGGGTGCGCGACAAGGGATACGAGTCGGGCGAAAACTTTCAGAAATTCGTGGCCGAGCGGATGGCGACGGGCGGCTGAACCCGCTCAACCGACGCAACTATATAGATATTGCTTTCTTGCTATATTTTTCTTGCCCGATGCTCGATTCCCTCCCATAGTGGTATACGGAGGAATACAGGGAGGAAGACCATGACGCGCCAGCTGTGCCTGGCCGCCGCGATGAGTGTTACTCTCGCGACGCCAGCCTTGACTGAGACTGCGCCCACCGACGTCGCCTACACCGAGGGCAAGATCGAGACCTCGTTGACAGCTACGCCCGGCGACCCGGCCAACGGGATAACGGTGATGACGACCGCAGCCCTTGGCAATTGCGTGGCCTGCCACACCATCGCGGCTTTGCCCGATGTGCAGTTTCCCGGCGACATCGCGCCGCCCCTGGACGGCGTCGCCGACCGCTGGAGCGAGGCCGAGCTGCGCGGCATAGTTGCCAATGCCAAGATGACCTTCGAGGGCAGCTTCATGCCCGCCTTTTACAAGACCGAAGGTTTCATCCGCCCCGGGGGCGGCTACACCGGCAAGGCGCCCGCAGGCGACCTGCCGCCCATCCTGACCGGTCAGCAGATCGAGGATGTCGTGGCCTACCTTCTTACCCTCAAGGAATGACGGGCTGACCGCCCCAGAAAGGAGACAACCCCGTGACCCTGACCAGACGCAAGGCCCTGACCATTGGCCTCGGCGGCATCGCCTTTGCCGCCCTGCCGGGCCTGTCCGCCGCCGCCACCATGGACGAGCTGACCGCTGCCTTCACCGGGGGTGCTGCCCCCGGCACGGGTGGCATCACCCTCACCACGCCGGAAATTGCCGAAAACGGCAACACCGTGCCCGTATCGGTTGATGCGCCGGGTGCCGTGGCGATCATCCTTTTCGCCTCGGGCAACCCTGAACCCGCGGTGGCGACCTTTGCCTTCGGCCCCGCCGCAGGCCGGCAGTTCGCCGCCACCCGCATCCGTCTGGCCAAGACCCAGGACGTCGTCGCCATGGCCAAGATGGCCGATGGCTCGATCGTCCAGGCCCAGGCCACCGTCAAGGTCACCATCGGCGGCTGCGGCGGCTGAGAAAGAAGGAAGAAAACCATGGCTGAAGACGTCAAACCCCGGGTGAAAACCCCCAAGACCGCCGCCGCTGGTGAAGTCGTCACCATCAAGGCGCTGGTCTCGCACACGATGGAATCCGGTCAGCGCAAGGATGCCGAGGGCAACCTTATTCCGCGCAAGATCATCAATCGCTTCACCTGCGATCTGAACGGGATGAACGTGATTGATGTGGCCATCGACCCGGCGGTCTCTACCAACCCCTATTTCGAATTCGAGGCCAAGGTCGATGCCGCGGGTGAGTTCAAGTTCACCTGGTATGACGACGACGGCTCGATCTACGAAGACACAAAGCCGATCGCGATCGGCTGACGGTCAGGCGAACAGGGGAGGAGACAGCCATGCACCGCACAGCCACCACTTGGGCCACCTTGACGCTTGGACTTGCGCTTGCAGGGGCCGTGGCCGCCGATCCGGTCGAAGACACACTGGTCGTCGAGGCCGAAGAGGGCACCGTCGATCTGGTGACCACCGCACCGGCGCCGGAGTTCCTGAAAGACACAGTCGACACCATCTATTCCGGCTGGCACTACCGCGAGGATGAAACGCGCGACCTGCAGCGGGACGATTTCGACAATCCGGGCATGGTCTTTGTCGACCGCGGGCTGGATCTGTGGAATGCGACCATCGGCACGGATGGGCAAAGCTGCGCCGGCTGCCATGAAGGGCCAGAGTCGATGGCGGGCCTGCGCGCCACGACGCCGCGCGTCGATGCCAAGACCGGTGCGCTGATGACGGTTGAAAACTATGTCGACGCCTGCGTGACCGACCGCATGGGGCTGGAGGCCTGGGGCTGGACCGGCAGCCAGATGAAGGACATGCTGGCCCTGATTTCGATGCAGTCGCGGGGCATGCCGGTGAATGTGGCCATCGACGGCGCTGCGGCCTCGTTCTGGGAAAAGGGCAAGGAACTCTACTACACCCGGTTCGGGCAACTTGAGATGTCCTGCGCGTCGTGCCACGAGGACAATCAGGGCCGTTACATCCGCGCCGACCACCTCAGCCAGGGCCAGGTCAACGGCTTTCCCGTCTACCGGCTGAAAGACGCGGGCATATTGTCGGCGCAGCAACGCTTTGTCGGCTGCGTGCGCGACACCCGGGCCGAGACGTTCAAGCCCAACTCGGATGAGTTCAAGGCGCTGGAACTTTACGTCGCCTCGCGCGGCAACGGACTGTCGGTCGAAGGCGTCTCGGTGCGCCACTAGGCCATCCCGGGTGGCGGCTGCTCTCCCCCGCCGCCGCCCGGACTGTTTCAGGAAGGATGGGCCACCCGCCGGACGTGTCTGCACGACCGATGGAGTATGCCCGCTGCAAGGAGAACGGGATGATCACCCGGCGCGAATTTCTACAGGCCTCGCTGGCCGCATCGGCGATCTACGGCGCTTCGGGCCTTGGCAACTGGTCACGGCTGGCCGCCCAACAGGCGTTGACGCAGGACCAGTTGTTGCAGTTCGACGACTTCGGCAATCTGACGCTGATCCACGTGACCGACATCCATGCCCAGCTGAAACCGATCTGGTTCCGCGAACCGGAATGGAACCTTGGCGTGGGCGATGCCAAGGGCCAGCCACCGCATGTGGTAGGCCGCGCCTTTCAGGACATGTTCAATATCGCCCCCGGATCACCCGAGGCCTATGCCCTGACCCATGAAGACTTTTCCGCCCTGGGAAAGACCTATGGCAGGATGGGCGGCATGGACCGCGTTGCCACCGTGGTCAAGGCGATCCGCGCCGCACGCCCCGACAGCCTGCTGCTGGATGGCGGCGATACCTGGCACGGCTCGATGACCAGCTATCTGACCAAGGGTCAGGACATGGTCAACGTGATGAACGCGTTGGGCGTGGATGCCATGACCAGCCATTGGGAATGGACATTTGGCACCGCCCGCGTGCAGGAAATCGTCGAGGCTTTGCCCTTCCCCTTCCTCGGCGCGAATATCTTCGACGCCGAATGGGACGAACCCGCGTTCGAGCCCTACACGATCTTTGACAGGGCCGGCCTGCGCGTGGCCGTCATCGGGCAGGCCTTCCCCTACATGCCCATCGCCAACCCGAACTGGATGTTCCCCGAATATTCCTTCGGCATCCGCGAGGAGCGCATGCAGGAAGTGGTGGACGAGATCCGCGCCGAGGGCGTCGATCTGGTGGTCTGCCTGTCGCACAACGGCTTTGACGTTGACAAGAAGATGGCCTCCCGCGTGCAGGGCATCGACGTGATCCTGACCGGCCACACCCATGACGCCATCCCCGAACCCGTGCTGGTCGGCCAGACCATCCTGATTGCCAGCGGCAGCCACGGCAAATTTGTTTCCCGCATCGATCTGGATGTGCAGGGTGGCCGGATGATGGGCTACCGCCACAAGCTGATCCCGGTTTTTTCAGACGTGATCACCCCCGACGCCGACATGGCCACCTTGATCGACGCCGAACGCGCGCCCTTCAAGGCGCAGCTGGAGGAGAAGATCGGCACCACTGAAAGCCTGCTGTATCGCCGTGGCAACTTTCAGGGCACCTGGGACGATCTCATCTGCAACGCCGTTCGCAGCGAACGCGATGTGCAGATCGCGTTTTCCCCCGGCGTGCGCTGGGGCGCGTCGCTGCTGCCTGGCGATACGATCACCCGAGAAGACATCCACAACGTAACCTCGATGACCTATGGTCAGGTCTATCGCACGGAAATGACGGGCGAGACGATCAAGACAATCCTCGAAGATGTGGCCGACAACATCTTCAACCCCGACCCCTACTATCAGCAGGGTGGCGACATGGTCCGCATCGGCGGCATGGGTTTTGCCTGCGACGTGTCCAAACCCATCGGCAACCGCGTCAGCAACATGGTCCTGCTGGACACGGCCGAGGCGATTGACCCCGCGAAATCCTACACCGTCGGCGGCTGGGCATCGGTCAACGAAGGCACCGAAGGCCCGCAGATCTGGGACGTGGTGGAAGCGCATATCAAGAAGCTGGGCACCGTCCGGCTTGACCCCAACCCCTCGGTCAAAGTGACCGGGATCTGAACAGGAGCGTTCGCCAGATGACCGACGAACCCACACCCTCTCGCCGCGCCTTTCTGGCCGGCACCGCCGCCGCAGGGGCGGGGCTTGTGGCCAGCGCCGCCGCTGCCCAGACCGCTGATCCGCTGATCACCGAGGTGCAGCCCTGGGCTTCGGCCTTCGGCGACCCGGTCGATGCCGCCCCTTACGGGATGCCGATCAGCTTCGAATCCCATGTCGTGCGCCGCAATGTGGAATGGCTGACCGAAAGCCCGGTCTCCTCGATCAACTTTACGCCCATTCACGCACTGGAAGGCACGATCACCCCGCAGGGCTGCGCGTTCGAACGCCACCATTCGGGTGCGATCGAGCTGTCAAAGACCGATTACCGCCTGATGATCAACGGGCTGGTCGACAAGCCTCTGGTCTTCACCTTCGAAGACCTTCTGCGGTTTCCCCGCCACATCACCACCGCCTTTTGCGAATGCGCGGCCAATGGCGGCATGGAATGGGGTGGCGCGCAGCTGGAAGGCTGCCAGTTCACCCAGGGCATGATCCACAACATGGAATACACCGGCGTCATGCTGCGCGATCTGCTGGCCGAAGCGGGGGTGCAGACGGCGGGCAAGTGGGTTTATGTCGAGGGTGCGGATGCGTCGTCCAACGGCCGCTCGATCCCGCTGGAAAAGGCGCTGGACGATGTGATGGTCGCCTTCTTTGCCAATGGCGAGGCGTTGCGCAAGGAACATGGCTACCCCGTCCGGCTGGTCGTGCCCGGCTGGGAAGGCAACATGTGGGTCAAATGGGTCCGCCGGATCGGCGTCTATGATCAGGCCGTGGAAAGCCGCGAGGAAACCTCGAAATACACCGACATGATGCCGGATGGCCGGGCGCGGAAATGGACCTGGGTGATGGATGCGAAATCCGTCATCACCTCGCCCAGCCCGCAAGCCCCGATCCGCCATGGTGCCGGGCCGCTGGTCGTCACCGGTCTGGCATGGTCCGGCAACGGCAGGATCACCCGTGTCGATGTGTCCACCGATGGCGGGGCGACATGGACCCCCGCCCGCATATCGGGCGAGGCGCGGTCCAAGGCGCTGACACGGTTCCACTACGACATGACCTGGGACGGGTCTGAGATGTTCATCCTGTCCCGCGCCATGGATGAAACCGGCTATGTCCAGCCGACCAAACAGGCCCTGCGCGACATTCGCGGGCTGAACAACGTCTACCACAACAACAGCATCCAGACCTGGTGGGTGCGCGCCGACGGAGAGGTCGAGAATGTCGAAATCGCCTGAATTCCCGATCATCCTGCTGGGCGCCAGCGTCTCCACCGTTGCCGTGCTGGCCGTCGTTCTGGCTCTTTCGGCCCCGGATGCGGTCGAGACGCTTGACATGGCGGGCGCGGCCAATGCCGAAACCGCAGCCCCCGCCGCGGCGGTCGAAGCGCCCCCGGAACCCGTGCAGGCAGAGCCTGCCCCCGCAGAATCTGCCGAAGTCCCTGCGCCGGAACCTGAGCCCGCCCCCGTGGCCGAAGCCCCGGCAGCCCCCGCCCCCGCAGCCGAGCCCGCAGCCGAACCTGCCGCCGCGATCCTGGCCGCCGCTGCCCCACTCGGCCTTGGCCGCCCGGCTTTGCCGGACGAAATCGACGCCTGGGATGTGGCCGTCCTGCCAGATGGCACCGGCCTGCCCGAAGGATCGGGCGATGTGGAAACCGGTGATCAGGTCTTTTACGACAACTGCGCGTCGTGCCATGGCGACTTTGCCGAAGGGCTGGACAGCTGGCCCGTTCTGGCCGGTGGCACTGGCACCCTGACCGACCCGCGCCCGGTCAAGACCATCGGCAGCTATTGGCCGCACCTTTCGACCGTTTTCGACTATGTTCACCGGTCGATGCCCTTTGGCGGGGCGCAGACCCTGACGGCGGATGACACCTATGCCATCACGGCCTTCCTTCTCTACTCCAACGGCATCGTCGAAGATGACTTTGTCCTGACGCATGAGAATTTCACCGAAATCACCATGCCCAACGCCGATGGGTTCTACCCCGACGACCGGGCTGCCACCGAATACCCGGCCTTCAGCGCCGAGCCCTGCATGGAAAACTGCCGCTCGGCGGCCCCAGAGGTGACCAAACGCGCAGTCGACATCAACGTGACGCCCGAAGACCCTGACGGCAAACCCGCAGGCACCCTGCCCGTCATCATCGCGCAAACCTCGCCCGTCGCGCCAGTGACGGCAGCCGAAGCCCCCGCCGACACGGCCGAAGCCACCCCGGCAGAACCCGAACCCGCAGCAGAGCCCTCAGGCGCAGCGGATCCGGCCCTGATCGCGGCTGGCGAGGCCGCCTTCAAGAAATGCGCCGCCTGCCACAAAGTTGGCGAAGGCGCGAAAAACACCGTCGGCCCTGCCCTGAACGGCATCGTCAACGCGACGATGGGTCAGGTCGATGGCTTCAAATACTCTGCCCCCATGGCCGAAATGGGGGCCGCCGGGGGGATCTGGGATGACGCTTCGCTGCACGCCTTTCTGGAAAATCCCAAGGGTTTCGTGAAGGGCACACGCATGTCCTTTGCAGGCCTGAAAAAGCCCGAAGAGCGTGACGCCGTGATTGCCTATCTTTCGACCTTCGGCCCTTGACCATGGCCTCGCTCCTGCCCCGTATTGCCGCTGTTCTTTGCCTTTCAGGTGCCCCCCTCTGGGCCGAGGACATCGGCGATGCCGAACGCGGTGCCACGCTGTTCGCCCAGCAATGCAAAGCCTGCCACCAGATCGGCGAAGGTGCCGTGAACCGGGTCGGGCCGCAGTTGAATGGCATTTTTGGCCGCAAGGCGAGCAGTCTTGAAGGCTTCAACTACTCCAGACCCATGGCGCGCATGGGGGCAGACGGTCTTGTCTGGACGCTGGAAACCCTTGACGCCTACATCGAAAATCCCAAGGCGCTGGTGTCGGGCACGCGGATGAACTACCGCGGCATGAAAGACCCGCAGGCCCGCGCCGCGCTGATGGCCTTTCTGCGCGACTGGTCTGACAGGCCACAGGACATCCCGGAGTCCGAACCGACCGCGCTGAAGACCGACCCCGATCTGTCTGCCGCCACCCTGTCCATCCAGGGCGACCCCGAATATGGCGAATACCTCGCGTCGGAGTGCCAGACCTGCCACCAGACCGACGGCTCCGATCAGGGTATTCCGTCGATAACCAGTTGGCCAGCCGAGGATTTTGTCGTCGCCATGCATGCCTACAAACAGAAACTGCGCCCGCATCCCGTGATGCAGATGATGGCCAGCCGTCTGAACGACGAAGAGATTGCCGCACTCGCCGCCTATTTCGCCACGCTTGAAGAATGAAGCGCGGAACAACCGCGCCCGACCAACCCAAGGGGAGGAGAACCCGATGCTGACAAGACGTATATTCCTGGGCACTGGCATGGCCGCCGGCGCCTTTCTGACAGCACCCACCGTCTGGGGGCAGGCCAAGCCCAAAGTTGTCGTCATTGGCGGCGGTGCAGGCGGGGCCACCGCCGCGCGCTATCTGGCCAAGGACAGCGACGGCGCGCTTGAAGTGACGCTGGTCGAGGCCAACCCGATCTACACCACCTGCTTCTTTTCCAACCTTTACCTTGGCGGCTTCTACGACTTCGAAAACCTCCAGCATGGTTATGACAAGCTGGCGGGCGGCGGTGTGACCGTCATCAACGACATGGCGACCGCCGTCGACCGTGCGGCAAGGACCGTCACGCTGGCCGGTGGCACGGTCCTGCCCTATGACCGGCTGGTCCTGTCGCCCGGCATCGACTTCAAGGACGGCTCGGTCCCCGGCTGGTCGGCAGACACCCATGCCGAGATCATGCCACATGCCTACAAGGCTGGGCCGCAGACCCAGCTTCTGAAGGCCCAGATCGAGGCGATGCCCCAGGGTGGCACCTTTGCCATGGTCGCCCCCCCGAACCCCTACCGCTGCCCCCCCGGCCCCTATGAACGCATCAGCATGGTCGCCCATGTGCTGAAGGAAAAGAACCCCACCGCCAAGATCCTGGTGCTGGACCCCAAGGACAAATACTCCAAACAGGCGCTGTTCGAGGAAGGCTGGCAACGGCACTACGGCACCATGGTTGAATGGGTCGGCCCGGATTTCGGCGGCAACGCCGTCGAGGTGCGCCCCGACACGATGGAAGTCGTGATCGACGGCGATGTGACGAAGGTCGATGTCTGCAATGTCATTCCCGGCCAGATGGCGGGCAAGATAGCCGCCATTGCGGGTGTGACGGATGACTCTGGCTGGGCCCCGGTCGATCCGGCCTCGATGAAATCGAAGATGGATGAAAACACCTGGGTTCTGGGCGACAGCTCGGCGCAGGGCGACATGCCGAAATCCGGCTTCTCGGCCAATAGCCAGGCGAAGGTTGCCGCCATGGCGATCCGGGGCGAATTGACGGGCTCCAAGACCTTCCCGGCCAAATACTCCAACACCTGCTGGTCGCTGATCGCGCCCGAGGATGGGGTGAAGGTCGGCGCATCCTATGAACCGACGCCGGAAAAGATTGCCAGTGTCGAAAGCTTCATTTCGGCAACCGGCGAAGATGCCGCCCTGCGCAAGGCCACCTACGAGGAATCGCTGGGCTGGTATGCCGGGATCACCGCCGACATGTTCGGCTGACACCCATCCGGCGGGCGCAGACTACCGCGCCCGCCCCCATTCGGACAGAACTCATGCTGACCCGCCGCCACCTGCTGACCGCCTCTGCCGCCGCCCTTGCCGCCCCGATGGCGCCGCGCCGCCTGTGGGCCGCCAGCACGCTGACCCTTGGATCTACGCAGATCGACACGCTGTCGGATGGCAATCTTGTCCTGCCCGGTGACTTCATCCTTGGCGGGATGCCGCAAGAGGAAGTGCAGGCCATCGCCGCCCGCTACGGCCTGCCCACCGATCAGCTGACCCCGCCCTGCAACGTCACGCTTTTGCGCGATGGCACCAATACCGTGTTGTTCGACGTCGGCGCGGGTCCGGATTTTCAACCCTCGGCCGGCAAACTGGCCGAGGCGCTGGAGGCCATTGGCCTGACCCCCGATGACATCACCCATGTCCTGTTCACCCATGGCCACCCCGATCACCTCTGGGGCCTGCTGGATGACTTTGACGAACCCGTCTTTCCCAACGCTGCCTACATGATCGGCCAGACCGAGTTCGACTACTGGACCAATCCTGACACCGTCAGCAGCATTGGCGAGGCGCGGGCGACCTTTGCCGTTGGTGCCGCGCGCCGCTTGGCGCTGATCGGCGACAGAATCCGCCTTCTGGTCGATGGTGACGAACCCCTGCCGGGCATCGCCGCCCGTCTGACCCCCGGCCATACTCCCGGCCACATGGCATTCGACATCGCGGGGCCGAGCCCGGCCACGGTGCTGGGCGATTGCATCGCCAACCATCACGTCGCGTTCGAGCGCCCCGAATGGGCCTCCGGCTCGGATCAGGACGCCGCGACTGCGGCGGCCACGCGTGTCGCCCTTCTCGACAGGCTGGTCAGCGATGGCCACGCGATCATCGGCTACCACCTGCCGGGGGGCGGCATCGGCAGGGTGGAGCGGGCCGAAACCGGATACCGTTTTGTGGAAGCTGTCTGAGAACCCCATCTGAAAGGTTGCACCATGCACAGACTGAAACTCTCGCTTCTGGCACTGATCCTCGGCGCCCCCGCCGCGCTGGCACAGGATGCAACCACCTATCCTTTCGAAGGCAGCTTCGACGATGCGGCCTTTGCCGTCGAATCCGCCATCATCGGCAAGGGGCTGGTCATCGACTACCGCAGCCATGTGGGCGACATGCTGAACCGCACCGGCGCGGACGTCGGCAGCGCCGTGACCGTCTTTGACAGTGCAGATGTGTTCCTGTTCTGCTCGGCTGTCCTGTCGCGCAAGGTGATGGAGGCTGACCCGCTCAACATCGCGCATTGCCCTTACGGCATCTTCATCACCGACCAGAATGGCCAGGTCGCCATCGGGTTCCGCCACTTGCCCGAAGGCCCGATGCAAGAGGTGCAGGCCCTTCTTGACGACATCGCGCGCGAGGCGGTTGGCGAGTGACGGCAAGGGCCATCAGCCCCTGACCTTGCCCAGCACCTGATCAAAGGCCATGTCGGTCAATCGTTCCAGAAGTAAGCCGAGGTCACGGCCATCGGCGCGAATGCCATTTGCAGCTGCCTGAAGGTCAGCACCCAGCACCGGGAACAGCCCGGCCACGGCTGGCTTTGCACCGGTTCGTTCCGGTCTTCTGAACGCGAAACTCGCCATCGAAGAGTCGGCCAAACAGGCCACCGCAAGGCGATGGTGCAGGCATTGCGCATGGAGGCTGCGCAAACTGCCCGGTTGCTTCTGCAAATTCCCCTAAAAATCAGTGCTCTGCATCTGCCACCTTGGCAGAATGGCGCCGCGCCGGGCCACAATACCGGGCTGATCACTTCTGCGTTTACATATAGTATTACTTTTGTTAGCGTTCTCTGCATCGCCTCTGCCGGGAGGGCACGCGATGTTCCAGGGAGGAAACATGTCAATTCTTCATAAAACTGCCCTCGCAGGGGGGCTGGCCGTCCTGTTGTGCTCATCCGCTTTGGCGCAGGGGCTCAGCGGCAAGGTCGTGGGCTTTTCGCAGATCGGGTCTGAATCCGGCTGGCGTGCGGCCGAAACTTCGGTGACGAAGGCCGAGGCCGAACGGCTGGGCATCGACCTGAAATTCGCCGATGCGCAGCAGAAACAGGAAAACCAGATCAAGGCGATCCGTGGCTTCATCGCCCAGGGTGTCGATGCCATTCTGGTGGCCCCGGTTGTTGCAACCGGCTGGGAAGAGGTGCTGACCGAAGCCAAGGAAGCCAGCATTCCCGTGGTGCTGCTGGACCGTGGCATCGAAGCGCCGGAAGATCTGTATCTGACTTCGGTTGCGTCGGATCAGGTCAAGGAAGGCCGCGTTGCGGGCGAATGGCTGGTCGGCGCGGTCGGCGACAAGGAATGCAAGGTTGTTGAATTGCAGGGCACCGTGGGCTCATCCCCCGCGATCAACCGCAAACAGGGCTTTGAAGAAGGCATCGCGGGTGCGGCCAATGTGTCGATCATCCGCAGCCAGACCGGCGATTTCACCCGGTCGAAGGGCAAGGAAGTGATGGAAGGCTTCATCAAGGCCGAAGGCGGCGGCGCGGGCATCTGCGCGGTCTACTCCCATAACGACGACATGGCCGTGGGCGCCATTCAGGCGATCAAGGATGCGGGCCTGAAGCCGGGCACCGACATTCTGGTGGTGTCGATCGACGCCGTGCCCGATATCTTTGCCGCCATGGTGGCAGGCGAGGCGAATGCCACGGTGGAACTGACCCCGAACATGGCCGGCCCCGCCTTTGCAGCACTGGATGCCTATCTGAACGGTGGCACCGTGCCGGAAAAATTCATCATCACGGAATCAAAGCTGTATACTCCGGCTGATGATCCGCAGGGTGAATATGACCGCCGCAAGGGTCTGGGCTACTGACACAAGGCGCGCGGCGCGGGGTTCGGCCCCGCGCCCACCACCGGAGGGGGGATGACATGGCACAGGCTCAGGGGGCGCAGGCGGCTGCCCCGCCGCTGTTGCAGGCGCGGCAGATCGGCAAGATCTTTGGCCAGCACCATGCCCTGGATGGCGTGGATTTCGAGGCCCGCGCGGGCGAAGTGCATGCCCTGCTGGGCGAGAATGGCGCCGGAAAATCCACACTCATCAAGATACTGACCGGCGCGTTGCAGCCCGACGCGGGTGAGGTGCTGGTCGAAGGCCAGCCCGTGCATCTGCGCGACCCCCAGCAGGCGCAGGGCCTAGGCATCGGCACGGTCTATCAGGAGGTGAACCTGCTGACAAACCGCTCGGTCGCGGAAAACCTGTTTCTTGGCCGCCAGCCGACCCGCTTCGGCCTGGTGCGCAAAGGCGTGATCGAGCGGCAGGCGCGGCAGATACTGGCGGCCTATGGGCTGGAAATCGACGTGCGGGCAGAGCTTGGCAGCTATTCGGTGGCGATCCAGCAAATTGTGGCCATCGCGCGGGCGGTGGAACTGTCGGGCAAGGTGCTGGTGCTGGACGAACCCACCGCCAGCCTTGACCGGGTAGAGGTGGACAAGCTGTTTGATGTGGTGCGGGCGCTGAAGGCGCGGGGCCTTGCCATCGTGTTCATCACGCATTTTCTGGATCAGGTCTTTGCATTGGCCGACCGGGTGACAGTGCTGCGCAACGGGCGGCTGGTAGGCACGAAAACGCTGGCGGGCCTGTCGCAGACCGAGGTGGTGCGCATGATGCTGGGCAAGGATCTGAGCTTTGCCCATGCCATCGGCGGCGGCCCGGATGCGGAAACGGGGCCCGCGGTGGTGACATTCGACGGCATCGGGCGCGCGGGCAAGGTGCACCCCTTTACCCTGACGCTGCATGAAGGCGAGGTGGTGGGCGTGGCCGGGCTGCTTGGGTCGGGCCGCACCGAAATGGCGCGGCTGATGTTCGGCGTCGATCTGGCCGACAGCGGCATGGTGCGCATGGGCGGGCGGGTGTTCGCGCTGCGCAGCCCGGCGCAGGCCGTGGCGGCAGGTTTCGGCTTTTGCCCCGAGGATCGCAAGCTGGACGGCATCTTTGCCGATCTGTCGGTGCGCGAGAACATCATCATCGCCTTGCAGGCCCGTTTGGGCTGGTTCCGCATGCTGACGACCGAGGAACAGGTGGATATCGCGGGCCGCTTTGCCGATGCGCTGGATATACGTGCGGCGCATCACGACATGGCGGTGAAACTGCTGTCGGGCGGCAACCAGCAAAAGGTGATTCTGGCGCGCTGGCTGGCCACCGATCCGCGCGTGCTGATCCTGGACGAGCCCACGCGCGGCATCGACGTGGGCGCCCATGCCGAGATTGTGCGCACCATCAACCGGCTGCGCGAGGATGGTCTGGCGCTGCTGGTGATTTCATCGGAGCTCGACGAGGTGGTGGCCTATTCCAACCGCATCGTGGTGATGCGCGAGCGGCAGATGGTGGCCGAGTTGCGCGGTGAACAGATCGACCCTGCGACAATCGTGCAGGCCATCGCCGGACAAGCGGCACCCGACCAGACGCCAGAGGAGACGCCATGACCCGCCTTTCCGGCATTTTCCTGCGCCCTCAGGTTGCGGCGCTGGTTGCCGTGCTGCTGATGAACTGGTTGCTGTTCCCCGATTTCTTTGACCTGACATGGCGCGACGGCCGCCTGTTCGGCAGTCTGATCGACGTGCTGAACCGGGGCGCGCCCGTCGCCATCCTCGCCATCGGCATGACGGCGGTGATTGCGACCAAGGGCGTTGACCTGTCGGTCGGCGCGGTGATGGCCATTGCCGCGGCGGTGGCGGCAACGCTGGTGGTTGGCGGGCAGCCCGCGATTGTCGCGGTGACGGCGGCGTTGGCGGCCGGGCTTTTGTGCGGGCTGTGGAACGGCGTGCTGGTCACATATCTGGACATGCAGCCCATCGTGGCCACGCTGGTCTTGATGGTGGCAGGGCGGGGGCTGGCGCAATTGATAACCGAAGGGTCGATCGTCACCTTTTCCGACCCGGTGCTGATCTACATCGGCACGGGGGCCTTCCTGGGGCTGCCGATGCCCGTGGTGATCGCGCTGGCGCTGCTGCTGTTGACCACGCTGCTGGTGCGCCGCACCGCGCTGGGGCTGATGATCGAGGCGGTGGGCGTGAACAAGGGTGCCGCCCGGCTGGTGGGCATTCCGGCGCGGCTATTGCTGATCGGGGCCTATGCTTTTGCGGGCTTCTGCGCGGCCATCGCGGGCATCATCGTGGCGGGCGATATCCGGGGCGCCGATGCCAACAACGCGGGCCTGTGGCTGGAGCTTGATGCCATTCTGGCCGTGGTGATCGGCGGCACGTCATTGCTGGGCGGGCGGTTTTCCATCCCGCTGTCGGTGCTGGGCGCGGTGATCATCCAGGCGATGAACACCGGCATCCTGATTTCCGGCCTGCCGCCCGAGTTCAACCTGATGGTCAAGGCGGGCATCATCATCCTGATCCTGATCCTGCAATCGCCGTTGGCCGCCGAGGCTTTTGCCCGCCGGATGCCGAAACGCAAGACAGCCCCCCGCGAAAGGACGATGCCATGAACCGCTCGCTTCGCCCCCTGCTGGCCACGACGATCATATTCGTGCTGGCCTATGCGCTGGCCGTGTCGCAATACCCCGGGCTGCTTTCCACCCGTGTTCTGGGCAACTTTCTGACCGACAACGCCTTTCTGGGCATCGCGGCGGTGGGCATGACCTTCGTGATCCTTGCAGGCGGCATTGACCTGTCGGTGGGCGCGGTGATCGGATTCACCACCGTGCTGATTGCGGTGCTGGTGATGTGGGCGGGTCTGCACCCGCTGGCGGCCTTTGCCGTGGCGCTGGTGGTGGCGGCGGCATTCGGGGCCACGATGGGCGCCGCGATTGCCTATCTGCAGGTGCCTGCCTTTATCGTGACGCTGGCGGGGATGTTTCTGGCGCGGGGCGCGGCCTCGGTCATCTCGCCCGATTCCATCGGCATCAAGCATGATTTCTACACCGCCGTGTCGCAGACCTATCTTCTGCTGCCGGGTGGCGGGCGGATCACGGTGATTGGCGGGCTGATGGTGGCGGTGTTCGTGCTGGGGGCTTTGCTGGCGCACCGCACGCGGTTTGGCTCGGCGGTCTATGCGCTGGGGGGCAACCCCACGTCGGCGGCGCTGATGGGCGTGCCGGTGCCGCGCACCACGATCCTGATCTATACGCTGTCTTCCACGCTGGCGGGGCTGGCCGGGGCGGTATTCTCGCTTTACACCAAGGCGGGCTATTCGCTGTCGGCCGTGGGGGTGGAGCTGGACGCGATTGCGGCCGTGGTGATCGGTGGCACGCTGCTGACCGGCGGTTACGGTTTCATTGCCGGCACCTTCATCGGGGTCTTGTTGCAGGGGCTGGTGCAGACGTATATCGTCTTTGACGGCTCACTTTCGAGCTGGTGGACAAAGATCGTCATCGGCGGGCTGCTGTTCATGTTCATCCTCTTGCAGCGCCTGATCTTCTCGGCGTCGGCACCGTCACGGAAGGCCCTCTGGAAAGCGTGAGATGAGTGAACCCGGCAGCCTGATCCGCACGCTCGCAGGCAGGCAGGCGGCCCGGAACTTTCATTCCTTCGTCATCGGCGAAATCGGGCTGGGCATCGTGTCGGGCCGGATGAAGGTGGGCACCATCCTGCCCAATGACGCCGAGATGATCGACGCTTACGGCGTGTCGCGCACCGTGCTGCGCGAGGCCTTGAAAACGCTGGAGGCCAAGGGTCTGGTCGAGGCGCGCCCCAAGGTGGGCACCCGCGTGCTGCCGCGCAGCCGCTGGAACCTGTTTGACCGCCAGGTGCTGGCCTGGATGAACGATGCCGGGCCCGAACCCGCCTTTCTGCACGCATTTTTCGATGTGCGCCGCACGCTGGAACTGCAAACCGCCGAACTGGCCGCAAGGCACCGCACCGCCGACCAGTTGCGCCAGTTGTTCTACTGGCTGGGCCAGCGCCAAACGGTCGCCACCATGCCCGAACCCTTTGCGCAGGCGGAATTCGAACTGCACCGCACATTGGGCGAGGCCAGTGCCAACCCCTTGTTGCGCGCGGCCAATGCCCTGTGCGAATTTGCCGTTGTGCGCGCGCTGGTGCCAAGGCTGGCGCGGGGCGACACCGAATTCGCGGCGGAAAAGCAGGCAGCCTACGCCACACTTCTGGGCGCGGTGGAGCGTCAGGCCCCACCCGCCGCCGCCGCCGCCATGGCCGAGATTCTGGCCATTGACGAAGCCTGCGCGCTGGGGCCATGACCGGCCCCGCCGCACTCCTCCCCCGACCCACAAGAAGGACCACCACCATGACATTCACCCCCCATGGCAAGCACCTGATCGCGGGTGACTGGGTTTCCGGCCCGGGCACCTTTACCTCATCCCCCGCACATGGCGCGGCGCATGACTTTGCCGTGGGATCGCCCGCGCTGGTGGATGACGCCTGCCGTGCGGCCGAGGCCTGTGCCGTCGCCTATGCCGCCACAACCCGCACCGAACGCGCCGCCTTCCTGAACGCCATCGCCGACGAGATCGAGGCGCGCGCAGCCGCCATCACCCAGATCGGCACCGAAGAAACCGGCCTGCCCGAGGCGCGGCTGAACGGCGAACGCGGGCGCACCACCGGCCAGTTGCGGCAGTTTGCGGCGCATATCCTGGCGGGCGATTACCTTGACCGGCGTTTCGACGCCGCCCTGCCCGACCGCGAGCCCGCCCCGCGCCCTGAATTGCGCATGATGCAGCGGCCCATCGGCCCGGTGGCGGTGTTTGGCGCGTCAAACTTTCCGCTGGCCTTTTCCACGGCGGGCGGTGACACGGCGGCGGCGCTGGCGGCGGGCTGCCCTGTGGTGGTCAAGGGCCATTCCGCCCATCCCGGCACGGGCGAGATCGTGGCCGAGGCGGTGCATGCCGCGCGGATCGCCTGCAACATGCCTGCGGGCGTGTTCAGCCTGATTCAGGGCGGCGACCGCAGCGTGGGCGAGGCTGTGGTGACACATCCGGCGATCAAGGCGGTGGGCTTTACCGGGTCACTGGGTGGCGGGCGGGCATTGTTCAACCTGTGCGCCGCGCGTCCCGAACCCATTCCGTTCTTTGGCGAACTGGGCTCGGTGAACCCGATGTTCCTGCTGCCCGAGGCGATGGCCGCGCGCGGTGCGCAGATCGCGGCGGGCTGGGCCGCCTCGCTGACCATGGGGGCGGGCCAGTTCTGCACCAACCCCGGCATTGCGGTGGTGATCGCTGGCCCCGACGCCGAAACTTTTGCAACTGCGGCCACGGCGGCGCTGCAACCCGTGGCACCCCAGACCATGCTGACCGACGGCATCGCCGCCGCCTACCGTCAGGGCAGCGAACGCATCGCGGGCACGTCTGGCGTGCAGGCGCTGGTGGCGACACCCTGCGACCAGCGTCGCGCGGCACCCTATCTGTTCCGCACCACGGGCGCGGAATGGCTGGCCAATCACGCCCTGGGCGAAGAGGTGTTCGGCCCGCTTGGCCTGATCGTGACCGTAACCGACGCGGATGAGATGCTGGCGCTTGCCGCACATCTGGAGGGGCAGCTGACCTGCACCCTGCATCTGGATGCGGGCGATACGGCGCATGGCCGCCGCCTGTTGCCGGTGCTGGAACGCAAGGCCGGGCGGGTGCTGGCCAATGGTTTCCCCACCGGGGTCGAGGTGGCCGACAGCATGGTGCATGGCGGGCCTTACCCCGCATCAACCAATTTTGGCGCAACCTCGGTCGGCACCCTGTCGATCCGCCGCTTCCTGCGGCCGGTCTGCTATCAGAACCTGCCCGAGGCGCTGCTGCCCGACGACCTGCGCGAACAGGCCTGACCAAGGCGTGCGGGGCCGGGTGTTCGCACACTCCGGCCCCGCACGATCTGACGCGGCGAACCACGATTTCCCAAAAAAATCATCCCGTTCGTCCAGATGCGGCGCGAACGGGCTGATTGTCTGTCATAGATGCAGGATGCACCAACGAACCGGCGCAGGCCTATCCCAGCGCGTAACCCGCACCGCGCACGGTGCGCAGCGGGTCGTCGCCGCCGAACTGGCAAAGCGCCTTGCGCAGCCGCCCGATATGCACATCGACCGTGCGGGTATCCACATAGATGTCGCGGCCCCAGACGCGGTCAAGCAACTGTTCGCGGCTCCACACCCGGCCCGGTTTTTCCATGAAAGTGGTCAGCAGGCGAAATTCGGTCGGCCCCAGTTTCAGCACCTTGTCGGCGCGAAACACCTTGTGGCTTTCCGGGTCCAGCCGGATATCCACATATTCCAGCACCAGACCCACAGACGAGGGCCGCGTGCGCCGCAACTGCGCCCTGACCCGGGCCATCAGTTCGACCACCGAATAGGGCTTTATCACATAGTCATCGGCGCCGGTTTCCAGCCCGCGCACCCGGTCCACTTCCTCGGACCGGGCCGACAGCATGATGATCGGCACGCCCCGGGTTTCGGGGCGCGTTTTCAATTGGCGGCAGACCTCGATGCCCGATACGTTGGGCAGCATCCAGTCAAGCACGATGACGTCCGGCGAAACTTCATCGACCAGCAGCAGCGCCTCTTCGCCATTCGCGGCCTGTGACACGCGAAAACCTTCGGCTTCAAGGTTGTAGGACAGAACCTCACGTTGCGCGGGCTCATCCTCGACCAGCAGGACGACAGGCTGTTCCGCCGCTGCCATCACTTGCCACCCTCAATGCGGATCGACGAGGTGATGTCGCCCTTCACACGCGCCTCTTCGGGCAGGGCCCCCGTCACCAGATAGATCACCTGTTCGGCCACGCCGGTCGCATGGTCGCCCACACGCTCGATGTTCTTGGCGATGAAATGCAGATGCATGCAGGCGGTGATATTGCGCGGGTCTTCCATCATATGTGTCAGGAATTCGCGGAACAATGCGTTATACATCTGGTCGATTTCACGGTCGCGCTCGCGCACTTCGGCGGCCAGCACGGCGTCACGCTGGATATAGGCGTCCAGCGCATCCTTCAGCAGCAGTTCCACCGCCTTGGCCATCCGGCGGATCGACCCTGCCGAGCCGCCGATGGGCTGCATCTGCGCCAGCACGGTCGAACGCTTTGCCAGGTTCTTGGCATAATCACCGCAGCGTTCCAGGCTGGCCGCGATCTTCATCACGGTCAGCACGGTGCGCAGGTCGCTGGCCGTGGGCGCGCGCAGCGCGATCACGCGGGCACACTCGGTGTTGATCTGCTCTTCCAGCGCATCAATCGCCGCATCGGCCTTGCGCACCTTGTCGGCCAGTTCCTCATCCCGGCTTTCCAGCGCCAGCGACGAGTCAAGGATGGCGGCTTCGACAAGCCCGCCCATCTTCATGATCATGGCCTGAATGGCCTCCAGATCCCGGTCAAAGACCGAGGCGATGTGGGGTTCTTGGTTCATGATGCCTCCCGTCAGCCGATCCGGCCGGAAATGTAGGATTCAGTGCGCGGGTCTTGCGGGTTGGTGAAGATCTGGCCGGTTTCGCCGTATTCCACCAGATGCCCCAGATGGAAGAAGGCGGTTTTCTGGCTAACGCGGGCGGCCTGCTGCATGGAATGTGTGACAATCACCACCGAGAACTGGCTGCGCAATTCGTCGATCAGCTCTTCGACCTGGCTGGTGGCGATGGGGTCCAGCGCCGAGCAGGGTTCGTCCATCAGAAGCACTTCGGGGCTGGTGGCAATCGCGCGGGCGATGCACAGCCGCTGCTGCTGGCCACCCGAAAGGCCGGTGCCGGGGGCGCTGAGGCGGTCTTTCACCTCGTTCCAGATCGCGGCCTTTTTCAGCGACGATTCCACGATCTCGTCCAGTTCCGCCTTGTTGCGGGTCAGGCCGTGGATTTTCGGGCCGTAAGCCACGTTGTCATAGATCGACTTCGGGAACGGGTTCGGCTTCTGGAACACCATGCCGACCTTGGCGCGCAATTGCACCGGGTCAACGCGGGCATCATAGATATCCTCGCCTTCCAGCTTGATCTCGCCCGAGACCTTGCAGACCGCGATCGTATCGTTCATCCGGTTCAGACACCGCAGGAACGTGGACTTGCCGCAACCCGACGGGCCGATAAAGGCCGTCACGGTCTTGTCGAGGATGTCAACGTTCAGGTCTTTGATCGCATGCGATGTGCCGTAATGCACCTGCACGCCCCGGGCCGTGATCTTGGTGTTCTGAGTATCCACGGTCCTCTCCACTATTCTCATGTCGTTCATGGCTTGGCCTTTCCGTCCGGGTTTACCAGCGGCGCTCGAAGCGGCGGCGCAGAAGGATGGCCAGCACGTTCATAGCGACGAGGAAGATGAGCAGGATGATGATCGCCCCGGAGGAGCGTTCGATGAAAGCCGGGTCGGCGCGCTGTGCCCAGCCATAGACCTGCACCGGCAGGGCGGTCGCGGGGTCAAGCACACCGGCGACCGAGGCAGCCGGGTAGTTGTCGACAAAGGCGACCATGCCGATCAGCAGCAGGGGCGCGGTTTCGCCCAGGGCCGAAGCCAGGCCCAGGATGGTGCCCGTCAGGATGCCCGGCATGGCCAGCGGCAGAACGTGGTGGAACACCGTCTGCATCTTGGATGCGCCGATCCCCAGCGCCGCGTCACGGATCGACGGCGGCACGGCCTTGATGCTGGCGCGGGTGGCGATGATGATCGTGGGCAGGGTCATCAGGCTGAGAACCAGTGCACCAACCAGCGATGAAGACTGCGGCATGCCGGCAAAGTTGATGAAGATCGCTAGACCAAGGATACCGAACACGATTGACGGCACGGCAGCAAGGTTGGAAATGTTCACCTCGATCGCATCCGTCCAGGTGTTCTTTGGCGCGAATTCCTCAAGATAGATCGAAGCGGCAACACCGATCGGCACGCAGGTGATCAACACCAGCAGCATCATGTAGGCCGACCCCATGATGGCCACGCCCAGACCCGCAGCTTCGGGCCGCTGATCCGACGCATCGGGGCTGGTGATGAAATCCCAGTTGAAAGATGACCCGAGGATGCCCGCATCGCGCAGCGCATCGGCGAGTTGCAACTGTTGCGGCGTGACATTGCTGTCGCGCTCGGCGGTTTCCATGGTGACGCGGCCCTTGAGATAGCCGTCAATCCGGCCTGTGGCCAGAACGGTGGCGTCAATCGTCGTGCCCACCATCTGCGGGTTGGCCAGAACCGTGGCACGCAGATCACCCGCAGCGTCTTTCGAGATCATGTCCGAGATGTCTTTTTCGGACACGCCTTCAACGGCAATACCGCGCTTTTCAAGCTCGGTCGCAAAGGCGGTCGTCAGCACCCTGCCATAGCCGATGGTTGTCACCCTGGCCATCTCGTCCCGGTTGCGGTTGCCCTCGGGGTCAAGCGTTTCGGCGGTCAGCTCCAGCGGGAACGACAGCTTGGCCTGAAAGAACGCCGAGACACCATCGTTGAGAATGGTCCACAGCATGAAGGCCAGCACAGAGAGGCTCAGCACAATGGCGGCGACGCCATAGAACTTGAAGCGAGCCTCGGAGGCATTGCGCTTTTTCATCAGCGCGGTCTGCGCCAGCAGCGACGATTTCGGGCGCCCGGCCGGAACGGCCATCCCCGATGCGGTTGCGTCGGTCATTCGTACTGCTCCCGGTATTTGCGCACGATCACAAGGGCAAAGATGTTCAGCGCCAGCGTGATGACGAACAGTGTCATCCCCAGTGCAAAGGCAACCAGCGTTTCCGGCGCGGCAAAGTCGGTATCGCCGGTCAGCTGGCCCACGATTTTCACGGTCATCGTCGTCATGGCCTCGAAGGGGTTGAGGCTCAGCTTGGCTGCGGCCCCGGCGCCCATCACCACGATCATGGTTTCACCGATGGCACGGCTGGCGGCCATCAGACAGGGCCGGGCAGGGCTGCGGGCAGCACCACCTGGCGGATGGTTTCCGACTTGGTGGCACCCAGACCCAGCGACCCGTCACGCATCGACTGCGGCACCGAGTTGATGATGTCATCCGACAGCGACGAGATGAACGGGATGTTCAGGATGCCGATCACCAGACCGGCGGTCATGACAGACGAGCCCGAATTGCCCAGCCCCAGCGGTTCGGCAAAGTAGTCACGCAGCAGCGGGCCGACCGTCACCAGAGCGAACAGGCCGAACACAACGGTCGGGATGCCTGCGATGATCTCGATCAGCGGTTTCACCCAGGACCGGGTGCGCTTGCTGGCATATTCCGCCAGATAGATCGCGGCGAACAGACCCACGGGCACCGACACGATCATCGACACCAGGCTGATATACATCGTGCCCCAGATCAGCGGGATGATCCCCAGATCCGACCCGCCGCGGAAGTTGGGCGACCAGGTGAGGCTGAAGAAGAAGTCCTGCCAGGGATACTGGGCAAAGAAATTGAACGTTTCAGTCAGCATCGAATAGACGATGCCCACCGTGGTCAGAATTGCGATGGAAGAGGCTGCAATCAGCAGCCCCAGGACCACGGATTCCACCCGGTTGCGGGCGCGAAAATCCTTGGTGGTCGCCATGACCGCATAGGCCAAACCGCCGATGGCCAGAAGCAGCGCCAACACGCTGCGGCCCATCGTGCCATAGGAGGCCATTACCCGGTAATCCTGCGCGGCGGCCAGCACGGCGGGCGACACATTCGACCCCAGCGCCACGCCGACAGATGCAAGGCGGTCGCGCACGTTGGTAAACTCGGTGCGGATCATGCCCGCTTCCTGCTCGGTCATGGCACCCACGGCCACAGCGGTATCCAGACCACCCGCCACGCGGCGCACATCGGTCATCACCAGTTCCCGCGAGCTGCCATCC
Organism: Fertoeibacter niger; assembly: GCF_009380135.2. Classification (GTDB taxonomy): domain Bacteria; phylum Pseudomonadota; class Alphaproteobacteria; order Rhodobacterales; family Rhodobacteraceae; genus Fertoeibacter; species Fertoeibacter niger. The sequence continues at coordinate 62,137 of NZ_WHUT02000009.1, read as the reverse complement.
GCCACCATTTCGGGCGGAAGCTGCGCGGAAATCCGGCTTTCGATGACCATCGGCTGGATCAGCAGCCACAGCGCCAGCCCGGCCAATGCGGGCAGCAGAACCATGATGGCGCCATGCCATCCATAATAGACCGGAAGGGAATGCAACCCGCGAGGGTTCCCCTGGACCGAGGCCATGGCGCGCTGACGGCAGAGCACATAGCCCGCCACAGCCAGCACGGCGATCACGACTAGCAGCAAAAGAACCGACATCGGCTGTCCCGTCCGCAAGAATGAAAAGAAGTGGGGCGGCACCTTTCGGCACCGCCCCGGCGTTCAGTCAGCTTAGTTCAGCGGACCCATCGGGGTCTCGGCTTCCACCATCGCCTGGGTGGCGGCCAGTTCCGGGTCGGACACCAGGCCATAGGCAGCCAGCGGGCCGTTCGGGCCGGCGATGTCATCCGACATGAAGAAGGTCACATACTCCTTCAGGCCGGGGATCACGCCGATGTGGGCTTTCTTCACGTAGAAGTACAGCGGGCGCGACACGGGGTATTCGCCCGAAGCGATCGACTCGGTCGAGGGAACGACGCCAGCCATCGTTGCAACGCGCAGCTTGTCGGTGTTGTTCTGGTAGAACGACAGGCCGAAGATGCCCAGGGCGTTCTTGTCAGCTTCCAGACGGGCCAGCGTTTCGGTGTAGTCGCCGTCGATGTCGATCGACGTGCCGTCGGTGCGCAGTTCCATGCACAGCTCTTCGGCCTTGTCTTCGTCACCGGCGTTGGCAGCGGCGAAAGCGGCAAACGCGCCCGAATCTTCGCAGCCTTGCAGGATCACTTTCTCGTCGAACACTTCACGGGTGCCGTGCTTGGTGCCGGGCACCAGCGCCAGAATGGTCTGCGCGGGCAGCGAGGCGTTCACGTCAGCCCAGGTCGCGGCGGTGTTGGCAACCAGCGCGCCGTCTTTCAGCACTTGCGCGCCGATGCCGTTGTAAACATCAGCTTGGGTCAGCGCAAAATCCGGGCCGTCAACAGCCGAGGCGAACACGATGCCGTCATAGCCGAAACGCACTTCGATGATCTCGGTCACGCCATTGGCGGTGCACAGGTCGATGTCGGACTGCGAAATGCGCGACGAGGAGTTGGCAACGTCAACGGTGTTTTCGCCCACGCCTTCGCAGAACTTCTTGCGGCCGGCACCCGAACCACCGCCTTCAACCACCGGCGACGGGAAGTCGAAGTTTTCGCCGAAAGCTTCGGCCACGATGGTGGAATAGGGCAGCACGGTGGACGAACCCGTCACCTGAACCTGGTCGCGCGCCATGGCGGTGCCGGCAGAGACGGCAGCAATTGCCAGCGTCGAGACGGTCATCTTGATATAGGACATGTGGATCTCCCTTTTCGTATCCATTCAGCACGCCAGTCAGCGGCCTCGGCGTCTGGTTACGCGCCGGACACAACGCTTATGTAATAGTTTTGTAACAGTTCTATGAAAATGGCCGATTTGTGGCAGAGGACGCAGCTACCCTTGCCGCCCGCCAAGACCGGCTTTCACCGTGAATTGGTGACAAAGCACAGCAAAAACATGGCAAATCCGGTGATTTTCTGCCGTGGCTGTTCCTTGGCTGCCGGAAGCTGGGCAAAAGCGACCTGCTGCGCTGCGGCGTAACAAACGGCCTGCAATCGGCAATGCGGATGGTGTGGCCCGTCGGCGATTCTCGGGGCCGTCGCCGCATGCCGCCCCGTGGAAGGCCGCCAGTCAACGCACCGCTATGGTGGGCAGGTTTCAGACCACCAGCGCAATGGCCCGCCGCGTGGCGACCGCCGCCGCCTTGGGATGGCGTATCAGCAGGATTGCGGGGTTGCCCAGCACCGCCTCGGCCACCCGCGCCACCAGATTGGCCAGCGTGCAGCGCAGCACCGCCTCGCGCGATGTGCTGGCCGAGCCGACCACCTCGACTGCCAGCGCCGGGTCATGGCCTGCGGCCAGCATCTGCGCCACCAGCAGCGGCAGCCGGTGCATGGCCATATACAGCGCCAGCGTGGTGCCGGGGGTCAGCAGCGCGGCAAGCTCCGGGTCGGGATCGCCGGGTTTGCAGGTGGCGGTGGCGATGACCAGCCGGTCGGTCGCGCCCCGTTCGGTCAGCGGCCGCCCCAGCGCCGCCGCAGCGGCCGAGGCGGCGGTGATGCCCGGCACGATCTCTACCGCGATGCCGACGCTCCGGGCGGCGTCGAGTTCCTCACAGGCGCGGCCAAAAATCGACGGATCGCCCGATTTCAGCCGCACCACCCGGCGGCCCTGCAAGGCGGCAGCGACGATCACGGCATTGATGCGGTCTTGCGGCCAGGAATGCGCGCCCACTTCCTTGCCCACGAACACATGCTCGGCCTGCGGGGCGAGGCTCAGCACCTCGGGGTCTACCAGCCTGTCGTAAAACACCACATCCGCCGCCGCCAGCCGCGCCACCGCGCGCAGCGTCAGCAGGTCACGCGCGCCCGGCCCCGCCCCTACCAAAGCGATGGAGCCCGGGCTGCGATCGGCAAAAGGGGCGTGTTTCATGGCTTACTCCGCAGCAAGGGGCGGGGCGTGGCGGGCGATTAGCGCGCGCAACTCGGGGCGGCAGGAGCCGCAGTTGGTGCCCGCGCGCAGCGCTTTGCCAAGCGCGTCAACCGAGGTCACGTGCTGGCCCGCAATGGCATGGATGATCTGGTTGACCCCCACATCGAAACAGGCGCAGACAGTGGCCCCGTTGTCGGGGCGGCCCGCGCCGGGGCGGCCTGACAGAACCTCCCGCGCGCTATCCTGCCCCACCAGCCCCGCCACATGGGCACGCGACAGGGCCACGGGTTCGGGCGACACGAACAGCGCAGCCAACACCCGGGCCCCGTCACAAAATGCGATGCGCGCGATGCCCCGCGCCCGGTCGATCACGTGCAACGCTGTTGCGTCAGGCAGGGTAAACAACATGCGCGCCATCGTCTCCCAATCCTCGGGCATGGTCAGGCCCGCAAGTTCGGCGCGCATGCCCTGCTGGGTGCGGGCCACGGCCCAAAAGTCGACCTCGGGACGGAACGCGCTGGCAGAGACTGCAAACCCGTGCCAGCGCGCGGCAAAGGGGGCCACCCGCACCGCCGCCGCCTTGCTTTCCGGCTGCCCCGATACCGGGTCAACAACTGATGCCACCAGCGCATCGACCCGGCCCGTGGGTGCGGTCTCACCAGTCCAGTGCATCGGGGCAAACACCTCGCCCGGCTTCACCCGGTCGGTGACAAGCACGCGCAGCACGGCGCGGCCCTGCGGGCTGGTCACTTCGGCCAGACCGGCGGGGGCGAGGCCAAGGCGCATCGCATCGTCGGGGTGAATCTCCAGAAACGGTTCGGCCAGATGCGCCGACAGGCGCGGCGAAAGCCCGGTGCGCGTCAGCGTATGCCAGTGATCCCGCACGCGGCCCGTGTTCAGGCGGAACGGGTAGTCCGGCGACAGCGCGGCCTTTGGCGCTTGCGGCGTGACGGGCAGCATGCGGGCCTTGCCATCGGGGGTGTGGAACCGCCCGTCACCGAAAAAGCGGCCCCCCTGACGGGCGGGCGCATCGGGCCACAAAAAAGGCTGCATCGCGGCATAGCCATCGGCCCCCTGCTCCGCGCGGTTGGAAATGTCGAAATCGCTGCCAAGCGTGCCCGCCACGCCCGACAGCGCCGCATATTCGGCAAACACCTCGGCAGGCGACGCCCAGGCAAAGGCCGCGCCCCAGCCCATCCGCGCCGCCACATCTGCCAAGATCCGCCAGTCATGCCGCGCCTGCCCTGCGGGCGCGCGCAAGGCCCGCTGGCGGCTGATGCGGCGTTCCGAGTTTGTCACCGTGCCATCCTTTTCCGCCCAGCCGGTCGCGGGCAGCAGCACATGCGCCAGCCGCGTCGTGTCGGTCTCGGCGATCATGTCCGACACCACCACGAAATCGCAGCCCCTGATCGCCGCCGCCACACGGTCGGCATCGGGCATCGACACGGCGGGGTTGGTGCAGATGATCCACAACGCCTTGATGCGGCCCTCCTCGACCGCGCGGAACATGTCCACCGCTTTCAGACCGGGGGCCGTGGGCATCGCAGGCGAGCCCCAGAACCCCTGCACGGCATCCCGGTGCGCAGGATTGTCCAGTTCCAGATGGCAAGCCAGCATGTTGGCCAGCCCGCCCACCTCGCGCCCGCCCATGGCATTGGGCTGCCCTGTGACGGAAAACGGCCCCATGCCGGGACGGCCGATGCGGCCCGTGGCAAGGTGACAGTTGATTATGGCATTCACCTTGTCGGTGCCACTGGCCGACTGGTTGATGCCCTGGCTGTAGACGGTGACAACCTTTTCGGTGCCGATCCACAGGTCGCAGAAGGCACGCAGATCCGCCGGGGCAAGCCCCGTTGCGCCGGGGTCAGAGGCCTGGGCCGCCACCAGCGCCTCGGCAAAACCGCTGACATGGGCGAGGAACCTCCGGTCGACCGCGCCCCGCGCCACTATCTGGGCCAGCAGCGCGTTGAACAGGGCGGCATCTGCCCCGGGGGCCAGCGCCAGATGCAGGTCGGCGATATCGCAGGTCGCGGTGCGGCGCGGGTCAACCACCACCACCTTCATCGCGGGCCGCAGGGTCTTGGCCGCGACCAGCCGCTGATACAGCACCGGGTGGCACCAGGCGAGGTTGGAGCCGACCAGCACCACCAGATCGGCCTGCTCGAAATCCTCATACAAGCCCGGCACGGTATCGCTGCCAAAGGCGCGCTTGTGCCCCGCCACCGAGGACGCCATGCAAAGGCGGCTGTTGGTGTCGATATTGGCAGACCCGATGAAACCCTTCATCAGCTTGTTCGCCACATAGTAATCTTCGGTAAGCAACTGGCCCGAGACATAAAACGCCACCGAATCCGGGCCATGTTCGGCGATGGTCTGGCGGAAGCGGCCTGCCACAAGGTCAAGTGCCTGATCCCACCCCGCCTGAACCCCGTTGATGCGGGGGGTCAGCAAACGCCCCTCCAGCCCCGTAGTCTCACCCAGCGCCGAGCCCTTGGAACAAAGCCGCCCGAAATTCGCCGGATGATCGGGGTCGCCCGCGATGTCAAACCCGCCCCTGCCATCAGCCGTGGCCAGCACACCGCAGCCCACGCCGCAATAGGGGCATGTGGTGCGGATGGTGCCCGTCATCGTCATGCCCCCGATCGTCATGCCCCCGATCGTCACGCCGCCGCCCTCCGCGCCAGCAGCGCCGCATCCAGCAGGATGCGGCCCCCCTCCACCCGCGCGGGATGGGTTGCCACACCTCCTGCATCAGCCCCCTGTGCAAGCCCGGTTGTCAGATCAAACACCCAGTTGTGCAGCGGGCATGTGACCTGCGTGCCATGCACGATGCCTTCCGACAAAGGCCCGCCCTTGTGGGGGCAGCGGTCATCCATCGCAAACACCCGGTCATCCGCAGTGCGAAACACCGCCACACAGCCATGGGCCGTTTTCACCACCCGCGCGCCCTGTGCGGGAATGTCAGCCAAAGCCCCGATATCCAGCCAGTTCATTCCGCAGCCTCCAGCGTCAGATCGGCGAGCATGCCCCAGTTCGGGCGCTCGGATGGTTTCGCGTGTTCCGCCCAGGGGTCTTTGCGGTAGACGGATTGCGAGACTTCGAACCGTTCGACCAGTGCGGCGCGGGTGGCCAGATCATCCACCACCTGCGTCTTCACCCAGTCGAGGCCCACCTTGGCCACCCATTTCCACGGCCGGTCCAGATAGCGGGCGGATTCGCGGTAAAGCTGCACGAAGGCGGTGATGATCGCGATACACTCCGCCTCAGACGCCGTGGCGGCCAGAAACTCGGTTTCCTTCACCTCCATCCCCGCCGCACCCGCCACGGAAATCTGATAGCCACTGTCCACGCAGATCACGCCCACATCCTTGCAGGTCGCCTCGGCGCAGTTGCGCGGGCAGCCGGAGACGCCCATTTTCACCTTGTGCGGCGTCCACGACCCCCACAGGTGCTTTTCCAGCTTTACCCCCAGCCCGGTGGAATCCTGCGTGCCAAAGCGGCAGAATTCGGTGCCGACACAGGTTTTCACCGTGCGCAGACCCTTGGAATAGGCGTGGCCCGACACCATCCCGGCTTCGTTCAGATCGGCCCACATCGCGGGCAGATCCTCTTTCCGCACGCCCAGCAGGTCGATGCGCTGGCCACCCGTCACCTTGACCATCGGCACGTTGTATTTGTCGGCGGCATCGGCAATCGCGCGCAGCTCATTCGGCGTGGTCAGCCCGCCCCACATGCGCGGCACGACGGAATAGGTGCCGTCCTTCTGGATGTTGGCGTGGTTGCGTTCGTTCACGAAACGGCTCTGCCGGTCGTCGCGGTATTCCAGCGGCCAGTCGGCCAAGAGGTAATAGTTCAGCGCCGGGCGGCAGGAATGGCAGCCGCCCGCCGTTTTCCAGCCCAGTTCCTGCATCACGGCGGGAATGGATTTCAGCGCCTTGCTGCGGATCAACCGGCGCACATCCTCATGCGTGTGATCGCAGCATTTGCACATCGGCTGGGCTGCGGACTTGGCGAAAGCATCGCCCAGCGTGACCGCCATCACCTGTTCCACCAGCCCGGTGCAAGACCCGCAGGAGGATGACGCCTTGGTCAGCGCACGCACAGCATCCAGCGTGACGGCACCGCTACTGATCGCGGTGACTATCTTGCCCTTGCAGACGCCGTTGCAGCCACAGATTTCCGCCTCAGGCGGCAAGGCTGCAACGGCCGCCATAGGGTTTACCGAGGCCCCCCCTTGGTAGGCCGGGCCGAATATCAGCGTCTCGCGCATGTCGGTGATGTCGGTGGCGTCCTTGATCAGGCCAAAGAACCATTGCCCGTCCGCCGTATCGCCATACAGCACCGCGCCGATCAGGCGGTTGTCTTTCAGCACCAACCGTTTGTAGACCCCGCGTGCCGGATCGCGGAACACGATATCCTCGCGGTCGGGCGCATCGGCGAAATCGCCCGCACTGAACAGATCGCAGCCCGTGACCTTCAGCTTGGTCGCCGTCTGCACCGGGCGGAAGGCGGCAGGGTTGGCCAGCAGCGTGGCGGCCACCACCCTGGCCTGATCGTAGAGCGGGGCCACAAGGCCGAACAATTGCTTGTCATGCTCCACACATTCACCGACAGCCAGAATGTCGGGGTCGGATGTCACCATCTGGTCGGTCACGACAATTCCGCGCCCCACCTCCAGATGCGCATCATTGGCCAGCCGGGTTTCCGGGCGGATGCCCACGGCCATCACCACAATGTCGGCGCCGTAAACCGTGCCATCCTCCAGCAGCACCGCCTCGGCGCGGTCTGTGCCAAGAATGGCCTTGGTCGCCCCCTTGCAATGGATGGTGATGCCCTTCGCCTCCAGCGCCTTTTGCAGCAAGTATCCTGCGGCCGGGTCAAGCTGGCGCTCCATCGGATGCCCCATGAGGTGAATGACCACCACCTCCATCCCGCGCAGGGCAAGGCCTGCCGCCGCCTCCAGCCCCAGCAACCCGCCGCCGATGACCACGGCCCTGGCACCGGGCCGGGCCGCCGCGATCATGGCATTGGTATCGTCAAGGTCGCGGTAGGTGACAACGCCGGGCAGCTTGTGCCCCGGCACCGGGATGATGAAGGGCGCAGATCCGGTGGCGATCAGCAGCTTGTCATATGGCACGCCACCCGCGTTGGAATAGACGATCCTGCGCTCGCGGTCGATCTTCACCACAGGCTCGCCAAAGCGGCAATCGACATTGTGCGCGGCATACCAGGCATCATCATGCGTGACGATCTGGGCATAGGATTTTTCACCCGACAGCACGGGCGACAGCATGATGCGGTTGTAGTTGCCCCGCGCCTCACCGTTGAACAGCGTAACCTCGAAGGCCCCCGGCGCATCTTCAAACAGATGCTCCAGCACCCGGCCCGAGGCCATGCCGGCCCCGATCACGACAAGTCTTTGCGACATCACGCGGCCTCCTTGGCATCAGGCTTTTTTGGTGCGGGGGCAGGTTTGGCCCCATGTTCGTATTCGGTCAGGAAATCCAGCACCTGCTGGCGGTAGCCGTAGTAATCAGGATCCTCCAGCAGGGCCTTGCGGGTGCGGGGGCGCGGCAGGCCCACGTCAACGATTTTGCCGATGGTGGCGCGCGGCCCGTTGGTCATCATCACCACGCGGTCGGCCAGAAGGATGGCCTCGTCCACATCATGCGTCACGCAGATGGCCGTCACCTTGGTGCGGCTCCACACCTCCATCAGCACCTCTTGCAGCTCCCACCGCGTCAGGCTGTCGAGCATGCCGAAGGGTTCATCCAGCAGCAAAAGTTTCGGCGAAAGGGCAAAGGCGCGGGCGATGCCGACCCGCTGGCGCATGCCGTTCGACATGTCGGCGGCTTGGCGGTCCATCGCATCGGCCAGGCCGACACGTTCAAGGTAGTATTCCACCACCTCTTGCCGCTCAGCCTGGCTGGCCTTGGGGTAAACCTTGTCCACCCCGATGGCCACATTCTCTTTCGCGGTCAGCCAGGGGAACAGGTTGGGCGACTGGAACACCACGGCGCGTTCGGGGTCGGCACCTTCGACATGCAACCCGTCCAGCTTGATCGCGCCTTTCGAGATGCCGTTCAGCCCCGCTGCCATGGTCAGCACCGTGGATTTGCCGCAGCCGGAATGGCCGATGATCGAGACGAACTCGCCCTTCTTCAGCGTCAGGTTGAAATCCTCCACCACGGTCAGCGGGCCTTTGGGCGTGGGATAGATCTTGTGCAGCTGCGAGAAATGCAGGTAGCGGTCATCGGTGAAACTTTCCGCCGCTTTCGCATAGGCGCGCGGCATGGCGTGCAGCGGTGTGACCTGCGGCAGCAGGCGGCTGCCATCGGCTTTCGCAGAAATGCCGATGTCCATCAGCGTCTTGGTCACATCGGCGCGCAGGCGTTTGAAGGTGGCGTCGTGGTTCATCGCCCCCCGGTCGCGCGGGCGGGGCAAAGTCACCGCATATTCCGCGCCCAGCGTGCCATCGGGGTTCAGTGTCACGATCCGGTCGGCCAGCAGCAACGCCTCGTCTACGTCATTGGTGATCAGCACGACGGTGCGGCGGTCAGCCTCCCATATCGCCTCGATCTCGTCGGCCAGATTGGCGCGGGTCAGCGCGTCCAGCGCCGACAAAGGCTCGTCCAGCAGCAGCACCTCGGGCGTCATCGCCAATGCACGGGCCACCGAAACCCGCTGCCGCATGCCGCCCGAAAGCTCGGCCGGACGGCGTTCGGCGGCATGCGACAGGCCCACCATGCCGATGTATTTCGCAACCATCGCGGCGCGTGCGGCCTTTGGTTTGTCGCGGTGCACGGCATCCACCGCCAGCGCCACATTGCCAGCCACGGTCAGCCACGGCATCAGCGAATAGGACTGGAACACCACGCCACGCTCCGGCCCCGGGCCGGTCACGGCTGCGCCCTTGAAACGCACCGTTCCCGCATCGGGCAGGGCCAGCCCGGCCATCAGGTTTATCAGCGTGGTCTTGCCGGTGCCCGAAAAGCCCAGGATCGCCAGAAACTCGCCGTCGCGCACCGACAGGTTGATGTTGCGCAGCACCGCGTTCCGCTCTGCTCCGGTGCCATGGCCCTTGAAGACGCCTGAAAGTTCAAGAATGGGGGTCATGGCCATCACCGGTTGTTCGAGAAGGTGAACAGCGATTGCAGCGCGAACATCACACGGTCCAGGATGAAACCGATGATGCCGATGGTCAGCACCGCCACCATGATCTTGGCCAGCGATTGCGAACTGCCGTTCTGGAATTCATCCCAGACGAATTTTCCAAGCCCGGGGTTCTGCGCCAGCATTTCAGCGGCGATCAGCACCATCCAGCCCACGCCCAGCGAAAGCCGCAGCCCGGTAAAGATCAGCGGCAACGCCGAAGGCAGCACCAGCTTGGTGATCTTGGCATAGGTGCCCATTTTCAACACCTTCGACACATTGACCAGATCCTTGTCGATGCTGGCCACACCCAGCGCGGTGTTGATCAACGTGGGCCACAGCGAACACAGCGTCACCGTGATGGCCGACACGAGGAAGGATTTGGAAAACAGCCCGTCGTTGGTGGCATAGACCGCCGACACGATCATGGTGACGATGGGCAGCCAGGCCAGCGGCGACACGGGTTTGAAAATCTGCACCAAGGGGTTGATGGCGGCATTGGCCGTGGGCGACAGGCCGGTGAGGATGCCCACCGGAACCGCGATGGTCGTGGCGATCAGAAAGCCGAAGAACACGGTCTGGATCGAGGTCCAGATCTGCTGATAATACGTGGGCTTGCCGGTGTAATCGCGCAGCTTCACCTTGTCGGCCTGCCCTTCGGCGATCAGTTGCGCGTTGCGCTCGTCCTGCCGGGCGTAAAATTCGTCTTCCTTCACGCCCTCGGCCACCGCATCGGCATGCAGCACCAGCACCTGTTCCCACACCTGCGCAGGCCCCGGCACGGCCCCCAGCGAGGTTTGCACCCGGGGGGCCAGTACGCCCCACAGCAGCAGGAAAACCCCGATGGCCAGCAAGGGCACCCCCAGCAGCCGCCAGATGTCCTTCATCTGCGCGCGCGGGTTGTCCCCCGCCAGCGCCTTGAGGATCGGCGTGACCCAGGGCAGGCCCAGCACGCGCAGCCAACCGTCAAGCCTGTTGATGCGGGCAAAGATGCGGCTGCGGCGGGCGTCGCGCGCAAGGGTGTTTGTATCGATGGCGGTCATGGCTGTCTCCTGTCTGTGGGCGCGGTGGGCGAGTGCAGGGTCAGCCCTGCACCTCGCCGCCGACAACCGTCTGTGCGCCTTTCAGACCGATGGGCAGGCTTTCAAGGTAAGCGTTGGGGGCACGCCCGTCATAGGTCACACCGTCGATGAACTCGGCGGTGGGCGCGCGGTAGCCGTCACTGTCCCAGGGGAAATCGGCCTCGTTCGCCAGCCCTTCGTCCACCAGCAGCCGTGCGGCCTTCAGATAGACGGCGGGCATATAGACCTCGGCGGCCCTTTCAGCGAACCATGCGTCGGTCTGCGGTTCGGCGATCTGGCCCCAGCGGCGCATCTGCGTCAGATACCATACGGCATCCGACTGAAACGGATAGGTCGCGTTGTAGCGGAAGAACACGTTGAAATCGGGGGCGGGGCGAGTATCGCCCTTTTCAAATTCAAAGGTGCCGGTCATGGAATTGGCGATCACCGCCGCATCCGCGCCCACATATTCCGGGCGGCTGAGAATCTCCACCGCTTCGGCGCGGTTGGCGTTGTCGCCCTCGTCCAGCCACATCGCGGCGCGGATCAGCGCCTTGGTCAGCGCCAGCGTGGTCTGCGGGTTTTCCTGAACAAAGGCCGCCGTCAGGCCGAACACCTTTTCCGGGTTGTTCTTCCAGATATCCGCATCGGTGATTACCGGCACGCCGATGCCCTTTTGCACCGCCGCCTGGTTCCACGGCTCACCCACCGAATAGCCGTCAATCGTGCCGGCCTCCAGCGTCGCTGGCATCTGCGGCGGCGGCGTAACGGAAATCAGCACATCGCCCGCAATCTGGCCCGACACGTCATCGGGCGAGTAATAGCCGGGGTTGATGCCGCCAGCCGCCAGCCAGTAACGCAGTTCGTAATTGTGGGTGGAGACGGGGAACACCATGCCCAGGTTGAAGGGCTTGCCATCGGCGGCATAGCTTTCCAGCACCGGCTTCAGCGCGGCGGCGGAAATCGGGTGCTGCGGCTTGCCGTCTGCGCCCATGGGCACGGCGGGTTTCATCAGCTCCCACACCGCATTCGACACGGTGATCGCGTTGCCGTTCAGGTCCATGGAAAACGGCGTCACCAGTTTCGCGCTGGTGCCATAGCCGATGCTGGCGGCAATAGGCTGCCCCGCCAGCATATGCGCGCCGTCCAGTTGCCCGGAGATCACGCCATCCAGCAGCACCTTCCAGTTGGCCTGCGGCTCCAGCGTCACATAAAGCCCCTCATCCTCGAAAAACCCCTTTTCCTTGGCAATCGCCAGCGGGGCCATGTCGGTAAGCTTGATGAAACCCAGGGTCAGTTCGTCCTTTTCCACATCCAGCATTTCGGCCAAGGCCGGGCTGGTCAGCATCGTGGTGGCGGCAAGCAGGGTCATAAGGCGGTGCATGTGATGTTCCCGTGGCTGGCGCAGCGTGGCGCGGAAAATGAAAAAGCCGCCGACCAAAGCCGCATTCCTGCGCGGCGATGGTCGAGCGGCTTTGCCCGTGCCCCGATCACCGGGGCGAATTTCGTTGCGAACCATCGTTGGCCCGCATTTCTTGACTAAAGCGGGCTGGCCGGGGCGCTGCAACCACGCTGATCGGTGGCGCGGCAAGAATTTCTGCAACGCAGAATTTCTGCACAAAAAAACATCAGCCCGCAGGCATCGGATCAAAAATCCGCCCGTCAAAGAACCGGTTGCGCTGCAACACCAGCTTGCCGCGATTCGAGGCGGCAGGCGTCGGCACCTCTGATGCGCCTTCCAGCTTTTCCGATGCGGCGGGCAGTTCCGCCCCCGCCGGGCCAAGATGCTGGCGATACAGATCAGACCGGAACGTGGCCTTGGCCGCCGCGATAGCCTGCGGCACATCCAGCCCGAAGCGCCCGGCCAGCCGCGCGCCGATCCAGGCCGCCTGGCTGCGCCAAGGGAAATTCGCTGCCCCCGCGTGATATTCCAGAAACTGCGGCACATGCAGTTCGGCACCGCGCGCCGCCGTGATCAGCAAACCGCTCAGCGCGCGGTCAATCACCTCGGCCTCCAGATCCAGATAGTCCGACCGCGCCAGCATTTCCGAGGCCGTCAGCCGGTTGGCCGGATCGCCCAGCCAGCGCGCGGTGCGCCACAACGCCCGCATCAGGCGGCCCGCGAGTTCCGGTTCTGCCTCGGCCCAGCCCGCACGGGTTGCCAGCACCTTTTCGGGCGCCTGACTCCAGATCGCGGAACCCGGCAGCAGCAGCGCCGCACCCGCGCGCTCCACCGCATCCGACCCCCAGGGTTCGCCCACGCAAAAGGCATCAATCTCACCCGCCGCCAGCGCCTTGGCCATATGCGGCGGCGGCACGGTATGGATGGTCAGCCCCTGCGGCTGCATCCCATCCAGCCAATAGTGGATCAGCTCGGCATGCATGGAAAACGGAAACGGCACCCCGATGCGCAGCCCCTGCCCTGCCGCCAGCAACGCCTGCCCCGCCGCCTGCGCGTCCGTGAAATCAAACCCGTGCCCTGCGGCCTGCATGCGCCCGGCCAGTGCGGGTGACACCGCCACCACCTGCCCGTTCAGGCTAAGCACCATCAGCGCCTCCAGCCCCGCCATGGCCCCGCCCAGCCCCAGCGCCGTGGCCACCGGCACCACCGACAGCATATGCGCCGCGTCCACCTGCCCGAACACCAGCATGTCGCGCAGCATCGACCAGCTGGCCGCCCGGCGCAGATCCAGCGTCAACCGCTCCTCATCGGCAAAGCCCATTTCCTGCGCCACGATCAGCGGCGCGGCGTCGACCAGCGGAATGAAGCCCACGGGCAGCACATGACGGTTCATCGCAGCAGCTCCGCCGCCGTGACCAGCGCCTGAGCGATATCGGCGATGCGGCGGCCCTGATCCATCGCGGTCTTGCGCAGCAGAGCATAGGCCTCTTCCTCGCCGATGCCGCGCGCGCGCATCAACAGGCCCTTGGCGCGGTCGATCACCTTGCGCTCTTCCAGCGCGGCCTTGGTGGCGGCCAGTTCGGTGCGCATCTTCTGGAACATGTGGAACCGGGCAATGGCGGCATCCAGAATGGGCTTTATGCGGTCGCCGCGCAGCCCATCGACCACATAGGCCGAGACTCCTGCCTCGATGGCCGCCCGGGTCAGCCCGGCATCCGAGCGGTCCACAAACATCGCCACCGGCCGTTCCAGCGGGCCAGAGGCCAGCGCCAGTTCCTCCAGCACATCGCGCGAGGGGCTGGCGATATCGACCAGCACCAGATCGGGGCGGCGTTCGGCAATGCGCCGCGCCAGCCCGGTATCTTCGGCAATCACGAACACCTCGGTCGCGCCCGCCTCGCGCAGCGCGGCGATGATCAACTGCGCGCGCTCACGGTCCTTTTCGACAACGACGATGGACAGGGGTTCGGGCATCGGCACCTCGCTGGAGTGCTTTTGGCTAGGCCGGGACGGGGGCCAGGGCAAGCAAGGGCGCGGCCTGACGGCCCGAAAATCACCCTTCACCCCGGCAGATGCCGCATTATCAGGCAGATCACCCCGCCGCCCGCAGCACACTCACCAGATCATCCACTGACAACGGCACCGGGTTGCCTTTCATCGAGGATGATGCCTGTGCGGCCTCGGCCACCGCCCGGTGCTGCGCCGCATCCAGCCCCAGCGCCGTCAACCGGGGCAGGCCCGCATCCGCCGCCCAGTCCGCCAGCGCCGCCGCGCCATCACTTGCCCCAAACTCTTGCCGCAGCAGCGCCAGCACCTCGGCCAACCGCACAGCCGCCACGCTGCCCGGCACGGCCCTCGCGGCGTTCATCGCCAGCACCGGGGCCAGCAACACGCCACAGACCGCGCCATGCGCCGCACCTGTCACCCCGCCGATCACCCCCGCCAGCCCATGCACCGCGCCCAAGCCCGCATTGGCCAGCGCCATGCCGCCCGTCAGGCTGACCTGCGCCAACGCATCCCTCGCCGTGCTGTCCTCGCCCTGCATCAGCCGCCGCAACGCCGCCAACCCCTGCGCAATGGCTGGCCGCGTGACCGCGTCGGTAAAGGGCGTGGCCCGGCACGACACATAGGGTTCAATGACCTGTGTGATGGCATCCAGCCCCGAGGCCAGCGTGACCCCGCGCGGGCAGCCATCGGTCAGCGCCGGATCGACAATGGCAACCCGCGCCAGCATCCGGTCATCGCGCAGGCTGACCTTGCGGCCCGGCACACCGATGACGGCGTTCTTCGTCGCCTCGGCCCCGGTCCCGGCCGTGGTGGGCAGCGCGCAGAACGGCAAGGGAGCCACGACCAGCGGCAGCCCGCGCCCCACCACCTCCAGATGGTCCATCGGCCCGCCCGGCGCGGGGATCAGCGCGGCTAACGCCTTGGCCATGTCCAGCACCGCGCCACCGCCAAGACCCACCACCACCTGCGGCTCGAACCCGCGCGTGTGATAAATGGCCTCCTCCAGCATCGCCAGATCAGGCTCACCCGCGCAAGGCAGGCGCTGTATCTCGACCCCCTGCCCCGCCAGCGCATCCACCAGCCAGTCAGCCCGCGCGAATTGCGCGCCATGCACCACCAGCACCCGTTCGCCAAAGGCCCGGATCAGCGCCGGGGCGCGTGCCGCCTCGCCGCGCCCAAACAGGATGCGGCCCGGCAATGTGATCGCATAGGGCGTCACAGCGTCATCGTCGCCTGCACGGCGCGACCCCAGCGGGCGTATTTCGCCTGCCGGGTCGCCTCGTCCATCCCCGGTTCGAACCGACGCTCCAGCGCCCAGTCGCGCGCAAATTCCTCCGGCCCGGGGCAGATGCCCGCCTGCATGCCCGCCAGCCAAGCGGCCCCCAGCGCGGTGGTTTCCGTCACCACGGGCCGATCCACGGGTGCGCCGATGATGTCGGACAGAAACTGCATCGCCCAGTCGCTGGCACTCATGCCACCGTCCACCCGCAGAACGCCATCCGCCGCCGCACCCCAATCCGCCTTCATCGCCTCCAGCAGGTCGCGCGTCTGGTAGCCCACGCTTTCCAGTGCCGCCCGAGCCAGTTCCGCAGGCCCCGAATTGCGCGTCAGCCCATAGATCGCCCCCCGGCAATCGGGCCGCCAATAAGGCGCCCCCAACCCGGTAAAGGCCGGCACCAGCACCACCTCCTGCGCGGGGTCGGCGGCATCGGCCAGGGGCTGCGTCTCCTTCGCTTCGCGGATGATCTTCAGCCCATCGCGCAGCCATTGCACCACCGCGCCCGCGATGAAGATCGAGCCTTCCAGCGCATAGGTGGGTTTGCCGTTCAACTGATAGGCAATCGTCGTCAGCAAGCGGCTTTTGGAGGCCACCATCTGATCGCCGGTGTTCAGCAGCGCGAAACACCCCGTGCCATAGGTTGATTTCATCATGCCGGGGCTGAAACAGGCCTGCCCCACCGTCGCCGCCTGCTGGTCGCCCGCCACCCCGGCGATCGGTATCTCGCGCCCGAACAGATCGGCCCGCGTCACGCCAAAGTCGGCAGCGCAATCCTTCACCTCGGGCAGCATGGCCATGGGCACGCCCAGCAGGTCGCAGATGCCCGCATCCCAACGCCCCTCGCGGATGTTGTATAGCATGGTGCGCGCCGCATTGGTGGCATCGGTCGCATGCACCCGCCCGCCGGTCAGCTTCCAGATCAGGAAACTGTCCACCGTGCCGAACAGCAGTTCCCCCGCCTCGGCCCGCGCCCGGGCACCATCCACGTGATCCAGCAACCATTTCAGCTTTGTCCCCGAAAAATACGGGTCCAGCAGCAGGCCGGTCTTTGCCGTGATCTCCGCCTCAAGCCCCGCGTCCTTCAACGCGGCACAGGTATCGGCGGTGCGCCGGTCCTGCCAGACAATCGCATTGTGGATCGGCTGGCCGGTCGCGCGGTCCCACACCAATGTGGTTTCGCGCTGGTTGGTGATGCCGATGGCCGCCAGATCGCGCGCATCGACTCCCGCCTTTTCCAGCACCGCCCGCGCCGTGCCCGCCACGGTGGACCACAGATCCGACGGATCATGTTCCACCCAGCCGGGGCGCGGGTAAATCTGCGGAAACTCTTCCTGCGCCACGGCCACCACACGCAAATCCGTGTCGAACAGGATCGCGCGCGATGAAGTGGTCCCCTGGTCAATGGCAAGGATATGGGTCGGCATCGAACAGTCCCCCGCAGCGCCCCGCCGCCACCGCGGAAAGGCCATGTCACACCGGCAGGGCAAGAGCCCTGCACATTTTCTGTCTTTAAATATCCCCGCCGGAGGCCTCAACCGTCACCACAGGCGCAACGGCACGCGACATCCCCCGGCAGCGCCGCCCGAGCGGGGCTCGATGCCCCCGAGGGCGGCTCCCCCGCGGCTGGCGTCGAGGCCTCCGGCGGGGATACTTGAAGACAGAAAATGCAGAAAAGGCGGGCGGGGCATCACACCCCGCCCGCCCCTGTTCAGATCAGTTCCAGGATTTGATCAGCTCGTCATAGCTGATCGTCTCGCCCTGGGGCTTTTCGTTTTCCAGTTTCGCCACCGGCGCGCCGGGGGCATCCAGCCAGATCTGCGGATCTTGCGGTTCGTTCATCTTCGGGCCGATGTCGCCCTGGACGCCGGCACGCTCTATGCGCTCCATCACCTTTTCCTGCTCTTCGCACAGGGCATCCAGCGCCTCTTGCGGGGTCTTGTCACCCGACATGGCGTCGCCGATGTTCTGCCACCACAGCTGTGCCAGTTTCGGATAGTCCGGCACGTTGGTGCCAGTGGGCGACCATTGCACGCGGGCGGGAGAGCGGTAGAATTCCACCAGACCGCCGAGTTTCGGCGCGCGCTCGGTGAAGCTTTCGTGGTCGATCGTCGACTCGCGGATGAAGGTCAGCCCGACATGCGATTTCTTCACATCCACGGTTTTGGACACCACGAACTGCGCATAAAGCCATGCGGCCTGCGCGCGGTCCACCGGGGTGGATTTCATCAGTGTCCACGATCCGGCGTCCTGATAGCCAACCTTGGTGCCCTCTTTCCAATAGGCACCGTGGGGCGAAGGGGCCATGCGCCATTTCGGCGTGCCGTCGTCGTTCATCACCGGCAGGCCTTCCTTGACCATGTCGGCGGTGAAGGCGGTATACCAGAACATCTGCTGGGCGATCTGGCCTTGCGCGGGGACTGGCCCCGCCTCGCCAAAGGTCATGCCCTGCGCCTCTGGCGGAGTATACTTCTGCAACCAGTCAATCGCCTTGGTCACGGCATAGACCGCCGCCGCATCGTTGGTGGCACCGCCACGTGCTACGCAAGACCCGACAGGGCGCGAGTTCTCGTCAACCCGGATACCCCATTCATCAACCGGCACACCGTTGGGCTCACCCACATCGCCCATGCCGGCCATCGACATCCACGCATCGGTGTAGCGCCAGCCAAGCGACGGGTCTTTCTTGCCGTAGTCCATGTTGCCCCAGGCCGAGGCCGGGCCACCGGCATAGGTCATGTCGCGGCCGGTGAAGAATTCGGCGATGTCCTCATAGGCGGACCAGTTCAGCGGAACGCCCAGATCGTAGCCATATTTGGCCTTGAAATCTTCCTGGGTTTTCGCGTCGTTGAACCAGTCATAGCGGAACCAGTAAAGGTTGGCGAACTGCTGGGTCGGCAGCTGATACAGCTTGCCATCCGGCGCGGTGGTGAAGGACGTGCCGATGAAGTCGGCGATATCAAGGTTCGGGTTGGTGACAGCCGCGCCTTCGCCGGCCATCCAGTCATCAAGGATACGGACCTGCTGATAGCGCCAATGGGTGCCGATCAGGTCGGAATCGTTGATATAGGCGTCATAGATGTTCTCGCCCGACTGCATCTGCGTCTGCAGCTTTTCCACCACATCGCCTTCGCCGATCAGATCATGGGTGATCTTGATCCCGGTGATGGCGGTGAAGGCCGGGGCCAGCACCTTGGATTCGTATTCGTGGGTGGTGATGGTTTCCGAGACCACCTTGATCTCCATGCCCGCATAGGGCGCGGCGGCGTCGATGAACCATTGCATTTCCGCTTCCTGCGCGGCGCGGTCAAGGCTCGACAGTTCACCGATTTCGGCGTCGAGAAAGGCTTTCGCCGCCTCGATATCCGCCCAGGCCGGGATGCCTGTGGCCGCCAGCGCAAGCGCCATGGCGGTGGTTGCGTAACGAAGTCTCATTGTTGTCTCCTCCCAGAGATGTTGGACTTTTCGTCAGACTTGCCGATCTAGACCCAGCGGAACACCGCTGCGGCATAGACCAGACAACAGATCAGCGCCCCCCAGAGGGGAGAGCCGAAGGCGGCGAGCCAGGCCAGACAGATGAAAGCCGAGCCCAGAAGGGTGATGAACAGCCGGTCGCCCCGGGTGGTTTCAATGCGCAGCACGCCGACGCGGGGGGTTTCGGGAAACCGGATGGCCAGAATGGTGAACAGGATCAAGAGGCTGCCGATGACATAGAAGAACAGCAGCACCGGGAATGTCCAGGCCATCCAGCCGCCGGGGATCAGCGGTGCCACCCAGTCGATCCCGTCTTCGGTGCGGGGCACGACGGTCAGGATCAACCCAAGGATTGCCAGCAGCGCAAGGCCAGTGATGGCATAGACAGTGGACCAGCGGGTTGCGGTCATCACACCCTCCCCAGGGCAAAGCCCTTGGCGATGTAGTTGCGGACAAAGTAGATCACCAGCGCACCCGGCACGATGGTCAGCACCCCGGCGGCGGCAAGCACGCCCCAGTCCATGCCGGAGGCCGAAACGGTGCGGGTCATGGTGGCGGCGATGGGTTTGGCATGGGTTGCGGTGAGGGTGCGTGACAAGAGCAGTTCCACCCAGGAAAACATGAAGCAGAAAAAGGCGGCAACGCCCACACCCGAGGCGATCAGCGGCAGGAAGATCTTCACGAAAAAGCGTGGAAAGGAATAGCCGTCGATATAGGCCGTCTCGTCGATTTCCTTGGGCACGCCGCGCATGAAACCTTCAAGAATCCACACCGCCAGAGGCACGTTGAACAGGCAATGCGCCAGCGCCACGGCGATGTGCGTGTCGAACAGCCCGACCGAGGAATAAAGCTGAAAGAACGGCAGCGCGAACACGGCGGGCGGTGCCATGCGGTTGGTCAGGAGCCAGAAGAACAGATGCTTGTCGCCCATGAAGCGGTAGCGCGAGAACGCATAGGCCGCAGGCAGCGCCACCGTCAGCGAAATGACCACGTTCATCGACACATAGATCATCGAGTTGATATAGCCGTTATACCAGCTCGGATCGGTCAGGATGGTGACGTAATTGGCGAAGGTCAGGTCATTGGGAAACAGTGAAAAGGTGGAGGTGATCTCGGTGTTCGTCTTCAGGCTCATGTTCACCAGCCAGTAGATCGGCACCAGCAGAAACAGCAGGTAAAGCCCCATGACGATGGCGGAACCCTTGATGCGCATCATACACCGTCCCGTTTATCAAGGTTGGTCATCACGGTGTAGAACACCCAGGAAATCAGCAGGATCACCAGGAAGTAGATCAGGCTGAACGCGGCGGCGGGGCCAAGGTCGAACTGGCCAATGGCCTGTTTCACCAGGTCGATCGACAGGAAGGTGGTGGCATTGCCCGGCCCGCCGCCCGTGACCACGAAAGGCTCGGTATAGATCATGAAACTGTCCATGAACCGCAGCAGGATGGCGATCAGCAGCACGCCCTGCATCTTTGGCAGCTCGATATAGCGAAACACCGCCAGCCGCCCGGCCTGATCAATCTTGGCCGCCTGATAATAGGCCTCGGGGATGGATTGCAGACCGGCGTAGGACAGCAGGGCGACAAGGCTGGTCCAATGCCAGACATCCATGATGATGACGGTGGCCCAGGCATCGAAGACGTCATTGGTGTAGTTGTAGTCCACGCCCATGGCCGCCAGCGTATGCCCCAGCAGGCCGATATCCACCCGCCCGAAAATCTGCCAGATCGTGCCCACCACGTTGAAGGGGATCAGCAGCGGCAGCGCCATCAGCACCAGACAGAATGACGCCCAGAAGCCCTTCTTCGGCATGTTCAGCGCCACGAAAATACCCAGCGGCACCTCGATGGCCAGAATGATGCCGGTGAACAGGATCTGACGGCCAAGCGCATCCTTGATGCGGTCTGAGTCCAGCACATCCTCGAACCATTCAAGGCCCGCCCAGAAAAACTCGTTGTTGCCGAACGTGTCTTGCAGGCTGTAGTTCACCACCGTCATCAGCGGGATCACCGCCGAAAACGCCACCAGCGCCAGCACGGGCAGCACCAGAAACCACGCCTTGTTGTTCTGCGTCTTGTCCATCAGGCGACCTTCCGGGTGGCGGTTGCAGGCGTCACGCGCCAGTCGTCGGCGTAAACGCTGATACGGTCGGGGGCGAAGGCGGCATGCGTCAGGTCGGTGCCAATGGGCTGCCCCTCGGGCGCGATGATGTTCAGCGGTTTGCCCCCCGCCTCGGCCCGGATGATGCGGTGGCGGCCCACGTCCTCCACCCGCAGGATGCGCACCGGCACGCCCTGCCCCGCCGTCAGCGTGACAAACTCGGGCCGGATGCCGATCTGGGTGCGGCCCTTGATTGGCCCGTAGGCCGCACCCAGCGCGACCTGCACACCGAGGAGGGCGGCGTGCGATCCGGCGATATCGGCATCGAACAGGTTCATCCCCGGCGAGCCGATGAAATAACCCACGAATGTATGCGCGGGCGTGTCGAACAGATCCTGCGGGGTGCCCATTTGCACCACGCGGCCGTCATACATCACCACCACCTTGTCGGCGAAGGTCAGCGCCTCGGTCTGGTCATGGGTCACGTAGATCATCGTGTGGCGGAATTCGCGGTGCAACTGTTTCAGCTGGGTGCGGAGTTCCCATTTCATGTGCGGGTCGATCACCGTCAGCGGTTCGTCGAACAGGATGGCATTCACATCCTCGCGCACCATGCCGCGGCCAAGGCTGATCTTCTGCTTGGCATCGGCGGTCAGGCCCCGCGCCTTGTGGTTCAGCCGCGCCTCCATCCCGATCATGGCGGCGATATGATCGACCCGCGCCTTGACATAGGCCGCATCCTTGCCCCGGTTGCGCAGGGGGAAGGCCAGATTGTCGCGCACCGTCATCGTGTCGTAGACCACGGGAAACTGGAACACCTGCGCAATGTTGCGCTCGGCCGTGGGGGCATCGGTCATATCGGTCGCGCCAAACAGCACCCGGCCATGGCTGGGCCGCACAAGGCCGGAAATGATGTTCAAAAGCGTGGTCTTGCCGCAGCCCGAAGACCCCAGCAACGCATAGGCCCCGCCGTCATCCCAGACGTGATCCATCTCTTTCAGCGCGAATTCGGATTCCGATTTCGGGTTGGGAAAGTAGCTGTGGGCGAGTTTGGAAAGGGTGATCTGTGCCATGGGTCAGGCCGCCAGCGCATAGGGGGCCGGGGCGACCATCGCGCCGGCAGTCGAGAACAGGTAAACATGCGCCGGGTCCAGCCAGACCGTGATGGAAGCGCCCGGCTCCAGATCATGCACGCCATGCACAAGGCCGACCCAACGGTCGGGGCCATGGTGCAGGTGCAGGAAGGTTTCCGATCCGGTGATCTCGGTCACGGCCAGCGTGCAGGCAAAGGCGATGGACGCGCCCGACTGGCGGTGCAGATCCAGATGATTGGCGCGGAAACCGGCCAGATAGCTGCCATCGGCCAGCGCGGCCAGCGGGCCTTCGGCAGGGGCGTCGGCGTTGCCGATGGTCAGGCGGCTGCCCTGTTTCACCACGGGGGCGAAATTCATCGGCGGGTCGGAAAACACCCGGGCGGTGGTGGCATCATTTGGCTGGCGGTAGACGGCGGGGGTGGGGCCGAACTGCGTCACGCGGCCTTCCCACAATGTCGCCGTGTTGCCGCCCAGCAGCAGCGCCTCTTCGGGTTCGGTGGTGGCATAGACAAAGATCGCGCCGGACGCCTCGAATATCCGGGGGATCTCGGCCCGCAACTCCTCGCGCAGCTTGTAGTCGAGGTTGGCCAGCGGTTCATCCAGCAGCACCAGCCCCGCGCCCTTGACCAAGGCCCTTGCCAACGCGCAACGCTGCTGCTGGCCGCCCGACAATTCCAGCGGCTTGCGGGTCAGCATCGGTGTCAGCTTCATCATCTCGGCGGTGGCGCGCACCTCGCGGTCGATCTCGGCCTTGGATTTGCCCATCAGGCGCAGCGGGGATGCGATGTTGTCATAAACGCTCATCGCCGGATAGTTGATGAACTGCTGGTAGACCATCGCCACCTTGCGGTCCTGCACGCGCTGGCCGGTCACATCACTGCCGTTCCACAGAATCTGCCCTGTGGTCGGCGCATCCAGCCCCGCCATCAGCCGCATCAGGCTCGTCTTGCCCGACAGTGTCGGGCCCAGCAGCACATTCATCGTGCCGCCCAGCAGCGTCAGGTCGGTGGGGTGGATATGCACCCGCCCCTCAACCGCCCGCGAAACCCCCTTCAGCTCCAGTGCCATGTTATCCCCTCACTCCGCCGCCGGGTTTTCGGCCCGGGCAGCGGCCAGTTGCGCGGCCGCCATGAAGGCGGCCAGCGCAGCAATCTCATCCTTGGTCATCCGCAGCCCCAGTTTCGAGCGGCGCCAGACCACGTCATCGGCCTTGCGGGCATATTCGCGGGTCATCAGCCAGCGCACCTCGGCCTCGGTCAGCGTGCCGCCAAAGGACTGGCCCAGATCGGCAGCGGAACTCGCACCGTTCAGGATCAGCGCCGCCTCGGTGCCATAGGCCCGGATCAGCCGCCCCGCCCAATAGTCGGTCAGGAACGGGTGATCGGCCTTCAGCCGCGCGGTCAGCGCCGCCACCCCGTCATGCGGAAAATCCCCGCCGGGCATGGGAACGCGCGCAGTCCACTTGCCCTTGGCCTGCGGAAAGAACGGTGTCAGCTTTTCCAGTGCCGATTCCGCCAGACGGCGGTAGGTGGTGATCTTGCCGCCGAACACGTTCAGCAAGGGGGCCTGCCCCGCCGCGCCGTTCAGGCTCAGCACATAGTCGCGCGTCGCCGCGGTGGCCGATTTCGCGCCATCGTTATACAGGGGCCGCACGCCGGAATAGGTCCAGACCACATCATCGCGGGTCACGGGCTTCGCAAAGTAGTTCGATGCGAAATTGCACAGGTAATCCTGTTCGGCGGGCGTGCAGACCGGGCTGCCCGGTGCGCCCTGATGATCGTGGTCTGTGGTGCCCAGCAGGGTGAAATCCTGCTCATAGGGAATGGCGAAGATGATCCGGCCATCCTCGCCCTGAAAGAAATAGCAGCGGTCGTGGTCGAACAGCTTTTTCGTGACGATATGGCTGCCGCGCACCAGCCGCACGCCTTCGGTCGAATTGATGCGGATGGTGTTGCGGATCACATCTTCCACCCACGGCCCCCCGGCGTTCACCAGTGCGCGGGCGTGGTGGGTAACGCGGCCATCGGGGCCATCGGTCAGCACATGCCACAGGTCGCCCTCGCGGCTGGCCGACAGCACCTTGGTGCCGACCATGATCCGGGCACCCCGCGCCTCGGCGTCGCGCGCGTTCAGCACCACCAGACGCGAATCCTCCACCCAGCAGTCGGAATATTCATAGGCATGGCGGAATTTCGGGTTCAGCGGCTTGCCGGCCGGGTCGCGCGCCAGATCCAGCGTGCGGGTGCCGGGCAGGATTTTCCGCCCGCCCAGATTGTCATACATGAACAGCCCCAGCCGGATCAGCCAGGCCGGGCGACGGCCTTTCATCCAGGGCATGAAAAAGCCCAGCAATCTTGACGTGGGCGTGGCCGATTCAAACCGCATGTCGGGGTGGTAGGGCAGCACGAAGCGCATGGGCCAGCTGATGTGGGGCATGGCGACCAGCAGCGTCTCGCGTTCTTCCAAAGCCTCGCGCACCAGACGGAATTCGAAATACTCCAGATAGCGCAGCCCGCCATGGAACAGTTTGGTGGAGGAGCTGGAGGTCGCCTGCGCCAGATCGCCCATCTCGGCCAGAGCCACCGACAGACCCCGGCCCGCCGCGTCGCGCGCGATGCCGCAGCCGTTGATGCCGCCGCCGATGATGAAAAGATCCACCGGATTTGCGCCGGATGCAGTCAGGGCCACGATGGTCTCCCCCCTAGGAACCTCGCAGCAGGTGATCGTTTTCGCGGCAGTTTGTCAAAAGCTATTTTCGTTTTATCTGCGTTTTTCACACAAACGAACATTACCCACCAAAATCGCGCAATTGCTTCAGGGGCCAAACCTCAACAGGCCCATGACTTTTTCCGCAACCTGTGCCAAAGACGGAAAACTGAACATGAGGGGGGTGGCGTGGCACTCAGTTTCCGGCAAAGCGAAATACTGGATATCGCCCGTTCCGAAGGGCGCGTGGTGGTGGAATCACTGGCCGAGCGGTTCAACGTCACGTTGCAGACCATCCGCCGCGATCTGACCGAGCTGGCGGATGCTGGGCTGCTGGACCGCGTGCATGGCGGGGCGGTCATGCGCACCGGGGTCAGCAACATCGGCTATGAGGAACGCCGCCGGATGAACGATGTGGCCAAGGCCGCCATCGGGCGGCTGTGCGCGCAAAGCATCCCGAACAACAGTTCGATGATCCTGAACCTTGGCACCACCACCGAGGCTGTGGCCCGCGAGTTGCTGAACCACACCAACATCACCGTCGTGACGAACAACATCAATGTGGCCAACACTCTGGTCGGCAATGACAGTTGCGAGATCATGGTGGCGGGCGGTGCCTTGCGCCGGTCCGATGGCGGCCTGGTGGGCGACCTGACCAGTGATTTCATCGGCCAGTTCAAGGTGGATTACGCGATCATCGGCACATCGGCGCTGGATGGCGACGGCGACCTTCTGGATTTCGACCTGCCCGAGGTGCGGGTGTCGCGCGCCATCATCCGCCAGTCGCGCAAGGTGTTTCTGGTGGTGGATGCGTCGAAACTGGCCCGTTCGGCCCCGGTCAGGCTGGCGTCACTGGCCGAACTGGATGCCGTATTCACCGACAAGCCGCTGCCCGACGACCTGATGCGCCGTTGCGAGGAATGGGAAACCGAGGTGCATGTGGCCAGTGTCTGACGCCCCGGTCAGTTGATGCGCGCGCCCGTGCCCGCGTCGAACAGATGCAGGGCGCCCGCGTCAGCCTCCAGCGCCAGCATGTCGCCCAATGTGCTGTCGGCGCTGAGGGTGCAGACCAGTTTCTGCCCCTCCAGCCGCCCATGCACCAGACGGGTCGCGCCCAGTTCCTCGACATAATCCACCGACATATGCAGCGCATCGGCCCGCCCCGCAGTGCGGCGCAAATCTTCGGGGCGGATGCCCAGCGTCACCGCGCCACTGCCTGCGACATCCGCGGGCAGGCTGGCGGAACCGATGCGCAACCGGCCATTGTCCAGTGTGGCATTCAGCAGGTTCATGGCGGGCGAGCCGATGAAGGCCGCAACAAAGGCCGAGGCCGGGCGTCTGTAAACCTCCAGCGGCGCGCCGATCTGCTCGATTCGCCCGCCGTTCAGCACGACCAGCCGGTCAGCCAGCGTCATCGCCTCCATCTGGTCATGCGTCACATAGATGGATGTGGTGCCAAGCCGGCGTTGCAGAAGCCGGATTTCGCCGCGCATCGTGACGCGCAGTTTGGCATCAAGGTTCGACAGCGGCTCGTCGAACAGAAAGGCCGCCGGTTCGCGCACGATGGCGCGGCCCATGGCGACGCGCTGGCGCTGGCCACCCGACAGGGCACGCGGCTTGCGGTCAAGATAGGGGCGGATTTCCAGAATATCGGCAGCCTCGTCCACCCTGCGAGTAATCTCGGCCGCTGGCGTGCCGCGGTTCTTCAGCCCATAGGCAAGATTCTGGCGCACGGACATATGCGGGTAAAGCGCATAGTTCTGAAACACCATGGCGATGTCACGATCCGCCGGTTCCACCTGGTTCACCACGCGGTCGCCGATCCTTACCGTGCCTTCCGTGATCGTCTCCAGCCCCGCCACCATGCGCAGCAGGGTGGATTTGCCGCAACCTGATGGCCCCACCAGCACCAGAAACTCGCCGTCCTGAATGGCGATGTTGATGCCTTGCACCGCAGCCGCCCCGCCCGGATAGGTCTTGCCCACATTTTCCAGCGTGATTGTGGCCATGTTACTTCTCCGTCTCGGTCAGGCCTTTGACAAAAAGCCTCTGCATGAAGATGACCACCAGCACGGGCGGCAGCATGGCCAGCATCACGGCGGCCATCACGAAGTTCCACTGGGGCACGGCATCGGCCACTTCGGCCATGCGCTTGATCCCAGCGACAACGGTGTAGAAGCGGTCGTCGGTGGTGATCAGCAGCGGCCAGAGATACTGGTTCCAGCCGTAGATGAACAAGATCACGAACAGCGCGGCGATGTTGGTGCGGCTGAGCGGGATCAGGATGTCGCGGAAGAATTTCATCGGGCCCGCGCCGTCGATCCGCGCGGCCTCCAGCATTTCATCCGGGATGGTCAGGAACACCTGGCGGAACAGGAAGGTGGCGGTGGCGGATGCGATCAGCGGCACCGACAGGCCCGCGTAAGAGTTCAGCATTCCCAGATCGGCCACAACCTTGAACGTCGGCACGATCCGCACCTCGACCGGCAGCATCAGGGTCACGAAGATGGCCCAGAAAGCCAGATTGCGGAACGGAAAGCGAAAGTAGACGATGGCGAAGGCAGAGGTGATCGAGATCACGATCTTGCCCAGCGAAATGATCAGCGCCATGATCAGGCTGTTGAGCATCATGCCGCCCAACGGCGGTGCGCCCGAGGATGACATGCCGGTTCCCAGCATGGTCATGTAGTTGTTCGCCATCTCGGCACCCGGCAGCAGCGGGATCACCCCACTGCTGAACGCCTGAGCGGTATGGGTGGAGGCGATCAGGGCCAGGTATACCGGAAAGGCCACCACCACCACGCCGAGGATGAGCACGGCATGAGCGAGGAAGTTCAGGAACGGGCGATCTTCGACCATCAGTATTGCACCCGGCGTTCGATATAGCGGAACTGGATGATCGTGAGCACGATCACGATGCCCATCAGGATGACCGACTGGGCAGCCGAAGACCCCAGGTTCAGGCCAAGAAAGCCATCCTTGAACACCTTGTAGACCAGAATGTTGGTCGATTGCGCGGGGCCGCCCTGTGTGGTGGCGTCGATCACGCCGAACGTGTCGAACATCGTGTAGACCACGTTCACCACCAGCAGAAAGAAGGTGGTCGGCGTCAGCAGCGGGAACGTGATGGTAAAGAACCGCTTCACCGGCCCTGCGCCGTCAATCGCCGCCGCCTCGCGCAAACTTTGCGGGATGCTTTGCAAACCCGCGACAAAGAACAGGAAGTTGTAGCTGACCTGTTTCCAGCTGGCGGCAATGACCACCAGCACCATCGCATCGCCGGATTGCAGCGAATGGTTCCAGTCATAGCCCACGAAATCCAGCAGATATGGCAGGATGCCAATGGTCGGGTTGAAGATGAACCACCAGAGTATCCCGGCAATCGCCGGGGCCACGGCATAGGGCCAGACCAGCAGCGTGGTATACATGTTGGCGGTTTTCAGCATCCGGTCCACGGCCAGGGCGAACAGCAACGCCAGCCCCATCGACAGCGCGGCCACTGCCACCGAAAACACCAGCGTGACCCCCAGCGCATTCACATAGTCGCCGTCATTGAACAGCGCACGGTAATTCAAAAGCCCGACGAAAGACGTTTTCAGCCCGAACGCATCCTCGCGCAGAAAGCTCTGCCAGATCGCCTGCCCGGCGGGCCACAGAAAGAACACGGCCGTGATCAGCAGCTGCGGGGCCAGCAGAAGCCAGGGCAGCAACTGATTGCCAAAGATGGTGCGTTTCATCGGGATTCCGGCAGGAAAAAGGGAAAGCCCGCACTGAGGCGGGCTTTCCGGTGTTTTCGGACGATTACTTGTTTGCGGCTTCGAATTCGCGGATCAGCACGTTGCCGCGCGAAACCAACGCATCCAGCGCCGTCTTGGCATCCTTGCCGCCCGACAGCAGCGCCTGGAATTCCTCGTCGATGATGTCGCGGATCTGGACGTAGGAACCGAAGCGCAGACCCTTGGAGTTTTCGGTGGGCGCGTTCAGCGTCATCTGCTTGATCGACACATCGGCGCCCGGGTTGGCGGTGTAGTAGCCCTGTTCGGTCGACAGGTCATAGGCCGCCTGGGTGATCGGCAGATAGCCGGTGTCCTGGTGCCAGCCGGCCTGCACTTCGGCCGAAGCGAGGAAGCTGAAGAAATCCGCCACGCCTTTGTACTGGGCTTCGTCCTTGCCTTGCAGCACCCACAGCGTCGCGCCACCGATGATGGAGTTCTGCGGCGCGCCTTCCACGTCGTCGTAATAGGGCAGCATGCCGTAGCCCACTTCGAAATTGGTCGCGTTGGCGATCACGCCCGCGCGGCCAGCCGAAGAGTTCATGATCATGGCGCATTCCTGCGCATAGAATTTCGGCGGGGCGTCATTGCCGCCCACCGGGCCACCGTATTGGAAGACACCGGAGTCCTGCCATTTTTTCAGGTTTTCCCAATGCTTCTGCTGAACCGGGCCGTTCACGGTCAGCTCTGTCTCCAGACCGCCGAAGCCGTTCTCCAGCGTGCCGATCGGCTGGTTGTGCCAAGCCGAGAAGTTTTCGGTCTGGATCCAGGAAATCCAGCCGGTCGTGAAACCGCAGGGCGCTGCGCCCGATTCCATGATCTTGGCGCTGAACGCCTCGACATCGGCCCAGGTTGCGGGCGGGGTTTCGCGGTCAAGGCCGGCCTTCTCGAACACGTCCTTGTTGTAATACAGGATCGGGGTCGAGGAGTTGAAGGGCATCGACAGCAGGTTGCCGGCGGTGTCGGTGTAATAGCCCACGACGGACGGCAGGAACGCCGCCGGATCAAAGGCCTCGCCCATGTCGGCCATCAGTTCGTAAACCGGATAGATAGCGCCCTTGGCGGCCATCATGGTGCCGGTGCCCACTTCGAACACCTGCACGATGGCGGGCTGTTCGTTGGCGCGGAAAGCGGCGATCGCGGCGGTCATCGTCTCGGCATAGGTGCCCTTGAACGAGGCCACAACCTTGTAATCGGACTGGCTGGCGTTATAGGCGGCCACCATCTCATCCAGCTTCATGCCAAGCTCGCCACCCATGGCGTGCCACCACTGAACTTCGGTCTGGGCCGAAGCGGCGTTCAGCGACGCGGCCAGTGCAATGGCCGAAACTGCTGCGATACGGATCATGTCATCCCCTCGTTTGAATGCAAACATGGGCCGGGGGATAGACGAGGGTGATGACGGTTTTGCTGCGATGGCGTGTAAGTTTGGTGACAGGTGGCAGGCCCGGCCCTATTGCTGCGTGTTCACACTGGCAAAAGCAACCGCGCAGCGGGCTCCACTGATGCAGGCCGGCGCATCACCTGCCGGTCATGCTCGTCTGGCGGCCCGCGTTAACCCGCAGCGCCGAACAGCCGCGCGGCCTCTTCCGCCGTATAGCGGCCCAGCCGCACATCCTCGGCCACCAGCGCGCGGTCACGCGCCAAGGGGTTGCCATAGCCGCCGCCGCCCGGGGTGCGCACACGCACCCTGTCTCCCGGCTGCATCAGAATGTCCTGCGCTTTCGACAGATGTTCGGGCACCGTCACCACACCGCCGCGCGTCACTTCGACCCGGTTCACCGCGCCGTCGGCACCGCCAAGCGCACCCTGCGGCCCGGTGCGCCCGTGATCCATCACGAAACTGGCCCGCGCCGTGCCGCGCAGCAACTCGATCTCGTAATCAAGGCCAAACCCGCCACGCTGCGCACCGGCCCCGCCCGACCCTTCATGCAGGGCATAGCGGCGATAAAGCACCGGATAGATCTGCTCCATGATCTCCACCGGCGGGGCTTTTGAAATGCCGATGGTGGAACAGCCGTTGGTCAGCCCGTCATGCCCCGCATTGCCGCCATAGCCGCCGCCGGAAATTTGATACATCACATAGTCGCGCCCGCGTTCGGGGTCATGCCCGCCAAGGCCGAAATTCCCACTGGTGCCAGCGGGCGAGGCTGTGACCAAGGTCGGGATCGCCTGCACCAGTGCCGCGAAAACCGCCTCGGCGATCCGTTGGCTGACCTCGGCGGCGCAGCCTGACACCGGGCGCGGATAGAGCGCGTCAAGGAAGGTGCCCGCGATGCCTGTCACCTCCAAAGGCTCGAACGCGCCCGCACTGATGGGAACATCGGGGAAGATGTGGCGCATCGCCAGATAGACAGACGACAGCGTGGTCGCCCGCACCGAGTTCATCGGCCCCGCGCAGGGCAGCGATGACCCGGTGAAATCGAAGGTCAGACCATCGCCCGCCTTTGTCACTGCCAGCGCGATGGTCAGCGGTTCGTTCACCACCCCGTCGCTGTCGATGAACGCCCTCGCGCAGTAAATCCCGTCAGGGATCAGCGCGATGCACGCCCGCATCTGCCGTGCCGCCAGCCGGCGCATTTCGGCAATCGCCGCTGTCACCGTGGCATCGCCATAGCGGTCCATCAGCGCGCCCAGACGCGCGGCCCCCACCAGCAGCGCCGAAGCCTGCGCCTTCACATCGCCGATGCGCTGCTCCGACACGCGGATGTTGGAACAGATCACCTGCCACAGTTCCGGGTCCATCACGCCGCGCTTGAACAGTTTGACGGGGGGCAGGCGCAGGCCTTCCTGCTCCGCGCTGATGGCAGAGGCCGAAAAACCGCCCGGCACTGCGCCGCCGGTATCAGGCCAGTGCCCGGTGTTCGACAGCCAGCAATAGATACGGCCCTCGCGGTAAAAGGGCATGGCAAACCGCACATCCATCAGATGCGTGCCGCCCAGATACGGATCGTTGACGATATAGATGTCGCCCGGTTCGGGCGGCAGGGTTTCACCCGAGGCGATGCGTTCCACGATATGCCGGGTGGAAAACTGCATCGTGCCCACGAACACCGGCAGGCCGCGCGAGCCCTGGGCAATCAGGCTGCCATCATCCGCCGCATAGATGCCGTCCGACCGGTCATCCGCCTCGGCGATCACCGGGGAAAAGGCGGCGCGGGAAAAGGTCAGGTCCATCTCGTCGCAGACCTGTTGCAGGCCGGCCTGAATGACGGCAAGGGTGACGGGGTCAAGCATGGACACCTCCGATATGCACGATCAGGTTGCCGTCGGCATCGGATGTCACCAGATCGCCGGGTTCCACCAGTGTTGTGGCATCCATCTGCTCGATGATCGCGGGGCCGTGCAGGCACAGGTTCAGCGGCAGGTGGTCGCGCCAATAGACCGGCGTTTCCACCCAGCCACCGAACCACACCGGGCGGGCGCCCGTGCGGGCCGCCTCGGGGGTAGCACGCCGCCCGCCGGGGTCGATCAGCCGCGACAGATCCATTGCGGGACGCTCGCCGATCACCGACACGTTCAGGTTCACGAGGTTGGCGCGGATCGTCGGCAGATCGACGTGGAAACGCGCGTGATAAGCGGCCTCGAACAGTGCCTGCAATTCGGCGCGGCTGGGGGTGGCATGCGGCAAGGGCACGCGCAGCAGATGCGTCTGGCCGACGAACTGCATGTCGGCGGTGTATTCGGCGCGCACGGCGGTCAACGTGATGTGTTCGGCCCCGATCAGCGCGCGGCCCTCGGCCTCTTGTGCCGCCAGAATGGCATGGACGGCCTCCATGTCCGCCGCATCCAGAGGCCGGTTCAGCGTGCGCACAAAATCATGCCGCAGGTCGGCCACCACGCAACCCAGCGCATTGGTGATGCCGGGGCGCGCGGGCACCAGCACCCGGGGAATCGCCAGTTCCCGCGCCAGCGCCACGGCATGCAAGGGCCCCGCGCCGCCAAAGGCGAACAGGGCGAAATCACGCGGGTCAGCACCCATCGAGATCGACACCATCCGTATCGCCCCCGCCATATGGGTATTGGCGATGCGGATCACCGCCTCGGCCGCCTGTTCCACACCAAGGCCCAAAGGCGCGCCAATCTGTTCTGCCATGGCCAGACGCGCCGCCTCGGCCGCTTGGCCAAACCGCGCGGCGGGCAGACGGCCCAGGATCAGGTTCGCATCGGAAATCGTCACCCGCTGCCCGCCACGCCCATAGCAGACGGGGCCGGGGTTTGACCCCGCGCTTTCCGGCCCCACGCGCAACAGCCCCCCGGCATCGACGCGGGCGATAGAGCCGCCCCCCGCCCCCACCGTGCGCACATCGACCATCGGCACATGAATGGGCATCGCATATTCGATCTCGATCTCGTTCGACACCGGCGCGCGCGCATCGCGGATCAGCGCCACATCGGTGGAGGTGCCGCCCATGTCATAGGTCACGAGGTTGGGCATTCCCGCCCTGCGCCCTGTCACCACGGCCGCCATCACGCCGGATGCCGGGCCGGACATCACGGTTTTCACCGCCTCACGCGATACGCGGCCCGCCGAAACCATGCCGCCATTGCCGTTCACCACCAGAAGATCGCGCCGGTATCCCCGTGCCGCCAACTCGCTGGCCAATCGCGCGACATAGCGTTCCAGCATCGGCTGAACGCTGGCATTCACCGCCGCCGTCACCCCCCTCTCAAACTCGCGGCTTTCCGACAAGAGGGCGTGGCCCAGGGTGACATAGGGCGTGGGCCAGACCTCGGCGGCAATCGCCGCGGCGCGCAGTTCATGCGCAGGGTTGGCATAGGCGTGCAGGAAGTGGATCACCAGTGATTCACATCCCTTGGCGGCAAAGTCCGCCATCGCGGCGCGCAATGCATCCTCATCCAGCGGGTTCAATACGCGGCCCTGCGCATCCATCCGCTCCGGCACTTCCAGCCGCAGGTCGCGCGGGATCACCGGGGTGAACTGGCCGGTCATGCCATAGGGGTTCGGGCGGGTGCGGCGGCCCAGTTCCAACACGTCGCGGAATCCTTGGGTGGTGATCATCCCGGCGCGGCACAGCGCGCGTTCCAGCACGGCATTGGTGGTGGTGGTCGTGCCATGCACGATCAGGTCAACCTCGGGCAGGGTTGCGCCAGCCGCCTCCAATGCCGCCAGCACACCAAAGGCCTGATTGTCCAGCGTGGTGGGCACTTTCGCCAGCTTTACCGCGCCAGTGGCTGCATCGAACAGCACAAGGTCGGTGAATGTGCCGCCGACATCGACACCCGCCACAAGGCCCGATGGTTGCGGCAAGGGTTCACGAACGCTCATTCACACACCTACATATTGGCGGAACTGCGGGGCATCTGCGGTCAGTTCCTCTGCGGGCAGGGTTTCGGCCACCGTCCCGCCGACGACAAAGGCCACCCGGTCAGCCACCGACAAAACGGCATCCACCCGCTGTTCCACAAGGATCGTCGCCACCCCGGTGGCTTTCAGCGCCGTCACCGTCTCGCGGATCAGCGCAATCATGGAGGGTTGCAAGCCCTCGGTCGGTTCGTCCAGCAGCAGCACTTTCGGCTCCAGACACAGGGCGCGGGCGATGGCCAGCATCTGCTGTTCACCACCGGAAAGGGTGGAGGATACCTGCCCCAGACGCTCGCGCAGGCGGGGGAACAACGCCAGCACATGCTCGCGCGTCGCGGCCCCCTTGCCACGGGTCATCAGCCCCACTTCGATATTCTCGGCCACCGTCATCGGGCCGAACAGCCGCCGGCCCTGCGGAACGTAACCGATACCGGCGCGCGGCACCTCATGCGCGGGCAGGTCATGCACCGCCTGCCCGTCCAGCGTGATGCTGCCCGCCGTGGCCCGCACCTGCCCCATGATCGCGCGCAACAGCGTGGTCTTGCCCGCCCCGTTGCGGCCCATCACACAGGTCACTTCGCCCGCCCGCGCCTCAAGGCTCAGGCCCCGCAGCACCTGCACATGGCCATAGCCGCCATCCACCCCGGAAAGAACCAGCATTCAGCCCCCCAGATAGGCGGCCTGCACCGCCCCGTTTGCCCGGATGTCGGCAGGCGTGCCCTGTGCCAGCAACCTGCCAAAGTTCAGCACCGTGATGCGCTGCGCCAGATCCATCACCACATCCATGTTATGTTCGATCAGCAGCACGGTGGTGTCGGGCACGACAGACCGGACCAGCGCCTTGAACCCCTCGATTTCGCTGTTCGCCAGCCCCTGCGTGGGCTCATCCAGGATCAACAGCCTGGGCTTCAGCGCCAGCCCCATGGCAATCTCCAGCAACCGCTGGTGGCCATAGGCCAGCGTGCCCGCCTCCTGATCCGCCCTGTCGTCCAAACCCACCCGTGCGAGGGCCGCCATCGTGTCGCGCCGCAAAGCCCGGCTGCCCTGCCGCTGCACGGCCAGCGCAACATTGTCATAAACCGGCAGGCGGGCGTAGATCGCGGTGATCTGAAACGTATAGGCGATGCCCCGCGCCACCCGCGCATGGGCGGGCAACCGGGTGATGTCCTGCCCGTTGAAGGTGATGCTGCCCGACTGCACCGGAATGCGCCCCGACAGCAGGCTGACAAAGGTGGTCTTGCCCGCACCATTCGGGCCGATGATGGCATGAATCTCGCCCTGCGCCAGATCGAAATCCACGCCGTCAACCGCCTTCAGCCCGCCGAAATGCCGCGTCAGCCCGCGCGCGGAAAGGATCATGGCAGCCATTTCAGCCCCCTTTCGCGCAGGGTTCCCAGCAGCCCCTTGGGCGCGAACAGCACCAAGGCCAGCAGCGCCACACCCACCACCATCTGATGCGCGGTCGTCACCGAACTGGACAGGTCGATCAGGTAGAACATCAGCAGCGCCCCGATGAACGGCCCCAGCACTGTGCCCGCCCCGCCCAGCAGCACCCACAGCATCGGCAGGATGGAATACTGGATGGCGGCGAAACTCGCGCCCACATAGCCGAACATCAGCGCATAGCCCGCCCCCGCCACCCCGGCATAGAGGCCGGATATCACCAGCGCCGTGAGTTTCACGGTAAAGGGGTTGTAGCCCAGCATGCGGCTGCGTTCCTCATTCTCGCGCATCGCCACCATGACACGGCCTAGGGGCGAGCGGACCAGCGCAAGATTGGCCAACAGCGCCACAGCAAACAGCGCCAGCCCCAGCGTATAGCGCGGGGTTTCGGTGGCCAGATCAAAGCCCGCCAGATTGCGCGCGGCGGCGGGCAAGACAAATCCCTCATCCCCGCCCGTCACCGGGCCGAAGTAGAGGATCGTCAGATACCCCGCCTGTGCGAACATCAGCGTCACGATCATGAAACTGACGCCTGCGGTGCGCAGCGCCAGCATCCCCACGGCCAGCGCCACCAGCCCGCCCGCCAGCAGCCCGGCAGGCAAGGTGGCCAGACCCGTCCACCCGCCATTGGCCATCAGCCCCGCCGCATAAAGCCCGGCGCCAAAGAACAGCGCATGGCCAAGGCTCAGAAGCCCGGTATAGCCAAAGGCGATGTTGTAACCCATGGCAAACACCGCCAGCACCATGACGCGGGCGATGTTAGTGTGGTGATAGGGCGGCAGCACGAATTGCAGCGCGAACAGCAGGGCGATCACCGCCAGATGCAGGGCCAGCGATTTCATTGTTTTGCCCCGAACAGGCCCTGCGGGCGGAACACCAGCACCAGGGCTACAAACAACGTGGCCAGTATCTTGGCCAATGTGGGCGTGTAGAACACCGAGATCACGCCATCCGACAGCCCGATCAGCAGCGCAGCCACCAGCGTGCCGCGCACTGATCCCAGCCCCCCGATGATCACCACGATGAAGCTCAGCAGCAGCGGGTCATGCCCCATCAGGTAATGCGCCTGCTGGATCGGCACGATCAGCACGGCCGCAATCGCCGCCAGCCCGGCCCCCAGCGCGAACACCCCGGCATAGACCCGGTCCACGTTGATGCCAAAGGCGCGGGCGGTGTCGCGGTCGATCTGGGTGGCGCGCATCACCAGCCCGGCCCGGCTGCGCGTCATGAACAGCCAGACCGCCAGCAGGATCACGCAGGCCGCCGCCACCACGAACAGCTTGTAACCGGAATAACCGAACCACGGCAGCTGGATGCGCCATTCAAACGGTGCCGGCACCGGGCGGGCATCGGGGCCATAAAGCGAAAGCGCCGCCTGTTGCAGGATATACAGCAGCCCGATGGTGGCCACGATCGTGGCCTCGGGGTCATAGTTCAGCCGTTTCAGCACCAGCCTGTCGGCCAGCGCCGCCACCCCACCCACCAGCAGCGGGCACAGCACCAGAGCCGCCACAAACCCCACCACCGGCGGGCCGGGGGTAAATGCGGTGACGAACCAGGCCGCCACCGCGCCCAGCATGAAAAACTCGCCATGCGCCACATTGACCACGCGCATGACGCCGAACACCAGGCTCAGGCCCACGGCGGTCAATGCCAGCACGGCAGCCATGACCAGCCCCTCCATGAGGGCCAGCAAAAGGAAAGGTCCGAAGGCCAAAGGGGTTTACTTTCGGGGCTGAGGGGATCGGGGGGCGTGGCGGCAAATCAGGCCGCAGCCCCCCTGCCCTTGCGGCGTTTCAGGGTCAGAACGACATGGTGGTGTAATCCACCGCATCTTCATACATGCTGTCTTCCAGCGTGGTCTTGTGCACCCGCAACAGCTTGCCGCCTTCGACCTTCGAGATATTCTGGTGGCCGAACACCTGATGGGTCTTGCCGTTGAACATCTTGTCGCCCTGCGGATGGGCCATGCTGGCGGGCATCGCCGTCATCGCCTCGATGGCCTCCACCAGTTTCTGCCGGTCGGCCGGGCCCTGATAGCCCGCAGCCTCCATCCCCGCCTTCAGGATGAACAGGGTTTCCCAGGTGGAAAACATATGGGCATAGGTTGCCACATCCTTGGCATCGCTGACCGATGCGCCATCGGCATCCACCCCCACCGCCGCGCGATAGGCAATCTCGAACTCCGACGCGTCGGCCTGCTGGGTGCGGCAATGCCCCTCCCAGAAATGCGTGCCTTCCAGAAATTCCAGACCGGGCGAGGCGATGTTCACCGCCTCCAGACTGTCGATGAAGCCGAAGATTTCCGGGCGCGGGCCGGTGCCGTAAAACTCGCCCAGTTCCTTCACGAAGGTCAGCACGGCGGGGCCGACCATGACGTGATACAGCACCTCGGTTTCTGCCGGTATCTGCGGCAGGTAACGGGTAAAGCTGGTTTCGGTCGGCGGAATGGCCAGTTGCGCCACCACCTGCCCGCCCTGCGCCTCGACCGCCGCGGTAAAGAAATCGCGGTGGTCATAGCCAAAGGCATAGTCGGGGAACACCATCGTCACCTTCTTGCCCAGGTTGTTCATCACCCAGGGCGCCATCGACGACACCTGCGCGCGCACATCGGTGATGCCGGGTTGCAGCGTCCAGCGGTTCAGCATGCCAGAGGCCACATGATAGCCCTCGGAACAGACCAGATAGGGCACCTTCAGCTCGCCCGCGCGGGGGGCGGAGCCGATCACCACATGGCTGAACAGCGGGCCGAAAATGGCATCCACCCCGGCCTGGCTGGCCAGCTTTTCCACCACTTCGGCCCCGCGTCTCGGGTCGGTGCCGTCATCCTCGAAGATGATTTCCACCGGGCGGCCGTTGATGCCGCCACCTTCGTTCAGCAGCTTCAGCGCCGCCTGCGCCGTGCGTTCATACCAGCGGCCATAAGAGGCGCCGATGCCGGTGCGGTGCAACTGGAACCCCAGCTTTATCGGGGCCGAGGATTGCGCCTGCGCGAAACGGGGCAAGGCCCCGCTGGCCAGAAGACCGCCCGCCGCCATGCCCGTCAGAACCGAGCGCCGGTTGGGGGAAGTGCCGATCAGTTTCGTTGTCATGGGGTCGTCTCCGCTGTTGGAAGGTGGCTCGTGATTGTCGTTATGTCCGGGCCTTGTGGAAATACTGTGTGTATGCAAACGAAAAGTCTACAACTTTCTGTTCTCCGTTTTCATGCGCCGGTGGGTGAGGCCAGCAGCCACAATCCCAGCACCGTATAGCCCACCATCAACGCCGTCATCGGCAGATGTGCGGCGGGGCGCGACAGGCCGGACCGGGCCGCCAGATGCAGGCCCAGCACCACGGCAAGCACATGTGCGGCCAGAATGGCGGCGAATTGCCCGTTCCAGACCAGCGTGGCGAACCACGGATCGGCCAGAAACCCGAATGACACATAAAACGGCGGCAGGCCCAGCCACGCGTCACCGCGAAAGAACGGGTCGTTCAGCGCGGCCAGTGTGTATTGCCCGGCGGTCAGCAGGGTGACGAGGTAATGGGCACCGTGATAACCCGCCGCGATGGCCAGAAAGCTGAGCATGATCGGCCCCGCGTCGCCCCGCCCCTCACCCGCGAATCGTCGCCCCAGCGACAGCGCGCCCAGAATGGTGGCCGCCGTGATCGCCCAGACCGTCAGCAGCCCCAGCGTATTGACCCCCATCACCGCCGAGCGCCCCGGAAATTCCAGCGGGTTCACCCCGATCAGGCCCATCCACCAGAAGGTCTTTGCCAGCCCGTCAAAGGTCAGCGCCGCCAACGCCAGCGTGACAAAGGCGATGGCCGAGGGGGCAAGTGGCGGCATCGCCAGCACCTGCGTGCCGGGCCAGCCCGCCATAAGCCGCGCGCGGGCGCCGGTGATCACCAGCCAGAACGGGGCGATGCGGGCGATAAGCGTGAAATAGACGGTGAAAAACTCACCCTCCTGCAACCAGTCCTCGCCCTCCAAGACCGCCAGAACGAAGATCACCAGCCAATAGGCCAGCGCCGCGGTGGCCAGAACGGCCGGATCGTCAGGCGACAGCGACACGATCTCGAACCACGCGAAACTCAGGTATCCCAGAACGGCAGGCCACTGGCCTAGCCGCGCCAGCCCGATGCCCCCCCGGCGCCCCAGCAGCGCCCTGGCGATGCGCACCGGCCCGACCCAGGGGTTCACCGCCCGCCACAGATTGCCGAACAGCAATGATCCGATGGGAACCGCCACCCAGACCACTGTCCAGAACACAAGCGTCAGCAGGTTGTGCATCGGGTCGCGGCTGCCGAAGAAGCCGACAAAGACCAGCGCAAGAAACAATAGGAAGGCCAGATAGCTGGTCAGGCCCACAGGCAGCAGCACGCGCCGTTCCCACAGCGCCACCGCGCGCAAGGCTGGCAGGCGCTGCGCCCCCGCGCCCAGCAGCGCCGTCACCGCCACCGTCGCCGCAGCACCCGCCATGTAATAGCCTGTGGGCAGCGTCATCACGATGGAGGGTGGCAGGGCACAGGCCAGCGCCGCGCCGGGGATCAGCAGCAGCGTGGCAAGGCCCGCCCCCCGCATCAGCGCAGCCCGTCCTCGCCCGTCACCTGCCATACCTCCAGCCCGCCCATGCGCGAGTGGATGCGCCCGCCTTTGGCCATGGCCAGCGCCAGCACGATCTCGTCAGGTTTCGGCCCGTCTGGCACCCAAACGGTCATGGCATCGAAATGGCTGCGCACATAGGCGGCGTTGATGTGGCCCAGCGGCACATCCAGACTGCCACCCAGCGGGCCCACCTTCATCGCCGAGGGCACGATGGCCCGGCTTTCCCCCAGCCGTTCGCGCATCGCATAGCCGCCGGGCACATGCCACAGTGCGCCGTGTTCGCTTTCACCCGCCGCACCCACCAGCGCGCCCTTGCCATAGCTGTCGATGCCGTCGGGGCCGCCAAGCGCCGCAATCAGCCGGTCAGTCATCATCAGGCCCAACGGGCGCAGATCCTCCATCGCGGCTTGCAGATCAGGGGTATAGCCACCGGCAAAGGGGTTTTTCACCACCGCCAGCACGGCCCCGCGCAGGCGGGGGGTGGCGGGGGGCGGCCCGCCTTCGTGGCAAATCTCTTCAACCGTAACCGACAGTTTGCGCAGGGGAAAATCAGGCACGGGGTTGCTCCGGATTCGGGGCCAACAGGGGCTGGCCAATGGTTCGGGTTGCACCCTGAAGAAACAGCGCGGCCCCGTTGATCAGGCCGCGCTGGCAAAGGGTATCGGCGAAGGCTGCCCCAGCGTCAAGCGCCGCGGCACAGTCGGTTGGGCCCAAGGGTGCAACGGCAATGGTCACAAGGCGCTGCCCAAGGTCGCTGTCAGCGTCCATATCGCGCGCCGGTCGGCGGGCGATCGCGGGGTGGCCGGGCAGGTCGACCGCATTGGCGATCATCGTGGCGGCGGCATCGGCCGTGGCGGCATTGGGGGCCAGCACGGTGACGGCATCGGCAATGCCCAGCGAGAAACTGCGCCCGCGCCAGCCGGATGTGGCAATGCCGCGCACCGGATCGGCATGGGCTATGGTCACGCGGTCGGGCAGGCCGGGCCGGGCGGCAATGGCGGCGGTCAGCGCCTGCCCCTCCGCCAGCAGCAGTGCAATATCGCCACCGTTGTTCACATAGGCCCGGGTGATGCCGGGCCCGGGCAGCACGGCCAGCACAGCATCGGCCACAGCGCCCGCCACGGCAGCCATCGGCGTGATGAAGGCGGGGCGAAATGGGGCAACGGCGGCGGCCATGGCCCGGGCCACCGGGCCGCGCAGGGGGTGGGGCGTGGCCGACCGCAGCGCGGGAAGCTCGGCCACCAGACCTTCCAGCAGCCCGTCAAACCGCGCCATCGCCCGGGCATGGGCGGCGGCAATGTCGCCCGGGCCAAACACCCCGATGATCAGGTCGATGGGGCCATGGTGCAGGTGCAGGCGCCCGTCGGGCAACAGCGCCGCCTGTGGGCCGGGCCCGCCCTGCGGCGCGGCCTGCGCCCGCATGGAGACCGCTGCCGTCATGCCCCGCCCTCCACCCAGCCATCCAGCCGGGCCGATGTGGCGTATTCGCCGCCCTGCCCCACCATCTCGGCCAGGGTGCGGATCGCGGCTTCGTGCCCGCCCATCGCCAGATAGGCAGCGTGGGGCAGCGTGAATTCCAGCGGGGCCACCAGCGCGGGCGTGGGCACATAGCCGAAGGCCCCTTTCGGCAGGCGCAACACATCGACCATGAAGGTGATGCCGCCCCCCGGCCAGACGAAACACTCCGCCCCGCCGCTGGTCATCCGCGTGGCACCGGATTGCACCGAGCGGGTCAGCCGCACCGGGTTTTGCGTGACCCCGGCCCGCAAAGACCCCCCTGCCCCGCCGATGAACAACACCGTGCAAAGCGAGGGTTCGCAGTTTTCATCAATCAGGCGCACAGTCTCGTGCAGGGCCATGGGCAGCGGGTGGGGTTGCGGCACCAGAGCCTCGTCCAGCACATAATAGGCATATTCCTCGCCGGTGGTGGATACCATCAGCAGGGTCAGACCCGGCCTTGCCCCCTTGCGGGCGTTCCACGGCCCCAGAATTTCCAGCGGATCGCTGATTTTTGTGCCGCCCCAGCCCAGCCCCGGTTCCGACACCCGGAAATACCGCCCGGGGGTGGAACGGTGGCCCAGTATCTTTATGCCCGTGTCGGCCCAGCCCAGCACCTTGCCCGCCTGATGTTCGCTGACCACGCCGGTGATGTGGTCATCGACCACCACCACCTCATCCACCAGCCCCTGCCATTGTGCGGCAAACATGCCGATGGTGGCAGACCCGCAGCCCACGCGCATGCGCCGCTCACGCGTGCCATCAACCACAGGCGCCGCACCGGCCTGCACCGTCAGCGCCGACCCGCCGTCGATGGTCAGATCCACCGCCTCGCCGTTGCACAGGGCCAGCAGGGCCGCACAGGTCTGCCGCCCTTCGGGTTTCGAGCCGCCGGTCAGGTGATGCACCCCGCCCAGCGACAGCATCTGGCTGCCATATTCGGCGGTAGTGACATGGCCGACAGCCTCTCCGCCCGCCCTGACGATCGCCCCTTCCAGCCCCAGATGCCGGTCAGTGTCGATCTTCACCTTGACCCCGCAATAGCTGAAGATCGCCTCGGTCACGACCGTCACCATATCGGCGCCCGCAACCTGCGAAGACACGATGAAGGGGGCCGGTTTGTAATCGGGGTAAGTGGTGCCCGCACCGATGCCGGTCACGAATGTGTCGGCGGGTGGGATCATCGCACCATCCCATTCGGCCCGGGCAAAGGGAATGATGCGCCCGCCGCCGTTGACGGTGCGCGACAAGAGCGTGACCGGATCGGTGCGGATGATGCGGCCACCCTCATTGGCATAGCGGTCGCAGGCCCCGGTCTGGCCCGGTGCGATATAGCACATGACCGGGCAGGCATCGCAGCGGATTTTCTCGACCACGGCGCGGGGGGCTGCTTCGCCGGTCATGGCTGGCTCCCTTGGCCCGAAGCCTGTTTGATCGCCGCCAATACCCGGTGCGGCAGGGCGGGCAGACGGGTGATTTCGGCCCCCGTGGCGTGGCGGATGGCGTTCAGGATCGCGGGCGCTGTGGGGATCAGCACATGTTCACCCAGACCCTTGGCGCCAAATGGACCCTCGGGGTCGGGCACCTCGATCAGCAGGCTTTCGACGGGCGGCACGTCGCCGATGGTGGGGATCAGGTAATCATGCAGGTTTTCGGTGCGGCCTGGAATATATTCCTCCATCAGCGCCAGACCGATGCCCTGTGCGATGCCACCCTCGATCTGCCCCTCGGCCAGCGTGGGGTTTATGGCGCGGCCCACGTCATGCGCGGCGGTGATCTTCAGCAGATGCACGGTGCCAAGCGCGGAATCCACCGCCAGTTCGACCATCTGCGCGCCATAGCCATAAAGCGCATAGGGTGTGCCCTGCCCGTCGGCATCCAGCGGGCTGGTGGGCGGGTCATAGGTTTCCTCGGCCGAAAGGGCATAGCCCTGCGGATCGGGCGGCAGGGCGGAAAGGTCGATCACCCGGCGTTCCGCACCTTCGATGACGGTCAGCGTCGCCGCCTCCAGCGCCAACACCGCCGTATCACCTGCATTTGCCAGCCGCAGGATGGTGGCGCGCAACGCGTGCCCCGCCGCCAGCGCCGCCCGGCCCGACACAAAGGTCTGCCGCGAGGCCGAGGTTTTGCCGGCATCGGGCGTCAGCGCGGTGTCGGGGCCGATCAGGGTGAATGCGCCCACCGGCAACCCCAGCGCATCGGCGGCGATCTGGGTGATGACGGTGTTTGACCCCTGCCCGATATCGGTCGCGCCCTGATGCAGGACCAATGCACCATCCCTGCTCAGACCGATGCGGATGGTGGAGGGGTTGGGCAGCGACGTATTCCCACAACCATACCAGCAGGAGGCGACACCCACCCCCCGCCGCAGCGGACCGGGCGTGGCATTGGCCGCCGCAGCGTCGGCCAGCGCGCGCTGCCAGTGGGGGGCCAGCGCATCAAGGCATGCGGCGATGCCCGCCGCCTGCACCACCTGCCCTGTCGCTGTCGCCTGCCCGGTCTGCAAGGCGTTGATCCTGCGGAAGGCCAGCCGGTCGATGCCCGCCGCTTCGGCCAGACGGTCATACAGCGTTTCCTGCATGATCGCCGCCTGCGGCACGCCAAAACCGCGAAACGCCCCCGACACCGGGTTGTTGGTGTGGATGGCGCGCGCCCCGGCGTTGTAATGCGGCGTGAAATAGGGGCCCGAGGCATGCACCGGCACACGGTTGGCCACGGTCGGCCCCCAGCTGGCATAGGCCCCTGTGTCGAACACGCCTTCAAACACCATGCCGGTGATCCGCCCCTGCGCGTCGCAGCCGATGCTGGCCTGCATTTGCGCCGGGTGCCGTTTGGTGGTCGAGGCCATGGATTCAGCCCGCGTATAGACCATGCGCGCCGGTCGCCCGGTTTTCAGCACCGCCAGCCCCAGCAGCGGTTGCAGGCTGACATCCAGTTTCGAGCCAAACCCGCCGCCCACAGCCGAGGGGATGATGCGCAGCCGTTCGGCTGGCAGGGCAAGGATGGCGCAGCAATCGTCACGGTCCATCACCGGGGCCTGGGTGCAGGCGCGGATCACCAGCGTGTCGCCGTCCATCCAGGCCGCACCGGCCTCAGGCTCGATATAGGCATGCTCGACGAA
The DNA here is from genome assembly GCF_009380135.2 of Fertoeibacter niger. Lineage (GTDB taxonomy): Bacteria > Pseudomonadota > Alphaproteobacteria > Rhodobacterales > Rhodobacteraceae > Fertoeibacter > Fertoeibacter niger. The sequence goes on along the minus strand of NZ_WHUT02000009.1, from coordinate 17,577 downwards.
ACCGGTCTGCGTGCTGCCGCTGACCACATGCGCCGATCCGGCCAGTGCTGCAGCCGCATCGCCCCGGCGCACGCGGCCCTCGGTCAGGCGGTTGCCCGGGCGGGTGGCGTGCAGCTGCGGGGCATCGGTGGCCTCGGCTGAGGCCGGGTCAAGCACGGCGGGCAGCACCTGCCATTGCACGGGGAAATCTGCCAGATCGGGCGGTGTGCCGTCATCCTCGAAGGCCACAAGCGCCACGGCCTCGCCCCGGAACCGCGCCTCAGTCTCGGCCAGCGCGGGCTGATCGGCAAAGGGCGGGATCACGCCAAAGCGGTTGACGCCCGGAATATCGGCGGCGGTCAGGATCGCGGCCACATTGCCCCTGCCCGCCTGCCAAGCCGCCAGATCGCCAAAGTGGAATGCGGCGCGCGGATGGGGGGACCGGACGGCCTTCAGCAGCAGCCCGCCGGGTTGCCACAGATCGGCCCCGAACACATCACCCGCCACTTTCGCCGCGCCATCCAGCCTGTGCAGGCGGCTGCCCACGGCCTGACCTTGGGCTGCGACCGGGGCCGGCACAGCAGCCCCGGCATCGCAGACGGCGGCCAGAATCTTTCGGTAGCCGGTGCAGCGGCACAGAACGCCACCAAGGGCATGTTCCGCCTCGGCCTCGGTCGGCTGTGGCGTTTCGCGCAGCAGGGCGGTGGCGGCCATCAGCATGCCCGGGGTGCAGATGCCGCATTGCGCCGCCCCGTGGCGCAGAAAGGCGGCGCGCAGGCGGGTCAGCGTGGGGTCTGTGGCCTCGATGGTTTCCACATGGCAGCCCTGCACCCGGGCGCTTGGCATCAGGCAGGCGCAGACGGCGGCACCATCGACCAGCACCGTGCAGGCCCCGCAATCGCCCGCATCGCAGCCCACCTTGGTGCCGCAAAGCCCCGCCGTTTCGCGCAATGTGTCTGACAGGCGGCGGGTGGGGGCAACGTCAAGACTGACGGTGCGACCGTTCAGGGTGAAATCAAGGCTCATCCGGCGTGATCCTGAGCAAGCGTGGCCAGCGCGCGGCGCAGCAGTTCTGCCGCCGCCTCGGCGCGGTAAACGGCAGTGGCGCGCAGATCGTCCAGCGGGGCAAGGGCGGCGGCCACCTGCGCCGCGTCGATGGCAGCGGCCGTTTCCTGCGGTGCAAGCCCGAGCAGAGCCTGTTCGGCCCCGGGCAGCCGCCGCGCCACGGCGCTGCATGCGCCCACGGCCAGCGCCGCCTGTTGCACCCGGCCCGCGACCACCAGCAGCCGCACGGCAACCATGGCGATGGAAATCACCAGATAGGCCCGCGCGCCCAGTTTCACGAAATGACTGGCCCCAGACAGCGCCGCATCAGGCACGATCACCGCCACCATCACCTCATCCGCCGCACGCAGGGTCTGGCGCGGCCCGGTCAGGAAATCGGCCAGCGCGACCCGGCGCAGCCCGCGCGGCGAGGCGAGTTCGATCACCGCATCCAGCACCAGCAGCGGCGGCACGCCATCAGCGGCGGGTGATGCGTTGCACAGATTGCCGCCGATGGTGCCCGCATTCTGGATCTGCCGGCCCCCCACCTCTTGCGCCGCCTGTTGCAGCGCATTGCAAGCCGGGGGCAGCGCCGCCGCCGCGATCGCGGCCCATGTCGTGCCGGCCCCGATGCGCAGGCCATCCGGCCCCCGGGTGATGCCATGCAGTTCCGGCACGGCGGATATGTCGATCACCGGGCGCGTCAGCCATTGCGCCTGGGTGGCGGGATAGACATCGGTGCCCCCGGCCAGCAGCAGCGGCTGGCCCTGCGCCAGAAGAAAGAGCGTTTCGGGAAGGCTGGCAGGACGCGAGTAGGGTGTCATGCGGGGCGGATCCGGGGCGCGGGCTGCGCCAATTCATTTGCGTGCAAACATGATGCGGTGACTGAACCGGCCCTGTCAACTGCCTTGCGCTGGCGCGCGGCCTTGGCTATCGGGGAAGGGTGAAAAAAGTGCCGCCTCCCTATGTGCTGGATGACCAGATCGGCTATGTGCTGCGCCGCGTGACGCAGCGCCATCTGGCGTTGTTTTCCGAGATGATCCCCGAAGTGACCACCACCCAATTCGCTGTCATTGCGCGGCTGGAAGAGCTGGGGCCGCTGTCGCAGAATCATCTGGGGCGGGCGACGGCGATGGATGCGGCGACGATCAAGGGCGTGGTGGACCGGCTGGCCCGGCAGGGGCTGGTGGCCACATCCGCCAATGCCGCCGACAAGCGCCGCCTGACCGTCGCCTTGACCGAGGCCGGGCAGTCGCTGCTGGCGCAGTCGCTGGACAGGGCCTTGCAGGTGTCCGACCGCACGATGGAGCCCTTGTCGTCCGACGAACGGGTGCAGTTGATGGCGTTGCTGACACGGCTCACCTAACCCATCAGGTCGGTCGCCGGATTTTCCTCGATTTCCACATCATCGTAATAGCGTTGCGCCTGTGCCACCGAACGGTGCAGCGACAGCCGCATGGCCGCCTGGATCGGCGCACCCTCCAATGCCGCCTGGGTCAGAAAGCCGGACCGCAGCCCGTGCGGCGAGGCATGGTCGGCGGGCAGACCCGCCAGCGCCAGCCGGTGCGTCAGGATGATGCGGATAGCATCGGGGGCCATGCGGCGCGGCAGGGCGCGCCCCGATTTGGAAATGGGCCGGAACAGCGGGCCGTCATCGGCACGCAACGCGATGATCCAGCCCATCAGCGCGCGGGCGGGTCGCCCTTTCAGCACCAGCTTGGGCGCGGTGCCCCTGGCCGTGGTTTTTGTTTCCAACAGCCTGATCCACAACAGGCCCTTGGCGGCAAAATCCTCGGTCCCGATGTCGTCAAGCCTCAGGCTGGTCAGTTCCGATCGCCGTCGCCCGCCGGATGCGAAACCAAGGCTGAGGATCGCGCGGTCACGCAGCCCGCGCAGGCTGTTGTCGCAGGTGGCCAGCAGTTTTTCCAGCAAGGGCAGCGTGATGGGCCGGGCCGATTTGGGTTGCCGGGGGCGCGAGGCGGCGCGGCGGGCCTTGGCGCGGGCCTGCCGCACCAAGGGCGCCTCGAACGGCGAGACAAGGTTGCGCATACGGTGAAACGCCTGCCAGCTTGCGATGCGGCGGTCAAGCGTGGCGGGGGCGGGGCAGGCCAGACTGCGGCGCAGACCCTGCGCCATCAGCACCTCGGCGGTCTGACGGGCGGCATCATCGGATGGGGCCGTCGCCAGATCACGCGCATGATCCAGCACGAATCGCAGGGCGACGGCATCGGCCTCGGGCCAAGCCAGCGGTTTGCCGAAGGTCACGGCCTTCCAGGCGGTCAGGTAGATCAGGTCACGCTCATAAGCGCGCAGGGTGTTGGCCGGGGTGCCACGGATGTAAAGATCGGTCAGCGCCGCCTCGTCCGCTTCGGACAGGCGCAGCAGCGGGACGGGAAGCGGGGATTGCGGCAGGCTCATGGCCGCACATTGCGGCAGCAGCGCGCATTGTGCAAGGAAAAGGCACGAAAAGAGAACATCCGCCCCGGTTGCCCCGGGGCGGATGTGCAGTGGTGACAGGTTACTCTGCCGGAACCGGGCTGAAGCTGCCGGTGCTGTCATCGCTGCGGGCGGGGGCCGCAAACATCGGGCGCACCTTTTCCAGCACTTCGGCGCGGTTGACCGAGCGGCGTTCCGCCTCGATCCGGTCGATCAGCAGTTCGGCGCGCTCGATGCTGCCAAAGATCGCCAGAATGGCCCCGCGCTCGGCCGAAGATATGCCGGTGCCCGTGGTCAGCACGCGATTGCGCAACACCTCGATCGGGTCGGTCTGCACATGGCCAGCGGGCATCATCGGCACCGGCATGCCAGCGGGCAGGGGCAGAATGCGGCCCAGGGCGGCATCCAGCCGGGTCAGGCCCGCCTCGACCATCACCATCGCCTGAGAGCCGAACTCTTCCCGTTTCACCCGGCGGGCCACCTGATGCAGCGATTCCGCAAGGCTGGCGGTAAAATCAGCCTCTTCGATCAGGCTGCCGACCAGATCAAGCTGTTCGACCGGCATGTCGTCACGGAAGAGATCTGCCGAGAACTTGCGGATGTCGCGGTTCAGAATATCCACCGCCGTGTGGTGTTCGTTCAGGTCGGAGGGCGCATGTTTGGCACCCCGGGCGATGGCCAGAAACAGGGCCCCCGCCTCCAGATGGCGTCTGGTTTCAGCCTCTACCGCAGGCACGGCGCGCAGCAGGTCTTTGGACAGTTCACCGCTCAGATAGCGCGGTGTCGAGAAATCCTCGATGTCTTCCGACAGGGTGCGGCCGATGCGTTGCAGCACATTCTCGAACACACCGACAAAGGGGAACAGCAGGCAGAGGTTGAAGATGTTGAAGGCGGTGGAATAAAGGCCAACCGCCACAGGCACCAGCGGATAGGTGGCTTCGCCGTCCACCATCACCGGCACTGCCGGATCGCCACCAAAGAAGCCCATCACATATTCCAGCAGCATCATCGCGGGGAAGAACAGCGGCAGCATCACCGCCACGCCGATGAAGTTGAACGAGATATGCGCATAGGCCGCGCGCTTGGCGTTTTTCGACAGGTTCAGCGAGGCCATCCAAGATGTGATCGTGGTGCCCAGGTCGGCGCCCAGCGAAAAGGCCACTGCGGTCTGCCAGTCCAGCACACCCGCAGCGCCGAGGCCCATCACGATGCCGATGGTGGCCGAGGAGGAGTGGATCAGCGCGGTGATGCAGGCGGCGATCAGCACGCAGCTGAGCAAGCCCACAAAGCTGTCGGCGGTCAGGCTGGAGATGACGCCCATGATCTCGGGCATGTTGCGCAAGGGCTTCAGGCCGCCGGTCATCAGGTTCAGACCGTAGAAGATCAGGCCAAAGCCCATGCAGGCCAGCGCGATGTTGCGCATCCGCTCGGATTTGCCGAACACGTAGAACAGCGCGGCAATGCCCGCAAACAGCAGGCCCAGCGGCCCCAGCGGCAGAGCGATCAGCCCGTTGCCCAGCGTGGTGCCCACGTTGGCGCCCATGATGACGCTGATCGCGGGCCGCAGCGCGATGACGCCCGCGTTCACAAGGCCCACCGTCATCACCGTCATGGCGGTAGAGGATTGCAGCACCCCTGTGATCATCGTGCCCGCAATCACGCCCTTTACCGGCGTGCCTGCAAACTTGGCCAGCAGCGCACGCATCTTGTTCACGGCGAGCGACTGGATGCCGTTCGACATGAAATCCAGCCCAAGGAGGAAGATCCCGAGGCCGCCGATGATCGGCACGATCATCTCTCTGAAAATATCGACTTCCATTTCACAGTCCTTTCATGATGCCGCCCGTGTGCGGGGGCAGGGTCAGGCAGGGTCGGGAACGTAATGGGGTGGAGGGGTCAGAACCCCTCGGCACCCGGCAATGTCTTGCGCCAGGAATTCTGTACCTGTGCCACCAGCGTCTTGGGCAGGGGCACATAGCCCAGACCGCGCGCCCGGTCGGCACCGCGTTCCAGCGCGTAGTTGAAGAAGTAAAGCGTGCGCAGGGTGCGGGAAGCGGTGTCGCCCTTGCGCATCAGCGCGAAAGTGGCCGTCGTTATCGGATAGGCATCGGCGGCGTCGATGCCGGTCAGATGCAGGTAAAACCCCTGCTCTTCGGCCCAGCTTGCCTGCCGTGCGGTTTGCGCGAAGGCTTCGGGCGACGGGGCGATGAAGGCCCCGGCGGCATTCTCCACCGCCACGGTGGTCAGCCCGGCGCGGGTGGCCTGGCCGTATTCGACATAACCGATGGCGCCGGGCGTGGTCTGCACCGCCTGCACGATCTTGCCGCTGCCCTTGACGCTGATGCCCGCGGGCCAGTCGATCCGCGTATCTGCGCCATGCGCTGCGGCCCAGTCGGCGCTGGACCGCGCCAGATATTGCGTAAAGGTCATGGTGGAGCCTGAACCATCCAGCCGCGCCACCACGTTGACCGGCAGGTCAGGCAGCGTCAGCCCCGGATTGGCGGCGGCCAGCGCCGCATCAGACCAGCGGGTGATGCGGCCGAGATACATGTCGGCCAGCACGGCCCGGGGCATCTGCATCTGCCCGCTTTCCACGCCGGGCAGGTTCACCACAACGGCCAGTCCGCCCACCACAATGGGAAACTGCGCCAGGTTACGCGCCTCCAGCTCGGCTGGTGGCAACGGCGCATCGGTGGCCGCGAAATCGACCTGTGGCTGGGCCAGCCGCATCATGCCGCCAACCGAACCCACCGGCTCGTAATCGACACCCGCGTCATTGGGCACATAGTCGGTGCCGCCGGCGCGGTCGATCTGCAAGCCTTCCGACCAGGATGCGATCATCGGGAAGGCAAAGGTGGAACCGGCACCCAAAATCGGGTCTGCCTCGGCGGTTTTTGCAGGCATCAGCAGTGCGGCACAGACAGCAAACCCTGCCGCCGCCTGTTTCCAGATCAATCCAGACATGTGAAAAGCCCCCATCGGCTGTGTCCGCATACTCGCCGGGGCATGCCGGTCGATTGAACCTCCGACCTGCCACCAGCCCGTTGCAACGCGACTCCTAGACCCCGCCGGTAACGCTTTGTTGACGTGGCGTCGCGTGTGCCGGGCCTGCAGTAAAATCCTGGCTTGCGGCGATTTGGCAAGCGAGCCCCATAGCGGAAATTTCGCCGTTCCGTCATCGGCGCGACACCTGTGCGCGCTAGGCGCTGGGGTTGCGGTGGCCGACAGTGGCAGGGAGCCGTGATACTCAGGCAAAGGGGGCTGCGATGCAGCGTTCGGCAGTGGTGACGGGATCGACCAGCGGGATCGGTCTGGCGGTGGCGCGGCGTCTGGCGCAGGGCGGCATGAACATCATGCTGAACGGGCTGGGCGATCTGGATGCAGCCGAGGCGGAACGCGCGGCGATTGCCGACGAGTTCGGCGTCGTCTGCCGCTACTCCTCTGCCAACATGATGGATGCGGATGCGATCGCCGCCATGATGGCCGAGGCGGATGAAGCCTTTGGCGGCGTGGATGTGCTGGTGAACAACGCGGGCATCCAGTTTGTCAGCCCGGTCGAGGATTTTCCGGTGGCGAAATGGGATGCGATCGTGGCCATCAACCTGACAGCGGCGTTCCATACCATCCGCGCCGCGGTGCCGGGCATGAAGGCGCGCGGCTGGGGCCGCATCCTGAACATCGCCTCGGCGCATGCGCTGGTGGCCTCGCCCTACAAATCGGCCTATGTCGCGGCAAAGCACGGGTTGGCCGGGCTGACCAAGACCGTGGCACTGGAAGTGGCGCCGCATGGCGTGACCGCCAATGCCATCGCCCCCGGCTATGTCTGGACCCCGCTGGTGGAAAAGCAGATTCCAGAAACCATGGCCGCGCGCGGAATGACCGAACAGCAGGTGATCCAGGACGTGCTGCTGGCCGCGCAACCGACCAAGGCCTTTGTCACCATTGATCAGGTGGCCGGGCTGGTGGCCTATCTGGCCTCGGATGAGGCCGGGTCGATCACCGGCACCGTGCAATCCATCGATGGCGGCTGGACGGCCCATTGAGCCCGCTGCGCGAGAAATGACCACGGCGAGAATGCCGCCCGCCCCGGTGCCGGGCGTTGCTGGCCGACACCGCCGAGGTGCCACGGATCAACATCGCGCATCTGGTCCATCGGCAGAAGACTGACGAGGGAGCGGGATCACCCGTGTTCTGGCACCTTGATGCAGGAACACTGGCAGGCGGGTCTGGAAGAAGCGCGCCGCAGGATTGCGCAGCATGACTGGCTGGAAATGCCGACCGAAACCGGGGGTGCAACCGGGCATGATGTGCCTTGGGGCGATCCCGCCTGAGGCTGTCGCTCAGCGGGAACCGAGGCGTGTGGTGATGCGCATGGGCGGCTTTTCCATGCGCATCATCCGTGCAAGTATCTGATAGTTCGTAATTTAACCTTGTGCCAGCCTCGCCCATGCCTGCCCGCCTTTGCGGGTTTCGTCATCCTGCGGGCATGGGCTTGGCGAAATTGCCAATTGGCAATTTTCTATTTGTCAAAGCGCTCTGCCAGAAACCTGTCCAGCGCCGCGCGCAGATCTGCCTCGGGCAAAGAGTCGGGGAATTCAAGCGTCACGGTCTTGCCGCGCTTGCGCATCGTCAAACCGGCAACCGGAACTGGCCCGGTCGTGCGGGCAGGCCGTGGCCCCTCGCCAGCCCGCTTCAGCCGGTCAAGCACCTTCAGCGCGGGCACCGGCACCCCCTGCCCCGCCCGTGCCGCCTGCTGTTCTGCACCGATCCGGGCAGCCTCCGCCAGCACACGCCCTTCGCTGTCGGGCTCGGCCAGCAGGGGCTTCAGCGCCCGCGCATGCAGCTCTTTCAACTCGCGGATCGAGGGCCAGGCCGCCACGACCAACGCAGGCAAGCGCGCCAGTTGCAGATAGCGTGACAGCCAGCCTTCGGAAACCTCCAGCCGTTCCGCCATCGCCTTTTGCCGCCCACCATAGTAGAGGTCGAGCGCCGCCGCATAGTCACGCGCCCGCTCGAAATCCGACAGATCCTCACGGTCGCGGTTTTCGATGTCAGACAGGCGGAACGCCTCTTCATCCGTCAGGTCGCGCACTTCGATCAGATAGCGGAACTGCGGGTAATTGTTGGCGCGCAGCCAGGACACGGCGAAGTGCCGCCGTGCGCCGCAGATCACCTCGTAATCTGCCCCTGCCCCGGCATGCCGCCGCACGATGGCGGGAAATTCCTGCTGGCCCTGCGCCTTGAGACTGTCGATCAGGTCACGGCAATTTTCGGCATTCAGCAGATCATAGGCGCGGTTGTGCCGTGCCCACATCACGCAGGTTTCCGGGTCAACCCAGCGCAGCACCTTTTCCTCGCGCGCGCCCGCATCTGCCAACGCGTTGGCGCGGCGCAAAAAACGGGTGCCGCCCCGGTCGTCGGCAGCTGGGGCCTCGGGCGCCGACATGCCCTTCAGCACATCATCGAAAATCGCGTCGTGGCGTTTGCTCATAGCAGACCCTCCTTGCGCAGGGCGCGGTGATGGCTGGGCCAGGTCTTGCGCGCCAAAAGCTCCACCTCGCGGCCCACCGCATCCAGATAGGCGCGGCAACGGCGATGGGTTTCGGTGCGTGTGCCGGGGCCGGTCATCTCATAGACCGTGCCCAGATTGGCGGTGGCATTGTCAATCTCGGCGCTGTCTTTCAGCACGGCCTGCAGCATGTCCTGCGGAAACACGGCATCCATCATGCGCTTGATGGCCACATGGGCGGATTTCTGGTCATTCATCTTCGACGCAAGGATTTTGACAAAGCTGTAAGACCGCGCGCCGCCGTGGCGCGACAATTCGGAAAGCGTCGCCTCCATCATCTTCAGGAAATGCGCGGTGGAGGCGAAGTCGATATTGTTGGGCGGTGCGGGGATGATCAGCGCCGATGCAGCCCGCAGAACAGACAGCGACAGCATCCCCAGCGCAGGTGGCGGGTCAAGAATGATGATGTCGAACTGGTCGGAGATGGTTTCCACCCCCTCGCGCAGCCGGTCAAGGATGAAGGTGGGTTCGCGCGCCATGCGGGCGGCAAATTCATACTCGGCGTCGTAAAGGCCCAGATTGGCCGGGATCACGGCAATGCCCGGCCAGTAGGTCGCACGCAGGGCATAATGCAGCGACTTGGGGCCACCGTGGCGGAAGAACGGGTAAAGCGTGTCTTCCTCTTCATCCACATCGACATCGGGATTCAGCCCGAAAATCGCGGTGGTCGAGGCTTGGCTGTCGCAGTCGATCACGCAGACGCGGTAGCCTTTCAGGGCGAAATACTGCGCCAGATGGGTGACAACAGTGGATTTGCCCACCCCGCCCTTGAAATTCTGCACCGCCAGAACCAGCGGCGGATCATCGGCGGCCCGGTGCGGCAGGGTGCCGAACACCTCGCGCATGCGGTTCACGTCGCTGAGCGCATAGCCGTTGCGCCGCCCGGTGGTGTCATCCTTTTCCGGTGCGGGCAGACGTCCATCGGCCTCGGCATCGCGGATCGCCTTTTCGGTGCGCCCCGCCATTTCGGCGGCGGTGCGCACGTTGAACCGCAGATCAAGCTGCTTTTGTGTGCCTGGCGCGAAGACCCGCTCGCGCAAGCGATCGATGACGGTCGAGGCCCGCCGCGTCAGCAGCGCCAGTTCGTCGAGTGTGACGGGGGGCAGAACTGTGGTATCCATGCGCATTCCCGGATGATGTGGCGAAATCATGCGCTATTCCGATCGTGAGGTAAAGTTCGGATTATCTGGGGTATCGCCGGGAAAAGCGAAAGTTGGCGGTTCATGCCCCTGATAACGGCATTTCCTGCGATCTTCGATCCAGTTGCATATCTGACGTTGCGCCGGCAGGTTTTCCACCCATTTTGTAAGGGGCCTTGAGGCCGGGCCGTTTGAGCTCAACTGTAAAATCAAATCAGACAAACCGCCTTTGGGTTCCTTTTCTAGTTGATTCAAGATTCATCACAGGCAGCTCTTTGAAACCAAACCTTATTTCGGGTTCATCCGTTACATTCCGGGTGCGCTGCGCTTACATCCCGGGCCGCGGCGGCTTACGAATCGGGCGGTCTGGCGCTACATTTCGGGTGGGGGATAATCTTACAGATTGGGTGAGTGCGCCCTGCCTGGCAAACGCGGTGTTTTTTCCCTTTGAAAGCATATGCCTGCGAATCGGTTTTCGTGCTGTATCCTGCTGATCTCTTACCTTTTGGGTGGCGATGTGGCCCCGGCTTGAAACCTTACGGATGATGGGCTACAAAAGTAAGCGGTTGCAGGTAGGGCTGGCATGGCGGAACGATCATATCGCACGGTGGATGCGCGGCCCAATGCCGAAAGTCTGGTCAAGCCAGGAGAGCTGGTGGATCTGATAGAAGTGACGCCGCTGACGCTGAACGACCGGCGCATCTACAACCAGTTGCTTGAAAACGCATGGGAGGCCATCGACAAGCCGGTGACGCATCTGATCGCCAAGGCCTCCCTGCGCGGCAGCCACAATTCCAACGACCGGATCGGTGAAAGCCTTGAGCGGCTGATGTCGGCCATCGTCAAGGTTGCGGTCAGCTGGGACGGCGAGTCGGCGATCGAGCGGGTGCAACTGCTGGGCGGCAATATCGAGGCTCTGCGGGCCGATGGGATGATCGAATACGAAATCCCCGCGCGTTTGCGCAAGATCATCGGCAACAGCCAAGTCTTTGCCCGGTTGCAGCGCGAGGTGATGTTCGCGCTGTCGTCCAAATATGCGTTGACGCTGTATGAGATGGTGCAGAAGCGCGGCAACCTGCGCTGGAAGGCATCCGAGCGTTTTAGTCTGGAGGCGCTGCGCGGCATCATGGGCGTGCCGAAGGGCAAGCTTTCCTCGTGGTCGAACCTGAAGCTGCGGGCCATTGACCCGGCGGTGGCCGAGGTGAACGCGCTGTCGGATTTCATGGTGGAGATCGAGCCGATCAAGACAGGTCGCGCCGTCAGCCATGTGGAATTGCGCTGGTGGCGCAAGGATGGTGATGCCACCGGTGCGGCGGGGCGGGCGTTGCAGTTTTCCAAGGTGGGGCGGCGGGCCAGGGCCGAGGGACGGACCGAACCTGTGGCCGAGGCTCCGCAACCCGTGCTGCGCCCCAGGCCGGGCTGGCTGGATGCGCGCGGCCCTGCGCTGCGCAGCGAAACCTATGAAACCGCCCGCCTGCGCCACGCGGGCTATGACATCTATTTTGTCGAGGGCGAATGGCGCGCCTGGGCGGCGGGAAAACCGTCCGCCGATGACCCCGACCGGGCCTTTCTCGCCTTCTTCCGCACCTTTGCGGCCCGCAACCCGGTGTGAATTGCCAATTGGCAATTTTTGGGTTGCCCAACCTCGGGGCAGGCGAGCTTTGCCATCCCGCCTGCCCTTTGCTGGTCAGCCCATGCGTTCCGACGCATAGCCGCCGGGCGACGCGGGAAACACCACCGTCTTGTTGCCGTTCGGGAAAACCCGGTGGTGGATATGGGCGTGGATAGCCCGCGCCAGAACCGAAGCCTCCACATCGCGCCCCAGGCTGACATAATCTTCGGACGATTGCGCATGGGTGATGCGCACGGTGTCCTGCTCGATGATCGGGCCTTCGTCCAGATCGGCGGTCACATAATGCGCGGTGGCCCCGATCAGCTTGACCCCCCGCTCATAGGCCTGCTTGTAGGGGTTGGCCCCCTTGAACGACGGCAAGAACGAATGGTGGATGTTGATGATCCGCCCCGACATCCGCGTGCAGAACGCATCCGACAGCACTTGCATATAGCGCGCAAGCACCACCAGTTCGGCTCCTGAATCGTCCACCAGCGCCAGCAGCCGCGCCTCGGCCTCGGGCTTGTTGTCCTTTGTCACCTTGATGTGGTGAAAGGGGATGTCGTGGTTCACCACCACTTTCTGATAGGTCAGGTGGTTCGACACCACGCCCACAATCTCGACCGGCAGCGCACCGATGCGCCAACGGTAAAGCAGATCATTCAGGCAATGGCCGAAGTTCGACACCATCAGCAGAACCTTGGCCTTGCGGGCGCGGTCATGCATCGCCCAATCCATCGCAAAGGCCTGGGCGGTGGCAGCAAACCCGCTGGTCAGCGCATCCAGCGTCGCGCCGGTTTCGGGGGTAAAGCCCACGCGCATGAAGAATCGCCCGGTTTCCAGATCGTCAAATTGGGCGCTATCGATGATGTTGCAGCCGTTTTCTGCGAGATAGCCTGCGATCGCGGCGACGATCCCGCGGCGTGAAGGGCAAGTTACGGTGAGAACGAATTGCGACATGGGGCTTCCTCTGGCACGAAAACGGCTGATATTGCGGCTAGCGCGCCCGGGCAAACCCGTCAACAGCCCAAAGCGACGGCTTGTTGACGTTTTCGGACATCGCCCGAACTGACCCGTGCCGAAAAGGGCAGGGGGATTTTTTCAGTTGCAGCATGAATTGCACTTGACCCATGACGCGGGGTCACTATGTCGGTGAATGAACGTTCATTCGCGCGGCTGGCCCGCGCAGATTGACCCCAGCGCCGACCTGTCAACACTGGTCACACATGATCGAAACCTGCACGGCCAAACACCACAACGGATCAATCCGAAATGCCGCAGACCGCCCTTGAGACAACGGCAGACGATCGCAGCGATGCGATCCTGTCAAGCATCCGCCAGATTTTCATAGCCAAGGGTTTTGACGGCGCGTCGATGCAGGATCTGGCGCGTGCGGCCGGCATGAGCGTGGGCAATTTCTACCGCTATTTCCCGTCAAAGGCCGCAATCATCGAGGCGTTGGTGGCACGTGATCTGGCCGAGACAGAGCAAGACTTCGCCGCCATCATCAACTCCCCTGCGCCTATGGTGCGCCTGCGCCAGACGATTGCCGAGCGTGTCAGTGGCAAGGTCTGTGATGAGGACGGCCCGCTGTGGGCGGAAATCTGCGCTGCGGCCCTGCGAAAACCGGAAATCGCGCAGGTTCTGACCCGGATGGAAACAGAGATTGCGGGCTATCTGATCACGATTTTTGCCCATGCAACGGGCTTGCCCGGCCCCGAGGCGGCCCGGCGCTTCGGGGCGCATGCGGCGGTGATCGTGATGATGGTAAAGTCTGCCGCCATGGTGGCGCAGGTGGAAAATGTGTCGCAGGCCGATGTAGTTGCGCTGATCCGGCGCAACATCGACCATATGCTGAATGAAATCTCTCCTGACGATGTGAAGGGCTGACATGACCGGGTGTGTAGTGTTTCGAATTCTTGCAGTTGCGGCCCTGTCAGCCGGGCTTTCAGGACCGTTGGCGGCAGAAACCGCCGTGACACCCGAAGCGCCGCGCGCCGCGCTGCCAGCCATCACGGTTTCCACCGTGGAAACCCGGCTGATGCGCGACAGGCTGCTGGCATCTGGTATGGTCGGCGCGGTTGAACGGGTGCAGGTGCAGCCGCTGATCGAAGGCCAGCCCATCGAGACGCTGGAGGTGGAGATCGGCGACCGTGTGACAGAAGGGCAGGTTCTGGCCCGGCTGTCAAAAACCTCGCTGGAATTGCAGAAAAGCGAACTGATCGCGTCGCGCGCCTCGGCAGCGGCCACGGTGGCCCAGGCCGAGGCTCAGCAGCTGGAGGCGCGGGCCAATGCCGACGAGGCGCAGCGCGCCAATGCCCGCACCGCACAATTGGTAAGACAGGGGGCAGCCACGCAGGCGGCAGCCGAACAGACCTCGGCCCGGGCCATTTCGGCCACGGCGGGCGTCACGGTGGCCGTGCAGTCGCTGGAAGCTGCCCGCGCGCAGGCCAAGCTGGTGGAGGCGCAGATCGAGAATATCGACCTGCAATTGTCGCGCACCGAGGTTGTGGCCCCGGTTTCGGGTGAAGTGGTGGAGCGCAACGCGCTGGTCGGAGCCGTGGCCAGTGCGGCGGGCGAGCCGATGTTCGCCATCAACCGCGACGGTGCGCTGGAACTGCGCGCCGATGTGGCGGAACGTGATCTGCTGCGGCTGAAGCCGGGGCAGGTGGCGCGGCTGTCCTCGGTAGCCGCTGCCGAACCCCTGACGGGCACCGTGCGGCTGGTAGAGCCCAGCATCGACATGCAGACCCGTCTGGGCCGTGCGCGGATCACGGTGGATACGCCCGACCTGCTGCGCCCGGGAATGTTCGTCGATGCCGAAATTCTGGTGGCGGAACGCGAGGCGCTGGCGGTGCCTGTTTCCGCCATCGGCGCCAGCGACGAGGGTGCAACGGTGATGCGGGTGCGTGACGGCCTTGTCGAACGCGTGGTGGTGCAAACCGGCATCCGCGATGCCGGCATGGTGGAAGTGGTGGCGGGTCTTGTGGCCGGCGACCTTGTGGTGACAAAAGCCGCCGCCTTCGTGCGCGACGGTGATCGGGTAAACCCTGTTCCGGCCCCGGCCGCGACGAACTGAGGCAGCTGCCATGAACTTTTCCGCCTGGTCGATCCGCAACCCCATCGCGCCGATTCTGGGGTTCTTCATGCTCATGGTGCTGGGCTGGCAGTCGTTCAACGCGCTGCCGATCACCCGTTTCCCGAATATCGACGTGCCGCTTGTGGCGGTGACGGTGGCGCAATCCGGGGCCGCGCCTGCGGAAATGGAAAGCCAGATCACCAAGGAAATCGAAGATGCCGTGGCGGGCATCACCGGGGTCAAGAACATCATATCATCGGTGACGGATGGTGTGTCCACCACTGCCGTCGAATTCAGCATGGATGTGCCGACCGAAAAGGCGGTGCAGGATGTGAAAGACGCCATCGACCAGATACGCGGCGATCTGCCGGGCGACATCGAAAGCCCGATTGTCACGCGGATTGATGTCGAGGGTCAGGCAATCATGACCTTCGCCGTGTCAAACCCCAACATGACCATCGAGGAACTGTCGTGGTTCGTCGATGACACCATCACCCGGTCGTTGCAGGGCCGCCCCGGCATCGGCCGGGTGGACCGCTACGGCGGGGCAGACCGCGAGATCCGGGTGGAGCTTGACCCGGTGAAGCTGGACAGTTTCGGCATCACCGCTTCGGCGGTGAACCAGCAGCTGCGCGCCACCAACACCGATCTGGGCGCGGGCCGGTCCAGCATCGGGGCAGGGGAGCAGGCCATCCGCACGCTGGGCGATGCATCGACTGTGGCCGACCTGGCCACCACCACCATCGCCCTGCCCACCGGCCAGCATGTGCGGCTGGGCGATCTGGGCGAGGTGAAAGACACCTATGAGGAACTGCGGTCCTTCTCGCGCTATGATGGCGAGCAGGTTGTGACCTTTGCGGTATTCCGTGCCAAGGGTGCGTCCGAAGTGTCGGTGGCCGAGGTGGTGAATGAAACGCTGGACCAGATCCGCGCCACCAACCCCGACGTCTACATGACGCTGGTCGATGACACGGTTTATTACACCTACGGCAACTACGAGGCCGCCCTTCACACGCTGATCGAGGGCGCGTTGCTGGCTGTTCTGGTGGTGCTTGCCTTCCTGAAGAACTGGCGTGCCACGCTGATTGCCGCCGTGGCGCTGCCGCTGTCCGCCGTGCCGACCTTCTGGGTGATGGACATGCTGGGCTTCTCGCTTAACCTCGTGTCCTTCCTTGCCATCACACTGGCCACCGGCATTCTGGTGGACGACGCGATTGTCGAGATCGAGAACATCGCCCGGCACATACGCATGGGCAAGACACCCTATCGCGCCGCGATCGAGGCGGCCGATGAAATCGGTCTGGCGGTGATTGCCACCACCTTCACGATCGTCGCGGTGTTCGTGCCGGTGTCCTTCATGCCCGGCATTCCGGGGCAGTATTTCCGACAATTCGGTCTGACGGTGGCCATTGCCGTGCTGTTCAGCCTGCTGGTGGCGCGTCTGATCACGCCGATGATGGCCGCTTACCTCATGCGCGACAAGGACGCCCATGAGGAGGATCAGAAAGATGGCTGGATCATGACCGGCTATCTGGGCTTTGTGCGCCGCACGCTGAAGGCGCGTTACCTGACGCTGCTGGGGGCCATCGGCATTCTGGCGGTATCGGTCTATTTCATGATCCAGATTCCGGGCAGCTTCATTCCGCCCGAGGATGTCAGCCGCATCCCGATGAGCGTGGAATTGCCGCCCGGATCGACGCTGGAGGAAACTGACCGCACCACATTGGCCATGGTCGATGCCATCAAGGACGTTGACGGCGTGGCCAACGTATTCGTGCTTGGCGGCGCGTCACCTACCGGCGATCTGGATGTGCGCCGCGCCAGCCTGACCGTGCTGCTGGACAAGCTCGACCATTCGCTGCTGGGCAAGCTGACCGACATCGGCAAGACCATTCCTTTCGTCGGCGATTACATCCCCGACCGGGTCGCCGAAGGCCGTCTGCGCCCGCAGGCCGAGATCGAGGCCGAGATTTTCACCCTGCTGGCCGCCGTGCCCGATGTGCGCGCCTTCAAGCTGAACGACCGGGGCGAGCGTGATATTTCCTTCTCGATCCTGTCCACAAACGAGGCTGACCTGAACGTGGCCGTCGCACGGCTGGAGGCGGCGCTGCGCAGCGACCCCTTGCTGGCGCAGGTCGCATCAGAGGGGGCCTTGCCGCGCCCCGAGGTGCAGATCACCCCCCGGCTGGAAGAGGCGGCGCGTCTGGGCATCACCACCAGCCAGATCGCCGAAGTGGTGCGCGTGGCGACCCTGGGCGATGGTGATGCGGCGCTGGCCAAGATCGGGCTGGATGACCGGCTTATCCCGGTGCGTGTGCGGCTGAACGACGCCGCGCGCGAGGATCTGGGCCGGATCGAGGCGCTGAAGATCACCACCGCCAGCGGCGCGACAGTGCCGCTCAGCACGGTGGCTGATGTGCGGATTGCCGAAGGCCCCAGCATGGTCGACAGGTTGAACCGCGAACGCCGCGCCACCATCGGGGCCAACCTGCCCGTCGGTGTGGCGCTTGGCACCGCATCGGCACGGTTCAAGGAAATCACCGACGGCGTGGAACTGCCGCCTTCGGTGCGCGTGGCCGAGGCGGGCGATGCGGAAATTCAGGCCGAACTGACCGCCAGCTTTGGCAACGCCATGATCATGGGCCTGATGCTGGTGCTGACGGTGCTGATCCTGCTGTTCAAATCCGTCATTCAGCCCTTTACCATCCTGTTCAGCCTG
>NZ_WHUT02000008.1 GCF_009380135.2 Fertoeibacter niger | reverse complement strand
GGCCACGAAAGCCGCACTCTGCCTGATGATCGCCGTCGCGACAGTTGCTGCGCTGATCCGCCGGCTGGGCGCACGACGGCGGCGACCAGACAGAGGCTGATCCCCCTTGCGCCAACCGGCGGGCTGATAGCCGTCACCGACATTGCGGATCCAGGCGCTTCCAGTGACTGCGTATCGGTCAGCGCCAGCACCGCCGCGACGCGTGGCCCGGGTGGCGATGTCGTCATCGCCCTGATTGATAGAGCGTGTGATGCTGCTGTCTTCGCTGTGTGGCCTCATGCGGCGGTGTCCCTTATCGGCCGCGCGGCGTAGCGGTTGGCAAACCGGTTCCAGAACCGCGCGCCTTTGTGGGTCACGTCAATGTCAGGCAAGGGCCGCCTCGGCACAACTGCGGCGCAAGCCGCCTGGCACCGCCAGAAGGGCCGCAAACCCGCAGTTGCCCTTGGTCAGATCCTCAAGCGTGACCGTGTCCAGCGCATGATGGAACGCTTCAACAGCGCGGGCGACGTAGCCGCGCAGGCGACAGGTTTCTGGCAAAGGGCAGGTGTTTGTTTCCGGGTCGAAGCACTCGGCAAAGGGCGTGCCAGACTCGGGCACGCGAAAACCGCTGCGACTGCGGAGCGTTTCTATGAACCCCTGCGCCTGCAGCGCGTTGACCACCTTGAGCAGATGGTTCAGCGAAGCTTTGCAGGATCGCGCGATTTGGGCTGGCCTTGTCCTTTGCACCGCCGTCCACGCCGAAGTGCCGAACAAACTGTTGACCATTCTGACCGCGCCCGAAGTGCAGACCCGGCTGATGGCGATGGTTCTGACCATGAACGCGATGGCGGCCGGGGCAGAGGCTGAAACGGCAGGCCAACCACCCCGGGATGCAAGCCCGCAAGGTTTGGTGAAAATGATGAGGAAAAGAGCGGCCTGTAGGTTCAGGTCTGCGCCATCTACCTGACCGGCAAGGGGGCGAACACGTCTGTGCTGCTGGAGGGCGCGACCGCCGCCGCATCCGATGCCATGGGGGCCGCAATCGTGGCGCCTGGCACCAGCGTGATGAGCTTTTGATGAACCCTTTCCTCCGGATTGGCCTCGGACGTCGGGGGCGCAACTCACAGCGACAGGCAGCGCAAAAATTCAAAACTTGGAATATGTTTGATCCAGATCAAAACACCGCCGCGAAACATGTGCGAGGAATTCAAGATATTCGAGGAGGAGAATCCATGACCCTGAAAGGTCTATCGACATCGCGCCGCGCATTTCTGGGCCTTGGCGTTGCAGGGCTGGCGGCAGCCAGCCTTGGCCTGCCCGCGCGTGCGGCGCGCGTGACGACAAAGGCGCGGATCGTCATCATCGGAGCGGGGGCTGCGGGCACCGCCCTGGTCAACCGCCTGGTCGAGCGGCTGGATGGGGCGGTGATCACCATCATCGACGCCCGTGCCGAGCATCTGTATCAGCCGGGGCTAAGTCTGGTTGCGGCGGGGCTGAAACCCGCGTCCTACACCGTGTCGCAGACCAGTGACTGGCTTCCGGCTGGCATCACACTGGTTTCCGAAAATGCCGCTGCCATTGATCCGATCACAAAGACCGTAGCAACCCCGGGCGGGCAATCCATCGCCTATGACTATCTGATCGTCGCGCCCGGCCTCGTTCTTGACCATGACGCCATCGAAGGCTTCTCGCTGGATATGGTCGGCCAGAATGGCATTGGTGCGTTGTATGCCGGGCCGCAATATGCCGCGAAAACCTGGGAGGCGGCGTCGAAATTCACGCAGGAAGGCGGCGTGGGTCTGTTCACGCGCCCGGGCACCGAGATGAAATGTGCTGGCGCGCCGTTGAAGCACACCTTCCTGATCGACGACATCGCAAGCCGGGGCGTCGGCGCGGGCAAATATGAAATCCACTACACCGCCCCGCAGCAGGCGTTGTTCTCTGTGCCCATCGTGCATGAAAAGTTGCGGATGCTGTTCGAGGAACGGGGTTTCAACAGCTATTACGGACGGGCGCTGAAATCGATCGATCCGGGCAGCAGACGCGCGACCTTTGTTGAAACCAAGGTCGATCCGGCCACCAAGGTCGAGACCAAGACCGACATCGAGATGCCCTACGACTATCTGCACGTCATCCCGCCACAGCGCGCGCCAGACGTGATCCGCCAGTCGGGCCTGTCCTGGGCCGACAAGTGGACGGATCAGGGCTGGGTCGAGGTCGACATGAAAACCCTTCGCCATTTGCGCTACCCCGACGTCTTTGCGCTTGGTGATGTGGCAGGCGTGCCCAAGGGCAAGACGGCGGCCAGTGTCAAATGGATGGTGCCGGTGGTGGAAGATCACCTGATCGCCGCCATCGAGGGCCGCGAGGGGACCGAGGCTTACGACGGCTATACCTCCTGCCCGATGATCACCCGGGTTGGTCGCGCGATGCTGATCGAGTTCGATTATCACAACAATCTTGTCCCCAGTTTTCCCGGTGTCATCGCCCCGCTGGAGGAGTTGTGGATCAGCTGGCTGATGAAGGAGGTGGCGCTGAAGGCCACCTACAACGCAATGCTGCGCGGCAAGGCATAGGGGAACCGCCATGAAAGAGCTGACATTCGGAACCCTGATCGCGGTGTTCGAGGAAATCTTTGGCCGGGGCCTGTTCTGGGCCATGGTCGCGGCGGCGGTGTTGGTAACGCTGGGATATATCTATGTGCTGGTGCGTGACCGCTCGGTGTCGTGGCGCAAGTTCCTGCTGGCGCAGGTGTCGATGCCTCTTGGCGCGGTGGCGGCGGTGCTTTTCGTGCAGGTGATGACCAACTCGCATCTGCGCGACGTTGGCGGGCCGGTCGATCTGATCGTGCTCTTGGGGGTGGCAGGACTGGGAGCCGTTGGCGCCGCCATCCTTATCTACACCGCGCAATCGCTGTTCTTCCGCAAGCCCAACCCCTGATCCACAGCGCGGCCCCACGATGTCGTTCAGGGGCCGCCCTTTTTAACAGGAGACTATGATGGCCAGACCAACTGATACATGGGGGCCGCAATACTTTCTCGCCTCGGTCGGGGCGGGGGGCCTGGCGGTCTCGTTCTTCTTGTGGCTTTACATGTGGGTGCCGCATCCGGGCCAGCAGGTGCCGGTGTTCGAGGATATTGCCAGCGCCTGGGGCAAGGGCGATCCGTTGCAGATGATCATGATCGCGGTTGCCATGACCGCGATTGCGGCAGCGGCCTTTGTGAACCTGAAACTGCTGATCTGGAACCTTGGCCGGTTTTCCTCGTTTCGACTTACCCCGGCATACGACCGGTTGCGCCAGACGAATGGCGAGGCGCAACTGACAGCCCTGCCGCTGGCGATCGCGATGGCGATCAACGTCGGCTTTGTTCTGGGGTTGGTGTTCGTGCCGGGGCTGTGGGGCGTGGTGGAATATCTGTTCCCGCTGGCGATTGCGGCGTTCCTTGTGACCGGGCTGCTGGCCTTGGCGCAACTGGGCACGTTTTATGGCCGGGTCTTTGGCACGGGCGGCTTTGACTGGGCAGGCAACAATTCCTTTTCGCAAGTGATGCCGGCCTTCGCGCTTGGCATGGTTGGTGTCGGACTGTCTGCGTCTGCGGCCATGTCGGCCAATCCGGTGACGGCGGGCGCGGCCATTGTGCTGGCGGTGGTGTTTCTGGTGATTTCGGCCTTGATCGCAATGTTGGCCGTGGTTCTGGGGCTGGTCTCGATGGCGCAGCATGGCACAAGCGTTGAAGGTGCGCCGTCCCTGACGATCATCGTGCCGTTGATGACGGTGCTGGGCATCCTGACCTTGCGCGTGACGCACGGGATGGGCGCGCATTTCGACGCCCACGCAGCGCCCGGTGACTATCTTTGGATGCTGTCCGCCTTTCTGGGCGTGCAAATCGCATTCCTGCTGTTCGGTGTGGCCGTGCTGAGGGCGCAGGGATATCTCGGTCGTTTTGTAACCGGACCCGAGGTATCGGCAGGCAGTTTCGGGCTGGTCTGCCCGGGCGTGGCGCTGGCTGTGATGCTGCAGTTTTTCATCAACAAGGGATTGGTCGGGGCCGGGCTGATCGACAAGTTCGGCACCGCTTACTGGGCCTTGTCCGCCCTCTCGGTTGCGGCGCAGATGAGTGCCGTCTGGATCGTGCTGGTCCTTTACCGCAAGCATTTCAGACCAGACCGGTCAGTGCCCGCGACAGCCGCCGAGTAGCACATTCCCAGCAAAAACCCGCGCGCCCTGCATGGGGCGCGCATCAGTAAAAGCCCACCTCACGCACGTCGATTTTGGCGGCATGGTTGCGACCGAAGGCCACGACGGCAACCGACCGAAGGCTGCTTTCACGCAGCACATCGCGCAGCATCACACCGGATGGCGCAAAAGCGGCAAACGGCAGACGCACCTCTGCCCACCCGTTGGTCACGTCAAAGCCCGCCTGATAGTATTGCCAGGGCAGGATCGTGCCACGGGTCCGCAGGTGCACGAAATAGGGCTGGTCATTGCCACGCACGATCAGGCGCACGCCAGTGGTGCCCTCGGGCGGGGATTCGCGCAGTTCCATCTGCATCTGGATGAAGCCGCCGTTGTTTTCCGTGCTGACACGGCCCGTCATGCGCGCAAATGCACCGTCAACGTCCCGAAGGAAAGTCACCTGCCCGCACGACACACCGCCCATCACAGTATCAGCGAAGAACCGCCACCGGGTTTCCGGCTGGATCTGAAAGTCTTCGATCATCGCCTCATCCGCAAGCAGCGGCCCAGCACCGCCCAAAGCAGGCATCGTCACCATGGCCGGTGGGTTCATCCCAGAACGCGGCAACAATGGGGGTGGTGGTCATCGCATGCTCCTTTTGGCTTGTGCGCCCGGCGGCAAGGGGGCCGGGCGCGTAGGGGGTTGTCGGGTGGGCTCAGAGCATCTTGGTGGTGAAATACCAGTCCACGGTGTTCAGGCCTTCGGCCATGCGCGCATCGGCCGCAGCGGAGGTCTGCGGTGTCGGCACGATCACAGGCTGGCCGGGATGCCAGTTTTCCGGGGTCGACACCTTGTGTTCGGCCGAGGTTTGCAAAGCCACTATCAGCCGGTGGAATTCATCCACCGAACGGCCATTGGTCATGGGGTAATAGACCATAGCCCGCAGCTTGCCTTCGGGGTCGATCACAAAGGTTGCGCGAACCGCCTGCGTATCCGACGCGCCCGGCATGATCATGCCATAGGCTTGCGCCACTTTCATGTCCAGATCGGCGATGATCGGGAAGGTGATGTCGACACCGAAGCTTTGCTTGATCGACCGCACCCAGGCAATGTGGGCGTAATGGCTGTCGATCGACAGACCCAGAAGTTCGGTGTTCAGGGCGGCGAAGTCATCGGCGCGCTTTGCAAAAGCGGTGAATTCAGTCGTGCAGACCGGCGTGAAATCGGCCGGATGCGAAAACAGGATCAGCCATTTCCCCTTGTAGTCCGACAGAGACTTCACGCCATGCGTGGTGAGCGCAGTGAAATCAGGTGCCGGTTCATTCATCCGGGGAAGGCCCGCCGGGGCTTGATGGGACGTGGTCGGGGTGATGGCGTTCATGGCATCCTCTTGGGGTTTGGTGTTGCGATGCGCCCGTGATACACCTGCTTTATAAATAGTATAAACTGATTGTTCGGCTTATAGTAATTGCTAAAATCTATTATACTACCCACATGACAACCCTGCGCCAGCTTCGCTTTCTTGTAGCCCTGTCCGAAACGCTGAACTTTTCGCGTGCGGCCGAGATCTGCCATGTGACCCAACCCACCCTTTCGGCAGGGCTGAAGGAACTGGAGGATCATCTTGGCGCACCTCTGGCCGAGCGATCAAAACGATCGGTGATGCTGACGCCGCTGGGGGCGGATATCGTGCGCCGCGCCCGGGTGGTCCTGAACGACATCGCCGATATCGAGGCGCTGGCCCATGCGCAGGCAGGCCATTTGCAGGGCGATCTGCGCCTGGGGGCCATTCCGACGGTGGGTCCGTTTCTGGTGCCTCGTGCGCTGCCCTTGTTGCGCAAGGCCTGGCCCGATCAACGCCTGTTCCTGCGCGAGGAGTTGACAGAGTCGCTGCTGGCGGGTCTTGCCGAGGGTCGGCTTGACCTTGTTCTGATTGCGCTGCCCCATGCGGTTGGCAACATCGCCACGGAACTGCTGTTCGAGGATGGCTATCAACTTGCCACGCCTGTTGGGCACCCCTTGTCGGGCTGCCCGGATGTGACCGGTGCCAAGCTGGCACAGGCCTCGCTGTTATTGCTGGAAAAAGGCCATTGTCTGCAACGTCACGCTCTGGAAGCCTATGCCGAGATGGGCACGCCGCCAGGCGACACCTTTGCCGCCACAAGCCTGCCCACCCTGATCTCGATGGTGGAAGAAAGCCTCGGCCTCACGCTTTTGCCGCAGCTTGCCGTTGATGCGGGTGTCGCGCGCGGCCATGCCATCGCACTTACGCCGCTACCCGGGGCATGCCCACGCCGGGTGGTCCTTGGCTGGCGAAAAACGTCGCCCCATGCGGAGCGCTTTCGCAAGATCGCCGCGTTGTTCCGTGATGCCCGTGCCAGCCTGGCCAAGGCGCCGCTTGGCTAGGCTGTTCGTGAGACGGCGGCGCCACCTCTCGCGAGCTTGAATTGCACGCGAACATTCGCCCTGCCCAGATCACGTGACCGCTTCCCGCAGCCGCAGATGTGCCCAGGTGGGTTTGCCAAGATCCGCAAAGAGGATGAAGGCGATCTGATGTTTGCCTTCATCGCCTGGCACCGCCACATCTGGGCGGTCTGCGGGCTCTGCGACGCTAGCCGAGGGCTGGGGTGCTTGGCGCTCTCAAACGCAGCAGGACTGCCTCGACATCGTCCAGCAGGTCTGTCCAGGCTCCCTCTTCATCAATCCCGTTGATGCGCATGAGAAAAAGACCCTCCACGGCCAGAAAGGCCACGCGCGCGGTTTGGGCATCCGGGCTTGATCCGGACAGGCGCGCGAATATGCCGTGATACCATTCGCGTGTTTCCTGAAGATTTGCCGGGTCTTCCAGATAGCTGACCAGCAACGCCGCCATCTTGGCGTTCATCGCCTGCTGCGAAACCCGCGTTGCCGCGATGTAGTGAAGGACGAAGCCGACCGGATCCGCCGCTGACTGTTCATTCAGCAGGGCGTCGAACTGGCTGGTCCAGCGGTCAATCAAAGCGCGCACAAGCGCGTCCTTGCTGGCAAAGGAATATTGCACCCCGCCCTTGGAAATGCCCGCCGCCTGTGCCAGCGCGCCGATGGTCAAGGCAGCGCCACCGCCGCTGCGCACGATCCCTTCGGCAAGATCCAGCAAGTTTTCGCGGCTGATCGTAGGTGCTCTGCCCATCTATCCCCCAAGATTCAGATCGCCATTGAATTCCATACGTATGTATTTATATCGGCGACAGCAACAGATTCGTCAGGTGAACCATGGCTATCCAAACCCCCGACCCGAAACGCTGGCTGGTGTTGCTGGCCGTCATGCTGGCATTCTTGCCTGTCGTGCTGGACATGACGATCCTGCATGTCGCAATGCCCACCCTGACACAGGCCCTGAACGCCTCGGGGACCGAGGTGCTGTGGATCATCGACATCTACCCCTTGCTGATGGCCGGGCTTCTGGTGCCGATGGGCACGTTGTCGGATCGGGTTGGCAACCGCAAGATCCTGCTGACCGGGTTGATCATTTTCGCTGCCGCGTCGGTCTTGGCAGCCTTTGCCCAAAGCGCGGCCACCCTGATCGGAGCCCGGGTATTGCTGGCGCTCGGGGGATCCATGATCATGCCCTGCGTTCTGGGCTTGATCCGCAAGACGTTCGAGGATGACGCCGAGCGCGCCATGGCACTGGGTCTTTGGGGCACGGTCGGGGCTGCGGGGGCTGCGGTCGGGCCGCTGGTTGGTGGCGCGCTTCTTGAACATTTCTGGTGGGGCTCGGTCTTTCTGATCAATGTGCCGGTCATGCTGGTTGTCGCACCGGTCTGTTGGTTTCTGCTGCCGCGCGCCGAGAAAACCACGCCGGGCAAATGGCCGATCGGTCAGGCATTGCTGCTGATCGCGGGGATGATCGCCGTTGTCTACGGCATCAAGGCCGGTTTCGGCGGCAAGCAATCCCTGGCGGTCACAGGCGTGGTGATTGCGTCTGGCATCGCGGTTCTGGCGCTGTTCGCGCATAAGCAACTTCATGCAGCCGAGCCGATGCTGGACCTTTCGCTGCTGTCACATCCTGCAATTGTCGCGGGCCTGATCATGGCGATTGTCGCCGCAGGATCGCTGGCGGGGGTAGAGCTGACGCTGGCGCAGGAACTGCAATATGTGCTGGGCAAGACGCCATTGCAGGCTGGCATTTTCATGGTGCCCATCATGGCTGCTGCCGCTGTGGGCGGGCCGGTTGCAGGCTATCTGTCCAATCGCTTCGGCCTGCGACTGGTCGCAAGCCTGTCGATGGCGATCGCATCGCTTGCATTGGCCTTGCTTGCGCAAAGCGATTTCAACAACCCGGGCTATCTGGTGCCGCTGGCGCTTGCGGTGCTGGGCCTGACGCTGAGCATCGGGCTGACGGCTTCGTCCATCGCCATCATGGGCGCGGTCGATGCCAGCAAGGGGGGTGCCGCCGGTTCGCTGGAGGCCACGGGATATGAGCTTGGCACCGGTCTGGGCATAACCTTGTTCGGTGTCTTCCTGTCGGGGGTGTTTCGTCGCGCGGTCGAGTTGCCCGACGGTCTGACGCCTGATCTGGCCGCCGAGGCCGCCCAAACCATCGGCGACACCTATATCGTTGCGACCCGGCTTGGCGGCGCGCAGGGCGAGGCACTGATCGCGGCTGGCAAGGCCGCCTTTACGCAGGCCCATGCCGTGCTGCTGACAACCTCGTCCGCAGTCATCATGGTGTTGGCGGTGGTGGTGTTCATCGCGCTTGCGCGACACCGCGCATCAGCCGCGACTTCGCACCATTGATCGCTGCCGGCCCAAGGCATTGTGCAAAGGTTCTGCGCCAAGCAACGCCTTGAGACAGAACGCCTGACCATGGCTGCGCTGAGCGCGCCACGCGCTTTGGGCAGAAGCCATTGGGCACCGGCTTGCCAGAAACACCCAGGTTCCCATGTCCGTCGGGCAGAACTCGGCCACCAGCACGCTGGAGGGTGGACCCCGGTGCGTCTTTGATACAATGGCCTGACACCCTCATTCTGTGCAGCTCAACCAGACCGTGACACACCTATTGAGGATGATCTCTTTCAAGGGCTGCGCGACACCGACGCTTGGGCTGCGGCACCATGCAACGGGTCCGTTCCAGGGGCGGGTCAGTTGGTCAGACCGCAATCCCAGACTATGCCTGCCATCAGCCGCAACGCCTGTTCTGCCATCGCCAGATCCATATGTTCGTCGCCCGAATGCTGGCCGCAGGCACGATGGGAATGGGGAATCCAGACCGTGGGCATTCCTGCGATATCTGCAAAGACATGGTTGGGCACCGATCCGCCAATATTGGGCAGTATCGCAGGGGCATTGCCCAGAGTCCGGGTGATCGAACCTGCCAGCCGGTCAACCCACGGGCTGCGAAGATCCGTCCGGGTAGCAGGTGACAAGCTGCCCGGCACCTCTGCCACCGTCACATCCGAAAATCCGGCAGCATCCAGATATCGGCGCAATGCGGGCACGATGTCATGTGCATCGGTGCCAACCACAAAACGCAACTGGCAGACCGCACGCGCGCTGGCCGCAATTGCCGCGACCGGGGCGGCATCGTTGCCCGCCGCCAAGGCCAGCACGCTGAGGCTGTTCCAGCCAAACACCCGCTCTGCCGGGGTCAGGCCAGGCTCGCCCCAATCCGGGTCGATCCGCCCTGCCACGTCGCCCAGTCCGCAATCGGCAATGGCGCGGCGTATGTCATCGGTCAGGCTGCCCGGACGCCATTCGGGCACGCGCAGGGCACCCCTTGCATCGGTCAGGCTGGCCAGCGCATGTGCCATACGGATCGCAGGATCGGTCAGCAACCCGCCCCAATGGCCAGAATGCTGCGGGCGATCACGCGGTGCGGCCGCCAATGTGAAGCGCAACGAGCCGCGCGCGCCCAGAAACAGCGTGGGCCTGCCCAGATCCAGCCGCGGCCCGTCGGATGCGATCAGCACATCGGCTTTGAAACGGTTGGGTTGAGTGCGCAACAAATCCGCCAGCCCCGGCGAGCCGCGCTCTTCGCCCATTTCGATCAGCAGGCGGCAATTGAACCCCAAGAAGCCACGCGTGGCGATCACCGCGCGCAGCGCTTCGATGTTGAGCGCGTGCTGACCCTTGTTGTCGGCGGTGCCCCGGCCATAAAGCCGCCCCTCGCGCTGGACAAGCTGGAACGGGTCCAAAGCCTGCGTCCAGCCGTCGCCGGCTGCAACCACATCGCCATGGCCATAGACCAGCACAGTGTCGAAAGCTGCGCTCTCTGTCCGCTCAGCCAGCAAGAAGGGCAGTTCTGGCGCGACCGGATTGTTCAGGACCGTGCAAGCAAAACCTAGCCCGCGCAGATCCGGGGCCAGAAGCTCCTCCAGATACTGCCGCATCACCTGCCCGCACTGCGGCGCTTGGCTGACCGTGGGCAAAGCGATCAGTTCGGCCAGCCGGGCCTGGAACTGGCCAGACGTTACCGTGTCGCCCGCACGATCAATGGCGGCCTGCCGCGCCTGCACAGTCTAGCCCCGCATGTGGCAGGCCACCATATGGCCTTGGCCACAGGGTTTCATCTCGGGCCGCTCTGTCGCGCACAGCGGAAGTTTGCGGATGGGGCAGCGGGAATGGAAATGGCATCCTGTCGGAGGGTTGATCGGGTTGGGCAACTCGCCGGACAGCTTGCGCCGCACCTTGTGGCGACCAGGTTCGGGAACCGGAATGGCCGACAGCAGCGCTTCCGTGTAGGGGTGCTGAGGCCCCGCATAAAGGGCAGAGGCATCGGCAATTTCCACCACTCGGCCCAGATACATCACCGCGATACGGTCGCTGACGTTTTCCACCACCGACAAGTCATGCGCGATGAACATGTACGCGAGCCCCAGATCATCCTGCAAATCCTTGAGCAGATTGACCACCTGCGCTTGGACCGAGACATCCAGCGCCGACACAGGCTCGTCACAGATGATCAGTTTGGGTTCCACCGCAAGAGCCCGCGCAATGCCCACCCGTTGCCGCTGGCCGCCGGAAAATTCATGCGGATAACGGCGCATGTGTTCGGGTTTCAGCCCCACCCGGTCCAGCAGCGCGGCAACCCGGACACGGCGATCGGCGGCATCGCGTCCCAGACCATGGATGGTCATTGCCTCGGCAATGATCGCGCCGATGGTCATGCGCGGATTAAGCGAGGCGAAGGGATCCTGAAAGATGATCTGCATGTCGCGCCGCAAGGCTTGTTGTCCGGCACCGTCCAGTGCGCGCACATCCTTGCCGTCAAAGGTCACACTTCCGCCCGTGGGCTCTATCAGACGCAGGATGCAGCGCCCGGTGGTTGACTTGCCGCAGCCGCTTTCGCCGACCACGCCCAGGGTCTGGCCCGCCCTCAGGTCGAAGCTGACCCGATCCACTGCGTGCACGGCCAGTTTGCTGCGACCGAACAACCCGGCCTGGATGGGAAAGCTCTTGCTCAGGTCACGAACCGAAAGCAGGGGGGCGGTCATGGCGCGATGGCCTCCGGGACGGAATGGAAACAGGCAAAATGATGATCGGCCGATGGGCTGGTCATCGGCGGTTGGGCGGCCAGACAATCTGCCTGCGCAAGCGGGCAGCGCGGGGCAAAGCGGCAACCCGGCGGATTTGCATATTGCGACGGGATCGATCCGGCAATCGTGTCCAGCCGCTTGTGCCGACCCTGTCCGCCGTCCAGTCGCGGTATCGACCGGATCAGACCGCGGGTGTAAGGATGCGCGGGGGCAGAGAACAGCCTATCCACCGTGCCTTCTTCGACCACACGTCCGGCATACATCACCACGGCGCGCTCGGCGGTTTCGGCCACCACCCCCATGTCATGGGTGATCAGCAGGATGGCCGTGCCCAGCCGTTCCTTCATGTCCTGCAGCATGTCCAGGATCTGCGCCTGAATGGTCACATCCAGCGCCGTTGTCGGCTCGTCCGCGATCAAGAGCTTCGGCTCGCAGGCCAGCGCCATGGCGATCATCACCCGCTGCCGCATCCCGCCGGAAAACTGGTGCGGGTAATCGCCCACGCGGCGCCGCGCGTCCGGTATGCCGACCATATCCAGCATTTCCACCGCCCGGTCCACTGCGGCTCGGCGGCCCAGGCCCATGTGCTGCCGGACCACCTCGGCAATCTGTTCTCCGACAGAATAGACCGGGTTCAGCGCCGTCATCGGTTCCTGAAACACGATGGCGATTTCGCGGGCTCGGATGCGGTTCATCTCGCGGATCGACAAAGGCACCAGATCGCGCCCCTGCCACAGGATCTGGCCGCTGGTGATCTGGCCCGGCGGCATCGGGATGAGTTTCAGCACTGAATGCGCGGTCACGGACTTGCCGCAGCCGCTTTCGCCCACAAGCGCCAGGGTCTCGCCCCGTGCCACGGTCAGGCTTACCCCGCGCACCGACCGGACAAGGCCTTCGTCGGTGTGAAAGCCGGTATGCAGATCGCGGATTTCCAGCAAGGGAGTTGTGGTCATGGGTCAGCGCACCTTGCGCGGGTCCAGCGCATCGCGCAGGCCGTCGCCAATGAAGTTGATGGACAGCACTGTAAGAAAGATCGCCAGGCCGGGAAACAGCGCCCAATGCGGGGCGATGCTGAGGAAGTCCTTCGCATCGAACAGGATGCGCCCCCAGGTCGGCGTATCGGGAGGAAAGCCCAGGCCAAGGAAGGATAGGGTGGATTCTGCGATGATCGCCTCGGCCACGCTGATGGTGCCTGCCACGATCACCGGCCCCAGAGCATTGGGCAGGATGTGCAGCACCACCTGCCGCAGGCGCGAGGCGCCCAGAGCGCGCGCAGCCTCGACAAACTCGCGTTCGCGGATGGTCAGGAACTGGGCCCGCACCAGCCGCGCCACCGGCATCCAGCGCAGGCCGCCGACGACCGCGATGATCAGCACGAACACCCCGACCTCGGGCCCGACCAGCCCCTTCAGCGCATCCCGGAACAGATAGATGATCAGCAGCAGCAGCGGCAGGGTGGGCAGCGCCAAGAACAGGTCGGTCAACCACATCAGAAAGGCATCCAGCGGTCCGCGTGACATGCCGGCCACCGCGCCGACCAGCGTCCCGATGACCACAGCAACCAGCATCGCGGCAAAGCCGACCGCCAGCGACACCCGCCCGCCATAGAGCAGCCGTGCCAGCAGATCCTGTCCCAGATCATCCGTGCCCAGCGGATGTGCCGCGGATGGCATGGCCAGCCGGGCGCGAAAGTCGATCTTGTCGATCGGCACGTTCCAGATCAGCGGTCCCAGCAGAACCAACGCCACCAGCAGGCCCAGCACCACGGTTCCCACCACTGCCATCCGGTGCTTGCGGAACCTCTGCCAGGACGTGGGCGCCCGGGGTTCGTCTGCCACGGTCAGTGTAGTTTGATGCGAGGGTCCAGCCATCGGTACAGCACATCCGCGATAAGGTTGAACAGGATGACGAGGCAGGCAAACACGAAGGTCACCGCCATGATGACAGGCGTGTCATTCGCCATGATCGACGAGATCAGCAGCGACCCGATCCCGGGCACGCGAAAGATCTGTTCGGTGACGATGGCCCCGCCAAAGACCACCGGCAATTCCAGTGCCACCATCGTCACCACCGGGATCAGCGCATTGCGCAGCACGTGCTTGACGATGACGACCCGTTCCGGCAGCCCCTTGGACCGCGCCGTCACGACGTAATCCAGCCGGATCACCTCCAGCACCGAAGACCTCACATAGCGCGTCCAGGACGCCGCCTGGAACAGCGCCAGCACCGTCACGGGCATGATCGACTGGCGCAGCTGCGCCCAGACCCAAGCGCCGCCGGTCTGTTCCAGATCCGCGCGGTAGATGAATGGCAACCAGTCCAACGTGATGCTGAACAACAGGATGAACAGCAGGCCCGTGAAGAAGGTTGGCAACGAGAACCCGATAAATGCCAATGTGCTGGCGATCTGGTCAAAGACCGAATAGGGCCGCATCGCCGCCAGCACGCCGACAGGCAGGGCAATGGCCAGTGCCAGCGCCTGTGCCGATCCAACCACCAGCAGCGTTGCCGGTATGCGTTGCCAGATCAGCGTGCCGACGTCGATCCGGTTGACAAGGGAATAGCCCCAGTCACCCTGCACCATCGCCAGCGCCCAGTTGACATAGCGAATGTGGATCGGCTGATCGAGGCCCAGCTTTTCGCGCATGTTGGCGATCACGTCGGGCGGGATGCCGGGGTTGCTGACCAGTTCGCCGAACACGTCGCCTGGGGCGAGGGCCAGCACGGCATACAGCACGACGCTGGCCCCTATGACCGACAACATGGCAATTGCCAGACGCCGTGCCAGAAACACCGCCATGTCAGTCCCCCTCGCCAGGTCGCAGGGTTACTGCCTCAGGCATCATAGTGCCAGTCCGACACGCGCCAAAGATAGCTGGTCCAGGTGCTGAGCGGGGCCTTCAGTCCCGTGCGAAGCCCGGCCGCCACCTTGCGGTAGATCAGCGGGATCACGACCACATCTTCGACGATCAGATCGTTCATGCGGATGAACATGGCAGCACGTTTCACCGGATCCATCTCGACCGAGGCCGCCGCCTCGAGTTCGTCGAACTCGGCGTTGCGCCAGCGGGTGACATTGCGCAACTGCCAGTTGTTCGCCTTTGCCGAGACTTCCGATGACAGGAACTGCTGCATGAACAGCCCCGGATCAGGTTCGCGCATGGGCGAGGTATACATCTGGATGTCACAGTAGAAATGCCCGAACGTGTCGGAGTTGCCCGGATCGGCCGAGAAAAAGATGCCAGGCGCCACGACCTTCAACTCCATGGCGATGCCGGCTTCCTCGCAGGCCTGTTTCACGACGGTCTGGGTTTTCTGGCGCTGGCCGGCCGTGGGCGACTGGAACACCAGCGACAGCTTCACCCCGTCCTTTTCGCGAATGCCGTCGCGCCCGCGGACCCAGCCGGCGGCATCAAGAAGGCCGTTCGCCTTGTCGATGTCGAACTCCCAGCTGGTGTTCTTTGAGGTAAAGCGGTCCGGGGTGTTGATAAAGTTGCCCGTCGCCTCGCCCGAGCGGCCATAGATGAACTCGGCGATTGCGGCACGGTCGACCAGCAGGGCCAGCGCATCTCGCACCGCCTTGTCCTTGAAAACGGGGTGCTGCGTGGTCACGCTGGCGCGTTCACCATCGACCTCGGTCCACGGGTCGGTGGTGTTCAGCTGCATGTGTTCGATGTTTGCGCCTGCGATCAGCCGCACCTCGCCCTGACCGCTTGCACCCATGCTGTCGAGGATCTCGTCCTCGACCGACAGGTTCCAGGCAAAGTCATATTCGCCCGTCTGCAAGACCGCCCGCGCGGCCGAGGCCGCATCGCCGCCGCCCTTCATTTCAATCGCGTCAAAGTAGGGGCGGTTCGGAACGTGATAGTTCGGGTTCGCCTTGGCCGAGATCAGGTCGCCCGGCACGAAATTGGTGATGATGAATGGCCCGGTGCCCACGGGGCGCAGGTTCATCGGGGCATCCTTGGCCCTGGCACCGCGATAGTCCTGATACAGGTGCTTGGGCAGGATCAGCCCACGGGTGCCGACGAAGGCGTCGGGCCAAAACGGCCTGGGTGTCTTGAAGACCAGCCGGATGGTGTGATCATCGATCTTTTCGAAGGTAACATCGCGGTAGGTGCCCATCGTATAGGCCAGCGTTTCAGGATCCGACGCGAATTCGGCCGTGAACAGGCAGTCATCGGCGGTAAATGGCGTGCCATCATGCCAGGTCACTCCGCGCTTCAGCTTCCATGTGACTGAGGTTCCGTCTTGCGATACGCCGCCGTTTTCCACGCTTGGCAGTTCCTCGGCCAGGATGGGGGTCAGGTTGCCCTCTTCATCCCAGCTGGCAAGAGGTTCGTAGAAAAGATAGATCGCATGCTGGTCAGCCGAACCCACCGCAAAATGCGGGTTCAACTGCGAAGCTGGCTGCCATTGCAACAGCTTGACCGTGCCACCACCGCCTGCCTTGGTGGGCGTGTAGTCGAAACTCGTCTGGGCATGGGCGATGCCGTTGTGTGCAAGCATGGTGGTTGCCAGCGGTGCAGTCAGGCCCACAGCCAGCATACGCTGCACAAAGTCGCGCCGCGACATTGCACCTTGCTTGACGCGGCCGATCAGGCCGCGAATTTCCTGTTCCTTCATGGCTTCATCCCTGTCTGGGTCTGGCCCTTCCCCCATGCGGTGGTGGGCTTGATTGCGGAATCGTCTGTCTGCGTTCCGATTACAGGCAGGTTACAGCAGGCTTCCGATGCGTCAAGATAAAATATAAGTTATCTCTTTAATTTCGTCTAACAGATAAAAGATACTTGTTTGAAGCGCTCCGGACGACTAGCCTTCGCCTCAACTGGTGCGTGCCACCTCGTCGAAGGCCGATTCCATGCTGAACACCAACACAGTCACCGAGGACGCACCGGCCTGCTGCGCCGCGCTTTTCCCGGTTACGCGCGACTGCGTCTATCTGGACACAGGCAGCGCCGGCCTTGCGCCGGCAGGCATGGGGGCGGCCGCCGCGCAGTTCTATGATGTTGCAAAGACGATGGGGTATAACGGCCGCGCCATCTGGCAGGACAGGGCCGCGCATGTGCGCGGCGCATTGGCGACATTCCTGGCGGTGGAGGGCCCCGAGATTGAGTTCTTGTCAGGCACGACCGATGCGCTGAACCTTGTCGCGCACAGCATGCCCTGGCAACCGGGGGACGAGGTGGTGTTCGCCGAGGATGACTTCCCATCGGTCCGGCTGGCATGGCTCGCGGCGGAACGGGCCGGCGCAACGCTGAAACCTGTGGCCATCCCCTCCGAAGCCGAGCGGACCGAGGCGCTGATCGCCGCCATCACCCCGCGCACCCGGCTGGTCGCCACGGCGCATGTGCAGTCGGCCAGCGGCACGAGAGTGGATCTGGACCGGATCGGCCAGGCCTGCCAAGCGCAGGGCGCGCTGTTCGTGGTGGATGGCATCCATGCGCTTGGGGCTACGCCGATCCCGCTTGACCATGTCGATGTCTTTGCGGCCGGTGTGTTCAAATGGATGCTGGCAGGCTTTGGCCTGTCGGTCTGTGTGTTAAGGCCGCGGGCCCGCGCGATGCTACGCCCGGCCTACCGCGGCTATCTTAACCCTGACGAGGGCGATGGCTTCCGGTTCGCCCATGTCAATTACCCCGGCCTCTTTGCGCTTGCGGCATCAATGGACCTGATGCAAGGGCTGGGGTGGGGCACGATCCACCGGCGCACATCGGCCCTTGTCGACTGGCTGGCGGAAGATCTGCAGGATCTGGGCATCGAACTTGCCGCGCCACCCTATGCCCGTGCCGGCGTCGCCAGCCTGCCGGTGCCCGATTCCGCTGCGGTTCAACGGGCGCTGGCGGCACAATCCATCCACGTGGCATCCAAGGGCCCGCTGTTGCGCGCCACGCCATTCTTCTACAACTCACGCGAGGATATCGCACGGTTCGTGCGGGCCCTGAAAGGAGCGCTGCGATGATCCCTGCCGCTGTTCTGGACGATCTGGTGGCCCTGCGCCGCGACATTCATGCCCATCCCGAACTGGGGATGGAGGAATTCCGCACTTCGGCAATGGTCGAGGACCGTTTGCGCAGCTGGGGGATCGAGACCGTGACAGGCATCGGCAAGACCGGGGTGGTGGGGATCATCCACGGTCGCCTTCCCGGTCAGCGGATGATCGGCTTGCGCGCCGACATGGATGCCCTGCCGATTGCAGAAACCACGGGCTTGCCCTGGGCCTCGACCACGCCGGGGGTCATGCATGCCTGCGGCCATGACGGACATACCACGATGCTGCTGGGTGCGGCCCGTCATCTGGCAGAGAACCGCGATTTTTCCGGCACTGTGATCCTGATCTTTCAGCCCGCCGAGGAAGGGCGCGGCGGCGCGCGCGCAATGGTTGCCGACGGTCTTTTCGACCGCTATCCCTGTGACGCGATTTACGGCATGCACAACTGGCCTGGCGCAGCGATCGGCAAGATCGCTGTGCGCCCCGGCCCTGTGGCGGCGGCGGGCGACCGTTGGCGCGTGACTTTCCGGGGCACCGGCGGACATGGTGGCGCAACGCCACACCTTGCCACCGATGTGACGGTGGCGGCAGGGCATTTCCTGCTGGGGGTGCAGACAATCGTCAGCCGCAATGTCGCCCCCCAGGAAACTGCCGTGGTGTCGGTCGGCCATGTTGCGGCCGGGGCGCTGGATGGGCCCAATATCATGCCGACGGAACTTCTGGTGGCCGGAGTCTGCCGCAGCTATCTGCCGCATGTTCGCGAAGTGCTGAAGGCACGCCTGACCACCCTCGCCGAAATGCACGCAGCTGCGCAGGGATGCACCGCCGAAGTCGCCTACTGGCGCAGCGGATATGCCGTGATCAATGCCGAAGCCCCGGCGCTCGCCGCACGCGCCGCAGCCATCGCGGCGGTGGGTGAGGAGAATTTTGTTCCAGACCGTCCGCCAAGCACCGGGGGCGAGGACTTTGCCGAAATGATGCAGGTGGTGCCGGGCTGCATGGCCCACATTGGCAACGGCGACGACAGCCTGAACCCTGCCCCGCGCTTGCATCGCCCGGATTACGACTTCAACGATGCCGCAATCCCGCATGGAGTCGCCTTTTGGGTTGAACTGGTGCAGCAAGAGCTTGGCGCGTTGCGACGATCACTGTAGCACGATGAATGTATAATGTATCCTTGATCCGGGCCGTGTTCGGTCCGGGCCCGCCGCAAAAGACAGGTATCTGCATGGGAAACGCCCCTATCCGCTCTGCCCGCCCGCCCGTCCATCTAAAACGCCAGACCATGGCGGGTCAGGTCGCCGAAGAACTGCGGCGCCGCATCCTGTCGGGCGACTATGCCGAGGGCGAGCAACTGCTGCAGGAGCAGCTGGCGCAGGAATTCGGCGTCAGCAAGGTTCCCGTCCGCGAGGCGCTGCACCTTCTCGAAGCCGAGGGGCTGATCTCGCAGCAGTTCCATCGCGGCGCCGTCGTCACCGGCATTTCTCCCCGGGATCTGATGGAGCTGTTCGAGCTGCGTGCCCAGATCGAGGGCTGGCTGCTGGGGCTGGCCATGCCGCGGGCAACCGAAGCCGACATCGGCGCGGCCAGCGCGCGCAACGCCCAGCTGCGTGCCACGACAGATGCGGTCGTGGGATGGGATCTGAACTGGCGCTTTCATGAAATGCTGTATGTGCCCGCGGGCAAGCCGTATATCCTGGATCACCTGCGTCAGTTGCACACCCGCACCGCCCGCTATGTGCGCGAGGTCTATGACACCGCGACAAGCCGCCAACAGGTTACCGAAGAGCATGAAGCCATCCTGCACGCCTATGCGCGTCAGGATCCGGGCACGGCTTCATTGGTGTCGGACCATATCCTGCGCGGCGCGCGCAAGCTGACCGACCGGCTGTCAGAGATCCAGTTGCAACCAACCGCTCCCTGATGGCTGGAGCGCTGGTTCCAGATAGAGCTCCGGCTTGGACGCAACTAAAGTATACTTTCTATTTCCGCTTATCGTACAGATCTTCCACGAGGTCACATGCTCAGAAGCCCCCGCATCGCCATCGTTGGCCTGCATCTCGAGGCCAATGGTTTTGCCCCGCCGACAACGAAACAGGATTTTCTGGCTGAGTGCTGGGAAGAAGGTGACGCGATCTCCGCCCGGGCCCGCCAGGTCAGCCATTTGCCGCTGGAACTGCGAGGGTTCTATGCCAGGATGGATGCCACCGGGCCATGGGAGCCGGTGCCGTTGATCGTGCTGGCAGCCCAGCCCGGCGGGCCTGTGGAACAGGCTGTGTTCGACGAATTCCTGTCGATTGCCGAAACCCGGTTGCGCGCGGCCGGGTCGGTGGATGCCGTCTATGTGTGCAGCCACGGCGGGTCGCTATCGACCGGCGATGATGACAACGACGGCACGCTGGTGCTGCGGATCCGCAATTTGGTGGGGCTGGATATCCCCATCGTCATCACCCATGACCTGCATTGCAACGTCTCGCGTCGCATGGTCGAGGCGGGGGATGCGCTGGTGGCTTATCGCACCAACCCGCATGTGGACCATCGTGAATGTGCAGCTGAGGCGGCTGACATCCTGCGTCGCATGACCGGACCGGAACGCCTGCGCACCGCCAAAGCGCATGTGCGGGTGCCGATTGTGCCCTGGCCGGCGACAACAATGCTGTCAAGCGAGGGGCCCTATGCAGACCTGCTGCACTTGGCGAGGCAACTTGGCGCAACCCCGGTTGTCAACATCTCGGTCACAGCGGGGTTCGTGTTATCGGACCTGCCGAAATGCGGGATCACGGTGAATGTAACGACCGAGGGCGACAAGGCACTTGCGGATGCTCTGGCCAATCGCATCGCGACCGCTGCCTGGGCCGATCGTCACAGATATTTCGCAGATCTGCTGTCGCTGGATCAGGCTGTAGGCATCGCGGCCGAGGCGGCCATGGGTAGGCGCGCGCCGCTGATCCTGGCGGATGTGGCAGACAATCCGGGAGGCGGTGGGCTGGGCAACACCACGTGGCTGCTGCGTGCCCTGCATGAAGCCCACGTGGGCGGCGTGATCCTGGGGTTGTTCTGCGACCCTGCACTATCTGCACAGGCCCATGCGGCAGGCGTCGGCGCGCGTTTTGACGCCTGCTTTGCCCCGGTCGAATCCGAGTTTACCCGCAGCTTCGCATGCCCCGTCACAGTGCGCGGGCTGCATGACGGGACGGTCGTCGGGCGCCGGGGCCGCGATGCAGGACGCGAAATCAGACTGGGACCGAGTGCGCTGGTGGAACTCGACAGTTCCGGCATCCGCGTCGTCGTCACCTCGCTGCGCGAACAGCCGGCCGACCCGATGCCGTTCGAGATGTTCGGCATTGACATAGCCCAAGCCCGCGTTGCCGTGCTGAAAAGCTGCGCCCACTTCCGGGCAGGCTTTGACGAATTCTTCACCCCTGACCGGATCCACGAGGTCGACGTGCCGGGCCTGACCAGCAACGTGCTGGAAAACTTTACCTTTCGCGGGCTGCAGCGGCCAATCTGGCCCCTTGACCGAAATTTTGAATGGGCACCGCCCTCCCCCTGAGATGCTTGGAGACTGCCATGGCTCGCTGGAGCTACCGTTACGAACTTTACCGCCATCTGCGCGCCAACGCGCAAACCATATTTGCCGAGGCGCGGGCAGCCGGCGCCGATCTGGGCATCACGCCCGAGACCCGCGGCACCGTCGGCCTGACCGGCGCGGTTTCGGCCATGCACGGTGCGCTGCGGCGCGAGGTGGCCGAGGCGATGGACGCCACAGCCTTCAAGCCCGTCTCCAGCGCGGCGCTGGACGAGGAAATCCGCCATCTGATCAAGCAGACCTATGGCGACGGCTACGATGCGGCGCTTGTCAACACCTGCGAAGCGGGATTGATGGTGGCCTTTGACGTGCTGTGCGCGCCGCCGACACTGGGCAGGGGCACACCCTATCGCGGGCGGTATCTGGCGCTGTATGAGCGGTTCATGCACCACCCGGGCGCCTATGGCCGCCCCTTTCCGCCGAAATACAAGGAATATCTGGCCGAACAGGGCGAAAGCTCGGGCGAATACGGCATTCAGGGAAAGCGCGTGGCAGATTTGGACGTCGCCATGGTGCGGATGGCCGGTGCCGATTACACGGCGCATGGCATCAAGCACCATCCGGCGCTCAACCTGCTGCACGTCGATGCGCCCGCAACAGTGGCGCGGCTGGAGGCAATGGCCGAACGCCATGCGGGATCGCTGGTTGGTCTTGCCTCGCTGGCCTATGATACTCCGGGCTACGGCTATGGGCAGAAAGGCCCTGACGGCACACCGCTGATCCAGTCCGGCATGGCGCGCATCGCGCAGGAATATGATGTGCCCTATATCGTCGATAACGCCTGGTCAGCGCCCATCGTCGGCGCCGACATCCGCAAACTGGGAGCCGATGTGATGGTTTACAGCATGGACAAAGTGACCGGCGCCCCCACCTGCGGCCTGATCATCGGCAAGGAAGAACCGATGATCCAGATCCGCCGGGCGCTTGGCATCCACGGCCCACGCGCCGGGGGCCTGTCGTCACATGGCAAGGCGTCGTTCAATGCGATTGATCCGGGCAAAGAGGCGCTGGTCGGCGCGCTTGCAGCCATGCGCATCTTGCGAGAGCGGCCCGGCGCGGTGCTGGGTGCGCTGGACCGGCTGCACGAACTGGTAGTCGAAGAATTCCAGACCATGCCCGAGCCTCTGCGCCAGGGGTGGACGATCTTCAAGTCGCGCAATTCGCTGGTGGTGGAACTGACCTACAACGGCACTTGGGGTGCGCCGGATGCGCATGGCAACACCGCCATGGGTATTCCAATCTTCACCGTCGAGGACATGTATGCTGGCACCAACCTGATCCAGGCCGGGCTGCAGCAGATGGGCCTGGCACCCACCATCACATTCGACGGCAATATCTGGGTGTCGAACGGGCTTGGCAACGTGGACGGCAATGGCAACCTGCTGGAGGCACCGACGCGCCTTGCCCTGCGCGGTCTGTTCCGCATGATCGAAATTGTCAGCCGCCACGCGGGGTATCCCGCATGACCACGGAACCGACCAGGCCACCCATGACCCGCTTTGACTTTGACCTTTACAGTGATACGAAAACCCGCCCGTCCCCCGGCATGCTGCGCGCGGTGCTGGAGGCCGAGGTTGGCGACGAACAGCATGGCGAGGATCCGACGGTTGACCGGTTGACGGCACGGGTCGCTGCGATGCTGGGCAAGGAGGCGGCGGTGTTCGTTCCCTCGGGCACCATGGCCAACGAAATCTCTATGCTGGTGCAGTGTCGCCCCGGCGACGAGATTCTGGCCCACCGCGACTCGCATCTGCTCAATTTCGAGGCTGGCGGCGCTGCGGCACTGGCAGGCGCGATGGTCCGCCCGCTGGACGGGCCACGCGGCATGTTCGATGCCGATACGGTGCGCGCCGCCTTGCGCCGCGTGGCACGCGTTCTGCCACACAGCCGGGTGGTGGTGTTTGAACAGACCACGAATCTGGGCGGCGGCGCTGTCTGGCCAATGGACCAGATGACCGAGATTGCCACACTGGCGCGCGATGCCGGGCTCGCGGTGCATATCGACGGCGCGCGACTGATGAACGCCTGTGTGGCCAGCGGGGTCGGGCCTGCGGTCTATGGGGCGCTGGCCGATACCGTCTACATGGACTTTACCAAGGGGCTCGGCGCGCCGTTTGGTGCCGTGCTGGCCGGCGACCGGGACACGATCAACGCGGCCTGGCGCTGGAAACAGCGGCTGGGCGGGTCCATGCGGCAGGCGGGCCTGATGGCGGCGGCCTGTCTTTATGCGCTGGATCACAACATCGACCGGCTGGCGATCGA
Organism: Fertoeibacter niger; assembly: GCF_009380135.2. GTDB lineage: Bacteria > Pseudomonadota > Alphaproteobacteria > Rhodobacterales > Rhodobacteraceae > Fertoeibacter > Fertoeibacter niger. The sequence continues at coordinate 251,361 of NZ_WHUT02000008.1, read as the reverse complement.
CCATGCCAATGCTCAGACGCTGGCCAGCGGGCTTGCCGCCTTGCCGGGGGTCGCGGTGCGCACGCCGGAAACCAACATGGTCTTTGCAGACCTGACGGATTCCGGGATGACGGCGGTCGAGTTCGACCGTGCCCTGTGGTCGGTCGGAGCGCGGGTCAGCATCCAAGGGCCAACCACGATCCGCGCCGTCACCCATTTGGATATCGATCGCAGCGGCATCGACCTTGTGGTTGAGGCCGCAGGCCGAATTCTTGCCGGGCGGGGGCCGCGGGCATGACGCATCCCTATTACAGCGCCCGTGCCCCGCAGATCGCGGCGGAGTTCCGAGACAGCCTGCGCCTTGCCGCGCCCGCCTTTGCACGTGCAGCGCCGCAGCTTGACATTGACGCCCTCTGGCCCGAGATCGCGACCCAATTGCAAGACGTGATCGCGGCGCTGCCCTGGGTCGGGGGCGATGGCGGGCGCATGACGGGATATTTCGAACAGAACGCCGGGGTGATCGCCCTGGGTCGGGTGCTTATCGCCCATGGTCTGCCCAAACCCGTCGCTGCCCACCTTTTGCAGCGCACATTTCTGGCCCGGCTTGGCGCAATGGACAGGGACGCACGTTCTGCGCTTGGTCATGCCTTCATGTCACCCGCCTCGCTTGACCGGTTGCGTTTCCTGGCCCTCGAAAGCCAGAACAAGGAAAACCCCGGCGATTTCGTCTACACTTTTGTCGAACCGGGCCAAGAGAATGGCGAAACCTTTGATTTTGGCCTGAATTATCAGGAGTGCGGTTTCTGCAAACTGTGCGGAAAAACCGGCGACACTGACATCTTGCCAATGATCTGTGGCATGGACGAAGAATCCTATGCGCTGCGCGGGGTGCGGCTGACCCGGACCCAGACCTTGGCCAGCGGTGCAACGCACTGCAACTTTCGCTATCGCCAGATGACTCCGGGCGAAATGCCTGATCCGGAAAGCTGAGGCCGCATGACCCAGATAACCACCCCCGATGCGCCGCGCGCCCTTGGTCCCTATTCCCAGGGGCGCTGCATTGGCAACCTGCTGTTCACCGCCGGGCAGATCGGGCTTGATCCCGCCACGCTGACCCTTCCCCGGGAGCCGGAGGCCCAGATCAGGCAGGTTTTTGCAAATCTGCGCGCCATCGTCACGGCGGCGGGTGGCGACACCGGCAGCATTCTGAAGTTGACCGTCTATCTGACGGATCTTGACCATTGGCCCCTCGTCAACAGCGTCATGGAATCGGAGTTTACCGCCCCCTACCCCGCCCGCACCGCCGTCGGCGTTGCGGCCCTGCCCTTGGGCGCCTTGGTTGAAGTCGAGGCGGTGGCCCAGATCTCAACCTTCTGACCACAGATCAGGGCTCACAGATCCGGGCCACCAGCGCAGCGTTGTTGCGGGTAGTCCTGTTGCCGCGCATGCCAGTCAGACAGACGGCGGCCCATCCCTTGCGCGGCATTGCACGGACAAGCGCGCACGCCTTGAAAACCGCCTGAGAGTTTTGGTTGCTAGTCTGGGATCGGGACGCCGCCTTCTTTCAGACAGCGAAGTGCGAAGCTTGACCGCGAATGGCGGATGCCCGGCACACGATAAAGCCGGTTTCGCAGGAACTCTTCATAGCCCCGCGTGCCATTCACCGCGACCTTGATGATGTAGTCATATTCCCCCGTTACCAGCCAGACCTCGATCACCTCGCGCATTTCCGCCATCTGGCGGCCAAAGGTTTCCAGCACGGCATCGTCGTGCCGGTCCATGGTCACTTCGATCAGCACGGTTTCGGACACGCCCAACCGGTCACGGTCCAGCCGCGCCGTATAGCCGAGGATGTAGCCTTCATCCTCCAGCCGCCTTGTGCGCTGCCAGCAAGGGCTGGGCGACAGGCCGACATGCTCTGCCAGTTGGGCATTCGTGATACGCCCGTCTTTTACCAGCTCGCGCAGAATGCGTCTGTCGATTGCATCCAGAGAGGTTGAAGAACTCATGCTGCCATTTCCGAATAATTCAAATGGATCATCTGCAAAATAGCAAAATTGCCAAAAGATCAAAAGAATATTTTCTGGTTTTGCAGTTAGGCTTTTCGTGACTTCCAGAAAGAGGCGCACTGTGCCAACCATCGAATTCCGCACCGCAGCCCCGCTTCAAGCCGTGCAAAGAGCACTGGACGAGCTGGCGCGGGCAGGTTTTGACCTGGCCCAACTTTCAGTCCTTTCCACGCAGACTGACGCTGCGGTCCGCCTTGCGTTTGTCGGGGCGGGCAGCGTTCCGCCACGCACCTATGCCCTTCGCGTGATGGGCATCCCTTGCATCCATGCCATGTCCCTGTCGGAAGACCTGCATCCATGACCCACACCGCCCTCAGCCTGCGTTTCGCGGCGCCTGATGTCCGGCCCGGCGCCGCCCCTGACTTCTCGCAGTTTCAGGTTCCGGTCGCGGGCGAGATGCCCCGCCCCGCCATAGACGCCACCCCCGAGACCCTGCGCGACCTGGCTTTCGGCATGATCCGGGTGCTGGATGACACGGGTCAGGCCGTGGGCCCCTGGGCCGACATGCCCGACCTGACCGACGACATGCGCCGCGAGGGTCTGCGCCACATGCTCAAGCTGCGGGCCTATGATGCGCGGATGCTGCTGGCGCAGCGCCAGCAAAAGCCCAGTTTTTACATGCAACACCTGGGCGAAGAGGCGGTCTCCTGCGCATTTCAACGCGCCCTGCGCCCCGGCGACATGAATTTTCCGACCTATCGGCAGGCGGGGCTGCTGATCGCCTCGGGCTATCCCGTCAAGACCATGATGTGCCAGGTTTATGGCAATGACGGCGACCCGGTGCGCGGGCGGCAGTTGCCGGTGTTCTATTCCTCCAAGGAACACGGTTTCTTTTCGATCTCGGGCAACCTTGGCACGCAATACATTCAGGCCGTGGGCTGGGCCATGGGATCGGCAATCGCGGGCGATGACAAGATCGCGGCAGCCTGGATCGGCGATGGCTCGACCGCTGAAAGCGATTTTCATGCGGCCATGGTCTTTGCCTCGACCTACCGGGCACCGGTCGTCTTGAACATCGTCAACAACCAATGGGCGATTTCCACGTTCCAGGGGCTGGCGCGGGGCGGGGCGGGGTCTTTTGCGGCGCGTGGCCATGGGTTTGGCATCCCTGCGTTGCGGGTGGATGGCAACGATTATCTGGCCGTGCTGGCCGTGGCCCGCTGGGCCACTGAACGCGCCCGTGCAAACCTCGGCCCCACGCTGATCGAACATGTCACCTACCGCGCGGCGGGCCATTCAACGTCAGATGATCCGTCTGCCTATCGCCCCTCGGACGAGGATGCCTGCTGGCCGCTGGGTGATCCGGTCCTGCGGCTGAAACAGCACTTGATCGCCCGCGGTGCCTGGAGCGCGGAACGCCACATCCAGGCCGAGGCCGAGGTCATGGCCGAGATTGCTGCTGCACAGAGAAAGGCAGAGGCCATCGGCACGCTGCACAGCGGTCGTCGCCCCAGCCCCGCCGAGATGTTCGATGATGTCTATGCCGAGATGCCCCCGCATCTGCGGCGCCAACGCCAGCAAGCGGGGTTCTGAAGGATGCCGTGCATGACGATGATCGAAGCCATCCGCGACGCGCTGGATGTGGCGCTTGCCCAAGACCCCGAAGTTACGGTCTTTGGCCAGGATGTGGGCTTTTTCGGCGGCGTCTTCCGCTGCACCGCAGGCTTGCAGAAGAAACACGGCGAGACGCGGTGTTTCGATACGCCGATCTCGGAGCTTGGCATCGTCGGGGCCGCCATCGGCATGGCCAGTTACGGCTTGAAACCCGTGGTCGAGATCCAGTTTGCCGACTACATGTATCCGGCCTATGACCAAATCGTGTCCGAGGCCGCGCGTCTGCGCTTTCGTTCGGCTGGCGAGTTTACCTGCCCCATGGTTATCCGCATGCCCACTGGTGGCGGCATCTTTGGCGCCCAGACCCACAGCCAGTCACCCGAGGCGTTGTTCACCCATGTGGCGGGGCTGAAAACCGTCGTGCCCTCGAACCCGCATGACGCCAAGGGGCTTTTGCTGGCAGCCATCGCCGATCCCGACCCGGTGATCTTTCTGGAGCCCAAGCGCATCTACAACGGGCCCTTTGATGGCCACCACAACCGCCCTGTCACCGCTTGGCGCAGTCATCCCTTGGGTGAAGTGCCCGAAGGCCCCTACACCCTGCCGCTGGGCCAGGCCGTGATCCGCCGCGAGGGGGCGGCGCTGACGGTTCTCGCCTATGGCACGATGGTGCATGTGGCCTTGGCCGCCGTGCAGGAAGGCGGCATTGACGCAGAGGTCATCGACCTGCGCACCCTTCTGCCGCTGGATCTTGAAACCATCACCACCTCGGTGCGCAAAACGCGCCGCTGTGTCGTGCTGCATGAGGCGACCCTCACCTCGGGCTTCGGCGCGGAACTCGCGGCCCTCGTTCAGGCGGAGTGCTTCTGGCACCTTGAGGCCCCGGTTGAGCGCGTGACGGGTTGGGACACGCCCTATCCTCATACCAACGAATGGGATTACTTCCCCGGCCCGGCCCGCGTGGCCGCCGCCTGTCACCGTGTGCTGGAGGTGAAGTGATGGGTATCCATATCATCCGCGTTCCCGACATCGGCGAAGGCATCGCAGAGACAGAAATTGCCGAATGGTTCGTGAAACCCGGCGACCTGGTGGCCGAGGATCAGCCTATCGCCGCGATGATGACCGACAAGGCCACGGTTGATGTGCCCACCCCCGTCGCTGGCCGCGTCATTGCCTTGGCGGCCGAGGTGGGGGCAACCCTCGCCGTGCGGGCCGAACTGATCCGTCTGGAAGTAGCGGGCGAGGGAAACCTTGGCACGGAACCGCAGGCGCATCCCGCCGCCGCGTTTGCTCCGGTGATCAAGGCCGATCCGGCCCTGCAGCCCTCTCGGCCCGCCGCCACCAAAGCCGCACCATCCCGCCACACGGGCGCGCCCCTGGCTGCGCCCTCGGTCCGGGCGCTGGCGCGCGATACCGGGGTTGACCTGCGCCTTGTCACGGGCTCTGGCCCCGAGGGGCGGATACTGCGCGAGGATGTCGCGAATTTTGACGCGCGCGCCCACTCTGACCGCGGCCCCCGCCTGAGGGACAGCGTCGAGGAGGTCCGCATCATCGGCCTGCGCAAACGCATCAGCCAGCGGATGCAGGAGGCAAGCCGCGTCCCCCATATCACAATCGTCGAGGAGGTGGACGCAAGCGCGCTGGAGATCCTGCGCCTGCGCCTGAACGACCGTGCCAGATCGCGCCCCGGCACGCCCAGGCTGACGCTGCTGCCCTTGATCACCCGCGCCATCGTGCAGGCGGTGGCCGATCAGCCGATGATGAACGCCCACCACGACCCGGACGCCGGCCTTGTCCGCCGCTTTGGTGCGGTGCATATCGGCATCGCGGCCCAGACGACGCAAGGTCTTGTCGTGCCCGTCTTGCGCCACGCCGAGGCCCTTGGCCTGACTGAAACGGCAAGCGAGATCGCCCGTCTGGCCGACGCGGCCCGAGGGGGCCGCGCCACTCGCGACGAGCTTTCGGGATCGACCATCACCATCACCTCGCTGGGCACCCTCGGGGCACTTGCCACCACGCCGATACTCAACGTGCCCGAGGTCGCCATCATCGGCATCAACCGCATGGCAACCCGGCCCTTCTGGACCGGATCGACCTTCGAGCCGCGCAAGATGATGAACATCTCCTGCAGCTTTGATCACCGGGTGGTCGATGGCTGGGATGCCGCTGTTTTCGTCCAGAAGATCAAGGATTTGCTGGAGACTCCTGCCCTCTTGTTCGTGGAGCCATGAGATGGACCAGATCACCTGCCGGATTTTGGTCATCGGTGGCGGCCCCGGCGGCTATGTCTGCGCCATCCGCGCCGGGCAACTAGGGCTTGATACCGTCCTCGTCGAAGAGGCGGCGCTTGGTGGCACCTGCCTGACCGTGGGCTGCATCCCCTCCAAGGCGCTGATCCATGTGGCCGAGGAATTCCACCGCCTGTCGCAACTGACCGCGGCCGCCGTGGCTGGTGTCCGCGCCGGGGGGGCGGCCCTCGACCTTGCGGCGACGATGGGCTGGAAGGATGGGATCGTGCAGCAGCTGTCGTCAGGCGTAAGCGGGCTTTTGCGGAAGGCCAAGGTCCGGGTCATCCAGGGCCGCGGCGAGTTGCGCGACGGCAAGACGGCGGATGTGGAGACTGCGGAGGGCCGGGTTTCGATCCGCTGCGAAACGCTGATCATCGCCACGGGGTCCGAGCCGGTAGCCTTGCCCCATCTGAACTTCGGTGGCGATATCCTGTCCTCGACCACCGCACTGGCGCTGAATGCGGTGCCTGCGACGCTGGCGGTGGTGGGCGGCGGCTATATCGGGCTGGAGCTGGGAATGGCCTATGCCAAGATGGGTGCCAAGGTCAGCGTGGTGGAGGCCGGACCGCGCATCCTGTCCGCCTGGGATGCCGAGTTGACCGCGCCGCTACGCCCCGCGCTGGAGGCTTTGGGGATCACCGTCCTGACCGAGGCAAAGGCCGGTGCCCATGCCGGGAAAATGCTGTCGGTCGAGCATGCCGGATCGGTCCTGAAAGTCCCGGCCGAAAAGGTTCTTGTCACCGTGGGCCGCAAGCCGCGCAGTCAGGCCAACGGCATCAAGGGCCTGCAACTGGACATGGCTGGTCCTTTCCTGAAGATCGACGCGCAATGCCGCACCTCGATGGCCGGGGTTTATGCCATCGGCGATGTGACGGGCGAACCCATGCTCGCGCACCGCGCCATGGCCCAGGGCGAGATGGTGGCAGAGCTTTTGGCCGGGCACCGCAAGGCATGGGACCGCCGCGCCATGCCCGCCGTCTGCTTCACCGATCCTGCAATAGTCTCGGTCGGCCTGCTGCCCGATCAGGCACCGCAAGGCGCAAAGGTCGCTACCTTTCCCTTTGCCGCCAATGGCAAATCGCTGACCGCCCATCGCACCGATGGCTTTGTCCGCGTCGTTGCCGATCCGGCAGGCCGCGAGATCCTGGGCATTCAAGCCGTGGGCGCGGGCGTTGCCGAATGTGCGGGCGAATTTGCGTTGGCGATCGAGATGGGCGCGACCCTGGCCGATGTGGCCGCGACCATCCACGCCCATCCCACCCGAGGCGAAGCCTTTCACGAGGCGAGCCTGCGGGCACTGGGGCGGGCCTTGCATCTGTGACGCCACCCGGATGGAGGAAAGGGCACGGGCCTTGAGTTGGACGGCCCCAAGACAGGCCGTTGTCTTTATTCGATTTCGTGTTTTGCCTTCACGGTTTGCGCGACATCGGGCAAGCGGACGGGTGGCAACCTTGCCCTAAACGCCGCCGATGGCCGCTACGCGTTGATCGACGCGATAGTCGTAGAGCCAGCTCATATGGTCGTAAAAGGCAGGGTTTGTCATGTTGGCGAATACGTCATCGCGCGCCGCCGCCGCCGCGCCGCCGGGGTGGAACACATTGTCCCCGATCAGCCGCGAGCCGATCTGAACACGGGCCGTCCGGGCCTGACGCTCGCGGGAATAGTCGGCTGCAATGCTGGCGGTGTTCCGGCCGGACTCTATCAGGCCAGCCAGGCAGACGGCATCCTCAATCGCCATGCAGGCGCCCTGGGCGAAGTATTGCAGCGTCGGATGCGCGGCATCCCCCAGCAGCAGCACGTTCCCGTCCGCCCAGGTCAGAACGGGGTCGCGGTCGCACAGCACCCACCTTTTCCAGTCTTCACCCGCCGTGATCGCGCGCAACACAGTGTCGGACAGATGGCCGAACACGCGCAGCACATGGTCATTGGCGACCGGCTCTCCCGCCACGGGGCGATCGTTCGCTTCGTGGACTGTTGCCACCAGATTGAACGACTTCCATCCCTTCAACGGGTAATGGACCACATGCACCTTGTGGCCCACCCAGATGGTCATCGAATCCCATCGCAGATCCTCGGGCATCTTCTCCAGCGGAATGACGGACCGGAATGTAGAATGCCCGGACACGCGCGGCGGGCCGTCGCCCAGCATTGCCTCGCGGATCGCCGACCGGATACCATCTGCCCCGATGATGAGGTCTGCCTCCAGATCAGGGCGCCCGGCCAGATGAAGACGGGCACGTTCGCCGGTGCGTGTATAGCCGGTCACCCGATGGTCGGTGCGGATGTCAACCAGCCCCGTCGCCTCGGCGTTCCGCAAAAGCGCCGTGTGAAGATCGGCACGGTGAACAACGGCATAGGGATAGCCGAAACGCGCGCGGAAGGGATCGGCCAGATCAAACTGGCGGATGCGCCCCCCGGTATCGGCATTCATCAGATCGAACGCCTTGACCGTCACGGCGTCCCGCAGCAGAAGATCAGTCAGCCCAAGGCTTTCCAGCGCGTGAAACGCGTTCGGGCCCAGCTGAATGCCGGCACCGATTTCGCCCAGAACAGGCGCGGCCTCAACCAGGGTGCTGGCAATACCGTGCCGCGCAAGTGCCAGGGCCAAAGCGACACCGCCGATGCCTCCGCCTACGATAAGAATATTCACAATGGCCCCCGTCCTGTTCCTGCCTGGGCATCTGGACCACCCTCGGCCCACGCGCCGCGAGAGGAGTCCCCAGAGACAAAAGACTGCATAATTTATCGTAATGCAAGAAAAATGTGTGGTTATGCATGCGCATCGCGTCGGAAAGCCTCGGCTCTCCCAAGGCCAGCAAGCGGACAGCGAGTGCCGAGCCAGCGCAAATACAAGACAAAATTATTGTAAAACGATAATTCATGTGTATCTTGAGCAAATCCCATGATTTGGAGAGTTGCCATGACACAGACCGAAATCGCGCCGTCCCGCCTTGAGGACTTCATGACCAGGCTGCCCCCGCTGGCGCTGGCGCCGCTCTGGGAAGTCTTGAAGGGGCTGGTCCCGCCGGAACCCAAGAGCAAGGCGCGCGCGCATTTCTGGCGTTACCCCGAGGTGCGCGAACTGCTGATGGAGGCGGGTGGCCTGCTGACCGCCGAAGAGGCGGAGCGGCGCGTGCTGGTGCTGGAAAACCCGGCCCTTGCCGGTCTGTCACGGATTTCCAACACGCTATACGCCGGGTTTCAACTGGTGCTGCCGGGTGAGGTGGCCCCCGCGCACAAGCACACCGCACAGGCGATGCGCTTCATCATCGAGGGCGAGGGCGGACATACGACCGTCGCGGGCGAGCGCACCTTCATGCAGCGCGGCGATTTCGTCGTGACGCCAAACGGCGCGTTCCACGATCATGGCACAGATGGCAAGACGCCGGTCATCTGGCTGGACGTGCTGGACGTGGTGATGGTCAACTTCTTCGAGGCCGCCTTCAGCGAGGAGTTGGGCGATCACGGCGTCCAGAATGTCCGCCTGTCACAGCATGCGTCGAACAACCGCTGGGGCAAGGGGATGCTTCCGATCCGCAAGGACGCGCCTTACGGCCTTGCCAGCCCGGTAATCTCATACCCTTATGACCGCAGCCGTTCGGCGCTGATGGGGGTCAGTCGCGACTGGGACATCGACGCGCATCACGGATTCCAGCTGAAATATGCCAACCCGAACGATGGCGGGTGGGTCATGCCGACGATGGCAACGTGGCTGACGCACCTGCCGGCCGGGTTCCAGACGAAGCCCAGCCGTTCGACCGATTCACAGATCGTGCTGGTGTCCGAAGGGTCAGTCACCTTGAAGATCGCCGAAACCGAGGTGACGCTGGAAGAGAATGACGTGGCCATCATTCCAAGCTGGAAGATGCGGCAGATGCAGGTCAAACAGGATACAATCCTGTTCTGCGCCTCGGATCGCGCGGCGCAAGAAAACCTTGGTTTCTGGCGCGAGGAGCTGGCCTGAGCCAGACGATCCGATCCCGGACACCGGCAGGGGCTGGATCGCCCGGCGACACGACTCAACTGCGGAAGGACAAGCCACCCATGGCCAAGCTGGCACTTTCGATGGCGTTGCACCCCTATGATCGCACACAGGCCATTCTGGATGGGACTGTCACGGTCGAAGGCTGCTCGGTCAACACGATCCCTCTCGGCGCGGAAGAGGCATTTGCCCGCGCCATCGGATCGCAGCAGTTTGATGTCACCGAGATGTCGCTTGGCAGTTACCTGGTGCAGAGCGCGTCAGGCACGGCAGAGTATCTGGCCATTCCCGTGTTCCTGTCACGCAGCTTCCGGCATGGGGCAATCTATGTCCGCGAGGGGAGTGGCATCGACAGCCCCGAAGACCTGCGGGGCCGCCGTGTCGGCGTGCCAGAGTATCAGATGACCGCAGCCCTTTGGGCACGCGGTCTTTTGCAGGACGATCACGGCATTTCGGCTGGCGATATCGCGTGGACAACGGGTGGGCTGGAGCAGGCCGGCCGGCACGAGAAGGCACCGCTGCGGCTGCCGGAAACGATCCGCGTCACATCGTGCGGACCGTCCGAAACGCTGACCGGACTGGCCCAGCAGGGTCAGATCGACGCGATCATCTCGGCCCGGGCACCATCTTCCGTGGGTCAGCCGGGCGGCATGCGGCATCTTTTCCCTGACCGTCGCGCGCGCGAAGAGGATTATTTTCGGCGCACCGGCATCTTTCCGATCATGCATGTGGTTGCCCTGCGCCGCAGCCTGGCCAAGGCCCATCCGTGGCTGGCCCAATCCCTGTTCAAGGCGTTCAGCGCTGCGAAGGCGCGGGCGATGGACGGGCTGCGCGAGGTGGGCGTCTTGCAAGTGATGTTGCCGTGGCTGGCCGATGATCTGGCCCGCACTCAGGCCGTGATGGGCAGCGACTTCTGGCCCTATGGGGTCGGACCAAACCGCGCCACACTGGAAACCGCCGTGCGGCATGCGCAGGAACAGGGGCTGACGCGGGAGCGTGTCCCGGTCGAGGCACTGTTCGCCCCCGGATCGGGGTCAGACGTGAAGATCTGAACCACGATCGCGGGTCAGTCAGCGGCCCCGGTCTGCACCGGGGCCTTGGCAGGATCCTAGCGCACGGTGACTTCCATCGTGCCGATGCCATCCATGCGGGCCACCATCGTATCGCCGGCCTTCACCTCGCCCACGCCTTCCGGCGTGCCGGTAAAGAGGATGTCGCCGGGGTGCAACGTATACCAGGAGCTTGCCATCTCGATCAGTTCGGCCACGCCCAATACCAGATCGCGGGTATGAGCCTTCTGCCTGACCACACCGTTCACCGTCAGTTCAAAGCCGAGGGCGCCCGGATCGGGGATCTCGTCCGCCGTGACCAGCCACGGCCCAATCACCGAATAGCTGTCCAGCGACTTGCGGAAGCTGCGGTCCTCCGGACCGCGCACCGTCATGTCAAGGCCGATGGCATAGGCCGCGACATGGGCCAACGCATCCGCCGATGACACGTTCTTGCAGGTCTTGCCGATCACCACCGCAAGCTCGATCTCGTGGTCGTTGCGGCGCTGCCCATCGCCAATGACAACCGGCGCATCGGGCCCGATCAGCGATGACGTGGCCTTGAGGAACAATCCGATCTCGCGGATCTGCTTCATATGGGCGGCATTGCCGTGGTTCAGGTCTGCCTGGTCCCGGACTTCCTCCAGGTGCCGCGCGTAATTCACCGGTGCGGCCACCAGCTTGCCCGGATTGCACAGCGGCAGCCGCAGTTGAACCTGGTCCATCGGTATTACCGGCTTTCCAGAAATGTCGATCCGCGTCACGATCTCTGCCAGACCCGCGATCATCACGTCATGGGCAGGATAGGGATAGGATGATCGGGGCAGGTCGGCGAATGCAGAGCTTACATCGACAACGCCCTCGGGCGTCACCACCCCGAACTTGCCCTCGTCATAGCGGCAGATTTTCATTTGATATCGGTCCCAGGCTGAGTTGATGGCCAACGCAGCAGGCTGCCCGGGCCGGATCGTCGCTCTCCCCGGCCCGCCCTGCATGCTGCGGATCTTGTGAGCCAATTTAGCACGACTTTTATCGTATAACAATAATTTTTATGCCATTTGGCGAATCTTGACCGTGCTATCGCATTGCGCATAGAGGGTGCGATACGATGCCCGGCAGGATCACCGCATCATCCAAGCGGCCTTACTGGCTGCGCCTCTGCGCGGCGTTGATGCGGGCGGTCGCCGCGATGACGAGATCCTTCAGCCGGGCGATGGTGGGGCCATCCATGTGTTCCGCTGTCGAGGCGAAGCCGAGGCTGCCAAGAACGGTATCGTCGGCGGCGATGATCGGGCTTGCGAGCCCGACAAGCCCAGGATCCAGCTCGCCATAGGTGACGGTTCCGCCCCCGCGCCGGATCACGCGCAAGGACTGCTTCACACCCTCCCAGTCATCGCCCAATCCCGCGGCTGCGAAACGCCCCGGATCCTGTTCGAAAAACCCCTTCACGATGCGCGAGGGCAAACCGGCCAGAATGACCTTTGACGCCGCCCCGCGGTGCAACGGCATCAGCCGGCCCCGCTCATAACTGACCATCAGCCCCGACTGGTTCACCTCTTCGGACAGAAGGCACATCACCTGATGGCGGAACAACCTGCACAGCAAAAAGACCCCGGGGATGGCAACCTGATCCTTGATGTCCTGAATGACCTCTGCGGCGGGCACGATCAGCGGGTCTGTCAACCGCATGCGCCGGTCCAGCATCACGATAGTCGGCCCAAGAACATACCGACCGGGACTGATCGCCGCCACAAGACCGGCCTCGTTCAGCGCGCGGAAATATGGATAGACGGTGCTGGCCGGAACACCCAGTTCGGCGGCCGCAGCCTCGACCGTCCATTCGACCCTATCACCGCCGAACAGGGCGAATGTCGCCATCAGTTTGTCGGCCGTACTCACGGACACTGTCTCCCGGCATCGCGTTCGGAAAAATCACCGGCTTCATTTCACGCAGCTCTGCCATGCCGGCCAGTGCCGCTCCAGTCTCTTCCAGAGAAAAACTACTAGAGATCATTGTGTCAAAGGGAAAGTCATTCCTGCGAAGGTCCAGAAAGACCATCGCCTGATAGAAGTGACGAGCCTCGGCCATGACCGGAAAGCTCATGCGGACTCCCTTGAACAAAAGCGCGCCCGGCATCCCGATCTCTGCCCCGCTGGACGACGCGATCTGCGACAGCCGCCCGCCCGGCCGACACATGCGCAGCGCCTCGACGATTGCTGCGCCGCTGGCGCAGTTGATGACGATATCCGCCCCGCGACCGCCGGTCTGGGCCAATACCCAATCCACACGCCGTCCCGCATCCGGCTCTTCGTCAAGGTTCAGCAGCCTATCGGCACCCCAGCCGCGCGCCACATCCAGTCGCCGCTCGGGCGCGCCAATCATCAGCTTCCTGCCAGCCCCCCGGTCGGCCGCGACGGCCAGCGCGTAAAGGCCAAGCGGCCCTGCCCCCAGCACAAGAACCGTCTCGTGGCTTTCGATCGCGCCAAGCTGCTCCATCGCATGCATCACCGTGCGCAGCGCGCAGCTACCAGATGCCGCAACCGCCGGGGATATGCCATCGGGCACGCGGATCAGGCTGGCGGACGGCGGCACGATCTGATGCCGCGCGCAGCCACCGCGCAACTGCTCGGGTTGCCAGTGGCCATAGCTGATCACCCCGGCGCAAAACGAGGTCTGCCGGGTCACGCGGCAGTAATAGCATTCGCCGCAGTGCCCATAAGACGATATGACGCGATCTCCGGGCCGCACCTCGGCGCCAAGGATGTCGCGCACCGGGCCAGCGGCTTCTTCCACCGTGCCGCAGATCTCGTGGCCGGGAACGAATGGCAGGTGCAGCGGCTTCAGGAACGCTTGATCCTTGCCGCCTTCACGCAGCGCCCCTTTCCATCGACCGATATCGGTCCCGCAAAGCGTTGCCGCATCCACCCGCAGCAGCGTGCTGCCCGTTTTCATCGGCGGTAGCGGAACATCCATCACTTCGGTCGGCTCGCCGAAGGCGGTGATCACGGCTGCCTGCGTCTGTTGCATCGCCGGTCTCTCTCAATCCGAAACAAAGGTCACAAGACCGGGGAATGTGCCGATGATCACCATGGCAACGATGAAGATCAGCACATAGGGCACCGCCGCGCGGAACAGGTCGGTCAACCGCACATCGGGCACGATGCCTTGCAGCACAAACAGAACATAGCCCGCCGGTGGCGCAATGGCGCCAAGGCTGATGTTGATCAGAAACAGCGTCCAGAACCAGAGCGGGTCGAACCCCAGCACGGGCAGAAGCGGCAGATAGATCGGGATCAGGATCAGCATGGTCGCGATCTCGTCCAGGAACATGCACAGGACAAAAGGGATCGCCAGAAGGATCAGAAGCATCAGCCCGCTGCTGAGATCGAGCCCGGCGATGAAATCGCGCAGGATCGTGCCGGTGCCGCTGAAAGCCAAAAGCTGCGAGAACAGCTGTGACGACAGCATGATGACCATGATCATGCCGCTGACCATGACTGTCGAGGCGGTTGCCTCGTAGATCATGCGCAGGCTCAGCTTGCCGAAAAGGGCCGCAACACCCATCGCGCCAATGGCACCGATGGCGGCAGATTCGCTCGGCGTGGCAAGACCAAGGACAATGCTGCCCATCACGACCGCGATCACCACCGAAAAGGGGACGAGCTGCCCGATGGCCACGACGACCTGGCGCCCGTCAGGCCGCTGCACCGGCGCGTCATCGGGTGCAAGCGCCGGGTTCAGGCGGATCCTGACATAGATATAGACGAGGAACATCCCTGCAAGCATCAGCCCCGGAACGATCCCCGCCGCGAACAGATCGCCGATCGACACCTGCGCCATTGTGCCCACGATGATCGCCATCACGCTGGGCGGAATGATCGGCGCAAGACAGGCACCGCCGATTGCGGCGCCAAGCGTCATCTGCCGGTCATAGCCACGCTCGGTCATCACCGGCACGACGGTGCGCCCCAGCATTGCAGCCGCCGCCATGGCGGATCCGGAAAGTGCCGCAAGGATCGTCGAGATCACGATGGTCAAAAAATACAGCCGCCCCGGAATGCGTCCGACCAGGGTGTTGACCGACCTCACAAGCTGATCCACCGCATTGGCACGGAACAGGACTTCGCCCATCAGGATGAACAAGGGCAGCGTGACAAGAGGAAGCGAGGTTGCCGTATCTGTCAGGCTGTTCACGAACATGCCGGTGCCAGCGGGCCCCACCAGCAGAAAGATCCCTGCGATGTTGCACAACAGAAAAGCCACATAGACCGGGACGCCGACGAAGAACAACACAAGCAGTGCCGTTACCAGCGCCGAGAAGGCAAGGATGGGGTCCATCAGACGGCGCTTTCCTGTTTCTGGTTAGGTCTGCCGGCACCGGCGTGAAGCAGATGGATCAAACAGCTGCCCAAAAGCCCGTGCAGGATGGCGGCCGTCAGCCACCATTTCGGAATGACAACGCCCGAGACGGTGGTGATGCCCTGGTCGATCTGCCGTTGCAGAACGATGACACACAAAACAGCGGCGATTGCACAGCCGATCCCGCTCAGCAGGTCTATGCCGCGATAGGTCATGCGCCGCGGACCTTGCGGAAGCGCGTCGACGACAAGGGTAATCGCGACATTTCCATTGCGCGCCGTGATGGCCGGAAATGCCGAGCCGACCATGAGGCAAAGAAGGTAGGCGCAGCTGTCCAGAACCCAGTAGGTCGGATGGCCGCTGCGCCGCATGACGATCTCGAACAGGGTAAGCAGCAGGATCATGCAGGTCGCCGCAACCGCGATCATGGTGCAGATCTGAATCCAGCGTGCGAAGATGCCTGACATGCTTGTTCCCCGGTTCAGTCGGTTATGCTCAGGGCGTCAGGCCAGCCGCGCGGGCAAGCTCGCGCAGCCGGTTGGACACCTCGGCATCGGTTTCGGACGCCGCGGAAAACAGCGTATCCGCCCAGATCTGGGGGATCTGCGCCGCCTTGTCTCCTCCGATCTCGACCACGGTCGATCCCGAAGCGATGAGGGCTGCTTCTTCTGCCTCCATGGCGGCCTGGAAATGCGGCTCTGACGCCAGTTCAAGGTCGGCCCCAACCCGCAGAAGTGCATCCTGCTGATCCGCCGGAAGCGCCTCGAACGTGTCCATGTTCATCAGCAGATAGTAGGTCGGCGTTCCAAACCGCGGCCGCACCAGATTGGTCGCGACCGAATTCCAGTCCAGCGACACCGCCCCCAGCAGGGGCCCGGCAGCACCCTGCACGACGCCCCGATCCAGCGCGGTATAGACCTCGCCGATAGGCATCACCACCGGTGCCCCGCCAAGTTCGCTGATCAGGCCGTGATAGACCTGGCTGCCCCGGATCGACATGCCGGTGAACTGCCCGTCCACCAGCGGGGCCGATGTCTGGATCTGGAATCCTAGCGGCACGGGCACCAGCGCAATCAGCTTCAGGCCCAGCGTATTGTAGTGGCGATCGACTTCGTCCCATATTCCGGCCTCGCGCCGCTCGGTGACCGTGCCGCCGATGGCATCCACCGCAAAGGCTCCGCGCGTCGTGCCATAGTGATAGGCCGTATGCGTGAACAGCAGCTGGAAGACACCGGCACGCACCGGTTCCATCTGTTCGAAAGGCGGGACCGATTCCGGCCCGAAGGCGGTAACGCTGTGGCCCGGAAGCGCCGCCTCGAACTGGGGAATGAACGTCTCGGCAACAAAGGCCGCGACCGGCTCGGTCGAGGTGTCCCAGCTGCTGAGCATTCTGTAGGTTTCGGCGCGCGCACCTGGTGCAAGGCCCGTCAGTGTCAGCACAAGTGCAAGTGTGACCGGTTTGAACATGGTCTTCATTCCATCCTCCCAGTGGAATGGCCCCGTGTGGGGCCGGTTATGTCAAGATTAGCCCCGAAGTGAAATGTTGATCGCCTTGGTCAGCGTGTAGCTGAACAGCTCCTCGATCGATTCCTCGTTGCCAACGCCGCTGTTCCTGTAGCCACCGAAGGGCACGGCGGGGTAGTGCGCGCTGACATCGTTGATCCAGACATGGCCCGACTGCACCTGCCGCGCCGTGCTCAGCGCGCGGTCAATGTCATGGGTCCAGATTGCGGCGGTCAGCCCGAATTCGGTGCTGTTGGCGATGGCGATCGCCTCCTCGACAGTGCGCCAGCGGATCACCGACAACACGGGGCCGAACACCTCTTGCTGGGCAATGCGCGCATTCGGCTCCACCCCCGCAAAGACGGTGGGGCGCACCCAGTAGCCGCGGGTGAAATCGCTGCCGGCGGGGCGCGCTCCGCCCGATACCAGACGTGCGCCGTCATCCTTGGCCATCTGGATCATCGACATGACGCGCCGGTATTGCCCTGCCGAATTGATCGGACCCATGTCCGTATCCTCGCTCATGGGGTCGCCCACCCGGATCGCATCGACCAGCGCGGCAACGCGGTCCACCACGGCGTCATGGAGGCTTTCATGCACCAGAAGACGGCTGGTCGACCCGCAGGATTGCCCTTGCCAGGTAAAGTTCATGCCCCGCACCGCCGCCTGCGCGATCTCGTCGGGATCGCAGTCGGGAAAGGCGATGAAAGGATTCTTGCCGCCCAGTTCCAGCGACACCCGTTTCACCGAAACCTCGGCCGCGGCGCGCTGGATCGCCATGCCCGTCGGAACCGAGCCGGTGAAGGCGATGCGCCGGATACCCGGGTGACGAACCAGGGCATCGCCAGCCTCGCCGCCAAGCCCGGTCACGATGTTGAACACCCCGGGCGGAAGCGTCTCGCGGGCAACTTCGGCCAGAAGGGCCGTTGACAGCGGGCTGGTTTCCGAGGGCTTGACGATCACCGTATTCCCCGCCGCCAGCGCCGCTGCCGTGCGTGACACGGCAAACATCAGCGGGTGGTTGAACGGCGTGATCCGCACGACAGCACCGTAAGGCTCGCGCAGGGTCAGATGCAGCCCGCTTGTCGACGCGGGGATCGTCTCACCCTTCAGCTCATATCCGAGGCCCGCATAGTAATCGAGGCTGTCGACAGAGTATTTCACGTCATGGCGCATCGGCCGCACGGTATTGCCCGTGTCCAACACCTCGATTCGCAGGAACTCTTCGGCCAGGTCGGAAATCCGTGCGGCGAAGGCGCGCATGGCTGTGGCGCGCTCTGCGACGGAGATCGCCGCCCAGGCAGGAAATGCTGCATTTGCCGCTTCGACCGCCCGTGCTGCATCTGCCGCAGATCCGCGCGGGACGCGGCCGATAACAGTTTCATCTGCTGGATTGATACTCTCGATCCAGGCACCGTCGATGGCTTCGACGAGCTCGCCTCCGATGAGCATACGCTCTGCCAGCGTTACTTTCGCCACGGAAAGCCCCCCCCCTGCACTTGCCTCGCGCTGACGACTGCCAACGCTCCCTTTGACCAAGGCTAATGCACTTTTTATGGATATGCAATAATTTTATTGCCTATTCTGTGGCGATCTTTCCAATCGCGAACATTGCACGCCCCTGGCGGCACCCAAGCGCCTGCGCATTCCTGACGCTCAAGCAACGGGGCCAATATGCCTGACCGCGCGGCAGAACGTCATGAGCGCGGGGTTCTGACACTATGCCCGACCCTGCCGTTTCATCGCCGCCAGAACTCGGCATGGCAGCAAGGACCCAAGTTTCAACCACGCGCCCCGGCCACGGCGTTGGCGTCTGCCGGTGAAGCCGGGATGTCGGGATCATCCTTATTCGATGGCTACTTGCCCTGCGTCTGCATCAGGCCGATGGAATGTCTGGTCGCCTGGCGGATGGTCGTCGCAACGACCCTTTTGAATGAGGGCAATCTGGCGCTGCGTGAGGCCGCAAGTCGCATCGGCCACCGATCGGCCAGCACAATCAAACCCGCCTTCCACCGGCATGTCGGCGTGCCCCCGGCTGCTCATGCACGCTGCCGGCCTTGTCAGCAAAGCGGCCGCAGAGCCGGGATGACGCTGCCTCGGGGTCAACGCACAGATCTGCGCAGCTTCCAGGGCATATGCCGCGATTCTGACGGCTGGCGACTTTGTCGTTCTCGGATATTAGTAGCTATTGCAGAACTTAAATTGATTAATGTGCATAATAGATGGATAATGCAGACCACTACCATACGTCATGTCGCCACCAAATAGCCCTGATAAGTTGCGCTTATCGCGCTTAATAGCCTTGCCAAAGGAATTCCTGCCCGGGATGCGGGGCTTTATGCCCTTGACCGCATGTGCTGTTGATCGCTTTGTTCGCAGCCGAGGGTCCGGCCCGATGCCTGCATCCCCCCGACCGGCCGTTCCTGCCTGCGTCTCGAAAAGACATGCGCACCTTTTCGGATTTGATCCGGAGGGAATTCGAAGCCTGCATCGCCGACATGCAGGATTTCCATGTTCATGTGTGATCCGTGTGCGCGCAGCACGGGGGCAAGACGCGTCATCACTTTTTCCATTGCCGCAGGGTCTGTTGCACAAATCAGCTGAGGGCCGAGGCTCCCCTTTCCCCA
Organism: Fertoeibacter niger; assembly: GCF_009380135.2. GTDB lineage: Bacteria > Pseudomonadota > Alphaproteobacteria > Rhodobacterales > Rhodobacteraceae > Fertoeibacter > Fertoeibacter niger. Next base: position 231,950 of record NZ_WHUT02000008.1, on the reverse strand, counting down.
GACGGACTTATCCCACAGCTTCCGTGACAGGGATGCCGAGCGCAGTGAAGCCGTTCAGGACGGCAACGCGCAGTTGGAGTTCTGCGACCTGACGGTCGAAGTCCCGGGCGGACAGGCGCTGCCCCAGCAGTTTCACACAGTGCATCTTGGCCTCTGCACGGCTTCGTCGGTGATATAAGCTGGCCAGTCCCGGGTCTTGTGGGTCGCGGGTGTGGGTCTGCTCATGACGCCCAAGCTACCACGCTGGATTCACAAGATGAATCCCTCACGAGATTTGTGCAACAGAGCCCACCGTAGTTCCCCGCCCCATCGCACTGATCACCACGCTGTCGGCGGATGGCGTGCCCAATGCAAGATCGTTCAGCTTCTTCAACATCCTGACCCATGATCCCGCGATCATGGCCGTGAGCATTGAATACAAGCCCGACGGCACACCGAAGGACACGGCGGCGAATATACGGCATCGCCTTCCGGGCCGCGCCTCAAATCAACGTGCCGCAGGATCCGCCGCCACAGGTTCGGGTCCAGCGTGGCGAGCGCGCCGACGTCGCCGTTTCAGGCGATGCCTTTGAATTCGTCCGCAGCATCCGCGTGTTGCAAATCCAGTTCAGTCAACGCCAAAGCCGTGACGGCGACTGCATCATCTCGGACTCCACACACCTATCTTGGTGCCCACGAAACAAGCTGCCGCACAGAAAGCAAACGCTTGGCTAGACTCTGGCCCGCCTATCCCTTCAACAAAATCTGCCGTCTGCCCCAGAGAACAGTCTGGGCCCGTGTCGACCGAGTGCTCATGGGGCGTGATAAACACCCTTAACAAGGGCGCGGACAGCTGACTCGATCCGCGCCCAAGTTGCTTCGTCCCTGGTTTCAAGTCCGATGACACTACTCGATGTTCGACCGGCGAGAACAAAGTAGCTGATGCCAGAGACAATCAAGGCGTTGATTGCAGGGGCATCGACACCCTTTGGGGGCCGCAGGTCACCGCGGGCGCGGGCCATCCATGCACCGAGCGCCCGCGCGCGTGCCGCGGTGATCGCGGCGACAGGACTTGATGCATCGGTCAGTTCCCAGAGAGCACATTGCTGGGCCAGCGGTTCGCTGCGCATGATTTGAACCAACCTGAGGGCAAGAATTTCCATCAAATCGCCATAACTTTGTTGTGGCGTGGCCGGTGCATCCGCAAGCAGCTTGTTTTGCCACCACTCGGCCAGGCGTTCGCCAAGTGCCACAAGCAGCCCGTCGAGGCCCCCGAAGTAGCGATAGATCAACTGCTTGTCGACGCCCGCGGCCCGCGCCACGGCATTGACCCCGAAACCCGCCGACCCCTGCTCGGTCAGGATAGATTGGGCGGCATCAAGTATTCGCCGCTCGGTCGCGGCCCGATCACGGCTGCGATCCTTGACAAGTGCCGCGTCGTTTGGGGCTTCCGGGCTGCTTTCGTTGCCTTCCATGACGCTCTCCTGTCGTGTCACCGACTGGAGATAATCCGCTCGGCGCATTCGCGCAACCCGAGTGTGCAAATTTGTCTCCACATGGTGACTTTACATGTCACCGTATAGTGACGTATGCATGTCACCACACGGTGATAAGGGGAAGCGATGAGCGACACAGTGCTGAAGAACGCGGTGACACGTGATGTGGTCACACTCAAGTCCCCCCACCCGACCCGGAAACGGAACGCTTTAGTGTTCACGACAGAAATTCCAGCCGGGGCGGCCGGAAGTCCGCTGCACCGCCATTCCCATCTGACCGGGACCTTGGAGGTGCTGGAGGGCTGCGTGACGTTCCAGGTCGGCAAGACTGAACGTGTGCTTGCGGCTGGGGCCAGCATGTCGGTCCGCTCCAAAACCCTGCACGGCTTTTGCGACGCGTCGAACTCTCCTGCGGTCTTGCGCCGCACCGCTACCCCTGGTGTGGGGTTCGAGCAGTTTTTGCGCGGCATGCAGGCCTCGGCTGAAGCCGGACGCGCCAATGCCGCCGGGATGCCGCGCGATCCGCGGCGGCTGCCACGGTTGCTGCTGGACACCAATCTCCACTTTTCCGGCCTGCCGATGGGCTTGCAGCGCGTGCTGTTCAGCGCCTTCGCGGCACTGGCCCCCGACACAACTCATTGAATCCTTCATCCGAAAGCAACCATCATGACTGATCGTTCCCTCATTCTCGGCCTTTCTGCTATCGCAATGGCCATCGGATTTAACCTGCCATACGCCAATCTTGTCGCGATCTATGACTATCCCGACATTCTGCGCCGCCCGGCAGCCGAGGCTCTGTCACGCTTTGCCGACGGCGGCGCACCGCTGATCCTGACCTGGCATGCGTTTGCTTGGGCAGCCCTTCTGCTTGTGCCGCTATCCATCGCATTGGCACTGACACCTGCAAACCGTAGCACATCGGATCGTCTGGCGCTCTTCGCGGCGATCACTGGCGCCTTGTCAGGCGTGGCGCAGGCCATCGGGCTGTGGCGTTGGGTGTTCGTGATCCCCGGCCTTGCGCAGCGCCATGCAACTGGGGACGCAACCGCCAAGGCCGCCGCCGAAGGGGTGTTCGACATCCTGAACACTTGGGGCGGTGTGGCGATTGGCGAGCATCTGGGCCAATGGCTGCTGGTGTTTTTCGTGTTGGCCCTGTCGGCGCTGCAATGGCGTCAGGCTAAGCGCCTGACCGGCGGCATCGGTTTTGCCACCGCGATCACCATCGGAATCGGCACGGCCGAAGGGCTGGCCATCGCCCTGGGGCGTAACGGCGATCTCTTTTCGCTTTTCACCATCGCCGGGTTTCTCGGGCTGTCGCTGTGGCTGATCCTGATCGGTTTGCACCTGCTGGGCGCGCTGCGGCACCGCGCCGCCGCCTGACCCGAATCTTCACCCTTCACATTTGGGAACCCGTTCGATGACTTCGCTTCACCTAGTTCTTGGCAGCGGGCCGCTGGGCCTCGCCACCGCCCGTGCACTCCTTGCCCGAGACCACACCGTCCGCCTTGTCAACCGCCGCGGGGCTGTTGAAGGCCTGCCGAACGGGGCCACGGTGGTTACCGCCGACCTGTCTGATGCCGGTGCCATGCGCAATGCCGCCATGGGGGCAACTGCGATATACTTCTGCGTGCAGCCACCCTACCACCTTTGGCCCACCGAGTTTCCCGCCCTGCAGGACAACGCCATCCGGCTGGCCGAGGCGGCGCGGGCAAGGCTGGTCGTGGCCGAGAACCTCTATGGCTACGGGCCGGTCGACGGCCCGATGACGGAAAAGACGCCGTTGATCGCCAGAACGCGCAAGGGATCGACGCGCGCTGCCATGCACCGCGCACTGCTGGCCGCTTTTCAGGACGGGCGGATCGACATGGCCGTGGCGCGCGGCGCAGACTTCTTCGGCCCCGGCGTCACGCAGGCGGCCCTTGGAGCCGAGGTATTCACGGCGCTGCTTTCCGGCGCATACGTGCGGGTGCTGGGCAACCCTGACCTTCCCCACAGCTACACTTATGTGCCCGACTTCGGCACGGCGATGGCCATTCTGGGCACCGACCCGCGCGCCAGCGGCGGCGTGTTTCACGTGCCCAATGCCCCAGTGACAACCACCCGCGCGATGATCCGTGAGGCGGGCGAGATCGCCGGCCTTAACCCCCGGATTCAGGCCATCACGCCTTGGCAACTGCGGCTCTTGTCGCTGGCGATCAAGCCACTGCGTGAGATGGTCGAACTTTCGTATCAGGCGACCCGCCCTTTCGTGGCCGACCACGCAAAGTTCGTGGCGACCTTCGGCGACATCGTCACCCCGCGCACGCAGGCGCTTGCGGAAACGCTGGCGAGTCTGCGGCCTGCAGCAGACCTCAGACTGCGAATTCCCGTGCAATCCACCGCCGAATTCGGAGCCCGATGATGACCCATCTTCATATCAACGGGGCGAAGCTTTTCGTTCAGGACAGCGGCGGCCCGGGTGAGACGATCCTGTTCATCCACGGCCTGATGCTGCCCAGCACATCCTGGCATGCGCAGGTTGACCGCTTTCGCGCGACCCATCGCGTGATTGCCTATGACCTGCGCGGGCAGGGGCGATCCGAGATGACCCCGCATGGCCTTGACCTCGACAATCTGGCTGAGGATGCTGCCGCCTTGATCGAAACGCTGAGCTTGGACCGGGTGCATGTCGTCGCGTTTTCCATGGGCACCTTCATAGCCATGCGGCTTGCGGCGCGGCATCCGGCGCTTGTGCGCTCGCTGACGCTGATCGGGCCAAGCGCGGAGGCCGAAGAGAGGTCGAACCTGCCGCGCTACAAGGCGCTGATCGCCTTTGTGCAGTTGTTCGGGCCCGGCCTTGCCGCGGGCCCGCTGATGAAGATCCTGTTCGGCAATACCTTTCTGGCCGATCCTGCATCCCGGATGACACGCGAACACTGGCGCGGCGTGCTCCGCGGTCTGCCGAAAACCTTGTCCCGTGCGGCCGCCGCATCTGCCGGGCGGCAGGCCATCCGTGACCTTCTGTCCGCCATCACCGCGCCGACGCTGATCGTTTCGGGCACCGAAGACCGCCCGATATCGCCCGAAAGGGCGGCCCGTGTTCACCACGGCATCGCGGGATCCCGTTTTGTGCCGGTTCCCGCAACCGGCCATGCCGTCATGATCGAGCGGCCCGATGCCTTCAACACGATGCTCGACGGCTTTCTGCGCGAGGTTGAGGCCGGATGATCCCGCCAACCCCGCTTCCCCTAAATCAGACCATCCCCCCCTCTGGTGCCCGCACAGCGGCCCGAGCCTTCAAGGAAACACCATGCCGACTCTGAACCGATTGAACGCCGCTGCTGCCTTCGCACTGCTTGCCGCCCTTGCCGCCTGTGCGCCCAATTCTGGCGGCGTTCGCGGCTATACCGCCTTTGCCGCTACCGCCCAAGTCACGGAAATTGACGCCGATGTGCCGCTTCAGGGCTTTGCGAACTGTTTCCGCATGCGGGCAACCTTCTTGCCCTTCAGCACCTTTGTTCAGGGCGTCGATCGCTTTGTCTATCAGCTTCGGGCAGAGGATCTTTGGCTGGAAGAGATGATTGTCGCCCCGACCAAATCCGGCGGCATCACAGGTGAATTGCGCGTCTCGGGCATCTATGACGCCGGATGGCGCGAAATTCTGGAACGGGACCGCCTGCCCGCCCTGGCCGCCTGCCAGACCGAGGCAGGGATCGCACAGGTGTCGAAATGATCCGGAACTTCTCTTTCAAGCAGACCGCAGACGCCTTGGTTCTTGCTTTTGCCACGGCCCTTGTTATGCCCCAAGCGGCCTATGCCGATGGAGATCTGTCCGACTTCGCCCGCCCCGCAGGGATCCCGTTTCCGGCAGAAACCCCCTATACGCCGGAACGCGCCGCATTGGGTCAGCGGCTGTTCTTCGACCCGCAGCTTTCGGCCGATGGGGCGACCTCCTGCGCCTCGTGCCACCAGCCGGAAAAGGGGTTCGAGGACGGGCGCAAAACGGCTGCCGGGTTGCGTGGGCGCACCCTTGCCCGGCATACGCCGACACTATGGAACGTAGCCATCCAGACGGCGCTCTTCTGGGACGGGCGGTCCCACAGTTTGGAAGACCAGGCACTGCGTCCGGTTTCCTCCACGGTCGAAATGAACCTTGATCTCGGCCTGCTCGTCGCGCGGCTGTCGGCGGACAGAACCTATGTGGCGGCCTTTGCCGAGGCGTTTCCCGACGACCCCGCGATTTCCCCGGACACGGTGTCGCGGGCGATCGCAACTTATGAGCGAACCCTGATCTCCCCCCTGTCCCCCTTTGACCACTATGTGGCTGGCGACGAAAACGCCCTGTCCGAGGAGGCAAAGCGCGGCTTTGACCTGTTTACGGGCAAAGCCCGCTGCGCCACCTGCCACACCGGTTGGGCCTTCACCAATGGCGGTTTCCACGACATTGGCCTGACCGATGATGATCTAGGACGCGGTGCCCTGACCCTGCGCAAGTTCGACGAACACCGCTTCCGGACACCCACCTTGCGCGAGCTTCTGTCGCGTGCCCCCTACATGCATGATGGTTCGCTTGCGACGCTGGAGGCCGTAGTCGATCATTATGCCGACCACCGCAAACCCCGGCTATTCGCGCTTGGATCGGTCAAGCTGTCGCCGACCGAGCGTGCCGACATTGTGGCATTCCTTGAAAGCCTGAACGGCACGACACGATGATATGGGCACGGGCTGCAATGACGAAGGAGCCCCCCTGTTCTGTCCACTCCCCCGCCAGGCCGTTGCCGGGACGCCGCCACGGAGAACCATGGCGGCGTTGAGATGTGCATCACATAAAGCCGAAGTCATCGACAGTCAGGTTCAGGGCTGCGCCACCGGAATTGACGCGGGCCAGATCAATGCTGCCAGACAGACCAACCGCCGCCAGATTGAGCGACACAAGGCCGGTCGTGCCATTCCAGACAACAGCATCGGCGGCGGTTCCGCCTTTGCTTTGCAGGAATGTCACCAGATCCGCCGACAGGGCGATGCGGTCTTCGCCTTGGGCAAAACTGTCGATCTGGTCGATCCCGGTATTCAGATCGGCGCGGGCAAAGACAAAGACATCGGCACCCTGCCCTCCGTTCAGCGTGTCCTGGCCCGCGCCGCCGGTCAGGGTGTCATTGCCCTGGCCACCGTGCAACCAATCATTTCCGATGCCACCGAACAGCGCGTCATTGTCCTGATTGCCGAACAGGCTGTCATCCCCGGTATTGCCCATGAGCAGGTCGGCGCCTGTGCCGCCCATCACCGTGTCATCGCCAACCCCGCCATCCAGCGTGTCCAGCCCCGCCCCGCCATCCAGCAGATCATTGTCCTTTCCGCCATGGGCCCAATCGTTGCCGTCACCGCCAAAGAGCTGATCGTTCTGCTGACCGCCCAGCAGGCTGTCGTCCCCGAACCCGCCCACCAAAAGGTCTGCACCATCGCCGCCCGACAGCGTGTCGTTGCCCAGTCCGCCATCCAGCAGGTCATCCCCGGCATCCCCGGTCAGCATATCCGCGCCTTCGCGGCCCGACAGCAGGTCGTTGCCATCGCCGCCCGACAGGGTGTCGTTGCCGAGGCCCCCGTCCAGCGTATCTTGACCCGCGTCGCCAAGCAGCGAATCCGCCTCTGCACCACCCACCAGAAGGTCATCGCCCAGACCGCCGGACAAGGTGTTCTGCCCGTTGCCCCCCAGCAGGATGTCATCGCCAGCATCGCCTGCAAGCTGGTCATTGCCGTCACCGCCGGTCAGCAGGTCATTGCCGTCGCCGCCGAACAGGCTGTCGTTTCCGGCACCACCATAAAGCATGTCGTCTTCGCTCAGCCCAAAGAGCTGGTCGTTGCCGTCATTGCCATGCACCTCGTCAAGGCCCTGCCCGCCGTTGACGGTATCGTCACCGGCACCGCCCATCAGCGTGTCGTCATCCTTGCCGCCGTGGATCCAGTCATTGCCGGTGCCGGCGGTGATCAGGTCGCCGCCCTGACTGCCAAGGAGGCTGTCATTGCCATCGCCGCCATGGATCACGTCGGCACCAAGTCCGCCGGTCAGCGTGTCATCGCCATGGCTGCCGGTCAGCAGATCGTCATGCGCCGAACCGATGATGCCTTCGATGTGGCGCAGCACGTCGCCTTCGGCATCGCCGCCCTCGCCGGTTCCGGTCAGCAGATTTACCGCGACGGCAGCGCCAGATGCCTCGTAAGACACGGTGTCACGGCCCTGTCCGCCATCCATCGTGTCGGCCCCTGCACCCGCAAGGAACAGGTCGTTGCCATAGCCGCCTTCGATCTCGATGTTCTGCCCGTCAATCCCGCGCAGCGTGTCATTGGCACCTGTGCCGACGCGGATGGCCGTCACGGTCTGCGTGGTTTCCACCGTCGCCGCCGGATCGGGGTTCAGGGCCTGCGCAGCGCGCTGCATCGCGGCCGCCACATCGTCCAGAGATGTGACGAACAACAGTTGCGGGAAGTTGCCGACAAAGTCGAAGAGTGTGATGCGAACGTTGCCTTCCACCCGGTAAAACACCTCGGGCGTCGTGCTGGCCGCGACCAGCAGATCCACTGGCGGCACACGATAGTCGGGGCCGTCAACAAACAGACCCGTGCCGACTGTGATGCTGGGCACGGCCGATGTCACGGCCCCGCCCGCTGCGCTGTGCGGCACAAGCAGTTCGATGCGGTGAAGCCCGGGCGACAGGTCCAGCGCCGCCATTCCCGCTTCGTCGGGCATGACCAATACGCCGTCAACGCGCAGCATCATGCCTGCGGGCCCATCCAGGGTGATGATCGTCCTGTCATTCGGCCCACCCTTGTTGGTATCGATCAGGCCGGTGTAGCTGACAAGGAACGTGTCGGGTGCGGCGGTGGTGCCGAACAGCGATGCCGGATCAAGGTCATAGGCCACGCCTGCCGCGGCAACCCCGGGCTGGACGATCGGCGCAGGATCGGCATCGCCCACAAGCACGGTGTAGTTCAGCGCGCGTTCGTTCGGCTCCACAATGTCGATGCGGACGGTCTCGGTCACGCTGGTGCCAAAGCTGTCGGTCAGCGTGAAGGTGATGTCGCGCGTCGGCACAGGGGGCACGGCGGTGCTGGCAAAGGCGATGCTCTGGATCAGTTCGTCGATCATCGCCGCCGTGGCATTCGCGTTGAACGTGAACGCAATTCCGCCCGGCCCATAATTGACAAGGCCAACCTCGTTGCCGCTTGCACCGTGGCGAAGCACGTTGCCGATGCTGTCGGGCGTCTCCTGGAACCCTTCGGTCGGGCTGCTACCGTGCAGGATCGACAGCGAGTCACCCATGACCCCGCCGCGAACAAGCAGCGTTCCGCCGTCAAAGCTGCTGTCGGGGGCGGTAAAGGTCACATCGCTGTCGATGGCGCGCGGCGTGGCTGCATCGGCGGGCAGGATGCGGATGCTGTTGGCCAGATCGGCGATTTCCGGCGGGTTTGCCACGCGGACGGTGATCGTGCCGCTGGCCGTCTCGTTGTCGCTGTCGGTCGCGGTGATCGTCAGATCGCGGGTGACGGGCGCGCCCGGCCCGGCAAAGAAGATCAGGTTTTCGATCAGGCGCTCGATCAGGGCCGCGTCGGTTGCCCCGGTAAAGCTGATTTCGAAGGCCCCGTCCGGCGTCGTTCCCAGCGTGCCGATGGGATTGCCATTTTCCGTCAATGTCGAACCGTTAATGGCGAAAGGCGCGCCGCTGTCATGCCGGATCGAGATTATGTCGCCCGCCGCAGCGCCGCTTACGGTCAACGTGCCGCCGTCATAGTCACGGAATGGCGCGGCAAAGCTGACGTCGGCATCAAGCACCTGCGACATGGCGGCCTGCGCCGGGCTGAAGGTCACGGCCTCGGCAAGGCCGGTGATGACCGCACCGGGAGCATCCACCGTGACGGTGATCGTGTCGCGTGAAACCACGTTCGCGCCATTGGTCAGGGTGATGCCGAGGGTGCGCGACGGATCGGGATTCGTGGTGGAAAATCCCAGCGATTCAAGGATGGCTTCGACCGAGATTTGGCTGATATTGAACGATGCGTCCAGTTGCAGCACCAGATCAGCGCCATTGCCGCCAGTCCAGGTGCCCAGCCGGATAGTGCCTCCGAAAGTGCTCCTGTCAATGAAGCCACCATTTTCAATCACATCGCTGGGCACAAGCCGCAGATCGAAGGGGTTGAAATCCACAACGCCCAGACGGTCGCCCGTCTCCAGCCCCGAGACGGTGATGGTGGTGCCGTTGTAAGTGGCGGCGGGAATGGTGACATCGTCGTCGAGCCGCAGCAGGCTGTTGCCCAGGATGTAATCGGCCCGGTCGTTCAGCCCCTCGATCAGCGGCGGCGTAACCGTCACGGCGATCTTGGCCTCGGCGATAACCGTGGGTGTTGCGGTGTCGCGGCCAGCGATCAGGCTGAGCCTCAGGTCGCGGCCGGCCGGCGCGGGGTCTGTGCCCGTGGCAAGGCCGATGGCCTCGGCAATCGCCTCGACGGCGGCGACGGTGGCATTGCTGTTCAGCGTGACGACAAGCGGGGTCTCGATCAGTAGCTCTTGCACCCGTTGCGCTGTGCCGCCGAAAAATGTGCCAACGGCCAATCCATTGAAGAAGATTGTGTTTTCGATCGTGTTCAGCGCGCCGCCTTCCTCCAGCACAATGGAAAGCACCTCATTTTCCGTCGCAACCCCCCTGACCATCAGCGCCGCGCCGTTGAAATCCAGGCCCTCGGGGATGTTCAGCGTGATGTCGGAATCCAGCACGGTGGCGGTGATCCCGGCGGGGATCGTCACGGTCGGGGCGACATCGGTAAAGGTCGCGTCGCCGATGGTCACGGCCACAACGTTCTGCGACACGGTGGTGCCCGCGCCGTTGACCAGCGTGATGGTCAGGTCACGCTCGGCGGCAGGGGTTTCTGCGGTGTTGCGGAAGGTCAGGGCGTTCAGCACCGTTTCGACATTGCCGCGGCCTGTGCCGTTGTTGAAGGCAAAGACGATCTGCCCTTCTGACCGCGTGAAGGTGCCGATGCGGCTGCTGCCCAGCACCAGCGCATCGTCAATCAGCATGATGTTGCTGGAGGGCGGGGCATTCAGCCCGATCTCATCCCCCGCAACCAGCCCTGTCACCGTCAGCGAGCCGCCAAAGGTCGACAGCGGGTCGGTTTCGGGGATCGTCACGGTGGTGTCGATGTGCTGGGCGATGGCGGCCGTGGCGATGTCATAGCCCACCGCCTCTTTCAGTGTGTCCAGCCCGGCAACCAGGCTGATGCCGACTTCACGGCCGGCAACAGTGTGGCCCGTGGCGTCGTTGATCACGATTGTCAGGGGTGACGGCGCGCGCAGGTCGGCAGCCGCGTTCGCATACTGGATATGTTCGATCAGCGCCTCGATCACGGCGGCAGGAACCCCCGCGCCAAGCGTGACGACAAAGTTGCTGGGCGGGGCAATGCCGCTGGCCGAACCGGGCATATAGGTGCCAATCGCCTGCCCCTCATAGCGCAGGGTCGCGCCGTCCACCGCAAATTCGCCCGGTCCGTCGCCCTCCAGCCGCAGCGTCACCGCGTCACCCAACGCGAGGTTGCGCACCTGGATGGTGGCATCCTGGGTGTCAAATCCGTTCAGCCGCACGCTGACGTCACTGTCGATCACTTGCGGCTGGGTCGCGATGGACACGCTCCCAAACAGCGCCGAGGCTGACACACCGAAAAGCTGCACCGCACCGTCAGGCACGATATGCACATCGACGGTGCCGATAGTGTTCCCAAGGCCGTTGATTGACAGGGTCAATTGGCGCGTTTCATCCGGCGTCACAGCTGTGCTGCCGAAGGTCAGGTTCTGGATCAGGCTGTCGAGGGTAGCCTCGCGATCAACGTGAGACCCCAGATTTATTTCGACTCTGCCGGGTGCCGTGAAAATCTCAGCAACAAATGTGCCCGTTCCCGCATCCAGGATCTGATCGTTGACAACGGTGTAGGGGCTGCCCAGACCCTGATTGATGCCGATGAAATCCCCGTCACGCAGACCACTGATGCCAAGAAACGCGGACGGTGCTCCGACCGCCAGATAAAAATCAACATCTGCGTCGATGACCGCCCCGGTGGCCGCATCGGCAGGGCTGATGACCACTTCGGACACCAGGTTTTCCAGCGTGTAAGGATCAGACGACAGCACGGTCACGGTATCCATCCGCACCGGCCCGCCTGCGGTGCCGAGCGTGAAGGTCAGGTCTCTGCTGGGCGCTAGGGCCTCAGAGGTGAACAGCAAAGCTTCGATGACCCGTTCGACCAGCGCGGCATCCACGGGGTTCAGCGTGCCGAAATCGATCTGAAAGGTGAACAGCCCGCCGCCCGCGTCGACCCGCTGGTATGAGGCAAACGTCGCCCCATCAAATGCAAGTTCTCCGCTGGTCTCGTCAAACGGGATGTTGGTCAGGCCGTTGCCAGATGGGGAAACACTGTCGAATTCACCCAAACCTGAAACAGTAAGCTGACCATCCGCATAATCCCCGGCCTGAACAGGCGCTATATCGGTGTCGATCAGCACACTGATGTTTTGCGTGCTGCTGTCGACACGCAATATGTCCCGCAGCCCGTCGATGCCGGGCAGAATTCGCACGGTCGCGCTTTGCGCGTCAGACACGCCCAGGCTGTCGGTGACGGTAACGGTGATGTCCCGTGTCACGGGGCCGGTGCCGGTGGGGTTGGCGATGGTCAGGTTCTGGATCAGATTGTCGATCACCTCGACCCCCACGTCGCCGGGGAAAAAGACGGTCATGCTGCCCTGCGCGAACGACACATTCCCGACCACGATGGGCCGGGCACCCAGACTGTAGAAAAGGGTCGATCCGTCCAGCGAAAAGAGGCTGCTCGCGCCGGTAAAGATGCCTGCCACATCGCCCTCGGCCAGCCCCGAAAGCACAACCGAGCCATTCTGGAACGTGGCCGTGCTGACGGTGAAATCAACGCTGCCGTCTAGGATGACCGGGCTGCGCGCGGCATCTTCGCCGACCGTCAGGCCGTCAAGCCCGGCCAGATCAAAGCCGGGGTCGAAAATCGTGATCGTCGTGTCACCTGTTGCAGTGTTGACGGGTGTTTCCACCGTCAGCGTCAGATTGCGGGTCGCGGATGTGGCTCCATCGGTTGTCGAGAATGTCAGTGCCTCGATCAGTTGCTCCAGACGCAGGCCCACCGCCAGAAATCCCTGGTTGAAGCTGACAACGAATTGACCGTTGGCCTGCCCGACGCTGCCCAGGATCCCGAACTGGTCGCTCAGGACGCCATTGTTGACCGTCAGCGGCGACCCAGCGGCGAAACCGATCGTATCACCCGCCATCAACCCCGAGAGCGTGAGCAGGTTGACATCCGAAGGATCAAACCCCTGCGGCAGACTGATAGCCATGTCGATCACTGTCGGCGTTCCGCGATCAGCGAACGGGATGGACAGATCGTCGAAGTTCTGGATCTCAAACGGCATGGGACACTCTTTTCAAGGGTTCTGGTTGCAACGGATGCGGGAGGTTACGGCGGCGCAAAAGTTGAAGTTTCAGGGCGGGACAGGCATATTTTTTTGCCGGCTTTCTTGTTTTGTTTAACGAACAACCCTGAATTGCGCCGTCAGCTCTTTTGCTGCGAATTGGGGTGTTCGGACGAGACGGGTTGCAGACCGGAGCCATTCCTTCCGAGGCGCACAATAAAAAGGAACGGGCCACGAAAGTGGCTCGCGCCCTGCGCCTTTTGGCGCGTCATGTCAGGATGCAGACCTCTTGATCCCTCCGGCCTTGGGTGCTGACGGGGTTGGCTTTGTCATGTTCATCGGGTCACGACCCGGCTGTTCGCTGACTTGCTAGCGCGGCGAACAAAATTCTGTCAAATCAATACCGCTCTCTTGATCAACCGCCAAGTATCTGAAATAGAACAGGTATGTGCGAGTGTCATCAAGTTTGGTGCAGCCGTCATCGCCCCGTCTTTCAATAGTTTCCGGTGTGTCGTCTGGATTTCTGGCGTAACGCGGCCCGGCATGATGTCATGGAGTCTTTGGGTTGCAGAACGTTCGCAGTGCCATTCGCAAGGCAATGGGGTTTCATTTTTCCAGGGTTCTGGGAACAGCCGAGTTGCGCCAGATGGTGCGCAACAATTTCAGGCCCCGCGCCGATTTCGTGCAGGCGGCGCGGGCCTACAATACGCATCCCGTTCTGCTTTATTCCTACCTTTTGCCGCTGACGATGTTGTTCACCGGCATCATGAAACCGGAATACCCAGACTTGCAGGCTCCCGCCCTTGTCGGGCATCTGCTGACGACAATAAAGGTTGCCATGTTCTGGGCGTTCAGCTGGGGAACATTGGGGCATGTCGCATGGTTTGTCATGCAGCGCGGTTTGCCGTTTTTCGTCGCCCCTGTCGGGTTGTGGATGGTGGCGGTCACTCTCTCGCAGGTGATATCCCTTTTCGTCGTGCCGGATTTCACCTGGAGCGGCCCGCGCATTTTCCGTCAGGCCACGCTGACCCTGCCCGGAACCTTCGTCGCCGTTTACGCCTGCGCCCCCATGCTGCGCGAACGGCTGGGACACCTGCCAGAGCTTGTGCCGATATGGCGGGTGCAGGTGACGCTGAAGGTGCCGCTGTTGCTGAAGCTGCCAGCGGACCGCCGCGGCAGGCTGCGGCGCATGCATTCTGCCAACCAATATATCGAAGTCGTCACCGAAAAGGGCACGACGCTATTGCGGATGACCCTGCGGGACGCCGTGGCGATGGTGCCCGAAGCGATGGGCTGGCAGTGCCACCGTTCGCTGTGGATCCGCCGTGACGAGGTGGTTGCCCTCAGCTACCGGCAAGGCCAGGCGCAGATTACCGATCTGGATGGCCAGGTCTGGCCAGTCAGCCGCGCCAGCGCGCCCGAAATCCGCGACTGGCTGTCCGCGCACCCCAAGACCCCGCCCGCAGAGGATGCAGGGGAAACCACCAAAACAGATGCCGGCAGGATGGCATGAACACCAGGGTCGCCCGGGTTCATGATCAGGCACATGTGGTGCCCGGGCTGCGTCAAACTGGAAATCCGCTGGCAAAGGCGCGCACCAAACCCGGGACGCCGACAAATGAGGCGGCAGCGTCCGGCTTGCATTCCCAGTGTAGTGCGGCCATGGCAGACCGTGCCAAATCTCCATCGGGCGGTGCGTTGTCTGTATCGCCAGACACCGCCACGGCCTTGAGATTGGACATGATCCGAACATCCATTCCAGCCGTTCTGCTACGTGTTTGATCCCATGGTTTGTTGGTGCGATGGTTTCGAAGGAATGCAGGGAAGCACGGTGGGACAAGTTCGTCGCGGAAGCGCCACGACCACGCACGCCGTCAGAGCAGCAACACAGCGATCACAAGCTTCACACGCGGAACTGAGCCGGAAGCGGGGGATCAATCCCATGACGGTCGCGAAGCGGCGCAAGCGCGCCACGGTGCCGGACAGCGGCGCGTCCTGCGCGGCAAGGGGGGCGGCGCGTGCCGTGCTCAGGATCAGGGCGGCAAGGGCGCGGTTCATCGGTCTTTCCTTTCCGTTCAACTTGCCACCCTTCGGCATGATTCGTCCCAAATGCCCCCGCAACGGTGGCTGCACAAGTGCTGGCGGCTCGGGCCGGGCTGGTGGACCTGACGCCCGAGGCGCGGCGTCGCGGTGTCACGCTGGAGGTCACGGCCACATTGGTGCGGTCAGCGTTCTGAACGATCCGGCAGCGATAGCCTGCCGCGGCTGGCTGCCACAACTTCCGCCAGGCAAGTGCAGGGGTGGCAAAGGCTGGTGATCGCCGTTGCCGTCGCCGCCGAAGTGGTGAACTGGGGGCGGCAGTCCGGATCGGCAGGGCATTTCGCGCAAGCCGTGGCCGAGCACAGCCGCGACCTTTCATTCAAGCCGCTGTGGCCGCCGCCAACATGAGCAGATGCCGGGCAAAGGACGCGGGCCCCCGGACGTCGCGCAAGGATGGCTTGGATTTCCGTGCCTGTGTTGCGATGATGCCGGAACGGCGCAGCACGGAAAGGCGCAGGGATGATTGATCTGAACGCCGACCTTGGCGAAAGCTTTGGCCCCTGGGTGATGGGCGACGACGCGGCCATGCTGGATATGGTGACAAGCGCCAGTCTGGCCTGCGGCGGCCATGCGGGCGACCCTGAGACCATGTTCGCCACACTGGTCATGGCGCGTGACCGTGGCGTGACGGTGGGCGCGCATCCGGGCTATGCCGATCTGCCCGGGTTCGGGCGGCGGGTCATTCCGATGGCGCCGGATGCGGTGGGACGGATGGTGGCGGCACAGGTGGGCGCGCTGGTTGGCCTGGCCGCACTGGCGGGCACGGCGGTGCGCTATGTCAAGCCGCACGGGGCGCTGGCCAATCTGGCGGCGGATGACGTGGCGGTGGCTTCGGCCATTGTGGCGGCGGTGCAGGCACAGCCGGGGGGTCTTGCGCTGCTGGCGATTTCCGGCACCGTGCTGGAACAGGTGGCACGGGCCGCGGGCGTGCCGGTGTTTTCCGAAATCTTTGCCGACCGTGGCTATCAACCCGATGGCCGGCTGGTGCCGCGAAACCGGCCCGGGGCCCTGTTGCATGATCCTGAGGTGGCGGCGGACCGGCTTTTGTCCTTCCTCGACAGCGGGCTGATGGCGGTAGTGGATGGCGAGCCTGTTCCGCTGGCCGCCCAGTCGATCTGCCTGCATGGCGACAGTGCCGGGGCGGTGGCCATGGCGCGCGAACTGCGCAGCCGACTGACGGCGGCGGGTGTCACCCTTGCGCCGTTCCTTGCGCCGTGATGCCGGGTTTTCCCCGGTTCCGCCCCGTCGCGGATCACGCGCTGCTGGTGGAATTTGCCGACGTATCCAGCGAGACGGCTCATGCGGCGGTGTTGCGGCTGGACCGCGCGCTGGCTGCCCA
Source organism: Fertoeibacter niger (assembly GCF_009380135.2). GTDB lineage: Bacteria > Pseudomonadota > Alphaproteobacteria > Rhodobacterales > Rhodobacteraceae > Fertoeibacter > Fertoeibacter niger. The sequence continues at coordinate 215,581 of NZ_WHUT02000008.1, read as the reverse complement.
CCCGTTTGCCGGTTTTGCCGAGGCGGTCCCCGCCACAGTCAGCCTGCTGGTGGATTTCGATCCGGTTGTCACCGACCATGCGGCGGCCTGCGCGGCATTGCGCGCGCTTCTGGCCCAGCCCGCCGCACCCGGCGCAGAACAACAGCACCATCAAGTGCCCGTCTGCTATGACGGCGATTGCGCCGCCGATCTGGCCGAAGTGGCGCGGCTGACAGGGCATTCGCCCGATGCGGTGATCGCAGCACATCTGGCGGCGGAATACACCGTTGCGATGTATGGCTTTGCGCCCGGCTATGCCTATCTGGCCGGCGGGCCGCCCGCGCTGCACCTGCCGCGCAAACCGGCGGCCCTGCGCGGCATCGCGGCGGGCAGCGTGATCATCGCCGGGGCGCAATGCCTGATCACCACGCTGACCATGCCGACCGGCTGGTGGATCATCGGCCGCTCGCCCACCCGGGTCTTGACGGCCGAACCTGCGCGCCCGTTCCTGTTTGCCGTGGGCGACAGAGTGGCCTTCCGCCGCATCGGGCAGGCAGAGCTTGGCCCTGCGCTTGCCGCGCGCACCGGCAAGGGCGCAGCGGCGTGATGGCAGGGGCGCTGTTTCGCATACTGCATGCCGGGCCGCAGGTGTCGGTGCAGGATGGCGGTCGGCGCGGGCTGATGCGTTACGGCGTGCCCGCCTCGGGGCCGATGGACCGCGCGGCCCTTGCCATCGCCAACACCGCGCTGGGAAACCCGGCGGATGCCCCGGGGATCGAGGTGTCGCGGGGCGGTCTGACGCTGGAATGCCTGTCAGGCAGCGTGGGGTTTGCCGTTGCAGGCGGCGGTTTCATCCTCGAGGCTGGTGGCGCACGGCAAGGATCATGGCAGGTAGCGGCGATCAGCGCAGGGCAACGGCTGAGCCTGCGCCCCGGCCCCTGGGGCAGCTGGACCTATCTGGCCTTCGCAGGGAAACTCGAGGTGCCCGACTGGCTGGGAAGCGCCGCGACCCATGCGCTGTCGGGCCTTGGCGGCGGGATGCTGGCAACCGGCGGGCAGATCGCGCTGGCAACCGCTGAACGGCGCGCAGAACGCGAGGGTCCGATCCCCTGCCCTGTCAGCGCCCGGCCAAGGCACCGGCTGCATGTGGTCATCGGGCCGCAGGAACGGTTCTTCGGCGGCGACACGCTGACAACCTTTCTGACCCGGCCGTTTCATGTGACGGATGCAGCCGACCGCATGGGTGTTCGGCTGCGCGGCCCGACACTCGCACCGGATGCGACGCTGGACATGCCCTCGGAACCCGTGTTGCGCGGCTCGGTGCAGGTGGCGGGTGACGGCGTGGCCACGGTGCTGCTGGCCGATCACCAGACCACCGGCGGCTATCCCAAGATTGCCACGATCTTGTCGGCGGATCTGGACGGTTTCGTGCAACTGCGCCCGCAGGATACCGTATGGTTTCACGCCATCGGCCCCGAGGCTGCGGTGGCACTGGCACGGCGACGCCAACGCAGCCACGCGGAATATCTTGGCAGGCTGGCCCTGCGGCAGCCCCTGATGCCCGCGTTCAGGCCAAGTTGACAGGTCCGCTGATCTGCGCGGGAACATCAAGAAACTGAGTGGCGGTCTGCGGTCCGCGGCGGTCGATCGCGGCCATCACCGCGCGGGCCAGAAAGTCACCGGCGTGGCCGACATCCTCATGCACCACCAGCATGTCTGACCGGAACCGGCGCAGAAAGCGCACCGAATCCTTGGTGCCCACGTCAAAATCGCGCCCCAGCACCAACCCGTGCGATTCGCCACCCGTGACCAGCGCCATGGAGGCCGTGGCCGAACCGATCACCACGCCATCGGGCCAGTCGGCAGCGCCAAAAATCTGCTTTGCCACCTTTTCCACCCGCATTGCGCCGGTGTCGCTTGTCATGTCGTCCAGCAGACGGGCCTGAACGCCCAGCCGCGCGCATTCCTCGAAGAACCCCTTGGACATGTGCAGCGAATAGCTTTGCCCCAGTGGCGGGGCCAGGAGGGCCAGCCGCCGCCGCCCGCGCGCCACCATTTCGCGCACCATGATGCGGGCGAAAGCCTCGTTGTCGAAATCGAAAAACGGGTGGTCGATGCCCATGGCGGTGCGGCCATGGGTGGCAAAGGGAAAGCCGCGCTCGTGCATATAGCGCACGCGGGGGTCATCGGGCGTGGTCTGGTTGATGATCACGCCATCCGCCGACCCGGTTTCCACCAGATAGCGCACGGGTGCGATGACATCTTCCTCGGGGAAATAAGGCATCAGGATCATGTGATAGGCGGTGCCGCGCAGGGCGGTGGAAATGGCGCTGATCATCTGCGAGGTGTGGTTCATCACATCCTCCTCGGTCGAGCGGACCAGGGCTATCACGTTGGTCTTGCCCGTGCGCAGGCGCACCCCGGCCCGGTTGGGGCGATAACCCACGCGTTCAGCCACCTCGCGCACCCTGCGCTTTGTGTCCTCGCCGATGTCATCGGCATCCTTCAGCGCCCGGCCCACTGTGGCCACCGACAGCCCCGTCAGTGCCGCGATGCTTTTCAGCGTGGGGCGTGCAGGTTCGGACAGATCATGATTCGCGCTACTCATCGCTGTTTCCCGTCCCCGGTTCGTCGCTGGCCTGCGCGGAATGCGACATCGCAAAATCTGCGTAGCACTCCGCTTGCGGCACGAAAAGATGAAGCAGCACAAAGATTTGCCCGCCATGGTTGCAACGGCCTGACAGATGGGCAGGAGGAGCGTGACACATCGCAAAACAGCCTTTCGCCGCGACTGACGGTGTTCATTAAACCGCCCGAAAAAGATGCACCACAAGCGAAAAGAATGGCTTGATTGAAAAAACTATAACGTTATAGAGTCTGGCTATAACGTTATAGTCAGGGAGGACTAGAATGAATTCGGTGAAATTGGCGCTGGGGCTTTTGGCCTCTGTCGCCCTGCCTTCTGTTGCCTGCGCAACCGATCTTGAGGTCACTCACTGGTGGACCTCGGGCGGCGAAGCCGCTGCTGTCGCCGAACTTGCCAAGGCGTTCGACGCCACCGGCAACAAATGGGTCGATGGCGCAATCGCCGGTTCGGGCGACACCGCGCGCCCGATCATGGTCAGCCGCATCACGGGCGGCGACCCGATGGCCGCCACCCAGTTCAACCACGGCCGTCAGGCGCAGGAGCTGGTCGAGGCCGGGCTGATGCGCGACTTCACGGAACTGGCCGCGAAAGAAGGCTGGGCCGATATCGTGAATCCTCCCAGCCTGCTGGCCAACTGCACGCTGGATGGCAAGATTTACTGCGTTCCGGTAAACATCCATTCCTGGCAGTGGCTGTGGCTGTCGAACAAGGCCTTTGCCGATGCAGGCGTGCCGGTTCCGACCAACTGGGACGAATTCGTCGCCGCGGCGCCTGCGCTGGAGGCCAAGGGCATCACGCCGCTGGCCATGGGCCAGCAGGCCTGGCAGAACGCCGGCGCGTTCAACGTGCTGATGGTGGCCGTGGGCGGGCGCGACCTGTTCATGAAGGTTTACGGCGACAAGGACGAGGCCGTGGCAGGCGGGGCCGAACTGGGCCCGGTGTTCAAGGCGATTGACGACGCGCGCAAGATGGCCGCGAATTCCAAGGTGCAAGACTGGAACCAGGCCACCAACATGGTGATCACCGGCCAGGCCGGCGGGCAGATCATGGGCGACTGGGCGCAGGGCGAATTCCAGATCGCGGGCCAGGTGGCGGGCACCGATTACACCTGCCTGCCCGGTCTGGGCATGAACGAGATCATCTCGACCGGCGGTGATGCCTTCTACTTCCCGGTCCTCAGCGATCCGGAAGCCTCGGCAGCGCAGGAAGTGCTGGCCTCGACCATGATGGCGCAAGCCACACAGGTGGCCTTCAACCTGAAAAAGGGCTCGCTGCCGGTGCGCGGCGACATCGACCTGTCCACCGCCAATGACTGCATGCAGAAGGGCCTCGAAATCCTGGCGGCAGGCAATGTCATCCAGGGCTCGGACGAGCTGATCAGCCCGGACACCACCACCCAGATCAACGACCTGATGAGCGAGTTCTTCAACGATCCCGCCATCACCGTCGAAGATGCGCAGGCCCGTTTCGCCGACATCATCGCCACGGCCGAATGATCCTTATGCCCGTCGTGCCTGTCACGGCGGGCAACTCCTTGTGGTCCTGCCCGCGCTTGCGCAGCGGGGCCACGCTGATGCCGCGCTGCTGCGGCAGGCCCCATGCCCGGAAATCCCCGCATGTCCACCTCTCCGCGACCCTACCGCCTGTTGCGCAACCTGAATGCCAAGATTGCCTCGGTGCCGATGATCCTGACGGCGCTGGTGATCTTTGTCGGCGGCACCGCATGGACGGTGTTCTATTCCTTTACCGACTCCAAACTGCTGCCGCGCCTGCGGTTTGTCGGGCTGGATCAGTATGAACGGCTCTGGTCCACCGGCCGCTGGCTGACCTCGATCGAGAACCTGCTGATCTATGGCGTGCTGACGCTGATCTTCAGCCTGGTGATCGGCTTTTTGCTGGCCGTGCTGCTGGATCAGAAAATCCGGTTCGAGGATACGTTCCGCACGATATTCCTTTATCCCTTCGCCCTCAGCTTCATCGTGACCGGGCTGGTGTGGCAATGGATCCTGAACCCCGAGTTCGGCGTGCAGAATGTGGTGCGCAGCCTGGGCTTCACCGAATTCGTCTTTGACCCGCTCTATGACCCCGACATCGTGATCTACGGCGTGCTGATCGCCGGGCTGTGGCAGGGCACAGGCCTGATCATGTGCCTGATGCTGGCCGGTCTGCGCGGCATCGACGAGGATATCTGGAAAGCCGCGCGCATCGACGGCATTCCCACCTGGAAAACCTATATCTTCATCATCATCCCCATGATGCGCCCGGTGTTCGTGACCACGCTGGTCATCATCATGAGCGGCATCGTCAAGGTCTATGACCTGGTGGTGGCACAGACCGGGGGCGGGCCGGGTAATGCCTCGGAAGTGCCTGCGAAATACGTCTATGACTTCATGTTCGCCGCGCAGAATCTGGGGCAGGGCTTTGCCGCCTCGACCATGATGCTGCTGTCGGTCGTGATCATCGTTGTGCCCTGGGCCTATCTGGAATTCGGAGGCAAACGCCGTGGCTGACCTGACCAAAGGCCCGCGTGGCGCCAAGCCCCGCAAGATCCTGTCGCGCCGCAACATCATGCTTTATGGCATTTTGTTCGTGATCTCGGTCTATTACCTGCTGCCGCTGTATGTGATGGTTGTCACCTCGCTGAAGGGCATGCCCGAAATCCGGCTGGGCAACATCTTTTCCCCGCCGGTGGAGATCACCTTTCAACCCTGGGTCAAGGCCTGGGCGCAGGCCTGCACCGGGCTGAACTGTGACGGGCTGTCGCGCGGGTTCTGGAACTCGGTGCAGATCACGGTGCCTTCGGTGATCCTGTCCATCGCGGTGGCGGCGGTGAACGGCTATGCGCTGTCCTTGTGGAAATTCCGCGGGGCCGAGACTTTCTTTGCCATCCTGATCGTGGGGGCCTTCATTCCCTATCAGGTGATGATCTATCCCATCGTCATCATCCTGCGCGAGATCGGCATCTACGGCACGCTCTGGGGTCTGGTGCTGGTGCACACGATCTTTGGCATGCCCATCCTGACGCTGCTTTTCCGCAACTACTTCTCGTCAGTGCCGGAAGAGCTGTTCAAGGCCGCCCGGGTGGATGGCGCGGGGTTCTGGGGCATCTTCCTGCGCATCATGGTGCCGATGAGCCTGCCCATCTTCGTGGTGGCGCTGATCCTGCAAGTCACGGGGATCTGGAACGATTTCCTGTTCGGCGTGATCTACACCCGCCCCGACACCTATCCCATGACGGTGCAGCTGAACAACATCGTCAACTCGGTGCAGGGCGTCAAGGAATACAACGTCAACATGGCGGCCACGCTGCTGACCGGGTTGGTTCCGCTCATCATCTACTTCATCTCCGGCAAACTCTTCGTGCGCGGCATTGCCGCCGGCGCGGTCAAGGGCTGATCACATGCATTCCATTTCCGTTCGTGACCTGACGCTGAACTTCGGCAGCCATGCGGTCCTGAAAACCATGAACCTCGACGTGGCCGAGGGCGAGTTCATCGTGCTGCTGGGGCCGTCAGGCTGCGGCAAATCCACCCTGCTGAACTGCATCGCGGGCCTTCTGGACATTTCCGATGGCGAGATCTGGATCAAGGGCCAGAACGTGACCTGGGCCGAACCCAGCGAGCGCGGCATCGGCATGGTGTTTCAAAGCTATGCGCTTTATCCGCAGATGACGGTGCGCGGCAACCTGTCGTTCGGGCTGAAAAACGCCCGCATGCCCAAGGCCGAGATTGAAAGCCGCGTGGCCCGCGCCGCAAAAATCCTTCAGATCGAGCCGCTGCTTGACCGCAAGCCGGGTGCCCTTTCCGGCGGGCAGCGGCAGCGTGTGGCCATTGGCCGCGCGCTGGTGCGCGATGTCGATGTGTTCCTGTTTGATGAACCGCTGTCGAACCTTGACGCCAAACTGCGCGCCGAGCTGCGGGTGGAAATCAAGCGCCTGCACAGCCGCCTGAACAACACTATGGTCTATGTGACCCATGACCAGATCGAGGCGCTGACCCTGGCCGACCGGATTGCCGTGATGAAGGGCGGCGTGATCCAGCAGCTTGACGCGCCGCAGGTGATCTACAACCGCCCGGCCAACCTGTTTGTGGCGGGCTTCATCGGCTCGCCCGCGATGAATTTCCTGCCCGGCGCGGTGGTGGATGGCGGGCGCAGCTTCCGGCTGGGCGAGCACAGCATCGCGCTGGAGGGTTATGACGGGCGTGCGGTGGACCTGCCACGCGCCATCCTTGGCCTGCGCCCCGAACATATCGCCATCGCCACCGATCCGCGCCCGGGCACGTCGCTGCCCGCCGTGGTGGAACTGGACGAGCCGATGGGGGCCGACAGTCTGGTATGGCTGAAAGCGGCGGGACAACAGATGTCGGTGCGCGTGCCGGTAGAGCGGCGGCTGGAGCCGGGAACCCCGGTGTATCTGCATCTTGACCTGCCCAAAGCCTCGCTGTTCGACGCGGCGACGGAACAGCGGATCTGACACATGACCGATCTTTCCGGCCAATGGACGCTGACGGACGACAGCGGCGCATACCGCATCGTCTTTGCCCTGCCCGGCGATGCGATCTCGGCGCTGCATGATGCGGGCGTGATCCCCGACCCGTATTGGGGCCGCAACGAATATGACCTGCGCTGGATCGCTGATCGCGACTGGACGGCCACGCGCCAGTTCACCCATGATGGCAGCCCTTGCGATCTGGTGGTCGCGGGGCTGGATACCGTGGCCGAGGTGCGGCTGAACGGGGCGGTGGTGCTGAGCGCCGCCAACAGCTTCCGGCGGTTTCGCGTCCCGGCTGCGGGGCTGCGGGCGGGTGCGAATGACATTGCCATCACCTTCCGCTCCAACACCCGGGCGGCGGATGCGGCGCAGGCGGGCATGCCGTTTCCCATACCCTATTCCACCTCGAACTGCCCGATCCCCAACGGGAACATGCTGCGCAAGGTGCAATGCGATTTCGGCTGGGACTGGAACATCGCACTCGCCCCTTTCGGCCTTTATGGCCGCATCGCGCTGGAACCGCAGGGCGACCGGATTGCCGATGTTCTGGTGGCGCAGGCGCATGAGGGGGGTATCGCCTCGGTCACGGTCACGGTGCTGACCAATGCGGCCGAAGCCACAGCCACGCTTTGCGGCCAGACGCTGACGGCCACGGCGGTCAGGGGCGCGGTGCGGCTGGCGTTCAGTATCGCCCACCCCGACCTCTGGTGGCCCGCAGGCCTTGGCCCCCAGACCCTGCATGATCTTACCATCACCGCAGGCTGCGCCCACGCCACCCGGCGCATCGGGTTGCGCGATCTGGCGCTGGTCAGCGAGGATGACGCAGCGGGGCGCAGTTTCGCCTTCCGCGTCAATGGCCATATGGTATTCGCGCGCGGCTCGAACTGGATACCCGCCGACGCGCTGGCGGGCCGCATCACACCCGAAAAGACCCGCGCCCTGCTGCAATCGGCGGTCGATGCGCATCAGAACATGATCCGCGTCTGGGGCGGCGGGCGGTATGAACCCGACTGGTTCTACGACATCTGCGATGAGCTTGGCCTGATGGTCTGGCAGGATTTCATGTTTTCCTGCAACCTCTACCCCTCGACCCCCGCATTTCTGGCCGAGGTCGATGCCGAGGTGCGCGATGTGGTGGCCCGGCTGAACCACCACGCCTGTCTGGCGCTGTGGTGCGGCGACAACGAACTGATCGGCGCGCTGACATGGTTTCCCGAAAGCCGCAAGGACCGCGACCGGTATCTGGTAAGCTATGACCGGCTGAACCGCACGATCGAGGCGGCGCTGATGGATGTGACACCGGGCGCAAACTGGTGGCCATCTTCGCCCAGCCCCGGGCCGCTGAGTTTCGGCGACGCCTGGCATGATGACAGCGCGGGCGACATGCATTTCTGGTCGGTCTGGCACGAGGGCCGCGATTTCGACCATTACCGCGATGTATCGCCCCGCTTCTGTTCGGAATTCGGGTTCCAGTCCTACCCTTCGCTCAGCGCGATCCGCCGCTTTGCCGACCCGGCCGATTTCAACATCGCGGCCCCGGTGATCGAAAGCCACCAGAAGAACGCAGGCGGCAATGCGCGGATTGCCGAAACCATGTTCCGCTATTTCCGCTTTCCGGTGGATTTCGAGAATTTCGTCTATCTGTCGCAGGTGCAGCAGGGTCTGGCCATCAAGACCGCCGTGACCCATTGGCGCAGCCTGAAGCCGCATTGCATGGGCGCGCTTTACTGGCAACTGAACGATACCTGGCCAGTGTGCAGTTGGTCGTCGCTGGACCATGGCGGCAACTGGAAACTGCTGCACCACATGTCGGCGCAGTTCTTTGCCCCGGTGCTGGTCAGCGCCGTGCCGGGGGCCAATGGCATCGCCCTGCGCGCGGTGAACGACCGGCTGGCCCCAGTTGAGCTGACCGTCACCGCCCATGCCGCCGCCATGGATGGCAGCATGCGCGACCTTGACCACGCCACCGTCACCGTGCCCCCCGATGCCGCCATTCCTGTGCTGACCCTTCCCGCCGATGCACTGGGGCCGGGCGAGGTGCTGGCCTTCACCTGGGATGACGGCAGCGCCAGCCACAGCGACGTTTTCACACCGAAACCATGGAAGGCCTATGATCTGCTGCCCGCTGGCCTGTCGCAAACCGTGGCGCCCGAAGGTGACAATTGGCGCATCGCCCTGACCGCCCGCGCACTGGCCCCCTTTGTCGCGCTGGAGGCCGATGTGCCGGGCCGCTTTTCCGCCAATGCATTCGCGCTGTTTCCCGGCGATCCGGCCAGCATTGTCTTCACCCCGGCCGCACCCGGCCCGGCCCCCCGCTTCACCCTGCGCGACCTGCATTCCGCCACATACACCCCGAGGTCATGATGTTTTCCTATCAGCTCTACTCCTCCCGCAACTTTCCGCCGCTGGCCGATACGCTGGCGATGCTGGCCGCCGCCGGATACGAGGGCGTCGAAGGCTATGGCGCGCTTTATGCCGATGATGCACTGGTGGCCCAACTGGTCGCCCATCTGGGCGACAGCGGGCTGGTGATGCCCACCGGCCATTTCGGTCTGGCGCAGCTGGAATCCGACCCGGCCAAGGTGCTGGCGATTGCCCGCTCGCTGGGCATCAGCCGCATCTACTGCCCCTATCTGATGCCCGATGACCGCCCGCGCGATGCCGCAGGCTGGCATGCGTTCGGCACGCGTCTGCAAAAGGCGGGTGAGCCGTTCCGCGAGGCCGGCTTTGGCTTTGGCTGGCACAACCACGATTTTGAACTGGTTCCGCTGGCCGATGGCAGCATCCCGCAGGATCTGATCTTTGCCGGTGGCCCCGATCTCGAATGGGAGATTGACGTGGCCTGGGTGATCCGTGGCGGTGCCGACCCGCTGGCCTGGATCAGCAAATACGGCCACCGCATCACCGCAGCACATGTCAAGGACATTGCCCCGGCAGGCGAGAACACCGCCGAGGATGGCTGGGCCGATGTGGGCCACGGCACGGTGGACTGGCCCGGCATCATGGCCGCGCTGCGGGCCACGCCCTGCACGAATTTCATCATGGAACATGACAACCCCGCCGACCACACCCGCTTTGCCACGCGGTCACTGGCGGCGGCGAAGGAGCTTTGATCTTGGAAAAACTGGGTATCGGCATTATCGGCTGCGGCAATATCTCGACCGCCTATCTGGGGCTTGCGCCCCTGTTCAAGGGGCTGGAGATTCGCGCCGTGGCGGATATGAACATGGCTGCGGCCGAGGCGCGGGCGGCGGAATATGGCGTGCAGGCGCAGTCTGTCGATGACCTGCTGGCCAACCCCGCGCTGGATGTGGTGATCAACCTGACCATCCCGGATGCGCATTTCGCGGTGTCGCAATCCATCCTTCAGGCGGGCAAGCATGTGTATTCGGAAAAGCCGCTGACGCTGGGGCTGGCCGACGGTCTGGCCCTGCGCGATCTGGCGGCGGCCAAGGGGCTGCGCGTGGGCTGCGCGCCTGACACATTTCTGGGCGGGGCGCATCAGCAGGCCCGCGCATTGATCGACGAGGGGCGGCTGGGCACGATCACCGCAGGCGGGGCGGCCGTCATGAGTCACGGGATGGAGCACTGGCACCCCAACCCCGATTTCTTTTTCCTGCCCGGCGGCGGCCCGATGCTGGACATGGGCCCCTATTACATTGCCAACCTGATCAACCTGATCGGCCCGGTGAAACGGGTGGCGGCGCTGACGTCATCGGCCAGCGCCACGCGCACCATCAGTTCCGAACCCCGCAAGGGCCAGACCATCCCGGTGAAAACCCCCACAAACATCCACGCCCTGCTGGAATTTGCCAATGGCGCTACGGTGAACCTGTCAACCAGTTGGGATGTCTGGTCGCACAAGCGGGTGAACATGGAACTTTACGGCACCGAAGGCTCATTGTTCGTGCCTGACCCGAACTTTTTTGGCGGCACGGTGGAATTTGCCGGGCCGGATGGCGTGATTGCCCCGGTGGAACCCTGGGATCACCCGTTCGGCCGCCCGAACTACACCACGCAACGCGGCGAGGCGATGGCGAATTACCGCGCCGCCGGTCTGGCCGACATGGCGGTGGCGCTGATCGAGGGGCGCGACCAGCGTTGCTCGCTGGAGCGCACGCTGCACGGGGTCGAGGTGATGGCGGCGGTGCTGACATCGGGCGAGACCGGCCAGTTCGTGACGCTTGAAACCACCTGCACCCGCCCCGCAGCCCTGTCGCCAGCCGAGGCGCAGGCGCTGCTGGTCTGAAAGCTCAACCCCACCGGAACGGGGCGGAATGCCGCCCTGTTTCCTTGCCCGCGCCGAAAGCGAACATGATCCAGAACCCCGTCCTGCCCGGTTTCAACCCCGATCCGTCGATCTGCCGGGTGGGGGGTGATTACTACATCGCCACCTCCACCTTCGAATGGTATCCAGGGGTGCAGATCCACCATTCCACCGATCTGGTGAACTGGCGGCTGGTGGCCCGCCCGCTGAACCGTGTCGACCTGTTGGACATGCGCGGCAACCCCGACAGTTGCGGCGTCTGGGCACCCTGCCTGTCTTATGCCGATGGCCGGTTCTGGTTGGTCTATACCGATGTCAAAAGGCTGGATGGCGCGTTCAAGGATGCGCACAATTACATCACCACCTGCGCGACCATCGACGGCGACTGGTCGCAGCGTATCCATGTCAATTCATCCGGTTTTGATCCGTCGCTGTTCCACGATGAGGACGGGCGCAAATGGTTTTTGAACATGCGCTGGAACCACCGGGGCAAGGGCACCGGCCTGAACCCCGCGCATGATGCCTTTGACGGCATCGAATTGCAGGAATGGCACCCCGATACCGGTCTTTCCGGCCCGGTCCACACCATCTTTGCCGGCAGCCCGCTGGGCCTGACCGAGGCACCGCATCTGTTCCGCCGTGGCGGCTGGTATTATCTGACCACCGCCGAGGGTGGCACCGGCTACGACCATGCCGTGACCATGGCCCGCTCGCGCCACATCACCGGCCCGTATGAACTGCACCCCCAGCAACATCTGCTGACCACATCCCGGGCCCCGGACAGCCCGATTCAGCGCGTGGGCCATGGGCAATACGTGGAGACGCCAGCGGGCGAGGCCTTCCACACATTTCTGATGGGCCGCCCCCTGCCCGGCCCCCGCGCCTGCCCGATGGGGCGCGAAACCGGCCTTGCCGCCTGCGAATGGCGCGATGACTGGCTGTGGCTGAAGGGCGGGGGGACGGTTCCCCCGGCCACGCTGCCCGGACCAACGGGCGCAATCCGCCTGCCAGATGCGCCGGTGGTCCGCGATTTCACCGGGTCTGCCCTGCCGACCGAATTCCAGTGGCTGCGCACGCCGCAACCCGAACGGCTGTTCACACTGACCGGCAGCGCGCTGCGCCTGCATGGCCGCGAAAGCCTGGGTTCGTGGTTTGAACAGGCGCTTGTCGCCCGGCGGCAGGAACATGCAGCCTACCGCGCCGTGACCGAAATCACCGCAAGCCCCGACGGCTGGCAACAGGCCGCCGGTCTGATCACCTATTACAACCGGCACAAGTTCCACGCGCTGCTGCTGACGCGCGAAATGGGCAGGCCTGTGCTGCGCGTGGTGTCCTGTCTGGGTGACTGGCCCGGCGAACGGCTGACCTATGCGGGCGACGCCATCGCCGTGCCCGAAGGGCCGCTGCGGCTGGAAGTGCATGTCGATGGCGCTGCGCAGCAGTTCTTCTGGGCCGGTGCAGGGCAGCCGATCAACCCCGCCGGTCCGCCGCTTGACGCCAGCATCATCTCGGATGAGGGCGGGCGCGGCGAGCACGCCTCGTTCACCGGGGCCTTTGTCGGCATGGTGGCCCATGATCTGACAGGGCAGGGATGGAGCGCGGATTTCACCCGGTTTGACTATCACCCCGGGGCTGACTGACCTGCGGAACTGGCATTAGTTGCAGCGCCGATCAGGGTGGCAGGTGATGATGGGGCCGGATGCCCGGCCCCATCACCCGGTCTGCGACCTTACTTGCCCCAGATCGCGGCATAGGCCTCGCGGTAGCCATTGCCCGGATCGAAGATGTTCGCATCGCCCCCATCAAAGCTGATGTTCGCCGCCGTGACCACATGCAGGGGCGAGGTGTAGCCCGACCATGCCTCGCCGCTGATGGCCCGGTTCAGCTCGTCCACCAGCTGCCAGCCTTGCAGGTTCAGCGGTTCCGCCACCGTCACCGCCTGATACTGTGCCGAACGGATGCGCTGATAGGCGCTTTCCGACCCGTCACCCGCCGCCACGGCCTTGGGTGCGCCATCGCCCGCGATGCCTGCCGCTGCCAGCGACGGCCCCATGAAATCGAAATAGATGTCATTGATCGCCAGCGCATGTGTCCAGCCTGCGCCGTATTTCTGCAACAGGGCGGTGGTCAGCGTGGGCATCCGGTTTGACGTGTCGGCAATGGGCGTATCAACATATTCCAGCACCGTGCCACCCAGCGCCTCGATGGTTTCCTTGATCTTGTCGGCCTTGGCGATGGCAATCGCATAGGTGCTGTCGGTGAAGATCACCACACCCGGCTTGCCGCCAGCATCGGCAAATGCCCACTTCGCCGCCGCCGCCGACACCTCCATCGCGTCAGTCGAGATGTTGGCGAACAGCCCGCTGGCCGGATCAGGCCCGATCACGGGCCCGGCGTGCCAGGCCACCATCGGAATGCCCGCCGCCTTGGCCTGTTCCAGCGCCGCCTGCTGTTCCACCGCGTCAAATCCGTTGATGATGATGCCATCGGGCTGCAACGCCAGCGCCTGCCCGAACGCCGCCGCCCGTGCCTGCACCGAACCAGCACCGTCCAGCACATTGACGTTCCAGCCGATCTTGGCCGCGGCTTCGGTCACGCCATTTGCCACGCCCAGCACGCCGCCGTTCTTCATGTCGGCGGCCAGCACCACGATGGTCTTGCCCTCTGCCGCCTTTGGCCCGGTGGTCGGCCCGTCCCACACGGTTTTCTGGCCCGCGTATTTCTCGACATCCGCCATGGCATCCGACACGGCATCGGCAAAGGCGGGCATTGCTGCGGTCAGCGCCAGAAGCGAGATCGCAAAGGTTCTTCTCAGCATGGTTGGTATCCTCCCGTTTATATTGAATTACTTGGGCTTTGCGCCCTTCTTGCGTTGCGCATAGCCCGCGATGCCGATGGCGATCAGCAGCGTGGCGCCGTTGAACATCGGCTCCACCCAGAAACTGCCGCCGAATTGCTGGATGCCCGAAATCCCCACCGCAAGGATCATCACCCCCACGATGGTGCCCCAGACATTGACGCGCCCCGGCTTGATGGTGGTTGATCCCAGGAACGCACCCACAAGTGCCGGCAGCAGAAACTCCAGCCCCACAGACGCCTGCCCGATCCGCAGTTTTGACGCCAGCAGCACCCCCGCCAGCGCGGTCAGCAGGCCCGATGTCACAAAGGCTCCCACCACGAATTTCCGCGTGGGGATGCCGTTCAGTTCTGCCGCGCGCTGGTTGGCACCGATGGCATAGAGGTAACGGCCAACGGGCGTGTATTCCAACACCACCCAAAGGGTCACGGTTATCGCCAAAACGTAGAACGCCGTGATCGGCAGGCCAAAGATGAATGTGGTGCTGAGGGCGTAGAACTCCGGCGGCAGGGCACCCACCATCTGCCGCCCCCCGGTGTGCCACAGTGCCAAGGCATAAAGGATGGTGCCGGTGCCGAGGGTGGCGATGAAGCTGTCGATGCGGGCAACTTCCACCAGAATGCCGTTCAGCACCCCCGTCACGATGCCAAGGATCAGCACGATGCCCACCGCCACCGGCCAAGGCAGGCCATACATGGTTTGCAAACTGATCGCCAGAATGTGCCACAGAACAATGCCATAGCCCACGGTCAGGTCGATGCGCCCCGCCACCATCGGGATCATCGCGGCCAGTGACAGCAGGGCAATGATCGCCTTGTCCGACAGGATCGCGCGCACATTCAAGGCCGTGGGAAAGGTGTTGGGCAGCAGGACCGAGAACAGGATGATCAGCCCGAACATCAGGATGACAAGGCCATAAGTCGGCGCAAGGCGGATCATCCGCGCCATGGGCGACAGGCCGCGAAGCTCGTCCTTGGTGGGTTCGACAGCACTGGATTCGATGGATGGCATGGCAACCTCAGGCAGCTTCACCGGCCGAAGCGGCCTGGATCAGGGATTCGGTGGACAGTTCGACGCCCGACAGTTCGGCCACGGGCAGGCCCCGCGAAAACACAATGGCGCGGTGGCAGATGTTGGCGATTTCCTCAAAATCGGTGGACACGACCAGTACCCCCATCCCGCTGGCCAGCGCCTGATACAGCAGGTGGTAAATCTCGGCCTTGGCCCCCACATCGACGCCTGCTGTCGGGTCTTCGGTGATCAGCAGACGCCGGCCTGAACCGAGCCAGCGGCCCACCACCACCTTTTGCTGGTTGCCGCCCGACAGCGCCTCGATTGCCAGCGCGGGGTCATTGGGCGACAGGCCGACGCGTTGGCCAATACGGTGCACCGTTGCCGCCTCGCGCCCCGGGGTCATCAGCGACAGCAGGCCGCGCCCCGTGGCCGAGGGGTTCAGAAACGCATTCTCGCGGATGGAAAGGCCGGGCGCAATGCTTTCGCCCACCCTGTCCCGCGCCACCAGCCCGATGCCCGACTGCATGGCCGTCTGGGCCGAGGCCAGCACCGGCGCCTTGCCGTCCAGCGTCACCTGCCCGGCATGCGGCATCACCCCGAACAACGCACGGCCTATGTCTTCATGCCCCGCGCCGCGCAGACCGGCAAGGCCCAGCAATTCGCCCCGCCTTATGTCAAAACTGACCGGGCCGACCTGTGGCGTGGCCAGCCCCTCCACCCGCAGGATTGCCGGGCCGTCCTGCACGGCGGGGCGGTTGATCTCGCGCGCCTTGCGGCCCACGATCAGGCTGACCAGTTCCTCGGGCGTGGCATGGTCAATCGCGCGCATCCCCACCATCTGCCCGTCGCGCAGCACAGCCACCCGGTCGGCGATGCGAAAGATTTCGTCAAGCCGGTGGCTGACATAGATCATTCCCACACCGCGCGCCTTCAAGGGGCGCAGGGCGGCGAACAGGCGTTCCACCTCATCCGCCGGAAGGCTGGCCGTTGGTTCGTCCAGCACCAGAAAGTCACACTCTGCGGCCAGCGCGCGGGAAATCGCCACAAGGGATTTCTGCGTGCGCGTCAGGCTGGCAACGCGAACGGTGGCGGGAAACTCTTCCTCCACCAGCGCCAGGGCCGCGTCGGCGCGGGCCTCGGTCGCGGCCCAGTCGATGCGGCGGCCGCGACGCACATAGCCCAGGGCCAGCGCGATGTTCTCGGCCACGCTCATCCATTCGATCAGACCCAGATCCTGATGGATGAAGGCCACTTTCTGCCCGCCGCTGCGCCCCGCCTCGTGGGCATAGGCCGCGCCATCGATGAACACGCCGCCGCTGTCGGGGCGGTAGATGCCGCCAAGCGTCTTGATGAGGGTCGATTTGCCCGCGCCGTTTTCGCCCAGCAAGGCCACAATCTCGCCACGCGCCACTTTCAGCGACACGCCTTTCAACGCCTGCGTACCGCCAAAACTTTTGACGACGCGGTCAAAGAAAAGGCCTTCGGTGGCCGGTGTCATGGCGGGTCTCCTCCCCTGCCGACCCTGCTCTTGCGGCAGGTTTATCGGTAACGTAGCTTGATCCTGAACCGCAGGGGGCCGCGTTGTCAAGCGATAAAGTTAACGATAACATTCCACAGGGGGCAGCCCCCCCCGAGCGCCGTGGCAAGGCCAATCTGGAGGATATCGCCCGTGCCACCGGCGTGTCGAAAATGACGGTCAGCCGTGTGCTGCGCGGGGGATCGGGCTATTCCGACGGCACGCGCGACCGTGTGATGCAGGTGGCCAGCCGCCTTGGCTATGTGCCCAACAGGCTGGCGGCGGCGCTGGGGTCTGACGCCTCGACACTGGTGGGCATCTGTGTGCCGCGTCTGACCTCGGGCCTGTTCGGGCATGTGCTGGATGGCGTGGACCGCGCCCTGAGACGCCTTGGCTATCAGGTGATGATCGGCTGCAACAACCACGCGGCGGAAGAAGAAGAGGCATGGCTGCGGCAGGTCATCAGCTGGCGGCCCGCCGGGGTCATCCTGTCAGGGCGAAACCACACGCCCGGCACGGTGGATCTGCTGCGCAATGCGGGCATGCCAGTGGTGGAACTGTGGGATCTGAATACCAGCCCGATTGATATCTCTGTCGGGTTTTCGCATTTCGACTGCGGGGTCGAGATGGGCCAGTTCCTGATCCGCCGGGGCCGCCGCCGCGCAGGGTTCGTGGGGGCGCTGTCGCGGTCGGATGTGATGGGACAGGCGCGGCTGGAGGGGTTTGCGGCGGCACTTTCCCGCGCCGGGCACCCATTGGCCGACCGCGAGGTGCTGCACGACAGCCCCGGCTTTTACGCCGGTTTTTACGGGCTGGAGGTGCTGCTGGCCCGCAGCCCGCATCTGGATGTGGTGTATTTCCACAATGACGAGATGGCTATCGGCGGTCTGGCCTATTGCACCGCGCGCGGGGTCAATGTGCCGGGGGATCTGGGCATCGTGGGCTGGGGCGGGATGGAGGCGGCCTCGGTCCTGCCGCGCCGCCTGACCACCACGGTGGTGCCCACCACCGCCATCGGCAAGGCGGCGGCAGAGGCGCTGGTGGCCCGGCTGAAAGGCGAACCGGGGGCCGATGTCATCGCCGTGCCTACACGGCTGGTGCCGGGCGAGACGGGCTAGGCGACCATTCCTTTGCTGCAATGCACCCTATGGCCATTGCACCCCGCGACGGTTCAGGATCACGCTGTAGACGCTGGTGGTCGCCGTGATGAAAAGCTGATGTTTCGCGCGCCCGCCAAAGCACAGGTTCGACACGGTTTCAGGCAAGGGAATGCGGCCCAGCAGGTCGCCTTCGGGCGACAGGCAATGCACGCCATCGCCCGCCGATGTCCACAGGTTTCCGTCGCTGTCCACCCTTATGCCATCGGCGCAGCCGGGTGCTACGGTGTGAAAGATGCGGCTGTTGCGGGGGCGGCCATCCACCATGTCGAACACCCGGATATGCTGCGGGTCGCGGCTGAACATGCGGCCCGTGTCGGCCACATAGAGGCGGCTTTCGTCGGGGCTGAAGGCAAGACCATTGGGGCAGGCCATGTCGGTGATCACCGCCTCAATCCCGCCGTCCGGATCCACCCGGTAGACATGGCAGGGCTGTTCCTGTTCGGCCCGGAACCCCTCATAGTCGGTCATGATGCCGTAGTGCGGATCGGTGAACCAGATCGCGCCATCCGATGCCACCACCACATCATTGGGCGAATTCAGCGGCTTGCCCTGATGCGCATCGGCGATCACCGTGATGCCGCCATCCCATTCGGTGCGCGTCACCCGGCGCAGCCCGTGTTCGCAGCTGATCAGCCGCCCCTGCCGGTCGCGCGTGTGGCCATTGGCAAAATTCGAGGGCTGGCGGAAGGTGGTCATCCCCTCGGAAGTCCAGCGCATCACCCGGTTGCCGGGAATGTCGGAGAACAGCAGGCAGCCCGCATCGCCGAACCAGACCGGGCCCTCCACCCAGTCAAACCCGGTGGCGATGCGCTTGACCGGCGCATTGCCCATCACATAGCTGCCAAAACGCGGGTCGATGATGTCAAACTGCGGCATGCTGGCCTCCCTGCCCTGCGCTGCTGATCACGTCATATCATCCGTCACCGCGCAACGGCAGGCCTGAGGCGCAGGCGTCATGCAAAGCTGATCTGCGCCTTCATCGCTTGGCCCCGGTCCGATGCCAGACGGAACGCCTCTTCGGCCCGGTCCAGTGGCATTGTATGGGTGATCAGCGGTTTCACGTCGATCAGACCCTTTTGCATCAGCGCCACCGCCACCGCAAATTCGCTGTGAAAGCGGAATGAACCGCGCAGCTCCAGCTCCTTGGCGGTGATCGCCATCATCGGCAGGGTCATGTCGCCGCCCAGCCCCAGTTGCAGGATCACGCCGCGCGGGCGCAGGGCAGCAATGCCTGCGGCCAGCGCAGGCGCGGCACCGGAACATTCGTAATGCACGTCGAAATGCCCCTTGTCGGCGGCATAGCCCGACAGGCCATCGGCATCGGTGGCCATGTTGACCGTGCGGTCGGCCCCGGCCTGACGGGCCATCGCCAGCGTGAAATCCGACAGGTCGGTCGCCACGATCTCGGCCGCGCCCGCCCGTCGCGCCGCAAGTATCGCCAGCACGCCGATCGGTCCGCAGCCAGTGACCAGCACGCGCTTGCCCAGCATCCCGCCCGCGCGGGTGGTCGCGTGCAGGGCGACGGCCAGCGGTTCGGCCATCGCGGCCTCGCCCGGGGTCAGGCCGGTGGCGTCAACGCATTGGCTGGCATCGGCCACCAGCATCTCGCGGAACGCACCCTGAATGTGCGGGAACGGCATGGCCGAGCCGTAGAACCGCATGTGCAGGCACTGGTTCGGCAAGCCTTCCAGACAAAACCGGCAGGCCCCGCACGGGCGCGAGGGCGACACAGCCACCAGCTGCCCCTTGGCAAAACCGGTCACGCCGGGGCCAGTGCTTTCGACAAAGGCCGACACCTCATGCCCCAGGATCATTGGTTCGCGCAGCCGCACCGCGCCGAAACCGCCGTTGTGGTAATAATGCAGATCCGACCCGCAGACGCCGCCCGTGGCCAGACGCAGGCGCAACTGGCCATGGCCGGGGGTTTCTTCGGGGCGGTCTTCAAGGCGCAGGTCATGCGCGGCATGGATCACCAGCGCGCGCATCACAGCACCGGGGTGCGCAGCGGCTGGCCTGCGAAATGCGCCGTCAGGTTGTCACGTAACAGTTGGCCCATCGCCTTGCGCGTCTCGATGGTGCCCGAGGCGTGATGCGGTTGCAGCAGCACATTGGGCAGCGCCAGAAAGCGCGGGTTCAGCGCCGGTTCGCCGTCAAACACATCCAGCGCGGCTGACCCCAGCGCGCCGGTTTCCAGCGCGTCCAGCAAGGCCGCCTCATCAATGTTCGACGCGCGGCTGATGTTGATCAGCATACCCTCGGGCCCCAGCGCCGCGATCACATCACGGCCCACGGTATGCCGGGTGGCTGGCGATGCCGCCAGCGTCACGAACAGGAAATCAGACCGCGTGGCCAGCGCCACGGGATCGGCGATATAGTCCCACGGCACGTCCTTGGGCCGGGGGCCGCCATAGGCGATGTCCATCCCGAAACCTGCCAGCCGCGTGGCTACCGCCTGCCCGATGCGCCCCAGCCCCAGAATGCCCGCGCGCCGCCCCCAGACCTTGCGCTGCAAAGGATACAGGCCCTTGGCCGCCCATGACCCGTCACGCACCCAGCGTTCCGCCCCCAGCATGCCGCGCGCCTGCATCAGCATCATCGCGACGCCAAGGTCGGCCACGTCATTGGTCAGCACATCGGGGGTATTTGTCACACGGATGCCGCGCGCCCGGCAGGCCGCCAGATCGACGGCATCATAGCCAACGCCGTAAACGCTGATCACCTCCAGCAACGGGCAGGCGGCGATCATCGCGGCATTGGCCCCCAGTTCGCCCCGCGTTGCAATGGCGCGCACCTGCGGGCCAACAGTCGCAAGGAATGCCGCCTTGTCGGAGGCTGCAAAAAGACGGTGCATGGTAAAGGCCTGATCCAGCGGGCCTTGATCCCATTCCGGGTATGGCCCTACCTGAAGGATCTGCGGTTTTGTCATCCTCGGGGCTCCGTTCGCTTCGCGCTTGACAATGCGTGTTATCGTTAACATAAACGGGAGGGCAACAGCTTGTCGAGACAAAACTTGCAGGGGGCACCGATGGGGATCCAGCTTTTCGATCTGACGGGGCGGCGGGCGCTGATCACCGGATCGTCGCAGGGCATCGGCTTTGCACTGGCGCGCGGCCTGGCGGCGGCGGGGGCAGAGGTGGTGCTGAACGGGCGCGATGCGGGCAAGCTGGCAGCGGCGGCGGCGCAGATACCCGGCGCGGTGACGCTGCCCTTTGATGCCACCGACCATGCGGCGGTGCGCACGGCGGTGGACGGGTTCGAGGCCGATCACGGCGCCATCGACATTCTGGTCAACAACGCAGGCATGCAGCACCGCGGCCCGCTGGAGGATTTTCCGGCCGAGGCGTTTGAACGCCTGCTCCAGACCAACATCGCATCGGTGTTCCATGTCGGTCAGGCGGTGGCGCGCCACATGATCGGGCGCAATCGGGGCCGGATCATCAACATCGCCTCGGTGCAGACCGCCCTCGCCCGCCCCGGCATCGCGCCCTATACCGCGACCAAGGGCGCGGTGGGCAACCTGACCAAGGGCATGGCAACCGACTGGGCGCGCCACGGGCTCAACTGCAACGCCATCGCGCCGGGGTATTTCGTGACCCCGCTGAACGACGCGCTGGTCAATGACCCGGCCTTTACCACCTGGCTGGAAAAGCGCACGCCCGCAGGCCGCTGGGGGCAAGTGGATGAGCTGGTGGGGGCCTGCATCTTCCTTGCATCCGATGCCGCGAGTTTCGTCAACGGCCACATCCTTTATGTCGATGGCGGCATCACGGCCTCGCTGTGATGCGGATCGTGTTGATGGGGGTGGCGGGTTGCGGCAAATCCTCGGTGGGTGACGCTTTGGCGCTGCGGCTGGGCATTCCTTACCACGATGGTGATGATCTGCACCCGGCAGAGAATGTCGCAAAGATGCGGCAGGGCGTGCCCCTGACCGATGATGACCGCTGGCCATGGCTGGACCGGGTGGCGCAGGCCCTGGCCGCGCCGCCGGTGATCATCGGTTGCTCCGCGCTGAAACGCGCCTACCGCGAGCGGATCAGGGCGGGGGCGGGCGGGCCGGTGCGTTTCGTGCATCTGCACGGCAGCCGTGACCTGATCGCGGGCCGGATGGCGGCGCGGCAGGGGCATTACATGCCGCTGTCGCTGCTCGACAGCCAGTTCGCGGCGCTGGAACCGCCGGGCCCGGACGAGGCGCTGCGGATGGATATAGATCAGCCGCTGGATGCATTGGTGGCGCGGATCGTGGAGGGGGTGGCATGAACAGGCATATCGCGCTGATTGGCGCAGGGGCGATGGGCGGTGCCATCGGCGCACGGCTGGTGCAGACGGGCAGCCCACTGGTTGTCTTTGATCTGGACCCGGAAAAGGTGGCGGCGCTGGTGGCGCTTGGCGCGGTGGCGGCGGCCACGGCGGCAGAGGCCGCCAAAGGTGCGCAAGCTGTTATCCTCAGCCTGAACGCGGCGCGGATCGTGCGGCTGGCGGTGTTCGGGCCGGATGGTGTTGCCGAAGGCGCGCACGCGGGCACGCTGATCATCGACATGTCGTCGATCGACCCCGAGGCGACGCAGTCGCTGGCTGCGGATGCCGCCGCGCGTGGCCTGCGCTGGGTGGACAGCCCCTTGTCGGGTGGCATCCCCAAGGCCGCGACGGGTGCGTTGACGCTGATGCAGGGCGGCACCGCCGCAGATGTGGCCCAGGCGCAGGCGGTGCTGGCGCAGGTGGCCGCGAACCAGACGCATATGGGGCCTGCGGGCGCGGGCCAGACGACGAAGCTGATCAACCAGGTGCTGTGCGGGCTGAATTTTCTGGCCGTGGCCGAGGCGACGGCGCTGGCCGAGGCGGCGGGCGTGGATGTGGCGCGCATTCCGCAGGCGCTGAAAGGCGGGCGGGCGGATTCAGCGATCTTGCAGGAATACATGCCGCGCTTTGCCGCGCGCGATTACCGCCGCACGGGCCGCATCGACAACATGGTGAAGGATCTGAACGCCGCGCAGGATCTGGCCCGGCTGACCCACACCGCGATGCCCCTGACTGCGATCTGCGCCGAGGTGCACCGCATGCTGACCGCCGCAGGGCTTGGCGGCGAGGATCAGGCCGCGCTGATGGAGTTTTTCAAGGGCCCGCAGGCCGCAGCAAAGGATACCGCATGATCACACGATACGCCCTGTTCGAAGGCGCGGTCCACGAGGGCAAGACCGAAGCCTTCCGCGCCGCCGTGCTGGAAGAAATCCTGCCGAAGTGGAAGGCCTTTCCCGGTGCCTTGGCGGTCCGCGTCTGCTTTGCCGATGCCCGCGACGATGGCGCGCCGGAATACCCGCTGATCCTTGCAGTATCTTATCCCGACCTTGCGGCGGTGGATCTGGCGCTGGCCAGCCCGGCCCGTGCGGCGGGCAAGGCCGCGACCGAGGCGGTTCTGGCGCGGTTCTTTGCCGGGCGCATCCACCATCATGTGACCACGGCGCATGAATATGTGCTGTAACGCCGTGGCTTGAACTGGGCGGGGCTGCCGTGTTCAGTAGGGGAACGTTAACATTCCCGCTGAAAGCCCCGCCATGACCCGCAAACCACCCACCATGATCGACATTGCCCGGGTGGCGGGCGTGTCGCCCATGACGGTCAGCCGCGCGTTCAAAAGCGAAGGTTCGGTCAGTGAAACCACCCGCGCGGCCATCCTGCAGGCGGCCGAGGATCTGGGCTATGTGTTCGACAGCACCGCGTCCAACCTGCGCTCGCAGCGCAGCGATTTCGTGGCCGTCACCATCCCGTCGCTGAACAATGCCAACTTTGCCGATACGGTCGGCGGCCTGTCGGAAGGGCTGAAGGCACGGCAATTGCAGATATTGCTGGGCTATACGAACTACGACATCCTTGAGGAAGAGCGACTGATCGAGCAGTTGTTGCGCCGCAGGCCGGGGGCCATCGTGGTGACAGGCGGGCGGCACACGCCCCGCGCGCGGCGTCTGCTGGAAAACGCAGGCATTCCGGTTATCGAGACCTGGGATCTGCCCGAAGCCCCGATTGGCCATGTCGTCGGCTTTTCCAACGCGGCGGCGGTGCGCGGCATGGTGGATCATTTCGTGCGCCAGGGGCTGACCCGCATCGCGTTTATCGGCGGCGACGCCGACCGCGACACACGCGGTTCTGACCGGCGGGCGGGCTTTGTGGCCGCGATGCAGGCGCAGGGCCTGGCCGTGGACCGGCTGATCGCCGCAGGCCCGCCGCCGATCTCGATGCGCGAGGGGGCCACCGCCATGGGCCGCCTGATCGACACGATGCCCGACACCCAGGCGGTGATCTGCGTGTCGGATCTGTCAGCCTTTGGCGCGCTGACCGAATGCCAGCGCCGGGGGCTGGCGGTGCCGGGCCGCTATTCCATTGCAGGCTTTGGCGATTATGACATCGCGGCGGTCGCCGTGCCCAGCCTGACCACGATCAACCCGTTTTCCCGCGCCATCGGCACCAAGGCGGCGGCGCTGATCCTTGATGTGCTGGACGGGCGGCAGGATGGCCCGGCCCTGCTGCCGATCACCCCCGAATTGCTGATCCGCGAAAGCTCGCGCTAGCGCGGCCTGCCGCAGCGGCAGGCCGGCGCAACTTTCGGCAATCCGTCACATGACTGTCGCGTGGCCCGGTTAGGCACGGGCGCAGCCAGACCGGAATCGTGCCGGTGTCGGGGCCAGGGCCCTGACATTCCGCCACGAAACCCGTGCCATCCGCCACGCTGGTGCAGATGCCCCGCAGGGGGGCTGCACCGCGCCATGAAACAGCCCCCGGGGCCAGCCCGCACAACCATCCAAAGGAACCGCCCATGCGCCGCGTGATCTTGTCCACCCTTGCCGCCCTCAGCCTTTCGACCGCCGCCTTCGCCGAAGTGACCGGCAATCTGGTGCTTTACACCTCGCAGCCCAACGAGGATGCGCAGAAAACCGTCGATGCGTTCATGGCGGCCAACCCCGGCGTCACCGTGGAATGGGTGCGCGACGGCACCCCGAAGATCATGGCGAAATTCCGCGCTGAACTGGAGGCAGGTGCCCCGCAGGCCGATGTTCTGCTGATCGCCGACAGCGTGACGATGGAAGGGCTGAAGGCCGAGGGCCTGCTGATGGCGCATCCCGATGCCGATATCTCGGCCTATGAGCCGGGCATCATGGATGCAGACAAGTCCTGGTTCGCGACCAAGCTGATCACCACCGGCATCGTCTATAACACCAGCGCGCCGATGCAGCCGACATCCTACGCCGACCTGACTGCGCCCGAAGTGACGGCAGCCTTCATGATGCCCTCGCCCCTGGCGTCGGGTGCGGCCACCATCCACATGGTTGCCGTTACCGGCGTGGCCGATCTGGGCTGGGGCTTTTACGAGACGCTGGCCAATCAGGGTGCCGTGGCCGATGGTGCCAATGGCGGCGTGCTGAAGGCCGTGGCGGGCGGCGAGAAACTGTATGGTTTCCTGGTGGATTTCCTGGCGATCCGCGAGGCGGCCAACGGTGCGCCGATCCAGTTCGTGTTCCCGGTGGAAGGTGTGTCGGCGGTGTCTGAACCGGTGGCCATTCTGGCCAATACGCAGAACCCCGATGCGGCGAAAGCCTTTGTCGATTTCCTGATTTCGGAACCGGGCCAGCAGCTTGCCGCCGACATGGGTTATCTGCCCGCGCATCCGGGCGTCACACCGCCTGCCGGTTTCCCGGCGCGTGACACGATCAAGATCCTGCCCTTCGACCCGGCAAAGGCGCTGGCGGAAGAGACCGCGAACAAGGCCCGCTTCACCGAGATGTTCGGCGGCTGATCTGCACATGCCGTCTGATCTGCGCGCAGCCCCCGCCAAGGCGTCGGGGCTGCGCCGCCTTTTTGGTGAACCGCTGCTGCTGACGCTGCTGGTGCTGGCGGCCATTGGCCTGTTCATCCTGCCCCTTGCCGCTGTGGGCCGGCTGGCGCTGTTTGCCAGCGGTGGCGGGGTGGATGCCTTTGCTGCGGCGCTGTCCAGCCGGTCGGTGCAGCGCGCCCTGTGGCACAGCCTGGAAAGTGCCGCGCTGTCGGCGGCGCTGGCGGTTGTGGTGGGGGGCGGGCTTGGCCTGCTGATCGGCCTTTCGGATCTGCGCGGGCGGGTGGCGCTGTCTTTTGCCATTCTGATGCTGATGATGATCCCGCCGCATGTGACGGCGATTGCCTGGATGCAGATGCTGGGGCCGTCCAGCGTGCTGTTGCAGATGCTGGGGACAGCACCCCCGCCGGGCAGCACCAACCCGCTTTATTCGCGTGAAGGCGTGATCGCGTTGCTGGCGCTGCAACAGGTGCCCATCGTGTATCTGACGCTGCGCGCCGCCCTGCGCGCCCTGCCCCGCGATCTGGCCGAGGCGGCGCGGGTGAATGGCGCGGGGCCGTGGCTGCTGCTGCGCCGGGTGATCCTGCCGCTGATGGGGCCCGCGTTTCTGGCGGGCTTTGCCCTGGCCTTTGTGGCGGCGCTTGGCAATTTCGGCGTGCCCGCGCTGCTGGGCATTCCGGGGCGCTATGTGACGTTGCCGGTGCTGATGTGGCAGCGCCTTGCCTCCAGCGGGCCGAGTGTGCTGGCCGATCTGGCGGTGCTGGCCACGCTGATCGGGGGCATCGCGGTGCTGGCGGTCTGGGCGCAGATGCGGCTGGCGCGGGGCTGGGCGGTGGCGCTGATCGGCCCGGCGCAACAGCCGCTGCGGCTGAGCCTTGGCCGCGCGCGGCCTTTGGTGGAAGGCGGGCTGTGGGCATTGCTGGCGCTGCTGTTGCTGGCGCCGTTGCTGGCGATGCTCGCCACGGCGCTGGTGCCGACCTATGGCGTGCCGCTGAACGCCGCTACCGCCACCCTGCGCCATTTCCATGAGGTGATCTTTACCCAATCCGTCACCGCCCGCGCCTTTGCCAATTCGGCTGGGCTGGCGGTGCTGGCCGGGGCGCTGGTGGCCGGGCTGGCGCTGGCCACGGGCGCGCTCCTGCGCGGGCCAGCCGCTGCGGGTGCGCGGGGCATCGCCACACTGGCCGAGATTGCCTATGCCCTGCCGGGGCTGGTGATCTCGATCGCCTTCATCATCGCCTTCATCAAGCCGTTGCCGCTGATCGGCGTCTCGCTTTACGGCACGCATGCGATCATTCTGGGGGCCTATCTGGCGGCCTTTCTGGCCGTTGGGCTGAAACCCGTGGGCGTGGCCTTTGCCGCCCTTGACCCCGCGTTGCAAGAGGCGGCCCGCGTATCGGGTGCCGGGTTCTGGCGGCGGTTCTGGCGCATCGACGCACCGCTGGCCGCCCCTGCCGCCGCGTCGGGGGCCGTGCTGGTGATGCTGACCGCCTGGAACGAGGTGACGCTGTCGTCGATCCTGTGGACGCGCGGCACCGAAACGCTGGGCACGGTGATCTTCAACTATGAGGATGGCGGCTATTCCACGCTGGCCGCGGCGATGTCGGTGATCTCGGTGCTGGCAACGCTGCTGCTGATGCTGGCGCTGCACTGGCTGGGGCGCAACCTGCCGCCCGGCATCATTCCCTGGCGCGGCTAGAAAGGCCGGAACACATGTCGATCACGCTTGAAAACCTGACCCGCCGCTACGGGGCCTCGCATGCCGTGGACCGGTTGTCGGCGACCATTCCCACCGGCTGTTTCTTTACGGTGCTTGGACCGTCCGGCTGCGGCAAATCCACCCTCTTGCGCATGATCGCGGGGCTGGAGCCGCTGGACGAGGGCCGCATCATGCTGGAGGGCCGCGCGGTGGCCGGGCCGGGCCTGCACCTGCCCCCCGAGGCGCGGGGCGTGGGGGTGGTGTTCCAGTCCTATGCGCTGTGGCCGCATATGGATGTGCTGGGCAATGTGGCCTTTCCGATCGAGGCGGCAGGGGCCAGCCGCAGCGCCGCGCGGGCCGAGGCGCAGCAGCACCTGCACAGCGTGGACCTTGCCCGGTTCGCCGACCGGCGGCCTGCCGATCTGTCGGGCGGGCAGCGCCAGCGGGTTGCGCTGGCGCGCTGCCTTGCCGCACAGGCGCGCATCGTCTTGATGGATGAACCCCTGGCCAATCTTGACCCCCATCTGCGCGCCGCGATGGAGGAAGAGATGACGGCCTTTCACGCCCGCGCCGGGGCGACGACGCTGTTCATCACCCATGACCAGCGCGAGGCCATGGCTTTGTCTGATCTGGTCGCGGTGATGCGCGCCGGGCGGTTCGAGCAGATCGCCACCCCGCAGGATTTGCACGACCGACCCGCCACCGCCTTTGTAGCCGGTTTCATCGGGCGCGGGGTGGTGTTGCAATCCGAGGTCATGTCCAGCTCCCGCGGCGAGGCTGCCCTGCGACTGGCCACAGGTCTGCAAGTGGTGGCCCGGGCAGCCCAGGCACGCCCCGGCCCGGCCCAGGTGCTGCTGCGTCCCGGCGACCTGCGCGTCGATCCCGCAGGGGCATCCGCGCGGGTGCTGGCGTGCGCCTATCGCGGAGACCACTGGGAGGCGCGGGTGCAACTGGACGATCAGGCAGATGTGCTGCTGCTGAACCTGCCGCAGCGCGCGGCACCGGGTGAATCGCTGACAGTGGCCATCACCGGAGGCTGGGTTCTGCCGCAGGGCTGAAGGCGGCTGCCCGCGCCCCAGCAGTGGCAGATCAACAGCAACACGGCAGCCTGAGGGGGGAATTTGCCCAAGATCAACCCGCAGCACCAGCGCATCTTCCGGTTGTTGCGGCCTTGGGTGTCGCCATGCCGACATTGCGGGAAAATTCTGAAAATCCATTTTGCTTTCGTAAAAGAACTGGATGAAACTCCGCCCACAACTAGGAGATTAATCAAACCGCATTGGGGGATTGGATGAAATCGGTTTTTGATCGCGTATCGGCTGGCTCTGCCATGCTGTGTCTTGCAGCCTCGATGGCCGCATTCCCGCAGCAAGCCCGCGCAGGGATAGAGCCTTACATCGGCGACATTCTGGCAGTCGGCTACACCTATTGCCCTGATGGCTGGCTGAGTGCCGAAGGGCAGATTTTGTCCATCCAGCAGTATAGCGCGCTGTTCTCGCTGGTCGGTTTCGCCTACGGCGGCAACGGAAGCACGTCCTTCGGGTTGCCGGATCTGCGTGGCCGGGCTGCGATGGGCCAGGGCAGTGGCAACGGTCTGACGCCGCGTTCGCAGGGGCAGACACTCGGCTCGGAAAACCAGACCCTGACGGCCGACCAGATCCCCTTCCATACCCATGCGGTGAATGCCAACAATCTGGATGGCGACTTGCCCGGCCCGGGCGGCAAACTGCTGGCCGCGGCGCCGCCCAGCGGTGTCGGGTCTGAAACCATCTATTCCGATCAGCCCGCCGATCGCACGATGTCGGCTGCCATGATCGCATCCTCGGGGCAAAACGCACCGTTCAACGTGCAGGATCCCTATCTGGTGATGCGCTACTGTATTGCGACAGAGGGCTTGTACCCGCCCCGGCCCTGAGCCGTCAGCAGGCTGGGGTTGAAATGCACGGCTGCCAACGGGCAGAAACGCAATGACTATGATGGAGCATTCCATGAAATCTTTGGGACAAATGCTGTCCGCCGCCTGCGCAATCGGCCTTGGTCTGGCCGCGACGGGCACTCCCGACCGGGCCGAAGCCGGGGTCGAACCCTATCTGGGCGACATCATGATCGTGGGCTTTGGCTTTTGCCCGACGGGCTGGACTCAGGCGAGCGGGCAACTGGTTGGCATCGGGCAGAACCAGGCGCTGTTTGCGCTGCTGGGAACGCAGTTCGGCGGCGACGGCACCACAAATTTCGCCCTGCCCAACCTCAGTGGCCGCATTACCATCGGTCAGGGCAACGGGCCGAACCTGTCGCCTCATGTGGCAGGTCAGGTGGCCGGTTCCGAAACAAAGACCATGACACTGGCAACGATGGCCGCCCACAGCCATGTCGTGAACGTCAACAACGAGGACGGTGACTTGCCCGGCCCGGGCGGCAAGCTTCTGGCCGCTGCACCGACGGGGGGCAGCGGGAACGAGACGATCTATTCCCAACAGCCGCCGAATGTGACGATGAACCCTACGATGATCAGTGCAGCCGGTGGCAGCGCCCCGACGAATACGCAGGATCCGTTTCTGGTGCTGACCCATTGCATTGCGACCTCGGGCAGTTTCCCGCCCCGGCCCTGACAGCCCGCTGTTCAGTGGTGCCACAGCGCTGGCGTGCCGTGGCATCCCACCCGCATATGAAGAGAGTTTGGAGACAATCCATGACCTTCCTGACGAAGACCACCTCCTGCACATTGCCTGCGCTGATCCTCGCATTGGCCGGGCTGCTGACACCCGACCGCGCTGCGGCAGACGGCGAGCCCTATGTCGGCGAAATCGCAGCCACCGGCATTCTCGGCTACTGCCCCTCTGGCTGGGTTAGCGCCGAGGGCCAGCTCTTGCGGATAAGTGACAACAACGCCCTGTTTTCGCTGTTCTCGACCACATTCGGCGGCGATGGTGTCACGACATTTGGCATCCCCGATCTGCGCGGGCGCTTGCCGGTGGCCAGTGGCAGCGGCCCGGGCCTGACCCCGCGCTTTCTGGGCGAAACCGGCGGGCAGGAAAACGTGACGTTCACCGCCCAGCAGCTTGCCACGCACAACCATCTGGTGAATGCCACGAACAGCGACGGCAATTTCCCCGGGCCGGCCGGCAAACTGCTGGCTGCAGCCCCATCCGGCGGCAGCGGGCAGGAGACGATCTATTCCGACCAGCCGGCAAATGTGGTCATGTCATCCGAGATGATCGGCGCGACAGGCGGCTCACAACCGGTCAGTGTTCAGGATCCGTCACTGGTCATCCGCTATTGCGTCTCGCTTTTTGGTGTCTATCCGACACAGAACTGACCACCGCAGACCGGGCGTGACATGGCAGGGCCTGTCTCGCCCGGTCTGGGGTCAGACCACCGGATAGACATAGGCAGTAAGCCGTGGTGCCTCTTTGGGTGCAGGTGCCATCTCAAGCGTCTGATCGCGCAACGCCTGTTCAAGCGCCGACAGCAGGCCCGCCATTCCGGTGTCGCCGCGCGATGATGCCTCGGCTGTCAGCGCGGCCAGCAGCGCGCCTTGCGCCCCGTAAACCTGCGCGAACTCGCGGGCGCCGGTATCCAGTGCGGGCATGGCAGTCAGCAAACCCTGTGCCCCGGCTGGGCCGGCAGGGCCCGCATCCTCCAGCAGCGCCATGAAGCGTTGCAGGAATTCGGACTGTTCAATCGGCGGCAAATCGTGTTCTCCCCACCTTTTCGCGCAGACTTGCGGGCTGCGCGGATTTGCGCACCAGGAATCCGCCGATGGCCAGCAGGTCAAGATGCGTGTTCAGAAAACAGTCGATGGCATCTTTCGGTGAACATATGATCGGCTCACCACGCACGTTGAACGAGGTATTCAGCAGCATCGGGCAGCCGGTAAGCGCATGGAACGCCTGAAGGATCGCGCCCGCCCGTGCGCCCATCGCCGGATCGACCGTTTGCAGCCGCGCGCTGAAATCCACATGGGTCACGGCAGCGAACTGGCTGGTGATCGCATTTTGCAACTGCATCGGTGTGTGATGCCCCTGCGCGCGCGCCTTGCGCACGGCCTGCGGGCCACGAAACGCGGGTTTCAGATCGGCCACCAGCAGCATGTAGGGGCTTTCGGTGGGCTCTTCGAAATAGGTCGCCGCCTGATCGGCCAGAACGATCGGCGCAAAAGGCCGCCAGTCTTCGCGGAACTTGATCGAAAGGTTGACGCGGCTCAAGGTTTCCTTGCCGCGCGGGTCCGCCAGGATCGAACGGTTGCCAAGCGCGCGGGGGCCAAATTCCATCCGTCCATGAAAATGGCCCACGATCTGCTTTTCCGCCAGCGTTTGCGCAACACGCGCAGCATAGTCGGCGGCATCGGGCACATGTTCATGGATCAGCCCGGCATCGTCCAATGCGCGGCGAATCTCGGCATCGGAATATTCGGGCCCCAGAAAACCGCCCGCCATGGCATCCGGCGCCACAGGCTGCCGTGCGGGTGCGCCTTTGCGCGCCACCTCCAGCGCCGCGCCAAGTGCGCCGCCCGCATCGCCCGCGGCAGGCTGGATCCACAACCCGTCCAGCCCGTCTAAGTCGCGCCGCAAGCGCCGGTTGGCCACGCAATTCAGCGCCACGCCGCCCGCTAGGCACAGGTTGCGGCTGCCGCTGCGGTGCAGCGCAGTCGTTGCCAGCGCCAGCACCGCCTCTTCCAGCACCGCCTGGGCCGAGGCGGCCATGTTCATGTGAAACGGTGTGATCGGTGCAGACTCGCGCCGGTGCGGCTGTTCAAACAGCATCTCGAACAGGGGCGATGTGGTGCTGAGATCCCGGTCGAAACCGAAATACTCCATGTTCAGCGTGAACGAGCCATCACTGCCGATGTCTATCAGCTTGTCGCGGATCATGGTGCGGAACTGCGGTTCGCCGAACGGGGCCAGACCCATCAGCTTGTATTCACCCGAGTTCACCTTGAAGCCGCAGTATTGCGTGAAGGCGCTGTAGAACAGCCCAAGCGAATGCGGAAACCGGATTTCACCCTGCGCCCGCAGTCCACCGGCATCGCCGGACCACAGCGTTGTGGTGGAATATTCGCCCACCCCGTCCAGCACCAGAACCGCAGCTTCCTGAAACGGCGACGGGTAAAACGCCGAGGCCGCATGCGACCGGTGGTGCGGCACAAACATGATGCGGCCGGTGTCGCCCGCCACCGTGGCAAGCTGGCGCGGCAGATGTTCGGCCAGACATCTCAGTGTCTCGATCATCTGTGGCCAAAGCCGCGCACCCGATGGCAGCTTTTCCCGCGCCGTTTCCAGAATGCGCTGCACTTTCAGGCCGGGGTCTTCGTAATAGGCCAGATGGGCAACGCTTGCCCCGGCCGGCAGTTGCGACAGACAATACCGGATCGCGTGATCGGGAAAGCCCCAGTCGGCCTTTTTGCGGGTAAAGCGTTCTTCCTGCGCTGCCGCGATGATGCGGTCGCCCTGCACCAGTGCTGCGGCGGAATCGTGGAAATGTGCCGAAATCCCCAGCGTGTAACCGGCCCCGGTCATCGCGTGCCTCCAACCGGCAGAGCCTCGCAAAGAGTGGTCACAAGCGGCAGCAGACGCTGGGCAAACAGCCGGTTGGCCTGCATGTTCGGATGCGCATTCTGCGGCAGGAACGTGTGCTGCGGGTCATGGGGCGTGGAAATGTCATGCGCCTGGGCGAACCTGCCGCAAACTGCGGCGGAAAAATCAGCATCCTGCGCATCCAGCAGCACGAACATCAGCGGAACGCCCGCCGCCTCGGCGGTCTGGCGCACCAGATCAAGCACCGCGAGGGTGGCCATGGTGATCATCCAGTCATCGGGCAGAAACACCGTGAAATCTGCCGCGTTCATGGCCGGCTGCCACAGCGGCAGATAGACAATCCGCACCTGCCCCGTCGCATCCATCCGCGCCACCGGCACATGTTCGACGCCAAGGTGATACCATTCGGGGCTAAGATACTGCCGCATGCGCTGGGGATGGGGGATGTTGCGGAACCGATGATCGCTGATGATTGCAAACACCGCCGCATCGACAGCACCCGCTGCAATGTCACGGCGCAATTGCAGCAGGTTCTGCACCGTGCCGTGACCGCCGATGCCCCGGTTCAGAATGCGCAGCCCCGGCAGGTCGCGTTGCAGCAGCGCGGTATATGTCTCGTCATCCGCAAGCCCGGTGCCATAGGTAAAGGAGCAGCCATAAAACGCCAGACGCGGGCCCCGCGCCACGGTGGAGCCCGGCACATGCCGCCAGCCATCATCACCGATTGTCTGCATGATCGCATCACGAAACCTGACGCGGACAGAGGCCTGCGGTGTCAGCCGCCAGCCCAGCACGGCATCGGGGCGAAACAGCAACCGGGGCTTGCTGACGATCTTGGGCTGGGCTGGGCTGGCAAGGGGCATCATGGCCTGAGGTGTTGCGCCCACCAAGGGCAGAATAGGGTCAGGATCGCTTGTAACCCGCGCCTCTCTAAATTGAAAAGCATTCTTCGGACCAAGCATCCAGTCTGCCGGGGCCAGCACGCGCTTGCGCTCAGCCTGCCGCCAGCAAAGTGGCAACCGGCCGGTTGCGGAACACGCGCGGCGGCTGGCACATCACCCGTTTGAACGCGGTGCTGAACGCACTTTCGGATTCGTAGCCCAGATCAGGCGCGATCACCGACAGCGGATCGTCAGAGTTTTCCAACCGCTCGGCCGCCAGCAGCATGCGCCAGCGGGTGATGTATTCCATCGGCGTCTCGCCCAGCTTTTGCTTGAACCTGCCGGCAAAGACCGACCGCGACATGCCGACATGGCGGGCCAGATCCTGCAATGTCCAGCGCCGGGCCGGGTCGGCATGAATGGCGCTGATTGCGGTCGCCATCTGCGGGTCGGCCAACGCCGCGAACCAGCCCACATCGGTGCTGCCCTGATGTGCCAGATGCAGCCGCAGCGCCTGCACCAGCATCATATGCGCCAGATGCTGGGCAACCAGATGGCCCCCGGCCTGCGCCTCGCGCAGTTCCTGCCGCATCCGTTCCAACGACCATCGCAGGGCCGCCTGTTCCGCGTCGCCGCGGATATGCACGACGGGCGGCATCATGCCCAGCAACCTGCCCGCGTTCCGGCCGCTGACCGTGAAACGGCTGCCAACCAGAAACAGCCCGCCGCCGCCGTTGATGGTGACAATTCCGCCGGGGGTCGCCGGTGGAAAGGCGGTCTTGGCATCACTGGGCGGCAAGGCGACATCGCTGGTCAGCCGAAAGGGGCGGCCACCGGGCAGGACGAAACATTCCCCCGCCGTCAACCAAAGCGGAGCAAGGCCGTCAAGCACCAGCCAGCAACCACCCGACAGCACGGCATAGCATTTGATTACATCGTTGCGGATCGCGAAATGCAGTGACCAGTCGCCCCCGGCATCAAAGCCAGACGAGACATGGCTTTGCGGCTTCAGCAGCGAAAGAACTTCTGACAGCGGATCCATCACGCTCCATCAGGACGATAGCAAGGGTTTGAAGTATCCTATCGCAGTGATCGTGCAGCGGCAATGCCATGGGCTTGGCGCAGGCTTCGCAGGCAGAAAGACCAGGCCGGTGTTTTCGCAATCAACCGCCGCGCGCTGTTCAGCAGCGCAATCGTATTGCCGCAGTCAGGCAGGGGTGACAACCCCGCCACCCCTGCCTGACCGCGACGCTGGAATATGCAACCGGCCCAAGCAGCACCTGCGCAAATTGCTCGGGCGGGCCAGAGCGTAGCGCATAGCACGCTATGAAAGGCTCAAGAGTTATCACCACCGGGATGCCGATCGTGCCGCCCAAAAAACACGCGGCCGTGGCCATCAGCAAGGCCACCTTGCCCCGACCCTGCTGCGACACCGGATGCCCGCCCGCATGATCAGCGCTGTCGTCAGCCCAAGGCAGAACGTGATGGCAAACACCATCGGCATCGCAGAAAGCGCACCGACTTCGGGATGGCCCCGATCAGCATGCCCCGAAACACCTCCGAAAACAGAGCCACAGGTTTATGAACGACGGTTTTGTTTCAAGCCCGGCTGTTGTGTTGGACAGGAAATCCATCCGAAGGGCACCTTTGCAATGACAAGCGGCAGGCCCGAGACTATCAGCTACAGGCCGACGACCAGCGTGAACATTCCCGGCCCGATCTGCCGCAGGTTGCCGTCAGGTGTATCGTCTGTTTCATGTTTCCCCCGCCCGCGATCAGGCGGTGAAAGAACTGGGCGGCCACCAAGGAGCTTCGCCATATGGCCAGTGACAGGACCGGCTGTTGCGTGATGGCTTGCACCGCCAAGAAGACCTCTGGCGCGGCCGGTCGCGCAGCGTGGCGGTTGATGCTCAACTGGCGCAGGCACCGGTTGCGGCGCGGGGCAGCGCGCTGGTATGAAAGGCCAGTCTGCCTCGGCCCCCGGGCCGCTTGCGAAAGGGCCCTGCCTTGCGCCTTCCCCCCCTTGTTGCTGCGGTCTTGGCCGGTGTCGTGGTGCTGGCGGCGTTTGGCCTGTGGCAGGTGGCCAGCCCGCGCCTGCCGCAGGGGCCGGTGCCCGCCCTTGAGACGCAAAGCGCGGGCTCGGCCATCGCGGCGCTGCGCGAAGGGGCGGCGCTGCCGCCCGGGGCGCAACCCCTGTCGCTGGCCACAACGGGCCGTATTCTGCCCGATGGCCCGGGCTTTCGCCACCAGTGGCCAGCCGTGCAGGCCACCGCACGGTTCGAGGGGGATCAGGTGCTGGCGCTGTTTGACGACGCGCTGAACCGCTACCGCGTGACAGTGGGCGGCACCGTTCTGCTGCTGACCCGCCCGGGAAACGCGCAACTGCACATCAGCGGCCTTGGCCCCGGCCCGCATGACATCCTGCTGGAAAAGCTGAGCGAATCGCCCGGCCCGGCGCGGTTCGGCGGGTTCTTTCTGCCTTCGGGCGGGCAAGCCCTGCCGCCGCCTGCCCCGCTGGCGCGCAGCATCGCCTTCATCGGCGATTCCGATACCGTAGGCTACGGCAATACCGCCGCGTCGCGTGACTGCACGGCGGAACAGGTGTTTCTGACCACTGATACCGGCCAGTCCTTTGGCCCGCGCGTGGCGCGTCACTTTGGGGCAGAGTTCGGGGTTGTCGCGCGGTCGGGCGTCGGGCTGGTGCGCAATTATGACGGGGCCGAACCGGGCCGCAGCTTGCCCGACATCTATCCGCTGCTGCTGGAGGGCGGGCCGGTTGCAGCCGAAAGCACCGCAGGTGTCATCGTGCTGGGCATCGGATCGAATGATTTTTCAACCTCTCTGCGCACGGGGGAGGGCTGGGCCGATGTGGCGGCGCTGCGGGCCGACTTTCAGGCGACGCTGCTGTATTTCCTGCGCAGCCTGCGCGCCGCAAATCCCGACGCGCTGTTCGTGCTGCTGGCCTTTGGCGAGTATGGCGAGGATCTGCTGGCGGCGCATCGGGCGGCCCATGACGCCTTTCTGGCCGAGGGGGCGCGGGCCGAACTGCTGATCCTGCCGGAGCTGGGGCGTGGCGCCTGCCACTGGCATCCGGCGCTGGCCGATCATGCGCTTGTTGCTGAACGCCTGATTGCGGTCCTTGAGAGGCACGATGATCTGTGGGGCGACTAAGCCACCACTTTCCCTGCGCCGGGTTTTGCCCTAGCGTCAATTGCAATCAGGGCCTGCGGAGTTTGCTGCGTGTTGTCATTCCGACCCACTATCAACTGGTTGCTGCGGCTGGCCGGGCAAACGCCGCCTGATGTGATCACCGCAGCCGTTGACCGGTGGGAAATAACCCCGCGAGAAACCCGCCGCTTTCCGCCCGCCTTTGTGCTGCCCGCGCATTATGACCGGATCCGGGGCACTGAGTTTGCCACGCTGCCCGAGACGATCCATGCGCTGCGGGCCGACCATGACGTGCAGGTGCCGCCCACCATGGGTTATCTGCTGCGCGATGCCGATCTTGTGGATGGCGTGATCTATGCGAACGGGGCCGAGCGGCATCTGCGGCAGCAGCGCCGCAGCCTTGCCTTCCGCCGCCCCGAGGTCGAACTGTCGGGCGCGCTGTATGAAACCTGGGTGGGCAACCGCTGGTTCGGCAACTGGCTGGTGGACAATGGCATCACCTATCCGCTGGCCGCCGCCGCAGGCAACCCCGTGACCACCGCCCCGCCGGGAAAGGGCCATGTGCCGCGCTATGAAGAACTGCTGGGCATGGCGCCCCGCCGCATCACCGATGCGCATTTCCGCGAATTGATCCTGTTCGACGACATGCCGCAGAATACCGGCAAACAGGCGCGCGCCGCCGCGATGCGCGACATGCTGCTGGCGGGGCGCAACCCGGCCCCGGTGCCCGGCGTGTTTTTGCTGCGCGGGCGCACCGGCGACCAGCGTCTGCTGGAGAACGAGGATGAGATCGCCGGCCGGTTGCAGGCCGACCATGGTTTCACAATCATCGACGCCACGCAAAAGACGGTGGACGAATTGATGGACGCCTGCGGCAATGCGCGCGTCATCGCCGGGGTCGAGGGTAGCCAGCTGGTGCATGGCATGGCCGTTTCGCCCCCCGGATCAACCCTATTCACCATCCAGCCGCCCGACCGTGTCACGGCTGCGATGAAGCTGATGACAGACCGGCTGGACCAGAGCTTTGCCCTTGTCGTGGCCGAGGGCAACGCGCGGAATTTCCGCGCCGATTGGGGTGATGTCGCCCGCACGCTGGAGCTTTTGCGCTGAATGCGCGCTGTGGCACGAACCTGCCAGCGTGCCGCCGCGCGAAAGTCACGATTATGGATCAGTTTGGTCCACGGCCACTATGACTGGCCGATCCGGCCCGTCTTGGGCCGTGAAACCGCAGGAACGGAGCCGCCGGGTGTTGCAGGCATTGCGCGAAGACTACATACGCCATGGCCGGTCCCTGACCGAGCCTGCTTTCGTGTCGCTCGCCATCTACCGTTTTGGCCGGTGGGGGTTGTCGCGGCGCTACGCTGTGTCGCGCTGGCTGGCAAACAAGGTTTACGGCCTGCTGAAACTGTTGATCCTGAACGTCACGAAAGTATGGATTCCGCCACAGGTGACGATCGGCAGCGATTTTCACATCATCCATGCCGAAGGGTCGCTGTCGATCCACCCCGATGTGGTGATCGGCGACCGCTGCGGCGTGATGCACAATGTGACCATCGGAACCAACATGGGGCCGGGCGCGCCCATCATCGGCGACGATGTGTTCATCGGCGTAAATTCCACCGTGCTGGGCCGCATCCGCATCGGCGACCGGGTGCGCATCGGGGCCAATACCGCTGTCAGCACCAATGTGCCGTCGGATTCCATCGTGATCGGATCGCCCGCCAAAATCTATCCGCGCCTGCCGATCTTTGCCAAGAAACCCGCAGGGCCGGGGGCCGGGGCATGAACGGCGCAACCGTCTATCGCCTGCTGGCCGACAATCTGGCCGAACACGCGGACAAGACCGCGCTGGTGGATGCCGCCCGCAGCGTGACCTATGCCGAACTGGCTGCCGAGGCAGGCCGCGTGGCAGGCTGGCTGCTGGCGCGCGGTGTGCAACCCGGCGACCGCGTGATCGTGCATCTGCGCAAGGGGATCGACGAGGTGGCGGCCATGTTCGCCATCTGGCAGATCGGCGCGGTGGCGGTGAACGTCAACCTGCAATGGACCATGGCGCAACTGGCCTATGTGGCCACCGACTGCCGGGCCAGTGCGGCAATTCTGGGGCGCAATGTGCTGGGCGCGCTGGCCGGGGCCGATCTGCCTGCCACGCTGGCGCATCTGCTGGTGCGGGGCGCGGGCACCGTGCCGCCGGGTGCCGGTCTGTGGGATGAGCTGCCCGCCGCAACCGTGCCCGAGGCTGTGCCCGATACGCAGGCGCTGGCGATGATCATCTACACCTCGGGCTCCACCGGCCTGCCCAAGGGCGTGATGCTGAGCCACAGCAACATCCGCAATGGTGCTGCGGCGGTGGCAGAATATCTGGGGCTGGGGGCCGATGACCGCCTGCTGTCTGTCCTGCCCTACAGTTTCGATGCGGGGCTGAACCAGCTGACCACGATGATGCTGACCGGCGGCACCGTGGTGCATCAGCCGGTTTCGCTGGCGTCCGAGGTGATGCGCATGGCGCGAGATCAGGCCGTGACCGGACTGGCCGGGGTGCCGCCCCTGTGGAACCAGATCGTGCGCCTGTTGCGCGATGCGCCGATGGAGCTGCCCGCGCTGCGCCGCATCACCAACACCGGGGGCAAGATACCGCCCGACATCCTGCAAAGCATGCCCGATGTGTTTCCGGGGGTGGATATCTATCTGATGTATGGCCTGACCGAGGCGTTCCGGTCCACCTATCTGCCGCCCGCGCGGTTTGCCCGCAAGATGGGCTCCATCGGGCAGGGGATACCCCGGGCGCAGGTGTTCGTCATCAAGCACGGCATCGGCATTGCCGGGCCGGGCGAACAGGGCGAACTGGTGCATGCCGGGCCGCTGGTCAGTCTGGGCTATTGGGAACGGCCGGA
Organism: Fertoeibacter niger; assembly: GCF_009380135.2. Taxonomy (GTDB): domain Bacteria; phylum Pseudomonadota; class Alphaproteobacteria; order Rhodobacterales; family Rhodobacteraceae; genus Fertoeibacter; species Fertoeibacter niger. The sequence continues at coordinate 175,654 of NZ_WHUT02000008.1, read as the reverse complement.
CCTGACGGCGCAGAAAATCCGGCCCTGCCCCGAACTTGCGCACTTGATCGGCGATACGCCCGTGGTCTGGTCCGGCGATCTGGTGCGGGTGGATGACGAGGGCGACTATTGGTTCATCGGCCGGATGGATGACATGATCAAGACACTGGGCTTTCGCCTGTCGCCCACCGAGGTGGAGGATCTGGTATCACAAAGCGGGCTGGCCGGTGACGTGGTGGCTTTCGCGGTGGAGGATGAGGAACATGGCCAGGTGGTGCATGTGGCGGCCTTCCTCTTGCCCGGCGCGACCGAGGCTGCACTCATGACGCACTGCCGCAAGACCATGGCGCATTACATGGTGCCGCGCCGCCTGCATTCTTGGCCCGGTGCCATGCCCCGAACCGCCAGCGGCAAGCTGGACCGCCCCGCCATCATCGCCGCCTGCAAGGCCGGCCTTTCCTGACCCCGAACCCGAAAGACACATGATGCTTTTGACAACCGCCGCCCTTATCGCCTTTCTGACCGACAGCCTGAATATCGACGCGCCAGTCGATGCCGACACCGAACTGTTTTCCACCGGCCTGCTGGATTCGGTAGCGATGATGAGCATCATCGCCTTTGTCGAGGAACAGGCCAAGATCGACGTGCGCCCCGCCGATGTGACGCTGGAAAACTTCGATACCGTGGGCCGCATCGCGGATTATGCCCTTGCCAATGCCTGACGCCACCGACCGGCTGCTGGCCGAGGCTGCCGCGCGGTTCGGCACGCCCGCCTATGTCTATTTCACCGACGCGGTGGAAGAGCGGCTGGCGCTGCTGCGCGCCACGTTCGGGCGCTGGTTCGCGCTGTCTTATGCGATGAAATGCAACCCCAACCCCGCGCTCCTCACCTGGCTTGAACCGCGTGTCGAACTGATCGACGTGTCATCAGGCGGCGAGTTTCAACTGGCCTGCGCCGCTGGCTGGGCCCCGGCCCGCGCCAGTTTCACCGGCCCCGCCAAGCAGGATGCCGAGCTTGAGGCGGCAATCGGCGGCGGCATCGGCGAGCTGGTGATCGAGAATGTGCGTGAGGCCAAAGCGGCCAGCCGCATCGCGGGCGAACGCGGCGTGGTGCAGGATGTGCTGATCCGCCTTGCCCCTGCCCGGGTGCCAAAGGGGTTCGGCGACCATATGGCGGGGCGTCCCAGCCCGTTCGGCATTGATGTCGAGACGGCGGGAGAGGAAATTCCCGCCATTTTGGGCCTGCCCCACCTGCGCGTCATCGGGCTGCATATCTATTCCGGCACGCAATGCCTGAAACCCGAGGCAATCTGCGAAAACTGGCAGATTTTCATGGATGTGTTCCGTGACATCTGCACCGCGCATGATCTGGTCCCGCAGAAACTGGTGTTCGGTTCGGGCCTTGGCATTCCCTATCACGCGGGGGATGCGGGGCTTGACCTGCCCGCCGTGGCAGCCGGCATCGGCCCCGCCCTGGATGCGTTCCGCGCCGAGCCGCGCTTTGCGGATGCCCGCCTGATCCTGGAACTGGGCCGCTATCTGGTGGGCGAGGCGGGGTATTTCGTGACGCGGGTGGTATCGGTCAAATCCTCGCGCGGCAGCAGGATTGCGATCTGTGACGGGGGCATGAACGCGCATCTGGCGGCGTCGGGACATTTCGGCATGGTGCTGCGGCGCAATTATGTGATGCACCGCGTGGGTGGCGGCGAGGGCGCGGAAAAGGTTGATATTTCCGGCCCGCTTTGCACATCCATCGACAAGCTGGCCTCGGGCGTCACGCTGCCCCCGCTGGCCGAGGGCGATCTGATTGCCGTGCATGCCAGCGGCGCCTATGGCCCCACCGCCAGCCCGCTGCACTTCATCAGCCACCCCACCCCACGCGAGGTGATGGCGACGGGGGGCCAGTTGACCGATGCCACGCGGATCTGGCCGCATCTGAACACCTGACCGCCGCAAGGGGCCAGACCTTCAGGCGGGCTCAGCCTTCGCTGCGGATGCTGCGCGCAACCTGCTGAAGCTGCTCAAACGCGGCAAAGCGGCTGGCATGGCGTTGGGCAATGGCACCGCCTGCGGGCGCAAAGCTGCGCTCCGGGGCCGACATTGCGGCCATCGCCCCCGCCAGCGCAGGGAACAGCCCGCCCGCCACCGCCCCCAGCATGGCCGACCCCAGCAGCACAGGTTCGGCCGCCGCCGTGGCCACCACCGGCAACCCCGTGGCGTCGGCAAGGATCTGGCGCACCAGATCGTGCTGCCCTGCCCCGCCACTGATCATGATGCGTTTCACCGGCGCGCCATGCGCCGCCTGCGTGGCGATGATCTGGCGCAGGCCATAGCCGATGCCACACAGCCCCGCGATGTAAAGCCGGATCAGGCTGTCACGGTCGCTGTCCATGCCCAACCCGGCAATGATGGCGCGGGCATGCGAATCGGCAAAAGGCGCGCGGTTGCCCAGAAATTCCGGCACCACATGCAGGCCACCGGCCAGTGCTGCGGCATCCGACAGACCCGTCACACGCGCCACCACCTGATCCGCCAGCCACACCGGCAGCGGCTGGCCCGCCGCCGCAGCGTCAACCCGGGCCGCAGGAGTGGCCGGGTGCAGCGCCAAAAGCTGGTCGATCGCCGCCCCCGCCGCCGATTGCCCGCCCTCGTTCAGCCAGGCCCCCGGCAGCATGGCTGCGAAATACGGCCCCCACACCCCGGGCACAAACACCGGATCCGCCGTGGTCGTCATGGTGCAGGAGGATGTGCCGAACACATAGCCCATGTTTTCCGTGGCATCCGCGCCCGTGGCCCCCACCGTGCCGATGCCCCCGGCATGGGCATCAATCATCCCCGCCGCCACCGGCGTGCCCGGGGCAAGGCCCAGATCGCCAGCAGCCCCAGCCGTAAGCCCGGCCCCCAGCGCGGTGCCGGGGTTCACCACTTCGCAGCCGATGCGGGCAAAGCGCTCATCCGCCAGTACGCCCAGCCCGATGGCATGGAAGTAACCCGCATCCCAGCGCGATTCATGCGCCAGATAGGTCCATTTGCAAGTGAGGGTGCAAACCGACCGCGCAAGCGAGCCACTGGCCCGCCACGTCAGGTAATCCGCCAGATCGAAGAATTGCCATGCGGCGTCAAACACCTGCGGGCGGTTCTCGCGCAGCCACAGCAGTTTCGGCGTCTCCATCTCGGGCGAGATCACACCGCCCACATAGGTCAGCACCGCATGCCCGGTGGCGTTGATCCGCGCGGCCTGATCGGTGGCGCGGTGATCCATCCAGACAATGATGTCACGCGCCGGATCTTCTGACGGGCCAACCGGCAGGGGTGTGCCCCCCGGCCCCAGCACGACCAGCGAGCATGTGGCATCAAACCCGATACCCGCCACCGCCGCCGGGTCAATGCCCGCATGCGCCACCGCTGCCCGCACCGACTGGCAGACCGCATCCCAGATCTGGGCCGAGGATTGTTCCACCATCGCCCCCGGCCCGTGCCAGATGGTGACATCGGCCTTGGCCGAGGCCAGCATCCGGCCCGCGCCATCGAACACGCCCGCCCGCGCGCTGCCGGTGCCCACATCGACGCCGATCAGATACCGCCCCGGCATCACAGATCCACACTGGCAGGCAGGATCACCAGATCGCGGATCGTCACGTTGCGCGAACGCGTCAGCATGAACAGCACCGCATCGGCCACCTCGCCCGGCTGCATCAGGCTGCCATTGGCCAGCGCCTCGTCCATTTTTGCCTTGGGCCAGTCATCCAGCAGCGCCGTCACCACCGGACCGGGGGCCACCGCCATCACGCGGATGCCATGCGGGGCCACCTGCCGCCGCACGGTGTGCACGAAAGCCTGCACCGCGAATTTCGACGCGGTATAAATCGGCTCCCACACCACCGGCACGATCCCGGCGATGGAGCTTGTGACCATCACATCACCCGATTTCTGCGCCGCCATATGCGGCAGCACGGCATGGACCGACCGGAACACCGCGTTGATGTTGAGGTTCAGCATCCGGTCCCAGGCATCGGGATCACCCTCCAGCACTGCGCCGCCCACATAGGAACCGGCATTGGCATGGAATATATCAAGGCCCCCCGCCCTGTCCAGAATGCCGGGCAGCATGCGCGCAACGCTGGCAGGGTCGGCCAGATCGACCACCAGCGGCAGCGCCCTTGGCCCCAGCCCCTCGCACAGCCGGGCAAGCCGGTCGGCGGCGCGGTCAATCAGCACCACCGTGGCCCCCGCGCCCAGCATCCGGCGCGCGCATTCAAGGCCGATCCCCGAGGCGGCACCCGTGATGGCCGCCACCTTGCCTGTCAGTTCATCCGACATCTTCGACACCCTTTCACGCGCGGCCATGGGACTGGCGGCTTTGCCGGGCCAGACTGTCAACGATCACGGCAATGGCCAGCACGCCGCCGGTGATCATGTAGCGCAGGGACGACGACAGGTTCAGCAGCGTCAGCCCGTTGGCAATCGACTGGATCACGATGATCCCCAAAAGCGCCGCCCAGGCGCTGCCCCGCCCGCCGAACAGGCTGGTGCCGCCGATTACCGCCGCCGCGATGGCATTCAGGTTCACGTCGCCCGTGCCCGCCTGCTGGCTGGCGCTGGCCAGACGCGCCGATGACATCACCCCACCCAGTGCTGCGAACATCGAACACAGCATGAACGCGCTGATGTAGATGCGCCGCACATTGATGCCCGCGCGGCGTGCCGCCTCGGCATTGCCGCCAACGGCCTTCATTGACCGGCCCCATTGCGTGCGGGTCAGCGCGTAGTCCATCACCACCACCAGACCCACGAACAGCCCGAACATCCAGGGCAACCCGCGCCCAAGGTTCAGATAGGCAACCACCGCCACCAGCACCGCCGTGGTGATCGCGGCTTTCAGCAGCAGCCCGCCCGATGATCCTGCCGACAGATTGGCCGCCCGCCGCCGCGCATTTGTGCGCAGGCCGCTTGCCACCATCACGACCCCCGGCACCAGCGCCAGCGCATAGGACAACCAGGCGGGCATCATCAGCAACTGGCCGAAATTCACGAACCCCGACCCGTAGGGCAGGTTGATGGAACCCGTCGAACCCAGCATGTAAAGCTGCAATCCCAGCAGCGCCAACAAGCCCGACAGGGTAGAGACGAAACTCGGCATGCCCAGACGGTTGCGCAACGTGGCATAGGCCGCACCGATCAGCGCACCCAGCCCCAGCGCCACGCCGATGGCCACGGGCAAAGGCACGCCCTGCCCCACCCACAGCACACCCACCATGGCAGAACCAACCCCGCTCATCGAGCCCACGCTCAGGTCAATCTCGCCCAGCATCAGCACGCAGACGATGCCCAATGCGATGATGCCCACGGTGGAGCAGTCAAACAGCAGGTTCACCAGGTTGTTGGGCGACAGGAAAATCGGGTTCAGCGCGGTGAACACCGACCAGATGATCGCCAGCCCCACCACCACGGGCAATGACCCCAGATCGCCCGCCTTTACCCGGTTGAAAAAGGCGCGGATGGTGCCGCCAAGACCGGTGGCATGGGTGACGCGGCTGTCGCCACGGTCCAGTTGAATTTTCGGTTCGGTCACAGTGCATCCTCCGCCTGCGCGCGTCCGGCCTGAATGCGGCCCTCGCGCCGGGATACGGCATTGTCGGTGGCGCCGGTGATGGCACCCACCAGTTCCTGATTGCTGGCATCGGGGGTGAAAACGCCGTTGTTGCGCCCCAACCGCAGCACCACGATCCGGTCGGCCACTGCGCGCACATCTTCCATGTTGTGACTGATCATGATCACGCCCAGCCCCTTTTCGCGCACCCGTTCCACCAGGTTCAGCACCTCGGCGGTCTGGGCCACACCCAGCGCGGCGGTCGGTTCATCCAGCATGATGATGCGCGGATCCATCAGCAGCGAGCGTGCGATGGCCACGGTCTGCCGCTGCCCGCCCGACAGGGATGCAATGGGTTCGCGCACGGATGGAATGCGCGCGGCCAATTCGTGCAGCAGCGTCCAGGCCCGCACCTCCATCGCCACCTCATCCAGCCTGAGCGGGTTCAGCTCCTGCCCCAGAAAGATGTTGGCCACCACGTCAAGGTTTTCGCACAGGGCCAGATCCTGAAACACCGTGGCGATGCCCAGGTCCAGTGCCGCACTCGGACTGGCCATGGTCACGGGGCGGCCCTGAAAGGTGATCGTGCCCGATGTGGGCTGGTGCACCCCGGCCAGCACCTTGACCAGCGTGGATTTTCCTGCACCGTTGTCGCCCACAAGCGCCACAACCTCACCTGCATGCACGTCAAGGTCGATGCCGGTCAGCGCCGATACCGCCCCGAAATTCTTTGATATGCCTCTGAGGCTCAGCAAAACCTCGCCGCGCGGGGTGCGTCCGGTCGGTCTGTGCGCCATGGTCTTGTGTCCTTTCATGCGGGGTGGCCGGTGCCGTCCGGCGGGCCAGGGCCAGCCGGACGGCGGTTCATGCGTCATTCGATGCCAAGCTCGGCGCAACCGGCGGCATAGCGATCCACGCATAGTTCAGCGGCGGTGTTGATGCCCTTGTCGATGATTTCCGCCTTCAGGTTGTCGCGCGTGACCACGGCGGGCACGAAGAGTTGCGAGGGCGTGTCATACAGCGTCATTTCCGCAGCCGGGGTTTCGCCGTTCAGGAACTGCACGGCAATGTTGGCCGCCGCTGCCGCCACGATTTCCGAGGGTTTGGAAATGGTGTTGTACTGGTCGCCCGCGATGATCAGTTGCAGCGCCGCGATCGTGGCATCATTGCCCGTGACCGGCGGAACCGGGTCAACCCCCGCCGCCTTGAACGCCGCAATCGCGCCGCCGCCGGTGCCGTCATTCGCCGCCACGACGCCGATGATGTCAGCCCCGAACCGGGTGATCTGGCCCGAGGCCCATTCCTGCGCTTTTGGCGGGGCCCAGTCGGGGGTGTCAAACTCGGCCAGCGTCACATAGCCCGAGGCATCCAGCGCCTCGTCAATCCCGTCGCGGATAAGACCGGCCGCCGCATCGGTGGGCGAGCCGTTGATCTGCAACACGCCTGCGCCCGCCGGCACGCCGTCAGCCTTCAGCTTGTCCACCAGCGATTGCGCGATGGCCTTGCCGATGCCCTGATTGTCAAACGACACATAGTAATCGGCGGTCTTGCCGGGAATCGGGCGGTCATAGGCGATCACCTTGATGCCCTGCGCCTGCGCCAGGCTGACCAGCGAGGCGGCGGCGCTGCTGTCAACCGGGTCAAGCACGATGACCGTGGCACCTTGTGTGATGACTGAATTGAACTGCTGCTGTTGCAGCGCCACATCGGCATTGGCGTTTTGGTAGATTACCGTGCAATCGGGGCAAAGCCTGGTCATTTCGGCCTGAAAGCCGGGAAAGTCATGCTCTTCATAGCGGGTCGATGCCTGGTCGGGCATCAGAAAGGCCACGGTGCCGGTGGTCTGGGCAAAGGCGGCGCTGCCCAGCAGGCCCGCCATCAGCGCTACAGCGCCCGTCAGTTTCGATGTGCAAGTCATTGATCATCCTCCATGTTGACCGCGTGATTGTGGTGCGGCCAGACGGCGCGGGCCGCCGCCGTCAGGCCGTGGTGTGGCAGAGCGGCAGGCATGGCAAAGCTGTCCGGTGAAGGCTCCTCCGCCACCGTTGCCCTATCTGCTGGTCTGGCCGGGTATGCGCCGCGCCGCGCGGACCATGGGCCCGTTGCGCCGCAGCCGAAATCCTTTCCCCTTGGGGTTACGCCGCTTCGGCGGTGCTGTGGTTTTCCGCCAGCAGGTCGCGGAAGCGCGAGGGCGTCATGCCCTTTTGCACCTGAAACTGCCGGTTGAAGTTGGATATGTTGTTGAAACCCGACGAAAAGCACACATCAGTGATCTTCATCTGGTCGGCCCCCATCAGCAATTGGCAGGCCAGGTTGATGCGCAACCGGTTGACGTATTTCACCAGTGCCAGCCCGGTATGGCGGCGAAAGCTGCGCGAAAACGTGCTGGGGCTAAGGCCGGCGATCGCCGCCAGATCCTTTTCATTGAACGGTTCGGTCAGGTTGGCGTTGATATAGGCCAGCGCCTCGTTGATGCCCGTGGACATGAATCCCGAGGGATCGGGCAGATAGCTGGCGCTGGTCAGCGGGCGCATGTCGGCGGCGCGGCAAAGGATGCCCAGAAGGCCGATGAAAATCTCGATCCGCCGCAGGCCCTGCGCCGTGACCAGTTCGGCCAGCAGCGGCCCTGCGGCGCGGGCTGTGGCAGGGCCAAAGCAAGCGCCACGGCGGCTGGTTTCCAGCAGCGGCTCGCAGGCGGCCAGTTCGGGCAGCAGGGCCATCGCATCGGCGATGAACGGCTCGGAAAATTGCACCACGCGGCTGCGCAGCGGCACATCGGCCCCATCGGCCACGTCGCTGACCCAGTTGTGGGGCAGGTTTGGCCCGGTCAGCACCAGATTGCCCGGCTCGAACGACCCGATGAAATCGCCGACAAAATAGTGGCCGCTGGTGGCGACGACATGGTGGATTTCGTATTCCGGGTGAAAATGCCAGCGCACCGTATGATACGGATAGCCGTGTTCCCACGCCTTGAACGATTCCGATCGCCCGATCTGGACGACCTCAAGATCCGGTTTCATCCGCGCCTCCTCCCCGCGCCGATGCAGGCTTTCAGCCTGTTCAGCGCCCCCCGTCCGGCGGGTATACCCGTCTGGACATGGGCAAAGACTACGCCCCGACTCGGGGGTGGTCTACTACAGCCCTTGCAGTTTGCTGATACTTTTTTGCGCTTTTGGCCATGCCGCGGTGCGTCATTGACCAGCGGCACCGGCATGTCGCACCGATGCGGACCCCTGCAAAAAGCCAGGGCGGCGCTTCTTTTGAAGCGCCGCCCTGTTTCAGCGGGTGTGTCCGTCCCTATCTCCGCCGCCAGACGCGGCAGACCTGCGGCAAGGCATCAAGCCAGATCGAACCGATCCGCATCCATCACCTTGGCCCAGGCCGCCACGAAATCGCGCACAAAGCCCGCTTCTGCACCAGCACAGGCGTAAACTTCGGCCAATGCGCGCAGTTGCGAGTTTGACCCGAACACAAGGTCAACCCGCGTGCCGGTCCAGCGCAGCGCGCCGCTGGTGCGGTCGCGCCCCTCGTAGACGCCATCCGCCTCGGCGGCGGGTGCCCAGACCGTGCCCATGTCCAGCAGGTTGACGAAAAAGTCGGTCGTCAGCGCATGGGGCCGGGTGGTGAACACGCCATGCTGCGACTGCCCGGCATTGGCGTTCAACACGCGCAGGCCACCGACAAGAACGGTCATTTCCGGCGCGGTCAGGGTCAGCAGCTGCGCCCGGTCCACCAGCATCGCCTCGGCGGGAACGGTCAGTTCGGTCTTGAGGTAGTTGCGGAAACCATCTGCCACAGGCTCCATCACCGCGAATGATTCCACATCCGTCTGATCCTGCGTGGCATCGGTGCGGCCCGGGGTGAAAGGCACCTGCACCTCATGCCCGGCGTTTTTGGCCGCCAGTTCCACCGCAGCAGCGCCGCCCAGCACGATCACATCGGCCAGCGACACTTTCTTGCCGCCGGTCTGGGCAGCATTGAACGCGGTCTGGATGCCTTCCAGCGTGGCCAGAACCTGTGCCAGTTGGGCCGGCTGGTTCACCTCCCAATCCTTTTGCGGGGCCAGGCGGATGCGCGCGCCGTTGGCACCGCCCCGCTTGTCAGAACCCCGGAACGTCGAGGCCGAGGCCCAGGCCGTGCCAACCAGTTGCGGGATCGACAGGCCAGAGGCCAGGATAGTGTCTTTCAGCGCCGCCACATCCTGCGCGTCGATCAGCGCGTGATCCACCGCAGGCACCGGATCCTGCCACAGCAGTTCCTCGGCTGGAACAAGCGGCCCCAGATAGCGCGACCGTGGCCCCATGTCGCGGTGGGTCAGTTTATACCACGCGCGGGCAAAGGCATCGGCGAACTGGTCGGGGTTTTCATGGAACCGGCGCGAGATCGGCTCATAGATCGGGTCCATCCGCAGCGCGAGGTCACTGGTCAGCATGGCCGGGGCCTGACGCGCCGCACCCTCATGTGCCGCAGGCACGGTGCCCGCACCGGCACCGCCCTTGGGTGTCCACTGATGGGCACCGGCGGGGCTTTTGGTGATTTCCCATTCAAAACCGAACAGGTTGTCGAAATACTCATTGGTCCACTGGGTCGGCCGGGTGGTCCATGTCACTTCCAGACCGCTGGAGATGGCATCACCCGCCTTGCCCGATTTGTAGCTGCTGGCCCAGCCAAAGCCTTGCTGTTCCAACGCGCCTGCCTCGGGTTCCTTGCCGACCAGCGCCGCATCGCCTGCGCCATGGGTCTTGCCAAAGGTATGGCCCCCGGCAATCAGCGCCACGGTTTCCTCGTCATTCATCGCCATCCGGGCAAAAGTCTCACGGATGTCGCGGGCGGATGCCAGCGGGTCGGGGTTGCCATCGGGGCCTTCAGGGTTGACGTAGATCAGGCCCATCTGCACGGCGGCCAGCGGGTTTTCCAGCTTGCGCGAGTCGGCATAGCGGTTGTTCAGGTTGGTCGGGTCATTGCTGGCGATCAGCCACACATCCTCGGACCCCCAGTAGATATCCTCCTCGGGTTCCCACACGTCTTCGCGGCCACCAGCAAAGCCGAAGGTCTTGAAGCCCATGGATTCCAGCGCAACGTTGCCGGTCAGGATCATCAGGTCGGCCCAGGAAATCTGGTTGCCGTATTTCTGCTTGATCGGCCAGATCAGGCGGCGGGCCTTGTCGAGGTTCACGTTGTCGGGCCAGGAGTTCAGCGGCGCAAAGCGCTGCGTGCCCGAAGACGCGCCGCCACGCCCGTCACCCGTGCGGTAGGTGCCCGCAGAATGCCAGGCCATGCGGATGAAAAACGGGCCGTAATGGCCAAAGTCGGCGGGCCACCATTCCTGCGACTGCGTCATCAGCGCGCGCAGATCCGCGGTGATCGCGGCGATGTCCAGCTTGGCGAATTCTTCGGCATAGTTGAAATCCGCGCCCATCGGGTTCGACAGGGGCGAATTCTGGTGCAGCACCTTCAGGTTAAGCTGGTTGGGCCACCAGTCGCGGTTCGTGCGCCCGGCAAAGGTGGCCTGTTTGGCAACACCGTGCATCACAGGGCATTTGCCGCCGGTCCCGTTGTCATTTCCGTCCATCATTCTCTCCGTTCGTGGCTGCATGGGTCGCGCTGCGAGGCCGTGTTCGCGTGGTGACGCGGGGCAACGGGGGCTAGCAGTCATCGGCCCCGAATCCTTGCAGGCGAAACCTGCCTGCATTTCACGTCATTGCCGTAACTCTAGCAAAGCCCGCTGATTAGTTTAAGTTTGATTTTCTGATGAAGGCTATAAGGTTTGGTTATGAACAACCTGACACTGAAGCAACTGCGCTATTTCGAGGCCCTCGCACGCCACGGCCATTTCGGGCATGCGGCCGAAACCTGCGCCATATCGCAGCCCGCCCTGTCGATGCAGATCAGGGAACTGGAGGATACGCTGGGCACAGAACTGTTCGAACGTGGCGCGCGCCAGGTGCGGCTGACGAGCTTTGGTGAGGATTTCGCCCTGCGCGCCCGCGACATCCTGCGCGGGGTGGACGAGTTGGAGGATCTGGCCCGTGCGGCCCGCACCGGGCTGGTGGGCCGCCTGCGCATCGGGGTCATCCCCACGGTCGCCCCCTATCTGTTGCCGACGATCATCGGCAACCTGATGCAGATGAACCCCAGCCTTGATATCCATGTGCGCGAAACAGTCACGCCCAAGCTGATACAGGAGCTGGCGGGCGGGCGGCTGGATACGGCCATCGTGGCGTTGCCGCTGTCGGAACCCTCGCTGACCGAAGTGGCGCTGTTCACCGAGGATTTCGTGCTGGTGCGCGCCGCCGAAGAGGCGGGCAAGCCGGTGCCCAACCGCGACATGCTGCGCGAAATGCGCCTGCTGCTGCTGGAAGAGGGGCATTGCTTCCGGGATCAGGCGCTGTCGTTCTGCAACCTGCAATCGACCGCCCCGCGCGAATTGCTGGATGGCAGCTCACTTTCAACGCTGGTGCAGATGGTCGGAGCGGGGATCGGCGTGACGCTGATCCCTGAAATGGCGGTTGCGGTGGAAACACGCTCTGCCTCGGTCTGCATCGCGCGGCTGAAAAGCCCGCAGCCGTCGCGCACCATCGGCATGATCTGGCGCAAGACCAACCCGCTGGCCGCCCAGCTTGGCCAGATTGCCGAGGTTGTGCGGCAATCTGCCGACACCCTGCGTCGGAAAAATGCGCCGACCGGACCCTGCGACAATCCTTGACCCGTCATGTCCGGCAGTCGCCGCCACAGCGTATGAAAGGCCGAAAACCCGGCCGAGTGGTTGCGACGGGCAGGACAATGCGGGCTGAAACGGGGGCGTGGCGGCGGCCAGTCAGGCAACAGGCGGATCATGCGGGCGGTGCCACCATCCGCCACATCCGGCACGCCGCGCAAAATGGCCCAGGCCGCGCGATGGTTGGCATCACCTGCGGCGCTTTCAGCCCGGGCTCCGTCATTGTCCCGATGCTGTCATCATCAGATGCCGTTCTATACCGGTTATCGCCGCAAGTGCCGCGATCTATGTTGCCGTCAGACCAGACAGGAGCATGGCATGACCCTTCCCGCCCCGATACAGACCTATTTCACCGCCCAAGCCCCACAGGATGGCGCGGCCCTTGCCGCAGCCTTTGCCCCTGATGCCGTGGTGCTGGACGAAGGCGCTACGCACAATGGCCCCCAGGCGATCCGCCTCTGGTGGCTGGCGGCCAAGGCAAAGTATCGCCACAGCGCCGAGCCGCTGGACCTGACCGAAACCGGCGGAAAGACGGTGGTTCGCGCCCGGGTCAGCGGCGAGTTTCCCGGCAGCCCGGCGGTGCTGACATTCACCTTCGGGCTTGCGGATGACCGCATCCGCGATCTGAGGATCGGCTGATGGGCGGGTTTCTGAACTTGCAGGGCAAGCGCACCCTGATCACCGGCGGCACACAGGGCGCGGGTGCCGCCACGGTGGCGCTGTTTCGTGAACTGGGGGCAACGGTGCTGACCACAGCCCGCAGCCGGACCGCGACCCTGCCGGCCGAAATGTTCGTCGCGGCCGATCTGACAACGGTTCAGGGCTGCCAGGTGGTCGCCGGTGCCGTTCAGGACCGGCTGGGCGGGGTGGATATCATCGTTCACATGCTGGGCGGGTCATCCGCGCCGGGCGGTGGCTTTGCCGCCCTCGGCGAGGCGGAGTGGCAGGCGGAGTTGAACCTGAACCTGATGCCCGCCGTGCGGCTGGACCGTGCCCTGCTGCCGGGCATGGTGGCGCAGGGCAGCGGCGTAGTGATCCATGTCACCTCGATCCAGCGCCTGTTGCCCCTGCCCGAAGCGACCACGGGCTACGCCGCCGCCAAGGCCGCGCTGTCGGTCTACAGCAAGAGCCTGTCAAAGGAGGTCGCGCCAAAGGGCGTGCGGGTGCTGCGCGTGGCCCCGGGCTGGATCGAGACCGAAGCCTCGGTCCGGCTGGCCGAACGCCTGGCAGAAGAAGCGGGCACCGACACCGAGGGCGGCAAGCAGATCATCATGCAAGCCTTGGGCGGCATACCCCTTGGCCGCCCTTCGACCCCCGCCGAAATCGCAAACCTGATCGCCTTCCTTGGGTCTGACCGCGCGGGCAGCATAACCGGAACGGAATATGTCATCGACGGCGGCACAGTGCCCACCGCCTGAGGGTGAGAACCGGGCCGGGCAGCCGTGGCTGCGGCGCAATCGGGCAGGGCCTGCACCGACACGACCCGCGGCATGGCACAGTTGCGGTCAGACGGCAGGCCAGCACGACGCCCGCCATGCACGCGCCCTTGATTTGGCCATGGTGCCGTCATTGGTCGTGGCTGCGCAATCCTGCAAGATCGGCCCAGAAAGGCTCCATCCTTTCGGTCAGGCGCTGCCACACGGCAAAGCGGCGCTCATGCAGGGCGCGGCGCGCAGGATCGGGGAAAAGCTGCGCCTTGCACGTGGTCATCGCCGCAACTGCCGCCTCCTCGTCAGGGAAAAGCCCTACTCCGACGGCAGCGGCCATCACACCGCCAAGCGCCCCGGTTTCCTCGGCGATGCCAAGGCTGACCGGCAGGCCCAGCACATCGGCCATCATCTGCGGCCAATGTGGTGATCGCGTGCCGCCGCCCGACAGGGCAACCTCGGTGATCGCCGCCCCGGCGGCGGTCAGCACACCGACATGGCGGCGATGCTCGAACGCCACACCTTCATAAAGCGCGCGCAGCATGTGCCCTTCGTCATGCCAGCCTGCCAGACCGTAGAACCCGCCGCGCTGCTGCGCGCCGTGGCGGCCACCATACAGAAACGGGTGAAACATCGGGTCATCCGGCGCAACCCCGGCCCGGCCCACCAGATCATTCACCATGGCAAAAGGATCGTCATGATGCGCGCCCCGCTCGATCAGCGCGCGGACATACCATTCCAGATTGGCCGCCGACGTGGCGCTGTTGTCCATATTGGCAAAGCGCCCGGGGCCAAACGCCGCCACCATGAACACATCCGCATTGCGCACAGGTGCATCGGCAAACACCTGGTTGACCGACCAGCTGCCCAGCACAACAGATGCCGCCCCTGCCCCGACCGCGCCCGACCCCAAGGCGGAAGCCACCACATCGAAATATCCGGCAACCACCGGCGTGCCCTCGCGCAGCCCGGTTGCGGCAGCGGCGGCTGGCGTCACATGGCCCACCACATCGGTTGGCAGTTTCAGCGGCGGCAGCAGGGGCATCGCATCGGCTAGCCCGTAAAGCGCCATCAGCCCCGCGTCATAACGGGCCGCGGGCAGGCACAAAAGCCCGGCCCCCGACATGTCGGAAATCTCGGTGGCGCGCTGCCCTGTCAGGTGGCAGGCGATGATATCCTTGGCAAAGCACAGGGTTGCGGCCTTTGCATAGACCTCTGGCCGGTGCGCCTTGACCCAGGCCAGCAGCACGGGGGTTTGCGCGGGCCAGGGCCGTTGCAGGCAGATCGCATGCAGATCGGGCCCCACCGCACGGTCAAGATCGGCGGCCAGACCGGCGGCACGGGTATCAAGTGACTGGATACCCAGCAGCGCCGCGCCGTCACGATCCAGCAGGTAAAGCCCGTTGCCATGCCCGGCCAGACCCACGGCGGCAATCCGTGCCGGATCGGCCCCCGCCGCCGCCAGACAGCCGGAAATGGCCACCTGCGCATCGGCCCAAAGCCCGGCCACCGGGCGCTCGACCATGGCGGGCGCGGGTTTCAGGGTGGCACCATCCACGCCATGCCGCGCGATCTGGCGACCTGCCAGATCGAAAAGCACCGCCTTCACCACGGTATTGCCGATGTCGATGCCCAGCAGCAGGTCACGCGCCACGGTTGTATACCTCCCACGCGGCTTCGCCGCTGGCACCCTGATGGATGATCGCCATCAACGCCGCAACCACTGCCCCCGGATTGGCATGTTGATAGATGTTGCGGCCATAAACGAGCCCCCTTGCCCCCTGCGCCACCAGTGCCGCCGATTTTTGCAGAACAGCGCGCAAATCCTCTTTCCCGCCACCGCGCGCCAGCACGGGCACGCGGGCAGCCTCGACCACGCGATGAAAATCCTGCGGGTTCGACGTGGGATCGGCCTTGATGATGTCAGCCCCCATTTCCGCCGCCAGCCGCACCAGAGTGACGATCTTTTCCGCGTCACCGTCCACCTGATAACCGCCGCGCACGTCATTGGGCAGCATCACCAGCGGCTCGATCATCAGGGGCATGCCATAGCGCGAACAATCGGCGCGCACCCGTGCGATGTTCTGCACGCATTGGCGGAACAGTTCCGGCTCGTCGGGCAGCATGAACAGGTTGACCACCACGCAGGCGGCATCCATCTCGACCGCCGGCAGAACAGGGTCGGCGGCGTTCTGCAACTCGGCCCACATGACGCGGTGGCGCGTGGCGTTATAGGGGTTGCCCATGTCCAGCCGCAGCACCAGCGCGGGTTTGTCACGCTCGGGGCGGGTTTGCAGCAGATCGGCCTGACCATAGGCCATCTGGATCGCATCGGGCCGCGTATCCACCAACATGCCCACCACGCGGCCCATATCCTCCAGCCCGTTCAGAAAGCCGGGCTCGTTGCAGACGCCGTGATCGACGGCCACATCCAGACAGCCGCCGTTGCGGAACATGCGGTTCATCCGAACCTTGGGGGTGATCTTCATGGCAGGGCTCCTTCCGGTTGGGTCAGCCTGACCCCGTGATAGGTTTCAAGGTCGCTGAGAAAGCGCGTGATTTCGGCCGTTGTCCGTGCGTCGGACCAGCCGCATTCGCGCGCCATGACGCGGGCGGTGGCGCTGATCAGCGGCAGCGACAACTGGCCACGGATCGCCAGCGGGCTGCGCCGTTGCAGCACGTCGGCCAGATGACAGGCATGTTCATGCCGGATGGCCCAGACCACCTCGCCCGCTGTCATCGGCACGCCCGGCAGCGGGTCATCCTGCCCGGTGCAAAAGGTGGCAACCGCTGCGGCGCGGCTTCCGTAGAGATCCGCCAGATGCGCCGCGCGGTGATCCGACAGCCCGTGGTGCAGGGTCAGGTTTTCCACCAGACCGGGGCCATATCCGGCCCCGCCGCCGATGGGCAGGTCGCGGGTGCTGACACTGCGGGCAAGGCCAAGGTCGGCCAGCACAAGATCGACGGTATCCTCGGCAAAGGCGCGGTAAGTCGTCCATTTGCCGCCCACCATGCCGATCTGCGGCACCGCCCCGCCCAGCCGCCGCACCGCATGCCCGCGAGAGATGCGCCCGGTGAAATCGGCGTCGCTGACCGGCAGCGGGCGGATGCCCGCATAGCTGTAGACGATCTGCGCGGCGTTGATCGGGACGCCGGGAAACAGCGCACCGATTGCGGCAAGGATATAATCCCGCTCCTGCGGGCTGCACGCCGTCCGGCCCGCCTCGTTCACCCGCAGATCGGTAGACCCGGCCAGCACCCGGCCCAGATAGGGAAACACGATGCAAACCCGGCCATCGGCATTCTCGAAATAGATCATGTGGCCGTTCAGCGCCGCCGCCAGCGCCGGATTGTCGAGAATGAGGTGCGACCCCTTGGTGCCCGACACCAGCCTTTCGTTCAGCCGCGCACCCAGCGATGCGGCGGTGTCGTCAATCCAGGCGCCGGTGGCGTTGACAATCATCCGGGCGCTGACAGGCAGGGTTTGCCCGGTTTCGCTGTCGGTCAGCACAAGCCCCCGTGCCCCATGCGTCAGCCGGGCATAGTTCAGCGCAACGGCACCCGCGTTCTGCGCGCTGGCATCGCCGATCAGTTCCAGCCCCAGGCGTTCCGGGTGCGAAATCCAGGCGTCGTGATAGGTGGCCGAAAACCGCAGGTCGGGCCGCAGATCGGGAAAGGCCGCCCGTGTTGCCATCCGGCCGCGAAAGCGGTGGCGCGGCAACACCCGCCTACGCCCTGTGATCGCATCATAAAGGGCCAGCCCCAGCTTGATCGGCAGCGCACCGCGTGGGCGCGGCCGGCCGGTAAAACCCAGAAACCCCAGTGCGGCATTCGCCAGACCCGAGGCGAAACGGTCGATGGGAATCGTCGTCGGCAGCGGCCGCACAAGATGCGGGGCGTTGCGCAACAGCCGGTCACGCTCGATCAGGCTTTCGCGCACCAAGGATATCTCGCCATTCTCCAGATACCGCAGGCCACCATGGATCATCCGCGAAGGGGCCGCGGAACAGCCGGAACAGAAATCGCTCATCTCGACCAGCAGCACCCGCAGGCCCTGATGCGCCAGGTCGTGAAAGACGCCGATGCCATTGATCCCGCCGCCCACGACGATCACGTCAAAGGCCGGGTTGGCTGTGATGCGGTCGATCCTTTCTTGCCGGGCGTCAGACATGACTTCTTCCTTTGCGGGAACGCGCCCCGCATCTGTGGTCTTGCAACATTGCTTTCAGTTCAGGTGGTTGCCGGTTCCAGGTGGGTCCGGGCGGCTACTGTGATCGCGTCAATCTCGGCTGGGGCAAGGTGCAACTGCCCGGCTTCGGCATTCTCGCGCGCCTGCTGGGCGTTGCGGGCGCCGCACAGCGCAAAGGTCAGCCCCGGCTGCGCCAGTGTCCAGGCAATCACCACCTGCGCCGGGCTTGCGCCTTGGTCCGCCGCAATCGGGCGCACCACCTGCATCACCCGGTCCACCCGCCCGCGGTTTTCCGGGGAAAAGCGCGGGTTGCCTTGCCGCTGGTCATCCCCGGCAAACACCCGGTCAGCCCCGATACGCCCGGACAGAAGGCCAAGCGCCAGCACCGAATAGCCCATCACCGCAATGCCCGCATCGCGGCAGGCGAGCAGATGGGTTTGTTCAATACGGCGTTCGACCATCGAGTATTCCTCCTGCACCGCTGCAATGCCGCCCTCTGCACGGTAGGCGGCCAGATGATCGGGCGTGGTGTTCGAGGCGGCAAAGGCCAGTATCTTGCCCTCGCGCTGCAAATCCTTCAGCGCGGCCACCGTTTCGGCGACGGGGGTGGTGGGGTCTTGCCAGTGGGTGATGTAAAGGTCGATCCGGTCGGTGTTCAGCCGGGTCAGGCTTTGCTCCACCTCATGCCGGATCGCAGCGGCGGAAAGATCACGGTGCACCGGCAAGCCGCCTTGCGAAAAGAAATACGGCCCGCGCTGCGTGTGCCAGACCAGCCCGCATTTGGTGGCCAGCACCACCTGATCGCGCCGCCCCTTCATGGCGCGGCCCACCACCGCTTCGGCATGGCCAAGGCCATAGGCGGGTGCAGTGTCGATCAGCGTGATCCCCGCATCAAGGCCCGCGCGGATGGCATCTTCGGCCGCCGCATCATCGGTGCCGCCCCACATCCATCCGCCGATGGCCCAGGTGCCCAGCCCCACGGCCGAAGCCATGATGCCCGTTTCCCCGATCTCGCGTTTCAGCATCCCGGTCATGCGGAATCTCCGTTCGTTGCAAGAATTGTTGTTGCCGTGTCTTCATCCGTCACCAGAACAGACACATAGCCCCCGCGCAGCACCGATCTGACCGGCCCCACCTTGTCTTCACCCGCCGCAACCGCGATGACGCGACCGCAGCGGCGGATCTCGTCGGGGCGCAGCGCGACAAGGCGCTGGTTCAGCGCGAAATGCGCAACCTGACCCCGGTCATGCACCAGATGGCCCAGAAACTCGGCCATGACACCCATGCCGGGCAGCATCGCGCGGTCGGGCGCTGACAGCGGATGCAGATCGAAATAGGATGATCCCGGCGTGGTGATCGACCCGATGCCCACCAGACAGACGGTTGCGCGGCGGCCCAGATCCATCACCTCTTTCACGGCGCCAAGGTTCATCAGCATCTCGCGCTGATCGGCGCGTTCGGCAAACAGCGGCGCGTGGAGTTGCAGCGACCGACCGCCCAGCCGTTCCGCCATGCGCGAGGCCAGGTTGTTCACATCGGTGTGGAACTTGCCCTGCACCCCGCCGGTCAGCGGCACCACCTGCACGTCGATGGCGCGTTCGACCGACAGCGCATCAACCACCGCCGCCACCGCCTTGCCGCCCGAAATGCCCAGAATGTCGCCGTCGCGCAGCGTTTCGGCCAGATGCGCCGCTGCCGCCTGCCCCACCTGTGCCAGCCGTGTGCCGTCATTGTCCGACACCGTGGGCGACACGATGGCCTCACGCACCAGCCCGGTCGCCGCCAGCTTTTGCTCGATCTCCATCAGGCGCTGGAACGGGGTTTCGATGCTGATCTTCACCATCCCCGACCGGCGGGCCTGCGCGATGATGCGATTCACCTTGGAGGTGGACAGGTTCATCGCCTCGGCAATCTCCGCCTGTTTGCGGCCCTCGATGAAATGGCGCACCAGCACGGCATGCATCTGCCGCAGCGAGGTGAAATCTTCGTTCATGTCGTTCACGCCCTGCCTCCTGCCGCCTGCCGTTTCACGAGGTAGTGGTCAAGGGTGACGGCGGCCAGCAGGATCGAGCCGCGGATGATATCCTGCCAGTAAACCGACACGTTCAACAGCGCGAGCGAGGATGAGACCACCGACAACAGAATGGCCCCCAGTATCGCGCCAAAGATCGTGCCCTTGCCGCCCGACAGGCTGGCGCCGCCGATCACCGCCGCGGCAATCACGTTCAACTCCATCCCCACACCGAAGGTGGGTTGCGCGGACCCGAACCGCGCCATGTAGATGATCCCCGCCACCCCGCAGAGCGTGGAACACAGCACCGTGGTCAGAAAGATCACGCGCTTTGTGCGGATGCCGGAATAGGCGGCGGCCTTTTCGTTGCTGCCGGTGTAGTAGACCAGCCGGAAGGCCGTGGTGCGACGCAACAGAAAGTCGAACACCGCGACCACGATGACAAAGATGATGATCGCCACCGGGATCACGCCGACAGACCCGATGCCGATCCACTTGAAACCGGCGGGCAGTTCGAACAGCCCCAGCGGCCGCCCCCCGGTGCCCAACAGGCACAGCCCGCGCGCGATCACCATCGCGGCCAGCGTCACGATGAAATGGTGCAGGCCCACATAGGTCACAAAGAACCCGATCACCGCGCCGATGCCCGCGCAGACGGCTATGGCCATCAGTGCCGCCACCCAGGGGTTCACCCCATTCAGGAACAACAGCCCCGCCACCACCATGGCCAGCGCCGTGACCGAACCAACCGACAGGTCAATGCCGCCCGAAATCAGCAGGATCGTCATGCCCACCACAACAATCGCCTCGACCGAAAAGGCCATGGTCATGGCCCGCATGTTCGTCCAGGTCAGGAAATGCGGCGAGGCAAAGGACATGATCAGGAACAGCACAAGGATGATCAGCACCAGGCCGGTTTCCCGTGCGCCGAAAAGGCGGGCCAACAGGCTGCGGTCTTGGGTCGTCGTGGTCATTGCATGGCCCCGGCTTTGGCCAGCGCACCGGGCGCGGCGAGTGTCATGATGTTGGTTTCGGTCATGTCGGGGCCGGAAAGCCCGCCCACGATGCGGCCCTCGCTGACCACCAGAACCCGGTCACACAGCCCGATCAGTTCGGGCAGTTCGGACGAGATCACCGCGATGCCCACCCCGCTGTCGGCCAGCCCGCGCAGGATGGCATGGATTTCGGCCTTGGCGCCCACATCGACGCCGCGCGTGGGTTCATCGAGGAAGATCACCTTTGGCTGCACCGCCAGCAGTTTCGCCAGCGCCACCTTTTGCTGGTTGCCACCCGAAAGGCTGGCCACCCGGTGCGCCATGCTGGCCGCCTTCAGCCGCAGGCTGCCACCGATGCGCTGCGCCTGCGCCGCCTCACGCGCGGGGTTTATCACACCGAACCGCCCCGCCACGCGGCGCAGATCCAGCGCCGCGATGTTGGCTGCAATCGGCAGGTCCAGAAACACACCGTCGCCCTTGCGGTCCTCGGACAGATAGACGATGCCGCGCGCGATGCAGTCGGCATAGTCGCGCAGGTTCACCTCTTGCCCATGCAGCCAGATGCGGCCCTTTGCGGCACCTTCCAGCCGCATCAGCCCGCGCGCGATTTCGCTGCGCCCGGCCCCGATCAGCCCGCCAAAACCCAGTATCTCGCCCGCGTGCAGGGCAAAGGACACATCTTGGAAGCGCCGGTCAGTCAGCCCTGCAACCCGCAGGATTTCCGGCCCCGGCGTGCCCTGCATCTTTGGCGGATAAAGCGTGTCCAGCTTGCGCCCCACCATGGCGTTGACCACATCGGCGGGCGTGATGTCGGCCGTGCGGTCGGTGCGGATGTGCTGGCCGTCGCGCATCACCGTCACGCGGTCGCAGATGCCGAAAATCTCGGCCATGCGGTGCGAGATATAGATGATGCCGATGCCGCGCGCTGCCAGTCCGCGCAGGATGGTGAACAGCTTTTGCGCCTCATGTTCCGTCAGCGCGGCGGTCGGTTCGTCAAAGATCAGGATGCGACACTCCAGCGTCAGTGCCTTGGCGATCTCGACCAGCTGCTGCTGGGAAATCGACAAAAGCCCGGCGGGCAGGCGCGGGTCTATCGCAGCCAGCGGGGCCAGAACCTCGGCGGCTCTGGCGATCAGATCGGCCCCACCCATCAAGCGCCTGCGGCTTTGCGCCGTCTCGGACATGAAGATGTTCTCGGCCACCGATATGTCGGCGCAAAGCGCGATTTCCTGATGGACAAACCCGATGCCCAGCCGCTGCGCCATGGCCGGGCTGTCGATCTGCACAGGCTGGCCGTCGATGCGTATCGCGCCGCTGTCGGGCCGCAGGATGCCGTCGAGGATGTTCATCAGCGTCGATTTGCCCGCCCCGTTTTCCCCGGCGAGCGCATGGATCTCCCCGGCCCGCAGGTCCAGCTGCCCGGACCGCAGCGCGCGGATCGCGCCAAAGGATTTGGCGATGTCGGTCATCTGCAATAGCGGTGGCGCGGGATTCATGGGTGCCTTTGGTTCCAGAGGTGGGGCGCCCCGCCGCGCGTGAACGGCGGGGCAAAGAGTGTCAGTTCCGGGCTGCCATATAATCCTCAAGCACAAAGCTGGCGGCATTGTCCTTGGTGATGACGGCAAAGCCATTGTCTACAAAGGGGATCTGCATCGGGTTGTAGCCCGACACCTTGTAGTCGTTGAACGGGTCGATCAGGCCGGGGCGCGCACCCAGAAAGGTGTTCATGAAGCCCATAAAGCCCTGGATGCCCTGATTGGGGTTCAGCGCCATGTGGATGTTGCCTGCCTTGATTTCCTCCAGCGTGGTGGGCGAAATATCGGCATGCACGATCATCAGCGTGTCACCCGCAGCTTTCACCGCGGCGACCGCCCCCTCGGCGGAACCGGATTCCGGGATCCACAGCGCCGCAAGGTCCGGGTTGGCCTGCAACATCGCCGACACGGCGGTGAAGGCGGCGTTCGGATCCTGGTTCGTGGCCTGCCGCCCGACCAGCTTCATGTTGGGATAGTTCGCCTCCATATAAGCGATCAGCGCCGTCACCCGCAGGTCGTGGTTCGATTGGCCGGGGTTTTCCAGCACTGCATATTCGGCGCTGTCACCCACGGTTTTCACGATCTCTTCCGCCGCGAATTTCGCTTCGGCCAGGTTGTCTGACGTGATGTAGGCGGTGCGCTTCGACTTTGGCGAGTCGGCGGCAAAGGTGGTGACGGAAACGCCTGCATCAATCGCGCGGTTGATCGGGTCGATGAACGGGTCGGCCTGCATCGGGTGCAGCAGAATGCCCTTGGGGCTGGTCACAAGGTCTTGCTCGAACGAGGCGATCTGCTTGGTGATGTCGTAATCCGGGGTGCCCGAGAACACAGCCTCGCAGCCCAGGGCGGCTGCGGCCTGCTTGAAGCCTTCGAACACCGGCACCCAGTAGGGATGCCCCATCACCATCACGTTCATTACATAGGTTTCACCCGGTTCGCAGGCCAGCCCGCCTTCGGCCTTGGCCGCCGGCGACGCCCCGAGAAGTGCTGCGGCGGACGCCCCGCCCAGAATCAGTGCCTTGACATAGCTCATGTGTTCCTCCCTTGACGACGGCGCTTGGCGCCATTCTTGCAATTTATTGCGCATGCCGAAAGACATTGCATCGCTGTGGTAGGATCGGCCAACGCAACCGTCAACAAGGTTCAACATTTTTATCTTTGTGTGAAATTTATTGCAGGCCATCGAGCCCTGGAGCCGCCCTGCGCATGGCATTTGCCACCAGTGATGAATCCACAGACCATGCGGCGGGCCAGAACATGAACCGCCCCTGCGGCACAGGGATGCAGGATTGTTACATGAAGACAGTGGCTTGGCTGTTTCCAAGGCCGGGGTCATGCCCTGCATCGCGCGGGTGCGGGCCTGCTGCAACCAGAACGCCAGTCTCAATCGGCGCTGAGCGCCCCCAGAACGCCACCCAATGCCGATGCCGGATCGGCAAGCGCCAAAACGATGGTCATGTGGTTCAGATCAGGTTCAACACGCAGCTTGCAGGTCTGCCCCGCGGCATCAATCACGCTGGCAAAAGCACTGGCCTGATCGTGGAAGGGCGCAGTTTCATGCGCGCCCCTTGTAACGATGCGCATTGGCAGCGCGGATTGCGGCGATGTCAGTGGCGACCATGCTTCGGCCTCCGCCACGCTCATCCGCGCTTCGTCCTTCAGAAAGCTGGCGGGAATGCCGGACAGGTCGTAAATGCCGCTGACCATCAGGATGCCGCGCAGCACCGGCAATTCGGGGCGCATCCGCTCCTCCGGGCCGTGGGCCGCAAGATAGCTTGCCAGATGTGCGCCCGCGGAATGGCCGCTGGCGGTAAACCGTGCGGGGTCGGCACCCAGATCGGGCGCGATGGCCAGAAGGTGCCGCGCTGCGGCCCGCACCTGCGCCACGATCTGCCCCAGACGGGTGCCGGGCATCAGGTCATAACTGGCAATCGCGGCGATGCCGCCTGCCGCCAGAACCGGCGCGGCGACAAGATGATGATCCGCCCTGCACCCAGACCGCCAGTATCCGCCATGGATGAACATGTGCAGCGGGGCATCTTTTGTGCGGTGCGGGGGAAACAGGATGTCAATCCGCTGACGCGGGGACGGGCCGTAGGCAACATCGGCCCGCATCTCGACCCGCGATGCCAGTTCGCGCGAGCGGGCGGCGGTTTCGGCCAGGATCGCGTCGAAATCCGGAATGAAATCGCGGTTGCGGTATGGATCCATGGCGTGCCCCTAGAAATTCACCGCGAAATACTTCGGCTCCATGAATTCAAGGATGCCGGTCACGCCACCCTCCCGCCCCAGCCCGCTTTGCTTGGCCCCGCCGAACGGGGCGGCGGGATCAGACATCAGGCCCCGGTTGATCGCCACCATCCCGGTTTCAATACCCTTGCCCACCCGCAGAGCGCGGGAAAGGTCGCGCGAATAGACATAGGCCGCAAGGCCGTATTCGGTGGCATTGGCCAGGCGGATGGCCTGTTCCTCGGTGTCAAAGCGGTAGACCGGGGCCACCGGGCCAAATATTTCCTCATGCGCCAGTTCGGCATCTTCTGGCACATTCTCCAGCACGGTCGGCGGATAGAAATAGCCTGTGCCCGGCAGCGGTGCGCCGCCCGTCGTCACCCGCGCCCCACGTGCCACCGCCTGTTGCACCAGCCGGTCGATCTTGGCCACCGCCTTGGTCGTGATCATCGGGCCCACCTGCGTTGCAGGGTCGGTGCCCGGCCCCACCCGCAGCGCCGCCATGCGCGCGGTCAGGCCCGCAACAAAGGCATCATGGATGCCGGATTGGACGTAAAAGCGGTTTGCGGCGGTGCAAGCCTCGCCCGCGTTGCGCATCTTGGCAATCATCGCGCCATCCAGCGCCGCATCCAGATCGGCGTCGTCGAACACCACGAAAGGCGCGTTGCCGCCCAGTTCCATCGAACAGGACACAACGGTTTTCGCAGCCTCGGCCAGCAGGGTGCGGCCCACGCCGGTCGATCCGGTGAACGACAGTTTTCGCACGCGGGGATCGGCCAGCATCGCATTCACCACCGCACCGGGCTGCGTTGTGGTCAACACGTTGACCACACCGGGCGGCACCCCGGCTTCGGCGCCCAGGCGAGCCATGGCATAGGCGGTCAGCGGGGTTTCCGTCGCCGGTTTCAGGATCACTGTGCAGCCTGCCGCCAGCGCCGGGCCGATCTTTCGGGTGGCCATCGCGGCGGGGAAGTTCCACGGCGTGATCAACACGGCAATGCCGATCGGGTCATGGTCCACCAGAATGCGGTGCGCGCCCGAGGGGGCATGGCGAAACTCGCCCGCGATGCGCACCGCCTCTTCGGCATACCAGCGAAAGAATTCGGCGGCATAGGCCACTTCGCCGCGCGCATCGGGCAGCGCCTTGCCGTTTTCCAGCGAGATGAGTGTGGCCAGCTCCTCGGCATGCTGGGTCATCAGCTGGAACCAGCGACGCAGGATTTCCGCCCGCTGGCGGGGCGGCGTGGCCCGCCAGCCTGCGGCGGCAGCCCCGGCTGCATCCACCGCCTGCATGGCATCGGCGACCGAGGCATCCGGCACCTCGGCCAACACCAGCGCCGTTGACGGGTTTGTCACCGGAATGCCGTGGCCGGGCAGCCAGCGGCCACCGATGAACAGGCCATGAGCGTGCAGCGATGGGTCGGCAAAGCTGGAAGGGCTATCAAGGGTCATCATCTGTCTTTCGGTTATCGGATCACGCCGTGGTCGCCGCTGAACGCGGCAATCAGCAAAAGGTCCATTTCGGCGCGGCGAATGGGCCGCGGGTTGTTCTGTATCAGCCGTTCGATCCCGCAGGATTGCTCGGCCACCCAGGGAATGCGGTCTTCGTCCAGGCCAAGTGCCGCCAGCGTCGGTGGAATGCCGATCCGGGCGAACAGGCCGGCTATGGCCGGGATCACCGCATCGGCATCTGCCACACCGATGACGCTGGCGATCTGCGCCAGTTCGGTGCCGATCACCGGGCGGTTCCATTCCATGACCCAGGGCATCAGACAGGCCACGCCCAGCCCGTGCGGTGTATGGGTCAGCGCGCCGACCGGGTATTGTATGGCATGCGCCGCAGCCGTTCCCGCCACGCCAAAGGCCAACCCGGCAAAGGTCGCCCCCTGCATCACCTGCGCGCGCGCGGTGGTGTTTGCGCCGTCGGTGCAGGCCGCCTCCAACCCCTGCCACAGCAGGGAAATCGCCGTCAGCGCGAACTGGTCGGAAATCGCGTTCTTGCCGATGAACACCCGCTCTTGCGTCAGCCCTGCCGTCACCGGGCGGCGGGTGGCGGTAAAGGCCTCGATGGCATGGGTCAGCGCATCTGCCCCGGCAATGGCGGTGAGGCCGGGCGGGCAGGTCAGCGTCAGATCGGGGTCGCAGATCGCCACGGTGGGTATCAGATATGGGCTGGAGATTCCCACTTTCAGGCTGCGCTCGGCATCCGACAACACGGCCACCGGCGTCACCTCAGACCCCGTGCCGGCGGTGGTGGGGATGGCAATCAGCGGCAGCACCGGACCGGGCACCTTCAGCTCGCCATAGTAATCCTGTGGCCGCCCGCCATGCGCAATCAGCAAAGCCATGCATTTCGCCATGTCAAGGCAAGACCCGCCGCCCACCGCGATCACCAGATTTGGGGCAAAGCCCCGTGCAGCCTCGGCAGCACTGACGGCTGAATCCACCGGCACATCGGGCAAGGTGCCCGCCTCGATGCGCAAGGTCAGGCCAGCCTTGGCCAGATCCTCCATCATGGCAAGAAAATCGGCATCCCCCGCCAGCCGTGCATCTGTGACGACCAGCGCGCGTTTGCCCAGCCGGGCCGCCACCGTGCCAAGTGCCCGACGCTGGCCAGACCCGAAGAGGATCTCGCGCGGGGCCCTGATCGTGCCGAAATGGTCCATGGTTCCGTATCCTTTGGTTCGGGGTCAGGTGGCCTGCCGGGCCTGCATTCAGTTCATCACGTTGTCTGGCACGTCGTGGCCACCACGCCGGTCCTGCACCGGAACCATGCCAGCAGTATCAACGCAGCCAGCCATGGAAGATCAGGGTTTGAGGTGGTCATCCAAATCCTATATCGGATCGTATATGATATTATGTTTGACATTTGATACCATATTTGCGACTCAAAGCGTTGTGTCAAGTCGAAGATGCCGGGGTGTCGGAATGGGAATGGCAGCGGATCGGGCAGGCAAGCGGACGGCATCCCTGCGCCCCGCAAGCATCGTCGATGGCGTCTATGACAACATCTATGAACGCCTGATGTCGCTGGAAATCGCCCCGGGTGCGCGTATCCCGATTGATGTGATTGCCCGCGATCTGGATGTTTCACCGACCCCGGTGCGTGAGGCGCTGTCGCTGCTGGAACGTGAAGGCTTGGTGCGCAAGGCGCATCTGATCGGCTATTCCGCAGCCCCGCAATTGACGCGCAAACAGTTCGACGACCTTTACACATTCCGCCTGCTGCTGGAGCCTGAGGGCGCACGGCTGGCCGCGCTCAACATGACCACGGATACGCTGAAACTGCTGGAGGATGCCGCAGCTGACATGGGGCACGGTGACGCCCCGGTTGACCGGACCAGCCGCTATTCCCGTTTTGCCCGGGCGGATGCCGACTTTCACGATGCGATCCTGAAGATTGCCGGGAACGAGGTGATCCGCTCGACCCTGTTCAACCAGCATGTGCATCTGCACATCTTCCGCCTGATGTTCCACACCCGCGTCACCCAGGAGGCGCTGGAAGAGCATGAGGATCTGCTGGTGGCGTTTCGTGCCGGCGACCCCTTGGCCGCCGAGGCGGCGATGCGCAACCACATCCTGCGCTCGCGCGACCGGCTGCTGTCTGCGTTCGAATGATCATGGGCACCCCGCCTGTGCCGCAGATTGTTCCGAAACAGCCGCGACGGGCCGCGCCACCGATGCGCTGTCCTGATGCTCAACTGCACCCCGCCTTGCCATTCCAAAGGAGTCTCTGAATGCCCGGTAAAAAAATCCTCATGCTTTGCGGCGAGTTCACCGAAGAATACGAAATCTTTGTGTTCCAGCAGGGGATGGAGGCCGTGGGCCACACTGTCCACGTGATCTGCCCCGACAAGAAAAAGGGCCAGCGCATCCAAAGCTCGCTGCATGATTTCGAGGGCCACCAGACCTATATCGAGCGTTTTGGCCATCTGATCGAGATCAACAAGACATTCTCGGAAGTGGTGGTCGAGGAGTATGACGCGGTCTATTGTGCCGGCGGGCGCGGCCCGGAATACATCCGCACCGACAAGCGCATTCAGGCCATGGTGCGCCACTTCCACGACGCGCAAAAGCCGATCTTCACGATCTGCCACGGGGTGCAGATCCTTGTTGCCGTTGACGGCGTGGTGCGCGGCAAGAAGGTCGCGGCACTTGGGGCCTGTGAGCCGGAAGTGATCCTGGCCGGCGGCACCTATATCGACGTGGCACCCGACGAGGCCTATGTCGACGGCACGATGGTTTCGGCAAAGGGCTGGACCGGGCTTGCCGCCTTCATGCGCGAATGCCTGAAGGTGCTGGGAACCCAGATTTCCCATAGCTGAATCGGCTGCCTGCGGCCCTTCTGCGCGTTCGGGGTGCGGAAGGGCCAAAACCTGCGGCGGCACCTGATCCGCCACTTCTTCGGACATCTCGCCACCGTGCCTGCGCACCGTTGCAGTCACGCCCGCATTTGAATGACTTTGGCGGTTCTGGAATTTCACCAGACGGCATCACAGGCAGCGGATCAAAATACGCATAAAACATTCATTTTGCGCACTACATGGATGACTTGTTCGCGGCCAATTTGCCCAACGATGCACCGGCGCTGCCTGTGCCGCAGCAGGGCAGGAATGCGCAGCACCCGTTGGGCCGTGCAGAGACAATTTTGGCTGATCCCTGCCCCGGATGTGCGCGTGACGCGCTTGCTGACCTCACACCCGGCCCGAAGCGCCGGGTGTGACCTGATCAGCGCCCCGGCGGCCTGCCCGTCGCATCGTCCAGCGCGTTCAGAAATGCGGTGACGGCCTCTTCCAGCCGGTGACGGTCGATCGAGGAAAAGTCGCGGTCCATCCGCAATTCCACCCGGCCATCCGTTGCCGTGCAGCGCGCCACGTCGCCACCGCGTGTCACGCGCAGGCTGGTCTTGGCGGCGGGGTTGGCTGGCCCGCGTGGCTTTTCCACGGCCTCGGCATCGCCCCCTGCCCCATCGGCAAAGTCGCGCAGGATTGCAAGCTCTTCGTCCTCGCTGCGGGCTGGCCGGGCGGCCAGCAGCCGTTGCAATGCCGACCCCGCGCCCGGCTCGCGGTCAATCCGCTTCAACAGCGCAAGGCCAAGCGCGCGCGGCAGCGCATGCGGATGCGCCAGATGCCCGCCAATCCGGTCCAACAAGGCCGCGAAGTTGCGGATGTAAACCCGCTTCTGCCGCCCGGCAGATCCATAAAGCGTGGCAATCGCCTGATCCAGATCGGTCACGCCGGTATCAGGATCAGCCAGATAGGCACGCGCAAGTTGCGCCATTTCGGCAAAGGAAATGTCGCGCCGCACCAGATTTTCATCCACCATCCGACGATACAGCGACTCCAGCGTTTCGCCCTTGGCAAGCAGCCCGGCGGGTATGGTCGCATAACGCGCATCACCGGTTTCGGCATGCAGTTCGGCATAGGCGGCCAGACGGCGAAAGCCCTGCACCAGTTCAAACCCGCCCTCACCCGCCTCGACCCGGATGGGATTCGACAGGCCAACCGCCTTGATCGATTCCTTCAGCTCGTCAAGCTCGGGGTCACGGCCCGAGGCACGGTCGCGCGTCAGCTTCGTGGTGCGGATCGCGTCCAGCGGAATCAGATCGACGATCAGGCCCAGCTTTTTAAGCCGCACCAATTCATGCGCCAGCCGATCATTTTCGTCGCGGATCAGTGCCTCGGCCTGCTGGCGCTCGCGCAGCGCGGTGGCGTTTTCGGTGATCGCCGCCGCCATCGGGCCACGCCGCGTCTCTGTCCCAGCGGGGACAACCGGGGGCTCATCCGCACCTTCGGGAAAGTCGATGTCGAACATCCGCCGTTTTGTCATGCCTCATCCTCCATCTGATCCCAGGCGGCCACCAGATGGCCGCGAAATTCCTCATAGGCCTTGTCAAACGACAGCCGCGCGCGCCGCCAGGTTTCACGGGTCATCGCGCGGTAATCCGTCTCATAGATCGACGACAGGAAACGGCCCGACTGCTCCACCGCGCGGGTCATCTCGATCGGGTTGTCCGTCACCCTGCCCTCGAACACTTTCTTGAACGCGGCATACATCGCGCGGTGCAGATCGTTGTTCGGCTCATACCGCGTCAGCAGAAACCGCAGGTCCAGAAACGCCTTGGGCAGCTTCATTGTCCCCGCGGGGACAAGCGCCGAAAATTGCGAAAGATCGGCCAGCGCCTCGGACAATTGCCCGATGAAGGATGTCGTGCTGTCATACTCCCAATAGCCAGGGCCAGAGGGCACATACAGCACATCCGCCGCAAACACCGCGTTCATCGACTGATAGCCGATGGCGGGCGGGCAATCGAAGATCACGATGTCATAGGCATCGGCGGCCAGTGTATCCAGATAGCGCGACACGGCTGCAAAGAACGACCACTCCGGGTTCAGGTGCCGGTATTGCGCGCTGGCGAATTCGACAAAGGCCGCGTTGGCACAGCTGGGAATGATGTCGATGGTGGGCCAGCTTGTGGGCTTGATGAAATCCGATCCGCGCAGGTCGGCCAACCCCATATCCGTGATCGCGGCGGGCAGGCGGCGCTGGGGCAGGGTAGTGCCGCTTTCGGCCCCCCGCGCGGCGGCGTTCATCCGCTCTGTCTCGCGGATCAGGTCGCGCGCCATGATGCCCCAGACGGTGAATTCTTCGGAAACGTCTGACAGACCCATGCTGTGCGAAAGCGTCGCCTGCGGGTCGAAATCCACCGCCAGCACACGGTAGCCATCCAGTGCGGCCGCATGCGCGAAATGCAGCGCCACGGTGGATTTGCCGGCACCGCCCTTGAAATTCGCCACCGCCGCCCGGATCGCCCGCTTGCCCGCAGGGCGCGGCGGCAGCAGGCTGCGCCGGTTGATCTTCAGCCTGCGGCGAATTTCGTTGATCTCTTCCAGCGTATACCAGTGCTGGCGGCCATCGGCCTCGACAATGCCCTGAGGCAGCGATGGGTCCATCGCCATGCGGCCCCGCAGGGTGGATTGGTTGACCTTGAAGATCAGCTCTCCCAGCTCCCAGCTTGAAAAGCGGCGCAGGGTCTTTTCCATCTCCGGCGAATAGGTCTGCTGCCGGATCCAGCCCTGCATCTTCAGCGATTGGGCCTGCAACCGGGCCAGGTCGTCATGCGTGAACATCCGCGCTCCTGTCAAATCAACGCTAATCAGCGGCGTTTTCTCATTTACGCTGAATTTACAGGAAATGCAAAAGGCAATATTGTGAACATGTCGACTGCCTCCGTCCCCGCAGGGACAGGCCCTTGCGCCATGTTTTCATGCGGCGAAGGCGCGAATCGGTTGCGCGCTAGACACTTGCGCAGGACCACCAACTATTAGGTGACACGGTTGCCACCGAGGCACATCTATTGGGGGACAATTCTGCGCAATTGGGGGACAACCTGTATGTCCCCCAATACCTGTATGACCATAAATTTTGAATGGGCAGGGGAGGCGAAGAAGCCGTCGCGCACAGCCCCTTGACAGAATCGCAAAACAAAACGCTAATTGCTGACATCAGGTGAAAAGCGTTGGTTGACCCCGGCGCCCTCATCCTGAGTAACCGAGGCACGGGACTTCGGAATGTATCAGCCGGTAAAGGCCGGCAGGCGGGGCAGCCATGGCAGTGACACGACCGGTGGGGCAGGGTGCCTCGGCGCGGAAATATGATATCATCAGCGCCATTGGCGCACATGGTCTTGCGGGCGACAAGGTGGCGCAGCGGCTGGCCCTGCGTCTGATCACACTCATCACGGCGCGCTACAACTGGGCGCGCGACGAACTGGCCGTGGGGCAGCGCGAAATCGCCCGGCTCTGGTCGGTGGATGAGCGCACCGTGAAACGCGAAATGGCGCGGCTGCGCGATCTGGGCTGGCTGGTGCTGCGGCGGCAGGGCGCGCGTGGCCATGTCAGCAGCTATGCGCTGAACCTTCCCGCCATCCTCACATCGACGCAAAGCCATTGGGCGGCGGTTGGCAGCGATCTTTCCGACCGGCTGGCGGGCCCTGTCCCCGCAGGGACAGACCTCAACATCATCCCGTTTCCCGCACCGGCGCCCATCGCACCGGCCGAGGGTCGGTGGGCGCGCATCTCGGATCGGTTCCGGGCCGAACAGCCAGCCCTGCATGCGGCATGGGTGCAACCACTGGTGCTGGAATCCGAGGATTCCGATACGCTGACACTGGTTGCGCCCAGCCGGTTTCATGGCTCTTACGTCCGCACTCATCTGCTTGACACGTTGCAACGCCTTTGCCGTGCCGAGGTGCCGGGTGTCAGCGCGCTGTTCATAACCCCGCTTTGACCACACTTGCGCCGCGCGCCACCCGCTGCTAGCGTCACGTCATATTCCGTTGGGGTGCCCTGAAAAGGGCTGAGAGGCGCAAGCTAACCCATCGAACCTGATCCGGGTCATACCGGCGGAGGGAACGGAGCATGGGCTGGCGCGCAAGCGTCTGTCTTTCCCTGTTTCCAAAGCCATGTGGAAATGAGGGGCGAGATGACGCAGACCAAGACCGCGCTGACCATTGCGGGCTCCGATTCCGGTGGCGGGGCAGGCATTCAGGCCGATCTGAAAACCTTTTCCGCCCTTGGTGTCTTCGGCACATCGGCCATTACCGCGATCACGGCGCAGAACACCTGCGCAGTCAGTTCCGTGCAAATGGTCGGACTTCCGATGCTGGCTGCGCAGATTGCGGCAGTGCTGGCCGACATTCCGCCCGATTCGGTGAAGATCGGCATGCTGGGGCAGGCGGCGGGGGTAGTGACCGTGGCCGATGCGTTGGCGGCATGTTCCGCGCCGCTGGTGCTTGATCCGGTAATGGTCGCCAAATCAGGTGCCATGCTGTTGCAGGATGATGCGGTGGCGGCGCTTGTGGCCCGCCTGCTGCCCCGCGCCACTTTGTTGACGCCCAACCTGCCCGAGGCCGCCCGGCTGCTGCACACCACCTGCGCCCGCACCACTGCCGAGGCCGCAGCCCAGGGCAGGGCGTTGCTTGCGCTGGGGCCGGCGGCGGTGCTGATGAAAGGCGGGCATGCGGTGGGCGCGGTCTGCACCGATCTGCTCATCTCTGCCGATGGGGTGATTGAACTGTCGGCGCCGCGCATCGCCACGCGCAACACGCATGGCACCGGCTGCACGTTGTCGGCGGCCATAGCGGCGGAACTGGCGCTGGGGCAGGCGCTGCCCGCCGCCGTTGCCCGTGCCCATGGCTGGTTGCAGCGCGCGATAGCGGCGGCAGACCGGCTGGCCATCGGACGGGGCCATGGCCCGGTGCATCATTTCCACGCGGTCTGGCCATGAGGATGACAATCCGCGGGGCGGGCGTCATGGGGCTTTGTGCCGCCGTCGAACTGGCGGGGCGGGGGGTGCAGGTGGTGCTGCAAGACCCGGCACCGCAGGCCGGGCCGCATCAATGCAGTTGGTGGGCGGGCGGCATGCTGGCCCCGATCTGCGAAGGCGAGACGGCGGATGAATCCATCACCCGGCTGGGCCAGCGAGCTGCCGCATGGTGGGCGGCGCAGGGCGTGGAAATCACCGCAAACGGCACTTTGGTGCTGGCATTGGGGCGTGATCGGGCGGAGCTTGACCGTTTCGCCAAGCGCATCGCCAGCCACAGCCCGGTGGACGCGGCGGGCATAGCGGTGCTGGAACCTCTGCTGGCCGGGCGCTTTGACCGCGCATTGCATGTCACCCCCGAGGCGCATCTGAACCCGCGTGCGGCGCTGGCTGCGCTGCGGGCGCGCGCGGCGGCGCTGGATGTCAGCTTCACCACCCCCGGCCCGGCCGAGGGCCAGGTGATCGATTGCCGTGGTCTGGCTGCCCGCGATGCATTGCCCGATTTGCGCGGGGTAAAGGGCGAGATGCTGCTGCTGCGCGCCCCCGGTCTGGCGCTGCACCGCCCCGTGCGGCTGCTGCATCCCCGCGTGCCGATCTATCTGGTGCCGCGCGGGAACGGCGTTTTCATGCTGGGGGCCACGATGGTGGAAAGCGCCGAGCGTGGCCGCGTCACCGTGCGCTCGATGCTGGAGCTTCTGTCGGCGGCCTATGCCCTGCATCCCGGTTTTGCCGAGGCCGAGGTGCTGGAAACCGGCACCGATGCCCGCCCGGCCTTTCCCGACAACCGCCCCCGCCTGCGGCTGCGCGACGGGGTGCTGCACCTGAATGGCCTTTACCGCCACGGTTATCTGATGGCGCCCGTGCTGGCGCAGATGGCTGCGGCTTTTCTGCTGGATGACACGCGACCGGAGTTGATGGATGAAGATCACCCTTAACGGCACCCCCCAAACGGTGCAGGCC
This sequence comes from Fertoeibacter niger, assembly GCF_009380135.2. Classification (GTDB taxonomy): domain Bacteria; phylum Pseudomonadota; class Alphaproteobacteria; order Rhodobacterales; family Rhodobacteraceae; genus Fertoeibacter; species Fertoeibacter niger. The sequence continues at coordinate 140,697 of NZ_WHUT02000008.1, read as the reverse complement.
ACCACATTGGCCGAGGCTCTGGCGGAACTGGGCTATGGCGGCGAAAAACTCGCCACCGCCGTGAACGAGGTTTTTGTGCCCGCCACCGCCCGCGCCTCCTGCGTGCTGCATGCGGGCGACCGTGTGGAAGTTGTCGCACCCCGGCAGGGGGGCTGACCATGCCGGTGTTTTACGGAACCGAAGTGCCGTCACGCCTGATGCTGGGCACGGCGCTTTACCCCTCGCCCGCCGTCATGGCCGATGCCTTTCGCCGCTCGGGTGCGGGGATCGCCACGGTGTCGCTGCGGCGCGAGGCGGGAAACGGGGGCGGGCAGGACTTCTGGGCGCTAGTGGCGGGTCTTGGCGTGCATCTGCTGCCCAACACCGCCGGATGCCACACGGCGCGCGAAGCGGTGACAACCGCCCATATGGCGCGCGAGGTCTTTGGCACAGACTGGATCAAGCTGGAGGTGATCGGCAACGCCGATACCCTGCAACCCGATCCGTTCGGCCTGCTCGATGCGGCGCGCATCCTGACTGACGACGGCTTCCACGTATTCCCCTACATGACTGAAGATCTGGTGCTGGCCGACCGCCTGCTGGCGGCAGGGTGCGAGGTGCTGATGCCATGGGCCGCACCGATCGGCACCGGGCTTGGCCTGATGAACCCCTATGCGTTGCGCAGCCTGCGGGCGCATTTCCCCGATGTGCCCATGGTGATCGACGCAGGTCTTGGCCTGCCGTCACAGGCGGCGGCGGCGATGGAAATGGGCTTTGACGCCGTGTTGCTGAACACAGCCGTTGCCCATGCCGATGACCCGGCGGCGATGGCCGAGGCTTTTGCGCTGGCGCTGCGGGCAGGGCGTCTGGCCCATGACGCGGGCCCAATGGCGCCGCGCGATATGGCTGCACCCTCCACCCCATTGATAGGAAAGGCATTTCTGTGAATCTCGACAGGTTTTACCCGATTTTTGATAATGTGGCCTGGCTGCGGCGCATGCTGCCCCTGGGCGTGAAGCTGGTGCAGTTGCGGCTGAAGGGGCACAGCCCTGCCACCCTTGCCGTGCAGATTGCCACGGCGCGCGACCTGTGCCGGCAACACGGCGCGCAACTGGTTGTAAATGACCACTGGCAACAGGCCATCGACGCGGGCTGTGATGCCATCCATCTGGGGCAGGAAGATCTGGATGCCGCCGATCTTCCTGCCATCCGCCGCGCAGGCCTGCGGTTGGGCATCAGCACGCATGATCAGTCAGAGCTTGACCGCGCCCTGGCGCTGATGCCGGATTATATCGCGCTGGGGCCGGTTTACCCGACGATCCTGAAGCAGATGCCATGGCCCGCGCAGGGGTTGGACCGTCTGACGGAATGGAAACGGCAGGTGGGCCACCTTCCCCTTGTCGCCATCGGTGGCATGACCATTGCCCGCGCCGCCGGGGCCTTTGCTGCGGGGGCAAACTCTGTGGCCGCCGTCACCGACATCACCCTGCACCCTGACCCCGAGGCCCGGCTTGCCGCATGGATCGTGGCCACGCGATGACGCGGTATGTGCGGCAAACCCCGGTGATCGGTGCGGCGGGGCAGGCCCGGCTGGCCGCAGCGCATGTGCTGGTGGTGGGGGCGGGCGGTCTGGCGGCCGCCGTGCTGCCCTGTCTGGTGGGGGCGGGGGTGGGCGCGATCAAGCTGGTGGACCCCGACCGGGTGGAACTTTCAAACCTGCACCGCCAGTCCCTGTTCCGCCTGAAAGACCTTGGCCAGCCCAAGGCGCAGGCCGCAGCAACCCATTTGGCCGGGCTGAACCCCGATTGCCGGGTGGAACCCGTTGTGCAGACGCTTGACCCCGCCAACGCCGCTGAACTCTGCCACGGCACCACGCTGGTGCTGGATTGCGCCGACAGTTTCGCCGTCAGCTACACCCTGTCGGATCAGTGCATGGCGCTTGGCCTGCCGCTGGTGTCCGCCTCGGTCACGGGTATGGTGGGCTATGCGGGTGGTTTCTGCGGGGGTGCGCCGTCGCTGCGCGCGCTGTTCCCCGATCTGCCCGCCCGCGCCGGAAGCTGTGCCGAAACCGGGGTGCTTGGCCCGATGGTGGGTCTGCTGGGCAGCGCGCAGGCGCAGATGGCGCTGGCCGTGCTGGCAGGCCTTGGCCCCACGCCACTGGGCCAACTGGTGATTGCCGATGGGTTGCGGCTGGGTGGCTTCCGCTTTGACGCGGCCACGGAACCGGCGTGGCAGCCGCGTTTCATCGCGCCATCAGCCATCACGCCGCAAGATTTCGCCGTCGATCTGCGCGGCGCGGATGAGGCCGCGCTGATCCACCCCCATGCCATCCGCCTGAGTGCCACGGCCTTTGGCCCCGGTGGCCCCACACCCGCCCACGGCCAGCGCGCCGTTCTGTGCTGCCGTTCGGGCCTGCGCGCCTTTGCCGCCGCCGAACGGCTGCATGCCGTCTGGGATGGCCCCATCGCCCTTGTCGCAACCGGAGAAACGCTTTGAAACACCTGATCTTTCTGGCCACCCTGCTGGCCGCCACCCCCGCGCTGGCGCAAGACAAACTTACGCTGCTGCTGGATTGGTTCGTGAACCCCGACCATGGCCCGGTCATCATCGCCGAGGAGAACGGCTATTTCGCCGATGCGGGGCTGGAGGTGACGGTCATCGCCCCCGCCGATCCGGCCAATCCGCCGAAACTGGTGGCGGCGGGCAAGGCGGATCTGGCGATTTCCTATCAGCCGAACCTGCACATGCAGGTGGCCGAGGGGCTGCCCTTGATCCGCGTCGGCACGCTGATTGCCACGCCGCTGAATTGTTTGGCCGTGCTGAAGGACGGGCCGGTGCAAAGTCTGGCCGATCTGAAGGGCCGCAAGGTGGGCTTTTCAGTGGCGGGCATGGAAGAGGCGGTGCTGGGCGCGATGCTGGCCCGCCACGGCCTGACCAGTGCCGATGTGACGCTGGTGAATGTGAACTGGTCGCTGTCGCCCTCGCTGATGGCGGGGCAGGTGGATGCGGTGATCGGCGCCTTCCGCAATTTCGAACTGACGCAGATGGCGCTGAACGGGGTTGAAGGACGCTGTTTCTACCCCGAGGAGGAGGGCCTGCCAGCCTATGACGAGCTGATCTATGTGGCCAACCCCGCCACGATGGATGCGGCACTGATCCGCCGCTTTCTGGCCGCGACCCAGCGCGCGGCCCAGTTCATCGTGAACCACCCCGACGAAAGCTATGCGATCTTTGCCGCGACCGCGCCCGAATTGCAGGATGACCTTAACAGGCAGGCCTGGCGCGACACGCTGCCACGCCTGTCGCAAAGCCCGGCCGGGCTGGATGCCGGGCGCTATGCCGCGTTCGAGGCGTTTCTGGCCGGGGCGGGTCTGGTACAGGGGCAACGCCGCGTGGCGCAGCTTGCCGTCGATCTGGGTGCGCAATGAGTGGCGCAGGGGCATGACCGCCCTCACGCTGCATCTGGCGGGCCGTGCCAGCGCCGGGGACAGGCCGGTGTTCGGGCCTCTGGCGCTGGATGTTCCGGGCGGGCGGTGGACCTGTCTGCTCGGTCCCTCTGGCGTCGGCAAATCGACGCTACTGCGGCTGCTGGCCGGGTTGAGTGGCGGTGTGCGCTTTGACGGACAGATGGCGGCCAGTGACGGCCTGCCGCTTGCAGGCCGGGTCGCGCTGATGGCGCAGGATGATCTGTTGCTGCCCTGGCTCGACTGCGCGGCCAATGTGATGCTGGGCGCGCGGCTGCGGGGTCTGGCCCCCGATCCCGCCCGGGCCCGCGCCCTGTTGGCCGATGTGGGTCTGGCGGCCGAAATGCGCCGCCGCCCTGCGCAACTGTCGGGTGGCCAGCGGCAGCGCGTGGCGCTGGCCCGCACCCTGATGGAGGACCGCCCCGTCGTGCTGCTGGACGAGCCGTTTTCGGCGCTGGATGCCCGCAGCCGCGCCGGGATGCAGGATCTGGCGGCGCGGTTGCTGGCGGGGCGCACCGTGCTGATGGTCACACATGACCCGGCCGAGGCGGCGCGTCTGGGCGACCGGCTGCTGCTGCTGACAGGCGAAGGCTTGCAGGCCATTTCGCCCCCCGCCGCCGCGCCACCCCGCCGGGTTGATGACCCTGCGACACTGGCGTTGCAAGGCCGCCTCATGGTGCGGCTGATGGCGGCATGAGGGCGCTTCGCCTTGGCGCGGGGTTGCTGCTGGCGCTGGCGCTGTGGCAGGCCTTGGTCAGCCTGTCGGGCGTGCCGCCCTTTCTGCTGCCGGGGCCGGGGCGTGTGCTGGTGGCGCTGTGGACCAACCGCGTGCTGATCGGTGGGCATGCCGTGATGACGCTGACCGGAGTGCTGATCGCGCTGGTTCTGGGCACGATGCTGGGCGCGGCAACAGCGGTGGGGCTGGCGGCTTCGGCGCGCTGTCGCGCGGCCATCCAGCCGCTGCTGGTGGTGACGCAGACGATACCCGTATTCGCGCTGGCACCGCTGCTGACGCTGTGGCTGGGCTATGGGCTGGCGTCGAAAATCGCGGTGGCGGTGCTGGTGATCTATTTCCCGGTGGCGCAGGCGTTTCTGGATGCGATCCTGCGCACGCCGCAAGGCTGGATGGAACTGGCGCAGGTGATGAACGCCACCCCCCGGCAAGTGCTGTGGCGCATCCGGCTGCCCGCCGCGCTGCCGGGGTTGGCTTCGGGGCTGCGGCTGGCGGCGGTCTATGCCCCGCTGGGTGTAGTGCTGGGCGAATTCGTGGGGGCGGCGCGGGGCCTGGGCTATCTGATGCTGCTGGCCAATGGCCGGGCGCGCATCGACCTGCTGTTTGCGGCTTTGCTGGTGCTCTGTCTGCTGACCTGGGCGCTGCACCGCGCGATGGAGGCTCTTTTGCGCCGCCTGCCGCCTGTCGCCTGAAAGCTTGGCACGCCCCGGCTTGACCGACATACCAACCGGTCGGTATAGTCTTGTCATGGAATCACATGACAAGCCCGATGCCCGCTCTGCCCTGCTGTCTGCTGCCCTGCGGGTGATCCGCACACAGGGCTATTCGGCCACGTCGGTCGATACGCTGTGCCGCGCGGCCGGGGTGACGAAAGGCGCGTTCTTTCACCACTTTGCCTCGAAAGAGGCGCTGGCGGTGGCAGCGGCGCAGCACTGGGCCATCACGACCGACGCCTTTTTCGCCGCGGCCCCCTATCACGCCCATCCCGATGCGCTGGACCGGGTGCTGGGCTATATCGACTTCCGCCGGGCGATCCTGCAAGGCGAACTGCCCGACTACACCTGCCTGGTGGGCACGATGGTGCAGGAAACCTATGCCACCGCGCCCGCGATCCGTGACGCCTGCGCGGCCAGCATCACCGGCCATGCCGCCCGGGTAGAGGCGGATATTGCCGCTGCCATGGCCGACCGTGGCCTTCGGCCCGGCTGGACGGCGCGCAGTCTGGCCCTGCACACGCAGGCGGTCTTGCAAGGCGCCTTCATTCTGGCCAAGGCCACCGGCGACGTGACCGTGGCCGCCGACAGCATCGGCCATCTGCGCCGCTATGTGGAACTGCTGTTTTCCCAAGACGATGCTGCGGCAGACCACACCCCGGAACGGCGATCATGACCGGCGCCACCCCGCGCCATCACAGACAGAAAGGCACATGCTATGGCCAGCACGATGACGGTTGACATATCGCCGCGCGCCGGGCGGCGCGAATGGGTGGGGCTGGCGGTGCTGGCATTGCCCTGCATGCTCTATTCGATGGATCTCACGGTGTTGAACCTTGCCATCCCCGAACTGGCGCGCGACCTGCGGCCCACCGCCAGCCAGCTGTTGTGGATCATCGACATCTACGGCTTCATGGTGGCCGGGTTCCTGATGGTCATGGGCTCGCTTGGCGACCGTCTGGGCCGGCGGCGGATATTGCTGATCGGGGCGGCGGCGTTTGGTGCGGCCTCGGTGCTGGCGGCATTCGCGCAGACGGCGGAACAGCTGATTGCCGCGCGCGCGGTGTTGGGCATTGCCGGGGCCACGCTTGCGCCCTCTACCCTGTCACTCATCACCAGCATGTTCCGCGACGAGGGGCAGCGCACCTTCGCCATATCCATCTGGATCATGAGCTTTTCCGTTGGCGCGCTGATCGGGCCGGTGGCGGGTGGCCTGTTGATCCAGTATTTCTGGTGGGGGGCGGTGTTTCTGGCCGGTGTGCCGATCATGGTGCTGCTGCTGATCCTGGGGCCGCTGCTGTTGCCCGAATACCGTGACCCGAACGCGGGGCGGATAGATTTCGCCAGCGCCCTGCTGTCATTGGCGGCGGTGCTGTCACTGATCTATGGCGTGAAACACTGGGCCGATGTGGGGGTGGATGGCCAGACCCTGCTGGCGCTGGGGGCGGGGGCGCTGCTGGTGGTGGTGTTCCTGCGCCGGCAGCGGCGCATTGCCAACCCGCTGGTCGATCTGGCGCTGTTCCGCTCGCGCCAGTTCTCTCTGGCGCTGACGGTGAACACGGTGGCGGTGTTCTTCATGTTCGGCATCTTCATCTTTGTGGCGCAATATCTGCAACTGGTGCTGGGTATGGCACCGCTGGAGGCGGGGCTGTGGTCTTTGCCCGGGGCGGTGGCCTTTACGCTGGCGGCTCCTTTCACCGCGCGGCTGGCCGAACGGTTCCCGGCGGTGCAGGTGATGACCGGCGGTTTGCTGATGGCCGTTGTGGGCTTTGTGGTGATGGGGCTGGCGCAGGGGCTTTTCGCGGTGGTGGCCGCCAATATCCTGATCGGGGTGGGCTTTACCCCGGTGATGGCGCTGACCACCGGCTTTGTGGTGGGGGCCGCGCCGGTGGAAAAGGCGGGCATCGCCTCGGCCATGTCGGAAACCGGGTCGGAACTGGGCGGGGCCACGGGTGTGGCGCTGCTGGGCAGCCTGCTGACGGCGGTGTATCGCGCGCGGATGGCCGATGCGCCGGTGCAGGGCCTGCCGCCCGATCTGGCAATGGCCGCGCAGGCCACGCTGGCGGGCGCGGTCGAGGCGGCGCAGCAGGTGCCCGCCGCTGCCGGGCTGCTGGCCGAGGGCAGGGCCGCCTTTACCGATGCGTTTCATATGACAGCGTTCCTTGCCGCCCTTGCGCTTGCCGCCTTGGCCCTGCTGGTGCTGCGCGTGCTGTCCTCGGCCACACCGCAACCTGCCGGGCATTGAGCCCGCCACCCCGATCACACAAAGGAGCCGACGATGACCGTTCCGCAAGTCTCCACCTGCCTGTGGTTCGCCGATCAGGCCGAACCGGCGGCAATGTTCTACACCGGCCTTGTGCCCGGTTCAGCCATCACAGGGGTGCTGCGCCACGGGGCAGGGGGCCTCTTGCCCCAGGGCACGGCGCTGACCGTATCCTTCCATCTGGCCGGGCGTGCCTTTACCGCGCTGAATGGCGGCATGGAGGTGCCCTTCACCCATGCGCATTCCATGGTGGTCGCATGCCAGACCCAGGCCGAAATCGACGCGCTGTGGGATGGCTTGCTGGAGGGTGGCACCCCGCAGCAATGCGGCTGGCTGACCGACCGCTATGGCCTGTCGTGGCAGATCGTGCCCGCCATCCTGCCCGAACTGCTGGCGGGCGGTGACGCGGCATCGGCCCGCGCCATGGCCGCCATGATGGGCATGGTGAAACTGGATATCGCAACTTTGGAGGCCGCACATCGCGGCGTGTGAGGAGAGAGAGATGAGCTACGTTGACGGGTTTTCCTGCGCCGTGCCCACGGCCAACAAGGACAAATACACCGCCTATGCCTCAAGGGCGGCGGCATTGTTCCGCGAATACGGGGCATTGCAGGTGATGGAATGCTGGGGCGACGATGTGCCCGAGGGCAAGCTTACCTCGTTTCCCATGGCGGTGAAATGCGCCGAGGGGGAAACAGTGGTGTTTTCATGGGTGCGCTGGCCCTCGAAAGAGGTGCGCGATGCGGGCTGGGCCAAACTGATTGCCGACCCCCGCATGAATGACGACGCCAACCCCATGCCGTTTGACGGCCAGCGCCTGATCTATGGCGGCTTTGCGGTGGTTCTGGAGGCTTAGGCCATGGCTGGCGCGGGTCACTCCCGCGCCAGCGCCACCACCGGGTCAAGCTTTGCCGCCGACCGCGCGGGCAGAAACCCGAAGGCCACGCCGATGATGCTGGATGACGCAAAGGCCGACAGCACCGCCACCAGCGAAAAGCTCAGCTCGAACGGCAGGAAACCATTGGCGATCAGGCTGATGCCATAGGCCAGCCCCACGCCAAGAATGCCGCCCATCAGGCACACCAGCACCGATTCGATCAGAAACTGCATCACGATGTCGCCGCTGCGCGCGCCCACCGCGATACGCACGCCAATCTCGCGCGTGCGCTCCGTCACCGACACCAGCATGATGTTCATCACCCCGATGCCCCCAACGATCAGCGAGATCACCGCAATCGCCGACACCAGCAGCGTCAAGAGTTGCGCGGTGCTTTCAATCGTGCTGCGGATCGTGTCGGAATTGGTCAGGAAGAAATCCTTCACCCCATGGCGTTGCAGCATCAGCGCCGAAATCAGCGCCTCGGCCTCGTCCGTGTCGAAATCTTCCGCCACTTTGACAGAGATGGAATTGATGTTGTCCTGCCCCGTGATCCGCCCGGCCACGGTGGTATAGGGCACGAACACATTCAGGCTTTGCCGCCCAAAGGATGCGCCCGAATTCTGCACGACGCCGATCACCCGAACCGGCACCCGGCCCAACTGGATCACCGCACCCAGCGGGCTTTCACCATTGGTGAACAGCGTGCGCGCCGTATCGGCATCCAGCACCGCCACCTGATCGCGCCGCGCCACCGCGGGTTCGCCGAACAGCTGGCCTTCGGTCAGCTCATAGGCGGCAAGGTTGAAATAGCCCTCGGCCACGCCCTGCACCGCCGCCGTGGCCGATACGGCGCGATAGGCCAGCGGCGCAGAGGTGTTGACAGCGGGCGAGACAGACTCGGCATAGGGCTGCAACGCCAGCGCCGCCGCATCGGCAGGCACCAGCGTGTCGATGGCATTGGCCCGCCGGTCGCCAAACCCGGTGCCGGGGCGGATGGAAATGGTGTTGGTGCCGATGGAGGCGATATTGTCCAGCACCTGCTGCTGGCTGCCCGCACCCAAAGCCACCACCAGCACAACAGAGGCTATGCCGATGATGATGCCCAGCATGGTCAGGAAGCTGCGCAGCCGGTGCGCTGCCAGCGACCTGATGGCCATCACGAAAGCCTCGGCCATGCGGGCGGCCCAACTGCCCTGACCGGGCGGCGCCGCCACCACCTGCGCGGGGCTGGTGTTGCGCGGCACCTTGCGCGTGTCGCCCACGATGCGCCCATCGCGGATCTCGATCACCCGTTCGGCGCGGGCCGCCACCTGCGGGTCATGCGTCACGATGATGATCGTATGGCCACGCCGGTGCAGATCGGCCAGCAGCGCCATCAGATCGGCCCCCGATTTCGTATCCAGCGCGCCGGTCGGCTCATCGGCCAGAATGACTTCGCCGCCATTCACCAGCGCGCGGGCCACCGACACGCGCTGTTGCTGGCCGCCCGACAGCGCATTGGGCCGGTGGTCCATCCGGTCGCCAAGCCCCAGCTGGCCCAGCAGATCACGCGCCCGCGCCCTTCGCTGTGCACCGGGCGTGCCGTTGTAGATCGCGGGCACCTCCACATTGCCCAGGGCATCCAGATCGGACAACAGTTGATACCGCTGAAAGATGAACCCGAAATGCGCCCGCCGCAGCTTGGCCCGCTGGTCTGCGGTCATCGCGCCCACATCCTGCCCGTCATACAGGTAAACCCCCTCGCTGGGCCGGTCGAGGCAGCCCAGCACGTTCATCAGCGTCGATTTGCCCGACCCCGAACTGCCGATGATCGCCACCATCTCGCCCGCGTGGATGTCCAGCGTCACGTCATCCAGCACGGTGATCGTTTCATCCCCCGCCGCGAAACGGCGGCAAATGCCGCGCAGGGAAATCAGCGGCGCATCCATGTCAGAACCCCAGCCCGCGCGGCCGGCCGCCTGATGATGTGGCCGCCGCCGCCGCTGCCGTCGTTACCACCCGCTCACCCTCGGCCAGCCCGCTGACCACCTCGGCGGTGACATTGTTGTTCAGCCCGATCACCACATCGCGGCTTTCCGTGGTGCCGCGCGCCGGGTCATAGACCTGCACGCTGTAACCATCCGCCCCCTTCGTCCCCAGTGCCGAGGCCAGCACCGTCAGCACGTCATCGGCGCTGGCGATGCGGATCGTGACCTGCGCCGTCATGCCGATGCGCAGCTTGCCCTCGGGGTTCGCCACATCGAACAGGCCCTTGTAGTAAATCGCCTCTTCCGTCGAAATCTCGTCGCTGTCCTTGATCGATGCCGGTGCAGGCTCGATGTCGCGCACCACCGCGTCAAAGGCCAGATCAGGCTCGCCCAGCAGGGTGAAACTGGCCGCCTGCCCGGGGGCCACGCGCACCACATCGGCTTCGGATATGTCCGCCTTAACCACCATGCTGTCCAGCACGGCAATTTTCACGATCACCGGCGCGTCCGACGATGCGTTGACCGTCTGGCCTTCGCTGGTCACCACCGCCACGATGGTGCCCGCAATCGGCGCGGTGATCTGGGTGCGCTCCAGCTCCAGCCGTGCGGAAGAGATGGTGATTTCCGCCCGTGCCTTCTGCGCCTCAAGCGAGGCCATGCCCGCCCGTGCCACCGCCAGCGCGGCCTCGGCGGCCTCCAGCGCCTCGGTGCTGGACAGGTTGCGCGCGTTCAGCGTCGTGCTGCGTCGGAACGCCAGTTCGCTTTCGCGGATCGAGGCCTGTTTGGCCACGATATCCGCCTCGATCTGCGCAAGGTCAGCTTCGGCCTGCAACACCGCGTTGCGCTGGCTCAGCGAATCAATCTGCGCGATCAGGTCGTCTTTCGCCACCTTCTGCCCCAAAGCCACCGCCAGCGTTTCCACCTGCCCCGACACGCGCGAGCCCACCGACACAAGGCTGTTCGCCTCGATCACGCCCGAGGCCAGCACCGTCTGCTCCACCGTGCCGCGCGTGACGGCCACGGTTGCCGGGGCATTGGCCGTGCCTTCCGCGCCTGCGGCCTGCCACAGGTAAAACCCGCCCGCTGCCACGGCCACCACAACGCCCACCCACCACACCATCTTCATCGCAATCCACGCCCCGCATTCCATCTGCACCCGTTAAACGTAGCGCGGCAGCCTTTCCGTTCCTGCGTTGCGAAGCAAACACACGAAGGGTTCATCGCACCGCCACGCCGCGTGCGGTTCCTGCTGGCAGTTTTGCCGCCGCTGGCTGTATGAAGACCCTACGCCGCCTTCATCCCCGGGAGCATGACGTGATCACCGACCCCCCGCAATTCCTGCGCCGCCTGTTTGATCTGGCCGTGGCCACTGCCGACCCGATGCGCATTGTCGGTGCGCATTTGCCGGCGCGCCCGGCGGGCCGCCTGATCGTGATCGGTGCAGGCAAGGCCAGCGCCCGCATGGCCGAGGCGGCAGAGGCCAGCCTTGGCCCCTGCGAGGGTCTGGTGATAACCCGCTACGGCTATGCCCGCCCCTGCGACGGGATCGAGATTGTCGAGGCAGCGCATCCGGTGCCCGACGCGGCGGGGGCCGCGGCCACGGCGCGGCTGATGGCGCTGGTGGGTGATCTTGGCCCTGATGATCTGGTGCTGGCGCTGATTTCGGGCGGCGGTTCGTCGCTGCTCTGCGCCCCGGCGCATGGGCTGACTCTTGCCGAAAAGCAGGCGGTGAACGCGGCGCTGCTGGCCTCGGGCGCACCCATCGGCGAAATGAACATCCTGCGCAAGCATCTGTCGGCGGTGAAGGGCGGGCAGCTGGCCGCGCTCTGCGCCCCGGCGCGGGTGCTGACGCTGCTGATCTCCGACGTGCCGGGCGATGATCCGGCGTTGATCGCCTCTGGCCCCACCGTGGGCGATGACAGCACGGCGGCCGAGGCGCTGGCAATCGTTGACCGCTGGGCCATCCCGCTGCCCGCGCAGGTGCATGCCGCGCTGCAACAGGGCAGCGGCGTGGTGCCTTGCGGTGATGCCCGGCTGGCCCGTGCCGAAACCCGGGTGATCGCGGCCCCCGCGCAATCGCTGGCCGCCGCTGCGGCCGAGGCTGCGGCGGCGGGGTGCGAGCTGCGCCTGCTGGGCGACGATCTGGAGGGCGAGGCCCGCGATATCGGCTGGGCGCAGGCGCAGATGGCGCTGGCCGTGGCGGCGGGCATGCGCCCGGGCGACAGGCCGGTTCTGCTGTTGTCGGGCGGTGAACTGACCGTCACGCGGCGCGGGGCTGGTTCCGGCGGGCCGAATGCCGAATTTGCCTTGGCGGCGGCGATTGCCCTGGCGGGTGCGCCCGGCATCCATCTGATCGCCTGCGACACCGATGGCGTTGACGGCGCGGCCGAAGTGGCCGGGGCGCTGGTTGGCCCGGACACGCTGGCACAGGCTGCCCGCGCCGGGGTTTCGGCACCGGATGCGCTGGCGGCCAATGACAGCCACGGGTTTTTTGCCGCTGTCGGCGGGCAGGTCATCACAGGGCCCACGCTGACCAATGTGAATGATTTCAGGGCGATCCTGATCTGCCCATCATGATGCCGCGCCGCGGCGTCCGAAAGGTTTCGGATTCTGCAATCGCAGGGCTTTGCCTCAGGTGTTTTGCGAGTATCATCCGGCGCGCGCCCTTCATCAAGATGGAATTCCATGGCCACCCTGAAAGACATCGCAGCCCTGCTCGATCTGTCGGTCACACAGGTCAGCCGCGCGCTGAACGATCATTCCGACGTGAACGAAGCCACCCGGCAGCGAGTGAAAAAAGCTGCCAAATCATTGCATTATCAACCGAATGTATCGGCGCGCAAACTGGTCTCGGGCCGGTCCGGCATGGTGGGGCTGGTGGTGCCGCGCTCGGTTCAGCTTGACCATGACGGGTTGTTTCTGGAGGTGGTCTCGGGCCTGTCCAGCCAGTTTTCCGGGCGCGGCATGCAATTCGTGCTACATATCGCGCAGGATGACGAGCCGGTGCTGTCCGTCTATCAGCGGTTGATCGGCAGCGGCGCGCTGGATGGATTCGTGCTGACCGAACCGCTGGATGACGACCCGCGCATCAGTTTTCTGGCAGCGCAGGGCGTGCCGTTCGTGGTGCATGGCCGCACGGCGCAGCAGGTGGCCTATCCCTATTTCGACATCGACAACCACCGCCTCTCGCAGCATTCGACCGACTATCTGACGGCACGCGGCCACAGGCGGATTGCGCTGATCAATGGGGTGGCCGGGCGGTCCTACGCCACGGCGCGCATCGCGGGCTATCACGCAGGCTTGCGTGCCGCGGGGGTGCAGCCCGATGCTGGCCTGCTGTGCCAGGGCCGCATGGACGAATCGCTTGGTCTGATTTCCACCGTGCGGCTGTTCAGTGGCGATGGGCCGTTTCCCACCGCGATGCTTTGCGGCAACATATTGATTGCAAAGGGTGTTTACCGCGCATTAGAGGCTTTGGGCCTGTCGATTCCGCAGGATGTTTCGGTGATCGCGCATGATGATCACCTGCCCAATCTGCGCGGCTCGGCCTTTTTCCCGGCGCTGACCGTGACCAAATCTCCCATCCGCGACAGTTGGTTGCCGATGGCGGATTTTCTAGCAGGCGCGATTGCGGGCTTGCCATCGGACCAGTTGCAACGTGTGGCGGACTACGAGTTCATCGCCCGCAACTCTGTGGCCGATGCGCCCGCCCGCCAATGTCTGCCGCGCCGCTGAGCAGCACTTTACGAAACTGTTGACGCGAATCAGATGTTAGCGGTATCAGCTTTCCGAAGCGTTTCGGAAAACCCATCCGCACCGCTGGGGAGGAGCGGGGGCCAAACGGCCCCCTGTCAGAAACCGGGAGGAAAACATGCCGAATATCCTGAAAGGCAGGGCCCTGCGCTCGGCCGCCGCCGCAGCCATGGCTGCTGCCCTGTCCGCGCCAATGGCGCAGGCCGACGAGATTTTCTATGTGTCGGGTGCCGTTGGCAATGCCATCGAAAACTTTCGCGTCCTTGTGAAGCCGTGGGAAGAGGCGACCGGCCACACCGTCACCATCGTGCCGATGCCCGCCTCGACCAGTGACCAGTTCGGCCAATACCGCCTTTGGCTGGCCGCAGGCACCGGTGACATCGACCTTTACCAAACCGACGTGATCTGGGCCCCGCAACTGGCCGACCATTTCGTTGACATGACCGAACTGGCCAAGGATCTGGCCCCGCAGCATTTCCCCTCGATCATCGAAAGCCAGACGGTGAACGGCAAGCTGGTGGCTCTGCCGATCTTCACCGATGCGCCCGCCCTGTATTACCGCAAGGATCTGCTGGAAAAGCATGGCGCGACCCCGCCGAAAACCTGGGAAGACCTGACCGCCACCGCGCAGATGATCCAGGATGCCGAACGGGCCGAGGGCAAGGCCGACCTCTGGGGTTATGTCTGGCAGGGCAACGCCTATGAAGGCCTGACCTGCAACGCGCTGGAATGGATTGCATCTTTCGGCGGCGGGCAGATCGTCGAGCCCGATGGCACCATCTCGGTGAACAACGAAAAGGCGATTGCAGCGATTGACACCGTGGCGGGTTGGGTCGGCACGATCTCGCCCGGTGGCGTGCTGTCTTACCAGGAGGAAGAGGCCCGCGGCGTCTGGCAGACCGGCAATGCCGTATTCATGCGCAACTGGCCCTATGCCTATGCGCTGGGGAATGGCGACGATTCCGCCGTGAAGGGCCTGTTTGACGTGGTGCCCCTGCCCACCGGCGGCGGCAATGACACTTCGGCGGCCACGCTGGGCGGCTGGAACGTGGCGGTGTCGAAATACTCCACCAAGCAGGAGGCCGCCACCTCGCTGGCGCTGTTCCTCGCCGGTGCCGAAACCCAGAAACGCCGCGCCCTGACAGAGGGCAACCTGCCCACCATCGTCTCGCTTTATGACGACGCCGAGATTGCAGCGGCACAGCCGATCATCCCGCGCTGGAAAGACGTGTTCCTGCAAGCCGTCCCGCGCCCTTCGGCACCCACCAAGGGCAAATACAATGAAGTTTCCACAAAGTTCTGGTCGGCCGTTCACTCCACCCTTTCGGGCAACAGCTCTGCCGCCGAAAACCTGGAATTGCTGGAGCTTGATCTGGACGACATGAAAGGTTCGGGCTGGTAAGCCCTCCCCTCACCATCCGGACCCCCGGGCAGGGGTGGCAACGCCCCTGCCCTGCCCCCGCAACCCCCCGCCCTCGCGCGGGTCAGGGAGGATGTGATGCCAAACCCCGATCATGGGCCCAGCCTGCAACAGCAGCGCGCCCGCTCCGCCTTTTGGTTTCTTGCGCCGATGTTGATCGCGCTGTTCTGTGTGGCCGCCTGGCCCCTGCTGCGCACCATCTGGTTTTCCTTTACCGACACCACGCTGTCGAACCTTTATGGCGGCAAATGGATAGGTTTCGACAATTACCTGTCGATCCGCACGCTGGAATCGGGTCGGGTGATCTATCGCGGCACGCTGGTCGATCCGGCCTGGTGGAACGCGGTCTGGAACACGGTGCGCTTTTCCGTGCTGTCCGTCACCATCGAAACCGTGCTGGGGCTGATGGTGGCGCTGGTGCTGAACGCCGAATTCAAGGGCCGTGGCCTGGTGCGCGCCGCCATCCTGATCCCCTGGGCCATCCCCACCATCGTCTCGGCGAAAATGTGGGCCTGGATGCTGAATGACCAGTTCGGCATTCTGAACGACATCATGCTGCGCCTTGGCCTGATCACCGAGAAAATCGCATGGACGGCCAGCACCGAAACCGCAATGACCGCCGTGCTGATCGTGGATGTATGGAAAACCACGCCTTTCATGGCGCTGCTGTGTCTGGCCGGTTTGCAGATGATCCCGCGCGACATTTACGAGGCCGCACGGGTCGACGGCATTCACCCGGTCAAGGTGTTCTTCAAGGTCACATTGCCGCTGGTCCGCCCGGCGCTGATGGTCGCCGTGATCTTCCGCATGCTGGATGCGCTGCGCATCTTTGACCTGATCTATGTGCTGACCCCGAATTCGGCCGCCACCAAAACCATGTCGATCATCAGCCGCGAGAATCTGATCGACTTTGACAAATTCGCCTATGGCTCGGCGCAATCGACACTTCTGTTCGCCATCATCGCCATTTTCGTCTCGCTCTACATCTGGCTCGGCAAGGTCGATCTGTCAGGGGGTGGCAAATGAACGCCATGTCTGTTCTGAAAACCATCAGCTTCTACCTGCTGGTTCTGGTGATCGTGGTCTTTGCGGTGTTCCCGTTCTACTACGCCATCCTGACCAGTTTCGAGACGGGAACGGCGCTGTTCGAGGTGAACTATCTGCCGCAAAGCTTTGACTGGTCGAATTACGCCACGGTGCTGAACGGCCGCAATTTCCCGCGCAACGTGCTGAACTCGGTGTTTATCGCCTCGACCACCGTGATTTTCGCGCTGTTTCTGGCCGTCACCGCATCCTACGCTTTGGCGCGGGTGCGATTCCGGGGGCGTGGGCTGCTGTTGATGACCATCCTCGCCGTGTCGATGTTTCCGCAAATCGCGGTTCTGGCCGGGTTGTTCGAGCTGATCCGCTTCCTGGGCATATTCAACACGCCCTGGGCCATGATCCTTTCCTACGTCATCTTCACCCTGCCCTTCACCGTCTGGGTGCTGACCACCTTCATGCGTGATCTTCCGGTGGAAATCGAGGAAGCCGCCATTGTCGATGGCGCAACCCCCTGGATCATCATCACCAAGGTGTTCCTGCCGCTGATGTGGCCCGCCCTGGTGACGACCGGTCTGCTGGCCTTCATCGGCGCGTGGAACGAGTTTCTTTTCGCCCTCACCTTCACCAGTTCGGAAACCACGCGCACGGTGCCGGTGGCCATCGCGTTGTTGTCCGGGGCCTCGCAATACGAAACCCCCTGGGGCACGATCATGGCCGCCTCGGTCATCGTCACCGTGCCGCTGATCCTCCTTGTCCTCTTTTTCCAACGCAAGATCGTGGCGGGTCTGACCGCCGGCGGCGTGAAGGGCTGACCCATGGCACAGATTCAACTGAAGAACCTTACCAAAGCCTATGGCGCCGTTCAGGTGATCAAGGGCATCGATCTTGAAATCCGCAAGGGCGAATTCATGGTGTTCGTCGGGCCATCCGGCTGCGGCAAGTCCACCCTGCTGCGCCTGATCTCGGGGCTGGAGGAGATCACCGGCGGCGATCTGACCTTTGACGGCGAAAGGGTCAACAACCTGATCCCGTCCAAGCGCGGCATCGCCATGGTGTTTCAAAGCTATGCGCTCTATCCGCATATGAAGGTTTATGACAACATGGCCTTCGGCATGAAACTGGCCAAATCCGGGGCTGATGATATCCGGCGCCGGGTAACGGATGCCGCAAAACTCTTGCAGATCGACCACCTGCTTGACCGCCTGCCAAAGGAGCTTTCGGGCGGCCAGCGCCAGCGTGTTGCCATTGGCCGGGCCATCGTGCGCGACCCGCGCGTGTTCCTGTTCGATGAACCGCTGTCAAACCTCGACGCCGCCCTGCGCGTGGCGACCCGGCTGGAAATCGCGAAACTGCACCATTCCATGTCCGGCGTGACAATGATCTATGTCACCCATGATCAGGTGGAGGCGATGACATTGGCCGACCGTATCTGCGTGCTGCGCGATGGCCGCGTGGAACAGGTGGGCACACCCGCCGAGCTGTATGAAGCCCCCAACTCGCTGTTCGTGGCGGGTTTCATCGGCAGCCCGAAAATGAACTTCCTGACCGGCGCGCCCGCCGCTGCGCATGGCTGCACCACACTTGGCATAAGATCGGAACATATCACCATCACCGATGCCGGGCCGCTGTGGCAGGGCACCGTGGTGCATGCCGAAGATCTGGGCTCCGACAATTTCCTGTTTGTCGACATCGGCGCGGGCGAACCCCTGATCGTGCGCCAGCCCGGAAAACTGGCCATTCCCTACGGCACCCGTGTGGGCCTGACCCCGCAACCCCAGCACCTGCACCGTTTTGATGCGGCAGGCCTGCCGATCCGCTGAACCGAACACCGGGCCGGGCCTCCCCCCGCCCCCTACCAACGCGGCCCCGCGCCGCAGACCGGAGACACGAGAATGACGATCCGCACAACCGTCTGGGGCGAGAATGTCCACGAACGGAAAAACCAGGTGGTGGCCGACATCTATCCCAAAGGCATGCACACTTGCATCGCCGATGCGCTGAACGCCGACGCGGGCATCACGGCCAGCACTGTCACGCTGCAAGACGCCGAACATGGGTTGACCGAGGCGAAACTGGCCGAAACCGACGTGCTGGTCTGGTGGGGTCATGCTGCCCATGGCGATGTCGATGACGCGGTGGTGGAACGTGTCTGCAACGCCGTCTGGGGCGGCATGGGCATGATCTTTCTGCATTCCGCCCATTTCGCAAAGCCGTTCAAGCGG
The DNA here is from genome assembly GCF_009380135.2 of Fertoeibacter niger. Lineage (GTDB taxonomy): Bacteria > Pseudomonadota > Alphaproteobacteria > Rhodobacterales > Rhodobacteraceae > Fertoeibacter > Fertoeibacter niger. The sequence continues at coordinate 122,259 of NZ_WHUT02000008.1, read as the reverse complement.
CTGATGGGCAGCCCCTGCAACCTTTCCTGGCGCGAGGCGGGCGAACGGGAACGCCTGTGGCTGACCTCTCGCAACCACCCGATCGCCGCCGGCCTGCCCGACCATTTCGAGCTGGAAAACGAGGAAATGTATGGCGAGCCCTTTGGCGTGCCCGAACCCCTTGAAACCGTGTTCATCAGCTGGTTTGCGGGCGGCGAGGTGTTCCGTTCCGGCCTGACCTACAAGCGTGGCGCGGGCAGCATCTTCTACTTCCGCCCGGGGCATGAAACCTATCCCACCTACCACGACGCCAATGTGCAGCGGGTGATTTCGAACGCGGTGAAATGGGCCTACAACCCCGCCACCCGCATCGCCAACCCCAATGATGCGCCCAACACGCCCGTAGACAAGGCGCTGGAGCCGATTACCGAACGCGGGCCCCGTCTGCACCATGACGGCGAAGCAGGGTATCGGTAACACCATGCAAAACATACGCCTTCTTGTCATCGGCACCGGCGGCATGGCCGCGCACCATGCCGCGAACTTTGCCAAAATCCCCGGTGTCACCCTAGCGGGTGGCGTCGATACACGGCCCGAGCAACTGGCCAGCTTCTGCGACCAGTTCGGCATCGAACACCGCTTCACCTCGCTGGATCAGGCGCTGGAATGGGGCGAATTCGACGCCGTGACCAACGTGACCCCCGATGCCGCCCATTACGTCACCACAATGCCGGTGATTGCGGCGGGCAAACATGTGCTGTGCGAAAAACCTTTGTCCACCACCTACCCCCGCGCGCTGGAAATGGCCGAAGCGGCGCAGGTGGCGGGCGTGGTGAACATGGTCAACCTCAGCTACCGCAACGTGCCCGCCTTGCAAAAGGCCGCCGCGATGGTGGCGGCGGGTGACATCGGCACCGTGCGGCATTTCGAGGCCTCCTATCTGCAAAGCTGGCTGACCCAGCCCGCCTGGGGCGAATGGTCAACGGAAGCGCAATGGCTGTGGCGGCTTTCCACCGCGCATGGCTCCAAGGGTGTGCTGGGCGATGTGGGCATCCATATCATCGACTATGCCACCTTCATCGCGGGGTCCGACCCGGTGGAACTGTCTTGCCGCCTGAAAACCTTCGACAAGGCCCCCGGCGGCAAGATCGGCGACTATACCCTTGATGCCAATGACAGTTTCGCCATGCACCTTTCCCTTGCGAATGGTGCGGTGGGCACGATCAGCGCCACGCGCTTTGCCAGCGGCCACCACAATGACCTGCGGTTGCGCATCTATGGCGACAAGGGCGGGCTGGAGGTGCTGTTTGAAAAGAACGAAAGCCGCCTGAACGCCTGCCTGTCCCCCGATCTGCTGACTGCCGCCTGGCAGCCGGTCGAAACCGATCCCGTGCCGTTGGTTTATGACCGCTTCATCGCGGCCATCCGTGGGACCGGCCCGGCGGAGCCTGATTTTGCCCGCGGTGCCGCCCTGCAACAAGTGCTTGATCTGGCCGAAGATTCCGCAAATGCGGGCAGCGTCTCGCTGGCCGTGGCCTGATCTCCGGCCCCAGGCGGGTCCGAAACGCCGCCGCACCCCGTTGCGGCGGCGTTTTCCTGCGCAAACCCCATTGGCGAACGCGCGCGATCCTGCGACACTGATCTTGAGGTGCGTAACACAGAACTGCGGCCGAATGGGAGGAGCCATGCCGACCGACAGACCGGGGCCGCAGACGCGCCCCACCGTGCATGACATCGCGCGCGCGGCGGGCGTCAGCCTGGCCACCGTTGACCGCGTGCTGAACGCCCGCCCCGGCGTGCGCACTGGCACGATCAGCCGGGTGCAGCAGGCCATCGACGACCTGGGCTATGTGCGCGATGCCGCCGCTGCCAATCTGGCCCGGCAGCGCAGCTTTCGCTTTGTCGTGCTGTTGCCCGACCGCGACACCGGCTTTCTGCGCGCGCTCCGGGCCGAGGTGGCTGCGGCGCGCCCCCATGCCCTGCTTGACCGCATCCTGCTGGAACAGCGCGACGTGGCGGCGCAGGATCCGCAGGCCATGGTCGCCATGCTGGATGCCCTCGCCGATGACCGGGTGGATGGTGTGGCCGTGCTGGCCCCCGAAACCCCGCAAACCCGTGATGCCATCCGCCGCCTGCGCGCAACCGGCGCACGCGTGGTCACGCTGGCCTCTGACCTGCCGGGGTCAGAGCGCGATCATTTTGTTGGAATCAACAACTTGGCTGCAGGTCGCACGGCGGGCGTGCTGATGGGCCGCTTTATCGGGCCGGGTGCGGGGCGGGTGCTGGTGCTGGCCGGCAGCATGCTGGCGCGCGACCATGCCGAGCGGCGGCTGGGCTTTGACAGGGTGATCCAGTCGGATTTTCCGCATCTGCACGTCCTGCCCACGCTGGAGGGGCGCGATGATCCGGCGCTGATCGCCGCCATCCTGCCCCGTGCGCTGGCCGCACAGCCCGACATTCGCGGCATCTATTCCATCGGCGCAGGCAACCGTGGCCTGATCCAGTCGCTGCGCGCCATGGGCCGCGCGCGTGATCTGACCGTGGTGGCGCATGACCTGTCGCCCCAGGCCCGCGCCGCGCTGACCGACGGCACCTTTGATGCCGTGATCACGCAGGACGTGGGCCATATGGTGCGCTCTGCCATCCGTGTGCTGCGCGCGCATGTGGAGGGCCGCGACATCATTGCGGCGCAGGAACGCATCCGCATCGAGGTTTTCCTGAAGGAAAACCTGCCCTGACATTGCCCCACCTTTGGCCAGACCAGAAAATTGTAGACATGAGGTACGCACCTCATTTACGTTGATCGCAGAAACGGCGGACCGAGATTCGGAGGGGATCAGCCCGCATGTGTTTCTCAACGGGAGGAAACAGAGATGAAAAGACTGCTTCTGACGACAGCGGCCACGCTGTCGGTGTCTGCCGCTTTCACGCTTTCCGCACAGGCGGAATCGCTGACCCTGTGCTGGGCCGCCTGGGATCCGGCCAATGCGCTGGTCGAACTATCCAAGGATTTTGAAGCCGCCTCGGGCCACACGATGAATTTCGAATTCGTGCCATGGCCCAACTTTGCCGACCGCATGCTGAACGAGCTGAACTCGGGCGGCAAGCTGTGCGATCTGATGATCGGCGACAGCCAGTGGATCGGCGGCGCGGCGGAATCCGGCCATTATGTGAAGCTGAACGATTTCTTTGATGCCAATGCCATCACGATGGATGCCTTTGTGCCCGCCACCGTGACCGGCTATTCCGAATGGCCGAAGAACACGCCGAACTACTGGTCGCTGCCCGCCTTTGGCGATGTGGTCGGCTGGACCTACCGCAAGGATTGGTTCGAGCGGCCTGAAATCGCCGCCGAATTCAAGGAAAAATACGGCCGCGATCTGGTGGCCCCGGCCACCTTCGCCGAACTGCGCGACATCGCGGAATTCTTCCAGGGCCGTGAGATTGACGGCAAGACCGTTTACGGCGCCTCGATCTATACCGAGCGCGGGTCCGAAGGCATCACCATGGGCGCGATGGATGTGCTTTATTCCTTTGGCTTCAAATACGAAAACCCCGAAAAACCCTATGAGATGGAAGGCTTTGTCAATTCCCCCGGCGCCGTCGCGGGGCTGGAATTCTACAAATCCCTCTACGATTGCTGCACCCTGCCCGGCTCGTCCAACGCCTATATGGGCGAGGGGATTGATGCCTACAAATCCGGCCAGGTCGCCTTGCAGATGAACTTTGCCTTCACCTGGCCTGGGTTCGAGGTTGATCCCAACGTGGGCGGCGGCAAGACCGGCTATCTGGTGAACCCCGCCGGCCCGGATGGCGAGCGTTTCGCGCAGCTTGGCGGGCAGGGGATTTCCGTTGTCGCCTATTCTGAAAAACAGGATGCGGCGCTGGAATATATCAAATGGTTCGCCCAGCCCGATGTGCAGGCGAAATGGTGGTCGATGGGCGGTTTCTCCTGCCTGCGCGCGGTGGTTGAAGACCCGTCTTTCGCCTCCAGCCAGCCCTATGCGCAGACCTTCCTCGACAGCATGGCCATCGTGAAGGATTTCTGGGCCGAACCGGCCTATGCGACCCTGCTGCAAGACACGCAGAAACGCTTCCACGATTATGTCGTGGCGGGCACCGGCACCGCGCAAGAGGCGCTTGATGGCCTCGTTGCCGACTGGACCGTGACCTTCGAGGACGAAGGCAAGCTCTGAAACCGGCGCTCCCCCCGCCTTCGGGCGGGGGGAACCCGCAGCGTCACCGTGATTTCGACCGTCCGCCCCCGTGCCCGCCAAGGCCCGAGACCCGGCGACCGTCCGCCAAGGGGCAAAGCATGACCGACACAATTCCCGCGTCCCGGCCCATCCGACGCCGCATCCGCGCGCTGTCAGACCGCAGCATCGCCTGGCTGTTCGTGGCCCCCACGATATTCCTTCTGCTGGCAGTCAACATCTTTCCGCTGATCTGGACGATCCGCCTCAGCTTCACCGATTTCCGCGCCAACCGCCCGAACCGCGAGGTCGAATGGGTGGGGCTGGAAAATTACCGCCGCATCCTGACCGATCCCGACATCTGGAACACCATGCAGGTGACGGCACATTTTCTGGTATGGACGATCGCGTTGCAGGTGCTGATCGGCTTCACCCTGGCCTGGCTGATAAACCGAAAGTTCAGGGGCAACGACCTGTGGACCACGCTCATCGTGCTGCCGATGATGCTGTCGCCCGCCGTTGTCGGCAATTTCTGGACCTTCTTTTACCAGCCGCAGATCGGCCTGTTCAACTACGTCGTCAGCTTCTTTTCCGGGGTTGATCCGTCCTCCTTCACCATGATCGGCTCTGTCACCCTGGCGCCCTGGGCCATCATCATCGTGGATACGTGGATGTGGTCGCCCTTCGTGATGCTGATCTGCCTTGCCGGCCTGCGGTCCATCCCCGACTATATCTATGAGGCGGCCGAGATCGACCGCGCGTCAAAATGGCGGCAGTTCTGGACGATCACCGTGCCCATGGTGCTGCCCTTCCTGATGCTGGCGGTGCTGTTCCGCGGCATTGAAAACTTCAAGATGTTCGACCTCGTTGTGCAACTTACCGGCGGCGGGCCGGGGTCCACCACTGAACTCGCCTCGATCAACCTCAAACGCGAGGCGTTTGAAAAATGGCGCACCGGCTATTCCTCGGCCTTTGCGGTGATCCTTTTCGTGACCGTCTTTGGCCTGGCATCCATCTACGTCAAGGCGCTGAACAAGGTGAAAGACAGATGAGCGGCTCCATCACCGAACCATCATCCCGGCAAAAAACCGTCGCGGGCACGCTGGTCATCCTTTACGCCATCATCACCATCCTGCCGCTGGTCTGGATCATGATGACCGGCTTCAAGACCGGCCCTGACAGCATCAGCTATCCGCCCAAGGTGTTTTTCCAGCCCTCGCTGGAGGGTTATGTGAACCTGTTCACCTCCCGCACCCGCGCCACGCCGGAACAACTCGCCACGCTGCCCGCACCTGCCAATTTCGCCGACGAACTCGCCCGCGACCGGGGCATGATCATCACCGGCCCGTCAAAATTCGGCGAACGGTTCCTGAATTCCGTCATCATCGGTTTCGGTTCCACCTTCCTGTCGATCTTTCTTGGCACGCTGGCCGCCTATGCTTTCAGCCGGTTCAAGATTCCGCTGAAGGATGATCTGTTGTTCTTCATCCTCTCCACCCGGATGATGCCGCCCATCGCCGTCGCCATCCCCATCTTCCTGATGTATCGCAGCCTTGGCCTTTCCGACACGCATCTGGGCATGATCCTGCTTTACACCGCCGTGAACATCTCCCTCGCTGTCTGGCTGCTGAAAGGCTTCATCGACGAGATTCCCCGCGAGTATGAGGAGGCCGCGTTAATAGACGGTTACTCGCGCTTTCAGGCCTTTGTGAAAGTCGTGCTGCCGCAGGCCGCCACCGGCATCGCATCGACCGCGATCTTCTGCCTGATCTTCGCCTGGAATGAATATGCCTTTGCCGTTCTGCTGACCTCGGGCACCGCGCAGACCGCACCGCCCTTCATCCCCACCATCATCGGCGTGGGTGGCAAGGACTGGCCCGCTGTCGCCGCCGGTGCCACGATCTTCCTGCTGCCGATCATGATTTTCACCATTTTGCTGCGCAAACACCTGCTGCGCGGCATCACCTTCGGGGCGGTGCGGAAATGACAACACAATCTGCATCGCCCGTGCATGCGCCGTGCATGCCTTCTGCATCGACCGGAGCCCGCCCATGACCGCGTTTTTCACCGGCCTGATCCGCCTGCGCCGTGGCCCGTGGGAAATGCTGGCCACCCTGCTGATCGCGCTTGGCGTCATCATGCTGATGCAGCCTTTCGTGCTCTGGGCCTTCACCTGGAGCTTCGTCGTCACCCTTGTCGGCACCGTGATGTTCATCATCACCAGCCACTTCCCGGAATAGCCATGGCCGAGATCGTCATCAAGAACCTCCGCAAGGAATTTGGCGCGTTTACTGCCGTGCAGTCGTCATCCTTCACCATCCGGGATGGCGAGTTTTTCATGCTGCTGGGGCCGTCGGGCTGCGGCAAGACCACCACCCTGCGCATGATCGCCGGGCTGGAACTGCCCACCTCGGGCGAGATCTGGCTGGATGGTGAAGAGGTCAGCCAGAAGCCCGCAAGCCAGCGCGACATCGCCTTTGTCTTCCAGATGTTCGCGCTGTATCCGCATATGAACGTGCGGCGCAACATCAGCTATCCCCTTGTTTCGCAAGGCATGAAGCGTGCACAGGTGAAGGCCAAGGTGGCCGAGGTCGCGCGCATTCTGGGTATTGAGAGCATCCTCGACAAGCCGGTATCCGGCCTGTCGGGCGGCGACCGTCAGCGTGTCGCCCTTGGCCGCGCCATCGTTCGCGACCCCAAGGCCTTCATGATGGATGAACCCCTTGGCGCGCTGGATACCGAATTCCGCGAACATATGGCCGAAGAACTGCGCGCCCTGCATGACCGCATGAAGGCCACCACCGTCTATGTCACCCATGACCAGCTGGAGGCGATGCAGATGGGTGACAAGATCGTGGTGATGAACCACGGCGTCATCGAACAATTCGGCACCCCGCAAGAGATCTACGACAAGCCCGCCACGCTGTTCGTCGCCGAATTCATCGGCTCTCCGCCGATGAATTTTCTGCGTTTTCAAGGCGCTGTTACGGCCGGTCAAAACCAGATCACCTTGGGAGAGGCGACCCACGCCGTCCCCGTGCAGCATGACGCGGCCCATGGCCCGCTGGTGTTCGGTGTCCGCCCCGAGCATATTCGCCTGTCCGACACGGCCCCCTACCGGGGCCGGACCATCGCTGTGGAATATCTTGGCACCACCCAGATCGTCACCCTCACCACCCCCCATGGCGACATCAAGGCCCGCATCAGTTCGTCCGACCCGGCCCCCCGCCCCGGCGATGCCGTGGGGTTGGAGTTTCTGGCCCCCACTGTCACCCTGTTCGACCAGAAAACCGGCCGCGCCCTGCGCTCTGCCCTGCACGGAGAGCGTTGATATGGCTGAGGTTTCCTTGAACGGCCTGACGAAAACCTACGGCGCCACCCGCGCGCTGGATGCCGTCAGCTTCACCGTGCCCGACGGCGCATTCGTGGTGCTGCTTGGCCCTACGGGTGCCGGAAAAACCACCACCCTGCGCCTGATCGCCGGGCTGGAACCCGCCGACAGCGGTTCCATCACCATCGCCGGGCGCAATGTCAGCCGTGAAAGCCCGGCAGAGCGTGATGTGGCGATGGTGTTCCAGCAATACTCGCTTTACCCCCACCTGACGGTGCGCGACAATCTGGCCTTCCCGCTGAAATCGCCGATCCTGCGGGTGCCCGCCGCTGAAATCACCCGCAAGGTCAATGAGGTGGCCGAAGTTCTGCGCATCACTCACAAGCTGGACAACAAGGCGACCCAGCTTTCGGGGGGCGAAATGCAGCGGGTTTCCATCGGCCGCGCCCTGGTCCGGTCGCCCGCGATTTACCTGATGGATGAACCGCTTAGCTCGCTCGATGCCAAGCTCCGGTCTGATCTGCGGGTGGAGTTGAAGCGCATTCAGGCCGACCTTGGCGCGACGCTGCTGTATGTGACGCATGACCAGATCGAGGCGATGACCATGGCCACCCATGTGGGCGTGCTGGATCAGGGGCGTCTGGTGCAGTTCGGCACGCCGCGCGAGGTTTACGAAAACCCGGTTTCGGCCACCGTTGCCGCGCGGCTTGGCATCCCGCGCATCAACCTGCTGCCCGCCACCTTGTTCGGCCAAGCCCCCGACCGTGCTGCCACAATCGGCCTGCGCCCTGAACATATCGCCACTGATGCGGGCTCCCCCGCCACCGTGCGGCGGGTGGAGCATCTGGGCGACCAGACCCGCCTGCACCTGACCTGTCAGGGGCATGAGATCATCACCCTAACAGACCCGCACACCACCCTGACCCCCGGGGCCACGCTTGGCATCCGGCCCCACAACCCGCTCTGGTTTGACGCCAGCGGCGCACGGCTTGCCTGAGGAGAAGACATTGGCACAGTTCATCAATTCCCGGGAAACGCTGGTCACGGATGCCATCGCGGGCACCTTGCGCGCTTCGGGCGGGCGGCTGGCGCGGCTGGACGGTTTTCCGCATATCAAGGTGGTGGTGCGGGCTGACTGGGACCGCAGCCGCGTGGCGCTGGTGTCAGGCGGTGGGTCGGGGCACGAGCCTGCGCATGCGGGGTTTGTCGGCGCGGGCATGCTGACGGCGGCGGTCTGCGGCGATGTCTTTGCCAGCCCGTCGGTTGATGCCGTGCTGGCGGGCATTCTGGCGGTGACAGGCAAACCGGGCTGCCTGCTGATCGTGAAGAACTACACCGGCGACCGGCTGAATTTCGGTCTGGCCGCCGAACGGGCGCGGGCCTATGGCCTGAACGTGGCGATGGTGGTGGTGGATGATGACGTGGCCCTGCCCGACCTGCCGCAGGCGCGCGGCGTGGCGGGCACGCTTCTGGTGCACAAGGCCGCCGGGGCATTGGCGGAATCGGGGGCAGATCTGGCGACGGTGGCGGCCATGGCGCAGCGCGTAATCGGCGGCGTGAAATCCATCGGGATGAGTCTGGATACCTGCACCGTGCCCGGTTCCCCGAAAGAGGATCGCATCGCACCCGGCAAGGCCGAACTGGGCCTAGGCATCCATGGCGAGGCCGGGGTAGAACAGGTTGATTTCACTGGTGCGCGCGATGCGATGGCGCGGGTGGCCGAACGGCTGGCCCCGGGGCTGGCATCGGGGCGGCATGTGGCGCTCCTGAACAATCTGGGCGGCACGACCCCGCTGGAAATGGCCGTTCTGGCCGAGGAACTGGCCCATTCAGTGCTGGGCCCCCGCATTGCCGCCATGGTCGGCCCCGCGCCGATGATGACCTCGCTGGACATGCGGGGGTTTTCCGTCTCGCTCTTGGCGCTGGATGCCGAGGTGGAGGCAGCCCTCGCCTCACCCGTAGCCCTGGCGGCATGGCCGGGGATGGAGCCGTTCGGCCCGCCCCTGGTGCTGCCGCTGCCCGACGGGCTGTCTCCGGTGGACCCCATGGCATCCGACCATCCGGCCCACCGGGCGCTGTTGACGCGCTGCTGCGACCTGCTGATCGGGGCGGAAAATGCCTTGAACGCGCTGGATGCCAAATCGGGCGATGGTGATACCGGCAGCACGCTGGCGGGCGCGGCGCGGGCGCTGAAGGGTGCCTTGCACCGCATGCCTCTGGCCGACCTCACGCAGCTTTACCGCGCCATCGGGGTGGAGCTTTCGCAGACCATGGGCGGATCGTCGGGTGTGCTGCTGGCGATCTTCTTTACCGCGGCGGGCGATGCCTCGGCCTCGGGGCATGATCTGGCGGGGTCTCTGGCGGCAGGTCTTGCGCGGGTGCGGCAGGTCGGCGGGGCATCGCCGGGCGACCGCACGATGATCGACGCGCTGGAGCCTGCCTTGGCGGCACTGCCGAAGGGCGTGGCGGCAGCGGCCACGGCGGCGCGCGCGGGGGCCGATGCCACGGCGGGCATGACCAAGGCCAAGGCTGGCCGCGCCGCCTATCTGTCGGCGGCCAGCCTGTCGGGCCACAATGATCCGGGGGCCGAGGCGGTGGCCCTGCTGTTCGAAGGGTTGCAGGGGTAGAAATTGCAGGCCATGGGCCAAAAGGCCTGCAATGGCCGGGGGGCGGGGTTCGCGCCCTGCCCCCCGGCTGCGATCATTTCACCTGTGCCTGCACCGCTTCCACATCAGCGTTGGTCATTTCGCCGGTGGTCGTCACCACGCCATCAACGATTTGCCACAGCCGGAACGGGCCGGAAATATCGCCATAGGCGTCGAAATTCACCGGCCCGATGACGCCTTCATAGCGGATCGGCTTGCCCTCGGCGATCAGCGCCAGCGCCTTGGTGAATTCGTCCTTGCCCGCATGGATCACCTCGCCTTCGGGGTTCACCGCTTCGCGCAGGGCGTCGGGCAGTTTCGTCGCATCGGGCCCGCCCGCGATGGCGATGGCCAGACCCACCAGCGCACCCGCATCATAGCTGCGGTCCGCCGCCGGGGCCGCCGGGTCGATGCCCGAAAACGCCTGATAATTGGCGTTGAAATACTCGGTCGAGGCGGTGGGGTTGGTGCCCGAGGATGTGCCGTAAGCCTGCCCCAGATATTCCGCACCGACAGAGGCGATGAAATCTTCGCTGTTCATCCCGTCATTCAACAGGAATTTCTGCACGCCGCCCTGCGACACCCATGTGCGGGCGATCGTGGCGCCATCCACCGGGTCGGAAATCAGGTAAAGCGCATCCGGCTCGCCCGCATTGGCGGCGGTCACTTCGGAGGCATAGCTGGATTGTTTGGAATTGTAGGGCGTGACCGAGATCACCTCACCCCCCAGTGCGGTATAGGGCGCAGTGAATTCCTTGACCAGATTCACGCCGAAGTCGTTGTTCTGGTGGATGATGACAAGGCGTTTCATCCCCTGATCCATGGCGTATTTCGCCGCCGCAACACCTTGCAGCGCGTCCGAGGTGATGGTGCGAAAGAAGATGCCGTTGGTCTTGCCGTCGCGCCCCAGCGCCGTCAGCGTGGGAGAGGATGACGCGGGCGACACCTGCAACACCTTGGCCGGGCCGGTCACGGATGTCAGGATCGGGATCGACATCGGGCTGATGATACCGCCGATGATGGCGGGCACCTTGCCGACCTGCACCAGTTGCGTGGCGGCATCCACCGCCACATTGGCCTGTGTCTGGCTGTCGCGGGTGTCGGTGATCAACGTGCAACCGGCCACGCCACCGGCATCGTTCAGGTCGCGGAAGGCCATTTCCACCGATTTGGCCCCGGCCTGCCCGTATTCGCCCGCAGGCCCGGTCAGTTCCAGCACAAGGCCGATGGTGATCTGGCAATCCTGCGCGATTACGGGGGTGACGGCCAACGCGGCGACAGTGGCCAGAAGAATGCGTTTCATGATGTCCTCATCTGTTGGGAAGGCCTTTTCTTTTCATACCGCCGGGTCAGGCATTCCGACGGTTTTCAAACCCTTACGAGGCTTTGTTCAGGTTGTATTTGATGATGCTGCCGTGCCGCCCCTGCCGGTCACGTTCCAGGGTGTAGCTGTCACCTTCGGGAATGCGGCCCTGCGCCTGCACGGCGGCAATCTCGGCGCGGTCCTGATCGGTCAGGTGCAGGGTGGCGACGCGGATGTTCTGCGCCAGATGGCTGCGGTTGCGCGCGCCCACGATCACGGCGGCGACGGCGGGGCGGCCAAGGATGGCGGCGCTGGCGACGGTGGCAATGTCGGTGCCATGCCGGTCGGCAATGCCGCGCAGGGTGCGCAGCAGGGTCTGGAACAGATCCCACCCGCCGAAATCGTCGATGATCAGCTTGTATTTGGTGAGTGAGCGGTTCTCCAGCGGGTGCGCGGGTTCGGGCTGGCCCAGCCAGCGGTCGCCCAGAAACCCGCCCGCGACCGACCCGAAGGCGAACAGCTGCATGTCATGTTCCTGCGCCGCCCGCACCAGCAGGCGTTCGGGCCGCGCGTCGATCAGCGAATATTGCACCTGCATCGACACCAGCGGCACGCCCGCCCTGATGATCTCCAGCGTGCGGGGCGTGTCGAAATTCGTGCCGCCGATGTTGTTCACCAGCCCTTCCCGGCGCAGGTCATCCAACCAGCCCACCGCCTCGATATAGCGTGGCACGGCGTAATCCCACCAGTGGAACTGCACCAGATCCAGCCGGTCCATCCGCAGGCGCCTCAGCGATGTTTCCACGATGCGGCGGATATAGCCTGCGTCCAGCGTGGCCAGATCCTCCAGATCGGGCACCAGTTTGGTCTGCACCTTGACCCGCGCCAGCGCTTCTGCCCCGCGCAGGTTGCCGTAATGGCTGCGGAATGCGCCGATCAGATCCTCCACCCCGGTGTAGATGTCGGCGCAGTCAAAGGTCACGATGCCCGCATCGGCAAAGGCCACCATGTCGTCGATGGTCTGCGCACGGTCCACCGGGCCATGGCCACCCGCCAGTTGCCAGCCCCCCCGGATCACACGGGAAATCTGGTAGCCGGGGCGCAGGGCGATCATTGGCACAGTCATGTCAGGTCTTTCGGCAGGGGAACGGCGGTGGTGTCGGCATGGCTGAAGCGGCGCTTGCCCAGCCGGGTGATGCGCAGGCGTGATGGGCAATGCGGGTCGGGGCAGGCCACGTCGGCATCCGAGGTCATCCAGTCATGCGGATGTGTGGCGCGCTGTTTCGCGGGCAGCAGCGGCAGGATCGCCGACAGCGAATAGATCGAGAAACTCTGCCCCGGCGGCATGTGCAACTGTTCGCCCCGCAGCTCAAACCAGTCGCCCGCCCTGCCGCAGTAGATTTTGGCGCCCTCGGGGGCCACGATCTCGACCCGCAGGTCGTAAAGCTCGAAACTGTCGTCCATCAGGTGCCCCGTGCAAAGGTGATCTGGCAGGCACCTGTCTGGCGGATGCGCCCGCATGCGCTGGCCAGAGCCGCCCGGTCATCGGGCCGCACTTGCGCCACCACCGACCCCGCCAGCCAGCCGATCGGAAACAGCATCCGCGCGCCGGGGCCGTAGAACAGGCCGATGTCGAAAATCGGGTCAGGGTTGCCGCCCCACATTCGGGCGGGCACATAGGCCAGCACCACATCGCCGGGCTGCGGGTGCAGCGTTGCATTTTCGGGCGGCAGCGCCGGATGATCGGCTCCAGCCAGATGCGCGGGCGGGATGGGGCAGGATATTTCCGGCCCGGTCCACATCGCATGGATGCCGGGCACCACCCGCGGCATTGCCAGATAATCCCACAGAAAGGCCGCATTGGCCGGTGCCTTGCCGGGCAACAGGTCGGCGGTGACAGACAGGCCCGACGGGCCTTCGGTGATCAGGATCGTCTGGGTCATGCGGTGTCTTTCGCTTGCAGTTTCTGGCGCAGAAAGGCGAAGGGACGGCTGATGTCGGCCACCAGCGCGGCGCGAGCGGCTTCGGCATCGCGGCGGGTCAAAGCATCGACAATCGCATGATGAAACCGCGCGGCATCGCTTTCGCCCGCATCGGAAAAGGCAAAGATCGCGGCGCGGGTGCAGGGGCCGGATTGCAGCCACAGGCTTTCGATCATCGGGATCAGGATCGCCGATCCGCAGGCGCGGTAAATCTCGAAATGAAACGCCTGGTTCAGCGCCACTTCACGGTCCACCGCCGCGCGGTCGCCACCCAGGCGCAGCGCCTCCCATTCCGCCATCTGGTCGCGGATCAGGGTCAGTTGCGCATCGGTCATGCGCGGCGCGGCCAGCGCAATGGCCTGCCCCTCGATCAGAATGCGCGCTGCCAGCAGATCGTCGATACGATCCAGCGTGATGGGGGGCACGCGGATGGTGCGGTTGGGCAGCGCCTCCAGCGCCTGTTCGCTGGTCAGCCGCCCGATGGCATCGCGCACTGGCATGGTGGATGTCATCAGCGCATCCGCCAGTTGCCGGATGGTCAGCACCTGACCGGGTTCGAACAGCCCGCCGATCAGCGCGCGGCGCAGTTCCGAATACACCCGGTCCTGCACGGTTTCGCGGCCCACCGGGGCCAAAGCGATGGAATTTGCAGCGTCCAACCCCGATCCCTTTTCCACCTGACGAATCATCTTGCCCTGTGAATTAGACGCCCCTACCGTGATCAAATCAAGTGTGATCACAGATCAAACATCAGAGGTGCCATGGCAGATCCCGTGCTGGAAGCCCGCAACCTGACGCGCCGTTTCGGCGGCGTAACCGCAGTCGACGGCATGTCGCTGGCCTTAGCGCAGGGCGAGATTCTGGGCCTGATCGGGCCGAACGGCGCTGGCAAGACCACGATGTTTGATCTGCTGGCCGGGTCTGTGGTGCCCACCTCCGGCTCCATCCGCCTGATGGGTGCAGAGGTGGCGGGCGAGGCGGCGCACAAACGGCTGAACCGTGGCATGGGGCGCACCTTTCAGATCCCCCGCCCCTTTCCCGAACTCAGCCTTCTGGACAACATGCTGATTGCCCGGCAGGGCCAGACGGGCGAAGGCTTCTGGGCCAATTTCACCGCCCCCCGCCGGATTGCGGCAGAGGAACGCGCTGCGCGGGAAAAGGCGCGCGCGCTGCTGGAACTGCTGTTGCTGGCGCGGCTTGCCAATGAACCCGCGCGCGTGCTGTCGGGCGGGCAGCGCAAGTTGCTGGAACTGGCGCGGGTGATGATGGCCGATCCGCAGGTCATACTGCTGGATGAACCCGCCGCTGGGGTGAACGCGACCCTGCTGGAAACCATCATCGACCGCATCCGCGCGATCAATGCGCAGGGCGTGACCTTTCTGCTGATCGAGCACAACATCGACATGGTGCAGCGCCTCTGCCACCGGGTGCTGGTGATGGCCTCAGGCGCGCTGCTGGCCGAAGGCACGGCGGCCGAGGTGGCCCGCGACCCCCGTGTGATCGAGGCTTATCTGGGGGGTGCCGCCGCATGACCCGCATTCTGGACGTGCAAGAGCTGGTGGCGGGGTATGAGCCTGGCCTTTCCATCGTCAAGGGTGCCTCGATACATGCGGATGAAGGCGAAATTGTCGTGATCCTTGGCCCCAACGGTGCCGGAAAATCCAGCCTGATCAAGGCGATTGCCGGGCTGGTGCCGGTGACGGGCGGGCAGGTGCTGCTGGACGGTGTGCCCATCACCGCGACGCCCGCGCATCTGATGGTGCGCCGGGGTCTGGCCTTTGTGCCTCAGACGGAAAACATCTTTCCCCTGCTGACGGTGCAGGAAAATCTGGCGGTGGCGGGCGGCATCCTGCCCCGCGCCACGGTGCCCGCGCGCATTGACGAGATGTTCGGCATGTTCCCCGATCTGGCCCGGCAGCGGCGGCTGTTGGCTGGCAGCCTGTCGGGCGGGCAGCGGCAGATGCTGGCCGTGGCCCGCGCGCTGATCGTGCATCCGCGCGTGCTGATGCTGGATGAACCCTCCGCCGGCCTGTCACCCAAATTCGTGGAAATGGTGTTCGCACGACTGGGGGAGATCCGCCGCGCGGGGCTAACCATCGTGCTGGTCGAACAGAACGCGCGTGCGGCGCTGGCCATCGGCGACCGGGCCTATGTTCTGGCCGAGGGGCGCGAGGCGCATGAAGGGCCTGCCGCAACCCTCTGGAATGACCCGGTGATTGCCGAACTCTATCTGGGGCACAGGAAAGCATCATGAGCCTGCAATTCATCCTCGACGGGCTGATCAACGGCTCGATGATCGGCCTTGGCGCGATTGGCGTGACGCTGACCTATGCGATCCTGCGGTTTTCCAACTTTGCCCATGGCGATCTGATGGCTTGGGGGGCCTATGCCACGCTGGCGCTGGTGTCGGGCATCGCGGCGCTGGCGGGCGCGGCGGCGCCGATCGGTGCGCTGTCATTCGGCTGGCCGATGATCGTGGCGGCCTTGGGTGGCATGGCGCTGACCGGGCTTCTGGCGCTGGCGCTGGATTGGCTGCTGTTTGCCCGGCTGCGCGACCGGGGGCAGGCGATCATCATCGTGATGGCCAGTTTCGGCGCGTCGATGGCGCTGCGCAGCCTGCTGGAGTTTCTGTTCACCTCATCCCCCGTCTATTATTCCCGTGCGATCCAGATGGCGATGCCGGTGGGTCTGGGCATCCGCGTGACGCCCGACCAGATTGCGCTGCTGGTTGTGACGCTGGCGCTGGTGCTGGGGATGCACCTGTTCATGACCCGCAGCCAGACCGGGCGGGAAATGCGGGCCTACAGCCAGAACCCGGCGCTGGCCCGGGTGGTGGGCATCGACGTGGCGCGGATCGTGCGGGCGACATGGCTGATCGGCGCGGCGCTGGCCTGCGCGGCGGGCATCATGGTGGGCATTCTGGTGCAGATCAGGCCGCTGATGGGTCTTGACATGCTGTTGCCGATGTTCGCCGCGGCCATTCTGGGCGGCATAGGCTCTATCCCCGGGGCGGTGCTGGCCGGGCTGATCATCGGGCTGTCCGAGGCGGCGACGGTGCAGCTGATCGGGGCGGAATGGCGGGCGGCGGTGGCCTTCGCGATCCTGATGGCGGTGCTGTTCATCCGCCCCATGGGCCTGTTCGGGGTGGCAGAGCGATGATCGACCTTCTGAGCTATGGCGCGTTTTTCCTGTCAACCGCGCTGATTTTCGGCATCATCACGCTGGGCCTGAACCTGCAATGGGGGCTGACCGGGCTGTTCAACGTGGGTATCGCCGGGTTTTTTGCCATCGGTGCCTATGCCTCGGCGATCCTGACGACGCCCGAGGTCGCTGACCGGATCGGCGGATTTGGCCTGCCCATTGCCGTGGGCTGGCTGGGGGCCATGGCGCTGGCCGGGTTGGCGGCGGCGATCACCGGCATTGCCACGCTGCGGCTGAAGGCGGATTATCTGGCGATCACCACATTCGGTGTGGCGGTGGTGGTGCAACTGGTGATGCTGAACGCCGAAGCGCTGACCGGCGGGCCGTTCGGCGTGGCGTTCATCCCCCGCCCCTTTGCCGGGGTGCAGGATCAGCCGGTGCTGTTCAACGCGCTGAACCTGATGGTGGTGGCTGGTGTGACGCTGGCCATCTATCTGGCGCTGGAGCATCTGTCGCGCAGCCCCTGGGGCCGGGTGTTGCGCGCGCTGCGTGAGGATGAACGTGCGGCGATCAGCCTTGGCAAATCGGCCCGCAGCTACCGCGTGCAGGCCTTTGCGGCGGGGGGTGCGGTGATGGGGCTGGCGGGGGCCGTGCAGGCGCATTTCATCGGCTTCATCGCGCCCGACAACTATCTGCCGACGCTGACCTTTCAGGTCTGGGCGATGCTGATGGTGGGCGGATCGGGGTCTAACCGGGGGGCGGTGCTGGGGTCCATTGTGGTCTGGGCGATCTGGGTGGGGTCAGGTGCCGCCACGGCGGCGCTGGTGCCCGGCGACTGGCAGGCGCGGGCGGCGGCGTTGCAGATTGTCGCCATCGGGGTGATGCTGTGCCTGATCCTGCTCTGGCGGCCGCAGGGGTTCTTTGGCCCGCGCCGGGGGCGGATGTGACCGCGCCCGCAACGCTGTGGCATGCCACAGCCCCCGCTCTGCCCCCGTTCCCTGCGGCACGGGGCGAGATTGACGCCGATCTGCTGATCGTGGGCGGAGGGTTCGCAGGCCTGTCCACCGCCCTGCATGCCGCCGAAGCGGGGCTGCGCGTGGTGCTGTGCGAGGCTGAGGCGGTGGCCTGGGGGGCCAGCGGGCGCAATGCCGGTTTCGTGGTGCCCAATTTCGCCAAGGTTGATCCTGAGACCGTCATCGCAAGGCTGGGGCCTGATGCTGGCGGGCGGCTGGTGGCCATGGCCGCCGGCAGCGCCGATCTGGTGTTCGGGCTGATCCGCCGCCACGGCATCGCCTGCGATGCGGTGCAGGCGGGGTGGATACAGCCGGCCCATTCCGACACGGCGCTGGCGCGGGCACAGTCGCGCGCGCGCCAATGGGCCGGGCTGGGCCGCCCCGCCGAACTGCTGGATGCCGCCGCTGTTGCGGCGCTGACCGGCGTGGCAGGCTGGCGCGGCGGCTGGATCGACCGTTCAGGCGGCACGCTGAACCCGGTGGCTTATGCAAGGGGTCTGGCACAGGCGGCGGAAATGGCGGGCGCGCGGCTGCATGACGGAACCCCCATCACCAGCCTGGTCGCCAAGGGCGCGCATTGGCTGGCCCGCAGCCGCCATGCCACGATCAGGGCGGCGCGGGTGGTGCTGGCGACCAATGCCTATGCCGGGGGTCTGGTGCCGGGGCTTGCGCGCAGCTTCTTTCCGCTGCGGGTTTTCCAGATTGCCACCGGGCCTTTGCCGCTGGCGGTGCGCCAACGCTTGTTGCCGGGGGGGCAATGCGTGTCGGACAGCCGCCGCAACCTGTTCACCTTCCGCTTTGATGCCGAAAACCGGCTGATCACTGGCGGCATGCATGTCTTTGGCCCGGGGGCGGCCGCGCGGGTGCCACGTGTCATCCATGCCCGCATGGCGCGGATGCTGGGGGTGGATCTGCCGCCACTGGCCTATGGCTGGTCTGGCATGGCTGCGGTCATGCCCGGCTTTCTGCCGCGCCTGCTGACACCTGCGCCCGGGCTGATCGCAGGATTTGCCTGCAACGGGCGGGGCATCGCCATGACCACCGCGATGGGCCGCGAACTGGCCGCATGGGCGCAGGGCACCCCGGCCGGGGCGCTGGCGATTCCTGCCACGCCCCCCGCCCCCCTGCCCCTGCACGGCCTGATGCGCCATGCGCCCAATGCGCTGCTGCTGGTCAGCATGATCCGCGACAGGCTGGAAAGCCCTGCCGATCTGCCGCGCTAGGTTTCAGAAACCGTGCAGGCGTTCGGCCCATTGCCAGCCGATCATCGCCCCCTTGATGCGTGGCAGCAGCAAGAGGCTGCCCGAAACCGCAACAACGCTGGTCAGAAGCGCAGTTTCCGCGGGGCCAAGATCGGTGTGAACGGCCAGCGCGTGCAGCAGGAAGCCCGATACATGGCACATGATCAGAATGGTGAAATAGGCGGGGCCATCGTCAGCCTTCTGCGCGGCAAAGCTTTGCCCACAGGTGTCGCAGGCCGCCGCGACCTTAAGATAGTGGCTGAACAGCCTTCCCGTGCCGCAATCGGGGCATCGGCAGCGCAGGCCGTTTCGAATGGCCGGTTTTCTAAGGCGCTGTGTGGCTTGCATGATCAATCCCCATGATTGATTGCAAGATATACAGATATTGATTGCAATCAATAAGCATACATGTGGCAAATCACCCCAGCTTTCCCGTGATCACCCGGGCGATCACCCGGCCTTGCGACATCAGACTTGCCCTGTGCCCAAGGGCCGCATCCGGGCAGCGCCGCAGCATGGCGGTAACGAGATCACCCGGATCGACATTGCCCAGAAAGACGATCTGCCGCGCGGTCAGCGGTTGTTGCGCCATGGCCGGGCACAGCGCCCATTCCGCACGGTCAACAAGCGCGGGGTAATTGGCGCAGTAAAGCAACCCCGCCGCGTTGAAATCGGTGGTCGGGCATGGCGTCACATCCACCTGCGCCCCGCTGCCAAGACCGGCGGTCGGTTCGTGATAAAGCGCGCCCGCCTGTTTCACAAAGCCGTTGTCGGCACCAGCCTCCATCAGCGGCAGGTCAAGATGGCCACGCGGTTGCGCGCGCCGGATCTGGCTGTTGGCCCCGCTCTCGCCATGCCGCACGAAGGCCGAGATCAGCGTGACATCGGCAAGCGGCAGGCCGCCCACCTCCAGCGCATGAAACGAGATCAGCCGGGTGGCCGACAGTCGCCGCAGCCGTGACGCGATGGTCAGCACGGCACCCGGCCGGGCCAGCGCAGGCTGATGCACCCGTTCCGACACCGCGCAGAACGCGGCATAGACCGGGGCACCCGTGTCATCGGCAAACACCGCCTCTTGCTGGCCCATGGCAGTGGCGATCAGCCGCCAGTGCACGTCGCCCAGATGGCGCAGCAGCCAGCCTTCGGACAGCCCGCGCCAGCCGCATTCCGCCATGCCAAGACGGCGCTGCTCTACCGCATCAAATGGCGCAAAGGTGCCGTGTTTCATTCGGCGGCCTGCGGTCTGGCCTGCACACCCGCGTATTCGGCGATACGTTCGGCCAGATAGCGGGCATCGTCGTCGATCCCCAGAAACCGCCCCGAGCCCCAGGTGTTCAGCCAGCCCAGCCCGATGAAATACACCCCCGGCGCAGCGGTGACGCCGCGGCGGTAGACCGGCCTGCCCTGCGCATCAAGGCAATCGGCCTGCAACCAGCCGTAATCGGGGCGAAAGCCGATGGCCCAGATGATCGCGGTGATGCCAAGGGCCGCGCAGTCGATGCCTGTCACCTCGGACTCGGGGCGCCAGACCTTGCGGAACGGCGGCTCCACCGGCGCATCAATGCCCTGCGCGGCGATCCAGCCATCGATCAGATCGCGGATGCCGCAATAGCTGCGGTCGGCATCGTCAAGGTTTTTCTCCAGATCCGGCAGAAAGGCTATCTGCGTGCCGTCTGCCCCTGCCATTGACCCGTAAAGATGCACGCCGTCACGCGCGAACCGGCGCAGGTCGATCTCTTTGCCGCCATCACGGCCTGACATGTAGTGGTTGGTCTGGGTCACGGCCTTTACCGGGTCGGGGTGACGGTCTATCGTGATGGCGTAATGGCCCATGTCATGCAGCCAGTCGGTCGCATCGCGGCCCCGGTATTTGCGCGGGCTGCGCGGCGCGGGGCCCACGGCCAGATGCACATCACGCCCGTCGCGGTGCAGATCCTCCATGATCTGCACACCCGATTGCCCGGTGCCCACGATCAGCGCGCCGCCTGCTGGCAATTGCGCGGGGCGGCGGTAATGGGCGGAATGGATCTGCGTGATCGCGGGGTCGATGGCGGCCGCATAGGGCGGCACGATGGGCTGGTCATATCCGCCGGTGGCCACCACCACCTGCCCCGTGGTCCAGATGCCCGCCGATGTTTCCACGCGGTAGCCGCCACCCGGCAGCGGTGCCACGCCCGTCACCGCCACGCCTTCGCGCAGCGGGGGATCGAAGCTGCTGCTGAAGCCGTCAAGATAATCGACAATCTCGTCGCGCAGCATGAACCCATTGGGGTCGCCGCCCGCGTAAGGCCAGCCCGGCAGGCGGCATTGCCAGTTGGGGGTGACAAGGCAGAAACTGTCCCACCGGTTCACCCGCCACGAATGAAACCGGCGATGGCGTTCAAACACCACATGGTCGATGCTGTCGCGGGTCAGATACCAGCTGACGGACAGGCCCGCCTGCCCGCCACCGATGATCACGACAGGAATATGCGGAACGGGCTGTGTCATGGCTGTGGCTTTCATGTCAGGGACAGACAGAAGACGGTGGCATCCTGCGTGGTCATGCGGGCCGCTATCGCCTCGATCCGGGCAAGCTGGCCCATCGCGCGCGAACAGGGATGGCCATGGGTCGCGGCCACCCGGTCAGACGCGGCGTTCAGGCCCGCACGGGCGCGGGCCACAAATTCGGCCAGCGGATAGCTGTGGCCCGCCACCAGATGCTGATGGATGACGGTGGACGGCGAGTAGCAGCGTTCCTCGTGACCATCTGGCCAGCGGATGTGAAAGATCACCTCAGGCATTGCGGGCCTCTGCCGTGCCGGGGCCAAGCGCCAGATAGGGGCGCTGCTGCCAGTTCCAGAATGTCGCGCGGTCTGGCCCCTGCACCAGTTCGATGGCCGCGCCTGCTGTGGCCCGGCCAATGGCGGCGGCGGCAATGCCCCGGTCGGCAAAGCGCGCGCAGACCTCTTTGGCATGCGGCATCTGCACCGACAGCAGAAAGCCGTAGCTGGGAAAGGCGCGCAGCCAGCGTGCGGGATCGGTGCCGGGCGGCATCGGCAGGCGGCCAAGATCAATCTCGAACCCGCAGCCGGAACATTCGGCCAGCATCAGGCTGGTGCCCGCGATGCCGCCCTGGCTGATGTCTTTGCCCGCGCGCACCAGACCGGCCTCGGCCAGTTCGGCCAGCAGGGCAAGGTCGCCGCGCAACCGGCCTTCGGGCGTGCCTGCCCCGGCAAACCAGTTGTCAAACCGGGGCCGCCAGTCGCCACGCAGGTCAACCGCCGCAATCAGCAGATCGCCCGGTGCAGCGGCAAAGCTGGAAATCAGCGCCCGCGCCCGGCCCATGACCGCCACGGACAGGTTCAGCGCAGGCGCATGCAGGTTGGTGTGCCCGCCCACAATCGGCACGCCGTAAGCCGCCGATGCCGCCTGCAAGCCTTGCAGCACCGGCAGGGCGCTGGCGGCATCCGGGGCCCAGATCATGTCGGTGATGGCGGTGGCGGTGCCGCCCATCGCGGCAATATCCGACAGGTTCACCATCACCCCGCACCAGCCCGCAAACCACGGGTCATCGGCCACAAAGGCAGGGATGAACGCCTCGGCGGCAAACAGATCCCACCCGCCTTCGGGGCGGGGCAGGGCTGCGGCGTCATCGCCCGGCTGGCCCGTGCTGCCGCTGGTCAGGCCAAGCGCACGGGTGGCCTTGGCAATATCCAGCTTGCCCAGAATCGACGGGTGGGCCGTCAGTTCCGCTGCAATCTCGGCAACGCGCATCACGCGGCCCCGGGGGCGGTGATACGCCAGCCGCGCGCCGGGTCGTCAACCGCCGGATAATGCGCAAGATCGGCCAGCATATGTGCATGGGGCCGGCCATGCAGATCGACCTCGGCTGTCACCGACCAGTGCAGGCGGCGAAACAGCACCACGTTCTGCCGCTGCACATGGGCGTGAAACTCCACCGCGCCCCGCGCATGGGCGATGCCCACCGCCAGCCGTATCAGTTCCGAGCCCAGCTTGCCCACCCGCCGCCATTCGGGTGCCACCGCCAGACGCGAGCCCCACCAGATGCCCGGTGCGGCCTGATGGATGCGAACGGTTCCCGCCACCACCGGCTCGCCCGCCGCACCTTCGGCCACAGCAACCAGCGGCATCGCCACATCGTCAATCGCATCGCGGTCATGGGTGGTGAACAGCCCCTGTTCCTGCACGAACACCCGGTTGCGCAGCGCGGCGGCCCCTGCGGCCTGCCACGGCTCCACCGCGGCGCAGATATGATAGCTTTGCAGAAAGCCGGCCCTGCCCGGATGCTCTGTCATGCCAGCCTCAGCTTTTCATAGGTGGACAGGGCCGAACAGGCCCCGCACTTGCCGCAGCCCGCCTTGATGTCTGCCGCCTTCATGCCCCCCTCAAGCACCATCCGCGACAGCGGTGACAGGATCGAGGCCATGAAATCAGACGTGGGCGCGGGGTGGCTTTCCAGTGGCGTGCCCGAGATCGGCACAAAGGGCACGACAAAGGGGTAAACCCCCATCGCCACCAGCTTTTCCGACATCGACAGGATCGACTCGGCCGTGTCGCCCAGCCCCGCAAGGATGTAGGTTGACACCTGCCCCCGCCCGAAAACCCGCACTGCCGCCTCGAACCCGCTGAAATATTTGCTGATCGGCACCGAGGCTTTGCCGGGCATGATGCGGGCCCGCACCTCGGGCGTCACCGCCTCCAGATGCATTCCCAGCGCATCCACCCCGGCCTCGGCCATGCGCTGATACCAGATGTCATCCTCGGGCGGTTCGCACTGCGCCTGGATCGGCAGATCGACCGCCGCCTTGATGCCGCGGGCCGAATCCGCCAGCACCTGCGCGCCCCGGTCGGCGCCGCGCGGGGTGCCGGTGGTCAGCACCATATGCTTTACCCCGTCCAACTCGACCGCGGCCTTGGCCACTTCGGCCAGTTGCGCGGGCGTCTTGTGGGCGATGGTGCGGCCTGCGGCAAGGCTTTGGCCGATGGCGCAGAACTGGCAGGTTTTCTTGCGCGATTCATAGCGGATGCAGGTTTGCAGCACCGTGGTCGCCAGCACGTCGCGGGCATGCAGCACGGCGATCTTGGAATAGGGAATGCCATCGGCGGTGGTCAGGTCATAGAACCGTGGCCGTGGCGGAAAGCTGATGCGGCCCACCTCGGTGCCCTCGCGCAGCACCCGCGCCTCGCCCTTGGTCGCGTCGATCACATAGGGGCTTTGAAAGGCGGGCGCGGTATGCACCGGCACCATCACCGTCTGGCTGCCCAGCGTCATCGCCTTGTGATCCGAAGGGCCTGCCCCGCCCCGGCGGCTTTCAACACCTGCGCCCGGGTCCATCAGGCGCGCGCCCTTGGTCTGCAATTCGTTGATCAGATCGGCTTCAAGCATCGGAAGGCTCCTCGAAGGCGGGGGTTGCGGCAGCCAGTTCGTCGCGCGGGCTGGCGGGGCGGGCATCGTGCAGCAGGCGCAGCAGTTCGGGTCGGGCATAATGGCCAACGCTGTCCATCATCCGCTTGCGTTTGGTGATCAGCTTCATGTCCAGATCGGCGATCAATATGCCTTCACCATTGGTCAGCGGCGGCACGGCATGGCGGCCCTCGGGCGTGATGATGCAGGTCATGCAGCCGTCGCGCAGGCCCTTTTGCAGTTTGGGGTCGGGGTGGATGCTGGCGATCTGGTCTTCGGTCAGCCAGCCGGTCGCATTGACCACGAAACAGCCCGCCTCCAGCGCGTGATGCCGCATCGTCACCTCGATCTGTTCGCCAAAGACCGGGCCCACCAGGGAGCCAGGGAAATGTGCCGCGTGAATCTCCTCGTGCTGCGCCATCAGGGAATAGCGGGCCAGCGGGTTGTAATGTTCCCAGCAGGCCAGCGCACCAACGCGGCCCACGGCGGTATCGACCACCTTCAGGCCAGCGCCGTCACCCTGCCCCCAGATCATCCGCTCATGATAGGTGGGCGTGATCTTGCGCCGTTTCAGCGCCAGCGTGCCATCGGCATCAAATATCAGCTGCGTGTTGTAAAGCGAGCCGTGGTCACGCTCGTTCACGCCCAGCACCACCACCATGCCATGCTTGCGCGCCGCCCCGGCCACCGCGCGGGTCTCATCCGAGGGCACAACCACCGCCTCGTCATAAAGCCGCAGATGCTCGGGGCCTTGCAGAACGGGCGGCAGCACAAAGCTGAAATAGGGGTAGTAAGGCACAAAGGTTTCGGGAAACACGATAAAATCCGCGCCCTTGCCGGCGGCATCGGCGATGGCGTTCAGCACCTTTTGCATGGTGCCCGCGCGCGAGGTCAGGTCGGGCGCGATCTGCACGGCGGCGGCGCGGATGACGGGTTTCGGCGGCATGGGGCGTCCTTTGGTCAGCATCCTGAGGTCGGGTATGGCCCGCTCGTGGCGGGCCGTCCGGTGTCAGACCGTCCAGGTGTCGATGATCACGGCGTTGGCCTTTTTGTGCAGCAGGATGCAATCCAGCACGTCCTGCGGCATGATCGGTGTGATGCCCGGGATCAGCGCGGGCTCGCCCGAGCCATAAAGCGCCTGCAAGGCAAAGCGGCAGGCATAGACCTTGCCACCCTCGGCCATGAAGCGTTCAAGGTTCTTGTTGAAATTCTGGTGGCCGGGAAAGGCTTCGTCGCCGATCCTGGGAAAGCCGCGCTGCACGCCCAGCAGAACGCCCGGCCCATACAGCAGGATCGAGGTTTCAAAGCCCTTCTTGTTCAGGCGGATGGCGTTCAGGATGTTCACCAGCCCGATAGACCCTTCAAACGCCATGGTGTGAAAGGTGACAAGCGCCTTGTCGCCGGGGTCGGCCTTTACATCTTCAAAGACCTTGCTTTCATAGTCGACAAAATAGTCGCCGGGCTTGTGGGCTTCCTTGGTGACTGCGGGCATCTGTCTCTCCTGTTGACGGTCGCTGTCAGGCCAGACTGGACGCGGCATTGATGCAATCAACTATTGAATCAATTATCCATACAATAAACCTTCGGCCGAGCAGATGCTGCCGCAAATTCATACGAGAAAACCGATTTTGCGGGACGATTTCGGGCGGTTCGCGAGTTGTCACGGAAAGAACGGCCAGAATCGGCTTGCCATTTGCCTTCCCGCCGCGGATGCATACAAATACCATCAATGCGCAGAATGCCGGAGCCAAACATGAAAACCTGGGTGCCCATCTTCGGCAAAAGCGGCAAGCCGCGCTATCTGGAAATCGCCGATGCGATCGAGCGGGATGCCGACAGTGGCATCCTGTCGCCGGGCGACCGGTTGCCTCCGCAGCGTCGCCTGGCCGAGGTGCTGGATCTGGATTTCACTACGATCAGCCGCGCCTATACCGAGGCGCAGTCGCGCGGGCTGGTGGAAAGCCATGTGGGCCGTGGCACATTCGTGCGCGCCCGTCCCGCGCAGGATGGCCCCACCGCCGACCCCCGCCGCGCGCGCGAACAGGATCTGTCGATGAACCTGCCGCCCGAGCCGGATGACCCGGCGCTGCTGGCGGCCATGCGGGCCGGGCTGGATACGGTGGCGGCCAATCTGGTGCCGCTCTTGCGCTATCAATCCACCACCGGGTCGGACATGGACCGTTCGGCGGCGCTGTCATGGCTGTCGATGCGTGGCATGGTGCCCAACCTTGACCGGATCGCGGTGACGCCCGGCGCGCATGCCACGATGACGGCGGTGTTCGGCATTCTGGCCAGCCCGGGGGATGCCATTCTGTGCGAAGGGATCACTTATCCCGGCCTGCGGTCCATCGCTGCGCGCGCGGGGCTGACGCTGATCGGCCTTCCGATGGATGCCCATGGCATCCTGCCCGACGCCCTGTCAGCCGCGATACGCAGCCATGGCCCCAAGGCGCTGTATCTGAATCCCACGCTGCAAAACCCCACTACGCTGACCATCCCCGCCCCGCGCCGGATGGAGATAGCCGAGATCCTGCTGCGCCACGGCCTTCCGCTGGTCGAGGATGACGCTTATGGCTTCATCCAGCCCGGGGCCCCCGCCCCTTTTGCCACGCTGGCGCCGGAACTGACCTGGCATATCGGCGGTCTGGCCAAATGCATCGGGGCCGGGCTGCGGCTGGCCTTCACCATCGCGCCCGACAGCCGGGCCGCCTATCAGCTGGCACAGATGCTGCGGGTCACGAATGTCATGGCCCCGACCCTGTCGATGGCGCTGGTGACGCGCTGGATCGAGGATGGCACGGCAGACCGCATCTGCCGCTTCATCCGGGCTGAAAGTGCGGCCCGGCAGGCCATTGCCGCCGAGGTGTTGCACGGGTTTGGCTTTGGTGCCGACAGCCATGCGTTCAACATCTGGCTGGGCCTGCCCGATGGCGTCAGCCGGGCCGAGCTGATGGGCCGCATGAACGGCCACGGCATCGGCATCATGCCGTCCGATGCCTTTACCGTGCTTGGCCCGCCGGATGAACATGTGCGCGTCTGCCTTGGCGGGTCGATCAGCCGCGAAGGCTTGCGCACCGGCCTGTCATTTCTGGCTAACACGCTGAACGGCGAGGTCTGGCTGGGCTGAGGTTTGCGGCAGGCGCGGGCAGCCATGCGCCGGGTGACTCGCGGGTGCCGATGTCGCGACGTTCGCGCAGCGCAGCCCCCGGATCGGGGCACCGCAGCATTGCATCGCTACACCGGTTGCAAGGGCCAGAGGAAAGGTCAGCGCCCACTGGCAACGACATCGGCACAAGACGGCAAGGCATGGTGCGCGCCGCTGTGCAGGGGCCTGCCGGTCGGAACCGGCTTGGCCCGGATGCCCGGAAAGCCGGCAGCTTTTGCTGTTTCTGTGCGTCGCCGCGCGGGGCATGGAACTGCATCCCCGCATCCCTCACAGAATTTCAGCTGCCGCAAGCCTTCATTCAGCCCGGTGTTGCAAAAAGAACTCCAGCATCGCGCGGGATGCGGCAGGACCGCTTGGGTCGGTATGGCTGCCTGCGGCATGACCCCCGGCCCAGGCATGGCCCGCCCCACCCAGATCCCAGTATTCGCAATACGATACGCCATCTGCGGTGCAATGGCGGTGGCGGGTATAGGCCCGCCCACCGGGGCTGCGGCCCTGTTCGGTTTGGGCGTGCAAAGCGGGCAGCGCCGCCAGGCTGCGCGCCACAATCGACCGGGCGTTGCGCGGATGCACGGTGGCATCGGCATCGCCGTGAAACAAGATCACGGGTTTCGGCCGTGCCAGACGATCGCCCGCAGCACCGTTTCGCATCGCCATGAAGGCCGAAGGGATGTCATGCGCGGCCCCCAGCGGCAGGCCGGAATGCACACCCACGGCGGCAAAAATCTCGGGGTAGGCATCGGCCATGATCAGCGCCGCTGCACCGCCCGCCGACAGACCCGCCACATAGACCCGGCCCGGATCAACCGGATGGTCGTGCAGGATGCGGCGGGTGACGGCCGCCAGACTGGCAGGCTCGCCCTTGTCGCGGCCCTGATCCTCGGGGCGGAACCAGTTCCAGCATTTGTTGGCATTGGCGGCCCCGGGCTGTGCCGGATAGGCGATCAGACAGCCGAATTCCTCGGCCAGCGCATTCATGCCGGTGCCGGTGGCAAAATCCTCGGGGGTCTGGGTGCAGCCGTGCAGCATCACGACAAGCGGCAGGTCACGCTTTCCCCTCGCACTGGCGGGGATGTAGATGCGGTAGTCGCGCGGCCCACCGGCATCGGCCAGAACCTCGGACCGGAACGCGGCGCCATGAGGCAGGACACCCGGTGCAGGTGCGGCGGTCTTGCGCGCGGCCGGCATTCCGCCTGCCGCAATCCGCCGCATGGTTTCGCGCAGGCGGCTGCGGGGCTGGGCCGTTGGCTGGGCCTCGGGCGACGGTGGGGTGGCTACGTCCAGGCGCACGAATTCGCCCTCTATGGCCGCATCGTTCGCGGGATCAGCCGCGACGTGATCCGCCACGACAGGGGCAGATGGGCGCAGCAGTTGCTGGATCAGCGCCGTCGCCTCGGCCAGTTTTCCGGCGCGGGTCAGACGGGTGGCTTCGGCCATTCCGGGCGTCAAACGCTGTGTCATTTTCTTCTTTCTTGAAAGGGTCTGGGGTGCCCGACTGGTCAGGTGATCCGGTCGGCGAGGGCGGTCTTGACGGCATCGCTGGCTTGTAACCCGCCGAGGATGCTGATGTTCCCGATGCTGGTCAGTGCAAGTTCGGGCGTCACATCTGCGGCGATGATCGCAAGGCCCAGCACGCGTATGTCCAGCATCTGGCCCGCATCGCGCGCCGTCTCCAGATCCGCGCGGCTGAACAGCCTCAGGCCAAGCGCCACGCTTTTGCGGCTGACCGCCTGGCGCACCACATCGGCATGCCGGTCGATCTGGTTGCGTATCGCAGTGCGGATGAAGTCGCTGCGGTTGGAATAGAATCCTTCCTGCACCAGCAGTTCGATATGGCCCAGATCCACGAATCCCAGGTTGATCGTGATCTTTTCGGTTTCCGGTGTGGTTGCGGCTTTCGTAGGTCTTGCGGCGGCAGGCTGGGCCATGATCATCCTCATACCATCCATGTGGATGATATTTGATCGTCAGGCGGCAAGTATCAAGCCCTTTGGGCGCGCCATGGCGCATGACCAAACGGAAGCTGCGCGACATCGCGCGAAGGTTGAGTGGGAAAATCGCGCTTGGGTTGTCGCCAGACTGACGTAGGGGCAACCCGAATCGTGCTATACAACCTAAGGTTGATAGGGCCTGCGCTTCCGCAGCGCCGATCACCCCGGTTTCAATCTCGCGGAGGATTCATGGGACAGTTCGAAACACGCGCCGCCCTGTTCGGCCACAATCTTGAGGCGTTGCAGAAGGGCGACACGATCACAACCACGCGCAAGGTGAACTCACTGGAGGAATTGCGCAGCCTGATGCATGACGGCGCCCCCGATGATGTGCGCGCCGGGCGGGTCGCGCATTACACCGCCGACCACCCCGAAATGATGGACGAGGCGAATGCCGACATCAACGCGGTTCACCTGCGTGCCGCAGCCTATCTTCACGGCGACCGCCCACTGTGCGCCGATGATGCGCAGATGATCGCACCCACCTTTCCGGTGAATGTCACGCTGGTCTCGGCCGCTGATCAGACCATTGATTCGGAATGGAATCTGGGGAACGAGGCCTCGCCGGTGTCGGTCAACATCGGCACGCTGACGATCAACCAGGGCGGCTACATCACCGCCACGGCAACGGCCGTGACCTTTGTGGCGCAGGCGGTTGTGAACAATTCCAGCGGCGGCAGCGGCGCGAATTTCACCATCGGGATCTTTGGCAATCCGGGTGCGACGGGCACGCCCGGCACCAGCCCCGGTGCGGCGGCAAACGGGGGCAATGGCAGCGATGCGGGCACGCCAAGCCCGGGCATCTGCACCGGCGCGCGCACACCCACCGCAGGCCAGGTGGGCAGCCCCGGAACGCAGGGCGGTCAGGGCCAGCCGGGTGCCAACGGCACGCCGAACCAGACGGCCAGCTTTACCTTCAACGCGATCAGCGGAACGCCGTTGTTGCTGCAAACCCAGTCGGGCGCAGGCGGCGCTGGGGGCGCAGGCGGCAATGGTGGCGCGGGCGGCAATGGCGGCACCGGCGGCGACGGTTGCCAGTCGGGCTGCGAGGGCACCCAAAGCGCGGATGGCGGCAATGGCGGCACGGGTGGCAGCGGCGGCCCGGGCGGCCCGGGTGGCAGCGGCGTGAACGGCAACCCGATCCACGTGGTGCTGGCCAGCGGGGTCAGCACGGCGATGTTCGGCAGTGTCGGGCTGGTGGCCCCGCCCGGCAATGGCGGGGCAGGCGGCAATGCGGGGGCGGGCGGCGCGGGTGGCAGCGGCGGGTCGGGCAGCGGCAAGCACCGCTCGGCTGGCAATGCGGGCACGCCCGGCACGCCCGGCACACCCGGCACCGCCGGGGCGCAGGGCAGCTTTTCCGGCAATCCGGGCACTGTCACCGTTTCAGCGGGCTGACGGCGGTGGACCGCCCTTTCACGGCGGTCATGCCTTTGGCTGATACCAGTGCGCGGGAACGTTTCCGCGCACTGGCTCTGGCCAGCGGCCATGACCTGCACAGTCTGGACCGCGGTGAAGCCCGGTCAGCATTGCTGCGGGTGCCGGATTTCGACACGCTGAAGGTCCTGCTGGTGCGCGCAGACCCAGCCGACCGCCCCGCCCGCCGTGCCGCCTTTGCCGGTTTGCAGGCGCGCCGGCGGTTGTGGCAAGGTGTGCATGACCGGGGCGAGGCGGCGATCTTTGCCGATGCGCCGCTGCGGCCCGAAGACCGGCGGGCAATGGCCCCGCATTTTCCGGCCTATGTGAAGTCTGTGTCCATCCCCCTGCTGCAACTGGCGGCGGGTGAGGTGTTCGCCCCCGCCACCCGCGCCGATGACTGGGATACGGGCGAGCGGGAAGAGCTTTATCTGGTGGTCAACATCCTGCGGGCCGAACTGGCGCCCGGTGCGCGCATCGCGCTGGCGGGCAATGTGGCCTCGCTGCTGATTGGCGATCTGTGCGTGACCGGGACAGGGGCTGCGCATATCGCCGTGTTGCCCACGCCGCATCCGGTGGATACCGGCATTCAGGGCGCGCTTGACGGGCCTGCCGGAGCCGCTGGCTGGCAGGGCAGCGCAGGCCGGCAGGGGCAGGACTGCCGGGTGCGTCCGGGCCTGTTCGGGCCGCAGGCGCTGGACCTGCCGCCCCTGGCCCTGCGTGACGGCGGCGATGGCGGTCCGGGCGGCGATGGCGGCGCTGGCCGCCGCGGCCGCACCGGCGGCGCAAGCAAGACAACCGAGATCACCATCGGGCGGTTCCTGCCCGGCAGCGGCCCGCTGCATGTCTGCGTCAGCGCCGGACGCGGTGGCGATGGCGGTGCGGGCGGTGCCGGTGGCCCCGGCGGTGTGGCAGGTGTGGGCGGGCGCGGTGCCCCCGGCCTGACACCACCCGAATCCGGCGGACAGGATGGCCAGCCCGGCAGGCCGGGGCGCGGTGGCGCAGGCGGCAACGGCGGGCGCGGCGGCATCGGATCGCCGGTGTTTGTCTCGCTGCCAGCCGCGCAGAGCCATCTGCTGACCACATCGGCCCTGCCCAGCCCCGGAGGACGCGGCGGCGCGGGTGGCCCTGGCGCACCCCCCGGCCCCGATGGATTGGCTGGCCGTGGCCGCCCCCCTGCCCCGGTTTTCATCAATGGCACCGACGCCGCCGCGCCGGTTGCAACCCTTCATCCCCTTTCATCACAGGATGCCCTGCCATGAATCCCCGCATGATCGGCCCCGCGCTGAGCCTTGGCCTGTTGCTTGCCCCCGGCGCACTGACCGCACAAAGCCTTGATCCCGGGCCTGCCGCCTCGGGCACCAACAAGGAATCCTTCGTCATCTCCGGCTCGGGCAATGCGGTATTGACCCTGCCGGTGCAGGTGCCGCCCGGCATCCGTGGCCATGAGCCTGACCTGAGTGTGAAATACTCCAGCACCGCCGGGAACGGCTTGCTGGGCGTCGGCTTTGCCCTTACCGGGTTTTCCAAGGTGGGGCGGGTGGCGCAGACCATCGCCGTTGATGGCATCGACGGCGCGGTGAATTTCACCGACACCGACCAGTTCGCACTGGAAGGCCAGCGCCTGCTGGTGATGACCGGGGCGATTGGCACGGATGGCAGCACCTACCGCGCCGAGATCGACAGTTTCCAGAATGTCACCGCCACGGGCAGCGCGGGCACCGGCCCCGCCGCATTCACCGTGCAAAGCCCGGGTGGCGGGGTGATGACCTTTGGCGGCACGGCGGATGCACAGGTGCTTGTGACCGGCTCGCAGACGGTGCGCGAATGGTTGCTGTCGTCGGAGGTGGATCTGAACGGCAACACGATAAGCTACAGCTACAGCACCGATCCGCTGAACACCGGCAGCGCCAGTTCGCAGGCCTATCCGGTGGAAATTGCCTATGGCACCAACCCGGCGGCCAATCCGGGCGGGGTGGCCAACCGTTTCGTGCGCTTTGAATACGAGACGCGGCCCGACCCGATGACGCATTATGTGGCGGGGGCCGAAGTCACCACCGCGCTGCGTCTGTCGGCGGTCAGCACCTGGCTGGGCGATGATATGGTGGCACATTACCGGCTGGGGTATGAACAGTCGGGCGCAACGGGCCGGTCGCGGCTGGTCAGTTTCCAGCGGTTTGACGGGGCGGATGCGGCGGCAACCGGGCTGTCGCCCACCACATTCGCCTGGTCAGACGGGGCCAATGCCTTTGGCGCCAGCGCTGACTGGCTGCAAGGCGATTTCACCGCCGCGAACGGCTGGGATGCCACCGACAACCCGGTGACGCTGGCCGATGTGAACGGCGACGGGCTGATGGATATCGTGGGGTTCAAGAACGGCGTGCAGGTGTCGCTGGGCGAAAGCGGCGGCTATCAGGCCCCGACCACCTGGATCCAGGATTTCTCGCCCGAGTTCAACTGGACGGCCGACGAGCCGCGCTATCTGGCCGACATCAACGGCGACGGGCTGGCCGATATCGTGGGCTTTTCCGACAACGGGGTGGTGTTTGCGCTGGCCGACGCGGCCAATGCGCAATTCGTGGAAAACCCTGATGTGTTCCCCTTCTTTGCCCCCAATGCGGGCTGGGCCGCCGGGGCGCCGCGCTATCTGGCCGATGTGAACGGCGACCAGATGACCGACATCGTGGGTTTCAGCAACGGCGTGGAAGTGGCGCTGGCCACTGACGCAGGCAGCTTTGACGACCCGGTCAGCTGGTCGGCCGACTTCGGGCTGCAACAGGGCTGGCTGGCGGAAAACCTGCTGCTGGCCGATGTGAACGGCGATGGCAAAAGCGATGTTGTGGCCATGAACCAGCAGACGCAAAGTGTGAATGTGGCGCTGTCCACCGGCACGGCCTTTGACGGCACGGGTTGGGACCAGAACTATGCCAATTTCGCCGCGACAAGCCAATGGGGCCCCGACACGCCGCGCATGCTGGCGGATGTGAACGGCGACGGGCTGGATGATCTGGTGGGCTTTGCCGACGAGGTTCAGGTGGGCCTGTCCACCGGCACAGGCTTTGCCCCGCCCGCCACTTGGTCCACCGATTTCGGCAGCCCGAACTGGGATCAGACCACACCGCGCATGATGATGGATGTGAACGGTGACGGGCTGGCCGATGTGGTGGGGGTGAATGACGGCGGCGTGCAGATCGCACAATCCACCGGGGCGGGTTTTGTGCCCGGCGGCTGGGATCAGGCCTCGCTGAACGGGTTGGGTCTGGCGCAGGGCGGCACGGCTGATGAGACCAGCCGCCAGATCGTCGATGTGAATGCCGATGGCATGATGGACATGCTGGCCATCACCCCCAATGCGGTCAGCGTGGGTCTGGTGGCGGGCCCCTACCCCGACCAGATGGTGAATGTCACCCGCGCGTCACAAGGGCAACTGGCGATCACCTACAAACCGATTTCCGACCCCACGGTTTACGCGGAAAGCGCCGGGCAGGGTGCGCTGGCCACCTTTCAGGCCTACCGCCCGCTGGTGCAGAACGCGGGTCTGCCGGTCTACCGGTCACGCTCGCGGCTGACGGGGCGTTTCTATGTGGTGGCGGGCACGGTTGAAACCAACAACCCGGCCATAACCGATGATCCCTATGCCTATGGCATGGCGCATTTCTACAGCGATGGCGAAAGCTCCACCCTGGGGCGGGGCTGGCTGGGCTTTGCCAGCACAACGCATACCAATCTGGCGATGGGGCGGCAAACCACATTGGGCTTCCGGCAGGATTTCCCCTTCATCGGGCGCATTGCCACGCGGACGGTAAGCTGTGCGGGCAACGTCGCCGGGGCCTGTGCTGCGGGTGACGTGTTCCATGCCGATACGATGGACTGGCAGGCGGCGCCTACCGAAACCTCGGCCACCACGGGACAGACGGCGCAGATGGTGCAACTGGGCGCGATGCGGTCAGACCGCTATCAGGGCGCGGATTACCGCCATTCCATCGGCAAGACCTTTCTCTATGACGCCTATGGCAATCGCACGCAAACCGCCTCGCTGAACCTGGTGGATCAGGCGGGCAACGATCTGGACCCTGCCGACAACGTC
This sequence comes from Fertoeibacter niger, assembly GCF_009380135.2. Taxonomy (GTDB): domain Bacteria; phylum Pseudomonadota; class Alphaproteobacteria; order Rhodobacterales; family Rhodobacteraceae; genus Fertoeibacter; species Fertoeibacter niger. Next base: position 87,367 of record NZ_WHUT02000008.1, on the reverse strand, counting down.
TACATCAACGCGGCCTACCAGAATGACACCGCCACATGGCGGCTGGGCCAGACGCTGCTGCGCAAGCGCACCACCAACCCCGCGCTGACCGGGCTGGACCAGTTCGATGCCGCCGCAGATTTCGACCTGCGGGCATGGAGCTATGACGCGGCGGGCAATATCGCCACCATCGGCAACTGGGATCAGGCGAACAGCCAGTATCTGACCCAGGGCTACAGCTATGACGGTTACGGCAACGGGCTGGCGGTGACGAACCCCGGCGGGTTCGTCACCAGCTATGAGATGGACGCCGGGCTGAACACCTATATCGCCAGCCGCACCACCCCTGCCGGGGCGGCGGGTGTGCCACTGGTCACGCGCTATGGCTATGACGCGCGCTTTGGCCAGCAGACGCTGCGGCTGGACCCGAACGGCAACCAGTTCACCACCTGTTATGACAGCCTTGGCCGCAGGTTGGCCGAGCAGGGCCCGGCCCCGGCGGGCACGCCAGCCGCAGTGCTGACGCCCGCCTGCCTTGGCCCGCAGATCACGCTGCCGCCCGGTGTGGCCCCGGCCCAACTGGCCACGCTGCGCAGTTTTGCCCATGGCTGGGTTGATGGCGCGCCTGCCGTCAGCCAGACGGTTCTTGGCGGCTGGCCCGATGGTGGCGCACCCGTCACCCTGACCACCGCCGACCTGTATGACGGGATGGGCCGCCACTTTCGCATGCTGGCGCAATCCACCCCCGGTGGCGCGCTGGACCGGGTGCTTGAGGACAAAAGCTTCAACGCCAGCAACATGCCGCTGGGCGATGTGCTGCCCTATGTCGAGGGGGTGGATAGCGCGCTCGCGATCACCCGCAGCTATGACGCCATCGACCGGCTGACCGCCACGGCAACGCCATGGCAAGATGGCGCAACCCTGACCACGGCCAACGAGGCCACTGCCTATGAAGTGACGACCACCGGCGAGACGGTGACACAGGTGCAGGCGCAGGGCACGCCCTACAGTGCGACGCAGGTGGTGGTGGCCGATTACTTTGCCAACCAGCGCCAGATCACCGCCAGCAGCTATACCGATGGGCGGGTCGCGGGCCAGCCCACGCTGACAACCGCCTATGGCCGCGATCTGCTGGGGCGCACGCTGTCGGTCACGCCGCCCGGCGGGGCGGCTGATATCACCGCCAGCTATGCCTATGATTCCGTGGGCCGCGTGGTGCTGCGCGATCTGCCCTCGGTGGGCGCGCTGCGGTTCAGCTATGACGCCGATGGGCGTCTGGCCAGCCGGGCGCAGGGCAATGGCACGGTGGGTTTCAGCTATGACGCGCTGGGGCGCATGGTGTCTGTGACCTATCCGGGCGGGCTGAGCATGGCCTATGCCTATGACGGCAACCAGCCCAACGGGTTGGGCCGCATGGCCTCGGCCACAGTCACAGGGCAGGCGGTGCCGGTCATGCGCAGCTATGCCTATGACGCTTACGGTCAGGCAATCACCAGTGCGCTGGATCTGGGCACCGGCACTGCGCTGACCCAGACCACGGCCTTTGACCCGATCGGCCGCATCACGCAGAAAACCCTGCCCGACGGCACGGTTCTGGCGCAAACCTATGCACTGGAGCATCTGGCCAGCCAGAGCGTGAACGGCGCGCCCGTGGTCAGCTACGGCGCCTACACCGCGCTGGGGCTGCCGCAAAGCGTGACCCTTGGCAACGGGGCCAGCGCGGCCCTGGTCTTTGCGCCGGATTTCAACACCAGCAGCGTGACATGGACACTGGGCCAGACCACGCTTTACGGCGAGGATCTGACGCTGGATCCCTACGGCTATCCGCTGGGCAGCACGGGCAATGCGGTGGCCTGGTCCAGCTTCAGCAAGGCGGCGGATTATGCCTCGGCCCGGCTGGCCGACTGGTCCGACAGCCGGCTTGGCTTGCCCGATGGCAGCTTTGCCTATGACGACGCGGGCAATCTGCTGACCGGGGCGGGGCTGGCGCTGGTGGCTGACGGCTATCGCATCGGGGCGGGCAGCACGGTGGACGGGGCCGATCTGGCCGCCAGCTATGATGCGATGGGCAATCTGACGGGCGCAGCGGCCCCCGCGCTGGCCTTTGCCGCCAGCTATGACGGGGCCAACCGGCTGGCCACGCTGACGCGGCCCGGCAGCAGCGCCACCGCGCGCTATGCCTATGACCATCAGGGCGTGCGCGTGTGGCGCAGCGACCTTGACGGCAACACCCATGTCACCCTGTCACGTGCCTATGCCGAGACCGGCGGCACGCCGCAGCTGACGCTGGCTGGCATTCTGGGCCCGGTGTTCCAGAGCAGCGGCGGCACCCAAGCCTATCTGCACGGCGATGCGCGGCGCAGCGTGACCTTCACCACGGCAAGCGATGGCTCGGTGCAGGACTGGCTGCTCTATTCCGCCTATGGCCAGCCGGTGAACCCGCCCGCCACGGCCCCCACGCTTGGCTTTCTGGGGCGTGAATATGATGCCGATACCGGGCTTTACTACTACAATCAGCGGTATTACCACCCCGGGCTTGGCCGCTTTACCACGCCCGACACGCAATACGGGGCCAGTGTCTACCGCCATGACGCGCCGAACCGCTACAGCTTTCTGCTGAACAACCCGGCCTGGGGTTATGACCCCAGCGGCCACGGCCTGCCGGGTTGCATTCTGGGTGTCGGGGCCGGTGTGTTCGGCACCGGTGCCGGTGTGGCGCAGACCATCGATGGCGCGAACCAGAACAACCTGCTGTCGTCGATCGGGGTTGGCGGCGGCACCATCGCGGCGTCGCTGTTCGCCGGTGGTGCGGGAATCGCGGAATGCGTCAGCTACTACCGCGCGCGGGCAGCGGCCAACAACAATGCCGGCGGAAACAATGCAGATGACGGCAACGGCGGAAATGCGAACAATGACGGCAATGATGGCGGCAACAACAACAATGGCGGTCTGAACGATGACAACGCGCAGAACCTGCCGCAGAACCCCCAGAACGACGGCAATCAGGACCAGCAGCCACAGGACAACGACGGCGAACAGAACGTCAATGACGGTCAGCAGAACGAGGAAGGTGGCGATGATGGCGGCGATGACAGCAGCACCGAGGAAGACGCCTCGCACCGTGTCGACAGTGACGACGACGCCCCGGAACTGGACGGCAGCGAAGACCCCGCGTTGAGCAGCAGCGAGGTGGATCTGACCGGCAGCGAGGACAGCAGCACCGCGCGCGTTCTGCCCGAAACCACCAGCCAGCCCGGCGAAAGCGAGCTTGGGTCGCAGGGGTCGGTTGAAACGGCGGACATGAGCCTTGGATCCGAATCCGGGTCGACAGCGGCCACCGGCACCGAAACCCTTGTCGGCAGTTCAGTGGAGGGTGAAAGCACCGGGCTGACCGCCTCGGTCGGAACGGAAACCGCCAGCGTCGGCGATACGGCCCTGGGCATTACCGCAAGCGAAACGGCCACCGCCACAGTGGGCGAGACGGCAGCAACCGTGACCACCGGCGAAGTGGTGGGCGAGGTGATTGCCGACATTTTGCTGACAATACTGGTGTTCTGAGCGGAATTGCAGGATGCCGGCCCCCGGACCGGGGCCGGGACTGGCGATGATCCGCCCATGGCAAGGGCCGCCCCTGCGGGGGTGGCCCTTGTTGTGTGTGATACTCCCCCGTTGGCATCATGTTGGCCCCGCGCTGGCCTTGCCTGCGCAATGCGGCTAGCATCCGCCGCGCAACAACCCCCGAGGATGCCCCATGCCCCTGACCACCCGCCCCTTTGGCCGCACCGGCCGCGACACGTCTTCCATCGGATTCGGGGCCTGGGCCATCGGCGGCTCCTGGGGCGACGTGTCCGAGGCCGACGCAAAGGCCACGCTGCATGCGGCGCTTGATGCAGGGATGACCTTCATCGACACGGCAGATGTCTACGGTGACGGGCGGTCGGAGCAGATCATCCGCGCCGTGCTGGCCGAACGGCCCGGGCCGCGCCCCTTTGTGGCCACCAAGGCCGGGCGCCGCCTGTCGCCGCACAATGCCGATGGCTATACGGCGGCCAATCTGGAAGGCTTCATCGACCGCAGCCTGAAAAACCTGGGCGTCGATTGCCTTGATCTGGTGCAGCTGCACTGCCCGCCCACCGAGGTGTATTACCGCCCCGAAGTCTTTGGCGCGCTGGATGATCTGGTGGCCCAGGGCAAACTGGCCGCCTACGGCGTGTCGGTTGAAAAGGTCGAGGAAGGGCTGAAGGCGATGGCCTTTGCCAATGTGCAGTCGGTGCAGATCATCTACAACATCTTCCGCCAGCGGCCCGAGGATCTGTTCTTTGCCGAGGCGGCGCGGCGCAATGTGGCGGTGATCGTGCGGGTGCCGCTGGCATCCGGCATGCTGACCGGCAAGATGAGTGCCAGCACCGCCTTTGCCGCCGACGACCACCGCGCCTTCAACCGGCATGGCGAGGCGTTCGACAAGGGCGAGACATTCTCGGGCGTGCCCTACGACGTGGCGCTGGCGGCGGTGGATGAATTGCGCGCGCTGGTGCCCGAGGGCGCGACGCTGGCCCAGTTTGCCCTGCGCTGGATTCTGATGCAGCCCGCCGTTTCGGTGGTGATCCCCGGTGCGCGCAATCCGGCGCAGGCCAGTGCCAATGCCGCCGCCGACGCGCTGGCCGCCCTGCCCCCGGCCACGATGGCGGCGCTGAAGGCGCTGTATGAGGCGCGGATTGCGTCACATGTGCATCAATTGTGGTAGAACACCCGTGAACACGGGGGGCCTGCCATGAACCACGACGATCTGCGCCATTGGTCAAAGGTGGCCGCCGACTGGGCGCATGATTATCACGCCGGGCTGCGCGACCGCCCGGTGCGCGCGCCTTTGGTGCCGGGGGCGATTGCGGCGCAGCTGCCCCCCGCCGCCCCCGAGGCCGCCGAACCGATGCAGGCGATATTCGACGATTTCGCCCGCATCGTGCCACCCGGCATGACCCATTGGCAGCATCCGCGGTTCTTTGCGTATTTCCCGGCCAATGCCGCCCCCGCCTCGATGCTGGCCGAACAACTGGCCAATGCCATCGCGGCGCAGGGCATGTTGTGGCAGACCTCGCCCGCCGCCACGGAAATCGAACAGGTGATGATGCGCTGGCTGCGCGATGCGCTGGGGCTGGCGGGGCATTTCACCGGCACGATCCACGACAGCGCCACCACCGCCACGCTTTCAGCTGTGCTGACCATGCGGGAAAGGGCGCTGGGGTGGCAGGGGCTGGCCGATGGGCTGTCAGGCCAGCCGCGCCTGCGGCTTTATGCCAGTGCCGAGACGCATTCCTCGGTCGACAAGGCGGCGCGGGTGGCGGGCATCGGGCAGGCCAATCTGGTGAAGATCGCCACCGATGCCGCGCATGCGCTGGACCCTGCGGCGCTGGATGCCGCGATACGGGCCGATCTGGCGACAGGGTTCCGGCCCGCAGGGGTAGTGCTGTGCGCCGGGGGCACGTCGATCGGCGCGTTTGACCGGATCGGCGACAGTATCGCGGTCGCCAAGGCGCATGGCCTGCCGGTGCATGTCGATGCGGCATGGGCCGGATCGGCGATGATCTGCCCCGAGTTCCGGCATCTGTGGGAAGGGATAGACGGGGCCGACAGCGTAGTGTTCAACCCGCACAAATGGCTGGGCGCGCAGTTTGATTGCGCGGTGCAGTTTCTGGCCGACCCCGGCCCGCAGATCCGCACGCTGGGGCTGCGCCCGACCTATCTGGAAACCGCTGGGGCGGAGGAGATCACCAATTTCAACGAATGGACGGTGCCGCTGGGCCGCCGTTTCCGCGCGCTGAAGCTGTGGTTCCTGATGCGGGCTTACGGGCTGGAGGGGCTGCGCGCCCGCATCCGCAACCATGTGGCATGGGCCGGGGATGCGGCGGCGGCGCTGGCCGCCCTGCCCGGCGTCACCATCACCACGCCGCCCGCCCTCTCGCTGTTCACCTTTGCGCTGGCCGATGACGCGGCCACGGAAGGGTTGCTGGCGCGCATCAACGATGACGGGCGCATCTACCTGACGCAGACGCGCCACCAAGGCCGCTATGTGATCCGCGTGCAGGTGGGCCAGTTCGATTGCACCGCCGATGATGTGGCGGTGATCGCCCGCGTGGTGGCGGAACTGCGCTGAACCGCCGCCGTCAGAACCCGGTCAGCACGGTCTTGCCGATGGCGGTGCCGCTTTCCTGATGCAGATGGGCGCGGCGCAGGTTTTCGGCGGTGATCGGCCCCATGTCCAGCGTCATCGTGCTGCGGATGCGGCCCTCATCCACCAGCGCCGCGATGCGGGCCAGCAGCCGGTGCTGTTCGATCATGTCGGGTGTGGCGAACATCGACCGCGTGAACATGAATTCCCAATGCAGCGACACGCTTTTGCGTTTCAGCAGGCCGATGTCGATCCGGGTCATGTCGGGGTCGTCGATCAGCGCGATGCGGCCCTGCGGGGCGACGACATTGGCCAAAGTGGCAAAGTGCCGGTCGGTCTGGGTGGTGCTGGCGATATGGCGCGGTGTGAGGCCAAGCTCCGCCAACTGGGCGGCCATGTCGCCGCTGTGGTCGATGACGTGATGCGCGCCCATGGCCAGACACCAGTCGCGGCTGGCGGGGCGCGACGCTGTGGCCACCACGGTCAGCCCGGTCAGCGCCCGCGCGATCTGGATCAGCATCGACCCCACGCCACCCGCGCCGCCGATGACCAGCAACACCCCCGCCTCACCCTCTGCCACACCCAGCCGGTCAAACAGCATTTCCCAGGCGGTGATGGCGGTCAGCGGCAGGGCCGCAGCCTCGCCCGGCGTCAGGGTCTTGGGGGCAGGGCCGGTGATGCGTTCATCCACCAGATGCAGCGCGCTGTTGGTGCCGGGGCGGTTCAGCGCACCGGCATAGAACACCGCATCGCCGGGCGCGAACAGGGTCACGCCGCTGCCCACGGCCTGCACGATGCCCATGGCGTCATAGCCCAGAACCACCGGCCCGGTGCTGGCGCGCATCCGCACCTTGGTATCCACCGGGTTCACCGAAACCGCCTTGACCGCCACCAGCAGATCCTGCGCGCCGGGCACCGGGTCGGGCAGCGTGGTGTCGTTCAGGCAGGCGGGGTCGGTGGCAGGCAGCGGGCGGGGGGCGGTGATGGCTTTCATGGGCTTTCCTTGCATGCGAACGGGCGCAGCTTACAGGGCTGGCGGCAGGATGTGTATGCAATCCTTCATGCGGGCTTTGCACGGGCCGCCGGGCAGCGGTTGACAATTGTTATTCATCATAATAGTTATTCAGGAAAGGTTGGGGGTTTGCCGTGGAAATTGCCGGATCAGTGGCTTTGGTGACAGGTGCAGGCAGCGGTCTGGGCGCGGCGACCGCGCGGCATCTGTCCGGGTTGGGTGCGCGGGTGGCGGTGCTGGATTTCGACCTGCCCCGCGCCAGTCACGTCGCGCAAGAGATCGGCGGCCTGGCGGTGCAGGCAGATGTGGCCGATGAACCGGCGGTCGCCGCAGCCTTTGCGCAGGTGGCAGCGGCCTTTGGTGCCCCGCGTTTCGTGGTGAACTGCGCCGGGATCGGCACGGCTGCCCGCATTCTGGGGCGTGAGGGCAAGCTGTCGGTCGCGGCCTTTGCCCGCACGTTGCAGGTGAACCTGCTGGGCACCTATACCGTGATGTCCCACGCCGCCCGCGCGATGGAGGGGCTGGCCCCGCTTGGCCCCGATGGCGCGCGGGGGGTGATCGTCAACACCGCCTCGGTCGCCTGGCAGGATGGCCAGATCGGTCAGGCGGCCTATGCGGCATCGAAGGGGGGCGTCGTGTCGATGACGCTGCCCGCCGCGCGCGAACTGGCGCGTTTCGGCATCCGCGTGGCCACCATCGCGCCCGGCATGTTTGAAACCGCGATGACCGATGGCCTGCCGCCTGACGTGCTGGCCACGATCACCGCCAACATCCCCTTTCCGCCGCGTCTGGGGCAGGCGGGCGAATATGCCATGCTGGTCGAACAGATCATCCGCAACCCGCTGCTGAACGGCACGACCATCCGCCTTGACGGTGCCGTGCGCCTGCCGCCCCGCTGAACTGGAGCCTGCAATGTCCGAACCCATGCTGCTGATCGCAGTCGATGGCCCCGTGGCCACGCTGACGATGAACCGCCCCGCGAAACGCAACGCCATGTGCGACGCCCTGCTGGAGGAGATCGAGGCGTTCTTTGCCCATCCGCCCACTGGGGTGCGGGTGGCGATCCTGACCGGAACGGCGGGGCACTTTTGCTCGGGGCTCGATCTGTCGGAACATGTGGCCCGCGACGCCGAAGGCACGATGCGCCATTCGCGCAACTGGCACCGGGTGATGGATCTGATCCAGTATGGCGGGCTGCCGGTGGTTTCCGCCATGTTCGGCGCGGTGATCGGTGGCGGGCTGGAAATGGCGGCGGCCACCCATGTGCGCATCGCGGAACCCTCGACCATCTTTCAGTTGCCCGAGGGGCGGCGCGGCATTTTCGTGGGCGGCGGGGCCTCGGTGCGTCTGGGGCGCATTCTGGGGGCCGACCGGATGATCGAAATGATGCTGACCGGGCGGAAATATGGCGCGGATGAGGGCGTGGCGCTGGGGCTGGCGCATTATGCGGTGGCCGAGGGTGCCGCGCTGGCCATGGCGCAGGATCTGGCGGCAAAGATTGCCAGCAATGCGCCGCTGTCGAACTACGTCATGATTCAGGCCATCAGCCGGATCGAGGACATGGCCAAGGCTGACGGGCTGTTCACCGAAAGCCTGTGCGCGGCGCTGACGCAAACCAGCCCGGATGCGCAGGAAGGCTTGCAGGCGTTCCTGCAAAAACGCAGCCCGGCGTTCCGGTAAAGCGGCATGACCCAGCCCATGCACAGCATGCCCGCCGTCGATCAGGTGTCGGATGACACATTGCGCCGCCTTGCGGGCTATAACCTGAAACGCGCGTTCAACGTGATCCATGCCGATCTGGGCGAGGTTCTGGCCCCGCTTGATCTGCGGATGCTGACGTTTTCCGCGCTGACGTTGATTGCCGACAATAACGGCCTGACCCAGACGCAACTTGCCGAGGCTCTGGCGATAAAGCGGCCCAATCTGGTGGTGATCGTGGACGAGCTGGAGGGTCGCGGTCTGATCCTGCGCAACCCGGTGCCGAACGACCGCCGCGCCCATGCATTGAGCGCCACGCTGCCCGGGCGCAGGCTGCGTGACAGGGCGCTGGCGGCGGTTCTGGCGCATGAGGCGCGCATTCTGGCCGTGCTAGATCCGCAGGAACGGTTGGCGCTGGAACAGGCGCTGATCAGGATTCGCGGCACCGCATGACCATTGCGCCGGGGGGGGGCAGCAGATGAGCGAATTTTCCAGCTACACACCGCACAGGGTCATCCGCGAGGACAGGGCCGATGGCAGCATCCTGCTGCGGTCGGGGCATGATCTTGGCCCGGTGGCGCGCAACACCGGCGACTGGCTGCACCACTGGGCGGCGGCGGCGCCTGACCGGGTGTTCGTGGCGGAACGCTCGGGCGAGGGCTGGCGGGAAGAGGCGTTTGCAGCCACTCTGGCGCAGGTGCAGGCCATTGGTGCGGTGCTGGTCGGGCGTGGTCTGGGGCCGGATACACCTATTGTCATGCTGTCGGGCAACGGGGTGGACCATCTGCTGCTGTCGCTGGCGGCGCAATATGTGGGCGTGCCGGTGGTGCCCCTGGCCGAGCAATATGCCCTGATCCCCGAGGCTTATGGCCGGCTGATCTATGTGGTCGACAAGGTGCGCCCGGCCATGGCCTATGTGACGGATGCCGCACTTTATGCCGGGGCGCTGGCCCTGCCACAGTTGCACGGGATGGAGGTTGTGGCCTCGGTGCCCGGTGGGGCGGCGGTCACGCCCTTTGCCGATCTGCTGCGCGGCGATGGCGGGGTTGACCTTGCGGCGGCCCATGCAAGGGTGGGGCCTGATACGCTGGCCAAGATACTGTTCACCTCGGGTTCCACGTCAGACCCCAAGGGCGTGCTGACGACACATGGCATGATGTGCGCCAATCAGGCGCAGATGGCGGCGGCCATGCCGTTCCTGTCGGCCCGCCCGCCAAAGATACTGGATTGGCTGCCATGGAACCATGTCTTTGGCGGCAGCCACAACGTCAACATGATGCTCTGCCACGGCGGCAGCCTGTATATCGACGATGGCAAGCCCACCAAGGCCGGTTTTGCCGCAAGCCTGCGCAACCTGCGCGAACATCCGGGCAGCCTGTCGTTCAACGTGCCGGTGGGTTTTGCCATGCTGGTCGCGGCGATGGAGGCTGACGCCGGGCTGCGCCGCGCCTATTTCGGCGGTCTTGACCTGATCTTTTACGCCGGTGCGTCCCTGCCGCAGGACGTGTGGGAAAAGCTGGAGCGTTTTGCCATGGCCGAACAGGGCCGCCTGCCGCTGATGGCTTCCAGTTGGGGGATGACAGAAACAGCACCCGCGGCAATCATGGTGCATGAACCCATCGGCCGTTCGGGCGTGGTGGGCGTGCCGCTGCCCGGCGTGACGGTGAAACTGTTGCCTGACGCCGACATGCGCTGTGAATTGCGCGTGACGGGGCCGAATGTGATGGCGGGCTACTACGCCGATCCGGTGAAATCGGCCGAGGCGTTTGATGACGAGGGCTTTCTTGTGACCGGCGATGCGCTGAAATTCCTTGATCCGGGCGATGCCGCGCGGGGGCTGGTGTTCGATGGCCGCGTGTCGGAGGATTTCAAGCTGATGACCGGCACCTGGGTGCAGGCCGGAGCCCTGCGGCTGGAGGCGCTGGCGGCATTGGCTGGTGTGGTGCAGGATGTGGTGATCTGCGGCCATGACCGTGGGGAGGTGGGCCTGCTGGTCTTTCCACTGGCCGGACACGGGCAGGCCGATGGCGACGATCTGCGTCAGGTGCTCAGGCAGCGGCTGGCACCACTCGCCCGGCAAGCCACCGGATCGGCGCGGTGCATTGCCCGGGCGCTGGTTCTGGCCGAACCGCCAAGGCTGGATCTGCACGAGGTTACGGACAAGGGCAGCCTCAACATCCGCCGCATCCTGACCCGGCGCGCGGATATGGTAGACCGGCTTTATGACAATGATGACCCCGCCGTGATCCGGGTTCTGGGAGGCGACGATGTTTGATCTGGCCAGTATCCGCGCGATTGATTTTCACACCCATGCCGAAGAGCCCTGCGGCTGCCACAGTGATGATGGCTATGACGATCTGCAATCGGCGATGGCAAAATACTTTGGCGCGCCGTGGCAGCACCCGCCCACCATTGCCCAGACCGCCGCGCATTACCGCGCGCAGAACATCGCCGCCGTGATCTTTCCGGTGGATGCCGAACGCGAGACCGGCTTTCGCCGCTACCGCAACGAAGAAGTGGCCGAACTGGCGGCGCAGAATGCCGATGTGCTGATCCCCTTCGCGTCGATCGACCCGGCCAAGGGGCGGCTTGGCGCGCGTGAGGCGCGCACGCTGGTGCGCGACCATGGCGTGCAGGGGTTCAAGTTTCATCCCACGATGCAGGGGTTTTTCCCGAATGACCGCATGGCATATCCGCTGTATGAGGCGATTGCCGAAACCGGCAAACCGGCGCTGTTCCACACCGGGCAGACCGGCGTGGGGGCGGGCATGCGCGGCGGCAACGGCATGCGGCTGAAATATTCCAACCCCATGTATATCGACGATGTGGCGGTGGATTTTTCCGACATGCCGATCATCCTGGCGCATCCCAGCTTTCCCTGGCAGGAAGAGGCGCTGTCGGTGGCGACGCACAAGCCGAATGTCTACATCGACCTGTCGGGCTGGTCGCCGAAGTATTTCCCGCCGATCCTTGTGCGCTATGCCAACACGATCCTGAAGCACAAGATGCTGTTCGGGTCCGACTGGCCGATGATCGCGCCGGAAAAGTGGCTGGATGCGTTCGACAAGGCCGATTTCCGGGATGAGGTGCGCCCGCTGATCCTGAAAGACAATGCCGCGCGGCTGTTGCGACTGGTGTGACATTTTCAACTAATGATATCCTTGCAAATCTTCCACGCTATGGAGTATTTGCAAGGTATGTATCCGCGCCACGCCCATCAGATCGTCTTGTCGGCCCTGGATGAACAGGCTGCCGTTGTCCTGCTTGGGCCGCGGCAGGTGGGCAAGACCACGCTGGCGCTGGACATCGCGGGCACGCGGCCCTCGGTCTATCTTGATCTGGAACGTGAGGCAGACCGCCGGATACTGGCCGAGCCTGATCTTTATCTGGATGAGCAGGCAGGCAAGCTGGTGATCCTGGATGAGGTGCAGCAGATGCCCGGGCTGTTTGCCAGCCTGCGAGGGCAGATCGACATGCGGCGCCGCCGGGGGTTCCGCACGGGGCAGTTTCTGCTGCTGGGCTCCGCCTCGCATGTGCTGTTGCAGCAATCGGCGGAATCGCTGGCTGGCCGGGTGCGCTATGAAGAAATGCCACCCCTGCTGCTGGACGAGGTGGGCAAAGACCGGCTGCATGACCTCTGGCTGCGCGGCGGCTTTCCCGACAGTTTTCAGGCGGCCAGCAACCGGGCCAGCCAGACCTGGCGCGAGGATTTCCTGCGCACCTATCTGGAGCGTGACATTCCCGCCCTTGGCCCGCGCATCCCCGCGACCACCCTGCGCCGGTTCTGGACGATGCTGGCCCATGCGCAGGGTGGCCTGCTGAATGCGGCGGCGCTGGCCGAAGGCTTGGGCGTGTCGGGCCAGACCATCGGGCGTTATCTTGACCTGCTGGTCGATCTGATGCTGGTGCGCAGGCTGGCCCCTTGGCACCAGAACGCGGGCAAACGGCTGGTGAAATCGCCCAAGGTCTATGTCAGGGACAGCGGGCTGGTGCATGCCCTGCTGGGTCTTGGCACGTTGGAAAGCCTGCTGGGGCATCCGGTGGTGGGCGGCAGTTGGGAGGGGTTCTGCCTGGAGGCGCTGATCGCCGCCGCACCGCCGGGCACCGAGCCCTTTTTCTACCGCACCTCGGGCGGGGCCGAACTGGATCTGATCCTGCGGCTGCCCTCGGGCGCAGTCTGGGCGATCGAGATAAAGCGCACAACCGCGCCCAAAGTGTCGCGCGGCTTTCATCTGGCCGCCGAGGATATTGCGGCCACGCACCGCGTGCTGGTCTACGCCGGCACGCGTGACGTGCCGGTGGCGAACGGTTTGCGCGCCCTGCCATTGGGCGATGCGCTGGGTCTGCTGCGGGCCGCGCATGATGCCGGGGCTGGCAGCCTTCCGGCTTAGGCCGCTGCGCGTGCTGCCGCCGTGGCTTGCGCCGCTCTAGCCAAAACTCACCCTTGTCAGCTCTTCCGAGATGTCCCACAGCCGCGCGGCTACAGCGGCATCCAGCGCCTGTTTGGGCGGCGTCTCTTCGGTCGGATGGCCCCGTGTGCCGCCAAGCCGGTCAGGCCCGTAATAGCTGCCATTTCGTGCAGCAGGGTCGGTGGCCGCAAACAGCGACGGCAACGCCCCCTGGGCGGCAGGTTGAAACAGGAACCACAGGAACCGCCGCGCCAACCCTGCGCCGCTGGTTGCACCCGCACCGTTCGGCAGCAGGTCGGTCCGTGCAACCCCGGGATGGGCCGCAATGCTGGCGATCCCCCAGCCTGCCGCCATGCTGCGGCGGCTGAATTCCAGCGCGAACATCAGGCAAGCGAGTTTTGACTGGGCATAGACCGGCATCGGCTTGTAACCCGACCGCGCCTGAAGATCGGCAAAGTTGATCGCGCCTTGCCGGGCCGCCACGCTGGACAGGCTGACAACGCGCGGCGCATTGCCCCGCTTCAGCAGTGGCATCAGATGGGCCGTCAGCGCGAAATGGGCCAGATGATTGGTGCCGAACTGCAATTCGAACCCGTCGCTGGTTTCGCGACGCTGCGGCGGGCTCATGACACCCGCATTGTTGATCAGCAGATCAAGACGGTCCTGCGTCATCGCCAGTTGCGCAGCAAAAGCCGCGACCGAGGCCAGGTCTGCCAGATCCACCTCGCCGAACCGCACTTTCGCCCGGGGAACGGCGTGCTTGATCGCAGCCACCGCAGCGGCCCCCTTTTGCGGGTTGCGCCCGGCAATCACCACATCCGCCCCGGCGTGCGCCAGCGCGAGGGCGGTTTCATATCCCAGCCCGCCGGTGCCGGTGATCACCGCCATACGGCCATGTTGCGGGGGCATGTCTTTTGTCGTCCATCTGGTCATCAGTCTGCTTCTTTGCGTTGTGGGACATTGTTGGCGGCCATCACAGCGCATCCGACAATGGCAGATTGCGCAGCCTGCGGCCCTGTGCCGCGAAAACCGCATTGGCAAAGGCCGGGGCGACGGGCGGCAGCCCCGGCTCGCCCGCACCGCCCAGGGGCGAACCGGTGTCCACGATGGCAACCTCGACATGCGGGGCCTCGTTGATCCGGGGCAGGGCATAGTCGTGGAAATTCGACTGCTCGGCCCGCCCGTCGCGCAGGGTGATCCTTGCCGCCAGCGCCGCACCCAGCCCGTCGATCACGCCACCCTGCACCTGGGCCTCGACCTGCCCGGGGTTGATCGTCCGGCCGCAGTCAATGGCTGCGAACACCCGTGTAGCCACCGGCCTGCCATCCGTCACCCGCAGTTCGACCACCTCGGCCACAAAGGAGCCATAGCTTTCGGCCAAAGCCAAACCGCGGCTGATGCCCGGCGGCGCAGCTTGGCCCCAGCCGGACATTTCCGCCACGCGGTCCAGCACGGCCAGCATGCGCGGCTGGCCCGCGCAATGCGCGCGCCGGTATTCCAACGGGTCACGGCCCGCCGCCGCCGCGCATTCGTCGATGAAGCTTTCAAGAAAGAACGCGGTAAAGGAATGCGCGATGCCGCGCCAGGGGTTGAACGTGACCGGCAGGTCGATCACCGCATGATCCACCACCAGATTGGGGATCTCATAGCGCATGTCCCACAACCCGTTCAACGACAGCGGGTCGAAATTGGCCAGATTGCCTGTGGCCCGCGCCACCGTGTCGGGGTCCATCCTGAACGACGCCCGCCCCATCTGCGGGCCGGCCACACGGACATGCAGGCCTTGGATATTGCCCGCATCGTCCAGCGCCGCGCGCATCCGGCACATCATTGTCTGCCGGTAAAGGCCCTGCTGCATGTCATCCTCGCGCGCCCACAACAGCTTGACCGGGTGCCCGCCCACGGCCCTGCTGGCCAGAACCGCCTGCAACACGACCTCGGCGCTGGTCCTGCGCCCAAAGCCGCCACCAAGATAGGGCGTGTTTATGAACAAACGTTCAGCCGGTATCTGCAGCGCAGCCTCCAGCGTCATGCGCGCCACGTCATGCCCCTGAGTGCCTGTCCAGATTTCGGTGCGCTCATCGGTGGAGGTGGCCGTGCAATTCAGCGGTTCCATGCAGGCATGGGCCAGCATCGGAACGTGATAGTCGGCAACGACAACGCGCCCCTGGGCCGACAGCGCCGCTGCGGCATCGCCGCGCAGCGTGGTCATCGGCACATCGCGGCGGTCCAGCGCCGCGCGCATCATCGCGTCGATCGCCTGGGTCGTCAGGTCATCATGTTGGGTGGCGGTGAAGCTGATGTCCAGCGCGTCGGCGGCCTGTTTGGCCTGCCACCAGCCTGTTGCCACAACCACCGCACCGCGCGGCACGCGCACAACCGCCCGCACGCCCGGCATGCCCATGACGCTGGCCTCGTTGATCGCGGCCACGTCAGAGCCAAAGACCGGGGCCAGCCGGACTGCCGCATAAAGCTGCCCCTCGCGCCGGGTGTCGATACCGAAAAGCGCGCGTCCCGTCACCTTGGCATGGGTGTCAAGGCGGGGCACCGAACGGCCGATCAGCGACAATTCGGCCTCAGGCCGCAGCGTGGGGTTTTCCGGCACGGGCAGCGCCATCGCCTCGGCGACCAGATCACCGAAAGGGATCGCGCGGTCGCTGGCGGGGTCAACGATCCGGCCATTCTGCGCGCGCAGCGTGCTGGCATCGACCCCCAGCCGCCCTGCCGCCGCCGCTGTCAGCATCTCGCGGGCCTGGGCTGCGGCGCGGCGCAGCGGATCGTGCCAGAACCGGATGCCGTTCGAGCCAACCGACCGCATCTGACCCATGAAGGGCGGGCGATAGTCAGGTGTCGGCTGCCTTGGCATGTCAACGGAGATGGTGGCCCAGCCTGCGCCCAGTTCGTCGGCCAGAATTTGCGCCTGGCCGGTATGGGTGCCCTGCCCCATCTCGCTGGTCGGCAAAAGAAATGTGACCCGTCCGTCGGTGCCGATACGGATGAAGGCGTGGGGCTGCGGGGTGAATGGTGCCGGGGCATGCTGTGCCTCTGCCGTTGTCAGCCGAAGCGGGATGACCAGTGCGGCGGTGGTGGCGGCAATGCCCGCCAGAAACGACCGGCGCGTGGGGGTTGGGCCTTGCATGGGCATCGCTCCTTTGGGGTGGGTGTGCATTAGACCAGATCCGCCGCCCGGTGGATCGCGGCGCGGATGCGCACGTAGGTCGCGCAGCGGCACAGGTTGCCCGCCATGGCCGTGTCGATCTCGGCATCGGTGGGGCGCGGCGTTGTGGTAAGCAAGCCTGCCGCGCTCATGATCTGGCCTGACTGGCAATAGCCGCACTGCGCCACCTCCAGCTCGATCCAGGCCCGCTGCAACGGGTGCAGGCCATCCGGCGACAGGCCCTCTATGGTCGTCACAGACCGGCCTGCCACATCTGAAAGCGGGGTCACGCAGGCGCGCTGCGGCATGTTGTCGACATGCAGGGTGCAGGCCCCGCATTGCGCGGCGCCACAGCCGAATTTGGTGCCCGTCAGGCCCAGCGTATCGCGGATGACCCAAAGCAGCGGCGTTGCCGGGTCGTCATCCACGGTGATGTTCTGGCCGTTGAGGGCGAAGGTGGTCATGCGGGGTCTCCCTTGCGTGCTGCCTGCGGGGTGTCGGTGTGGATGTGGAACTTTTCCGTCGGTCGTCATGGCCTGCATGTTCTGCCGACGGGCGCGCATCCGGTTGCGCTGCTGTTGGCCGGCAGGGGCACTATGCCTGCCCGCCGCCGTTCCCGCTTGCCCGAAGGCCGATGAAACCTGCCTGATCCTGCAATTCTGTCGCCTGCGGCGTTGGTCAGCCCAGGCCGCGCCGCGTGATGCGATAGACCGAGGCGGGCGGCAGATTGGCCAGCGTGCCACCCACCCGAGTGGCCTGCAATGCCAGCCGGTCCAGAACCGGGCCGGGCACCGGGCAGCGCAAGCCATAAGTGAACTGATAAAGGGCGCCGCGCGGCTCCATGCAGGCAAACGCACCCGCAATGATGGCGAACACGGTTCTGGGCGGCATCGACAGCAGGCCAAGGCCGCTGACCACCGCGCCCGCCTGCCGGTCGGGAAACAGGTTGCGCCCGGCCAGCCGCGCCGCATCGGCCTGCAAGACCCGCGCCCGGGGAAAGCGGTTGCGCAGCAGCGCGGCGAAGTCAGCTCCGTATTCCACCAGTGTCAGATCCGCCTCGTCAATTCCACGGTCCAGCAAGGCACGGGTAAACACCCCGGTGCCCGGCCCCAGCTCCAGAACCGGGGCGTGTTCTGGGTCAATCTCGCGCGTGATCAGCCGGGCCAGGCTGGCCCCCGACGGCGCGATGGCCGCAACGCGCAGCGGGTGCGACGCCCATGACCGCAGAAAACGCAGATGATCCGGCCAGCCGCCACCTGTGGCTTGCCCCCCTGCCAGGGGCCCGCGCGGGTTTCGGCACGACAAAGGGCGCGTCACGTCAGTTGGCCCGGCGCTGGAACGCTATGGTCCGGCCCGCCAGCGGCGTGCCGCGATAGGCGCGCAGGTTCAGCGTGTCGCCTTCGATGGTGACGCGCGCCGAGGCGGTCTGCCCGGTGGCGGCCTGATAGATCCGGCCGTCTTCCCAGCGGTTGTCACTGGAATCCCACGTCAGGCCGGACACAAAGTCGATCCCTTCCAGTGACCGCGACCGCAGCGCCGGATCGGGGTTCATCGTGTCCTTCTTGAACGTCGTGCCATCCGCCTCGACCACAAGCGCGCCATGAAGCATCCGGGCCGCGTAGGATTGACCCGCGTCGTAGACTTCGATCACAAGATTGCCGTCCGTGGTCTGCCATGTGCCCAGAATGGCATCTGTCTGCGCAAGTGCTGCGGTGGGCAGCAGCGCAGCCGTCAAGGCCGCGATGGCCAGCCGGGTTCTGATCGGTTTCAGCATAGTGGGTGTCCTTTGATCTTTGATCGGGATTTGGGCGCGCGGCGGGCCGTCACGCGGCCGGGTCGCGCAGAACGCTGCGGGTGCGGCGCTCGCCGATGGTTTCGGTGCGCGCCAGCGGCAGCGAGCGCAACCGCCGCCCCGTTGCCGCGTGGATGGCATTGGCCAGTGCCGCGGCCACCGGCACGATGCCCGGCTCGCCCGCCCCGCAGGGTGGCAGCCCGGTATCGACCAGGGCCACCTTCACCGCAGGGGCATTGGCCAGGCGCTGGATCGGGAAGTCGTGAAAATTCGATTCAACCACCGCGCCACGGTCCAGCGTGATCATGCTCATCAGCGCGCTGGTGACACCGAACAGGATACCGCCTTCCATCTGCGCCACCACGGCATCGGGGTTGATCGCCATGCCGACATCGACGGCGCAGAACACCCGGTCCACCGTGATTTCCCCATCGGCGGCCACCGTGACCTCGGCCACCTGCGCAACCACGCTGCGATAGCATTCCTCGATGGCGATGCCGCGCCCGCGCCCCGGGGCCATGGGGCTGCCCCATCCGGCCATGTCGGCCACGCGGTCCAGCACGGCCAGATGACGCGGGGTGTCACGCAGCAGCGCCCGGCGATAGTCCAGCGGATCGGCACCCGCAGCCTGCGCACATTCGTCGATGAAACTTTCGGTGAAGAAGGTGTTGAACGAAAACCCGTTCGATCGCCAGAAGTGGATCGGCATGTGGCTGGGCACATGTATGCTGCGCATGCGCCGGTTGGGGATGGTGTAGTGCAGCTTGTCCAGCCCCTCGACCGACAGGATGTCGCCGTCCGGCCCGGGGGTGAAGGGCAGGTTGCGGCTGCCGATCGACTGGAACGCCGATTGCGCCGCCACCAGCGCATCATAGGCCACCGGCAAGCCATCCGGCCCCAGCGCCGCGCGCAGGCGGCAGGCGGCGTGGCTGCGGTAAAGGCCGCGCGCGATGTCTTCCTCGCGCGACCAGATCAGCTTGACCGGCCGCCCACGGTGCCGCGCGGCCAGAAAAGCAGCCTCGGCCGCCACATCCTGATCGCTGCGCCGGCCAAAGGCCCCGCCATTCATGGTGACGTTGCAGGTGACAGAGCTGGGCTCCACCCCCGCCCATCCGGCCCCGCGCGCCACGCCGCTGCGCACCGCCATGGGCGACTGGGTTGAAATCCACGCCTCGGCCGTGCCGTCATCGCGGATGATCACGGTGGCATTGACCGGCTCCATGCAGGCATGGGTGACAAATGGCACATCATAGCCTGCCTCGACCAGAGTGGCCGCGGCATCGCCAAGCGCTTCCGCGGCATCGCCATCGTCGATATGCGAATGCGGTTCGGAATTGTTCAGGGCCGCCTGCAACCGCGCCGCCATTCCGGCACTGTTCGCAGCCTCGTCTCCGGTTTGCGTCCATGCGATATCCAGCAGCGATGCTGCCTGTTCCGCCTGCCACCAGGAATGGGCCACCACCGCCACCTGACGCCCGTTGATAACCGCCACATCCAGAACGCCGGGTTCGGCACGCACCTGCGCCGTGTTGGCCACAGAGGCGACTTCGGCCCCAAAGACCGGCGCGTGGCGGATGGCGGCATGGATCATGCCGGGCAGCATCACATCCATCCCGAAAACCGGCGCGCCCCGCACCTTGTCGGGCAGATCGACTCGCGGCTGTGACCGGCCGATCAGCCGCCATTCCGCGCGCGGTTTCAGCACCGGATCATCGGGTGGCGGCAACAGGGCCGCCGCACGGGCCAGCTCGCCATAGGACAGGCTTTGGCCCGATCCCGCATGCCGCACGAACCCGTCGCCGGTTGCAAGTTCCGCCACGGGCACGCCCAGCCGCGCCGCCGCTGCCGCCAGCAGCATGTGACGCGCTGATGCCCCTGCCTGCCGCATCGGGTGCCACATGCCCATGGTTGACCCCGACGCCCCCGTGGCGATGAAGCCCATCTGCCCCAGCACCCGGCGCCCCACCCAGACCACCGGCCCTGCCGCCTCTTCGGGGCGGATTTGCAGCGCATTGAACCAGTTTGAATAGGCCGGATGCGGGTCGGTCGGAAACACCACACTGATGCGGTCGTCGAACGGAATGTCCAGCTCTTCGGCCACCACGATCGCAAGGCCGGTGTGGATACCCTGGCCCATTTCGGTTTTCGGCACGTTGACAACCACCCGGCCATCATCATGCAACACGACAAAGGCGTTCAGAACCGCGCGGTCGCCATCAAGGAAACCGTCGCGCCCATCGACATCGACCGTGGCAAGATAACCTGCGCCACCGATGGCCGCGACTAGGGCGGTGCCGCCAAGGGCGGCCCCGGTCAACAGGAATGTGCGTCGTGACAAAAGGCGGGGCATGAAGGTCTCCTCAACCCTGGGCGAGCGTGGCTGCGGCGCGATGGATTGCGCGTCGGATGCGGGGATAGGTGCCGCAGCGGCAGATGTTGGTGACAGCCGCGTCGATCTGCGCATCGGTGGGCCGTGGCACTTCGGCTAGCAGCGCAGTCACCGCGATCAGGAAACCAGGCTGGCAAAAGCCGCATTGCGGCACCTGTTCGTCAATCCAGGCCTGCTGGATGACGGAAAGGCTGCCATCGGGCGCCGCCAACCCTTCGACCGTCACGATGTTCGCCCCGACAACATCGCCGGGATAGGTCACGCAGGATGGCCTGGAGACCCCGTTGACCAACACCCGGCAGGCCCCGCACTGGGCAACACCGCAGCCGTATTTCGGGCCAGACATGCCCAGATCCTCGCGCAAAATCCACAGCAGCGGTTTTGCGGCGTCGGTTTCAACATTGACCGGCCTCCCGTTGACCACAAATTCAACCATGTCGTTTCTCCTCGGTTGTGCGTGGCTTGGCCGGTTGGTTCTGTGCTGGCCCAGGCACCTTGTGACCCATTGTCGCCAAGTGCCGGTCATCGGGGCCAAGGCGGGGCTGGCCGGAATGATGCAGTTCGGCAGGCCGGTCTTGCAGCGGGTTTGCTGTTGTCATTCGCAGTTTCTCCGGGCGACTTTGGCGCTGTCATACAGCATCAAACTGATATACTATACCGTATAGTATACACAACGGGGTGTCAACGGGGCGATGCCTGAGGCATACAAAGACGTGATCGAAGGAAATCCGATGAAGGGCTTTGACAGCTTACCCTTACCCAAGCGCATCCTGCAGGCGGGGTTTGTGACCTTTGTCGAGCGTGGCTATGACAAGGCATCGATGGATGAGGTTGCTGCGGTTGCCGGCACAACGAAACGCACCGTCTATGCCCATTTCGGAAACAAGGAGACCTTGTTTCGCGCCGCACTTGGCAATGCCGTCGAACGCTTTCTTGCCGAGTTGCCCGATCTTGACCACAACGGCGACCCGGAAAGGGAGCTGTTCCGGTTTGCGGCATTGTTCAGCGAATTGTGCACTTGGCGCCGGGCTGTGCTGTTGCAGCGCGTCGTGATCGGCGAGTCGGAACGCTCGCCCGACCTTGGCGAGATGATGCACCGTGACGTGATCCTGCGGGCCGAGGCTCTGGTGGCCGATTTTCTTGTGGCGCAATTCACGCAGCGGGCTCCGCAGGATGACGGCACCGAGGCAGACTGGGCGATTGCCATGGCGCGGCTGTTCCTGAACATGGCCACCGGCCCACAGCGGGTTGCGACACTGATGGAGGCGCGCATTCCTGCGCCCGACCACCCGCTTGTGCGCGTTTCGGGCGCTGATGATGCGTGGGTGCGCCTTGCCGTGCGGTTTTTCCTGGACGGGCTGTCGGTGTCTGCAACGCGCAGGACACCGGTCTAGCGGTTCCGGCCCTGCATGCGCCGCGCCGCATCTGCTGACACTCATTTTGCCGATGTTTGCGCCCTCGTGCAGTGTTGCAGTATCTGCCGGCCCAGTCTGGGCCATTCTGCGGGCATCCGCATGCCGGATACCGGAAAAAACTTGCCTGTTCCTCCGCGGCTCTGGCAGGTCTTGAACACGCACCCTAACTCGCAAGGGGCAGCAGCAGGGTGGAACCAGCCGATGATGGAATCGGGTTTGATTGGCGCGATCGCAGACTACATCACCGCACATGGCGGGCCTGATGCGGTTTCCCCCACCCCGGTTCCGGGCATTGTGTTGATTTGCAGCACCGAAACGCGGATGCCGTTTCGCAAGATCTACAAACCGTCGCTTTGCATTGTGGTGCAGGGGGCAAAGCGGATCGAACTGACCGACCAGATCATCGACTATGCAGCAGGCATGGCATTGGCCGTCAGCATCGAGATGCCGGGCATTGGCAGCATTACCGGGGCCACGCGCGCGGCACCGTTCATGGGCATGGTGATGGAGTTTGACAACGACATCCTGCGCAATGTTCTATCAAGGCTCGAGGAGCCTCCCTGCCCCGCCCATGATGGTCTGGGCGCGTTTGTCGAACATCTGTCGGCGCAGCAGCAGGATTGC
Organism: Fertoeibacter niger; assembly: GCF_009380135.2. Lineage (GTDB taxonomy): Bacteria > Pseudomonadota > Alphaproteobacteria > Rhodobacterales > Rhodobacteraceae > Fertoeibacter > Fertoeibacter niger. The sequence goes on along the minus strand of NZ_WHUT02000008.1, from coordinate 64,726 downwards.
CTCATGCGGCTGGTGCGGCTGTTCTCGACACCCGACGCGGTGCCGGTGCTGTATCCGGCCATCTTGCAAGAGTTGTATTTCTGGTTGCTGACCGGCCCGAATGGTGGCGCCATTGCCAGGATCATCCAGCCTGACAGCCACACGCGCCGCATTGCCGATGCCATCTATCTGTTGCGCAAGGAATACCACCGCCCGATCCGGGTGGAGGAAATGGCCGATGCCGCGCGGATGAGCCCGTCGTCCTTTCATCAGCATTTCAAGGCGCTTACCGCGATGACCCCGCTGCAATACCAAAAGCAGTTGCGCCTGATCGAGGCGCGCCGCCTGATGGTCACGCAGGCCAGCACCGTGACCCGGGCGGCGTTCGACGTGGGCTATGAAAGCGCCTCGCAGTTCAGCCGCGATTACACCCGGCTGTTCGGCACCGCCCCCAAGCGTGACGCGATGACGCTGAAATCGCTGGCGATCCCGGTCTGAAAGGGCTGTGGCGACGGTATGGGAGTCAGGTGCCTAACCCCGCACCCCGCGCAGATACTGGCGATAGCGTGTCTGGCTGTTGTGCAGATGGCTGCGCATCGCGGCGCGGGCGGCGGTTTCGTCGCCGTTCTGGATGGCCACAACAATCGCCTCGTGTTCCTCGATCAGGCGGCGGGCGTAATCGGGCGAGATCCTCGCATCCGCCCCCTCAGCCACCGCGCTGCGCGGGATCAGCGCCTTGCCGGTCAGGCGCAGGAATTCCGCAAAGCGCGGGTTGTTGGCCGCCTCGGCGATGACGATGTGAAAGGCGAAATCAGCCTCCGCCGTGGGCAACCCTTCAAGCGCGCGGTGGCGGAATGCCTCGAAAGCCTCGATGATGGTTTCTTCCTGTGCAGGCGAACGGCGCAGGGCGGCAAAGCCTGCCGCATCGCCTTCCACGGCGGTCCGCAGTTCCAGCATCTCGATCAGCGAGGCTACCCGCGCCAGATCGACATTCTGAAAGGCGGGCTCATCCGGCGCGGGCGGGGTCAGCACAAAAACGCCCGCGCCCTGCCGGGGCTCGACAAGCCGGTCGGCTTGCAGGGCGGCAATCGCCTCGCGCACCACGGTGCGGCTGACACCGAAATCCTGGGTCAGCCGGGCCTCTGACGGCAGGCGGTCACCCGGCCTGAACTGCCCGCCGGTGATCTGCGCGCGGATCGCATCGCGCACCTGCACCACCAGCGTCTGTGGTTGCTGCCCTTTCTGCGCGTTGCTGCCCGGTAGTGCCGTCATCTTCCCGTCCTTGTCCGGCGCGGTGTTTCGCCCGCTTATGCCAATGCCCCGCCACGAAAGCGCGGGAGCCTGTCCCATATGATATGGGCACAGATATACTATATCAAGCGCGCTGATAGCCACGCCATTCACCGAACAACCGGCTTCGCCGCCGGCCGAGATCCGAGCAAAGGCCAGCGCGGGTGCCGGCATGCCGGCCGAATTTCATCAGCAATTTCATCCTTCAACTTTCGCGCCCGGCAGACATGCATCGCGTGGCAGCGTGTATATCGCGGGGCCATGACAACATGTAAGACAAGTTATATGATAAGTATTGACGTGATGGGCCACCTGCCATTACATCCATGAAAACCAGCCATCAGAGGATTCCCGATGACCCCCGCAGCACTCAAGGCCGCACTTGGTTCCGGCCTCCTGTCCTTTCCTGTCACGCCTTTTGACGATGACGGCGCTTTCGCGCCCGACAGCTATCGCGCGCATGTGGCCTGGCTGGCAGGCTACAAGGCGCCTGTGCTGTTCGCGGCGGGCGGCACGGGCGAGTTCTTTTCCCTCGCGCCCACCGAAATTCCCGCCATCGTTGCGGCAGCAAAAGAAGTGTCGGGCGATACCGCCATTGTATCAGGCTGCGGCTATGGCACGCAGATGGCAATCGAGATTGCCCGGTCGGTCGAAAAGGTCGGCGCCGACGGCATCCTGCTGCTGCCGCATTACCTGATCGACGCGCCGCAGGACGGGCTCTTCGCGCATGTCAAGGCGGTTTGCCAGTCGGTCGGGTTCGGGGTGATGGTGTATAACCGTGACAATGCGGTGCTTCAGGCTGATACGCTGGCCCGGCTGTGCGATGAATGCCCCAACCTGATCGGCTTCAAGGATGGCACCGGCGACATAGCCCTTGTGCGCCAGATCACCGCCAGGATGGGCGACCGGCTGATCTATCTTGGCGGCATGCCAACGGCCGAGCTTTATGCCGAAGCCTATCTGGGCGCGGGTTTCACCACCTATTCCAGTGCCGTGTTCAATTTCGTGCCCGCATTGGCCAATGCGTTCTACGCCGCCCTGCGCGGCGGCGACCGGGCCACCTGTGAACGCATCCTGAACGAGTTCTTCTATCCGTTCATGGCGATCCGCAACCGGGCCAAGGGTTATGCGGTATCTGCGATAAAGGCCGGGGTGCGCCAGCAGGGCTTTGCCGCAGGCCGGGTGCGTTCGCCGCTGACCGACCTTACGGCCGAGGAGGAAGCCATGCTGGCAGACCTGATCGCGCGGCAAAGCCACTGACCGCATGATGCAAAACCTGCTTCGCCATTTCGACCGCTACTGCGCCAGCTATGCCCCTTACAAGGGCGGCGCCTGGTGCTATGAAGACGGCTGCATCTATCGCGGGCTGGATCTGCTGGCGGCGGCAACCGGCGATGTGCGCTGGCACGCGCATCTGCGCCGGCTGATCGATGCGCAGGTCGCACCGGATGGCGCGCTGGCGGGGTATGACGCTGAGGGCTTCAACATCGACAACATCCTGCCCGGGCGCGTTCTGTTCGGGCTGGCGCGGGATACCGGCGATCCGCGCTACATGGTGGCGGCGGCGCGACTGATCGGGCAACTTGACCGGCATCCGCGCACAGCAACCGGGAACTACTGGCACAAGGCGCGCTATCCGCATCAGCTGTGGCTGGACGGGCTTTACATGGCGCTGCCGTTCCAGATCGAATACGCGCTGGCGACTGGCGAACAGCGCCGCGTGAGCGATGCGCTGCAACAGCTTTCCACCGCGCTGGACCTTACGGCGACGCCCGGCGGCCTGCATGTGCATGGCCATGACGCAAGCCACGCTCAGGCCTGGGCAGACGCTGTGACCGGCCAGTCGCCGGCCGTCTGGGCGCGGGCGATGGGCTGGCTGGCCATGGCGCTGGTGGATGCGCTGGTGATCCTGCCGGATGATGCGGCGACCCATGCCCTGCGCCAGCGCACCGCTGCCATTCTGGTCGCACTGGCGCAGCGTCAGGGCGCATCCGGTCTTTGGCCGCAGGTGCTGGATGCCCCGGAACTTGCCGGGAACTATGACGAAAGCTCGGCCACCGCGATGTTCGCCTATGCATTCTTGCGCGCGGCGCGGCTTGGCCTTGTGACCGGGGCCGAGGCGGCAGGTTTGCGCGGGGCCGGTCTGCGCGCGTTGCGGGTGCTGGAACAGACGCGGATGACCGAGCACGGGCTGGCGGGCATCTGCCGGGTGGCGGGGCTGGGCACGCTGGCCGGGCGCTACCGTGACGGAACGCCCGCCTACTACCTGACCGAAGACGTGGTGGCCGGTGATGCCAAGGGCATGGGGCCGCTGATGATGGCCAGTGCCGAGGCGGCTTTCCCCGGCCAGCCAGATGGCCTGGGAGGACTGCCGCGCCGCCGCCTTTCTGGCCAGCCATCCAGCCAATGATGCGGCCCGCTTCGCCGCCGTCTGGCAGGCACGGGGTGCTGGCGATGGCATTGCGTTGCACCGGCCCCGCGGCGGGCATGCATTTCCCCCCTGACCGACAGGCTGCGGCCTTTGCGTGGCTTGAAACGCTGCTGGCAAAGCCCCTTGCGGCAGGCCGCCACAGGGGCTAGCACTTTGTGACCCGGCAAAGATGTCTGACAACCGGGCGGGAGAGCGGCATGGGCGAGGGTGAAAAGGGCAGCGGCGCAAGTTCGCTGGTGGACCGTATCAGCAGCACCCTGCGCCGCGATCTGGAGGCGGGCACGTTCCGCCCCGGCGACCGGCTGCCCAGCGAGGCGGAATTGACGCGCCTGCATTCGGTCAGCCGCGCCGTGGTGCGCGAGGCGATTGCCGCCCTGCGGTCTGACGGGCTGGTCGAGGCGCGCAAGGGCGCGGGGGTGTTTGCGCTGGATGTGTCGTCGCGGCTGAAGCCCGCGCGGCCGTTCGACGATCTGGCCACCGCGCGGATTTCGCAGGTGATCGAACTTCTGGAGCTGCGCACCGCCTGTGAGATCGAGGCCACCGCTTTGGCCGCTGCCCGCCGCTCGCCCGCGCAACTGGAAACCATCATGGACGCGCATGACCGGGTGGCTGCCTGCCTGCGCGACGGTCAGCCCACGCGCGACGCCGATTTCGATTTTCACATGGCGATTGCCGAGGCGACGCAGAACCGCCGCTTTCCCGAATTTCTGACCCTTATTCGCCAGGGCATCATCCCGCGGGGCGAATTGCAGGGCAGCGAGCCGGGCGCGCGCCCGAAAGATTACAACCTGCACCTGCTGGAAGAACACAGCCAGATCCTGGACGCGATCATCGCAGGTGATGGTGACGCGGGCCGCGAATGCATGCGCGCGCATCTGCGCGGCAGCCTTGAACGCTACAAGATTCTGCTGAGGGCGGGCAGGCCCCCGTCCTGAGGGTCTGCTGTCAGACAGGTGGGTGCGGGTGAAGGGTTTCACGCCTTTTCTGGTGCTGCGCCACATGCACTGGCGGAATATTATGCCGAAACCCGGAAAGTTGCGCATTGTCGCAGGGTTCCATGGCGAAGTTCGGGTTGATTGTGTCCGGGCCGACCGGGCTTCAGGGCGGCTGGCTCAAGTGGCACTCTGCGGGGCCAAGCGCGCCTCAGTCCGTTTTCCGCTTTGCCCGCCACTTGACATATCTGTTTCAACTTGTCAGACAGATTTGGAAAGATGTCAGATGCATGCGCAGATTCGCGGCACCGTGACAAGCCTTTGGGGGGAGGAACCATGCCTGATCGCCGACCGCGTCTGCGCGGCATCCTGGGCCAGATCACCACGATCGCGGTCACGCTGCTGGGGCTGTTGCTTCTGACATTCATCATCGGGCGGATGATGCCCGCCGACCCGGTGCGCGCCATGGTGGGCGAGGATGCCACGCGCGAAACCTATGAACAGGTGTTTCGCCAGCTTGGCCTTGACCGCCCGCTGTGGGAGCAGTTCCTGCGCTATCTGGGTGATGTGCTGTCGGGCGATTTCGGCAATTCCATCCGCACCGGCAAGCCGGTGATCGAGGATATCCTGCATGTCATGCCCGCCACGATGGAGCTTGCCACCTTTGCCATCCTGATCGGCGCGGGGCTGGGCATTCCGCTGGGCGTGACGGCGGCGGTGAACAAGGACCGCTGGCCCGACCATCTGGTGCGCGTGTTCAGCCTGTTCGGCCATTCCATGCCGATCTTCTGGACCGGGATGATCGCGCTGATCGTATTCTATGCAGCCCTTGGCTGGGTGGGCGGTTCGGGGCGGATGAGCCAGTTCTACATCGGCATGGTGCCCGACCGGACGGGATTTCTGCTGATCGACAGCGCCATCGCGGGCCAGTGGGATGTGTTCCGCAGCGCGGTCAACCATCTGATCCTGCCGGCCAGCCTGCTGGGCTATTCGTCATCGGCCTATATCACGCGGATGACCCGCAGCTTCATGCTGGATCAACTGGGCCAGGAATACATGACCACCGCGCGGGTCAAGGGCCTGTCGCGTGGCCAGACCATCTGGCGGCACGCCTTTGGCAACATCCGCGTGCAGCTGGTGACGATCGTGGCGCTGGCCTATGGCAGCCTGCTGGAGGGCGCGGTGCTGATCGAAACCGTGTTCGCCTGGCCCGGCTTTGGCCAGTATCTGACCAACAACCTGATCATCGGCGACATGAACGCGGTGATGACCTGCGTGCTGATCGTGGGCGTGATCTTCATCGGGCTGAACCTGCTGTCCGACATCCTGTATCGTCTCTTTGACCCGAGGACGAAATGACCCAGACGCTTCGCCTGCCTGCGCCGCTGCTGGCCGCACGCAATATCGTGACCTTCCTGCTGCGCCAGCCCACCTCGGCCTTTGGGGTGATCGTGCTGGCCGCGCTGATCCTGACGGCGCTGTTTGCGCCGCTGATCGCGCCGCATGACCCCTATGTGCAAAACTTGAACAACGTGCTTCAGCCGCCCGGCAACGGCCACCCCTTCGGCACGGACGAACTGGGGCGCGACATCTTTTCCCGGCTGGTCTGGGGTGCGCGCATCACGCTGACGATCATTTTCCTTGTGACCATCGTGGTGGGCCCCATCGGCATGATCGTGGGCACGGTGTCGGGCTATTTCGGCGGCAAGGTGGATATGGTGATGATGCGGGTGACTGATATCTTTCTGTCCTTCCCCTCGCTGATCCTGTCGTTGGCCTTTGTGGCGGCGCTGGGGCCAAGCCTGAACAACGCCATCATCGCCATCGGGCTGACGGCCTGGCCGCCCATCGCGCGGCTGGCCCGGGCTGAAACGATGACCTTCCGCAACGCCGATTACATTGCCGCCGCCCGGCTGCAAGGGACCTCGCCGCTGCGGATCATCGTGAAATCCATCATGCCGATGTGCCTGCCCTCGGTCGTCATCCGGCTGACGCTGAACATGGCGACGGTCATACTCACGGCGGCAGGGCTGGGCTTTCTGGGCCTTGGTGCGCAGCCGCCGCTGCCCGAATGGGGCGCCATGATCGCCACCGGGCGGCGCTACATGATCGACAGCTGGTGGCTGGTCACGTTTCCCGGCCTGTCGATCCTGTGTGTCAGCCTGGCGTTCAACCTGCTGGGCGACGGGCTGCGCGACGCGCTGGACCCCAAACAGATGAACCGGAGGTAGACCATGCAAGGCCCGATCCTTGATGTGAAGAACCTGTCGATCCGCTATCACGGGGCAAGTGCCGATGCCGTGCGCAAGGTCAGCTTCACGCTGGGGCGCGAGCGGCTGGGGATTGTGGGCGAAAGCGGTTCCGGCAAATCCACCGTGGGCCGGGCGCTGCTGCGGCTGCTGCCGGGTGCCACGATCACCGCCGATACCCTGCGGTTCGAGGATGCCGATCTGCTGGCCCTGTCGGAGCGCGAGATGCTGAAGGTGCGGGGGCGGCGGATGTCGATGATCCTGCAAGACCCCAAATTCTCGCTGAACCCGATCCGGCGGGTGGGGCAACAGGTGGCCGAAACCTGTCTGCGGCATTTCCCGGTGTCGAGGGCCGAGGCAAGGGTCAAGACGCTGGAGATGCTGGCGGCGGTGAAAATCCGCGACCCGGAACGGGTGCACGACCTTTACCCGCACGAGATTTCGGGCGGCATGGGCCAGCGCGTGATGATCGCCATGATGCTGCTGGCCGACCCCGATCTGGTGATCGCCGATGAGCCCACATCGGCGCTGGATGTGACGGTGCGCTTGCAGGTGTTGAACATCCTTGACGCACTGGTGCGCGACCGGGGCATCGGGCTGATCATGATCAGCCATGACCTGAACCTTGTGCGCAATTTCTGCGACCGGGTGCTGATCATGTATGCGGGCCGCGTGGTGGAAACGCTGGATGCGCGGGACATGGACGCGGCACGGCACCCCTACACCCGTGGCCTGCTGGCCGCGCAGCCGCGCATCGGCGGCAGCCGCGCGCCTTTGGCCGTGCTGGACCGCCGCCCCGAATGGCAAGAGGAGATGGCCCCATGACCGCCCCGGTTGACATCCAGAACCTGTCGATCACCTTTGGCACCGGGCCGGGCGCGGTAAAGGTGCTGCCCTCGGTCAGCTTTGCCGTGGCGGCGGGCGAATGTTTCGGCCTTGTCGGTGAAAGCGGGTCGGGCAAATCGACCGTGCTGCGCTGCGTGTCGCTGCTGACCGATATCTGGACCGGCACGGTGAAGATCGCGGGCAAGGACGTGCGCAGCCTGCCGCTGAGGGAACGCTGCCGGCTGGTGCAGATGGTGTTCCAGGATCCCTATGGCAGCCTGCATCCACGCCAGTCGGTGCGCACCGTGCTGTCGGAACCCCTGCGCATCCATGGCATCGGCGACCGTGACGCGCGGATGCGGCAGGCGCTGGTCGATGTGGGCCTGCCGGTTGATTTTCTTGACCGTTTTCCGCATCAGCTGTCGGGCGGGCAGCGGCAGCGGGTGGCCATCGCGCGCGCGCTGATACTGGAGCCCTCGGTGCTGCTGCTGGACGAGCCGACCTCTGCGCTGGATGTGTCGGTGCAGGCCGAGATCCTGAACCTGCTGGCCCGGCTGCGCGAATTGCGCGGATTTACCTATATCATGGTGACGCATGACCTCGCGGTGGTCGATCACATGTGCGATCGTTTCGCCGTGATGCAGCACGGCACCATCACCGAAACCCTGCCGCGTGCGGCCATCGCGGGCAATCTGGCCACGCATCCCTATGCGCGCGAGCTGATCGGCGCCTCGCTGGAATATGAGGGCCACGGCAGGGGGTAAGGCCGACCCGCCCCGAACCGGCAACCCGCCGCAAGACGCCCGGCCCGGGCCGCATGCGGCAGGTGTCTGGTCGGGCATGTGGCGCGCGCAGGTGCAGACGGGCCAAGCGTGCCTCTGGCCCAGCGGGCCAGCCATCGCGTGAAGCCGGGCCATGCGCACCCAACGCACCCTTCCGCACCGCCGCACGAAAAGGCCGCGCCGGGCCCGCCGGGGTGCCCCGGGTCTGCCGCGGGGCCGCGCGCGCAAGGCAAGACGGGCGCACCCCGGGATGCGCCCGCTGCAAGGGGCAAGGCCGCGCGGGGAGGATCAGCGCGACTTTGTGACCCCCTCGAACCGCGACAGCCAGGGGCTGACGATCATGCCATCCACATCGGCCAGATAGGCCGCCGTATCGACCACCTCGGAAAACGGCAGGATCGGCGGCACCGTCTGGTCGATGTAAACCTGAATCTCCTCATACAGTTTGGCCTGTGCCGCCGGATCACGCTCCAAAAGCGCGGCTTCGATATTTTCATTCAGCGCGGCATCGAAATAGCTGGTGCGCCAGCCCTGATAATTGGTCAGCTTGGCCTCATCACTGTTGTCGGGGTTGTAGGCCAGCGCGCGCAGGTTGCTGTCAGGGTGGGGTTGTTGACCGCCGCCGCCACGGCCCACCAGCAGCTCGAAATTCCGCTCGCGCATCGCGCCATAGATCTGGTCGCCCGACCCGGTGATCAGTTCGGCCTGGATGCCCGCCTGCGCCAGCGTGTTCTGGATCGCGGTGGCCGCTTTCAGGAACGGGTCTTCGGACAGCACGCGCAGCGTGGTCGAGAACCCGTCGGGATAGCCCGCTTCGGCCAGCAGCGCCTTCGCCCCTTCCACATCCAGCACATAGCCCTGATCCGGCAGCAAGCCCAGCACACCGGATGACAGCGGGCGTTGGTGCAGTTCGCCGTAATAGGGCATGACCGCCTTGTTCAGCCCCTCATAGTCGATCAGCAGGCGCAGCGCCTCGCGCACCTTGGGGTTGGCGAAACGTTCGTCCTTCATCGACACGGCCAGATAGTAGAAACCCGAACCGGGCGTCGATGCGACCTCGATCGCGTCGCTGGCGTCAAGCGCGGCCAGATCGGGGGCCTGCAACGAATAGGCCACGTCGATGTCACCCTGTTCCAGCATCAGCCGCTGTGACTGCGATTCCGGCAGGTGGCGGATCAGCACGCGCGCCATCGCCGGGGCGGCCCCCCAGTAGGCGTCGTTGCGGGTCAGGATGATGTATTCGTTCGACGCCCATTGCGTCAGCACATAGGGCCCCGATCCGGCTGAATTCAGCGTCAGCCAGGCCGCGCCCAGATCGCCATCCACCTCATTGGCCAGCGCGGTCTGGCTGTCGATGATCGACCCCGGCCCGTTTTGCGCCAGCACCATCAGGATCATGTTCGGGTCATCCGGCTGCGGCAGGTTCATGACAAAGGTCTGGTCATCCTCGGCCACGAAATGCGCATCGGCGGTTTCGGCGCTGAACCCGCGTGATTTCAGAAAGGAGGATTGCGCAAGGTTCAGCGTCATCAGCCGCTTCAGGCTCCAGACCACATCCTGCGCGGTCAGCGGTTTGCCCGAGGCAAAGGTCACGTCATCGCGCAGCTTGAAACGGATCGACATTCGATCCTCCGACACTTCATAGCTTTCGGCAAGCCGCGGCTGGATGGAACGGTCGTCGGGCGACAGGATTACCAGCGTGTCATAGATGTTGTTCAGAACCTGCACGGTTTCGCGCCCGGTGATCGTGGCCGGGTCAAGCGTCAGGATGTTGTTCATGGTTGTCGCCACGATCAGCTGATCGGCGGGCGTTTCGGCCCAGGATGCCGGGGCCGCGCCGATCAGCAGCGCGCCAAGCGCCACGGATGCCAGAAAATGTTTCATTGGTCCTCCCATTCCCCGCCGCGTCAGGGGCGCGCGGCTCGCCTTGTTCACTGGCATGTCAGACATGCCGCCATTCCACGCCCGCCTGTCAGGCAAGCAACGCTGTGACAGGTGCAACCAGCGCGCGCCCAAGGGCCACGGTGTCTGCCGCCTCCAGATGCACGCCGTCTGTGGCACTGGGGCGGGCCACCGTGCCCGCATCAAGGAACCCCGCGCCAATCTCGGCCGCCAGCGCGCGGTAAAGCGGTGCCAGCCGCAGCGATTCCTGCACCCGCCGCCCGCCTGTCGCACCCGCCGCACAGGGCGGTGGTGCCACAATCAGCAGTTTCGGCACGGCCCTGCGCGGCTTGTAGGGAAAGGTGGCCACGATCTCGGCCAGCCGCCGCATCCCGGCCTGCGCCGACACCGCCAGACCGCCATGCACCGCCTTCAGGTCATTGGTGCCCAGCATGATGATCACCAGATCCAGCGGCATATGCGCCGACAGTGCCAGCGGCAGCGCCTTTGCCCCGTTGCGCGGCGCGGCCCCGGCATCGTCATCGCGGCAGGTGGTGCGCCCGCCCACGCCATCGGCATGCACCCGCGCGCCGGTCAACCCGCCCTCCAGCACGCGCGGCCATTGCGCCGCTGCCGGGTGGCGCAGGCCGGTCGCCGGATCGGCCCCCCAGGTCAGGCTGTCGCCAAAGGCCAGAATCGCGTGCATCATCAACCCCTTGCCTCAGGCGACCCGGTTGTTCTCGATGAAGGCAAAGTCGATGTCCTCGCCCAGCCCGGGCCGGTCGGGCACATGCACAAAACCATCGGCATCCATCGGATCGGACAGCGATTTCAGGTAATCGAACCCATCGTCATATTCGAGGAACGGGTGCAGAAGCCCCCGCTCATACCAGCGGCAGTTCTTGGACACCGCCACCACATGCAGGTTCATCGCGGTGTTGCCATGCACCTCGCAATCCATGCCAAAGGCCTCGGCCATCCGCATCGTCTTGATCGCCGGGGTGATGCCGCCCACGTCATTGACGCCGGTGCGCAGGATGTCACAGGCCCCGTGGCGCACCCATTCGGCGCGGTGCCAGTGCTTGCCCGCGGCGCTTTCGGGGCCGACCACCGGAATATCCAGATTGTCGGCCAGCCATTTGTAGGATGACATGGATTGTTCATCCATCGGCTCTTCGATCCAGTCAAAGGCCAGTTTTTCCAACCCGCGCCCCAGTTCCAGCGCATCGCTGCGCGAATACCAGTGAAAGGCGTCGATCATCAGGCGGATGCCCGGCCCCACAGCCTCGCGCACGGCGGCGCAGGCCCTCAGATCCATCTTCACATCGGGGGCCCAGCTGACAGGTGGCATCCAGGTGTGCAGCTTTATGCCCTTGTAGCCACGTTTCACCAGCGTTTCGGCAAAGCGTGCATAATCCTCGGGCGTGGCAAGGCCACCCTCCAGCTCATCGCCGCACATGATGCTGCCATAGGCCAGCACCTTGTCGCGGTAGGCCCCGATCAGCTTGTGCACCGGCTGGTTCAGGCTGCGGCCCGCCAGATCCCACAACGCGCAATCCACCACAGCCAGCGTGCGGTCGGTCAGTTGCGCGGCCGACCCGCGCTGCCAGTGCGCCAGATCCTGCCACAGCCGTTCACGGTCCCTGTGATCCTGCCCCACAAGCACCTTGCGCAGGAATTTATCAAGCAGATGCGGGCGGATGATTTCGGGCGTGGTGAAGGAATGGCCCTCGTGCCCGTCTTCGGTGCGGATGGTCAGCATGGCCTGCGGCACCTGATGCGCGGGGCCGGGGTGGGCGTGGCCCGCGCTGTCGGAATGGCGGTGCGTCGTGGTCAGGAAAACCCGCGCTTCCACCTCGGTGATGATCATGCTTTCCCCCGCCGTCGCGCCGCCGCCCCCATCGGAGCCGTGGCATGTTGCAAGTGGCATAGCATCCTGTCAGCTAGATAGTCAATATATGCCTGACAAGTTGTATGACAGAAACGCGGGTTTCCGAATGACAGGAAGCCGACGCATCGCACGGGGCAGAGGCCTATTGCCCTGCCCGCCGCACCACGTCACAGAAGTCTGAAACAATGGCCCGCCCGCCCGGCATGCATCCGCCGGTCTGGCGGCATTGACCCTGCGGCACCCCCGCAACCTTGCCTTGGACAGCATTTGCATGACGGCTATGTAACGCTGAAGCCGTGACAGGATTGCCCATGCCACCCCGTGCCGCCGAATCTTCCTTCACCGCTCATGCCGTGCCGCTGGCCGAACTGCGGGCCTGCCCGCATTGCGATGCGCTGCACCGCCTGCCGCAGGTGCAGCCGCGCGAGCGGGCGGTGTGTGACCGCTGCGGATCGGTGCTGATCGCGCCCCGCGCCGATGCCTTTACCCGCATATTCGCACTGGCCGCCACATCGCTGATCCTGATGGGGGCCGCCGTGTTCATGCCGTTTCTGGATCTCTCGGCATCGGGCCTGCACAACCGCGCCTCGGTGCTGGATGCGGCGCTGGCGTTTTCGCAGGGAGCGATGGTGCCGCTGTCGGTTGCCGTGGCCGCGCTGATCGTGGTGATCCCGGCGCTGCGGCTGATGCTGATCCTGTATACGCTGGCGCCGCTGGTTGCGGGGCGGCCTGTGCTGTCACGGGCCCGGCAGGCCTTCCGGCTGGCCGACCGGCTGAAACCTTGGTCGATGGCCGAGATTTTCGTGATCGGCGTGGCGGTGGCGCTGGTCAAGGTGGCGGGTCTGGCCATGGTCACGCCCGGCCCGGCCTTCTGGGCGTTCTGCGCGCTGGTGCTGGTGACGGTGCTGCAAGACAGTTTCATGGACAAGGAGCAGATCTGGCAGGCCATCGCCGGTGCCGAACCTGCAAACGATGCCGCGGAAGGGGCGCAGCCATGACCATATCTGCCCGTCAGGCCGGGCTGGTAGGCTGCCTGCGCTGCGGCCGGGTGCATCTGCCCGATGTGGCTCTGTGCACGCGCTGCGGTGCCGCACTTTCCAGCCGCGATCCCAACGGGTTGCAGCGGGTCTGGGCCTGGTGGCTGGCGGGATTGCTGGTCTATATCCCCGCCAACCTTTACCCGATGCTGCTGACCCGCACCCTGACGCAGCGCACGGAATCCACCATCATCGGCGGCGCGGTCGAGCTGTTCCAGCACGGCGATGCCGGTATCGCGCTGATCGTCTTTGTGGCCAGCGTGGTCATTCCGGTGGGCAAGTTCATTGCCATCGCCTTTCTGGCCATGTCACTGGAAAAGCGCCATCTGATGACCGAGCACGCCCAGCACCGGCTGTTTGCGGTGGTGGAATTCATCGGGCGCTGGTCGATGATCGACGTGTTCGTCGTGGCTATCCTTGCGTCACTGGTCAGGTTTGACGCGGTGGCCACCATCAACCCCGGCATCGCCGCCGTGAGTTTCGCATTGTCGGTTGCCTTCACCATGCAGGCAGCCCAGAGTTTCGATCCCAGGACGATCTGGGATGACTGAACGGGAGACGGGCTTGACCACACCGACCGATGACATTCCGCCGATGATGCAGGTGCGCCCGGCCGCCGTGCGCTGGTGGCAGCGGCTGTCGATTGTCTGGCTGATCCCCATCGCGGCGCTGGTCGTGTCTTTGGGCGTGGCCTGGCAAAGCTATGCCGGGCGGGGTGAGCTGGTCGAGATCAGCTTTCAGAACGGCGCAGGGCTGGTGGCCGGGCAGACCGTGCTGAAATACCGCGATGTGAATGTGGGGTTGGTCGAAACCGTGGGCTTTGCGGCGGGCCTGACCGAGGTGGTGGCCGGCGTGCGCGTGACCAATGATGTCGCGCCATTTCTGGATGCGAACGCGCAATTCTGGATCGTGCGGCCCGAAGTGTCGGTGCGCGGCATCACCGGGCTGGATACGGTTCTGTCGGGCGCTTTCATCGCGGGCCAGTGGGATCCGGAACCGGGGCAGGCCGTCTCGCGCTTTACCGGGCTGGAGGCGGCCCCGCTGAATGCGCAGCCCGGCGACCGTGGCACCCGCGTGACGCTGCAACTGCGCGACGGCAACCAGATTTCCGCCGGTGCGCCGATCCTGCACAAGGGCATCGAGGTGGGCAATGTCGGCAACCCGCGCCTGTCGGATGACGGCAATCTGGTGCTGATCGAGGCCTATATCAACCAGCCCTATGACCGCGTGCTGACCACCGCCACGCGGTTCTGGGATGCCTCGGGGTTTGATCTGACGCTGGGCGCGGGCGGCGTGACGCTGGATGTGAAAAGCCTGGCCTCGCTGATCGAGGGTGGCATCAGCTTTGACACGCTGGAATCCGGCGGGAGCCCCGTGACAGAGACCACCGTTTTCGATGTTTACGCAGATGAGGCGACGGCCCGCGACAGCGTGTTTTCGTTGCAGAACGACGAACCGCTGGCGCTGTCGGCGGTGTTTGACGGGTCAGTCAGCGGGCTGGCCTCGGGTTCGGACGTGCGGTTTCGCGGGCTGACCGTGGGCCGCGTGACCGATCTGGGGGCCTTTGTCGAAGGCGAGGCGCGCGACCGCCGGGTGCGCCTGCTGGTGAACATGGAACTGCGCACCGGCAAGCTGGGTCTGGGCGAAGAAGCCACGGCCGAGGATGCGCTGGCGCTGCTGGGTGAATTCGTCAGCCAGAACGGGCTGCGCGCGCGTCTGGCCACGGCCAGCATCCTGACCGGCGGCCTGCTGGTGGAACTGGTGGAAGAACCCGATGCAGCCCCCGCCACCATCGACCTTGCGTCGCAGCCCTACCCCCGTCTGCCGGTCACGGCCCCGGCGATTACCGACGTGCGTGCCACCTCGCAGGGTGTGCTGGAGCGTATCAACGCCCTGCCGGTCGAGGAATTGATGCAATCGGCGATTTCCGTGCTGAACAGCGTCGATGCGCTGGCCAGCAACCCCGATCTGCAACGTGTGCCGGGCGAGGCTGCGGGCCTCTTGGCCGACACCCGCGCGCTGGTGACATCTGATGATGTGGCCGCGATCCCGGGCGAGGTGCGCGGCATCACCGAAGATATGCGCGCTGTTCTGGCAAAGCTGGAACAGGGGCAGGCGGTGGAAAATCTGGTCGCGGCGATTGCCAAGGCCAATACGGCGCTGGATGGCGTGGCCACTGCCTCGGCCGATTTTCCGGTGATCACCGGGCAGATCCGCGATCTGGGCGAAAAGGCCAATGCGCTGGAGATCGAGGCATTGGCCGCCGCCACCACCCGACTGGTCGATACCGCCAACGGCCTGATCGGCTCTGACGACGCCAAACGCTTGCCGCCCGCGCTGACCGCCGCGCTGACCCAAGTGGCGGGCTTTCTGGCCGAACTGCGCGAGGGCGGGGCCATCGCCAATGCCAACGGCGCGATATCCGCTGCCGAGGCTGCGGCCAATTCGATCAGCGAGGCCGCGCGCACCCTGCCCGCCCTGTCAGACCGCCTGACCGGCCTTGTGGCGCAGGCCGAAGGCACATTGTCGGGCTATGGGGCTGAATCCCGCTTCAACACCGAGCTTGTGAAGACCCTGCGCGAATTGCAGGTCGCCGCCGATTCCGTGTCATCGCTGGCCCGCACGATCCAGCGCAACCCCAGTTCCCTGTTGCTAGGACGATAACCGATGCCAATCCGCCATGTTCTGATCGTGTCTCTTGTGGCCCTTGCCGGTTGCGCTGCCTCGCCGCGCTATCTGATAGATCCGCCTGCCGCCTCGGTATCGGTGCGCACCGCCGCGCAAAGCATCATGCTGCGCGATGTGTCCTTGCCCGATTATGCCAGCGCCGACAAGATTTCGGTGCAGGATGCCGATGGGTCAGTGCGCGAAGTGAAATCGGCGCTTTGGGCAGACCTTCCGCCCCGCGCCGTGACGCTGGCCCTGGCGCGGCAACTGGATACCGCGCTGTCGGCCACTGTCGCGGCGGCGCCATGGCCGCTGGCGGGCCTGCCCGATGCGGAAATCGAGGTGCGGGTGGAACGCAATCTGGCGGGGTCCGATGGCCAGTTCCGGCTGGCGGGCACATTCTATGTGCTGTCGGAAATCGGGCGGCTGGGGCCGGAATCATCAGGTTTCGACATTGCCGTGCCGCTGGCGGGCACCTCGCCTGCCGAGATTGCGGCGGCACAGTCGCAGGCGCTGGCGAAACTGGCGGAAACCATCGCGCTGAGCGTGGGGCGCTGAAGCGGCGGGGACCGGGCAGAAGCCCGGCACATTTCAAGCTCCCAAAGTCAGCCGCAGGTTGGTAACACCATCGCGCAGGCGCAGCCGGAATGGCCTGCCGTCATGCGGGGCCTCTGCCCCGTCGATTGCGGCCCGCGTCACACCCCGGCCCGCGCCCGAGGCATTCACCACCTCGACCCGCAGTTCGGCCCCGCCGTGCCGCAGGGTCAGCGACATGCCCGGCCATTCGGACGGCAGGCAGGGGTCGAAGATCACTTCATCGCCTTCGCGCGTCAGGCCGATGATGCCCTCAACGCCCGCGCGATACATCCAGCCCGCGGATCCGGTATACCATGACCAGCCCGCCCGCCCCTCATGCGGGGCCACCGAATAGACATCGGCGGCAATGACATAGGGTTCGGCCTTGTAGCGTGCGGCATCGGATGGGGTCAGAGTGTGGTTGACCGGGTTCAGCAGGCCAAACAGCGCCGCCGCCTTGTCGCCCTGCCCCAGCCGCGCATAGGCCAGCACCGCCCACATCGCCGCATGGCTGTATTGCCCGCCGTTTTCCCGCAGGCCGGGCGGATAGCCCTTGATATAGCCGGGGTCGTGGTGCGTCTGGTCAAAAGGCGGGGTGAACAGCAGCGCCAGTCCCGGATCAGGCCGGATCAGATGCTGGCCGACCGAGGCCATGGCCTGCGCCGCCCGCGCAGGATCGCCCGCCCCCGACAGCACCGACCACGACTGCGCTATGCTGTCGATGCGGCATTCGTCCGACTGGGCCGAGCCCAGCCATGTGCCATCGTCAAACGTGCCGCGCCGATACCACGCGCCATCCCAGGCCACAGCCTCGATCGCGGCGCGCACGCTTTCGGCATGGGCACGCCAACGGGTGGCACGGGCCGGGTCACGGGTATCGGCCAGCGGAGCCAGCATGCCCACCGATGCGATCAACAGCCAGCCCAGCCACACGCTTGTGCCCTGCCCTCCCTCGCCCACACGGTTCATCCCGTCATTCCAGTCGCCGGTGCCGATCAGCGGCAGACCATTTCCGCCTGTCAGATCAATGGCCTGATCCAGCCCCCGCGCGCAATGTTCAAACAGGCTGGCTGTCTGGTCCGAAACCACCGGCTGAAAGAAGTCGTCATGTGCGCCGGGTGGCACCTGCGGCCCTTCCAGAAACGGCACCTGCTCGTCCAGAATGCCGGTATCGCCGGTGACGGCCACGTAGCGCGCCACGCCGAAGCCCAGCCACACCCGGTCATCCGAAATCCGCGTGCGCACGCCCTGCCCGGAATGCGGCAGCCACCAGTGCTGCACGTCGCCTTCGGGGAACTGGCGCGAGGCCGCGCGCAGAAGGTGTTCGCGCGTCATGTCGGGGCGGGTAAAGGTCAGCGCCATGCCATCCTGCAACTGGTCACGGAACCCGTAGGCCCCGCTGGCCTGATAAAACCCGGCCCGCGCCCAGATGCGGCAGGCCAGCGTCTGATACAGCAGCCATCCGTTCAGCAGCACATCCATCGCACGGTCGGGGGTTTTCACCTGCACCGCGCCCAGAAGGCTGTTCCAGTGCGCGGCCACCCCGGCTTGCACAGCATCCAGATCGGCGGTGCGGTAGCGGGTGATCAGGTCGCGCGCATCCTCGATGCGCGGGGCTTGCCCCAGCAGGAAGCGCAATTCCAGCTTTTGCCCGGGGGCCAGGGTGATGATCCGCTGCTGCGCCGCGCAGGGGTCAAGCCCCGCGCCCAGCCTGCCTGACAAAGCCTGCCCCCGCAGGCCGGCCGGGTCGGCCATATGGCCCACCGTGCCCAGAACCTCGGCCCGGTCGCAGGTGAACCCGTCAACCTGCGGCCCGATGTCGGCAAAGGCCACCCGCCCCGGAAAGGCCATGCCGTAAGGGTTGCGCGCCATCAGCGCCCCGGTTTCGGGGTCACGCTCGGTTGTCAGGTTGGGTGCGGTGGCGCTGCGTGACGGGCCCATGACCCATTCGGCATAGGTGGTGACAGACAGCCGGCGCGGTCGGTCGGTGGTGTTGTGCAGCGCCAGCCGGGTGACGCGCAGCGGGTCGTCCAGCGGCACGAAATGCAGCATTCCGGCTGCGATGCCATGGGCGGTATGGTCAAACCGGGTATAGCCGAAGCCGTGCCGCGCCGTGTAGGTGCCACGGCCACGGATCGGCAGGGCGGTGGGTGTCCACAGCGCGCCTGTGTCCAGATCGCGCAGATAGACAGCCTCGCCCGGCGCATCCGTCACCGGGTCGTTCGACCAGGGCGTCAACTGGTTCTCGCGGCTGTTCTCGGCCCAGACCGGGCCCGACCCTTCGGCCGAGGTGATGAAGCCAAAGCCGGGGTTGGCCACCACGTTGATCCAGGGCGCAGGCGTGGTGGCACCGTCGCGCAGCACCGTCACATATTCGCGCCCATCGGCATCAAAACCGCCGGTGCCGTTGAAGAACTCCAGTTCCGGCAGGGGTTGCGCCACCACGGCATCTGCCACCGGCGGAAGCATGGGCAATTGCGGCGGCTGCGCGGGTGGCAGCGGCGGCGGCAGGGCGTCAAGCTGCTGGCCGATGTCGCCCCGGCTGGCCAACAGCACCACGCGGGCCACCGACATCAGCAGGGCGCGCGCCTCGGCGGTGATCAGATCGGCGCGCAGGGCGTGGATCGCACCTTGCGCAGCACCCGCCGCGCGGGGCTTGCTTTGCGCGATGCGCACCGCCGCCTCGATGCCGATCTGCAAATCCTGCACATAGGAGGATGAGCGTTCGTTCAGCACCACCAGATCCACCGCCATCTGACGCGCGCGCCAGTATTCATGCGCGGCAAGGATCTGGCGCACATGCCCCAGATCGCCCGCATCGTCTATCAGCATCAGCACGATGGGCAGATCGCCCGAGATGCCGAACTGCCACAGCCCCGACTGCGGGCCTGCGCCCGCGATGATACGTGCCGATCTTGCCCGCAGCCGCGCATCATTGCGCAGCAAAAGGCCCGCCAGCCGTTGCAGATCGGCGGCCTCAGTGTTGCTGATGCCCAGATGGCGCAACTGCACCTGCGCCTGTGTCCATGCCAGGGTAGTGGCGCGGTCAAAGGCCGAAGGGTCGCGGTGCCGGTCCACCAGTTCCAGCAATGCCTCGGGCGTTGCCGCCACCATCGTCCAGAATGTCACGCGCACACGGCCCCCGGCAGGCACCATCACCCGGCGGCGGATGGCAAAGATCGGGTCCAGCACCGTGCCCGTGGTGCCTGACAGCGGCGCATCGGCTGCCGCAGGCCCGCCAAGGTTGCCCCCCCGCCCGATGAAACGCGCGCGGTCGGTTTCGTGTTGCATGGGCGCTGTCTGTTCGCCCTCGACCACGGCGATATGCGCGGCCCAGATGCCCGGCTCGCCGGGAGAGCGGCGGCGGCGTGTGGCGATCACCACCTCCAGTTCCGGCAGGAAATCGGTGACGACGAACATCTTGGAAAAGGCCGGATGCGCCAGATCGGCCGATTGCGGGGCCAGAACCAGTTCGATGTAGGATGTCAGATCAATCTCGCGCGCCTTGCGGCCCGTGTTGGTCAGCGTGACGCGTCGCGCCTCGGCGTCATCCTCGGCGGAAACGACGATCTCGGTGGTGGTGGTCAGCGTCTTGCCACGGCAGACAAAGCAGGCCTGATGTTCGCTGAACACGGCGGAATGTTGGTCGGGCCGCGCGCCGGTCGGCAAGAGGCCCGAAGACCAGCCCTCGCCATTCTGCACGTCGCGCAGGTAAAGGAACGACCCCAGCCCCCCCACCGTCGCATCGCCACGCCAGCGGGTCACGGCCATGTCGCCCCAGCGGCTGTAACCCGCGCCGGTCGGCGTCAGCATCACGCCGTAACGCCCGTTTGACAGCAGATGCCCGGTCGGCAATTCCGTGGCGGGGCTGTCGAACCGGCGCACCGAGGGCGCATCCCCGCCCGCATCGGCGGTCACGGTGATCTCTTCGGCCCGGGGCGGGGCCATGGCCACATCGCGCGGCACCCGCTCCTGCACCAGCAGATCCACCGCCTGCACCATGGGCACGGCATGGAAACGCGTGCGCAGCACGCCATTCTGCACGGTGTTTGCGATGGCGGTGATGGTCATGCCCTGATGATGCGCCATGAAGCTGCGCACAATCGCCATGTCGGCGCCTTCTGGCACGCGCTCGGGGGTGAAATCCATCGCCTCGTAGAAACCATAGCGCCCTTCGGCCCCCATGTCGGCCATCCGCCGGTAGTTGACCATGGCCCCGGCCGGATCAACCATCGCGGCCAGACCGGTGGCATAAGGCGCGATCACCCGGTTCTGGCTGAGACCGCGTTTCAGCCCCAGCCCCGGCACGCCAAAGTTGGAGTATTGATAGGTCATCTCCAGATCACGCGCGTTGTAGGAGGATTCCGAAATGCCCCATGGCATGCCCATCGCCCGGCCATAAGCCTGCTGCCGCGCCACGATCAGCGCATTGGTCTGCGCCAGAACCGATCCTTCGGGGGCCCGCATCACCAGCGAGGGCATCAGATATTCGAACATCGACCCCGACCACGAGATCAGCGCCGCCCCCGCGCCAATCGGCGTGGCGGTGCGGCCCAGGCGGAACCAGTGCTTTGTCGGAACATCCTTTTTGGCGATGGCAAACAAGCTGGCCAGCCGCGCCTCGGACGCCAGCAGGTCGTAGCAGTTGGTGTCCAGCGTGTTCGTGCTGACCGAGAACCCGATGGACAGCAGTTCCTTTTCGGGATCGAGCAGAAAGGCGAAATCCATCTCCATGGCGAAACGGTCGGCCTCGGCGGCGATGGCCAGCAGGCGGGCCTGCCGGTTTTCCACGGCGCGGGGCGTCAGGCGCTGCACGATCGCCTGTGTCCAGAAGGCGGTATCGGATGCGGGACCGTGCAAGGTCGCGCTTTCCTCATGCGCGGCGGTTGCCAGCGCCACAAGGCCCGCATCCACCGGACCGCCCAGTGCCCCTGCCAGCGCATCCAGCACCGGCGCCGGGGTTTGCGTGGCAGCGTGGCTCTGGCGGGCAAGTGCCACCATATCACGCAGACCGTCGCGCAGCGCCGCGTCATCCGGCGCGGCTTGCGCCCAGTCGCGGCACGATTGCGCCACGCAGATCAGATGCCCCGCCAGATTGCCGCTGTCCACCGACGACACATAGGCCGGGTCCAGCACCCGCAGGTCGGTGGTGTCATACCAGTTGTAGAAATGCCCCCGAAAGCGGGTCATCCGGCCCATCCGCTCCAGCGTCTGTTCCAGCCGGTGCAGGGCGTCATGCTCGGCCAGCCAGCCCATATCGCGCGCGGCGACGGTGGACAGAAGGTAAAGCCCGATGTTGGTGGGCGAGGTGCGGTGCGCAACAGCGGGGCGCGGGATTTCCTGAAAGTTGTCGGGCGGCAGCCAGTTGTCCGCCTCGGTTACGAAAGTCTCGAAAAACCGCCATGTGCGCCGTGCGATAAGGCGCAGGGCCTGCCCGTCATCCGGGGCGAGGGTGGCAATGCGCTGTGGTGCGTCCGGCTGGCTGATGCGCCATGCGGCCAGCGGTGCCAGCGCCCACAGCAGCGCGAAAGGCAGCAGCAGCGCCCAGCCAGCCGGATTGATCAGCAAGGCTGCACCCACCGTGCCAATGCCCAGCACCACTCCACCCGCCATCTGCCGGCAATGGCCCACGACCCCGGGCCGACGGGAAGCCCCGGCCTGCGCCGCCGTCGTCCATTCCAGCAGATGCTGCCGGGTGATTTTAAGCCGGAAAGCGGTGCGCAGAATGGCATCCAGCATCAGCCAGGCCTGATCGGCCAGAAACACCACGTTCAGCCCGATCTGCGCCAAGGCCGTCAGTGCATCGCGCCCCAGTGCTGCAAAATGCGCATTCAGGCTCAGCCCGGTGCGGCGCGGCAATACGGCATGCGGCAGGCCCAGCAAGCGCGGCAGGGCCAGCATCGCCAGAACGCACAGCGTCCAGCCCACGGCCACCGGCAATGGCAGCAGCCAGCCCGCAAACAGTGCGGCCAAAGCGGCGGGAGCCACCAGCGAGCGGCGCAGGTTATCCACCATCTTCCAGCGCCCGACCGCCGGAATGCCCCCACGCGCCAGCCATGGCAGCAACTGCCAGTCGCCCCGCGCCCAGCGGTGTTTTCGCTTGGAATCCACGTCCATGCGCGCGGGGAAATCCTCGATCACCTCGATGTCGGATGCCAGTGCCGCGCGGGCATAGGTGCCTTCGAACAGATCGTGGCTGAGCATGGTGTTTTCCGGCACCCGCCCCTGCATCGCGGCCTCGAAGGCATCGACATCATAGATGCCCTTGCCGGTGAACGACCCCTCGCCGAACAGATCCTGATACACATCAGAGATGGCCGCCGCATAGGGCTCGATCCCGCCCGCGCTGGAATAGACGCGCTGATAGAGCGACCCTTCGGCCCCGACCGGCAGCGCGGGCGTGACGCGCGGTTGCAGGATGCCGTAACCCTCGACCACACGCGCCTGTGCGGCGTCGAAACGGGGGCGGTTCATCGGATGCGCCATCTTGCCGATCAGCGCGCGCAACGTGTCACGCGGCAGCCGCGTGTCGGCATCAAGCGTGATCACAAACCGCACATGCTGCGGCACCGCATTTAGCCCGGTGATGAAACTGGTATCGGTGGCCCCGCGCAGCAGGCGGTTCAGTTCGTGCAGCTTGCCGCGCTTGCGCTCCCACCCCATCCATTTGCCTTCAGAGGGGTTCCAGAGCCGACGGCGATGCAGCAGCAGGAAACGCGGCCCCCCCACCATCGGATAGCGCAGGTTCAGCCGCGCCACCGCAGCCTCGGCCAGCGCGATCAGATCGGCATCCGAAGGTATCGTTTCGGTCGTGGCATCCGGCCCGTCGGACAGCAGCGCATAATGCACCGCCCCGCCGATGCTGGCCAGATGATGCACCTCCAGCTGTTCGATCTGGTCCAGCAGCGCATCCTCGCTGGCCAGCAGCACCGGCACGGCGACCAGAGTGCGCAGTTCGGCAGGCACGCCGCCTGTCAGTTCCATCCCCGGCAGGGGGCGGGGCGGAACGCTGCGGGTCACGCCATGGTTGACCAGCGCCGCCGCGGTGTCGCTGGCGGGCAGCAACGCCAGCAGCGCCAGCGGCAGCAGCGCCCAGCCTGCAACGCCCGACCACGCCAGCGCGGCCCAGATCACAAGCCCCGTCAGCAGCGCAATCGCGCCCAGATAGCTGGCCAGACCGCAGCGCGCGACCAGCCGTGTTGCCCTTTGCCACACCGACGGACGATAGCCGACAACCGCCTCCAGCGCGCCGCGCCCGCGCCCCACCAGCCCGTGCCCCGGGTCGCGCGCGCGGGGGCTGTCGCCCGCCGCCGCCAGCCGCAGGGCAGCATCCGTCACGGCCTGCTCATCGCCCGCCGATCCGCGCGCCAGATCCTCGATGGCGGTGCGATAGGCGTTGCGCGTGGCAAAATCCATCGCGGCGAAATCGGACGAGGCCCGCAGCCGCGCGTCGATCAGGCTGACATCCTCGAAAAACTCGGCCCAGTCGAGTTCCGATATGATGCGCATGGATGTCACGATGTTGCGCATCGTCACGTTGGATGCGCCCTGCCGGTTCAGAACCCGCGCAACCACCTCATCAACTGACGTGCCCTGGCGGCGCAGGCGATCCTCCAGCCAGCCATGCAGCGGGGTTTCTGCCGGATCAAGGCCGCGCAGCCGCCGTGCGACCTGCGCCGCGAAAATCTCGTTCAGCGGGCCGCTGTCATGCCCGGCCACCGCCAGATGCAGGGGCATCGCGCCGGGGTTGCTGGCGGCGGTGCGGTCAACCAGCGCATCGGCGGCCGCGCGCCAGTCCTCGGCCTCGATGATCTGCACCGCAAGGCGGCGCATGTTTTCGACCAGAACGATGCGCAGGGTGATGGCCACGGCCCAGATCTCGCCTATCTTCAATGGTGTGACGCGCTGATAGGCCGTGACGAACCGGCGCAGCACCGGCCCGGAAATCAGGCTGTCCGTGTGGGCGATGTAGGCCCAGGCCAGCGAGAACACCCGGGGATAGCCCGCAAGATGCCCGTCGGCCAGTTTGGGAAGCTGGCGGTAATAGCCAGGTGGCAGATCTTCGGTGATCTGCCGCAGTTGCAGTTCGACAAGGTGAAAATTGTCAAGCAGCCATTCGGCGGCGGGTGTGACGGGCTGGCCGCGCTGCGCGATGGCGGCGCTGTTGCGATAGGCATCCAGCAGAACGCGGATGTTGTCACGCAGCCTTGCCGACAGGCTGGGCACCCGCAGGCGGCGCGTTGCGATTGTCTGCGCCGCAGCAAGGGTTTCGGCGTGGTGTTCAAGACGCTCCGGCCCGAACAGATCAGAACGGATCGGAGCGGTGTCGCCCCAGGCTGACGCGACGGTATTCTGCATCAGGCGAGGGCGCGCAGGCTTGACGTGGCCGTGTCAGCGCCCCGGATGCGCGACGGCGTTTTGGGTTCGGGTTGCGACACGGCATCCTGTGCGTCGGCGATGCGGCCTGCCGACAGGTTCTGGCGTTCCGCGGGGGTCATGTTTTGCAGCCGCCGGGCCATTTCGTGCCATTTGGTCTCGATCCGGTTCCATTCCATTGGACGCTCCCGTGCTGGAAAATGCGCGCTGCCTTCTGGCGACTGATCCGGCCCGCAAATCCGGGCAGATCATCGTCGGGGCATCGGGACAGAAACGACCCGAGCGGCGGATCGGTTCCTGCCCATCGGCCAGATATGGCAAGAACACGCCGATCGTGGCCAGTCAGGCCAGCGGAACGTCGTCCAGCACGCGGCCCATGACGGCGGCCGTCTGTGGCCATGTCGGCAGGGCTTGCCCGCGCCGGGTGCTTGCGCCGGCCATTGCCATGCGCAGCGGTGCATCGGTCAGCAGGCGGCGCAGCGCCCTGGCAAAGGCCTGCGCATCATCGGGCGGCACCAGAAGGCCGGTATCAGGCGGCACGGTTTCAGGCACGGCACCGGTGGCACAGGCCACGATCGGCAGGCCGTGCAGCATCGCCTCGGAAAACACCATGCCATAGCCCTCATACCGCGTGGCCAGCGCGAATATCTGCGCGCTGCGGAAGCGGTCGCGCAGGGCATCATCGCCCAGCAGCCCGGCAAGGCGCACCCGCCCTTCCAGCCCCGGATCGCGGCATTGCTGACGCAGGGCTGCGGCCACGCCCGCATCATGCGTGCCACCGGCAATCTCGGCCCGCCAGTCCAGATCGGTGATTTGGGCCAGCGCCGCCAGCAGCACGTCATGCCCCTTGCGCGCGGCCAAAAGGCCCACCGACAGGATCAGCGGCGGTGTCTGCGGGCTGCGCACGGGGTCTGGTGCCGCAAACCCCGGCAGGGCGATGGTGATGCGGTCAGGGGCCAGACCGAAATCGGCCACCAGAATGCGCTTGGTATGCGGGCTGGGCACCACGACATGCGCGGCCAGCGCCAGATTTGCGGCCTCGCGCGCCAGCAGTTCGGCGGCACGCGAAGGGGCCAGCCCGGTTTCCAGCCCCAGCGGGTGATGGATCATCGCCACCAGCGGCGCACGCACCTGCGCCAGACCCGCGGTGTCGATCGAACCATAGACCAGCCCGTCAAGGATCAGCGGCAAGTCAGGCGGCAATGCGGCCAGTGCCGCCACTGACGCCGCCATTTCAGCCGGTGAAGGATCGGGAAAACTGCCGGGCAGCGCGATATGATCCACCCGCCGCCCCAGCGCCCTCAGGCCCAGCAGCAACTGGTGCTCATAGATATAGCCGCCGGTTTTCTGGGTGATGTCGCCGGGAATGGCAAAGGCGGCGGGGCGCATGGTATTTCCCTAAGGTTGGCGTTGTTCGCTGGCATAGACACGCAGCACCCGCCGCTCCAGCAATTCCACCCCGGCATAGGCCAGCATGGCCGTCGATGCCAGCAGCACGATGGCCGCCCACAGCATCGCATAGGACGAGGTGGAGGCCGTCAGCGCCATCAGGCTGCCCATGCCGATGCCGGTGGCCAGCCATTCGGCGGTGGTGGCGGCCAGCAACGCGGCTGGCACCGCCATGCGCGCGGCGGCAAAGAAGGCGGGCAGCATGGCGGGCACCTGCGCCAGCAGCAGCCGCTGGCGGCGCGGTGCCGCATAGGTGGCGAACAGATCCATCACCTGCCCCGGCGTCTGGCGCAGCCCGGTCAGGCACGCCACCAGCGTGGGGAAAAAGATCATCACCGCCACGATGGTTATCGTGCCCGTCGCCCCCCGCCCCAGCGCCAGCACCAGCAGCGGGGCCGTGGTGACAATGGGCACCGACCGCAGGGCGATGGCCACCGGCAGCACCGCAGCACCCAGCCCCGGCACCAGCACCACCCCCGCCGCCAGCATGGCCCCCAGCGCCAGCCCCGCCAGATAGCCCGGCACCGCCAGCACCATCGTCTGCGCGAAAGCCCCCAGCAGTAGGGCGCGGTTGGCCGCAGCCTCGGGCACCGTCACCAGAAACGCCCAGACATCGGCCGGGCGCTTGGCAAAGAACGGGTTCAGCCCGAACCCCTCCATCAGCCCCTGCCACAGCAACAGAACCACGATGATCAGCCCGACCGCCCGCCCCAGCCTGCCAAGCGCGCGGCGGGCGGCGGGCGGGCGCCGGGTGGCCTGCGGCGGGGCCAGCAGCAGATCACGCGGATGGGTGCCCAGCCGCCGCCCCAAAGCCCCCAGCGCCAGATAGGACATGATCGAAACCCCCGAGGCCACCGTTGCCAGCGCCCAGGTGCCGGGCACATCCAGGGCCCCGATGGCGCGGATGGTCAGCACGCCCATGCCCCGCTCGGCCCCGGTGAATTCCCCCACCATCGCGCCCAGAAAGGCGGCAGGCGCTGCGATCTGCAAGCCCGACACCAGATAGGGCACCGCCGCATGGATGCGTATGCGCAGCAGTTCGGCCATGCGGCCCTGCCCATAGGTATGCACAAGGTCAAACCAGCTGGCCGGGGCCGCGCGCAGCCCCACCAGCAGCGGCAGGTAGGTGGTGTAATACACCGCCAGTGCCGCCAGCGTGATCTGCGGCCCGGTGCCCGCGCCATACAGCACGCGCAGGATCGGCCCGGTGGCCACCAGCGGCAGGCAGAACACCAGCAGCGCCAGCGCCGAGATCAGCCAGGCCATGCGCGGCACCAGCAACGCCACGCAGGCCAGCGCCATGGCCGCTAGATTGCCCAGCAAGAAACCCGCCGTCGCCGCCTGCAACGTCACGGCCAGCGCGCGGCCGACCAGACCGGCATTGGTCCACAGATAATCCGCAATCTCGGATGGTCCCGCGATCAGAAACCGGCCCGCAGTGGCCTGACCGGCCGCCTCCCACAGGGCCAATGCCGCCAGCAGCGCCCCCCAGCGCCAGACCCATCCCGGCAGCGCGCGCGGGCCCGCCCCCGCCCGCGCGATCATTCCGCCGCCAGCGGCCCGGCCAGCGACCCCGCCCACAGCGCCGCCGAGGCCTGATCGACCAGATCACGGAACGCGGGCGTGGCCATCACGTCGCGGTTGCGCGGGCGTGGCAAGGACACGGCGATGTCGGCCACGACACTGGCGGGCCGGGGGGAAAACACCAGCACCCGGTCAGACAGCAGCACAGCCTCTGTCACCGAATGCGTCACGAGGATTGTGGTGGTGCCGCGCTTTTCCCACAGCCTTGGCAGATCGAAGTTCAGCCGCAGCCGTGTCAGCTCATCTACCGCGCCAAAGGGTTCATCCAGCAGCAGCAAACGGGGCTCGGCGGCCAGACAGCGCGCGATGGCCACGCGCTGCCGCATGCCGCCTGACAGTTCCGCCGGGCGGCGGTCGCCAAAGCCGTCCAGCCCCACCAGCGCGATCAGCCTTTCCACCAGCGCCGGATCGGCGGGTTGCCGGGCCAGTGTCAGCGCCAGCGCAATATTGCCGCGCACCGTGCGCCAGGGCAGCAAGGATGCATCCTGAAACGCCATGGCCAGCCCCGCCCGGGCGCAGACTTGTGCCGGGCTGTTGCCGCCGATGGTCACATGCCCAGCCGAGGGTGCCTCCAGCCCCGCCACCAGCCGCAGCAGGGTGGATTTGCCGCAGCCCGATGGCCCCAGCAGCGCCGTGGTCTGCCCCGCCGCAAAGGTCAGGTCCAGCGGCCGCAACGCCTCGGTCGCGGTGGGGCCGCTGCCGAAGGTCTTGGCCAGCCCAAGGCAGCACACATCGGGCGGGGGCAGCGCGTCAGGCAGCATGCGCTTCCTCAAGCAGGGAACGGTCCCACAGATCGGGGGTCACGCTGCGGCCCAGCAGGGCCAGCGTTTCAATATTGGCCGCCACCGTCTCATCGGTGAACCAGCCAAAGCCGTTGGCCCGCGTCAGGTCGGAAAACATCAGCGGGGCCTGACGTTCGGCCTGCAACACCTGCGTCGCCAGATCGAGGCCCGCATCGGGGAACATATCTACGGTCAGCTGGGCGGCAGCGGCGGTATCGGCCTCGTAATCCTGCCAGCCCATGATCTCGCCCTTCATCAGCGCCACCAGATCGGCGCGGCGGTTGGCCAGCGCGTCGGTGGTGGCGATGTAGGTCTGCGAGTGCAGGGCATAGCCATGGTCGGCCATCAGCATCGTCATATTGTCCACCCCCTGCATGGTCATCGCCACCGGCAGGTCGGTCTGCCAGCACAGCAGGCAATCCACCTGACCCGACACCAGGGGTGCTGCATCATATTGCGTGGGCACAATCTCGATCTGGGTGATGTCCACCCCGTTCAGCGTGCAAAGCGCCTGCAACACCGGCGTGTTTGCCAGCGCCATGCCGATCTTCTTGCCCACCAGATCGGCCGGGCTGTTTACCGGATTGCCGGGCAGCGATGCGATGGCAAACGGGTTTTTCTGCATCGCCACGCCGATGATGCGGAACGGCGCGCCATTGGCCACGGCGGCGGCGGTGTAGTCTGCCGCCGAAATGCCCACCAACGCCTGACCTGACACCACCGGCGGTTCAACCGGCGCATTCGGCCCGCCGGGGTTCAGCGCCACCTCCAACCCCAGATCGCGCCAATAGCCCTTGGACTGCGCGATATAGCTGCCACCGAACTGCACCGAATGCAGCCACGACAATTGCAGCGCCACCGCCGATTGCGCCTGTGCCGCGCGCAGGCCAAAGGCCGAAGCTGAAAGCCCTGCGGCCCCAAGGGCAAGAAAGCGGCGGCGGCTGGTGGTGATCAAAGGCATCGGCTTCTCCATAAAATGTCACAGGGATGTAGACTTGCCCACTGGCAGGGCAACAGTGTGTTTTGCAGCGCGCCACAAGGGGTAAAGCCCCGGCAACCCGGACAAGAGCAGCAGACCCCCGAACGCAAGGCTCGCCGCAAGCCCCGCATCCGCGCCAAACCCCGCCAGCGGAAACAGGCCCGCTGCGGCCCCCTCGCGCCAGCCCCAGCCACCGACGCCCAAGGGCAGCAGCATCGCCGTCAGGATCAGCGGGATCAAGGTCAGGATGGCCTCAACCGGAAGCGTGGTGCCGGTGGCGCGCGCGGCGCAGGCAAAGGCGGCAAGATTGCACGCCAGAATGGCAAGACCCAAAGGCAGTTGCACCCGCCATTGGCCCGGCAGCGCCCGCTGAACCGCCACGGCAAACCGGCCCCCGCGCGCGGCACGGCGGGCAAACCAGCCACACAGGCCCGCGCCAGCCAGCCCCGCCGACCAAAGCGCCAACCCCGTGCCTTGCGGCCAGTCGATGCCCCCCGGCCACATGAGGGCCACCGCCAGCGCCGTGAACAGTGTTGCAAACAGCACCAGTTGCCCGGCCAGACGCTCGATCACCACGGCCGTGGCGGCGCGGGCCAGATCGTCGCGCCCCCCGGCACGCAGCGCGCGCGCCGCATCGCCCAGCACCCCGCCGGGCAATGTCTGGTTCACCAGTTGTGACAGGTAGTATTCGGCCACCGCATGCCGCAGGCCGATGGCTGCGCCCAAGGCCGCGGCCACCAGCCGCCAGCGCAGGGCCGAAAGCAATGTTTGCAGGTTCAGCGCCATGACCGCCGCCACCAGCCAGACCGGATCGGCCTGCGCCAGCCGCGCCGTGACCTGCGCCCCGTCGGCCAGTTGCCACAGCACCGCCAGCAGGGCCAGCGGCACGGCAAGCCGCAAGGCGACAGGCCAGCCCATCATGTGCCACCCGACGGGGCTGCGCTGGAATAGCTGCGCAGGAAACGGTTGCGGAAGGCCGCCATCGGCCAGACCGGCGCTGCGGCGGGAAACAGCCCGGGCGCAAAGCCCCATTCTGCCATCGGGGCCAGCGCCTGCGCGGGCCCGATCACATGCAACGGCACGTCGCGGCTGGCGTTCTGCGCCACGAAACCGGCGGCCTGATGATCGCCCAGCACCAGCATCAGTGGCGCATCCGGCCCTTGGCGCGCGGCAAATTCCATCACCGTTTCCAGCGCATAATCCAGCGACAGGCGGTATTGCGCGCGCACCCGGTCGCGGTCGCGCCAGACCACATCTGGCGCGTCGCCCGCCGTGGCCATGGCATCGAACACCCGGCCATCCCCCAGCGCCTCCCAATCCAGCAGGCGCGGCACCGGCACCCAGGGCGCATGCGAGGATATCAGCACGATCTGCGCCATCAGTGGCCGATCAGACGGCGCGAGCAGCCCCGGCCCCCGCGCCAGCGTGAACTGGTCGGGCATCGTCACCCAGTTGAACGGCTTGCCACGATAGCCCATGTCTGCGGCGGCAAGGATCTGGCCAAAGCCCAGCCTTTCGCCCTCGGGCCAATCCATCGTGATGGCGGGCATGATGGCGGCGGTGCGGTATCCCGCCTCGCCCGCGATTTGCCACAGGCTGCGGCGCGGGCTGGCCAGAAGCGCGCGATACCGCTGCTGGTTGCCGATCATCAGGCCCGAGGCCAGCGTGGCATGCGCAAGCCAGCTTTGCCCGCCCGTGATCGGCGAGGTGAGCCAGGCTGACCGCGCCTGCAACCCCGCCGCCGCCAGCTTGGCCTCGGCGGCGCGCAGGAAGGGGGCGTGGGTTTCAGCGTAAAACGGCGTGTCAAAGCTGGACCTGCCGTAGCTTTCGACAAAGATCACCAGCACATCGCGCCCGCCCAGACGGTCCAGCAGGCCTACGCCGCTGGCAAAGGGGTCATCCAGTGCGGCGGCGCGGAAGGCCAGCAGCGTGGCGCGCGAATTGCGCAGCGCCACCACACGTTCCCACCCCAGCCGGGCGGTAAAGGCCGCACCGGGGGGCGAAACCGGCAGCGACCACAGGCGGCGGGCCTGCCCCGCCTCGGCCACAGCCACGCCGCCTGCCAGACAGGCCGCCAGCCCTGCGCCAAGCGCCACCGCGCGCGGCAGCCCGACCCTCGCCCATTGCGCCAGCGCCCACCACTGCAGCCCGGCGACTGCAACCACCACCGCAAGCGAAGCAACCATGGCCAGCAGCGCCACCACCACCTGCGGCAGACCCAGCGACCCCGCGCCAAGGTTCACCCCCGCCGCCAGCAGATGCCCGTCAACCAGCGGGTCAAACCCCCGGCCAAAGGCCACGAACATGCCCAGATCCGCCGCTTTCCACGCAGCCCCCGTGGTCAGGAACACCACCAACGCCAGACGCACCGCGCGAGACGCCCGCCTTGACCCCGGCAAGGCCAGCAGCAAAAGCAGGATCACCGGCAGTTCCAGCGGGAACAGCAGCAGCGCCTGCGGCGTCATTGCCCCCGGATGGTTGGGCTGCACCAGCACCAGATGCAAGACAAGCGCCGCCAGCGCCAGCCGCAGCGCCAGTGGCCATCCCCCGCGCCGGGTCACACGCGGTGCCGGGCGCGCCATCGCAAATCCACGGCGAATGACCACAGCAGCGGCACCAGCGCCAAAGCCGCCAAACCTTGTGACACGGGCGGCTGCACCACCGGAGCCAGCAGCGCGATCAATATAGCGATCTGCACCACGCAGACTGCCTTGCGGCTGAAACGTTCGGGCAGCGCGCCGTTGAGCCAGGGCCAGACAAAGCCCGCCAGCACCCAGGCATAGCGCAGGAAACCCAGCGCCAGCAGCCACGGCCCCGCCTTGCCCAGATCCAGCGCCAGCAGGCACAGCACGGCGGCAAGGGCTGCATCCACCTCCATGTCGAAACGCGCGCCAAAGCCCGAGGCAAGGCCGGAATTGCGCGCAAGCCAGCCATCCACCCCGTCCAGCGCCAGGGATGTGACGGCCAGCAGCGGCACCGCCCATCCGCCAAGCGCTTGCGGCCCATCCCCGACCAGCGGGGCCAGCAGGGCGCAGACAACCGCCGCACGGGCCATCGTCACCGCGTTGCAGCCGCCCAGCCGGTCGTGCGGGTAGTGCAGCCGCATCTGCCGCGCCACAAAGGGCACCACACAGGCAAAGGCCAGCAGCGGCGCGATGGTGCCCGGTGACAGCAACCAGCCTGCGGCCCCCGCGCCCATCCCCAGCACCGCCCCCAGCAAAAGCAGTCGCCTTTGGAGAGCGGCTGCACCCGATGGGGGCCGGATGGTCTGCGCAGTTGACGGGCGTGTGATGAATGTCATGGTCAGAGTTGTGATCCGCGTCACGGAACTGTCAAGATTGCATTGCCAAGGCTTGACGCTATCGTGTTAGCAACGGTTCGAAATTGCTGCCCGCCTGCAATCCAATGCATCATGCCGGAGCCTGTGCCATGCACGAATCCCCTCTCGTCTACAAACCTGCCGCGCGGTTCCTGCACTGGCTGATGGCATTGCTGGTCATCGCCACCATTCCCATCGGGGTCACAATGTTGCAGCCGGGGCTGTCGCGCGGGGTGCAGGACACGTTGTTCATCCTGCACAAGAATGGCGGCGTGGTGATCCTGTTGCTGCTGCTGGCGCGAATTGCCTACCGCATCGCCAACCCGCCACCGCCGCTGCCGGCGCATGTGCCCCACAGCCAGCGGCTGATGGCCGAGGCGGTGCATCTGGCGTTGTATGCGCTGTTGCTGATCATGGCCGTATCGGGCTTTGTGCGGGTGTCGGCCGGCGGTTTTCCCATCGAGGCGCTGGATGCGCTTGGCCTGCCGCGCCTGCCCAAATCCGAGGCTGTGGCGGCTTTCGCAAAGGCCGTGCATGCCAACGCCCGCTATGCGCTGGTTGCGCTGATGCTGGCGCATATCGGGGCGGCACTGTATCACGGGCTGGTCAGGAAGGATGGCGTTCTGGCGCGGATGTGGCCCGCGCGGCGGGGCTAGACGCAAAGGCGCGCGGCCATCCTGCGGTCATCGCACGCGACGGTCAGCACATATGGGACACCGGGCCTGCCCAGATCGGCCACAGGGCGACAGATGGGCCAGGGTCGCCTTCGCCCCCGATGCCCAGCCCTTCGCGGCCCGGCGAAAACCATAGGCCGCGCAGCGTCACGGCTGCTGCCAGAGCCGCAAAAGGGACCGGGGCCATTACGCAAAGCTGCGTGCGGTGGCTTGGCGCAGAGGCATCGGAACGGTTGCGTCAACCCAAGCGCGGCTTGGTGCCAGACCTGTTGCGTCGCGCCAGGCGTCGGTCTGCGACGGGTCCATGCGCAGCGGGGGCAGAC
The DNA here is from genome assembly GCF_009380135.2 of Fertoeibacter niger. Classification (GTDB taxonomy): domain Bacteria; phylum Pseudomonadota; class Alphaproteobacteria; order Rhodobacterales; family Rhodobacteraceae; genus Fertoeibacter; species Fertoeibacter niger. The sequence goes on along the minus strand of NZ_WHUT02000008.1, from coordinate 30,700 downwards.
CCGCGATGGCATGGGTTGCCTGTGCAAGATTGCAGCGCGTGGTCATGGCCCACAGCACTTCCTCGTCGCAGGTCAGGTCGATGTCATCATCGGTGAAGACCACCGTCTTGGTAAAAGGCATGACCCCGATCAACTGCCGGGCCAGCTGCCCAAGATCGCACTCTTGCGCCGCCCCGGGGGCCAGGGCCACGAACAGCAGCAACATTCCGCCGCCGGCAGGGGCATAGCGCAGATCGCGCACAGGCGGGCACCCGCCGCGCGACAACAGGGCCAGCGCCAGCGCCAAAGCGCCTCCAAGACCCAGGATCGCAGATTGCTCACGTCCCGGGCCGAGTGTCGCCTGCAACACCGCGTCGGGGCGCTGGGTGATGGCGGTGATCTCGATCACCCCCAGCGGGGCACCGGCGTGACCGTCATAGCCCAGAAATTCCGGCATCGTGACGCCGGGCGGGCGCGTGCCGAGGGTTTCGGCACAGGTGCGCGGCGTCAGCCGCCCGTGCAGCACGAACTCGGCTTGCGGCAGCGAGGGGGTTGCATCGTCCGAGATTGCAACCGGCGCCTGCGCCAGTGCCCCGGCCAGCGACAGCTTGTCAAAGCCGCCGGGCAGATGCGCGGTTGCCGTGGCCGAGGCGATGGCCACAGCAGGCGGCACACCGATATTGATCGTGACGGCAAGGTCTTGCCCCTCGTCCCATGCGGCTTGCGCGCGGTGCCGCAGATGGCGGCTGGCCAGCATCGAAATGCCCAGATGCCGGTCATCCAGCACCAGCATTCGGTGAGCCGACAGGGCAAGGGCGGGGCCACCATGCCCGCTCATCACGAAGCCCATCGTGACATAGGGCCCGGCGTCGCGCGGCGTGATGCGCGGAAAGGGCAACCGCGACAATGCGACACTGTCCCAACGTTCCTGTGCCAGCGGACGGGTCACGGGTGGGGTTGGCAAAAGACCTGCGGCCACGGCGGGCATCTGGCGCCCCTGCCATGCGGGCAGCCAGGATTTCAGCCGCGCCTCACAGCCATAAAGCCCCAACAACAGCGCGGGGCCCCGGGGTTGGTGATAAAGCACCGCCGGTTCCGAACCGCCCCGGGGCCGGGCCGGCACGCCCGCATGGTGACAAGCGAAATCGGCGCAGGCGGCATCGGGGCCAAGCCCATGCTTTGCCAGAAAGAAACCGCTGTCGCTTGTGGCGGCAAGGGCGGCGCGCATATCGCGCGCCACCCCTTTTTGCGTGTCATCAGACCGGGGCATTGGCCAGCGTCGCCTGACGTTCTGCTGCGCTTTGCCGACGGGTCGCGCGGTCGTAAAGCATCAGCGCCGCCGGTCCGATGAACACTTCGGACAGGAACGCCAGCAACGAACCCGATGCCATCAGCAGACCAAAGCTCTGGATGTTCGACATCGACGACATGGTAAAGACTGCAAAACCCGCCATCACCACAACGGTCGTCGTAAAGATCGGATGCCCGATGTCCGACATGGTGTTGCCGATCGCCTCCTCCATCGTGTCGCCCGCCGCCAGGCGTTCGCGCACGTTGTGAAAGAAATGCAGCGTGTCATCGACGATCAGACCCGTGATGATGCCGCCGATCAGCACGGTAAAGGTATCAAGCGGGATGTTCAGATACCCCATGACCCCAAGCAGCACCACAAACGGTGCCACATTCGGAACCATGCTGACCAGACCCAGCCCGACCGACCGCAATGCAAGCACCATCATCCCGGTGATGAGCGCCAGCGCAATGCTGTAAGAGACGGTCATGCTGTCCAGCACCTCTTTCGAGGTTTTGGCAAGCAATGCGATCAGACCCGTGCTTTCCACGGTGGCCGTGTCGCCAAGTGCTGCCTCGAACCGGGTTTCGATGATCCGGATCACATCCGAATAAAGTTTTGCCTCCAGCCAGGGGGTCTGAAAGGACACGCGGCCCGAGGAATAGTCAATTGACGCATACCGTTTCAGGTCGTCGATACCCTGTCCTTCAAGCAGAAGGATCTGGTCCCAGAGCGCGTCCTGGCTGGGAAGTCGCCGTTCGGCCGGATCACCGTCATGAATGGCCTGATTGGTTTCCTCGACAAACGAAATCAGCGAGGTATGCCGCCCGATCGGAATATCCACTGCGCCATAGGTGCTGCGTGCCGTGGCCTCGATTGTCTTGAGCATCAGCTCGTCGCGGAAGTCCAGACCCTCGGCCGGAGTGATCACCAGTTCGAGGTTCACCGTGCCCCCGAAGTTCGTGTCGATGTATTCGGTTGACCGGCGCGCATCGTTGTCGTCGGGCAGCCAGAGCAGAGAATTGTGCGAATAGCTGAGCTGCACGATGCCCACCCCGGCAGCAAGTATCACCACCGCGCAGATCGCCAGCGTCTTGCGCGGCGCGCGGGCCGCAAGCATTGCCCCCTGCCGCATGAGAGAGGCGATCAGACCGGGCTCGTCCTTCTGGCGGTTGAGGTAGCGTTCCGGCAGGGTGCGGAACACCAGCGTCGCCCAGGTCATCGCCAGCAGATACGACAACCCCACGGCAACCGAGCCGAAAATGCCAAGCGCCGTGATCGGTGCAAGCGGTGCCGCGACCAGCCCAAGCAAGCCCCCGATGGTGGTCAGCGCGGTGAACAGAATGGGTGTGTTCGCCTTGCCAATGGCGATTTTCAGCGCCTTGCGGCCATCCGGTTCCCGGCTGCGCGCCTTCAGCAGCGTCGAGACGAAATGGATATAGGTGCAAAGCCCGACCACCAGCGTCATGGGAATCAGAAGCTGGGTCGGCGGGGTCATCGCCGTGCCGGTCAGGGCGACGGTCGCCAGTGTCGAAAAGATCGCGGTGAAGAACGACAGGAACGCGCCCACGGCAACCAGCAGGCTGCGGTGCAGGATCATCATCGAAAGCACGGTCAGGATGACGCAGGCCAGCGTGAAGCGCGGCATGTCCTGTTCCATCATGTTGACGATTTCGGTGGACAGGACCGGCGCACCGGCGATGTGGATCGCAAATCCTTCGGATTCGTATTTCGCCGCGATCGCCCGTGCTGCGGCCGTCATCTCGGCGTAATGCGGTGCGCCCAGCAGGTCGCGGTCCGCAAGCGGTTTGAAGACGACCTCGCAGGTCTGGCCGTCGGATGGATCGGGCACACAATCATTGGACTGGGGCGCATAACGGTAGGGTTCGATCACCACTGCAACGGTGCCGCCATCTTCGGAGACGATGAAGTTGCGATAGAGCGGGGTCGAAAGGATACGTTCGCGCAGCTCTTGCGGGTCGCGACCCCGGACCAGCAGGTTGCGCACCAGTTCCTCAAGATAGACGCCGCCACCCTCGTATTCGATGAACGGAATGTTGTAGGGTGAAAAGATCGCCGAAACATAGGGCACGTTGTCGGCCAGTTCGCGGTGCATGTCCGAGAATTTTGTCAGGAACTCGGTCGAAAAGATGTCTTCCGACGCAACGGCCACCACCAGCCGGTTGTCCTGGCCAAATTCGCGGCGCATCGCATAGTAGCTTTCAAGGGCAGGATCGCTTTCATGCATGAAAGCTTCAACGCGCCCATCCCGTTGCAACGTGGGAAGATTGGTTGCGACATAACTGAAGACAGCGACAACAAGGATGACAAAGGCTTTGATGCGGTGGGTGTAAACCGTCTGGAGAAAGCGTGTCATCAGGCTTTCGACAAGGGAAAGCGGACGCATGGGTCTGGCTCCTTGAAAAGGGGAACGGGGACGTGGCGGCATTTTGTGCCGCCACGCCGGCGCCGCATCAGTTGACGAAGGAATCCGAACGGAAGTCGCGGAAATCGCTGTCGGGGTTTCCGATGTCATTCTCATCGAACCACGCAGAGGGCAGGCCGATGTTGAACTGCTCGCCCGTGGTCTCGAAATCCGAGAACGACACCACACGGCCTTCCTTGATCGTCGAAACGCGGTAGCGGGCGGGCGCGAAAACGCCGTCAACCCAGCGCAGGTCCAGCGTTTCCAGCACCCGCTGTTCGTTCGGGGCATCGGCGTTGAAGCTGGAATAGATCGGCATGAAGGTTTCGGTATCGGCCCAAAGCTCGCCGTCACGCAGGCCCAGCCGGATCACCTCATCCTCGGTGCGCGGGTTCACATAGATCTTGTAAACCGGATAGCCGCGGAACTCGCCGGTGCCCAGCATCTTGCAGTCATAGTCGTCGGCCTGCCGGATCAGCATTTCGCCCACGGCTAGGTCGGACCCGTAAAGACGCTGCGACAGATCTTCGGATTTCACGTCGATGATCTTGTCTGCCGAGGGCAGATAGACCCAGACCTTGTCGGGCACGCCTTTTTCAAAGCTGTCGCGCACCGAGGATTCGACATTGGCCAGCTCTTCCGGGTCGAACACGAACGACCGCAGGCGGCGGTTGATGCCGTCGTTCTTGTGCGCGGCGGCGATGCGGCGGGTTTTGACCGCGCCGGTTTCATCGGTGATCGTCATGTGGACGATGCGCCAGCTGTCATAGCCGTTGTAGCGGTTCTGCACCGATTCGATGACCTGGCGGCAATCGGTGACCATGGGCGAGGTTGGCGTGGCCGCCGCCAGCAGCGGTTCGGCCGTCTGTGCCGTGGCTGCGGTGGAAAGCGCGGCAGCGGCAAGGGTTGCGAGGGTGAACAGGGAAGTGCGGGTTCTGGAAAACATTCGAGGTGTCCTTCGTTCAGATTGGCAACGTTGAAGTGTTTTTTATCGCGCGGCCAACTTGGGGTGAATCCCGCTGAAAACAAAAAAGCGTTTCGTTCGTTTCTCTGATCTTTTTCGACGGTATGTCCGCCATTGTGCTTTTATGTGCGCCCTTGAAGCGCCCAATTGCATGCCTTTCAAGGCAGTGGCCCGCACTTTCAGGACAAAATATCTATAGATCAATGTGTTGTGCAGATGTGGCAGGCTTTTTCGCAGAATATTCAGCTTTGTCACAATCTATGGCGCACCGGCACAACTCGCTTGAATATTGAACACTACGTTACGCTTCAAAATTGTAGCGTCGAAAAGGGAAATCCAATCTGCATTGCTGATCCGGAGACAAGAAATGGATTTGAAAATCTGCGGTATAACCAGCCACGATGAACTGGATATCGTCGATCAGGAAGGTGCCAGTTACGCGGGCCTGTGGAGTGGCATTGCGGGGCACCCGCGCAACCTGTCCGACAAAAGCCTGACCGAACTGGCCGAACGCTGCCAGAACGTTGCGCCGGTTGCGGTCTGCGTGAAGCGCCCTGTGGCCGAACTGTGGAACCTGATCAGGGAAACCCGGGTGCGGCATGTGCAACTGCATGGGTTCAACCCGCCGCGCGACATCGCGTTTCTGAAGGACCGGGGCGTGACGCTGATCAAGACCGTGCATGTGAATGACGATGGGGAAAGCCCGGTTGACCGACTGGTCGATTCCTACCGCACAGCGGGCTGTGACATCTTCCTGATTGACCGGTTCGGGGGGCGGCAGGCCATCGGATCAAGCGGCGTCTGTCTGTGTTCCCGCAGCGTCGCCCGGTGGCTTGACCGGCTGGAGGGCGCGCGGGTCTGGCTGGCCGGAGGTCTGACGCCCGACCGGATCTGCGGGCTGCCCGAAGACCGCCGCATCGAGGCGGTGGATGTGGATTCCGCAGCCCGCATGGCCTGTGGCGCGATTCACCGCAAGGCGGCGCGCATGCTGGTGCTTGCCGCCCGTTCCCCCAATCTTTTCGAGGCTGCATGATGCACCAGACAACAGACCTGTTGCAGCTCAGGCCCCGCACCCGCGCGCATCGCCCCACGCTCTGCCCGCTGATCATGGCGGGCGACCCTTCGCTTGAGGTCACACGTGACCTGCTGCGCCACTGTGTGGAGATCGGGGTCGGCATGGTCGAGCTTTGCGTGCCCTTCCGCAATGCCTTTACCGATGGCGCGACGCTGATCCGGGCGCATGAACGCGCCCTGCGCAACGAGGCAGAGCTGGAGGCTGTGATAGCGCTCGCGGCCGAGTTCACCAGCCGCATCCGCATCATCCTGCTGGCGGATTCAAGCCACACCCTGCGCCCGCGCGGGTTTGACCGGGTTTTCGCCATGGCGGTGGCTGCGGGCATGGCGGGGGTGTTGCCGCATGGTCTGCCCCCTGCCCTGTCCGACCGGTTTCATACTGCGGCCAGACGCGCGGAATTGCCGGTTGTCGGCACGATCTATGCCACGGCCCGGCCAGAAATCCGCCGGCAGGTGATCGAAAGGGCCTCGGCCTTCATCTATCTTGTATCGACCTATGGCCGGTCAGGCGGGGCCACCGAACCCATGGATCTGGCCTGCCAGATCCAGGCGCTGCACACCCATACGCCGCTGGCCGTGGCGATTGGTTTCGGCTTGAAAACCCCCGGCGATGTGGGGCGGGCGTTCCAGGCTGGCTGTGACATCGCGATTGTCGGCAGCGCCGTTGCCGCTGCGGTGGAAAAAGCCCTTGCCGACGGGCAGGATCCGGGGGCGCAGGCGGCCGGGCTGATCAGGGATCTGAACCGGGAGACACTGGCATGAGCGCGCTTGACCGTCGCATGGACAGCCGCAATGACGTGCTGGCCTATTCCGCCACCGACCCCGCGCATGTGGCGCGGCTGATCGTGGATAAGGCGCATCCGTTCTTCTTTGACCATCCGCTTGATCACGTTCCCGGGCTTCTGCTGCTTGAGGCCGCGGTGCAGGCGGCGCAGAACCGCGCGCAGAAGCCGTGTTTTGTCAGCATGATCAAGGCCGAATTCATTCAATACACCACGTTCGACACACCCATCCTGGTAGAGACGCAGGATGACGCGGTGAACGGGCAACCGATCTGCCGGGTAGAGATCAGCCAGAACGGCACGCCGCGCGCGCGCTGCGATGTGCAACTGACACCGCTGGTCAGCCCCATGCCGCGCCCGCATCCTGCGCTGCACAGGGCGGAGCGCGCCCTTCCCCCCTGCGCGAGTCAGCCGCTGAACAAGCTGCGGCCTGAAAACGTGCTGATCAGCACGCCGGTGATCACCGACACTTTTGTCGAGGCGCGGCTGCTGCCGATGTCGCGGTCGTGCCTGCTGGCCGAGACGGTGAAGACGGTGCATCCGCTATATTTGCTGGAGGCGTTCATGCAGGTGCAGCGCTATCTGAACGCCACGCAGGAGGGCGACCGCCGGATCCGCGATATCCTTACCGGGGTCAGCATCATGCAGACCGCGCCGCTCGCCGATCTTTCCGAGGGCGTCTACCTGCGAAGCGCGCGCGAATTCGTGCCGTCCGGGCGCAGCCACATGTCGCGCAACGCCTGGCTTTATGCGGGGCAAAAGCCCTTTGCGAAATGTGCAATCGAGACCGCCCGCCTTTCAATCCGGGCCGCAGCTTCCAAAGGAGCAACCTGAATGGACCCCGTTCACATTGTCGGCGCCGGCGTTTCCGGCATGGGTGCTGCGCATTATCTGGCCCAGCGTGGCATTCCCAGCATCATCCACGAGGCGGGAACCCATGTGGGCGGACGCGCGGCCTGTATCCGTCAGGGCGAACATGCGTTCGAGACCGGCGGCAAGAATTTTTCAAGCGGCTGGAAGCGGTTCAACACCCTGCTGAACGAATTCGGCATTGCGGAGTTCGAGGATCAGCATCCCGGCTTCCACATCGTGCTGAACGATCAATTGGTTGCGCTGAAGAAATCCGCGACGCTGAAGGGCGACCTGCGCCTTGCGGCGTCGCTGGGGCCACGTGGGGCTCTGCAATTCCGCAACTTCCTGAGTTTCGCGCGCCAGAACGCGGACCGGCTGAACTATACGTCCGGCCTGATTGCCGAGGTTGAACGCCAGTGGGACCATTCCACCATCGACAGGCATTTCACGCAGCGCCTGACCGATGGCCCGTTGCGTCTGTTCTCGATCATCATGGGCGGGGCTGAACCATCGGAGCTTTATCCCTCGCTGATGATGCTGTTCGCTTCGGGCTTCGGCAAAGGTTCGCATCACGCCATCAAGGGCGGCATCGGGCGCTTTCATGACCGGCTGGCGGAAGGCAAGAACATCCGCTTCGGCGCGAAGGTCAGGCGCATCGTGACCTGCGACGGGCGGGTCACGGCGCTGGAACTGGAGGACGGGAACCGCCTGCGGTCAGAGCCTGCGAGCCGCGTGATTTCAGCCGTGCCGGCGCATGTGCTGCGCCAGATCGTCGATCTGCCCGCCTATGGGCGCGTCGCGATTGATGCGCTGCGCTATTTCCCGCTGGCTTTGGTGAACGTGGTCTATGACGCGCCGGTGTTCCGTGACGGCGTGCATTCCATCATGTTCGAACCCGGCGCGCCGCTGGGCCATTGTTCGGCCAACCGGTTGACGGCACCGCATCATGTGCGCTTCACCCTTTCGGGCAAGGCCGCGCGCGACATTCTTGACCGGCCGGATGCCGAACTGGTCCAGATTGCAGAAGACACGTTTTCCCGCCGGCTGCCGATCACCGCCAACCGGCTTGCGGTGCATGTCGCGCGCCATCCCGGCGGGATCTGCGGCTATGCGCCCTATTTCACCAAGGTCAAGCAAGACATGCTGCGCGCTGTTGCAACCCTGCAAGGGCTGGAAATCGCGGGTGATTTTCTGGAAGGTCACACGATGGAAGGCTGCCTGACTTCGGCCGATCTGGCGGTTCAGAGGTTGCTGCTGCCTGCCGCCCAAACATCTGTCGCGGCATGAGCAGCGAAGACATCGTCGCTCTGCCCCGCCTCGCGCCATCACGGCGCGGGGTGATCTGGGCCGCCAGCGCCTGCGCGGTGATGAGCGGGGCCGCGATTGCCCCCGCCATCCCGGGCATCGAACAGGCGCTGTCCGGCGGGGGCGGCACCGTCTGGGGGCGCATTGCGCTGGTGGTGCCTGCCCTTGTCATCATGTGCGCCGGGCCGTGGATCGGGCGGCAGACCGGCCGCATGGATCAGCGGTCGGGTTTTGTCGCAGCCCTTTGCGCCATGGCGGCGTTCGGGGTCGCGGGGGGGCTGGCCACAGGTTTCGGCTGGCTCTTGCTGACGCGCGTCGGGCTGGGGCTGGCCACGGCTGCGACGCTGTGCTTCGCGACAGCGGCCATCGCCGCGCTGTTTCAGGGCGAGGAGCGCGGTCACGTGATCAGCCGGCAGGCCGCGATAAACACCTTTGGCGGCGTGGTCTTTGTGCTGTTGGGCGGGCTCATGTCACAATTCGGCTGGCAGGTGCCGTTCCTTTTGTATCTGCTGACCCTGCCGGTGGCATTCTTTGCGGCGGGGTTCGACTGGCGCGCGCCGGTCGCACAAGCGGCTGCAAAGCCCGAGATGGCTGGATTGTGGGTGCCGCTTGCAACGCTGGCGCTGGCGATGATGGCGTTTTACCTGGTGCCGGTGCAGGCGCCCTTCGTGCCGGTGCTGGTGCAGACCCCTGCCCTGTCAGGTCTGGTCATCGCTTGCGCAACGCTGGCCAGCGGGCTGGTGTCGCTGCGCATTGCGGCGGTGCTGGCGCTGGCGAACGGGCCGGTGGTGCAGGCCGCTGCGATCTTTGCGGTGATCCTTGGTCTGGTGGAATTCGGGCTGGCGGCATCCTTGCCCCAGCTTGTGCTGGCGGCCGGGTTGATCGGCGCGGGCTTTGGCGCGTTGCTGCCGATGACCGTCAGGCGCATCATGGCGGGCGCGACTCCCGCAACCTCTCATGCGATTGCCGGGCTGATCGCGTCGGCGCTCTATGCCGGTCAGGTCGGGGCGTCGCTGCTGGCCGTGGTGCTGAGCCTTGGCGGCCCTCGGCTGCCGTTCTTCGCCATCGCGGCGGGGCTGGGGCTGGCGTGTTTCCTGCAGGCAAACCGGGCCAGACTGCGGCCATGGGCCCGCTGGATCTGGGAACATCTGGCCTGAGAGGTCAAGCCGCCAGCCGCCCGTGCGGCACGGCGCATGCGTTTCACCCCATCAATGATGCACTGTCCGCGACGCCGCCATGATGAACGCGCGCGTGGTGTCAAAGGGCGGGGCCGGGCCTGACAGCAGGGCCGTGCCCACAAGCACACCGTCAAAACCGGCGGCCATCGCCCGGGCGACCGCCTGCGGCGTGGTCAGGCCAGAGGCGCTGACCAGCAGCCCGGCATGGCCCGCACGGGCCTGCGCATACAGCAGCTCGCTGTGTGAAACGCCACCGTCATCCACCTCTCTCGTGCGGATGTCGCGGTTGTTGATGGCAAGAATGGCTTCGTGCGGCAACTGCAACCCTTCCAGCTCGCGCACCGAGGCCGCCTCGACAAAAGGCGTCAGCCCGATGGACAGCGCCGCCACGGCCAGCCGCGTTACGTCTGCGCTGCGCAGCAGCGCGCAGGTCAGCAGCACGGCCGAGGCTCCGGCCTCAAGAGACTCGTCAAGATGGCGGCGCGAGGTGATGAAATCCTTGCGCAGCACCGGCAGGCCCGTGGCGGCCATCTGCGCAATCATGCCAAGGCTGCCACCGTGCCACGCACCCGTTGTCACTGAAAGGCAGGGCGCGCCAGCGTTGGCATAATCCCGCGCCACATCGGCGACGGCATGGGCCGCGACAAGCGGCCCGGTCTTTGGCGAATGGGGTTTGATCTCGGCGATGACCGGCGCATGCGCCTTGGTCAGGGCCGCATGAAACGGCAGGCTCATGCGACGCGCCCCAGATCCGCCGCCGCGGCCCGGGCAAAGGCCTGTGCCTGCTCCAGCTTGGCGAAGGGTGCGCCATCGGCCAGACACTCCAGCGCCAGGCGGGTGCCCTGTGCCAGATCATGCGCCACGCCACCGGCAAAAAGGGCCGCCCCCGCGTTCAGCGCGACCGTTTCGGTGCTGGTGCGGTTGCCCTGGCCCTTCAGGATCGCCGTCATCATCGCAATGTTGTGCGACAGATCGCCCCCGGCCAGGTCGTCAAGGCTGCCCTGCCCCAGACCAAGCGCTGAAGCATTCTGCAACCGGGCCTGTTCGTCCTGCGCCCAAAGCCAGCTGTTCGTGCCGATGCTCAGAAACTCGTCCACGCCCAGATCCGAATGCACCAGCAAGGCAGGCACCGCCAGCAACTGCGCGATCTGGTGAAGCTGGCCGAACAGCCGCAGGGATGAGACGCCGATGACATGGGCCCGCATGTCATAGGGGCAGATCAAAGGGCCAAGGGTGTTCACGAAACGCCCGATCACCTTGAAATCCAAGGGCAGGGCCGCGATGGCCAGCCGTTTGCAAACCGGCGCATAGCGTTGCGGCGCGGCAAATGCGAGGCCGGTTTCCGACAGCATGGCGTCTGTGAACGCATCTGACGGCGCACGCGCCAGCCCCAGCGCGTTCAATATGTCGCCCGACCCCACCGAAGACGAATAGGCAGAGGAACCGGATTTCAGCACCTTTACCCCCGCCGCCGCCGCCACGAATGCGGCAGTGGTCGAGATGTTGAAGGTGGACCGGCCACCACCGGTGCCCACGATGTTCACCGCGTCGCCTGCCGATGGCAGCGCGACCGGCGGATAGGTCTGCCGGATATAGCGCACGAAGCTGCGCATCATGTCCGGGTCGGAAGGGGCGGCCGAAAGCGCGGCAAGGATTGCCACGGTTTCGGCCTTGGGGCGAAGGCCCTCGTCGGTGGCCTGCCAATAGGCGAACATGGCGTCCTCTGTCGGCGTCCGGCCCGCGATCAGGGCTGCGGCAGTCTGGTCCGGCGTCATGGCCTTCGCTCCTTCTTTCGGGAATGCGTCAGGCCGCAGCCATCTGCTTGCTGCTGATCAGCGCCTCGATCTGGCTGATGCTGCGGTAAAGATCGGCGTCAAGCTCGTCGGGTGTGATCACCAGATCATATTCACCTTCCAGAAAGGCGATCAGCTTCAGCACGCCAAGGCTGTCAACGATGCCGGTGTCGATCAGGTCCAGATCGTCGGTCAGTTGATGGGCGGGAACGTCGATTGCAAATTCGGCGGAAATGAAGCTGCGCAGGGCGGGATAGGACATGGGAGGTCTCCTTTATCTGTCCGTCGGTCTTGCTGGCCCTCAGACGAGGGTGGATTGGCCATTCTGCGCCATCTGGCGCCTGCAGGCTTTCCCGTTGGAGTTTTTGGGAACCTCCATCCGGGAAATGGTGTAGTGGCGCGGGATGGCGGCCAGGGGCAGCCGCTGCGTCAGATGCAGACGGAGGTCGAGGCTGCTGAGGTCGTGCTGCGTCGTGACCCAGGCGTTCAGCGCCAGACCGTCAGCCGACGGGGTGACGAATGACAAGGCCTCGTCCACGCCCGGATGGGCCAGCAGGGCGGCGTCAACCTCGTTCAGGTCCACCCGGATGCCGGTCAGCTTCACGATCGTGTCGTTGCGCCCGATGAAATGCACCAGCCCCGTCGCGTCGCGGCGCACCTGATCGCCCGATCGGTAGTAAAGCTTGCCCTGATGCCAAACCGTGGCGCGGGCGGTCAGTGCGGGGTCGGCATAGCCGCGCATCATGGTCGGGCAGCGCACCCAAAGCTCGCCCTCGCCGGGGCCGGCAATCTCGGCGCCATCGGCGTCGGCCAGAACGTAATCCACATAGGGCAGCGCGCGGCCAAGCGGCAGCGGATCGGGCGTGTTCTGGCGGGGCACTTCGTAGCAGAAGGTGTCGTTGGTTTCGGTGCAGCCATAGATGTTCAGAAAGCGCGCCTTGGGGAAGATGCGGAACAGCTTTTGCAGGGTGCGCGCGGGCATCGGCTCGCCCGCGAACAGCACGCAGCGCAGATCTGGCAGAATCGTATCGCCCGCAGACTCGGCGATCAGTTTCAGTGCCGAGGGGGCGGAGTGCCAGATGGTCACACGGGCGCGCTGCATCATGGCCATCAGCTTTGCCCCGCTGCGGGCGGTTTTTGCATCCGCCAGCGCCAGGCCTGCGCCCGACATCAGCGCGGCATAGATATCGAGAAACGACAGATCAAAGGCAAACGGCGCATGGCTGAGCAGGCAATCGTCCACGCACAGGCCCAGCTCATCCACCACCCATTCCTGAAACACATGCAGGGCGCTGGCCTCGATCTCCACCCGCTTTGGCTTGCCGGTGGAGCCGGAGGTATGCAGCACCGCAGCCAGGCTTTGCTGCGACACGGCAATGGGCGCGTGCGGGGCCACAGCATCGGGCGCGGCCCGCGACAGTTGCAGCAGCGGCACATCTGCGGCCTGCGCCCAATCCCGCAGCCGGGGGCCCGTGGTTTCATCCACCACCAGCGCCGCAGGGCGAAGGTCGGCCAGAATGCCGGTCAGGCGGGCATCGGGGTGGGTCGGATCCAGCGGCGCATAGGCCCGGCCGGTGGAAAGCACCGCCAGAATCGCAGCCAGACAATCGGGCGTCTTTTCGGCGCAAATCGCCACGGTTTCCTCGGCCGTTGGATCCGGGCAGGGCAGGCGGTTACGGATCAGGGCCGCCATGGCGATCAGGCCCTCGTGCGACACGCGTTCTTCCTGTGCGGAAAAGACCGTGGAACGGGGCGTTTTCGCCATCTCGCCGCTGATCCGCTCATACAGCGCGCGGGTTCCGATGATGGTGAGGTTTTCCTGATGCAGCATGGCGTTCCCTCGGTCACAGGCCAAGCATGGCGGCGATGCGGTTTTTCTGGATGTCCGAGCTGCCCGAATAGATCAGGCCGCCCACCGCGTTGCGCAGGTGGCTTTCGATCCCGGTTTCAGACATGAAGCCCGCGCCGCCATGCAGGGTGATGGCGTCGATGGAATTGGCGACATGCGCCTCGGATATGGCCAGCTTGGCCGCGGCGATCTCCAGTGAGGCCTGTCCACCTCCCTCCATCGCGATCACCATCCGCGACAGCCAGCTGCGTGACGATTGCAGCCGCATATGCATGTCGGCAACCCGGTGTGACACGGCCTGAAAGCTGGCGATGGGCGCGCCGAATTGCCGCCGACCTTTGGCAAAGGCAATGCAGCGGTCAAGCTGTCGGCGCATTTCGCCAACCTGAAGCGCGAATACACACAGGATTTCCCAGCGCATCACATATTCCAGAATGGAAAAGCCCTGCCCTTCGCGCCCGATCAGGCGTGAGGCGGGAACCCTGACATCGGCAAAATGCAGGTCTGCCATCGGCGCGGTGCGCAGGCCCATTTTCTTGCGCGGCTTGCCGATGGAAAAACCCGGTGAGCCGCAATCAACCGCCAGCGCGGAAAAGCCGCCAAGGGCACCTTTGGTCGGATGGGTCCGGGCGTAGACTACGCAGATGCCGGCGATCGGCGCATTGGAAATGAAGCATTTCTCGCCCGACAGCACATAGTCTTCGCCATCGCGGATCGCGGTGGTTTTCATGGCGAATGCGTCAGACCCGCTGTCGGGTTCGGTGATCGCATGTGCGCCGACGATCTGCGCCCGCGCCAGCCTTGGCAACAGATCTGCCTGCATCGCCGCGCTGCCGAACTTTGCCACGGGCAGACAGGTGCTGCACAGATGCGTCGCCAGCGAAAATCCCAGGCCCGCATCCTCGCAAAGATGGCCCAAAGCCTCCAGCACCTCGGTCAGTTCCAGAACCGAAAGGGCAAGCCCGCCCATGTCTTCGGCGGTGACAAGCCCGGTCAGCCCGGCATCGACCAGCGCACGCCAGCGTTGCTCGCCAAAGCGCCCGGCCTGGTCATCCTCTTGCCAACCTTCGTTGAGCGCCGGGGCCCATTGGGCCAGCGCCTCCAGCAGCGGCCCCATAAGATCATCGCGAAAGTTACCCTTGGTGCCCCCCAGCGGCAGGCTTCGGATCGCGCGCATCATGGTTCTCCCGTTGTGACGAGTTCAAGGATCAGGCTGCCGTTCAGCCCGCCGAACCCCAGAGAATTGTTCATCGCAAGGCCGGTGGCGAGCCTGCGATCAGTGCCCGCCAACGGCAGGGCAAAGCCGATATCCTCGGGATCAGTGGTTGTGGCCATCAGCGGCGCCTCGCCCGCCTGAAGGGCCAGGATCGTGGCGACAGTCTCGATTGCACCGGCGCTGCCCAGAAGATGCCCGGTCGAGCCCTTGGTCGAGCCGACAATCGGGCGCGGCGCGTCGCCGGTAAACACACTGGCCAGCGCCTCGGCTTCGGCTATGTCGTTCAGCGGCGTGCCGGTGCCATGGCAGTTCACATAGCCGATGTCGGACGGGCTGCGTCCGGCCTCTGCCAGCGCCTGCCGCATCGCCATGGCAAGCCCGCGGGAATTGGGGCTGGTGATGTGATAGCTGTCGGTGGACAGACCCATCCCGGCCAGACGCACCAGCGGGGTCGCACCCCTTGCGCGGGCGTGGTCCTCGTCCTCGATCACCAGCATGGCCGCGCCGTCACCGATGACCATGCCTTTGCGGGTGCGGTCAAACGGGCGGCAACTGTCACGGTCCATGGCGCGCAGGGCGTTGAACCCGGCAAAATCCGCCTCGCGCATCCGGTCGGACCCGCCGACCAGCATCAAGGGCACGTCGCCGTTGCGCACACGGGCCAGCGCATAGGAAAGTGCGGCCAGCGACGACACACAGGCGCAGGAAAACCCGCACAGCGGCCCGGTCAGGCCAAAGACCCTTTGCAACACCAGTGCAGCGCTGCATGGCACGACAAGATCATGCGTTTCGCTGCCGGACGTGCCCGCATCAAGCGCGTCGGAGTAACGGTCCATCATCCCGCCCGATGTCGTCGCGACGGCACAGCCTGCGCGGTGCAGCGTGGCGGCATCCAATCCGGCCTGCCGGATCGCCTGCAAGGCGGCGAGGATGCCGTGCCCGGCACAGGCGACCTCGGCCTCGGTCACAGCGGCCATCAGCCCGCCGCAATCGGCATTGTGCAACGCCGCCCTTGTGGCAAGCGGGTCAGCCACATGGGCAAGTCTTGCGCGGAATCTTTCACTGTCGAATTGCGGTGGCGGCTCTGGTGCCGTGCCGCCACGCGACAGCACCCTGCCGAAATCGGCGGTGCCGATCACGTCACGCGCCACCACCCCCAGACCGGTCACAACAACAGAACGGGTCATTGGCTGTGCTCCATCTGTGGCAGTGCGATGTTGACAGCAATGCCGCTGGCCGGTGCGGTTACAGCGATCTGCCAGTCTGTCGCAGCAGGCCCGGCCCCGTCCGGACTGGTCAACAGGTCATGAATGGCAAGCAGCCCGCCCGCCCCAAGGAAATCGAGCGCCTGAGAGCGCATGGTGCGCACAGCCGGATCGGAGCATTGGATATGCAGATGCGACCTTCCCCGGGCGGGTATGTTCGTCACGGACCCCAGCCTTGCCAGACCGGCAAGGCCGCGTGCTGTGGCGGCGGTCTCGCGTTCCAGTAGAAGAAGCACCATCGCCTCGCCAAAGGCTGTGCCGGGGGTTGCCCGGGCGCGCGCAAGAAGGTGGTCGGCGGTGGGTGGCGCGAAGTCTTCAAAAGCCGTGACCAGCACGCGGTCGCAGCGATTGTCTCGCAGCCAGTCGAACGCACATTGCAGCGCATCCAGCCCCGCGGTTTCGGTGCTGACGACGGACAGACAGGGCCCTTGCAGCCCGTATTCGATGGCGCAAGAGGACACCGGGTAATTGTGCGTTGCCTGTGCGAAACGCACGGCATCGACACCGCGCGGTCCCTGCTGGCGCAGACGGTGGTGCATCTCGTAAACCGGCGAACAGCCATAGCTGGACCCCGAGACCAGACCGGTGCGGGGGCCCGCCAGCGCCTCGGCACTCAGCCCCGACCTGGCGCACAGTCGCGCCACCATCCGGCTCAAACGATGCGACACGCGGGTATGGCGGCTGCGGTCGATCGCGGCGTGTGCCTCATATTCGCTGTGATCCAGATAGTGGACCAGAAAGGAACCAAAGGCTGCATCTGCCTTCTGGCCGTCGGAACGCAGAGGTTCCGGGAAAGCGGCATCAGCGCAACTCGCTGAAATGACGATGCTGTCCTTCATGGCAGAGCAACCTTTGGTGAATTGGAAGGCGTAGGCGAATGGCAATATCAATAGGCGGAGCTGTCACCGCCCAGCGAATGCCGTTCATTCCCCTTCAGAGGGGGATTGAAGACGCAGACCAGCCGCATCGTCTTGCTGGCTTTCAGCCAATGCTTGTCATGCTTGTCCAGCGCATACATCGTGCCGGGGGTGATGATGTGGGTCTCGCCGGTCTGTTCATCCACCACCTCGCCCTCGCCCTCGACGCAATAGCAGGCTTCCAGGTGGTTCTTGTATTCCAGCAGCGAGGCCGTGCCCGCATTGATGATCGTGTCCGTCAGAGAATAGCCCATCTGGTCTTTCTCGATCAGAAGGCGCCGGCTTTTGCCGTTGCCCCAATCGACATCGCGCTCGGTATTGGTGATGTTGCTCAGGGAATTGATGATCATTTTATCCTCGTGTTGACTGACTGGTTGCCACAACCCGGCGTCATTCGCCCACCGCTTCTGGCATGCGGCGACCATAAACCAGATGGTCCATGGATAGTTTGTCGATTTGTTCGAAAATATTGCTATGATGCACAGAATAATTCAGCAAGCCAGAAGGGTTTCCTATATTTTTCAACGATTTGTGATGAATAATTTTTCCCGCTGATATTATTTTCAGCGCAAGGAACCATCGACAGAACGTCAAAGGGGGGCGGCCAGAAATTGGCACCCCCCCTTGCATGGATCATAGGATGACTGGTTTGTTAATCGCTATGCCGGAACGTTACGCCAGGTCTGACACAAGCGAACCTGACTTGAATTTCGTTTCGGTCTTGAACATGGCACCATGCTTTTCACGCAGCCCATCGAGAATCATGTCATAGGGCAGATCATCGAATTCGCCGTGCTCATGCGTGATTTCCATATAGGCGCGGCCGGTCGTGTCAAAAGCATGGTGAACACAATCCTGAACGCCGTCGAATTCCAGTGCCGTCATGCCATAAAGCTGGCAAAGCCGCTCGTTGAAAACCGGTGTGGCCTTGATCCACCTTCCATCAAGCTGAAGCGACACCAGAACGTGATAGTGGAACACCTTTGTGCCCATCAGTTTTGCCAATTGCGGTGAACACAGGTGGTTTTGCACATCCGTCACCCAAAGCCGTGCCGGTATGCCCTCCCGCCGCAGCAGAGCCGCATAGACAATCGACTTGTGGATGCACAGCCCCGAGCGGCGGCGCAGGATTGCGCTGGCTTTCATGGCCGGGCGCGCAAAATCGGCGTTGTATATCTCATAAAACAGGCCATCACGCACGGCATAGAACAGATCGACCGCCTTCTGACGCGGGTCGTCGCCGCTGTTGGCCAGCGCCTTGCGGGCAAAGTCGGCTACGACGGGATCGGCAAAGTTCAGAAACTCGGTCTGGGCGAGTGCGGGCAGGGTCATGTCAGATATCCTCAAGTGTGTTGCACAGCACATTGGGCAAAACCACGCTGATCTCGGTTCCCTCGCCAAGCGTGCTGGTAATGTCGATCTGGCCGCCAAGGCCAGTCACAATGGTCTTGCAAAGGTAAAGACCCAGCCCATACCCGCCCGAGGCCCGGCCACGTGATTCATCGGCGCGCCAGAATGGCTCCATCAGAAAGCGCTGATGTTCCTGCGAAATGCCGATGCCCTGATCCCGGACCGCAATGCGCATGTCGCGCCCCTCCTCGCCAACCGCGCTGAACGTGACCGCGATGGGTTTGCCCGCGCCATAGCGGACCGCGTTGCTGACGAAATTCTTCAACAGCACGCTGGTCAGGAAACTGTCAAAATACGCGGTCTTGCGGCCCGTTTCATTGTGGATGGTTATGGTGATGCCCGGATGCGCCACCTGTGCGATCTGTTCGCGCGCATAGGGTTCTATGTCGATGAAATCCGCAGATGTTTCGCCCGAGTTCCGCTTTTCGGCCGCCAGAATCGACGAAAGGATTTCCTCGACAACAGAGATGTCCTTGCTGATCTGCGCACGCAGGTTCTCGTCCACCAGCATGTCCTTGCGCACTTTCAGGCGCGACAGCGGCGTCAGTATCTCGTGCGGCAGCGCCAGCAGCATGTGGCGGCGGCTTTCGTGAATACGTTGAAGCTCGGCCACCATCTTGTTGAAACCCTTGGCAAAGGTGCGATACTCGCCAAATGTGTTGTCGAGCGGAATCTGATAGCTCAGATCGCCCTCCTCGACCTTGCGGATGCCGGCGGTCAACACTTCGAAGGGCAGCGTCAACTGCCGGATCAGCAGGTATATGGCGGTGACTGCGAAGAGCACCGACAACACCACAACCCCGACAAGGAACAGCGCATAGGTCGAAATCGGCCGGCCGAACTGCGGCAGGATCGCCACCTGACTGCCCCGCACCGAAACCGCGGCGTAATAGTCGCCCAGACGGCTGATGGCGATGCCGTCACGGTCGTTGGCGGCATCGCGGTAGATTTCGGCAAAGCGGGAATTGGCAGCCTCGTCCGGCGTCATCAGCAGCATCGGCGCCGCGCCGATCATCGTCACTTCCTGCCCGGGATCACGCGCGCTTTCTGAAAACGCATCGAACAGCGCGCGCGACAGATAGCGGCGGGGATGCTCATCTGCCACGCGCTGCAGCGACAGCACCAGCACAAGGCTGAGCAATGTGGTCGAGGCCAGCGTCGCCCAAAGCAGATGGCTGAACACGGACCAAGTCCTGACCCGCAGCCTTATCGTGTCGAACAGTTTGCTCATGATGTCTATTCGGCCCTTATGCAGTAGCCCTGCCCCCGAAGTGTCTTGATGAAATCGGTTTTCAGCCCCTGGTCACGGAACTTCTGGCGGACGCGGTAGATGATCGTGTCAATCATGCCGGGGTCGCTTTGCGTGTCATAGCCGATGCGCTCAAGGATTTCTGCCCGCGACAGGATCGCACCACCGGCCTCGGAAAGCGGTTGCAGGATGCGCAGTTCCAGTTCGGTCAGGTTGATCTCGAAGGTGCCGTAAACGGCAGACATATGGGTGGGCGACAGGGACAGGCCGCTGTGAACCTGCGGCTCTGGCACCGGTGGCGGGGGTTCGCGGTTGTCGCGGTGGCGACGCACCACGGCACCGATGCGGGCGACCAGTTCGCGCATTTCCACGGGTTTGGCGACGAAGTCGTCGATGCCGCTTTCCAGTGCCACGATGCGGTCGGTCAGTTCCGCCCGCGCCGTCAACGCCAGGATGGATATCTGGGCATAGGGTTTGCCGCTGGCCCGGATGGTCCGGCAGACAGACATGCCGTCAAGCTCCGGCAGCATCATGTCCAGAAGCAGAGCATCGAAGGCCTGCCGGTCAAGCTGTTCAAAGGCCTGTGACGGGGTGAACGCCAGACTGAGATCCATGCCGTATTTGGCCAGGACAGGCTGCATCAGCCCGCCCAGTTCTTCGTCATCGTCCAGGATCAATACGCGCAAGTCTCATTTCCTTTGGTCAGCGTGAGCCGGTATCGGCCGTCGTTTGGGTCAGAAGGTATAGGTCATGCCCATCTGAACCGAAGTCTTTGTCGGGTTGGCACCATAGACCGAACGGCTGTCACCAAAACTTGAAATCGCCCGCAGGTTGAAGTTTCCGTTGTCGCCGACCGGAACGTCAAACGAAAGCTGTGCAAGGCCACTGCCATCGGCAGGCACATAGAACCCCAACAGCGACAGGTCGCTGTCACCCCAGAAGTCGTTCCAGGCAAGGCGGGTGAAGATCTGGTTGCGGGCCAGCGGTTCCTGCCTGCGGTTGGCGATGCCATGGATTGCCCCCGCAGCCGCCTCGTCTGCCCCCTGGGCACCCGAAAGCGTGTCGATCTGGGACGAGCTCAGGCCCGCGGTGTTCAGGTGGTATTCCATCGTCAACGAGATATCGCGCGCACCGACCATTTTTTGCGACAATGCCCAGTTCAAACCAAGCGCGGCTTGATAGTGCCAATCCTTGCCCTGACCGGCCCCCACCCCATCGCGGAAGGCCGCCGAGCCCTCTGATGCGCCAAGTGCTTCACTGGCGATGGAAAGGCGCTTTTGCGCCATCATTTCGGAATAGAGGACCAGGTTGTCACCCAGGGTTCCGCTAAGTTCGAAACCAATGCCGGGGTCGTCATCCAGCAACAGGGCATTGGCCGTGAAAGACAGGTTGTCGCCGATCTGCGGTGTCACTTTGACAAACCAGGCATCGGATGGGTTGGTGCGGTCCAGCCCCAGGCCGAAATTGTCGCGATCCGTCCAAACCGTTCCGGGGTCGGCGTCGATCTGGGGCCGGTAGCCGATCTGCATCAGGGTTTGCCCCAGGGTGGTCGTTCCGGTCAGGGCAACGACACCCAGACGTTCATTGCGCCGATCAGCAGGGGCCGCGCTGTCTGTCACGACAAGGCTGCCATCCTTGAACCAGTCGGTCGGGTTGAACCCGCTGGCAACGCCGTTGCGGATGTTGATCCGGCCGAACTGCAAGGAAGTCTCGGGGCTCAGCGCATAGCGCAGGGCCAGTTCCTGCACATCGACGTTGAAATCGTCAGCAAAGCGATAGCTGCGGTTTTCTTCGATGAAGGTGCGGGCGCGAAGGTTGAAGATCAGGCCAGTCCGCCCGCCGAAATCCCGGGCGCCAAAGTAATGCGCCTGAAACCGCAAGGCGTTGGTGGTGTTCCCGTCAAGGTCGCGGTTGGCAAAGGCGCGCGCCTCCAGCACCAGCGTGGCATTGCGTCCGGCGGCTGACGGGGCGGCGTCCTCGGCAGATGCAAATTCAACGCCGGGTGGCGCGGAAAATTCACCCGGCGTGGTTGCTGGATCTGTGTCCGGCGCTGCGAGGGCACCGTCCGGGGCGACGTCTGGCGGCAGGCTTTGCGCCGGCGCTGCGGGAAGATCGGGCGGCAGGTCGAAATCATCTGCCGAAACAGGCTGGGCCAAGGCAAGGGCCAATGTCGCAGCGACAGAACAGATAAACAGGCGTTTCATGGTGTTGTCTCATATCCAGGCGCTCGCCGCGCTGCTGTAGAACGCATTTGAACAGACCGTGGGCAGGCGGCATCTCGCAGGTTGCCTTTGATGCCGCCCCCAAGGGACGCGATCCCCGACCGGGGGGCCCTGACCGGGGCGCTGTTGCGATGACCGGCGGGCTTTACCCCCCGGTCTCTTGCAGCAGCACGCCGGCGGTCATGTGCTGAAGTTCGGCAGCCATTCCTTGTTGAACCACGACTCGGGGATGGTCTTGGCGCGAAAACCGCTCATCGACATGACCGTCACCTTGTTCGGGTCGAACCCGTCGGCGATCACGATCTCGGTCGGGCGGGAAACGCCCATCTGGTTCTTCAGTTTGCGATACCACGCCACCTTGATCAGCTTGCCGCTTTGCGTGAAATACTTGCCCTTCACCGGCTGGTTGCTGGCAGTATCAACCCAGAATTCGATGGCGCTGTAGGGTGCGGACTGCGACGCCTGGGTCAGTTGCAGCTTGTGGCAGTTGCGGTTCTGCCTGTCGCCGTCAACAATCGTTTCCTCGCCATTCAGGGCCGCGTTGTAATCCCCGACAAGGTTCGAGCTGACGACATCACCGTTCGACGCGTTGCCCAGCAGCCGCTGGCGCGGTGAGATGCGGACGGATGCCTTGGATGCGGGGTCATAAAGCCACAGGATATTTCCGTTGCGCAGCAGGATCTTGCCACGGTCGGCTGCGGGCGAATTGATATGCACCAGCGTCTGGAACTGCGCGCCGACGGGGCGGGAATAGGTGGTGACAGTGGTTTGCTCCGTCACGCGGCCACGATCGTAATTGGCAAGTGCCACGTCGACCACGAACGAGGTCTGCGGATTTCGGATCGCATCCGCCTCGCGCAGGATCGTGCCGGCATCGGCGGCAAAGGCCGGCATTCCCACCGAGGCCAGGCCAGCAGCGCCAAGCCCGCCGAGGAGAAGCTGCGCGAATTCACGGCGATGGAGTTTCATGTGACAGTTCCTTTCGAGTGATGGCAGAGGTTGGGGGCCAGCGTCAGGCCCGTTGCAGGCTTTCGACGATGTTCAGATTGGCGGCCTTGAAGGTCGGCAGCACCGCCGCCAGCATGGCAAGGAACACCAGCGCGCCCACCACCGCAGCGGTAAAGACCGGGTTATCAAGCACCATCAGCTGAACCGTCAGCGGCGTGGCGTTTGAAGGCGGCGTCCATTGCAGGCCCGAGGCGTTCACCAGATTTGACAGGACAACCGCCGACCCAAGGGCAATCGCCGCCCCGATCATGCCGATGATCACGCTTTCGGTCAGAAACAGCGCCCGGACAAACCCCTTGCGGAACCCCAGGGCGCGGATCGTGCCGATCTCTTTGACCCGTTCCACGACCGTCATCGAGATGGTGTTGACGATGGTAAAGACGATCACAATGGCCAGAACCGCCGACACCACGATGAACATGAAGGTGAACATGCCGAAGATGCGATCGAACGTCGGATCAACCTCGGTGAAGTGATAGACGCCCAGATCCAGCCCCGCCTGATCCAGAACCTCGGCGACACGGGTCTTGACGGCATCCACCCGTTCGGGATTGGCAACTTGCAACATCAGCGCAGTGGCTTCCTGACTGTCGCCATAAAGCAGGCTGCGCGCCTGTTCGAAGTGCATCATGACAAAGGCGTTGTCGACGGCGCGGATGGCCTGCGGCTCGGCCGCCTCGATCACCACACGGGCAATGTTCGGCACACCCGAGGATGTTGCGGCCATCAGGTTCAACTGTGGCTGGTCATTGCCCAGCGACTGGTCGGCCAGACCGCTCTCTTCGGCGACGAGGGCCGAAAAATCCTGCTCTTCGCCTGCCAGATCGGCTGCGTCAACCGGGCGATCGCTGCAATCCGCCACATTCAGCGCACCGCACAGCCCCATCATCCGCGCCATTCCAACCCCGACAATCACGCTGTCCGGCCCACCCCCTGCAAGGCCGCTCGCGGGTGTGACCTGCCCGATCTGCCAGCCGTCCCACCCGCTCATCGCGTCGATTTCGGCAGGCACGACGCCGCTGCCGATGAAGGTCTTGGAGTTGCCGGTCTCGGCATTGCCCGCCACGCCCGCGAGGTCGATGCGCGGGGTGATCACGGCCAGTTCCTCGGCCAGCATCGGGTCTGCGGCCAGAAGGGATACGACGCGGTCCCAATCCTTGATCGTGTATTCGTCGGGATTGGCCGCACCGAATTCCAGATATCCGTTGCGGTAGACCTGCAAGTTGCCCTGTTGCTGGATCATCGAGGTCTGCACCCCATACCAGATCGAGGTGACGAAACCGGCAAAAAGCAGCGCGGCAAGACCGCCGACGCCGATCGCGAGCCCCGTCGTGAGGGAACGGCGCGCGTTTTTCACCACATTGCGCAATGCGATTGTCCAGATCATGACGAGCTACTCCTGGGCCGTCTGGCCGTCGACGATGTTGATGACCGCGCTTGCCGGCGTGATCAGGCTGGTGTCATGCGTGCAGATCACGATGCTTGTGCTCAGCTCCGACTTCATCCGGTCCAGCAGGGCGATGATGTCGCGCGAGGTTTTCGTATCGAGATTTGCGGTGGGCTCGTCTGCGATGACCATGGTCGGCTCTGTCACCAGGGCGCGGGCGATGGCAACGCGCTGGCGCTGCCCGCCCGAGATCTCGCCGGGGCGGCGGTCAACAAACTCGGCAAGCCCCACCGCATCAAGATATTCCATGGCCTTGGCGCGGCGCGCCCGTGATGCGATCTTGCGGTTCAGCAGGGGAAATTCCACGTTCTCACGCAGCGACAGCACCGGGATCAGGTTGAAGCTCTGGAAAACAAAGCCGATGTGGCGCGCACGGAAATCTGCCGCATCGCGGTCGGAAAGGCGGCTGACATCCTGGTCGAGGATGGTCAAAGTGCCGGAGCTGGGCTGGTCAAGCATGCCGATGATGTTCAGCAATGTGGATTTGCCGCTGCCCGAGGGGCCGGTGACAAAGGTGGTCTCGGCCTTGGCAATGACCCCCGAGACATTCGCCAGTGCCGTCACCTGGACGCGATCCATGCGGTAGGTCTTTGTCAGATTCTGAAACCGGACCACCGGCTCCTCAACCAGGGGCGCAAAGGAGCCGATGTGCGCATCGTGTTCAAACGGCGGGTTATATGCGGAATTCACTGTCTCGGTCCTCGTGCGGCAGGAGTTTCTCTTGCCTCTGATTTACGGCCCGATGGGTGATTAACTCAAACAACAAAGGATGCTTTTTCGACGCGCTTTGCGTATCAAAAATTCACGCTGCGCGAGGGTTTATGACAGCGGCTCCATCCTAAATCACACTCTGGCCACAATGTGATAAAACAATGGGGCGGGGCCCGCGGTATCCGGCCTTGCCAGCCTGTCCTTGCCAGAGGGGAAAGGGGGCAGTTCAGGATATGCGCGCGGCGCTGTGCATCGCGGTGGCCGCAAGTCCAAGCCCGATCAGCGCCATGACAGCCCGCAGCGTGTTCCAAAAGGTCCAGTCAGCGCTGTAATCCGACCACAGGGCCACTGCATCTGCAGCAGATATTGATGTAGAATCAATCGCTTCCAAGGCATGATTGAGGGGCACGCTGACATTCACCGTGGGCAGGAATGAGCCGCAGAAATACACCGCACCTGCTGCCGCCAGAAAAAGCCCCGCCCTGCGCCTGCCCTTGATGTAAAGCACTGCGGCACAGCCCAGCGTCAGAAACGGCGTGAACAGGAATGTGAACAGGAATACCCCGTTGCGGGTTCCGCGGTTCAATTCCTGCATGGCGCGGATCGCCTCGGCTTCGGGCAGGTTGCCAAGGCCCGGCATGACAGACACCGAATAGGCATAAAAGAACCCGCCCATCGCCCCCAACAGAACAAGGGGGGCAAGGCAAAGAAGATAAATGAGTCGCGGCATGGGCATGTTTCACATTGCTGGGTCAAGTCACATCCCGGAGATTAGCGCCTTCGCGCGTCAAAAGAAACTCCACCTCAAATCATTCAATAAAAAACGGCATATGCGCAAAGAATGACATTTCATGATGCTTTGTGTTTATCTCTGGTCGGCCCTGCTGCAATATACCTGCGCCAGCCGCCGCCCTGCCGCGCCTGCATCTTGCCGTGCGTCCTGGGTTCACACCTGGGAGGTCCGCTTCACCTGACCGACAAGCGAATAGCCCCGCCCGCGCACGGTGCGGATGAAATCAACCTCGGCCCCCGCATCCTTGATCTTGGTCCGCAGCCGGTAGATCAGCGCGTCTATGCTGCGCGTGTAGATCACATTGGTGCCATGCACTTCGCCCAGCAGGTCATCGCGGTTCAGAATCTCGCCCGGACGCTTCGCCAATGCGGCGATCAGTTCAAACTCCATCGACGTTGTCTCCAGCTTCTTGCCGTTGACAAGAACCTGGGCGCGCTGCGTCTCGATCTGAAGCACATCACATTCCAGAACAATCTCGCAGCCGCCGCCGCCCTTGCCCATGGCGGGAGCGTCAGTCGCCAGGGCGCGCGTGGCCGAGATTTCCGGCGCGCGCGACCGCCGCAGGATGGCGTTGATCCGCGCCACCAGCTCGCGCGGCTCGAACGGTTTCTTGACATAGTCGTCAGCGCCGGTTTCCAGGCCCACCACCATGTCTGTCAACTCGGTGCGGGCGGTCAGGATGATGATGGACACGTCGCTGTAGGCCGCGCTGGAATATCTGATCTTGCTGCACATCTGCAACCCGTTCAACTCGGGCAGCATGACATCAAGCAGCACCAGATCATACTTGCGCGCCTCAAGCGCGGCGAAACCTTCTCGGGGGGTGTGCACGGCATGCAGTTCGATGCTGTAGCTTTTGAGCACGTCACGCATCAGCTCTGCCAGCTCGGCATCGTCATCTATCAGCAAGACCTTGATCATAATAATCTACTCGAAATTAACATAAAAAAACATGTGCTGATGATCGGGTCCGCTCCTATCGTTGTCACACGGGCTGGCGAAGCCTGCTTGGGGGTTCACTCTACGCATGGCGTTCTATTCCCAAGGGTCAATCGACATTTTGGTCAACCTATCCGAGAAATATGACAGAGTCTACAATCCAAGGATATCAACAGTGTCACCCGGCAACCTGTCACTTTCGCAACGCCACCAGCCCTTGAAACCCGTGACTGGTCCCGATGCGCCGCTGCGTCTGATCGTCGGCCTGTCTGGCGCGTCGGGAATGCCGTTCGCGCTGAGGTTGCTGGAGGTGCTGCACGGCCAATCAGTGGAAACACATCTGATCGTGACCCGGGCCGCGGTGCAAACCCTCGCCGTCGAAACCGAAAATGGCTATGAAATGGCGAAATCTCTGGCGGATCATGTCCATTCCAACGGCGACATCGGTGCGGGTATCGCGTCAGGTTCCTTCAGGGCACAGGGCATGCTTATCGCGCCATGCAGCGTGAAGACCCTGGCCGAGATTGCCAATGGCATCGGCAGCAGCCTGCTGACCCGCGCGGCGGATGTGACGCTGAAGGAACGCCGCCCTCTGGTGCTTGGTGTCCGCGAGACGCCTTTGCACCTGGGCCACCTGCGCAACATGATCGCAGTCACCGAAATGGGCGCGATCGTGGCACCGCCGATGCCGGCATTTTACACCAAAAGCCGCACGCTTGACGATCTGGTCAACCATCAGGTGCAACGCTGGCTTGACGCGCTGGGTATCCCTGCGGCACTCGCCCCCCGCTGGAAAGACTGAGCCGCGCCGGGCTGGTTCCGGTTCAGCGGCCTGCCCGAGGACTTGCCGAAGTGCCGCTCTTTTGTGCGACCCGGGTATTCAAACCAACCCCGGCGCCCTGCGCAGGGGACCGGGGGCATTGTTGCCGGGCGGACATCGCAAGGTCAGGTCGCCAGATAGTCGGCCTCTTTGTCGCGCAGGACGCTGTGATAGTGGTTGTCGCCGTTGCCAAACCGCCCCACGTTGGAAAACTCGATCCACAGCCGGGGCCCGTCCAGGCGCAGATAGGCCCCCTTTGTGTCGGGGTCCATGCTGCCCGACCAGGCAAGGCGGGTGTCGGGAAAGTCGGCCAGATAACGCTGCATCAAGGGTTCTGCGATCGCATCAGCCGCATCCCCGACCCAGGCAAACACCAGATCGCGGACAAGGCCCCGCTGTGCGGCCCCCAGATCAGCCACGCGGATACCCTGCGTTTCCGGGTAGCGGTCGCTTGCACCGGTGCCGACCCTCACGTCGTCAACCGGGTCGATTTCGGCTGCGGCCAATTCTGATGCCCCAAGACCGCCCAGGAGGGCAGAGAAGGCCTGCGTCTTGCCGAGCATCGGGCGAACGCGCCCACCGTCCAGGACAATCTCGACCGGATCGGTGCCGACAAAGGATGGCGTCGGCATGGCGGCCCCGTTCGCGAAGCTCGCGTGATGTGCCAGATGATGCCCGTTGATCTGCACGGTAAAGCGGCCCGTTGTATCCGGCGTGCCAAAGATCGCGATGAAATAGCGCCCCGCGTTCACATGAGCCTCGCCGTTGCGCAGGCCCAGTTCGTCTTCGGCAGCAAGCACGCCGCGAAACTGGTCATACCCGCGTTGTGACAGCATGGCCGCCGCTACACCAAAGGCGGCGCTGCGCTGCGCCTCTGTCAGCGCACCCAGCGCGATGCCGTTGCGGTCACGCCGGCTTGGAAAGTAGATCCATTGCCGCATGGCAGGATCTGCATCGCCGTAAAGCGCACGGGCCCTTTGCCCGGGCGACAGGCCGTCAAGAAAGGCGTTCGCAGCGTCAACAACCGCCTGGGTCATACGCGCGCCGGGCCGTGGCACCCCGGTTTCGGGGCTGTTTGCGGCTGCCTGTCCTGTCCCGGATGCCAGCGAAAGCGCGATGGAGGCTGGGACTGCGGCAATGAAGGAACGACGATCCATGGCGGGCTTTTCCTGTGTTTGGTGTCAACAGTGCAGGCAAACCCCACACCCTGCATTCAAATCGGCCCTCGGCGTGGAAAAAGCCATGCGTGTGTGTCTTGAACATCGTCGCGATCGTCCGGGCGCGGGGGCGGGGGTGGATCAGGGTTGGGACGCTCATGCGTCAAGCGCGTTCGATGTCGTGGAAGGCTTGTCTGGCGGATTGCCGCACGCATTCAAGAAAGGCGATCATCGCCGCGCTGTTGTGGCGGCGGTTCGGGTAATAGAGATACCAGCTTGGCAGTTTCGGGCTCCAGTCGGCCAGCACCTCGACCAGCGCGCCGTCGCTCAATGCTGCGCGGGCGTAGTCCTCGAACACATGGGCGATGCCCTGGCCCGCCAGCGCGGCCTGCATTTCCTGCTGCGCCGAACTCAGCGTCAGCCGCCCCTCGGGCTGTAGGGTAAAGCTCTGCCCGGCTTTCTCAAACTCCCATTTCGCCAGTTTTCCGCCGGGATAGCGGCGCCGGATGCAGTCATGCGCCACAAGGTCTTGCGGCACGCGCGGGGTGCCGTGCCGCGCGATATAGCCGGGCGCGGCGACAATGGCATAGCGCAGCGGTTTGCCCAGTGGTGTGGCGATCATGTCGGGTGCCAGATGTTCGCCAAAACGCACCCCGGCATCGAAGCCCTCGCCGACGATATCGACCATGGCCGCATCCGACACGATCTCGACCTTCACCGCAGGATGGGTCTGCATGAAGCGAAAGGCCAGCGGGCACAGCACATGGTCCACCGCTGGGCCGGGCGCCTTGATGCGCAGCGTGCCCGAAGGCGTCGTGCGCAACTGGTCCACCTCGGCCAGGGCCAGCCGGATGTCATCCAACGCGGGGCGCAGCCTGTCCAGCAGGCGTTGCCCGGCCTCGGTCGGGGCGATGCTGCGGGTCGTGCGGTTCAGCAGCCGCAGGCCAAGATCACGTTCCAGCGCATGCATCGTCTGGCTGATGACCGACGACGACACCCCCCGCTCTGCCGCTGCGGCCCGAAAGCCGCCGCAGCGGACGATCTGGGCGAAAACCTCGAGATGGTCGAGCCGGACGGCAGACATTGCTTCTCCTTGCCGATCAGTCTGATCGCTTTTGATCGGCTTAACAAATGAATGCCCTGCTGTCATCTGACAAGGCGAAGGGTGGCCAGCCGCCCCATGCGAAAGGATACCAGGATGCTTACTCTCGACCGCCGCACGATCATGCTGACCGCCGCCGCAGGGCTGATCGGTGCCCCTTCGCTACCGCGGCCTGCTCGGGCGCAGGCCACGCCGGTGCTGGCTGCGGGCAATGCCGGGCATTACCGGTTTCAGCTGGGCGACATCGCCGCCACGGTGCTGAGTGACGGCATCATCGGCGGCCCGCCGCAGGTCTATGCCGGCGACGCACCCGAGCAGGAACTGGCCGAGGTGTTGCGCCGCGCCTTCCTGCCGGGTGATGTCATGACGCTGAACCTGAACGTGCTTCTGGTGGAAATCGGCGGCCGGCGCATCCTGCTGGAGGCCGGGGCCGGGCAGACCATGGGGCCGAACGGCGGGCGGCTGTTTGACAACCTGCGCGCCATCGGGCTTTCGGCGGATGACATCGATCTGATCGTGATCTCGCACACCCACCCCGACCATGTGGGCAACCTGCGCGCCGCCGACGGCAGCCGGGCCTTTGCGCGGGCCACGGTGATGGTGCCGGCGGCGGACTGGGCGTTCTTTGTCACGCAAGACCCCGATCTGTCGTATATGCCGGTGCCGGAAGAGTTCCGCCGGCGTTTCGCCGCCAACATCCGGCAAAGCGTCGAACCGTGGCGGAACAGGGTGGAACTGTATGAGCCCGGGCAAGAGATCGTGCCGGGCCTGACCACGTTGCCCGCGGCCGGCCACACGCCTGGCATGGCGAATTTTCTGGTGCAATCGGGCAATGAGCAGCTGCTGCTGACGGCTGATCTGGCCTATCATCCGGTGGTCAACATCAACCGCAACTGGCGCCCCGGGCCGGACCGTGATCAGGACGCTGCGGCGCGGTCGCGGCGGCGGATCT
>NZ_WHUT02000007.1 GCF_009380135.2 Fertoeibacter niger | reverse complement strand
GGGTGGGGTCCGGGGAGGGGGCAGACAGCCCCCTCCCCGGGGTTTCCCGACATCGGGGTCGGTGCCAGGCAGCCCCCTCCCCAGCGTTTCCCAAAGCCGGTGCTGGCAAAAGTCAGCCCCCGGCTCCGTCAGAAAAGCCCGCGCTTACTTCTGCGGTTCATACCACGACGCCAGACCCTCTTGCAGGCGGGCGGCGGCGGCTTCCGGCGTCTCGGTGCCCTTGATCACATTGGCCGAGGCGTTCCAGGTCTCGTTTTCCAGGTTCGGCGTGCCACGCGACAGGATCTGATATGTGGACCGGATCGAGGATTTGCAGGTCGCACGCCAGTTCAGGAATTCCTGCGCCAGCGGGTCTTCCAGCGTGACGGGGGTCGATGACAGCGGGAAAAAGCCCGGCAGCGCATTGGCGTAAAGCGTGGCGAATTCGGGCGAGCCGACCCAGTTCAGAAAGACCTTGCCCGCTTCGGCATTGGGCGAGGCCGCGTTCAGGCCAATGGCGATGTCGGTATGGTCGGAAATATAGCACTCATCCCCGGCGGCGGGAACCGGCGGATAGAACGCGCCCATCTCGAACGCGGCCTGCGCGCGGAAACCGCTGATTTCCCATGATCCGGCCGGATAGACGGCGGCACGGCCCAGCGTGAACAGGTTCTGGCTGTCAGGATAGGTCTGCGCCTCGAAACCGTCGCCCAGATAGTCCTTCCATTTCGCCAGTTGGGTGAACGGGGCCACCCATTGTGCGTCGGTCAGCTTCTGCTCACCCGCGATCAGCGCCAGACGGCCTTCCTCGCCCTTCCAGTAGTTCGGCCCGATGTTGTTGTAGCCCATCGTGGCCGCTTCCCACTGGTCGTTTGTGCCCATGGCCATGGGAATGTAGCTGCCCTCGGCCTTGATCTTGTCCAGCGCGGCAAAGAACTCGGCCTCGGTTTTCGGCACTTCGACGCCCGCCGCGGCAAACGCCTCTTTGTTGTAGATATAGCCGTGGATCACCGACGCCATCGGCACGCAGAAGGTTTTCGCCGCATCATCGGTGGACCAGCCCGATTTCGCCACGGCGCTGAAATTCGCCATGCCTTCCAGATCGGTCAGGTCGGCCAGTTGCCCCTTGTTGAACAGTTCCAGCGAGGCATCGAAGGGGCGGCAGGTGATCAGATCGCCCGCCGAACCGGCGTCGAGTTTCGAGTTCAGCACAGCGTTGTATTCCGCCGGGGCCGAGGGCGCGAACACCACCTTGATGCCGGGGTTGGCAGCTTCGAACGCCGGTATCAGCGTGTCCTGCCAGATCAGCAGGTCGTCGTTGCGCCAGGACTCGATCGTCAGCGTGGTGTCTTGCGCGGCAGCCGCACCGGCCAGCAGCGTGCTGGTCAGCAAGGCGATGCGAAGGGTTTTCGTGGTCATTGTCGTCTCCCGGTTGGCGGGCTTTTTGCCCGGTTATGAAAACTTTGTGGCCAGCGCCGGGGCAAGGTGCCCGTGGCTGGCATGCAGGGCCTTGGCCGCAGCCGAAGGCGTGGCCCCGGCGGCGATCAGCACGGCAGGCTTCACCGCGCCGCCGGTCTGCGCCAGTGCGTCGCGGGCGGCATCCATGCCAGCCCCCGACAGGTTGGCCACGATGCGCGCGGCGCGGTCGATCAGCTTGGCATTGTCGGCGATCACATTCACCATGTAACCATCATGCACATGGCCCAGGCGGATGCCCACCAGCACCGACAGCATGTTCAGCGCGATCTTCTGCGCGGTCGCGGCCCCCATGCGGGTGGAACCCGCGATCACCTCGGGCCCGGTATCCAGCAGCACGGGCAGATCGGCCAGAGCCAGCAGACGGGTGCCCGGCGCATTGGCGATGCCGATGATCGTGGCCCCACGGTCGCGCGCGGTTTCGGCCACCACCAGCGTATAGGGTGTGCCGCCCGAAGCCGAAATGCAGATCACCACATCGCCCGCCCCGATGCCAGCGCGGTCCAGATCGGCCAGCGCCAGTGCGGGGTCATCCTCCACCGCGCCGGTCATGTGCAGCAGGGCAGCCGCACCACCGGCGAACAGCATGGGCGTGCGGTCGGGCGGAATGCCGAAGGTGCCTGCCAGTTCCAGACAATCGGCCAGCGCCATCAGCCCCGAACTGCCCGCCCCGGCATAGGCCATCTTGTGCCCCTGCCCCAACGCCTGCGCCGCGGCCTCGGCGGCAGCCTCCAGCGCGGGCAGGGCGGGCGCAACCGATGCCGCCGCTGCAACCTGTGCCGTCAGAAGATGCCCCAGGACCACGGCGGCGGGTGCCGCATGCAGCCCCTGCGCTGCGGGATGTGAAGCCTCTGTCCGACGGTTAGCCATGCGATTCCCCCTGATGGATAAACAATGCCAAAATAATACCAATTGTAAAGCATCATCTTTGAGTCGGCATATTCTTTGGTTTTCTGGCAGTTTGCATGATGCCACTTTTCATTTGGTATTGTTTTGGTATCTTAGGTGGCGGAGGATTCGGGATGGCGCTTTTTCTGGGCATCGATGGGGGCGGCACGGGGTGCCGGGCGGTGGTGGCAGGGGCTACCGGCCCGGTGCTGGGGCGTGGCACCGGCGGGCCTGCCAATATCACCAGCGACCCCGTGGCTGCCCGCGCCAGCATCCTTGCCGCCGCCATGCAGGCTGTCGCGGCTGCGGGCGGAGCCGATCTTGGCCGGATCCATGCCGGGCTGGGGTTGGCGGGTGCCAATGCGGCGGGGCATGATGCGCTGGATCTGCCGTTTGCCCGGGCGCGCATCGTCACCGATGCGCAGACGGCGGTGATGGGGGCGCTTGGCGCGGGTGACGGCATTGTTGCGGCCATCGGCACGGGGTCGGTCTTTGCGGCGCAGCGGGGCGGGGTGTTCCGGCAGATCGGCGGCAAGGGGCTGGTGCTGGGGGATGAGGGCAGCGGGGCATGGCTGGGCCGCCGGTTGCTGGCTCAGGTCTTGCGCGCGGCGGACGGATTCCTGGCGGCAACGCCGCTGGTGCAGGCCGTGCTGGCCGAGATGGGCGGCGAGGCGGGGGTGATTTCCTTTGCCGCCCGCGCCACCCCTGCCGATTTCGCGGCGCTTGCGCCCCGCATCATTGAATCCGGTGATCCGCTGGCGCAGACACTTCTGGCCGATGGCGCGCGTGAAGTCGCCGCCGCGCTTGACCTCCTGGACCATGATCAGACCCGGCAGGTGGTGTTTCTGGGTGGGCTTGGTGGCATCTATGCCGGGCTGCTGGCCCCGGAATGGCAGGCGGTGGACCCGCAGGGCACGGCGCTGGATGGCGCGTTGATGCTGGCGCGGGGGCTGGGATGAACCAGATGTTTTCGCCCGACGGCTTCGATGTGGCGGGCTCTGGCCCGCTGTATCTGCAACTGCAACGCCGCATTGCCGATGCGGTGGCCGAGGGGCGGCTGGCCCCGGGCGACAGCCTGCCCGCCGAGCGTGACATGGCCGCGATGACCGGGCTTTCCCGGGTGACGGTGCGCAAGGCGGTGCAGGCGCTGGTGGCGCAGGGCGTGCTGGTGCAGAAGCGCGGATCGGGCACCTTTGTGGCGGCACGGGTGGAACGTCTGGAACAGGCTCTGTCGCTGCTGACCTCGTTTACCGAGGATATGGCCCGGCGTGGGCGCAGCGTGGAATCGGTCTGGCTTTCGCGCGCGCTTCACGCCCCGGCCCCCGAAGAGGTCATGGCGCTGGGATTGGGCGCGGGTGACAGGGTGGCGCGGCTGGAACGGGTGCGGCGCAGCGATGGCGTGCCGCTAGCCATCGAACGCGCCAGCCTGTCGGCGCAGGTGTTGCCCGATCCCATGGCGGTTGAAGCCTCGCTTTATGCGCTGCTGGAGGAGCGGGGCCTGCGCCCGGTGCGCGCGGTGCAGCGGATTTCTGCGGCCAATCTGGGGGCAAAGGATGCCGACCTGCTGGGTGTCGCCCCCGGCGTGGCGGGCCTGAGGATCGAGAGGGTCAGTTACCTGCCCTCGGGCCGGGTGGTGGAATTCACCCGGTCGCTTTATCGCGGCGATGCCTATGATTTCGCTGTGGAACTGAAACTGGCCCCCGGTGGCGAAGCCACGGATGGCCGGACAACGAAAGGATGACCCGATGACCGACAGTTTCATGGCGCAGGAAGTGGCCGAAATTCCCGCCGCCGCCGCGCGGTTTCTGGCCGGGTCGCAGGCGGCGGTGGCCGACGCGGCTGCGGCGCTGCGAACGGTGGACCCGGGGCTGGTCGTGACCGTGGCGCGCGGATCGTCGGACCATGCGGCGACCTATCTGAAATACGCGGTGGAACTGCTGGCGGGGGTGCCGGTGGCCTCGGTCGGGCCATCCATCGCTTCGATCTACCGGCGGCCCCTGCGGTTGGGTGGGGCGGCCTGCATCGGCATTTCGCAATCGGGCCGCAGCCCGGATATTGTGGAGATGATGCGCGCCGCCGGGGCCGGGGGCGCCCTGAGCATCGCGATCACCAATTTCGCCGATGCACCGATGGGCGAGGCCTCGGCCCATTGCCTGCCCCTGCTGGCAGGCACCGAGAAATCGGTGGCGGCGACGAAAACCTTTGTCACCTCGGTTCTGGCCGGGCTGGCGCTGCTGGCCGAATGGCAAGACGATGCACCGCTGCGCGCGGCGGTCGCGGGCCTGCCAGATGCCTTTGCCAAGGCGCTGGCGCTGGATTGGGAACCGCTGGCCGCCCGACTGTCGCGCGCGCAGTCACTGTATGTGCTGGGGCGTGGGCCGGGTTTTGCCATCGCAAGCGAATGCGCGCTGAAGTTCAAGGAAACCAGCGGCCTGCATGCCGAGGGCTATTCGGCGGCCGAGGTGCTGCACGGGCCTGCGGCGATCGTGCAGGCGCGCTTTCCGGTGTTTGCGCTGGGGGTGGATGATGCCGCCCTGCCGCAGCTTGTGGCCACCGCCGAGCGGCTGGCGGCGCAGGGGGCCGATGTGTTTCTGACCGGGGCGGCAGCCAAGGGCGCGGTCACATTGCCATCGGTCGGCGGGCTGCATCCGTTGGTGGCGCCGCTGGTGCTGATCGTGGGCTTCTACGCCTTTGTCGAGGGGCTGGCGCGGCGGCGGGGCTTTGACCCCGACACCCCGCCGCATCTGCGCAAGGTGACGGAAACCGTGTGATGCAGGTCTTTGTCGGGGCACGGGTGTTTGACGGGCAGAGCCTGCATGACGGGATGGCGCTGGTGGTGCAGGGGGCCACGGTGACGGCGCTGCTGCCCGAGGCGGATGCCCCAAGCGGGGGCCGGGTGGTGCTGGACGGTGGCATTCTGGCCCCGGGCCTTCTGGATTTGCAGGTGAATGGCGGGGGCGGGCGGATGGTGGACGGGTCCACCGATGCGGCGGCACTGGCGGCCATATGCGCCGCGCATCTGCGGCTTGGCACGACCGGCATCCTGCCCACGCTGATCACCGACACGCCCGGGGCGACAGCCCGGGTGATTGCCGCCGGGGTTGCGGCGGCGGGCCTGCCCGGTTTTCTGGGCCTGCATATCGAAGGCCCGCATCTGGACCCGCGCCGCAAGGGCGCGCATGACCCCGCGCTGATCCGCCCGATGACCGGCGACGATCTGGCGCGGCTGTGCGACGCGGCCCGCGCCTTGCCCGCGCTGATGGTGACACTGGCGCCCGAGGCTGTGACGGCAGACCAGATCGCCACCCTGCGCGCGGCGGGTGCGGTGGTCAGCCTTGGCCACAGCGATTGCACCGCCGGTCAGGCACGCGCGGCGATGGCGGCGGGGGCGGGCTGCGTCACGCATCTGTTCAACGCGATGAGCCAGATGGGCAACCGCGAGGCGGGGCTGGTGGGCGCGGCCCTGGATTGCGCGATCCCGGCGGGCCTGATCGCCGACGGCATCCATGTGGCGGTCGAGGTGATGCGCATCGCCTGCGCGGCGAAGCCGGAGGGGTTGTTTCTGGTGTCAGACTGCATGGCTGTGGCGGGCAGCGGCCTGACGGAATTCACGCTGGGCGGGCGGCGGATATTGCGGCAGGACGGGCGGCTGACGCTGGAGGATGGCACGCTGGCCGGGGCCGACCTGACGCTGCCGCAGGCGGTGGGGGTGATGGTGGGCCGTGTGGGTCTGCCCCCCGAACGCGCGCTGGCCATGGCCACATCGGTGCCGGCGGCGGTGATCGGGCAAGGCGGCACCCGGGGCCACCTTCTGCCGGGGCGAGCGGCGGATATGGTGCATCTGGGGGCGGACTGGGCGGTGCGCGGCGTCTGGCAGGCGGGGCAGCGCGTAGGGTGACGCCACCCGGCCCGCATTTGTGACAGCGGGGTTGCAGACTCGGGCGGTTCTGCGTATATCCCCTTCAACAGCGCGTTTCGGGGTCCACACCCGAAGCCTCCGATCCGCACGCACGGGCCGCTTGGCCCGTTTTTTGTTTTCTGGAACATCACATGTCCGACCTTATCGCCAAAACCGCCATCGACCGCCGCCTGGCCGAGATTGTCACCCCCGCCATCGAAGGGCTGGGGTTCGAACTGGTGCGCATCCGCCTGATGGGCGGCAAGCTGCGCACCTTGCAGATCATGGCCGACCGCCCCGAAGGCGGCATCATCGTGGAAGATTGCGCGAAAATCTCCACCGCCGTATCCGCCGTGCTGGATGTGGAAGACCCGATCGAGGAAAACTACACGCTTGAAGTGTCGTCGCCCGGCATCGACCGCCCGCTGACCCGGCTGAAGGATTTCGATGTCTGGGCCGATTACGAGGCCCGGCTGGAAACGACCGAGCTGATCGACGGCCGCCGCCGCTTCAAGGGCTTTCTGCGCGGCACCGAAGGCAACGAAGTGCTGATCGAGATCGAGGATGGCGCCGACACGCTGACCATCGGGCTGGAATTCGACTGGCTGTCGGACGCCAAGCTGATTCTGACCGATGATCTGATCGCCGAAATGCTGCGCCAGCGCAAAGCCTCGGGCACGTTCGACGAGGCCGATTTCGACGAGATCGAGACATCCGAAGCCGGCGACAGCGACGACGCTGAAACCGCTGCACCCAAACACTGACCCAGCCCCGAAACGCTGATCCCTTACGAGGACGATGACCATGGCGATTACCTCTGCCAACCAGCTTGAACTGCTGCAAACCGCCGAAGCGGTGGCGCGTGAAAAGATGATCGACCCCGATCTGGTGATTCAGGCGATGGAAGAATCCCTCGCCCGCGCCGCCAAGTCGCGCTACGGGTCCGAGCTGGACATCCGCGTGAAGATCGACCGCAAGACAGGCCGCGCGACTTTCGCCCGCATCCGCACCGTGGTCGAGGACGAGGCGGTTGAGAATCACCATGCGCAACTGACCGTGGCGCAGGCGAAAAGCCATCTGAAAGACCCGAAGATCGGTGACGAGGTGATTGACGAGGTTCCGCCTGTCGATCTGGGCCGCATCGCCGCGCAATCGGCCAAGCAGGTCATCCTGCAAAAGGTGCGCGAAGCCGAGCGTGACCGCCAGTATGAGGAATTCAAGGACCGCAAGGGCACGATCATCAACGGTCAGGTCAAGCGCGAGGAATACGGCAACATCATCGTCGATATCGGCCGTGGCGAGGCGATCCTGCGCCGCAACGAAAAGATCGGCCGCGAATCCTACCGCCCGAACGACCGCATCCGCGCCTATATCAAGGATGTGCGCCGCGAGGCCCGTGGCCCGCAGGTGTTCTTGTCGCGCACCGATCCGCAGTTCATGGCCGAGCTGTTCAAGATGGAAGTGCCGGAAATCTATGATGGCATCATCGAGATCAAGGCCGTGGCCCGCGACCCCGGTTCGCGTGCGAAAATCGCCGTGATTTCCTATGACAACTCCATCGACCCGGTGGGTGCCTGCGTCGGTATGCGCGGCAGCCGCGTTCAGGCGGTGGTGAACGAGCTTCAGGGCGAAAAGATCGACATCATTCCGTGGAACCAGGATCAGGCGACCTTCCTTGTGAACGCGCTGCAACCGGCCGAAGTCAGCAAGGTTGTCATCGACGATGACGCGGGCAAGATCGAGGTTGTGGTGCCGGACGAACAGCTGAGCCTGGCCATCGGGCGGCGCGGGCAGAACGTGCGTCTGGCAAGCCAGCTGACGGGTCTGGATATCGACATCATGACCGAGGCCGACGAATCGGCCCGGCGGCAGGCGGAATTTACCGAACGGACCAATCTGTTCATGGAGACCCTTGATATTGACGAGATGATGGCCCAATTGCTTGTTTCCGAAGGGTTCACCAACCTTGAGGAAGTGGCCTATGTCGATACGGACGAACTTCTGTCCATCGACGGGTTTGATGAGGGCACCGCTGCCGAGTTGCAGATGCGCGCCCGCGACCATCTGGAAGCCGCCAACCGCAAGGCCATGGAAGCCGCGCTGGCGCTGGGTGTGGAAGAAAGCCTTGTGAACTTCGAAGGGCTTACCCCGCAGATGCTGGAGGCCTTGGGCAAGGACGGCATCAAGACGCTGGAAGATTTCGCCACCTGCGCCGACTGGGAACTGGCCGGCGGCTGGACGACCGAAAACGGCCAGCGCAAGAAGGATGAAGGCGTGCTGGAAAAATTTGACGTGAGCCTGGAAGAGGCGCAGCATCTGGTGATGACGGCCCGCGTGATGCTGGGCTGGGTGGACCCGACCGAACTCGCTGGCCCCGCCGACGACGAGGAGGCCGAGGCCTGATCGGGCCTCGGAACGCCCCGAATGACGCGCGGAGGCCGCATTGACGACCGCGACGACCCCGAACGCCGGTGCATCGTCACCGGCGAGCGCCAGCCCAAGCCGGGCCTGATCCGTTTCGCGCTGGGGCCTGACGCGCAGGTGGTGCCGGACGTGCTGGCACGCCTGCCGGGGCGCGGGTTCTACGTGACGGCCAGCCGCGCCGCGCTGGAAAAAGCGGCCGGCAAGGGCCTGTTCGCCCGTGCCGCACGCCAGCCGGTGACAGTGCCGCCTGGTCTGGCCGATCTGGTCGAGGCGCAGGTGCTGCGGCGGGTGATCGACCTGATCTCGCTGGCGCGCAAGGCGGGCGACGCGGTGATGGGCTATGAGAAGGTGAAGGACTGGCTGGTGAAGGGGCAGGCGCGCGTGCTGATCCAGGCCAGCGACGGATCGGAGCGTGGCAAGTCAAAGCTGCATCCGCCGGACGGAAAAGATGCGTTCATCGGCTGTCTGACGGCTCAGGAATTGGGTTTGTCCTTCGGGCGTGAACATGCGATACACGGCGCGCTTGCGGCTGGCGGACTCACGACGCGTGTTGTAGAGGAAGCGGCACGGCTCGCCGGACTACGAGAGAATATCGGCGGCAAGGCTGCTGATGGCGGGCAGATCGACGGCGAGACCGTCGGAAGGGATACGAAAGACGCATGAGCGATACAGACGGTAAGAAACCTCTTGGCCTTGGTGGCGGGTCGTCTCGGCCCGGCCAGGTAAAACAAAGTTTCAGCCATGGCCGAACGAAATCTGTGCTGGTGGAAACCAAGCGCAAACGTGTGGTCGTGCCCACAAAACCGGGGGCACCCGGCGCTGCCGGCGCATCCGGCTCGACATCGCATCTGGGCGACCCTTCCAAGCGTCCCGCAGGCATTTCCGATGCGGAGATGGAGCGTCGCCTGACCGCGCTGCGCAATGCCAAGGCCCGTGAAGCCGAAGATGCCGCCAAGCGCGCCGAAGATGACCGCATCCGCGAGGAAGACCGGCAACGTCGCCGCGATGACATCGAGGCGAAAGAGCGTGAGGAGCGTGAGCGTGTCGAAGCCGCCCGGCTGAAAGCCGAGGAAGAGGCGCGCGCCAAGGCCGAGGCCGAAGCCGCCGCCAAGCGCGCGGAAGAGGCCAAGCGAGCCCCGGCCCCTGCCCCGGCGCGGACCGATGCCCGTTCGGCGGCACCCGCCGCCCCGGCAGAAGACACCACGGCCCGCAACCAGACCAACGCCCCCGCCGGTGCCAAGCCCGGCCTTGCCCCGCGCAAGACCGAGCGTGACCGCGAACCGCGCGGCGATGACCGCGACCGCAACGCCAAGGCCAAGGCCGATGACGCGCGCCGTTCCGGCAAGCTGACCCTGAACGACGCCCTGTCGGGCGAGGGCGGGCGCACCCGCAGCCTGGCCGCGATGAAGCGGAAACAGGAAAAGGCCCGTCAAAAGGCCATGGGCTTCAACAAGCCCGAAAAGCAGGTGCGCGAC
This sequence comes from Fertoeibacter niger, assembly GCF_009380135.2. Classification (GTDB taxonomy): domain Bacteria; phylum Pseudomonadota; class Alphaproteobacteria; order Rhodobacterales; family Rhodobacteraceae; genus Fertoeibacter; species Fertoeibacter niger. The sequence continues at coordinate 268,469 of NZ_WHUT02000007.1, read as the reverse complement.
GTGCAGCTGCCGGAAACGATCGTCGTTCAGGAACTGGCGAACCGCATGGCGGAACGCGCGGCCGATGTGGTGAAATCGCTCATGAAAATGGGCATGATGGTCACGATGAACCAGTCGATTGATGCCGATACCGCGGAACTGGTGATCGAGGAATTCGGCCACCGTACCGTGCGCGTGTCCTACAGCGATGTGGAACAGGTGATCGACACTGTGCAGGACAGCAGCGACAACCTGCTGCCCCGCCCGCCGATTGTGACGATCATGGGCCATGTCGACCACGGCAAGACCTCGCTTCTGGATGCGATCCGCAAGACGTCGGTTGTCTCTGGCGAAGCGGGCGGCATCACCCAGCACATCGGCGCCTATCAGGTGACGACCGACAGCGGCGCGGTGCTGACGTTCCTCGACACGCCCGGCCACGCGGCGTTCACCTCGATGCGCCAGCGCGGCGCGAACGTGACCGACATCGTCATTCTGGTGGTGGCGGCGGATGACGCCGTGATGCCGCAGACGATCGAGGCGATCAACCACGCGAAGGCGGCCAACGTGCCGATGATCGTGGCGATCAACAAGATCGACAAATATGAGGCCAATGCGCAAAAGGTGCGCACTGACCTGCTGCAACACAACGTTGTGGTCGAGGCCATGTCGGGCGACGTGCTGGATGTGGAAGTATCGGCGAAAACCGGCAAGGGTCTGGATACGCTGCTGGAAAGCATCGCGCTTCAGGCCGAGATCCTTGACCTGCGCGCCAACCCGAAACGGGCGGCACAGGGCGCGGTGATCGAGGCCAAGCTGGACGTGGGCCGTGGCCCGGTGGCGACGGTTCTGGTGCAGCACGGCACCCTGCGCAAAGGCGACATCTTTGTCGTCGGCGAGCAGTGGGGCAAGGTGCGCGCCCTGATCAACGACAAGGGCGAGCGGATCGACGAAGCCGGGCCATCGGTACCGGTCGAGGTGCTGGGTCTGAACGGCACACCGGGCGCTGGCGACGTGCTGAACGTGGTGGAAACCGAGGCGCAGGCGCGCGAGATTGCGACCTACCGCGAGAAAGCCGCCAAGGACAAACGCGCCGCCGCCGGTGCCGCGACCACGCTGGAGCAGCTGATGGCGAAGGCCAAAGCCGACAAGGACGTGGCCGAGCTGCCGATTCTTGTGAAGGCCGACGTGCAGGGTTCTGCCGAAGCCATTGTTCAGGCGATGGAAAAGATCGGCAATGACGAGGTGCGCGTGCGGGTTCTGCATTACGGCGTCGGTGCGATCACCGATTCCGATGTGGGTCTGGCCGAGGCGTCGAACGCGCCGATCATCGGCTTCAACGTGCGGGCCAATGCCTCGGCCCGCCAGTCGGCCAACCAGAAAAGCGTGGAAATCCGTTACTATTCGGTGATTTACGATCTGGTGGATGACATCAAGGCGGCGGCCTCGGGCCTCTTGAAAGCGGAAGTGCGCGAAACCTTCATCGGTTACGCCACGATCAAGGAAGTCTTCAAGGTGTCGGGCATCGGCAATGTTGCGGGTTGCCTTGTGACCGAGGGCATTGCACGCCGTTCGGCGGGCGTGCGCCTGCTGCGCGACAACGTCGTGATCCACGAGGGCACGCTGAAAACGCTGAAACGCTTCAAGGACGAAGTGAAAGACGTGATCTCCGGCCAGGAATGCGGCATGGCGTTTGAACGCTATGACGATCTGCGCGCCGGTGACGTGATCGAGATCTTTGAACGCGAAGAGGTTCAGCGCAAGCTGGCCTGATACGCGCGCGCCCTGTCAGGAACATCCCTGACCGGGCGCGGCACAAACGGAAAAGGCCGGGCAAATTGCCCGGCCTTTTCCGTTATCCTCCCAGATATCACGATACGCGGGCGGCACCGACGGGATAACCGACGAAATTCTTTTCATCGACCCGCACGACAATTTTTCCGTCCGCAAGTTGGGCAATGACAATACCCTGAACCGACACGCAGCTACCCAGTGTGATCGTTCGCAACATGGCTTCCCCCAAAGCAAATTCGTTACAATTTCAGGATAGTTACAAAATTTCCAAAAACCACCACAATTTTGCCGGATATGCGCAATTGCTGTGCGAAATGCGAAAAATCGCAAGGTTGTGACGTTACAGCCAGTCACGCAGAATGGGGATGAGCGGCAAATCAGCAGGCGGCATCGGATAGTCGCGCAAATTCTGGGCACGCACCCAGGCCAGCGCTTGCCCCTCTTGCCCCGCAGCGATTCCCTGCCAGCGGCGGCAGGCGTAAAGCGGCATCAGCAGGTGGAAATCCGGGTAACTGTGGCTGGCGAAAGTGAGCGGGGCCAGACAACTGGCATGGGTGTCAATTCCCAGCTCTTCCTTCAACTCGCGAATCAGCGCGGCCTCGGGAGTCTCGCCGGGCTCCACCTTGCCACCCGGGAACTCCCACAGCCCGGCCAGCGACTTGCCGGGCGGGCGCTGTGCCAGCAGCACGCGGCCGTCAGCGTCGATCAGGGCAACGGCCGCGACGAGGAGGGTTTTCATGCCAGGCTCCGGCACTCTCTGCCAAGGCCGGGGGTTTTGCACCCCCGGACCCCCGCAGGATATTTAAGTCTGGAAAGACAGCGCAGGGTCAGGACCGATAATCGGCGTTGATGTCGATGTAGCGGTGCGTCAGGTCGCAGGTCCACACCGTTTTTGCACCGGTGCCCAAACCCAGATCGACACCGATCACCAGTTCCGGCTGTTTCATATAGGCCGCGCCATCGTCTTCGGCATAGTCGGGATTCCGCCAGCCTTTTTCGGCCACCAGAATATCGCCGAAACGGATCGACAGCAGATCGCGGTCGGCCTGCGCGCCGGACTTGCCCACCGCCGCCACGATACGCCCCCAGTTCGGATCTTCGCCCGCGATGGCGGTTTTCACCAGCGGCGAATTGGCGATGGACATGGCGACGCGGTGTGCATCCTCGGGGCTGACGGCCCCCGTTACCCGCACCTCGACGAATTTGGTGGCCCCTTCACCATCGCGCACCACCTGCTGCGCCAGATCCAGCATCACGCCGCGCAGGGCCGACTCAAACGTCTTGGCCACTTTGGAACGGCCGTTGATCTCGGCCGCCGCGGTTTTGCCGGTGGCACAAAGCAGCAGCGCGTCGGAGGTAGATGTGTCACTGTCCACCGTGATGGCGTTGAACGTGTCATCTACTTGGCGCGACAGCATTTTTTGCAACAGCACGGGGCTGATTTTCGCATCGGTGAAGATATAGACCAGCATCGTCGCCATATCCGGCGCGATCATGCCCGACCCCTTGGCGATGCCCGCGATATGGATCGGGCCGCCATCGCCCGCGATGGTGGCCGAGGCCCCCTTCGGGAATGTGTCGGTGGTCATCATTGCCTGCGCCGCCATGGCGATGGCGTCTTCGTGCAGGGATTCGGCCAGTTCGCCGATCTTGGCGGTGATGCGGTCATGCGGCAGCGGCTCGCCGATCACCCCGGTGGAGGAGGAGAAGACGCGGCTTGCCGGCAAGTTCAGAACCGACGCAACCTCGCCCGTCACCGCCGCGACCGAGGCGATGCCCGCAGCACCCGTAAAGGCATTGGAATTGCCCGAATTCACGATGATCGCGGCACCGGCGCCTTCCGGCACTTTCAGCGCCAGTTTCGCCTGACAATCCAGCACGCAGGCCGCGCGGGTGGAGGACCGGGTGAATACCCCGGCCATCGCCGTGCCTGCCGCCAGACGGATCAGCATCACATCCTTGCGGTGCTGATAGCGCACACCGGCCTCTACGGCGGAAAATTCAACCCCGGCAATGACTGGCAGGTCAGGAAATCCGCCAGCCGGGGCAAGGGGCGACACAGGCTTGGCCGCCTTGGTCACGGCGGCAACGACGGCTTCTGCGCCATCCTCCAGCCGGTCTTTGAGCTTTGACAGCTTTTTCTTCAGCGTCTTCGCTTCGGCTTTCCAGTCGGTCTTGGCCATGTCGCCCTCCGGACGCGATTATTTGTCCAGCAGTGTTTGATCACGAAGCAGCGCCGGGTCAATCCCGATCCCGGGGCGCGTGATGGTGGCGGCGTCGGTGAGGCCCTTTACATGCGCCTCGACGGTGGCCTGTTCGATCTCGGCGGCCAATTCCTCGCGCAATGCATCCAGCGGCGGGGCTTCGGCGATGCGGGTTTCGTTCAGCTTGACCAGATGCCAGCCGAATTGCGTCTGTAGCGGCCCCACCACCTCTCCGGGCTGCATCGCCACGACGGCATCCTCGAAGGGTTTCACCATCATGCCAAGGCCGAACCAGCCCAGCGAGCCGCCGCCCGCCGCAGCGCCATCGGTGGAATTGGCGATGGCGAGTTCGGCGAAATCGGCGCCGCCGTCAATTTCGGCCTTCAGTTCGATCGCGCGGGCCTCTTCGGCCACGAGGATATGCGAGGCATTGTATTCGGTCTGCGGTGCCGCATCCTTGAAACGGGCATCATAGGCCGCTTGCAGCGCCTCGTCGGTGATCGCAGCCGACACAACGTCTTGCAGCGCCACGCCCGACAGATAACCGCGCCGGTCATTTTCCAGCGCCAGCGTGTCGCGCTTGGTGATCGCATCCGCGACCGATTGTTCCAGCGCGGTCTGCTGGATCAACTGTTCCAGAATGCCGTTGAAAAGCGCGTCGTCGGGCAGTTGCTGATACTGTTCCGGAAGGCTGGCGCGCAGCACGATCATGTGGCCCAGGGTGATGTCGGTGCCGTTGACGGATGCCACCACGGTATCGGCGGTCGCGTCCTGTGCGGCCAGCGGTGCGGCCAGCCCCAATGCGCAGACGGCACCCAGCGCCACACCCTGCATCAGCCTTGCGAATATCGCCATCTCACCTTCTCCTGAACGGGCCGCGCTGTTGCGCGACGTTGACTTGCCCCGGCCAGCCCCTTACATCGCATTGGTCGCGTGAGGCAGGGTGTCCGGGTTTGCCCGGCCCTTCTAGGCAAGCCGGTGCAGGCGGGCAAGGCCACAGCCTCACACGATCATGTCAAGAAAGACTTGGCCTGTCAGGAACGCGCCACGGAGAAAACATGCTGGGTCTCGGAACGCTTGCACGGAAAGTCTTCGGCACGCCGAACGACCGCAAGGTAAAATCGGTTCGCCCGCTGATCGCACAGATCAACGCGCTGGAGCCGGAGTTTGAAAAGCTGACCGACGAGGGGATCAAGGCCAAGACGGCGGCACTTCAGGCCCGCGCCCAAGGGGGCGAAAGCCTGGATGCGCTGCTGCCCGAGGCTTTTGCCAATTGTCGCGAGGCGGCCCGGCGCGCGCTGGGGCTGCGGGCCTTTGATGTGCAGCTGAAGGGCGGGATTTTCCTGCATCAGGGCAATATCGCCGAGATGAAGACCGGCGAAGGCAAGACGCTGACGGCCACCCTGCCCGCCTATCTGAACGCGCTGGCGGGCAAGGGCGTGCATATCGTCACCGTCAACGACTATCTGGCCAAGCGTGACGCGGAATGGATGGGCAAGGTTTACGCCGCCCTGGGCCTGACGGTGGGTGTGGTCTATCCCTATCAGCCGGATGCCGAGAAAAAGGCTGCCTATCGCGCCGACATCACCCATGCCACCAACAACGAGCTGGGGTTCGACTATCTGCGCGACAACATGAAGGGCAGCATCGAGGAGATGAGCCAGCGCGGCCACTTCTTTGCCATCGTCGATGAGGTGGACAGCATCCTGATCGACGAGGCGCGCACGCCCCTGATCATTTCCGGCCCGTCGCAGGACCGCAGCGATCTGTATATCAAGGTAGATGCGCTGATCCCCGAACTGACGGCGGATCACTTCAAGCTGGACGAGAAAACCCGCAACGTCACCTTTACCGAGGATGGCAACGAATTCATCGAACAACGGCTGCTGGCGGCGGGGCTGCTGCCGGATGGCCAGTCGCTCTATGACCCCGAAAGCACCACCCTTGTGCATCACGTCACGCAAGGGTTGCGGGCGCACAAGCTGTTCCAGAAAGATCAGCAATACATCGTGCGCGACGGCGAGGTGATGCTGATCGACGAATTCACCGGACGAATGATGCGCGGGCGGCGGCTGTCGGACGGGCTGCATCAGGCGATCGAGGCCAAGGAAGGCGTGGCGATCCAGCCGGAAAACGTCACGCTGGCATCCGTGACCTTCCAGAACTACTTCCGCCTTTACGACAAACTGGCAGGCATGACCGGCACGGCCACGACCGAGGCCGAGGAATTCATGGAGATCTACGGCCTTGGTGTGGTGGAAGTGCCCACCAACCGCCCGATTCAGCGCAAAGATGAACATGACGCCGTTTACCGCACCGCGCGCGAAAAGCATGAGGGTGTGGTCGCCAGCATCAAAGAGGCACATGCCAAGGGTCAGCCGATCCTTGTCGGCACCACCAGCATCGAAAAATCCGAATTCCTGTCGCAACTGCTGACCTCCGAAGGCATCACGCACAACGTGCTGAATGCCCGCCAGCATGAGCAGGAGGCGCAGATTGTCGCCGATGCGGGCAAGTTCGGCGCCGTGACCATCGCCACGAACATGGCGGGCCGGGGCACCGACATCCAGCTGGGCGGCAATGTGGAAATGAAGGTGATGCAGGCCATCGCCGCCGATCCGCACCTGAACCCGGATGAGCTGCGCAACCGGATCGAGGCGGAACACGCCGAGGAAAAGGCCAAGGTCATCGCGGCGGGCGGCCTGTTCGTGCTGGCGACCGAGCGGCACGAATCGCGCCGCATCGACAACCAGCTGCGTGGCCGGTCGGGCCGTCAGGGCGACCCGGGGCGTTCCAGCTTCTTCCTGTCGCTGGAAGACGACCTGATGCGCATCTTCGGGTCGGAACGGCTGGACAAGGTGCTGTCCACCCTCGGCATGAAGGAAGGCGAGGCCATCGTTCACCCCTGGGTCAACAAGTCGCTGGAAAAGGCGCAGGCCAAGGTCGAGGGCCGCAACTTTGACATCCGCAAGCAATTGCTGAAGTTCGACGATGTGATGAATGACCAGCGCAAGGCGATCTTCAGTCAGCGCCGCGAGATCATGCAGGCCGAAGACCTGTCGGAGATCGCCGAGGACATGCGCTATCAGGTGATCGACGATCTGGTCGACACCTACATGCCGCCGAAATCCTACCCCGACCAGTGGAAGATGCAGGGGCTTTATGCCGCCGTCATCGAAAAGCTGGGCCTGAACCTGCCGGTCATCGACTGGGCCAAGGAAGAAGGCGTGGATCAGGAGGCGGTGCGCCAGCGGCTGTGCGAGGCATCCGACACGATGATGGCGGAAAAGCTGGCGGCCTTTGGCCCCGAGACGATGCGCAACATCGAAAAGCAGCTTTTGCTGCAGACCATCGACGCGAAATGGCGCGAGCACCTGCTGACGCTGGAGCATCTGCGGTCCGTCGTGGGTTTCCGCGGCTATGCGCAGCGTGACCCGCTGTCGGAATACAAGACCGAGGGCTTCACGCTGTTTGAAAGCATGCTGAACTCCCTGCGGCAGGATGTGACGCAGAAACTGTCGCAAGTGCGCCCGCTGTCCGAGGCGGAACAGGCGGCGATGATGCAGCAATTCCTGGCGCAGCAACGCGGTGCCCAACCGGCGGCAGCGCCCGTGGCAGAACCGGCCCTGGTGCCGCCCGCGCCCCCGGCACCTGCACGGCTGGCCGGTTTTGACGAGACCGATCCCGCGACATGGGGCAACCCGAACCGGAATGATCCCTGCCCCTGCGGCTCGGGTGAAAAGTTCAAGCATTGCCACGGGCAACTGGCCTGATTGCGGCGAAACGGGGGCGGTCTGGCCGCCCCCTGCCCGAAAAACCTGACATTGGCCGGCGCGGGGCAGGAAACATTCCCCGGTTTTGCCATGTGTTGGCCCGTTTTGCCCCCTAGCCTTTCCCAAAGACAGAACGGACGGAGGGCACAAATGGATTTGAAACGCAAAGCGGCCATGGTGGTGCTGACGCTGGCCGTCGCCTTTGCCTGTGGCCAGTTCGTGCAATATGGCACCGGCTTTGGCCCGCGTCTGGCAAGCCTGCCGCCCGAGGCCGATCCGACCCCCCGCGCGATCGTGCCGCTGGCCGCCGATTCGGTCGAGGTGATCGCCACCCCGGTCGAGGCGCCTTCCGCCCCGCGCCTGCCCGATCAGGCCATGTTGCCCGCGCCTGCCGATCTGCCCATCGCCATTCCGCTGCCCGCAGAGCCCGCAGCCTTGCCACCGTTGACGGCCGAAGCGCCCGCGATCACATCGCTGGATTGCCCGGTGCAACTCGACGTGACGGCACAGCCCGATGCGATGCTGGGCGTCACCATGCTTGCACCCTGCCACGCCAATCAGCGTGTCGTATTGCGCCATGCCGGTCTGGCCTTCACAGGCAAGACTTCGGCAACCGGCGGGCTGTTCCTGACCATTCCGGGGTTGCAGGCGGATGCCGAGGTTTCGGTGCTGTTCGCCGATGGCGACACCGCCGAAGGCCGCACCCGCCTGCCCGACATGGCCGATACCCGTCGGTTTGCCGTGCAATGGATGGCCGATGACATGTTCCAGCTTCATGCCTTTGAAAACGGGGCCGATTATGGCACGCCCGGCCATATCTCGGCCGCAGACCCGCAGCGCCCGGCGGCGGGTGTGCCCACCCGCGGCGGTTTTCTGTCACCGCTGGGCGATGCGTCTGTCGATCTGCCGATGCTGGCCGAGGTCTATACCTTTCCGAAATCCGCCGATGTGCCCGTAAGCGTGGCGATCGAGGCCGCCGTGACAGAAGCCACCTGCAACCGCGATCTGCTGGGCGAAACGCTGGTCAGCGTGGCGGGCAAGGTGACTGTAACCGATCTGACAGTGGCGATGCCCGGCTGCGACGCCCTGGGCGATTATCTTGTGTTGAATAATCTGCTGCCCGAGATGAATATCGCCACAGCGAACTGAACGGTCAGGCGGCGGGTATATGAGGTCAACTTGGTGGCACGCGGCGGTCCTCGCCGCGTTTTTGCTTCCCGCCGCTGCGGTGGCGCAGGATGTAACGCTGACCGCCCGCGATGGCGCGATCACGCTGAACGGCACGCTGCAGGGCTTTGACGGTGAATTTTACCGTGTGATGACCAGCTATGGCCTGCTGACGGTGGATGGCGAGGGCGTAATCTGCGCAGGCCCCGGCTGCCCCGACCTGACCGCACCCAAGGCGCTGATCCGCATCACCGGCGCGCCGGATGCCGGGATGAACCTGCTGCCCGGCGTGCTGCGCGCCTTTGCCCGCACGCGGGGTCTGGTGATAAGGTTGGAACCCGGCGATGGCGAATTTGCCGCGCAGATCACAGATCCGGTCAGCGGTCAGGTGCTGTCGGACATTACCTTTACCCCCGCGCCACCCGATCAGGCCCGCGCGGCGCTGGCTGTGGCCGAAGCCGACCTGATCGTAGCCTCGCTGCCCGAACAGGGGCTGAACGCCAAGGTCATGGCGCTGGATGCGCTGATCCCCATTGTGGCGCCCGACAACAACGTGCCGCGCATTTCCACCCCCGACCTTGCACGCGCGCTGTCGGGCGAAATCGGCAACTGGCAGCAGCTGGGTGGCCCCGACATGCCGCTGGTGCTGCACGCCCTGTCACCTGACACCACCTTGCAAGAGGCGCTGGAGGCCCGTCTGGGCCGCCCTGTGGCCGCAGGCGTCACCCACCCCGATCTGGCCAGCCTTGCCGCCGCTGTGGCCCGCGATCCGTGGTCGCTGGCCGTTACCGGGCAATCGGCCACCGGCGAGGCGCGCGAGCTGACACTGACCGACAGTTGCGGCTTTCCCTTGCTGCCCACCTCGCTGGCGGTGAAGGCCGAGGATTACCCCTTGTCGGTGCCTGTATATCTGGTGACACCGCGCCGCCGCCTGCCGCTGGTCACGCGCGAATTGCTGGAGTTTCTGGCAACCCCCGAGGCGCAGGTGGCCGTGGCGCAGGCGGGCTATGTCGACCGCGCCGCCACACGCGCGGCACTCAGCGAAGATGGCCAGCGGCTGATCAACGCGATCCGCGGCGCGGGGCCGGAAATCGCGCTGGAGGAATTGCAGCGGCTGGCCGTGGCGATGGCCGGGGCGGAACGGCTGTCGCTGACCTTCCGGTTCGAGGATGGGTCAAGCACGATGAACACATCCAGCCGCGAGAATCTGGCCGATCTGGCCCGGCTGCTGGAAATCGGCCAGTTCCGGGGCGAGCAACTGGTGCTGGTGGGCTTTTCCGATGGGTCAGGCGATGCAGCCGCCAACATGGATCTGTCACGTGACCGCGCCGAGGGTGTGGCAGCGGCATTGGCCGAAGCCGCGCAAGCCCTGCCGCCCGATCAGACCCTGCCGGTGATCGAGGCCTTTGGCGAGGCAATGCCGATGGCCTGCGATACCACGGTTGCGGGCCGGCAGGTGAACCGGCGGGTGGAATTGTGGCTGCGGCCTTTCACCGGGCCTGTGCCATCTGCGCAGGATGAACTGGTGCCTTGAGGTGAAAGCCGCACGCGTATCAGCCCTAAAGATACCCCGCCGCGCGAAAGCTCAGCTCCCGTTCCCGCCCGACAATCAGGTGATCGTGCAATGTGATGCCCAGCACCCCCGCCGCATCCTGGATCTGCGCCGTCATGGATATATCGGCCTCTGATGGTGTCGGGTCGCCCGAAGGGTGGTTGTGCACAAGGATCAGCGCGCTGGCATTCAGCTCCAGCGCCCGCTTCATCACCTCGCGCGGGTAAACCGGCACATGATCGACCGTGCCGCGCGCTTGTTCCTCATCCGCGATCAGCACGTTCTTGCGGTCAAGAAACAGGATGCGGAACTGTTCGGTTTCACGGTGCGCCATTGCGGTATGGCAGTAATCCAACAGCGCATCCCAGCTGGACAATACCGGCCGGTGCATCACCCGGGCGCGCATCATCCGCTGCGCCGCAGCCTCGAGTATCTTCAGATCCTGCACCACCGCCTCACCCACGCCCGCAACCTGTGCCAGCCGAGCGGGGGCCGCTGTAACCACACGGTTGAAATCGCCGAACGTGTCCAGCAACAGCCGGGCCAACGGTTTCACATCCTGCCGGGGGATGGTGCGGAACAGCACGAGTTCCAGCAATTCATAGTCGGGCATCGCCGTTGCGCCACCTTCGCTGAACCGCGCACGCAGGCGCTTGCGGTGGTCGGCGATGTAGGACGGCAGGCGGGCGGGCAATGCGGCACCCTGCGCCTCGTCCGCGTCGGCGGCAAACAGCGGCAATGGCGCTTCCTGCAGGGTGCGGTTCCGGCTCATGCCGTCAGGATGCCGACCCATGGTGAAGGAAAGGTTAACGCTATCATGCTGCGTTGCGGAAAAAACTGTCGCCGCCAGCGCCACACGAACGATAAGTTGACGCGCGCGCCCTTGTCCTGTCGCACGCTCACACATATGTGACCGCAACGAAAGCGGCCTTGAAATGCGGCCCTTCCATCCAAAAAACCTGAAAAGAGGGGCACCCATGGCAGCGACATGGCATTATTTCAAATGGTCTTTCATCGTCACCGTCGTGGGCCTTGGTCTGACGTTGTGGCTGGGCTGGGCCTACACCGGCACACTGGCCGGCACGATGGGATTTTTCCTGATCGGGGCGATTCTGGCGGTTCTGGAAATATCGCTGTCGTTTGATAACGCCATCGTCAACGCCAACAAGTTGAAGGATATGACGCCGGTCTGGCAGCGGCGTTTCCTGACCTGGGGCATCCTGATTGCCGTGTTCGGCATGCGGATCGTGTTCCCGCTGCTGATCGTGGTTGTGGCCGCCTCCATCGGCCCGTGGGAGGCGATCCGCCTGGCCGCCACGCAGCCCGACGAATATGCGCGCATCATCGGCGACGCGCATCTGTCGATCGCGGCGTTCGGCGGGGCCTTCCTGATGATGGTGGCGCTGAATTTCTTCATGGCCGAAGGCAAGGATGTGCACTGGATCGCCGCGCTTGAGCGGCAGGTGGCCAAGTTCGCCTCGATCCGTGGCATTGAGGTGGCCATCGTGCTGGCCGTCGTGCTGATCTTCGCGTCGATCCTGCCCGATCAGTATCTGGCCACCTTCCTTTATTCTTCAATCGCCGGTCTGGTGACGTTTCTGGCGGTGGAAGTTGTCGGTCACGTGCTGGACGCCAGCCAGCAGGCCACCGATGTGGCGGTCAAGGGCGGTCTGGGCGCGTTTCTGTATCTCGAAGTGCTGGACGCAAGCTTCAGTTTCGACGGTGTGATCGGGGCCTTTGCGCTGACGCAGAACCTGTTCCTGATCGCCATCGGTCTGGGCATCGGGGCCATGTATGTGCGTTCGATGACCATCATGCTGGTGGAAAAGCAGACGCTGGCGCAGTTCCGCTATCTGGAGCATGGGGCTTTCTGGTCGATCCTGATCCTGTCGGTGATCATGTTCTGCCAGACCATCACCCATATTCCGGAAATCATCACCGGCCTGCTGGGGGCAGCATTTATCGGCGTGTCGCTGTGGTCGTCTATCAGGTTCAACCGCGCGGCGGCGGCGGTGCTGTAAGGCGCCGCCCTGCGGGCCTGAAATGAAAAAGGGCGGCCTGTCCGGGCCGCCCTTTTTTGTGTCGGAGTGGCGGGCCTCAGCCCTTCATGCCATCCCAGAACCCCTTGACCTTGGAAAAGAACGACGAGCCTTCGGGGTTGTTGTCCTCACTCAGCTTCTCGAACTCGCGCAGCAGGTCGCGCTGGCGGCTGGTCAGGTTCACCGGGGTTTCCACCGCCAGTTCGATCAGCATGTCACCGGCACCGCCGCCGCGCAGGGCTGGCATGCCCTTGGCGCGCAGGCGCATCTGCTTGCCGGTCTGGCTGCCCGCTGGCACCTTGACCCGGCTGGACCCACCGTCGATGGTCGGCACCTCCACCTCGCCGCCCAGCGCCGCCGTGGCGATGCTGACGGGCACGCGGCAGAACAGGTGAACGCCGTCGCGCTGGAAGATAGCGTGATCCTTCACCTCGATGAAGATGTAAAGATCGCCCGACGGCCCGCCACGCAGGCCCGCCTCACCCTCTCCGGCCAGCCGGATGCGCGTGCCGGTTTCCACACCTGCCGGGATGTTCACCGACAGCGCGCGCTCCTTCTCGATGCGCCCCTGCCCGCCACAGGCCCGGCAGGGGTTTTTCACGATCTGGCCCGCGCCGTTGCAGGTGGGGCAGGTGCGTTCGACGGTGAAGAACCCTTGCTGCGCCCGAACCTTGCCCATGCCCGAACAGGTTGGGCAGGTCACAGGCTCTGCCCCGCCCTCGGCCCCGGTTCCCCGGCAGATCTCGCAGGCGACAGAGGCAGGCACGTTGATGGTCTTCTGCACTCCCTTGAACGCCTCTTCCAGCGTCACGCGCAGGTTATAGCGCAGGTCAGACCCGCGCTGCGCCCGCGAACGGCCAGTGCCGCCGCGCCCGCCCATGAAATCGCCGAACAGATCCTCGAACACGTCGGAAAATGCACTGGCAAAATCGCCCTGCCCGCCATAGCCGGGCCGCTGGCCCGCCGCACCCATGCCACCCTCGAACGCCGCATGGCCGTAACGGTCATAGGCGGCCTTCTTGTCGGCATCCTTCAGCACGTCATAGGCTTCGTTCACGTCCTTGAACTGCGCCTCGGCATTCGGATCATTGGTGTTGCGGTCGGGGTGAAGCTCTTTGGCCTTGGTGCGGTAGGCCTTCTTCAGATCTTCCGCCGACGCGCCACGGGCCACTCCAAGCACATCATAGTAATCGCGTTTTGCCATTCAGACCCCCTCGGGGAACGCCGGAAGGCGGCCTGTTCCCAGACCGCCCCCCTTGCCATTCCATGCGGTGTTACTTCCGCTTGTTGTCGCCGAGATCTTCAAAATCGGCATCCACGATATCGTCATCCACATTGCGCGGGCCATCTTCGTCACGGCCCTCGGATTCGGCCTGGCTGGCCTTGTAGATCGCCTCGCCCAGCCGCATTGCGGCTTCGGTCAGGTTCTGGATACCGCCCTTGATCTTGCCGGCATCGCCCTTTTCAAGGGTTTCCTCCAGCGCGCCCATGGCCAGTTCGATGGCCTCGACCGTGGACGGGTCCACCTTGTCGCCATGTTCCGCAATGGATTTCTTGGTGGAATGCAGCAGGCTTTCGGCCTGGTTCCTGGTTTCCACCAATTCGCGGCGGGCCTTGTCGCCTTCGGCATTCGCCTCGGCGTCCTTCACCATTTTCTCGATGTCTTCATCGGAAAGGCCGCCCGAGGCCTGAATGGTGATGTTCTGCGCGCGGCCCGTGCCCTTGTCCTTGGCACCCACGGAAACGATGCCGTTGGCGTCGATGTCAAAGGTCACTTCGATCTGCGGCATGCCGCGCGGGGCGGGCGGGATGTCCTCCAGATTGAACTGGCCCAGCATCTTGTTGTCGGCAGCCATTTCGCGTTCGCCCTGGAACACGCGGATGGTCACGGCATTCTGGTTGTCTTCGGCGGTCGAGAACACCTGCGACTTCTTGGTCGGGATCGTGGTGTTGCGGTCGATCAGACGGGTGAACACGCCGCCCAGCGTCTCGATGCCAAGGCTCAGCGGGGTCACGTCCAGCAGAACCACGTCTTTCACGTCGCCCTGCAGCACACCGGCCTGAATGGCCGCACCCAGTGCCACGACCTCATCGGGGTTCACGCCCTTGTGGGGTTCCTTGCCGAAGAACTTGGTCACTTCCTCGATGACTTTGGGCATGCGGGTCATGCCGCCGACCAGAACCACCTCGTCAATGTCGCCGATCGACAGGCCCGCATCCTTCAGCGCGGCCTGGCAAGGCTTGATCGACGCCTTGATCAGGTCGCCCACCAGTTGCTCCAGCTTGGCACGGGTCAGTTTCATCACTAGGTGCAGCGGCTGGCCGGTGTTGCGGTCCATGCTGATGAAGGGCTGGTTGATTTCGGTCTGGCTGGCCGACGAAAGCTCGATCTTGGCCTTTTCCGCCGCTTCTTTCAGGCGTTGCAGCGCCATCTTGTCGAGGCTCAGGTCAACGCCATGCTCTTTCTTGAACTCGTCCGACAGGTAGTTGACGATGCGCATGTCAAAGTCTTCACCACCCAGGAACGTGTCGCCGTTGGTGGATTTCACTTCGAACAGGCCGTCGTCAATCTCCAGAATGGTGATGTCGAACGTGCCGCCGCCAAGGTCATAAACCGCGATGGTTTTCGAATCTTTCTTGTCGAGGCCGTAAGCCAGCGCCGCAGCCGTCGGTTCGTTGATGATGCGCAGCACCTCAAGCCCGGCGATCTTGCCCGCATCCTTGGTGGCCTGACGCTGGGCGTCGTTGAAATAGGCGGGCACCGTGATGACGGCCTGGGTGACGGTTTCGCCCAGATAAGCCTCGGCGGTTTCCTTCATTTTCTGAAGGATCATAGCAGAAACCTGCGCGGGCGAGTATTTCTCGCCGCGCACTTCAACCCAGGCGTCGCCGTTGCCGCCGTTGACCAGCGTGTAGGGCAGGTTCTTCTTGTCTTTGGCGATATGCGCGTCGTCGATGCGGCGGCCGATCAGCCGCTTGACCGCAAAGACGGTATTCGTGGGGTTGGTGACGGCCTGCCGTTTGGCGGCCTGCCCGACCAGACGTTCGTTTTCCGTGAAACCCACGATGGAGGGCGTCGTGCGCGCGCCTTCGGAGTTTTCAATGACGCGGGGTTGCGAACCATCCATGATGGCTACGCAGGAGTTGGTAGTCCCGAGGTCGATCCCGATGACTTTGGCCATGCTATGCACCTCTAGTTGCGGCGATGTTGTGGGGGTCAGGCCCGCAAGTCGGCCCCTGATCCCCGATCCCAATCGTGCCGGCCGGGGCGGCCGCCCCAATCGGCTACCGGGCGTATATAGGGGGGGGCCAGTGGGGCTGCAAGCGTCACAGAGTTGTGAAACCCCCATGAAACAGGGAAAAAGCGAAGCGTTGCAGGCATGTGCCGCCGTTCTGGCGAATTCACGCGCGCAACCCGTCCATCACGCGCACCAGTTCGGCGCTGATGCCGGGTTCTGACAGCGCGTGGCCCGCCAGGGGCACCAGACGCAGTTCGGCCTTGTCCCACCCTTGCGCCAGTTTCCAGGCGGAAACCGGCGGGCAGATCATGTCATAGCGGCCCTGCACGATGGCGGCGGGGATATGCGCGATGCGGGCGCGATTGGCCGTGATCCAGCCGTCATGCGCCAGAAAACCGGCGTTCTGGAAATAGTGATTCTCCAGCCGCGCAAAGGCACGGGCGTATTCTGACGGGCTTTCGCCCATCGGCCCCTCGTGGTTCACCGAGGCCAGCGCGTTTTCCCAGTTCGCCCAGATGCGACCATAGCGGCTTTCCTCCATCAGGTTTCCGGAAAACAGGCGGCGGTGATAGGCGCCGATCATGTCGCCACGCTCGGCCGGGGGGATGGGGTTCTGGAACCGCGCCCAAAGCTCGGGGAAAAACGCGCCCGCCCCGCCGCCGTAGAACCATTGCAGTTCCGCCTGCGTCATCAGGAACACGCCGCGCAGCACCAGTTGGGCCACGCGGGCCGGGTGGGTGATGGCATAGATCAGCGCAAGCGTGGCCCCCCAGCTGCCGCCAAAGCAAATCCACCGGTCGATGCCCAGCGTCTCGCGTATCACCTCGATATCGCCCACCAGATGCCAGGTGGTGTTGTGCTCCACCGAGGCATGCGGGCGTGACCGCCCGCAGCCACGCTGGTCAAACAGCACCACGCGGTAGACCGCCGGGTCGAAATAGCGCCGCATCGCCGGGCTGCACCCGCCCCCCGGGCCACCATGCAACACCAGCACCGGCACGCCATCGGGGTTGCCGCATTGCTCCACATACACCCTGTGGCCATCACCCATGTCGATGACCCGCTGATCGAACGGGTCGATCGGCGGATACAAAAATTCGACTGCGCGCTTTTGGCCTGATCTGTGGTCCATGATCGTCCTATATACCCTGCCAAGCCTGCACCTCTGTCCGGCAATGCGCAAGGAGTTCGCCATGGAAACTGCATCGACCATCGACCCCGCCGAAGTGGCGAAGTTCGAGGCCATGGCGGCCGAATGGTGGAACCCGCACGGCAAGTTCAAGCCGCTGCACCAGATGAACCCCTGCCGGCTGGACTACATCACCACGCAGATTGCTGCCGAGTTTGACCGCGATCTGGCCGCACCGCTGCCTTTTGCCGGGCTGCGCATTCTTGACATCGGCTGCGGTGGTGGCCTGCTGTCGGAACCCATGGCGCGACTGGGGGCGACGGTGGTGGGCGCTGATGCCGCCCCGCGCAACATCCCCGTCGCGCGCCTGCATGCCGAACAATCCGGGCTGGTGATCGACTATCGGCACACTACCGCCGAGGATCTGGCGGCGGCGGGCGAACAGTTCGACGCAGTGCTGAACATGGAGGTGGTGGAGCATGTGGCCGACCCGCTGGCCTATCTGACGGCCTGCCAGCGCCTGCTGCGGCCCGGCGGGCTGATGGTGTGCTCCACCCTGAACCGCAACGCCAAGAGCTTTGCCATGGCCATCGTGGGGGCCGAATGGGTGATGCGCTGGCTGCCCAAGGGCACGCATGACTGGCGGAAATTCATCACCCCGGACGAGCTTTATGCCCTGATCCGGCAGGCGGGCCTGGACCCGGTGGATCGCAAGGGCATGGTGTTCAATCCGGTGGCCTGGTCATGGAGCCTGTCAGACCGGGATCTGTCCTGCAATTACGTGACGGCCAGCGTGAAACGCGGGTAATTGTGGAAGCCTGCGGCGGGGATATTCTTGCCAGGATGAAAGCGCGCGGGGCGGTGTTACACCCCGACCCCACACCTCTGCGTGAGGTCGCAGATCCGTGTTTTGGCCGGACCCGCCTGATATGAGACGACAGGGCAACCGCAAAGCCATGAGGTCTGCCATGTCCCTGTCCCGCCGCACTGTCCTGTCATTCGCCCTTGCCTGCCTGCCCGGGCTGGCCGCCGCGCAATCGGTGTTCACCGCCGACGGGGCCGCGATCCGGGGTTATGACCCCGTGGCCTATTTCACCGAAGGCCGCCCGGTACAGGGCGACCCGGGCATGGCGTTGCAATGGGGTGGCGCGCGCTGGCAATTCGCCACCGAGGCCAACCGCGCGCTGTTCGAGGGCAACCCCGCCGCCTATGCCCCGCAATTCGGCGGCTACTGCGCCTGGGCGGTTTCGCGCGGCTATACCGCGCCCATCGACCCCGAGGCGTGGAAGGTGGTGGATGGCAAACTTTACCTCAACTATTCCAAAGGCGTGCAGCGCCAGTGGGAAGCCGACGTGCCCGGCAACATCGCCAAGGCCGAGGCAAACTGGCCCCGCCTTGGCGGCTGAGGCAGCCGGGATCAGTCCAGTTCGGCCGAACGCGCCCAGAGGTTCACATCTTCCTCACCCGCAATCCGGTCGATCTCTGCCAGTTCTTCGGCTGTGAAATCAAGGTTGGCCACGGCCCCCGCGCAGTCCACCACCTGTTCGGGTTTGCTGGCCCCGATCAGCGCCGTAGTGATGCCACCTCCGCGCAGCACCCAGGCAATCGCCATCTGTGCCAGCGTTTGCCCGCGCGCCTGCGCCATGGCGTCCAGTGCGCGCACCGACGCGATCGCGCTTTCGGTGATGGTCGCGGGGTTCAGCGATTTGCCCTGGCTTGCCCGGCTGCCCTGCGGGATGCCGCCCAGATATTTCTTGGTGAGTATCCCCTGTGCCAGCGGGGTGAATGCGATGGAGCCTACGCCCAGTTCCGCCAGCGTGTCCTTCAGCCCGTCATGTTCCACCCAGCGGTTCAGGATGTTGTAGCTGGGCTGGTGGATGATGCAGGGCGTGCCCAGGTCTTTCAAAATCGCCACAGCCTCGCGCGTGCGCTGGCTGTTGTAGCTGGAGATGCCCACATACAGCGCCCGGCCCGACCGCACGATGGTATCCAGCGCGCCCATGGTTTCTTCCAGCGGCGTCTCGGGGTCGAAACGGTGCGAATAGAAGATATCGACGTAGTCCAACCCCATGCGTTTCAGCGACTGGTCGCAGGATGCGATCAGGTTCTTGCGGCTGCCCCATTCGCCGTAAGGGCCGCCCCACATCTGATAACCGGCCTTGGATGAAATGATCAGCTCATCCCGGTAGCCCTTGAAATCATTGCGCATGATCTCGCCAAACGCCTCTTCGGCCGACCCGGGCGGCGGACCATAATTGTTGGCCAGATCGAAATGGGTGATGCCAAGATCAAAGGCCGTGCGGCAGATCGCCTGTTTTGTGGCATGCGGCGTGTCATGGCCGAAATTGTGCCAAAGGCCCAACGACACTGCGGGCAGCTTCAGGCCGGATTTGCCGCAGCGGCGGTAAACCATCGTGTCATAGCGGGTGTCGGCGGGATGATACATGGCGCGTTCCTTTGTGTTGCCACAGTGATAGCGCCAACAGCCGCAGGAGCAAAGACCCTGACCGCGCGCGTGACTGCGCGGCGCGGAACCGGGCGGGGCGCATCTGCGTTATCCCGGCACATAGCAAGGAGCTACGTCACATGGACAAAGACCGTATTGCAGGTGCCGCCAAGAACATCGGTGGCAAGATCAAGGAAGCCGCTGGCAAAGTCACCGGCGATGCCAAGTTGCAGGCCGACGGCCGCGCCGATCAGGTGGAAGGCAAGGTGCAGAACGCCGTAGGCGGCGTGAAGGATACGCTGCGCGGCAAGTAAGCGCGGCATGCCGAAATGACTGGGGGCGGGCACTTGGCCCGCCCCTTTGCCTTGCAGAACCGTCCCGGTTCAGACGTAGCGGTTCCACAGGTTTTCCAGCCGCTCCTGCCGCCCCGACACAGGCTCGGGGTTCACGTTGCGCGCCATGACATCGGCGGCGATGGTTTCAAGCGAGCCCTCCAGCATGGCCTGCGCAGCGGAGGTCTGCCATCCGGCATAGCGGGTGGCGCGGGCGGCCTCCATATGGCCATCCTCCAGCATCTTCGCGGCCGCTTTCAGGGCGCGGGCGCAGGTATCCATGCCGCCCACATGGGCCAGGATCAGATCCTCGGCATCAAGGCTCTGGCGGCGCACCTTGGCGTCAAAGTTCGTGCCGCCGGTGGTATAGCCGCCCGCGCGCAGGATTTCATAGAATGCCAGCGCCTTTTCGGCATGGTTGTTGGGGAACTGGTCGGTGTCCCAGCCCGACTGGTAATCGTTGCGGTTCATGTCGATGGAACCGAAGATGCCCAGCGCCGAGGCCAGCGCGATTTCATGTTCGAACGAATGACCGGCCAGAATGGCATGGCCCTGTTCGATATTGGTCTTCACCTCGCCCTCAAGCCCGAAATCCTTGAGGAAGCCGTAAACCGTGGCCACATCATAATCATACTGGTGCTTTGAGGGCTCCTGCGGTTTCGGCTCGATCAGGATCGTGCCGGTGAAGCCGATCTTGTATTTGTATTCCACCACCTGTTGCAGGAACCGGCCGGCATGGGCGCGTTCGGCCTTGAGGTCGGTGTTCAGCAGGGTTTCATAGCCCTCGCGCCCGCCCCACAGCACATAGTTCTGCCCGCCCAGTTTCTTCGTGGCATCCATGTTGGCCTTCACCGTTGCGGCGGCATAGGCGTAAACCTCGGGGTCGGGGTTGGTGGCAGCACCCGACATCCAGCGGCGATGGCTGAACATGTTGGCCGTGCCCCACAGAAGCTGCGTCTTGTGGGTGGCCTGCTTTTCGCCAAGGTAATCAACGATTTCCTCAAGGTTGCGGGTCGATTCCGCAAAGCTGGCACCCTCGGGGCGCGCATCGGCATCGTGGAAACAGTAAAAGGGCGCGCCCAGAATATCGAACATCTCGAAGGCCACATCGGCCTTCAGCCGGGCCAGATCCATGCTGTCGCCGAACCACGGGCGGTCAAAGGTCTGGCCGCCAAACGGGTCGCCGCCCGGCCAGGCAAAGCTGTGCCAATAGGCCACGGCAAAGCGCAGATGATCTTCCATCCGCTTGCCCAGAATCACCTCGTCGGGGTTGTAGTGGCGAAAGGCGTATTCATTGGTGCTGGCTTCGCCCTCGTATGTGACAACGGGGATACCCTTGAAAAAGTCGGTCATGTCAGATCCTTGATGGCAGATTGGGCCGCGCGGTAGCGGGCATGGCCCGCGTCAAAGGCGGCGGTCAGCGACGGGTCGGGTTCGAAGGTGCGGGCAATCGGCGGCAGGGTGGCAATCTCGGCCCCGGCACCTGTGGCAGCCATCATGGCCAACCGGGCGGCACCGAAAGCCCCGCCAAAATCGCCCGCCGCAGGCAGGGAAACGGGCAGGTTCAGCGCCGTCGCAATCGCCTGCAACCAATAGTCGGAACGCGATCCGCCACCCACGGCGATCAGTTGCTCCAACCGGGTGCCTGTGGCGGCCAGCGCATCGCGGCTGTCACGGAAGGCAAAGGTTACACCTTCCAGCACGGCGCGGGTGCCTGCCGCGCGGTCGGTAGCATGTTCCAGCCCCAGAAACGCGCCCCGGATGGCGGCATCGTTCAATGGTGTGCGCTCGCCCCCCAGATAGGGCAGGAACAATGTCTTGCCCGGGGCCTGCAACGGCCCCATGCCACGCGTCAGCCCGGCGGCATCCTGCCCCACCAGCCCGGCATACCAGTTCAGCGCATCCGTGGCGGCCAGTATCACACCCATCTGGTGCCAGGCACCCGGCAGCGCATGACAGAAGGTGTGCACCGCCGTTTCCGGTGCGGGCTGATAGCCGTCATTGGCGGCAAACAGCACCCCCGAGGTGCCAAGCGAAACAAAGGCCTCGCCCGCACGGACCACGCCCACACCCACGGCGGACGCGGCATTGTCGCCACCGCCACCGGCCACCACCACATCGGCGGGCAAGCCCCAGCGCGCGGCCAATGCGCCGCGCAATGCGCCCGACACGTCCGAGCCTTCGACCAGCCGGGGCATGTGCCCGCGGCTCAGCCCCGTCGCCGTCAGCAGTTCATCCGACCAGTCGCGCTTGCCGGTATCCAGCCAGCTTGTGCCCGCCGCATCCGACATTTCCGCCACATGCTCGCCCGTCAGCCACAGCCGCAGATAGTCTTTCGGCAGCAGCACCTTGGCCAGCCTTTCCCACAGGCGCGGCTCGTGCGCCTGCACCCACAGCAGTTTCGGTGCGGTAAAGCCGGGGAAAACGATGTTGCCCGTCACCCGACGAAACTGCGGATCGTCGTCAAGTTCGGCAGCTTCTTCGTGGCTGCGGGTGTCGTTCCACAGGATGCAGGGGCGCAGCACCTCATCCGCCGCATCCAGCAGCGTGGCACCGTGCATGTGCCCCGACAGACCGATGCCGCGCACGGCGGAAAGCCCGTGGGTCGCCAACTGGTCCATCACCGTTTCCGCCGCCGCAATCCAGTTGGCCGGCGATTGTTCCGACCAGCCTTCCTGCGGGCGGCTGACGGTCAGGGGCGCGACAGCCTCGGCCAGAACGCGCTGATCTTCGTCGATCAGCACGCCCTTCAGCCCAGAGGTTCCCAGATCAAGCCCGATATACATCACGCGGCCTTGCTTGCAGGGGGGCTTGCCCAGAATGATCATGCCCAGAATGTCGTCATCGGTCACTTCATCTACCTTCACTGTGCCGACCAGCTGGCCGTTCTTCATCACCGAGGCGCGGTCGCACAGGTCCATCACCGCATGAATGTCATGCTCGATCAGGAAGATGCCCAGACCCTGCCGCTTCAGCTCTTGAATAAGCTCGGCCACCATCTGCGTTTCCTGCGGGCCAAGGGCGGCGGTGGGTTCATCCATGATGAGGATCTTGGCGTTGAAATACACCGCGCGGGCAATGGCCACCGATTGCCGCTGGCCGCCCGACAGAGCCGAAACCGGCACGTTGAACTTGCGGAAGTTCGGGTTCAGCCGCGCCATGATCTTGCGGGTTTCCGCCTCCATCTGCGCATCGTCCACGAAACCGGCCTTCGTCACCAGTTCACGGCCCAGAAACAGGTTCGAGGCGGCGTTCAGATTGTCGGCCAGTGCCAGTGTCTGATAGATGGTTTCCACATTATGCGCCCGGGCATCGCGGGGGTTGGTAATCTCCACCTTCTGCCCGTTGATCCAGACTTCGCCGCTGTCGGCCTGATAGGCCCCGGACAGGCATTTGATCAGCGTCGACTTGCCCGCGCCGTTGTGGCCAAGCAAGCCCACAACCTCGCCCGGGTAAAGATCGACACTTACCCGGTCGACGGCCTTGATGCCGCCGAACGAGATGGAAATGTCGCGCAGTTCGACCAGCGGTGTTCCTTTGTTGGTCATGTCTTGCCCCCTCATTTCGATTTGCGGCGGTAAAGGATGTCAAGGAACACGGCCAGCACCAGCACCGACCCCACGACGACCTGCTGCAACCCTGCGTCGACACCGATGAAGGGCATGCCGGTTTGCAGGCTCTGCATCACCAGCGCGCCGAAGATCGCGCCGTAAACCGTGCCCACACCCCCGGCCAGCGACGTGCCGCCGATCACGGCAGCGGCGATGACATAAAGCTCGTCCAGCGTGCCCAGCGCGCCGGTGGCCGAGGTCAGACGGGCCGAGGCCACGACAGACGACAGCCCGGTCAACAGACCCAGCAGGGCAAAAATCTTGACGGTCATCCAGCGGGTGTTGATGCCCGCCAGTGCCGCAGCCTCGGGGTTGCCGCCGATGGCAAAGACATAGCGGCCAAAGCGGGTGCGCGTCATCAGTATGGTCATCAGGATGCCCACGCCGATCAGGATCAGCACCGGAATGGCAAAACCATGGCTGATGAACAGCCCCTCGGGCGGCACGGTGATGTTGTTGGCAGCGGCATAGGCCGTGACGATGCCCCTGGGCCAGGGATAGGCGTTCACCACCATCACGGCACCCAGCACCAGACCGCAGCCCAGCACGCCAAGGAACACTTCGGCCCACATCGGGCGCTGGGTGAAGCCGTGTTTTTCGCGCTGCGCGCGGCCCGAGATCAGCATCCACAAGATACCTGCGCAGGCCAGCAGGCCGACAATCCAGCTGCCGGTGGCGCCGATGGCCCCGTAAGGCCCGCCGCCCATCAACGCGAATGTGGCATCGACCGGCGCGATGGTTTCACCGCGCGCCACCAGAAAGGCCGCACCGCGCCAGACCAGCAACCCGCCCAGCGTGACGATGAACGACGGGATTCCGACATAGGCGATCATCCAGCCATGGAACGCGCCGATCAGACAGCCCACGATCAGCCCGGCAATCGCCGTGATGACCCAGATCAGCGGGTGGCCCAGCCCCAGGATGTCCGGCAGGATATAGACCTGGATCACACCCATGATGATGGCGCAGAACCCCAGGATCGAGCCGACCGACAGGTCGATGTTGCGCGTCACGATCACCAGCACCATGCCCGTGGCCATGATGCCGATCGACGAGGTTTGCACCGACAGGTTCCACATGTTGCGCGGCGTCAGGAAGCCCGCGTTGCCGTTCACGAAGATGCTGTAAAGATGGAAGCCCATCCAGATCAGCAGCAAGGCCCCGGCCATGCCCAGAAGGCGGGTGTCGATCTCGGTCGCGCGCAGGAAGCGGGCAATGGGCCCCGCGCCTGCGTCCGGGTTGGCGGATTGGGTGTGTGTCTGGCTCATGTCCTCATCCAGCGATATGGGGGCAGTGATGCGCGGGGATAGGGCAAAGGCGGGCAGCGGCGCTGCGCAATGCCCTGCCCGCCGAATGGCCGCAAAAGGAAAATCGGGGTTGTCAGTGGCATCCCTGCCCCCGGTCAGGGGGCAGGGGCACTGTTACCGTGTCACTGGCAGGCGGCGACGCCTGCGGCAGCACCTTCGCAAGCCTGCTCTTTCGAGATGTGGCCCGCTTCGATCACGACATTCAGGTTTTCCTGGGTGATCGGGGTCGGGGTCAGCAGGATTGCGTTCATTTCAACGCCGTTGGCGCCGTCCGAGAACTTGGTCGCGCCGGGAACGGCATCAAGAGCAGCACCACCGGCCAGAGCCACGGCAATCTCGCCCGCAGCCTTGCCCAGCGCGCGGCTGTCTTTCCAGACCGAAACGGTCTGCGTGCCGCGTGCCACGCGGTTCAGCGCGGCCAGATCGCCGTCCTGACCGCCGATCGGCACGTTCAGGCCCTGCGCCGACAGCGCCGCAATCGCGCCGCCTGCCATGCCGTCGTTCTGTGCCAGAACGGCGTCAATGGCGTTGTCGTTGGCGGTCAGGATCTGCTCCATGTTCTTCTGGGCATTTTCCGGCTTCCAGCCATCGGTCGAGGCTTCGCCGACGATCTTGATTTTGCCGTCGGTGACGGACTGGCCGATCACTTCCATCATGCCTTCCAGCAGGAAGCCCGCGTTCGGATCGCCCGGGTCACCTTTGATGACGGCATAGTTGCCTTCCGGCACGGCTGCCATCACCGACTCGGCGATCAGCTTGCCCACGCCCTTGTTGTCAAAGGTCAGGTAGAAGGCGCGCTGGTCTTCGATCAGACGGTCATAGCCGACCACCGGGATGCCTTCGTTGGCGGCCTGTTCGATCGCCGGGCCGATGGCGTCCTTGTCCTGCGCCAGGATGATCAGGGCGTTGGCACCCTGTGCAATCAGCGCCTCGATGTCGGTCAGCTGCTTGGCAGCCGAAGCCTGCGCGTCAGCCGAGATATAGGTGGCGCCGGCAGCTTCCAGCGCGGCCTTGATCGCGGCTTCGTCAGTCTTCCAGCGCTCTTCCTGAAAATTCGACCAGCTAACGCCAACGGTCATCGCATGGCTTTCGGCCAGAGCAGCCGAAGAGAAGCCGACCGTCGCAATGACGGCGGCCAGAATCGGGTTACGCATGTAGTCCTCCCTGTCAGTGCGGCCAGAAATATGGCCGGTCCGACGGATTCGTCGGCACAGGCGGAAATTGCCGCGAATAAATTCAGTTGTCAAAATAAAAATGTTGCGCGAAAGTCTCTTTGCCAAGAATTGGCTCGTGATTTCGCTGCTGTGCAGCAAATAAGTGGCGTGCGGCAAAGAAAACTGATCAGTTTTAGTTAGGGGACCGAATAAATGAGGCCGCGCGCAACCGGGCAACCGGCAAGCCACACGGCGCAGGGCTGCGGGCCGCTGATTCCGCCCCTGTCCGATACGCTGCGCCCGCTGCGCCAGCAGGTGTTTGAACGCGTGCGCGCGGCGGGGCAGATTGCCCGGGTGCAGGTGGCCAAGGATCTGGGGGTCAGCCCCGCTTCTGTCACCACCATCATGTCGGAACTGATCGAGGCCGGGCTGATCGAGGAAACGGCGGCCTTGCGCGAGGGTGACGGCGCGCGCGGGCGGCCCGCCGTGGCGCTGGGGGTGCGGCGCGATGCGCATCGCGTGGCGGGGATGAAGCTCAGCGACCGCGAACATACCGCGGTGATCGTTGATTTCGCAGGCAATCTGCTGGCCGATGATGTGATCCCCCGCCGCCCCGGTGCGATGACACTGGCCGAGATGCTGGACACGATCGAAACGCTGCTGGACCGGATCTGCGCCAAGGCCGGCTTGTCGCGCGCCGATCTTTCCGCCGTGGGCATCGGCGTGCCGGGGTTTGTCGATTGCGAGGCGGGCATGGTGGCCTGGTCATCCACCCTGACCGAACGCAGCATTCCCCTGGCCGCCGAAGTGCAGGCCCGGCTGCGCCTGCCGGTCAGCATCGACAACGATGCAAATCTGGTGGCGCTGGCGGAACTGTGGTTCGGCGCGGGGCGCAGGCTGTCGGATTTCGCGGTGGTGACGATTGAACATGGTGTGGGCATGGGGCTGGTGCTGAACCACCGCATCTATCGCGGCGCGCGGGGTCTTGGGCTGGAACTGGGCCATACCAAGGTGCAGCTTGATGGCGCGCTGTGCCGCTGCGGCCAGCGCGGCTGTCTCGAGGCCTATGTCGCCGACTATGCGCTGGCGCGCGAGGCGACCACGGCGCTGAACTGGGCGCACAAGGACGGGCAGAGCATCACCGTGCTGCTGGAAAGCCTTTATGACCATGCCAAGGCCGGCAATGGCGCTGCCCGATCGATCTTTCGCCGCGCGGGGCGGTATCTGGCGGTGGGATTGTCGAATGTGATCAATCTGTTCGACCCGGCGCTGATCATCCTGTCGGGGGAGCGCATGCGCTATGATTACCTTTATGCCGCCGAAACCCTGGCCGAGATGGAAAACCTGACCATTGCCACCGGCCGCCCCCGCCCGCCCATCGAAATTCACGCCTGGGGTGATTTGCTGTGGGCCCATGGCGCGGCAGCGCTGGCGCTGTCATCGGTCAGCGAGGGGCTGCTGGCCCCCGCCCGCGACATCGCGGCGCAATAGGATGTGATGCGGAAAGGTGGCACTTCCAGCCTCGGTGTTCACGCGAAGGCCATGCAGTAGCGGGTTTCAGCCACAGGGGGAAAAGTGATCCGCCGCTTTGCCGCAGCCGCATTGCCCCTTTCCGGTCAACCTGCAATAGTCCGTGTGGTTCTGCTTTGGGGGTATCTGTGGCCGGTTTTCGCGCAGGGTCGTTCTATGCTGTGGCGGCTGCGGCCGGGCTTGGTGTCTTCATGGCTGCGCCCGCGGGTTACGCCTTGGAGAAAATCGAATTTCAGGTGGTGGGCGGGAACGAGGATCTGGCCGATGACCTGCGCGCGTCATCCCTGCTGATCGCCGCCGAAACCGAAGGCACTACCGAGGCGCAGGATCTGTTCACCGCCGCAAGGGCCGAATACGCAAGGCTGGTCGGCGCACTTTATGCGCAAGGCTATTACTCTCCGGTGGTGCGCGTGCTGATCGACGGGCGCGAAGCCGCGACCATCGCCCCGCTGAATGCCCCCGCCAGCATCTCGCGCATCGCCGTGCAGGTTGACCCCGGCCCGCCTTTTGCCTTCAGCCGCGCGAACATCACGCCGCTGGCCCCTGAAACCGAACTGCCCGATGGTTTTGCGGTGGGCGAGCGCGCCCGCAGCGGCATCATCCGCGAATCGGTGACGGTGGCAGTCGATGGCTGGCGTGGCATCGGCCATGCCAAGACCGCCACCTCGGGGCAAAACATCGTGGCCGATCATGCACAGAACACTCTGGCCGCCGATGTCACCCTGAACCCCGGGCCACGCCTGCGTTTCGGCCCGCTGACCATCACCGGCGAGGAACGGATGCGGGAGCGCCGCATCCGCAAGATCGCGGGCCTGCCCGAAGGCGAGGTCTACAGCCCCGAAGAGCTTGACCGTGCCGCCGGCCGCCTGCGCCGCACCGGTGTGTTCAGCTCGGTCGCCATGACCGAGGATGAAAATGTCACCAGCCCCGACCTCTTGGGCATCACGGCCACGGTCGTTGAACAGAAGACCCGCCGCTACAGTTTCGGTGCCGAACTGGCCAGTTTCGAGGGCGCCACGCTGACGGGATCTTGGCTGCACCGCAACCTTCTGGGCGGGGCGGAACGGCTGACCATCAACGGCATGGTGGCCAATATCGGCGCACAAGCCAGCGGAATGGACTACAGCCTTGGCGTAACCCTTGACCGGCCCGCCACGCTGACCCCCGACACGACACTGAGCTTTCACGTCGACTTCGAACATATGGATGAAGAGGATTACGTGTCGGACGGGGCCGCGACCGGCATCACGTTCTCGCATATCTTCTCTGACCGGCTGACGGCGCGGGTGGGCGTGGAATACAGCTTTTCCAAGGTGGATGACGACTCGGGCGATTATACCTACCGCAACCTGTCGGTGCCGCTGGGCCTGACCTGGGACAGCCGCGATGTGAAGCTGGACGCGACCGAAGGCTATTTTCTGGATGCCACCGCCATGCCCTTTCTGGGGTTTGGCACCACCGATTCCGGCGCGCGGCTGACGGTGGACGGGCGGGCTTACCGCAGTTTCGGTGCCGATAACCGGGTAACGCTGGCCGGGCGGGTGCAGGCCGGGGCGGTGTTCGGGTCGGATCTGTTGAACACGCCGCGCGACTACCTGTTCTATTCCGGCGGCGGCGGCACGGTGCGCGGGCAACCCTATCAATCCTTGGGCGTGAATATCCTGCGGTCCTCGCTGCCCGATTTCAAGATCGGCGGGCTGGCCTTCATGGCGGTGTCGGCCGAGGTGCGCACCCGGATCACCGAAAGGATCGGCGTGGTGGGCTTTGTCGATGCGGGCAGCGTCGGCGCACAGGATTTCTTTGACGATCTGGGCGACTGGCACGCGGGTGCGGGGCTTGGCCTGCGCTATGACACCGGCTTTGGCCCGATCCGGCTGGATGTGGCCGCGCCGGTGGGCGGCGATACCGGCGAAGGCGTGCAGATTTATGTGGGTATAGGGCAGTCCTTCTGATGTGGCGCAATGGTCTGAAAATCGGGCTTCTGGTGGCAACGCTGGCCCTGCCCCCTGTGGCGCTGGCGCAGGAAACCGCGGCCGAGGCGGATGACCGGGGCTATTTGACCGCCCTGCTGGAAGACAACCTTTCGGGTGCCGGGCGCAAGGTGACGATCACCGGGTTTCAGGGCGCATTGTCGTCGCGGGCCAGTCTGGCCGAGATGACGATCGCCGATGACGAAGGCATCTGGCTGACCCTGCGCGATGTGTCGCTGGACTGGAACCGTGCGGCTTTGTTCGCGGGCCGCGTTTCGGTGAATGAACTGACGGCTGCCGAGATCATCGTGGCCCGGCCACCGGTGGCGGGCGACGATCTGCCCTCGCCCGAGGCGACGGAATTTGCCTTGCCGGAACTGCCGGTCTCGGTCGAGATCGGACGGCTGGCGGCAGAGCGGCTGGAACTGGGCGCGGCCGTGCTGGGCACACCCCTTGAGGCGCGGCTGGAGGCGGTGGTGCTTCTGTCGGGTGGCGAGGGCGGCGTGACGCTGACCGCCGAACGCACCGATGATGGCCCCGCAGGCCGCGCCGTGCTGAACGCCAGCTATGCCAATGAAACCCGGGTGCTGGTGTTCGATCTGGATGCGTCCGAGGCGGCGGGCGGGCTGGCCAGCACCATGATCGGCCTGCCGGGTGCCCCTGCGGTGGATGTGATGATCGCAGGCACCGGGCCGATCGACAATTATGCCGCGCAGATTTCGCTGGCCACCGACGGGGTTGACCGGCTGGCGGGCAATGTCACGCTGATGTCGAACCCCGCCACCGGCCAGCGGTTTTCGGCACAGTTGCAGGGCGATGTGGTGCCGCTGTTCCTGCCCGCCTATGCCGAGTTCTTCGGCCCCGATGTGCGGCTGGAAACCGAGGGCGCGCGCGATGCCACAGGGCGGCTTGACCTGAGCAAACTGTCGCTGGTGACGCGCGCGCTGACGCTGGATGGCGCGGTAGTGATCGGCGCGGGCGGGCTGCCCGAAATGGTGGCGCTGTCGGGGCGCATCGGATCGGCAGACGGCTCGCCCGTGCTGCTGCCCTTTGGCGCGGAACAGCCCACGCGCATTGCCGGGGCCGATCTGACGCTGGCCTATGACGTGACGCAGGGCGAGGGCTGGACCGGCCGCGCGCAGGTTACAGGGCTGGACCGCGCCGATTTTGCTGCGGCTACGGTCGAACTTTCCGGCTCGGGCCGCATCCGGCAAGATCCGGTGCGCGGGCTGATCGGTGCGACGCTGGCCTTTGCCGCCGAGGGGCTGCGGCCCACCGATCCGGGGCTGGCGCAGGCCTCGGGCGAGGCGGTGACGGGCACGGCGACGCTGTTCTGGCAGCAGGGCGGCGACGGGCTGAAACTGCCGAAACTGACGCTGGCCGGTGATGGCTATACCGTTGATCTGGCAGGCGGGTTTGAGGGGCTGTCCACTGGCCTTACCGTGCAGGGGCAGGGCACCGCACGCATCGACGATCTGTCGCGCGCGGCGCTGCTGGCCGGGCAACCGCTGGCGGGCAGCGCAATGCTGACCGTTGTGGGCGATGCCAGCCTGCTGGCGGGCAGTTTCGACGTCACCGGCACCGTGACCGGCACCGATCTGGCCATCGGCCAGCCCGAGGTTGACGGGTTGCTGCGCGGCCCGTCGCAAATCGCGTTCTCGGCGCTGCGCGACACGGCTGGCACGCAGTTGCGGCAGTTGGACGTCACCGCCACCAGCCTGACCGCCGCCGTGCAGGGCACGATTGCCACGGCGGGCAGCGACCTGACCGCCGATCTGGATTTCAGCGACCTGTCGGTGCTGGGCGCGGCCTACAACGGCCAGTTGACCGGGCAGGCCCGGCTGACCGGCACGTTGGAGGCGGGGCAGGTCAGCCTGGAGGCTGATGGCAGCAATATCGCCGTGGGTGTGCCCGAAGTGGATGCGCTGCTGCGCGGGGAATCCGTCATCCGTCTGGCGGCGGGCCTGCGCGATGGCGGGGCAGACCTGCGCGAGTTGCGCATCAATGCCGCCAGTCTGGCGCTGACAGCCACGGGGCGGGTCGCCCTGACGAGCAGCGATGTGCAGGCCAATCTCAGCTTTGCCGATCTTTCGGTGCTGGGCGGGCCTTACCGGGGTGCGCTGACCGCCGACGCCACCTTTACCGGCACGCCAGAGGCCGGGCAGATCGGCCTTGAGGCCGTGGGCGACGGCATCGGCATGGGCGTGCCCGAGGTGGATGCCCTGCTGCGCGGCACCTCGCAAATCACCCTTGCCGCCGGGCTGGACAATGGCGCGCTGGATATCACCACCCTGCGCATCAACGCCGCCAATCTGGTGGCCAGCGCGCAGGGGCGGCTGGCAACGGCGGGCAGCGACATCTCTGCACAGCTTATTTTCCCTGATCTTTCGGTGTTGGGCGGGCAATACCGGGGCAGTCTGGTGGCCGATGCCGCCTTTACCGGCACGCCCGAGGTCGGGCGGCTGACCGCCACCGCCATGGGCCGCGGTCTGGCCATCGGGCAGGCCGAGGCGGACCGCCTGCTGGCCGGGCGCAGCGATCTGGTGCTGGCGCTGAACCTGGACAACGGGCTGATCAAGGTCGATGAGGCGCGGCTGACCAACCCGCAACTGACCGCCAGCGCCACGGGCACGGCCCAAGGCACCCGGCGCGAGGTGGCGCTGGAGGCGCGGCTGTCCAATCTGGCGCTGGTGCTGCCCGAATTTCCGGGGCCGCTGACGTTGACGGGCACGGCGGTGGATGACGGTGCGGGCTATGCGCTGGACCTGCGCGCGCAGGGGCCGGGGCAGATTGCCCTGACCACCACCGGGCGGCTGGCGGCCAACATGGCCTCGGCCAACCTTGACATCGCGGGCACAGCGCAGGCGGCGCTGGCCAATGCCTTCATTGCGCCGCGCACAGTCTCTGGCCCGCTGCGCTTTGACCTTGCACTGAACGGGCCGCTGCAATTGTCGTCACTGTCGGGCCGCGTGACGCTTAGCGACGCGCGCATCGCCGACCCCGATTTCGGGCTGGCGCTGGTGGGCACATCTGTGACCGCCGATTTGTCGGCGGGACGCGCGCAGTTGAATGCGCAGGCCACCGCCAGCGAAGGCGGCCTGCTGTCGGTATCTGGCGGTGCGGGCCTGACGGCACCCTATGACGCCGATCTGGCGATCACCCTCACCAACCTGATCCTGAAAGACCCTGAACTGTTCCAGACCCGGCTGCGTGGCACCGTCACGCTGAACGGAGGGCTGACCGATGGGGGGCAGGTGGGGGGCCAGATCACCCTGCTGGAGACCGAGTTGCGTATTCCCTCGACCGGGCTGGGCGCCGCCGGCCCGCTGGAGGACTTGCAGCATGTGAACGAACCCGCCGATGTGCGCGCCACGCGCATCCGCGCAGGGTTGATCGAAACCGGGGGCGGCACGGAAGCTGCAAGCAACCGCCCGCTGGGCATAGACCTGACTATTTCCGCCCCAAATCAAGTGTTTATCAGGGGTCGGGGGCTGGATGCCGAACTTGGCGGTTCGTTGCGCCTGACGGGCACCACCAATGCGATCGTGCCCAGCGGGGCCTTCAACCTTATCCGCGGGCGGCTGGACATTCTGGGCAAGCGGCTGGAACTGAGCCAGGCATTGTTGCAGCTTGAAGGGGATTTTGTGCCATTCCTGCGCATTGCCGCTTCGACCGAAAGTGACGGCATCGTCAGCTCGGTGGTGATCGAGGGCGAGGCGACCGAACCGGTTGTCAGCTTCAGCTCCAGCCCCGAACTGCCCGAGGAAGAGGTGCTGGCGCGCTTGCTTTTCGGGCGTGAACTGACCTCGCTGTCAGCCCTGCAGGCGGCGCAACTGGCAAGCGCGGTGGCCAGCCTGGCCGGGCGCGGCGGCGATGGCATCGTGGGTCGTCTGCGCCAGGGGTTCGGGCTGGATGACCTTGATCTGGCCACCGACGCGGAAGGCGAAACCTCGCTGCGTGCCGGAAAATACCTGTCGCGCAATGTCTATACCGAGGTGGAGGTGAACCAGCAGGGCCAAAGCCAGATCAACCTGAACCTCGACATCACCGACAGCATCACCCTGCGCGGCAGCACCGGCAGCGCGGGCGAAACCGGCATCGGGATATTCATAGAGAAGGATTATTGACCGGCCCGGTCAGTGCCTGCGCGCGGTTGGCCGCGCGCTCCGCATCAACCGCCGCCCCCAGCAGCACGGCATAGGCGCTGAGGTAAAGCCACATCATCAACGCCACCACCGCGCCGATGGAGCCGTAAACCTGGTTGTAGCTGCCGAAATTGGCCAGATAGATCACCAGCCCGCGCGAGACCACCGCCCACAGCACCACGGCCAGAAACAGCCCGCGCGTGAACATGGGGCGGTGCACCGATCGCGGCCGGTTCGGCGCCAGCCGATAGACGATGGCAATGCCGAACACCACGATCAACAACCCGAGTGCCACGTTTGCAAGTTCCAGCGCCTGCGCGGCGGCTGGCCCCAGCGGCAGAAAACCGATGGCCAGCGGTGCCACGATTGCCAGCACCATGGCCACCAGAATCATCCCCACAAGGCATAGCGTCATCGCCAGCGCGCGCAGCACATGCCAGGGGCCGATGCGGTTGGGCAGGTAATGTGTGGCGTTGATGCCGCGGATCAGCGCCGCCACCCCGGCCCG
Organism: Fertoeibacter niger; assembly: GCF_009380135.2. Lineage (GTDB taxonomy): Bacteria > Pseudomonadota > Alphaproteobacteria > Rhodobacterales > Rhodobacteraceae > Fertoeibacter > Fertoeibacter niger. The sequence goes on along the minus strand of NZ_WHUT02000007.1, from coordinate 234,590 downwards.
CGCCGACCACAGCGCCAGCATGGTGGAAAACAAGGTGGCCCAACCCAGTTTGCGGCTGTTGGCGGCCAGCAGCGCCTCGACCTGGCCTGACAGAAGCTGATAGGATTCCTGGGGCAGATAGTCCTGCAACAGCACCAGCTGGCTGCGGATCACGCCGGGGTCAGAAGCAAACCCCCAGATGGCGATCACCGCCGCAACCGCCGGAAAAATCGCAAGAAAACCGAAAAACGCGATTCCCGCCGCGCACATGTCCAGATTGGCACGGTCCATCCGGTCGAACAGCGACATCAATGGCGCGAACAGGGCCGCGATCTTTGTCATCAGTTTCTCCGGATTTGGCTCAAAACAAAATCGGGCCAGCCTGCGCCAGCCCGATTGATTTTAAAAGCAAGCCTGAGCCCGCGTCTTGACTTACTCGTAGGTCGGGGTGGTGGTGGTGCTGTCGCCGCCACCTGCCAGAGCCGCGACAACCGCCAGAGCGCCCAGAGCCAGCGGTGCAGCGCCAGCCAGACCGCCCGAGCCAACCGGCAGAATGACAGCAGGCTCATCTTCGTCTTCGATGATGACCGGGCCACCGGCCATTGCGAAACCAGCCGACGCAGCCAGAGCCGCTGCAGCAACGAAAGCAGTAATCTTGTTCATGTTAAACTCCAGATGGTCGTGAACCTGTTTCTGCGATAGCATATCGGCACAATCAACGAAAGTCCGAATAGCCTCTGTCAATCGACTAGGCGCTTTGTCACCAGAAAGCCTGCTTCTTTTGCAACATATTGCCGAGATTGGCGAAGATATGTGCCGCCCTCGATCCAATAGCTGTTACGGAAGCTGCCCGCTGCGCCGCTGCAATCCTCGTCAATTCTCCGCGTCGGATAGCCAAGCCCGACGATGGTGAGGGTCTCGCTGCCTGCCGAAGACAGGGTGCAGCGGAAATCCTGCCGTTCGGTCTGGTCCAGACCGTTCAGATAGAAGTGAACCCGGCTGTGGGTTCCTGAACCTGCCGCAATCTGCCCCAGCGTCGGCACGCTGGCCGACATCAGGTCACCGCTGAGGCCCCGCGTGGCCACAACAATGCCTTGGCGGTAGGAGATGGTGCGGTTGTCTGCCGAAGACCAAGTGTCGGCACCGTTGTTGCTGCCCAGCGGGCCCATCACCGCCGACACGCCGGAAGGCTCCAGCGTGACAAGTTGCAGGGGTGTGGTGAAACCGGCAAGCGCAGCCCGCGTCAGGCCCAGATCGGCCGGTGCTGCCGCTGCGCCATCTGGCCGGACCGACCGTGTGAGATCACTCAGAAACGCCGACACAGACTGGGCATTGTCGGTCGATCCGCAGCCAGCCAGGGCAAGGCCCAGCAGCGTTGCGGCAAGGGTGCGGAAACGGGCCTGAGATGTCATTTCCAGAACGTTCCCCACTGCTGGTTGATGCCCGTCTCATGATAGTCGCGCACCGTTTCGTAAAGCCGCCCGTCCACGTTCAGCCTTGCACCGCCGTCGCGGGTGATCGGGCGCACCACGATGGTGCCGCTGTCGCGCGTCGGCCGGCCCAGAAGATGATTCAGCGGAACCTCGATGCGTATGCCCTTGTCGAACGACCCTTCGCCGAATTCCTCGGCCGACACGTTGGTCTTGGTGGCAAAAGCCCCCACACGCCAGCCGTTCTCGAACTCGCGGTGCAAAGACAGGGTCGCACCAACATCGCCCGCCAGATAGCGGCCAACGTCGATCTGGCCGTGGAAATCCTTGGAAATCTCGTAATAGGCCGACACGTGGCCGGTCACGATGTCATAATCCTGAAAGCCGAACCGCTGATCAAAATCGCGCTGCTTGGCATAGTTCACCTCGGCCCCCAGCGCCAGACGGCTGCCGGTCGGCTTCCACAGCAGTTCACCCGATACACCGCCGAACATCCGTTCCAGATAGCCCACGGTCACGCGGCCATACAGATTTTCCGCAGGGCGCATCTGCCAGGCGAGCGTCAGCTTTTCCAGCGCGGTTTCGCCCTCTTCGTCATAGATGTTGCCGTCGGTGCGCACGCGCGGCAGCACCGAGTTCGAATCGCGCCGCGAATCGTCGAGGTTGCCCGCGATTTTCTGTGTGACAGAGCCCGCCAGAACAAAACCGGGCGCGATCGCGTATTTCGCCGAAAGCCGCAGGCCCACGTCTGCGCGGAACGGCTTGTCGGGGTCGAACAGGCTGGTGCGCACATAGGGCGAAAGACCCCAGGTGAAGGCGGGGTAAAGATCGGGGTCATAGGTCAGCCCGGCAATGGCGGGGCCCGCCTCGCCGATCACCGCCCTGCTGCGCAGCGATTCCGCGCCGTCTGGTGCCAGATCCAGCGCCTCGATGTCGGACCGGCGCAGCGTGACTTTTGACAGCGGCACGCCATCAACCACCGGCACGATCTCGAACACCTCGACCGAGGCGGGCATGGTGCGTGACATGGCCCGCGCCACCCGCCCGATGGCCTGCGCCTCGGCGTTGTAGCGGGTGTTGCGGATGCGGACCTGTGCCGTCTGCGAGGTGTAACCCAGCGCCTCGATAAGGATGCCGTCATCTTCAAGCTGCTTGGCGATATTGCCGCGCAGCACCGGATTGGCGCCCTGTTGGCTGACCCATTCCTGTGACCATGCATCGGGATCGGCAGCGCGCGACGGGCGCGAGCGCACCAGTGGCGGGGCCACATCCTGCTGGTTCGCCACGGTCGGTTGTTTCGGGTTCAGCGTGAAATGCGCGGTCAGACCAACCTCGCTGCCGTAAAGATAGTGGGCCCCCAGCCGCACATTGGGCCGCGCCTGATATTCCACGCCAAAGTTGAACGGGCTCGACCGCTCAAACGTCCCGCGCTCGTCGGCTTCCTCGACATAGGCATCTGACGAGTATTCTGCCTTCAGGCCCCATTTGTCATTGATTTGCCACTCGACGCCACCAAAGGCCGCTGCCGGGCCGCGAAACCACTGGTCAAAGTTGAAGTTGCCGCCGCGGCCGATGTCGACTTCGGGGCGCGGACCAAATGGCGAACCGATTTCGCCATAGCTGCCAAGCCGCCCCCAGCCTAGACCCGCCGTCACCTTCAGATTCGGCAGGATGTTCTTGGTTGCGGCAACATACTCGCCCGCAAAAACGCCCGTGCCCGCAAAATCCTGCAGGCCGATGGTCACGGCAGGCAGATATCTGCTTTCGGTCAGCACCTGATAGCGCAGGTCGAAACTGCGGTCGTAATAGGTTTCAAACGAATCGGTTCCCGTCTGGTCGGGAATAGGGATATTCGCGTTCCAGTCCCGCACGGCACTGTAGCGGAAGCTGCCCGACAGGCGCGGCGTGATCTGGAAGCTCAACGTGTTGCGGCTGATCGGGCCGAAATGTGCGGTGGTAATGGACAACTGGCCGTCCGGCTGCGCCTCGCCCGAGGGCATGTCGATCAGGCCGGTAGCACCGTTGTAGTTCAGCGTGGGGCGGGTTTCCGGCATGGCCGGGCCTGCCGCAACAATGGCCAGAACAGAGGCCGCAGCAAGATAGACGCGGCGGGGCGCGAGCGTGGGGTCTGGCATGTTTACCTCTTTCGACTTGCGCAGTTTAGGGGGCACCAGCGATACCGACAATCGTTTTCGTCCCGGACCGGCACCGCGCCGCTGCCTAGTGCCGCATAGCCACGGCTTCAGGCTGCTGATAGCCTTCAACCCACGAAAACACCACCGCGCGCGCCGCATCTGCATCACCCACGGCCACCGCTGACCGAAGCGCGCGCAACGCCGAGGCCATTTCCAGTTCCGACAGCGAGTTTTCCTTTGCGCGCAGGATCTTGGCATGAGGTGTTGTCAGCAGTCCCTCGCCGATCAACAGCTCTTCGTGCAGCTTTTCTCCGGGGCGCAGACCTGTCACCAGAATCTCGATATCGCCGTCGGGGTTCTGGGCATCCCGCACGGCATAGCCTGCGGCCTCGATCATCTGCTGGGCCAGATCGCGGATCTTTACCGGCTTGCCCATGTCCAGCACAAAGACCTCGCCGCCACAGGACGCTTCGGCATCCGCAAATGAGCCAGCCAGCAGCACAAGGCGCGCGGCCTCGGAAATCGTCATGAAATAGCGCGTCACATCTTCATGCGTCAGGGTCAGCGGGCCGCCCCGCGCAATCTGATCCTTGAACAGCGGGATGACCGAACCGGATGATCCCAGAACGTTGCCGAACCGCACCATGGTAAACACCGTGCCGCGCGACCGTTTCGCCAGATCCTGAATAACCAGTTCCGCCAGCCGCTTTGACGCCCCCATGATGTTGGTGGGCCGCACAGCCTTGTCAGTGGAAATCAGAATGAAGCGGGCCACACCAGCCTCGTGCGCGGCATCGGCCAAGGTGCGCGTGCCCAGCACATTGTTGGCAAGACCCGCAATCGGATTGGCCTCAACCAGCGGCACGTGTTTATAGGCGGCAGCATGGAATACGGCCTCGATCTGGTGATCGGCCATCACCATGCGCGCCATGCGCGAGTCGGTCACAGAACCCAGAACCGGCACGATTTCCACCTGCGTGCCCTCGGCCAGGTCGCGCAATTCGCGTTCAATCGTGTAAAGCGCGATTTCGCTGACCTCGAACAGAACGATGCGGCGCGGGCGAATCAGCAGCAACTGTCGGCACAGTTCCGACCCGACCGACCCACCGGCACCCGACACCAGCACCGATTTGCCTGCATAGGCTTCGGCCCCCTTGGGCAGCACCTCTTCAAACGGGCGGCGGCCAAGGAACTGCCCGGGCATGAAGGGGGTCAGGTTGTCCAGCAGCTTTTCCTCGCCCACAAGCTGCGCAAAGGACGGCAGCGTGTGCACATCCAGCCCCACTTGCTGCAGGCGCCGCGCAATCTGCGCCAGTTTCGGCGGCGAGACGGACGGCATGGCCAACAGCACGCGGTCAATCTCGCGCTCGCGCACGATGCGTTCGATCTGGCTGGGCGGCAAGACACGCAGGCCCGCGATGGTCATCGAATGCAGCGCCACATTGTCATCGACAAAAGCCACCGGCACGATCGTGTCATGCGACCGCAGCGCGGCGGCAAGCTGCGTTCCAGTGTTGCCCGCGCCATAGATCAGCACGCGGTAGCGCCGCTGGCCCAGCCGCAGCACCCACAAAAGGATGTGCAGCATCGCCATCCGCGTGGCGACCGACAGAAGGAAGAACATCATCCCGAACAGGATGATCCCGGCGCCGGGGAAATAGACGCCCGTCACATCCGTCATCAGGGCAAAGCCGATCATCACGATCAGCGCAAACACCCCGGTTTTCAGGATTGCCAGCGATTCATAAGCGTTAAGCTTGATTCGCGGCATGCCCAAGGCGATGGACACCGCCGATGCCAAGGCTGCGGCAGCCGGAAACATATACCAGATGCGCGAGGCACCCGGCAGCGGCATCAACGCGTTGTAGACCAGCGCGCAGGTGGCAAACAGGGCGACAGGTGCGATGATGGCATCGACCAGAAGCAGCAAGATACGCTTTTGTGGCCGGGACATACGATCCACAAAGGCGAAAAGCCTGGCTCTCAGCGCAAGCATATCTGCTCCTTGTTCGGGCTGGCGATTCGGCAAAGTTTGATGGTCTGGATCATTTTTCTGACACCATGCCCCAGCTAAAACTTCCTTTAATCAATCGCCAAGACCATAGCGCAACCGCAGCATTGCAACAAGTAGGTCGCCCTTTTCTTGTGCAAGACTCCGCCTACGCTTTGCGAAATGCGGCACGCCGACGAAAAACCACCCGCGATCCGGTGCGCCAGATCAGCAAAAGATCAAAACAAAAGCTGCGTTGCCGCTGATACAGCAGATCCAGATGCGCCTTGCGCGGCACACAGCGCCGGGCATAGACCGCGTCGGTTTCCGCTGCATCGCGGCAATTTGCCAGCAGCCGCTCCTCATGTTTGTGGAAATGCAGCGACGCAAGGCCGGTCACACCGGGGCGGCTTTGCAGCACTTTGGCGTAAAGCTCGGGGAAGCGTTCGACATAGATCCGCAATGGCGGGCGGGGGCCGACAAAGCTCATGTCACCGCGCAGCACGTTCCACAGTTGCGGAATCTCGTCCAGACGGCTGCGGCGCAGGAACCGGCCCATCGGGGTGATGCGGTTCAGCTTGTCACCGCCCGACACGCCGCTGTCAGCCGCCGCCGCCCGCATGGTGCGCAGTTTCCACAGATGAAAGGGCTGGCCCGGGGCCTTCATCCGCTCGGCCACATAAAACAGGGGGCGGCCCTCTTTCAGCAGAAGGATCACCACGATCACCGCGAAGGGCAGCGCCAGGATCGCCGCCAGCAGCAGGGCCAGAACGATATCGGTCAGTCGCTTGGAAAACGTCATGCCACGCACCCGTGCCATTCGGCGACCATGGTGGCTGGCAACCCTGCCACAGCGGGCAAGGGGCACAGCGCGTTCAGCCGCGTGGTGTCCAGCGAAACCTGCGGAACCACCGCCGGGTTTTCATCCCCATAGAACCAATCCAGCCCCGCCGCATCCAGCAGATCGCCCATCGCCACATCAGCGGCGGCAATGTTCAGCACCGGCGGCAATGTGGTGCCCGTCGCCGCCAGATCGGCCAGCCGTGCCAGCACCTGCGCCAGTGACCGCGGCCCGATATATGACCTCAGCGGCCCGCGCTGGCTCGCCACCGGATCAAGCTGCACCGGCACGCCCGGCTGCGCGCGCCCCAGCAGAGCATCGGCCCCCGCCACATTGCCCAGCCGAAGAATGGTCAACCCCGGCCCGCCAGCGGCCTGCCATGCGCGCGCCGCATTCTCCATCCGCGCCTTGGCCTCACCATAGGCAGACACCGGGGCGAGCGCGTCATCCTCACGCCATACACGCTGCGCCACGCCATAGACTGCCGCCGACGACATCAGGAACACATACCTTGCGCCGATGGCCGCTGCCGCCTGCCATGCCGCCTGCGCCAGCGCGACGTTGTGCTCCATCGGCGCGCGGGCATCGGTCACACCGGCGAGATTCAGCACGACATCGGGATGCAACTGGCCGGGAACCGGATCAGCCAGCATATCCCACGCCAGATCACCCCCTTGCCGCGCATGCCAGATGCCCTGCCCCGGCCAGACGCCGCGCAGCATCCGCCCGATACGGCCCCCGGCCCCCAGAACCAGCGTCTCAGTCATCCTGCTCAAACCTCGTGCGCAATTCGCGCAAGACAGGCAGCACCGCGCGCACCCGGTCGGCCCCCAGTGCCTGCACCACATCGGCAATCAGCGGCGCGATGGCCTGAACCGCTGTATCGCGCGCCAAGCGGCCCGAAGGGCTGATGCCTACAAACTTGCGCCGCGCATCATCCCAGTCGGGGCGGATATGCACATGGCCCGCCCATTCCAGTTTCGCCAGCGTGTTGGTCATCGCGCCGCGCGTCACATGAAACGCCTTGGCCAGTTGCGCGGGCGTGCGTTCACCATCGGCCCTGGCCAGATGGTTCAGCACGCCGAAATGCGACAGTTCCATCCCCTTGGGCAGCACTTTCGACATGCGGTTGCGCGCCAACTGGTCGGCCATGAACAGTTCACCGAACAGGGCCACGGCGATGTCTTCGTTCTTTTCCGCCATCACGGGCCTGCAAAGGGGCGGTCATGGGTCAATGACGGCACGCGCGCGCGCGCCTGCGCCACCTGCGACAGGTCAAGGTCCACCAGCGTGACACCCGGCACTGTGCCCGCATCGGCCAGAACCTCGCCCCAGGGTGCCACGGCCAGGCTGTGGCCATGGGTGCGGCGGCCCTTGCCGTGCGATTCGGGGTGAAAGCCGGTCTGCGCCGGGGCCAGCACGAAACAGCCCGTCTCGATCGCCCGCGCGCGCAGCAGTATTTCCCAATGCGCCGTCCCGGTCAGATGGTTGAAGGCGGCGGGCACGGTGATGATCTGCGCACCCGCCTGCGCCAGATGCCGGTAAAGCTGCGCAAAGCGCACGTCATAGCACACGGTCATGCCGATTCTCGCAAAGGGCGTGTCGGCCAGAACCGCCTGCGTGCCAGGACGATAGCCCGCCGACTCGCGGTAAATCTCGGTTTCCGACACATTCACGTCAAACATGTGGATCTTGTCATAGCGCGCGGCAATTGCGCCATCCGGGCCGATAAGGAAGCTGCGGTTGGCGAAACGCCCATCGGCATCTTGCGTCAGAACGCCCAATGATCCAACCAGCAGCCAGATGCCTGCCCGCGCCGCCTCATTCCGCAGGGCGGCAAGGGTGGGATCGTCAGCCTCAAGGTGAAAACTGGCCCGCTGATGCGCGCGGCTGGACGATAAGGCATTGGTGCATTCCGGCGTCAGCACGAAACCGGCACCACCTGCCGCAGCCTGCCGCACCAGCGCCACCGTCTGCGGCAGGTTGGCCGCCGGGTCGTCACTGACCGTCAGTTGCACCAGCCCCGCGCGCATGGTCAACCGGCCAGCAGCGGGGCCAGCCCACCCTTGCGGTCAAGCTCATACAGGTCGTCGCAGCCGCCCACATGGGTGCCGCCGATGAAAATCTGCGGCACGGTGCGCCCGCCGTTCGACCGTTTCGTCATGGCCGCGCGCAGATCAGGGTCGCGGCTCACGTCGATCTCGGTGAAAGCTGCGCCTTTTTGTGTCAGCAGGCGTTTCGCGGCCTGACAGAAACCGCAAGTCGGGGTGGTATAGATCTCAACGGGTTTCATCGCGCTCTCCGGCAGGCGGGCCATGTTGCGGCCCGACTATAGGGAATTAGCCCTCCTTCGCAACGCGCGCCAGTGCCAGAACCGAAACCTCTTTTGCCCCCGCCGAAAGGCAGGCCTCGGCCCCCGCCGCAAAGGTTGCACCCGAAGTCATCACATCATCCACCAGCAGAACATGCCGCCCCGCCACCCGCGCCTTTCGCGCCGGATGCAGCCTGATCGCCCCTGCCATATTCTCAAACCGCGCCTCGCGGCCCCGCCCCTCCTGGCTGTGGGTGTTGCGCGGGCGGGTCAGCAGATCGGGGCAATGCTCTAGCCCTGCCGCCCGGGCCAGCGCGGATGACAGCAGCGCCGCCTGATTGTAGCGCCGGGTGAACAGCCGCAGCCAGTGCAGCGGCACCGGGGCCACCAGCATGCCGGGCACCAGCATGGGCGCGGCCACCCGCCGCATCCAGCCCGCCGCCGGACGCGCCAGGTCCAGCCGGTCGCCATGTTTCAACGCCAGCACGATGCGCCGCCCGTTGTCGCGGTAGAGCAGCGCCGCCCGCCCCTGCGCCCACGGACGCGCCAGCGTCAGGCAATCGTCGCAGCGCAGCCTTTTCCCCGTTTCCTCGCCCGGCAGCGGCACACCGCATTGGTCGCAGACCAGCCCGGTAATAAAGGCCGTGTCGCGCCAACAGGGGCCGCACAGCCCGAAATCCGATGTCACCAGCGAATCGCAGGTTAGGCATTGCGGCGGATAGATCAGATGCAGCACCGCTTGCAATCCCATGGCCGCCCCCTATGGTCCGCTGCCATGCAGACCCCGCCCCTGATGACTGACCGCCCCGCCCTGCTGCGCCAGCGCACCCGCGCTACGGCGTTTTTCCTGCATGACGAGGTGATCACCGAGGTGCAGGAGAGGCTGGCCGAGGTTAACAGAACCTTTACAGCCCCTGCCATCGTCACCGGATTTCCCGCTTTGTGGCAGAATGTGATGCACGCTGCGCGGTTTGTCGCCGATGAGGATGTGCTGGCGCTGAACCCCGGCGCGCATGATCTGGTCGTGCATGCGCTGGCGCTGCACTGGGCCAATGATCCGGTGGGGCAACTGGTGCAATGCCGCCGCGCGCTGGCCCCGGACGGGCTGTTTCTGGCGCTGATGTTCGGCGGGCAGACCCTGGCCGAACTGCGCGCAGCACTGGCCGAGGCCGAGGTGGCCGTGACCGGTGGCCTGTCGCCCCGCGTTTTGCCGATGGGCGAGATCCGCGATCTGGGCGGCCTTTTGCAGCGCGCGGGCTTTGCCCTGCCCGTGGCCGACAGCTTTACCAAGACCGTGCGCTACCGCGATGCTTTTCACCTGATGCGCGATCTTCGCGCGATGGGCGAGGGCAACGCCCTGATGGCCCGCCCGCGCCATGCGACGCGCCGCGCCGTCGTGGCCGAGGCAACACGGCGCTATGGCGACGCTTATGGCGATGGCGCGACAATCCCCGCCACCTTTGAAATCATCTGTCTGACCGGCTGGGGCCCCGCCGACAGCCAGCCACAACCGCTGCGGCCCGGTTCCGCCACGCAACGGCTGGCCGATGCGCTGGGATCTGCGGAAATGCCGCTGCCTGCGACAAAGCGGAGCGGTTGACCCCGGCCAACTTGCCTATATGTCGGGGGGATGGATTTGCAGGACAGGAACGCCGCGATGCTGGATGCCAAGCCGGGCCACGCCACACCCTCGGACACGGGGCTTGTCAACCCCGGTCAGGGGCGCCTGGCCCATGCGCAGGCCGACCATCCGCCGGTGCGACGGGCCAAGGTGGGCATTCTGCTGGCCAATCTGGGCACGCCTGACAACTATGATTACTGGTCGATGCGCCGCTATCTGAACGAATTCCTGTCCGACAAACGGGTGATCGACTATGCGGCCTGGAAATGGCAGCCGCTGCTGCAACTCATCATCCTGACCAAACGACCCTTCAGCTCGGGCGCGAATTACAAGCTGATCTGGAACCACGACAAGGGCGAAAGCCCGTTGATGACCATTACCAAGGACCAGACGGCCCGCATCGCCGAGGCGATGGCCGCGCTGCATGGCGATGACGTGATGGTCGATTTTGCCATGCGCTATGGCAACCCCTCCACCGCGTCAAAGGTGCAGGCCATGGTCGCGGCGGGCTGTGAGAAAATCCTGTTTTTCCCGCTGTATCCGCATTACGCAGGGGCCACTTCGGCCACTGCCAATGACGCGTTCTTCCGCGCGCTGATGCAGGAAAAACGCCAGCCCTCCGCCCGCACCGTGCCGGAATATTTCGACCATCCGCTGTATATCGACGCCTTGGCGCAATCGGTGGAGCGTGCCTATGCCGGGCTTGACCGGCGGCCCGATGTTCTGGTGGCCAGCTATCACGGCATGCCGAAACGCTACCTCATGTCGGGCGACCCCTACCATTGCCATTGCCAGAAAACCTCGCGCCTGCTGCGCGAACGGCTGGGCTGGGAAAAGGGCAGTATCGACACCACGTTCCAGTCGGTCTTCGGCCCCGAGGAATGGCTGAAACCTTATACGGTTGAACATGTGGCGGCACTGGCCAAGGCGGGCAAGAAGCACATCGCCATCATGGCACCGGCGTTTTCTGCCGACTGCATCGAAACGCTGGAAGAGATCAACGGCGAGATTCGCGAGGCGTTTGAACACGCGGGCGGTGAGAGTTTCACCTACATTCCCTGCCTGAACGACGATCCGGCGCATATCGCGGCGCTGGTGGCGATCATCGGCGAAAACCTGGGCGGCTGGTTGCGCTGACCGCGCGTTTCAGTCTGCTGATTTCACAAAAGAAAAAGGCGGTGGTTGATGCCACCGCCTTTTTGCATTCGAACGTGCGCCGATCAGGACGAAGCGGCAGCAGCGATAACCAGCAGCAGCAGCAGCGGAACAACGATGCCGCCAGCCGACGAAGAGGTCGCGGCTTCAACAACAGCCGGTTCCATTTCCGGTGCAACGACAACCGGGCCACCAGCGAAAGCGGTGGAAGCAGCGACCGTCAGAGCGGCGGCGAGTGCAAGTTTCTTCATGTTAACCTCCAGTTATTGCGCAGCACCGAATGTTGCAGAGGCGATGATGCGCACCCAAGACTGTACCTCGTAGTTTTTTCTAACCAGCTTAGGGCAAGGAATGCAATCTGGCTCGTGCAGTTCGCCGCGCGCTTAGTGTGGCATCGTCAAATTAGCAACACCTGTGTTCCCACTTTGGTCAGGTCGAACAATTCCAGAATGTGCTCATTGTAAAGACCCACGCAACCGTTGGAAGATTTGCGGCCGATCTTGCGCGTGTCATGGGTGCCGTGGATGCGGTAATAGGTCCACGACAGGTAAAGCGCGCGCACGCCCAAGGGGTTGTCGGGCGAGCCGCCTTCGACCACGTCGGGCCATTCGGGGTTGCGTTCCTTCATCGCCGGCGTGGGCCGCCAGCTGGGGTTCTCGACCTTCTGCGTCACCTCGGTCTTGCCGCGCCGGGTCAGATCCTCGGACAATGGCACCGATGTGGGATAGAGCTTGTACACCGACTGGTCTTCTGACCAGTAGTGCAGCGCCCGCGAGGTCAGATCGACCAGGATGGCCCCGTTGTTCGTATTGGCAAAATATGGCCGCCAGTCCAGCATGCGGAAACTGGAGATGTTGTTGCGCACAGTGCTGGAGGCACCGGATTCGAAAACCGTCGTGCCATCCTGTGCCCAACCGGGCACCGCCATCGCTGCGAGGCCAGCCGCCGATGCCCCCAGCAGCGCCCGACGGTTGAGCCTCATGTCGTGATCGGCACTCATCCGCTTAACTCCTTGCCTGTTGTCCATTCCCTAGAATATCGCCTTGTGGGTTGGCCCGCAAATCAAACAGATGTCAATTGCCGCGGTTGCGAAGGTGCCGCCGCGACACGGGGGTTTGATCGACACGGGGGTTTGAACCTCGCGCTGGCTTTCTGTATGACGGCAGCGCAACCTTTCGGGTGGGAATGATATGAAACGAATGTCTGTCGTGATGCTCTGCGGCCTGCTGGCCCTGTCTGCCTGCGCGACCTCCCCGGCTGTGCAACTGGGCACCGATGGCAAACCACTGCCGCAGCTTTACCGGATCAACCCGGGCGACGAGGCGCGGATTTCGTTTCGCCTGCTCGATTCGGTCAACGCATTGCGCGGCGCAAAGGGTGCCGGGCCGCTGGCATTCAACGCACAGCTGAATGCCGCCGCCGCCGCGCACGCGCGCGACATGTCGGTGCAGAACCGGCCCTGGCATTTCGGGTCTGACGGGTCTTCGCCGCTGGTGCGGGTGCAGCGTGTAGACTATCCGGGCCGGCTTTATGGTGAGCTGATTTCCGAAACCTACCAGACCGAACTGGAAACACTGTCGGCCTGGATGGCGCAGCCCGACACCCGCGATGTGGTGCTGGACCCGAACGCGCGCGAGATCGGTTTTGCCTGGTTCCAGGAACCGACAGGCAAGATCTGGTGGACAATGGTAACAGGCGGTTAAGCCACGCCAGCCAATGGACAAACCGACAAAAAGGGGGCCTTGGCCCCCTTTTTCGCACCGCCCGGATGCCCGAAACCAGATGTCTAGGGCAGTATGTGGATGGTCGTGCCGTCCTTGATCATGGCATAGACCGTCTCCATCTCCTTGTCGGTGACGGCGATGCAGCCATGGGTCCAGTCGCCCCGGTTCTGGCCATTCCAGTTCGACCGGCCATGGATGAAAATGTCGCCGCCCGGCGATTTGCCTATGAAATTGGCATAGGCCACATCCTGCGGCCGGGGGTAGTTTATGCCGACCGACAAGTGAAACTGGCTGTTCGGGTTGCGGCGGTCCACCACATAGGTGCCCTCGGGCGTTCGGCCGTCGCCCTCATACTGTTTGTGGCCATCGGGGTTGAAGCCCAGCGCCACATCGTATTTCTTCAGCACCCGCTCGTTGTGCAGCAGATACATTTTGCGGTCCGCCTTGTGGACCTGCACGCTTGTCACCTTTGGCCCGTTGTAGGTCTTGAACTTTGAACTGCCGCAGGCGGTCAGGCCGATGGCCACCACCAGCATCAGTAGGATTCGGATCACCCGCATTTTTGTACTGCCCCATGCGCTTTTTTTCCAAATGCATAGCGAAAATTGCCGGATTTGCCTAGGCATGGAATCGCCCGCGCCTCTCACGCCATGGTGATGTGTGTCAGCGTTGCCGCGAAAACCGCGCAACAAGCTCCACATGCGCCGCCCAGCGGAACTGATCGACAACCTGCACCCAATCCAGACGGTAGCCGCCGGCCAGCAGCAGTTTCGCGTCACGCGCAAATGTTACCGGGTTGCAGGACACAGCGGCGATCACCGGCACGCCCGACCGGGCCAAGGTGGCCATCTGCGCCTCGGCCCCTGCGCGGGGCGGGTCGATGACCACGGCCTGAACGTGGCGGAACTCGTCAGGCTCCAGCGGGCGGCGGAACAGGTCGCGCAACTCATGCGTCACGCGGTGCAGGCCTTCGGCCATGCGCCAGCCCTTGTCCAGCGCCGCGACCAAGGCCGCATCGCCCTCCACCGCATGCACTTCGGCCTGCGCAGCCAGCGGCAGGGCAAAGGTGCCCGCGCCGGCAAACAGATCGGTGATGCGGCGCGCGGGGCCCACAGCCTCAGCCACCGTAGCCAGCAGCGCAGCCTCGCCCTGCATGGTCGCTTGCAGGAAACCACCGGGCGGCGGGGCGACCAGCGCCTTGCCGAACCGCTGCATCGGGGCCAGCCGCAGCGCCACGACCTCGCCGTTCCAGGTCAGCCGCGCGATGCCGTGCGATTCCGCCACCCGCGCCAGGTTCAGCCGCAATTCGGCATCCAGCGGCTTGCCCCCCGTCACCGCCACATCCGGCCCGGCCAGACTGCGCGTGACATGCAGCGCCACTTCGGCGGACCGTGACGCGCCGGTGACGACCAGCGCCTCCAGCCCCGGAAAGGCCGCCATCAGATCGGGGTGCAGCAACTGGCAGTTGGGCACCGGCACCAGCACATCCGACGCGCGGGCGTGAAAGCCCAGCATCGCCCCGCCCTTGGTGCGCTTGCCCGCCAGCGTGGCGCGGCGGCGCGACCGGGGGGGCGAGGTGACAATGGGGCGGAACGCAGCCTCCAGCCCCTGCCCGGCCAGTGCCGAACGCACGACATCCTGTTTCCAGCCCGCCACAAACGGATCAGAGGCGTGTTGCAGCAGGCAGCCGCCGCAGGTGCGGGCATGCACGCAGGGTGCGCGCACCCGGTCAGGCGATGGGGTGATGATGCGCGGCGCGGTCATGCGGTCGCCCGTCACCTCGCCCTCCACCACCTCACCCGGCAGCATCTGCGGGATGAACACGGGCCCATCAGGGCCCTGCGCGATGGCGTCGCCCAGATGGCCCAGCCGCTCGATGGTCAGAATCACTCGGCAGCCCCTTTCAGATCGTCATCATCAACCCCGATGAAGCCGCCCGATTGCCGGTTCCAGTAGCGCGCGTAAAGCCCGTTCTGCGCCAGCAGCGCCTCATGGCTGCCCTGTTCCACGATGCGGCCCTGGTCCAGCACCACGATCCGGTCCATTTCCGCGATGGTGGACAGGCGGTGGGCGATGGCCAGCACGGTCTTGCCCTGCATCACCCGGCCCAGCGATTCCTGAATGCTGGCCTCCACTTCGGAATCCAGCGCCGATGTCGCCTCGTCCAGCACCAATATCGGCGCGTCCTTCAGGAACGCCCGGGCCAGCGCGATACGCTGCCGCTGCCCGCCCGACAGTTTCACGCCGCGCTCGCCCAGAAAGGCATCGTAACCTTTGCGGCCATTGTGGTCGGCCATCGCGGCAATGAACTGGTCCGCCTCTGCCGCCCGCGCCGCGGCCTGCATTTCGTCATCCGTCGCATCGGGGCGGCCATACATGATGTTGTCGCGGGCTGATCGGTTGAACATCGCGGTTTCCTGCGTGACCATGCCAATCTGCCGCCGCAGGCTTTCCTGCGTGGTCTGGCGCACATCCTGCCCGTCGATCAGCACCCGGCCCTGTTCGGTGTCGTAAAGCCGCAACAGCAACGCCACCAGCGTGGATTTGCCCGCCCCCGACGCCCCCACGATGCCCAGTTTTTCGCCTGCCGCGACGGTCAGGTCGATTCCCTTGACGCCTGCACGGCCGTGGCCGTAGCCGAAGGTCACATTGTCGAACGTGATTTCGCCCTTCACGCGGGGCAGGTCCACCGCACCCGCATTGTCGGCCAGAGTGTGCGGCACAGACAGCGTGCGCATGCCATCCTCAACCTCGCCCACCGAGGTATAGATCGACATCAGCGTGAAACTGACCCAGCCCGACATCTGCGCAATGCGCGTGGCGACCGCCCCCGCAGCGGCAATCGCCCCCGCCGTGGCCAGCCCCTGCTGCCACAGCATCAGCGTGCCGCCGATCAGCAGCACCGGCAAAATGCCCGCCAGCGTCATCAGCGACAGCCGGAACCAGGTGGAGATCACGCCGAATTCCAGCGAACGGTCGCGGAACACCTCCATCGCCTCGATCGCCACGCGGTCCTCGAAGGCCGCATGGGCGAACAGTTTGACCGTCTTGATATTGGTGATCGTGTCCACCACCTGCCCCGACACCATGGCGCGGGCCGAGGCGCGGGCGGCAGAATTGACCCGGATACGCGGCATGAAGAACCGGATCAGCAGGATATAGCCCACCAGCCAAAGGCCAAGCGCCAGCGCCACGCGCCAGTCCACCGCCAGAAGGAAAATCACCGACCCCACCACCGAAGCCAGGGCAAAGGCCACCGTGTTGATCACTTCTGTCGCCACATCGGTCACGGCGCGCGCGGCCTGCATCTGCTTTTGCGCGATGCGGCCGGCAAAATCGTTGTCAAAGAACGTGACTGCCTGCCCCAGCGTCCAGCGGTGCAAACGGCTAAGAACCAGCGGCATCACATTCGGCCCGACGATGATCGAGTTTGTCGCGGCGGCCACGCCGAACGACAACGGCCGCAGCACCATGTAGAACAGCACGAAAGACGCCAGCAGCCAGCGCTGTTCTGCAAAGAACGCCTGCGGCCCGCTTTCCAGCGCCGCATCAATCACCCAGCCCAGGATCAGCGCCGATATCACCTCCAGCGAGCCGGTGACGCAGGACACCGCCCCCGCCAGCCACAGCATCGGCCATGATCCTTTCAGCGCCCAGCGCATGAACGGCCACAGCACCTGCGGCGGCGGGCCGTCGGCGGGGCGGAAGGCGTCTATCCATCCGCCCAGCGAGATCAGGGCCTTCATTCCGCAGCATCCTCCGTTCCGATGAACCCGCCTGATTGCCGCGCCCAGAACCGGGCATATAGCCCGCCACGGGCCAAAAGCTCGGCATGGCTGCCCAGTTCGGCAATCTTTCCGTCATCCAGCACCACGATCCGGTCCATTGCCGAAATGGTGGACAGCCGGTGCGCGATGGCGATCACGGTCTTGCCCTGCATCACACCGTAAAGCGTATCCTGAATCGCCGCCTCGACCTCTGAATCCAGCGCCGAAGTCGCCTCGTCCAGAATCAGGATCGGCGCGTTTTTCAGGATCACCCGCGCAAGGCCGATGCGCTGGCGCTGACCGCCTGACAGTTTCACGCCGCGTTCGCCCACATGGGCGTCATAGCCCCTGCGGCCTTGCGGGTCTTCCAGCGTTGCGATGAATTCATCCGCCTCTGCCTGCCGCGCGGCCAGCATCATGTCCGCCTCACTCGCATCGGGGCGGCCATAGAGGATGTTGTCGCGCACCGAGCGGTGCAACAGGCTGCTGTCCTGCTGCACCATGCCGATGTTGCGGCGCAGGCTGTCTTGCGTCACGGCGGAAATATCCTGCCCGTCGATCAATATCCGACCGGCCTCGGCGTCGTAGAACCGCAGCATCAGCTTTACCAGCGTCGATTTGCCCGCGCCTGAACGGCCCACCACGCCAATCTTTTCCCCCGGACGCACTGACAGGCTGACGCCCTGCAACCCGCCCGAACCGCGCCCATAGTGGTGCGACACACCCTCCAGCGTGATGGCCCCCTGCCGGAAATCCAGCGGTTTGGCACCGGGCTTGTCCACCAGCGTGACGGGCTGGGCAATCGTCTCCATCCCTTCCGCCACCACGCCCAAGGCCTGCACCAGACTGGTCGTGGCCCACATGATCCAGTAGGTCATGTTGTTCAGCCGCAAGACCAGCGTGGTGGCAGCCACCACCACACCCACCGTCGCCTGCCCCTGATACCACAGCGCAATCGACCAGCCGGTCACAGACACGATCAGGAACCCGTTCAGCAGCGTCAGCGTCACATCCATCGAGGTGATGATGCGCATTTCCTTCATGAAGGTCTGGCGGGCGAATTCAATACTTTCGCGTGCATAGGTCAGTTCGCGGTCGTGATGGGCGAACAGTTTCACCGAATGGATGTTGGTATAGGCATCCACCACCCGCCCCGTGATGGCCGAACGCGCATCGGAACTGGCCTTGGATGCCGGGCCTGCACGGCGCAGCGTCCAGCGCACCAGCAGCGCGTAAAGCCCGAACCAGACGATCATCGGCAGCATCAGCCGCGGGTCGGCGTCGCCCAGCATGATCAGCGAGCCGACCACCGTGGTTGCCGCAAAAGCCACGGCATCGAAGGTCTGGAACACCGCGTCGCCCGCCGCAGGTGGCGTCTGCATCACCCGGTTGGCGATGCGGCCCGCAAAATCACTCTCGAACCAGCCAACGGGTTGGCGCAACACATGCGCATGCGCCCGCCAGCGTATCATGGTGCCGAAATTGGGCAGGATGGTGTTGTGCAGAAGCGCCACATCGGCCCCCACGATCACCGTGCGCACCACCAGAATGGCAAAGGCCACCAGCAGAAATTCGGTGCCGTAGTTCGCCCAGACCTCTTGTGGGGTGGCACTGGTCAGCAAATCCACCAGCCGCCCCACATACCAGATCAGCGCCACATCGGCGAAGGCCGCAATCACCGACAGCACCCCCGTCACCGCGAAAACGGTGCGGAACGGCAGCACATATTCCCTCAGGAACGGCCAAAGCCGCCGGGGGGGCGTGTCGCTGGGTGTATAGGGGCCATAGGGATCGACGAGGCCTTCGAAGAAACGGAACACGGGCGTGCCTCTTTCTCAGGTTGCTGCGACGATATAGCGCCATTGCCGGGGAAGGGAAACCTCAGCCGGGCAAAGACAGCAGTTCCCCGCGCGTCAGGGCAAAGCCGGAGCCGATCCACGCGGCCTCCATTGCCCGCAACCGCGCGCCCAGCGCAGGGCCGCCGAGGCCGGGCAGGTCGGCGGCCCTGACCGGAAATCGGCTGGCCGCCCCATGGGCAGCGTCCGCTTCCCAGCCCGGTGGCGGCAGGAGTTCCAGCAAGGCGGCGCGGGTCAGGATGATGTCAGCCGCCAGCGCCGTGCCGTGGCGGTAGCCCAATTCGCCAGCCCCTTGCATGCCTTCGATACCGGCGCGGATCAGCGCCTGTTCGGTGGCCTCGACCCGTGACAGGCGCAATTGCGCTGTGGCATCTGCACCGCCCAGCACGGCCAGACGGCGCGGCCAGCGCGGGGGCATGCCGCCCTCCAGATGCACCAGAACCGGCAGGGCGCGGGCATCGGCGCCCGGCAACACGCGGGCCAGCACACCGGCCTGCGCCATGGCGGCCACCGCAGGCGCGGGGTCGCGCGCGGCCAGCAGCTTGCGCATCTCGGACCCCACACGTTCGCGCGACAGCGTGTCTATCCCGGCGGCATGCGCGGCGCAGGCGGCCAGCCCCTCGGCATCCAGCCCTGCGGCCACATCGCCATAAACCGCATGAAACCGGAAGAACCGAAGGATGCGCAGATAATCCTCGGTGATGCGGGCATCAGGGTCGCCGACAAACCGCACCCGCCGCGCCAAAAGGTCGGGCAGGCCACCCAGCGGGTCGATCACCGCACCCTCCGCCGTGGCGTAAAGCGCGTTCATCGTGAAATCGCGTCGCGCCGCATCCTCGGCCACATCGCTGGCAAAGGCCACCACGGCATGCCGCCCATCGGTCGCCACATCGCGGCGAAAGGTTGTCACCTCATGCGCCACCCCGCCTGCGATCACCGTCACCGTGCCATGGTCCAGCCCGGTGGGCACCGCGCGGAAACCGGCCGTTTCTGCCAGAACAGTCACCGCCTCGGGCCGCGCATCGGTCGCAATGTCAATGTCGCCCACCGCCTCGCCCAGCAGCGCGTTGCGCACGCAGCCGCCCACGAACAGCGCCTGATGCCCTGCCCCGGTCAATGCGGCACAGACCGCTTGCGTGGCAGGGTTGGTCAGCCATTCGCCCGTCACCCTCAAGATGCCAGCCTGTCGGCCAACCCGCGCAGCATGCGCGCGGTGGCCCCCCAGATGTAATAGGGGCCGTAGGGCACGGCATAATAGCGCCGCCACTGGCCACGCCACAGCCGGCGTTCAACCTTGTAATGGTCCGGGTTCAGCACATGGGCCAGCGGCACGCTGAACACCTCATCCACCTCGCCCGCCTCGGCCACGGGGTGAAAATCGCCCGCCACATGGGCCAGAACCGGCGTCACCAGATAGCCGGTGACGGTTTCATGCACCGGCAGCAGGCCCAATACCTGCACCGCCGCCTCGGGCAGGCCAATTTCCTCGCGGGCCTCGCGCAGGGCCGCCGCCTCGGGCCCCGCATCGCCCGCGTCGATCTTGCCCCCGGCAAAGGCGATCTGCCCCGGGTGATGCTTCAGCCGCGACGACCGTTTCGTCAGGATCACCTGCGCGCCCTGCGGCCTGTCCCACACGGCAACCAGCACAGCAGCCGGGCGCAGCACGCGGCCCGGTGGCAGCACGATGCCGGGGTTAAGATCAAAATCCGATGATGCGCCGGTTTCGGCTGTCAGCGCCCGGCGCAGATCGTCAGGCCGCATCTCCCGCTACCCCTGCACCCAGCGTCGCCGGATCAAATTCGTAATGTGCGCCACAGAACTGGCAATCGGCGGTCAGCACACCATCGTCGTTGATCATCTCGGCGATGTCATCAGCGGAATAGATCGACAGGGTTTCGCGCACCCTGTCGGGCGCGCAGGAACAGCCGAAACGCACGGGCTGGGCATCATAGACGCGGGGTTCCTCCTCATGGAACAGGCGCACCAGCAGGTCGGTGGGCTGCACGGTTGGGCCGATCAGCTCCAGCTCCTCCACCGTATCCAGCAGCATGTTGGCGCGGGTCCAGTTCTCGCCGGCCTCGCCGTCCAGAATATCGGCATGCTGCAACAGCCCGCCCTCTCCCGTGCCGCCCGCATCGGCCACAAAGGGCGAGGCTTTGGGCATGTGCTGCAACATCACTCCGCCCGCGCGCCATGCCTCGCCCGCGCCCGGCATCTGCGAGCGGCCAAAGGTCAGCGCGAATCGGGTGGGCAATTGTTCGGACTGGGCAAAATATGTCTCGGCGCAGGCCGACAGCGACCCCCCCGCCAAGGGCGTGATGCCCTGATAGGGCACCGTGCCCTCGCCCTGGTCGATCAGGATGGCAAAATACCCCTCGCCGATCTGGTCGAACGCCGGCCCTGCGGTCAGCGCATCCGCCTCATAGCCCGCATAGGCGCGGATGCGCGCGGGGGCCCCGTCATCCGTGGGGCCATAATAATCGGTGGCGATGAGGCGCACCGCACCGCTGCCCCTGATCTGCAACGACAGTTTCCAGCGCAGCTTTATCGTCTGGCCGATCAGCGCGGTGATCAGCGCCGCCTCGGCCACCAGCGCCTCGATCTGCGGCGGATAGTCATGTTTCGACAGCACCTGATCCAGCACACCGTCCAGCCGCGCCACGCGGCCGCGGATGTCGCAACGGTCAAGCTGAAAGGGCAGGACGGTATCGTCCCAGGCGATTTGAGATCCGAGTGTCATGGGGTTTCCTTGAGGCGCAAGCCTTGGCATACCGCGCCTATATAGGCACGGCAACCGATGCACCAAGGGCAACAGCATGATCAGACGCTTTGGCGACGCCCCAGACCCCGCCCGCCGTTACATCCGCCGCCCCGGTGTCTATGCGATCCTGCTGCGCGAGGGGCAGATACTTGTCACACATCAGGCCGATCCCGTGCCGGAAATCCAACTTCCGGGCGGCGGCATTGACAAGGGCGAACACCCGATCCCCGCCCTGCACCGCGAGGTGATCGAGGAAACCGGCTGGCGCATTGCGGTGCAGCGGCGGCTCTGGGCGTTCCGGCGGTTCACCTACATGCCGGAATATGACCTGTGGGCGGAAAAGCTGTGCACCGTCTACCTTGCCCGCCCGGTGCAGCGGCTGGGGCCACCGACAGAGCCGGGCCATACCGCCATGTGGCTGCCTGCGGCCAGTGCGATCGCCGCATTGGGCAACCCCGGCGATCGCGCGATGCTGACGCGGCTGCTGGGTGGCGCGCCGTGACCGGCTTTCAGCCGCTGTAGTGGAACAGCACGCCCGACACGTCATCGGGAAAGTCGGCCCCGCCGGAATGGCTGTTCAGGTTCCACATCAGCGCCTCCAGCAGATCATCGCTGCCAAGGGCGGCATTGGCGGCCAGAATATGCGCGAGGCCCTGCTGCCCCAGTTCGGTGCCAGCCGGGTCGGGGCATTCCGTCACGCCATCCGACAGCAGCAACAGCCGGTCGCCGGCGGCAAGCCGGGCATCGGTCCGGGCATAGCTTGCCCCGTCGATCAGCCCGATCGGCAGCCCACCCTGGCCCAGAAACTCCACCTCTCCGGATGCGCGCAGCAGCGCCGGATGCGGGTGGCCCGCCTGCACCAGCGCGACATGACCCGTTGCAAGATCAACCTCGGCATAGGCAAGGGTAAAATACTGATCCACCTGAATATCCTGCAACATCAGGCGGTTCAGCCGCTCGGCTACCGCCTCGGGGGGCCAGGCGCCACCCTTTGCGCCCGCAATCAGCGCGATGTTCTGATCGGGCGATGCCCCCGAAAGCAGCCCCGCCAGCCGCGCCGTCATCATCGCCGCCGCCACGCCATGCCCGGCCACATCCACCGAATAAAGCGCAATCCGACCCGGGCTGATGTCGAAACTGCCCACCAGATCCCCCCCCACATGGCCCGAAGGGCGCAGCAGCAACGTCGCCGTGCCGCGCCCGAAATTGCGGCGGCGTTCGCGCATCAGCGTCTGTTGCAACTTGCGCGCCTCGATCAGGTCGCGGTCAAGCGAGTCATACAGCTTTTGCAACTCGGCCAGAGTCGCCCCGACCAGCCGGTTTTTCTGCACCAGCTCTGCCTGCATGCCCAAAATCCGCTCGCCCGCCCGCAGCCGCGCGTGCAGTTCATGCGCGCTGACGGGTTTCGTCAGGAAATCATCGGCCCCGCCATCCAGCCCGTCGGCCACCTCGGCCTTGTCGGATTTGGAGGTGAGCAGGATGAAATAGCCATAGCCCTCGCGCGGCAAGGCGCGGAAAAGCTGGCAGAACTCCAGCCCCGACAGGCCCGGCATCACCCAGTCTGACAGGATGATGTCAAATGCTGTCGCCCGGCACAGATCCAGCGCCTCTTCCGCCGATGCGGCCTCGGTCACGCGGTAGCCCCGGCGCAGCAGCGACAGGCACAGAATGCGCCGCTGCGCCCGGCTGTCATCCACGATCAGCACATGACGGGCCACCGCCGGTTGCGGCGGGGCGGGCAGCGGCATGGGTATTCGTGCTGACAAAGGCCACCTCGCAGAGCGTTTCCGCCGGTATCGCGCCGTGGCCTTAACGCCGGGTGAAGGCTAAAATGCTTTGTTTCTACAACCTGCGGTATTACAGCTTGTTAATGCCACTGGCGCAACTTGGGTCACGTGCGCAGGCAGCAGGGAGGGTGTGATGATTGACTGGGTGCGCGTGGCAGAACTGCGGTCTGAAATCGGGGCGGAAAGTTTCACCGAGGTGGCCGAGCTTTTTCTGCAAGAGGCGGATGAGGCCATCGCACGGCTGGCAGGCACTCCAGCCCCCGAATCAATTGAGGGTTCGCTGCATTTTCTGAAAGGCAGCGCGCTGAACCTGGGTTTCAGCGATCTGGCCGCATTGTGCCAGGACGGCGAACGCATGGCCGCCGCCGGTGCGCCGCAGGATGTCGAACTGGCCCGGGTGCGGCAAAGCTATGCCCAGTCGAAGGAAGAATTTCTGCGCGGCATGTCGCGACTGTCAGCCGCCTGATGCGGGATCAGATCAGAAACTCGGCCAAGGCTTCATCGCCGGTAATATCGCGGTAGCTGAACCCTGCCTCGTCCATCGTCGCGAAAAGGCGCTGGAAATTCTCGGCCTTGCGCGTCTCTATCCCGATCAGCACGGAACCGAAGTTGCGTGCCGATTTCTTCAGATACTCAAACCGGGCGATGTCATCATCCGGCCCCAGCATCATCAGGAATTCGCGAAGCGCGCCGGGGCGTTGCGGCATCCGCAGGATGAAATATTTCTTCACGCCCGAATAGCGTTGCGCGCGTTCCTTCACCTCTGGCAGGCGCTCGAAATCGAAATTCCCACCCGATGTCACACACACCACCGTCTTGCCCGCGATCTGCCCGGCCAGTTCCGGCAGAACATCGACCGACAGCGCACCCGCGGGTTCCAGCACGATGCCTTCGATGTTCAGCATTTCCAGCATGGTTACACAGATGCGGTCCTCGGGTGCCAGCAACACCTGTTCGGGGCGCACCCAATCCAGCATCGCAAAGGTCTTGTCCCCCAGCCGCGCCACCGCCGCGCCGTCAACAAAACTGTTCACCTTTGCCAGCCGCGTTGGCGCACCCGCCTCGATTGCCGCCAGCAGGCTGGCCCCGCCCGAAGGCTCCACAAAGCGGTAGTCGGTGGCCGGGGCCATGGCGCGCAGATAGCCGGTCACACCCGACGACAGCCCACCGCCCCCCACGGGCAGAATCACCAGATCAGGCGCGGTCCCTAACTGATCCAGCATTTCCACGGCCACCGAGGCCTGCCCTTCGATTACATCGGCATCATCGAACGGCGACAGGAAATGCGCGCCACGGTCGCGGCACAGCGCCTGCGCGGCCGCCAGCGTCTGATCGAAATAGTCGCCGGTCAGCACGATCTCGACCCCCTCGCCGCCAAAGGCCCGGGTCTTGTCGATCTTTTGCTGCGGCGTCGTCACCGGCATGAAGATGATGCCCCGCACCCCGAAATGCCGGCAGGCAAAGGCCACCCCCTGCGCATGGTTGCCCGCGCTGGCGCAGACAAACTGCATCTGCGCCGGCTGGTTCGCCCGCACCTTGCGCATCGCGTTGAACGCGCCGCGCAGTTTGTAGCTGCGCACAGGCGTCAGATCTTCGCGCTTCAGCCAGATATCGGCCCCATAGCGCGCCGACAGATGGTCGTTGCGCTGCAAAGGCGTCTCGGGGAACAGGTCGCGCAGGGCGAGTGTGGCCGCACGGGCGGCATCGGTGAACTGGGTCATCGGGCGGAAATGGCGCAAGGCGCGGGTTTTGGCAAGGAAACATGGGCCAAAAGCAACGGAATTGTATCGGTGACGGGGCTGTTCTTGCCCTTCATGCCGTTTGCCAGTAATCGCGGACCAAACCGCGAGGGAGCAGTGCCATGTCGAAACCGAAGAAAGTCGTCCTCGCCTATTCCGGCGGGCTTGATACCTCGATCATCCTGAAATGGCTGCAGACCGAATATGGCTGCGAGGTTGTCACCTTCACCGCCGATCTGGGGCAGGGTGAGGAGCTGGAACCCGCGCGGGCCAAGGCGGTGACGCTGGGCATCGCGCCGGAAAACATCCACATCGTCGATGTGCGCGAGGAATTCGTGCGCGACTTCGTGTTCCCGATGTTCCGGGCCAACGCCTTGTATGAAGGGCTTTATCTGCTGGGCACATCCATCGCCCGGCCGCTGATTTCCAAGCATCTGGTGCGGATCGCCGAGGAAACCGGGGCCGATGCCGTGGCGCATGGTGCGACCGGCAAAGGCAACGATCAGGTGCGGTTCGAGCTTTCCGCCTATGCGCTGAACCCGGCCATCAAGGTGATCGCGCCGTGGCGCGAATGGGATCTGACAAGCCGCACCAAGCTGATCGAATTTGCCGAGGCCAACCAGATTCCGATCTCCAAGGACAAGCGCGGCGAGGCGCCGTTTTCGGTGGATGCCAACCTGCTGCACACGTCATCC
The DNA here is from genome assembly GCF_009380135.2 of Fertoeibacter niger. Classification (GTDB taxonomy): domain Bacteria; phylum Pseudomonadota; class Alphaproteobacteria; order Rhodobacterales; family Rhodobacteraceae; genus Fertoeibacter; species Fertoeibacter niger. The sequence goes on along the minus strand of NZ_WHUT02000007.1, from coordinate 208,799 downwards.
GAGGGCAAGGCGCTGGAGAACCCGGGCGACGAGGCCCCGGATTATGTGTATCAGCGCACCGTTGCGCCGGAAGATGCGCCTGATACTGCGGAAATGCTGGAAATCACCTTCGAGGCAGGCGATGCCGTGGCGATCAACGGCGAGGCGATGAGCCCGGCCACCATCCTGACCCGCCTGAACGAAATCGGCGGGCGGCATGGCGTGGGGCGGCTGGATCTGGTGGAAAACCGGTTCGTGGGCATGAAATCGCGCGGCATCTATGAAACCCCCGGCGGCACGATCTTGCTGGAGGCGCATCGCGGGATTGAACAGATCACCCTGGATGCGGGCGCGGGCCATCTGAAAGACAGCATCATGCCGCGTTACGCAGAACTGATCTACAACGGGTTCTGGTATTCGCCCGAACGCGAGATGTTGCAGGCGCTGATCGACAAATCACAAGAACATGTGTCGGGCACGGTGCGGGTGAAGCTTTACAAAGGATCTGTGCGCACGGTGGCGCGTTGGTCTGACCATTCGCTTTATTCCGAAAAGCATGTGACGTTCGAGGAAGATGCGGGTGCCTATGACCAGAAGGATGCGGCAGGTTTCATCCGCCTGAATGCGCTGCGGCTGAAACTGATCGCCACGCGGAACGCGCGGGTGGCGAAAAAGGGCTAACATCGGGGGGCCGTGCGGCATAGCTGTGCGGCCCTTTTTCTGACGCAAAGGCGCGATTGCATGGCGCTGAACCACTCGATTCTGCCACCATCACGCAAGGAATGCCGCCATGACGCTGGAAAGCATCGCGGAAAAGATCAATGCCAATCTGGGCGGTCAGGCCTTTGAAGGCTCGTTGAAATTCGACTGTGCGCCGGACGGAGTGATCGTTCTGGCTGATGGCGCGGCCAGCCTGGATGACCGCGAGACAGACTGCACCTTGCGGATTTCGCAGGACAATCTGGTGAAACTGCTGACGGGAAAGCTGAACCCGATGACGGGCATGCTGACCGGCAAGCTGAAGATTTCGGGCGACCCGGCGGTGGCGATGAAGCTGGCGAAACTGCTGGGTTAGGGGCGCAGGCGGTAGGCGGCCAGCCTTTCGTAAAAGGGCAGCGCCTGATCTGACAGGCGCTGATAGTCTGCCGACAGCACTGGGAACGGCCCTTCCGCCGCCTCAAAACCTGTGGAACGATGCACCGCGCCATACCAATGCGGGGCCCAGACACCGTCGGCGGCGTGGCCACCGGCAGGCCAGTGCAGCATGTTTTCCGTCCATGAAATGCCCAGCGCAGCGCAAAGCCCGGCCAGCGCGCGCGCCGGATCGGCGCGGATTTCGGCGCTGTCGATGACTAGCGGCGCATGGCCAAGCCATTGGCAAACCTCGTCAAACAGATCTGCCTGTTGCACAAAGCCGATGTCGGCCAGCGTGGGGCCTTCGCGCTTTTTGGCATAGGAGGCGACGACGCGGGCGGGGTGGCGGATGAGGAACACGTTTGTGAGGCTGCGCATGAAGGCCCGGTCAAACTGGGGGATCATGTGCACCGTCATGTGCTTCTGGTAGAAAAGCGGCTGATCCGTCGGGGCCGCGCAGGCAAGGGCGACCGAGGCGGGGTCGGGGTCATGTGCCGCGATGATTTCGGCCCGCATCGGGTGGTCGATGCCGGTGGCGGCGAGGTAGGCGGCGTAGAACGGCTCGTCCCAGACGGTGCAATCGCCCCGGGCGGCGAAGGCATACATCAGGGCGGTGGACAGGTTCCGGGGGCCGGACCACATGGCGATTTTCATGATGCACATTGCGTATGATTTCGATGCACAGGTGATGCAGACGGCGGGTGCGTCATGCCGCCACCAGTTTCTTGTAAAGATCACGCAGGTGCTGCGTCATCGGCCCCATGTCACCCGTGCCGATCTGCCGCCCGTCAATCACGCCCACCGGAGTTTGCGCACCGAAGGTGCCTGTCAGAAACGCCTCGTCCGCACTGTAGGTATCGACGAGAGAGAAGTTCCGCTCATACACCGGGATGCCGTTGGCGCGGCACAGCGCGATGACCTTGGCGCGGGTGATGCCGTTCATGCAATAGTCGCCGGTGCTGGTCCAGACCGCGCCTTTTTTCACGATGAAGAAGTTGCAGGCGTTGGTGGTGTTCACGAAACCATGCAAGTCCAGCATCAGCGCCTCATCCGCGCCAGCCTTTTCGGCGGCGATGCAGGCGAGGATGCAGTTCAGCTTGGAATGGCTGTTCAGCTTGGGATCCTGGGTCATCGGCAGGCCGCGCAGGTGGGGCACGGTGGCCAGACGGATCGGGCGGGGGAGTTTGGGTCTGGAATGTTCCATGATGATCGCCACGGTGGGGCCTTGCCGCGCCAGTTTCGGGTGCTGGAAGGGGCGTGATTTCACGCCGCGCGTCACCATCAGCCGGGCATGGGCATCGGTGGTCATGCCATTGGCGGCCTGGGTATCCAGCACCGCCTGAATGACCTGATCGGGCGTCATGGCGATATCGAGGTCAATCGCCTTGGCCGCCTCGAACAGCCGTTCGATATGTTCATCGATGAAGGCCCAGCGGCCATCATAAAGCCGGATACCCTCCCACACGCCATCGCCCAGCATGAAGCCCGCGTCATAGACGCTGACCACGGCCTGCGCCTTTGGCAGGATGCGGCCGTTGACATAGATCCGGATCGCCTCGTTGCGGGTGTCTTCTTCGGCCTGATGGGTGGATATGTGGTCGGTCATCGCATGCTCCGCTTTCGGGGCAGGCTAGACGGGGCGGCGGGCCGCGCCAAGGGGGGCCGATCACTGGTGCGTGAGATCACGGGGCGGTGAGTGGACGGCGGGGCGGGGTGCGCCCATCGTTCCGCCAACAGGAGGATTTGGCATGATGAAATTTGCGGTGATGGCGGCGGTGATGGCCTTTGGCGGGGCGGCACAGGCGGCGACGGAAAAGGCGCTGCTGGCGGGGGGCTGTTTCTGGTGCATCGAGGCGGATTTTGAAAAGGTGCCGGGGGTGCTGGATGTGGTATCGGGCTATACCGGCGGGACCACGGAAAACCCGACCTACAAACAGGTGACGCGCGGCGGCACCGGGCATTACGAGGCCGTCGAGGTGACGTTCGACAACAGCAAGATCAGCTATGCGCAGATCCTTGATCTGTTCTTCCGGTCTGTCGATCCGACCGATGCGGGCGGGCAGTTCTGTGACCGGGGCGACAGTTACCGCACGGCGATTTTCGCCACACCCGCCCAGACGGCAGCAGCGGAAAAGGCCAAGGCAGCGGCGCAGGCGGCTTTGGGCCAGACCATCGTGACGCCGGTGGAGCCTGCGGGCAAGTTCTGGCTGGCCGAAGATTACCATCAGGATTACGCCAAGGGCAGCAATATCATCATCACCCGGGCCGGGCCGAAATCGCAGGCCAATGCCTATAAATTCTACCGCGAATCCTGTGGGCGGGATCAGCGGGTAAAGCAGTTGTGGGGCAGCGCCGCAGCCTTTGCCAGCTAGCGGGCGGCCAGAAAGGCATCAACCTCGGCCGCAGTCGGCATGGCCTGGGCGGCCCCTGCGCGGGTGACCTGAATGGCCGACGCGGCGGCGGCGCGGCGCATGGCCTGATCGGGGGCAAGACCCGCGTCCAGTGCGGCGGCCAGCGTGCCGATGAAGCAATCGCCCGCGCCGGTGGTATCCAGCGGGGTGACGCGGAAGGCGGGCATGGTCAGCGTGGTGGCACCCGGGGTCAGCCATTCGGCACCGTCGGCGCCCTTGGTCACGATCATCGGCACGTCGGGCAGCGCGCCAAGGCCTGCGCGCAGTTGGGCGGCCTCGCCCTCGTTCATCACCAGCAGGCTGGTATGGGGCAGCACCGCCCGCACGGCGGCCAGATCAAAGGGGGCGGCGGAATAGATGACGCGCAGGCCACGGGCGGCGGCCAGTTGCGCGGCCCCGGCCTGCATCGAGGTTTCGTTTTGCAGCAGCAGCGTGTCGCGCGGCCCTGCGGTGCCGAGGGCTGTGGCCACGGTGGCCTCTGTCAGGCTGCGGTTGGCGCCGGGGTAAAGCACGATGGAGTTTTCGGCCCCGGCATCGACATTGATGATGGCATGACCGGTAGGCTCTGCCCCCTCGGCCACATGGGTCACATCCACGCCGTAACCTGCCATGGCCTCGCGCGCCCAGCGCCCTTCATTGCCCACCGCGCCGATATGCAGGATGCGAGCGCCTGCGCGGGCGGCGGCGACCGACTGGTTCGCGCCCTTGCCGCCAAGGCCCATGGTGTAGGATGCGGCCTCCAGCGTTTCGCCGGGCGCGGGCAGGTGGGGCACGCGGTAGACATGGTCGATGTTGATGGAGCCGAGGTTGTAGAGGGTCATTGCATGTCTCCGTTGCGTCGGGTGGGTGCCTTTGTCATCCCGGCCCGATCCTTGCGGATCGGGCGTTCGGCGGAAAATGGTCCCCCGGACCGTTTTCTTGTCCGCCTCACCCCACCTTGCAGGCCGTCATCACGGCCATGTTCAGGATGTCATTCACCGTGGCATTGGTGGAACAGATCTGGATCGGCTTTTTCACCCCGGTCAGGATCGGGCCGATAACCGTGGCCCCGGCCATTTCCTGCATCAGTTTGACCGAGATCGAGGCCGAGTGCCGGGCGGGCACCACAAGGATATTGGCGGGGCCGGTCAGGCGGCAGAACGGGTAATGCGCCATGGCTGCCGGGTTCAGCGCCACATCCACCGTCATTTCGCCCTCATACTCGAAGTCGACCTTGCGGGCGTCCAGCACCTTGGGGGCCTGATGCATCTTTGTCGCGCGTTCCGACACCGGATAGCCGAAGGTGGAAAAGCTGACGAAAGCCACGCGCGGCTCCAGCCCCAGATTGCGGGCCACTGCGGCGGCCTTTGTGGCAATGGTGGCCAGATCTTCGGAATCGGGCCATTCATGCACCAGTGTATCGGCGATCAGCACGATTCGGCCCTTGTGCAAAAGCGCCGTCACACCCACGGCCCCATCCGTCGCGCGGGCATCGAACACATGGTTGATCAGTTGCAGCACATGCGCCGACTTGCGGGTGGCACCGGTGATCAGCCCGTCACCATGGCCATGTTGCAGCATCAGCGCGCCGAACACGTGGCGGTCACGCGCGGCCAGACGGTGAACGTCGATCCGGTCAAAACCATCGCGTTGCAGGCGGGTGTAGAGAAATTCCTTATACGTCTCCAGATGGCGGGAGTTGGCGGCATTCACCACCTCCAGCTCGCGGAAGGCATCGGCCAAGCCCGCGGTTTCCAGCTTTTCGCGCACATCGGATTCGCGGCCCACGACCAGCGCCTTGCCTAGACCGGCGCGCTGCCAGGCCACGGCGGCGCGCAACACGCGGGGATCGTCACCCTCGGCAAAGATCATGCGGGCCTGCGCCTGTTTGGCGCGGGCATGGATGCCTTGCAGGATGGATGCCGTCGGGTCCATCCGCGATTTCAGCGCCTGCACATAGCCGGGCATGTCGATGATCGGGCGGCGGGCCACGCCGGTATCCATGCCCGCCTTGGCCACAGCGGGCGGGATGATGTAGATCAGCCGCGGGTCAAACGGCGTGGGGATGATGTAATCGCGCCCGAAGCTGAGCTTGCGGCCATAGGCCATTGCCACCTCATCCGGCACATCCTCGCGCGCAAGGGCGGCCAGAGCCTTGGCGCAGGCGATCTTCATCTCGTCGTTGATGGCGCGGGCATGGATATCCAGCGCACCACGGAACAGATAGGGAAAGCCCAGAACGTTGTTCACCTGATTGGGGTAATCGCTGCGCCCGGTGGCCACGATGGCATCGGGGCGCACGGCATGCGCCTCTTCAGGGGTGATTTCGGGGTCGGGGTTGGCCATGGCAAAGATGACAGGGTTTTCCGCCATGTTCGAGACCATTTCGGGCGTGACCGCGCCCTTGGCCGACACGCCCAGAAACACATCGGCCCCCCGCATCGCCTCGTCCAGCGTGCGCAGGGGGGTGTTGGCGGCATGGGCCGATTTCCACTGGTTCATGCCCTCGGTGCGGCCCTGATAGATCACGCCCTTCGTGTCGCACATGATGCAATTGTCATGTTTCGCACCCATGGATTTCAGCAGTTCCAGACAGGCAATGCCCGCCGCCCCCGCGCCGTTCAGCACGATACGCACATCGCCGATCTTCTTGCCGCTGAGTTCCAGCGCGTTGATCAGCCCGGCCGCACAGATCACCGCCGTGCCGTGCTGGTCATCGTGGAACACCGGGATGTCCATGATTTCCTTCAGCCGCTGTTCGATGATGAAACATTCGGGGGCCTTGATATCCTCAAGGTTGATGCCGCCGAAGGTGGGGCCCATCAGCGACACGGCCTTGATGATCTCTTCCGCGTCTTCGGTATCAAGCTCTATGTCGATGGCGTTCACGTCGGCAAAGCGTTTGAAGAGCACGGCCTTGCCCTCCATCACCGGCTTGGAGGCCAGCGCCCCCAGATTGCCCATGCCCAGAATGGCCGTGCCGTTGGAAATCACGGCCACCATGTTGCCCTTGACGGTATAGTCATAGGCGGTTTCCGGGTTGTCGGCGATGGCCTGCACCGGCACGGCGACGCCGGGGGAATAGGCAAGGCTCAGGTCGCGCTGGGTGGCCATGGGGGTGGTGGCCACGACCTCATACTTCCCCGGTTTCGGTTCCAGATGATAGGCCAACGCCTCTTCCGGGGTGATCTTGGTCTTGGTCATGGCAGGCTCCCTCCCAGCGGTTCGTTGTCATACCGCCCTGCCGGGCTTGCCACAACGGATTTGCGCCCCGGGCATTTGCCGCTTTTCCCCCCGGATGCGGTTTTGTAGGGTCGCCCGATCAGTCAGGAGACACAGGTGAGCGACGAAACCGTCACGCCGATGATGGCGCAATATCTGGAGATCAAGGCGCAGAACCAGGGCGCCATCCTGTTCTACCGGATGGGCGATTTCTATGAGATGTTCTTTGACGATGCCCGGCTGGCCGCCGAAGCGCTGGATATTGCGCTGACCAAACGCGGCACCCATCTGGGCGAGCCGATTGCCATGTGCGGCGTGCCGGTGCATGCCGCCGAAGGCTATCTGCTGGCGCTGATCCGCAAGGGGTTTCGCGTGGCCATCGCCGAGCAGATGGAAGACCCGGCCGAGGCGAAAAAGCGCGGGTCGAAATCGGTGGTGCAGCGGGCGGTGGTGCGGCTGGTGACACCCGGCACGCTGACCGAGGATTCGCTGCTGGAGGCGCGGCGGCACAATTATCTGGCCGCCTTTGCCGAGGTGCGGGACGAAGGCGCGCTGGCCTGGTGCGACATTTCCACCGGCGAGTTGCGGGTGATGCCCTGCCCCGTGGTGCGCCTGCCCCCCGAACTGGCGCGTCTGGCCCCGCGTGAGGTGCTGCTGGCCGAAGGATCGGGCCTTGCCGCGCTGGTGGAGGAGGCGGGGGCCGCGCTGACCACACTGGCGCGGGCCAGCTTCGACAGCACGGGCGCAGAAAAGCGGCTGTGCGCGCTGTTCCATCTGGCCACGCTCGAAGGGCTGGGCACTTTTACCCGGGCCGAGGTGGCGGCCATGGGGGCGCTGATTGACTATCTGGACCTGACGCAGCGCGGCAAACTGCCCCTGCTGCGCCCCCCGGTGCGGGAAGCGGTTGGCGGGGCGATGCAGATCGACGCCGCAACCCGCCGCAATCTGGAGATCACGCAAGGGCTGTCAGGCGGACGCGAGGGGTCTTTGCTGGCGGCGGTGGACCGCACGGTGACAGCCCCCGGCGCGCGTCTGCTGGAACGGCGGCTGTCCAGCCCGTCCTGCGACCTTGCGCTGATCCGGGCACGGCTGGAGGCGCTGCGGTTTGTGCTGGAACAGGGCAGCCTGCGCACCGACCTGCGCGAGGCGCTGCGCCGGGTGCCCGACATGGACCGCGCGCTGTCACGCCTTGCGCTTGACAGGGCAGGGCCGCGCGACATGGCGGCGATCCGCACGGGGCTGACGCAGGCGGGGGCCATCGCGGCCCTGATGCCCGGTGATGCCCCGCCGGTGCTGGCGGATGCAGGGGCCGCCCTGACCGGCCATGACGCGCTGACCGGGCTTCTGGACCGCGCGCTGGTGGCCGAACCCCCGCTGCTGGCGCGCGACGGCGGCTTCATCGCCCCGGGATTCGATGCAGAACTGGATGAGACACGCCGCCTGCGCGACGAGGGCCGCGCGGTGATTGCCGGCATGCAGGCCGATTTCATCACCCAGACCGGTATCCAAAGCCTGAAGATCAAGCACAACAACGTGCTGGGCTATTTCATTGAAACCACCGCCACCCATGCCGAACGCATGAAGGCCCCGCCACTGTCGGAAACCTTCATCCATCGCCAGACCACCGCCGGGCAGGTGCGCTTCACCACCCTGCGGCTTTCGGAACTGGAAACCCGCATCCTCAACGCGGGCAATCACGCGCTGGAAATCGAAAAGCGCCATTTCGTGGCGCTGCGGCGGGCGGTGCTGGATCAGGCGGGGCCGGTGGGGGCCGCGGCGCGGGGGTTGGCCGAGATTGATCTTTGCGCGGCACTGGCCGATCTGGCGGCATCCGAGGATTGGGCCGAACCCCGCATCGACCTCAGCCGCGCGTTTCATGTGACGGGCGGGCGGCATCCGGTGGTGGAACGCGCGCTGCGCCGCACCGGCACGCCCTTTGTCGCCAATGACTGCGCGCTGACCGGGGCCGACACACCCGCAATCTGGCTGCTGACCGGGCCGAACATGGCGGGCAAATCCACCTTCCTGCGGCAGAACGCGCTGATCGCCCTGCTGGCACAGGCCGGGTCATATGTGCCCGCGACCTCGGCCCATATCGGCCTGGTCAGCCAGCTGTTCAGCCGGGTGGGGGCCTCGGATGATCTGGCGCGCGGGCGTTCCACCTTCATGGTGGAAATGGTGGAAACGGCGGCGATCCTCAATCAGGCCGACGACCGGGCATTGGTGATCCTTGATGAAATCGGGCGCGGCACGGCCACTTATGACGGGCTTTCCATCGCCTGGGCCACGCTGGAACATCTGCATGACGTGAACCGCTGCCGGGCGCTGTTCGCCACACATTACCACGAGATGACCGCGCTGGCGGGCAAGCTGCCCGGGGTGGAAAACGCCACCGTCACCGTCAGGGAGTGGGACGGCGAGGTGATCTTCCTGCATGAGGTGAAAAAAGGCGCGGCTGACCGCAGCTATGGCGTGCAGGTGGCGCGGCTGGCGGGCCTGCCCGCTGCGGTGATCGAGCGTGCCAAGACGGTGCTGGAGGCACTGGAATCAGGCGAGCGCCAGGGCGGCGCACGGCAAAAGGCGCTGATCGACGATCTGCCCCTGTTCCGCGCCGCGCCGCCGCCCGCGCCCAGACCCGTGATCCGCGAATCAGCGGTGGAAGAGCGGCTCAAACACGTGCTGCCCGATGACCTGACACCGATCGAGGCGCTGAAACTGGTCTACGAGCTCAAGGGCCTGAGCGGGGCCTGAGCCAGGCCTGAACCACTTTCTTTCTTCATTTTCTGCCCGGAAATATCCTCGGGGGTGGGGTCCGGGGCGGGGGCAGACAGCCCCCGCCCCGGCGTGTTCAACCCAAACTCAGCCTTGCGTATTCGACGACACACCCACCTGCGCGGGGCGCAGCAGGCGGTCGTGCAAAAGGAACCCCTCGGTCATCACCTGGATGATCTGGCCCGCCTTGGTGCCAGCCACCGGGGCCTCGAACATCGCCTGATGCTGCTGCGGATCAAAGGTGTCGCCGATCTGCGGCGCGATGGTGGTCACGCCGTGCTTGGTCAGCACATTGCGCAATTCGCGCAGCGTCAGTTCCACCCCCTCGAACATGGCCGAGGCTTGGGCGCGCTGCTCGTCCGTCGCCACGGCCAGGGCACGGGTCAGGTTGTCATAGACCGGCAGCATGTCGCGGGCGAGTTTCGATCCGCCATATTGTTCGGCCTCGCGCCGGTCACGTTCGGCCCGTTTGCGGCTGTTTTCCGCATCGGCCAGCGTGCGCATGAAACGGTCGCGCAATTCGTCGCGCTCGGCGCGCAGGGCGGCCAGTTCGTCGTCCGCGATGAAATCCTCGATCTCTTCGATCCCGAGATCCCCCGGTGTTGCCTGATCCTGGGCCATGTCGTCTTTCCTTCGTTTCGTCATCCCGTCATCCCTTGCCGCGTTCGGAAAGTATCCGCCCGACAAGCTGCGCCGTGTAATCGACGATCGGCACGATGCGGCCATAGTTCAGCCGCGTCGGACCAATGACACCCACGGCACCGATGATCTTTCGATCCGCGTTCATATAGGGAGAGACCACCAGAGAGGAACCCGAAAGTGAGAACAACTTGTTCTCCGACCCGATAAAAATGCGCACGCCCTCGCCGGTTTCGGTCAGTTCCAGAAAACGCGCGATGTCGCGCTTGCGTTCAAGATCGTCAAACAGGGTGCGGATACGCTCTACATCCTGCACTTCGGGCCGACCGTCGATCAGATGCGACTGGCCGCGCACGATCAGCCGTTCGGATTGTTCGCCGGCGTTTTCCCACAGCGCAAGGCCGCTTTCCACCAGATCACGCGCCAGGCTGTCGATCTGCTGGCGGCGCGCGGCGATGTCATGGCCGATGGTCTGGCGCAGTTCCGACAGGGTCTTGCCCTCGGCCAGCGCGTTCAGGAAATTCGCCGCCTCGCGCATGGATGACGGGGTTTGCCCCGGCGGCGGGGTGAACACGCGGTTTTCCACATGGCCATCGGCAAAGACCAGCACCACCAGCGCGCGTTCGGCCCCAAGGCTCACAAATTCGATATGGCGGATCGGCGCCTCGTGTTTCGGTGTCAGCACCAGACTGGCGCCGCGGGTGATGCCCGACAGCGCGGAACCCACGCGGTCCAGCAGCGTGGCCACATCGGGTTCGTTCGTGCCCAGCGTCGCATCCATCATCTCGCGGTCCGCATCGGCGACGGTGCCGACCTCCAGCAAGCCATCCACGAACAGCCGCAGGCCCAGTTGCGTGGGCACCCGGCCCGCCGAGATGTGCGGGCTGTCAAGCAGGCCCAGAAACTCCAGATCCTGCATCACGTTGCGCACGGTGGCGGCGCTGACCTTTTCGCTGAGGCTGCGGGTCAAGGTGCGGGAACCCACCGGATCGCCGGATGCCAGATAGCCTTCGACCACGCGGCGGAACACCTCGCGCGAGCGGTCATTCATTTCGGACAGGAGTTTCGGGCTGTCGTTCATCGGGCATGCTTTCCGCAGGTTGCCGAGAGTATCGGCGCGCTGGCGGCTTCGTCAATGGCGCTTGGGCGCAACAAGGGTTGCATCGCGGGGTGCGGGATGGGTATCTGGCGGCATGCAGAAAAAGGAACGTCCGATGCGCCCCTCTGGCCGTGAACTGAATGAAATGCGTCTGGTTTCGATTGAAACGGGTGTGATGAAACATGCCGAAGGCTCTTGCCTGATCAAGATGGGTGAAACGCATGTGCTGTGTTCCGCCACCATCGAGGACAAGGCACCGCCGTTTCTGAAAAACACCGGCCTTGGCTGGGTGACGGCGGAATATGGCATGCTGCCCCGCGCCACCAACAGCCGCAACCGGCGTGAGGCGGCTGCGGGCAAACAGTCGGGAAGAACACAAGAAATTCAACGGCTTATCGGTCGCGCCTTGCGTGCGGGGGTGGACCGTTCGGCTTTGGGCGAACGTCAGATCGTCATCGACTGCGATGTGTTGCAGGCGGATGGCGGCACACGCTGCGCCTCGATCACCGGGGGCTGGGTGGCGCTGCGGCTGGCGATGAACAAGCTCTTGAAAACCGGGGCCATCGTGTCTGACCCGATGATCGACCATGTGGCGGCGGTATCCTGCGGCATCTATGCCGGGCAGACCGTGCTGGACCTGGATTATGCCGAGGATTCGGCGGCGGGCACGGATGGCAACTTCATTCTGACCGGCAAGGGCCGGCTGATCGAAGTGCAGATGTCGGCAGAGGGTGCCACATTCTCACGCGATGAGATGAACGCGCTGCTGGATTATGCCGAAGCGGGCGCTGCAGCGCTGGTGGCCGCACAGAAGGCAGCCCTGGGGTGAGGCGCTTTGACAGCGACCGGCTGCTGGTGGCGACCCACAACCGGGGCAAGCTGGAAGAGATCGCCAAACTGCTGGAGACTTTCGGAATTGCGGTGACTGCGGCAGGCGAAATGGGCCTGCCAGAGCCGGTGGAAACCGAAAGCACATTTGTGGGCAATGCCCGGATCAAGGCGCATGCGGCGGCAAAGGCCACCGGCCTGCCCGCGCTTGCGGATGATTCGGGCATATCGATTGACGCGCTGGATGGTGCGCCGGGCGTTTATACCGCCGACTGGGCCGAAACCCCGCAGGGCCGGGATTTCGTGATGGCGATGCACAAGACCTGGGCCTTGCTCGAATCGCAAGACGCCCCCCTGCCCCGGCTGGCGCAGTTTCGCTGCACGCTGGTGCTGGCCTGGCCCGATGGGCATGACGAGGTGTTCGAGGGCGTGATGCCCGGGCAGGTCGTTTGGCCGATGCGAGGCGATCAGGGGCATGGCTATGACCCGATCTTTCAGCCCGACGGATTCGACGTGACCTTCGGCGAAATGGACCGCTGGCAGAAAAACCAGATCAGCCACCGGGCCGATGCGTTCCGCAAACTGGTGCAGGGGTGTTTCACATGAAGCGTATTTCCACCGGGTCGCCGTTCGAGGCGACGATGGGCTATTCCCGCGCCGTGGTGAAGGGAGGCTGGTGTTTCGTGTCAGGCGTGACCGGCTATGATTATGCGACGATGGTGATGCCTGAGGGCGTGGCCGCGCAAGCGCAGAACTGCTTTGCCACCATCGCGCGGGTGCTGGACGAGGCCGGTTTCGCCATGGCGGATATTGTGCGGGTGCAATACACCGTCACCGATGCGGCGCTGGTTGATGCGCTGATCCCCGTTCTGGGGGCGGCCCTGGGCGAGTTTCGCCCGGCGGCGACGATGGTGATCGCGGGTCTGATCCGGCCCGAGATGCTGGTAGAGATCGAGGTGACGGCCTTCAAGGGCTGATGCCTTTCGGAGGCGATGATGGACGATTGGCGCAACGGGGGCTTCGGGCTGTATCTGCACTGGCCGTTCTGCCAGTCGAAATGCCCCTATTGCGATTTCAACAGCCATGTCGCGGCGTCGATTGACCAAGGGCGCTGGCAGCGGGCCTATCTGGCCGAGATCGACAGGATTGGCGCCGAAACACAGGGACGGGTGCTGAACTCGGTATTTTTCGGCGGAGGCACGCCTTCGCTGATGGAGCCTGAACTGGTGGCCGCGATACTGGAGCGGGTGCGCGCCACCTGGCCTGCCGCCAATGATTGCGAGATCACGCTGGAGGCCAACCCCGGATCGGTGGAGGCCGGGCGTTTTGCCGGCTACCGCGACGCGGGGGTGAACCGCATCTCCATGGGCATTCAGGCGCTGAACGATGCCGACCTGCACCGGTTGGGACGGCTGCATTCGGTGGCCGAGGCGCGAGCGGCGTTTGATGTGGCGCGCGGACTGTTTGACCGGATCAGCTTTGACCTGATCTATGCCCGGCAGGATCAGGGCCTGGACGACTGGCGGCACGAATTGCGCGAGGCGCTGGCGATGGCGGCCGACCACCTGTCGCTATATCAGCTGACCATCGAGGATGGCACCGCCTTTGGCGACCGTTTTGCGCGCGGGCGGCTGCGGGGTCTGCCAGCGGAGGAGCTTTCGGCCGACATGTATGCGGTGACGCAAGAGATTTGCGAGGCGGCTGGCCTGCCCGCCTATGAAGTGTCAAACCATGCGCGGCCGGGTTCCGAGTCACGGCACAACCTGATCTATTGGCGGGCGGGCGACTATGCGGGGATCGGCCCCGGGGCGCATGGACGGCTGACGCTCGGTGGGGTGAAACTTGCCACCGAGGCACCGAAAGCGCCGGGCGACTGGTTGCAGCGGGTGGAACGCGGCGGGCATGGCGAGGTGCCGCGTGTGGCGCTGGATGCGCGCGACCGCGCGTTCGAATACCTGATGATGGCGCTGCGGCTGCGCGAAGGGCTGGATCTGACACGGTATCAGGCGATGGGTGGCCAGTTGAATTCCAGCAAAATCAATGAGTTGGTTGAAATTGGCATGATCGCGCGCGATGATTCGCGCCTGTGGGCCACGGCGCAAGGCCGCATGGTGCTGAATGCCGTCATCACCGAACTGGCTGGAGATTGAGCATGGCGCGGGCACCGGGCACAAGGTGCGCAACAGTCCGGCGGAGCGTCTGATGCGGCTGTTCTGGGCTTTCTGCGGCTTTGCCGCGCTGGCGCTGGGGCTGGTGGGCATCTTTCTGCCGTTGCTGCCAACGGTGCCCTTCCTGCTGCTGGCGGCATTCTGCTTTGCCCGGTCTTCCGAACGGATGCACCTGTGGCTGACGACGCATCCGGTGCTGGGGCCGCCGATCCGCGATTGGCAGGCGTCTGGTGCGATCAGCCTGCGGGCGAAACGGCTGGCCACGGCCTCGATGGCCGTGGTGCTGGTGCTTTCAATCGTGCTGGGGGTGCGCCCACTGATCCTGTCGATTCAGGCGGTGGTGCTGGCCTGCGCCGCATTGTTCATATGGACCCGTCCCTCGGCATGACCGACAGCACGCGGCAAAGATTATCAAGATCTTCCAGCGTGTTGTAGCGGATCGTCAGCAAGCCAGTCTCGCCTCCCGGCTCATGATCGATGCTGACCGCCATGCGCAGATTGGCCGACAGGTCAGCTTCCAGCGCGCGGGTGTCGGCGTCTTTTTCCACCCGACGGCCACGCGGGCCGCTGCCGGGGCTGGACTTGCTGGTGGGCGTTTTCGCCAGAGCCTCCGTCTCGCGCACTGAAAGGCCACGCGCGATGACGGTTCTTGCCAGTTCTGACGGGTTGGCCGTGGTGATCAGCGCGCGGGCATGGCCGGCGCTCAGCTTGCCCTCGCGCAGCCAGGCCTGCACATCATCGGGCAATTGCAGCAGGCGCAGCAAGTTGGCAATGTGGCTGCGGCTTTTCGACAGGGCTTCGGCAAGCTTTTCCTGCGTATGGCCGAAACGGTCCATCAGCTGACGAAATCCCATCGCCTCTTCGATCGCGTTCAGATCAGCGCGCTGGATGTTTTCGATGATGGCGACTTCCAGCACCTCGGTATCGTCAAATTCACGCACCAGCACGGGCAATTCGTGCAACTGCGCCAGTTGCGCTGCGCGCCAGCGGCGTTCGCCTGCGACAATCTCGAACTGGTCAGTTCCCGCAATGGCGCGCACGATCAGCGGCTGGATCACGCCCTTCTGGCGGATGGAGTTCGCCAGATCTTCCAGTGCCTCGGGGCCGAAATCGCGGCGAGGCTGGTTGGGATTGGGGATCAGCTTTTCAACCGGCACCAGCATGTCGGCGCGGCGCGGTGTGGCAGGGCTTTCGACATCGACGTTGATGTCAGCCATCAGCGCCGAAAGCCCGCGCCCCAGGCCGCGGCGTTCCAGTTTCTTGTCGTTCACGATGCCTTCTCCCGTTGCTGCAAGGCCATCCCATGCCGGGCGGCAATCTCGGCTGCCAAAGCGCGATACGCCTCGCTGCCCTTCGAGGTGCTATCGTAACTGAGCACCGGCAGCGCATAGGACGGCGCCTCGCTGACCCGCACATTGCGCGGCACGATGGTGGAGAAAACCAGATCGCCCAAGGTCTGCCTGGCGTCATTTTCCACCATCTGCGACAAGTTGTTGCGCTTGTCATACATCGTCAGCAGCACGCCCTCGATCCGCAGCCCCGCGTTCGCCGTCTGTCGCACTTCGCGGATCGTCAGCATCAATTGCGACAGGCCCTCCAGCGCGAAAAACTCGCTTTGCAGCGGCACCAGGACCGAATGGCACGCCACCATGGCATTGACCGTCAGCAGGCTGAGCGAGGGCGGGCAGTCGATCAGGATGTAATCAAACAGAAAATCGTCAATCGCGGGCTGCCGCAGCGCGTCATGCAACAGAAAGCTGCGCTTTTCATTGGCCACCAGCTCCATGTCTGCCGAAGAAAGATCGGCATTGGCCGGGCAGATCATCAGGCCCGGGAACTTGGTGGACAGGATCACATCGGCCAGCGGAGCCTCGTCAAGCAACAGGTCATAGGTGGTAAAGCGCCGCTGTGCCGTCTCTACCCCCAGCCCGGTCGACGCGTTGCCCTGCGGGTCCAGATCCACCAGCAGCACCTTGGCCCCCAGTTCGGCCAGCCCGGCGGCC
The DNA here is from genome assembly GCF_009380135.2 of Fertoeibacter niger. Taxonomy (GTDB): domain Bacteria; phylum Pseudomonadota; class Alphaproteobacteria; order Rhodobacterales; family Rhodobacteraceae; genus Fertoeibacter; species Fertoeibacter niger. Next base: position 192,565 of record NZ_WHUT02000007.1, on the reverse strand, counting down.
AGGTTGATGGCCGTCGTGGTCTTGCCAACCCCGCCCTTCTGGTTGGCGATGGCAATGATGCGCGGCGGCTTGGGTCGCGTCGGATCAACCATGCGGCAGGCCTTTCAGTTGCAGGATCACGGCACCGGCTTCGGTGACGCTGGGGTGGATATCAACCTCGAAGGCCCATTGCCCGCGCGCTTCGGCCAGTTCGCTGGCGTGGCTGGCACCCTTCATGAACAGTGCCGTGCCCCGGGCCGACAGATGACGTTGCGCAAACCCGCAAAGAAGCGTCAACGGCGCGAGGGCCCGCGCCGACAGGACATCGGCATTCAGCGGTGCAATTGCGTCGATTCGTTCGGCCAGCACCTGCGCTTTGAGCCCCAGCGTCTGGCAGGACTGCCGCAGGAACGTGGCCTTGCGCTGATCGGAATCCACCAGAGTGAAGCGGCTGCCGGGCTGCAATTCCGCCCCAAGCACGGCAACAACCAACCCGGGAAAACCGCCTCCACTGCCCAGATCGGCCCAGTGCAGCGGCCCGGGCGGTGCAAGCCGGTAGATCTGCGCAGAATCAAGGATATGGCGGCTCCATGCATCGGCGAGCGTTGACTTCGATACAAGATTGATCGCCGGATTCCACTTGCCCATCAAGGCGACCAGGGCCTCAAGCCGCTGGATTGTTTCACGTGAAACACCCAAGGCCGCGAGTGGATCATTGTGCAGCGTCATCCGGCCACCTTTGCCCGATGGTCCCGGCGAAGCCGCGCCAAGATCAACGTCAAGGCGGCGGGGGTAATGCCCTCTATCCGGCTGGCCTGTGCAATACTGCCCGGCTGCACACGCGCCAGTTTCAACTTCAACTCATGCGACAAGCCGGCAAGAGCGGCATAGTCGAAGCCGGCCGGGATTTGCAGCGCCTCATCGCGTTTGAGGTCGTCGGCATCCTGCTGCTGACGATCGACATACTGCGCGTAAAGTGCGTCTGCAGCCGTCTGTTGCCGAATTGCACGTGGCATTGCTGCAAATTCGGGAACAAGCTGCTCGATCATCTCCGGCGATACTTCCGGAAAGGACAACAAGGCAAAGGCCGATTTGCGTATGCCGTCCTGACTGACCTTGACCCCAAGATCATTGATCTGATGCGGTGTGAGCGAGACGGCGTCCAATGCGTGCCTTGCTCGCGCCAATTGCTCGGCTTTGGCCGCAAAGGCTGTGCCGCGGGCTTCACTGACACAGCCCAAGGCGATGCCAAAAGGCGTCAGCCGCTGATCGGCATTGTCCGCCCTAAGCGTCAAGCGGAACTCGGCACGCGAGGTGAACATGCGGTAAGGTTCGGTGACGCCGCGCGAGACAAGGTCGTCAATCATCACCCCGATATAACTGTCGGCCCGGCTGAACAGAGCAGGCTCGCGGCCAAGCGCGACCAGAGCTGCGTTAAGTCCGGCCACCATGCCCTGCGCCGCTGCTTCCTCATAGCCGGTGGTGCCGTTGATCTGACCGGCCAGATACAGGCCGGGGCGCGATTTCAGCTCCAGCGTCGGACGCAGCTCTCGGGGGTCGAAATAATCATACTCAATCGCGTAGCCTGGTTGCAGGATCGACACATTCTCCAGCCCCCTGATGCTCCGCACATAGACCTCTTGCACCTCGGCGGGCAACGAAGTGGAGATGCCGTTGGGGTAAACCGTGTGATCCTCAAGCCCTTCTGGTTCCAGAAACACCTGATGCTGGGTCTTGTCGGCAAAGCGCACGATCTTGTCTTCAATCGAAGGGCAATAGCGCGGGCCAACGCCTTCGATATGCCCACCATACATGGCAGAACGGCCAAGATTCTCGCGCACGATGTCATGGGTCAGCGAGTTGGTATAGGTAATCCCACAGGTGATCTGCCGGGCCGACGGCGCATGATTGAGGAAGGAGAACATTACCGGCTCGTCATCGCCGGGCTGCATCTCAAGTCCAGACCAGTTGATCGTGCGGCCATCCAGCCGCGGCGGGGTGCCCGTTTTCAACCGCCCCCGCGCAAGGCCAAGGTCTGCAAGCCGGGCCGCAAGCCGCAGCGACGGGGCAGCCCCCATGCGGCCCCCCGGGTGCCGCTTGTCCCCGATATGGATCAGGCCATTCAGGAAGGTGCCCGAGGTCAGCACCACCGCATGCGCCGCGATCTGCGTTCCGTCGGCCAGCTCAACGCCAGTCAGGGCCGTACCTTGCAGCAAAAGGTCAACCACCTCGCCTTCCAGAATATCCAGTCCGGGCTGCGCGGCCAATATGGCCTGCATCGCCTTTCGGTAAAGGCTACGGTCGGCTTGTGTGCGCGGGCCCTGCACAGCGGGGCCCTTCTTGCGGTTCAGAAGCCGAAACTGGATACCGGCCTGATCAGCCACACGGCCCATCACGCCATCCAGCGCGTCAATCTCGCGCACCAGATGGCCCTTGCCCAGGCCACCGATGGCGGGGTTGCAAGACATGACACCCAGGTTGTCGCGCGACAATGTTGCCAGGGCGGTCCGGGCGCCCAGACGTGCGGCCGCTGCGGCAGCCTCTGCCCCGGCATGGCCACCACCAATCACAATCACATCATAATGTTTCACGTGAAACATCCTCATTTTCCGATGCAGAAACTGGCGAAGATTTCGCCCAGCAGCATCTCGACATCCACACGACCCACCAGCGCGTCCAGCGCCCGGATTGCCCGGTGCAGCGCCTCGGCGGCAAGCTCGGCCCGCATCGCCCCTGTGATTACCTCAGCCTGCGCCGATTCCATAGCCCCGATTGCGGCTATGATAGCCAGCCGGTGCCGTTCGCGCGTGAAAATGCCGGCTGAGGCGCTGCGCTGTTGCAAGGTGTGGGCGATGGCGGCCACCAGATCTGCCACTCCCGCCCCGGTCTTCCCCGAAACAGCCAGCCCCGTCGCGATGTGCAAATCCGCCTTGCCCTGCACTACAATATCCCCAGGCTGCACGGGCATGGCGGGCGCATCACCATCCAGCAGGAATACCCGCAAATCTGCCGCCTGTGCCCTTTCAATCGCGCGGCGGATGCCCAGACCTTCCACCAGATCGCCTGTTTCTCGCAGACCGGCGGTATCAAGCAGCGTGACGGCCAGTCCGGCCAACTCCATGCGCACTTCGATCACATCGCGCGTCGTGCCCGCAACCTCTGACGTGATGGCCGCCTCGCGGCCGGCAAGCGCGTTCAGCAGGGTGGATTTTCCGGCATTCGGGGCGCCAACGATGGCCACTTCAAAGCCATCCCTGATCCGCTCAGCCATACGCGTGCCCTCAACTTCAGCGCGCAGGGCCGATAGCAAGTTATCAAGCAACCCCGACACTTCGGGCGTTACGTCAACCGGCACATCTTCATCGGCAAAGTCGATGGTCGCTTCGATCAGCGCCGCCGCGCGGATCAGGTCGCGCCGCCACCCTTCAGCGCGCGCGCCCACTGCGCCCGACAAGACATGCAGCGCCTGCCGCCGTTGTGCCTCGGTTTCCGCCTCTATCAAGTCAGCCAGCCCCTCGACCTGCGCAAGGTCGAGACAGCCGTTTTCCAGGGCGCGGCGGGTGAATTCCCCGGGTGCAGCCAGCCGCAAACCGGGTTGTTCCGCCAGCGCCCGCAGCACGGCATTCACGGTCGCAGTGCTGCCATGCAGATGCAGTTCGGCGACGTCCTCGCCGGTAAAACTGGACCCCTTGGCGAAAAGCAGGACCAGGGCCTCATCCAGCACGACCCCATCCCATACAAGACGCCGCAGCGCGGCTTGCCGGGCAACGGGCAGGCTCACACCAAACGCCGCTACCGCCTGATGCGCCCGAGGGCCGGAAACACGCAACACCGCCACCCCGGCCTTGCCGCGTGCGCTGGCAAGGGCATAGATCGTATCCATTGGCTAACCCTTTGATTCAGAACACTCAGGTGTTCATCGAATCGAAGAACTCCGCATTCGATTTGGTCTGTTTCAGCTTGGAGATCAGGAACTCGATCGCATCCGTGGTGCCCATCGGGTTCAGAATCCTGCGCAGCACATAGGTTTTCTGCAGGTCGGTCTTTTCAACCAGCAGGTCTTCCTTCCGCGTGCCCGATTTGAGGATGTCCATCGCCGGGAACACGCGCTTGTCTGCAACCTTGCGGTCCAGCACGATTTCCGAGTTGCCGGTGCCCTTGAATTCTTCAAAGATCACCTCGTCCATCCGGCTGCCGGTATCAATCAGCGCCGTCGCAATGATGGTCAGCGACCCGCCTTCCTCGATGTTCCGCGCCGCACCAAAGAACCGCTTCGGCCGCTGCAACGCATTGGCATCCACACCACCGGTCAGCACCTTGCCCGACGACGGCACCACCGTGTTGAAGGCGCGGCCCAGACGCGTGATGCTGTCCAGCAGAATCACGACATCACGCTTGTGCTCGACCAGCCGCTTGGCCTTTTCGATCACCATTTCGGCCACGGCCACGTGCCGCGTCGCTGGTTCGTCAAAGGTCGATGACACCACCTCGCCCTTCACAGACCGCTGCATGTCGGTCACTTCCTCGGGGCGCTCGTCGATCAAAAGCACGATCAGATAACATTCCGGGTGGTTGGTGGCGATGGAATGCGCGATGTTCTGCAACAGCACCGTCTTGCCGGTGCGCGGCGGCGCCACGATAAGCCCGCGCTGCCCTTTGCCGATAGGCGCCACCAAGTCGATGATCCGGGCCGAGCGGTCTTTCAGTGTGGGGTCTTCAACCTCCATCTTGAAACGCTCGTCAGGGTAAAGCGGGGTCAGGTTGTCGAAATGAACCTTGTGCTTGGCTTTTTCCGGATCATCAAAGTTGATCCGCGTCACCTTGGTCATGCAGAAGTATTTTTCGGTTTCACGGGGCGCGGCGATAACGCCTTCGATCGTGTCACCCGTGCGCAGCGAGAATTGCCGCAAAATCTCGGGGCTGACATAGATGTCATCCGGGCCCGGCAGATAGTTGGCCGACGGACTGCGCAAGAAGCCGAAACCGTCTTGCAACACTTCCAGCACGCCATCGCCGCCGATCTCCCAGCCTTCCTCGGCATGTTCCTTCAAGATCGAGAACATCATCTCACCCTTGCGCATCGAAGGGGCGTTCTCGATCTCCCATTCCTCGGCCATCGCCAGCAGGTCGGCGGGCGTCTTGGCTTTGAGTTCGGCGAGGTTCAGGCGTTCAATGGTCATGGGAAAAGCGTATCCTTGGCGCTGCCCCGGTGGGGCCTGCATCGGTCATGAATGGGAAATGCGGTGGGCCGGACGGCCCTGCACCGTCGCAATTAAGCGGCGCTGCGCAAAAAGTCAACCAGACAGCGGGCAGTTCAGAACTTCACGATCACCGACAAAACGATCACGATCATCAGCAGGGTCGGCACCTCGTTCATCATGCGGTAGCGGCGGCCGTTCAGCGTGTTGCGACCAACGGCAAAATCCTTGCGGCGCAGGCCAAGCCAATGGTGGAACCAGGTCATTGCCAGCACCGATGCTGCCTTGGTCCAGGGCCAGACCATGCCCCAGTCCACGATGCCTGGCGTGAACACCAGCGCAAGGCCAAAGACCCAGGTGGCCACCATAGCGGGGTTCATGATGGCGCGCAGCAGGCGCACTTCCATGATGCGGAACAGCGTGTCAACCGCCGCGCCCTGTTCGGCGTGATACACGAACAGGCGCGGCAGATAGAACAGGCCCGCCATCCACGCGATGACCGACATCACATGGAAGGATTTCACCCAAGGATACACATCCGCCAGAAAGCTTCCCATGCCAGTCTCCTTGTGCTGCCCTTCTCTTAAAGAAAGAGTCTAAGAAAAGGAATGATGCAGTAGGGGCGGTGGGTAACAGGATTAAGACATTCATCCCGTGATTCATCCCCAGTTCACGATCTGTGGAAAACGCTGTGCATGCATGCGGAAAACCGCCGATTGTGCATTTTTATTACATATAAAACAACAGCTTGCGTTTCCTGGCGCTGTGGAGAACTTTGGTTCCATTCGTGCACATGGCGCAGGAACCTCATTCTATCCCGTGTTCGTGTGGCGGGCACTGCACAGGTGGGTAACTGGCCCGGGCGGGTTGACAAATCGGCCCACGCTCCGCACCAACGGGGTCACAGCCTGATCTCGCCGATTTCGCCGTCAGGAACATAAGCAGATTATCCACAGCATCGCCCCATGACACCAAGCCTTGTCCTCGCTTCAGCATCGCCCATCCGCAGTCTGTTGCTGGCGCGCGCGGGCGTGGCGGTGCAGGCCCTGCCCGCGCGCATCGACGAAGGTAGCATCCGAGCCGCTCTGGAGGAAGAGGCGGCCAGCCCGCGCGACATTGCCGATACGCTGGCTGAACTTAAGGCGCGCAAGATCGCTGAACGGCACCCCGATGCGGTGGTGATCGGCTGCGACCAGGTTCTTGCCTTTGCTGGCCGTGTCTGGGGCAAACCTGCCGATGTTGATGCAGCCCGGGCACAGTTGCAGATGCTTCGTGGCCAGACCCACCAGCTTTTGTCGGCGGTCGTGATATACGAGGGCGCAAAACCAGTCTGGCGGCATATGGGAGAGGTGCGGCTGACCATGCGTGACATTTCCGATGGCTGGCTCGACAGCTATCTGGCCCGCAACTGGCCGGACGTGGCCGATTCGGTTGGCGCCTACAAGCTGGAAGAGGAAGGCGTGCGCCTGTTCACCGCCATCGAGGGCGACTATTTCACCGTTCTGGGCCTGCCGCTGCTGCCCCTGCTGGGCTATCTGGGACTAAGAGGTTTCATCACCACATGACCGACCATCCGCGCATTCCGCTGGCAGGCGTCATCGGATCACCGATTGCCCACAGCCGTTCCCCGATCCTGCATGGCTACTGGCTGAAACGCTATGGGCTGAAGGGGCATTATGTGCCGCTGGACATCGCGCAAGCCGACCTGCGCAACGCATTGCATATGCTGCCGAAACTGGGTTTCGTTGGGGTCAACGTGACCATCCCGCACAAGGAGACCATCCTGGCGCTGGCCGATATTGTCACCGACCGCGCGGCTCTCATCGGGGCGGCCAACACGCTGATCTTCCGCAATGACGGGCGCATCCATGCCGACAACACCGACGGTTCGGGCTTCATCGCCAATCTGCGGCAGAACGCGCCGCATTGGGTGCCGCAGGCCGGGCCAGCCGCCGTGTTCGGTGCCGGTGGTGCGGCCCGCGCGGTGGTTGCCGCGCTGATCGAGGTGGGCGTGCCTGAAATCCGTCTTGCCAACCGCACCCGCCCCCGGGCCGAGGCCTTGCGGTCAGACTTCGGGGCGAAGGTCATCGTGCAAGACTGGGTGCAGGCCGGCAACATGCTGGAGGATGCGATGACGGTGGTGAACACCACCTCGCTGGGCATGGTGGGAAAACCCGATTTCCGGGTGCCGCTGGATGCGCTGAACCCCCGCGCGCTGGTCACGGATCTGGTCTACACCCCGCTGAAAACAAACCTGCTGATCGAGGCCGAGGATATGGGTTGCACCGTGGTCGATGGTCTTGGCATGCTGCTGCATCAGGCCGCCCCGGGGTTTGAACGCTGGTTTGGCCACCGCCCCGAGGTGGACGCCGCCACCCGCGACGCCGTTCTGCGCGGATGAGGCCGTTTCGTCTGGGGCTGACAGGCTCCATCGGCATGGGCAAATCGACCACGGCGGGGTTCTTTGCGGCCGAAGGGGTTCCGGTATGGGATGCCGATGCCGCCGTTCACCGGCTCTATGCGCCGGGTGGTGCGGCGGTGGCCCCGCTTGCCGCATTGCACCCGGCCGCCGTGGCGGCGGGGAGCGTTGACCGCAACGCGCTGAAATCATGGATCGCCGCCGATCCGGCCGCGCTGAAGCGTATCGAAACGATTGTTCACCCATTGGTCGCCGCTGACCGTGCCGCCTTTCTGGCCGATGCCACCGCCGACATCGTGCTGTTCGACATCCCCCTGCTGTTCGAAAAGGGCACCGAAGCGGACATGGACGCCACCCTTGTCGTCACAGCCCCCCCTGCCCTGCAACGCGCCCGCGTGCTGGCCCGCCCCGGCATGACAGAGGCGCAGTTCGCCACCATCCTGGCCCGCCAGATGCCGGATGCTGAAAAACGCGCCCGCAGCACCCATATCATCGAAACCCTGGGGCTGGAGGCGGTGCGCCATGCCGTCCGCGCCCTGATCGCCCATATCCGCGAGGCCCATGATGCGTGAGATTGTGCTGGACACCGAAACCACCGGCTTCGAACCCTCCGAAGGCCACCGGATCGTCGAGATCGGCGCGGTGGAGCTGTTCAACCACATGCCCACCGGCCGCACCTATCACCAGTATATCAACCCGCAGCGCATGATGCCGAAAGAGGCGTTCGAGGTGCATGGTCTGGGCGATGATTTCCTGCGTGACAAACCGCTGTTCAAGACGGTGGGGCCGGCATTCCTTGACTTCATCGGAGATGCGACGCTGGTGATCCACAACGCCAGCTTTGACATGAAATTCCTGAATGCCGAACTGGGCTGGGCTGGCCTGCCGCTGCTGCCCCTCGACCGGGCGCTGGATACGCTGCTGATCGCGCGCAAGAAGTTCCCGGGCTCACCCGCGTCGCTCGATGCGCTGTGCCGCCGCTTTGGCGTGGACAATTCGGCGCGCGAAAAGCACGGCGCGCTCTTGGACAGTGAAATTCTGGCCGAGGTCTATCTGGAACTGATCGGCGGCAGGCAGCCCGATTTCGCCTTGCCGTCCGAGGCGCAAGCGCGGCGCGACGACAGCGGGCCACAGATGGCGTGGCGCCCGCAGCCCCGCCCCGCGCCGCTGCCGCCCCGGATCACCGAGGCGGAATCTGCCGCCCATGCGGCCTTTGTGGCCAAACTGGGCGACGGCGCGATCTGGCTGAAACGTAGTTAGCGGATCACGATACCAGTGTGGGCTGTTCGGCCTTTTGCGCCTCGGCGCGGCGGGCAAGCTCCATGCGGTAAAGCGCCACGAAATCCACGTTGTCCACGTTCACCGGCGGGAAGCCCCCGTCACGCGTCACGTCGGAAATGATCCGGCGGATATAGGGGAACAGCAGGCGCGGGCATTCGATCAGCAGAAAGGCATGCATCTGCTCTTCAGCCACGTTTTCGACGTGGAAGATGCCGGCATATTCCAGCTCCATCAGGAACAGGGTTTCGTTGCTGGCCTTGTTCTTTGATGTGACGCGGAACTTGGCAATCACCTCAAACTGATGATCCGCCGTGCGTTTGCGGGCATCAAGGCTGACCTGCACCTGCATGTCGGGCTGCACGTCTGTGCCTTGCAGCCCCTTGCGGGCCACCATGTTTTCAAACGACATGTCGCGCACGAACTGCGCCAGAACCTGCATCTTGATCTGCGGCGGGGCCTCGGGGGCGGCACCATTGGTTTCGGTCATCACTTTCTCCTGCTGACGCTGCAATCCCCGGCTTTTGCCGGTTTGTGCCCCTGTCTAGCAGGTCAGATGCGGCCTCTCAATGCCGTGTCCAACCGGAGGGGCGGTTTGCGGGCGGGTCGATCCGCCCTGAGTCAAGGTCAATGTATTCGCCGTCGATCGGCATGTCGCGCGCCGGGCGCTGCGGCATCGTCTGAAACCGCATCCGGGTGGCCAGAACTGCGATCAGCACCCGGCGCAGCGGCGGGATCAGCAGCAAAAGCCCCAGCGTATCGGTGAAAAATCCGGGCAGGATCAGCAGCACACCGGCCACAACCGTCAGCGCGGCATGGGCCAGGGGTGACAGCGGATTGGCTGCCTGCGGCCCGGCGGCCCGCATCTGTGCCACAGCCTGCACCCCCTGCCGCCGGATCACCGCACCCCCCAGCAGCGCCGTGCCCAGCACAATCGCCAGCGTCGGCCACAGGCCCAGCCAGGCCCCCACCGTGACGAACAACGCGATCTCGATCAGCGGCACGGCAATGATAATGGCAAACAGCCACATGGCGGGCCCTTTCTGGCAACGCTTTCTTGCGGGCGTGGCGGTGGACTTGGCCGCACCCCTATCCTACATAGGAAACAACGGGGCTGGTTTCCAACCCCCAACATCACAGGGGCCACAGCCCCGCCGCCCGACCGAGGTTAAAGATGAGCTCTTCCCTGATCCAACTGCTTGTTCTGGCCGGGATCGCCGTGTTCCTGATCATCAAGCTGAAGAATGTGCTGGGCACGCGCGAAGGCTTTGAAAAGCCTGCAATCCCGGCGGAAGATGCCCGCCCCGGCCCGCGCCGCGATTTCGAGGTGATCGAGGGAGGCCCCGACCGCGACATCACCGATCATGTGCCTGATGGCAGTCCCTCGGCCAAGGCGCTGGCGGCGATGAAACTGGCCGAGCCCAGTTTTTCGGTGAACGAGTTCCTGCAAGGCGCGCGCGGCGCCTACGAGATGATCCTGATGGCCTATGAAAAGGGCGAGATCGACGCGATCCTGCCCTTCCTGTCAAAGGACGTGTATCAAAGCTTTGCCGATGCGGTCGAGGCGCGCGAGCGCGAAGGCCTGACGGTCGAGGCGAACTTCGTGGGCTTGCGTGAATTGTCGTTGCACGAGGCCAGCTTCAACACCACCACGCGCGAGGCCGAGATTGTGGTGCGCTTTACCGGCGAGCTGACCTCAGTGATCCGCAACAAGGCGGGCGAAGTGATCGAGGGCAGCCCGACCGAGGTGAAAAGCCAGCGCGATCTGTGGAGCTTTGCGCGGCGCATGGGGGCCGATGACCCCAACTGGCAACTCGTCGCTACCGGAGAGTGATGCGTGCCGCGCTCCGCGCCCTGGCGCTGTGCGCCGTGACGGCGATCGGGGGCGGGGCCGCCGCCGAGGAAGTGCTGCATTTCGAGGAGCTTGACGGCTGGGCGCAGGATGACCACCGCGCGGCGCTGCTGGTGTTTCGCGAAACCTGCGACCTGCTGAAGGCACCTGAATGGGGGCCCTTGTGCAAATTCGCGCAGGATGTGCCCGCCACGCCCGATGCCGCGCGCGGGTTTTTTGAACTGTTCTTCCGCCCCGTGCTGATCGGCACGCCCCCCGCCCTGTTCACCGGCTATTACGAGCCGGAACTGGCGGGCTCCCCCGTGCGCACGCCGCGCTTTGCCTATCCGCTTTACGCCAAGCCGCCGGAAATGCGCGAGGGTATGGTCTGGCGCAGCCGGGCCGAAATTGAAAGCGGCATCCTGCGCGGGCGGGGGCTGGAGGTGGCCTGGCTGGATGACCCGGTGGAGGCCTATTTCCTGATGGTGCAGGGGTCAGGCCGCATCGTGATGCCCGACGGGTCAACGCTGCGGCTGGGTTATGGCGGCAAGAACGGCCACCCCTACCGCAGCATCGGGCAGGAACTGATCCGCCGTGGCACGCACCGCTTGCAGGATGTGTCGGCGCAGTCGATCAAGGCCTGGGTGCGCGGCAACCCGGCGGCTGGCGCGGCGCTGCTGAACCACAACCCGTCTTACGTGTTCTTCCGCAAACTGCCGGATCTGCCGCCGGAAAAGGGCCCGATCGGGGCGATGGGCCGGTCGATCACCGGCATGCGGTCAGTGGCCATAGACCCCAAGTTCACCCCTTTGGGTGCCCCGGTCTGGGTGGAGAAAGATGGGCGCGACCCGCTGCGCCGCCTGTTCATCGCGCAGGATACCGGCGGGGCGATCAAGGGTGCGCAGCGGGCGGATATCTTCTATGGCACGGGGCTGAAGGCCGGCAATCAGGCGGGCACGGTCAAGGATGGCGGGCGCATGCTGGTGCTGTTCCCGATCGACCGCGCCTATGCCATGCTGCCCGACGGCTGACGCCATGGCCCGCCGCCGCACCCTGCGCCCCGAGGAGGAAGAGCTTTGGCATGCCGTGACGCGCACCGCGACAGCCATGCACCCCGGCAAGGTGAAAACTCACAATCCCCGCCCGCTGGATCTGCCCGCCGCGCCGGAACCCAAGGCCATCGCCCCTGCCCCTGCCTTCAACCGCTTCCGCATTGGCGAAAAGGTCCGCCACGCCCCCGTGCATGACATTCTGCCACCGCTGCGCGATCAACTGGCCGCAGCGCCCCTGCGGATGGATGCCAAGAACTTCGCCCGGATGGCGCGCGGCAAACTGGCCCCCGAGGCGCGGATCGACCTGCACGGCATGACCCTGGCCGAGGCGCATCCCGAACTGGTGGGCTTCATCCTCAACGCCCATGCGGCGGGGCTGCGGCTGGTGCTGGTGATCACCGGCAAGGGCAAGCAGCGCCCCGACCACGGCCCGATCCCGCAGCGCATGGGCATCCTGCGCCATCAGGTGCCGCAATGGCTGCACCTGCCCCCCTTGGGCCCCTGCGTGCTGCAAGTGGCCGAGGCGCATCTGAAACACGGCGGCGGCGGGGCGTATTATGTGTATCTGCGGCGCGGGCGTTAGCGAGATAGACCGTCTGCGATGTCTGCCACGGGTGACAGGATCACCTCGGTCGCGTTCTGCAGCGTCAGCACGACGCCCGGCAACAGGTCTATGCGCCCGGCCTGGTCTGCGTCAAAGGCCGCGTTCACATCGCTGATGCCCGCCAGAAGACGGATAAGCGCCGGCGATGTGGCCAAGGTGAAATGCCCGTCGCCCTCGGCATAGGCCGCGGTATCCAGATAGGTCACGTTCAGATCGGCCACGGGCGTGATGTCGGCCATGTTGCCCAGCCGTTCACGCTGCCCGGTGATGCGCGCCGAAAGCCCCAGTGCGCGGTCGCGGTTCGACCCGAAGATCAGGAACGGCTGAGGCAGCACACCAATCGCATGCGCCTGCGAGCGGAACACATCGACATCAATATCCGGTGAAATCAGCAGCACGCCCGATATCCGCCCCAGTCCCTGCCGCTGTTTCCGAATGGCCATCTGGCGCAGGGTTTCCATGGTCAGCATCGCGCCCAGAGAATGTGACACCAGATAAATCCGGTCTGCCCCGGCGGCAGAGACTTGCTCGATCAGCCCCTCCAACCCGTCGCGCGCAAAAAGCGCCGAGTCGCGGTCCTGGACATAGCCCAGCGGCTTGCCCGCCGAGGGCCAGGAGTAATGCACCGTGATGCCGGGCAACTCCAGATCGTTGGACAGTTGCGCGATGCGGTAGAGCCCCTCGGCAAACGTGGTGTTGAACCCATGCACAAAGATCACCGCCTCGCGTCCGCCGCGCGGGTCACGCGCCATTGCTTGCGACAGGTCGGCACGAAACACAGGCTCGCCGCCATACAGTTTCTCGGCCACGGTCACGAAATCTGTCAGCGGGTCAGCCTTGCGGCCACGCGCTGGCCAAGTGATTGTCCCCAATTCATGCTCTGCCGGGATCGAGATATCGTAGCGTGCAAAGGCGGTTGCCTCTGATCGCATGGCGCCGAAACTGCCACTTTCAGGGTTCACGGCGCGGGTGGTGCCCACGAACACCGTGCGCATCACACCCAGACCCGCCGCTGACGGATCCACCGTCATGGTGCCGCGCGGCGTGCAGCCTGCAAGCACCAGAACAATCAGCAGCAAACGGATCATGCCCACGCCCTTCGCAACTGTCAGCCCTGCATGGGTGACACGAAAGGCGCGGTCAACCCCGTGCGGTGGGCAGGCTACAGCACATATCGGCTGAGATCCGCCGAACGCGACAGGGCGCCCAGGTTCGCCTCCACATAAGCGGCGTCCACCGTCACCGCTTCGCCGCCCCGGTCGGGCGCGCTGAACGACAACTCTTCGAACACACGCTCCATCACCGTGTAAAGCCGTCGCGCGCCAATGTTTTCCACGCTGCGGTTCACCTCGGCGGCAATGCCCGCCAGCGCCGCGATGCCATCGTCGGTAAAGCGCACCGTCACCTTTTCGGTGCCCATCAGTGCCGCATATTGCAGCGTCAGCGCATTGTCGGTTTCCGTCAGGATACGCACGAAATCGCCCTCGGTCAGCGGCTGCAATTCCACCCTGATCGGCAGGCGACCCTGCAATTCGGGCAGCAGATCCGACGGTTTGGCAATATGGAAGGCACCGGATGCGATGAACAGGATATGGTCGGTTTTCACCGGCCCGTATTTGGTCGATACCGTGGTGCCCTCGATCAGCGGCAGCAGGTCGCGCTGCACGCCCTCGCGGCTGACATCGGCCCCCCTCGCATCCGACCGAACGCAGATCTTGTCGATTTCATCCAGAAAAACGATGCCGTTTTCCTGCACCGCCTCCAGCGCCTGCGCCTTCACCGCCTCGTCATCCAGCAGTTTGTCCGCCTCCTGCCCCAGCAGCAGGTCATAGCTTTCCGCCACCGTCACCCGCTTGCGCGTGGTGCGGGCGCCAAAGGCCTTGAACATGTCCTGCAACCCCTGCATCTGGGTTTCCATGCCGGGGGCCATGGGGAACATGCCGCCCAAGGGGCTGGCACTGTCCTGCACCTCGATCTCGATCAATGTGGCGTCAAGCTCGCCGGCCCGCAGCCGGCGGCGGAACATGTCGCGCGTCTGGTCGCGGGCGTCCTTGCCCGCCAGCGCCTCGATCACCCGTTCCTCGGCGGCGGCCTTGGCGCGGGCGCGCACATCCTCGCGCATGCGCTCGCGGGTGTCGATCATGGCGGCATCCACCAGATCGCGGATGATGCTGTCAACGTCGCGGCCCACATAGCCTACCTCGGTAAACTTCGTCGCCTCCACCTTCAGGAACGGCGCGCGGGCCAGTTTGGCCAAACGTCGGCTGATCTCGGTCTTGCCCACGCCGGTGGGGCCGATCATCAGGATGTTCTTGGGATAGACCTCGTCGCGCAGGTCATCGGCCAGTTGCTTGCGCCGCCAGCGGTTGCGCAAAGCCACTGCAACGGCGCGTTTGGCGTCCTGCTGGCCGATGATATGGCGGTCAAGCTCGGAAACGATTTCGCGCGGCGTAAGGTCGGTCATGACACTCTCCTGTCAAGGGTTTGCGGCAGGGACGGAACATTCGGCGACCGCACTCGTTGGGTCATCACAACCGAAACGGAGGATGGACGATGGCCGAACCGCATGAACTGACCGCAAAATTCTGGAAGGCGCTGCAATCCGACAGGACGATGATGCTGGGTCTGGCTGGCCATGACGACGCGCATACACGGCCGATGACGGCGCAGGTCGAGGGGGATCAGGGGCCGATCTGGTTTTTCACCAGCACTGACAGCGAACTGGCCGCGGCGCTGGGCACCGGCATGGGTGCGCGCGCCATCGCGACCTTCACCTCGAAAGGGCATGACCTGTTTGCCTGCGTTCACGGCAGCCTGGCGCGCGATACCAACCGCGCGGTGGTGGACCGGCTGTGGAACAGCCACGTCGCGGCCTGGTATGAGGGGGGCAAGGACGACCCCAAGCTGGTGCTGCTGCGGCTTGATCCTGCAAGCGCGGAAATCTGGCGCGACGGGTCCAGCCTGTTCGCGGGCCTGAAGCTGCTGCTGGGGGCCGACCCCAAGGAAGACTACAAGGACAATGTGGCCAAGGTGGCCCTGTCCTGACCGTGGCGCGGCGTGGGGTAAAAACCCTGCGCCGCCAGCCACTTGGGCCGGTTCATTTTGCAATCCGTTCCACCGTCAGGTTGCCGTTGGTGTAAACGCAGATGTCGGCGGCGATGGCCATGGCGCGGCGGGCGATGTCTTCGGCAGGCATGTCGGTGGTCATCAGGCCACGCGCCGCAGCCAGTGCGAAATTGCCGCCCGAACCGATGGCTGCGACGTCATGTTCGGGTTCAAGCACGTCACCGGCGCCGGTGATGACGTAAAGATCGGCCCCGTCGGTGACGATCAGCATCGCCTCAAGGTTGCGCAGGTATTTGTCCATCCGCCAGTCTTTTGCCAGCTCCACCGATGCGCGGGCCAGTTGGCCGGGCATCGCCTCCAACTTTTTTTCCAGCCGTTCCAGCAGGGTAAAGGCATCGGCGGTCGATCCGGCGAAGCCTGCCACCACGGGAAAGCCCCCCGGCATCAGCCTGCGCACCTTGCGGGCAGACCCCTTGATAACCGTGGCTCCCAGGCTGACCTGGCCGTCACCGGCCACCACCACCTCGCCGCCGCGCCGCACCGCCAGAATTGTCGTGCCGTGCCAGCCGGGAAATCTGTCATCCGCCATGATGGCCCCCGCCTTGTTCCATCCCTATATGGCGGCAGGCGGGCGGCGTCACAAGCCCCGCACCACCCTGCACAACCCATGCACGGGTGGCACGGTTGACAGCAGACGCAGCGCAGCCAAGACTGGCGACCGCCAGCAGGGGTGAAACAGTGTCGGACCGCGTGCTTCATCTGTATCTTGCCCCGGCGATGCGCGCCGATGCCGAGGCAGGGCAGGTGAACATCGTCAACCGGATTGCGGCGGCGGTGGCCCCTGCAGGGCTGCGGCTGTCCTTTCACGACGACACCGAGGCGGAACGGCAAAAGGCCGCGCGCCGCGCAGGGTGGTCGCTGTTTCACATGCAGCCGCCCATTGGGCCGCGCACGCTGTGCCTGCGGCGGGCGTATCATTATCCGTTCTGGCAGATCGAATCGGTGGCCGAACGCTGGCAATTCGATGTGGCGCTGGCCCGGTTTGATGCGGCCTCGGTCGATCCGGCGCAGGCGCGAGGCTTTGCCCGGCGCTGGCGGGAAAAGCTGCTGGGCGATCCGCCGGTGACGCGCGAGGGGTTCATCTTCGTGCCGTTGCAGGGACGGCTGACCGAGCACCGGTCCTTTCAGGCGATGAGCCCGCTGGACATGATCCGCGCCACATTGGCCGCCGATCCGGCACGCCCCCTGCTGGCCCGGCTGCACCCGAAAGAGGTTTATACCGCCGCCGATCACCGGGCGCTGGCCGCGCTGGCCAAGGCGAACCCGCGGTTTCAGATGTCAGATGCCCCCGGCCCCGACCTGCTGTCGGCCTGCGACTATGTGGTGACGCAAAACTCGGCCATGGCGCTGAGCGGGCTTTTCCTGCGCAAACCGGCGGTGCTGTTCGCGGACATCGACTTTCACCACATCGCCGGATCAGTGCGGCGCGACGGGCTGGCGGCGGCCTTTGCCAGCGTTGCGGGCGAGCCGCAGGATTTTGACGCCTATCTGTGGTGGTTCTTCAAACGCCACACGATCAATGGCGGTTCACCCGAGGCGGAAGACCAGATCAGGGCGCGGTTTGCCCGGCATGGCTGGCAGATCTGACGGGCGGCAGACATGACAAGGGGCACCCCGCAGGGTGCCCCGTTGCCCGGATTTGGCCCGGTCAGATAGCGGTGGCGATCCAATTGGCCAGCGCGGCCTTGGGGGCGGCGCCGACCTTGTTCGACACGACTTCGCCGTTCTTGAACATGAACAGCGCCGGAATGCCCCGCACACCCAGACGTGCCGGGCTGTCGGGGTTTTCATCGACGTTGATCTTCACGATCTTCACCCGGCCCGCATATTCGGCGGAAAGTTCTTCCAGCGCGGGGCCGATCTGGCGGCAGGGACCGCACCATTCGGCCCAGAAATCGACGATGACCGGCACGTCCGACTTGCGGACTTCGGCGTCGAATGTGGCATCGGTAACGGCTACGGTGGCCATGTTGGCTCTCCTGATGATGGGTTGAAAACAAACGTAAGGAGGGGGCGCGCGCCCGTCAAGGGATCGTGGCCGAACGCAAGGCCGACCCCAGCATATCGCATGGCAGCAGCATCAGTTGCGCGGTTTTTGTCCAGAGTATCGCCACTTCGACCTGCCGGTCGGGGTAAATCTGGCGCAATCCTTCGGCATAGGCGGCCATCTGGCGCATCAGGCCGGGCGGCACATCCCCGGGCTGGGCGGGCACCAGCGCGTTGGATTTGTAGTCCACCGCCAGCAACTTGCCCGGCGACAGGATCAGCCGGTCGATCGTGCCCAGCATGCGGTGGCCAAGGATATCGGCGGTGATGGTCACTTCGCGCAGGGCATCGGGGGCAAAGAAGCTGGCCAGCGCGGGCGCGGCCAGCAGGGCCTGCACCTCGGCCAGCAGGATGTCGCGGCCCTCGACCCCCGGCAGCAGGGCATCGGTCAGGCCGGGCCACAGCGCCGCATCCTGCCCCGGCAGATGTTCCAGCAGCAGGTGCAGCCGAGTGCCGCGCAGTTTGGCCGCCTCTTCGCCCAGCAGGGCCGCCTCGCCCGGCAAAGCCTTGGCCCCGCCAAGGTCAGAGGGCGACAGAAGCTGCGGCGGGCGCTGCGGCTCGGCCGCGGGGGAATTGGCCCAAGGGGGCAGGGTGGGCAAGGTATCCGCCGCCGCGGGTGGTGCGGGGGCATCTGCGGGCCAGTCGCCCTCTGTCAGCCGCAGGCCATTGTCTGCGGCCTCGGCCCCCGCTGCCACCATGCCCTGCCGGATCAGATCGTGCCATGCGTCGCCGCGTTCCAGCTTGCCCGCCGCCGCCACGATCAGCCAGCATTGTGCCCGCGTCATCGCCACATAAAGCAGGCGCATGTTTTCGGCGGCGGCCTGCGCCTTGCGGAAATCGCGCGCATTGGCAATCAGCGCCGGGCTGTCAGGTGCCGGGGTTTTCCAGACCGGCACGCCATCGGCCAGAAAAATCTCGCCCCGTTCCGGCGGGTCGCGGTCGGCGGTGTCGGGCAGGATGACCACCGGCGCCTCCAGCCCCTTGGCACCGTGCACCGTCATCACGCGGATACGGCCGCCCGCCGCATCCATCTGGCGTTTCACCTCGACATCATCGGTTTGCAGCCAGCCCAGAAAGCCGGTCAGGCTGGGCACATCGCTGCGTTCATAGGCCAAGGCCTGCGACAGCAATTCATCAATGCCATCTTCCGCCTCGGCCCCCAGCCGCGCCAGCAGGGCCTGCCGCCCGCCATGCCGGGTCAGCATGCGTTCGATCAGGTCATAGGGGCGCAGGTAATCGGCCTGGTCGCGCATGTCCTGCAACACGGCCACCGTGGCGGTATGTGAAGGATCGTTCCGCAACGCCTGCCACAGATACCCCTTGCGCGGCTGGGCGAGGGTGTAAAGCTGCGCTTCCGTCCAGCCGAACAGGGGTGATTTCAGGGCTGCGGCCAGCGATAGGTCATCTTCGGGCGTGGCGAGGAAGGCCAGCAGCGCCGCCAGATCCTTCACCGCCAGTTCGGCCCCCAGCTTCAGCCGGTCAGCCCCGGCGATGGGCAGGCCCGCCGCCTTGCAGGCCGCGATGATGGCGGCGAAAATGTCGGACCGGCGCTGCACCAGGATCAGCACGTCACCCGCATGCATGGCGCGAAACCGCAGCTCGCCCGGCGGGGCGTGGGGGTCGGGTATCTGCGTGCCTGCGTCGATCATCTGGCGGATTCGGGCGGCCACGGCGCGGCCCAGACGGGCGGCGTGGTGTTCCTCGGGCAGCATATCCACCGGGTCGAACCAATGCTCCGGCTCGGGGTCGCTGCCGGCTGCGATCAGCGGCCACAGTTCCACCTTGCCCGGCATCTGCGCCTTGAAGGCGATGTGGCGCAGGCTGCCGCCCAGATCGGCGCTGCGGCGTTCATCAAAGGTCAGATCGACCAGCCGCAAAAGCAGCGGCGCAGACCGGAAGGAATGCAGCAGGTCCAGATCCTGCAAGGGCTGGCCCGCCTCGCCCAGACGGGCGGCGAAATGCGCCTTCATCCGGTCGAAGGCCGCCACATCGGCCCCCTGGAACGAATAGATCGACTGCTTCTTATCGCCCACCACAAAGATGGTGCGGGCCACATCCCGCGCACCCCGGCCTGCGGTGAATTCCTGCGCCAGAAGTTCGATGACGCGCCACTGGTCGGGGCTGGTATCCTGCGCCTCGTCCACAAGGATATGGTCGATGCCACCATCCAGCCGGAACAGCACCCATTGCGCCACGGACGGGTCTGTCAGCAACGCCTTGGCCCGGGTGATCAGGTCATCGAAATCCAGCCAGCCGCGCGCCGCCTTGCGCGCCGCATAGACCGGCAGGAAGGCGGCGGCAAAGGCGTGCAGGGTGGCAGTTTTCTGCGCGGCTTGCAGCGCCTGCCGCAGGGGGCGGGCCTGTTCGACGCGCCGCATCAGGGTGTTCAGCCGGTCTTGCAGATGCGCGAGTTTGGGCCGGGTTTTCAGGGTGGCCAGTTCGTCAAGCTTTGCCGTGAAGCTTTTACCTTCGACCTTGGAGACCCCGAACAGGAGCGCGCCTTCCAGTGCGCGCTGGGTGCCAAGGTCAGGCGCGTCCAGTGACAGCGCGGCGAGTTTGTCAGCCGCTTTCACGTCATTCGTTGAACCTGTTGCCAGTATCGCCGCCGCCTGCGCCAGCAGATCCGCCTCGCCGCCCAGCAACACCTCGGCCAGCAATGCGTGGGCATCAAGGCCGGGCGGCAGGCCGAACAATGCGCGGCTGGCGGCGTCATCCAGCGGGGTGGCAAAGCCCTCGCGCTGGCCGGCGATTTCCTGTGACAGCCGGGCGAAATCCTCGCCCGTATAGGCGCGGGCCAGGGCCTGCACAGCGGCGGGGGCCAGGGTATCGGCCAGCTCCTCGACAATTTCCTCTCGCAGCAGCGTGGCGGCGCGGTCATCCATCTCGGTGAATTGCGGGGAAACGCCCGCCTCCAGCGGAAAGCGGCGCAGCAGGGTGGCACAGAAGGAATGGATGGTCTGGATGCGCAAGCCACCGGGCGTTTCGATGGCGCGGGCGAACAGGCGGCGGGCCTGCGCCAGCGTGTCGTTGTCGGGTGCCGCGCTCATGCCCAGTGTCAGAAGGGCGGCGCGCAGGGCGGCATCATCCAGCATCGCCCATTCGCCCAGACGGCGGAACAGCCGGTTCTGCATCTCGGACGCCGCCGCCTTGGTATAGGTCAGGCACAGGATGCGCTGGGGCTGCACGCCGTCCAGCAAAAGCCGCGCCACACGGTCGGTCAGCACGCGCGTCTTGCCTGAACCGGCATTGGCCGACAGCCATGTCGATGCGGCGGGCTCTGCCGCCTGCACCTGCCGCTCGGTTGCGTCATCGCGCCTCATGCCGCATCCTCCGGATCGGGCGGGCCGACATCTGCGGGCAGGGGGGCATCGTTCATCTCCCATTCGCCGAAGCGGGCCAGATGGTCGTAATCGCCGGGGAAACGTTCGGCAAACACCGCGCGGCGGGCGGCATAGCCCTGTTCGCGCTGGGCGTAGCGGGCGATCAGACGGTGCAATTCCTGCCACACGCGGCCCAGATCGGCGGGCGTCACATCCTGCGCTTCCACCTTGGGGTTGGTGCCAAGGCCGATGTAGCTGATCCGGGCCACCTCGGCGGTTTCCAGCCCCTTGAAGGCGGCGCGTTCGGCCATCGCCGCCTCCAGCAGCAGTTGCTTGTCGAAGGCGGCCTGCTGTTTCTTGCTGGGGGGCGTGCCTGTCTTGTAATCATAGATATGCAGGCGGCCGTCGGGCAGGATGTCGATCCGGTCGGGCGTGGCGGTCAGGGTGAAGGGCAGGGGGTCAAGCCGCACCTTGCCCATCTCCTCGATCACCACGGGGGTGCCGGATTCCGCCGCATCGACATCCAGAAAGAAATCGGCGGCGCGTTCCAGCCGGGCGTGCCACAGCGCGCGGGCGGCGGGCCAGGGGGTTTCGGCGGCCAAGACCCGTGCAGCGATGGCCAGCAGACGCGCGCGCGCCTCGGGACGGGATTCGGGTTGGCGGGTTCTGACGAAATCCTCCAGCACCAGATGCAGCACCGATCCGCGCAGCCGCGCATCGGGGCTTTGGCGCAGGGGATCAAGCGGTTTCAGCCGCAGGATATGTTTGGCATAGATCGCATAAGGATCGCGGATCAGGGTGCGGATGCCGGTGACGGCCAGTTGCGCGGGCCTGACGGCCACCGGCGGGCGCGGGGCCGGGCGGCCGGCGGAGGGCATGGTGGCGGCGGGCATTTCCAGTTGCGCGGCCAGTGCCAGCCAGCCTTGCCCGCGCTGGCGCATGCCCGCCAAGGCGGCAACCCCGCCCTGTTCGCCCAGACCCCCCATCAGGTTCATCAGCCGGTTCAGCCAGCGCGAGGGCACGGTTTCAGCCTCGGCATCGCGGGTGGCGCGGGTCAGCACTACCTCGGGCGCGGTTACTGCCTGCTGATAGTCATGCGCGGAGAGGCCTATGCGGCGTTCGGGCAGCAGCAGCCCGGCCTGAAGCCGCATCTGCCGGTTCATCCACGGATCGGGCGGTGGCAGTTGCGGCCAGATGCCATCGTTCAGCCCGCCCAATATCACCAGATCGGCCCCCTGTTCACGCGCCTCGCGAGGCCCCAGGATGGTGATCAGCGGATGCGGCTCTGCCGCCTCGCGCACTTCGCCGCGCTGGATCAGCGCATCGAAAAGGTCGGTGTAATCGGCGGGCGTCAGGATGCCGCCGTGCGGGGCCTCGGCGGCAAGGTCGGCCATCAGTGCCAGCGCCGCCTCGCCCGCCGCTTCGCGCCACAATTCGCCGGTGGTGGTGCCGCCGGGGCCGGTTGCCAAAGCCTCGGCCAGCGCCAGGTGATGCGCCACGTGATCGGTCAGCGGGCGCGATGTGATGGCATCCACCCCGGCCAGCGCCTGCCCCAGCCACGCGGCCCATTCTACCACGCCCGGCCCGGGCTGCGCTGCGGCCCATGCCGCCAGATCGGCGGGCGAGGGGAATGGCGGGCCGTGGCGGCGCAGGCGCAGTTCCAGATCGCGGGTCCAGCGCAGGTGGTTGCCCCGGTCGGCCCCGGTGGCAGTCAGCGGGTGCTTCAAGAGCACCAGCAGCGCCTCGCCGGTCAGCCGCTGGCCGAACAGCCGCGTGACATGCCGCAGCAGCCGCCCCGGGGCCGACAGGGCCAGTGGGCGGCCCGCCGAATCGTCGGGGCGGATGCCCCAGCGGTCCAGCGCCGCCGTGACCTGCCGCGTCAGGCCCCGGTCAGGGGTGATCAGCACGGCGCTGCGGCCCTGTTCCGCCGCCTGCCGCAGGATCAGCGCCACCGCCAGCGCCTCGGCCCGGGGGCCGGGGGCCTCGATCAGCGTCATGCCTTGGGCGGCAGCGGCCAGATCGGTGAACTGCCGCCCCTCGGTCAGCCACTGGTCGGTCACGGGCGCGGGGCGCAGCGACAGGCTGATCAGCCGCCCGCGCAGGGTGGGTGGCGGGGCCTCGGCCAGCCAGGGGTGAACAGCCTGAGGCCCTACCCCCAGCGCCAGCATCAGGCGGCGAAAGCGGAATTGCGGATGATCCTCGGCCGTCAGCGCGTCATCGAGGCCCTGCCACACTGCCAGCGGTTGATCGAAATCATACCCCGGCAGCAACAGCGCGCCTTGCGGCAGCGCCGCCACTGCCTGCATGAACAGCGCCGTCGTGCCGCGTGACCCGGTGGAGCCTGCCACGATCACCGGCCCCTGCGGCGGCGCGGCTTGCCACTGGGCTGCCAGCCGTTCGACCGCCATGCGCTGCCGTGCCTCGGCATCCGGCGCGTCCTGTGCGGCGAAAAGCGGCGTCACGATGCGCATGAATTCGCGGGTGCGCTGCCAATGCGCGGAATGGTCGGCCACATCCAGCGCGGCAATCGCCTCGGGGCTGACGCCTTCGCCCTGCATCTCGTCCATCAGCGCGGCAAGGCTGTCGGCCAGATCATAGAGTGCGGCGCGCGGTGCTACATCGGGCTGTGCCTCCAGCAGGCGGGCGATGAGCTGGGTAAGCTCCAGCCTTCGGCGCAGGGGCGGCACGGCTGCGGGCAGGCCAGGCACCAGTGCTGCGATGTCTGTCAGCAGCCGGATGCGCGGCAGAAAGCCCGCGCCGGATGCCGCGAAAATCGCCGTCACCCGGCGGCGCATGCGCTGGGTGTTCACGAAAAGCTGCACCTGTGCCATCGCCTCGGGTGGCTGGCCTGCCAGCCTTTCGCGCAGGCCCCGCACCAGCAGCGCCGGAAAATCGACCCCGGGTGGCAGGGCGAACAGGCGGGGTGCGAGGCCGTCAAACATCGGCGGCCAGCAGGGCTTCGGCGGCGGCAATGCCTGCGGGCGTGCCCACATCGCACCATCCGCCCGGGTGGATCAGGCCAAAGGCGCGGCCCCGGGCAATCATCCGGTCCCACAGCCGGTTCAATGAGAACACCTGTTCATGAATATTGGCTAACCCCTCGGTGTGGATGATCTGCGCGCCCAGATAGACCACGCCATCTGTGCCGTTTGCCCGGCTGATCCGCCCGTCGCCGTCCAGCAGGAAATCGCTTTTGCCCGGCGCGCGGCCTGCTTCGCCGGCTGGCAGCAGCAGCAAAAGCGCGTCCATCCGCGCCGGATTCCATGCGTTCAGCAATGTTGTCAGCGGGTTGGGGCCAGACCACACAACATCGGGGTTCAGCGTCAGCACCGGCCCCGTGCCCAGCAGCGGCAGGGCCGCACGCAGACCGCCGCCGGTTTCCAGTATGGCCTCACGCTCCCACGACAGGGCGACATCGGGGCGGCTGGCCAGATGCGCGGCCAGCTGATCGCCCCGGTAGTGCAGGTTGACGACCTTGCGCGCGATGCCC
The DNA here is from genome assembly GCF_009380135.2 of Fertoeibacter niger. GTDB lineage: Bacteria > Pseudomonadota > Alphaproteobacteria > Rhodobacterales > Rhodobacteraceae > Fertoeibacter > Fertoeibacter niger. The sequence goes on along the minus strand of NZ_WHUT02000007.1, from coordinate 168,222 downwards.
GCCTGATCGGCCAGTTGAAGCGCATGGTCGATCAGCGGGCGGCCCGCCACCGGCAGCAGTGGCTTTGGCCGGTCGGCCGTCAACGCGCCCATGCGGGTGCCGAAACCGGCGGCAAACAGCATCAGGGCTTCGGGGCGCATTGGGCGGTGATCCTTTCCAGCAGCGCAGGCGTGGGTGCGGGCAGCAGGGTGTTGCATATCGCGGCAAGGGGGGCCAGCGCCGGATGCGCCAGATTGCGTTGCAACTGCGCCCAGACCCGGGGGATCAGCGCCACATACTGCGGCTTGCCCGCCACAAGGCAAAGCCGGGCAAAGATACCCAGAATGCGCAGGGTGCGCTGGGCCCCCAGCACCGCATAGCTGGCGGTGAAGGTGTCAGGCAGCCCGTTGGCATCGGCAAAGCGGCGGATCATGGCCGCCTCGACCACGGGCGGCACATCGCGCCGGGCATCTTGCAGCAGCGACACCAGATCATAGCCCGGCTGCCCCAACTGGGCCAACTGGAAATCCAGCAGCCCCACGCGGGCCAGCCCGTCGCGCCCCGGCAGCCAAAGCAGGTTTTCGGCGTGGTAATCGCGCAGGATCATCACGCGTGGGCCATCGGCATGGGCGCGCAGCAGGCCTGCCAGGGTTTCGGTGAAAGGGCCGGTATCGGCCCGGGTGCCGGTGGCGGCGAGGCCATACCAGTCGGGCGCAAAGGCGGCGGCAGTTGCCCAGTCTGCGGCGGTCAGGTCGGGCAGGCCGGGCGGGGCGGGGTGGCGATGCAGATGGGTCAGCACATCGGTGGCGGCGGCGTAGAGCGTTGTTTCTGTGGCAGGATCATCAGGGATCATCCGGGCGAACAGCGCATCGCCCAGATCCTCCAGCAACAAGAAACCCTGCGCCAGATCCTGTGCGATGATCAAGGGTGCCGACAGGCCTAGCCGCCGCAGATGCCCGGCAATGGCGACAAATGCGGCGGGGTCGTCACCCCGGCCCGGCGGCGCATCCATCAGCACGGCAGTCTCGCCCCGCCGGGTCAGCCGGTCATAGCTGCGGTCCGATGCATCGCCCGCCAGAAAGCGGCGCTCTGCCATGCCCCAGCCGCAGCGGTGCAGAAACGCCTTCGATTGCGCTTGGCGGTCAGACATCCTGCGCCCAGTCCTGCGCAAGCCGTGCCAGCAACGGGGCATGGGCCGGGGCCAGAAATTCGGCCTGCCGACCGTCACCATCCGCCCGCAACGTCAGGCGGATGGCATTGGCGGGGGCCAGATTGCCCAGCCGGTCGGGCCATTCCACCAGACAAACTGCGGTTGCGAAAGCTGCCTCCAGCCCCAGTTCCAGCACCTCGTCCGGGTGGGTCAGGCGGTAAAGATCGGCATGCCAGATTTCGTATCCCGCCGCGTCATAGGTCTGCACAAGGGTAAAGGTGGGCGAGGGCACATCCTCGGCCCGGCCCAATGCGGCGCGGATCAGCGCGCGGCACAGATGCGTCTTGCCCGCGCCGATGCTGCCGGTCAGCAGCAGCACATCGCCCGGCCCCAGCGCAGCGGCCAGCCATGCGCCAAGGCGGGCTGTGGCCCTTTCCGAGGGCAAAAAAAGGGTCAGCGCAGCATCATCCGGCATGCGGTGAAGATGACGGGACGCGCGCGCCGCCGCAAGCCGGTTCGGTGACGACGGGGCGGGGGGCCAGTGACGCGGCGCCATGTGCTGGACTTGGCACATTGCGCGCGGCAGGCCGGATCAGGCGGTCTTGCGCACGGTCGCCACCTCGGGCATCACCTCAAGCACCGTGTCAGGCGGCTGCGCCAGACGGAACGCGGCCAGCGTCGCCCCGCCCGCCAGCGGCACGAAGCGGCACGTCACCAGCCGCCCGTCGTTCAGCCGCGCCTCGCCACCCCAAGGGTCACGATCGCCAAGGGTTGCCACAAAATATTCCGCCTCTTGCCACAACGGAGAGGCGGCGGAATGCCCGCGCCAATGCGCGCAAAGCGCCGCAATGCCGCCATCGACCAAGGTGGCCGCAGGGTCATGCCCCCAGAGCGCGGCATAGGCCGTGTTGGTCATCACCAACTGCCCGGCCTGCGAGAATACGGCGATGCCCTCGTCCAGCGCATCAACCACCGCCTGCCCAAGTTCCAGATCGGCGCGGTAGCGGCGGGTGCGCGACATTTCGGTGGAGATATCCTCAAACATCAGGGCCAGCGCACCATTGGGGTGTGGCCGACCGCTGACGCGGTAGGTCTGGCCTGAAGGCAGGCTCCACGTTTCCTCATAAAGGCCTGACAGCGCCGCTTTTTCCAGCGCGGTCATCTGTTTGCGCCAGCCGCGGTAATCTTTGGGCTCGGGGATCATGCTGTTGTCGCGCATCGCGTCGAGAAAGGCGAACAGCGTGGGGCGACGTGACAGGAAATCGGGTTGCAGGCCCGACAGATCCAGCAGCGCCGGGTTGAACAGCGCCAGTTGCCGCTGGTGGTCGAAAATGGCCAGCCCGATGGGCAGATGCGCGAAGGTCTTTGTCAGCGTCTGCATGAAATCGCGCAGCCCGGTTTCGGCCTGCACCGCCGCATCGGCGGGCAGCGCGAACAACAGCCGCCCGGCGCCCTCGGCAATGCCGGTCAGGTCGAACCATTGCGCCGGGCCGCCGGCGGGCTCCAGCCGCTGCCGCTGGCTTTGCGCGCCCTGCGTTGTGGCGGTGCGTTCGAAAATCCGGGGCAGGGGCCATGTCAGATCCTGCCCCGGTTCCAGCGTGCGGCTGGCCTGCATCAGATAGGCTGCGTTGGCCCAGATCACCGCCCCCGCGCCATCTTCGCGCCAGACCAGCACCGGGGCCTGCGCCATGGTTGCGCGCAGTTGATCCAGTTCGTCCTGCATGGCGCGCTGCGCCAGTTGATCAAGGCCCGGCAACCGCGCCGCACTTTCAGGGTCGTGCAGGGTGATGCGGATCAGCCCGCCACGCAATTCGGCCTGCAACAGCAGGGCCACGCCCGCATCTTCGGCCGAGGACATCACGATGCGCCCTTCACCGGGCAGTTGGGCCAGCCGGTCCTCGAACCCGGAAAAGCGGGGCGCAAGATAGGCCAGAAGCCGAACCCACGGCCCCCCGCGGCCGGTGCTGGCCTGCAAAAGCGCCCGCGCGCCCGGAGTAGCATCCAGCAAGGTTTCGCCATCAAACAGGAATACCGTGCCGGACGCGTTTTCAAAAAAGATGCTGGCGCGTGTATTGGATCGCCCCTGCATCGACGACATCAGCAGCGTGCCGCCCAATGCGGCGACAATTGCCGTTAACCCCAGCCAGAATGCCAACATCCAATCAATGTGCATCACCGCATCACCCCGACGCGAACAAATACCCGTGATGCAACCTTGGGTCTATAAGGTTAACGCAGGGTTAAGTCATGGAGGGAACAACCGCGCCAATCATCAGGCCCGGATGGGCTCGTTATCACCCAGCGGGCGGTTTTTCGGGAAAAGGCTTGCGGGCCAGATTACCTCGACAATCGCGCCACAACGTTCCGGGCGTTCGTCCGGGGTCAGGAATGGATCTGCGGCATTGGCAAAGCTCAACTCCGCGCCGGTGCGTTCCAGCAATGTCTTGGCGATGAACAGGCCCAGTCCCATGCCCTCATACTCCGGGCGGCGGTCGGGTTCGGGCACACCACGGCGCTGGCGCAGGAACGGGTCGCCAATGCGGCCCACCACCTGCGGCGGATAGCCGGGGCCGTCATCGACGATTCGCACCAGAATGCGCCCCGCAGTCCACTCGCCATCGACCCAGACGGTGCCATGCGCGAAATCGACGGCGTTCTGGATCAGGTTGCGCAGGCCGTGGATGATCTCGGGCTGGCGTGGAATGCTGGGCTGGCGGTCGCTGCCGCCCGCGCCGGGGGCCAGCGAGAACTCCACCCGCTTGCCGCGCGCCAGATGCGGCTCTGCGGCCTCGCGCAACACCTCGCCCAGCGGGGCTTGCCGCATGTGCAGATCGTCCTTTCCCGCGCGGCCCATCGACCGAAGGATGTCGCGGCAACGGTTGGCCTGATCGCGGATCAGCTGCGCATCCTCGCGCAGGTCGGGGCGGTCGGCCAATTCCTCCATCAACTCGGCACTGACCAGCTTTATCGTGGCCAGCGGCGTGCCCAGTTCATGCGCGGCTGCGGCAATGACCCCGCCCAGATCGGTCAGCTTCTGTTCCCGCGCCAGCGCCATCTGCGTGGCCAGCAGCGCATCCGACATCGAGCGGATTTCCGACGACACCCGCCGCGAATAAAGGCTGAGGAACATGATCCCGATCACGATCGACAGCCAGAAGCCAAACTCGAACAGCACCGGAATTTCCAGCGCCGTGCCATCGGGAAAGCGCAGCGGAATGTTCAGGAACACCGTCAGCGTCACGAACAGAATCGCAAGGCTGCCCAGAATGATCGTGGTGCGCAGCTCCAGCGCCGAGGCGGAAATCGTCACCGGGGCCAGAATCAGCAGAACGAACGGGTTGGTCAGCCCGCCGGTCAGATAGATCAGGAACGACAGTTGCGACAGGTCGAACAGCAGCGTCAGCATCGCCTCCAGCTCTGACAGGCGCTTGTTCTCGGGAAAGACGAAAATCGCGATCAGATTGGCGCAGACCGAGGCGCCCACGGCCATGTAACACAGGCCCAGCGGCAACTGCATGCCATAGTAGCGGTCTGCCACCATGATGGCCGCCAACTGCCCGGCCACGGCCATCCAGCGCAACAGGATCAGGGTGCGCAGACGCACCCAATCGCCCCGCGCGTCACGCGGAAAAATGGCCAGCGGGGCCGGAATCATCACATGTCCTTGCTGTCGCAGGCGTATCTTTCCCATTGTTAAGAGGCCTGCCTTGCAGGATCAATGCAGCAAGAACCAGCTGAGACAAAAGGGGTCGGATGATGACAAAGCTCTATGCGGGTGCGGCGGCCGCCACGGTTGTGGCGCTGTTGGCGGGGTCGGCGGCCTGGGTTTTCCTGTCGGGGTCCGGCGATGATTACGCGAGTTGCCGGGGCGGGCAGGTGGGCGGCGGCGCCATAGGCGGGCCGTTCACGCTGGTCGATGGCACGGGCGCGACCGTGACCGATGCCGATGTGATCACGACGCCTTCGCTGGTCTATTTCGGCTATACCTATTGCCCCGATGTCTGCCCGCTGGACAATGCCCGCAACGCCGAGGCCGTGGACATTCTGGAAGAGCAGGGGCTGGACGTGACCCCGGTGTTCATCACCATCGACCCGGCGCGCGACACGCCCGAGGTGATGGCGGAATACAGCGAACTGGTGCATCCGCGCATGATCGGGCTGACCGGCAGCGAGGAACAGGTGAAGGCCGCGTCATTGGCCTACAAGACCTATTACAAGAAACAGGAAGGCGACGACCCAGAATTCTATCTGATGGACCATTCCACCTTTACCTATCTGGTGTTGCCCGGCACCGGCTTTGTCGATTTCTTCAAGCGTGAGGTAACGGCGGACCAGATGGCACAGCGCGTGGGGTGCTTCCTCAGCGCGGGTTGAAACCCCCGGTTTGACCATCGCATGCGAACGGCCTATCTGTGTTCGGTGGTATGGGATGGGGGTTCGGCGAAAATGGCAGAAGAACAGATGCTCGATCTGGGGGCGGACAGAACCCTGCTGCTGGTTGATGATGACGAATCCTTTGTCAAACGTCTGGCCAAGGCGATGGAAAAACGTGGTTTTCTGCCCGAAACGGCGGAAAGCGTTGCCGCTGGCAAGGCCATGGCCATGGCGCGGCCGCCAGCCTATGCCGTGGTCGATCTGCGGCTGGAAGATGGCAATGGCCTGGATGTGGTCGAGGTGCTGCGCGACCGCCGACCCGATTGCCGCATCGTGGTGCTGACGGGTTACGGCGCGATTGCGACTGCTGTGGCGGCGGTTAAAATCGGCGCGACGGATTATCTTTCCAAACCCGCGGATGCCAATGAGGTGACGCATGCCTTGCTGTCGCGCGGCGAAACCCTGCCGCAGCCGCCCGACAACCCGATGTCGGCCGATCGCGTTCGGTGGGAACATATCCAGCGCGTCTATGAGATGTGCGACCGCAATGTTTCTGAAACCGCGCGGCGATTGAACATGCATCGGCGCACGCTGCAACGCATATTGGCAAAGCGCAGCCCCAAATAAGCCACCCTTCACACCCGTTGCAGCGCCGGTTTTTAACTGGCACTGTCGCCTATTTTACACTGGATTGATCATTATTTAAATCTGTTTTACACAGGGTCATCGAAATCTGTAAGGACGCGCCCTGTGGACATCAATCTGAACGAGCTTTCGCTCAAAGAACTCAAGGATCTGCAATCGCAGATAGCAAAGGCCATTGCCACCTTCGAGGACCGCAAGAAGAAAGAAACCATTGCCGAGCTTGAAGAAATGGCGCGCGCGCGCGGTTTCTCGCTGGCGGAACTGACCGGGCTTCCGGTGGGCCGCAAGCGCGCGCCTGCTGTGGCCAAATATGCCAATCCCGCCGATGCGTCGGATACATGGTCGGGCCGTGGCCGCAAACCGCGCTGGTTCGAGGCGGCGCTGAAGGGCGGGGCCTCCGCCGAGTCGATGATGATCTGACGGCAAAGGCGCGGGCGATCACGCCTGCGCCACCAGCCAGGCAAGAAACCGGCGCACGGCGGGGCGTTGTGGGCCGGCCTGCGTGATGATGAAATAGCCTGGCAGGGCATCCTGATTGTCCTGCACCAGCACCAGCCGCCCGGTTTTCAGGTCATCCTCCAGCAAGGCCAGACTTTCGACGATGACGCCAAGCCCCTGGCGCGCGGCGGCCAAGGCCAGCTCTTCATTGGGAAATTCGGTCATCAGGCAGCCAGCCGTATCGATGCCGATGCTGCGCATCCAGTTTTCCTGTTCGGGCCAGTCCTGCGTCAGAACCCAGGGCAATGCGCCCAGATCAGGCTTTGCGGACCCTGCCAGCAGCCCCGGCGCCGCAGCCACCACCAGCCGGGCCGAGGCCAGCAACTGCGCCTGCACCCCCGGCCATTGACCGTCACCATAGCGGATGGCCACATCCATGCCTTCACGCCGCAGATCCAGAACGCGGGGGTCGGGGTGCAGGGACAGGCCGATATCGGGATGCGCCGCCCAGAAACCGCGCAACCGGGGCATCAGCCATTGTGTTGCAAAGCCGGTGGTCAGGGTGATGCGCACCGGCCCGTCGGCCCGCCCGGCGCGGGCAGCGGCGACTGCCGATTGCAGCGTGCCAAAGCCTTCGCCCAGGGCCAGAGCCAGCCGTTCGCCCGTATCAGTCAGCGCCAGCCCGCGCCCGTCGCGCTGCACCAGCGCCGCGCCCAGATGATCCTCAAGTCCCCGCACCTGCTGGGCGACCGCCGCAGGCGTCACGTTCAGCGCGCGGGCGGCGGCGCTGAAGCCTTGCAGCCGCGCCGTGGCCTCGAACGCGCGCAGGGCGGTGAGCGCAGGCATGGACTGCCAGTCTATCGGCATCGCACCTCCGGTAATATGATAGTTGGGCTAATAGGCCGGAAATCTTCCTGACGGGATCATGCCCCGATATTACTGTATAAATGCTCCATCGACGCAAGAGAATGGAGTTACAAAATGTTGCATATCTTTGCCAATGCGCTGCTGATCGCCGCCAGGTTCGACCCACCGCAGCCAATGCCACGCCTCCGCCCGCAGCCGCAGGATGAGGCGGCCCCCACCCGCCGCTGGCTGCGCATCGCCGGGCTGCGGTTTTAAACCGTGCAGGCAGCCAGCAGTTCCGCGTGCCTTTGCACATAGTCCGCCCGCACCGCGACGGGCGGACGCAAGCGTATTTCCAGCCCGGCAAGCAGCGCATTTTCCGGGGCGCCGAAAAACCTGTCGGCCTCGGCCACTGTGAACCCCGCAATCTGCACAGCCTCCAGCCACGCCGAGATGCGGTCGGCCTTCTTGATCTCCTTCTTCACCGCTGCCGGAAGGACCATCGGCAGGCCAAAGCGCAGATGCACCGCTGCTGTCAGCCGCGCATCCAGTTCGCCATAGCTGGGGCCCACCGCCGCTTTTACCGGGCTGATCATGTCGCCGATCACATATTCCGGCGCGTCATGCAGCAGCGCGGCCAATTGCCAGCGCGGCGGCTGCGCGGGATTCATCCGGGTAAAAATCTGTTCCACCAGCAATGAATGTTCGGCCACCGAATAGGGCCAGTCGCCGCGTGTCTGCCCATTCCAGCGTGCGACAAAGGCCAGGCCATGCGCGATATCCTCGATTTCGATATCCACCGGCGTGGGGTCCAGCAGATCCAGCCTGCGGCCGGAAAGCATGCGCTGCCAGGCGCGTTGCGGCTTTGCCATGTGTCACCTCCGGCACCCGGGAATACGGCGCAAAAGCAGGGCGCGCAACGACGGCGCGCGCCGGTTGCGGAACTTTTGCCGGGTGAGGGGCGTTGTGCCACCAGAATTCAGATGTGCAGCAAGGAAGGTCGACTGATGCAACGCAACGTGAACTTTCTGCGCATGGGTGTGCTTGGTGCGGCGGCCACGGCCGTTCTGGCGGCCACGCTGCCGGTGAGTGCGGCGCTGTGGCCTGCGACGCCGGCGCCCGATACCGATGCGGTCAATCTGGCGGTCTACGACACCATGCCCCGGGTGGGTGCGGCCCAGCTGCCGACCGACCCGTTCTGCGACAGACCGGATGTTGTTGCGATCAGCCTGACCGAAGACTATGCCGAAGAGATCACGCTAAGCGCGATGAACGACGATGGCACGCGGTTTGATTTCTGGGCGTCGGATCTGTCGGGCACCTGGACCGTGACCTATACCCGCGCCGATGGCAGCGCCTGCGTGGTGGGTTCCGGCACCGGGTGGAGCGATGGCGCCGCCCCGGCAGATTTCCTGCAACAGGCGGGCGTGGCGCTCTGACGCTGCGCCGGGGCGCATGCGCGGGGCTACATGCAATTGCTGGACCCTGCCCTTGATGCTATGGCTCCTGCCAAAGCGAAACAGGAGCGCCCCATGGCCGATTACATTGTCAAAGACATTGCCCTTGCCGATTTCGGGCGCAAGGAGCTGACGATTGCCGAAACCGAAATGCCGGGCCTGATGGCGCTGCGCGAAGAGTTTGGCGAGGCAAAGCCTCTGGCTGGCGCGCGGATTGTCGGTTCGCTGCACATGACGATCCAGACTGCCGCGCTGATCGAAACACTGGTGGCGCTGGGCGCGGATGTGCGCTGGGCCTCGTGCAACATCTTTTCCACACAAGACCACGCCGCAGCCGCCATTGCCAAGGCTGGGGTTCCGGTGTTCGCCATCAAGGGCCAGACCCTGACGGAACATTGGGATTACCTTGACCGTTCCTTCATGTTCCCTGAAGGCGCGAACATGATCCTCGACGATGGTGGTGATGCGACGCTGTATGTGCTCTTGGGCGCGCGGATGGAGGCGGGCGAGGATGTGCTGTCGGTGCCCCAGTCCGAAGAGGAAGAGGTGATCAAGCTGCAAATCCAGAAACGGATGCAGCAGTCGCCCGGCTGGTTTGCAAAAACCAAGGCCGCGATCAAGGGCGTGTCCGAGGAAACCACCACGGGTGTTCACCGTCTTTATGATCTGCACAAGAAGGGCCAGTTGCCCTTCCCGGCGATCAACGTGAATGACTCGGTGACGAAATCGAAATTCGACAACAAGTATGGCTGCAAGGAATCGCTGGTTGACGGCATCCGCCGCGCGACCGACACGATGATGGCTGGCAAGGTGGCCGTGGTCTGCGGCTATGGCGATGTGGGCAAGGGGTCTGCCGCCAGCCTGCAAGGCGCCGGTGCGCGGGTGAAAGTCACCGAGGTGGACCCGATCTGCGCGCTGCAAGCCGCGATGGACGGGTTCGAGGTGGTGCTGCTGGAGGATGTGGTGGCATCAGCCGACATCTTTATCACCACCACGGGCAACCGCGACGTGATCCGCATCGAGCATATCCGCGAGATGAAGGACATGGCGATTGTCGGCAACATCGGCCATTTCGACAATGAAATTCAGGTCGCCGCGCTGAAGAACCACAAGTGGACGAACATCAAGGACCAGGTGGACATGATCGAGATGCCTTCGGGCAACCGGATCATCCTGTTGTCCGAAGGCCGCCTGCTGAACTTGGGCAACGCCACCGGCCACCCCAGTTTCGTGATGTCGGCCAGCTTTACCAATCAGGTGCTGGCGCAGATCGAGCTGTGGACCAAGGGCGCGGATTATGCGCCGGGCGTCTACATCCTGCCCAAGGCACTGGATGAGAAGGTGGCGCGCCTGCATCTGAAGAAGATCGGCGTCAAGCTGACCGAACTGCGCAAGGATCAGGCCGACTACATCGGCGTCAAGGTCGAAGGGCCGTTCAAGTCGGAACACTACCGCTACTGATCGGGCGCTACTGATCGGGCGCACCTGATCGGCAAAGCTCCGCCCGGCTGCCGTCACGGGGAACGGCAGCCGGATTTCCCCTTTGCCGCTCTCCGGCTTTCGCCTAGGCTTCCTGCATCCCGCCCGGCCAATGCGCCGGACCCGCGGCAATGATGAACCGACAGGAACGAGGAGAGACGACATGAGCAAACGTGACGATCTGATCGCCAAATATGCCGAGGCCCTGCGCGACAAGTGCAAGATCGACCCCGACATGGCCTTGCTGACCAAGGTGACGATCGGCTGTGGCCCGGCGATCTACAACGCCGACAGCGAAACCGTCGCATCCAGCGACCAGTCCGAGCTTGAGACGGTGAAAAACAACTTCCTCGTCAAGAAACTGGGGCTTGATGATGGCCCCGACCTGATGGCGGCGATCAACGCGGTGATCGAGACCTATGGCAAATCCGATCGCAACAAATATCGTGCCGTGATCTATTACATGCTGGTGAAGCATTTCGGCAAAGAAGCGGTTTACGCCTGAACCGCATCGGCGGGTGCGGTTGTCGTTGGTCCTGCCGGCATGATCCGCCGCAAATCCCTGCATCACAGAAAACCGGCAGCAAGCCCTGAAGACCTCCCGGTCTTTGGGGCTGATGTTTAATAAAATGCCATGGGCTTGGGGTTTGGCGCAGGCACCGATTGCGCCTATGTTCCGATCATCAGGGCAGGACGCCCGGGACCGTTTCAGAACACGTGTGGTGCCGTTGGGGAGCACGTGGGGTGGGTGGAGGGTCTCGGTGTGGGTCGGGGCCCTCCATTTTTTTGCCCCGGCCCGATGCGCATGGGCGCTGAACCGCGCCGCCCGGTTCAGAACAAGGCCAGCACCAGCCCGATAACTCCGCAGCCCGCCACCGCATAGCCGCCATCAATCATCGCCAGCCGTGCCGGGCGGCCCGCAAAGCCATAGCACATCGCCAGCCATGGCGTGATGAAGAACGCCCCGATCCCGAGGCCCGAGGTCAGCCCCTCAAACACCGTGTCGATAGCCGACATGGCAAAGACATGCCGCATCATCCCCGCCACCACGACCATCGCCACAAAACCAATGATCATCGGCGACACGCCCTCGGCCTTCGCTGGTCGGCCGTCGGGCCCCAGCCGCACGCCCGAGGCCGCGATCCACGGCGCGGACAATGTCATATACCAGACCGCGCCCACGGCAAAACCCGCCACAGCCGCCACCAGAACCGCCAGAAACCCCATCTCTGCCCCCCTGCTGCCGATGGCATCAGCATAGCGGTGCCGTGCGTCTGGACAAAGGGCTTTATCGCCAACAAAAGCACGGGCACACTGGCCGAAAACGGGGGTTTCGCCATGCGGATGCTGGTCGGTTTTCTGCTGGGTCTTGTTGTCGGTGGCGTGACCACGATGACACTTGGCATCCTCGCGGGCGATGTGTTTGACATATCGCAGCGCGAAGGGGCCTATGCGATGGGCGTGGCGTTCTTCTATACGCCCGTCGGAGCGGTGATCGGCGGCATCATCGGCGCCATGCTTGCCCGCAGGCGGCGCTGATCACAACCCGCCCAGGGCACAGATCACCTGCCATTCATCCGCGCTGACCGGCTGCACCGACAAGCGGGAATTGTTCACCAGAACCATGCCCGACAACCGGGGATCGGTCTTGCAGGTGTCCAGCGTCACCGGATGCAGCAGGGGGCGCACGGCGCGGATATGCACGCAATCCCAGCGCGGATCGTCGGTCGTGCTGTCGGGTGCGCTGGTCTGGCTGACCTCGACGATGCCCACCACTTCCTTGCCGATGTTGGAATGGTAGAAGAACCCCAGATCGCCCACCTGCATCGCGCGCATGTTGTTGCGTGCCTGATAGTTGCGCACGCCATGCCATTCCTCGCCTGCGGCACCCTTGGCCACCTGGTCATCCCAGCTCCAGGTGTCGGGTTCCGATTTGAACAGCCAGTAGGGCATCAGCCGATCACCTTTTTCCATTCGATGACGGTGACAGAGGCGAACAGCCCGGCCTTGGCATAGGGATCAGCCGCCGCCCACGCCTGCGCCTGCGCCAGATCATCCACCATCAGCACGACCAAAGATCCGCACATCTGCCCGGCGGCGTCCAGCAGCGGCCCGGCCATTTCCACCACGCCCGACGATTCAATATGCGCCAGATGCGCCGCGCGGTTTTCAAGGCGGACCGGCAGGCTATCCGGTTTGTCATGGCAGAAAAGGGCAACGCGCATCATCTATTCCTGTTTCAAGGGGCGGGAAAGCAGGGCCTGAATGGCCTCGGGCAAGGTTATCTGACCAAGGGTCAGCGCCGCAACCATCACGGCCAGCGGCATGTCGATGTCATGGCGGGCGGCAAGCGCCGTCACGGCCCTTGCGGTGGCCACGCCTTCGACGGTGATGGCCGTGTCAAACGGCTCGCCCGCCCCCAGCGCGCGGCCATAGCGGAAATTGCGCGACTGGTCCGATGTGCAGGTCAGCACCAGATCACCAAAACCCGACAGACCGGCCAGAGTTTCCGCCTGCGCACCCAGGGCCTGCGCCAGCCGCACCATCTCGGCATAGCCGCGCGTCATCAGGGCGGCCCGGGCCGAATCGCCCAGACCCGCGCCGATCACCACGCCCGCCGCAATCGCCACCACGTTCTTCAGCGCGCCACCCAGTTCGGCCCCCGTCACGTCGGTGGTGCGGTAAAGCCGCAGCGCGGCGGTGGAAAGCTGCTGCTGCAACGCCGCCCCCGCCGCATCATCGGCACAGGCCAGCGTCAGTGCCGTGGGCAGGCCGCGCGCGATGTCGGTGGCAAAGCTGGGGCCGGTCAGGATGGCGGGTATGGCCGCGGGGCAGGCGCGGGCGATCAGCCCGGTGGGGCCCAGCCCGCTGGCCAGATCCACCCCCTTGCAGCAGGCGACCAACGCCCGCCCGTTCAGCCAGCCATGCGTGGCCAGAACCCCGGCCAGCGCCTGCGCGGGCACCGCCAGCAGCACGGTTTGGGCGCGCGCCAGATCTGCGCAATTTGCCGTCACGGTGACGTTTTCCGGCAGCACGACCCCCGGCAGCCGCGCCCCCGCACCGCTGCGGCCCCACAACATCACCGGCCCTTCGCGGCCCAAGGCCACCGCCAGCGCCGTGCCGAATGCCCCCGCGCCCAGAATGCCGATCATGCCTTGGCCCCCTTCTTGCCAAAGCCCAGCAGGGGCGCGCTGGTCTGGTCCAGCGGCCAGCGCGGGCGGGCGGCCAGATCCATCCCGTCGCGCAGGCCCAGACGAAACCGTTCGATCCCCGCCCAGGCGATCATCGCCGCGTTGTCGGTGCAAAGCCGCAGCGGCGGCGCCAGAAAACGCACGCCCGCCCCGGCGCAAACAGTTTCCAGCGCCTCCCTGATACGGCTGTTAGCCGCTACGCCGCCCGCCACGGCAAAGGCGGGGGCAACCGGTGCATCGGCGCTGTAAACTGCCAGCGCCCGGCGGGTCTTTTCGGCCAGCACGGCCGCCACAGCCTCTTGAAACCCGGCGCACAGATCGGCGCGGTCCTGCCGCAGCAACCCGCCCTGCGCTGCGATCAGCCCATCACGCGCCCGCAGCACGGCGGTTTTCAGGCCGGAAAAGCTCATGTCGCAGCCCGGCCTGTCCAGCAGCGGGCGGGGAAAGGCGAAACGCCGGGGGTCGCCCTGCCGTGCCTCGGCCTCCACCTCCGGCCCGCCGGGCTGGCGCAGGCCCAGCAGTTTCGCGGTCTTGTCAAACGCCTCGCCCGGTGCATCGTCGATCGAGCCGCCCAGCCGGGTGAAATCTTCAGCCCCGCGCGCGATCAGAAGCTGGCAATGGCCGCCCGAGACCAGCAGCATCAGATAGGGAAATTCCAACCCGTCGGTCAGGCGCGGGGTCAGCGCATGGCCCGCCAGATGGTTCACGCCCACCAGCGGCAGGCCCGTGGCCGCCGCAATCCCCTTGGCACACATCACACCTGACAGCACGCCGCCGATCAGCCCCGGCCCCGCCGTCACCGCCACGCCATCCAGATCGGCCAATGTCAGCCCCGCCCCGGCCAAAGCCGCCTCGACGCAATGATCCAGCCGTTCGGCATGGGCGCGTGCGGCAATTTCCGGCACCACGCCGCCAAAGGGCGCGTGCAGCGCCGTCTGCCCATCCACCACGGATGACAATATTTCGGCCCGCCCGCCCGGCACATGGCGCACGACCGCCGCAGCCGTATCGTCACAGCTGCTTTCAATGCCAAGAAAGGTTAGCCTGTTCTGCATGGGCCGCCGGTTGCCAGAAGGGTTCCCCGCAGGTAACACCGGAACCATGGCCCGACAATCCCATGTCCCCCCCATCCTGCTGACCCGGCCCGCAGCGCAGGCCGACCGGTTTGCGGCGCTGCTGCGTGCGCGGATGGGGGAACTGGCCATCGTCACATCGCCCTTGCTGGCCCCGGAGTTTCTGGCCACGCCGCTGCCCGCCGCGCCTGTGACGGGACTGGTCTTCACCTCGGAAACCGGGGTGGCGGGGTTCTTGCGCCTGCCTGCCGCTGCCAGTCTGGCCGGCCTGCCGGTCTGGTGCGTGGGTGATCAGACGGCACGGGTCGCGCGGGCGGCGGGGCTGGCGGCACGTTCGGCCAGCGGCGATGCGGCGGCCCTGCTGACAGCGATTGTTGCGGCGGGCGGCAAGGGGCCGCTTCTGCACCTTTGTGGGCAGGACACGCGGGGCAATCTGGCGGCGCGGCTGACCGGGGCGGGCATTTCCACCACAGCCGTCACGGTCTATGCGCAGCGGCCACAAGGCCTGACGCCCGGTGCGATGGCCCTGCTGCATGGCCCGGCGCCTGTGGTGGTGCCGCTGTTTTCCCCGCGCACGGCGGCGCTTTTTGCCGCAGCGGCAGGAACCATCACCCCGCTTGCCCCGTTGTGGGTTGTGGCGTTCAGCCCGGCGGTGGCCGATGCTGTGCCGCAGCAACTTTCCACCCGGTTGCGGATTTCCGCCGCCCCCGATGCCGCCGCCATGGCAGAAGCGGTGGCGGCGCTGATTGCCGCAGCGCCGCATGCTTGAGACGCATCGCCGCAGCGGATAGGCTAAACATGCTCCGGTCAGGATGCGGACAGTGACGAAAGGCAAGGCCATGGCAGACACCGACCCCCGCCCGACCGAGGATGCGACCGTTCCCGTTGCCGCGGATACGCCGGATTCCGCGCCCGATCCGGTCATTCTGCCCGAGCCCGAGCGTGATCTGTGGCGCGCAGGGCCAGATGAGGCCGAAATCATGGCCACCCTGCCGCCCGCGTCGCCGCCCGAATCCGCTGCCGAACCCAGCCTGGCCCCGCGGCAGGCCGAATCGCCCGTGGCCGCAGCCCCGCAAAAGCGCGGTGGCTTTGCCGCCTTGCTGGCCGGGGGCGTGATTGCGGCCGGTTTGGGCTTTGGTCTGGCGCAGGTGGTGCCGAACGGCTGGCCTATCGGCAGCACGGCCGAGCTTGAGGCCGCATTGGCCGCGCAGGCGACGGAAACGGCAGACCTCAAGACCCGGATCGAGGCCTTGGCCGCCCGCCCCGAAGGCATCGGGGATGATGCGCTTGCGCCGATCAGAACCGAAGCCGAGGCTGCCGGGGCTGCGGCCACCGCCGCATCCGATGCCGTCGCCGCGCTGGACCCCCGCCTTGCAGCGCTGGAGGACCGCCTGACCGCGCTGGAAAACCGCCCCGCAGGCGAGGGCGGCGCATCATCTGCGGCCCTGTCGAATTACGAGGCCGATCTTGCCGCCCTGCGCGCGGAGCTTGAAGCGCAGAAAGGTGCCGGTGCCGCACTGGTCAGCGATGTCGAGGCTGCCGCCAAGGCCGCCGAGGCGCGTCTGGCCGAAGCCGAGGCGCAGGCCGCCACCCTGACAGCCGAGGCCGAGGCTTTGGCGTTGGCCGCGACCACTGCCGCTGCCGTTGCCCGCGTGCAGGCGGCGCTGGACAGTGGCGCAGGCTTTGCCGACCCGCTGGCCGATCTGACCGCCGCCGGGCTGGAGGTGCCACCCATTCTGGCCGAGGGTGCCGAGGGTGGCCTGCCCACCATGGCCATCCTGCAATCGGCCTATCCCGACGCGGCCCGCGCCGCCTTGGAGGCGTCGTTGCGCGCCGACATGGGCGACAGCCTGACCGAACGCCTGGGGTCTTTCCTGCGCAGCCAGACCGGTGCGCGGTCCCTTGCCCCGCGTGAGGGTGCCGACCCCGACGCCATCCTGTCGCGCGCCGAAGCGGCGCTTGTCGCCGAGGATCTGCCGCTGGCCTTGCAGGAACTGGCCGCCCTGCCGCCCGATGGCCAGGCCGCCATGGCCGAGTGGACCGCCGAGGCACAGCGCCGCATCGACGCAACCGCAGCCGTGGCGAGCCTCGCCACCGCCGCCGAAACCATGTGAGGGGCGCGGCATGATCTGGTCTTTGGTCAAGGTTCTGCTGTTTGTCGTGCTGGTGGGTGCGCTGACGCTGGGTGCGGGCCTGCTGCTGGATACCAGCGGGGGCATCCGCGTTGCGGTGGCGAATTTCGAATTCACGCTGGGGCCGTTGCAGGCGCTGATCGCGGCGCTGCTGCTGATGCTGGCGCTGTGGTTCGTGATGAAACTGGTGGGCTTTCTGATCGCTCTGCTGCATTTCCTGAACGGCGATGAAACCGCGATTTCGCGCTATTTCGACCGCAACCGCGAACGCAAGGGCTATCAGGCGGTGGGCGAAAGCCTGATGGCGCTGGCCTCGGGTGAGGCGCGGGTGGCGCTGTCGCGCGCGGGCAAGGCCGAACGCTATCTGAACCAGCCGGAGCTGACGACGCTGCTGATCGCGCAGGCGGCCGAACAGACCGGCGACAGCAGCCGCGCGACCGAGGCTTACAAGGCCCTGCTGGGCAACGACAAGACCCGCTTTGTCGGCGTGCGCGGGCTGATGAACCAGAAGATCGCCGAGGGCGACCGGGTGACGGCGCTGAAACTGGCGGAAAAGGCCTTTGCGCTGAAGCCCCGGCACCCGGAAACGCAGGACATCCTGCTGCAACTGCAATCGGAACAGGCCGACTGGAAGGGCGCACGTTCCACCCTGGGGGCCAAGCTGAAATCGGGCGCATTGCCCAAGGCTGTCTATCAACGCCGTGACGCCGTGCTGGCCCTGCAAGAGGCCAAGACGCTGGTGGATGAAACCGCCAGCATCGAGGCGCAAGAGGCCGCGATCGAGGCGAACCGCCTGTCGCCCGACCTGATCCCTGCCGCCGCCATGGCCGCCCGCAGCTATATTGCCAAGGGCGATGCGAAACACGCGACGCGCGTGTTGAAAAAGGCCTGGGCTGCGCGACCCCACCCCGATCTGGCCGCCGCCTTTGCCGAGATCGAGCCGGATGAAACCGCCAGCCAGCGCCTGAAACGGTTCAAGCTGCTGACCGCCCTGCACCCCGACCATGACGAAACCCGGATGCTGCTGGCCGAGCTGAACATCGCCGCCGAGGAATTTCCCGCCGCGCGCCGCGCGCTGGGCGATCTGCCAACCCGTCACCCGACCGCCCGCTCGCTGGCGATCATGGCGGCGATCGAGCGCGGCGAAGGCGCCGATGACGCAGTGGTGCGCGGCTGGCTGGCCCGGGCGCTGACCGCGCCGCGCGGCCCGCAATGGTGTTGCGACAAATGCCAGAACATCCACGCCGCATGGGGCCCGGTCTGTGACAATTGCGGGGGCTTCGACACGCTGAGCTGGCGCGAACCTGCCGAAAGCGCGGGCCCCAGCGCCACCGGAAGCGAGCTTTTGCCGCTGATCGTCGGCTCCCCCACCCCGCCGCCGCGCGTGTCAGACGAACCTGTGCAGAACGCAGATATCGTGGAGGGCGAGGCGCTGGGCCGCGCGGCGAACTAAGCGGGTTGCAACAGCGGCCTGCCCAGCAAACGGCGCTGTGATGCCGCAGCACCCCTTGGCCTTGGGTCTGGTCTGCTGACCCCCCAAGGTCAGACGCCAGCCCTGCGCCACCAAACAAAATCAGATTTCCGCGTGCCCCAAGACGGATTCGAACCGCCGACCTCTTCATTACGAATGAAATGCTCTACCAGCTGAGCTATTGGGGCTACGCGGCTGTGCGTTTAAACGACCATTGGGGTTCCTGCAAGGTCGAAAAGGCTGGGCGCTGCGTGGATCACAGCGGGATGGTGCGCAGGTCAAGGGCCTGTGTGGACAGATGCTGTTCGGGGTAGCCTTCCGGCAGATCAGCGATCAGCAGCGCGGGGGTGGTGCCTGCCTGCGCCGGAATGCTGCCATCGGCAGCGGCGATCAGAGAGCCGCCAACATAATCGAGATCGCCTTCGCTGCCGCAGTAATTGGCATAGACGATGCTGACAGCATGGTTGGCCGCCATGGCGGGCACGGTATGGCGCACGACATGGGTGTAGGGCTGCATGTTGGCGGTGGGCACGAGGATGATTCTGACCCCTTGCGCCGCAAGCGCCGCAACATGCGGGGCAAATTCGATGTCATAGCAGATCAGGATAGCGGCCTTTGTGCCGTTCATATCAAAGGTCACATAGGCGTCGCCCTGTGTGTAGAGTGCCTTTTCGCGCGGGCCGTAGAGCTGGATCTTGCGGTAATGTGCCACCTGCGCGCCGCGATCATCCAGCACCAGCGCAGAATTGCAAACCGTTGCGCCATCGCGTTCTGCATAGCCCAGCACGATGCCGCAACCGGCCTTGCGGCAGAACGCGGCCACCGTCCCATGCCATGCGCCACCCCGCGGCTGTGCGTGGTCGGCGATGGCCGGGTGGTTGTAGCCGGGCAGGTAGATTTCCGGGGTGACGAGGGTTGTGGCCCCTGCCGCACCTGCGGCGTTGAGCGCGGTTTCAAGCGCGGCCATCGCGGCGGAAATGTCGCCCGCCGGGGAGTGGCCCTGCCAGAGGGCGAGCCTCATGGGCGGCGCCGCGGGCCGGCTGCCCCCGGACCCCCGTGGATACTTCTGCCAGGATGAAATGACATGGGAATTGAGCCTCGTGCGGGGGCGCGTGGGAATGCGGTTGTGGGGGGCTGCGCGGGCCGGGGTGGCCCGCGCCGCAGGGTCACTTTTTCAGGTTGGTCCAGATGGCGTCGTAGAACTGCTGCGTTTCCTGATCGCAGGCCTGCGCGAAAACGCCGGGGGTGGCATCGGCGGGCGGGTTGTTTTCGGGGCTGGTCTTGATCGCCTCGTCAAGGAAAGGGGCCACGTCCTTTACCCCCGCCGTATAGGCCGCGTAATTCGTCACGGCGGCGGCGTTTTCCGGCACCAGCAGGAAGTTCATGAACTTCAGCGCGTTCTCGCGGTTCGGCGCGTCTTTCAGCAGCACCACGTTGTCCATCCACAGCACATGGCCTTCCTTGGGATAGGCATATTCCACATTCGCGCCTTCGGCCCGCGCCTTGGCGGAGAAGCCGTTGTAGATCATGCCCGCCGCCGCATCGCCCGACACCAGAACGTCCTTCGCGGTGTCGGACCCGAAGCTGGCCCAGCCTTCCTTGGCCGCCAGCAGCATGTCGTTCAGCGCCTTCAGCTGTTCGCGGTCAGTGGTGCATTGCGGGATGCCGAGGAACAGCGAGCCCAGTATCAGCACCTCGTTCTGGCTATCCAGCGAGTTGATCTTGCCCGCCAGTTCCGGCGGCGGGGTAAAGATCACGCCCAGGCTGTCGATCGGGCCAGTATAGACATCACGGTTCACGGCGTAGGAGGTAGAGCCCCACTGGTAGGGGATCGAGGATTTGCGGCCCGGGTCGAAATACACATCCAGCCATTGCTGTTCGATATTGCCGAGGTTGGGCATTTCTTCGGGCGTGAAGGTATCCAGCATCCCGTCGGCCGCCATGATGCTGACCATGAAATCGGCGGGAACGGCCACGTCATACTGGCCCAGCTTGCCCGCCTTCAGCGAAGCCAGCATCGCCTCGTTGCTGTCGTAGGTGTCGATGGTCACGGCGATGCCGGTCTCGGCGGTGAATTTGTCCACCAGTTCCTGCGGGATGTATTCGAACCAGTGATAGACCGAAAGCGAGCCCTCGGCATGGGCGGCCCCGGCAAGGCAGGCAAAGGCGGCGGCGGTGGTAAGAAGGCGGTTCATGGGATCTCCTTGTTGGATTAGGCGCGGGTCTTTTGCCCGGCTCTGTTGACGAAATAGGACAGGGTGACGAGCAGCACCGACACGGCCAGCATCATGGTGGAAATCGCCATGATGTTGGGCTTTATGCCCTGTTTGACCGAGCCGAAGATGGCGGTGGGCAGGGTTTCCATGCCCGCGCCCTTGACGAAATTTGTGATGATGAAGTCATCGAGGCTGATGATGAAGGCCAGAAGATAGCCCGAGATGACGCCCGGCATCATCAAGGGCAGCAGGATCAGCCGGAATGCCTGCGCGCGGGTTGCGTAAAGGTCGCGGGCCGCCTGCTCATACGTCGCCTCGATGCCTTGCAGCCGGGCGGCGATGGGCAGGTAGGCGAAGGGGATGCAGAAGGTGATATGGGCGATCAGTATGGTCAGATAGCCGGTTGTCAGCCCGATCATGGAAAAGAAGATCAGCGTGGCCACAGCGATCACGATTTCCGGCACCATCAGCGGCAGGTTGATCAGCGTGAAGGTGGCGGATTTGCCCCGGAACCGCCCGCCCCGCACCATGGCCACGGCAGCGGCCGTGGCGATCAGCGTGGCCGTGGTGGCGGCGATCAGCGCAATCGTCAGCGAGTTCCACGCGGCGGCGCGGAAACGCGGGGCTTCGGGGCCAGTAAAGACATCTGCATACCAGCGCCAGGAAAACCCGCCCCAGGTGGTGATGCTGGTCGATGCGTTGAAACTGTAGACGGTGATGACGATCAGCGGGGTATAAAGGATCACCAGACACAGCAGCGTCATGGCGCGGAAACCGGGGTAGCGGCGCAGATCCATCAGCCACCCTCCGCACGGGATTGCTGGCGGGCATAGGCGATCAGCACGATCATCACCAGCGTCATCAGGATCATCGCGCAGGCCGCGCCAAAGGGCCAGTTGCCCTGGCTGCCCTTGAACTGTTCCTCGATCAGTGACCCGATCATGAATGTTTTCGCACCGCCCAGCAGGTCGGGCGCAAGAAAGGCCCCAAGCGACGGCACGAACACCAGAATGCAGCCCGCGATGATGCCGGGGCGCACCACGGGCAACACGATTTCCCGCAGCGTGACCCAGCGGGAGGCGTAGAGGTCAGCCGCAGCCTCGGACAGCGCAAAGTTGTAACGCTCGACGGCGGCGTAGATCGGCAGCACCATGAACGGAAGATAGCTGTAGAACAGCCCCAGCTGCACGGCCAGGTTGGTGTTCACCAGCGGCAAAGGGCCATCGATCAGGCCAAGACCCATGAGTGATTCGTTCAAGGGCCCGTTGTCGCGGATCAGGAACTTGAGCGATACGGTGCGGATCAGCAGGTTCACCCAATAGGGAATAGTGATCAGGAACAGCCACAACTGGCGGCTGGCAGGGGGCCGTGTGGCGATGAACCAGGCCGTAGGGAAGCCCACGATCAGGCAGACCAGCGTCGCCACGCCCGCCTGCCAGATCGACCGCCAGAAAATGCCGATATAGGTCCACTCGATCGCCGCTGGTTCGTCTCCGAACAGGCCACGGGTGACAAAGAACTGGTCATAGGCGGCGGTGGTGAAATCCCAGATCACGCCGCCGCGGAATTCCTTGGTCAGAAAGGAGTAAACCGCCATCAGCGCCACCGGCAGCACAAGGAATATGCCGATCATCGCCCAGGTGGGCAGCAGCAATGGGCCGACGATGCGGGTGTATCCCGTGCCCTCTGCCCCGGTCTTGGGTGCAAAGCCAGCCATCAGTCGGCCAGAAGGCGGGCCGCGCCTTCCTCCAGCTGCAGGCCTATCCGCGTGCCGGGTGCGGGCACCTGACCCCGGGCAGAGTTTTGCATGCGCAGGTGCAGGGCAGCGCCCGAATCCAGCCGGGTCAGCAGTTGCAGGTCGCTGCCCAGATAGACCACCCGTTCCACCACCACGTCCAGATCGCCGCCGGTGGGAACGATGGACAGGCGTTCGGGGCGGATCGACACATGATGCGGGCCGGGGGCCATGCCCGCCGCAGCGCAGGTGATACGGTGGCCGCCGGGCAGCGTCACAGCGGCGACGCCCTGCGCCACGCTTTCAACCGTCACCGGCAACAGATTGGTTTCTCCGATGAAATCGGCAACGAAACGATTCACCGGCGCCTCGTAGATGTCGCGCGCCGTGCCGATCTGTTGCACATGGCCCTGGCTCATCACGGCGATGCGGTCGCTCATCGTCAGCGCCTCTTCCTGATCATGCGTCACGAAGATGAAGGTGATGCCGGTGGTTTCCTGCAACTGCTTCAATTCCACCCGCATGGCCTGGCGCAGCTTCAGGTCCAGCGCAGACAGGGGTTCGTCCAGCAGCAGCACCTTGGGTTCGGGGGCCAGCGCGCGGGCCAAAGCCACGCGCTGCTGCTGCCCGCCCGAAAGTTGCGCGGGCAGGCGGTCGGCAAAGGCCGACAGATGCACCATTTCCAGCATCTTGCCCGCACGCGCATTGCGTTCAGCCAGCCCCATGCCCTTCATCTTCAACCCGAAGGCCACGTTGTCGCGCACGGTCATATGCGGAAACAGCGCGTATTGCTGAAAGACGGTGTTCACCGGGCGATGATTCGGCTCCAGCGCCGCGATGTTCTGGCCGTGCAGGCGGATCTCTCCGCCCGACACATCCTCGAACCCGGCGATGCAGCGCAGAAGCGTGGTCTTGCCGCAGCCGGAAGGGCCCAGCAGGGTGAAAAACTCGTTCTCGCCAATCGCCATCGACACGCCATGCAGTGCCGTGACCGTGCCGTAGCGCTTGACCACCTGACGAATATCAACCGAAACGTTCATCCAGTCTCCGCTGGCGGCGGGCTGGTTCATACCCCCGCAATCTGGTAAAAAGGCTAAACCCCTGTGTTCTGGGGGGTATATACCCCCAGAGAGGTATGACCGGCGAGGTATCATGCAAAGCCTGCCCAATTCCGCCGAGACACAATTGGCGCAGACCATCCGCAGGCTGGGGCAGAACGGGTTTGAATCCGCCCTGCGAGATTTTTTGCACCGCTGCCTGCCGTTCGACAATATCATTGTGATGGCCTACCGCGATGCCGGGCCGCCGCAGGCCCTGTTCCGGCAGGCCGACGGGCCGCAGGTGTTTGCCGCGATGGACACAACCTATCTGGCCGGGGCCTATCTGCTGGACCCCTACCACGATCTGCATCTGGCCCGCGCGCCCGCCGGGGCCTACCGCCTGCGCGACGTTGCCCCCGATGCGTTCCAGCGCAGCCGTTATTTCCTTGATTATTATCAGCAAACCACGCTGATCGACGAGATCGGCTTTGTCGCCTATCCGGTGGCGGGGGTGTCGCTGAACATCTGCCTTGGCCGCGACGCATCCTCGGGCCAGAACTTTGCCCCGCGTGAGATCGAGACGGCCAGCCGCATCGCGCCCATCGTCACGGCGCTGGCCGAGGCGCACTGGGCGGGTTTGGTGGGTCAGCCCGGCCCGGCCCCCGATGTGCCCGATCAACTGACGCGGGCCGCATTGGCGGCGCATGGCATTCGCCTGTCGCAGCGGCAGGCCGAGGTGGCGCTGTTGATCCTGCGCGGGCATTCCTCGGTGTCGATCGGCCTCAGGCTGGGCGTGGCGGCGCAAACGGTAAAGGTGTTCCGCAAACAGCTTTACGCGCGTTGCGGGATTTCATCGCAGGCGGAACTGTTTGCGCTGATGCTGCCGCTGTTGACCGGACGCGGTTAGGCCAGCGGCAACGCCAGACCGGCCAGCGCGATGGAAACTCCCATGGGAAAGCGCTTCGTGCGCAGCGCGGCCGAGGGAGATGTGGGAAGGCCGAAACCCCACCGGGCCAGCGCCAGCGCGCCGATGCCCAGAAACAGCGCCGCCGACAGCGCCAGCAGAAACAGCGACAGCCCCTGCGGCGGCACGAACAGCATCAGCGCCGACAGGCCTTTTACATCGCCGCCACCCACCCACCCATCTGCTTTATGCGGGCCTGTTTCGGGGGGTGCTGCTGTTTCGGGGGCTGCGGCAGCTTTTGTCGGGAGACCATGGGCACGAGGATGCCCGCACCCGCCGCCTGACCCTGTTGAAGGCGGGCAAGACCGAGGCCGAGGAGATCCGGATTCTGCAAACCCGGCCACGGTCCTGGGTGCAGGAGGGCGTGCCGCTGATCGGCACCCTGCCGGTCAGGCTGCGGCAGGCGGGGCTGGCCCTGCGCCCCGGCGCCTGTCTGGCGTTGTGTCTTGGCATTACCCTCATCAGCGCGGCGCATGCTGGCTCTGGTCCGCCCCGTGGAGGCAGGCCGCGCGGCCGGGCCCAGCCTGCGCAAGACCGCCGACACCACGCCGCAAGGCCTGCTGAAATCGCTGATCCCCGAGGATCGCAGCGAACGGGTGCAGATCCGGTTTCAGCTGAACAATGCGGGCTGGACCGGCGCGCATGCCGTGCGCAACTTTTTCCTGATGCGGCTGGCGCTTGCGATGCTGGGGCCGGTGATCCTGCTGACGGCGCTGGGGCTGGCACAGACCGCCGTGCTGCCCGACGCGGTGTAGGCCCCGCTGATCGGCCTCGCCCCGCTGCGCATCTTGCAGGTGATCGCAGTATCGGTGGCTGTGGGGTTTTACGGCCCCGGCTGGTGGCTGAAATCGCGCATCACCGCACGGCAGGGCCGCATCGAGGACGGCTTTCCCAATGCGCTGGATCTGTTGCAGATCTCGGTCGAGGCGGGCATGGGCTTTGACGCCGCCCTGTCGCGGGTGGGGGCCGAACTGGCGGTGATCTGCCCCGACATTTCCACCGAATTCCTGACTGTGCAGCAGGAGATTCTGGCAGGCCGCGACCGCGTACTGGCGATGGGCGACATGGCCACCCGTATGGGCATCCGCGAGGCCACGTCTTTCGTGAATGTGGTGGCGCAGCCGATGCAATACTTCACCAGCCTGTCAGAGGCGCTGAATTGCCATGCCGTGGAAATGCGGGTCAACCGCGAACTGAGGGCACAGGAAAAGGCCAACAAGCTGCCAGTGCAGAAGTCGGCGGTCATGGAATTCCTGATGCTGCCCGCCTTGTTTCTGATCACACTCTGCCCGATCGTGATCCGCTATATGGACATGTATGCCGCGCGCTGATCACGTGGGGCTGCGGTCCGGGCAGGGCCGATGCCGCGCTTGCCTTCTGCCCGGAACCGGGCATGATCCGGCCCATGACGCAGCGGAACTGCCCGAAATGTGGTGACAGCCTCGGCCCGCAGTTCGCGCGGCTGAAGATGATGAATTGCCCCTCCTGCGGCACCAGCCTGTTCGTGCAGGATGACCAGATGCGGCTGGCGGGCGAGCAGGGCGTCATGCATGACGTGCCGCTGCTGTTCGGGCTGGGCGACCGGGTGGTGATCGGCGGGCTGACGTATCATCCGGTGGGCCATGCGCGCTACAGCTATGGCCGGGGCACCTGGGATGAATTCTGGACCACCTCCGATACCGGCGCGGGGCGCTGGATTTCGGTGGATGAGGGCGATGTGGTGGTGCAGGAACCGCTGGACGGGGGCATGCCTGCGTTCAGCACGCCGCCCGCCCTTGGCAGCGCATTCCGCTGCCTTGACGGGCATTTCACCGTGACCGAGGCCGAAGAGGCCACTTGTGTGGCGCTGCGCGGCAATTTCCCCGACCTTCTGCTGATCGGCGAGGTGCATCACTTCATCAACGCCACCGCCGCCGATGCCACGCTTCTGTCAGGCGAATTCGGCCCTGACGGCGCGCGCTGGTTTCTGGGCGAATGGGTGGACCCGTTCGATGTGCGGGTGGACCGGCGATGAGCGTCAGCGCCGATCTGCGCAGCATCAGTTGCACCGGCTGCGGGGCGGGCCTGCCAGTGCTGGGCGGCGGGCGGGTGACGACCCATATCTGCGGCTATTGCGGCAGCGAACTGGATGCGCTGGACAATTACCGCATCCTGCGCACCTTCACCGAACTGGATCGCCCCGCCACCCCCCTGCGCATCGGGGCGGAGGGAGCGGTGGCCGGAGTAGCTTACCGGGTGATCGGCGTCATTGGCCTGTCGGAAAGCCATGGCGGGCGCAGTTGGGTCTGGGTGGATCACCTGATCTATTCCGACACGCATGGCTATGCCTGGCTGACGCTGGAAGACAGCCATCTGATTTTTACCCGGCGCTGGCGCAAGCCGCTGCGCCCGGAATGGATCAGCCCTGCCGAGGTGGAACGCGCCGAAACCCCGCCCCGTGCCATGGCCGAAGGCAAGGGCTTCACCTATTACGAAACCACAACCAGCGTGATCACCTTTGCCGAGGGCGAGTTCACCTGGCGGCCTGCGGTGGGTGACCGGTCGCAGACTGTCAGCGTGCTTTCGGAAGATGCGATGCTGCATTACACGCAAAGCGGCAGCGAAAGGGCTATTGAACGGTCGGTCTATCTGCCGCAGGCTGAAACACTGGCCGCCTTTGGCATCCCCCGAGCCTTGCCGCCAGCGGGCATCCACCCGCTGCAACCCTACGCCGCGGGCCCCAACGATGCGTTCCTGCGCAACGCGGCCATCGGATTTGGCGGCGTGTGTCTGGCGCTCAGCCTGTGGATGGTGACGATGGGACGCCCGATCCTGCCACCCCAGACCTTTGCCGCCGACCAGTTGCCCACAGAACTTGTGCTGGAAATCGACAGCCCCGGGCGGCTGGCCGAAATCGCCGTCAGCGGCACGGTGAACAACGGCTGGGCCTTTGTCGAACTGACGCTGACCGACCCGGATGACCAGCCGGTGTTCATTGCCGGGCGCGAGATCGCGCATTACAGCGGCTATGATGACGGGCCCTGGACCGAGGATGACAGCCGCACCCGGTTGCTGTTTCGCCCCGCCGAGGCCGGCACCTACACGCTGGAGATCGACGTGCCCGAGGCGGGTCTGGGCGAGGCGGCCGGCGGTGGCCCGGTGCCCGCCGTCACCGTATCGGCCAGCAATGGTGCGGGGCATCCGTTGTGGACGCTGCTGGCGGCGCTGGCCTTTGGTGCCGTGGCTTTGTGGAAGGCCGCGGGCCCCTTCCAGCACCGCCGTGCCCGCTGGAAGGGCACCGACTGGACAGATGAGGACTGACAGATGAATGCCTTTCGCATCGTCATTCTGGCCGGGGCGCTGCTGACCACAGCGGGGGCGGGGTATCTGTCCTACCACGGCATCGGCAATGAAAGCACTGATCTGGATCGTTCGATCCGCATGGGCAGCGGCATCGGAGGCTATTCTTCCAACTCACGCGTCAAATAGCGAGGATCACAATGGATATCATGGCAGCAATCAACCCGTCCGAGGTGATCGGGACGCTGTTCTACACCATCATGGGGGTGAGTATGATGGCGCTGTGCTGGTGGATCATCACCCGCATCGCACCCTTTCCGGTGGTCAAGGAAATCGAGCAGGATCAGAACGTTGCATTGGCCGTGCTGATCGGGGCTGTGTTTCTGTCACTGTCGATCATCATTGCGGCTGTCATCCTGTCATGATGCCCTGCCGGTGCTGACGCCATCCAGAGGCCCGCAACTGCGCGAGGTCTGGCTGCTTGGCGCGACCTTCTTGGTTGCGGTGGCGGGCCTGATCTATGAGCTGATTGCGGCCACCCTTTCCAGCTATCTGCTGGGTGATTCCGTGCGGCAGTTTTCGCTGGTGATCGGGGTGTTTCTGGCCGCGATGGGGCTGGGGGCGTGGCTGTCGCGCTTTGTCACCCATGCCTTGCCGGGCTTTGTCTGGGCGCAGATCCTGCTGGGAATCCTGGGCGGGTTTCTGGCCCCGGTGCTGTATTTTTCCTATATGCTGGCGGGGGTTGTCGGCCTGCCGCTCTATGCGATGCTGATCTGCATCGGTGTGCTGTCGGGCATGGAGATTCCGCTGATCGCCCGGGTGCTGAAGGAAATCGGCGCGCCGGAATTCCGGTTCGAGAATGTGCTGAGCGTGGATTATGTGGGCGCGCTGGTGGCATCCGTCGCCTTTCCGCTGCTGATCCTGCCGCATCTGGGGCTTATGTCGGCCAGCCTTGCCTTTGGCTGTCTGAACCTTCTGGTGGCGGGCCTGTCGCTGTGGATCTTTCGCGACCGCATGGGGGGCCGGGTCTGGGCAGTCTGGGGCGTGGCGCTGGTGCTGTCGCTGGCCGCCTTGGTGCAGGCCGAACGGCTGGTGTCGGTGGTCGAGGCGAACCTGTTCGAGGATGACGTGATCCTGTCGGAAACAACGCCCTATCAGCAGATCACCCTGACCCGGTTTCGTGACCGCACACGGCTGTTTCTGGATTACTCGATCCAGTTCGATACGCTGGACGAATACCGCTATCATGAATCGCTGGTGCATCCGGCCATGGCGCTGGCCCCGCGCCGGTCGCAGGTGCTGATACTGGGCGGCGGCGACGGGATGGCCGCGCGCGAGGTGCTGCGGCATGCGGATGTGCAGGCGGTCACGCTGGTCGATCTGGATGCGCGGGTGACGGAACTGTTCGCGGGCCATGCCGATCTGGTGGCGCTGAACGGCAACGCGCTGAACGACCCGCGCCTGATGGTGGTGTCGCAGGATGCATGGGCATTCGTCGGGGAAAGCCGCGCGGTCTATGATGTGGTGATCGTCGATCTGCCCGACCCGAAATCCATCGCCCTGTCAAAACTCTACAGCCTTGAATTCTATGGCATGCTGGCCGATCGGATCAGCGCGCAGGGGTTGATCGCGGTGCAGGCCGGATCGCCCATGTTCGCGCGGCAGGCCTATTGGTCGGTGGTGCAGACGCTGGCTGCCACCCGCAACCCGCAGGTGCCGGGGCAGGGGCTGGCGGTGGTGCCCTATCACGCCTATGTGCCCAGCTTTGGCGACTGGGGCTTTGTGCTGGCCAGCCCGCGCCCGCTGGCCCCTCGCCCGCTGCAACTGCCGCCCGGTCTGCGTTACATGACCGATGCCATCTGGCGCGAGGCGCAGGTGTTTGCCCCCGATGTGGCCGACATGGCGGCGGATCTCAATCGCATCCAGTCACATGCGCTGGTCGGCTATTACAATGAAGGCTGGGATTACTGGTTTCGCTGATCCCGGGCCTGCCCCCGCGCCACGGCCACAACCTCGGCCCGGGTGGGTGCCATCGCAGCCTCCAGCGCCATGCGGGCGGCATCGGCATCGGCGGCGCCGCACATGAAGATGTCCACCGCCGCAAAGCCCAGCTCCGGCCACGTGTGGATCGAGATATGCGATTCCGCCAGCAGCACCATGCCCGTCACCCCCGCAGCACCCGGAAACACCCGGAAATGCGTGGCAATGATGGTGGCCCCTGCCGCACCTGCCGCATCGCACAAGATGCGCTCCAGCGCCGCCGCATCGGTCAGATGCGCGGCCCCGTAAAGGTCAACCAGCAGATGCGTGCCGGGCAGATGGTCGGCGGGCGTTTCCATACCGCTGCGATAGCTGAAACGGCGGCCCGGCACAAAGCCGAACTGGGGGCGGCTTGACTTCGGCCAAGGCACCCGGTCTTTTGAACGGGGGGTGGCGATGACAGACGTGTTTCAACTGAAAGGTCGCCCGCGTGATCTGGCGGTGCTGGATTACGGCCTGTTCCGGGTGCATGCCAACGGGCGGGTGATCGGCATCAGCGGCTTTCTGATCCGCACCGATGCGGGGGAACATGTGCTGGTCGATACCGGCTTTCCGCCCGCCTATGCCGTTGATCCGCAGGCGGCCAGCGAGGCCGACAATCTGGGCGAGTTTGGCGAGGTGCTGGCGCTGACGGCGGAAAACCTGCCTCTGGGGCAATTGGCGCTGCTGGGCCTTGGGCCGCAAGACATTGATCTGCTGATCCTGACCCACAGCCATATCGACCATGTGGGTGGGCTGGCCGGTTTTCCCGGTGTGCCGGTGTTGATGGCGGCTGCCGAGCGGGCCTTGCCGCGCCCACTGTATTGGGGCGCGGCACAGCCGATGGACTGGCCCGAGGCTGATTATCACCTGCTGGCCGGCGATGCAGATCTGGCCCCGGGATTTCGCGTGTTGCTGGTGCCGGGCCACGCGCCGGGGCAACTGGCGCTGTTGCTGGACCTGCCGCAGACCGGGCGCGTGCTGATCACCAGTGATGCCATTTCCCGCCCGGCCGAGGTGGTTGAGGGGTTTGCCGGTGCGCATGACCCCGCACAGGCTGCGGCCAGTGCCGCGCGGCTGATGGCGCTGGCCGAGGGGGCATTCGTGATCTGGGGCCATGCGCCGGATCAATGGCCAAAGCTGCGCAAGGCCCCGCTGCGCTATGGCTGACAGAACGCACCAGAACTGACATATCACGCTGGCCCCCGTTGGCGGGTCGCGTTATCCCGGTTGCAACGCAATGAACGGGGCAGCAGATGCAGGGCGACGGTTCGGCTTATTTCCTTTACCACTCCATCGGGCAATATCCGGGCAAGGCGCAGGATCTGGCGCAGGCCATGGCCGGGTTTGCCGCAAGCTGGGCCGCACCGGATGACCTGCAATGGGGCTATGCCTTGGGCAAACGGCAGGGTTTCATCGACCGCTGGCGCGACCTGATCGGCGCGGCCGAAGGCACGCTGACCACGACCGAGAATGTGACGGCCGCGCTTTATGCCGTGATCGGCGCGCTGCCCGCGGGCCATCTGGCGGGGCGCACGCTGCTGGTGGCGGGTGATTGCTTTCCCTCGCTGCATTTTCTGTTGGCCGGGCTTGCCCCGCGTTTCGGCTTTACCCTGAAAACCGTGCCGCTGCGCCCGGGCGCGCACTGGGTGCAGGATGAGGATGTGATCGCCGCCTGGGGCCCGGATGTGGCGCTGGCGCTGCTGACCTGGGTCAGCTCGATCTCCTCGCACCGCAGCGATATTTCGGCGCTGGTGGCACATGGTCGCGCACAAGGCAGCCTGATCGGGGTGGATGTGACGCAGGCCGTGGGGCTGCTGCCGTTTGATGTGAACGCGCCTGCGGTGGATTTCGCCGTTTCGACAAGCCTGAAATGGATGTGCGGCACGCCGGGCGCGGGCATGCTTTATGTCGCGCCCGCACTGATCGCCGCCAGCCAGCCCGAGTTTCGCGGCTGGTTCAGCCAGCCCAACCCGTTTTCGTGGGATCTGGACAAATTCGCCTATGCCCCCGACATCCGCCGTTATGACAATGGCACGCCTTCGGTCATGTCGGCTGTCATGTCCTTGCCAGCGATGGATTGGCACGCGGCGCAGGACAAGCCCGCCCTGCTGGCGCATACGCAACGGCTGGGCGAGCGGCTGATGCAGGCGATGGAAGGGCTGGATGTGACCTTTGCCACCCCCCGCGCCAAGGATCAGCGCGGCGGCAGCGTGATGGTGAAACTGCCGCCGGAAAAGCCCGCGGCACCGATCATCGTCAGCCTGCGCGCACAGGGCATCGCCGCCGATGCGCGCGATCAGCTGATGCGTTTTTCCCCCGGCAACATGACGACCGATGACGGCGTGAACCGGCTGATCGCGGCGCTGGAGCAGGCCATCGGATCACGCTAGGGCGGCTTGCCTGCCGGTCTGGCCTGCCAGCAACTGCGCGTCCAGCAGGTCGAAAAGGCGATGCAGATCGTCGGTGGTGTAGCGGTCTGCGTCCGTCATGCACATCTGCACGATGCCTTGGGTTGCCAGAAACACCAGTTCGGCTTGCGCTGGGTCGGGGCAACGGCGGAACAGCGCCTCTACCTCGGTGCGGAAGGCCAGCATCGGTGCCAGGAAGCCCGCATCCTCGGCCATGGCCGCCAGAACGCCCGCCAGGGTCGCATCCATGCGGCAGATGCGGCGACGGCTGACCGCCAGATAGGCCCGCGCCCCGGCAAGCGCCGGGCCTTCGGGGCCAAGACAACCGGGCGCCTGCGCCTGCATGTCGGCACGTATGCCATCGACATGCTGCGCCACCAGACCGCGCAAGAGATCGTGCTTGCTGGGAAAATGATACAGCAACCCGCCCTTTGAAATGCCGGCGCGTGCCGCCACGGCATCCAGCGACAAGTGGTTTGCCCCCAGTTCGGCGCTGAGAATATCGGCGGCTTCCAGAATCCGCTGCCGCGTTTCCGCCTTTTTCTGGGGTTTTAGTTGCACATGCAGCATCCGGTGGATTGACTTTACCGACCAGACGGTACAGTGACCCTGGGTATAAAGTAAAGCGGTCCTGATGAACCATTCGCAGGCCGCCCCAGATTCGCCTGACACGGAGCCCCGTCATGGTCAAACGCCTCATCATCGCCATCATCCTGCTGGGCGCCATCGTCGGTGGCATCGTGTGGTTCAACATGTTCCGCGCCAGCATGATCGCCCAATACTTTGCAACCATGACGCCGCCCGCCCAGCCTGTCGCCGTGGAAGAGGCCGCACCCGTGACCTGGGTGTCGGGCATTGACGCCATCGGCACCGCGCTGTCGGCGCAGGGGGTTGATCTGGCGGTGCAGGCCGGTGGTCTGGTGCGGCAGGTGCAGTTTGACGCCAATGATGCCGTGGCCGAAGGACAGACACTGGTGCAGATTGACGAACGCATCGAGCAGGCCGATCTGGCCGCCGCCCGTGCCTCGCTGGAACTGGCCGAGGCGGAGCTGGCCCGCAACCGCACCTTGCAGGAACGCGGCATCAGCACTGCCACCACGCTGGAAAGTGCCGAGGCGCAGCAAAAGAACGCGCTGGCGCAGGTGGCGCGGCTGACAGCCGTGCTGGAGCAAAAGGAATTGCTGGCCCCCTTTGCCGGGGTGATAGGCATTCCGCAGGTCGAGGAAGGGCAATATGTGACCCCGGGCACCGTGTTTGCCACGCTGCAAAATCTGGATGCGATGCGCGTCGATTTCGCCGTGCCGGAACAGCAGATTGCCCGTGTCGCCCCCGGCACGTCGGTGACTGCCAGCACCGAGGTGGGTGATCTTAGCTTTACCGGCCAGATCATCGCGATCGAGCCGCGTGTCGATCCCGGTTCGCGGCTGGTGACGGTGCGGGCGGAAATCAAGGATACAAATGGTGCGCTTTATCCCGGGCAGTTCCTGCGCGTGCGGGTGGAATTGCCCGCCGAAGAGGGTGTGCTGGCCGTGCCGCAGACGGCGATCAGTTCCAACCTCTATGGCGATTCGGTGTTTGTGGTGCGCGATGGCGAAGACGACACGATGACAGTCGAACAGGTGTTCGTGCAGGTGGGCCGCCGGTCAGGTGGCCGGGCCGAGATCACCGAAGGCGTGGCTGCGGGCGACCGGATCGTGACGGCAGGCCAGAACCGCCTGACCAGCGGCGGGCCCGTGACCATCGACAACAGCGTCGCCCCTGCGGCAGCTTTGGGCGAGTGAGGACAGCACGATGAACTTTTCTGAAATCTTCATCCGCCGCCCGGTGCTGTCATCGGTGCTGGCCGCGCTGATCCTGCTGTTGGGCTTGCAGGCCATCAGCAGCCTGCCGGTGCGCCAATACCCCGAGGTCGAAGAAACGGTGGTGACCATCACCACCGTCTACCCCGGCGCGGCACCCGAGCTGATCCAGGGCTTCATCACCGCGCCCATCGCGCAGGCGGTGGCGACCACGGAAAACATCGACTATGTGACCAGCTCCTCGCGGCAATCGGCATCTGTCGTGTCGGTGCAGATGCAACTGGGGGCTGACCCCGACATCGCGCTGACCGAAGTGCTGTCAAAGGTGCAGCAGGTGCGCGGCCAACTGCCGGGCGAGGCCGAGGATCCGGTGATCACCAAGGGCACCGGCCAGACCTTCGCGCTGATGTATCTGGCGGCGCTGAACCCCAACATGACGCCCGAACAGCTGACCGAATATCTGGAACGGGTGATCCGCCCGCGCGTGTCCACCATCGACGGCGTGGCGGAAATGCAGATCATCGGCGCCGCGAATTACGCCATGCGCGTCTGGATCGACCCGTTGAAACTGGCCGCGCGCGGCGTGACCGCGACCGAGGTTCTGGCGGCCATCCGCGCGTCAAACTTCCTGTCGGCACCGGGCAAGACCCGCAACGAATATGTCGCCTATTCCATCACGCTGGAATCGACCCTGCAAACCGCCGAGGCCTTTGGCGCGCTGCCGCTGACAAAGACAGATGCGGGCGTGGTCTATCTGCGCGATGTGGCCAATGTGGAACTGGCGTCGGAAGAAGCGTCAGAGATCGTGACCTTTGACGGGCGCGCGGGCACGTTCATCGGCATCACGGCCACCCCCGCCGCCAACCCGCTGGATACGGCGGCGGCGGTGATTGCCGAATTGCCCGCGATCAACGCCACCCTGCCCGATGGCATGACCATCGAAATGGTCTATGATGCGACCGAAACCATCAGCGCCTCGATCGAAGAGGTTTTCATCACCATTGCCGAGGCCGTGGCCATCGTGGTCGTGGTGATCCTGCTGTTCCTGGGGTCGTTCCGGTCGGTGCTGATGCCGGTGGCCACCATTCCGCTGTCGCTGATCGGCGTTTGCACCATCATGCTTGCGCTGGGCTATTCGATCAACCTGTTGACGCTGCTGGCCATGGTGCTGGCCATCGGTCTGGTGGTGGATGATGCCATCGTGGTGGTGGAAAACATCCACCGCCATATCGAAGAGGGGCTGACCCCTGCCCGCGCCGCCATCAAGGGCATGCAGGAAATCACCGGGCCTGTCATCGCCATGACGATCACGCTGGCCGCCGTGCTGACGCCGCTGGCCTTTACCGGCGGGCTGACGGGTGCGCTGTTTGCCGAATTCGCGCTGACACTGGCGGGGGCGGTGATCATCTCCGGCATCGTCGCGCTGACCATCACCCCGATGATGGCGGCGAGGCTGCTGAAGCACGGGCAGGGCGGGCGGTTCCAGCGCGTTGTTGACCGCACATCGGACCGCGTGTCGAACTGGTATGAACGCCGGGTGGCGTCGTCGCTGGATTACCGGCCTGTCACCATGCTGATGGTTCTGGCGCTGCTGGGGGCCACCGGCTACATGTTCATGAACACAACCACCGAACTGGCACCCGAGGAAGACAGCGGAGCGCTGTTCGCCCTTGTCAACGGCCCGCGCTATGCCACGACCGATTATACCAGCCTTTACACCGACCAGATCTCGGAACTGACTGCGGACATTCCCGAGGTTGATGTCAGCTTTTCCATCGCCGGCTTCGGCGGGGCGACCAATTCGGGCATCTATATCTGGGCGTTGAAGGACTGGGCGGAACGTGATCGCAGCCAGGCCGAGTTGCAGCAGGAAATCCAGGGCCGTCTGGGCCAGGTCAACGGGGTGCAGGGGTTTGTCTTTGCCCCGCCGACCCTGCCAGGTGCCGGGGGCGGCCTGCCGGTGTCGCTGGTGATCCAGTCGATCTTCGGACCGGAGCGGGTGGTCGAAGTGGCCGAAGAGATCAAGAACAAGGCCATGGCCACGGGGCGGTTCATCGTGGTGCAGAACTCGCTGTCGTTCGACGCGCCCAAGGTCACGGTGACAATCGACCGCGATCGGGCGGCCAGCCTGAACGTGGCCGTATCCGAAATCGGCAACACGCTGGGGCTGCTAGTGGGTGGCGGGGCCGTGGCCCAGTTTGACCGCGATTCCAACAGCTATGACATCATCACCCAGGTGCCGCAGGAATGGCGCGACAACCCCGAACGGCTGGGCGAGTTTTTCGTGCGGGCGGCCACGGGCGAAATGGTGCCCCTGTCCTCGGTTGTCAGCGTGAAGACCGGGGCGGGCGCGGCCAGCATCGAGCAGTTCAACCAGCTCAACTCGGCCACGCTGACGGCGCTGCCCTCGATCGGAACTTCAACCGGCGACGGTCTGGCAGAGCTGGAACAGATCGCGCGCGAGGCGCTGCCCGACGGGTTCTTCATCGACTATTCCGGCCAGTCGCGGCTGGAAGTGGCGCAGGGCAACGCGATTCTGTTCGCCTTCGCCGCTGCCATCATCGTGATCTATCTGGTGCTGGCCGCGCAGTTCGAAAGCTTCCGCGACCCTTTCATCATCATGATGTCGGTGCCGCTGTCGATCTTTGGCGCGCTGCTGCCGCTGAATCTGGGGCTGGGCACGCTGAACATCTATACGCAGGTGGGTTTGATCACGCTGATCGGCCTGATTACCAAGCACGGCATCCTGATGGTGGAATTCGCCAACCAGCAGCGCGAGGAACACAACATGTCGCGCCGGCAGGCCATCGTGGCGGCGGCCAAGACCCGGCTGCGCCCGATCCTGATGACCACGGCGGCCATGGCGCTGGCGGTGGTGCCGCTGATCATCGCCGAGGGTGCGGGGGCTGCGGCGCGGCAGGCCATGGGTATCGTGATCTTTACCGGCCTTCTGGTCGGCACGATGTTCACCCTGTTCGTGGTGCCGATGTTCTACACGCTGATCTCGCGTTCGGATGCCGAGTTCCACCTGAACAATGCGGCGCAGAAAACGATGTTTGCCGAAGGCAAGCACCCGGCCTGAACATGCCAGTTGCGCGCAAAGCCCCCGTCGCAGCCATCTGCGGCGGGGGCTTTCGCGTTTGCCCGACGATGGCCTAGCGCCCGCCCACGGCCCTGCGCCCCAGCGCCGAGATTGACACCGCCAGCACGATGATCAGACCCACCAGCACCTCGCGCACATAACTGTCGACCTGCAACTGGGTCAGGCCGTTGTCCATCACCCCCAGCACGGCCACCCCCGCCAACGTGGCCAGCACGCGCGGCTGGCCGTTTTCCGAAACGGTCATGCCCAGAAACACCGCAGCAATCGCCGTCAGCATCAGCCCCGACCCTTGCGTGGGGTTGGCGGATGCCACGCGCGCGGCATACATCAGCCCGGCCAGCGCCGCCCCGGCCCCGGTGAACACAAAGGCCGACAGCCGCAGCCGCGTGACCCGCACCCCGGCCAGACGTGCCGCCTCGGGGTTGGCACCGATGGCATAAAGGCGGCGGCCATAGGTGGTCTGTTCCAGCAGCACCCAGACCAGCGCCGCCACCGCCAGCGCCAGCAGCGTCAGCCACGGCAGCAGCAGCGCGCGTCCGTCAAGCTGCCCCAGGGACAGCCCGCCGCGCGCAAAATCCGAAAACGCCGCCGGGATGTCACGGCCAAAGATGGTCTTGCCGCCCGACACCATGAAAGCCGCACCGCTGAACATGGTCAGCGTGGCCAGCGTGGCGACAAAGGGCAGGATGCCGATCAGGCTGATCAGAACCCCGTTGATCAAACCGCCCAGCAGCCCCACCGCCAGCGCCGCCACAAGGCCGGCCCACAAGGGCCAGTCATGGGTAAACAGCACCGCTGCCACCACGCCCGCAAGACTGGCCATTGACCCCACAGACAGGTCGAAATCGCCCATCACCATCACCACGGTCATGGCCACCGCCACCACCGTCAGCATGGAAATCTGCTGGCTGATGTTGATAAGGTTGCGCGCGGTCATGAAAGTGTCGGGCAGCATGGCCCAGAAGAACAGCACGATGGCCAGCATGCCGATCAGCGTGCCATAGCGGCGCAGGGTCTGGGCCATTCAGATGTCCTTTGATGGGGTGTCGCCATAGCAGCGGGCCAGCAATGCGGCCTCGGTCAGGCCTGCCGCCGGGGTGATGCCCGTCAGATGCCCCGCCTGCAAGATGGCGATACGGTCGCAGAGGCCGATCAGTTCGGGCAGGTCGGATGAGGCCACCAGCACAGCCGCCCCTGTGCCTGCCGCGTCGCGGATCAGCCCGTAAATGTCGAATCTTGCGCCCACATCCACGCCGCGCGTGGGTTCGTCCAGCAGCAGCACCCGGGGGCGGCCCGCCAGCGCGCGGGCGAACAGCACCTTTTGCTGGTTGCCGCCGCTAAGCTGCCCGCAGGGCTGTGCCGCGCCGCTGGCCTTCAGCCGCACCTGCGCGGCCAGCGTGTTCACCTGCGCGCCCTCGGCCCGCCGGTTCACGAAGCCACCGCGCGACAGCCGCGACAGATGCGGCAACGCCACAGTCTCACCCAAGGCGCGGCCCAGCATCACGCCCTCGGCCCGGCGTTCGCGGGGCACATAGGCCATGCCCTGCGCCCAGCAGGCGGCGGGCGTATCGCCCAGTGGCGCACCATCCAGCGTCACCCGGCCCCGACGCGGCACCGCGCCGATCAGCGCCTTGAGCAGATCATTGCGCCCTGATCCTGACAGCCCCGCCAGACCCAGCACCTCACCCGCGCGCAGGGTGAAAGCGGCGTCATGCAGCGCACCTGCGGCCAGCCCCGCGACATCCAGCACCACCGTCCCCGTGGCCGTGCCACGCGGCGGGTAAAGATCGCGCATCTCGCGCCCCGTCATCTCGGCGATGATGCGGGCCTGCCCGGTATCGGCGATGGCGCGGGTGGATACATGTGCGCCGTCGCGCAGCACCGTCACCCGGTCGGCCAGCCGCAACACCTCGTCCATGCGGTGCGAGACATAAAGTACCGCCGCACCCCGCGCCCTCAGGCCCGCGATGGCGGCAAACAGCCGCTCGGCCTCGGCCCCGGTCAGTGCGGCGGTGGGTTCATCCATCACATAGGCCCAGGGGGTGCTGGCACCCGGCAGCAGCGTAGCCGCGATGCGCACCAGCATCTGATCGCCCGGCCCCAGCGCATCCATCGCCGCCTGCGGGCGGATATGCGTGACATCCAGCCGGTGCAGCGCCTCTGCCGCCGCCGTGCGCAGTGCCCGCCAATGCACCAACCCCGCCCGCAACGGGTAGGCCCGCCCGGCGAACATGTTTTCCGCCACCGACAGCCCGGGGAAAATCTGCAACTCCTGATGCAGGAAACGCAATCCCGCCGCCTGGGCCTCGGCGGGGTTGCCAAGGCGCAGAGGTGTGCCGTCCAGCGCAATCACCCCGGAATCGGGGCGCTCCAGCCCGGCCAGCAGGCGGATCAGCGTGCTTTTGCCCGCGCCGTTTTCACCCATCAGGGCATGCACCTCGCCGCCGCGCAGGTCCAGCGCGGCACCGTTCAGCGCCCGGGCCGCGCCATAGGTCTTTTTCAGCCCGGTCAGGGCCAGATGCGGCATGCCAGATTTCCCCCGTCGCGGCCCCGCCCGACCATGACCGAGCGGCGTTGCGCAGGCAAGCGGCCAGGCCCGCCGATTTTTCCGCCGCGCAGCCCCGAAGCAGGTGCAGGCCGTGGGAAAACATACTAGCATGTCAGTCAGGATGGAGGCGCAGATGCAATTGAAGACGCGGCACTGGGACAGGATCGGCAACGGCGGGCTGACATTCACCGAACTGGGCTTTGGCGCGGCCCCGATCGGCAACCTTTACCGCGCGATCAGCGATACTGAGGCCGATGCGGTGTTGCAGGCCGCCTGGGATGCGGGGGTGCGCTATTTCGACACCGCGCCGCTGTATGGTCTGGGCCTGTCGGAAACCCGGCTGAACCGCTTTCTGCGTGGCAAGCCGCGCGATGAATACGTGATCTCGACCAAGATCGGGCGTCTGCTGCAGGTCTGTGCGCCGGAAAGCCGCGACTGCATCGGCAAGTTCTTTGACGTGCCCGCAAGGCAGGAGGTCTATGATTTCAGCTATGACGGCACGCTGCGTTCGGTCGAGTTTTCGCTGGAAAGGCTGGGGCTTGACCGGCTGGATGTGCTGTTCGCGCATGATCTGGATGTGTTCAACCACAAGAGCCAGGGCGCTTTGGATGCACGGCTGGCCGAGTTCATGGCGGGCGGCTATCGCGCCTTGCAGGCGCTGCGCGATCAGGGGGTGATCAAGGCCTTTGGGGCCGGGGTCAACGAATGGCAGCCCTGCCAATGGCTTACCGAACGCGGCGACTTCGATCTGTTCCTGCTGGCCGGGCGGTATACGCTGCTGGAACAGGCGGCGCTGGAAACGTTTCTGCCCATGGCGCAGGCGCGGGGCATCGGCATCGTGATCGGCGGGCCCTACAACTCGGGCATTCTGGCGACGGGGCCACGGCCCGGTGCTTTTTTCAACTATGATCTGGCCCCGCCGGAAGTGCTGGACCGTGTGGCGCGGATCGAGGCGGTCTGCGCAGGGCACGCGGTGCGGATGGTGGATGCCGCATTCCAGTTCGCGCTGCGGCATCCGGCGGTGGTGTCGGTGATCCCGGGGGGGCAGGGTCTGGCGGAAATG
The DNA here is from genome assembly GCF_009380135.2 of Fertoeibacter niger. Lineage (GTDB taxonomy): Bacteria > Pseudomonadota > Alphaproteobacteria > Rhodobacterales > Rhodobacteraceae > Fertoeibacter > Fertoeibacter niger. The sequence goes on along the minus strand of NZ_WHUT02000007.1, from coordinate 127,810 downwards.
GCGTCGAATGTGGCGGCGTCACGGGCAAGGATTCCGTCGGAGCTTTGGGCCGCGTTGAAGGCTGCGGGCCTTTTGCGGGCCGATGCGCCGGTCTCGTGATCGGCCATTTCACCCTGCCGATGGCTTTGCGCGCCGTTCAGCCCTGCCGGAACAGGTCGGGGCGGGCGTCGGCCAGCGGTTCCAGAAAGGTGATCAACTGCCGCAGGTGATAGCGGGTCGCGGCCCGGGCCAGAGCCGGATCGCGCGCCTCCAGCGCCGCGACCATGGCCTGATGCTCGGCAAGTGTCGCCGCCACCCTGCCTGGCGCGGGCAGGATCAGCCGCCGCGCACGGTTCACATGGACCCATGTGGTTTCAGCCAGCAGCGCCAGCCGACGAAAGCCGGTGAACGACAGCATCAGCTCGTGCATTTGCCCGTCGAGTTCGTAGAACCCCTCGGTATCGCCATCCTGCACCAGCGCCTCTTGCACCCGCAGGTTGCGGCGCAGCAATACAAGCTGGTCTTCGGTGATGGTGGTCGCCACCTGCTCCACCGCCGCCAGTTCCAGCGCCTCGCGCAGAAAGGCTCCTTCGCGGATCTCATCCATCGAAAACCGCGCCACGAATGTGCCGGCCTGCGGCACGACATCCACCAGCCCCTCGGCGGCCAGCCGTGCCACAGCCTCGGCCACGGGCGAGCGCGACACGCCCAGCTCGCTGCAAATCTCGGGCTTGCGCAGGATCTCGCCGGGGCGGAAGGTCAATGTCAGGATCGCATCTTTCAGCGACAGATAGACCTTGTTGGCCAATGACCCTGGAAACAGGTCAAGTCCGCGCAGCGGGCGGCGCGGGGCTGATACAGCTTGCAGAGGCTGGTCTGTTGCTTGTAGCATACTAACATGTTAGCTAAGGCCGCCGCGCTGTCAAGCCACCCTCCCACACGCGCGCGGCACCGATTGTAACGGAGACGGCCATGGCCCCCGCACCGACACTTGATTCCGCAAAGCCCGCGGTGATCCGTCTGCATCCGCATGACAATGTTATCATCGCCTTGCAAGACCTGTCAGCAGGCACGCTGCTGCCCCAGATCGGCGCGCCGCTTTTGCAGGCGGTTCCGCGCGGCCACAAGATCGCCTGCGCGCCGATTGTGCAGGGCGCTCAGGTGATCCGCTATGGACAGATCATCGGTGTGGCCACGCTGCCGGTCGCGGCGGGGGATCATGTGCATGTGCACAATCTGGGCATGGGCGCGCATGATCAGGATTATGCGTTTTCATCCGATCTGCGGCCCTTGCCCGCCATAGACGGCCCCCGGTATTTCATGGGCTATCCGCGCGATGACGGGCAGGTGGGCACGCGCAACTATCTGGGCATCCTCACTTCGGTGAACTGTTCAGGATCAGTGGCGCGGTTCATTGCCGAGGCGGTGGAACGGCAGGGATGGCTGGCGGATTTTCCGCATGTCGATGGCGTGGTGCCCATCGTGCACGGGTCAGGCTGCGGCATGTCGGGCAAGGACGAGGGCTATGCCACGCTGTTCCGCACCTTGCAGGGCTATGCGCGCAACCCCAACTTTGGCGGGATTTTGCTGGTGGGGCTGGGGTGTGAGGTGATGCAGATCCCCGATCTGATCGGCACGGGGCGCATGCGGGGCGACGGCAATTTCCGCTATATGACGATCCAGCAGACCGGCGGCACCCGCAAGACCATAGAGCGTGGCGTGGCGGTTTTGCGCGAAATGGCCGAGGTGGCCAACCGGGTGCAGCGCCAGCCTGCGGGGTTGCAGCATCTGATGATCGGCATGCAATGCGGCGGGTCAGACGGCTATTCCGGCATCACGGCCAACCCGGCGCTGGGGGCGGCATCCGACCTGCTGGTGGCACATGGTGGCACGACGATCCTGTCGGAAACCTCTGAAATCTATGGGGCCGAGCATCTGCTGACCCGCCGCGCGGTGACGCCCGAAGTGGGTGCCAAGATCGTCGAGCGGATCCGGTGGTGGGAGGATTACACCGCAAGAAACGGCGGCGAGATGGACAACAACCCTTCGCCCGGCAACAAGAAAGGCGGGCTGACCACGATCCTTGAAAAATCGCTGGGTGCGGTGGCCAAGGGCGGCACGGCCCCGCTGACACAGGTGTATAAATTCGCCGAACCGATTACCGAACGCGGGTTCGTGTTCATGGACAGCCCGGGGTATGACCCCTGTTCCGTCACCGGGCAAATCGCCTCGGGGGCCAATCTGATTGCCTTTACCACCGGGCGGGGTTCGGTTTCGGGCTACAAACCCACGCCCTGCATCAAGCTGGCAACCAACTCGGAAATGTATGGCCGCATGTCCGAGGATATGGACGTGAACTGTGGTGACATCATCGACGGGGTGACGATCGAGGCCAAGGCGCGCGAGATTTTTGAGTTGTTCATCCGCGTGGCCTCGGGAGAGCAGACGAAATCCGAGGAACTGGGCTTTGGCGGGGCCGAATTCGTGCCCTGGCAGATGGGCGCGGTGATGTAGCGCAAGAGGGTTCGCAACGGCCGCTCGTCAGCCCCGCCGGGCGTTCCGCGTTGCGGCAAAGCGACGATGCCCGGCAGGGCTGATAAGCGGCTGATCCCGCAAGGCCCTATCGGCCCGCCACATGGGCGGCGGCGGCATTGCTGCCTTTCTGGCAGGCCGATTGCAGCGTTTCACCCTGCGCCAACGCCGCCGCCAGCGTGCCGGTGAACATGTCGCCAGCGCCATGGGTGCTTTGCACGGCGACTGGCGTCGCGGGGATGGTGAATGCCTCGTCCAGCGCCGACCAGGCTGCCAGCCCTGCGCCGCCTGCTGTCACCACCACTGCGCTGAACCGGGCTGCCAGCGTTTCGGCGGCCGTGGCGGCACTGTCCAGATCGGTGACGGGCGCGGTGCCCATCATCTCGGCCTCCACCGCGTTCACCACCAGCACATCAACCAATGCGGCAAAATCGGCCCCCAGCGCCCGGGCGGGTGCAGCGTTCAGCACCACAGTCACGCCGCGCGCCCGTGCGGCCCGCGCCGCCGCAAGGTTCAGCACCTCGGGCACCTCGTTTTGCAACAGCAGCACCGTCACATCCTGCCACAGCGCATCCCCGGTCAAAGGCGCGTGATCCACCGCCAGATTGGCCCCGGACACGATGATGGCCGCGTAGTCACCCGAAGGCTCGCTGATCGCCACGCTGATGCCTGTGCCCAAGCCCGCAACCACCTGCACGCAATCCTGCACCCCGCCCGCCTGCAACCCCGCGCGCATGAAGGCCCCGAACCCGTCATCCCCCACCGCGCCCAGCATGCGACACGCACCGCCGCGCGCCGCTGCCACCGCCTGATTGCCGCCCTTGCCGCCGAATTTGGCGAACCAGCCGGTGCCCACCATGGTTTCATCGCGGCGCGGCAGGCTGGGGGCGGCAACCATGATGTCATGGTGCAGGCTGCCGCAGACAAGGACGGTAGGCATCGGCATGTCCCTATGGTTTGCGTTTGGAGGCGACGGCGCGCATCGTGCGCTCCATGTTCGCCTCGGCGGCCTTGCGGTCGCGCTGCGCAGTTGCCACGAACAGCGCATCAAGGATGTTCAGCTGCGCGATGCGGGCCGTGGCATTTTCACCCAGAAGGGGCGAGTTCTGTGCGGTGGAACACAGCACCAGATCGGCGATCCGTGCGGTGGGGCTGTCGTCGTAGTTCGTCACCGCGATGGTGCGCGCGCCATTCTTGCGGGCCAGCTCCAACGGTTCCAGCACCGCGGTGGTCTTGCCGGAATGCGAAAACACCACCGCCACATCCTCGGGGCCCAGCAGCGCCGCCGACATCATCATCATATGGGCATCGTCGAACACCGACACCCGCAGCCCGATGCGCAGGAATTTATGCGCCACGTCGCGGGCGATCTGGGCCGACCCGCCCACGCCATAGAAATCGCGCTGCTTGGCCCGGTGCAGGTAATCGGCGGCACGCTCGAACGCCTCAAGATCCAGAATGGCAAAGGTTTCCTCCAGCGCCTGCATCGAGGTGCGGAACACTTTCTGGATGATCTGGCCAGCCGTATCCTGTGGCGAAATCTCGGAATAAAGCCCCGCCGTGTCGGAACGGTAATAGTCCATCAGCCCCTGCCGGAATTCGCGGAACCCCGCGAAGCCCAGCTTTTTCGCCACCTTCACCACCATCGCATCCGACACGCCCGACCCCACGGCCACATCGCGCAGCGACATGCTGGCGTCGATATCTTTCTGCGCCAGGATATGCTCGGCCACCTTGGCCTCCAGTGGCGTCAAGGTGGGCAGGCGCATGCGGACCTGTGCGGCGACGGTGCGGGGGTCGTTCATTCAGTGCCCTTCTTTGCCAGCGGTGGCCCGGTCGATCAGCATCGCCACGATGATGATGATACCCGTCGCCAGCAACTGATAGAAAGCCTGAACATTCATCAGCGTCAGACCGTTGCGCAACGCCCCCAGAATGATGCAGCCGACCAGCGTGCCGATGATGCTGCCCCGCCCGCCCATCAGGCTGGCCCCCCCGATGGCGGCGGCGGCAATCGCATCCAGTTCCCACAGGTTGCCCATGGTGGGTTCGGCTGCCCCCAGACGGCCCAACAGGATCAGCGCCGCCACCGCTGCCAACGCGCCGGAAATCATGTAGGCGGCCAGTTTTGTCAGCGTTACCGGGACCCCCGATATGCGCGCAGCCTCGGCATTGCCGCCCACGGCCATCAGATATTCACCCAGGGGTGTCTTGTTCAGCACCACCCAGGCCAGCAGCGCCAGCACCGCCACCACCACAACCGGGTTCGGCACGCCCAGCAACGTGCCGTTGGTCAGCGCGCGGAACCCGTCGGGCAGGCCGAATATCGGCGTGCCCCCGGTGAATATCAGCGCCAGCGCGCGGTAGAGCGACAGCCCGCCCAGTGTGACGATGAAGGGCTGCAACCCGCCAAGGGTTATCAGCACGCCGTTCATCAGCCCGCACAGCATGCCCACCCCCAGCGCCGCCAGCACCGCCACGGCAATCGGCGCACCGCCCACCATCAGCGCCGCCCCGACCACCGCAGACAGCGCCGCCACCGGCCCCACCGACAGGTCGATGCCGCCCGAGATGATGACCAGCGTCATCCCCAGCGCGATGCAGGCGTTGATCGAGGATTGTTGCAGGATGTTCAGCAGGTTGGGCGCGGTCAGAAACACCGGCGTCAGCACGGCAAACACGCCCCCGATCAGCAGAAGGCCCAGCAGGGTGCCCGCATCGCGCAGCCGCAGGTGACGGAAGGGGGATTTTGTCATGGTATCCTCAGGGCCGTGTGGCGGGAATGGCGTGGCGGGCGATGTTCGCCTCGGTGATCTCGGGGCCGGGCAGGGTGGCGGCGATGCGCCCCTCGCGCATCACCAACACGCGGTCAGACAGGCGGATCACCTCGGGCAGTTCCGACGACACCACGATGATGCCATGCCCCTCGGATGCCAGCCGTTCGATCAGGGCATAGATCTCGGCCTTGGCCCCCACGTCGATGCCGCGTGTGGGTTCGTCAAACAGCAATATCTGCGCACGGGCCGCGATCCAGCGCCCGATGATGGCCTTTTGCTGATTGCCGCCGCTGAACGTGCCGATGGCGCGGCGCACCGCCAGCGGGCGCAACTGCATGTCGCCCATCACCGTCTCGGCGGTGCGGTTCAGATGCGCCGCCCGCGTGATGCCAAGGCGCGAAAACAGCCGCATCGAGGGCAGCGCCATGTTCACCGCCACCGGGCGGTGCCGGATGATGCCCTCGCGCTTGCGTTCTTCGGGCACCAGACCCAGACCGGCGCTGATCCGCGCCCGCACGCCCTGCGGCACCACACGCCCGGCGATTTCCACCGTGCCCGCCTCGGCCCGGTCCACCCCGGCGATCAGGCGCATCAGTTCGGTCCGGCCCGAGCCGACCAGCCCCGCCACGCCCAGAACCTCGCCCCGGTGCAGGGTGAAACCGGCATCCTGCACATGCCGCCCGCGCGTCAGGCCCTGCACCCGCATCATCACCTGACCGGTGGCAAAGCTGCGGTGGCTGGCCTGCGCCAGTTCGCGGCCCACCATCATCTCGATCACCTGCGGGGGGCTTACATCGGCGATGTCCACCTGCCCCACCCGCCGCCCGTCGCGCAGCACCGTGGCGCGCTGGCACAGGCGAAACACCTCATCCATCTTGTGCGAGACATAGATCACCGACACCCCCTGCGCGGTCAGCGCCGCGATCACCTGCACCAGCCGTTCAAACTCGGTGGGGGTCAGGCTTGATGTGGGTTCATCCATCGCGATGATCCGCGCATTGCCCAGCAGCGCCTTGCCGATCTCGACTATCTGGCGCTGCGCCACCCGCAGCCGGCCCACGGGGGCGGCAGGGTCAATGCCCGGGTCAAGCTGCGCCAGAACGGCCCGCGCGCGGGCCTCTTGCGTGCCCCGATCCACGATTAGGCCGCCCAATCGGCGCAGGGGGCGGCCCAGATACATGTTCTGCGCCACGGTCAGTTCGGGCACCTGCTGCAATTCCTGATGAATCATGGCAATGCCCGCTGCCCGCGCGCCCTGCGGCGAGGCGATGGTCACGGGCGCGCCATCCACCGCGATGCTGCCGCCATCGGCGCGGATCACGCCTGACAGGATGTTGAGCATGGTCGATTTGCCTGCGCCATTCTCGCCCAGCAGGCCATGCACCTCACCCTTGGCCACGGTCAGATCGACCCCGTGCAACACCTGCACAGGGCCGTAGGATTTGGTGATGCCGGTCAGGGTCAGGCGCGCCATGTGCATTCCGTTCAAAAAGGCCCGCCCCGGCAAGGGACGGGCCACAGGGGCTATTGAGCCAGCAGCGCCGCGCGCAAAGCCGCCATGTCGGATGTGGCAAAGGTTTCCACATTGTCCGCCGTCACCAGCGCCTGCGGCGTGGCCACGACGCGCGGCAGATCCTGCCCCGCCAGCAGGCGCAGCGCGACCTCCAGCGCCACTTCGCCGGTCAGCACCGGAAAGCTGTCAACCGTGCCTGTCAGATCGCCCGCGCGGATCGCGGCATAGGCATCGGAAATGCCGTCGGTGCCAAAGACAGCCACCTGTTCGGCCTTGCCCGCCGCCTTCACCGCCTCGACCACACCCAAAGCCATGCCGTCATTGTTGGCATAAAAACCGATCAGGTCGGGGTGCTGTTGCAGGATGGTCGCCGCGGCGTTGAAGGCCAGTTCCCGGCTCCAGTCGGCGGGGACCGAGGCCACAACCTCGAAATTGCCCGCGGCCGTGATGGTTTCTGTAAAGCCCGCCGTGCGCTGGCCTGCCGCGTAAACGCCCGGCTGGCCCTCGATCACCGCCACCTTGCCGCCATCGGGCCGGTTGTCGATGAACCATTGCGCCACGTTCACGCCGTTGCCCTTTTGCACATTGCCGACATAGTTCTTGGCGCTGGGGATCACCGCATCATTCACGTTCAGTATCGGCACGCCCGCCGCTTCGGCCTTTTCCACCGCCGGGATCAGGTTGGCGTCGGTCTGGGGCGAGAACAGCAGCACGGCAAACCCTTGGGTTATCAGGTTTTCCGCGATGGAAAGCTGGCCCAGCTGGTCGCCTTCGGATTGCGCGGCCTGATAGACGAATTCCAGCCCCTCGGCCTTGGCGACATTGGCATAGCCCTCGCCCAGCGACCGCCAGTATTCGTTGGTCAGGGTTTTCGACACGCCGCCCACCTTGGTGCCCGCGGGGGTTTCGGGCATCGGGCCGAACCTGGCCTCCAGCTCTGACCAGTCCATACGGTCGGGTTCGGCGTCGGAATTCAGGGGTGTCAGGTCTTGCGCCTGGGCGATGCCAAGGGACAGCGCAAAGGCGCTGCCCAGAAGGCAGGTCTTGAGAATGTGTTTCATAGGTTCCTCCCGTTTCAACACAGTATTTTTGTATGATGTGAAGTAAGCGGGTCAGCCCCCCGCCATCGTCTCCTGCACGATGTCTTGCGCGGCCACGGCATCCTGCCGTGCCTGCGCCTCGCCCAGCCGGTTGTCACCCTCCATCCGCGCCACCTGGGCCAGCATGCGGCGCACGGTGCGGATGTTCACCTCGCATTCGCGCACCGGGTCGAGGCCCGATGCGTCGGGGAAGGTGTCAAAGTAGATCGCGCCGTCCCAGCCCGCCCGCGCCACCTGCCGCAAGAGTTCCAGCGTGGCCTGGCCATGCACCGCGCCCACCATCAACCCGTCGTCACGCTTGGCATAGCCGTCGTTCAGATGCAGGCCCAGAAGCTGCGAGCGGCGCAGGATCATCGCGGCGGCATTGGCGGGCTGTTCATCGGCGTAAAGCGAATGCGCGAAATCTAGCGTCACGCCCAGGTTGGCCGCCCCCACATCGGCAATCGCCAACAGCGTGGTGGCGGCATCGGGCAGAAGGCTGTAAGCCCTTGGTTCATTGGGCTTGTATTCAATGCTGATCTGGCAGTCGGGGTCATGCGCGGCCACTTCGGCGATGCCGGCCACCTCATCATCCCACAAGGCCTGATAGTCGCATTGAAAGGCATAGTCGAAGCCATCCTGCCCCAGCCACAGTGTCATCAGATTTGTGCCAAGGCTGCGCGCCGCGTCGATGCCGCGTTTGGTCAGGTCAATCGCCTCGCGGCGCACGGCCCGGTCGGGGTTGGTAAAGGCCCCCAGCTTGAATGCGGGGTTGGAGTAATAGCGCATGGCCAGCCCGTTCACGATCAGCCCTGTGCCGGAAATGATCGCCGCCGTTTCCGCCAGATTGCCGCCAGCGTGGTCGGGAAAGTTCAGGTCAACCTCTGTCAGCCCTTTCGCCGTGGCGGCGCGTTCCACCAGATGCCGCAGCGTCGGCTTGCCCGCCAGATCAGGCCAATAGACCTGCGCCCCCGAGGCAAAGGAGTTGAGACGGGTGGCGAATCTTTGTCCAAGCATCATGTTCTCCCTGATTCACAGAAAACTATAAATTTGTGAAGTTTACAAGCGGTTTCCTTTTGGCAGGCGGCGCGGCCTGCGATCGTCGCACGCTGAACGCAACAGGGTGGCACAAGCGATACACAGCGCATGCACAGGTGATGCATATCCGCATGCCGATGCCGTGGATGTCACGCGGTGGCAAAGCCCGCATTCACCGGGCGCATCTGCTGGTAAAGCTGCTGCCAGCGCGTGAAGCGCGCATTGGCCAGCGCCTGCCGGGCGGGGTCTGGCAAAAACCGCCGCTCGGGCTGCACCAGTGCCCGCGCGGCCTGCGCCAGATCGGGCATAGCGCCACAGCCCACGCCCGCCATCACGGCCGCCCCCACCGCCCCCGGATCTCGCCCCTGCATGCGCAGCAACGGTTTGCCCAGCGCATCGGCCCGCATCTGGCACCAGAGATCGGAGCCCGCGCCACCGCCGCCCAGCCGCACCTCGGGCGGCACCATGGCGCCCGACCGCTCCAGCGCCTCCAGCGCCAGCCGGGCGGAAAAGGCCACACCCTCCAGCACAGCCGTCACCAAGGCACCTGCGCCATGCGCGCCGGTCAGCCCGGCAAAGGCCCCGCGCGCCGTGGCATCCCACAGGGGCGCGCGTTCGCCTTGCAGATGCGGCAGGAACAGCGGGCTGTCGGCGGTCACAGGCCGGGCCAGCGCCAGTGCCGCCTCGACCGGCAGGCCCAGCAGGCGCGCCACCCAGCCCAGCGATGCCCCCCCCGCCTGAGTGGGGGCGGCATGCAGCGTGATTGCGGCCCAATCGGGAAAGGTGATGACGCCCGGTTCGCCATTGCGGTGGGGGGATACCAGACCCAGCACCTCGCTGGTCCCGCTCAGATACATCGCCTGCCCGGGTTCGGCGACGCCCAGACCCAAGAGGCTGGCCCAGGCGTCCATCGTGCCCGGCACCACCGGCACCCCGGCAAAGGGCCCAGCGGCCATGGTGCCGCCGATGCCCAGCGGGTCGGCGAGGGGGGCCAGCCGCGCCGCAGCCCCGGGCACCAGTGCGATCAGGCCAGCCGCATAGGCCAGATCCGGCCCCACCAGCCCCACCGAGGCCAAAGGGTCGGCCAGCACAGCACCGGTCAGCCGCGCCAGCACCCAATCCTTTGGCGCCATCACATGCGCGGTCTGCGCCCACAGGTCAGGCTCTGCCCCCGCCAGCCAGACCATCCGCGCCAATGCGTGACTGGCATCGACGGGGATCGGCGCGCCCAGCCATGCCAGCTTTTGTGCCGCCGTCACAAGCGCATCGACCGCCGCCCCGGCGGCTGCCGCGCGCTGATCCTGCCAGGTGATCGCGGGCCGCAGCGGGGTGAAACCTGCATCGGCAAAGACATGGGTGTTGACCTGGCTGGTCAGCCCGATGGCCAGCACCTGTGCGCCGTCAAACTGCGCCAGCGCCGCCTCGGCCAGCCGCAGCCAATCGGCGGGGTCTTGCTCGGCCAGCCCGGGGCCGGGGTGTTGTGTGGGGTAGGGTGCCGAAAATTCGCCCCGCCGCTGCCCGTCCAGCCCCAGCAGCACCGCCTTGACCGAGGTGGTGCCGATGTCGATCCCGATCAGGCTGTCACCCTGCATTGCACCCTCGCCTATTCTCTGGACGGCGGAACACTGGCCTGCCAAGCTGCCCCCCGCAAGCAAAATGAAATCTGGCGGGAGGCCACAGAATGCTTCGTTCCCTCATGACTTCGGCAGCCCTTTTCGCCTCGGCGCTCGCGGCGCAGGCGCAGGAAAAAGTGGCGGTGATCACCCCCTATCTGGCCCAGCCCGGCACGCAGTTTTATGTCGAGGCGTTTCAGGCCCGCGCCACAGAACTGGGGTGGGAGGTGAATGTGATCGACACGGCGGGCGACGTGGCGGCGGTAATCAGCCGCATCGAGGATGTGGTGACGCAGGGGGTGGATGCCATCGTGATCAACGTCGATCCGGCGCAGGTGGGCGCAGGGCTGGCGGCGGCCGATGCGGCAGGCATTCCAGTGGTGGGCATGGATGCGGGCACCGACGCGCTGCTGGCGGCCAATGTCACGTCGAACGGCTATGCGATGGCTGCGGAGACGGCGGTTTATGTGGCCAACCGGATGGGCGGGGCGGGGAATGTGGTGATGTTCACCTTTGATCCGTTTCCCCCGGTGCAGGCGCGCGGCGTGATCGCCGATGCGGTCTTTGCCAACTTTCCCGACATAAACGTGCTGGACCGCATCACCCCGGCGGTGGATGACGGCGGCATCGCCGACAGCCGGGCCAAGATGGAGGCGCTTCTGGCCGCCAACCCCGAACCCGGCAGCATCAAGGCGGTCTGGGCCGCGTGGGATCAGCCGGCGCTGGGCGCATTGCAGGCCATCGAGGCGGCGGGGCGGCAGGGTGAGGGTATCGTGATCACCGGCATCGACGCCAACCCGCAGGCGCGTGTGGCGATTGCGGCGGGCGGCAGTTTCGAGGCCTCTGTGGCGCAGGATTTCGCGGGCATCGGGCGCACGACTGCCGATACCGTGGCGCGCGTTCTGGCGGGTGAGGAGTTGCGGGCGAATGTGATCTATGTGCCGACGGTGCTGATTACCGGGGCGAATGTGGCGACGGCAAAGTAAGGGCTATGCCGCTGCGGTCAGTCAGGCCAGCGGCGGCAGATCCACCACGCCCTTTTTCAGGATGAAACAGCCATAAGGCCCTGAATCGGCGGTGCGGATGATGCAGAAGCTGCGTTTGGCGGTCTCGTAGAACGCAAAACGCTCCACCGCCAGCATCGTGACAGCGCGGCCCTCGGCGGCATCGCATACCGCCTGCATCGCCGCAAAGACCGGCATCTGCGCCCCGGGGTTGCCCACCACCTGCATCCGCGTGACGGGGGCGGGCACGAATGTATCCAGCGGCATCAGGGTCAGGATGGCGCGGGCGGCGGTGGGAATGTCGCAGCCCGGCATCGCGATCAGGCGGCCATGGGTGGTTTCTTTGGCAATGGTCGCGGCAGGGTGGTTCACGTCGCAGATCACCAGATCGTCGCCGTGCCCCATCAGCATCAGGGCGTGAACGATGTCGGCTGACAGCCGTTGGTCGATGCCTTTCAGCATGGCGGGCGATCTTTCTGCGAAAGATCATGGCGCATCCCTGATTTTTCGCAGGAAAATCGTGGCGTCACTTCACCGCCCCCGCCGCCATGCCCTTGATGATATACCGCTCCAGCACCACGCCGATCACGATCAGCGGCAGGATGGCGGCAAAGCTCAAGGCTGCCATGGACCACCAGCTTATGCCCTGCGATCCGGTCTGGCTGGCCACCATCACCGGCAGGGTGTTGGCATGGGTCGAGGTCAGCAGCGCCGCAAAGAAATACTCGTTCCACGTCAGCACCAGCGACAGGATGAAGGCCGCCACCATGCCCGGCAGGGCAATCGGCATGACGATGGTGGCAAAGGCCCCCCAGATCGACAGGCCGTCCACCATCGCCGCCTCTTCCAACTCGGTCGGGATGCCCGCGAACTGATCGCGCATGATCCAGATCACAATGGGCAGCACCGTTAAAGTATACAGCAGTATCAGCCCGATGCGGGTATCCAGCAGGGCCAGCGATTTATACAGAACCAGAAACGGCAGGGCCAGCACCACCGGCGGCAGGATCAACTGGCTGAGGAAGAAAAACGATATGTCGCTGTTGCGCATATAGCCGAATTTGTAGGAAAACCGCGACAGGCCATAGGCGGCCAAAGACCCCAGCACCACCGCCAGCGCCGAGGATGACACCGAGGTGATGACCGAGTTCAGGAACCGCTTCATGAATTCGTCCCGCACCGTCGATTCCGCCCCGATCGTGTCGGGTGACAGGCCAAGCGACTTCCACCCCAGCCATTTCGGCGTGTAATCCCACCATGGCACCATGTGGCCCTTCATCACGTCGGGCGCCATCTTGAAGCTGGTGGTGATGGTCCAGTAGATCGGGAACAGGCAGATCACCGTCCACAGGATCAGCGCGCCATAGATCGCCACGCGGCCGGTGAACCATTTGGCGCGATGCGCAAGATCACTTTCGCTGTCGCGGAAAATCTGGGTCATCAGTATTTCGGCCTCATCCAGCGGTCCACCAGTTTCATGAACAGGGTGATCGCCAGGATGATGATCACCAGATAAACCATTGCCAGCAAGGTGCCGTAGCCCACGTTCGACCTGTCCCGGTATTCGCGGAAGATGAAGCTGGTGACGCTGTCTGTGGCCCCGCCCGGCCCGCCCGCCGTCACGTTGATGATGATGTCGGCCAGCTTCAGCTTGAAGATGATGCGGATCAGGATCACGGTGATGGTGACGGGCAGCATCAGGGGAAAGGTGACTTCCCAGAACCCGCGCCAGCCGTTTGCGCCATCAACCTTAGCGGCTTCCTGCACTTCCTTCGGGATGGCCTGAAGCCCGGCAAGGATCATGATCATCATGAAGGGGATGAACGTCCAGGCATCCATCAGCATGATGGTCAGTTTCGCCATCCACGGGCTGCCGAAAAATGATGGTTCCGCCCAGCCGAGTTCGCGGGCAAGGCGGGCGAGGGGGCCAAAGCGGATTTCCATCATCGACTTGCCGACCATCCAGCTTACCGCGACGGGCGACAGCATCAGCGGCAAAAGGAACGCCACGCGGAAGAATTTCCGCGCCCGTATCTGGCTGTTCAGCATCAGGGCAAGGCCAAATGCGATGGCATATTCCACAATGATCGCAAGCGTATACCAGACCATGTTGCGCAGCGCGTTCCAATAGAACGGGTCGCCCCACATCTGGATCAGGTTATCGACCCCGTTGAACTTGCGGCCCGTGGGGGACGACAGGTTCCAGTCGGAAAAGGCGATGACGAGCCCGAAGAGCAGCGGGAATACCACCATGGAGATGACGAACAGCGCGGCGGGCAGCACGAACAGCACGCGCTTGCCCTGCTCGCCCCGCACCAGCACCTGACCCCAGCAAAAGCAGATGGCCCAAAGCACATAGGCGTAAAGCGTCGGCCGCCATGTGGTGAGGCCGACGTCGATCTGCCCGGTGGCATGCAGGGTTTGCAGCAGCGCCACCAGCGCCAGCACCCCCGCCGACCCCCAGATCACCGCACGGCCAAACGCCACCCGCCGGGGCGAGAGGTTGTCGTTGGTCACGGTATGCAGGAGATCGCCGGTGTCAGCCACGGGTCAGCCTTTGCAGAAATGGGCGGCGGGTTGGCCCCGCCGCCCTGTGCGGTCACATGCCCAGAGATGCCTTGTAGAGCGCAATCTGGCTGTCGCGGCCGATCTGGTCGGTGATCTTTTCCCAGGCGGCTGCAATGGCATCGGCGGTTTCCTGGGCCGAAGCGTATTGCCCGGCAAAGCCCTTGGCCAGTTCATCCTCGGCGACGGAATAGTATTGGAAGATGCCGGGGATGCGGGGTTCGATGGCCGCGTTCGGGTGGTTGTAGCTGTCGGCGTTCGAGCCCAGATAATCCTCGACAAAGGCCCGGTCATAACCCGCCGTTTCCCATTCCTCATACTGGAAATGCGAGTTGCGGTAGGGCTGGAAGCCCGAGGGATAGGCGGCGGTCCACAGCGACAGATCCTTGCCGCCCAGATGGGCCGCGGCGGACCATGCCGCCTTCTTGCGTTTCTCGTCGCTGTCCACCCGGGCCATCACATAGACGCCCCAGCCGATATAGGCCATGTTGGGCGCATAGTTGGGGCCGGAAGGCAGCGTGTCCCACGCGCCGGTCACGTTGTTGTAGACGTCATCCGATCCGGGCAGGATGGAAAAGCCCACCACATCGCCCACGACCGAACCATCGGATGTGCGGGCGGATGAGCCCACATCGCCCCACCAGCTGATCCCGGATCCGGTGCCTGCCAGGAACTGCTGGAACGCGGTGGTGCCCGGATCGGCGTTGATCTGGTCGGCGGGCTGTGTATCCATCACATCCATCACATCCTGAATGGCGCGGACGAATGCGGGGTTGTTGACATAGGGCTTCATGGTTTCGGGGTCGAAGAGCCAGGCCTTGTTGTCGGGATGTTTGGCATAGGCGGTGGCGCGGCTTTCAAGGAAGTAGAAACCAAAGCCACCCCAGCCTTTCAGCGGGTCAAGATAGCCATGCGCATCCAGCCCCGTCAGCGGGTCTTTCTGGCCTTTCAGCGCCTTGGTATAGGCCTGCACCTGCTGCCATGTCGCGGGCGGTTCGGTCATGCCGGTGGCGGCGGTGATCGCCGGATCGGTCAGGTAGTCGGTGCGGTAGGCAAAGGTGTGGCAGTCGCCGTCAATGGAAATGCGGTAGGTCTTGCCATCCCATGTGCCGACCGGGTCTTTCAGGTAGCCAACGTAATCGTCCATGTCGATCTGGGCCTTGACCCAATCGGGCATTTCCGAGGCCAGACCCTTGCCGCAGACATCACCCTCGAACGGCGCACCCATTTCGGCAATGTCGAAATCAACGGTGCCGGTGGCGATGGCCTGTTGCAGGCGGGCGTTGTAATCGGCCTGCGCCAGGTCGATCCAGTTGATCTTGGCGCCGGTATAGGCCTCCCACGGTTTCAGGAAACCGCGGAACAGGAAATTGTGCAGGTTCTGGTTGTTCAGGCCAAGGAAGGTCAGCTCCACCCCGGCAAATTCACCTTCGGCCACGCTTTCCCTTGTGGCGGCAAGGCACATTTCGCCCACCTTCTGCCAGTCGGCATCAGTGGGCGAACCGGCACCCACGCCCGGAATTTTCAGGATGGCGGCGCGCACATCGCTGTGCGCATCGGCGCGGGCCATGCGGGGCAGGCCGCCCATCAGCGCAAGACCCCCCATGCTGGCCGCCGATTGCAGCAGGCGGCGGCGGGTCAGCGCCGACCGCACCGCATGTTCGTAAAGTTCGACTTTCATGCAAAGACCTCCCTAAAGGTTGCCCGCCCGTTGCGGGCGGTCCGTTCCGGTGTGGCCATTGCCCCGTTCGGGGTCATGTGCCGCCTTCTGCCACAGGCCGGGCCCGGGCTTTGCCGGGCGTGGGCAGACATTCTCAGCCTTCATGGAACCTGTCAAGCATCTAACATGTTAGTATGTCTAGATGATGGACAGGGGCAATTCCCTGCGTTATCCCTTGGGCAGCAACGGGCACGGGGGGACGCATGGCCGAGGTGACGATCAGCGATCTGCGCAAGTCCTATGGCGGGTTGGACGTGATGCATGGCGTCAATGTCGACATTCCCGATGGCGAGTTCGTGGTGCTGGTCGGTCCGTCGGGCTGTGGCAAATCCACGCTTTTGCGCATGATCGCGGGGCTCGAAGGCGTGACCGGCGGCACGATCCGTATCGGCGGGCGCGTGGTGAACAACCTGCCCCCCGCGGAACGCAACATTGCAATGGTGTTCCAGAACTATGCGCTTTACCCGCACAAGACAGTGGCCGCGAACATGGGTTTCGCGCTGAAGATGCAGCGGATGGACAGGGCAGAGATTGACGCCCGGGTGGCGCGGGCGGCGGATATTCTGGGGCTGAAGCCCTATCTGGCGCGCTTTCCCCGCGAATTGTCGGGCGGGCAGCGGCAGCGCGTTGCCATGGGCCGGGCCATCGTGCGCGACCCCGAGGTGTTCCTGTTTGACGAACCGCTTTCGAACCTTGATGCCAAGTTGCGGGTGCAGATGCGGTCGGAAATCCGTGAATTGCACCAGCGGCTGTCCACCACCACGGTCTACGTCACCCATGACCAGATCGAGGCGATGACCATGGCTGACCGGATCGTGGTGATGAAGGATGGCCATGTCAGCCAGATCGGCGCACCGCTGGATCTGTATGACCGCCCGGCCAATGTATTTGTCGCGGGGTTCATCGGGTCACCCGCGATGAACCTGATCGAAGGCGTGGTGCGGCGTGACGGCGGGGTGGTGGTCGAGGCGGGCACAGACCGGCTGCCAGCCCCCGATCTGCCGGGAATGGATGACGGGCGGCGGGTGATTTTCGGCATCCGCCCCGAACATCTGCTGCGCGACGATGCGGGCTTTGCCGCGGCCGTCGCGGTGGTGGAACCGACGGGCGCGGAAACCCATGTGGTGCTGCGCATGGGCGCGCGCGATGTGGTGGCGGTGTTCCGCGACAGGCTGGGGCTGCGGCCGGGTAATACGCTGCGCCTGTCGCCCCAGCCCGGCATGGTGCATGTGTTCGATGCCGAAACCGGCCAAAGGATAGGGTAGGAGGATGACATGCTGAAAGGGCTGGACAACCGGCTGAACGCCGATGTGCTGTATGCGCTGCGCGCCATGGGGCATGGCGATACGCTGGTGATTGCCGACACCAACTTTCCTGCCGATGCCATCGCGCGGCAGACCGTGCTGGGCAAATTGCTGCGCATGGAAAACCTGACCTGCGGGCAGGCGGCCGAAGCGGTGCTTTCGGTCTTTCCGCTGGATACATTCGTGGATGATTTTGCGGGGCGGATGCAGGTGGTGGGCGACCCCGACCAGATAGAACCCGTGCAGGCCGAGGTGCAGGCGGTGATTGATGCCTCCGAGGGGCGCCCCCGCCCCATGATCGGGATCGAGCGGTTTGATTTCTATGACCGTGCCAAGGGGGCCTATGCCGTGATACAGACCGGCGAGCGGCGGTTCTATGGCTGTTTCATCTTCCGCAAGGGCGTGATCCCGCCGGAGGCATGATGGGCCGCGTGGTGATCCTTGGGGTGTTCGTGGCCGATACGGCTTACCGCGCCGACCGCCAGCCGCGCACGGGCGAAACCATCATGGGGCAGGGCTTTGCGCTGGGGCCGGGGGGCAAGGGATCAAATCAGGCGGTGGCCGCTGCCCGGGCCGGGGCCGAGACGCATTTCATCAGCCGTCTGGGGCGTGACCCGTTTGCCGACATGGCGTTGAAGACATGGGCCGGGGCCGGGGTGCATGCCGCGGTGACGCAGCATGACGACAGCTATACCGGGGCCGCCTATATCTTTGTCGAGGCGGCCACGGGCAACAATGCCATCATCGTCTGCCCCGGCGTGGCGGGGCATATCAGCGAGGCGGATATTGACGCGCAATCGGCCCTGATCGGCGGGGCGGCGGTGTTTGTCACCCAGTTGGAACAGCCGTTGCCCGCCGCCCTGCGCGCCTTGCAGATTGCACGGGCCGGTGGCGCGCGCACGGTGCTGAACCCCGCGCCAGCCGCACCATTGCCCGAAGGCATGCTGGCCCTGTGCGATTTCGTGACGCCGAACGAGTCAGAGGCCGAGGCGCTGACCGGCCTGCCTGTGACGACTGTGGCCGAGGCGATTGCCGCCGCGCAGGCGCTGCGCGCCATGGGGGCGGGTGCGGCGATCATCACGCTGGGCGACAAGGGCGCGCTCTATCACGATGCAGGCCAGACCGTGCATGTGCCGGTGATGGTGGCGGGGCCGGTGGTGGAGACGACCGGCGCGGGCGATGCGTTCAACGGCGGTTTCGCGGCGGCCTTGGCAGGCCGGGCCGACCCGGTGGCCGCCGTGCGGTTCGGCTGCGCCACGGCGGGCATTTCGGTGACGCGGGCCGGCACCGCACCGTCAATGCCCGGCCGCGCCGAGATCGAGGCGCTGCTGGCGCGCAATGCCGGATAGGCAACCGGAAAAGGCGGGTCTGGGGTATCCTGCGGCGGCTTGCAGGGGTGCCGGGCATTCTGCCCCTTGCGCGCTGGTAAGGAACGGGCGCTGATCCGGGGTGGTGTCTGTGGATGATGTGAGCAACAGAAAATGACGGTGGCTTTGCAATGGGCCGGGGGCGCGGTGGGCCTGCAACCCCTGGGGGCGATGCTTGACGGGCTGAGCCTGCGCCTGCCCGACGGGCGGATGGTTGAACCGCTGCACACCGCCCCTTGGGCAGATGAGCCGGGGGTCGAATCCTTGCCCGGCATCCTGCGGCGGTTGCGCGGCGAATGGCCCTGCGTGCCGTTCGGGGCCGATGACCCCGCCCCCTTGCCCGACCGCTGGCGGGCGGAACCGGGCGCGCCACATGGCCCGCCGCATGGGTTCGGGTCCAACGAGGTCTGGCAGGTCTGGAGCGACGGAAATGCGCTGCGGGCCGGGATCACCTATCCTGCCGACAGCCCCGTCGTGCGGTTGGCCCGCAGCGTCACGCCCTGCGCGGGCGGGGTGGAAATCACGCTGGCCGTTCACCCGCGGCGCGATTGCCAGCTGCCGCTGGCCCTGCACCCCGTGTTCCGCCTGCCTGCTGCGCCCGGCATGGCGCGGCTGAACCCGGGCACGCATGGCCCGGTGTGGACGCATCCGGCGCAGTCGCCGGATACCTGCCTGCTGCGGCCTGACAGCAACTGCGCGGGGCTTGCCCAGATGCCGGGGGCGGATGGCGGCGTGGTGGACTTTACCCATCTGCCGCTGGCGGACGCCACCGAAAGCCGCATCCTGCTGACCCATGCGCCGGGCGTTTTCGCGCTGGACAATCTGGCCGAGGGCTTCCGTGCGGTGCTGGAATGGGAAACCGCCGCCTTTCCGCATCTGATGCTGTGGATCAGCAACCGGGGCCGCGCGCATGGCCCCTGGAACGGGCGGCATCTGGCGCTGGGGGTTGAACCCTGCTGCGCCGCCTTTGACCTTGGCACCGCAATTTCGGCCCGGCCAAACCCGCTGAGCAAGGCCGGTGCGGCCACGGCTGTCAGCCTGACGGCAGGCCAGCCCTGGACCACCCGCTACCGCATCGGGGTGGAGCCGCTGTAGCGGCCCGTGTGGCCGCAGCAATGCCGGTTTGCCCCGTTCCGCGCGCGCAAGCCAGTCGGGCGCGGCGCTGCCGCTTCGGTGGCTGGTGCTGCGGCGCAGGGCAATGGCCGCGCCGGTCGGCTGGCCCGGCAAGAGGCTGACCGCCTGCCAGTTGAAGTTTCGCCATTTAAACCGTGGGTTGCGGACTCTGGCCGCGAGGCTGGTCGGCCTGCGCCGTGCATCCTGTTGCCGCAATTGGCATTCTTGTGCAAATTCCCCCTTTTGTCGGCTGGGCGACATCACTAGGCTGCGGATTGAGTATCATTCCCCTGTGTTGCAATACGAGTGGCAACCCGCCCGCGCGGTCATGTCTCATGTCCCCGAAGCAATCCGCGCGGGCTTTCCACCGAGGGCCGGTCTGATGAATACCCCGTTCCCCCCGCAACACCCCGTCCGGCTGACGCGCCGGGTATTCTTGCAGGCAACCAGCGGCGTCGTGGCCGTCAGCATTCTGGGCGTGCCCGGTCTGCGCGCGCAGCCTGCAACAGATGCGCCGCAGACCGCAGGCGTGGCCACCGAACGGATCGAGGGTCGCGCCAAGGTCACGGGGCAAAAGGTTTACGCCCGCGATTTCAACGCGCGTGACATGGCGGGCTGGCCTGCGGGCCAGTGGTATGCGCTGTATCTGCATGCGCTGACCACCGACCATGCGTTTCTGGGCATTGATCTGTCGTCGCTGCCGCCCGCAGCGCAGCCGACCCGGGTGGTGATGGGCGATCACCTTAGCGACAGCCAGCGCGCGCCGAAACTGCGCTTGCAGCGCGACCTGCATATCGACGATCTGGTGGTGGCCGCCCCGGGCACAGCGCCGCGGGCGACAGCCCCCACCGCGCAGACCGGCAGTTTCGACAAGCCGCCGTCGATTGACTACGACCTCATCGTGGTTCCCGGCAATGTGCCCGATTATCTGGGGCAGGCGGTTGCGCTGCTGATGTTCGACAGCCTGGCCGCCTATCGCGCCGCGCGGGTGTTCATGCAGTTCCGCGATGCGGATTTCCAAAGCTATGCTGCGGCCGAAACCCCCTCTCCCGGTCTTGGCCAGCCGTTTTCGCCGCAGACCACCTATGTGAAATATGCCGAGGGCGGCGAGCATTTCAGCTATGCCAGTGCTGACCCATCCACCTACATGACTGATGTGCCGCAATGGCAGGCGAAGATCGCCGACACCATCGCCGGAAATCCGCAGTTCATCCGGCAGTCCATCGGCTGCGACATGCAGGCGATGGACCCGGTGTTCATGGAGCCCGAGGCGGGTATCGTCTGGCACGAGGCGGCAACCGAAACCCTGCATATCGTGCTGGGCACCCAGTCGCCCGACGGCGATGTGGGCGACATTCTGGCGATGTATGAAGAGGCGGATGCGCCCTTCACCCTTGCCAACGTGGTGCTGACCAGTTGCTACCCGGGTGGCGGGTTCGGGGGCCGCGACAGTTCGCCGTTTTCGCTGATGCTGGCGCTGGCGGCGGCCTATTCCGGTGACGCCCCGGTGCGGCTGGAATATGACCGGTTTGAACAATTCCGCATCGGGCTGAAACGCCATGCGGCGGTGATCACCGGGCAGGTGGTGGCGGCCCCCGACATGACGCTGCAACTGGTCGAGGCGGCGCTGACCTTTGACGGCGGGGGGCTGCGCAACCTCAGCCCCTATGTGGCGGGGTTGGCCTCGCTGTGTGTGGGCGGGTCATACCGCTGCCCGATGGCGAATATCTTTGGCGAGGCCGTGCATACCGAAAACGTGTCGGGCGGGTCGCAGCGCGGCTTTGGCGGCACGCAGGCGTTCTTTGCGATTGAAACCGCGCTGGACGAGATGGCCATCGGGCAGGGTTGGGATCCGGTGGCGCTGCGCCGCGCCAATCTGCTGGTGCAGGGCGATACCACCGTGGTCGGCGGCCCTGTGGTGCAGGAGCTGCGGCTGGCCGAGATGCTGGATCTGGCCGAGGCGCATCCGCTGTGGGCCGACCGTGCCCAGATCAAGGCCGACTATGCGGCACGCGGGCTGACCTATGGCACGGGGCTGGCGATGTCGTTGCAGGCCTATGGCACTTCGGGCGACGGGGTGGTGGCGGCGGTGTTGCTGGAGCGTGACGGCAGCCTCACCGTGCAGTCGGACGGGGTGGATATGGGCAACGGGTCGGCCACCACGCTGGGCGTGGTGGTGGGGCCGATCCTGGGCAACAACGCCCGGCGGGTGGACATGGGCTGCTATACCCTGTTCGGCCAGACCGGGCTGACCACATCCGACCCCGCAGGCCAACGCTGGGCCAACCCTGACTGGACGCCCAAATCGGTGGGCTCGTCATCCGCCTGCCTGACGGCGCTGCATCAGGTGCATGTGATGCAGCAGACGGCGCAGGGGCTGTTTGCGGGCGCGATCCTGCCTGCCGCGCGTGATCTGTGGGGGATGCCTGCGCTGATGGCCGGGGAAACCGCGTGGTCGAACGGGCTGCTGGTGCTAGCCGCCGGGGGTATGCCGCCGCTGTCGATGCAGGCGCTGGCCGATGCGATCTATGCCCGCGACCTACCGCGCGGGGCGCTGGGCCATGCCTATTTCCAGCAGTTCTGGGCCGAGGCCGATTTTCCAACAGCAGGCGGGCTGGCGCATCTGGCGCTGGACGGGCTGTCGTTCTACCTGCCCGACACGGCCACCCCGGTGCAGGTCACGCGGCAGAACGCCACCGGGCCGGGCACGGAATCATCGCGGTTTTCGCGCACGGTCTGGGCGCCCTGTATCAACATCATCGGGCTGGTGGCAGACCCTACCAGTGGCGCGGTGCAGGTGGAAAACGTGGTCAGCATCCTGAACGCCGGAAAGGTGCATGTGCCGCAGCTTGTGTCGGGGCAAAGTCAGGGCGGCGTGGCGATGGCGATAAGCTATACCTTGCTGGAGGATATGCCGCCCGGCATGGCGGGCCCTGCGAATGGCACCTGGAACCTGAACATCTACCACATGGCGCGGGCGCAGGATGTGCCGATGGCGCCGGTCTACACCCCGGGCGGGCGGGCGCAGGAACTGGTTATCCTGCCGGAAAGCCCGGGCGACAACGGCGCGGGGCGCGGCATTGCCGAGGCGGTGATGTGTTCGATCGCGCCCGCCATTTCCAATGCTTTGCGCGATGCGCTGGGCGTGCGCTATTCATCGCTGCCGATCACGCCGCAAAAGATACGCGAGGGGCTGGGCCAATGATTTCCTTTACTGTCAACGGCATGGCGCAGCAGGTGGATGATGCGCAGGGCGATGACAAGCTGGTGGATTACCTGCATGACCAGATGAACCTGACCGGCACAAAATTCTGCTGCGGTATCGGCGTGTGCCGGGCCTGCACCGTGGCGGTGACAAAGCCGCCCAGCCTTGCCGCCTCGCCGGTCATCGCCTGTTCCACCGCGCTGGCCAGCCTTGATGGCTGTGCCATTACCACGGTGGAAGGCGTGTCGCAGGGGCCGGACCTGCACCCGGTGCAAGAGGCGTTCCTGCAGGATTTCGCCTTTCAATGCGGCTATTGCACGCCGGGTTTCGTGATGGCGTCGAAGATATTCCTCGACGGGCTGGCGGTGCGGCCGGTGGCCCCGGATCAACTGGATGCCGCGATCAGTGACGCGATTGGCGCGCATATCTGCCGTTGCACCGGCTATGTGCGCTATTATCAGGCGCTGCGCCGCACGGCGGTGGCGGTGATGGCGGGGGTAGGGCCATGATCCGCCCCGCACTGATCCACTTGACACTGGCGCTGATGTTGATGGCGGGCGGGGCGCAGGCCCAGACCAGCAACGCCGAATATGCCGCCGCCTGTCAGGCCGCCGTGGGGCCGCTGCCCGCGTTTTCCTGCGCCGATGGCGTGCCGGTGCCGGTGACGGTGGATGGCCAGACGCCTGCCACCTACACACCCGGCATGACATGCGACCGCCCGGCGCTCTTGAACAACGGGTCAACCTCTGACGGCCAATGCGTGCCTTACTCGCGCATCCTGTCGCTGAGCACCGACACACATCAGGTGTCTGTCATGTGCCGCCAGAAGATGATCCGCAGCGCCGACAGCATGGATTTTGACGAGATCGACGTGATCGCCCACAACCCGGCCACCGGGGCGACCTGCTGGTTTCAGGCCAAAGGCACGGATGCGCCGGTGAACGGGGCCGCCGTGCCCTCGCCCACCGAGGCCACAGACGACAGTTTCTGGCAGACGCCCGAGGCGGTGGTGCAGGATGGCTGCGGCAATTGCCATGACAATGACCCGTTCATGTTCTCGGCCTTTGTGGGGCAGGTCTGGGCGCATGTGCCGGTGAACCCGTTCGGCCCCTATGCCCATGTGGCCCCCGAGTTCGGTTTCGGTGACTGGCCCACGCAATCCATCGCGCCGCGTGACAACACCTGCGTGGGCTGCCACCGCGTCGGCATTGACCAGACCTGCAACAGCCTTACGCTGTGGATGACGGGCCGCGACATTCCGCCGGGGGCCAATGCGCTGGCGTCCACTTACCCGCTGTCGCATGCCATGCCGCCCGGCTTTGGCCAGACCGAGGCTGCGTGGAATCAAATCTACGCGCAGTCGGTTGATCAGCTGCGCGCCTGCTGCGATGATCCCGGCCAGGCCATGTGCCAGATGGAGCCGATACCGGGGGACGCCGAGTGAAAAACAGCCTCCGCTACCCGCATCTGCTGAAATGCAGCCTGTTGAACGATCTGCCTGATGACCAGAAGGTTGGTTTTATCGACCAATGCGCGCTGCGGTTCTATGAAGCGGCGACGCCCGTGCTGGTGCAGGGTGAAACCACGTCGGGGCTGCTGCTGGTGGCACATGGCACGATCGAGCTGGCCTATCACAGCCAGGACGGGCACAAGACCATCATCCATCTGGCCGGCCCCTGCGAAGTGGTGGGCGAGGTCGAGGCGATTGCCGACAAGCCCTGCGCCGCCACCTGCACCGCCCTGCCCAACACCGCGCTGCTGTTCTGCGCCACGCCGCTGATCTTTGAACAGCTGAAATCACCCGTGTTCGTGCGCAATCTGGCGGGCATCTTCTATGACCGGCTGGTGCGCGACAACAAGCTGAAATCGGTGGATCAGTTCTACACGGTTGACCAGAAAATCTGTAGCTACCTCAGCCAGTTGTCCAGCAAGAAAAAACCCCTGATCACCCAGAGCCAGGCCTATCTTGCCAATGTGGTGGGCTGTTCGCGCCAGACGATCAACCGCACGCTTGGTGTGCTGCGTGATGACAACATCATCGCCCTGCGCAAGGGGGCGATCGAGGTGCTGGACCGCGCCGCGCTGGAGCGGCGCATCCAGCACGGCACGGCACCCGACAGCGGGCGGATCAACTGACGGCGCGGTTACGGCGCTGTTGCCGCAGCATAAATCCCCAGCACCCGGGCGATGCCCGCCTCCAGCAGCATGTCGGCGGTGCAGGCGGGGTGCATGGCTGCGAAGCCATCCAGCAGGCCCAGATGGCGGCTGATCAGCGGGCGCGGAATGGGGCGCGGGCCAAGGGCGGCCAGCAGGGCTGACACCGCGCCTTCGGCCTCCGGCTGCGGCCAGTAATAGCGGATGCGGTCGCTGTAGGACGCATGGCGTTGCAGCCGCTGGTCCACCGCATCGCCGGGGTAATAGGCCGCCCAATGCGCCGGATCGGCCAGCATCAGACGCTCCATCACCTGCGGCAGCGGTTCGGGCGGATCGGGCAGCATGTCTGCGGCAATCGCCGCCAGACCATACAGCGTTTCCCGCAGGGCGAAGGTCAGCCACGGCCCGACCTTGAGAATGGCAAATCCATCGGAAACCAGCGCCCGCAAAGCGTCGGTTGGCTGGTAGTCGGTCGAATGCGCCTCGAACACCACGCCGGGCAGGGGGGTCTGCACCAATGCGCGCGCCGCATCGGGGGCATAGACCGCCACATCGGTGCTGCCGAATTCCACGCCCGGCTGCACCACGATGCCGATCACACGGCGAAACGCCGCGTCCAGCCCGCGCGCGGCAAAGGCCCGCCGGTGCGCGGCCAGGGTGGCGGCGGCACTGGCGGGTGTGGTGACGGCCAGCGCGTGCAGCGGTTCGGCCGCGCCACCCGGCACCGGCACTTCGGACCCGATGACATAGACCGGCAGGCGGGCGGGGTTGGCGTTGGCCTCGGCCACCTGCGCCAGTTCGGCAGCGCGGGTGGCAATCAGGTCCAGCGGCAGGGGCAGGGGGTCATCGGCGCAGGCCATGCTGGTATCCAGATGCAGCTTGGCAAAACCCGCCTGCGCATAATCCGCCATCATCCGCGCCGCCTCGGCCATGGCCTGTGCCGCGGGCAGGTGCCGCCAGGGGTTTGGCCCCAGATGGTCGCCGCCCAATATCAGCCGGTCTGCCGGAAAGCCCGCCTGCCGCGCCAGCGCCAGCACGCCGTCGCGGAACATGGCCGGTGTCTGCCCGGTATAGCCGCCCTGATGGTTCACCTGATTGCAGGTCGCCTCGATCAGCACCGGGCCGTCGCGGTCGCGCCCGTGCCGCAGCGCCGCCGCGATCACCCGGGGATGCGCCGAGCAGACAGATGCAATGCCGGGCCGCGCCCCCGCCTGCCGCAGCGCGGGAAAGGCAGCCAGCCACGCCGCAGCCCCGTCACCATGCTGCGTTGCCAGAAACGCCTCTGCATGCGGCAGGGTGCAGATACCCTCCATCGGCCCTTGGCGGGTGACGGCCAGCGCGCCGCAGGCCGCCGCCACCTGCAAGGCCTGTGCAGGTGCCGCGCCGCGCAGCCACAGCGCGACGAAAGCCCCGCCAAAGCAATCGCCCGCGCCGGTCGGGTCCACCTCGGCCACGGCAAACGCCGGCTGCGCAATGCGCTGCGTCGCGTCGAAATAGACCGCGCCTTGTATGCCGCATTTCAGCACCACGGCCCTGATGCCTCGCGCCAGCAGGTCTGCGGCGGCCGCATCGGCATCGGTCATGCCCGGCGGGGCGAACAGGAAAATCTCGTCACCGCTGGGCAGGAACAGATCCGTCGCGGCCAGCACATCGGCCAAGGCGACGCGCATCGGCTCTGTCATCATCTCGGGCCGGATGTTGGGGTCGAACGATACCGTGCCGCCCCGGCCCTTCACCGCCGCAATGCCCGCCATCGCCATGGCCACAGCCGCATCGGAAAACAGCGATGACCCCATCACATGCAGATGGTCCGCCCGGCCCAGCAGCGCCCGCGCCTCTGGCCCCTGCACCAGTTCTGCCGCAGCACTGTGGCGGATGTTGAACACGAATTGCCGGCTGCCATCGGCGCGGTAGCTGACAAAGGCGCTGCCGGTGGCCCGGCCCGGCAAGCAGGCCACCGCCGACACATCCACCCCCAACCCGCGCAGCCGGTCAAGGTTCAGCGCACCGAAAGCATCATCGCCCACCGCGCCGATCATGCCGCAGGGTTGGCCCAACGCCGCCGCCTGCGCCAGAAAGATGGCGGGCGCCCCTGACGGGTAAGGCCCGGTCAGCGGGCCGGCAGCTAGCAGGCTTTGGCCGCGGTGCCTGGCCATCACCTCCACCACGATCTCGCCTGCGCTGACCAGCGTTTTCATGCCCGCCTCCCTGTATCCCAGCGCAACAGCTAGGGCGCAAAATTTAATGCGTCAAACAATAAATTTACATGCGTATAGAAAAATACTGACAGCGTAAGCAAAAACCAGTTGCTTCGGGCAACTGCGGCTGTGCTACTGCGGGGCAGCGGGATAAGCGCGGAAAGCAGATACGGGATGACCAGACAGGCCAGCCACAAGACCATGGATGATTTCGCGCGCGCCTGCGGCGTGTCGCGGCCCACGCTGTCAAAATACTTCGATGATCCGGGCAGCGTGAAAGCCTCGACCCGCGAACGGATCGAACTGGCGCTGGCGGCGTCGGATTACCAGCCGAACCTGTTCGCGCGGAACCTGAACCGAAAGCGCACCCGGCATATCGGCATCATCGTGCCCTCGATGTCGGACCCGTTCTATGCCGAGGTGGTGGGCCGGATCGAGCTGCGCCTGCGCGACGATGGCTATTGGCCGATCCTCATCGCCACGCACAGCCGCGCCGATCTGGAGGCAGAGGCCGTGCGCACGCTGCTGGCGCTGAAGGTGGCGGGGGCGGTTGTGGCGCCCCTGGGCCATGACAGCGAGCGCGGCACCTTCGACCGGCTGACCGAGGCGATACCCGTGGTGTGTTTCGACAGCCATATCGGCCCCGGCATGCCGTTTGTCGGCAACAACAACGGGCAGAGCATGTCGGTGATTGTCGAATATCTGTGCCGGTCGGGCGAACCGCCGCTGTTCTTTGACATTCCGCATGTGAACAACAACTCGCCCGAGCGGTTGAACAGTTACATTTCGGCCATGCAGGTGCAGGGCCATGCGCCCGAGGTGATCGCCTGCCCGGCCCGCTATTGCTGGGACTTCGAGCGTGCGGGGTATGAACAGATGCAGGCGATGCTGGCGCGCGGCAGCCTGCCGGGGCAGACGGTGCTGTGTGCCAATGACCGCATGGCCTTTGGCGCGATGGCGGCGGCCTTTGCCGCGGGGCGCAAGGTGGGGCGGCGGCGCGACAGCGATCTGCGCATCGCCGGGCATGACGACCACCCGCTCAGCCGATATACCTGCCCGCCGCTGACAACCATGGCGCAGGATGTCAGCGCGATGGCGGGCCGCAGCGTGGAAATGCTGCTGGCGCGGATGGACGATGCCGACGAAGGCCGCGAAAGTGCGGCGGAAAGCGTGATCCTGGATGCGACACTGGTGATGCGGGATTCGGCCTGACCCTCAGGCTTGATCCAACGTCAGCCATGCCGCCGCTGCCGCTGCAAGCGCCTCTGCCGCCTCGGGGATGCGCGCGCCCTGTGACACAAAGCCGTGCAACTGTCCGGGCCATGTCTGCACCTCTGCACGGGACTCGCCCCGCAACCGGGAGGCATAGGCGGCCCCCTCGTCGTGCAAAATGTCATGTCCCGCCAGCGCGACAAAGGCCGGGGCCACGCCCTGAAGGCTGGGCGCGCGCAAGGGCGACACGCGCCAGTCGTCGGCCTGTGACGGATCGGTCAGATACAGATCGCGGAACCAGCGCATCGTGCGGGCGGTCAGCCCATGGCCGCTGGCAAAGCGCCGATAGCTGGCATGGGTCTGCCCCGCATCGGTGTTGGGGTAGAACAGCAGTTGTGCTGCCAGTGGCGGCAATGCCCCGTCGCGCGCCATCAGCGCCAAAACCGCCGCCAGATTGCCACCCGCGCTGTCGCCGCCCACGGCCAGCCGGGCGGGGTCAATGCCAAGCCTACCCGCCTGATCCGCCATCCAGCGCAATGCGGCGGCCCCATCCTCCAATGCAGATGGAAAGTGGTGTTCGGGGGCAAGGCGATAGTCCGGGCTGATTACCACCGCGCCCGCGCTGTGGGCCAGAGTGCGGCAGATATCCTCGTGGCTTTCGGGGCTGCCGATCACCCAGCCGCCGCCGTGCAGATACAGCAGCGCGCGGGCCCCGGTGGCGGGTGCCGTGACGCCGCGCCACAGCCGCAGGCGCAGGCCGTCATGCCAAAGAGTGCGGCTTTCCGCCACCGGGGCCAGCGGCCCCAGCGCCGCCTGCCATGACGCGGCATAGGCGGCGCGCGCCTCGGCCACCGTGCCATCCTCAAACGGGCGGCCCGGGGCGGCGCTTGCCAGCAAGTCCCGGGCCGAGGGGTCGAGCCCGGTCATTCCAGCAGCGCCTGCGCTTCGTCATCGCCCAGCGGCTGCGGCTGCGCGGTGTCGCCGCCGATGGTCTGGGCGCTGCCGGTTTCGCCTGCACGCAGCACCGCCTCCATCACCTCCAGCACATGCAGGGCCAGCCGCCCCGAGGCCCGGGGCGCGCGGCCCGTGGCCAGTGCCGCCGCCAGATCGGCCACGCCCAGCATGCGGTAATTCGCGCGGTCTGGTGCCGCGAAGGGAAAATTCAGCGCGCCATAAAGCTGCGGCTCGCTGGCAAAATCCTGCCAATGCGCGCCATGGTCTGACAGGCTGACGGTGCCGCCGAATGTGTCGGGGTCGGGCAGGCGCAGCGAGCCCATGGTGCCATGCAATTCGATCGGCGGGATGGAATGGCGATACACATCCCACGACGCGCCGAATGTCACCGTGGCCCCGCCCGCGAATTGCAGCAGCGACATCACGTTGGTCGGCGTGCCCACGGCAAAGCGGGTGCCCTTGAACGGCCCCTCCGCCGTGATCAGGCGTTCGGTCTGCCCGGATGTCGCCACCGCCTGAACCCGCGCCACCGGCCCCAGCAGGTTGACCAGCATCGTCAGGTAATAGGGCCCCATATCCAGCACCGGCCCGCCGCCCGGCTGGTAATAGAACTGCGGGTTGGGGTGCCAGTGTTCCATCCCGCGCCCCATCATGAAGGCGGTGCCGGTCACAACCCGGCCGATCGCCCCGCCATCCACCAGCCGCCGCGCCTTCCGCCCCGCCGCGCCCAGAAACGTATCGGGCGCCGAACCGATCAGCAGGCCGCGCGCCTCGGCCTCCTCCACCAGCCTGCGCCCCAGATCGGCGGTCACGGCCAGCGGCTTTTCAGTGAACACATGCTTTCCGGCGGTCAGCGCGCTGTGCGAGACGTCGAAATGCGCAGCGGGAATCGTGAGGTTCAGCACCAGATCCACCTCTGGGTCGGCCAGCAGCGTATCGACCGGCACGGCCCGCAGCCCGTATTCCGCCGCCCGCTGTGCCGCAAGTTCCGCGTTCAGATCGGCGCAGGCCACCAGGCGCACGCCCGGAAACAGCGCGGCATTGCGCAGATAGGTCATTGCGATATTGCCGCATCCGATAACGCCGATGCCCAGTTTGCGTGTTGATTTTGTTGTCATTTTCATTTCCTTCCCTCATCGTCGTGGCGGGGCCTGCCCTTCGTGCGGGCAGCATCCCTGCTGGCTGCCCGCATTTAAAGCATGTTTTTTGTTGACGCGCGATAAATTTTTAAACTACGTTCGACAAGTCAGCGATGGCGTGAGGGCCGCTGCCGACCATCAGGGAGGATGAAATGACACATACAGCCAAAGGGCCGGTTCACGGCCCCGTCAAACTGGCCGACCGCAGCATGACCAGCCGCCGCCAGTTCCTGCAAACCTCTGCCGCCTTTGGTGCTGCCGGCATGGCGGGCCTTGGCGTCACCCGCGCCCGGGCGCAAAGCCGGGTCGAGATCTCCTTTGCCAGCGCCGCCTTCTTCGGCAAGGAAAGCTTTGGCGACCTGTGCGACACGTTCAACGAATCGCAGGACCGCATCTTTGTGCGCTTTATCGAACTGCCGCCGCCCAGCTCTTCGACCGAGGTGTTTCAGGGGCTTGTGCAGCAGCTGGCCCGCGCTGACGGCACCCCCGATGTGTTCAGCCAGGATGTGATCTGGATCGCCGGCTTCGCCGAGGCCGGATGGGCGCTGCCGCTGGGCGAATATTTCCCCGATACCAAGGATTACTTCAGCGGCACCGTGGCCGCCTGCACCTACAACAACCAGTTGACCGCGCTGCCCTGGTTCATGGATTCGGGCATGCTGTATTACCGCCGCGACATTCTGGAAAAGATGGGTGCCGAGGTGCCGACCACCTGGGATCAGATGGCCACGCTGGCCGCCGCCGCCCAAGGTGCGGGCGACGCCGAATTCGGCTATCTGTGGCAGGGCAAACAGGCCGAAGTGCTGGTTTGCGACGCGGTGGAAATCATCACCTCGAACAACGGCGCGATCCTTGCCGCCGATGGCAAGAGCGCGCTGGTCAACCAGCCCGAGGCGGTGGCCGCGATCCAGTTCCTGTATGACACGATCGCTACCACCAAGATCAGCCCGCAGAACGTGCTGAGCTGGGATGAGGAACCCTCGCGCATGCCGTTCACGGCGGGCCGGGGCACGTTCATGCGCAACTGGTCCTATGTCTATCCGATCGCGCAAGACCCTGCGGCGTCGGATGTGGTGGACAAGGTGGGTGTCGCCCCGCTGCCCGCCTTTGATGGTGGCAAGAGCGCGGCCTGTCTGGGCGGCTATCAGCTGGGCATCAACGCCAATTCAAAGTACCGCGAGGCCGCGGTGGAATTCCTGACCTGGCTGTCGTCGGCCGAGGTGCAGCAGCGCATTGCGCTGAACTTCGGTCTGGCCCCCACCCGCGCCAACCTGTTCGACGATGCCACGATCAAGGCCGAACAGCCCTTCATGGCAAGCCTGCAAAGCGTGTTCACCGGGGCCACCGCCCGCCCGATCACGCCCAAATATTCCGAAGTGTCGCTGGCGCTGCAATCGGGCATCTCCAAGGCCTTCGTTTCGGGCAATGTGCAGGCCGAAATGGACGCGCTGGCGACCGAGATCAACCGGATCGTGGCCTGACCCATGGCAGAGGCGTCTCATCCAGCACCGCGCCCGCCGGGTGGGACAGGGAGGGTGCTTCGCGGCACCCTCTGGCCCTGGCTGCTGCTGCTTCCGGCCTTTGTCGCACTAGGGTCGGTGGCGCTTTATCCGATTGTGAATGGCATCTACCTGTCGTTCACCAATACCTCGCTGATTTCGCGCACAGATGATTTCACGGGTTTCGACAATTACGCCCGCCTGATGGGTGATGCGCTGTTCTGGAAGGCCTGGGGCCATACGATGTGGTTCACCGCCGTTTCCACCCTGCTGGAAACGCTGATCGGTCTGGCCATGGCGCTGGTGCTGGTGGAGGCGTTTCCGGGCCGGGGCATCGTGCGCGCGGCGATGCTGATCCCCTGGGCGATGCCCACGGTAGTCACGTCAAAGATGTTCGGCTGGCTGTTCGACGGGCAGTTCGGGGTGATCAACTATGTGTTGCTGCAACTGGGGCTGATCGACCAGAACGTGAACTGGTATGGCTCGCCCGACACCGCGATGTGGACCATCATCATCGCCGATGTGTGGAAAACCACGCCCTTCATGGCGTTGCTGCTGCTGACCGGGTTGCAGACCATCCCGGCCTCGCTGACCGAGGCGGCGCGGATGGACGGGGCAAAGGCCTGGGCGACCTTCTGGCATGTGCGCCTGCCGCTGCTGCTGCCCACGCTGCTGATCGCGGGCATGCTGCGGGCGCTGGATGCGTTTCGCGTGTTCGATCTGGTTTATGTGCTGACCGGCGGCGGGCCGGGCGACAGCACCGAAACCCTGTCTACCCTGTCTTACAAGGTGCTGTTTGCCACGCTGCAATTCGGCTACGGCTCCACCATATCCACCGCGATGTTCATCACCGAGGGGCTGATCGCGTTGGTCTTCGTGATCTTCATGGTCAGCCAGTTGCGGAGGCTGTCATGACCGGCCGCCGCACGCCCCTGCGCCGCGCCCTGATCGGGCTGGCGGCGGCGCTGATCCTGATCTGGTCGGTCGGGCCGTTCATCTGGCAATTCTCGACCTCTTTGCAGATGGACAAGGCGCTGACATCAGGCACGCCGCGGCTGATCCCCGATCCGGTGACATTCGTGCATTATTTCAACGCCTTCGTTGAAAAGGGCCTGCACCGCTACATGATAAACTCGGCCATCGTGTCGGCCTGCACCACGCTTTTGTGCCTGACGGTGGGGTCACTTGCGGCCTTTGCGCTGTCGCGGCTGCGGATCAGGGGGCGTTATGGCATCCTGTTCCTGATCCTGTCGGTGTCGATGTTTCCGCAGATCGCGCTGGTGGGGCCGCTTTACCTGCTGGCCTCGGCGCTGGGGCTGCTGGATACCTATGCGGTGCTGGTGCTGACCTATCTGGCTCTGTGCCTGCCCATCGTCACCTGGGTGATGTTCGGCTATTTCGAAACGCTGCCGCGCGAGATCGACGAGGCCGCGCGGATGGATGGCGTCTCGACCCCCGGGCTGCTGTGGTATGTGATCCTGCCGATGTCGGGCCCGGGTCTGGTGACGACCGGCCTTTTGGCCTTCATCACGGCCTGGAACGAGTTTCTCTTTGCGCTGGCCTTCACCTCGGACGAACGCACCCAGACGATTCCGGTCGGAATCGCCAATTTCACCAACCTTTACTATGTGCCCTGGGGCGACATTGCGGCGGCCTCTGCCGTGGTGACGCTGCCGTTGATCCTGCTGGTGCTGTTCTTCCAGCGCCACATCATCGAAGGCCTGACCCAGGGCGGCATCAAGGAATGACCATGACAAAGTTGCAGATCGCCTGCCAGACCTTCACCTGGGAAATGCTGGGCCCCCGTTTCACCGGCGGGCCGGATGACCTGATCCGCGCGATTGCCGACGGTGGCTATGCCGGGATCGAGATCACCGACACGATGATCGGCCATTACGCCACTGATCCCGCCGCCTTTGGCCGCGCGCTGGATGCGGCGGGGCTGCGGCTGGTGGCCTTTGCCTTTGGGTCCGACAGCGGCTTTGCCCGCCCCGACCACATCGCGGCGGATCTGGAGGCTGCGAAACGCTGGGTCGGCTATGCCGCACATTTCCCCGGCGCGCTGGTGTCGATGGGGTCGGCCACCGTGGTGACAGACGGGCCACGCGATGCGCATTTCGCCGTGGCGGCAGAGGTTTACAACCGCGCGGCCGAGATCGGGCAGGCGGCGGGCGTGCAGGTGGCGGTGCATCCGTCCTCGCATCACAACACGCTGCTGTTCGACCGCGCCGATTATGACCGCATCTTTGCCCTGCTGGATCCCGGCGTGGGCTGGGTGCCCGACACCGGCCATATCCTGCGCGGCGGGCAGGACATGGGTGATACTCTGGCCAGCCATGCCGCGCGCATCCGCTATGTCCACCTCAAGGATGTGGATGCGCAGGGCCAGTGGGCCATGCTGGGCGACGGTGTGTGCGACACGCCGGCCGTCATCGCTGCCGCCACGGCTGCCCCGCAGTTCAACGGCTGGCTGGTGCTGGAGGAGGAATCCGCCACCGCCGCAGCCGATCCTGCCGCCGCCGTGAAAACCAACCGCGCCACGCTTCGCCGTCTCGGGCTTTAGGAGAAACGACATGATCCGCAAGCAAGACCGACGCCTGCGCGTCGGCGTACTGGGCTGTGGCCCGATCGCACAATTCGCCCATCTGGAATCCTGCACCAAGGCGCGCAACGCCGATCTTTACGCCATCTGCGATACGGCACCTGACCTGCTGGCGCGGATGCAGGCCACCCATGCCCCGCAAAAGGCCTTTGCCGATTACGACATGATGCTGGCCGACCCGGATCTGGAGGCGGTGATCATCGCCACATCCGACGCCTGGCATGTGCCTATGGCGATCAAGGCGTTGCAGGCGGGCAAGCATGTGCTGTGCGAAAAACCCATCGGCGTGTCGGTCGAAGAGGGGCAGGCGCTGGCCGATGCCGTGGCCACCTCGGGCTGCCTGTTGCAGGTGGGGCACATGAAGCGCTTTGACCCGGCGCTGGAGGCCGCCCGCGATTTCGTGCAGCAGGACATGGGGCAGGTGCTGGCGCTGAAGGCCTGGTATTGCGACAGCACCCACCGCTACACCAACACCGACGCCATTCAGCCTCTGCCGGTGACAAGCGCGCTGGCGCGCAAGCCCGCAGGCAACCCCAAGGCCGACCTGCGGCAGTATTTCATGCTGGCCCATGGCTCGCATCTGGTGGACACGGCCCGCTTCCTGTGCGGCGAGATCGTGGCCGTGCGTGCCCGCCTGCTGGAACGGTTCGGCGCCTATTGCTGGTTCGTCGAGACCGAATTTGCCAGCGGTGCCCTGGGCCATCTGGATCTGACGGTGGCCGTGCGGATGGACTGGCACGAGGGGTTTCAGCTTTACGGTGAAAACGGGTCAGTCACGGCGAAAATCTTCAACCCATGGTATTTCCGCGCGGCGGAAGTCGAGATTTTCCACGAAAGCGATGCGACGATCCGCAAGCCGCTGGGGGCCGACGGCCATTTCTTCCGCCGTCAGCTGGAGGGGTTGGCCGATGCCGCGCTGACCGGCGCGCCGCTGCGCGGGGCCGATGTGCAGGATGGCATCGCGTCGATCCGCGCCATGGTGGCCATTGCCCGGTCTGTGGAAAGCGGCGGGCGGGTTGCGCTGGCCTCCGTCACGGGGGCGGTGTGATGCGGCTGGGCATCTTTGCCAAGACCTTTGCGGGCACACAGCCGCTGGCGGTGCTGGGGGCTGCGCGTGATGCGGGCTATGGCGCGGTGCAGTTCAATCTGGCCTGTGCCGGGCTGCCGTCGCTGCCCGCAGACCTGCCGCCCGATGCGGTGCTTGACGGTATCGCCGCTGCGGCCACGGCCACGGGCGTGGAACTGGCGGCGCTGTCGGGCACCTACAACATGGCGCATCCCGATCCGGCGCAGCGCGCGGCGGGGCTGGGGGGGCTGGGGGTGGTGATCGCGGTCGCGGCCCGCCTTGGCATTCCGCTGGTGACGCTGTGCACCGGCACGCGGCATGCGACTGACCAATGGGCGCATCACCCCGCCAATGCCGAACCGGCGGCATGGGCCGACATGGCGCGCGAGATGGCTGCGGCCCTGACCTTGGCCGAGGCGGCAGGCGTGACGCTGGGCATCGAGCCTGAACAGGCGAATATCGTGACCTCGGCGGCGGATGCGCGGCGGCTGATCGGCGAGATGGCCTCGCCGCGCCTGAAAATCGTGCTGGACCCGGCTAACCTCTTTGAACAGGCGACCCCGGATCAGGCCCGGCGCATCGTGGCGGCGGCCATAGACCGGTCGGCGGGCCATATCGCCATGGCCCATGCCAAGGACCGGCAGGCCGATGGCCGTTTTGCCACGGCTGGCGCGGGGATCGTCGATTTTCCGGCCTTTGTCGCAGGGTTGCGGGCCGCGGGGTTTGACGGCCCGCTTGTCACCCACGGGCTGGAGGCTGCCGAGGCCCCGGGCGTGGCGCGTTATCTGAAGGCGCTGCTGTGACGGTGGTTCTGTTCCAGCACGGGCTTGGCGGGGATGAGGCGCAGGTGATGCGTCACTGGCCCGAAACACCGGCGCAGCGCGTGACGCGCAACAGCCGGGGCCATGGCGGCACGGGCCTTGGGGCGGAGCGGCCGTTTTCGCTGGCGATGTTTGCCGATGAAGCGCTGGCGGCGGTGCAGGCTCCGCGTTTTGTGGCGGCGGGCATTTCCATGGGGGCCGCGATCGCGCTGCGGCTGGCCTGCCTGCATCCCGCACGGGTGGCGGGTCTGGTCCTGATACGCCCGGCATGGGGGTTTGACCCGGCACCCGCCAACATGGCCCCGGTGCGCGACATCGCCGGCCTGCTGCGCCGCATGCCACCCGCAAAGGCGCGCGCCACCTTTGCCGCCAGCGCCTTGGGCCAGCGGCTGGCGCGCGATGCGCCCGACAATCTGGCCTCGCTTCTGGCCTATTGCGACCGCCCCGATGCCGCGGAATTTGCCACGGTGCTGGCCGATATTGCCGCCGATGGTCCGGGCATCACGCCACGGGATGCCGCAGCCTTGCGCCTGCCATGCCTGATCCTGGCCAATGACGGCGACATGATTCACCCGCTGGCCACCGCCGGGCAACTGGCCGCCGCCATTCCCGGTGCGCGGCTGGCCGAAGTGCCGCCCAAATCCACCGCCCCCGAGGCGCATCTTGCTGCCATCCGCACGGCGCTTGCCGCTTTCCTGTCCTCTGTTGCCAAGGCCCAGCCATGACCCCCGACCATCTTGCCGCCATTGCCCGCCTGCCCGGCCACCGCCTGCTGGCCGAGTTTTCGCTGTGGTCTGCCGATCTGGCGAACATGCAGCGCGATCTGGAACGGATCGAACCCCTTGCCGATCTGCACCACATCGACGTGGCCGATGGTCGTTTTGCCCCCGGCTATCTATTCTTTCCCGATCTGGTGGCCCGCATCGCGCAGCTGACCGCCGTGCCGATCCATGTGCATCTGATGGTCGGGGCCGATGTGGTCGAGGACCAGACACGCCAGTTCATCGACGCGGGGGCCAGCCTGATCTCGGTCCATGCCGAAACCGGCGAGGCCGGGCTGCGGGCGCTGGCGCTGGCGCAGGCTGCGGGTGTGGCGGGCGGCGTGGTGCTGCGGCTGGAAACGCCGGTGGAGGTGGCCGCACCCTTTCTGCCGCAGGTGCAGATGTTCACCCTGCTGGGCACCCGCATCGGGGTGAAGGGGCAGTCGCTGGCCCCCGAGGCGGCTGACCGGCTGGCCGAAGCGCGGGCGCTGATCGCCGCCATGCCGCAGCGCATCATTCTGGCGGCGGATGGCGGCATAAGGCAGGAAACCGTGCCCCTGCTGCGCCGCGCGGGGGCTGAAACCGTGGTTCTGGGCTCGCTGGCCTTTGGCGACCCCGATCTGGCGGCGTGTATCGGCTGGCTGCACGGGATGGAGCCTTTGGCATGACAGCCGAGGCCGCCCTTGCCGTCGATCTGGGGGGCACGGATCTGCGCGCGGCCTTGGTGGCCCGTGACGGCAGGGTGCTGGCCCATGCGGCGGAACCCACGCGGGCCCGTGCCGGGCCAGAGGCCGTGATCGCCCAGATTGCGGCGCTGGCCGGGCGGGTGATGGCCGAGCGCCCGGGGTTGCGGCCCATCGGCATGGGCATCGGCGCGCCGGGGCCGCTGGACCCGCTGGCAGGGCTGATGATCGCGCCGCCCACGCTGGATGGCTGGCAGAATGTGCCGCTGGCCGCACGGTTGCGCGAACGGCTGGGCCTGCCGGTCTGGCTGGAGAATGACGCCAATGCGGCGGCGCTGGGCGAATGGCGCTTTGGCGCGGGGCGCGGGCAGGGCACGGTGGTGTTTGTCACCGTGTCCACCGGAATCGGCGGCGGGGTGATCACGCAGGGCCGGGTATTTCACGGCAGCCGGGGGCTGGCCGCCGAGATCGGCCACATGACCATCGCGGGCAGCGGTCCGCGCTGTTTTTGCGGGGCCGTGGGCTGTTTCGAGGCGCTGGCCTCGGGCACCGCGCTGGGCCGCAACGGCGGGCGTCTGGCGAAACGGCCCGGGGGAGAGGCGATCGCGCAGCAGGCCGAGGGTGGACGCATCACCGCCCGGTCGGTGGTGGGTGCAGCCCGGGCGGGCGATGCCATGGCCGCAGGTCTGGTGGCGGATGAGGCGCGCTGGCTGGGCCGGGGGTTCACCAACCTTTTGCACCTTTATTCGCCCGATGTGATCGTGCTGGGCGGCGGGCTGGCGAATGCCTTTGACCTGCTGATCGGCGGCATCAGGGCCGAGATCAACCGCCGCGCCATGCCTGCCTACCGCGATGTGGCGGTGGTGCCGGCGGCGCTGGGCAGCCGCGCCGGGCTGATCGGCGCGGCGGGGCTGGTGTTCACGGCGCAGGATATGCAGCCCGGTCCCCATGGGGCCGGGGCAATGGAAGGGGGGCGGCAGGATGGCTGATCTGAAACTCACGGGGCTGACGAAATCCTTCGGGGCGGTGCAGGTGATCAAGGGCATCGACCTTGACGTGCAGGACCGCGATTTCGTGGTGTTTGTCGGCCCGTCCGGCTGCGGCAAATCCACCCTGTTGCGCATGATCGCGGGGCTGG
The DNA here is from genome assembly GCF_009380135.2 of Fertoeibacter niger. Classification (GTDB taxonomy): domain Bacteria; phylum Pseudomonadota; class Alphaproteobacteria; order Rhodobacterales; family Rhodobacteraceae; genus Fertoeibacter; species Fertoeibacter niger. Next base: position 88,774 of record NZ_WHUT02000007.1, on the reverse strand, counting down.
AGGAAATCACGGCGGGCGAGCTGACCATCGACGGCACCCGCGCGAACGAGGTCGACCCCTCCAGCCGGGGGCTGGCCATGGTGTTTCAAAGCTATGCGCTTTACCCGCATATGACGGTGGCCGAAAACATGGGTTTCGCGCTGCGCATCGCGGGCGTGCCCCCGGCAGAGCGTGACCAGCGCGTGCGCGCCGCCGCCGATGTGCTGCAACTGACCCCGCTGCTGGACCGCCGCCCCAAGGCGCTGTCGGGCGGGCAGCGGCAAAGGGTGGCCATCGGGCGGGCCATCGTGCGCCAGCCCAAGGTGTTTTTGTTCGACGAGCCGCTGTCGAATCTGGATGCCGCCTTGCGGGTGAACATGCGGTTGGAACTGATGCGCCTGCACCGCGAACTGAACGCCACCATGATCTATGTGACCCATGACCAGATCGAGGCGATGACCATGGCCACCCGCATCGTGGTGATGAATGCCGGGCGTATCGCACAGGTCGGCCCGCCGCTGGAGCTTTACCACCACCCGGCCAACATCTTTGTCGCGGGCTTCATCGGCTCGCCCCGGATGAACTTTCTGCCGGTGACGGTGCAGGGCAGCGATGCGGCGGGCACGGCGCTGGCGCTGCCGGGCGGTGGGGCGCTGGTGCTGCCACGGCGGCTGGTGGCGCGCGCCGGTCAGGCGCTGACGCTGGGCATTCGCCCCGAACATCTGCGCCTGACCGGCGGGCCCGCCATGTTCACGGGCCGGGTGCAGGTGGCCGAACATCTGGGCGGGCTGACCCTGCTGCATGTGCCGCAGCCGGGGGCCGAGGCGCTGGTGGTGCAGATGGACGGGGCGCAGGTGATCGGCGCGGGGGCGGATGTGGCCCTGACCGCCGACCCCGGGCAATGCCACCTGTTTGGTGCGGACGGTGCGGCGTTGGCCTGACCGGCACCGCGCATGCAAAAAGCCCCGCCGTTTCGGGCGGGGCTTTGGCGATGGTTGCAGCCTCAGTCGCTTTCGGTGAACACCTCGTCGCGCTTCTTGCGGACCTGCGGCAAGAACACCACCACCAGCACCGCCAGCGACAGGATCAGCAGCGTCAGGCTGATGGGCCGCGTCAGGAAGGTGGTCGGGTCGCCCCGGCCCAGGATCATGGCGCGGCGCAGGTTTTCCTCCAGCATCGGGCCAAGGACAAAGCCCAGCAGCAGGGGTGCAGGCTCGCACCGCAGCTTCAGCAGGACGTAGCCCAGCAGGCCGAAGAACGCGACGGCGTAAAGGTCATAGACATTGGAATTGACCGAATAGACCCCGATGGAACACATCGCCATGATGATGGGAAACAGCACATAATAGGGCACGGTCAGCAGTTTCACCCACAGCCCGATCAGCGGAAGGTTCAGGATCACCAGCATCAGGTTGCCGATCCACATCGACGCGATGATGCCCCAGAACAGCGCCGGTTGTTCGGCGGCCACGTTCGGCCCCGGCACGATGCCTTGGATGATCATCGCCCCCACCATCAGCGCCATCACCGGGTTGGCCGGAATGCCCAGTGTCAACAGCGGAATGAAACTGGTCTGCGCGCCCGCGTTGTTGGCCGATTCCGGCCCCGCCACCCCGGCAATCGCGCCATGGCCGAATTCCTCGGGGTGTTTCGACATCTTCTTTTCAACGGTGTAAGAGGCAAAGGAAGCCAGAATGGCCCCGCCCCCCGGCAAGATGCCCAGTGCCGAACCAATGGCCGTGCCGCGCAGCACCGGGGCGATCATCGCGCGGAAATCCTCTTTCGAGGGCAACAGGCTGCTGACCTTGGTCTTGATGACCTCACGCTGCACTTCACCTTCCAGATTGCGCAGGATCTCGGCGATGCCGAACACCCCCACCGCCAGCGCCACGAAATTCAGCCCGTCGGCATATTCGCGGATGCCAAGGTTGAAGCGCGGTGCACCGGTGTAGATGTCGGTGCCCACCAGCCCCAGCAAAAGGCCCGTCACCACCATGGCCAGCGCCTTGAGTATCGAGCCATGCGCCAGCGCGATGGAGGATACCAGCCCCAGCACCATCAGCGAGAAATACTCTGCCGCACCGAATTTCAGCGCAACCACCGTCAGCGGAATGGCAAAGATAGCCACCAGCAGGGTGGAGACGGACCCGGCAAAGAACGACCCCAGCGCGGCAATCGCCAGCGCCGTGCCCGCCTTGCCCTTGCGCGCCATCTGATAGCCGTCGATGGCCGTGACAGCGGACGACGATTCGCCCGGCAGGTTGATCAGGATGGCGGTTGTCGATCCGCCATATTGTGCGCCGTAATAGATGCCGGCCAGCATGATCAGCGATGACACCGGTTCCAGCTGGAACGTGATCGGCAGCAGCATGGCGATGGTGGCCGTGGCCCCGATGCCCGGCAAAACCCCGATCAGCGTGCCAAGGATGACGCCGATCAGGCAGAAGAACAGGTTTTCCAGCGATCCGGCTGTGGAAAAACCCAATGCGAGGTTGGATAAGAGTTCCATGATGCGCCTTTCAGAACGAAAGCCACGGGCCGAACCGCCGGAACGGCAGGCCAAGCGCATAGCTGAACACCAGCGTCGAAAACACTGCGACCACGACCGACAGCAGCAGCGCGGGCAGCGGCTTCATCTTCAGCGACGCGAAACAGGCGATGAATGTGGTCAGGAAGATCGAGGGCACAAAGCCCAGCCCCCGCACCGTCAGCCCGAAAAAGATCGGCGCGGGCAGGATATAGATCATGCCGCGCGCGGCCAGCGACCCGATGGGTTCACCGGGCTGTTTGGTGGCGTTGACCACCACGGCAGCCCCCAGCAACACAAGGATCACAGACAGCACCAGCGGGAAATAGCCCGGGCCCATGCGCAGCGCGGTGCCGATATCCAGCCACCAGGACTGCACCCCGAACCCGAGGCCGATGAGGATGAAAAGCACGCCCGCTGCCGCGTCGGCCTTGTCGTAGGATTGCGATGTCATGGATAAGGCTCCGCCTTGGCAAAGGGGCTGAAGTTGCGCGACGTCCCCGGCACCAGTGGCGGTGCCGGGGGTTTGCGACGTCAGTCGGCGTAAACGCCGGCGGCTTCGATCACCGGCTTCCAGCGGCCGATTTCGGTTTCCAGCGTGGCTTTCAGCGCAGCCGGGGTCGCCTCTTCGGCGGTCGAGGGCGCGGTGCCCAGTTCGGCAAAGCGCGCCGCGATGTCGGCATCGGCCAGTGCCTTTTGCAGCGCGGCGGACAGACGGTCGTTCACCTCGGCCGGTGTGCCCTTGGGGCTGTAGATGCCGTGCCAGATCGACACTTCAAAGCCATCCAGCCCGCCTTCGATGGCGGTCGGCATGTCGGGGAAGATGTCCAGCCGCGCGGGGGATGTCACCGCATAGCCCTTGATCGTGCCGCCCTGGATCTGCTTGGTGGTGTTGGTGGTCTGGTCGCACATGATGTCAACCTGCCCGCCCAGAAGGTCGGTCATCGCCGGGCCGGTGCCCTTGTAGGGCACAGTGACCAGCGGCACGTCCAGCGCGCTCATGAACATCATGCCGCACAGATGCGAGGCCGCACCGATGCCCGCATTGGCCATGGTCACGGTGTCGGCATTGGCCTTCACATAGTCGATGAAGGCCGGGAAATCGGCAGGCTCGAAATCGGCGCGCGCCACGATGGTCATCGGCACGGATGTGACGAGGCCCACATATTCGAACGCATTCAGCGTGTCATAGGCCAGGCTGCGATACAGGGTTGCGCTGGTGGCCATGCCGATGTGGTGCAGCAGCACGGTATAGCCGTCAGCCTCGGCACTTGCCACGCGGCCCGCGCCCAAGGTGCCACCGGCACCGCCCACGTTTTCCACGATGATCTGCTGGCCGAGGTCGGCCGACATCTTTTCGGCCACCAGACGGGCAACGGTATCGGTCGGGCCACCGGCGGCGAAAGGCACCACCATGGTGATCGACCGCTCCGGATAGGCCTGCGCGAAGGCACCCGATGCCGCAAGGATAGCTGCGACGGTAAACCCGCCGACTTTTACGGAAACTGCCATAATCTCCTCCCGAGGTTCTTGGCTATGTCTGCCGCGCGACCCCTCCCGGGTTGCGCGGTCCCGTCCACGAAACCGATAGGCGGGCTGTGGCGCAACGCATTTGCGCGGGCGTTTGCGGAAATTGCGGCCTGCCGCTGCGGCAATGGGTGGAAAGCGGAACATGGCGGGAAAGGGGTGGGTGGAAATCCACCCATCGGCGGCAGGCACCCGGCTGTCGCCACCCCTGCCCACACCTCAGGGGCTTTCGGCGTCACTTTCCGGCGGCTCGACGATCAGCCGCCGGTCAAGCCCGTGTTTCTGCATCTTTTCGTAAAGCGTCTTGCGCGAGATCCCCAGCGTTTCATAGACCGCGCGCAGCCGCCCGCCATGCGCCGCAATCGCGCCCGCGATCACGCTGCGCTCAAACCCCGCCACCCGTTCGGCCAGCCGTTCCACCGTGCCGCCCGCCACGGGTGATCCGTCCAGCCCCAGCACCACCCGCTCGGCCATGTTGCGCAATTCGCGCACATTGCCGGGCCAGTCTTGCGCGGGCAGCATCGCCAGCAGATCGGGCGGCGGGCTGCGGTCCTCGACCCCGTGCCGGGCGGCGGATTCGCGCAAGAGTTGCAGGAACAGCAGCGGAATATCCTCGCGCCGCGCCGACAGGGGCGGCACCCGCAGAACCGCCACGTTCAGCCGGTAATACAGATCGGCGCGAAACCGGCCCTGTGCCACCTCGGGCTCCAGATCGGATTTGCTGGTGGCCAGAAACCGCACATCCAGCGGAATGGGCTCGTTCGAGCCCAGCCGGGTGATCACCCGTTCCTGCAACACCCGCAGGAATTTCGCTTGCAGGTCAAAGGGCATGGACCCGATCTCATCCAGCAGGATTGTGCCGCCCCGCGCATGTTCGAACTTGCCGAAGCGGGCACGCAACGCGCCCATGAAGGCCCCGGCCTCATGCCCGAACAATTCGCTTTCAATCAGCGTTTCCGGCAGGGCGGCGCAGTTGATGGCGATGAAGGGCCGATTGGCCCGCGTCGACAGGTCATGCAGGGCGCGCGCCACCACCTCTTTACCCGCGCCGGTAGGGCCGATGATCAGCGCATCGGCATCCGACGCGCCGATGGCCCGCAGGCGGTAGCGCAGGTCCACCATCACCTGACTGCGCCCCGGCAGCCGCGCCTCGACATCATCGCGCTTGCCCGCCACCGCCCGCAACCGGCGGTTTTCCAACACCAGCGCGCGATGGTCCACCGCACGCCGCAAGACCGAGGCCAGCGCCTGCGTGGTGAAGGGCTTTTCAATGAAATCATAGGCCCCGCCGCGCATCGCCTCGACCGCCAGCTGCACCTCGGCATGGCCGGTGACAAGGATCACCGGAATATCCGGGTCAATCTCGCGCAGGCGTTGCAGCAGGGTCATGCCATCCATTCCCGGCATCCGGATGTCGCTGACCACTGCTGCCGTCAGCCCCGGCCCGGCCAGCGCCAGCACCTCTTCGGCCGATGACACCGCCTCGACCGTGAAACCCGCCAGATCCAGCGCCTGTTCGGTTGACCGGCGCATCTGTTCGTCGTCATCGGCCAGCAGAACGCGGATCGGGGCGGGCAGGTTCATTCGGCGGCCATCCGGCGGGGCAGGGCGGATTGCAGGATCAGGCTGAACACCGCACCGCCATCCGGGTCGTTGGCCACGCGCAGCTCACCGCCGAAATCCTTCATGATGTTGTAGGAAATCGACAGGCCCAGCCCCAACCCCGACCCCACCCTTTTGGTGGTGAAGAACGGGTCGAAAATGCGTTCCGCAATCGCCGCAGGCACCCCCGGCCCATGGTCGCGTATGTGGATCACCACCGCGTCGCCCTCGGCGTGGGCGGTCAGGTGGATGCGGCGGTCGGGGCCATCCTCGGTGGCATCGGCGGCGTTGGACAGCACGTTCACCAGCACCTGTTGCAGCCGCACCGCGCCACCGCGCACCGGGGGCAGGTCGGGGGCAAGGTCAACCAGCACCTCGGCGCCCGCCGCCTGCAAGCGGTTGCCCACGATCTGCATCGCCTCGGCCACAACCAGCGGCAGCGCCAGATCCTTCAGCGGCTCGTTGGGCTTGCGGGCCACATTGCGCAGATGTTTGGCGATGGCCGCCATCCGGTCGATCAAGGACAGGATCTGCCCCACGTTTTCGCGCGCGCGGACCGGTTCGCCCCGGTCGATCAGGATGGCCGCGCTGTCGGCATAGTTGCGCGCGGCGGCGAGGGGCTGGTTGATTTCATGCGACAGCGCCGCCGACATCTGCCCCAGCGCCGCCAGCTTGCCCGCCTGCACCAGATCGGCCTGCGTGCGGCGCAGCTCCTGTTCGGTCAGGCGGCGCTCGGCAATCTCCATCTCGATCAGGGCATTCACCCGGGCCAGATCGGCGGTGCGTTCGTCGACCCGGCGTTCAAGTTCGACCTGTGCCGCCGCCTGCATCTGCATGCGTTCGGCCAGCCGCGCCCGGCGCTGCCAGACCAGCACCGCGCCAAAGCCCGCGGCACAGATCAACAGCAGCAGCGCCACAACCGCCAGCCGCGCCTGCCCGCGCAGATAGGCGGTATCGACCAGCACATGCACCGTCCAGCCCGCGTCAGGCATGGCCTGTGTCGCCTCCAGATACTCCTGCGGCGGGGCGTCACGGTTGGCCAGCCGCAGCAGGGGCATGCCTTGCTCGGCGCTGCGGCTGTGCGGCAGAAGCCCGATCGTGGCATCGGAATAGCGGCGCGAGGCGGTGGTGCGCTCGCTGCGTTCGCCGGTCAGGGGCAGCATCGCGGTATAGCGCCACTCGGGTTCCGACGACATGAAGATGATGCCCTCGGTATCCAGCACCAGAATGCGGAACTCACCCCCCGCCCAGCTGGATTCCAGCGCATCAAGGCCGATCTTGAACACGATCACCCCGGCCACCGCACCATCCGCCCCCCGCACCGGCGCCGAGAAATAGTAGCCCCGCACCCCCGATGTGGTGCCCAGCGCATAGAACCGCCCGTTGCGGCCCGCTGCCGCCTCGGTGAAATAGGGGCGATACGCGAAATTCTGGCCGATGAAACTGTCAGCCCGTTGGTAATTGCTGGCGGCGATGGTGGTGCCGTCCATTCCCATCACGTAGATGTCAGACGATTGCAGCACATCGTTTGTTTCCTGCAACCACATGTTCATGGCCTGCCGCCGCCCCTCGGCCCCCGGCGCGAACAGCGCGCGGATATCGTCGTGATCGGCCAGCAGTTCTGGCAGCGCCTCATACCGGCGCAGGTGGCCTTCCAGCCCGTTCACCGTCAGCCGCAGGGCCGTATCGGCGCGCGACATGCCTTCGCTGAGGTAGAACCGCGTGGCCAGCCGATCACCCTGCAACATCACGGCAAACAGCGCCAGCACCGCCAGCGCCGATAGCACCACCCTGCGCACCGTCATCGCGGTCTCCCTGATCCCTGGCCGCATCTTGGGCGATGGGGCGCGGGTTGTATAGGGGGCAGCCCGGTCAGGGCTTGCCGGGCGCCACCAGCCCCTGTGCCACCCAGCCATCAAGCACCGCCAGCGCGGCTTCGGCAAAGGCAGCGTCGTTGATATGGCCGGGCACCTGTTGCAGCGTCACGTTTGCCGGGCATTCCGCAACCAGTGCAGCACAAAACGCCGCCAGCCCGGCTGCATCATGCAGGGGCGCGCCCGGGCGGTCCCATTCGTTGCAGCCGGCCGTCGGCATCAGCAGCGTCACCGGGCCATTGGCCTGCGCCAGCCGCGCGCAGATCGCCTGCGCCAAGCTGCGCCTTTCGGCCGTGTTCAGCACAACCGAGGTGATCAGCCGGTTATGGGCATGCTGCACACTGTCCCTGAATCGTTCCGGCAGCGGGTGCCATCCCACTAGATCGACCAGATCATAGCAGCCGGGTGCCACCATCTGCGGGATGCCGCGCCGCCCCGCCGCCATTAGCCGTTCCGGGCCCGCCGAAATGGCGGAACCGAACAGATGGTTGCCCAGTTCCTGCGGGGCAAAATCCATCACGGCGGCAAAGGCCCCGTCTGCCGCCATGCACTCGAACGCCCGCCCGCCCATGCCGGTGGCGTGAAACACCGCCACCTCGTATCCGCGCGCCTCCAACGCGGGTTTCAGCGGCACCATGTAACGCAGCACCGTCTTGCCGAAACTGGTCATGCCGATCAGCGGGCGGTCGCGTGCCGGAGGCTCCACCGCCCGCGCGGCGCCCAGCACCGCCCCCGCCGCCTGTGACAGTGACGCCTTGCAGACCGGGTTCAGCCCGTAAAGCCCCCCGGCCCACAGGATCATCTGAACATCCGCCGCCAGCCGTTCCGGCGGGATCATCGGCGAAAAGCTGACGGTGGAGACGATGTATTTCGGCACGCCCAGCGGCAGGGCCGCGCAGACATCCAGCGCCAGATCGGTGCCCATCGACCCGCCCAGAATGATCACCCCGTCAAACCGGCCCTCATCGAACAGCCGCCGCACCAGTGCCGCCGCCCCGCTGGCCATCATCTGCATGGCGTGGTTTTCATTCTGCGACGCAATCGCGGCCGCGATGTTGGAACCGGCCTCTGCCGCGACATCATGCTTTGACCAGTCGGTCGCCAAACGGGGGTCGCCCAGCACCGACACATCCATGGTCAGCACCTCGCCCCCCTGCGACCGGATGCGTGCGGCCAGATAGGACAGCTCATCATCCTTGGTGTCATAGGTGCCTATGACGAGAATACGGTTGCCCATGCCTGCCCCCTTACAGCTGAATCCAGGCGGTTTTCAGATCGGTGTATTTGTCCAGCGCGTGCAAGGATTTGTCATGCCCGTTGCCCGATTGTTTCACCCCGCCAAGGGGCACGGTGTTGTCGGCCCCGCCATAGGTATTCACATGCACCACGCCCGCGCGGATACCCCGCACCATGCGGTGTGCGCGGGAAAGGTTGCTGGTCCAGACCCCCGCCGCCAGCCCGAAATCGGTGCCATTGGCCAGACGCAGCGCCTCGGCCTCATCGGCAAAAGGGGTGACGGCCAGCACCGGGCCGAACACCTCGGCCTGTGCAAGGCGATGGTCCGGTTGCACACCGGTCAGGATCGTGGGTTGCATGTAATAGCCGCCAGTGCCCTCCAGCGCCCGTGCGCCGCCAAGCGCAAGCGTGGCCCCTTCGGCCTGCGCCTCGGCCACGAAACGCAGGTTGCCCTGCAACTGCGGCAGGCTGTTCACCGCGCCGATCTGTGTGGTCAGGTCCAGCGGATTGCCCAGCCGCATCGCCGCCGTGGCCTCGGCCACCGCCGCCACGAAATCATCATGCACCGATGCTTCCACCAGCAGGCGCGACCCCGCCACGCAGACCTGCCCCGCATTGCGGAATATGGCCGTGGCCGCCACCTTGGCCGCCTGCGCCAGATCGGGCGCATCGGCAAAGACGATGTTGGGGCTTTTGCCGCCCAATTCCAGATAGACACGTTTCAGGTTTGACCGCGCCGCATATTCCAGCAGCCTGCGGCCCGTAGGGCCGGACCCGGTGAACACCAGCACATCCACATCCATCGACAGGGCCAAAGCCTCGCCCGTCACCCGGCCCGGGCCTGTGACCACGTTCAGCACGCCGGGCGGCAGGCCTGCCTCCAGCGCCAGTTCGGCCAGACGCAACAAGGAAAGCGAGGCGGTTTCCGCCGGTTTCAGCACCACCGAATTGCCCGCCGCCAGCGCCGGGGCCAGTTTCCATGCCCCGATCATCAGCGGAAAGTTCCACGGCACGATGGCCGCCACCACGCCCACGGGTTCGCGGTGGATCAGGCCCAGAACGCCCTCGGGCGTGGGGGCAATCTGGCCATACACCTTGTCCAGCGCCTCGGCATAGTAGCGGAAGGTGCCTGCCGCCGATCCGGGTTCGGCCTTCAGAGCCATCGCAATCTCGGTGCCGTTGTCGCGCACGCCCAGCACGGCCAGTTCCGGCGCATGCCGGTCGATCAGGTCTGCCAGCCGGGTCAGCACCGCCTTGCGGGCGGCGGGGGGCTGGCGCGACCAGCGGCCATCGTCAAAGGCCGCCCGCGCCGCCGCCACCGCACGGTTCACATCGGCGGCCGATGCGGATGCAAGCGTGGTCAACACCTGCCCGTCGATGGGCGATAAAACCTCCAGCGGCGCATTCTGCCCCTCCACCCGATCAGCCCCGATCAGCAGGCGGCCCGGTGCGACCGGCGCTGCGGCCAGCCGGTCAATCGTTGCTTGGTCAAGTGTCATTGATCTGCCAGTCCTCGCGCGGGCGGCGGCGTTTCAACCCGCCCCTTATGGTGAAGAAAATCAGCAGCGCCAGCAGCGCCACCATCAGCGCCGATATGGGCCGCGTCACGAAAATGGTCAGATCGCCGTTCGATCCGCCCAGCGCCTGCCGCATCCGCCCTTCCAGTATCGGGCCCATCACCAGCCCCAGCAAAATCGGGGTCAGCGGCCAGCGGTGGCTGCGCAGGATGAAGCCCAGAAGGCCGAACACCATGGCAATGCCGCAATCCGCCAGCGAATAGTTGCTGGCATAGGTGCCGATCAGGCTCAGCGTCAGGATCACCGCACCCAGATAGCGTTTGTCCACCAAAGTGGCCCGCGCGATCCATTTCGTTGCCACCATCAGGAACAGGATGATGACCACATTCATCGCCAGCAGCGTCCAATAGAGGCCCGATACAAACTCGGGCCGGTTCAGGAACAGGTCTGGCCCCGGCACCACGTTGTGTACCAGAAACACCGCCAGCATCATTGCCGTCAGTTCCTCGCCCGGGATGCCCAGTGCCAGCATGGGGATCAGTGCGGCGGGGGGCACGGCGTTGTTGGTGGCCTCGGACACGATGATGCCCTCGGGCGAGCCTTTGCCGAACAGTTCCGGGTGCTTTGACACCTTGCGCGCCCAGACGTAATTCACCTGCTGCGCCAGAAATTCGCCTACCCCCGGCATGATGCCGCAGATGATGCCGACCAATGACGAGCCATAAAGCGTGACCGGATAGCGGAACACCTCGGCAAAGCCGGAAAAGAACCGGCCGCCCAGTTGCACTGGCGGGCGGGCATGTTCGCGCCGCGTCAGTTGCACCAGCGCCTCGGACATGGCGAACAGGCCGATGACCGTGGGCACCAGCGGGATGCCCGACAAAAGGCTTTGAAAGCCGAAGGTATATCGCTGCGTCGCATAGGCGGTTTCCACCCCCACCGTGGCCAGAAACAGGCCGAAACACAGCGCCGCCGTCGCCTCGACCCGGCGCCCGGCATGGCCGATGACCACCAGAACCAGCGCCGCCAGCGCCACCATGGCAAATTCGGCCGATCCGAAATGCCGCGCCACCTGTGCCAGCGGCTGTGTCAGCAGCATCAGGGCCAGCACCGCCAGCACACCGCCCACAAACGACGACGAATAGGCCAGCGACATGGCCCGCCGCGCCTCGCCCCGTTCAACGAAGGGTTTCGCCTCCAGCGCGGTCAGCACCGCCACGGGCGAGCCGGGCGTGTTTATCAACACCGCCGGGATGGCCGACCCATAGGCCGATCCGCAATAGACCCCCAGCAGCAGGGTCATGCCGGTCAGCGGGTCCATGGAAAAGGTGGTGGGCAGCAGGATCGAGATTGTCACCGCCGCCCCGGCCCCCGGTATGGCCCCCACCACCACCCCCAGCATCGCGCCAAACACCATGACGGCAAATACCGTGGGATCGGCCAGTTGTTGCAGGCCCAGCAGGATGAAATCCATGATATGTCCTCAGAACCAGCGGGTCAGGGCGGTGCGGATGGCGGCAGGGAACAGGTCATAGGCCATGGCGGGCGGCATCCAGACCCCCAGACCCATGCGGAACACCGCCGTCAGCGCCAGCGCGGTCAGCGCACCGGCCAGCAGCCAGCGCGGGCTGCGCAGCCCCACGCGCAGCATCAGCCCCAGCAGAAACAGCAGCGTGGCGGCAAAATAGCCGACAAGGCCCAGCGCCCAGATGTAACCCGCGAAATAGGCCAGAAATTCCAGCGGTCGCAGCCAGCCCAGCATCCTTGCCCGCGCCTCGGCCCGCTCGGCGGTTGTGGCCGGACGGCGGCGCAGATCAACAGCCGACCGGGCCAGCGTCACCAGATTAGCCAGCACCAGCAGGCCCAGCGCCACACCGGGGGCCAGCGCCGGGCGGGTCCACCAGCCGCCCGACGCCTGCCCGGGCCGGGTGACGGCAAACAGCGCCAGCAGCAGCGCCAGCGATATGGCGAAGAACAGCACTGTCAGGGCCATGCTTTCCAACCGGTTCGCCTTGTCCTCGTCATTGGTCATGCCGCACCCCGCCTGCGTTTCAGCCCGGCCCCCGGGCCAAAGAAAAGGGCGCGGCGGTTGCCCGCTGCGCCCGGCTGGTCAGATCACTCGGTCACACCCAGCGTTTCGCGCACGCGGGTCAACTGGTCGAAGTCAAGGTTGATGCGTTCGGCGCTTGCCGCCTGATCCATCCAGTAAACCAGCGCGCCGGTGGTTGCGGCAATCTCTTGCGCCTCGGGGCTGGCGACAACGGCCTGCGCGGCTGCGGCGATCTTGTCTTTCACCTCTTGCGGGGTGCCTTTGGGCACGAAAAGGCCGTTCCACAACGTGCTGTCAAGGCTGGGCTCCAGTTCGCCCAGCGTGGGCGCGTCGGGGGTGATGCCCATCCGCTCGCCGGTGATGGTGGCCAGAACCTTGATCTCGTTCAGGCAGGGCAGCACAAGCTGCGCGGTGGTGTTGATCACATCGGCATCGCCGTTGGCGAGGGTGGAGCAATCCAGCGCATCAAACGCCGCCTCGGCCCCGAATGTGCCACCCAGTTCCTGCACGCCCAGCACGGTCAGCAGCGTGGGTTCCAGCCCATAGCCGAAATGGCCCAGACGCACGGTGTTGGTCTTGGAATAATCGGCCAGTTCCTGCAACGAATTGTAGGGCGCATCCGCGGCCGCCGCGATGAGGAACGGGTAGGTCAGGAAAATGCCCACCGGTTCGAACGTGTCGCGGGCCACCTGCGCATCCGGCCCCATCGTCTTGACCGTGGGAATGCCCAGAACGAACGACCCGATCACATGGCCGTCGGGGGCCGCGCCAGCCACCTCCAGCGCGCCCACGATGCCGCCGCCGCCGGGGCGGTTCACCACCGCAGCGGGTGCGCCATACATCGACTGGAACTCCTCGGCGATCATGCGGGTCAGCACATCCTCCAGATCACCGGGCGGCCATGGCACGATGAAGGTCACGGGTCTTTCGGGGTATTCGGCCAGCGCCGCACCCCCAAAGGCAGAAAGCGCCAGCGCACAGGCACCGGCCAGAAGGCCCGTCTTGGTCATGATCGTCTCCCGGTTTTGTCGGTTCATTATTTGAACCATTGGTTTGAATTTAGATTGACAGACCGCCCGCCAATCTGTCAACAAAAATGAAACCACATCTGCACAGCCGACTTCCGGCGGCGCAGGGCACGGGCAAGGGGCGAAAAAATGGGCACCGTTGGAAAGGCGCTGGAACTGCTGGATTACTTCAGCCGCGCCCGGCCGCAGATCGGGCTTAGCGATTTTGCGCGGCTTTCGGGGCTAAACAAGGCCACCTGCCACCGCCTGCTGACCGAGTTGCAGGAGTTTGGTTTTGTGGAACAGGCGGGCCTTGCCCGCGAATATCGGCTGGGGCCCGCAATGCTGCGTCTGGCCGCGCTGCGCGAGGCCCATGTGCCGATGCAAGAGGCTGCGCAACCGGTGCTGCGCCGTCTGGCGCTTGCCACAGGCGAAACTGCGCATCTGTCAGTGATCGTTGGGGAAAAGCTGGCGTTGATCGGCTTTGCCTATGCTGCGGCGCACGGCACTAAGGTGACGATGGAGGATACCGAGATCCTGCCGTTTCACGCCACATCCTCGGGTCTGGCGCTGATGGCCTTTGCCGCACCCGCGCTGTGCGAAAGGGTTTTGGCGCAACGGCTGGAGGCCTATACACCGCAGACCGAAACCGACCCGGCCCGCCTGCGCGCAAAGCTGGACCAGACCCGCGCCATTGGCATGGCGGAATGCACCAGCGCCTTTGAGGCCGATGTTCACAGCTTTGCCGTGCCGCTGTTCGATGCGACCAACAACTGCACCGGCGCGCTGGCCGTGGCCGCGCCCGATGCCCGGGTGACGACCGCACTGGCGGCGCTGATTCGCACCGAACTGGGCCGCGCCGGGGCCGACATTACCGCACTCTGGGGGGGCAGCCTGCCGCCCGAACTTGTCACCCGCTGGCAGAACCGCTGACCCGCATCCGAAAGGCACGCCATGAAAGATCAGAATTTCCTCAAGGCCAACAATGCCCGCAGTTTCTGGCACCCGATGACGCATCCTGCCGACAGCCTGAAAAACGCGCCCACCATCATCACCGGGGCCAAGGGCGTGCGCATCCGCGACATTGACGGGCACGAGGCGGTGGATGCCGTGGGGGGCCTGTGGAACGTGAACCTGGGCTTTTCCTGCGACGTGGTGAAACAGGCCATCGCGGCACAGCTTGACCGGCTGCCTTATTATTCCACCTTTCGCGGCACCACGAATGACGCGGTGATCGAACTGGCCGAGGAACTGCGCCTGTTCTTTGAACCCGACGGGCTGAGCCGCGCGTTCTTCACCTCGGGCGGGTCGGATTCGGTGGAAACCGCGCTGCGGCTGGCGCGGCAGTATCACAAGGTGCGGGGCGAGGCGGGCCGGGTGAAATTCCTGTCGCTGAAAAAGGGCTATCACGGCACGCATATCGGCGGCGCGTCGGTGAACGGCAACGCCAATTTCCGCACGCAATATGAGCCGCTGCTGCCCGGCTGCTTCCATGTGCCCGCACCCTACACCTACCGCAACCCCTTCAACGAAGCTGACCCCGCACGGCTGGCGCAGCTGTGCCTTGCGGCATTGGAGGATGAGATCGCCTTTCAGGGGGCAGGCACCATCGCCGCCTTCATCATGGAGCCCATTCTGGGCGCGGGCGGTGTGATCCCGCCGCATCACAGTTTCATGCCCGGGGTGCGCGAGATTTGCACGCGGCACGGCATCCTGCTGATCGCGGATGAGGTGATCACCGCATTCGGCCGCACCGGGGCCTGGTCAGGGTCGCGCCTGTGGGGGGTGCAGCCTGACATGATGTGCACGGCCAAGGCCATCACCAACGGCTATTTCCCCTTTGGCGCGGTGATGATCTCGGAAAGCGTGGCGCAGGTGTTCGAGCGGGATGAGACAGGCCGCGCCGCCATCGGCCATGGCTATACCTATTCCGGGCATCCGGTGGGGGCGGCGGCGGCGCTGGCCTGTCTGGCGGAAACGCAGCGCCTGCGGGTGAACGAAAACGCGGCGGCACGGGGGGCAGAACTGCATGCGGGCCTGCTGGCCTTGCAGGGCAGGCACGAGGCCATCGGCGATGTGCGCGGAGGCCACGGCCTGATGCTGGCGCTGGAACTGGTCGCCGACCGGGCCACGAAAAAGCCCGCCGACAAGGCGGTGCCCGCCCGGGTGCAGCAGGTGGCCTATCAGGAGGGCGCGATGGTGCGGGTTTCGGGGGCCAACATCATCCTGTCGCCACCACTGATCCTGACCTCGGGCGATGTGCAGGTGATCCTGTCGGCGCTGGACGCGGGCCTGTCGGCAACGGGCGGGTGAGGCGCGGGCGGGGCAACGCCCGCCTCAGCGTTTCGCGCTCCAGCTCATCGAGGCATGTTTGCGGGTGTAGAATTCACCCATCAGCCCGATCATCACGCAGGCGATCATCACATAGATCGGATAGGCGATCGAACTGTAGCGCGGGTAATAGTCGAGAAAGATAAAGCCGCGCCCCTGGTCGATGGTGTGAAACAGCGGGTTCCAGTCAAACATCGCCAGCATGTAGCCAGGCAGGGTGTTGGCGACGAACATCTTTCCTGACGCGATCATGTTGGCGCGCATGTAGATCTGCGCGGCGATGTTCACCACATCGGGCTGCCAGGGCTTTGCGGCCAGAAACACCATGCCGATCCCCACGCCCGACCCCCAGGACAGCAGGAACATGCCCATCATCCCCACGGGTTCATCAATGGTGATCGGGGTGAAGATGGCATGGTAGAAATACAGCACCACCCCCGCCGACAGAACCTGCGTGTAAAGTGACCCCAGCGCCGCTGCCGTGATCGACACGATCGGGTTCATCGGCGAATGTTTCATCATCGGCGAGGTCGGCCCCTCGGCGGCCACCACCGCCCCCATCGCCTTGGCATGGGTCATGAACATGAAGATGCCGGACATCACATACAGCAGGAAATCCCCGCGTATCGCATTGCCGCGCATGCCCAGCAGATCGAACATCAGGAAAAAGATCACCACCAGCAGCACGGTCTGGAAGATGTTCATCAACAGGCCGATCAGCGCGTTGCCATGGCTTTTGCGCACGTTGCGCACCGTGGCGTGGAACACCAGTTCCAACAGGCCTATGGCCGTGCGCGCGCCGCTTTTCCTGACCTCGGTTCGAAACATGCCTGCCCTCGCCTTCATCCTGCGGCGATACCACAGTATCCCGGGAAATCTTGATGTTCCCCCAACAAGGCATGATAAGGGCAAAGGCAAGATTTTTCAACAACGCGGCCCCCGCGCCACGGAGACGGAGCACAGCATGAACTTCGATACCCTCATCCCGGTCATCCGCCGTCTGGCGCTGGAGGCGGGCGACCGGATCATGCAGGTCTATGACGGCCCCGATTTCGCGGTGAAGGCCAAGTCGGATGCCAGCCCGGTAACAGAAGCCGACGAGGCGGCGGATGCGATCATCTCCGCAGGCCTGCGCGATGCCTTTCCCGATGTCGTGCTGATCACCGAGGAACAGGCCGACAGCCACAGCCTTTCGGCCAGCACGTTCCTCATCGTCGATCCGCTGGACGGCACCAAGGAATTCGTGCAGCGGCGCGGTGATTTCACGGTGAACATCGCCTATGTCGAAAACGGCGTGCCGGTGCGCGGCGTGGTCTATGCCCCGGCGCAGGGGCGGCTGTTCTACACCCAGGCCGATGGCACCGCGGTTGAGGAAACCGGCGATCTGGCCAAGGATGCGCCGGGGGTTGTGACACCGATCCGCGTGGCCGATGCCGACAATGCCGCGCTGATGGTGGTGGCGTCAAAATCGCACCGCGATCAGGCGACCGATGACTACATCGGCAAATACGCGGTGAAGGATATGAAATCTGCGGGATCGAGCCTGAAATTCTGTCTGGTCGCCACCGGCGAGGCCGATCTTTACCCGCGTCTGGGCCGCACGATGGAATGGGATACGGCGGCGGGCGATGCCGTGCTGCGCGGCGCGGGGGGCCAAGTGGTGCGGTTTGATGACCACACACCGCTGGCCTATGGCAAACCGGGCTGGGACAACCCGTTTTTCATCGCCTATGCCCCCGGCGTTGACCTGAAGGCGTAAGATGTCGGTCCTCATCGCCATTCCCGCGCGCTACGCCTCGACCCGTTATCCGGGCAAGCCATTGGTGGAATTGCGCGGCGCGGATGGCGTGGCCAAGACCCTGATCCGCCGGTCGTGGGAGGCGGCGATGGCCGTGCGCGGCATCGACCGCGTGGTTGTGGCCACCGATGACGACCGCATCCGCGACCATGCCGAAGGGTTCGGGGCCGAGGTGGTGATGACCTCGGCCACCTGCCAGAACGGCACGGAACGCTGCGCCGAGGTGGTGCAACACTTGGGCGGGTTCGAGATTGTCGTGAACCTGCAAGGCGATGCGCCGCTGACGCCCGCATGGTTTGTCGAAGATCTGGTGGCGGGCCTGCGGGCAGATCCGGGGGCCGAGGTGGCCACCCCTGTGCTGCGCTGTGACGGGCGGGCGCTGAACGGCTTTCTGGCTGACCGGCGCGCGGGCCGGGTGGGCGGCACGACGGCGGTGTTCGGGGCCGACCGCCGCGCGCTGTATTTTTCCAAAGAGGTGATACCCTACACCGGCAAGACCTGGGCCGACGACGCCGAGACCCCGGTGTTCCACCATGTCGGGGTCTATGCCTATCGCCCGGCGGCACTTGCCGCCTATCCCGGCTGGCCGATGGGGCCGCTTGAGGTGCTGGAAGGGCTGGAGCAGCTGCGGTTTCTGGAACGTGAACGCCCGGTGCTGTGTGTCGAGGTTGAGGCGCGCGGCCGGCAGTTCTGGGAGCTGAACAACCCCGAGGATGTGGCGCGGATCGAGGCGATGATGGCCGAAATGGGGATGGCGGGCTGAGATGGCCGCGGCCATCCCCGCGCTTGCCGCCCAGCCCGCCAGCCTTGTCGTCGTCAGCCGCCACCGCCCAGACGCCCTGTTGCGCGCCATCACCGGCATCGGCCAGATGGATCACCCCTGTTTCGAGCTGATCGTGGTGGCAGACCCTGCCGCCTGTGCCGCCGTGCAGGCGCTGGGCCTGCCGGTGAAGCTTGTTGCTTATGACGAACCCAACATCTCCGCCGCGCGCAATCTTGGGCTGGCGCAGGCCGCCAGCGACGTGGTGGCTTTCCTTGATGATGACGCCGTGCCGGAACCCACTTGGCTGTCGCGGCTGGTGGCCCCGTTTGCCGACGAACGGGTCGTGGCGGCGGGTGGTTTCGTGCGCGGGCGCAACGGGATTTCCTATCAGTGGCGCGCATCAATGGTTGACTATCTGGGGCAGGATCAGCCGCTGGACGTGGATCACGGCGCGGTCAGCCTGCACGCGGGCACGGCGGCGCTGGCGGTCAAAACCCAAGGCACCAACTGCGCCTTTCGCCGCGCCGATCTGCTGGCCATTGGCGGGTTCGACCCGGCCTACCGGTTTTATCTGGATGAGGCCGATGTGAACCTGCGGCTGGCCGCGCGGGGCGGGCTGACCGCCATCGTGCCCGGTGCGCAGGTGCATCACGGCTATGCCGCCAGCGCCCGCCGACGGGGCGACCGCGTGCCCCTGTCGCTGCATGAAATCGGGGCCAGCAGCATGGTGTTCCTGCGCCGCCATGCGCCCCAGCGCGACTGGCCAGCCGCGCTTGCCACCCTGCGGGCCGGGCAGCGCGCCCGGGCGCTGCGCCACATGGTCAGTGGCGGGCTGGAACCCCGGCAGGTTGCGGCCCTGCTGGACAGTCTGGAACGGGGTCTGGCCGAGGGGCGCGCGCGGCCCCCGCCGGTCAGCCAGCCGCTGTTGCCAGATCCGCCCGCCTTTCTGGCGCTGCCCGGCACAGGGCCGCGGCCGGGCCGCCTGATCGCGGGTTACCGGCGCGACCGGCGCGCGTTGCTGCATGAGGCCCGGCTTGTCGCGGCCGGTGGCGCGATTGTCACGCTGCTGTGTCTTGGCCTCCATGCGCGGCCCCACCGGCAGATGTTTTCCCCCGATGGCTTCTGGATCCAGGATGGCGGTCTCTTTGGCCCCGCCGACCGCAGCGAACCCCGGCTTTGCCGGACCACGCTGGCCCGGCGAGCGGACGCCGAGGCGCAAAGGCTGGCCCCGTTCCGCCCGGTCGGTCCCGCATGACCGCCACAAACCCGCAGAAAACCAAGATTTTATGTTGCAACGGGCCATTTGCCCCGCTTATCCCCGCTGACAGGCGCATTTTTGCCGGAATCATCACGTAAGGACGTGCCAATATGCCCAAATCCGTATAGGTTCGCGGGAACATGTTGCGGCCAACGGCTGTTGCATAGGCTGGTGCGGACAGTTTGAGACGTTACAACGAATTGCCCTCAGCACGGGGCGGTGAACAGAGTGAGAGCGATGAAGATCAAAAAGGTCACCAAGGCAGTCTTTCCCGTCGCCGGGCTTGGCACGCGGTTTCTGCCCGCTACCAAGTCTATCCCGAAAGAGATCATGACCCTGGTTGACCGGCCGCTGATCCAGTATGCCATCGACGAGGCGCGCGCGGCCGGCATCAAGGAGTTCATCTTTGTCACCTCGCGCGGCAAGGGCGCCTTGGAAGATTACTTCGACCACGCGCCGGAGCTTGAGGCGTCGCTGCGCCGGTCCGGCAAGGATCAGCTTCTGGAGATCCTCAAGGACACCAACATGGACAGCGGCGCGATTGCCTATGTGCGCCAGCACAAGGCGCTGGGGCTGGGCCATGCCGTGTGGTGTGCCCGCCGCCTGATCGGGGACGAGCCTTTTGCTGTGATGCTGCCTGATGACGTGATCGCCGCCGAAAAGCCTTGCCTGCAACAGATGGTCGAGGCCTATGCCCAGACCGGCGGCAACATGGTAGCCGCTATGGAAGTGTCGCCAGAAAAGGCCTCGTCCTATGGCATGCTGGACATTGCCGAGGATATGGGGTCGATCGTGCGCGCGAAAGGCATGGTTGAAAAGCCCAAGCGCGAGGACGCGCCGTCGAACCTGGCCGTGATCGGTCGCTATATCCTGACGCCGAACGTGCTGAACAACCTGAACCGCATGAAGCAGGGCGCGGGTGGCGAGATTCAACTGACCGACGCGATTGCCGAAGAAATCGACGGCGGAGATTCGGTCTATGGCTTCCGCTTCCGCGGACAGCGGTATGATTGCGGATCGAAGGCCGGCTTCCTTCAGGCAACTGTGGCTTTCGGGCTGGCCCGTGAGGAATTGCGCGAAGAATTCTCGCAATATCTGAACGACATGGTCGCCCAGCAAAAGGCCGCGCAGTAACTTCGTGGTTACGCCCTGTTCGGCGCGGCTTGCCCCGGCTTCGCGGCTGATCGACTTGACGCGGTTGGTGTCGCGTCTGGGGCGCGGTGCGCTGACCGGGGTTGACCGCGTGGAACTGGCCTATCTGACCCATCTGGCAGCGGCGGAAACGCCGCTGTTTGCTTTGGTGCGCAGCGCCGTGGGTCATGTGCTGCTGGACAGGGACGGCGCGCGCATGATCGCCCGTCTGGCCACGGCGGATGTCAGGCTTGGCCCGCCCGACCTGCTGTCGCGGATGTTCTGGCGCGGTGATACCTTGCGCGCGCGGGCCGAGGCCACGGCGCGCAGGCTGGCCATTGCGCGCTGCCCACGGCCCTTGCTGGCGCGGATGCTGCGGCGGCATCTGCCGCCGGGTTCCAGCTATGTGAATGTGGGCCATGCCAATCTGTCGGCGCGGTCGCTGGCGGCGATCAGGGCGGCAGGTCTGCGCGTGGCGGTGCTGGTGCATGATGCCATTCCGCTGGATTACCCGCAGTTCACCCGCCCCGGCATTTCGCAGGTATTCGCGCGCAAGATGGCGGCGGTGGCGACCCATGCCGATCTGGTGATCTACAGCACCGCTGATGCCCGCACGCGGGCTGAGGCGCATTTTGCCCGCATGGGCCGGGTGCCGCCCGGCGTGGTGGCAGCGCTGGGGGTGCCGGTGCCGCAACCCGATGCAGCGGCGATTCCACCCGGGCTTGATCTGGCGCGACCCTATTTCGTTACCCTTGGCACCATCGAGCCGCGCAAGAACCATGCACTTTTGCTGGATGTTTGGGACGGCATGCAGGCCGATGCGCCCGCAGCCGTGCCACAGCTTTTCATCATCGGCGGGCGTGGCTGGGCGAATGAAGATGTGTTCGGCAGGCTGGATGCCCTGCCCCCCGGCAGCCCGGTGCGCGAACTGCCGGGCCTGCCCGATGGCGTGGTGGCGGCGCTGGTGCAGGGGGCCGAGGCGCTGCTGTTTCCCAGCCTGGCCGAAGGTTACGGCCTGCCCCCGGTCGAGGCCGCGGCACTGGGCGTGCCGGTCATCGCCGCCCCGCTGGCCGTGACCCGCGAAACATTGGGCGACTACCCGGTTTACCTTGACCCCGCTGACAGTTATTCTTGGCTGGAAACAATAAACAACTGGGGGCAGCAGGGCAGGGCAGACCGGAACAGGCGCGCATCTCGTGCCGTTCCGCGATGGGAAGACCACTTCAACCGGGTCTTAAACCTTGTCTGATAGCGCTGGCCGAACGGGTCTAGGCCCATGGGGACGCTGACGGGTGGGATTGCTTTCGACATACAGCCTGCGTCTGGCCCGCAAACGCTGGCGTATCCGCGCCTTCCGCAAACGCCGCGAATTGCGCGCGGTCAGTGCCCGCACCGACAAGATAAAGCCAGATGACATTCTGGTGTTTTCCACCCTGCGCAACGAACGGGTGCGTCTGCCGTATTTCCTGCGCTACTACCGTGACATGGGCGTCAACCATTTCCTGATCGTGGACAATGACAGCACCGACGGGTCGCGCGAATATCTGGCCGAACAGCCGGATGTGTCGCTGTGGCACAGCGCGCACAGCTATAAACGCGCGCGTTTCGGGGTGGATTGGCTGAACTGGCTGCAAATCCGCTATGCGCACAAACACTGGATTCTGGTCGTCGATCCTGACGAATTCTTCGTCTATCCATTCTGCGATACGCGGCCCCTGCGGGCCTTGACCGACTGGCTTGATGCGTCCTCGATCAAATCCTTTTCCGCCATGCTGCTAGACATGTATCCCAAAGGGCCGATCGGCGCGCAGCCCTACCGCGAGGGGCAAGACCCGTTCGAGATCGCCAATTGGTTCGACAGCGGAAACTATATGATCAGCCGCAACCGCAAATACGGCAACCTGTGGATTCAGGGCGGCCCGCGCGCCCGCGCATTTTTTGCCGATGCGCCGGAACGCGCGCCTGCGCTGAACAAGATACCGCTGGTGAAATGGCACCGTGATTACGCCTATGTCAGCTCCACCCACAACCTTCTGCCGCGCGGGCTTAATCTGGTTTATGATGAATGGGGCGGAGAAAAAGCGTCAGGCTGCCTTCTGCATGCCAAATTTCTGGATACATTTGCGGTCAAGGCCGAGGAGGAAATGCAGCGCAGGCAGCATTACGCCAATAGCCATGAATACAGGGCCTACAAGGCCGCGTTGAACGATCATCCCGACTTGTGGTGCAAGTGGAGCGAGAAATACATCAACTGGCGGCAACTGGAGATTTTGGGGCTGATGTCCAAAGGCAACTGGGCGTGAAAGGGGGCAGGGGGTGAGCGTCGGCTTTGTCATGCTGTGCCACACCGCGCTGGACCGTGCGGCGCAGGTGGCGCGGCACTGGGCCGAAAACGGCTGCCCCGTGGTCATCCATGTGGACCGGCGCGTGCGCAAACGCCCCTACAACAAACTGGTGCGCGATCTGTCTGATGTGGCCGATGTGCGTTTTGCCGACCGGCACGCCTGCGAATGGGGCACTTGGGGCATTGTGGGGGCCACGCAATCGGCAGCCACCATCATGCTGCGTGATTTCCCCCAGGTGCGGCATGTGTATCTGGCCTCGGGCTCCTGCCTGCCGCTGCGCCCGGTGGAGGAGTTGGTGGCCTATCTGGCCGAACGCCCGCGCACTGATTTCATTGAATCGGTCACGACCGAAGATGTGGGCTGGACCATCGGTGGCCTGAACATCGAGCGTTTCACCCTGCGGTTCCCGTTTTCATGGCGCAGGCAGCGGCGGCTGTTTGACGGCTATGTGCGGTTGCAACGCCTGCTGCGGTTCAAGCGCCGCATCCCGGCGGGGCTGGAGCCGCATCTGGGCAGCCAGTGGTGGTGCCTGACCCGCCAGACGCTGAGCGCGATTCTGGAAGACCCGGAGCGTGAGACCTATGACACCTATTTCAAAAAGGTCTGGATCCCGGATGAAAGCTATTTCCAGACGCTTGTGCGGCTTTATTCCTCGAATGTCGAAAGCCGGCCGCTGACGCTGTCGAAATTCGATTTTCAGGGCAAGCCGCATATCTTTTACGATGACCACCTGCAATTGCTGCGCCGGTCCGATTGTTTTGTGGCCCGCAAGATCTGGCCGCATGCGGGCAAACTCTACCGCAGTTTCCTGTCACCCGATGCTGCCACCCAGACCCGCGCAGAACCGAACCCCGGCAAGATCGACCGGCTGTTTTCCAAGGCGGTGGAACGGCGCACCAAGGGGCGGCCCGGGCTTTACATGCAAAGCCGCTTTCCCAACGACAATTGGGAAAATGGCAAGACAGCCGCGCCCTATTCGGTGTTCTGGGGCTTTGCCGATCTGTTCGACAATTTCGAACCCTGGCTGGGCAAGGTGGCGGGCACCCGGGTGCATGGCCACCTTTTTGCAACCGACCGGGTGCATTACGCCGGGGGCGAGACGGTGTATAACGGGGCCATGCCGGATTCACCGCCGATGCGCGACTACAATCCCAAAAGCTTTCTGGTCAATCTGGTCTGGAACACCCGTGGCGAACGCCAGTGCTTTCAATTCGGCCCGGCGGATGTGCAAAAGGTGGGTTCGTTTCTGGCCTCGGACCCCAATGCCCAGATTTCCGTGATTTCCGGGGCCTGGGCCGTGCCGTTGTTCCATTCCAACCGAAATTTCGGTGAAATCCGCAAAGAGGCGGCGCGCCTGCAAAAAATCGAGGCAGAGCATCTGAACCTGCTCCGCAGCCCCTGGGTCAAGGCGCGGGTGCGCGTCTGGACGCTGGCCGATTTTGTGGAAAACCCGATGGAGCCGCTGCAAGTCATCGTGGACGAGATAAGCCCCCGAGCCCTGCGCCGCCTGACCGAGGCACCGCGCATGGCTGATCTGACCGGCTTTGGACAGTTTTTGCAGAACCTGCGCAATCAGGGCATGCAACCCGTGCTGATGGGCGATTTCCCGACCGGCGACGACCCGAAACCCTCGGCCAACCGGCGCGGTCGGCCCTATCTGGTGAAATGATCCTTGGCGCAGAAGTTCCAAAGTTTTGTGATGTTCGCGGAGATGCGGACGGGTTCCAACTTTCTTGAGGCCAATCTGAACGCCTTGCCGGGCGTGCGGTGCCATGGTGAGGTGTTCAACCCGCATTTCATCGGCAAGAAAGACCAGATGGCGCTGTTCGGCATCGACATGGCCGCGCGCGCGGCGGACCCTCTGGCGCTGGTGGCAAGGTTGCGCGCGGAAACTGACGGGTTGGCGGGCTTTCGGTTTTTCCATGACCACGACCCGCGCGTTCTGGCGGCGGTGCTGCAAGATCCCGGCTGCGCGAAGATCATCCTGACGCGCAACCCGGTGGAAAGCTATGTCAGCTGGAAGATCGCGCAGGCAACCGGCCAGTGGAAACTGACACAGGCGAAACGCCTGAAAACTGCCCGCGCCCGGTTTGATGCAGACGAATTCGAGGCGCATCTGGCCGCCCTGCAGGAATTTCAGGTGCTGTTGATGCACGGCTTGCAGGTGACTGGGCAAACCGCGTTCTACATCGACTATGATGATATTCAGGATGTGGCCGTGCTGAACGGCCTGGCGCAGTTTCTGGGGGTGGATGCAGCACTTGCCGCCCCGGATGACACGCTGAAAAAACAGAACCCCGAGGAAATCACCGACAAGGTGGAAAACGCCGAGGACATGACGGCGGCGCTGGCCCGGCTTGACCGTTTCAACCTGGCGCGCACCCCGAATTTCGAACCCCGCCGGTCAGCGGCCATTCCCGGCTTTCTGGCGGCGGGCGATCTGGTCTACATGCCGGTGCGCGGCGGACCCGAGGCTGCCGTGCAGGCCTGGCTGGCGGGTATTGGCGAAGTGCAGGGCGGGTTCGCGCAGAAAACCCTGCGCCAGTGGAAACGCGCGCATCCCGGCCACCGCAGTTTCACCGTGTTGCGCCACCCTGTCGCCCGCGCCCATGCCGCGTTTTGCAGCCAGATCCTGACCGGCGCGCTGGCCGAGATCAGGGGCACATTGCAGCGGGTCTACAAGATCGACCTGCCGCCGCCGGGCAAGGGGCACAAACAGGATGCCGCAGCCCATCGCACGGCTTTCCTTGGCTTTCTGCGGTTTCTGAAGCTGAACCTGTCGGGCCAGACCGGCCTGCGCGTGGATCCGCATTTTGCCAGCCAGTCGGCGGTGTTGCAGGGCTTTGCGCAATTCCACGGCCCCGATCTGGTGCTGCGCGAGGATCGTCTGGCCGAGGGGCTGGCCTATCTGGCTGCGGATACCGGCACCGCCTGCCCGCCGCTGCCCCCCGTGCCCGAAACGGCACCGCATGCGCTGGCGACCATCTGGGATGCCGAAATCGAAGACGCCGCGCGCGAGGCCTATCAGCGCGATTACATCGGCTTTGGTTTCACGGGCTGGCGCTGAGGGCAGACAAAAAGCGGCCCGCCGGCCGCCCCCGATGCCGCTCAGGCGGCCTGCGGTGCGCGGGCTTCTGTCAGGATCGCGTGCAGTTTGGCCGGATCGGTGTTGGCGCGCAGTTTGGCGCAGATCGCCGGGTCGCGCATGGTGCGCGACACCAGCGCAAGTGCCTTGAGGTGATCCACGCCCGAATCCTTGGGCGCGAACAGGGCAAAGATCAGATCCACCGGCTGACGATCCACAGAATCATAATCCAGCGGTTTTTCCAGCCGCAGGAAAACGCCGATGATTTTCGACAAATCTTCCAGTCTTGCATGGGGCAGCGCGATGCCATGGCCCACGCCGGTCGGCCCAAGGCTTTCGCGTTCCTGCATGCCATCCACCGCAACGGCGGCGTTCAGGCCGTAGGCGGCGGCGGCCACCTCTCCCAGATCCTGGAAGAGGCGCTTCTTGCTGGTCAGATGGCCCAGAACCCGAACGGCCTCCGGCATCAGTAGTTTTGAAAGTTCCATAGGCCGATGTCTGTCCTGCGCTGTGGCGCGTTACTTGCTGTTGCGCGGGTCGATCCAGCCGATATTCCCGTCATCCCGACGGTATACGACATTCACTCCGCCATGTCCTTCATTGCGGAACACCAGCATGCGTTGCCCGGCCAGCTCCAGCTGCATGACCGCTTCGCCCACGGTGATGGAGGGAACTTTCGTCTCCATCTCGGCGATGATCATCGGCGTCAGCGTATCGGGTTCGACATCCTCGGGTTCCTCGGATGCGGCGAGGATATAGGAGGAACCGCCGTCGAACTCAACAGGTGCCGTGCGGTCACGGTGATGATCGCGCAGCCGGCGCTTGTAGCGGCGCAGCTGCTTGTCCATCTTCTCGCGGCAAGATTCAAAAGCCGCATAGATTTCATGGGCATGGCCCTTGGCCTGCGCGTTCAGCCCGGTGGAAAGGTGAATGGTCGCCTCGCAGACATGTTCATGCGCGACACGCGAAAACACGATGACGGCCTCGGTCGGGCGTTGGGCATATTTTTCCACCACCTCGCCCAGTTCGGCCTTCACATGGGTCTGAAGTGCCTCGCCGATGTCAATCTGTCTTCCGCTGATCTGGTATCGCATGATCCCTCCTTCTAATGCACGGCAAGACGATGCCCTGCGGAGTGCAGGGCGGCCCGCCGCTTCGTCACTTCGGGGTGCGTTTTCGGCGAAACCGGGCCGCGGCGGGGCAGGGTGCCTGCCGCATCGGGTGCTTCAACAAGGGTGGGTTTCGCACGCATCACGGGTATTTGGCGGCAGGAGGGCAGCCCTTGTCAACAGCTTCGTCATGCAACTGTTACGGATCGGCAGTCACTGGCCCGAAGCGGCCTAGCTGATGCGAAAGTTCTGGCCCAAATAGACGCGCCGCACGGTTTCGTCGCGCACCACCTCATCTGTCGTGCCGCTCATCAGCACGGTGCCGTCATGCAGGATATAGGCGCGGTCCACGATCTCCAGCGTTTCGCGCACGTTGTGGTCGGTGATCAGCACGCCGATGCCGCGGCTTTTCAGATCCTGCACCAGATGGCGGATCTCGCCAACCGCGATCGGGTCCACCCCGGCAAAAGGTTCGTCCAGCAACAGATACTTCGGATCGGCGGCCAGACAGCGGGCAATCTCCACCCGCCGCCGCTCGCCGCCTGAAAGCGCCAGTGCGGGCGCGCGGCGCAGGTGGGTGATCGAAAACTCGCCCAGCAATTCTTCCAGCCGCTCACGCCGCTTGTGGCGGTCGGCAATCACGATCTCCAGCACCGCCAGGATGTTGTCTTCGACCGACAGGCCGCGAAAGATGGAAACCTCTTGCGGCAGATAGCCGATGCCCATCCGTGCGCGGCGATACATTGGCAGCGCCGTCACATCGCGCCCGTCGATCAACACTTGCCCGCCCTCGGGCGTGACCAACCCGGCGATGGAATAAAAACAGGTGGTCTTGCCAGACCCGTTCGGGCCCAGCAGGGCCACAACCTCGCCCCGGTTCAGATGCATGGTCACATCGCGGATAACCAGGCGTTTCTTGTAGCTTTTGCGCAGGTTGCGGATATGCAGCCCGGCGTCGCCCTGTGTGACGGTCAGGGGTGGCGTCATTCCGAACCGGCCCCGCCGCCGACCGATCCGCCCGGCTGGAACACGGTCTGCACCCGGCCCTCCATCACGCCGGTGCCGGCCTTCAGGTCAATCACCAGCTTTTGCCCCGACAGCGCGCTTTGCCCTTGGGTCAGCAGCACGTCGCCGGTCATCACCACCTGACCGGAGGCGATGGTATAGACCGCCTCGACCGATTCGGCGGCCTCGGCCTTGTTGGCAAGGGTAACACCGCCCGAGGCATGCAGCCGCTCGATCGACCCGCCCTCGGGCCCGTACTCCACCCGCACCTCGCCCGCCGACAGCCGCATCTCGCCCTGCCCCACCAGCACATTGCCGGTAAAGGTAGCACTTCCATCGGCCTGATTCACCGCCAGTTGGTCTGCCTGGATTTCCACGGGCAAGGATGTGTCCTGTTGCAACCCGCCAAAGGCCACGGTGGCCCCCTGCGCGCGCGCCGCTAGGGGGGCCGCAGCCAGCGTGCAGGCCAGAACGAGCGACAATAAAGGGTGCGACATGCCTTGCCTCAATTCAGCGGGTCAATTCGCTGGCCGGTATATCAGCTTCACGCGATCTTGGAACAGAAGAAGGTAGCTGCCGCTGGATGCCGTGTCTTCGCCCAGCGTCATCCGCCCCGCCGTCAGATCACCCATCGGTGTGGTCGCGCTGATGGGGCCTGCCGTCTGCACATCGGTGCGTTCCAGCGCCGATGTCACCTGATCGGTGGTGATGCGGTAGCCGGTCGAAGTGGTGATTTCCACCGCGCCCATCAGCGTCAGCAACCCCTCGCGGGCGTCCAGACTGCCGCTGTCTGCCAGAAGGTCGGCCTGCCCGCCATCGGGCGTGGCAATCTGCGCGCGCAGGCGGGTGGCGCTGGCGGTATCGCTGCCTTCGGGGGCGGGGCGGGCCTCATCCGCCGCGACGGTGACGGATGCGCCATCGGTTGTGACCCCGGCATAGGTGGGGCTGGTCATGCGCGGCTCGCGGATGCGTTCCTCGATATCCACCTCGGCATAGGGAATAGCATCCGACGGGTCGATGGTGCGCGACACCAGGAACAGCGTTGACAGCAGCGCCAGCGCCGCCACCGGCAGGATGACCTTCAGCCAAGCCACCAGCTTCGAATGCAGGTTGTCATGCGCGGTCATGCCACCCCGGCGCGCAGGCAGTCATGGATGTGGATCAGCCCCACCGCGTTGCCGCTGCCCGCAGGGTCCACCACGAACAGCGAAGTGATCTTTTTCGCGTTCATCACCGCCACAGCCTTTTCCGCAAGCGCATCAGGCCCGATGGTGCGGGGCGCACGCGTCATCACCTGATCGGCAGTCAGTGACAAGAGCCCTTCCATATGCCTGCGCAAGTCGCCGTCGGTGATCACACCTATCAACTGGGCGTCCGCACCCGTCACGCCAACCACGCCAAAGCCCTGTCGGCTCATCGTCAGCAAGGCTTCGCTCATCATGCTGCCACTGGGCAACAGCGGCAAGTCGCGGTGCATCAGGTCACGCACCAGCGCCAGCTTGGCCCCCAGCTTGCCGCCGGGGTGAAAGATGCGGAACTGGTCGGGCGTGAACTGCCGGTGCTCCATCAGCGCTATGGCCAGCGCATCGCCCAGCGCCAGCGTCATCGTGGTGGATGACGTGGGCACGATGCCGGTATCGCAGGCCTCGGGGGCGGCGGGCAGCAGCAGCGCCACATCGGCCTGCCGCATCAGCGTGCTTTCCGCACGACTGGCCACGGCGATCAGCGGAATGTCAAAGCGGCGGGTATGGGCGATGATATCGGCCAGTTCCGGTGTCTCGCCGGAATTGGACAGCACCAGAACCACATCGCCCCGCATCACCATGCCCAGGTCGCCATGGCTGGCCTCGGCCGGATGCACGAATTGCGCGGGTGTGCCGGTGGAGGCAAAGGTGGCGGCGATCTTGCGCCCGACATGGCCCGATTTGCCCATGCCCGACACGATCACTCGGCCCCGGGCCTGCATGATGGTTTCCACCGCCTGCCCGAAACTGTCGCCCAGACCGGCCCCCAGCAGCGCCAGCGCCTCGGCCTCGCGCGCGATGACACGGCGGGCGGTGGCCAAGAAAACGGAATGGGGCAAGTCAGTGGTGGAAGATGTCATTGGGTTCATCCCAGCCCATCAGGTCAAGCTGCGCGCGGGTGGGCAGGAAATCGAAACAGGCCTGCGCCAGTTCCATGCGCCCCTCGCGGATCAGCCGGGCCTGCAATTCCGCCATCAGCTTGTGCAGATACAGCACATCCGACGCGGCATAGTCCTTCTGCGCATCGGTCAGGGTTTCGGCGCCCCAATCGGATGTCTGCTGCTGTTTCGACACATCCACGCCCACCAGCTCCAGCAACAGGTATTTCAGGCCGTGCCGGTCGGTAAAGGTGCGGATCATCCGGCTGGCGATCTTGGTGCACCACACCGGCGCCGTGACCACGCCAAAGGCATTGTGCAGCGCCGCAATGTCGAACCGGCCGTAATGGAACAGTTTCAGCGTATGGGGATCGGCCAGCATCCGTTCCAGATTGGGCGCAGATTTCTGGCCCTTGGCGATCTGCACCAGATGTGCATGCCCGTCACCCGACGACAATTGCACCACGCACAGCCGGTCACGCCGGGGGTCCAGCCCCATGGTTTCGGTGTCGATGGCCACAACGGGGCCAAGGGTCAGCCCGTCGGGCAGGTCATTCAGGTGGAAATGGATTGTCACGGGGTGCTTTCAACGGGCAAAGGGGCCGGGCCGGGCGCGGGATGCTGCTGGCAGCAATATAAGGCGGCCCCCGGGGGGTCAACAGGGGCGGGCCCGAATGGCAAAGGGCCGCCCGAGGGCGACCCTTTGATTTCAGGATTTTCAGTGCCTTACGACCATTTCCCCCTTTCGGGATGATGGTGCCCAGGAAAGGACTCGAACCTTCACACCTTGCGGCACACGGACCTGAACCGTGCGCGTCTACCAATTCCGCCACCTGGGCAGATGTCGTGAGCGGGGATTTAAAGAGGGCCGCAGGGACTGTCAACGGGGTGTCATGAAAATTCGTCACGTTGATTTGCCGCGCCTCTGCCGGGCCCGGCCCCGTGATTGCCGCTTGTTCGCAAGGCCCCGGAAAGTTATGCAAACGGCAGGCAACCAGCAGCGGCAGGGTACGGCAGATGAGCAAACTTGTCACGATCTACGGCGGTTCGGGCTTTGTCGGGCGCTATATCGCGCGCCGCATGGCGAAAGAGGGCTGGCGCGTGCGGGTGGCGGTGCGGCACCCCAATGACGCGCTGTTCGTGAAACCCTATGGTTATGTCGGTCAGGTGGAGCCTGTGTTCTGCAACATCCGCGACGATGCCTCGGTGCTGGGCGTGATGCGCGGGGCCGATGCGGTGGTGAACTGCGTGGGTGTGCTGTGCGAGGTGGGCAAGAACGGCTTTGCCGCCACGCAGGCCGAAGGTGCGGGGCGGATTGCGCGGCTTGCGGCTGAGCACGGGGTTGCCCACATGGTGCATGTGTCGGCGCTTGGGGCGGATGCCGCCTCGCCCAGCCTTTATTCTCGCACCAAGGCGGCGGGCGAGGCGGCGGTGCTGGAAGCGTTTCCGGCTGCCGTTATCCTGCGGCCATCGGTGATCTTCGGCGCCGAGGACCAGTTTTTCAACCGTTTCGCCGCGATGTCGCGCCTTGGGCCGATTCTGCCGGTGGTAGGGGCGGGCACGAAATTCCAGCCGGTCTATGTCGATGACGTGGCGCAGGCGGCGGTTCTGGGGGTTTTGGGTCAGGCTGCGCCGGGGGTGTATGAGCTTGGCGGCCCGGATGTGGCGACGTTCCGCGATCTGATGGCGCAGATGCTGGCGGTGATTCAGCGGCGCAGGCTGGTGCTGAACATTCCGTTCTTCGCGGCACGGCTGATGGGCTTCGGGTTCGACATGGTGCAGACGCTGACGCTGGGCCTGATTACCAACCGCATGCTGACGCGCGATCAGGTGCGCAATCTGGCCCGAGACAATGTCGTGGCGGATGGGGCGAAAACCTTTGCCGATCTGGGGCTTGTGCCCACGGCGATGGGTGCCGTGCTGCCGGAATACCTGTGGCGTTACCGCCCGTCGGGGCAATATGCCGCGATCAAGGATTCGGCCAAGAACCTGCGCAAGACCTGACGGAAAGGGCCCTTCATGGCGGATAACACGCTGGCCGCGCTGTTTCTTGGCGCGCTGGAAGGCCTGACAGAGTTCATTCCGGTATCCTCCACCGGGCACATCCTGCTGGCGGGGCATTTCATCGGGTTTGAAAGCGCGGGCAAGACGTTCGAGGTGGTGATCCAGCTTGGCGCCGTGCTGGCGGTGCTGTCGGTTTATGCTGCAAGGCTGTTTGCCGTGTTTCGCGCCGCCCCGCATGACCCGGCGGCGCGGCGGTTCATCATCTCGGTTCTGCTGGCGTTTCTGCCTGCGGTGGTGATCGGCGTTCTGGCGCATGACATCATCAAGACCGTGCTGTTTGAAACGCCCATCCTGATTGCGGTGATGCTGATTCTGGGTGGCATCGTGCTGCTGGTGTTGCACCGCATCACCCCGCCGCCGCAGTATGAGGATGCCATGGCGCTGCCGCTGGGGGTGGCGGTGAAGATCGGGTTCATCCAGTGCCTTGCGATGGTGCCGGGGGTGTCACGTTCGGGGGCGACCATCGTGGGGGCGATGATGTTGGGCGCGGGCAAGCGTGCGGCGGCGGAGTTTTCGTTCTTCCTGAGCATGCCCACCATGGCGGGGGCCTTTGCCTATGATCTCTACAAAAACCGCGATGTGCTGGATTCTTCGGCATTGACCGAGATCGCCATCGGCTTTGTCACCGCCTTTGTGGTGGCGGTCTTTGTGGTGCGCTGGCTGCTGGGCTATGTGTCGCAGCATGGTTACGCGCTGTTCGGCTGGTGGCGAATCATTGTCGGAAGCGTTGCCTTGGTGGCGCTTTTGCTGGGGTTTTGAGGCAATAGGTAACTTCTGCTGACCTAAATTCGTAAAAATCAGGCAGTATTTTTGACCTAACTGTGAAAAATCCGGTTATTAGGTCAGCATTGCTGACTTTTCATTGAAAAACACCCGCAGTATCAAGGCGTCACCCGCAGCAGTTCAAGGGACGCGCAGCCATGGCCAAGCAACGCATGCTCCAGTTCGTGACCACCGAGCGCGAGATGCCGGAAAAACGCCCCCCCAATCTGCGGGCGCAGGATTTCCATGAGATCTACCGGGAGTTCGCAGCCCAAAAGGCGGCGGAGCAGGCGGGGCGGTGCAGCCAGTGCGGCGTGCCCTATTGCCAGACCCATTGCCCGCTGCACAACAACATCCCCGACTGGCTGCGCCTGACCGCCGAAGGGCGGCTGCAAGAGGCCTATGAGCTGAGCCAGGCCACCAACACCTTCCCCGAGATCTGCGGACGCATCTGCCCGCAGGACCGGCTGTGCGAAGGCAATTGCGTGATCGAACAATCGGGCCATGGCACCGTGACCATCGGGTCGGTGGAAAAGTATATCACTGATACGGCATGGGAAAACGGCTGGGTCCAGCCGATCCGCCCGCATGCCGAACGCACGGAAACGGTGGGCATCATCGGGGCTGGCCCGGGTGGGCTGGCGGCGGCGGACTTTCTGCGGCGCAAGGGCGTGCAGGTGACGGTTTACGACCGCTACGACCGCGCGGGCGGGCTGATGACCTATGGCATCCCGGGCTTCAAACTGGAAAAACCCGTTGTCATGCAACGGGTTGAGCAGTTGGAACAGGCGGGCGTGCAGTTCGTGATGAATTGCAACGTGGGCGTGGATCTGAGCTTTGACGCCATCCGCGGACGCCATGATGCGGTGCTGATTGCCACCGGCGTCTACAAGGCGCGCGACATTGCCGCCCCGGGCGTGGGCGCGAAAGGCATCGTGCAGGCGCTGGATTATCTGACCGCCAGCAACCGCAAAAGCTTTGGCGATGATGTGGCGGCGTTCGACAATGGCGATCTGAACGCGGCGGGCAAGCGGGTGGTGGTGATCGGCGGCGGCGACACGGCGATGGACTGCGTGCGCACGGCGATCCGGCAAGGGGCCGTCAGCGTGAAGTGCCTTTACCGCCGCGACCGGGCCAACATGCCGGGCAGCCAGCGCGAAACCCAGAACGCCGAGGAAGAAGGCGTTGAATTCGTGTGGCTTTCCGCCCCGCGCGGCTTTACCGGCGGCGAGGGTGTGGAAGGCGTGATCGTGCAGAAGATGCGGCTGGGCGACCCCGATGCGACGGGCCGCCAGATGCCGGAAATCATCGAAGGTGCCGATTATGTGGAGCCCGCCGAACTGGTGGTGATGGCGCTGGGGTTTGAACCCGAGGCGCTGCCGGTGCTGTGGCAGGTGCCCGAACTGGGCGTGACGCGCTGGGGCACGGTGAAGGCCGATTTTCGCAGCCATGCCACCAACCTGCCGGGCGTCTATGCGGCGGGCGACATCGTGCGCGGCGCGTCACTGGTGGTCTGGGCGATCCGTGACGGGCGCGAGGCCGCCGAGGCGATCATCGACTATCTGGCGCAACCGGCGGCGGTGGCGGCAGAATAAGGCATGTGAAACCCGTGCACATCCGATGCACGGGGCATTCATGCGGTGTGCAGGAAATAAAGGGCGGTATAGCTGACCTTTTTTCGGCGGGAGTGGTGGCGATGGCAAAGGCAATGATCTTGGCAGCGGTTCTGGTGGTGGGCTCGGCTTTGGCCGCACCCGCCCAGACCTTCACCCCGCCCGAGGGCTGCACCGGGTTCATGACCGTGCAGGCGCGGGGCTGCCGGGTGTCGAACCATTACCGCTGCGAGGCGGATGCGCCGGGCGATCAGTGGCGGGCCGATTTCGATGCCGAGGGCATTTATTTTGTCAGCCGGATCGATGTTGAGACCCAGTGGGTCGAAAGCTATGACATGTTTCCCACGGTGAAGCAGACGCTGGATGCCAACCCCGAAGACCCGGCCTCGTTTACCGAGCTGCTGGCGGGGGCCGACAGTTTCGCCTTTGGCCTGTCAAAGGACAACGGCGAGCGCAGCAAGGTCACGGGCTATGACCGGCTGACCGGCAAGACGGTGGTGATTGACGGGATACGCCTGTTGCAGACCGAGTTTGATTTCACCGAGACCAGCATCGGCGGCACGGTGCTGCGCCGGGCGAAGGGCAATGAATACATCCACCCCGATTGGCGGTTGTTCTTTGCCGGGCCGTCGCAATGGGATGGCTCGGGTGAGGGCAATTATGTGCCGGTGGATGGCAGCCCGGTGCAGTTCATCTTTCCGGGCGAGCCGGGCTATATGGCGACCGAGCCGCTGTTTGAATGCGATGCGCTGATGTCGGCGCTGCCGCCGGCCGTGGTGCCGGTGGGGTTGCGCCAGCGGCTGCATGCCTTGTCAGGGGGCTGAGCGATGCGGCGGTTTGACCTGAGACCGGCGAAAAAACTGCGGGGCCGGGCGCGGCAGGAACGGGCGTTTCATGCGGCGATGGACGGGATGGCGGGCTGGTTTCCCGACCGGGCGCTGTGGGATGGCGATTTCGCGCAGGTGAAGCTGCCGGGTTTTGCCAAGGCTTACGGCACGCGCCACGGATCGGCTGCATTCCGCGCGGCGGTGGTGGGGCGGCTGGTGGGCACGGCGGCGGCTGTGGCAGGCAACCGCCCGGGGGGTTGCCGCGCACGGGTGGCGGCGCTGATCGACTGGCCGGAACTCTGGGGGTCAGAAATCTGCGTGTTTTTCGATGCCGCGCAGGCCAAGGGGTTTTCGCCCGAACACCGCGCGACGCACCGGCTGCCCAGCCGCACCACATGGGACGGTGGCTGGGTCGAGGCCAGCGCGCCGGATGAGGATTTGCTGGCAAGGACGGGCACGGCGCTGCCGACCGGCTTTGCCGCACACGGAACACAGCTGCGGGAACACCACAGCGACAGCGGCCTGACCTTCGTGCGCGAAGAATGGGTCGTGATGGAAACAGCCACGTCAGAGGGGATATTGGGATGACCACTTATGATGCAGCCTGGGTTGCAGCCGAAGAAGCCAAGCGCGCCTGGCTGGACGCCAATGGTCTTTACAAGGCCGATGACGAGAAATCCTCTTGCGGGGTGGGGCTGGTGGTGTCCATCTCGGGCAAGCCGATGCGCAAGGTGGTGGAAAACGGCATCAACGCGCTGAAGGCGATCTGGCACCGGGGCGCGGTGGATGCCGATGGCAAGACCGGCGACGGCGCGGGCATCCATGTGCAGATTCCGGTGAAGTTCTTCTACGATCAGGTGCGCCGCACCGGGCACGAGCCCGACATGAACAAGCTGATCGCCGTGGGCCAGGTGTTCCTGCCGCGCACGGATTTTGGCGCGCAGGAACGCTGCCGGACCATCGTGGAATCCGAAGTGCTGCGCATGGGCCATTACATCTATGGCTGGCGGCATGTGCCGGTGGATGTGTCGGTGCTGGGCGAAAAGGCCAATGCGACCCGCCCCGAGATCGAACAGATCCTGATCCGCAACGAAAAGGGCATTGATGAGGAACAGTTCGAACGCGAGCTGTATATCATCCGCCGCCGGATCGAGAAGGCGGCGCTGGCCGCGCAGATCCAGGGTGTGTATCTGTGTTCCCTGTCGTGCCGGTCTATCATCTACAAGGGCATGATGCTGGCCGAACAGGTGGCGGTGTTCTACCCCGATCTGATGGACGAGCGGTTTGAATCGGCCTTTGCGATCTATCACCAGCGTTACAGCACGAACACCTTCCCGCAGTGGTGGCTGGCCCAGCCCTTCCGCATGCTGGCGCATAACGGCGAGATCAACACGTTGAAGGGCAACGTGAACTGGATGAAAAGCCATGAGATCCGCATGGCATCCAACAACTTTGGCGACGCGGCCGAGGATATCAAGCCGATCATCCCATCGGGCACATCCGATTCGGGTGCGCTGGATGCGGTGTTCGAGGTGATGGTGCGGTCTGGCCGGTCGGCGCCGATGACCAAGACGATGATGGTGCCCGAGGCGTGGAGCAAAACCACCACCGACATGCCGAAGGCCTGGGCCGATATGTATGCCTATTGCAACGCGGTGATGGAGCCGTGGGATGGCCCTGCCGCGCTGGCGATGACCGATGGGCGCTGGGTCTGCGGCGGGCTTGACCGCAACGGGCTGCGGCCCATGCGCTATGTCGTGACCGGTGACGGGATGCTGATTGCGGGTTCCGAGGCCGGGATGGTGCCGATTGACGAGACCACGGTGCGCGAAAAGGGCGCGCTGGGGCCGGGGCAGATGATTGCCGTCGATATGGTTGAAGGCAAGCTTTACCACGACGCGGCGCTGAAGAACAAACTGGCGGCGGCCCAGCCCTTTGGCGACTGGATCGAAAAGGTTGTCGATCTGAACGCGCTTCTGAAAGACGTGCCCGAAGCGCCGCTGTTTGGCGGGGCCGAGCTGCGCAAGCGGCAGATTGCGGCGGGATACACGGTGGAGGAGCTGGAGCAGGTTCTGGCCCCGATGGCCGAGGACGGCAAGGAAATGATCGCCTCGATGGGCGATGACACGCCGGCGGCGGTGCTTTCCAGCATCTACCGCCCGCTGTCGCATTACTTCCGCCAGAACTTCAGCCAGGTGACGAACCCGCCAATCGACTCCTTGCGCGAAGGCCGGGTGATGAGCCTGAAGACCCGGTTCGGCAACCTCAAGAACGTGCTGGACGAAAACTCGTCGCAGGCCGAAATTCTGCTGCTGGAAAGCCCGTTCATCGCCAATGCCGAGTTTGACGTGATGGTGCAGAAATTCGGCGCGCAGGTGGCGCTGATCGACTGCACCTTTGCGGCCAAGGTGGGGCTGGACGACCTGCGGCAGGGGTTGGAGCGTATTCGCGCCGAGGCAGAGGATGCCGTGCGGTCAGGTGCCGGGCATATCGTGCTGACCGACCAGCATCAGGGGCCTGACAAGGTGCCGATGCCGATGATCCTGGCCACATCGGCGGTGCATTCATGGCTGACGCGCAAGGGGCTGCGCACCTTCTGTTCGGTCAACGTGCGGTCTGCCGAATGTATCGACCCGCATTATTTCGCGGTGCTGATCGGCTGCGGGGCCACCACGGTGAACCCCTATCTGGCGCAGGATTCGATTGCCGACCGGATTTCGCGGGGGTTGATTGATGGTTCGCTGACCGATGCGATGCGCCGCTACCGCGATGCCATCGACGCAGGGCTGTTGAAGATCATGGCGAAGATGGGGATTTCGGTGATTTCCTCGTATCGCGGTGGGCTGAACTTTGAGGCCGTGGGGCTGAGCCGCGCCATGGTGGCCGAGTATTTCCCGGGCATGCACAGCCGTATCTCGGGCATCGGCGTTTCCGGGATCGAGCAGAAGCTGGAAGAGGTGCATGCACGCGGCTGGCGCGGTGGCAGCGACGTGCTGCCCATCGGCGGGTTCTACAAGGCGCGGCGGTCGGGCGAGAAACACGCATGGGAAGCGCAGACCATGCATATGCTGCAATCGGCTTGCGACCGGGCGTCCTATGACATCTGGAAGCAATACAGTGCAGCGATGCGGGCCAACCCGCCGATCCATATCCGCGATCTGCTGGACATCAAGGCTTTGGGCAAACCCGTGCCGATCGAGGAGGTGGAGTCGATCACCTCGATCCGCAAGCGGTTCGTGACGCCTGGCATGTCGCTGGGGGCCCTGGGGCCAGAGGCGCACAAGACGCTGAACGTGGCGATGAACCGGATCGGGGCCAAGTCTGACAGTGGCGAGGGCGGCGAAGACCCGGCGCATTTCCACCCCGAGGCGAACGGTGACAACCCGAGCGCCAAGATCAAGCAGGTGGCTTCCGGGCGCTTTGGCGTGACGGCGGAATATCTGAACGCCTGCGAGGAGCTGGAGATCAAGGTGGCGCAGGGGGCCAAGCCCGGCGAAGGCGGGCAATTGCCCGGCATGAAGGTGACAGAGCTGATCGCGCGGCTGCGGCATTCGACCAAGGGCGTGACGTTGATTTCGCCACCGCCGCACCATGACATCTATTCCATCGAGGATCTGGCGCAGCTGATCTACGACCTGAAGCAGATCAACCCGCGCGCCAAGGTGACGGTAAAGCTGGTGTCGGCCTCGGGTGTGGGAACGATTGCGGCCGGGGTGGCCAAGGCCAAGGCCGATATCATCCTGATTTCCGGGCATAATGGCGGCACCGGGGCGTCGCCCGGCACGTCCATCAAATACGCCGGTCTGCCGTGGGAAATGGGGCTGACCGAGGCGCATCAGGTGCTGGCGATGAACAACCTGCGCGAGCGGGTGACTTTGCGCACCGATGGGGGGCTGCGCACGGGCCGCGATGTGGTGATGGCGGCGATGATGGGGGCCGAGGAATATGGCATCGGCACCGCAGCGCTGATCGCCATGGGCTGCATCATGGTGCGCCAGTGCCAGTCGAACACCTGCCCGGTGGGTGTCTGCACCCAGAACCCGGAACTGCGGCAGAAATTCACCGGCACGGCGGACAAGGTGGTGAACCTGATCACCTTCTACGCGCAGGAGGTGCGGGAACTGCTGGCCAGCATCGGCGCGCGGTCGATGGACGAAATCATCGGGCGGGCGGATCTGTTGACGCAGGTCAGCCGTGGTGCGGCCAATCTGGATGATCTTGACCTGAACCCGCTGCTGATCACCGTCGATGGGGCGCAGAAGATCACCTATGACCGCTCCAAACCCCGCAACCATGTGCCCGACACGCTGGATGCGGAGATCGTGAAGGATGGCGCGCGGTTCTTCGAGGACGGCGAGAAGATGCAGTTGTCCTATGCTGTGCGCAACACGCACCGCACCATCGGCACCCGGGCATCGTCGCATATCGTGCGGAAATATGGCATGCGCAACAACCTGCAGGCCGACCATCTGACGGTGAAACTGTCGGGTTCCTGCGGGCAGTCGCTTGGGGCTTTCGCCACCAAGGGGCTGAAGATCGAGGTGATGGGCGATGCCAACGATTATGTGGGCAAGGGCCTGTCGGGAGGCACCATCGTGGTGCGCCCGCAGATGGCCAGCCCGCTGACGGCGAATGAAAACACGATCATCGGCAATACCGTGCTGTATGGCGCGACCGACGGGTTCCTGTTTGCCGCTGGCCGGGCGGGTGAGCGGTTTGCTGTGCGCAACTCGGGCGCGTCGGTGGTGGTGGAAGGTTGTGGCACCAACGGTTGCGAATACATGACCGGCGGCGTGGCGGTTATCCTGGGGCGGATCGGGGCCAACTTTGGCGCCGGGATGACCGGGGGCATGGCCTATCTTTACGACCCCAAGGGGATTGCCGAAGATTTCATGAACCTGGAATCGCTGGTGACGTGTGCAGTGACGCATCCCTATTGGGAGGCACAGCTGCGCGGCCTGATCGAGCGCCATGTCAAGGAAACGGGCAGCCGCCACGCCGCCCGCATCTTGCAGGACTGGGCGGTGGAGCGGGCGAATTTCCTGCAAGCCTGCCCCAAGGAAATGCTGGTGCATATCCCCTATCCGCTAAGCGACGAGGCGCAGGCGATGCCGGCGGAGTGAGTGGCGGCGGCGGGCCATGCCCCGCCGCCCGGCATGTTGCGAAGGAATTTGACCCCCTGCCACCGGCAGGGGGTTTTTCGTGTGCGCGGGCAGCGCAAGCCGGCCGAAGAATCGCACCCAAACCGCTTTGGCTGTGCTAGCATCCGCCTGCCGCGGAGGAGCGGTGTTCATGACTGCGGAGAACCCCCGATGTCCGATCTGATTGTCGTCGCCTTTCCTGATGAAGCCACCGCGTTCGAGGTGCGGGCCGAGCTGGTGCGGTTGCAAAGGGAATATCTGATCGAGATGGAGGATGTGGTGATCGTCACCCGGCAGGACAGCGGCGAGGTGCAGCTGCATCAGGCCGTCAATCTGGTGGCGGGCGGGGCGGTCAGCGGCGGGTTCTGGGGTGCGCTGGTGGGGCTGCTGTTCCTTAGCCCCCTGGTGGGCGCGGCTGTGGGGGCCGGGGCCGGGGCGCTGGCGGGGCGGGCCACCGATATCGGGATTGACGATGATTTTCTACGCGACGTGGGCCGGTCGCTGGACAAGGGCGGTTCAGCCGTCTGCGTGCTGGTGCGCAAGATGACCGCCGACAAGGTGCTGGAGCGTCTGTCGGCCTTCCGCGCCAAGGGGCGGGTGGTGCAGACCTCGCTGTCGAAAGAGGCAGAGGCGCATCTGCGCGGCATGCTGGAGCCTGTGGCCACGCTGGGCCTGCCCTCGGACCAGTTGGGCGGCGGGCGCGGCTGACGCCTGCTTGACCGCGGCGGGGGCTTCGTGGCTAAAGAACCCATGACCGACCGTAAAGCCTCCCCCCGCTCGGCCCCCCGCAGCAAGGCCCCGCCTGCGCCGCCGCGCCGTTCGTTGCTGCGCCGCGCCTTGCGGCTGGTGCTGCGGGGGGTGCTGGGGGTTGCCGCATTTTTCGTGGCGCTGGTGCTGCTGTTTGCCGTCGTGAACCCGCCGACCACGATCTACATGTGGCAGGAGGGGCAGCGGCTGGGCGGGGTGGAGCAGGACTGGGCGGACTGGGACGAGATTGCCCCGGTGGTGGCGCGATCCGTCGTGGCGGCGGAGGATGCCAACTATTGCCTGCACTGGGGCTTTGACATGGCTGCGATCCGGCAGGCGCTGGACGAGGGCGGCAACCGTGGGGCCTCCACCCTGACGCAGCAGGTGGTGAAAAACGTG
The DNA here is from genome assembly GCF_009380135.2 of Fertoeibacter niger. Taxonomy (GTDB): domain Bacteria; phylum Pseudomonadota; class Alphaproteobacteria; order Rhodobacterales; family Rhodobacteraceae; genus Fertoeibacter; species Fertoeibacter niger. The sequence goes on along the minus strand of NZ_WHUT02000007.1, from coordinate 46,955 downwards.
TTCCTTTGGCACGGGCGCAACTGGTTTCGCAAATCGGCCGAGGCGGTGCTGACGCCGCTGGTCGAACTGGTCTGGTCAAAGCGCCGGATTCTGGAGGTTTACCTGAACGTGGCCGAATTCGGCGAGGGCGTTTTTGGCATCCGCGCTGCGGCGGCGCGGCATTTCGGGGTGGAACCTGCCGATCTGACGGCGGTGCAGGCGGCGCGGCTGGCCGCGATCCTGCCCGACCCCAAGGGCCGCGATCCGGTGAACCCGTCAAGCTTTGTGCGGGGGCGGTCGCGCGCGGCGCTGGGCGGGGCGGAAACCATTCTGGCCGACGGGCGGGCGGCCTGTTTCGAGGGCTGAAGCGGCCGGGCATTGCCCATGCTGGCCAGAACGGCATTGAATTTCCGGCCCCGGCGCGCGATGAAGGCAAACGCCTTGCCCGGAAAGATGTTGCCCGCAATGAACCGTCTCTATCACGTTCCCCTGTCGCCCTTCTGCCGCAAGGTGCGCCTGACCCTGGCCGAAAAACGGATCGAGGTGGAACTGGTCGAGGAACGCTATTGGCAGCCCACACCCGATTTCCTGCGGCGCAACCCCGCGGGCAAGGTGCCTGTGCTGCGGATGGACACGCGGGTGATGAGCGAAAGCCAGGCGATCTGCGAATGGCTGGAGGACATGATGCCCAGCCCGCCCCTGATGCCGCGCGATGCGGACGGGCGATACGAGGTGCGCCGGCTGTGTGCGTGGTTTGACGACAAGTTTCACAACGAGGTGACCTCGAAGCTGCTGTATGAGCGGGTGAACAAGCGCATCACCGGGCAGGGCTATCCGGATTCCAAGAACATGAAATTCGGCGCGACGCGGATCAAGACGCATCTGGACTACATGGCGCATCTGCTGGACCAGCGCCGCTGGCTGGCGGGTGATGCGATGACGCTGGCCGATTTCACCGCGGCCGCGCATCTGAGCTGTCTTGATTATGTCTCGGACGTGGATTGGGACCGGCATGCGGTGGTGAAGGACTGGTATGTGAAGATCAAGTCGCGCCCCTGTTTCCGCACGCTGCTGGTCGATCAGGTGCCGGGGCTGCTGCCCCCCGCGCATTACGCCGATCTGGATTTCTGAGGAAAGCGCCGGGGGGTTTCACACCCCCCGGACCCCCCGTGGGATATTTGAGTCTGGAAAGAGGGGAAGAGAGTGGAGCCTGCCGTGCTGAAGGAGCGGCTGGCTGTGCGGGCTTTGGAGGAGGGTTTCTCCAAGCTGGGGATTTGCGCGCCGGATGCGGTGCCCGAGGCGGCGGGGCGGCTGCGCGCGTTTCTGGCAGCGGGGCGGCACGGGCAGATGGGTTGGATGGCCGAGCGCGAGGGCTGGCGTGGATCGGCTGCCGCACTTTGGCCCGCAGCGCGGTCGGTGATCATGCTGGCCGAGATGTATACGCCCGCGGGCGATCCGCTGGCGGTGCTGGAACAGCGCGACCGGGCGGCGGTGTCGGTTTATGCGCAGGGCAAGGATTACCATGATCTGGTGAAGCGGCGGCTGAAGCGGCTGGGTGGGTGGTTCGCCGGGGTGGCGGGGGCCGAGATCAAGGTATTTGTCGATACCGCGCCGGTGATGGAAAAGCCGCTGGCGCAGGCGGCGGGCCTGGGCTGGCAGGGCAAGCATACCAATCTGCTGAGCCGCGATCTGGGGAACTGGTTCTTTCTGGGCGCGATATTCACAACAGCCGACCTGCCGAAGGATCAGGCCGAGGCGGAGCATTGCGGATCCTGCACGGCCTGTCTGGATGTCTGCCCGACGCAGGCCTTTCCCGCGCCGTTTCAACTGGATGCGCGGCGCTGCATTTCCTATCTGACCATCGAGCACAAGGGGCCGGTGGAGGAGGGTTTGCGCGGGTTGATGGGCAACCGGATTTATGGCTGCGATGATTGTCTGGCGGTCTGCCCGTGGAACAAGTTTGCCGTGGCCGCGCGGGATATCGGCTATGCCGCGCGGGTGGGGGCGCCGCCCTTGGCGGAACTGGCGGTGCTGGACGATGCGGCGTTTCGCGCGCGGTTTGCGGGCAGCCCGATCAAGCGCATCGGGCGCGACAGATTCGTGCGTAACGTATTGTATGCGATCGGCAATTCGGGCGATGCGGGCTTGCGCGGGGTGGCGGCGGGGCTGGTGGGGGATGCCGATGCGGCTGTGGCGGATGCGGCGCGCTGGGCGGTGGCGCGGCTGGCGTGACGGCGGGGGCGATTTGCCCGGCACGGCGGGGGCACATCTTGCGCGAAACTGTGCTATGCTGGCCGGGCTGAACCATTGGAGGACATGATGATGAGCCGACATGTAGCAGACAAAAGGGTGTCAACGAACACGGCGCGGGTGATCCATTTCCTGCGCATTGCACGGGGGCGCACGACCCATTGGCACCGGCCCGAGGCCAAGCCCGACAGCGCGCGGCGTCTGGTGGAGTTCTTGCGCATTGCGCGGGGTCGGACGGCCTGAGGGCTGCGGCAGCAAAAGGGGGCAGGCGGGGCCTGCCCCCTTTGATGTTCAGCGGCGGACCAGCTGTTCGTAGTCGGTGGCGATTTCCCTGGTCAGCGCGCCGACCTCGAAGTTATAGTCGCCGATCTGGCCCACCGGGGTGACTTCGGCGGCGGTGCCGGTCAGCCAGCATTGCTGGAACCCTTCGAGTTCGGCGGGTTCGATGTGGCGTTCATGCACCGTCACGCCCTTGTCGCGCAGCATGCCCAGCACGGTCTGGCGGGTGATGCCATTCAGGAAGGCGTCGGGCTTGGGTGTGTGCACCTCGCCATCCTTGACGAAGAAGATGTTCGCGCCGGTCGCCTCGGCCACGTAGCCGCGGTAGTCGAACATCATCGCGTCAGAGCAGCCCTTCGCCTCGGCCGCGTGTTTCGACATGGTGCAGATCATGTAAAGCCCGGCGGCCTTGGCGGCGTGGGGGATGGTTTCGGGGCTGGGGCGTTTCCATTTCGCGATGTCCAGCTTTGCGCCCTTGAATTTCGCATCGCCATAGTAGTTGCCCCAGGTCCAGCAGGCCACGGCCATGCGGATGGGGTTTTTCTTGGAGGCGACGCCCATATCCTCGCCTGCGCCGCGCCAGGCGATGGCGCGCACATAGGCGTCGGTCAGGTTGTTGGCCTTCAGCGTGGCCTCTTTGGCGGCCTCGATCTCGGCCACGGAATAGGGCAGTTCCATATCCAGCAGTTCGCCCGACTTGCGCAGGCGTTCGGAGTGTTCGACCGATTTGAAGATCTTGCCGTTGTAGCAGCGCTCACCCTCGAACACCGAGGAGGCATAGTGCAGGGCATGGGTCAGGATATGGACATTGGCCGCGCGCCAGTCCACCAGTTCCCCATCCATCCAGATGAAGCCGTCACGATCGTCATAGCCTGCCATGGTCCCGTCCTCCTGGGCGATTTGCGAATGTTGCGCCTGATAGGTCCGACACGGACATAAAGTTGCGCGAAATCTGGGTTTCGCTAACAGTTGAGTCTTGGAAAGTCAACAAGGCTGACATAAAATCATGGCGGAACGAGGGAGCATCGGATGAGCACGGGCAATGCGGGGCCGGGGGGCGGGGAAAGCCTGCTGTTCCTGACGGATGAGCAGCTGCGCAAGGGCATCGAGGCGATGTTCTTTGCCTATCGGGGGTTTACGGCTGATCCTGACCGGATACTGGACGGGCTGGATTATGGCCGCGCGCATCACCGGGCGATCCATTTCATCCACCGCTGCCCGGGCACGACGGTGAACAACCTGCTGTCCATTCTGGGCGTGACCAAGCAAAGCCTGAACCGCGTGCTGCGCAGCCTGATCGAGGATGGTCTGGTGGAAAGCCGGGTGGGCCGGGTGGACAAGCGCGAACGCCATCTGCACTTGACGGAGAAGGGTGCGACGTTGGAACGTGCGCTGTCGGATGCGCAGCGGGTGCGGATGCGGGCGGCCTACCGGGCCGCCGGGCCGCAGGCGGTGCAAGGGTTCCGGCAAGTGTTGGAGGCGATGATGGACCCGGATCTGCGGCGCCAGTATCAGACGCTGAAGGAGGGCGGGGCATGACCGAACCACAGGCGCATCTGCTGGTTGTCGATGATGACGAGCGTATCCGGGGGCTGTTGCAGAAGTTCCTGATGCGCAACGGTTTTCTGGTGTCGATCGCCCGCGATGCGGCGCAGGCCCGGCGGCTGCTGGGCGGGCTGGAATTTGACATGATCGTGCTGGATGTGATGATGCCGGGTGAGGACGGCATTTCGCTGACCCGTGCCTTGCGCGCGAAGATGCCCACGCCGATCCTGCTGTTGACCGCCAAGGGCGAGACGGCCAACCGGATCGAGGGGCTAGAGGCAGGGGCGGATGATTATCTGGCCAAGCCGTTCGAGCCCAAGGAACTGCTGCTGCGCATCAATGCCATCCTGCGCCGGGTGCCGCAGGTGAAACCCGAGGTGGGGCCGAAGGTGCTGCATCTGGGGGCGGTGCGCTATGATCTGGAACGCGGCGAATTGTGGCGCGGGGCCGATCCGGTGCGGCTGACGGCAACCGAGGCCGCCTTGATGCGGATCTTTGCCGCGCAGCCCGGCGAGGCGGTCAGCCGCGAGCGTCTGGTGGGCGATCTGGGCCGCGACGAGGCCGGAACCGAGGAACGTGCGCAGGAACGGGCGGTGGATGTGCAGATCACCCGGCTGCGCCGCAAGATCGAGGCCGATCCGAAACAGCCGCGCTATCTGCAAACCGTGCGCGGCGCGGGCTATTTGCTGGCCCCGGATTGATGCCCGGACGGAGCCGGGGGTTTTGCACCCCCAGCCCGGCCACGGGCCGGGCGTTCTTCGCGGAAATCGTCCACTGGACGATTTCTGATCGCTCATCACCCCCGCGGGATATTTTCATCTGGAAAGAGAGGCGGAACCATGGCGACGGCATTCTTCAGCCATGGCGCATTTGACGGCCATGTGACGCCGCCGGGCCACCCTGAACAGGTGGCGCGGTTGGCGGCGGTGGCGCGCGGGCTGGCGGAGCTGGACCTTGACCGGCGCGAAGCCCCGCTGGCCGGGGACGCCGAGGTGTTGCGTTGCCATCCTGCCGCCTATGTGGACCGGGTGCGCCGTGCGGTGCCCGCGCAAGGCTGGGCGCAGCTTGATGGCGATACCTATCTTGCCCCGGGGTCGCTGGAGGCGGCGTTGCGTGGCGTGGGCGGGGCCTGTGCGGCGGTGGATCTGGTGATCGGCGGCGGGGCGGCCAATGCCTTTGTCGCGCCGCGCCCGCCGGGGCATCATGCGGAACGTGACACCGCCATGGGATTTTGCCTGTTCGGCACGGTGGCGATTGCGGCGAAACGCGCGCTGGACCATCACGGCCTGGCCCGCGTGGCGGTGATGGATTTTGACGTGCATCACGGCAATGGCACGCAGGATCTGCTGTGGGACGAGGCGCGCGTGCTGTTCTGTTCCAGCCAGCAGATGCCGCTGTATCCCGGCACGGGCGCATCCAGCGAAAAGGGCGCGCATGGGCAGATTGTGAATGTGCCGCTGCGGGGCGGGTCGGACGGGGCCGACATGCGGGCCGCCTATGCCGCGCGGGTGTTTCCGGCCGTGCAGGCGTTTCGCCCCGAGCTTATCCTGATCTCGGCGGGGTTTGATGCCCATGCCGATGATCCGCTGGCCGGGTTGAACTGGCGCGAGGCCGATTATGCCTGGCTGACACGGCGGATTTGCGACCTGGCCGATGCACATTGCGGCGGGCGGGTGGTATCGGTGCTGGAGGGCGGCTATGATCTTGATGCGCTGGCGGCATCTGTTGCGGCGCATGTGGGCGTATTGAAGGAGCGTGGCGATGGCCGAGAAACCCGTGGCTGACATGACATTCGAAGAGGCGATGGCCGCGCTGGAACAGGTGGTGGGCGCGCTGGAAAAGGGCGATGTGCCGCTGGACCAGTCGATTGCGCTGTATGAGCGCGGGGCGGCGCTGAAGGCGCATTGCGCGGGCAAGCTGAAGGATGCCGAGGCCAAGGTGGAACTGATCCGCGCCGCCGAAGGGCGGGCCGTGGGCACCGTGCCTGCGGAGGGGATGTGAGCTTTTCCTACGCCCTGGCCTTTGCCGCCGGTGCCGTGCAGGCGCGGCTGGACAGCGCGATGGCGGGGCTGGCCGATGTGCCGGTGGTGCATGCGATGCGCTATGCAGCGCATGGCGGCAAGCGGTTGCGCGGCTTTCTGGTGCTGGAGTCTGCGCGGCTGCACGGGCTGGATCCGGTGCAGGTGGTCAGTGCGGCGGCGGCGGTTGAGGCTTTGCATGCCTATAGCCTGATCCATGACGATCTGCCCTGCATGGATGACGACGACCTGCGGCGCGGATTGCCCACGGTGCATGTGAAATGGGATCAGGCCACGGCGGTGCTGGCGGGCGATGCCTTGCAGACGCTGGCGTTCGAGTTGCTGTGCGACCCTGTGCTGGGCGGGGCCGAGGTGCGGCTGGCGCTGGTGGCCAGCCTTGCGCGCGCATCGGGGGCCGAGGGCATGGTGCTGGGGCAGGCGCTGGACATTGCGGCGGAACAGGCGACCGTGCCGCTGACGCTGGCCGAGATCACGCATTTGCAGGCGGGCAAGACCGGCGCGCTGATCCGCTGGTCGGCCGAGGCGGGGGCCGTGCTGGCCGGGGCCGATCCTGCGGCGATGGGGCGCTATGCCACGGCGCTGGGCCTTGCCTTTCAGATCGCCGATGACATCCTTGACGTGACGGGTGATGCCGCCAAGGCGGGCAAGCGGCTGGGCAAGGATGCGGCGGCGGGCAAGGCCACGTTCGTATCCTTGCTGGGGCTGGATGGTGCCCGGGCGCGGGCAGGCGCATTGGTGGCCGAGGCCGAGGCGGCGCTTACCCCATACGGGGCTGGGGCGGAAACCTTGATCGAGGCGGCACGTTTCGTTATTGCCCGCGAACACTGACCGCCCCGGGGAGGGGAGCATGACCGACCGACCAAAGACCCCGACGCTGGACCGCGTGACCCTGCCCGCCGATCTGAAACGCCTTTCGGACCGCGAGTTGCGGCTGCTGGCCGATGAACTGCGGGCCGAAACCATTTCGGCGGTCAGCGTGACCGGCGGGCATCTGGGCGCGGGTCTGGGCGTGGTGGAACTGACCGTGGCGCTGCATGCGGTGTTCGATACCCCGCGCGACAAGATCATCTGGGATGTGGGGCATCAGTGCTATCCGCATAAAATACTGACCGGGCGGCGCGACCGTATCCGCACGCTGCGGATGAAGGACGGGCTGTCGGGGTTTACCAAGCGGTCTGAATCGGCGTTCGACCCGTTTGGCGCGGCGCATTCGTCTACCTCGATCAGTGCCGCGCTGGGTTTTGCCGCCGCGCGGGATCTGGGCGGTGATCCGGGCGATGCGGTGGCGGTGATCGGCGACGGGTCGATGAGCGCGGGCATGGCCTATGAGGCGATGAACAATGCGGGCCACCTGAAGAAGCGTCTGTTCGTGGTGCTGAACGACAATGAGATGTCGATTGCGCCGCCGGTGGGGGCGATGTCGGCCTATCTGAGCCGCCTTTACGCCGGTGCCCCGTTTCAGGAACTGAAGGCGGCGGCCAAGGGGGCCGTGTCGCTGTTGCCCGAACCCTTTCAGGAAGGCGCGCGGCGGGCCAAGGAAATGCTGAAAAGCATGACCGTGGGCGGCACGTTGTTTGAGGAGCTGGGGTTTTCCTATATCGGCCCGCTGGATGGCCATGATCTTGACCAGTTGCTGCCGGTGTTGCGCACGGCGCGGGTGCGGGCGACGGGCCCGGTGCTGATCCATGTGATCACGCAGAAAGGCAAGGGCTATGCGCCTGCCGAGGGCGCGCGCGACAAGGGCCATGCGACGGGCAAGTTCGATGTGCTGACCGGTGTGCAGGCCAAGGCGGCGTCGAATGCGCCCAGCTATACCAAGGTGTTCGCGCAAAGCCTGATCGCCGAGGCCGAGCGTGACCCCGCGATTGTCGCGGTGACGGCGGCGATGCCCGACGGCACGGGGCTGAACCTGTTTGCGGAACGCTTTCCCAAGCGGTGCTTTGACGTGGGCATTGCCGAACAGCATGCGGTGACGTTTTCGGCGGGCATGGCGGCGGGCGGCATGAAGCCGTTTTGCGCGCTGTATTCCACGTTCCTGCAACGCGGATACGATCAGGTGGTGCATGACGTGGCGATCCAGCGCCTGCCGGTGCGTTTCGCCATCGACCGGGCGGGGCTGGTGGGGGCCGATGGTGCGACCCATGCCGGGGCGTTCGATGTGGCATTCCTTGCCAACCTGCCCGGGTTCGTGGTGATGGCGGCGGCGGATGAGGCGGAACTGGTGCATATGGTTGCCACGGCGGCGGCGCATGACGACGGCCCGATTGCCTTCCGTTTCCCGCGTGGCGATGGCGTGGGGGTGGAGATGCCCGCGCGCGGCGTGCCGCTGGAAATCGGGCGTGGCCGGATGATCCGGCAGGGCGCGCGGGTGGCGCTGCTGTCCTTTGGCACGCGGCTGTCCGAGGTGCTGGTGGCCGCCGAGGCGCTGGCCGCGCGGGGCATTTCGCCGACCGTCGCCGATGCCCGTTTCGCCAAGCCGCTGGACCGTGCGTTGATCCTGCAACTGGCCCGCGACCATGAGGCGCTGATCACGATCGAGGAGGGCGCGGTGGGAGGCTTTGGTTCCCATGTCGCGCAACTGCTGGCCGATGAGGGCGTGTTCGACCGGGGGCTGAAATACCGGTCGATGGTGCTGCCCGACACTTTCATCGACCAGGCCAGCCCCGAGGCGATGTATGCGGTGGCCGGCATGAACGCCCCCCAGATCGAGGCAAAGGTGTTGGAGGTGCTGGGCGTGGCGGTGGTTGGGCTGCGAGGCGCATCCTGATCTTTTTATGAATTACTATTGACGGATATAAGTATGAACATTATACATTGTCAGGCATCCATGGAGATATGCAATGACAAGCGACTCGGTTGAGAAAATTTCCCACACGCTGCCCGGCCCGGTTTTTGCCGGTCTGTGCAAGGAGGCCTCTGATAAAGGCCGTGAAGTGAATGACCACATCCAGAAAATCCTGACGCGGCACGTGATCAAAACCGGCAGCATCGACAAAGCCGATGCCGCGCGCATCGTGCTGCTGTTCAGCCTGGTGGAGCGCGCTGTGCAGCAGGCCCGGCTGATCTGCCGCAACGGCGGCTTTTCGCGCGACATCACGTTGCATGCGATCATGGCCTGTCTGGCGGACGTGCGCTGGACCGCCGACTACCGGACCTATGTGCAGGACGACATCTACAAGAACGGCAACCCGCTGAAAGGCCGGATCAACCGCGACATCGGCTTTCGCATCCGCGAAGGAATTGGCGCAGTAGTCGAGACCACGGATGGCAAGGTTGTTCCGGTCAAGGTGCTGGGCAGCATCATCCAGAGCTATTCGCCCATGGCCAGCTTTGACCCGGCGGCGGTCGAAAAGACCGATCTGGAATGGACAGAGGGGCAGATCTGAGGGGTCGGCTTTACCTGCCAGCGCCGGGGGGCTTCACGCCCCCCGGACCCCCCGTGGGATATTTAGAGACAGAAAATGAAGTGAGGATGGCCGAAGCTGCGGCCATGCCCCATTGTTACTTTGCCACCAGTTGCACCGGGGCATCGTTGCGGCTTTTCCACAGGCTGTAGACGATGCCGGTCGCCAGGATGGCAAAGGTGATGCCCAAGCTCCAGCTCGGGGGGAATTTCTGCCAGCCCAGCAGATCGGCCACAAAGACCTTCGACCCGATGAACACCAAGAGGATCGCCAGCGCGTATTTCAGATAGTGGAAGCGGTGCAGCACCGCTGCCAGAGCGAAATACAACGCGCGCAGGCCAAGGATGGCGAAGATGTTGGAGGTATAGACGATATAGGGGTCGGTGGTGATGGCGAATACGGCGGGCACCGAATCAACCGCAAACACCAGGTCGGCGATTTCGATCAGGCACAGCGCCAGAAACAGCGGTGTCATCCAGCGCACCAGATTGCCCTTGGCGTCCGGCTGTTTCACGAAGAACGCGTTGCCATGCAGGGTATCGGTGACGCGGAACCGCTTGCGCATGAAGCGCAGCACGGGGTTGGCGTTCAGATCCATTTCCTTGTCATCCGTGACCAGCATCTTGAGGCCGGTGAAGATCAGGAAGGCGGCGAAGATATACAGGATCCAGCCGTATTGTGCGACCAGTGTGGCGCCGACGCCGATCATGATGCCGCGCAGCACGATCACGCCCAGGATGCCCCAGAACAGCACCCGGTGCTGATAGACGCGGGGAATCGCGAAATAGCTGAAAATTAAGGCGATGACGAAGACATTATCCAGCGCCAGCGTCTTTTCCACCACGAAGGCGGTCAGGTATTCGGCGGCGGACTGCGCGCCCATCTGATACCAGACGAAACCGCCGAAGCTGACGCCGAGGGTGATGTAAAGCGCCGACAGCTTCAGGCTTTCGGCAATGCCGATCTCGTGGTCGGTCTTGTTCAGGATGCCCAGGTCAAAGGCCAGCAGGGCAAGCACGATGCCGATGAAGCTGAACCACAGCCACAGCGGGGTTCCCAGAAACAGGGTGAATAGCAGGGTGTCCATATGCGTCCTCTCGCGATTCATGAAACATGCGAGGGCTGGCCGCGAAGGATCACCGGGCTGGCACCGAGCATGCTCGATGCGGTCCGACATCACGACACAATGTCGTCAGAGGGGCCCGGTCCGCTAGCCAAAGATGGGCAGGCTGCACAGGGTTGCAAGGGGACGCAGCGGAAATTTGTTTTGCCGGCGCGCCGCTGTGGTGTTCAAAGCCTTGCGCCAGATGCATGGCGGGCATGCGCAGGGAACCCCGGGTGGCTGCTTGCCAGTGCCGCCGCGCCACGCGACACCGGGCATGGCGAAGGTGTGTGCGCGGGCACGGGCCTGCGACAGGAGTGCTGACATGGCCGACATTTCCCTTTCCACCGGCCATGCCACGCGCCCCGTGCGCATCAGGCTTGTGCTGTTCGCGCTGGCCATGGGCGGGTTTTCGATCGGCACGGCGGAATTCGCGGCGATGAGCCTTTTGCCCTATTTCTCGGCCACGCTGGCGATTGACGAGGCGACGGCCAGCCATGTGATCAGCGCCTATGCCCTGGGAGTTGTGGTGGGTGCGCCGGTGTTGGCGGTGCTGGGCGCGCGGATGTCGCGGCGCTGGCTGCTGGTGGGGCTGATGATGGCTTATGGTGTGTTCAACCTGCTGTCGGCCCTGGCCCCCAGCTATGGCGCGATGGTGGCGCTGCGGTTCATGGCGGGGCTGCCGCATGGGGCCTATTTCGGTGTGGCATCCCTGTTGGCCGCGTCGCTGGTGCCCGCGCATCAGCGCACGCGGGCTGTATCGCTGCTGATGGTGGGGCTGACGGTGGCGACGGTGGTGGGCGTGCCTTTTGCGACGGTGCTGGGGCAGACGGTGGGCTGGCGCTGGGGCTTTGGCCTGGTGGGGGTGCTGGCCGCGACCACCGCCGCGCTGATCCTGACCCATGCGCCGCGCGATGTGGCCGACCGCCGCGTGAACCCGCTGCGCGAGTTGGGGGCTTTGGGCAACCGGCAGGTGCTGCTGACGCTTGCCACGGCGGCAGTGGGCTTTGGCGGGTTTTTCGCGGTTTATACCTATGTGGCGTCAACGCTGCTGGAGGTGACGCAGGCGGGCCCGGCCTCGGTGCCCATCGCGCTGGCGCTGATGGGCATCGGAATGACGCTGGGCACATTGGGCGCGGGCTGGCTGGCCGACAAGTCGCAGGTCGGGACCATCATCGGCATCATGGTTGTTTCGGGCCTCTTGATGCTGATCTATCCCTTTGCCACCGGCTCGCTTTGGGCGATCATGCCGGTGCTTTTCCTGATCGGGCTGACGGCTTGCCTTGGCACCGTGCTGGAAACCCGGCTGATGGATGTGGCGGGCGACGCGCAGACCATGGCAGCGGCGATGAACCATTCGGCCTTCAACGCGGCCAATGCGCTGGGGCCATGGCTGGCGGCCATGGCGATCACGGCGGGCCATGGCCTGCCATCGGCGGGGTTTGTGGGGGCGGGCCTGTCGCTGGCGGGGCTGGTGGTTTACGGCATCACCCTGTGGGATGCTCAGCGCCCCGCCAGCAGGGCGGCCAGCCCGGCGCGGTAATCGGGGTAGGCCAGCGCCACGCCCAGTTCGGTCTTCATCCGGTCATTCCGCACCCGCTTTGATTCCGCGTAAAAGCTGCGGGCCATGGGTGTCATCTCGGCCTGTTCATAGGGAATGGCCGGGGGGCGGGGCAGGCCCAGCAGTTGCGCGGCATGGGCGATCACATCCTGCGGCGGGGCGGGATCATCATCGCAGATGTTGTAGACAGCCCCGGGGCGGGGGGCGTTCATCGAGGCCTCCAGCGCCTGTGCGATGTCATCGACATGGATGCGCGAAAACACCTGACCGGGTTTGATGATCAGCCGCGCGGTGCCGTCGCGCACCTTTTCAAACGGGCCCCGCCCGGGGCCGTAGATGCCGGCAAGGCGGAAGATATGCAGCGGCAGACCCAGCGCCTGCCATTGCGCCTCGGCCTTCACCCGCATCTGGCCGCGCGGCGTGCCGGGGGTCAGGGCCGTATCTTCATCCACCCAACCGCCGTGATGATCGCCGTAAACGCCGGTGGTTGACAGATAGCCCGCCCATTCCAGGGGCGCGGCGGCGATCTGGTCGGCATGGGCGGCCAGCATCGGGTCGCCTGCGGCATCGGGCGCGGCAGAGGCCAGCAGATGCGTGGCCTGCGCCAAGGCAGGGCCAAGGTCGGCGGGCCACAGCAGCGGCTCTACCCCCGTCGCGGCGATGGCGCGGGCCTTTGCGGCATCGCGGGTTGTGCCGATCACGCGCCATCCCTGCGGGATCAGGCGGCGGGCAAGGGCGGCGGCCGAATAACCATGGCCAAGGGAAAGCAGGGTGCGTGTCATGCCGCAGACTATCCCGCGCGCGGCGGGCGGGTGCAAGCGCCCGTGGCTGTCACGCGTTTGAAACAGCTATCGGGCAAGGGATGCCAGACCACTTGCACGGGATGCCCGGTTTCGTGTTAGATGCCGGATCATTTCAGAGACAAGACACATGCAAGACGCTGATACCATCCACTCCATCCTGCTGCCCGAGCCGGTCGTCGCCGAGGCCTTTACCGATGCCGAGGCCGCCGTGGCCCGGCTGGAAGAGATATACACCGCCGCCACTAGCTTTCTGTCGCAGCATTTTGCCGCAACGATTGCGGGCCAGCGCCCGCCCGCCCGGGTGCGCGCCCATTATCCCGAGATCCGGCTCACCACGGTCAGTTTCACCAAGGCCGACAGCCGGCTCAGCTTCGGCCATGTGGCGCAGCCCGGCACCTATGCCACCACGGTCACGCGGCCCGACCTGTTCCGCAATTATCTGGTGCAGCAGATCGGCCTTCTGGTGCAGAACCATGGCGTGCCGGTGGTGATCGGCCTGTCGGACACGCCGATGCCGGTGCATTTTGCGGTGGCGGGCCAGACGGTGAACGTGCCGCAGGAAGGTGCGCTGGAGTTCAGCCTGCGCGATGTGTTCGACGTGCCGGACCTTGCAACGACCAATGATGACATCGTGAACGGCGAGCGGCTGGTGAACCACGACGGATCGCGCCCGCTGGCCCCGTTTACCGCGCAAAGGGTGGATTACAGCCTGGCCCGGCTGGCCCACTACACCGCGACCGAACCGCGGCATTTCCAGAACCATGTGCTGTTTACCAACTATCAGTTCTATGTGGACGAGTTTGAAGGCTATGCCCGCGCCGCGCTGGCCGACCCTGACAGCGGCTATACCGGCTTTGTCGCGCCGGGCAATCAAGAGATCACGACGCCGGATGGTGCGCTGCCCTTCAACCCCAAGATGCCGCAGATGCCCGCCTATCACCTGAAACGGGCCGACGGGCAGGGCATCACGCTGGTGAACATCGGGGTCGGGCCGTCGAATGCGAAAACCGCGACAGACCATATCGCGGTGTTGCGCCCGCATGCCTGGCTGATGGTGGGCCATTGCGCGGGGCTGCGGAACTCGCAATCCTTGGGCGATTTCGTGCTGGCCCATGCCTACCTGCGCGAAGATCACGTGCTGGATGACGACCTGCCGGTCTGGGTGCCGATCCCGGCCTTGGCCGAGATCCAGATCGCGCTGGAAGATGCGGTGGAGGAAGTCACGCAGCTGGAAGGCTATGAGCTGAAACGCATCATGCGCACCGGCACCGTGGCCACCATCGACAACCGCAACTGGGAATTGCGCGACCATTCCGGCCCGGTGCAGCGGCTGTCGCAATCGCGCGCCATCGCACTGGATATGGAAAGCGCCACCATCGCCGCCAATGGTTTCCGGTTCCGGGTGCCCTATGGCACCCTGCTGTGCGTGTCTGACAAGCCTCTGCATGGCGAGCTGAAACTGCCCGGCATGGCCTCGGATTTCTACAAGACCCAGGTGGCGCGGCATTTGCAGATCGGCATCCGCGCGATGGAGCGTTTGCGCGAGACGCCGATCGAGCGCATCCACAGCCGCAAGCTGCGCAGTTTCGAGGAAACGGCGTTTCTGTAGCCGCCTGCCCTGCGCTGGAAAAATCACGCCTGCCATCGGCGGGTTGACGCCGGGTTTTATGGCCGAAAGGGCTTGATCCTGCGGCGGAAAAGCTGTTGATGCGGCGTCATTCGCCTTTTGCGGGCAGGAACAGACCCAGCGGATCAGCCGGGCAAACAGGAGACAGTTCATGTCGAAACCGATGACCAAGACGCAACTTGTGGCCAGCCTTGCCGACGAAATGGGTGCCGACAAGAAAACCGCCACCGCCGCGCTGGATGCCGTGGCCGCAATCGTGGCGCGCGAAGTGGCCGCTGGCGGCGCCGTGACGCTGCCGGGCCTTGGCAAGGTGATGTGCCGCGCCCGCCCCGAGCGGATGGTGCGCAACCCCGCCACCGGCGAGTCGGTGACGAAAGCCGCCGACAAACAGGTGAAATTCACCATCGCCAAGGCGCTGAAAGACAGCGTGAACGGCTGATCCTTCGGGCATTTGCCGGTGTCTGGGCCGCCCGCAGGGGCGGCCTTTTTCATGCGCCTGTCGCTGATGGGCCGGTGCCTTTCAACCGCCGGAGCGCCGAGCTATAGCGGGCGGGCCGCTGTCGCCGGGTGCAGCAGGAGAATGCCAATGGATCTGCGCGCCATCGCCATGGGGCTGGCCTTTGCCCTCATGTGGTCATCGGCCTTCACCTCGGCCCGGATGATCGTGGCCGATGCGCCGCCACTGACGGCGCTGGCGCTGCGGTTTCTGGTGTCGGGGCTGATCGGCGTGGCGCTGGCGGCGGCGTTGGGCCAAAGCGCGCGGCTGACCCGGGCGCAATGGAAGGCCACGACGATCTTTGGCCTGTGCCAGAACGCGCTGTATCTGGGGTTCAATTTCGTGGCGATGCAATGGGTGGAGGCCAGTCTTGCCGCCATCGTCGCCTCGACCATGCCGTTGCTGGTGGCGCTGTCGGGGTGGCTGATCTTTGGCGAAAAGCTTCGGCCATTGGGTGTTCTGGGCCTGATGGCCGGGGTGGCGGGCGTGGGGCTGATCATGGGCACCCGGCTGTCGGGCGGGGTGGATGCGCTGGGGCTGTTGTATTGCGGCATCGGGGTGCTGGCGCTGACATTTGCCACGCTGTCGGTGCGGGGGGCATCCTCGGGTGGCAACCTGCTGATGATCGTGGGGTTGCAGATGCTGGTGGGGGCGGCGCTGCTGGGCGTGGCGGCCCTTGCGCTGGAAACATGGGCGGTGAACTGGACGCCCCGGCTGGGGCTGGCCTTTGCCTATACCACTCTGGTGCCGGGGCTGCTGGCCACGTTTGTATGGTTCCTGCTGGTGCAGCAGATCGGGGCGGTGCGGGCCGCGACCTTTCACTTTCTGAACCCGTTTTTCGGTGTGGCCACGGCGGCGCTGCTGCTGGGTGAGCGGCTGGGGGTCTGGGATGTGGTGGGCGTGGTGATCGTGGCCTTCGGCATTCTGGCGGTGCAGATGGCGAAGGCCACGCCTCTGCGCTGAGGCGTCAGGCCGCCAGCGCCTGCGTGTCATAGGCCGTGGTGATGGCCCGCGATTCCCGTGCCATGCAGCGGTCCACCCAATCACTGATCTTCGGGTCAGCCGGGGTTTCGTCGCGGAACCAGGCATAGGGCGAATGCACCAGCAGATCGGCGGCGGAATAGCTGTCGCCCAGCAGATAGGGCCGGTTGGCCAGTGCTGTGGCCAGCCGCGCTGTCAACTCGGGCACACCGCGAAAGGTGGCGGTCAGGAATGGATGCTCCAGCCCCGCCGCGTTGAACACCATCACCGGCTCCATCACCGACCCATACCAGAACAGCCAGCTCAGGTATTCGCCGCGGGCCGCGGTGCCCGGGGCGGGTGCCATGCCCGATTCGGGGAACAGCGCCGTCAGATACAGGATGATCGCGGCGGTTTCGGTAATCAGCGTGCCGTCATGCAGCAGGGCGGGCACCTTGCCCTCGGGGTGGGGGTTGGCCGGGTCGCGCCCGCCGCTGCCATCCTGCCGGGGGATGGTGACGATGCGGATATCCACCTTGTTGGCGATGCCCATTTCATGAATCAGCCCGATGATGCGGGACGAGCGGCTGTGCGGGGCGTGGAACAGGGTCAGCATGGTCAATCCTCTGGTGTTTTGCGATGCTCCCCTTATGCTCCACCCATCCTGCCAGTTTCCGTCAGTAGCAAATGGCCCGTGCCGACCGTCTTTTCCGCCTGCTTGACGCGCTGCGCCGCCTGCCTGCGCCTGCGACGGCTGCGCGGCTGGCCGAAGAGACAGGCGTATCGGAACGCACGCTTTACCGCGACATCGACAGCCTGCGCGCCGGTGGTGCGCTGATCGACGGGGCGGCAGGCTATGGCTATACCCTGACCGAAGACCCGGCCCTGCCGCCGCAGATGTTCACCCGGCTGGAGGTGGAGGCGCTGGTGCTGGGGTTGGCAGAGGTGCGGCAGGCGGGCGATGCCGATCTGGCCCGGGCTGCGGAATCTGCGCTGGCCAAGATCACCGCCACCCTGCCCGAACGGGTGCAGCGGCAGGCCATCCATGCCGTGCAGATGACCTACCGCTATGAGAAACGCAGCCCGCCGCCGCATCTGGCATTGATCCGAAGCGCCTGCTGGGACGAACAGGCGCTGGATATCGCCTATCTGGACAACGCAGGCACCACCACACGCCGCCGCGTCTGGCCGCTGTCTGTGGTGTTTCTGGACCGTTCGCTGATGCTGCTGGCCTTTTGCACGCTGCGGCAGGATTTCCGCCGGTTCCACCTGCACCGCATCAGCGAAGTGGCGGCAACCGATGACCATTTCCGCCCGCGCAGGGTGCCCCTGCTGCGTGCGTTCCTGCGGCAGATGCGGGGCGCTGCTGGCCCGCCTGCAACCGCGCCAGCAGCGCCGACAGCGTGAAGGACGAGTTCACACTGGCCCCCGCATCGCGATCCACGCCATGCCCTTCGCGGCAATGTCCTGCCCGAAGGACGGGCAGATACCCGGCATCGGCACGGCGGCGGCAATCAGCATGCGGTTGCGCCATGCGGGCGACAGGCGGAAAGACTGGTCGGCCTCACCCCCGCAAGCAGCGCGATGGTTCTGACCATCCATCCGAAAGCCCGGATGTCTGCCGCGTGAACAGCCGGCAACCAGTGGTCACATGGCCCGGCCCGATGAGGACAAAGACCGGGAGCATGGCGGAAAGGCAACCAGCACCGGATCAGCCGATCTGCCCCCGCGCGCCCCCGGTCTGCCCCCGGTCCAGCAAAAGGTGGTCAAGGATCACGCAGGCCATCATCGCCTCGCCCACCGGCACGGCGCGGATGCCCACGCAGGGGTCGTGGCGGCCCTTGGTGATCAACTCGCGTTCCTCGCCCGCCATGGTGATGGTGCGGCGCGGTGTCAGGATCGACGAGGTGGGTTTGACGGCGAAACGCACCACCACATCCTGCCCGGTGGATATGCCGCCCAGAATGCCGCCCGCGTGGTTTGACAGATAAAGCGGACCGTCATTGCCCATGCGAATCTCGTCGGCATTGTCCACGCCGGTCAGCGCGGCCACCGCCATGCCATCGCCGATCTCCACGCCCTTGACCGCGTTGATCGACATCATCGCGGCGGCCAGATCAGAATCCAGCTTGGCATAGACCGGCGCACCCAGACCTGCGGGCACGCCCGACGCGACCACCTCGATGATCGCGCCCACCGAATTGTGCGACTTGCGCAGGTCGTCCAGCGTTTCGGCCCAGCGCGACGCGGCGGTCGCGTCGGGGCACCAGAACGGGTTTTCGCCAATCTGGCCCGCATCGAACCGGTCCCGGTCAATCGCATCGGCCCCCATCTGCACTATGTAGCCCGTGATCGTCAGCCCCGGCACCAGAGCCGCCAACGCCGCCCGCGCCACGCCACCCGCCGCCACCCGCGCTGCCGTTTCGCGCGCGGATGACCGCCCGCCACCCCGGTAATCGCGCAGCCCGTATTTCTGGTGATAGGTGATGTCGGCATGGCCGGGGCGGAAACTGGCGGCGATGTCGCCATAGTCCTTTGACCGCTGGTCAGTGTTTTCGATCATCAGTTGGATCGGCGTGCCGGTGCTGACGCCCTCGAACACCCCCGACAGGATGCGCACCGCGTCATCCTCGCGCCGTTGGGTGGTGTATTTGTTCTGCCCCGGCTTGCGCTTGTCCAGCCAGACCTGCAACGCATCCACCGTCACCGGCACGCCGGGCGGGCAGCCGTCAACCGTGGCCCCCAGCGCCGGGCCATGGCTTTCGCCCCATGTGGTGACGCGGAACAAATGGCCGAAGGTGTTGAAGCTCATGGCGGGCATCCCTGATTGCGCGCCCAGTCCTAGGGCAAAGGTGGCGGCGGATAAACCCGATTTTGCGCCCGCATCAGCCCCGCGCCGAAGTGGCCGCGTGATTTCAACCGGCAGGGGCTGCACATTTGGGGCTTGCACCCCCCGCAGGCCACGTTAGTTTTAGCAACACCTCGGGGTGCCCACAGGGCTGAGATGCGAAAGCGGACCCGTCGAACCTGACCCGGTTAAGACCGGCGGAGGGAAGGTGTTGGAATGGCTCCATCCCCGTCTCCGCCCGCGATGTGAGAAAGAGGATGCGATGAATTATCCGATGCTTGCTGCGGGAATTTCTGTTCTGGCCCTGCTGGCCACAGAATCCCTTGCCCAAGAAACCCCTGCGCAGGAAAAGCCCGTGTTGACGGTGCTGACCTATGACAGTTTCGTCCCCGACTGGGGCCCCGGCCCGGCCATCAAGGCGGCGTTCGAGGAAACCTGCGCCTGCGACCTGCGCTTTGTCGCCGGGGGTGACGGGGCGGCATTGCTGGCCCGCCTGCAACTGGAGGGCGCCAATACCGATGTCGATGTGGTGCTGGGGCTGGATACCAACCTGACTGCCGCCGCCAATGCCACGGGCCTTTTTGCCCCGCACGGCCAGACCGGCAGTTTCGACCTGCCGCTGCCGTGGCAGGATGCCAATTTCGTGCCGTTCGACTGGGGCTGGTTTGCCTTTGTGCATGACAAGACCAAACTCGCCACACCGCCCGCCTCGTTCGAAGAGCTGGCGGCATCGGATCTGAAGATCGTGATACAAGACCCCCGTTCATCGACCCCCGGGCTGGGGCTGCTGATGTGGGTCAAGGCGGCTTACGGGCCAGAGGCGGCGGGCATCTGGGAAGGGCTGGCCGACAATATCGTCACCGTTTCCCCCGGCTGGTCCGAGGCTTATGGCCTGTTTCTGGAGGGAGAGGCGGATATGGTGCTCAGCTACACCACATCGCCCGCCTACCACCTGATCGCCGAAAGCGATGACACCAAGGCGGCGGCGCTGTTTGCCGAGGGGCATTACCTTCAAATCGAGGTGGTGGGCAAACTGGCCGCCACCGATCAGCCGGCACTGGCCGATGCGTTCCTGGCGTTTCTGACATCGGATGCGGCGCAGGCTGTGTTGCCCACGACCAACTGGATGTATCCGGCGAAAACCCCCTCTGCCGGTCTGCCCGAAGGGTTTGGCACGCTGATCACCCCGGAAACAAGCTGGCTGATCCCCGATGCCGAGGCGCAGGCCATTCGGCAGGAGGCGCTGGACGAATGGCAGGCCGCATTGGCGCGTTAGCCATTGCCGCCATTCTGCTGGCGCTGACCTTTGGCACGCTGGCGCTGGTGGGATGGCGGGCCGGGGCAGGGGCAGGGGGCTTTGCCCTTGGCCCGGCTGATTGGGCGGCGGTGCGGTTCACCCTGATGCAGGCGGCGCTGTCGGCGCTGTTTTCGGTGGCGCTGGCGGTGCCGGTGGCGCGTGCGCTGGCGCGGCGGCGCTTTGCCGGGCGAGGGGCGCTGATCGCGCTGCTGGGTGCGCCGTTTCTGTTGCCGGTGATCGTGGCGGTGCTGGGCTTGCTGGCGGTGTTCGGGCGGGCGGGTGTGCTGAACTCCGCTCTGGGCTGGGCGGGCCTGCCGCCGGTCAGCATTTACGGCCTGCATGGCGTGGTGCTGGCCCATGTGTTCTTCAACATGCCGCTGGCGGTGCGGCTTGTGCTGCACGGCTGGCAGGCGATCCCGGCCGAGCGGTTCCGTCTGGCCGCCGCTTTGGACTTTGCACCCGGTGATGTGGCCCGGCATCTGGAGCGGCCGATGCTGCGCGCCGTGCTGCCCGGGGCGGCGGTGGTGATCTTTGTGATCTGCCTGATGAGCTTTGCCGTGGCCTTGACGCTGGGCGGCGGGCCCGGGGCCACGACAGTGGAACTGGCGATCTATCAGGCGCTGCGGTTTGATTTCGACCTTAGCCGCGCCGCGCTGCTGGCGCTGGTGCAATTCGCGCTTTGTGCGCTGGCGGTGGGATTGGCCGCTGTTTTCGCGCTGCCTGCGGGCTTCGGTGCAGGGCTGGACCGAGCGGCGGCGCCCTTTGCGGCCGGTGGCTGGCGGCGCTGGGTTGACGGGCTGGCGATTGCGCTGGCGGCGGGATTCGTGGCGTTGCCGCTGGTGATGGTGGGTTTGCGCGGGGTGCCGGGGTTGGCCGATCTGCCGCCCGTGGTCTGGCCTGCGGCGGGGCGGTCGGTGGTGATTGCGCTGGCGTCTTGCCTGCTGTCGGTGGGGGCGGCGCTGGTGCTGGCGCTGGCGGTGGCCCGGGGCGCGCGCTGGTTCGGGCTGGTGGCGATGCTGCCGCTGGCCGCGTCATCTTTGGTGCTGGGCACCGGGCTGTTTCTGGCGGTGCATCCGTTCCTGCGGCCTGAATCACTGGCCCTGCCCGTGACTGTGCTGGTGAATGCCACGCTGGCGCTGCCCTTTGCCTACCGCATCCTGTTGCCCGAGGCGCAGGGACTTGAGGCCGGTTTCGGGCGGCTGGCGGCGGCGCTTGATCTGCGCGGCTGGGCGCGGCTGCGCTGGCTGGTGCTGCCACGCCTGCGCCGCCCGCTGGGGTTCGCGCTGGGGGTGACGGCGGCGCTGTCGATGGGTGATCTGGGGGTGATCGTGCTTTTCGCCGGTGATTCTGCGGCCACGCTGCCGCTGATCGTGCAGCAGTTGATGGGGGCCTACCGCATGACCGAGGCCGCGGCGGCGGCGCTGCTGCTGGTGGGGCTGAGTTTTGCGCTGTTTGCGCTGTTTGATCTTGGGGGGCGGCGCGGTGTTGCAGCTTGAACGGGTGGTGCTGGCGCAGGGCGCGTTCCGGCTGACGGCGGACTGGGCGGCGGAACCGGGGGCGCTGATAGCGGTGATGGGGCCGTCGGGCGCGGGAAAATCGACGCTGCTGATGGCGATTGCCGGGTTTCTGGCCCCGGCCGCGGGGCGCATCCTGTGGAATGGCAGCGACCTTGGCCCGCTGCCGCCGGGCCAGCGCCCGGTCAGCATCCTGTTTCAGGACCAAAACCTGTTTCCGCATCTGACGCTGGCGCAGAACCTTGGCCTTGGCATCTCACCCCGCCTGCGGCTGGGGGCGGCGGATCACCGGCGGGTTGCGGCGGCGCTTGACCGTGTGGGGCTTGGCGGGCTGCACAACCGCCGCCCGGCGCAGCTTTCGGGCGGGCAGCTGGGTCGGGCGGCGCTGGCGCGCGCCTTGTTGCGCGCCCGGCCCCTGCTGCTGCTGGACGAGCCGTTTGCCGCCCTTGGCCCGGCGCTGAAGGCCGACATGCTGGCGCTGGTGGGCGAAATTGCCGTCGAAACCGGGGCAACCGTGCTGATGGTGACGCATGACCCGCAGGATGCGCGGCGGTTCGCCGGGCAGGTGGTGCTGGTGGCAGATGGCGTGGCCGCAACGCCAGTGGCGACCGCTGATCTGTTCGCGCGTCCCCCGCAGGCGCTGCGCGACTATCTGGGATAGCGCCCATGAAAAAACCCGCCCGTTGCGGGGCGGGTTTCGGTGTCAGGTCACAGCGACGCGTCAGGCGTGTTTCTTCTTGCCTTTGACATTCGCCCAGATGCGCTTGTTCGTCAGATACAGCAGCACCGACAGCAGCGTGAGAAAGATCACCGCCGTCAGCCCCGCCTGTTTGCGCGCCATCATTTTCGGTTCCGCCGTCCACATCAGAAAGGCGGTCACGTCCTCGGCCAGGTGGTGCATGTCATTGGAATGGCCATCGGCATATTCCACCAGCCCGTCAGCCAGCGGCGGGCCCATGGCGATCCAGCCGCCGGGGAAGGCGGTGTTGGCGTAAAGGATCACGCCCGCCTCTTCCTTTTCCTCGCCGGTGTAGCCGGTCAGTACCGACACGATGTATTCCGGTCCGCCGATCCCGTTGAACAGCTGGCTGATGCCGGTGCCATAAGGGCCGTGGAACCCGGCCCGCGCCTTGGCCATCAGGCTGAGGTCGGGCGCATTTTCCAGCCCCGATTCGGGGAAGTGGTCAGAAGGCACGCGGTCGCGGTCTTCGCCCGTTTCGGGGTCGGTGATGCCGAACTGTGTGGCATAGGCGCGGATCTGGTCTTCGGGCATGTGCGGCCCGCCCTCGTCCGACAGGGTGCGGATCGGCACCTGTTTCAGCCCGTGACAGGCCGAACAGACTTCGGTGTAAACCTGCAAGCCGCGCTGAAGCTGGTTCTGGTCATAGGCGCCGAACGGGCCTTCAAAGCTGAAGTCCACATCCTCGATATGCCCGTCGGCCCCGGCGGCAAGCAGGCCACCGGTGGACAGGACGAGGGCGGCAATGGCGCTGAGTGCGATGTTACGGATCATGGCGATCTGTTCCTTTTCTCTCACTCGGCCGGTTTGGCGTAGTGGCTGTTGAAGTCGTCTTCGATGGTCGCGGGGGTGGCCAGCGGTTTTTCGATCACACCCAGCAGCGGAAGGATGATCAGGAAATAGGCGAACCAATAGGCCGAGGCGATCAGCGAGATCCAGTCATAGGGGAACTCGGCCGGTTGCGCCCCCACCCAGGTCAGCACCACGAAATCGACGCACAGCAGCGCAAACCACCATTTGAACATCGGGCGGTAACGGCCCGAACGCACCGAGGATGTGTCAAGCCAGGGCGTCAGCGCCATTACGGCGATGGCGCCAAACATTGCCAGCACGCCAAAGAACTTGGCATCGACAATGCCGAAGGTGACGAACTGTGTCAGCTGCACCAGCCAGACATCAGCGGTGAAGGCCCGCAGGATGGCGTAGAACGGCAGGAAGTACCATTCCGGCACGATATGGGCGGGCGTCGAAAGCGGGTTTGCCTCGATATAGTTGTCGGGGTGGCCCAGGTAGTTGGGCATGAAGCCGACGATGGCGAAAAACACCGCCAGAATGACCGCCAGCGCGAACAGATCCTTCATCACATAATAGGGCCAGAAGGGCACGGTATCCTTGGCCGCCTCTTCCTTGGACGTGCGGCGCACCTCAACCCCGGTGGGGTTGTTGTTGCCGGTGGTGTGGAAGGCCCAGATATGCACCGCGACCAGCGCCGCGATGACGAAGGGCAGCAGGTAATGCAGGCTGAAGAACCGGTTCAGCGTGGCGTTATCCACCGCAGGCCCGCCCAGCAGCCAGGTTTGCAGCGATTCGCCAATGCCGGGGATAGCGCCGAACAGGCCGGTGATCACGGTGGCCCCCCAGAACGACATCTGGCCCCAGGGCAGCACATAGCCCATGAAGGCGGTGGCCATCATCGCCAGATAGATCAGCATGCCGATGATCCACGTCACCTCACGCGGGGCCTTGTAGCTGCCGTAGTAAAGACCGCGGAAGATGTGCAGATACACGGCGATAAAGAACAGCGACGCGCCGTTGGCATGCAGATAGCGGATCATGTGCCCGCCGTTCACGTTGCGCATGATGTGTTCGACCGACGCAAAGGCGTAATCGACATGCGGCGTGTAATGCATGACCAGCACGATGCCGGTGACAATCTGCAGCGCCAGGCAGAATGTCAGCACGATGCCCCAGATCCACATGAAATTCAGGTTCTTGGGGGTGGGGAACATGATGGTGTCATACGCCAGTCCGACGATCGGCAGGCGCGAATAAAGCCACTTCTCGCCGCCCGACTTCGGCTCGTAATGGTCGTGGGGAATTCCGGCCATGATCTATCCTTACCCGAGCTTGATGGTGGTTTCGTCGGTGAACGCCGCAACCGGCACCGGCAGGTTGGTGGGCGCCGGCCCGCGGCGGATGCGGCCCGACGTGTCGTAATGCGAGCCGTGGCAGGGGCAGAACCAGCCGCCGAAATCGCCCGCGCCATCGCCCAGCGGCACGCAGCCCAGATGGGTGCAGACCCCCATCATCACCAGCCATTCGCCAGCCTCGTCCAGCGCGCGGTTCACGTCCGACGCATCGGCGCCCTGCGCGGCATTGGCGTTTTCGGCGCCCTGATCGGGCAGGTCGGCCAGCGGCGTGTTGCGGGCGGCCTCGATTTCTTCGGGGGTGCGGCGGCGGATGAACACGGGCTTGCCCAGCCATTTCACCGTCAGCTGCGTGCCGACCTCGACGCCCGACACATCGACAAAGATCGACGACAGGGCCTGCACATCGGCCGAGGGGTTCATCTGGTTGACCAGCGGCCAGACGGCTGCGCCTGTGGCGACAGCCCCGGCCCCGGCCGTGGCGTAATACAGGAAATCCCTGCGGGTGCCTGCGTGATCGTCAGCGTGGGACACGAGAATTTCTCCCTTTCAGGCCCGGGGTGGCAGGCCCATACCATTGAGGGGCCGCGGTTTCCCGCAGCCCTACCGGGGCCGGTTTTAACCGCCGTGCCGCGCTGCGTCCAGCGGACATTCGGGCGCAGGCCCCGCCAAGCCCCTGCAATTGTGTCGCATCCGCTGCGGCTCGCGGCATTGCCGCGCGAATGTCGTCAATCTGTGGTATATCTGTCATCAGCGCCCATTACGCTTGCCTCGCCGGAAGGATGGGGATCCGATGCTGGGGACAATGCTGCGCGGGGTCGGTCGGGTGCAACTGGTGCTTGCGGCACTGGCCCTGGCTGTGTTGTTTTGCGAACCCACGGCGCGCCGCTATGGCGACCGGATCCAGGTGGCTTTGCCGCTGATCGCCTGGGGATGCGCCGCGCTGAATCGCAGCGGACCCGAATATTTCGCCCGGTTCGTCACAATGATGACAGTGCTGCACGGCACGAAGCACGGCCTTGGTGACGCGCCGATCAACCGCAGGCCTTCGGGCGGGACCGAGGGTTTTCCGTCGGGCCACACGGCGGCTGCGGCCTTTGGCGCCAGCGCGCTGGTCCATGACTGCATAGCCGCCAGCCCGGGGGCAAAGGCGGTGGTGGTGATCGCGGCGGCCTATGTGGGCGGATCGCGGATCGAGGCCGGGGCGCACAACATCTGGCAGGTTCTGGCGGGTGGCCTGCTGGGCTGGGGCGCCGACCGCGTTCTGCGCCGCGACCATCGGCTGCGCGCCCGGATCGCGGCACGGGCCTTGGTGCTGCGCGGCCATGGCCTGCGCGTGTTGCGGCGGATCAGGGCCGCGTCATTGCGCGGTCTTGCGGCAGCGGTGGCCATGGCGGCGGCACTGTGGGCCGGCACGGCGCGGGCCGAGATCGAGCTTTCGCTTTATGGCGGGGTGCAGACCGCGCCGCACAGCACCATCCGTCACCCCACCCTCGGAAATGATTTCGTGCAGTGGCAGGGCGATTCGTTCGCGATGCCGCCCTATTACGGATTGCGTGCCACTTGGTGGCGGAATGCGCGGTTTGGTTACGGTGTGGAATTCAACCATGCCAAGGTCTATGCCCGTGATCCGCTGTCGCATGGATACGAGAAGCTGGAATTTACCGACGGTCTCAATCTGGTGACGCTGAACGTCTGGCGGCGCTGGCAGGGCGGACGGCTTACGCCCTATGTCGGGGCAGGCCTCGGCATTGCCGTGCCGCATGTGGAGGTAGAGCCCGTGGGGCAGGTGCTGACCTATGGCTACCAGGTGACAGGCCCTGCGCTGCAACTGGTGGCCGGCGCGTCGCTGCCGCTGAACGGCAACTGGGCGTTGTTCGGCGAATGGAAGGGCACATGGTCGCGCCACAAGGCCGATCTTGATTCGGGCGGCACGCTATCCACCGAGATCATCACCAATGCGCTGAACATCGGTGTCAGCTACCGTTTCTGAGGCGGGTCAGTCTTGCGGCGGCTCAGGCTGGCGGCAGGGTGGCCTGCATCGACAGGCGCGCGGCAAATCCCGCCTCCCATGCCGCAAGATCGGGGCGGCCTGCGCGCCAGTCGCGCCCGGCGTGGCGGAAATCCAGATAGCCCAGCGCGCAGCCGATGCTGACATGGCCGATGTCGGCCGCGCCGTTCAGATGGCTGATCCAGCGGCTTTCCAACGCGTCCAGCGCGCGGTCGATCTTGGCCCATTGCCCCTCGACCCAGGGGTCAAACCGCTTTTCCTCGGGCCGCACCCGCGATTCGTAAACCATCAGGATGGCTGCATCGGTGATGCCGTCGCCTGTCGCCTCCAGCGTCAGCGTGTCCCACAGGCGGGGGGCGGGCGGATACATCCGGTTGCCTGCCTGCGCATCCAGATAGCGGCAGATCACCCGGCTGTCATAGAGCGCGGGGCCATCGTCACGCTCCAGCGCGGGGATCTTGCCCAAAGGGTTCTGCGCCAGAGGCATCGAGCCTGGGTCAACCGGCGTGCCGGTGGCGGCGATCAGCGCAACACGATCAAGCATGCCGGTTTCATGCAGCAGAACCATGACCTTGCGGACATAGGGCGAGGTCGGCGAGTGGAACAGCCGCATCAGACGCGCCTGATGCGCAGGCGGCCCAGCAGGGCGGCATCCACCTCGACCCCGCGTTTGCCCCAGCGGATCGTGCGGCGGAAACGGGCGGCGGCGTTGGTCTGGCTTTCGTCATCGGTGCGGCGGTCGGCGGGGCGGTGCAGCGCCAGCCCTTCATCCATCGCATCCAGCGCATCCTCGGCCCGCTGGTCGGTGCGCCCCGGGGTTTGCCGAGCGGCCCAGGCGGTGCGCACCGCCCAGACGGCAGCGGCGGCGACGCCCGTGCGCAGGGCGAAAACGGCGATGGGGGCAAGTGGCAGGGGCATGGCAACCTCCGGTCAGGGTTGCGGTGATTCTAGGGGGCCAGCGGCGTTCTGTAAATCATTCCCTCTGCATCAGCGCCGCAATCCCGGCGGCATCCAGCCCGATGGGGCTGGCCGCGATACCCGCCGCAGCACCTGCACGCTGCGCGTGGGTCTTGTTCTGGTTCAGCTTTACCGTGCTGTCGATGCCGCGGATCACCAGCCGGAACGGAAGTATCATGCGCATCAGCCGCTCCATCGCGCTTTGGGTCATCTTGGCGGTGGTCCAGGGGGCTTTCGGGGCCAGTTGCCCCTCCATATGCGCCGACACCGCATCAAGATGCGGCAGCAGCGCCTCGGGCCCAAGCGGTTCAAGCACCCCGCGCAGATGCACGGCGGTGTAGTTCCACGTTGGCACCTGATCATCCGCGCCATACCAGTCGGGCGAGACATAGGCATCGGGGCCCGATACCGCCAGCAGGGCGGGCGAGGGCAGGACGGCGCGGGCAATGGGGTTTGACCGCGCCAGATGCAGCAAAGCAAGACCGCCATCCGCCGCCAGATCGAAGGGGATATGCGCGGCCAGCGGGCCATCCGGGCCATTCACGCTGAGGATGCCGAAACTGCGGGCGCGGGCCATGGCGATGGCCTCGGCCGTTGCGGTCTGGCGGAAGGCAGGGTTGGGGTGCATGCGGCGCTCCTCTGGCAGCAAATGGGTAAGATGGCGCGCGCATCGGCGCAAGCCGGACGCTTTGCGCGCCAAGCAGGGTGACGCCGCTTGTCAGTTGCGCGCCGCCCCGGCTTTGCGCAGACTGTCGCTGTTCATACCGCCTTTTTCCGAACGGAAACACCGTGCTTTACATGCCTTTCCGCGCGCTGCGCCCTGCCCTTGCCCTGATGGCAACCCTGTTGCCGCACATGGCACAGGCCGAGAATGCCTTTCGCTGGGTGGTGGAACCGGCGTTTGACGATGCCGGTTCGGCACATCGCGGGGTGGTGCCGCTGCAACAGGGCGGGCTCTGGGGGCTGATGGGGCCGGCTGGCCAGTGGATCGTGCCGCCATCGTTTCAGGCGGTGGGGGCGGCGGGTGACGGGCGCTTTGCCGTGCAGCAGCGCGGGTTGTGGGGCGCGGTTGATCTGGCCGGGCAGGTGGTGATTCCCGTGGAGTTCGAGGCGATCGGCACGCCCGCCGAAATCACGCCGGTGCGCTGGCAGGGCCAATGGTATGCGCTGAACCGCGACGGGTCGGCGCAGGATGTGCCCTTGGCCATCGACACGCTGGCGGGCAATGCGGGCACCTGCATCACTGGCACGGCGGGCGGCATTCCTGTGCTGGAAAACCGGGGAGTCGAGCCAGCCCTGCACCAGCCCGAGGGCATTGACCGCATCTTTGGCCCGTCCGAGGGTTTTGCCGTGGCCGTGGCGGGCGACAAGCGGGGCTTTCTCGACTGCGAATATGGCGTGATGATCGGCGGCGTGGCGGAATATGACGAGGCGCGGCGCATGGCCGAAGGGCTGGCGGCGGTGCGCGACGGCGACCTGTGGGGCTATACCGGGCCCTATGGCAGCTATGAGATCGACCCCCGGTTTCCCGCCGCCCGCGAATTTGCCGAAGGCGTGGCACCCGCGCAGGATGCGGGCGGCCTTTGGGGCTATGTGGACCGCGTGGGGCGGTGGAAGATCGCGCCGCAGTTCGATCAGGCCTACAGCTTTGCCGATGGCATAGCGGGCGTGCAGGTGGGCGAATTGCGCGGCTTCATCACGCCGGACGGGGCCTTCGCCGCCGACCCGCAGTTTCAGGATTTCTGGCGGCATGACGGCGGGGTGGTGCCGGTGCAAACGGGCGACCTTTGGGGCATCATCGCACCCGATGCCACCGACCCCGCCACCCGGCTGAACCTGCCGCTGGCCGATCTGGCCGCCAGCCTGCAAGGCCGCGCGCCGCGCTATGATCTGGTGCCATCCGCCCCGCACTGGTATTTTGCGCAGGATATCGTCTCGATGCATTCGCTGCATATCAGCGCCGATGCGCGGGTGATGGTGACGGTGCTGAACAACGGCGCGCTGGGCGAGGTGGCGCTGTGGGACATGGCCAGCCACCGGCTGATCCGCAAGATCGCGCTGCCCGAGGTGACGCAAGCCGTGATGCTGCCGGGGTCGGGCCTGCTGTCGGCGGGCACGACCACCGGGCATCTGGTGCTGATCGACGCCGAGACGGGCATCGTGCTGCACCGCATCCGCCCGCATGAAGGCGCGGTGCTGGACATGGCGCTGTCGCCTGACGGTGCATCACTTGCCACGACCGACGGGGCGTTGATCCGCCGCTGGGCGCTGGCCGACGGGCAGGCCGGGCCCGCGATTGTCTATCCCGCGCAGAAGATCCGCTTTGCCGGTGACAGTGCCGCGCTGGACGCGGGCACGATTCGCGGCGGTCTGGCCCGGTTCGGGCTGGATGGCACCCCACTGGCCGACCAGCCCGAAGGCCCGCCGCTGGAGTTTGGCGGCGGCCCCTACAACGGGGCCGTGACCAACATGGCGCTGGGCCCGGATGGCGTGCTGGCCGTGGTGCGCTCGGCGCTGGAACAGCAGCCGGATGGATTCTACGCCGAGGTGAACCAGATCGAGATCACGACCGAAGATGGCCGCCGCAGCCTGACCGTGACCAAGGGCATCACCATGCTGCTGAGCATCGACATTTCCGACGATGGCCGCACGCTGGCCTATGCCGGGCTGCGGGATGAGGATTTCTCGGTAGTGCTGGAAACCCGTGACACGGCGACGGGGGATGTGACCTTTACCCAGACCCTCAGCCGCGAAGACCCGGGCGATGGCATCGCGCGCTACATGTTCTCGGTTGACCGGCTGGCCTTTGTGCCCGGCACCGGGCGGCTGGTGCTGATCGGGGCCGAAGGCTATGCGATCGTCGAATATGACCCGGTGCAGGGCAAGATGACCGGGGCCTTCGGAGAGCCGCTGGTCGAAGGCTTTCCGAATTTCACCCGGCCGCAGGGGACCGGGTTTTATGTGTCCGACGGCGCAAGCAAACTCTGGGCCTGGGATCTGGCCGAAGGGCGACTGACCGGCGCGGTGCCGCTGGGCACCTCGATCAGCAGCGAGCAGATGTCGGATGCGCAGGGCGACATCCTGACGCTGTTTGATGCGCTGGATGATACGCAGGCGGTGCGGATTGATCTGGGCACCCTGACCGCCCGCGAACCGACGCCCGACGAACGCCAGCAGGCGCTGGACCGGATCATCGCGCTGGGCGGCGAACTGCCGGTCAGCCCCTATGCCGCGGCGCTGGAACGGCTGCCGGGCGGGGGAATCGGGGCGGTGACGCTGGCCGAGGGGCGCATGGCCGTGGAATCCGAGGGCGTGGGCCTGCACCGCGCCTATGATCTGGCGACGGGCGAATTGCTGGTGCAGTTTCTGGCCACGCCCGATGGCGAATGGCTGATGCTGACGCCCGAAGGGTTTTTTGCCGCATCTGCGAACGGTGCGCGGCTGGTGTCGGTGTCATCGGGCCTGCGGGCATTCTCGGTGGATCAGGTGTATCAGGCGCTGTATCGCCCCGATCTGGTGCAGGCCAAACTGGCGGGCGACCCCGAGGGATTGGTGGCCGAGGCGGCGCGGGGCCTGAACCTGGGCCTGATCCTGCAAACCGGGCCTGCGCCGCGCACCAGGTTTTCGCTGCCGCTGGAAGGCGCGCGCGCGGTGGACGAGGTGATCGAGGTCAGCGCCGAACTGGTGGACGAGGGCGGCGGCGTGGGCCGCGTGGAGTGGCGGGTGAACGGCCTGACGGTGGATGTGCAGACCCGCGCCGCCGAAGCGATGGAGGACAGCCCTGAGGGCCCGGTGGTGCGCACCCGCGTGGCGCTGGAACCCGGGCAGAACGTGATCGAGATTGTCGCCTACAACGCCGCCGGCCTGCTGGCCTCGGCCCCGCAGACGCTGACCGTGACATGGGATGGCGTGGCCAGCCTCGTGCCCCCCACGCTGCATGTCTTGTCAGTGGGGGTGAATGACTATGCCGACGGGCGGCTGAAGCTGAACTACGCCGCCGCCGATGCCAAGGCGCTGGCCGCGGCGCTGCAAAAGGCCGGCGAGGGGCTGTTTTCCGGCGTCAACGTGGTGACATTGCTGGATGCCGAAGTGACAGAGGCCAATCTGGACGCGGCCTTTACCGCCATGGGCGAACAGGTGAAGCCGCAGGACGTGTTCCTGTTCTTCCTTGCCGGGCATGGCAAGACGGTGGAGGGCAAGTATTACTTCATCCCGCAGGATTTCCGCTTTGTGGGCGACAACCCGATTGTCACGGGCGGCATCAATCAGGATCGCTGGCAGGAATGGGCGGCGCGGGTGAAGGCGCGCAAATCGGTGATGATATATGACACCTGCGAAAGCGGGTCGCTGACCGATACCCGGTCGGTCGATGCCGCCATGGCGCAATCGGCGGCGGTGGAGCGGCTGACGCGCGCAATGGGCCGCACCATCCTGTCAGCATCAACCGACGATGCCCCGGCGCTGGAGGGCTACAAGGGCCATGGCGTGCTGACCTATGCCTTGCTGGATGCGCTGGACGCGGGGGATACCAATGGCAATGCGACCATCGAAGTGACGGAACTGGCAGGCTATATCGACCAGATGGTGCCGGAATTTTCCAGCACCGCCTTTGGTTTCCGGCAGGTGCCGCAGATGTCGATCAAGGGCAGCGATTTTGCCCTTGGTGCCCGCGTGGCGGTTCTGGGTGGCGCGCAGGCGGAACGCTTCCCTGCCACGCTGACTCATGTGGTCGCGGGTGGCACTCCGGTGGCCGACGGGCCGGGCGGCGCGCAGGTGATGGTGATCGACGCGGGCGTGTTCTTTGGCGTCCACCGGATCGAAGAGGCGGATGGCTGGGCGCGGGTGGCCAAGGATGGCGCGGCGCTGGGCTGGGTGCCGGTTGCGGCGCTGGTGCCGTTGCAATAGCGCGCACCTGCACCGCCCATCACGCCTGACGACCTTCTTCGCGTCGCGCAGCGGGACCGACCGCAAGAAAGGGGCAAGCGCAGCGGCAGCAAGCCAATTTCGGCGTGAACATGAAAAAGCCGCCCAAGGTTGCCCCCGGCGGCCCGTTCAACGCTATCCGAAACGCCTCAGCCCTGACGGGCCTTGTAACGCTTCTGGGTCTTGTTGATCACATAGACCCGGCCCTTGCGGCGCACGACCTGGCAGTCGCGGTGGCGCAGCTTGAGCGAGCGGAGCGAGTTCGCAACCTTCATCTCTTTTCTCCCATTCGCGGCGCGCGTGCGCCTTGAAAAAACATAAGCCCCCGAAGGGGCGGTGACATGGTGGGCGGTACTGGGATCGAACCAGTGACCACTACGATGTCAACGTAGTGCTCTACCGCTGAGCTAACCGCCCACGCTGGCCTTGCCTTTCCACCCGGTATCATCGGGGCGGGCCCCAACAAAAAGGACGCGGGTGGAACCGCGTCGGCTGGCCGTGTCTATAAATAGAGTCGCCAGCCTGTTCAAGGGGTTTTGGCGCGCTAAAAAAAGCGGCTATACCTGCGGGTGATGGAGGCCCGATGACCGCTGCGCCCTATGACCTGTTCGCCCCGCACCGCCGCGAAACGCCGGTGATCTTTTCGTCACCGCACAGCGGGCGCGATTACCCGGCAGCTTTTCTGGCCCGCAGCCTGCTGGACGCGCATGAGATCCGGTCATCGGAAGATGCCTTTGTCGATCAGCTGTTTGCCTCTGCCCCGGCCTGCGGTGCGCCACTGATCGCCGCCCGTGCGCCGCGCGCCTATATCGACCTGAACCGCGCGTCGGATGAGCTTGACCCCGCGCTGATCGACGGCATCACGCGCGCGCCGCACAATCCGCGCGTGAACTCGGGCCTAGGCGTCATCCCCCGCGTGGTGGCGAATGGCCGCCCGATCTACCGCGGCAAGCTGAACCTGATCGAGGCCGAGGCGCGGATTGCCCGGCTGTGGCACCCCTATCATGCCGCCCTGCGCGAACTGATGCACGACAGCCACATGGTCTTTGGCCAGGCCGTGCTGGTCGATTGCCATTCGATGCCGCATGAGGCGATCGAGGCGCATGCCCGCCCCGGCCAGCCCCGCCCCGATGTGGTGCTGGGCGACCGTTTCGGCGCGGCGGCAGGGCGCGACGTGGTGGAACAGATCGAGGCGGCGTTTCAGGCGGCGGGCCTGCGCGTGGTGCGCAACGCCCCCTTCGCCGGCGCCTATATCGCGCAGGCCTATGGCCGCCCGTCACGCGGGCATCATGTGGTACAGGTCGAGATTGACCGCGCGCTGTATATGAATGAGGCGAGGGTGGAACCATCCGCCGATTTCCGCGCCTTCCAGCGGCTGATGACCGGGGTGGTGGCCGAGATCACCCGGATCGGGCGGCGGGCAATGCCGCTGGCGGCAGAGTAGCTTCAGCGGTTTGTCCCTTTCCTGACCCAAGTATCCTGCGGGGGTGGTCGGTAGTTCAGGAACCAGTCAGCGACAGAGTGTGAAACCCCCGAAGCCGACCGTGGCGATCAGCGCAACGCCCGCCCCTTGATGATCGCATCCTTGCCGAACTTCTCGCGTATCCGGTCTGTCGCGCGTTCTGCCGCCGACCGTTTCGCCGCCCCCGGGTCCAGCAGATCGCCGATCCTGTCGGCCTCGCCCGCCGGGCTGAGGTCGGATATCCCCACCCCGATCAGCCGGAACGGCCCCGGGTCGCGCAAGGCATCCATCAGCGCGCGCGCCTCGCGGTAGATGCGGTCGGCGGTCTGGGTCGGCTCGGGCAGGCTGTGGCGGCGGCTGACCAGCGCGAAATTGCTGCGTTTCAGCTTCAGCGTCACGGTGCGTCCCGCCATATCCTTGGCCTTGGCGCGGTCGGCCACCTGTTCGGCCAACCGCCACAGATGGCCATCCAGCAGGCTGGCATCGCCCGTATCCTCGTTGAAGGTGGTTTCCTTCGAGATGGATTTCAGCGCGTGGTCGGGCGAGATGCGGCGGTTGTCCTGCCCGCGCGCAAGGTGCCACAGCCGCTCGCCAGTGGATCCGAACCGCGCGGTCAGATCGGCCCTGTCCCAGCGCAACAGATCGGTGATCGTGCGGATGCCCGCCTGTTCCAGCGCGGTCTGGGTGGCGGTGCCCACGCCCCAGATGATCCGCACGGGTTTGCTGCGCAGGAACGCTTCGGTTTCGGCCCGCCCGATCACCGAAAACCCGCGCGGCTTGTCAAGGTCTGACGCGATCTTGGCCAGAAACTTGTTGTGGCTGAGGCCAATGGAGGCTGAAATACCCACCTGATGCTCGATTTGGCGCACCAGACGGGCCAGCAGCAGCGCGGGCGGCGCACCGTGCAGGCGCGCGGTGCCGGTCAGGTCAAGAAACGCCTCGTCCAACGACAAGGGCTCGATTGCCGGGGTCAGCGCCTCCATCAAGGCCTTGATCTGGCGTGACGCCTCGACATAGGCGGCAAAGCGCGGCTTCACCACCACCGCCTCGGGGCACAGTTTCAGCGCCTGAAACATCGGCATGGCCGAACGCACACCAGAAACTCGCGCGATGTAGCAGCAGGTGGAAACCACCCCCCGCGTGCCACCGCCCACGATCACCGGCCGGTCGCGCAGCGCCGGGTCATCGCGCTTTTCCACCGCGGCATAGAACGCGTCGCAATCCATATGCGCGATGGACAGGGCATCAAGCTCTGGATGCGCAGCAACGCGCGGCGACCGGCAGGCGGGGCAGCGCGCGCCGGTATCGAACGGTGTCAGGCAATCGCGGCAAAGGGCGGGCATGGGGCAATTATGCGCCCCGTGGCAGGGGCTGTCCACCGCGCGCTTGGTGCCGGGACATGTCGCGGGACACTTGCGGTTGCGCGCCGTTCAGCGCAAGGATTGCGTCGAAAGCCCGCTGATCCGGGCGCAAGCGATGCAGGAGCGAAACCATGGATCCGGCCGAATTTCTGGGCAGCAACGCGGTGTTCTTGGCCATCGCTGTCTTCATCATCATCTGCATCTTTCTGGGTGTGCGCATCGTGCCGCAATCGGAAAAGCATGTGGTCGAACGCTTTGGCCGGCTGCGGTCGGTGCTGGGGCCGGGGATCAACTTTGTCGTGCCCTTCCTTGACCGGATCGCGCACAAGATCTCGATTCTGGAGCGGCAGTTGCCCACGGCGCAGCAGGATGCCATCACCACCGACAACGTGCTGGTCAAGGTGGAGACGTCGGTGTTCTACCGCATCACCGAGCCGGAAAAGACCGTCTACCGCATCCGCGATGTGGATGCCGCGATTGCCACCACGGTGGCGGGGATCGTGCGCAGCGAGATCGGCAAGATGGAACTGGATCAGGTGCAGTCCAACCGCAATGGCCTGACCAGCAACATCCGCGAACAGGTGCGCGCCATGGTCGATGACTGGGGCATCGAGGTGACGCGGGCCGAACTGCTGGATGTGAATCTGGATGAGGCGACGCGGGCGGCGATGTTGCAGCAACTGAACGCCGAACGGGCACGGCGCGCGCAGGTGACAGAGGCCGAGGGCGCGAAGCGGTCGGTCGAGCTGAACGCCGATGCGCAATTGTATGCCGCCGAGCAGGAGGCCAAGGCCCGCCGCGTGCTGGCCGATGCCGAGGCCTATGCCACGGGCGTGATCGCCGATGCGATCAAGGAAAACGGGATCGAGGCGGCGCAATACCAGGTGGCGCTGAAACAGGTAGAGGCGCTGACGGCGGTGGGCCAGGGTGCCGGCAAACAGACGATCATCGTGCCGGCATCTGCGATGGATGCCTTTGCCGATGCGTTCAAGATGCTGAAAGGGCGTGCATGATGTTGAACATCTGGTGGGTCTGGGTGGTGGCGGGGTTTGGCCTTGGCGTGCTGGAGGTGCTGCTGCCGGGCTATATCTTTCTTGGCTTTGCCGTGGGCGCGGTGGTGACGGGGGTACTGGTGGGCTTTGGCCTGTCGGTCGGCGTGGCGGCGCTGCTTCTGGTCTTTGGTCTGGTGTCGCTGGCGGCCTGGTTCGTGATGCGGCAATTGTTCGGCCTGCGCGAGGGTCAGGTGAAGATCTGGCACAAGGACATCAACGACTGAGGGCACAATGCCCCGATGCTGGCAGCGCAGCCTTGCCGCAGGGGCTTTGCCTCTGAAACGGCAATGAACCTTTGGCGCCTCACGCCATCGCTGCCCTGATGTGTCTTCGCCGCCGCCTGCAAGATGCGCGTGGGCCAAGGGCTGCACGCTCATTCGCGCTGAACCGCGAGCCTCGCCCTCAGCAAGCGGTCCCCGTGGGTCAGGCTGGCTGCAAACTGCGGCCGGGGCCGATGGCTGTGTGTGTAACAAGGCCTTGGCTCAAGTGTGATGCGGTGCTGCCCCGGGCGGCAATCCGCGCGCGGGCGGCACGGCAAGGAACCAGACCGATGCGCAGCGGGTTGTAGCGGTATCTGACCAGAAATGGAGACGACCCATGAGCGACTATCGCACGCAGAATGATCCGCAGCCCAACACGACCGTTCATGTGGACGGAACGCGCGGGTCGGGCAACACGATCTATTTCATCCTGGGCGCCGTTGTGGTGCTGCTGGGGGTGTTGTGGCTGGCCTTTGCAGGCACGCCGGATGCCGTCGGGCCCGCTGACGCCCCGGCTGTAAGCATCGAGAACAATGCAGCCCCGGCAGATCCCGTGGCCCCCGCCCCCGCGGCACCGGCACCCGAGGCGACCATCACGCCGGATACACCAGCACCGGACGCGCCTGAAGCGGCCCCCGCCCCCGAAGCGGCCCCCGCCGCCCCTGAAACCCCGGCTCCGGCAAACTGACGGACGGGTTTTCTGAATTTACCAGTGACGGGCAGCCTTCGGGCTGCCCTTTTTCATGTGTCGCGGGCAAGCAGGCCCGCAGCGCCGTTCACAGCGGCGGCAGTTCGGCCAGCACGGCCAGCGCCGCCTTGCGCGGGTCGGCGGCCTGCCAGATCGGGCGGCCCACCACGATATGATCGGCCCCGTCACCTATGGCCTGCGCCGGGGTGGCAATGCGTTTCTGATCACCCGCCACCGCCCCCTTGGGCCGCACGCCGGGCGTCACGATCAGCCTGCCGCGCGCCTCGGGCAGCGCGCGGATCGCCGCCGCCTCTTGCGGGCTGGTGATCACGCCATCGGCCCCGGCGGCCAGCGCTCGCGCGGCACGCTCGACAGCCACCTCGGACAGATCACCGGCGCGGATCATGTTGGCATCCAGATCGGCCCGGTCCAGCGAGGTCAGCACCGTTACCGCCAGAATCTTCATCCCCGAGCCGCCCTTGCCGATGGCCGCAGCGCGCACCACCTGCGGGTCGCCCTGCACCGTCAGGAAATCAAGGTCATACTGGGCGATGCCGCGCACGGCAGCCTCGATCGTGGCGCCGATGTCAAACAGCTTCAGGTCAAGGAAGATGCGCTTGCCATGTTCCTGCTTCAGCTCGTTGGCCAGGGCAAAACCGCCGCCGGTCAGCATGCCCAGACCGATCTTGTAGAATGACACCGCATCGCCCAACCGGCTGGCCAGTTCCAGCCCCTGCACGATATTGGGCACATCCAGCGCCACGATCAGGCGGTCATCGGCGGTTGGGGCTGCGGCCATGATGTTTCCTTCCCGGCAAGGCCGGGCGGTGATGCGGCGCGCGGGGGCGGCTGTCAAGCCGCGTTTGTTGACGGCGCTGCGGGGCGTGGTATCGGGGAAAAAACGGGGGCGGAATGCTGATAGCATGTGACATAGGCGGCAGCCGGATCAAGGCGGCGCGGGTTGGCGCCGGCGGTGCCTTGACCACACTGGGCGATACGCCGACGCCTGCGGAGTTTCCCGCCTTTGTGGCTGCCTTGGCGGGGTTCTTGCCGCCCGGCGCGCGGGGGGTGGCGATTTCCATCGCCGGGGTGGTGGATCCGGAAACTGGCGTGCTGACCTGCGCCAATGTGCCAGCGGTGAACGGGCGGGTGGTGGCGGCCGAACTGGCCGCCGGGCTGGGCCTGCGGGTCTGGGTTGGCAATGACGCCGATTGTTTCGCGCTGGCCGAGGCGGTGCAGGGCGCGGGCGCAGGGCACCGCAATGTCTTTGGCGTGATTCTGGGCACCGGTGTGGGTGGCGGGCTGGTGATCGACGGGCGCATCGTGACGGGGGCGGGGGGCTTTGCCGGGGAATGGGGGCACGGGCCGGTGCTGAACGCGCGGCCACTGGGGGTGGATGTGCCGCATTTCGTTTGCGGCTGCGGGTTGGCGGGTTGCGTCGATACCGTGGGCGGCGCGCGCGGGATCGAGCGGCTGCATGCACATCTGACGGGGCAGGCCACGGATTCGGTGGCGTTGCTGGCGCGCTGGCAGGCCGGCGATGCTGACGCAGGGCGCACGGTGGCGGTGTGGCTGGATCTGGTGGCAGGGCCGCTGGCCATGGTGCTGAACGTGGTGGGGGCAACCATCGTGCCGGTGGGTGGCGGGCTGGCGAATGTGCCTGCATTGATTGCCGCACTGGATATGGCCGTGCGGGCGCGGGTGCTGCGCGGTGGCACGGCCCCGCTGCTGGTGCCCGCACGCAACACGGTGGAGCCGGGGCTGATAGGCGCGGCGATTGCAGGGGGGCAGGCCTTTGCTGCTTGAGGTGTGCGTCGATACGGTCGCGGGGCTGGAGGCCGCTGTTGCGGGCGGGGCCGACCGGATCGAGTTATGTGCCGCGCTGGAACTGGGCGGGCTGACGCCCTCGGCGGGGTTGATGGCTGCTGCTGCGGGCTGTGGCCTGCCGGTGTTTGCAATGATCCGGCCCCGGGCGGGGGATTTTGCCTTTTCGGCTGCCGAGGTGGCGGTGATGCGTGCCGACATCCGCGCGGCGCGGGCGGCGGGGCTGGCCGGTGTGGTGCTGGGGGCCACGCGTGGCCGCGCCCTGGACCACACCGTTCTGGCCGAACTGGTGGCCGAGGCGCGGGGCATGGGGCTGACGCTGCACCGGGCCTTCGATCTGTGCGGGCCGGATTTCCGCGCGGCCATTGATCTTGCGGTGCAACTGGGGTTTCAGCGGATTCTGACATCCGGCGGGGCGCTGACTGCGCCGCAGGGGGCGGCGGCGCTGGCCGGTATCTTCGCCCATGCGGCGGGGCGGATTGCGGTCATGCCGGGGGCTGGAATCACGGCAGAGACCATCGGGGCGCTGCGCCATCTGCCGCTGGCCGAGGTGCATGCGTCCTGTAGCGCGGCTTTCGCTGCCGACACTGCGGCAGTTGCCCTTGGCTTTGCAGCGCCGCAGATGCGCCAGACCGATGCCTCCCGGGTGCGCGCGCTGAAATCGGCGCTGACCGGTTGACTTCGGGACAGGCGGCAGGTGACGGTGGCAGCAAAAGACAGGGGGTCGGCATGCAGATCAACATCACCCATACCCGCGAGGACGACGGGCCAAAGAACGGCCCGATCACCGTGGGCTGGTTTCTGACACAGGACAAGGGCGCGGTGCTGTATGACCCGCCGGAACGGGTGATGTTCCGCCAGACCAACAAGGCGCATGCCAAATCGGCCAGCCGCTGCCCGGCGGTGATCCAGATGGAAAGCCGCTATTTCGTGGTGAAATGCCCGTTCGACATCCACATCGGCTTTGGCCGCGACGACAAGGGCAAGGCCCATCTGATCAACCGTGCCGGGGTGGCCAGCCCGGTGCGCGGCTCAAAGCTGGCCGAGGTGCTGACGCTGGTATCCGAGGTTGAATGGCGCTACCCCGACCGGCCCACGGTGCAGTTGAGCCTGCCCTACTGCTTTATCGCCGATGAAATGGTCTATCTGACGCAGCTTGCATCCTTTGCGCATTACCGCCCCACGCCGCTGCCCGGCACGATCTTTGGCGGGCGTTTCCCGATCAATGTCTGGCCGCGCCCGCTGATGTGGGCGTTCGAGTGGCACGAGCCGGCCAAGGACATCATCCTGAAACGCGGCGAGCCGCTGTTTTATGTGCAGTTCGAGGGCGATGGCCCCGACCGCCCGGTGCAGGTGGTGGAGGTGGAACGCACGCCGGAACTGACCGGCTACATGGAAAAGATTTCCGGCGTGGTGAACTACGTCAACCAGACCTTCGCGCTGTTCAAGGCAGCCGAGGATATTCGCCCGGCACGGCTGGTAAAGCCTAAGCCGCGCGACTGAAGGGCATTTCCGGCGCGGCAAAGCGCGCCAGATACAGCGCCTTTGCACTGTCCTCCAGCCGCTTGCGCAAGGGTTCGGCGCCGCGTGCCGGTTCGGTGGTAAACAGGCGCACGATATAGGGAACCGGGCGGCCCATATCCTTGATCAGCAGGCTCACCGTCGCCTCGACCTGCCCGAAGTCACGGGCATAGCGGGCATGTTCAACCTGGGCAGAGATGATACGCATGGCGGACCTCATGGGAACAACGTGGATCATGTCAGGTTCTGCGCCCGGCAGCGCGCATCTGCTGGCGCAAGGTGGCCGGGTGACTTGTCGTCACGGCAACGCGCAGCGGAATCGGCTGTGGCGGGGCCATGCCTGTGGCAACAAAGGCCACGGCGGCCTCAAGATGGCGAAACACGGCCTCATGGATGACGGCGGCGATGCTGGCGGCGGTGGAGGCCATGTCGGCGTTTCCTTTGTGCCTGAACGTGATCACAACTGTGGTCACAATGCAGACATGGGCAAAAAGTTCCGCATTTGCAGGGGCAGGCAGCATCACAGCTGCTTGAAGCACGGGCTTGAACTTCGCCCCGCAGGTTCCCAGATCTGACACAAGACCCGGACGGGCCGTGCCGCGCAGCGGGCGGGGGAATGCCGGGGGCTTTTGCACAGGAGAATGCCGATGAACATTGAAAAGTTCACGGAACGGTCGCGCGGTTTCCTTCAGGCTGCCCAGACCATCGCGATGCGGGAAAGCCACCAGCGGCTTGCGCCCGAACATCTGCTGAAGGCGCTGATGGATGACGATCAGGGGTTGGCCAGCAACCTGATCCGCCGCGCGGGGGGCGAGCCTGCCCGTGTGGTCGAGGCTGTGGATGCGGCCCTTGGCCGCTTGCCGAAGGTGACCGGTGATGCCCAGCCCTTCATGGACCCGGGCCTTGTGCGCGTGCTGGACGAGGCGGAAAAGGTGGCCAAGAAGGCGGGCGATTCCTTTGTGCCGGTGGAACGCATCC
Source organism: Fertoeibacter niger (assembly GCF_009380135.2). Lineage (GTDB taxonomy): Bacteria > Pseudomonadota > Alphaproteobacteria > Rhodobacterales > Rhodobacteraceae > Fertoeibacter > Fertoeibacter niger. The sequence continues at coordinate 5,328 of NZ_WHUT02000007.1, read as the reverse complement.
TGATGGCCCTCGCCATGGTGGCCAGCAAGGCCAAGGAGGCGCTGGATGCCGGTGCCGTGTCGGCGCAGAAACTGAACGCGGCGATCAATGACATCCGGAAGGGCCGCACCGCCGATACGGCCTCGGCCGAATCCGGCTATGACGCGCTGAAGAAATATGCCCGCGACCTGACCGATGCCGCGCGTGACGGCAAGATCGACCCGATCATCGGCCGGGACGAGGAAATCCGCCGCGCCATGCAGGTGCTGTCGCGCCGCACCAAGAACAACCCGGTGCTGATCGGCGAACCCGGCGTGGGCAAGACGGCGATTGCAGAGGGTCTGGCGCTGCGCATCGTCAACGGCGATGTGCCCGAAAGCCTGAAGAATAAGAAGCTGATGGCGCTGGACATGGGCGCGCTGATCGCCGGTGCCAAATACCGTGGCGAATTCGAGGAACGGCTGAAAGCCGTGCTGAACGAGGTCACGCAGGCCGCAGGCGAGATCATCCTGTTCATCGACGAGATGCACACGCTGGTGGGTGCGGGCAAATCCGAAGGCGCGATGGACGCGGCCAACCTGATCAAACCCGCCCTCGCGCGGGGTGAATTGCATTGCGTCGGTGCCACCACGCTGGATGAATACCGCAAATATGTGGAAAAGGACGCGGCCTTGGCCCGCCGGTTCCAGCCGGTCATGGTGTCGGAACCCACGGTGGAGGATACGATTTCCATCCTGCGCGGCATCAAGGAAAAGTATGAACTGCACCATGGCGTGCGGATTTCGGACTCGGCGCTGGTGGCGGCGGCGACGCTTTCGCACCGCTACATCACCGACCGTTTCCTGCCCGACAAGGCCATCGACCTGGTGGACGAGGCCGCCAGCCGCCTGCGGATGGAGGTGGACAGCAAACCCGAGGAGCTTGACCAGCTTGATCGCCAGATCCTGCAATTGCAGATCGAGGCCGAGGCGCTGAAGAAAGAAGATGACGCGGCCAGCAAGGACCGGCTGGAAAAGCTGGAAAAGGAACTGTCGGGTCTGCTGGAACAATCGGCCGAGATGACGGCGAAATGGCTGGATGAACGCGACAAGCTGGAAGCCTCGCGCGAGGTGAAGGAACAGCTTGACCGCGCCGGTGCGGAACTGGAGCAGGTGAAGCGCGAGGGCAATCTGGCGCGTGCGGGCGAGCTGACCTTTGGCATCATCCCCGACCTGCGCAAGAAACTGGAAGCCGCCGAGGCGCGCGAGGGCGACCTTCTGGTGTCCGAAGCCGTGTGGCCGGAACAGATCGCCGAAGTGGTGGAACGCTGGACCGGCATTCCCACCACCAAGATGCTGGAAGGCGAGCGCGAGAAGCTGCTGCGCATGGAAGGCGAACTGGGCAAGCGGGTGATTGGCCAGCGCGCCGCGCTGACGGCTGTGGCGAATGCCGTGCGCCGCGCGCGGGCCGGGCTGAACGACGAGGGGCGGCCCTTGGGCAGCTTCCTGTTCCTGGGGCCGACCGGCGTGGGCAAGACGGAACTGACCAAGGCGGTGGCCGAATATCTGTTCGACGACGATCAGGCCATGGTGCGCATCGACATGAGCGAATTCATGGAGAAACACGCCGTCGCCCGCCTGATCGGGGCACCGCCCGGCTATGTGGGCTATGAGGAGGGTGGCGTTCTGACCGAGGCCGTCCGCCGCCGCCCCTATCAGGTGGTGCTGTTCGACGAGGTGGAAAAGGCCCACCCCGATGTGTTCAACGTGCTGTTGCAGGTGCTGGATGACGGCGTGCTGACCGATGGCCATGGCCGGACGGTGGATTTCAAGCAGACGCTGATCATCCTGACCTCCAACCTCGGGGCCTACAGCCTTAGCCAGTTGCCAGATGGGGCCGACCCCACGCAGGCGCGGGCCGAGGTGATGGAGGCGGTGCGCCAGCACTTCCGCCCCGAATTCCTGAACCGGCTGGATGACCAGATCATATTTGACCGGCTGGGACGGGCCGACATGGGGGCCATCGTGACGATCCAGTTGCAGCGGCTGGAAAAGCGGCTGGCCGCGCGCAAGATCACGCTGGAACTGGACGAGGCGGCGAAAGGCTGGCTGGCGGATGAGGGCTATGACCCGGTGTTCGGCGCGCGTCCGCTGAAACGGGTGATCCAGCGCCATCTGCAAGACCCGCTGGCCGAGATGATACTGTCGGGCGATGTGCGCGACGGGGCGGTGGTGGTGGTCAGTGCCGGGGCCGAAGGGCTGATTATCGGCGACCGGATCAGCGCCTCGCGCCGCGAACGGCCGGCGCAGACCGTGGTGCATTGACCGTGCATCGGTTGAACGGGCGTGTTTCAAGGGAAAGGCCCCCGTCACCGGGGGCCTTTTTGTTGCCCGTGCCGGATCACATCGGCGGCAGGATAACCTTGTCGATCACATGGATCACGCCGTTCGACGCGGCGATGTCGGCGGTGACGACATTGGCGTCATTCACCTTCACGCCGCCTTCGGTCATGATGGTCACTTCACCACCCTGCACGGTGGCGGCCTTCATGCCGTTGCTCAGGTCGGTCGACATCACCGCGCCCGGAACAACGTGATAGGTCAGCACGGCCACCAGTTGATCCTTGTTTTCAGGCAGCAACAGGTTGTCTACCGTGCCGGCGGGCAGGGCCGCAAAGGCCTCGTCCGTGGGGGCGAAAACGGTGAACGGGCCTTCGCCCTTCAGCGTTTCCACCAGACCGGCAGCCTGCACGGCGGCGACCAGCGTTGTGAAGCTGCCCGCTTCGACAGCGGTATCAACGATGTCCTTGGTCATGGCATGGCTGTCGGCAAAGGCCGGGGCAGCCAGAAGCGTGGCGGTGGTCATTGCCAGAAAGGTTCTGCGGATCATTGGTGTCACTCCCGTTTGATCGCCAAATTGGCTTGGCATCAGGGAGACGCAGCAGCGCTGCTGCCGGATGACACTCGCATTCGCGTGAGCGGGGATTGACCCGGTGGGAACGAAAGCTAAGCCGCAGGTTGTGGAATCATCCAGTCAAAAACCTGTGACGCAGAGTGATCGCCCGTGACGGGCGCCGGTGTAACGAAACTCTGCCCAAGGCGAAGCATCTGCCTGTTTCCCGCCGCGGCGCGGGCCCGATGTTTCAGCAGCGTATCCCAAACGTGAGACAAGTTTTCTTGGTTTTTCATCGCGGATGGCGCATTTTCGCAAGGCAAGGATGATGAGGGAAAAGATGCGCAATGTCTACCGGAGTGACCTGAACTGGTCAGATGTGACGCCGCGGGCGGTGTGGATGAGCCGCCGCCAACTGATCGGCGCCGCCGGGGCACTGGCGCTGGCCGGGCCCGCCGCTGCCAGTATCGGCGCGGGCAAGAGCGCCCTTTCCACCGACGAAACCCCGAACACGCTGGAAGAGATTTCCAGCTACAACAACTTTTACGAGTTCGGTCTGGATAAGGCCGACCCCGCCCGCTATGCCGACGCGCTGACCGTGGACCCCTGGGCAATCGAGATCGGCGGGCTTGTGGACAAGCCCGGCAGCTATGACCTGGCCGACATCCTGACCGGCGTGACGCTGGAGGAACGCATCTACCGCTTCCGCTGTGTCGAGGCCTGGTCGATGGTGATCCCCTGGGTGGGGTTTGAACTGGCCACATTGCTGAACCGCGTGGGCGTGCAGCCGGGCGCGAAATTCGTGGCCTTCGAGACGCTGGTGCGCCCCGAGGAAATGCCGGGCATCGGCGCAGGCTACCTCGACTGGCCTTACCGTGAGGGCCTGCGGCTTGACGAGGCGATGAACCCGCTGACCATCCTGGCCACGGGTCTTTATGACGAACCCATGCCGAAACAGAACGGTGCGCCGATGCGGCTGGTGGTGCCGTGGAAATACGGCTTCAAGAGCATCAAGAGCATCGTGAAGATCAGCCTCGTGGAAGAGATGCCGCAGACCACCTGGAACATGCTGCAACCGCGTGAATACGGGTTCTATTCGAACGTGAACCCGACGGTCGATCACCCGCGCTGGAGCCAGGCGTCAGAGCGTCGCATCGGTGGTGGCTTCTTTGCGCCGCGCGTGGATACGCAGATGTTCAACGGCTATGGCGAACAGGTGGCAAGCCTTTATGCCGGGCAGGATCTGGCGCAGGATTTCTGATGAACGCGCAGCGCATCAACGGCGCGTTGCGCCCTGTGCCGCCCTTGGCGGTTTATCTGCTGGGGCTGGTGCCATTGGGGCTGCTGGTGGTGCAGGTGTTCACCGGCGGGCTGGGTGTCGATCCGGTCAAGGTGATAGAGCGGCAACTGGGCGAGGTGGCCCTGCAACTGATCGTGGCGGGGCTGTGCATCACCCCGCTGCGCTGGCTGACCGGGGTGAACCTGATCCGTTTCCGCAGGGCGGTGGGGTTGCTGGCATTCTTCTATGTGGCGCTGCATCTGCTGACATGGCTGCTGCTGGACCTGCAACTGCGCTGGGGCGAAATCGGGGCTGATCTGACGAAACGCCCCTATATCATCGTGGGCATGGTGGGATTCGCGCTGTTGCTGCCGCTGGCCATCACGTCGAACAACCTGTCGATCCGGCGCATGGGTGCTGCGGGCTGGCAGCGGCTGCACCAGCTGACCTATCTCGCGGCCATAGCGGGAGCGGTGCACTATGTGATGCTGGTCAAGACCTGGGCGGCCGAACCGCTGCTCTATCTGGGTCTGGTTGTGGCACTTCTGGCGTGGCGCGCTGCGCGGAGTTTGCGCCGAGCGGGGCTGCGCAGCGCCTGAATCGCAGTTTGACCGTCCGATCAAAGCCTGAGTCTGTGGATAACCCGCGGCCTCGGGTTTTTGTTTGTGCAGGCCCGGGCCCGCCACGTTTCGCCCCGACAAAAAGTTGCGCCAACCCGGGGGCATTTTGTGGCTATAGTTGCGCCAACCCCAAGATATTGCGCAACATATGGCCATTTCGAAAAAAGTGTCATCATTCTGTTTTTTTGCTCTTGCGGGTTTTTTCCTCTGGGCCTAAACACCGCCTCACCGAAGCGGAAGTGACGGTGGACGGAACGGCGGGGCGGCGCGGAAGTGCTGCGGAAGTCGGGAAGTTTGGAAATCTGGAGATGAGGCGGTTGGTTGCGCTGAGGTATTGGCGCTGCTGATTGTTTTGTGTCTGCGCTCTTTGACATTGATGATATCTGAAGAGATATGCGGGCGGTTTGGTCGTTTCGACGATCGAAAGCTAGCATATCGGGTCTCTAGGCTTTGGCCGATGATGGGATTGAAAGCTTCACGGTTTGTGGGTTCTGGTTACTTCGGTAACTTGAGCACATGAATTGTTAAGACCTGTGTTCTTATGGGATGCAGGCAGATGTGCGAAGGTTCGACGTCAAG
>NZ_WHUT02000006.1 GCF_009380135.2 Fertoeibacter niger | reverse complement strand
GCCGCGTCGACAACATAGGTGTCATTGCCCGCCCCGCCGACCATCGTGTCGTTGCCGAGCCTGCCATTCAGCATGTTGTTCCCGGCGTTCCCGGTCAGCAGGTTGGCCAGCGCGTTGCCGGTGCCGTTGATGTTGCCTGCCCCGGTCAATGTCAGCCGTTCGACAAAGCGCACCCCGGCGCTGGCGTCGAGGTTGAAGGTCACTGCGCTTTGCACGGTATCAATGCCGCCCGCGTCGATGAGGCTGGCGGTGGTCGTGGTCTCGAACACCTGGTCACCTGCCGCGTCGACAACATAGGTGTCATTGCCCGCCCCGCCGACCATCGTGTCGTTGCCCAAGCCGCCGTTCAGCACGTTGTTGCCGGCGTTCCCGGTCAGCAGGTTGGCCAGCGCGTTGCCGGTGACGGTGACGGTGTCGGTGCCTTCGGTCCAGTTGGCAAAGGTCACCCCGGCCAAACTAAAGCTGCCCGCCGCCGCGCCCAGGGTGATCGCCAGCCGGTCGGTGCCGCTGCTGCCCTGAAAGGTCACCCCCGCAAGGGCCGCCGTTTGTGCGGCGAGGGCCAGGGTGTTGCCGCCCAGCGTGACGGTGGTATTCGCCGACCCCGCCAGCGCACCAATGCGTTCCGAGCCGGTCAGAGCCAGGTTGCCGGTGCCGCTCAGCGTGACGGTGGCCGTGTCGGAGACCGCCGCGCCATCCACGCGCAGGCTGCCACTGGTGACGTTGACGGTTTGCGACGCCAGCGAGCCGGTGACACTCAGCACCCCGCCGTTGATCGTGGTCGCGCCGGTAAAGGTGTTGGTGCCCGACAGCACCTGCGTGTCGATGCCGCTTTTGGTCAGCGCGCCAGAGCCGGTGATCGCACCGCTGAAGGTGGTGCTTTCCACCGACACGTTGCCGTTGCCGCCCACTGTCAGGGTGCTGGCGTTCAGGTTCACCGTGCCGCCCGGCCCACCGGCAAGCGTGCCGATGGTTTCGGTGGCGTTGACGTTCACTGTGCCGCCGGTGACCTGCAGTGCGCGTGTGTCGCCCAGATTCGACCCGGCGTTCAGGTTGACGATGCCGTTTGAAACTGTGGTGTTGCCGGTGATGATGTTGGTGTTGGTAAAGGTCCCGGTCGAATTGTGGGTCAGACTGGCCAGCGTGCCCGAGTTCGAACCCGCCCCGGCTCCAGTGTTTGTCAGAGCGCCTGCCGTCAGGGTGTTGGTAAAGCTGCCCGCGTTGGAAACTGCGGCCATCGTGCCGTTGTTGATGACCGTACCGTTTGCGCCAATGGTCGTTGCGACCTGCACATCGCCTGCCGCCTCCACCGTGGTGGTGCCGCCTGTCACGTTCAGCGTGCCGGTGCCTGCGACAGTGCCACCAATGCCGGATGTCCCTGTCGTGCCGTTCAGCGTCAACACTGTGGTCGCACCGTTCACATTGACTGTGCCGGTGAAGGCGCCCGGGCCGTTGCCGTTTATGCCGCCGATGGTTTCGGAACCAGACAGGGTCAACGTCCCGCCGGCGACGACGACGCGAGGCGCTGCCGTGAAGGCCCCGCCATCTGTTGTGATCGTCCCGCCGATAGCGCCGATGTCAGCCGCAGCAACAGTGCCGGTGCCCGTGATGCTGACACCCGCCGTCGCACCGAATGCCAGGATCCCACGGGTCATCGTGTTTGTTCCGGTCAGCGTCAATGTGCCGGGGCCGTTCACGTTTAGGTTGCCGCCATTGCCGCTGATGTTTCCAGCAAAAGTGGTTCCGCCGCCCGTCACATCCAAAGCCGCGCCCAGAACCACCGAAGCTGTCGAGGTGAGCGGGTTGGTGTCGACGCTTGCCAATGTCCCGATGACTTCTGCCGCGGCCACGTTGAACCTGCCGCCGTTGCCGACGCGCACCGCGCCCGTGTCGGCAATGGCGCTGCTACCGGTCACCCGCAGCTCGCCGCCGTTGATCGTGGTGGTGCCGGTATAGCTGTTGTTCCCAGTCAGCGTGAAGGTGCCGGAGCCCACTTTGGTCAACCCGCCGGTGCCGCTGATGACGCCCGCAAAGGTATCGTTCCCCGTATCTCCGGTGGTCAGAGTGTTCGCGCCCAGCGTGACCGTGGTCGTGGCGGAACTGCTGGCCAGCGCGCCGATCCGCTCATTTCCGGTCAGGGTCAGGTTGCCACTGTTCCGCAAAGTCACGGTCGCAGCGTTGGACAGCGACCAGCCATCCACCCGCAGGCTGCCACTGTTGACCTCAACGATCTGCGAGGCGATGGAGCCGGTGACGTCCAGCGTGCCATTGCCGCTGACGGCCAACCTGCCGGTCGTGGTGCTGACGCCGCTCAGCGTTATTGTGCCGCCAGCGAACACGCTCAGAACACCGGTGCCCGAGATCGCGTTGGCAACCGTGAAATCGTTGGACCGGGAGAATTCCAGCACGCCTTTGTTGACGACCGCACCGGTGCCCAGCGTGCCCGTGGTGCCGCCGTTGCCGACAGAGAAATTGACCCCGGCATTGATGGTGGTAACGCCGCTGTAGGTGTTGGCCCCGGTCAGGGTAAAGCCGTTTCCGCCCGCACTTGCGATCGTCAGCCCGCCGGTGCCGCTGATGACGCCCGCAAAGGTGTCACCCGCCGCGTCGCCGGTGATCAGGGTATGGCTGCCCAGCGTGACCGTGGTCGTGGCGGAACTGCTGGCCAGCGCGCCGATCCGCTCATTGCTGGTCAGCGTCAGGTTGCCGGAGTCGTTCAGCAATACCGTGGCCGTGTTGGAAATCGCCGCACCGTCCACGCGCAGGGTGGCGAAGTTGGAGACCTCAATACTTTGCGAGTCGATGGAGCCGGTGATATCCAGCACGCCGAAGCTGACGAAGGTAGGTCCTGTATAGGTGCTGGCCCCGGACAGCGTCACGGTGCCGTCACCGAACTTCGTGACGTCGCCCGCACCGGAAATCACGCTGGCCACGGTGATGGCGTCAAAGCGAAAGAAAACCAGTGTCCCGTTGTTCGTGACAGCACCGGTGCCCAGCGTGCCCGTGGTGCCAGTTTCGCCCACAGTGACACGTCCACCCGCATTGATGGTTGTCGTGCCGGTATAGGTGTTATTCCCCGCCAGGATGAGGTTATCCCCCTGCGTCACTGTCAGTGTGCCCGTGCCCGAAATCGAAGCGCCCAAAGAAACGGTCGCCAAAAAACCAGGGACATTTGGGCCCCGGTCAAACACCAGCGCGCCGTTGTTGATCACCGCCCCGGTGCCAAGGCTGCCCGTGGTGCCGCCCGCGCCGATTTGCAGGGTGCCTTCGCTGATAGTCGTCGTGCCGGTATAGGTGTTGTTGCCGCTCAGCGTCACGCTGCCCGAGCCCTGCTTGATCAGGCTGCCGCGGTCGCCGCCTCCCTCCGAGATGACACCCGAGAAGATGCTGGACGGCGTGGCATTGCCGAAGGTCAGTGTCACGTCGAGCGCAGATCCGCCCAGGATGATGTTGCCCGCGCCCTGAATGTTGCCGACGGTCTCTGAATTTCTGACCTCCACCGTACCGCCCGCGTTCACGATCAGGGCGGCGCTGTCGGACAGCGCGCTGCCGTTGGCGACCCTAAGCGTGCCGTCATTGACAGTGGTGGTGCCGGTATAGGTGTTGGTTGATCTCAGCTCTAGCACGCCGCTGCCGTCCTTGGTCACCGAACCCGTGCCGGTGGTGATGCCACTTTGAACACGAACCTCCCCGGCGCCGCCAAAGGTCAGGTCGAAGGCACCGCTGATGCCGCCGTCCAGGAACAGCCTGTCGGCGTCGGAATTGATCCGCGTGGCACTGCCAAGCGTGATCGCCCCGTCGATTTCGTTGAATCCAGACAGGCTGCGCAGCGCGCCGCCGTCGCCGACCCCGCTGCCGTTCAGCGTGATCGCCCCGCCCGCGGTGATGCCGCCCTGCACCTGCAGCGTGCCGTCCAGAACCGTCACGGCCCCGGTGATCGCGCCGCCGTTGGTGACGACGCCCCCGTTCGTGATCTCCACCGTGCTGTTGAGGGTGCCAAAGTTGTTCAGGGCCCCGCCATCCACGGTCACACCGCTGCCCCCCACGGTGACCGTGCCGGTGTTCGCGATACTCAGGATGCCCGGGCCGGAAATGAGGGCATGAGTGTTGACCGTCAGGCTGCCCTCAACCGTAAAGGTGCGCGCGAACATTTCGAGATTGAGGATCGAAGCGGAGTCCCCAGAAAACAGGGTGGGATCGAGGTTCAGGCCATCGCCAACAAGATCGAGTGTGACAAATTCAGTCGCGTTCGGGACGATGCCGGTATCCCAGTTCCCCGCTAACAGAAAATCTGAGCTTAAGGTTCCATTCCAGAAGGCCATGTCGCAATCCTCTTCAGGTATTTGGCCCCCGACGCGGTGACGGGCGGGCATAAAACGGGTTTCAATCGTCGGCAACCGGATGTCGTTCGGGAATCGTCAAGGAAAATAGCTGCGGCGCTGATAATCTCTACGTAAGGCGGCCCGGCAGGCAAGCTAAACTTGTCAACCGCTGGACGGACTTCCCGGCACCGAAGACCACAGAGCGCATTCGAGAGATGACATCGGGGCGATTTTTCCCTTCTGACGCGGCATGGATCAAGGACACATCTTTGCCGTGCCCGGTCGAAAAGGACAGAGCGCTGATCGACTTCCAGATCCAGCGAGGCAAGTATGTCGATTTGACGATCCGTTAGTTCACGACTCTACGCCTGCGGACCCGACCCCGCCGCAAATACATGGCGCGAACGGCCGTTTTCATTGAATTCTGCGGGTGCTATGCTGCGTCGCTGTCAGACCGCTTACCGCCCTTCACGTCGGTCGTGCCTGCCTTTCAAAACGCCCGACACCACAGCAAAGTCGATTGGCTTCTGATCATCTACTGTTGGTCAAGCGAATGAAGCATCCAGTCGTACAGAAGCGCATTCAAGCGCAAAAAGGATGGCGGGTTGGTAGGCGGGTAGCGCCACGAATATCAAAATTTTAATAATTATTTCAATGGTTTATGGCGGACAGAGAGGGATTCGAACCCTCGAGACGGTTCCCCGCCTACACACTTTCCAGGCGTGCGCCTTCGACCACTCGGCCACCTGTCCGTGCCAAAGCTCTTAGCCTGAGCTGGCAGGTGGGGGCAAGGGGGTCAGCGCGAATATCAAGCTGCCGCAACATCCCATGACCAGGCCGCGCCGGTTCGGCTGCGGCGCGGTCGGGACTGGACCTTTTGCTGGTCGGATTTCACACCTGGGCATCGGCGGGATCACTCCGGCCATGAAACTGAGGATGGTCGCGCGAGTTCGCAAACGGAAAGCCCGGGCCGTTCAGGTGCTGTGGTTCCAAGGCAAAGGGGCGTCGGTTTCGGCGCTTGGCCATTGGTGGGCGATGCGCCGGTGGGTCTGGGTAAGCCGCGAGATGGGGGCGACACTGTTCGGCTTGCCGGTTTGCCCCAGTGTCGCGTTGGTGGCGCAGCAGACGCACAAGCCAGACGCCTGTCGCAAAGCCGCACAGGCGGGCCGGGCCCTATCCCAGCAGCGAGATGCTGACGCGGCGGTTCTGGCGGCCCTTCTTTTCGATCTTGCCGATCTCCAGCCGGCCGATCTCGCCGGTGCGCGAAACATGGGTGCCGCCGCAGGGTTGCAGGTCGATCTGGCCTGCCCCCTGGCCGATGCGGATCAGCCGCACGCGGCCCTGCCCGACCGGCGGGGCCACCGACAGGGTCTTCACCAGCCCGGGGTTGGCGGCCAGTTCGTCATCGGTGATCCAGTCCTCGGTCACGGCAAGGTCACGCTCGACAAGCGCGTTCAGCGCGGCCTCCAGCGCCGGCACATCGGCGGGGGCCTCGGGCATGTCGAAATCCAGTCGGCTGCGTTCGGCCCCGATCTGGCCACCCGTGACCGGCAGCGGGATCACCACGGACAGCAGATGCAGCGCGGTGTGCATGCGCATGTGGCGGTGGCGGCGGTCCCAGTCCAGCACCTGCCGGACCGTGGCCCCCACGGGCGGCATGGCCAAGGGCTCGGCGGCGATCAGGCCCACGCCGCCCGGCACCTTCACCGCCGTGGCAATGGCCAGGCTCCCGCCCTCCCACACCAGCCGCCCGCAATCACCGGGCTGGCCGCCGCCATTGGGGTAAAAGATGGTGCGGTCCAGCACGATGGCCCCTTCGGCGGTATGGGCCACAACCTGCGCGTCATCCTCGCGCAGATAGGGGTCGGTGCGGAAGGTGGGCGTGGTCATCAGCGGGTATCCTCGGTATCGGAATCGCCAGTCGCGGGGCCTTCCCACGGGGCGCGGCCATCCTGCGCCACTTCGGCGCGCTGCGGGGGCTGCGGCTGCGCTGCCTCGGGCATTGGCGCGGGTGCGGCGGCGGGCACGATGCCCGTCAGCGCCTCGCGTATGGCCTCGGGGTTGCGGATCCACAGGTCGCGCTGCGCGAAGGGCATGTCCACACCCTCTTCGCGGAACCGCTGGGCGATGGCGTGGTTGATCTCTGTCCGCACCGACAGCGAGAAGTTCACGTCGCGCAGGATCAGCCTGATCTCGAAATTCAACGCATCGGTGCCGAACCCCATGAACACGATCAGCGGCGGCGGGTTCAGCACTGCCAGGGGCTGCGCCTCGGCAATCTCGCGCAAAATCCGTTCCACCTTGCGGGTGTCCGACCCGTAATCCACCCCGATCGGCACGATCAGCCGCCCGGAAAGGTTATACCGCGTCCAGTTCGTGACCTGCCCGGCCACAAGATCGGTGTTGGGCACGATCACATCGGTTCGGTCAAAGGTCTGGATGCGGGTGGACCGCACCGAGATCGACTTGACGATGCCCTGCACCCCGCCAACCTCGATCCAGTCACCCTCGGAGACGGGCCGTTCGATCAGCAGGATGATGCCGGACACGAAGTTCGACACCACGTTCTGCAGGCCGAACCCGATGCCCACCGACAGCGCACCGGCCACAATGGCCAGCCCCGACAGGTCGATGCCCGCCGAATTGATGGCGATCAGCCCGGCCAGAAAGATGCCCACATAGCCGACACCGGCGGTGATGGCGTTCTGGCCGCCCTGATCCAGCGTGGTCTTGGGCAGGATCGAGGTTTTCAGCGCGCCCTGAAACAGCCGGGTCAGCGTATAGCCGATGGCGAACAGCACCGCAAAGAACAGGAAATCGCTGGGCGAAATGCGGGTGGCGCCCAGTTGGAACCCCTCGCGGAACCGGGTCCACAGCTCGGTGATGTCGGCCAGCCGCGCGCCCCAGATCAGCGCGAACAGCGGGGCGGATGCCAGCACCATCGCAAAGCCCACCAGCACCGGCACCAGCGCCTCGCGCCCGGCTTCTTCATTCCGGGTGGCCAGCGCATAGATGTCACCCACCAGGAGTTGCAGGATATACAAAAGCCCGATCAGCCCCAGCGACATGCCCGCCGGATAAACCAGCGCCGCCCCGGCCGAGACATAGCCAACCGCCGCCAGCAGCGGCCCCACCACGCCGAACAATATCGTCACGCGGCCCAGCACGCCGATCAGTCGGTCACGATAGCCCTGCGCCTCGGCCCCGGCCTCGGCGGTGTTCGTGCTGTGCAGCAGCAAAAGCTGCCCCAGCCGCACCAGTTGCAGCCCGCCCACGATCAGAATGGGCAGCGCCAGAACCGCCATGGCGGCATCGCCAACCTGCGACGTGTCAAAGGCCGTCAGCCGCAGCGCCTCCAGCCCCAGCAAGACGCCAAAGGACGCGACATGAAACCGCCCCTCGGCCCGGCGCTCGGGCGGCAGCAGCAACGGCCCCACCTTGCCCGCACCTTTGGGGAAAACCCGCATCCCCAGCCAGTAGGCGGCAAAGATCACGAAGCCCAGCACCGGCAGCAACCCGGCCACGACCGACCCCACGATGCCCAAGAGGCCCGTGCGATCCAACGCAATGGCCAGCGCCAGCATCCCCGCCGTGGGCAGGATGATCTGGCCCAGCGACACCAGCAGCGCCCAGACCTTTGCCCCGCGGGCCGAGGCATGTTCCTGCAACCGCCAGGTCAGATGCTCCATCCAGCGCCGCCCGCGCCAGATCAGCACGGCGGCAAAGGCCAGCAGTCCCAGGATCAGCGGCAGGTTGTTGTAAAGCTCCTGGCGCGCCGCGGGCCTGTCCCACGCCGCTGCGGATTCCGCCCAGATCCCGCCCCCGGTATCGCTGAGCGCGCGCAATGCCGCGGGCCAGTTGGCCGGGTTGATCGGCATCGGCCACAGCCGCAGCAACTCGTCCGCCTGCCGTTCGCGCAATATCCGGTCAATCTCGCGGATCAGGCCATCTGCCCGCCGGTAAGCCTCGTCCGCCGCGATGCCCGGGGCTTGCAGCCGCACCAGCTGATCGGTCAGTTCCTCGCGCCGGGTGGCGATTTCATCAGCCTCGGTCTCGCCCTCGGCGGGCGCGGGGCCAAGCGCGGCGATCTGGGTGCGCAGGGTGGCGATGCGGGTGGAATTGGTGCTTTGCGCCACCAGCAGCGCCTCGCGCCAGTCCACCAGCTGCGCGCGGATCTGGTCCAGCGCGATGGCGGTGCTGTTGCGGTCGGCGGTTGCCGCTTCGGCGCGGGTGGCCAACGTTTCCCAGGCCGCGTAATCGGGGCTGGTGTCACTTTCCGCCGGCTCGGTCGCCGAAAGCTGACGCGGCGTGCCGGGTTGGGGGGCCAGTTGCAGGTTGGGCGTGGTCGTCGGCGCAGGCACTGTCTGCGCAGGTGCCGCGCTGGCCAGCAGCACGCCCAGCAGCAGCCCGCGCAGCAGGCCGGATATCCGTCCGCGTGTCATGCGTCGCGGTAGACTTCGGGCAGCACGGCGGGCGCGCGGTCCAGCCAGTCGGGCACGGGCAGACCCTTTTCCTTCAGGAAAGCGGGGTTGTAGAGCTTTGACTGATAGCGGCTGCCATAATCACACAGGATGGTGACGATGGTATGCCCCGGCCCCATGTCACGCGCCATGCGGATCGCGCCCGCGATGTTGATACCGGTCGAGCCGCCCATGCACAGCCCCTCATCCGCCAACAGGTCGAACACGATCGGCAGCGCCTCGGCATCCGGGATACGATAGCTGAAATCGGGGGTGAAACCTTCAAGGTTGGCGGTGATGCGCCCCTGCCCGATGCCCTCGGTGATGGAATTGCCCGGGCTTTCCAGCACGCCGGTGGTGTAGAAACTGTGCAGCGCGGCCCCTTCGGGGTCGGCCAGCCCGATCTTCACGCCCTTGGGCTGCAAGGCCAGCGCCATGCCCGCCAGCGTGCCGCCCGACCCGACTGCGCAGATGAAGCCATCCACCTTGCCGCCGGTCTGTTCCCAGACCTCGGGGCCGGTGGTTTCCACATGGGCCTGCCGGTTGGCCACATTGTCGAACTGATTGGCCCAGATCGCGCCGTTTGGTTCGGTTTTCGCAAGCGCCTCGGCCAGACGGCCGGAATAGCGCACGTAATTGTTCGGATTCTTGTAGGGTGCGGCAGGCACCTGCACCAGTTCGGCCCCCGCCAGCCGCAGCATGTCCTTCTTTTCCTGGCTTTGGGTTTCGGGAATCACGATGACGGTGCGAAAGCCCATCGCCGCCCCTACCAGCGCCAGCCCGATGCCGGTGTTGCCCGCCGTGCCCTCGACAATCGTGCCGCCGGGTTTCAGCGTTCCGCGCGCGATGGCGTCCTTGATGATGTAAAGCGCCGCGCGGTCTTTCACCGACTGGCCGGGGTTCAGGAATTCCGCCTTGCCCAGAATGTCGCAGCCGGTGATCTCCGACGCCTTTTTCAACCGGATCAGGGGAGTTTTCCCGATGGCATCGACCAGATCGCTGTAAATCCGCATGGGGTATTCCTTCGTGCTTTGTCACAGGTGTAGGCGGCGCAGGGGCGGAACTCAAGAACCCGCAGGTGAAACCCGGCCCACAAGCGCGTCGGTTGACCTGCGGTTTCACCCCGCCCGCAACCGCTCCCGTTCACGTTGCAGCCACAGCGCAGTCAAGATCAGCGGCGCATTCGCGGCCTCGCCGCTGGCAATAAGCGCCACCAGATCGGCGAAATCCACCAGATGCCCGCGAATGTCCTCGGCCTCGCCCGCCACGCCGAACACACCGGTGATGCCGTCGGGCAGATCGGCAAGGGCCACATAGGAATACAGGAACTCCGACTTGCCCCCCGGAGAGGGGTAGTAATTCGCCACCGGCAGCAGCGCGCCAAGGGTCAGCCCCGCCTCTTCCACAGCCTCGCGGCGCGCGGCCTGTTCCGGTGTCTCGCCGGGGTCGATGCGGCCTGCGATGGGTTCCAGCACCCAGGGCTGGGTATCGCCGCGCGCCATGGCCCCGGGGCGGAACTGTTCCACCAGCAGCACCCGGTCGCGGACCGGATCATAGGGCAGCACCGTCACCGCATCGCCCGACACGAACACCGCCCGCGTCACCACCGGGCTGAACCCGCCGCCAAAACGGCGAAAGGCCAGATCATATTCTTCGACCGCAAAGAAATTGGCATAGGCCTGCCGATACGCGGCCACCTGCACATCATCCGGCCCGGCCCGGTGTCGCAGCGTGGCAGGCGACACATCCGCCGCCCGCACCCGGCTGGATCCGCGCACCAGCATCTGCTCATACCGCGCCAGCACGGCGGCGGGCGGACGCTGGCCATGCAGCGCCATGAAATCCCGCGCCGTGGCCAGCACGATGTCACCCCAGCGCGCCTGCCAGTCCGTCAGGCTCCACGCGGCACCGGGCTGCCAATGGCCGGGATCGGGCAGATAGACCCGCGCCGGCACATCCTGCCCCGCCGCTTGCACCGCCAGATCCGCCGTGTGAAAGGCAAAGCCACCCTCGTAGAAGTCCAGCCGCGCCACGTCATCGGGGGTCAGCCCCCTGACCAGCAACCCCGCCGCCTGCCCGCCGGGCGCAACCACGATCAGCGGAAACACATGGCCATCCGCCCAGTGCACCGCATGGCCGGGCAAAACCGCCGGTTCGCCCGCCACTTGGCGCCCCAGCACCACGGCCAGCAGCGGAAGATGGCAGAGCGTGCCATAAAAGAAAAAATTTACCATGCTCAGCGCCACCGCCGCCCGGCCCATTCGACCAGCACGCCACCCAGCAGCCCGCCCAGCAGCAGCAGGCCCAGCAGGTCGGGCATCAGCATCAGGCGGCCACGTTCCAGCATCAGGTCGAACACCGCCAGAACAGCCTCCATCGGGCCGTCATAGCGCAGCTTCATCGACCGCAGCACCATCTCGTAGATCGAAAACCCCAGCAGCGCCCAGAAGGCGATGGTGGCCGCCGTGCGCACCCCGCTGCCCATCGCCGCCCAGGTGCCGCGCCCGGCCAATGGCCCCATCACGATCCAGCCGCACAGCAGGCCTATCCCTGCGCAGATCGGGCTGAACAGGCCGAATTGCGTGCCCTCGGGCATGGCGGGTTTGAACAGTTCGGCGGCCATGAAGCCAAGCGCCGCAAAGACAATGGCGGCGACGAGTTTTGCGGCAGTGGGCATCGCGGTCTTTCAGGGCGGCGGAACGGGCGCGCTAACGCGGCCGCGTTACGGTGATTTGCGTCACATCGCAGTTTCCGCCCTGAAACGCCCCGGCGCAAGAGGTCAGGTAGAAATTCCACATGCGCCGGAATCGGTCGTCGAACCCCATGCCCGAAATCTCGTCCCACCGCGCGTTGAACGTGTCATGCCAGCGCCGCAGCGTCTGGCTGTAGCTGTCGCCGAATTCGATGCTGTGCGCCAGCCGCAGGCCTGCACGCTCCACCTCGGCCCGCAGCACTGTGGGGCTGGGCAGCATGCCCCCCGGAAAGATGTATTTCTGGATGAAATCCACGCCCCGGCGATACACCTCCCACCGCTTGTCCTGCACGGTGATGATTTGCAGCGTGGCGTTGCGCCCCGGTTTCAGCCGGTCGCGCAGCGTATTGAAATAGGTCGGCCAGTATTTCTCGCCCACTGCCTCGAACATTTCGATGCTGGCGATGCCGTCATAGCTGCCGGTCTCGTCCCGGTAATCCTGCAACTTGATATCCACCCGGTCGCTGAGGCCCGCCTTGGCCATGCGTTCCACCGCGTAATCATATTGCGCCTGCGAAATGGTCAGCCCGGTCACGCGCAACCCGCGTTCCTTGGCGGCATATTCGGCAAAACCGCCCCAGCCGCAGCCGATTTCCAGCACATGATCGCCGGGCACCGCGCCCATCTGATCCACCATGCTGGCGTATTTGGCGGTCTGCGCCGCCTCCAGGCTTTCCTGCCCGGTGCGGAACAGCGCCGAGGAATAGGTCATCGTCCGATCCAGCCACAGCCCGTAGAACTGGTTGCCCAGATCATAATGGTAGGAGATGTTCTTCTTCGCCTGCCGCCGCGAATTGCCCCGCAGCCAGTGGCGGGTTTTTTCATAGGCCCGCACCAGCGCCATGCCGGGAAAACCGTCATAAACCCCGTCATTGTCGGCATGGATCAGATCCATGAAGGCCTGCAGGTCGGGGGTGGACCACCAGCCCTCCAGATAGGCATCGCAAAAGCCCAGATCGCCTTCGCGGATCAGACGCGCGAACAGGTCGGCGTTGTGCACCACCACTTCGGCCACCGGCCCGGGTTTCGCCCCCTCCGCGCGGAATCGCCGCCCGTCAGGCATGACGAAATCCATCCGGCCGTGTTCAAGGCTTTGCAGCACCTCGAACACATTGCTGAAATAGCGCGGAAGGGCCGTCTGGCCCCTGGTGGTCGTCAATACTGTCATGCAGCCCCCGGTTTTCTTTCTTTTGTAACACTACGCCACATGGTCTCAAGAGTTTCGCGCAGAATAGGCGGCCAAAGCGCGGTCGCGCCCCGCAGCCAGCCCGATCAGCGGCGCGGGATAGGCGGCCTTCGGGTTCAACTGCCAGCTTTCGGGCACGGCGTCGAAATAGGCCAGCGCGTCCGGCCCCGGCGCCCGCGACAGTTCGGCAATGAACCGGCGGCGGTATGTGGCGTCGGGATCGAACTTTTCCGCCTGCGTGGCGGGGTTGAAGATGCGGAAATACGGGCTGGCATCGGGGCCGGATCCTGCCGCCCATTGCCAGCCCATCGCATTGGCCGCCGGATCCCAGTCGGTCAGGCAATCGTCAAACCACGCCGCCCCCACGCGCCAGTCGGTCAGCAGGTGCTTGGTCAGATAGCTGGCCACGATCATCCGGCCCCGGTTGTGCATCGTTCCCGTCACATACATCTCGCGCATCGCGGCATCGACAAAGGGCTCGCCCGTCAGGCCCCTGCGCCAGCGTTCCGCATCGGCATTGTCCTTGCGCCAGGGGAAGGCATCCCATTCCGGCTTCCAGTTGGCATGGGTGATATGCGGCGTGTGGTGCAAGAGGTGATAGGCAAACTCGCGCCAGACCAGTTCCTTCAGGAATGTCTCTGCCCCCGCCTTGCCCTCATGCCGGGCGCGCATCCCGGCGTGCCAGATGGTGCGCGGGCCGATCTCGCCACAGGTCAGGTTTTCCGAAAGGCGTGACGTGCCCTGCACGGCGGGCAGATCACGGGCGGTGGCATAATCCTGCACCGGGCCGGACAGGAAACGGTGCAGACGTTCCAGCGCCGCAGCCTCGCCCACAGCCACATGCCCGGCCACCACCGCAGCCCCCCGGCGCATGGCGGCCCCCATCTGCCAGTCATCCAGCCGGTCACTGGCGGGCCAGCCCCCCGGCGCGCGCAGCGCCTTTGGCGGCGGCGGCGGGGCCATCACATCGCGCCCCTGCACCGCCTTCCAGAACGGGGTGTAGACGCGGTAAAACCCGCCCTGCCCGGTTTCCACCGTCCAGGGTTCGTGCAGCAGATGCCCCGGGTGGCTGACCGCCTGCACCCCGCGCGCCTTCAGCGCCGCCTTCACCGCAGTATCGCGCGCCTGTCCCGCCGGGTCATAGGCGCGCGACCAATGCACCCCCGCCGCCCCCGTCTGGTCCAGCAGCGCCTCCAGCACCGCCAGCGCGGGCCCCCGCCGCAGGATCAGCCGACTGCCCAGCGCCGCCAGCGTTTCGGCAAATGCCGCAACCCCCAGCCCCAACCGCCATTTCGCGGCAGCGCCCAGCCTTTCGGTTTCGGGATCAAGTATGAACACCGGCACCAAAGGCCGCCCCGCGGCCACAGCCGCCGCCAGCATCGGATGATCCGCCAGCCGCAGATCGCGGCGAAACCACAGGATCAAAGGCGCATCGGCAGGGGCGACATCGGGCATCGGGCGCAAAACTTTCGTGATTTCCGCCATTTACGCAGGCGATCCTTGAGCGGATCACTTAGCACCCTTTGCGCGCACGGAAAGGCCCGAGTTGCCGCCGCCGCGCCATCGTCACCCCAAAGCCTGGTCAGCCTACCACAGCGCGCCCCAGACGCGGCAGGCGCGTCATCTGCACCAGGCTGACGGCGGGCGCATGCTCACCCCCCAGCGCCAGCGTGGCGGCGCGCAGCATCTCGATCCCGTCCTCGGACCGCGCGGGCAGGCGTTCTGCCGGTATCGCGCGTCCCATGGTCAGCCGGAACGGCTGGCGGTGCTTGTTCAGCACCTCGTGGAACAAAGTGATGTCGCGCAAGGTGGGGTGGATCAGGTCGAACAGATAGAACAGCGTCGAATTGCGCGCGCGGATGTTCACCGGAATGACCGGCAGGTCGAACTTGCGCGCGATCATGGCGGCGCTTGCCATCCAGGGCCGCTCCATCAGCTTCAGCCCGGTCCGCTTGGCCAGCCGCCCGGAGGGGAAGATAACCCCCAGCCGCCCGGCCTCGATCGCCGCGCGGGTAAATTCCATCGTCTCGCGTGTCTTGGTATGGCTGCGCTTTTCCGCCCGCCATTCCACAGGGGCAATCACGTCCTCCATCTGCGGCAGCACGCGCAGGATGTCGCGGTTGGCGTAGAAATAAAGATCGGGCCGCAACGCGGCCAGCGCCCGGTGCAGGATGATGCCATCGGCAATCCCGGTCGGATGGTTGGCCACGATCAGCGCAGGCCCGTTGCGCGGCAGATGCTCCAGCCCCGTCACCTGCACGTCATGCGCGATTCGCTCGCCCATGATGCGGAAGATTTCGGCCGTCGGCTCGGTTTCCAGCCGCTCGGCCAGCGCAACGGTGCCGGGATAACCCAGCAACCGGGTCAGCAGATGGCGTGCCAGATCATCGCGCGGCCGCCCCGAGAACAACCAAGGCGCGCGTTCGGCGATCAGCGGATCGAGTTTCGATTTCATAGGCCCATACACCACGGTCTGATGACGGATAAATGACGCCCGCGCCCGCCGGTTCCTTCGGACCCCACAGACAACCGCAGATTTTCCATCCGCGCGCGGCTCTCCGCCGATCAAAGAGCCTGGCCTGACCTGCACTCCTCCCTCAGCTCATTTTCTGTCTCTAAATATCCCCGCGCGGCGCGCCTCGACACCAACCACCCGCGCTTGCCCTGCGTTCCACCCTGCGGCAGCGCCGCCCGAGGCCCCTCGATGGGGCCGAGGGCGGCTCCCCCGGCCCGTCATCAATCACCCAGCATCCGCCCCGCCATCTCGCCCAGATCGCGGCTCAGTCCCGGCACGGCCAGAATCCTGCGCAACTGGTCGCGGATCATGCCTTGCCGGTCGGCGTCATACCGGCTCCAGCTGTCGAATGCGGTGGACATGCGGGCGGCGGTCTGCGGGTTCAGCGGGTCCAGTTTCAACAGCCAGTCCGCCAGCAGGCGGTAACAATCACCCGATGCATGGTGAAACCCCGCGTGATTGCCCGGCAAGGCCCCGATGACCGCGCGGAACCGGTTGGGGTTCTTCATGTCAAAAGCGGGATGCGCGGTCAGCCGCTCTACCGCCTGCGCCGTGGCCTCGGGTGCTGCATGCAGCAACTGAAGGGTGAACCACTTGTCCATCACCAGCCGGTCAGCGCCCCAGCGCGACTCGAACGCCGCCAGTTCAGCCTGCCCCCGCCCGATGTCCAAAAGGCAGGCCAGCGCGCCCACCTCTTCGGTCATGTTGTCGGCCTGCCGGAACGCCGCCTCGGCACGCGCGCCGCCATCGACGCGGGAAAGATATCCCAGCGCCGCCAGCCGCAGCGCGCGCCGGCCTGCCGCCCGCGCCTCGGGGGTGAAGGGGCCGGGCTCGGCAAGTGCGTCGAACAGGCCGGGCAGATGTGGGGCCAGTCTGCGGGCCACCGCATCGCCCATCGCCCGGCGCGCGGCATGGATGCGCGCGGGGTCGGGCACATGGCCTGCCGCATGCAGGGTCTGGGCCATGTCATCCTCGCCCGGCAGGCGCAGCGCCAGCGCGCGGAAGGCCGGGTCAAGGCTGTCATCCACCGCCACCCGTGCCAGCGCGTCCAGCCAGTCCGGCCCCGGCGTGGCGCCCGCCGTGATCATCCGCGCCAGCACATCCTTGGCCAGTGCGCGGCCCGCCTCCCATTTGTTGAACGGGTCGGTGTCATGCGCCAGCAGGAAGGCGCGTTCTTCGGGCGAGGTGTCACGCTCCAGCAGCACGGGCGCAGAAAAGCCGCGCAGGATCGACGCGATGGGCCGGGTGGATACCGCCCCCGGCACGCGGTCTGGCCCTTCGGCCACAACCTGTTGCCAGCCATCTGCCGTGCTTTGGAAAGCAAAGCTCTGGGTCATGGCTGTCATTGCCAGCATGGTCGTCGGCATCACCTCGTCACCATTGGGGTTCAGCAGGCCAAGCGCGATGGGAATGACCTTGGCCCCCTTTTCCGGCTGACCGGGGGTGGGCGGATTGTGCTGGGCGAAGGTCAGGGTGAACAGGCCGGTATCGGCTTGCCAGTCTTCGGTCACGGTCAGGCGCGGGGTGCCCGCCTCGGTATACCAGCGCTTGAACTGGCTCAGGTCGCGGCCCGTCGTGTCTTGGAACACCGCCAGCCAATCCTCGATCGTGGCCGCCTCGCCGTCGTGGCGGGTAAAATACAGATCCAGCGCCCGGGCGTAATCGGCATCACCCACCAGCCGCTTCAGCATGCCGATCACCTCGGCACCCTTTTCATAGACGGTCGCAGTATAGAAATTGTTGATCTCGACATAGCGGTCGGGCCGCACGGGGTGGGCCAGCGGCCCGCCATCCTCGCGGAACTGGCGCGCACGCAGGGTCAGCACATCCTCGATCCGCTTCACCGCATGGGACCGCATGTCGCCGGTGAACTGCTGGTCGCGGAACACCGTGAGCCCTTCCTTCAGGCATAATTGGAACCAGTCGCGGCAAGTGATGCGGTTGCCGGTCCAGTTGTGGAAATACTCATGCGCGATGATCGCCTCGATCCGGCCGAAATCGTCATCCGTCGCGGTTTCCGGCAGCGCCAGAACGTATTTGGAGTTGAAGATGTTCAGCCCCTTGTTCTCCATCGCGCCCATGTTGAAATCATCGACGGCGACGATATTGAACACGTCCAGATCATATTCGCGCCCGTAAGCCGTCTCGTCCCAGCGCATCGACCGGATCAGGCTGTCCATCGCATAGGCGCAGCGGCCCTCGTCGCCATGTCGCACCCAGATATTCAGCGCCACAGCACGGCCCGAGGCGGTGGTGAAGGCCGCAGAATGCGCCAGCAGATCGCCCGCCACCAGCGCGAACAGATAGGCAGGCTTGGGCCAGGGGTCGTGCCATTCGGCCCAGCCCTCGCCCTGCCCCAACGGATTGCCGTTCGACAGCAGCACCGGCAGATCGCTTTCGATCCGCACGCGGAACGGGGCCATCACATCGGGGCGGTCGGGGTAGAAGGTGATCTTGCGAAAGCCCTCGGCCTCGCATTGCGTGCAATACATGCCGTTCGACATGTAAAGCCCTTCCAGCGCGGTATTGGCGGCGGGGGCAATTTCCACCTCGGCGGTGAATGTAAAGGGGCCATCCGGCAGCATAGCCGCAGGCAGGGTCAGCCCCGTGGCATCGGGGGTGGCGGTTACGGGATGGCCATCCACCGCCGCCACGATCAGCGTCAGGTTTTCGCCATCCAGCCGCAGGTCGTGGCGGCCCGGGCGGGCAGAGTTGGGGCGAAAGCGGATTTCAGACAGCACGCGGGTCGCCTGCGGATCCAGCCGGAAGGTCAGCGCCACCTGGTCGATCAGATGTGTGGGCGGCTGGTAATCATTCAGGCGGATCGGGCTGGGCTGCGGGCTGTCAGGTGTCATCGGCGCTCCTACCGGCCCCGTGCGGGCCGTGGGACGAGACTAGCCATGCCTTTGGCCGTTGAAAAGACCGGGCAGGGGTAGCGCCTTTCTGCGCGCGGCGCGCAAGCCGGCCCTTTGTGGAACCACGATTTTTCTGCGAAAAATCAGGGCACGCGCCACCATCGCCAGCCTGATTTTTCGCAGAAAAATCGTGGACGTCATCGCCTCACGACGATCGTTCAGACCGCCGCCTGCACCGCATCGACGATTTCATCCACCACATCGGCCAGCAGCGCCTCGTCCTCGCATTCCGCCATCACCCGCACCAGGGGCTCGGTGCCCGACTTGCGGATCAGCAAACGGCCCGAGCCGTTCAGCCGCAGCTCTGCCGCCGCAATCACCGCCAGCACGGCAGGCGATTTCAGCGGTTCCTGCCCCGCAGCATAGCGCACGTTCTTCAGCAACTGCGGCACGGTGTCGAAACACTTGGTCAGGTGAGAGGCCGGTTTTTCAGTGCGCGCCATTTCGGCCAGAAACTGCAACCCGGCAATCAGCCCGTCGCCGGTTGTGGCATAATCGGTCATCACGATATGGCCCGACTGTTCGCCACCCAGGTTGAAGCCGCCCTTGCGCATCGCCTCCACCACATAGCGGTCGCCAACACGCGTGCGTTCCAATCGCAGGCCCCGCCCGGTCAGAAACCGCTCCAGCCCCAGATTGGACATGACGGATGCCACCAGCGTGCCATGTTTCAGCCGCCCCTCATCCGCCCAGCGGGCCGCCATCAGCGCCATGATCTGATCGCCGTCGGCCACGCGGCCATGCTGATCCAGGATCATCACCCGGTCGGCGTCGCCGTCCAGACAGATGCCCACATCGGCACCATGCGCCACCACGGCCTCGGCCGCGGTCTGGGTATAGGTCGAACCGCAGCGCAGGTTGATGTTGGTGCCGTTGGGCGTGGTGCCGATCGGGATCACGACCGCCCCCAGTTCCCACAGCACCTCGGGCGCGGCCTTGTAGGCGGCCCCGTTGGCGCAGTCGATCACCACTTTCAGCCCGTCCAGACGCAGGCCGGGCGGGAAGGTGGTCTTGGCATATTCCTGATAACGCCCGCGACCGTCCTCGATCCGTTTGGCGCGGCCGATCTTTTCGGGTTCGGCAGGGTCTACCGGGCCATCCAGAATACGCTCGATCTCGGCCTCGGCCTCATCCGAAAGCTTGAACCCGTCGGGCCCGAAGAACTTGATGCCATTGTCCTGATGCGGGTTGTGGCTGGCGGAAATCATCACCCCCAGATCGGCGCGCATGGATTTGGTCAGAAACCCCACGGCGGGCGTCGGCACCGGCCCCAGCAACAACACGTTCATTCCGGTAGAGGTCAGCCCCGCCGTCAGCGCGTTTTCCAGCATGTAGCCCGACAGCCGGGTGTCCTTGCCGATCACCACGCGGTTGGCCCCCGCGCCCTCGCGCCGAAAGAACCGCCCCGCCGCCGCCCCCAGCCGCAGCGCCATCTCGGCAGTCATCGGATAGCTGTTGGCCGTGCCCCGCACGCCATCGGTGCCAAAGAGTTTACGCGTCATCTGTCCCAGTCCCGATCATCGCCGCTTGCAGGCTCAACGCCTGTCTTGTGTCTGTTGTATCATGCACACGCAAAATGTGCATCCCTTGTGCAACGCCATGCAGCGCCACCGCCACAGAGCCTGCCACGCGGTCGCGCGCCACCGCCGCCCCGCTTATCGTGCCGATGAACCGCTTGCGCGATGCGCCCAGCAGCAGGGGCAACCCCAGATCGTGATACAGCGCCAGGCGTCGCAGCAGCGTCACATTATGTTGCAGGGTTTTGCCAAAGCCGATGCCGGGGTCGATGATCAGGTTTTCCCGGCGAATTCCCGCCGCAACCGCCGCGTGAACCCGGTTTTCCAGCGCATCCAGCACGTCGAACAGCACATCGGCATAGCGCGGATCATCCTGCATGGTGGCCGGATCGCCCCGGTTGTGCATCAGGCAAAGCGGCACATCCCGCTCCGCGACCAGCGCCGCCATGGCAGGGTCATGGGTCAGCGCCGACACGTCGTTGACCATATCGGCCCCTGCCGCCAGCGCGGCATCGGCCACCGCCGCCTTGCGGGTGTCGATGCTGATGGGTGTGGCGATGCCCGCCTCGCGGATCGCGCGGATCACCGGGGCGGTGCGGCGAATTTCCTCGGCCACGGCGATGGTTTCGGCCCCAGGGCGGGTGCTTTCGCCGCCGATGTCCAGAATGTCCGCCGTGCCAGCCATGGCCTGCGCGCGTGCCACCGCCGCCGCAACGGATGCCAACTCGCCACCATCGGAAAAGCTGTCGGGCGTCACGTTCAGGATGCCCATGATGCGGGGCCGGTCCAGCGTCAGGCCGCAGACATCTGGGCGCGGGGCCGATAACCGGTCGCGGATCGCGGGCGGCAGCGAGGCTGCGGCCACCCGTTCGGCCACGCCACCGCCGTGATGCAGCACGGCTGTGTCAAACCACACGTCCGCGCGGCCCGCCAAAGCGCAGGCGTCGCGGCCCCATGTCGGGCCGGTCCGCGCCACAGCCTCGACCCGCAGCGTCATGCCGCCGCCCCGGCACGCTCCACCCGCACGCGGCTGCCGGGGGGCAGGGCCACATCGCCATGCACCACCAGCCGCTCTGCCGCCATCAGTTCGGCCAGCCACAAGGCCAGCGCCACCGGGTCGCGCGACTGCGGGCCGTCCACGGCATCCAGCACCAGTTTCGACGGGGCCCAGACCACCATCTGCCCGCGCTTCACCGCCCAGTCGATCTCGGTGCGGGTGGCCACGACAACGCAGCGCGCATCGCGCGCGGCCAGCACCCAGGCGTTCTGCTCGATCGCCAGCAGGTCAACCCTGCGCTGCGTGGGGCGGTGGCCGGTTTCAGGGCGCGGGCCGTCGGGCAGGCCCACCGTCAGGATCACCGGCAGCCCCTGCGCCTGCAAGCGGTCCAACCGTTCCGCCAGACCGGGGGCCTCGATCGCCGCATTGTCGAGATGGACCACCAGCGGATGCACCGCCGCCTCTTGCCCGTCCTGCCCCAGCACGCGCAACGGCACCTCGGCGCGGGACCGCACGATCTCGACCCCCAACGCATAGGGCCCGATATCCAGCTTTTCGATGCGCACAAAAGCGCGCATCGCCTGTGGTTCGGCCAGCACCCGGTCGGCCACCCGTTCGGCCAGCGTTTCCAGCAGGTTCAGCCGTTCGGCGGCCAGTTCCGCCGCTATCGCCTCGGTGATCCGGTCATAGGACAGGATACGATCCACATCGTCATTCAGCGGCTGGGGCGCAGGCCCCACCTCGACCACCACGTTGAAGCGCACGCGCTGGCGGTGGCCGCGTTCCTGCTGGAATGCGCCGATATCCACCTCGACCACATGGTCGCGCAGGCTGATGCGGTCGCGCGGGGCGGCACCGGCGCTGGCGGCGGCGCGTTCCTCGGGATGGGCAAAGGCAAGGCGTATGTCGGTGGTCATGGCAAACCCTGTGCGGCCTCGGATGCGGCCCAGCCTAGGGCCGCCGCGCGGCTTTGCCTTGCCCGAAGGCGGCGGTCAAGGCCAGCGCGGCGACACCGGCGACTTGCCGCAGACCCTAGGCCCCCGAGGGCTGGCGGTAGAACAGATGCGCGCCGATGGTGGCCGTGCGCGGAAAGCGGTGCGCCCAGCCGGGGCGGACGTTTTTCGTGTGGAAATGCGTGGCCCCGTCGGTCAGCGCGCGCGGCGCACCGGCCAGCATCACGGCGGCAATCTTGCCCGCCTGCGCAAAAGCCTCAGGCTCGCGGATTTTCTTGGAATGCCCGTTGCAGGTATAGGAAAACTGGCAGGATTTGCCGGATTTCTGGTTCACCACGCCGCAGATGGTTTCTGGATAGGCAGGGCTGTCAGCCCGGTTCAAGATCACCTCGGCCACCGCAAACTGGCCCTTCACCGTTTCGCCGCGCGCTTCGAAGTAAAGCGCGGTGGCAAGGCACAGCCATTCGGCATCGCTGCGGGTCAGGGGCTGGCGCGCCAGCCAGTCCTTTTCATAGCGCACCTTCACAACATCAGCCTGTTCGCTGGTGGGAAAGGCCGGCGACATCAGCGCCGGCCCGCGAAACGCCGCATTGCGGAACGCCGCCAGCTGAAACGCGGCGGGCTGATAGGCTGGCGGCTCGCCTGCGGTGCGGGTGGCGGGCGGCGTGATCGCAAGGGCACGCGTGCCCAGCGGATTGGGGGTTTCGGTCATCCGCGCCGCAAGCTGAATGTTCAGCGCGGGGGGCATGGCAATGGTCTGGCTCACCGTCACATCGGCGAAGGCCGCTCCGTTCAGGACGATCAGCAGGGCAATCCCGCGCGTCCAGCACTTCAGCAAGCGCATTTTCTCTGTAATCCCGGTCGTTTCGCGCTGTCTATTTTGTGGTGAAAAGTCGGGCAAACCGGCCTTTTCCATAGGCAACAGCAGCGGGGACTAGCCGAAAAACGTCCGCAGGTCCAGTAATGTGACGGATTTACAACAACGAGGTGACGCCCGATGCGCGGGTTCTTGCCAGAACAGGTGTTCCAGCATCATCGGAAAACAGCCGCATGATTACTTCAAGTGATTGAAATTACTTCATTTCATCTTCAACACGGTCAGTCAGCGCCAGATGGGCGGCTGCCAGCCGTGCAAGGGGCACGCGGTAAGGTGAACATGACACATAATCGAACCCGGCCTTGCGGCAAAAGGCAATCGATTCCGGGTGGCCGCCATGTTCGCCGCAGATCGACAGCGTCAGATCCCCCCGAGTCGCACGCCCCCGGCCCGCCCCGATATGCAGAAGTTCCCCCACCCCGTCCACGTCAAGCACATGGAACGGATCCTCGGGGAAAACGCCCTGCTGCACATAGGTGTTCATGAACCGCCCGGCGTCATCGCGCGACAGGCCATAGGTCATCTGCGTCAGGTCATTGGTGCCGAAGGACAGAAAGGCCGCGTGCTGCGCGATCTCGCCCGCACGCAAGGCAGCACGCGGGGTTTCCACCATCACGCCCAGCTTGTAGTCAAAATCCATGCCCGATTTGGTGCGCACCTTGGCCGCCACCGCGTCGATGCGGGTTTTCACCAGTTCGACCTCGCGCTTGGCCGACACCAGCGGAATCATGATTTCCGGCACCACCGTGGCCCCGCGCCGGGCGATCTCGATGGTTGCCTCGAATATTGCCTGCGCCTGCATGTCGTAGATCTCGGGCAGCACGATGCCCAGCCGCACGCCGCGCATGCCCAGCATCGGGTTGAATTCGGCCAAAGCCTCGGCC
Source organism: Fertoeibacter niger (assembly GCF_009380135.2). Lineage (GTDB taxonomy): Bacteria > Pseudomonadota > Alphaproteobacteria > Rhodobacterales > Rhodobacteraceae > Fertoeibacter > Fertoeibacter niger. The sequence continues at coordinate 265,245 of NZ_WHUT02000006.1, read as the reverse complement.
CGGCGGGTCACGTCGGACAGGGGCTTGTCCAACGCCTCGGCCAGTTCGCGCAACCCCTCGCGGCTGTGCGGCAGAAATTCGTGCAACGGCGGGTCCAGCAGGCGGATGCAGACCGGCAACCCGCGCATGATGTCGAAAAGCTGCACGAAATCATCGCGCTGCATCGGCAACAGGCGCACCAGTGCCGCCGCGCGGTCTTTGGCGGTATCGGCAAAGATCATCTCGCGCATCACCACCAGACGATCCTCGTCAAAGAACATGTGTTCGGTGCGGCACAGGCCGATGCCCTGCGCCTCGAAATCGCGCGCGGTCTGGGCGTCGGCGGGGGTGTCGGCATTGGCGCGCACGCCGATGTCGCGCACGTCATCCGCCCAGGACAGCAGACGGCGGAACGTATCATCCAGCGCGGGGGGCAGCAGATCGGCAACCCCGGCCAGCGCCTCGCCCGCCGTGCCGTCAACGGTGATGATGTCGCCCTCGCGGAAGGTGCGGCCATCGGGCGCGGTCAGCTTCTTTTCGCGGGCATCCAGCCGCAGATCCGATGCGCCCACCACGCAGGGCAGGCCCAGCCCGCGCGCGATCACCGCCGCGTGGCTGGTGACGCCGCCGCGTTCGGTCAGCACACCCGCCGCCGAATGCATGCCGCGGATATCCTCGGGCGCGGTTTCGCGTTTCACCAGAATGCAGGGCTCGCCCCGCGCGGCCGAGGCCTGCGCGGCGGCGGATGAAAACACGATCCGCCCGGTGGCGGCCCCGGGGCTGGCGGCAATCGCCTTGACGAAACGGTCACGCGGGCCGCGGGGATCGACCTGGTTGTGGAGGAGTTCCGACAGCGCGCGCGGTTCGACCCGCAGCAGCGCCTCGGCCCGGCTGATGATGCCGTCATCGGCCAGCGCAACCGCGATCTTCAGCGCCGCGCGCGATGACCGCTGCACCTTTACCGCGTCCAGCACCGCCAGACGGCCATCCTCGATGGTGAATTCGATCTGCATCTCCTCGCGCAGCCGGGCGCGGCAGGCGGTGCCATGATTTACCAGATCGGCAAAGATCTCGGGTGCCAGATCCTCCAGCGACGGCCCGCGCGGGTCACGGGTCAGATAGATCGCCCCCTGACGGCGCAGCGCGTCGCGGCCCTGGCTTTGCCCCAGATAGCGGCCCGTCACCTGCGGATGCCCCGTCACCGGATCGACGAACTGCATGACGCCGGAACCCGATATGCCCTGACCGATGCCCTGGGCCATCTGCTGCACCACCAGGCCCAGCCCCGCCTCGGGCCCTGCCCCCTTGGCCTGCCGCAACAGGCGGGCCGACGTGCCCTCCCACGCGCGGGCCATGGAGCGCAGCACCTCGGCCAGTTGTCGGGCCGGGTCTTCGGGGAAAGGTTCGTCCATCTCGTCGGCATAGGCGCGCAGCGCGTCGCGCAGCGCCTGGGCCGAGGGCTGCGCACCTTCGAACATGTCAGGGTCCAGCCGGGCCACATGGATGGCATAGCTTTGCACAAAGCGCAGATACAGCGCATCGGCGGCGTCATTTCCGTGGGTTTTCACCAGCAACGCGTGCCGGGCCGCGTTCATGCCGATGTTCAGCACGGTGGCCGGGCCGCCCCAATCGGGGTTTTCCGGGCTGGGGCGCACGGAAATCAGCGGGTCCGCGCCAAAATGGCTGAGGATGCCGTGGCAATCCACCGTCAGGCCGGACGCAATCGCCTTGACCGTGCCCGCAGGCAGCGCCACGGTGCGCGGCACCGGCAGGTCCAGCCGCACCAGACGTTGCAGGCATTTCGCCCGCCAGCCATGCGTGACGGGGCGGATCTGCGCCGTGGGCGTCACATCGGTGTATTCGGCGATGGGGTCGTATTTCTGCACTGCGGCACCTTTGCGGCTTTGCAGCAGGATACGCTTCTTTGGGGGTCGCGCAAGCGGTTCATCGTTGCGCGGGCGGTTATGGCAGAGGCGGGGGGCTGTCTGCCCCCCGCACCCCCCGAGGATATTTAGAGACAGAAAATGAGGGGCTTAGCCCTCGATCCTGGTCAGGTCGGCCACCGGGGCGCAGGCCGCGCGGATGCGGTGCAAGAGGTTCAGGCGGTTGCGGCGGATCACCTGCTTGTCGCTGTTGACCTGCACCGCGTCAAAGAAGGCGTCAATCGGCTGGCGCAGGCCAGCCAGCGCGGCCATGGCGGCGGCGAAATCTTCATCTGCCATGGCAGGGGCGATGGATTTTTCGGCGGTGTCGAGGGCGGCAAAAAGGGCGCGTTCCTCGTCCGTTTCGGCATATTTGATGTCGGCGCCGAAGGAATATTCGACGCCATCCTTGGCCTCGGCCTGCGTGAGGATGTTGTTGGCCCGTTTGAAGCCTTGCAGCAGGTTCGCGCCATCCTCGGTTTTCAGGAAGGCGGCGAGGGACTGGGCGCGTTTGACCAGCAAGGTCAGGTCGCAATTGTCGGGCATCGCAAGGCAGGCGTCGATGATGTCATGCCGGATCGACTGGTCCTTGAGGTAAACCTTCAGCCGGTCATGCAGAAAGCCGCGCAGGTCGTCGCTAACGCCGGGATCATGGTCGCGCAGCAATGGGAGCCAGCCAAGGGCCGCCGTTTCGGCGATCAGGGCGCGGGTGGTGGTGCCGAACATGCCATCCGCCACAGCGGCTGACAGGATGCGGGACAGCAACTCAGGCTCGGCCGGGGTATGCCCGATCTGATGGCGCAGCACCTGCACGTCAAAGAGCCGGTCCACGGAAAAGCGCAGGCCATTGTCCAGCACCAGCCGGACGACCCCCAGCGCCGCCCGCCGCAGCGCGAAGGGGTCTTTCGACCCTGTGGGCTTTTCGTCGATCGCCCAGAACCCCGTCAGCGTGTCGATCTTGTCGGCCAGCGCCACGGCCACCGATACCGGATCGGACGGCACGTCATCGGAGGGCCCCAGCGGCGAATAGTGGGCCTTGCAGGCCGCCGCCACGGGTTCGGGCAGGCCCAGCGCGCGGGCGTAATAGCCGCCCATGGTGCCTTGCAGTTCGGGGAATTCGCCGACCATCGCCGATTGCAGGTCGGCCTTGGCCACCTTTGCCGCCTGTTCGGCCAGATCGGGGTCGGCCCCGACCAAGGGCGCAATCTCGCGCGCCAGCGCCGCGATGCGGGTGATGCGGTCAGCCTCGGACCCCAGTTTGTTGTGGAAGGTGACGGATGCGAGGCCCGCCGCCATGCCTACCAGCCCCACGGCATGAACCGTGCGCAGGTCGTTTTCCCAGAAGAATTTCGCATCCGACAGCCGGGCCGACAGCACCTTCTGGTTGCCCGCAAGGATCGTGGCCCCCTGATCGGCGGTGTCGCGGTTGGCGACGGTGACAAAACCCTCGATCCGGCCGGTGCGGGGGTTTTTCACCGAAAAGAATTTCTGATGTTCACGCATCGAGGTTTGCAGCACCTCGGGCGGCAGGTCGAGGAAAGCAGCGCCGATGCGGCCCAACAGCACCACAGGCCATTCGACCAGCCCCGCCACCTCGGCCAGCAGGGCGGGGTCGGGCACCACCTCCAGCCCCAGCGCAAAGGCTTGTGTCGTGGCGTCGTGCCAGATCGCGGCCTCGCGTTCCGCAGGGTCAAGCACCACGCAGGCGCGTTTCAGCTTGGCCGCGTAATCGGCGAAGGACGATACCGGGAAACGCCCCGGGGCCATGAACCGGTGGCCTTCGGTGGTGTTGCCTGCGGTGATGTGATGCCCCTTCACCGGGCTGCCCGCGACCAGAGGGTCGACGGTCAACGGCACCACGGACGCGCCGCCCTCGTCATGCAGGATGCAGAGGATGGAATGCAGCGGCCGCACCCAGCGCAGGTTGCTTTCGCCCCAGCGCATCGACTTGGGCCAGGGAAAATTGCTGATCGCTTGCACCACCACCTCGGCCACGATCTCGGCGGCGGGGCGGCCCGGCCTTTGCAGCACGGCAAAGAACACCTGCCCCTTCTTGTCATCGCGGATTTCCACCCGCACGCCCGCCAGATGCACATGTGCGCCCGCAGGCTGTCCCGCCAACGCCAGCACGGGGGCGGCGTCCTCGATGCCCAGACCGCGCAGAAAACCCTGCAAGGCCGCAGCGGGCGCATCGGCCTTTGGCCCCTTGCGTTCCTCGCGCTGGGTGGGCGATGCGGCCAGCATCCCCTCGACCGCCAGCACCAGACGGCGGGGCGTGGAAAACGCCCCTGCGCCGGCATAGGTCAGCCCGGCCCCCACCAGACCATCCGTGACCAGCTTTTTCAGATCGGCGGCAGCGCGCGCCTGCATCCGGGCCGGAATTTCCTCAGAGAACAGCTCAAGCAACAGGTCGGGCATGGGATCAATCTTTTGTTGTGGCGTTCAGCTGGTGCCAGGCGAAGGCGCGGCCATCGGGAAAAACCGCGACCACGCGGTCCACCCCGGGCGAAATCTCAGGCACCGACAGAAAGGCGATAGCCTCGCCGGTTTCCAGCGCGCGACCGATGCGGGGGGCGTCGAAACAGTCAAACCAGCCGGGCGCGTTCAGGGGTTCGGCGCTGTCATAGACGCGGTAGGTCTCGGTCAGCAGGGCCTGTGACAGCGGCGTCGTGAAACAGGCGCGGAACCGCAGCGGAGAGCTGTCGGCATCGATGCCCTCGATGTTGTTGGCAACAATCACCTCGGGCGCGTCACCGATGATCGGCGTCAGGCGGATCTCGTCGCCCGGGGTGAAGGCCACGGGTTGGTAATAGGCGTAGACCTGAGTGTAATACAGCGCGACACCCGCCAGCAAAGCTATCATGAGGATCACCACTACTGCTATTTTTCCGGCCATGTTCAATGCCAGTTCCAGTTGACGCGGGGCTGGGCCAGCCCCCGGCTTGCCGCCCGCAGCGCGTCGGTGCGGCGGGCAAGCTGGGGAATGCCGCGCTCATGCGTCTCGACGAATATGCGCGCGATGCGGGCGGCGACGGGATGGGCCAGCAGCGCCTCCATCAGCGGCACCTCGGCGCCCTCGATGTCGATCTTCAACAGCGCCACGTCGCGGTTCAGACCGGCCACAAAGCGCGGAAAATCGACAAGCCGCACGGGCACTCCCTGCCCGCCTGCCACATTCGCCTTGGCCGCAATGATGGAAGAGGATTTTGTGCGCGAGTCGGGGGCGGCTGCGAAATCAGCATGGCGGTGCAGGGTGATCGTGCCCTCGGCATCGCCCGCCGCGGCCGCGATCAGCGTGACATTGGGATAACCACGCATCGCCACCTGCAACAGACCAAAGGCATGCGGATCAGGCTCGAACGCATAGACCTGCGCGCCGCGCTCGGCCATCGGACGGGTGAAGCGGCCCACGTTGGCCCCCAGATCAATCGCCACATCGTCGGGTGTCAGCGCAGCCACCGCCGCGCGGAATTCGCGCTTGGCCTGCGCCTTGGCCAGCCGCCGCTGCAATGTCAGCACACGCCAGACATGGCGCAGGCGCACGCGGCGGGCTTCGCTGGCGGGTGTGTCGGTCATGCTGCGGCCCCGGCCCGGTCGCTGTGCGAATGCCCCGCTTCGGTGGTCACGAAAGCATCGGCGCATTTTTTCGCCAGCGCCCGCACGCGCCCGATATAGGCCTGCCGTTCGGTCACGGAAATCACGCCGCGCGCGTCCAGCAGGTTGAACAGATGGCTGGCCTTGATGCACTGGTCATAGGCCGGGTGTGCCATGATGATCAGCCGGCCGGCCTTGTCCAGCCCCGGCGCGTTCAGGATGCGGCCGCATTCCGCCTCGGCATCCTCGAAGTGTTGCAAGAGCATGGCCGTGTCAGCCTGATCGAAGTTCCAGCGCGAATATTCCTGCTCGGTCTGGCGGAAGATGTCGCCATAGGTCAGCGGGATCGGGCTTTGCGGATCGTTGAACGGCATGTCCATCACATGATCGACACCCAGCACATACATGGCCAACCTTTCCAGACCATAGGTAAGCTCGCCCGAGACCGGCCGGCAATCATGCCCGCCGACTTGTTGGAAATAGGTGAACTGGCTCACCTCCATCCCGTCGCACCAGACTTCCCAGCCCAGACCCCAGGCGCCCAGCGTGGGGCTTTCCCAGTCATCCTCGACAAAGCGGATGTCGTGCAGCGTGGCGTCGATGCCGATCGCCTCAAGGCTGCCCAGATACAGATCCTGCATGTCGGGGGGCGAGGGTTTGATCAGCACCTGATACTGGTAGTAATGCTGCAAACGGTTCGGGTTCTCGCCATAGCGCCCGTCTGTCGGGCGGCGCGATGGCTGCACATAGGCCGCGGCCCAGGGTTTTGCCCCCAACGCGCGCAGCGTCGTGGCGGGGTGAAAGGTGCCGGCCCCCACCTCCATGTCATAGGGTTGCAGCACGGCACAGCCCTTTGCCCCCCAATAGGTCATCAACCGCAGGATGATCTCCTGAAAGCTGCGCGGCGGCGTGGGTTTGCCTGTCATCTGCGGCCCCTCTTGCAAAGCGCCCTCTGCATAGGCAAGAGGCGCGAAAGGGTCAATGCGGCCTGGCCACCCGCGGGGGCAGAAATCGGCGCTCGGCGGAAACAGGTTCACGGCAGAATTGATGTGCATCGCCCCCGGTCCGTTGCTAGCTTGCCGCAACGCACGGGGCCATGACAGGGAAGTGACAGGGTTTTGAGAACGGACCGGGTTTTGACACGACTGACACAGGCCATGACACGATTGACGCTGGCCCTCACCGTGATGGCGGCGTTGGCATTCGGCGCAGCCGCGCAGGCGCAACAACTGGTCTGGGTGCAGATCGAGGCGCAACCCACCCTGGTCGAGGGCGAGGAACGCGCCCGCGCCTATGCCTCGGCCTTTCCCGATGTGGCGGGGTTCCAGATGACCTCGGGCTGGTATGCCATCGCCCTTGGCCCCTATGCGCCGGAACTGGCGGCGATCCGGCTGGCCGACCTGCGCGCCGAACGGCTGATCCCGTCTGACAGCTACGTAAATGACGGACGCAATTACCGCCAGCCCTTCTGGCCCGTTGGCAATCTGGGCGCACCGCTGCCCGAGGCGGTCGAGGTGGCACCGCTGCCCGACCTGCTGCCCCAGAATCTGCCCGAACCCCTGCCGCTGCCGGAGGAGGACATCGCGCTTGCGCCGCTGCCCGAGCCGCCCGTGGCCGAACCCGAACCCCTGCCGGAACCCGAACCCCTGCCGGAACCCGAACCCCTGCCGGAACCGGAACCCCTGCCCGAGCCCGAAGAAACCCCGGCCGAGGCCCGCCGCTCTGAAAGCCTGCTCGACCGCCCGGCGCGCGAGGCGCTGCAAATCGCGCTGCAATGGTATGGCCATTACACCGCCGCCATCGACGGCGCTTTCGGCCCCGGCACGCGCAACTCCATGGCCGCGTGGCAGACCGAACAGGGGCTGGAACCCACCGGCGTGCTGACCACCCGGCAGCGCGAGACGCTGCTGGCAGGCTATGCACAGGCGCAGGCCGAACTGGGCCTGGCCACAGTGACGGAACCCGAGGCGGGGATCGAGATCACCCTGCCGCTGGCACTGGTGGCCTTTGACCATTACGAACCACCCTTCGTGCATTTTGCCGAAAAAGACGGGTCCGGCGTGCGGGTGATCCTGATCAGCCAACCCGGCGACCAGGGCACGCTTTATGGCCTTTACGACGTGCTGCAAACGCTGGAGGCTGTGCCGCTGGACGGGCCGCGCGAACGGCGCGAGCGGTCCTTCACCATCGAAGGGCGCAATGGCAGCCTTGCCAGCCATACCTATGCCGAACTGTCGCAGGGTCTGGTGAAGGGCTACATGCTGGTCTGGAACCCCGCCGATGATGACCGCATGGCGCGGGTGCTGGCCGCGATGCAGGCCAGCTTCCGTTCAGTGGGCGACCGCGCGCTGGACCCGGGCCTTGTGGCCATGCCCGACGAGGCGCGGCAGGGCCTGCTGTCGGGGCTTGAGGTGCGCCGTCCGAAACTGTCACGTTCCGGCTTTTTCGTCGATTCTGCGGGCGCCGTGCTGACCACGATCGAGGCGGTGGACCAGTGCCGCCGCATCACCATCGACCGCGATATCGAGGCGGACGTGGAATTTGCCGATGCTGCTCTTGGCGTTGCTCTGGTGAAGCCGCGCACCGCCATGGCCCCCCGGGCGGTCGCCACCTTCCAGACCACGGCGCGGGCCGGGGCCGAGGTTGCGGTGGCGGGTTTTTCCTACGAGGACAAGCTCCCCGCACCCACCCTGACCTTCGGCACGCTGGATGATCTGGCCGGGCTGAATGGCGAGGCGGGCCTGCGCCGCCTGACGCTGGCCGCCCTGCCCGGCGATGCAGGCGGCCCGGTGTTCGACGGGGCCGGGGCAGTGCTGGGCATGCTGCTGCCCAAGGCCGACGACCCGGGCCGGCAACTGCCCGCCGAAGTCAGCTTTGCCGCCGCAGCCGCCAGCCTTGCAACACGGCTGTCCGATGCCGGCACCGCCGCGCAATCCGCCACGGCCAGCGGGGCAGTCGCCCCCGAAGACCTGACCCGCATCGCCGAAGACATGACAGTGCTGGTGTCCTGCTGGAACTGACCCGGGCCGGGCCGCCGCGCTGTGGCGGCCCGACGCTTTGCCTGCCTTGCCCGCCCCTGTTGCGCCGCGCGGCCCAGGCAAACTGCCCGAACGCGGCCAGGCCCGGCCGCACCTGCGCCATTCCCGGTTTTCAGCTTGTCCCGCCGGGCCCCCGCACTTGCGACCGGCCCCGCCCCGACATTCTGTCGCGGCATTTTCTGTCTCAAAATATCCCCGCCGGAGGCCTCGACAAAGGCCACCGGCACAGCCGCTGGCGCAGGGGCGCACAATGGTTCCGGGGGTGGTCAGTGGGGGGCATAGCCTTCGGTTGCCAGCACCACCGCGCGCCCGGTGCGCGCCGATTCCTGCGCCGCCAACCCCATGGCCACAGCCCACCAGCCGTCCGTCAGCGTCACAGCCGGGGCCTGTTCCCCCCGTGCCGCGCGGTTGAACCCGGCATGCTGGTAATAGGTCGATCCGTTGTGATCGCCCGCCGCCAGCAATGCGGGGTCCACCGGCACATCCAGCACGCGGGGGCCCTTGGGGTCGCGCGGCGACACGATCACCTGCGGCACCGGGGCCTCGCCCAGATGCGCGGGCCAGAACCGCCCCGGCCCGGGCACCAGACATTCGATCTTGCCCAAGGGCCCCACCGCCGAAATCTCTTCCTGATAGCGTGACCCTTCGGCGAACATGCACAGTTCCAGCATGGCGCGCAGCCCGTTCTCGAAATCGACGATCACATAGGCATTGTCCCAAATGTCGGGCCGCTCGCCATTGGGCAGAACCTCGTCCTTGTGGTTCACCGCCTGCCCGCCCGATGCCATGACACGCACCGGGTTGCACCCGGCAATCAGGCGCATCAGATCAAAGAAGTGGCAGCATTTTTCCACCAGCGTGCCGCCGGTGCGGGTGTTCAGCCGGTTCCATTCGCCCACCTTGTGCAGGAACGGGAACCGATGCTCGCGGATCGTCAGCATCTTCACGCCGCCAGTGGCCGCCTGCGCCTCGGCCACCAGATGCGCCACCGGGGGCATGTAGCGGTATTCCATCGCCACCCAGATCGGCGCGGGATAGGCGCTGCGCAGCGCCACCAGGCGCGGGGCATCGGCGGGGTCGGTGAACAGCGGCTTTTCCACCAGCACCGGCAGCGGGCGGATGGCGGCGATCTCCTCCATCTGGCGCAGGTGCAGGTAATTGGGCGAGGCGATCAGCAGCACGTTCACCGCCTCGACCGCCAAGAGGCCCGCCACCGAATCCACCAGCACCGCGCCCGGCGCATGGGCAGCCGCCTCGGCCCGCATCGCGGCATCCGGCTCGAATATCGCCGCCACTTCGGCATCCTCCAGCAGGGCAATGTTGCGCAGATGCTCTTGCCCCATCATGCCGCAGCCGATGATGCCGTAACGAATGGTCTTCACGTCTCTTCCCCTTTTTCTGCCCCGGCCCGTTGCAGGCCACGTTCCGCCCGCCATGGCGGGCGGTCATTTCAGCCGCGCCACATAGCGCGTGGTGTGATGGTCGAACCATGTGCGCGATACTTCGGCCCGCGCCCCGTCCTGCGCCCAGGACACGCGGGTGACATGCGGCACCGGCGCACCCGGAGCATGGGGAAAGGCGGGGGGCGACCAGCCGGGCACTGTCGCCAGATCCAGCCGGTCTTCGGCCCGCGCGATCCACAGGCCCAGCCGTGTGCGGTAGTAAAGATACAGCGATTCAACCAGATCATCGGCGGTGATGCGCGGCACATAGGCCCCATCCAGCCAGATCTCCTCGATTGCCGCGACCTGCCCCGACAGGAATCGCAGGCGGCGGATGCGGTGGCCCTCGGCACTGGTGCCGAACTCGGGCAGGCCAGGGTCTTTGGCCAGCCGTTCCACCGACAGCACCTGCGCCGTGGGCAGGCCACCGCCCGCCGCCAGTTCCAGCCGGAACAGCGCATAGACGCTGTCAGGATCAGACTTGGCACGAATGTAGTTGCCCGACCCCTGCACCCGCACCAACATGCCCTTTTCCGTCAGATCCTTCAGCGCGGCGCGCAGCGTGCCCACGGCTATGCCCATCTCGGCGGCCATGTCGCGTTCCGGCGGCAGGCGTTCACCGTCGATCAGCCGACCCGCCGCGATATCGCGGATCAGCAGTTCGGATATTTGCTGATACAGGGGCAAGGAGCCGCGTTGTGTCATCGTTTGGGCGCAACCGAATAATTGATACAGTATTGATTTACATCATAGCGAATGTTACGCAAGAGAAAATATCGCCCCGGAGGAGATTCGATGACCATTGTTCCCGTCACATCCGCTGATCTGGATGCCGCCGAAGTCAGCTGGTTCGCGGCGCTCTGCTCGGACGATTACGAATATCTGGGCGTGCCCGACGGGCGGCTGCGGTCGTCGTGGGACCATTGCTCGACCATCGTGAAAACCGCTGAATGCCACGGGTTCCGCAACATCCTGTGCCCGTCCTCGTATCAGGTGGGGCAGGATACGCTGTCCTTCGTGGCGGGCTGCGCGCCGATCACCACCGACATCAACTTTCTGGCCGCGATCCGCTGCGGCGAGATGCAGCCGATCATGCTGGCCCGCACCGTGGCCACGCTGGACCACATGCTGAAAGGCCGCCTGACGCTGAACGTGATTTCGTCGGATTTCCCGGGCGAGGTGGCCAGTTCCGCCTTCCGCTACAAGCGGTCGCATGAGGTGGTCGAGGTGCTGCGGCAGGCATGGACGCGCGATACCATCGACTATGAGGGCGAGGTTTACCAGTTCAAGGGCGTGCCCACCGACCCCGCCCGCCCCTATCAGCAGAACGGCGGGCCGCTCTTGTATTTCGGCGGCTATTCCCCCGATGCGCTGGAACTGTGCGGCGCGCAATGCGACGTGTATCTGATGTGGCCGGAAACCAAGGACCAACTGGCCCAGCGGATGCGCGATGTGCATGCCCGCGCGGCGGCGCATGGCCGCACGCTGGATTACGGCCTGCGCGTGCACATGATCGTGCGCGACACCGAGGCCGAGGCGCGGGAATATGCCGAGCATCTGGTGTCGAAACTGGATGACGAATACGGTCAGCTCATCCGCAACCGCGCGCATGACAGCATTTCGCTTGGCGTGGCTCATCAGGCCCGGGCGCGCGAGCTGGCCGACCAGTTCGGCTATATCGAGCCGCATCTGTGGACCGGCATCGGCCGGGCACGTTCGGGCTGCGGTGCGGCGCTGGTGGGATCGGTCGATCAGGTGATGACGGAAATCGAGGCCTATCGAGCGATGGGCATCCGCGCCTTCATCTTCTCGGGTTATCCGCATTTGGATGAGGCCGAACATTTCGGAACCAAGGTGATGCCGCATCTCAAGACCTGTTCCTTGCCACAGGCTTACGGCAGAGTGCCCGCGACAACCCCGGCAACACCGCTGGGCAACGGGGAGCGGCGCTGATGGCGATGGAACGTGTGGAACTGGGGCCGGTCAGCCTGTCGCGGCTGGTCTATGGCATGTGGCGGCTGGGCGATGACGAAAACACCTCGCCCGCGCATGTGCAGGCCAAGATCGAATCCTGTCTGGATCAGGGCATCACCAGTTTCGATCAGGCCGACATTTACGGCGGCTATACCGCCGAGTCGATTCTGGGCGGCGCGCTGAAGGGCAACGCGGCCCTGCGCGACCGGATGGAGATCATCACCAAATGCGACATCGTGGCCCCGGCGGGCCGCTATGCCGACAAGCGGGTGAAATACTATGACACGTCGGGCGCGCATCTCGCGGCCTCGGTCGAGGCAAGCTTGCGCGACATGGCCACCGACCGGCTGGATGTGTTGCTGATCCACCGCCCTGACCCGCTGATGGACGCCGATGAGACAGGTGCGGCGCTGGATGCGCTGGTGGCATCCGGCAAGGTGCGGGCCGTGGGCGTGTCAAACTTTCGCCCCGCCGATGTCAGCCTGCTGCAAAGCAGGATGACCGCCCCGCTGGTCACGAACCAGATCGAGATCAGCCTTCTGGCGCATGACGCAATGACCAACGGCGATCTGGCCTATTTGCAGGAACGCCGCATTCCGCCAATGGCCTGGTCGCCCTTGGCCGGTGGCCGTCTGCTGGCCGAGGCTCCCGAACCTTTGCGCCGCCGCATGGCCGCCATCGGGGCCGAGCATGGCACCGATTGGTCAGCCGTGGCGGTGGCGTGGCTGCTGCGCCACCCTGCGCGGATCATTCCGGTGATGGGCACCAACAGCCTTGATCGCATCGCCCACCTGTCGGATGCCTGCCGCATCGCGCTTGACCGCGAGACATGGTTCGAACTTTACACCGACGCCATGGAACACGAGGTCGCGTGATGCCGGACGGCCAGCCGACAGGAGAGATGCGCATGACCGAGGCCAGCTTTGCCCCCGACGCCGCCAATGCCCGCGCGTTCCGCAACGCTCTGGGCGCCTTTGCCACCGGCGTCACGGTGGTGACCATCGCGTCATCCGATGGGCCGATGGGCATCACGGCGAACAGCTTTGCCAGCGTGTCGCTGGACCCGCCGCTGGTGCTGTGGTCGCCTGCGCGGTCATCCAGCCGCTTCGTGCATTTTGCCGAAGCCAGCCATTTCGCCGTGCATGTGCTGCCGCTGGAACTGGCTGATCTTTGCGGCCGGTTCTCGCGTGGCGGGCCGGGGTTTGACGGGCTGGAGGTCACGTTCAACCCAGCGGGCGTGCCGCTGCTGGCGGGGTCGCTGGCACGGTTCGAATGCGAAACCCATGCCACCCACGAAGGCGGCGATCACCGCATCGTGGTGGGGCTGGTCACGCAGGTCACGATGCGCGACGGCGAGCCTTTGCTGTTCAGCAGGGGCGCTTTCGGGCGGTTCAGCGCGGGGCTGTGACCCCCCTTTCAGGTGTGCCCATGGCCGTGCCCGTTCTGACGAAACCCTTTTGGCAGGCCCGCCTGCCAGGCCTTGCCGTGGCCGCACTGGTCGCCGTGACCGCGCAGTTCCTGTCGGAACACTACGGCGCACCCGCCATGCTGATGGCGATCCTGCTGGGGATCGCGCTGCATTTCCTGTCGGAAGAGGGCAAGACCGTGGTGGGCATCGAATTTGCCGCCAAGGGGGTCTTGCGGCTGGGCGTGGGCCTGTTGGGCGTGCGCATCAGCCTTGAGATGTTTCTGGGGCTGGGGGCCGAAACGCTGGCGCTGGTGCTGGGTGCGTTGGTCGCCACCATTTGCTTTGGCTTGCTGGCCGCCCGCGGCTTTGGCCAAAGCCGCGCCTTCGGGTTTCTGACCGGCGGGGCGGTGGCGATCTGCGGGGCATCCGCCGCCATGGCCATCGCCGCCGTGCTGCCCAGGCATGACAAATCGGAACGCGATCTGGTGTTCACCGTGGTGGGCGTGACGGTGTTGTCAACCATGGCGATGATCGTCTACCCCATTCTGGCCGGGCGGCTGGGGCTGGATGCGCAGGCCACCGGCATATTCTTTGGCGGCACGATTCACGATGTGGCGCAGGTGGTGGGCGCGGGCTTTTCAGTGTCGGAGGAAACGGGCGAGTTTGCCACGCTGGTCAAGCTGATCCGCGTGACGGCGCTTGCCCCGGTGGTGCTGATTGCCGCCCTGCTGATCCGGGCGCAGGGGGCGGGCACGGGCCCGCGCCCGCCCCTGGTGCCGGGTTTCGTGCTGGCCTTTCTGGCGCTGGCCGCGCTGAATTCCTTGGGGCTGATCCCCGCCCCGGTGATCGAGTTTGCCAATGGCGTCAGCCGCTGGGCGCTGCTGACGGCCATCGCCGCCGTGGGCATGAAAACCTCGATCCCCGGATTGCTGAAGGTCGGCGGCCCGGCCATTTCGCTGCTGGTGGTGGAAACGGTGTTTCTGGCCCTGCTGGTGCTGGGCGGCGGGCAGGTGATCGCGCTGTTCTGAGGCGTTATTCCTTTGCGCCACCCGTGGGGATCAAACCGGCCAGCGCGCGGCTGACGAGGTTCTGCACCTTGGGCCGGGGGGCGGCGACAAAAGGCAACGGGCGGCACAACTCCATCGCGGCCACGCCGACGCGGGCGGTCAGCGCGCCGTTGATGACACCCTCGCCAAACCGGCGCGACACTTTGGTCAGCAGCCCGCCGCCCGCGACCGACCCGATCAGATCGTCACCGATCGCCATCGCACCGGTGGCGATCAGATAGCCGAACACCCGGCGCAACAGCCGCCAGCTGCCGAAATTGCCCGCGCGCCCGCCGTAGATCTCGGCAATGCGCCGCACCATGCGCAAATTGGCAAACAGCGCCGCCGCCACATCGGCAAAGGCCAAGGGCACCACCGCCGTCACCAGCGCCACCTGCCGGGCTGCACTTTCAATCTCGCGCCGCGCCGCCTGATCCAGAGGGGTCAGCAGTTCGGTTTCCGCCATGGCCAGCAAGCCATCGGCATCGAACACCTCGGCCTGCCGTTCCTTCAGCCTGGCCTGACCCCAGCGCAGATCGGCGCGGTTGGCATAAAGCGTCTCCAGACTGCCCACCACCGCCCGCGCACCCTTCAGGTCAGCCGACAGCCGCGCCTCAACCGCCCGTTCGCGCAAACTGTCCAGCCGCACCAGCCGCAGATAGGCCAGCCATTCGCGCCCTGCCAGCATCAGCGCCGCCAGCGCCGCAAGCCCGATCAGCACGAAGGCAATCGTGCCAAGGATGGTATTGCGCTCCAGCAGGCCCGCCACGAAATCATAGGCGGCGACTGACAGCACGAAACTGAGCATCGCGCCGAATGCCCAAAGCGCAAAGCGCCCCAGCGACGACCCGCGCGGGGTGCTGATTCTGGCCGCCATCTGCATCGCCTCGACTTCGGGGGTCAGCGCCTCGGGCACCGGGAGGGCAAGGCCGGGGTCGGACTCACCCTCCCAATCCAGCAGCAGGGGTTTTTTCTGGGGCCGGTCGTCGGATGGGTTTTTGTCATCGGTCACAGCCGGTCTCCGATCAGGAATTCTGCGGCGCGGTCCAGCCTGATATGCGGCGGGCCTTCGCCGGGTTTCAGGCTGATGCGGGCGGGGGCGAATTGCATCAGGGCAAATTCCTCGGCCAGCCAGCGGTCTGCGCCTTCGCGCGCGGGCGACAGCAGGCGGGCCGGGTCGGCGGGCAATTCACCCGGATACATCGCCGCCTGTTTGCCGGTCGCCAGCAGCCGCCCGCGCACCGCCTCGACCGTTTCACCCCCGCGCTGCACGGTTTCCTCGACCGTGGCCCGCACCGATGACAGCGACATGGCGGTGGTCAGGGCACCCGCAAAGGCCGCCCGGTCACGCGCCTCGCGCAGCATGGCCTGCATGATCGCGGTCAGGCGGGGATGCTGGCTGTGGTGCAGATGGTCGGCCATGGTGGCGGCAAACAGGATGCGCTCCACCCGGTGCCCCAGCAGCAGTTCGGTCAGGAAATTGTTGCGCCCCGGGCGGAAGGTTTTCAATATGTCGGCCATGGTGCGGCGCAGATCCTCCAGCGCCTGCGGCCCGGCGTGGATCGCGCCCAAGGCATCGACCAGCACCACCTGCCGGTCGATCCGGGCGAAATGATCGCGGAAAAACGGTTTCACCACGCGGGATTTATAGGCCTCATACCGCCGCTCCATCTCACGCCACAGGCTGTTGCGGGGGATGCTGGCGGGTTTGGGCAGGGGGGCAAAGGTCAGCACGGGCGAGCCCGCCAGATCGCCCGGCAGCAGGAACCGCCCCGGCGTGCAATCTGACCAGCCCGCGTGCCGTGCGGCGGTCAGATAGCCGGTGAACCGTGCGGCCAGCGCCTGCGCGCGGCCTTCGTCCAGCGGCAGCGACGCATCCTCGGCCCGGGCGGTGGCCATGTAATCCTGCGCCACGCTGCGCTTTTGCAGCCGGGTCAGCGTATCCTCGGACCATTGGGTATAGGATTTCTCCAGCAACGCCAGATCCAGCAGCCATTCGCCGGGATAGTCGATGATGTCCAGATGCACGGTGCGCGGGCCGGAAAGCCCGGCAAAGAACCCCGCAGGCCGCACCCGGAACGACAGCCGCAGTTCAGAGATTGACCGGGTGGAGGCCGGCCAGCGCGGGTCGTCGCCGGTCAGCGCGGCCAGATGGGTTTCATAATCAAAGCGCGGCAGGGTGTCATCGGGCTGCGGTTGCAGAAACACCGCCTCGATCCTTCCATCCGCCTCGGCCCGAAGCTGCGGCATGCGGCCACGGTCCAGCAGATTGGCCACCAGCCCGGTGATGAACACCGTCTTCCCCGCTCGGCTGAGCCCGGTGACGCCCATCCGGATCACCGGCTCGAACAGGGTTTCATTGACCGAGGCGACAGCACTTTCCACGCCGCGCGTGATGCCGTCGGTAATTGTGCTGATGACCAATGCCTGCCCCTGCCTGTTGTCCGGTCAAGATAGGCACCCGGGGGCGGGCTGTGTAGGGGGAAACGGCGGGCTTGGCGCGGGGCGCGCGCGGTGCTAACCGGGGCCATGCCCAGATATGCGCTGAAAATCGAGTATGACGGCGGACCGTTCTGCGGCTGGCAACGCCAGCGCGATGGCCAGCCCTCGGTGCAGGCGGCCATCGAGGCAGCCCTGGCCCGGCTTGGCGCGGCGCAGACGATCGCGGCGGCGGGGCGCACCGATGCGGGCGTGCATGCCACAGGGCAGGTGGCGCATTGCGATATGCAGCGCGAATGGGATGTGTTCCGGCTGGCGGGGGCGATCAATGCGCATCTGCGGCCCCTGCCGGTGGCGGTGGTGGCGGTGGCGCGGGTGGCCGATGATTTCCACGCGCGGTTTTCGGCGGTGGAACGGCGCTATCTGTTCCGCCTTGCGATGCGCCGCGCCCCGGCGACGCATGACCGGGGACTGGTCTGGCAGGTGGGGCATGATCTGGATCTGGCGGCGATGCA
Source organism: Fertoeibacter niger (assembly GCF_009380135.2). Lineage (GTDB taxonomy): Bacteria > Pseudomonadota > Alphaproteobacteria > Rhodobacterales > Rhodobacteraceae > Fertoeibacter > Fertoeibacter niger. The sequence continues at coordinate 247,888 of NZ_WHUT02000006.1, read as the reverse complement.
GGCGGGGGCGGCCTTTCTGGTGGGTCGGCATGATTTCACCACCTTCCGCGCGGCCTTGTGTCAGGCGGCCTCGCCGGTGAAGACGCTGGACGAGATTTCCATCCGCCGTGTCGAAGGGATGGGCGGGCCGGAAATACAGTTCAGCCTGCGCGCGCGCAGTTTCCTGCACAATCAGGTGCGGTCCATTGTGGGCACGCTGGAGCGGGTGGGCGCGGGGGCATGGAAGCCCGACCGGGTGCGCGCGGCGCTGGCCGCCCGCGAGCGCAGCGCCTGCGGCCCGGTCTGCCCGCCGCAGGGGCTGTATCTGGCGGGGGTGGGCTATGCGGATGATCCGTTTGCGGCAACCGAAGGAAGCGGGGGCCAGCCCCCGCACCCCCGGGATATTTAGAGACAGAAAATGGAAGGAGTGGGGTCAAGGCCCCAGCAGCCGCCGCACCTCGGCGCGCAGGGCGTTCAATTCAAACGGCTTGGTGATGAAGCCATCGGCCCCCAGCGCAAGCCCCCGGCGGCGTTCGCTGGCCGATCCCCGTGCCGTCATCATCAGGATTTTCACCGCAGCCAGCGCCGGATCGCGGCGCACGCCGTCGCAGATGTCATAGCCCGACACCTCGGGCAGCATCACATCCAGCAGCACCAGATCGGGCCTTGTGGCGCGGATTCGCGTCAGCGCATCGGCCCCGCTGGACACGCGGTCATGGGCGTAACCTTCGCGGGTGACGAGGTATTCCAGCGCGGTGGCGATGTTGTCCTCATCCTCGACCACCAGAACGCTGTGCAGCGGCGGCATGTCACCCCTCCCGGCAAGCGGCCTGTTGCAGGGCATCATCGGTGCCAACGGCCTGCCAGGCTGCACCTTGCAACGCGCCATCGGGCGCGAGACTGGCATCGCCAACCAGATCGGCGCGGCGGTGGCCCGCGCAGTCAAACGCCAGCGGCACGCGCTGCGCCCCGGCCCAGCGTTGCACGATCAGCGCATCGGCGCGGCGGAAACCCGCGTTTTCGGCCGAGGTCAGCATGGCCGTGCGGTCCAGCGCCATGAAGCGCGACGAGACGGGGAAAAGATAGGTCCAGGGACGGTAGAACACCCGGTCCTGCGGGCTGGAGACGATGATGACCTCGTCGGGCAATGCGCCGCTGACACGGGGATACCAGCTGTATTCGTTCCAGACCGAAAAGATCAGCATGCCGGCGCCGATCGCGGCGGGCAATGTCCATTTCGGCAGGCGGTTGCGGCTGAAATAGCGCAGCGCCAACACGATGCCCGCCAGCCCGGCACCCGCGCAGATCGTGGCGAGAAGGTCCATCAGCATTGCGGAACCCCGGTGGTATGGAAGGGCGTCATGGTGTTTCCTTGAAAGGGGGTGCGCGCGCCCCGGTGGCAGGGCGCGCGCAATGGTTTTGGTGTCAGTGGGCCTGGGCTTTGCCCGCACCGCGCGGCACGCGGATGGACTCGACCAGATCCTGCACAGCCTGCGGCGGTGCCGCCGTGACCGACGAGACGACATAGGCCGTCACGAAGTTCACGATGGCGCCGACAGTACCGATCGACAGCGGCGAGATGCCGAAGACATAGTTGGCAGCCGTGTCGGGCAGCATGTTGGTGCCGGGGACGAAGAACCAGCCCTTGTAGATGAAGATGTAGACCGAGGTGAACACGAGGCCCACCAGCATCCCGGCAATCGCGCCTTCCTTGTTGATGCGCTTGGAGAAGATGCCCATCATCAGCACAGGGAAGATCGTCGCCGCCGCAAGACCGAAGGCCAGCGCCACAACCTGCGCCGCAAAGCCCGGAGGGTTGAGGCCAAGGTAGGTCGCCACCACGATGGCAAAGCCCATCGCGATACGTGCCGCCAGAAGCTCGCCCTTTTCGGTGATGCCGGGGTTGATCATCCCCTTGATCAGGTCGTGGCTGATGGCCGAGGAAATGGCCAAGAGCAGGCCCGCAGCGGTGGACAGGGCGGCGGCAAGTGCGCCCGCAGCAACCAGTGCGACGACCCAGCCCGGAAGGGCCGCGATTTCAGGGTTCGCCAGAACCATCATGTCGTTGTCGATCCGGGTCACTTCGTTGCCGACCCAGCCACGTTCGGCCAGGGTCTGGCCGCCGATGGTGTCGGTAGCCAGCGCGGCATCCCGCTTGGCGGTCGCATCGGCCACGGCAGCTTCAAGCGCGGTAAGGTCGGAACCCGCCGCAGCGCCAGCCAGTGCAGTTTTCGCAGCAGCCAGTTCACGGTTGGCGGCGGCAGTTGCCGCCGGTTCGGCGAAATACTGGATCTGGCCGTCGCCGTTCAGGTCGGACATGGCCAGCAGGCCGGTCTTTTCCCAAGTGCGGATCCAGCTGAGTTCCGGGTTGCTGTCGATGTCGGCACGGGTGATGGCGGGGCCGTCAAAGGCGCTGCCGGTGGCCGAAGCGGGCCACATCGTCGTCGTCAGGTTCAGACGCGCCATCGAACCCACAGCCGGGGCAACGGTGTAAAGCAGCGCGATGAACACCAGCGCCCAGCCTGCCGACGAACGCGCGTCAGCCACTTTCGGCACGGTGAAGAAGCGGATGATGACATGCGGCAGACCCGCGGTGCCGATCATCAGGGACATGGTGAACAGAACCATGTTCAGCATGTTGGCTGATTCAGACGTATAGGCCTTGAAGCCGAGTTCGGTCACAACCTGGTCCAGCTTGGCCAGCATCGCCACGCCGGAATCGACGCCATCCGGGGTATAGCTGCCGATCAGGCCAAGCTGCGGCAGGAACGAACCCGTCAGTTGCAGCGAGATGAAGATCGCCGGAATGGTGTAGGCGATGATCAGCACGACATACTGCGCCACCTGGGTGTAGGTGATGCCCTTCATGCCGCCCAGAACCGCATAGGCGAACACGATGGCCGCGCCGATATACAGCCCGGTATCCGTCGTCACTTCGAGGAAGCGCGAGAAGGTCACGCCCACGCCGCGCATCTGGCCGATAACGTATGTGACCGAGATGACGATCAGGCAGACAACGGCCACCAGACGCGCGCCTTTGGAATAGAAGCGGTCACCGATGAACTCCGGCACAGTGAACTTGCCGAACTTGCGCAGATAGGGGGCCAGCAGCAGCGCCAGCAGCACATAGCCGCCGGTCCAGCCCATCAGATAGGCCGACTGTTCATACCCGCCGGCCGGGGCCAGCGCGATGATGCCTGCCATCGAAATGAACGAGGCCGCCGACATCCAGTCGGCGCCCGTGGCCATCCCGTTCAGAACCGGGTGAACGCCCTGTCCCGCCGCATAGAATTCCGCAGTCGTGCCCGCGCGGGCCCAGATCGCGATCCCGATGTAGAGGGCGAATGTCGCGCCGACCACAAGCAGGTTGAGTGTGAATTGATCCATTGCTCCGACGCTCCCTTATTCTTCCACGCCGTGTTCTTTGTCGAGCTTGTTCATCCGCCACGCGTAGACGAAGATCAGCACGAGAAACACATAGATTGAACCGTTCTGGGCGAACCAGAACCCGAGGTCGGCCCCGCCAACCGACATGCCCTTGAGCGCCGGTCGCAGGATGATGCCCAGCCCGAACGAGCAGATGAACCAGATCGCCAGTGAAGTCAGGATGATCCGAACGTTTGCAGCCCAGTAGGCGTTGGACGATGTTCTGTCCGCCATGAAGTCTTCTCCCTGTTGTTATAACCCTCCACCGCCCCCGTTCCGGGGATGGTGGCCCCCTTTTCAGGCCGACGCGGATTTTACGATGTCGGCCAAACTTTTGCGGATGTCCGCGATGGCGCCCATCGCGTCGATCCGTTGCAGAACCCCCTGGGCCTGATAATGCGTGATCAGCGGCGCGGTCTGGGCGTGATAGGCCGCCAGCCGGGCCTGCACCGTTTCGGCATTGTCATCGGCCCGCCGCTTGAAATCCGTGCTGCCGCAGGTGTCGCAGCGGCCCGCATGCAGCAGCGGCTTGAAGCTGTCGTGATAGCCCTCGCCGCAAGCCGCGCAGGTAAAGCGCCCGGTGATGCGGGCGACCATCGCGGCATCCTCAACCTCCAGGCTAATGGCCGCTGTGACACGCTGGCCTGTGGCGGCCAGCAGATCATCCAGCGCCGCCGCCTGCGCCGTGGTGCGCGGAAAGCCGTCAAGGACCACGCCGCGCGCCGTGTCGGCATCACGCATCCGGTCACGCAGGATGGCCAGAACGATATCGTCGCTGACCAGCCCGCCTGCTTCCATCACCGCTTTGGCCGCCAGCCCTGCCGGGCTGCCCGCCGCCACCGCCGCGCGCAACAGATCGCCCGTGGACAGTTGCACAAGGCCGAAGTCCTGTTCCAGAATGCGCGCCTGTGTGCCCTTTCCGGCACCCGGCGGCCCCAGCAGGATCACGACAGCGGGCATGGCGATGACACCCTGCACCGTTCAGCCCCGGTTCATCCGGTTGGCGATCAGGTCATCCACCACTGACGGATCGGCCAGCGTGGATGTGTCGCCCAATGCGCCGAAATCATTCTCGGCGATCTTGCGCAGGATGCGGCGCATGATCTTGCCCGAACGGGTTTTCGGCAGGCCGGGGGCCCATTGGATCAGATCGGGCTTGGCAATCGGGCCGATCTCGGTGCGCACCCAGCCCTCCAGCTCCTTGCGCAAGGCATCGGTGGGTTCGACCCCGTTCATCAGCGTGACATAGGCATAGATGCCCTGCCCCTTGATGTCATGCGGATAGCCCACCACCGCCGCCTCGGCCACCTGCGCATGTGCGACCAGCGCACTTTCGACCTCGGCCGTGCCCATCCGGTGCCCCGAGACGTTGATCACGTCATCCACCCGCCCGGTGATCCAGTAATAGCCATCAGCATCGCGGCGGCAGCCGTCACCGGTAAAGTAATAGCCGGGATACTGGCTGAAATAGGCCTCCTCGAACCGCGCGTGGTCGCCCCACAGGGTGCGCATCTGCCCCGGCCAGCTGTCAGCGATGCACAGCACGCCGTCAGTCTCGGTCGCTTGCTGGATCTGCGCCGTCGCCGGATCCAGCACGATGGGCTTCACCCCAAAGAACGGCTTCGTCGCCGAGCCCGGTTTCTGCGGAATGGCCCCCGGCAGCGGCGTGATCAGATGCCCGCCGGTTTCGGTCTGCCAGAAGGTATCGACAATCGGGCAGCGGCCCTTGCCCACCGTCTCGTTATACCAGTGCCAGGCCTCGGGGTTGATGGGCTCGCCCACCGAACCCAGCAGGCGCAATGAGCTGAGATCGCATTTTTCGACCCATTCCTTGCCCATGCCCATCAGGCTGCGGATCGCCGTGGGCGCGGTGTAGAACTGCGTGACCTTGTGCTTGTCGCACACCTGCCAGAAGCGGGATGCGTCGGGGAAGGTGGGCACACCCTCAAACATCACCGTCGTGGCCCCGTTCGCCAGCGGCCCGTAGATGATATAGCTGTGCCCCGTCACCCAGCCGACATCGGCCGTGCACCAGAAGACGTCGCCTTCCTGATAGTCGAAGGTGATCTGATGCGTCATCGCCGCATAGACCAGATAGCCGCCCGAAGTATGCACCACGCCCTTGGGCTTGCCGGTGGAACCAGAGGTGTAAAGGATGAACAGCGGGTCTTCGGCACCCATCGGCTCGGCCGGGCAGTCGGCGCTGGCGGCGGCCATTTCGGCCTTCAAATCGATATCGCGGCCGTCGATCCAGGTCGTCTGGTCGCCGGTATGCTTGACAACAAGGCATTTCACCCGGTCGCTGCAATGCAGCAGGGCGGCGTCGGTATTGGCCTTCAGCCCGGTCTTCTTGCCGCCGCGCGGCGCGAAATCTGCTGTGATCACCACTTTCGCCGCCGAATCGTTGATCCGGTTTGCCAGCGCATCAGGCGAGAACCCCGCGAAAACGATGGAGTGAATCGCCCCGATCCGTGCGCAGGCCAGCATGGCAAAGGCGGCCTCGGGGATCATCGGCAGATACATCACCACCCGGTCGCCCTTTTTCACACCCTGCGCCTTCAGCACATTGGCCATGCGGCAGACGCCGTCATGCAATTGCGCATAGGTGATGTGGCGCGCAGGCGTGGCGGGGTGGTCAGGCTCCCAGATGATCGCGGTCTGGTTCGCGCGTGTGGCCAGATGCCGGTCAACGCAATTGGCGGCCACATTCAGCACGCCATCCTCGAACCATTTGATCGACACCTGGCCCAATGTGAAATCGGTGTTCTTCACAAGGGTGTAGGGGGTGATCCAGTCAATTCGCTTGCCCTGCTCGGCCCAGAAGGCCTCGGGGTCGGCGACCGATGCCGCATACATCCGGTCATAGGCGGCGGCATCGACATGTGCGGCTGCGATGAAATCTTTCGAGGCGGTGTAAACCGCCTGCCCATGGTCTGACATCTGTGCTCCTCCGTCGCGGGCCAGCGCCCGCCCTGTGGCATCGGCAATTGTGCGTCAACCATCCCCAAGGACACATTAGCAAGTTGTCAATTTTTATGTAACCCCCTTTAAGTCTTATGATTTTCTGTAAATTTCTTGACCATAGCGTTCGGAAATTTGTAAATTACGGCGAATTTGTGCCGCCTTAGACCTTGTTTTTCAACGCCCTGCCGCTTCACAACACCGGGCCTTGGCCATCGCACCCGGGCGAACACCGCACTTTGATGCCTGAACCACTATCAACCGCTCAAAAACGGCTGATTCGCCCCGCTTGCAATCCGCCCGTGGCGTCGCTAACCAAGGCACAGCCAGCCCGACGCCCGCGCCCCTGTCCTGCTCCGCGAGGCCCCATGCCGCAAAACCCCGATCCCGTCGCCCCTGCCGATGACGCCGCCCGCACCATGGCGCAGGGCCTGCTGGCAACCGCACGCCATGGCGCGCTTGCCGTGACCGACCCTGAAACCGGCACCCCCGGCATCAGCCGCATCGCCCTTGGCCTGACACCGGTCGGCACACCCTTGACGCTGATTTCGGCCCTTGCCCCCCATCACGCGGCCCTGGCTGCAAATCCGGTGGCTGCCCTGATGGTGGGCGAGCCGGGGCCAAAGGGCGACCCGCTGACACATCCGCGCCTGATGATCCGCGTCACCGCCCGTTTCATTGCCCGCGACAGCACCGAACATGCCGTCCTGCGCGACCATTGGCTGACCACACATCCCAAATCGGCGCTCTACATCGACTTTGCCGATTTCGCGCTGGTGCGGCTGGAACCGCTGTCGGCATTGCTGAACGGCGGCTTCGGCCGGGCGCACCGGCTGACGGCAGAAGACCTGCACCTATGAAAAGGGGGCCTTCGCCCCCCAGCCCGCTTATACCGGCGCGTCGCAGCGCAGGGTCACATGCACCCGCCCCTTCACGGCCGCCGGCCAGCGCAGATGCACGAACCGCCCGCCGCTGCCCTGTTCAAGCTGCACATAGGGCACTGGCACCTGCTGCACGTTGTTGACATTGGTGATCGCCCCCTCTGCCACCACGGCCTGAACATTGCGCGCCCGTCCGCCGAACGGCAGATAGGCAGCCCCGTCCACCACCCAGGTATCGGCGGGGGTGCCTTGGGCATGTTCTATGGTCAGGGGGCTGGCCGTGATCTGGCTGATGCCGTTGAAGGTGTTGGCCGAGAACACCACGTTGCGAAAGCGGGCATAATCCAGATCCGCATGGGTCGTATCCACTGCCTCTACCCGGTCAACATTGGCATTCACCGTGCGGAACGTGTTGCCCGTCACACTCAGCCCGTTGATGTAATGCCCCGGGCCGCGTGGCGTCACCACGAACCATCGAAAGAACGACCCGGCATCGTTGACGGTAAAAATGTTGCCATCCACCGTCATGCCGCCAAAGGAAAACTCGTTGCTGAAATCGGGTGCCTGGTCATGTTCGTTCGACCATTCGATAAAGCAGTTGTCGATGTAGTTGCTTGTGACCAGTGTTTTCACATTGGGCTGGGTAAAGATCAGCCCGGCGCGGCGCACGCCTGCGGTTTCCTCGTCGCCCTGAAAGAAATGGTTGCCGATGAACATGTGGCCCGTGCCATTCATCACCGCGAAATGCGCAAAACGGACGATGCGGTTGTCACGGATCTTGGCGTCATTGCTGTTGACGTTCAGCGCGATGGTCGTGCGGTCCTGTGCGCGCAGCGGCTGTTCATTTGACAGGAACTGGCATTGATCGACAAACATCCCCTGACAGCCCGCCCCGATCGAGGTGATGCCCCGGTCCTTCGGCTTGTTCACCACCGAATCCGCCAGACGAAAGGTGTTTCCCGACGGGGCCAGCATGATGGCGCTGGCCTCGCCGTTGCACTGAAACTCGATATCCGTGACCTCGAACTTCTGCAGGCTGGAAAACCCGCTGAAATCCAGAACGTATTTGTAGCGATGAAAGGTGAATGTGCGGGTGCCCGCCGCGGCCCACAGGGGCTGGCTCAGGTCCAATGTGCCCGCGCCCACGTTCTTTGACAGCACATAAACCTCGCGCCCAACGCCGGTGCCGCTGACCCGCGCGCCGACCGGCACATTGGCCACATTTGTCACCCCCGTCAGGCGATAGGGCTGCGCCGGGGCATAGGTCGCCACCGAGGTTGTGGTGCTGGTGTTCCAGGCGCTGCCCGCCACCACATTCAACTGCCCGTTGGTCAGCACGCGGCGCTGTGCAAAGGATGCAAGCCCCGCCACATCTGCCACGTCAACCGGCGCCGGCAGATCAACCCGCCGCCCGCTGAGATCCAGCGTCACATGGTCCGAGAAGTAGAACAGGACCTGAAGCGCGCGGCGAAACCCCGCCAGCTCCCCGCCAAAGGCAGAGGCATAGGTATCCAGATCATAGTTCCGCGTGCAGGCGAGGCGCGCGTTGGCGGGCATGGTCAGCGTGCCCTCGAACGAAACACGCGAATTGATCGTCACGCTTTCGCCCAGATAATACTGGCCCGCCGAAACCAGCACGCGCCGGCCGTCGGCCGCGGCATCCGCTGCCGCAAAGGCCGCCGCATCATCGGTCACACCGTCACCCAGCGCGCCATAGTCGCGCACATCCACCCAGTCCATCATGTTGCGGTGGAATACATCGGTCACATCCTCGATCACGATGTCGTCGATGCGCACGACGCCGCCCGTCGGCCCCGTCAGATCCAGACCGAAGTGGCCATAAACGGCGGCAGTTCCCCAGACCATGTCCACGCCCTGCCGGTCGCCCGATCCGATGATCGCCGTCACCGTCACCACCTCGCCATAGCTGGTCAGTGCCTTGGCCGGGCCAGTTTGCGGCACGCCGCTGACATTGCTGCCATTCGATCGCCCGGCCCAACCCGCAATGCGCACCGAGGGCAGGCTGCCCGCGATTGCCTTGACCCGGGCGGTGACGCGCAGATACATCCCGGGCCTCAGCGGCGTCTGGGCAAAGGCGCGCAGGCTTTGTGTTCCCACGGTTTTCTGCAATTCCATGCAGCCTGCGAAATCCTGATCCGCCGGCACGAAGGCCGCATTGGGCTGGCCCGCATAGCTGGCCGATCCGGGCGTGCCATCCTCGCGCGACCACAGGTTCAGCCCCGCCGAAAACGGCGGCGGCATCAGCACCAGCCCGTCGGTAATCGCCTTGTTCATCGTGAAATCCCCGCTCGTTTCCGCCAACCACAGGCAGGACAAGCCCGCCGCACGGACCGCAGAATTACCAATGCGGGGTTAACGCCGACTGACCCCGCCGCGCGCTGCGGAGAGCCTTTGCGCAACGGTGGCGTGCGGCGCACAGCACCGCCCGCCGGGGATCAGCCGTGCCACATCAGGAGCCGGCCGCAGTCGGCAAAAGCCTTCGGCGGGGATACGCTGGCCAGGATGAGCGCGCAGGCAAGGGACGCGACCCGATCAGGCCCCTACACCCGCGTCGGGCAGCAGTTGCACGGCGTTGATCTGCCAGCCTTCCGGCGTCTCAACCATCTGGTAATCCAGAATATGCGTGCGGCCGCCCTGATCCGTCACCATGACCCGCTGCCACAGCCCGCCTGCCACACTGCGCAGTTCCAGCAACCGCACTGATGAGGGTTGCGCCACCATGGGATAGCCGTTCTGCACCATCATGCCGAACCGTTCCGCCGTGCCGAACATGCCCTTGATGGTCGGCGAGGCATAGGTGAACGCCCTGCCGAAGTCCTGGGCCTTGAAGGCATCGAACTGGCCCAGAATGGTCGCCTCGATCCCCGGGTTGCGCGTTTCCTGCGCCACGGCACCGATGGGCATGGCCATCAGCGCCGCGAGTAGACATCCGTAAGCCGTAAGCCGCATGTTCGACCCTCCGTCAACGTCCCCCAAAACAAAGGGTAGATCAACGTCGGGTGAAATCAAGCGTCACGCCACCAGCGTGCCCGACAGCCCCTTGTCGATCAGCGCAATGGTTTCATCCACGCCGTAAAGTGCCACGAACCCACCAAAACGCGGGCCTTCCGATGCGCCAAGCAGCACTTCGTAAAGCGCCTTGAACCAGTCGCGCAGCGGCTCGAACCCGTAGTCCTTGCCCACGGCAAACACCATGGTCTGCAAGGCATCGGCATCAAGCCCCCCGTCCCACGCGGCCAGCCGCCCGCGCAGGTCTTCCATCGCGGCACGCTCGGCATCTGTGGGCAGGCGGAACACGCGCTTCGGTGCCACGAAATCATCGAAATACCGCAGCGCAAAACCCGCCGCCGCATCCAGATCGGGGTGGGTTTCGGGGCTGGCCCCCGGCGCATAGCGCTGGATGAACCCCCAAAGGCCCGCCTTGTCCTTGGCACTTGCCACAGACGCAAGGTTCAGCAGCATCGCAAACGGAACCACCATTTTCGATTCCGGCGGATTGCCGTTGTGGATGTGCCAGACCGGGTTGTTCACCTGCGCCGCAACATCCTGCGTGGCATAGGCGCGCAACTGCTGGTGATATTCATCCACCGCCTTGGGGATCACGTCGAAATGCATCCGCTTTGCCGTCTTGGGCTTCAGGAACATGAAATACGACAGGGATTCTGTGCTGGCATAGGTCAGCCATTCGTCAATAGTCAGCCCGTTGCCTTTGGACTTCGAGATTTTCTCGCCATTCTCGTCCAGGAACAATTCATAGCTGAAATGCTCGGGCTTGCGCCCGCCCAGAATCTCGCAGATCGAATCGTAGATCGGCGTGTTGGTCGAATGATCCTTGCCATACATTTCGAAATCCACGTCCAGCGCCGCCCAGCGGGCACCGAAATCGGGCTTCCATTGCAGCTTCACATTGCCGCCCGTCACTGGCAGCGTGGTTTCCGTGCCATCCTCGTCGTCAAAGGTGACGGTGCCCGCCTTGGCATCCACATTCTTCAACGGCACATACAGAACCCGGCCCGACTGGGGCGAGATCGGCAGAAAGATCGAATAGGTCTGCTGCCGCTCGTCCCGCAGGCTTGCCAGCATCACCGCCATCAGCGCGTCATAGCGTTCCGCCGCGCGCAGCAGTATTTCGTCAAACCGGCCCTCTTTGTAGAAATCGGTGGCCGAGATGAACTCATACTCAAACCCGAACGTATCGAGGAAACGCCGCAGCATCGCGTTGTTATGATGGCCGAAACTCTCGAACTCGCCGAACGGGTCGGGCACCGCCGTCAGCGGTTTCTGCTTGTGCAGCGCCAGCATCTCGGGTTGCGGCACATTGTCGGGGATCTTGCGCATCCCGTCCATGTCATCGGAAAAACAGATCAGCCGGGTGGGAATATCCGAAATCGTCTGAAACGCCCGGCGGATCATCGTGGTGCGCGCCACCTCGCCGAAGGTGCCGATATGCGGCAGGCCTGACGGGCCATAGCCGGTTTCAAACAGCACATAGCCTTTGGCGGGCATCTTGCCGTCATAGCGTTTGAGGATGCGGCGGGCCTCTTCAAAGGGCCAGGCTTTCGAATTCATCGCAGCATCACGCAGGGCCGACATCGGCACATCCCTCAACTTTGCGGCAACCCCGTGTCACCGCACCCGTCTCCTATTGCCCGAGGCCCCCCCCGTCAATATTCTGCGCCGCAACACTGCCCGCCCGAAGGAGCCGATGATGCCCGAAACGCTGCCCTCCATGACCCCGCAGGATGCGCTGGTGGCCATCATGATCGCGGTTTCGGCGTCGGATGTGCATATCCGCACGTCGGAACTGGTGGCGATCCAGCGCACGGTCAACCACATGCCGATCTTCGGCGACTATGATCCCGACCGCATCCGCCGCATCGCGCAGACCGTTTTCGACCTGTTCGAAGAGGAAGACGGCCTTGATGCCCTGTTCGGCCTGATCCGCGCGGCCCTGCCCGAACGGCTGTGGGAAACCGCCTATGCGCTGGCCTGCGACGTGGCGGCGGCGGATGGCCAACTCTATCAGCCCGAACTGCGGCTGCTGGAGGAAATCCGCGATGAGTTGAACATCGACCGCCTGCACGCCGCCGCCATCGAACGCGGTGCGCGGGCGCGGCACATGCGGGCCTGACGGAACCACCTCAGACGAAAGCCGTTCCCCAGCGGTGCAGCAACTGCCCCTGCAAACGGCGCGCGCGTTTCGTCCAGGCCTGGCCACCCTCGGGCAGTTCGCGTTCCGCCAATGTCAGCCGGTCGCGCCGCGCCACATCAGCGCAAAAGATCGCAAACACCAGTTCGCGGCCTTCAGACGGCACGATGTAACCGGCCAGCCCCGACACGAAATTCAGCGTGCCGGATTTGGCCAGCACCCGCGTCGGATGCCCCTCGGCCACAGCCCCAGTCGCATCGCGCATGCCGACCTCGCGCAAAAGGCCCGCCAGCATCGCGGCGCTGGTGGTGCCCCGCGCGCGGACCAGCGCCGCCGCCATGTCCGCCGCCGAAATCCGGCTGGCCCCACCCAGCCCCGAATGATCGACAAACCGCGCCGTGATGCCAAACCGCGCCGCTGCCCAATCGCTCATCGCACGGCCCGAAGCCTCCAGCGTCGGCGCGCCTGATGCCGCCAGACCCACCACCTCGGCGGTGATGTTGGTCGAAAACTTCAGCATGTCGCGCAGGATCACCGCCAGATCCTCGCTGACATGTTCGGCCAGCGCCGTGCCCGCTGGCAGGTCGCGCACAACCTCGGCGGCAGGCAGCGTTATGCCCTGCGCCCGCGCCAGGGTCTGAAACACCTCGGGCGTGTAGATGTCGGGCTGGCGCACCGGCAGCCACCGGCTGCCACCCTTGCCCAAAGCCGTGACGGCGACCGTCCAGTTGTCGCCCCCCTGCCCCGCCGCATAGGTGTAGACCGGCAGGTCACGCTGGGCCACCTGCATGCGCGCCATGGTGACGGCGGGCACGAACCGTTCGGCCCGCGCATCCATCGTCACAGCATAGCCGCCGCCGCCCTGCCGCCATTCGAAATGCACCCGGTTGAAATTCAGGTTCAGGCCTGAAATCGCCGGATTGTAGCCCACATGGTCGGGCTGGTCGCGGTCGATGGCCGCAACACCGGGCAAGGCCCCGGTATAGGCCAGATAGCGCCCGCTGATCCGTTTCACCCCGCGCGCGGCCAATGTGCGCGCCATGTCGCCCAGATGATCGGTGCTCAGTGTGGGGTCGCCTGATCCCACCAGCACCAGATCGCCCTGCAACACGCCGTCCACCACCGGCCCCGTGCCCAGCAGCCGCGTGCCAAAACGGTGCCCCGCCCCCAGCTTTTCCAGCGCATAAAGCGCCGTCATCGCCTTGGCCACGCTGGCCGGGGGCAGCGGCAGATCGCCGCCTTCCGCCTCGATCACCAAGCCGGTCTTTGCATCGGCCAGCACGAAACCCACCGCCCCGCCCAGCTTGGCCGCCGCCACCAGCGTGCCCGCCGCGCGCGTGTCTGGCAACGGCGGCGGCGCGGTTTCGCCCCGCCGCCGGGGGCGCAGCGAGGTTTTCGGTGCATCGGCCCGGGCAGGCACCGCAGCGCCCGCCAACAGCAGGGCCAGCATCCGCCGGCGGGAAAAAAGAGGCCTGTCCAATCCCATGGCCCACATCTGCCAGCAAGCGGCCTGTCTGGCAATATCATGGCGCAGACTGTGGAACCTTTGTGACCCGGCGGTGTTGCCTGTGCATATCAACTCACAAGCTCCCTCACGGAAAGGCCCCCATCATGCTTGCCCCCCAGACAGCCGCGATGATGACCACTACCCTGCCGACCGACGAACCCGAAGCGATGCCCCCGCAGCAGGGTGCCGACGCGCTGCACACCCTGCACACCCGCACGGTCGATGCGCTGGCCGGCTATGAGAAAATGGTCGAAAAGGCCGAACCTTCGTTCCGCCCGGTGGCCGAGCGGTTCCGCGCCATGCACGAACGCCACGCGGGCCATATTGCGCGCATGCTGGCCGGATACGGTGTTTCAGTGGATGCCGAAGGCTCGATCATGGGCACGGTGAACAAGGCGGTCGTCACTGTCCGGTCCTGGTTTGACGAGATCGACGAGGATGTGATGGACAATGTGCGCAGCGGCGAGAAAACGGTGCTTGACGCGTTCGACGACGCCATCGCAAGCCCCGTCGCACCCTCTGACGTGACCGGGTTGCGCGACCTGCGCGATGAACTGGCGCTGTTGCTCAGCGAGACCGCGCATCTCGACTGAAGACAAAGCGGGTCGCCTGAAAAAAATCGGGCGGGCCTAGCGCCCGCCCTTGCGCCATTCGCCCCGCGCGCGGATGGCCGAGGATGACAGATCAACCATCGGCACATCCACGAAACACCAGGCCGGGGCGCTACGCCGCCCCAGCATCTGCGCTGCACTTCCTGTCACCTGCGAACCACGAAACCGCTCGGCTGCTCGGCTCATCCGGCCCCGCACACCCGACCCGGGCCGCGCCAGCACGCCGATGGGCACATGGGCCATGATCCAGTCCCAACGGTCCCAGCGGTGAAACTGCGCCAGATTGTCGGCCCCCATCAGCCAGACGAACCGCACCCCCGGATAGCGCGCCTGCAAACCCTTCAGCGTGGCGGCGGTGAACCGCGTGCCTATCCGCGCCTCCAGATCGGTGATCCTGACCCGCGGGTGCTGCATCACGCGGCCAGCCTGCGCCATCCGGTCGGCCAGCGGTGCCGGGCCTGCGGCTTTCAGCGGGTTGCCGGGGCTGACCAGCCACCAGACCTGATCCAGCCCGAAACGCTTCAGCGCCTCGCGGGTGATATGCGCGTGGCCCGCATGCGCGGGATCGAACGACCCGCCCAGCAGGCCGATCACCATGCCGCGCCGCGCGATGGGCCAACCCTGCATTTTTCCCCCTGAAAAGTCCGGGACGACAAATCACCCCCACGTTGCCCTTGTCCAGCGTTATCGCTACAAGGGCCCGCAAACCGCATGTCCGCCCCTCATCCGCACCCGACCGCATGGAGAATTCGCATGGCCAGCTATCAATATGTCTATCACATGGATGGCGTGTCCAAGACCTATCCGGGCGGCAAGAAGTGCTTTGAGAACATCAAGCTGAACTTCCTGCCGGGGGTAAAGATCGGTGTCGTGGGCGTCAACGGCTCGGGGAAATCCACGCTGCTGCGCATCATGGCGGGCATGGACAAGGATTTTCAGGGCGAGGCATGGGCAGCAAAAGGCGCCCGCGTGGGCTATCTGCCGCAAGAGCCGAACCTTGATCCCTCGCTGGACGTGCGCGGCAACGTGATGCTGGGCGTGGCGGAAAAGAAGGCGATCCTTGATCGTTACAACGAACTGGCCATGAACTATTCCGACGAGACGGCGGAAGAGATGGCCGCGCTGCAAGACACGATCGACGCAAAAAACCTGTGGGATCTTGACAGCCAGATCGACGTGGCGATGGAGGCATTGCGCTGCCCGCCCGACGATGCCGATGTGGAAACCCTGTCGGGTGGCGAACGCCGCCGGGTGGCCCTGTGCAAGCTGCTGCTCGAAGCGCCCGACATGCTGCTGCTGGACGAACCGACCAACCACCTTGACGCCGAATCCATCGCCTGGCTGCAACTGCACCTGATCGCCTATGAGGGCACGATCCTGATCGTGACGCACGACCGTTACTTCCTTGACGACATCACGTCGTGGATCCTGGAACTCGAACGCGGCCGGGGCATCCCCTACGAGGGCAACTATTCCGCCTGGCTAGAACAAAAGGCCAAGCGCCTGTTGCAGGAATCGCGCGAAGACAAGGCCAAGCAAAAGGTGCTGCAACGCGAGTTGGAATGGATCCGTTCGGGCGCAAAGGCCCGCCAGACCAAGCAGAAGGCGCGTATCACCAAGTATAACGAGATGGCCAACACCTCGGAACGCGAACGCATTTCCACCGCGCAGATCATCATCCCCAACGGCGAACGCCTTGGCGGCAAGGTGATCGAGGTGGAGGGCCTGAAAAAGCACATGGGCGACAAGCTGTTGATCGAGAACCTGTCCTTCTCGATCCCGCCGGGCGGCATCGTGGGCGTCATCGGGCCGAACGGCGCGGGCAAATCCACTCTGTTCCGCATGATCACCGGGCAGGAAGAACCCGACGAGGGCAAGATCACGCTGGGCGAAACCGTGCAGCTTTCCTACGTTGACCAGTCGCGCGACGCGCTGGATCCGAACAAGACCGTCTGGGAAGAGATTTCCGAAGGGCTGGAGGTCATCCATCTGGGCGACGCCGAAATGAACAGCCGCGCCTATTGCGGGGCCTTCAACTTCAAAGGCTCGGACCAGCAGAAAAAGGTGGGCCTGTTGTCAGGCGGCGAACGCAACCGCGTGCATATGGCGAAACTTCTGCGCTCCAACGGCAACGTTCTGCTGCTGGACGAACCGACCAACGACCTTGACGTCGAAACCCTGCAAGCCCTCGAAGCCGCGATCGACGATTTCGCCGGTTGCGCCGTGATCATCAGCCACGACCGGTTCTTCCTTGACCGGCTTTGCACCCACATCCTCGCGTTTGAAGGCGATGCGCATGTGGAATGGTTCGAGGGCAACTACCAGGCCTATGAGGAGGACAAGATCCGCCGCCTTGGCCCGGATTCCATCGAACCCTCGCGCATCAAGCACAAGAAATTCACCCGCTGACCTGCCCGGTGGCGCTGGCGCATATTTTGTGCCAGCGTCATCCTGCCATGGTATTGAATACCTGACGTTGCGCCAATTTCAGGCCAGCGTATGCCTGTGGCTCGTGCAATTTGAGGAGTGATTTTATGGCTGTGATACAGGGTGACGACGGCGACAATATTCTTGTCGGTGGCGAAGTTGGCGAAACGCCGACCGATGACACGCTGAACGGTTTTCTGGGCAACGATACCTATCTTTTCAGCCAGTTCAGCGGATTGGATGTGGTCAACGATACCGGCGGCACAGACCAGATCCGCTTTGACAGCACGGTTTCGCGCGCCTCGATCCGCATTATGCGTTCTGGCATCGATCTGTCAGACCTGATCATCGCCGTGGTTGACGAATTCGGCAACAGCCTGACCGAGATCATCCTGAATGAACACTATGAATTTGGCAGAATGATCGAATCGATCCTGTTCGATAACGGTTCCCGCCTTGACCTGCGCGGCGGGCTGGCAATCCAGGGCTGGGCCGGGGTCACGACGGTGCGCGGCACCGATTTCAACGATACCATCACGTCGAGGGCAGTCAGTGAGACCCTGCTGGGCGGCATCGGCAACGACACATATCTGCTCAACGCAACCAGCGGCAACGACACCCTTTATGATGAGGGCGGGACCGATGTGCTGCGTTTTGATTCTTCGGTGCCGCGGGCATCGCTGCGCATGGTTCGGTCAGGGCTCGATTTTTCTGATCTGGTGCTTGCTGTGGTGGATGCCGACGGCAACGCCATCAGCCAGATTTTGCTGGATGAACATTTCAATCCCGGCACACGGTTTGAAACCGCGATTTTCTCGAACGGCAACCAGATCAGCCTCACCGGCGGGCTGCGCATCCAGGGCTGGGGCAATGCCGCAACCGTGCGCGGCACCGATCTGAACGACCTGATCGTGTCGAACGCGAACAGTGAGTTGCTTCTCGGCGGCACCGGAGATGACGCTTACCTGCTGTCGGCCACATCCGGAAATGATGTTATCTATGATGAGAGCGGCAACGACAGCCTGCGCTTCGATTCCTCGGTTACGCCTGCCACGCTGCGCATGATGCGCTGGGGCAACGACCTGGCCGATCTTGTTCTTGCGGTGGTCGATGCCAATGGCAACGCACTGACCGAAATACGGCTGGATGAACATTTCTCGCTTGGCACGGCCATTGAAAGCCTGCGGTTTTCCGACGGCGCCCTTCTGAACCTCACACAGGGGCTTACGGTGCAGGGATGGGGCAGCAACGCGACGGTGCGCGGCACTGATCTGGGCGATACGCTGATTTCCAACATCTTGGCCGAGACGCTACTGGGCGGCACGGGCAATGATACCTACAGCCTGTCGGCTTCCTCCGGCGATGACGTGATCTTTGACAGCGCAGGCTTTGACACGATCCGCTTCGATTCCTCGGTGGCACCCGGCAGGTTGCGCATGATGCGCTCGGGCAATGATTTTGCAGATTTGTTCTTGGCGGTTGTCGATGGCAATGGCAACGCGCTGACCGAAGTGCGGCTGGACGAGCACTTCGTGCACAGCAGCAATCTGGAAAGAATCGTGTTTTTCAACGGCAACCAGCTCGATCTGACGGGTGGGCTGACCGTGCGCGCCTGGGGTGGCATCACCACCCTGCGCGGCACCGACCTGAATGACGTGCTGATTTCCAATGCGCTGAGTGAAACGCTGCTGGGTGGCACGGGCAACGATACCTACAGGCTTGCTGCCACGTCCGGCAATGATGTGATCTTTGACAGCGGCGGTTCAGACCGCATCCAGTTCGACGCATCAGTCACGCAGGGAACGTTGCGCATGATGCGCTCGGGCAGCGACTTTGCGGATTTGTGGTTGGCAGTTGTCGATGCCAACGGCACCGCGCTTTCAGAAATACGGCTGGACGAACATTTTGTCCCCGGCAGCCGCATCGAGAGCGTGCTGTTTTCGAACGGTGCGCAACTGAACCTTACAGGTGGGTTGACGGTGCAGGGGTGGGGAAATGCACCTACCGTCCGTGGCACCGACCTGAATGACGTTCTTGTTTCCAATGCATACAGCGAAACGCTGCTGGGCGGCACGGGCAATGACACTTATCGGTTGTCGGCCACGTCGGGCAACGATGTGATCCGTGACGATGGCGGAATTGACCGCATCCTGTTTGACGCATCGGTCCCGAACAACCAGTTGCGCATGTTGCGCTCGGGCGCCGACAGCGCGGATCTGATCCTCGCGGTGGTCGATGCGAATGGCAACGCGCAGAGCGAGATCGTGCTGGACGAACATTTTGTCGTGGGCAGCCGGATCGAGTCCGTCAGATTCGCGAGTGGCGCGCAACTCGACCTGACGGGCGGTCTGCGCATTCAGGGCTGGGGCACGGTTTCAGTGATCCGTGGCACGGATAACGATGACAACATCCTGTCGAACCGGCTGAACGAGACATTGATCGGCGGACTGGGCGATGACACGTTCATCTTCAATCCCGTGTCCAGCACGGCGGTTGACCGGATCCTTGATTTTCAGCAGGGTGGCGACGTCATCCGCTTCTCGGCCGCCTTCGGCCTGAGTGACATCGACGACCTGGTTTTCACCCAGAACAGCGGCTCGGTGACGATCCGGGCGGGCAACCAGTTGATCGTGGTGAATGACGCATTGATCTCGGATTTCGACCCGTCGGATTTCCTGTTCGCGTGAAGTGCAGCAGCGCACCACTCATCAGTGCTGTGCGCGCGTGATTCTTCCGCCGCGGTGGAACCGACCGCGGCGGCGCGCGTTGCCTTTCAAGATCAACCGCGAAAGGACACACAATGAAGGGTATTCTGGCCTGGGCCATCGGCATCCCGATCCCGATCATCATCATCCTTTACGTCATCGACGTTTTCTGACGCCCAGCAGCCTGCCGATAACCCTTGATTTTCGGCCAGATAAGGCATAAGCACAAAGCCGCGACGTTATCACTATCGACCACTGTCTCCCTTCCAAGGCCACAGTCTTTCGATCTTGCCCTGACTGAGCCACGCCGCCGCAGTTCCGCGGGCGGGATTCTTAGAGGAGACATCACGATGGCCAAAGGCACCGTGAAATGGTTCAACGCCACCAAGGGTTTCGGCTTTATTGCACCGGAAGGCGGCAAGAAGGACGTGTTCGTTCACATCACCGCGCTGGAACGCGCTGGTATCCGTTCGCTGGCTGACGGTCAGGCTGTGACCTTCGACATCGAAGCAGGCCGTGACGGCCGCGAATCGGCGACCAACCTGTCGATCGCCTGATTGCGCCGGCCTCCGGGCCGCAAGGACATTGCAGCGGGGCAGATCCTTTGGTCTGCCCCGTTTGCCATTCTGGCGGCCGGCCCATCAGGCTGCCGCCGCATCTTCTGGTTGCCACCAAAGACCACCGGTTGGGGCCTGATGCCAGCCGGTCTCTGTCAGGCCGTGGTCCGGGGGTGGCCCTGTTGCCAGACCCGCGCCAACAGCCGGTCACGCAACGCATGTTCAAACCCGACGCGCAGCGACACCGCCGACAAGGGCGCCCGCAGCAGCACCGGGGCGGAACGGTCCGCGGGAAAACGTTGCTCGCGGCAGTCACGGCTGATCAGCAGCACAGGCAGGCGCAACCCGGCAGCAGTCAGCCGTGAAACGGCCAGCTGCCCGGCCTCCGCCCCCCCGTAACCATCGCATTCCATCACGAACAGGCCGTAGCCCAGCGGATCATCAATCATCGCCGCCAGTGCCGTGTAAAGCTCCGCCTCACCCTCGACCAGACCACCCAGCCCTGCCAGCGCACGCGCCACGGGGTTGCTGGCCCCACCACCGTCGCGCGCCAGCAGCAGCACGCGGATATCCCAACCCACAACCGTAGCCTCGTGGTCGGAGTGACGAAAAACCTGCATGTTGGCCTCCTGTCAGTGCTTGGGACGAAACTGCTCGCGTTATGGGCGAGGTTATCGTGGAATTCAGGCAATTTTGCGGTGCGCCGCCCCCATTGCCGCCGGAATCGAAACAGCGCAGTCTGGAGGAAAGCCAAGGATACCCGCAGCATGACCGACCCCGATTACCAAACCCTTATCGACGCCGAGACCTGGCCTTTCATCCGCGCGACCGAAGCCTGTTACCCGCCCGACGCCGTGGGCCTGTCGGTGGACGATCAGCGCCGGGTCTATGACAGGATGTGCCGGGCTTTTCACCGCGGTCATCCGCCCGGTGTGGCCGTGCAGGACGGGCGACGGGCGGGTGTGCCGGTGCGCAACTACACCTTTGGCCCGCCCGCGGCCACGCTGGTCTATCTGCATGGCGGCGGTTTCGTAGTGGGCGGGCTCGACAGCCATGACGATGTCTGCGCCGAGATCTGCGCCGCGACCGGCCTGCATGTGATCAGCGCCGATTACCGTCTGGTGCCCGAACACCGCCACCCCGCCGCCTATGACGATGCTCTGGCCGTGGCGCGGGCCGTCGAGGGGCCTTTGCTGCTGGCAGGCGATTCGGCGGGCGGGGCACTGGCGGCATCGGTCGCCCATGCGCTGCGGGGCCGCGTGGCGGGGATGGTGCTGATCTATCCGGGGCTGGGCGGCGACCGCAACCGCGGCAGCTATCTGACGCATGCAGCGGCCCCCATGCTGACCCGCGACGATGTGCTGTATTACGCCGCCCTGCGCCATGACGGGCCGGAGCCTGCCGATGATGTGACCGCCGCAGCACTGGCGGCGCGTGATTTCACCGCCCTGCCCCCCACGGTGATCATCAGCGCGGAATGCGACCCTTTGGCCGATGACGGGCGCGACTACCGTGATGCCATTCTGGCCGCCGGGGGCCGGGCAGCATGGATCTGCGAGCCGGGGCTGGTGCATGGCTATCTGCGCGCCCGGCACTCGGTGGCAAGGGCGCGCGACAGTTTTTCGCGGATAACCGGGGCACTGGCGGGGCTGGCGGAAGGGCGCTGGCCGGTCGTGTGACTTGCCAGCGCCGGGGGGCTGACTGCCCCCCGGACCCCCCGTGGATATTTTCATCTGGAAAGAGTGGAAAGAAGGCGCTTGCCGGCCCCTTCAGTTCCCCGCTGCGACCATCCTGCGGCTGGCGATCACCTGCTCCAGCCAGCCCAGTTCCATTTCCGGCACCGAGGACAGCAGCAGGTCGGTGTAATCGTCGAACGGCGGGGAAAGCACGTCGGTTTTCGTGCCATAGCGCACCACCTCGCCGCGATACATCACCGCGATCCGGTCGGCGATGGCGCGCACGGTAGCCAGATCATGCGTGATGAACAGATAGGCCACGTTTTCCTGCGCTTGCAGGGCCAGAAGCAGCTTCAGGATGCCATCGGCCACCAGAGGGTCCAGCGCCGATGTCACCTCGTCGCAGATGATGAGCTTCGGCTTTGCCGCCAGCGCACGGGCGATGCAGACCCGCTGTTTCTGCCCGCCCGAAAGTTCGGCCGGGTATCGGTCGATATAGCCCTTGCCCATCTCGATCTGGTCGAGGAGTTCCTGCACGCGCTGGCGCTTGGCAGCACCCGTCAGACCGAAATAGAACTCCAGCGGCCGCCCGATGATCGTGCCGACCGTCTGGCGCGGGTTCATCGCCACATCGGCCATCTGGTAGATCATCTGCAATTCGCGCAGGTCATCCTTGGTGCGCTGCGCCAGTGCGGGTGACAGGCTGCGCCCCGCAAAGGTGATCTTGCCTTGCGCGGCGGGCAGCAACCCGGTGATCACCCGCGCGAGGGTGGATTTGCCCGACCCGCTTTCGCCCACCACGGCCAACGTCTGCCCCGCGGGCAGATCGACCGTCACGTTTTTCAGCACGTCGAATGTGGTGCCCCGGTAGCGCGCGGTCACATGGGCAACCGACAGCACGGAAGGCGCCTCGGGCTTTTCCACATGGTCGATAGAGCGGACCGACACCAGCGCCTGCGTGTAGGCCTCTTGCGGGGTCTCGATGATCTGGGCCGTGGTGCCATATTCCACCATCCGGCCCTGCCGCAGCACCATGATGTGATCGGCCACCTGTGCCACAACCGCAAGGTCATGGGTGATGTAAAGCGCGGCCACCCCGGTATCGCGGATCGCCTCCTTTATCGCGGCCAGAACCTCGATCTGCGTCGTCACATCCAGCGCGGTGGTGGGTTCGTCAAACACCACGAGGTCGGGTTTCGGGCACAGCGCCATGGCCGTCATCACCCGCTGCAACTGCCCGCCCGACACCTGATGCGGATAGCGCCGACCGATGGTTTCGGGGTTGGGCAGTCCCAGCTTGCCAAACAGCATCACCGCCCGCGCCTCGGCTTCGGCCTTGCCCATCAGGCCATGGGCCAGGCTGGTCTCGATCACCTGTTCCATCAACCGCTTGGCCGGGTTGAAGGCGGCAGCGGCGGATTGCGCCACATACGTCACCTCGCGCCCGCGCAAGGCGCGCAGCGCGCCGGGTGCCGCCAGCCTTATGTCACGCCCGTTGAGTGTCACGGTGCCCGCCGTCAGCCGCACCCCGCCACGCCCGTAAGCCATGGACGACAAGCCGATGGTGGATTTCCCCGCCCCGGATTCGCCGATCAGCCCCAGCACCTTGCCCTTTTCCAGCTCCAGCGAGACGCCATGCACCAGCGTGATCTCCTTCGGCGGCTCGCCGGGCGGATAGGCGGTTGCCTCGATCTTCAGGCCCGTGATCGTCAAGAGATTGTCAGCCACCGCGGCCCCCTTTCAGGCTTGTGGTGCGGTTCAGCACCCAGTCGGCCACAAGGTTGACCGAGATGGCCAGCGTGGCGATGGCCACCGCCGGGATCAGCGCGGCGGGGATGCCGTAAACGATCCCCTCCTTGTTTTCCTTCACGATGCCGCCCCAGTCGGCCAGAGGCGGCTGCACGCCCAGCCCCAGGAACGACAGGGTGGAAATGAACAGCACCGAAAAGATGAAACGCAGCCCCATTTCGGCCACCAGCGGGGAAAGCGCGTTGGGCAGGATCTCGCGGAAGATGATCCATGTCTGCTTTTCACCGCGCAGGCGCGCCGCCTCGACATAATCCATCACCGCGATATCCACCGCCACGGCGCGCGACAGGCGGAACACGCGCGTCGCATCCAGGAGGCCCATCACCAGGATCAACACCGGCAGTGTCACCGGCATCACCGACAGCACCACCAGCGCGGAAATGAGCGAGGGGATCGACATCATCAGATCGACGCCCCGCGACAAAAGCTGGTCCACCCAGCCCCCGCGCACAGCGGCGATGAACCCAAGGATAGAGCCCAGTGTGAATGACAGGATCGTGGCGGCGGTGGCCACGAAAATCGTGGTCTGCCCGCCCCAGATCATGCGCGACAGCAGGTCGCGGCCGATGCTGTCAGTGCCCAGCCAATGTTCGGCCGATGCGGGTTCCCACACATCGCCGACGATTTCGGCCATGCCATAGGGCGCGAGCAACCCGGCGAAGATGGCGGCCAGAAAGTAGGCCCCGGTGAAAATCAGCCCGATCAGGGCGGCAATCGGAATTCTCATGCGGCCCTCATTTCGGATGCCTGAGGCGCGGGTTGGCGAGAATGGACACCACATCGGCGATGATGTTCATGCCGATATAGACGGCGGCGAACACCAGCCCGCAGGCCTGCACCACCGGCACATCGCGTTTGGCCACATGGTCCACCAGATATTGCCCCATGCCGGGATAGACAAAGACCACCTCGACCACGACCACCCCCACCACCAGATAGGCAAGGTTCAGCATCACCACATTGACCACCGGTGCGATGGCATTGGGAAAGGCGTGGCGGTAGATGATGGTGAACGGGGCCAGCCCCTTCAACTCCGCCGTCTCGATATAGGCCGATTGCATCACGTTCAGGATCGCGGCCCGCGTCATGCGCATCATATGGCCCAGCACGGTCAGCACCAGCACCAGCACCGGCAGCGATATGGCGTAAAGCTGCTCGCCCAGGCTCATGCTTTCATTGATCATCGCCAGCGAGGGCAGCGCGCGGAACTGCACCGACAGGATGAAGATGGCGATATAGCCCAGCAGGAATTCGGGCACTGAAACGGTGGCCAGCGTGATCGTGGAAATCACCTTGTCGGGCCAGCGGTTGCGGTAGCGCACCGCAATCAGCCCCAGCCCGATGGCCAGCGGCACCGACACCACGGCGGCCCAGAAGGCCAGAAACAGCGTATTGCCCAGCCGCTGCCCCATAGAGGTGGCAATATCCTGCCCGTTGGTCAGCGCCGTGCCCAGATCGCCCTGCAACACGCCGCCCAGCCAGTTGAAATACCGCACATGGGCGGGGTCGTTCATGCCGAGTTGCTGGCGCAGGTTTTCCAGCGCCTGCGGGGTCGCACCCTGCCCCAATATGTTCTGCGCCACATCGCCCGGCAGAACCGTGGTGCCGACAAAGATCAGCACCGAGGCCGCAAGCAGCAAGAGCAGGCCCAGCGCAATGCGCTGGACCAGAAGTTTCAGGATCGGGTGCATGCGCCCGCCGCCCGCGTTACGCGAGCCAGGTCTTGTGCGGCGCAAGGCCGTTCATCACTTCTTGCACGCCATCGGTTTCCCAGCCCTGCACCTTGTCGCCCACCGCTTCAATGAAGTCGTTGAACATCGGGCAGATCAACCCGCCTTCGTCATGCAGGATGGCGGCCATTTCGGCATACATCGCCTTGCGTTTGGTCTGGTCCAGTTCGCCACGCGCGGCCAGCAGCGTCTCGTCGAACTTGGGGTTGAAGAACCGCGTGTCGTTCCAGTCGGCGGTGGACTGGTAGGCGGTGGAATACATCTGGTCCTGCACCGGACGCCCGCCCCAGTATGAGGCGCAGAACGGCTGCTTGTTCCAGACTTCTGACCAGTAACCGTCACCCGGCTCGCGCTTGATTTCCAGCGGAATCCCGGCCTTGGCAGCCGATTGCTGGAATAGGGCCGCCGCGTCGATGGCGCCCGGGAAGGCCACATCCGACACGCGCAGGATGATCGGGCTGCCGTCATGCCCCGAGGCCTTGTAATGCTCGGCCGCCTTTTCCAGATCGAAGGCGCGCTGCGGCAGGCTTTCGTCAAACAGCGGATAGGCCGCGTTGATCGGGATATCGTTGCCGATGGAGCCGTAGCCTTGCAGGATCTTGTCCACCATCTCCTGCCGGTCGATGGCGTATTTCAGCGCCAGCCGCAGATCCTTGTTGTCGAAGGGCGCGGTATTGGCATGCATGATGAACACGTAGTGGCCACGGCCCGACACGTTCTTCACCGTCAGCCCCGGCGCGCGTGCCAGAAGGCCGGCCACCTTGGGCTCCACCCGGTTGGCGATATGCACCTGGCCCGACTGGATCGCAGCCATGCGCGCGGTGGCGTCGTTGATGACCAGAAATTCCACCCCGTAATAATGGCCGCGCGACGAATCCCAGTAATTCGCGTGCTTTTCAAACGTGTGGCGCACGCCGGGCTCGTTCACGATGATCTTGTAGGCACCGGCCCCGATGCCATCCGCCGGGTTGGCCACGCCACCCTCGGGCTGGATCATCAGGTGGTAATCGGCCATCAGATAGGGCAGGTCGGCATTGGCGGTGGACAGGGTGACAACCACCATGTCGCCATCAACCTTCATCGATTCGATGCCCTGCATGATGCCCAGCGCGCCCGATTGCGCCTTTTCATCGCTGTGGCGCAGCAGGGTGGCCAGCACGTCATCCGGTGTCACGGTCTTGCCGTTGTGGAATTCTGCGCCCTGACGGATCTTGAACATCCAGGTCTTTGCATCGGCCGAGCTTTCGACGCTTTCCGCCAGCCGCATGTCCAGCTGACCATCGGCGGTCACGTCAACCAGCGGCTCGCCACTGGTGCGCAGAACGTGGAAGGGCACCTGGCTGGCCGCCAGCGCCGGATCAAGGCTGTTGGTGGATTCGCCGCCACCCAGACCCATCAGCAGCGTGCCACCCTTCACCGGGCCTTCGGCGCGCACGGCGGTCGCCAGCAGCGTGTTGGCCATCGCGGCCGTCATGCCAAAGGCCGCAGCTTTGCCCATGAAGGCGCGACGGCTGTATTTGCCCTGAGCGGCGCGCGACAGAAGATACTTCAGTTCGTCGTTCATAGCAGTCTCCCTGAGGATCATTTTTGTTGATTGAAGAATCAATAACCCGCGAATCCGGTTTCGGGCAACGAATTCCTGCCCAGCCATCGAAACATTGTTCAGATGAAGTCGCGCGGAACCTTTTCGGCATAGTTGCGGGCAAAAACGACATTGTCACCCTCAAATGCCTCCAGCCGGGCCTCCATGTGCAGGTGCGTGGCATCCGACCACATCGCGGCGGTGGCCAGTGTGCGCACCGCCCAATCGCCCCGCGACAGCCGCTGTTCCCACCGGATCTCGGCCCGTGCCGCCAGCGGATCATCGGGATGCACCTGCCAGCGTTCGGCCATCGTGTCGCCGGTGATCAGGCCATGCGCCAGGTTTTCCGTGTCGCCGCCTTCATCCTCGACCACCAGGGCCACCGTGCCCGCGATCAGGTCATGCTCCACGCGCCGCGCCGCATGGCCCTCGCGCAGCACCTTGTGCCGCCAGGGTGCCGCGCCTTCGGGTGGTGGTGCCACCCATTCCGTTTCGCTGCCCTGATGCACCGGCAGATGCAGGGTGGCGGCGTGCAACGTCACCGTGGCCGCAACCGGGCTGGGCCACAGGAACGGCCAATAGGTTGTGGACAGCGCGATGCGCAGCCGGTGCCCCGGGGCCAGCCGATACGCCATCTGGTCCAGCACCAGCACCGCCGCCACCTCTTGCCCCACCGGCAGCAGGGCGGGTTCGGCCATGCTGTCGCGGTGGCACAGGTTCAGCATGCCGTGGGCAATCCGCACCGACGATCCGTCAGGCGCCACGTCGCACAGCCGCGCCGCCAGAAAGGCGCGCGGCTGGTCCGCGCTCAGCCGCAGCACCAGCCGCGCCGCGCCCAGCAGATCAAGCGGGGTCTCCAGCGGGGCGGTATCGAAACAGACCGACAGCACATCATCCGGGGCCTGATCGCCCGGCATTTCGCCATTCAGCCCCATCGGGAAAAACTCTCCCGTGTGCAGCCCCAGATGCTGCGGCGTGTTCACGCGGGCATGCAGCACCCCGTCACCGCCCAACTCGCCCCCCTGCGTCAGCGCCAGAACCTGTTGGGTCACGCGCGGGCTGGGCCAGACGGGTTCGGCAAGCCAATGCCCGGCGCGATGCGGTGCGCTGGCATCAGGCGGGGCGGAATGCAGCATGTAGGCGCGCATAGCCGGGTCATCCTCGGCCCCGTTGGCGATGCCCTTCAGCCAGCGGTCCCACCAGCGCAGCGCCTCTTGCAGAAAGCCGATCTGCGGGCCCGGCACGGCGGTATGCGGGTATTGGTGCACCCAGGGCCCCACGATGCCCTTGGCCAGCGGCGCGTTTTCCACCAGATGCGCCACGGTGTTCATGTAATTGTCGGCCCAGCCGCCGATACTCAGTACCGGCACCTGCAAGCGGCTGTAATCCTCGCCCACCGACCCGTGCCGCCAATATGCATCGCGCGCCTGATGCCCGGCCCAGCGGGGTGCCAGAAACGGCTGCGCCTCCAGCCGCGCAAGCCAGTTCGCGCGCCAGTCGCCCCGCAGCGCCGGATCGGCAGGGCGTGACGAATAGGACAGCATCACCGCCCCCCAGCCCAGATTCTCGTTCAGCAGACACCCGCCCTTGAAATGGATGTCATCGGCAAAACGGTCGATGGTGGAACAGACGGAAATCACCGCCTTCAGCGCCGGGGGTTGCAGCCAGGCGGTCTGCAAACAGTTGAACCCGCCCCAGCTTTTGCCCATCATCCCCACGGCGCCGCTGCACCAGGGCTGTGCCGCCAGCCAGCCGATCACCTCCACTGCATCGGCCAGTTCCTGCGCGGTATACTCATCCTCCATCAGCCCGTCGCTGTCGCCATTGCCGCGCATGTCCACCCTGACGCAGGCATAGCCATGCCCCGCCACATAGGCATGCATGATTTCATCGCGCGGCAGCGTGCCGTCGCGCTTGCGATAGGGGATGTATTCCAGCACCGCAGGCACCGGATTGGCGGCGGCATCCACCGGCATCCAGACCCGCGCCGACAGGCGGCAGCCATCGGCCAGCGTGATGATCATGTCGGGGTCGTCGGTGATCGGGTGCGGAAATTCGGTGACGGTTTTCATTCTGGCCTCATGGCGCGGGTGGCTGAAATCGGTCGGCGGCGGAACAGCGGCTTGCGCAGCCCCGCGTCACCCTGCACCCTGCCAGCCGGAAACAGGAAAGGACAGACCCGATGTCACAGCCCCCCAACATACTGATCCTGATGGTCGATCAGCTGAACGGCACGCTGTTTCCCGACGGCCCGGCCGAATGGCTGCATGCGCCCAATCTGAAACGGCTTGCCGCGCGTTCCGCCCGTTTCGCCAATGCCTATACCGCCAGCCCGCTCTGCGCGCCCGCCCGGGCGTCCTTCATGTCAGGCCAGTTGCCGCACCGCACGCGGGTTTATGACAATGCCGCCGAATTCGCCTCGGACATTCCCTGCTTCACCCACCACCTGCGCCGCGCGGGCTATCAGACCACGCTCAGCGGCAAGATGCATTTCGTGGGCCCCGACCAGCTGCACGGGTTCGAGGAACGGCTGACCACCGACATCTACCCCGCCGATTTCGGCTGGACGCCCGATTACCGCAAACCGGGCGAACGCATCGACTGGTGGTATCACAACCTCGGATCGGTCACGGGCGCGGGCGTGGCGGAAATCACCAACCAGCTGGAATATGACGATGATGTCTGCCATCAGGCGGTGCAGAAACTCTATGACCTGTCGCGCGGCACCGATCCGCGCCCCTGGTGCCTCACCGCCAGCTTCACCCACCCGCATGATCCTTTCGTGGCCCGCCGCAAATACTGGGATCTCTACAACGATCACCCGATGCTGGATGCACCGGCGCCCATCGCCTATGCCGATCAGGACGCGCATTCGCGCCGCCTGCTGGATGCCTGCGATGCCGGCGCGTTCGAGATCACCGAGGACCATATCCGCCGCGCCCGCCAGGGCTACTTCGCCAACATCTCCTACGTCGATGCGAAAATCGGCGAAATCCTCGCCACGCTGGAGGCGACGCGGCAAGAGGCGATCGTGGTCTTCGTTTCGGACCACGGCGAAATGCTGGGCGAACGTGGCCTCTGGTTCAAGATGAACTTCTTCGAAGGCTCCGCCCGCGTGCCCCTGATGATCGCCGCCCCCGGCATCGCGGCGGGCCGCATCACCACCCCCGTCTCGACCATCGACCTTACACCCACGCTTTGCGATCTGGCCGGCATCTCCATGGCCGAGGTGATGCCATGGACCGACGGCACCTCGCTGCTGCCCGTGGCCGCAGGGGCAGAGCGCGCCCCGGTCCCGATGGAATATGCCGCCGAGGGCACCATCACCCCGATGGTCGCCCTGCGCATGGGCGACTGGAAATACATCCACTGCCCCGCCGACCCCGACCAGCTTTACAACCTTGCCACCGACCCCGGCGAACGGGACAATCTGGCCGAAAGCCCCGCAGCCCGTGATACGCTTGCACAACTCCGCGCTCTTGCCGCCCGTTGGGATCTGCCGCGCTTTGACGCTGCCGTGCGCGAAAGCCAGGCCCGCCGCTGGGTGGTCTATAAGGCGCTGCGCATGGGCGGCTACTACCCCTGGGATCACCAGCCCCTGCGCGCCGCATCCGAACGCTATATGCGCAACCACATGGATCTGAACGTGCTGGAGGAAAACAAGCGCTATCCGCGGGGGGAATGATCCCCCGCAAGACCATAGCAACGCTGTGCCCTGACCAGCGGTCGGAGGCCTTCGGCGAGGATATTTGGGCCAGTAAGAACGGGCGATCCCTGTGCATGTTCTCACTGGTGCAAATATCCAACTGCACCCCTTGCCCCCTCGGGCCGCTTCCGTAACGCGACCGGCTGCCGCAGCGGGTGGCAACGCCGCGCGCGCGGGCTCGATGCCCGCGAGCGCGGCTCCCCCGCCTCAGCTTGCGTCGGCCAGCACCCGTTCTGCGCCCTTCCAGCCCAGCATCATCGCGGGCGCATTGGTGTTGCCCGCGATCAGATTGGGGAAGCTGGAGGCATCGATCACCCGCAGCCCCGCCACGCCATGCACCCTGAGGCCCGCATCCACCACCGATGTCGCCGGATCCGGCCCCATGCGGCAGGTGCAGGACGGGTGATAGACTGTGCCCGAGCGTCGGCGCAGGTCATCGACCATCTGGTCATCCGTCACGCAATCCGGCCCGGGGCGCAGTTCCTCGGCGATGACGGATGCAAGGGCGGGTTGGGCCGCCAGATGCCGCAGATATTTCACCGCCGCCAGCATCTCTTCCACATCGTGGTTGGTCGAATAGGCATTGGCCGTGATCACCGGATGCGCAAACGGGTCGGACGACGCGATATGGATATGCCCCCGGCTGGTGGGCCGACAGTTCGACAGGCCCAGCGACAGGCCCGGAAACGGGTCGGGCGTCAGCAGCGGGCGTTCGCCCTCGCGCGGGACCAGCGTGGAAAACGCCTGCATGTAAAGCTGCATGTTGGGCCGCGCGAGGTCGGGCGAGGTGCGGAAGAAGCCGCCCGCGTGGTTGATCGACTTGGCCAGCGGCCCGCCCCGCGTCAGCACATATTGCAGCCCCACCAGCGCCTTGCCCCACCAGGGCCGCAGGATGGTGTTGTAGGTGGGCACGTTCATTCGCCAGGTATAGTTCAACCCCTGATGGTCGCTGAGGTTGCCGCCCACATTGGGGTTGTGCTGCAGCACCGGAATGCCCAGCCCTTGCAGCAACGCGCCCGGTCCCACGCCTGACAGTTGCAGCAATTGCGGAGAGTTGATCGCCCCGCCCGACAGGATCACCTCGCCCCGTGCGCGCAGCGTCCTTGTCTGCCCGCCATGGCGGTATTCCACCCCCACCGCGCGGCCCTGTTCGATCAGCACCCGCGTCACATGTGCGCCCGTCACCACCGCCAGATTGGGCCGCTTCATCGCTGGGCGCAGGAACGCCCGCGCCGCCGAATTGCGACGCCCGTCCTTCACCGTCAACTGATAGACGCCCGCCCCCTCTTGCCGCGCGCCGTTGAAATCCGGCGTTTCCGGCAGGCCCGCCGCCGCACAGGCATCCAGATAGTTGCGCACCAGCGGGTGCAGCCCGCGCCGGTTGGCCGACACGAACAGCGGCCCGCCCGTGCCGCGCCATTCATCTGCGCCAGCCTCGGTATCCTCCATCGCGCGGAAGGCGGGCAGCACATCGCCCCAGCCCCAGCCCGGGTTGCCCGCCGCCGCCCAATCGTCGTAATCCGCCGCCTGGCCGCGAATATAGACCATGGCGTTGATCGAGGATGACCCGCCAAGGATTTTCCCGCGCGGCCAGTAATCGCGCTGCCCGGCCAGCCCGGGGTCAGGCTCTGTCCGGTAGCCCCAGTTCACCGCGGGGTCGTAGAACAGCTTGCCATAGCCCAGCGGCAGATGGACATAGAACCGCCGGTCAGACCCGCCCGCCTCCAGCACCACAACGCGGTGCCGCCCGCTGGCCGTCAGCCGCTCGGCCAGCACCGAGCCCGCCGAACCTGACCCCACGATGATGTAATCCGGCGTCTCGATCTGCACCGCGCTGCCCCTTTGCTGCTTGGGCCAAACTAGCCGGGGCAACGGGGCGGGCGCTGCGGATTGCGACAAGGAATGTCGATAACAGATGATCGCGCAGCGTCATCATCGGCGCAGAAGCGCGCTCAGCGCCCTTTCCAGACCGGATCGCGCTTTTCCGCAAAAGCGCGCGCACCTTCCAGCTGGTCTTCCGAGGCGTAAAGCCGGTCCACCGTGGCCAGTTGCCGCTTGGTGATCCGGTTCAGCGCGTCCTGAAACCGCATGTCCTCGGCCTCGCGCACCACCTCCTTGATCGCGGCATAGACCAGCGGCGGGCCGGATTCGAGCAGCCGCGCCAGCGCCCAGGCCTTTGGCAGCAGATCGGCGGGCATGGTGATCTCTTTCAAAAGCCCCCAGCGCAGCGCCTCTTCCGCGTCAAACCAGCGCCCGGTCAGCAACAGGTCCATCGCCACATGATAGGGGATGCGTTTCGGCAGCTTGATGCTGGCGGCATCGGCCACCGTGCCCGACCTTATCTCCGGCAGCGCGAAAGTGGCATTTTCCGACGCCAGGATCAGGTCGCAAGACAGCGCCAGTTCCAGCCCGCCGCCACAGCAGATGCCGTTCACGGCGGCAATCACCGGCTTGTTCAGGTTCGGCAATTCCTGCAAGCCGCCAAATCCGCCCACGCCATAATCGCCGTCCACAGCATCGCCACCCGCCGCCGCCTTCAGATCCCAGCCGGGGCAAAAGAATTTCTCACCCTCCGCCCGCAGGATGCAGACGCGCAGGCTGTCATCGTCACGAAAGGCGCGGAAGGTCAGCCCCATGATCCGGCTGGTCGCAAGGTCGATGGCATTGGCCTTGGGCCGGTCCAGCGTCACCTCCAGAATGGCACCTTCGCGGCGTGTCCGCACCGGGCCCTCGGTCTGCATGGTCATCGTCACGGCAATTCCTCCCTCACCAGCGCATCCACCGCGACCGCCCCATCAGCGCGCAATATCAACGGGTTGATTTCAATTTCGGCCAGCGCGGGCCGCGCCAGCATCAGGCCCTGCACCGCCAGCACAGCCGTCACCATTGCCGCCACATCGGCCTTGGGGCGGCCCCGGTAGCCATCCAGCAAGGGCCACAGCCGCAGCCGCCGCAACGCCGCTGTCACCTCATCCGCCCCCACCGGGGCCACCAGGGTCACCGTGTCGGCCAGAAGTTCCGCCGTCACCCCGCCCATGCCCAGCGTCAGTGTGACACCATAGACCGGGTCACGCCGCGCGCCGATGATCACCTCGGCCACGGCGCCCGCAACCATTTCCTCGGCCAGATAGCCCGTGGCCCCCGGCATTTCGGCCTGCCCCTCCAGGCTGGCCAGGCCCAGACGCACCGCGCCCGACTCGGTCTTGTGGGCAAAACCGAGGCCCTTCAGTGCAAGCGGCGGCACCAATGGCCCGGCCCGCTCCGCCAGTTGGGCGAGGGTCGGCGCAGCAATTCCGCGCGGCACGGCGATACCCGCGCGCGCCAACAGCGCCTTGCCCTCAGCCTCTGACAATAACCGCGTCCCGCCAGTGGCTTGCGCGGGCACAGGCCGCCAGCCCGGCCGCCCCGGCGCGGTCTGCGCCGCCTTCACCGCCGCCAGCCCCTCTTGCAGGCCCATCAGCGGGGCCATGCCCTGCGCCAGCATTTCCCCCGCCATGCCCTCGTCAAAATTCTCGGGCAACGAGGCCAGCGGGATGGCGGGCTTGCCGGTCGCCGCGGCCGCAGCCCGGATCGCTTCCAGAGCGGGGCCATAGGAAGACGGATCGCAGCGGTCGCTGCGCGGCGGGTCAATGATGAACAGCCCCGCGTCATAACCCGCCAGCATGGTAGAAAACACATCCGTGGTGCGCGGCCCGTCGCCCCAGATGAAAGTGTGGTAATCCAGCGGGTTGGCGATGGTGACAATCGGCCCGAGTATAGCACCCAACCGTTCCCGCTGCGCATCCGACGGCGGCGGAAACTCCAGCCCGAAGGGCGCGGCCAGATCGGCCACCAGCCCCGCCTCACCTCCAGAACAGGACAGCGAACACAGCCGCCCGCCCAGCCGCGGGCCACCCGCCGCCCCGGCCAGCACATGAAACAGCTTCAGCGTCTCCAGCAATTCTGAAGGGCTGTTCACCTCGGCCACGCCCGCCTGCCGCAGAAAAGCACTCGACGCCGCCCCGCCCCCGGCCAGAGATGCGGTATGCGAGGCGGCGGCCACCTGCGCCAGTTCCGTCTTGCCGGATTTGATGCAGACGATGCCCTTGCCCGCCGCGCGCGCCGCCTCGGCCAGAGCAGCGAAACCAGGCGCATCGTCGATCCCTTCAACATACAGCCCCAACGCCGTGACGCGGTCATCCGCCAGCAGCGCGCCCGCCAATTCCGCCAACCCCACCTGCGCCGCATTGCCCAGACAGGCGACATAGGCCACCGGCAGACCGCGCGCCTGCATGGTCATGTTGATCACGATGTTCGAGGACTGGCTGAGCAGCGCCACCCCCCGCTCCACCCGCCGCCCGCCATGCTGGTCGGGCCACAACAACGCCCCGTCCAGATAATTGATCACACCGTAGCAGTTCGGCCCCAGCACCGGCATGTTGCCCGCCGCGGCCACCAGCGCGACTTGCAAATCGGCCTCGCCTGCCTCCTCCCATCCGCTGGCAAAGCAGGTGGCGCCGCCCGCGCCCATCGCCGCCAGTTCCGCCACCACCTCCAGCGTGGCATGCCGGTTCACCCCGATGAACGTGGCATCGGGCACCCCCGGCAGATCGGCAAGCGACCGGAAGGCCGCCACCCCGCCGATCTGGTTCCGCGTCGGGTGCACCGGCCAGACCGGGCCGTCAAAGCCCATGCGGGCGCATTGCTCCACCACGTTCTGCGCCCAGCCAGAGCCCAGAACGGCAATCGATCGCGGGCGCAGCAGACGCGACAGGTCGCGCGTCATGGCAGCACCTGCGCCTTCGGCCAGGCGCCGGGGGCTGACTGCCCCCGGACCCCCGTGGATATTTTCGGGCAGAAAATGAAAGAGAGCAGGCCGCATGCCCCTCGCAGAACACCCTGCCCCCAATGCGGGAGCAAGGTGCCATTTCCTGGCGCGGTCATCGGCGTCCCCGCCTGTACCGCCAGACCATCATGGCGACTCGGGGTTAACGAAGCGTTGCTTGCCACCATCTTTTCCCATTTTCTGTCCAGAAATATCCCACGGGAGGGGTCCGGGGAGGGTGTGAAACCCTCCCCGGCGCGTTCAACCCGCACCACCCTCAGCCGGTCCGACCCGATCCACATGCCCCA
Source organism: Fertoeibacter niger (assembly GCF_009380135.2). Lineage (GTDB taxonomy): Bacteria > Pseudomonadota > Alphaproteobacteria > Rhodobacterales > Rhodobacteraceae > Fertoeibacter > Fertoeibacter niger. The sequence goes on along the minus strand of NZ_WHUT02000006.1, from coordinate 212,049 downwards.
GGTCCCGCCCCGGCCAGGCGGCGTCGCGGACCCGTTGCTTAAGCGCCTTCACATCGGGAAATCCGCCGTCAAGCCGCCGGTCCCAGATCACCACGCCATCCAGTGTGATGGTGAAAACACCACCCGTCCCCGGCACCAGCCCGACCGAGCCCAGATCAGCGCCGAAAGTTGACAGCAGTTCTTGTGCCATCCAGCCCGATCGCAACAGCCAGTTGCATTGCGTGCAATAGGTGATCTCGACGCCGGGCCTGCCCATCGCTCAGGCCCCCAGGGGCCGCAGAAGATCGCGGCTGATGATGTGGCGCTGGATCTCGGAGGTGCCGTCCCAGATCCGTTCAACCCGCGCGTCGCGCCAGAAACGTTCCAGCGGCAGATCGTCCATCAGCCCCATCCCGCCATGTATCTGGATCGCCCTGTCGGTCACACGGGCCAGCATCTCGGTGGCGTAAAGCTTGGCCGAGGCAATTTCGCGGTTGGCGGGAAGGCCCTGATCCAGCCGCCAGGCCGAGGCCAGCGTCAGATGATCCGCCGCGTCGATTTCCGTAATCGAATCCGCAAGTTGAAAGCCAACTCCCTGAAACCGCCCGATCGGCTGGTCGAATTGCTTGCGTGCTGCCGCATAGTCCAGCATCAGGTCGAACACCCGGCGCGCGCGGCCCACGCTCATCGTGGCCACGGTGATGCGGGTGGCATAGAGCCATTCGTTCATCACCGCAAACCCGCCATCCACCTGCCCCAGCACCTGCGCATCGGGCAGGCGGCAGTTGTCGAATTCGAGGATCATGTTCTTGTAGCCGCGATGGCTGACCGATTTGTAGCCGTCGCGGATGGTGAACCCCGGCGTGCCGCGATCCACCAGAAAGGTGGTGATCTTTTTCTTGGGCCCGGCAGAGGTCGCCTCTTCCCCCGTCGCCGCGAAAACGATCACGAAATCAGCATGTTCCGCGCCGGAGATGAAGTGTTTGGTGCCGTTCAGCACCCAGTCGCCGCCATCGCGCCGCGCAGTGGTCTTCATGCCGCGGATGTCCGATCCGGCATCGGGTTCGGTCATCGCCAGCGCGTCCATCCGCTGCCCACGCACAGCGGGCAGCAGATAGCGCTCCACCTGTTCGCCGGTGCAGGCCATCAGGATGTTCTGCGGGCGCCCGAAGAAATGCGTCAGCGCCATGGAACCACGGCCCAGTTCCCTTTCAACCAGCGCGAATTCCAGATGGCTCAGCCCCGGGCCGCCCACGCTTTCTGGGAAGTTGCAGGCGTAAAACCCCAGGTCCAGCGTCTTGCGCTTGATCTCGGCACCGATTTCATGCGGCACAAACCCCAGATCTTCGATCTGCTTTTCAAGGGGATAGATCTCGTTCTCGACAAAGCTGCGCACCGTCGAGACGATCATTTCCTGTTCAGAGGTCAGCCCGTAATGCATCACGCTTTCCTTTGCCCGACGTGGCGGCCTGCCGCATCGGGGCGCGGCAATGCATCATGCGCTGCGGCCAGTGGCAACACGCGGTCAAGGATCATCTGCGGCGCGGCGCAGGTTTTGCCCGCCGCCATGTCCACATGCAGCAACATCTGTTCCAGCGTGGCCAGCACCTCGCCCGCCTTCTCGATACGCACGAACAGGTGGATGCGCTTTTCATCCGCCGCCAGCACCTGGATGCTGCCGGTCAGCGCATCACCCACCCGCGCCTCGCCAAGGTGCATGATATGGGTTTCGGCGGTGTAATAGCTGAAGCCGGTTTTCACATATTCAACATCCGCGCCAATGAAACGCAGGAAAGCATCCACCGTTTCGGATGAAGCGAACAAATACCGGCTTTCGGTCATATGGCCGTTATAGTCGATCCAGCCCGGCAGCACCTGCATGCGGGCCATGACCATCGGGGCACCCTGCGGCACCTCGGCGGCCAGCGCCACCGCGCGCCGCGCGTCATGGTCGCGCAGAACCTTGCCCGCGCCCCAGTTGCGGTCTTTCAGCGCGCGCAGGAAACCGATCAGGTTGCTGTCGCGGATGCGTTCCAGCTCGCGGATCGTGTGGTGGCCCGACTGCGCATCCGACTGCCCGGCGATCAGATCGACCAGCTCGTCGTTGAATTCGGGCACATCCATCAGTTTCGTCCAGGGCCAGGTCAGACAGGGGCCGAACTGCGCCATGAAATGCTTCATGCCCGCCTCGCCCCCCGCCACGCGGTAGGTCTCGAACAGCCCCATCTGCCCCCAGCGCAGGCCAAAGCCCATGCGGATCGCCTCGTCAATCTCCTCGGTCGTGGCCACGCCGTCCTTCACCAGCCACAGCGCCTCACGCCAGACGGCCTCAAGGAAGCGGTCGGCGATATGGGCGTCGATTTCCTTCCTGACATGCAGGGGGAACATGCCGATCTCGCGCAGCACCTCCTTCACGCGCTCAATCAGCGCCATGTCAGAGCGCGCCGATGGCACCACCTCGGCCAAGGGCAGCAGATAGACCGGGTTGAACGGATGCGCGACAAAGATCACCGAAGGGTCGGCGGCGCCTTCCTGCAACTCGCTGGGCTTGAAGCCGCTGGTTGAGGAACCGATCGGCACCCCATGCGACGATTGCTGAATTTGTGCAAAGACCCGGTGCTTCAGGTCCAGCCGCTCTGACACGGATTCCTGAATGTAATCCGCGCCCTCCACCGCTTCGGTAATGCTTGCCGCAAAACTCAGCACACCCTCGGATTGCATGGGAAGGTCAGACAGCGCGGGCAGGGCGGCGCGGGCATTGGCCAGAACCTCGCCGATCTTGCGTTCGGCCTCGGGGTCGGGATCGAACACCGAAACGTTCCAGCCGTTCAGCAGGAACCGCGCGGCCCAGCCGCCCCCGATCACCCCGCCGCCAATGATTGCCGCCTTGCGCGCCATGTCTACCTCTGGTTTGTCCGTTGCAATGCCGCCACGTCATAGCCGCTGCGGCCAAAAATCTCGCGTGCCCGGTCGTAATCCTGCGGCGAGGCCGCGCGGGACCGGTGCAGCATCCAGCCACCCGTGCGGCCCTTCACCCCGATCAGCGCCATGCGCCCGTCGCGGCTGACATCCAGCAGCGCCAGTTGCGTGGCCAACGGCACACCCGCCTGTTTCAGCGTCAGTTCCGCCGGGCCCGCCACCGTTGCCACGCCATCGATCTGCCGCGTGGCCCCGGTCGCCGTATCGCGGCAACTGATGCGCAGCGCCACGCGACCATCGGGCAGGCTGTTGAAATCGGCGGTGGTGTGTCTGCAACCGGCCTGCGCGGCCAGGGGGAAACTCGCCACTTCATACCAGCGCCCCTCCAGCCGCAACACGGCAATGTCGCGGGCATAAAATGGCGATGTGAAATAGCGCAGCGAGGGGTGATAGGTGGTGCAGGCAGTCAGCCCCAGCAGGGCCAGCAGAAATATGCGTGTCATAATGGCGGCCTTTTCATCAGGTTGAGTTTCGCCCTCACCTCGGCCGGAGTAATCACCCGCGCGCCCAGGTTTTCGATGATCGTAGCCGCACGTTCCACCAGTTGCGCGTTTGTCGCAAGCACGCCTTTGTCAAGCCACAGGTTGTCCTCCAACCCCACCCGCACATTCCCCCCCGCCAGCACAGAAGCCGCGACATAGGGCATCTGGTGCCGCCCCAGCGCAAAGGCCGACCAGTGCCAGTCTTGTGGCACATTGTTCACCATCGCCATGAAGGTGTTCAGGTCGTCCGGCGCGCCCCACGGCACGCCCATGCACAATTGCACCAGCACCGGCGCAGGGATCACACCCTCCTTCACCAGTTCCTTGGCAAACCACAGATGCCCGGTGTCAAAGGCCTCGATCTCGATCCGCACGCCGCTGTCGCGCATCCGCGCGCCCATGTCGCGCAGCATGCCGGGGGTGTTGACCATCACATAATCGGCCTCGTTGAAATTCATCGTGCCACAATCCAGCGTGCAGATCTCGGGCCGGCACTCCACCACATGCGCCACCCGCTCCGCAGCACCCGCCATGTCGGAACGCGCTGCCATGCGCCCCATGTTTTCGGTGCCGTCAAACAGCAGATCGCCGCCCATCCCCGCCGTCAGGTTCAAGACCACATCGGTGGCGCTGTCGCGGATCCGCTCCGTCACCTCGCGGTACAGCGCCAGATCGCGCGAAGGCTTGCCCGTTTCGGGGTCGCGCACATGGCAATGCACCACCGCCGCGCCCGCCTTGGCCGCCGCAATCGCTGAATCCGCAATCTGCGCCGGGCTGCGCGGCACATGGGGCGAACGGTCCTGCGTGCCCCCTGATCCGGTCACGGCGCAGGTGATGAAAACTTCGCGGTTCATGGTCAGCGGCATGGCATCCTCCGGGGTCTGTTGCAGCCACTCTAGCGCGCTTGCAAAGCCGCGCTTTGCGATTTACGCAAGAAACATGGCACAAAGCGCAACAATTTTCACCGCCAGCACAGCCCCCCTGACCATCGCCCTGCTGGTCCTGCCGCAAGCCTCGATCCTGGAGGTTGCCAGCACGCTTGACCCTTTGCGTTCCGCCAACCGTCACATCGGCAGCGACGCCTACCGCTGGCGCGTCGTCTCTCCCGATGGCCGCGCCGTGCCCCTCACCTGCGGTATCGAACTGCCCTCCACCGGCGGCCTCACCCAGGCCGAAGGGGCCGATGCCCTGATCGTCATCGCAGGCTTCCGCCAGGCCGAGGTCGCCACCCGCCCCCTGATCCGCGACCTGCGCCGCATCGCGCCGCGCTTTCGCGCCATCGGCGGCATTGATGCCGGGCCTTGGGTGCTGGCCCGCGCGGGCCTGCTCGATGGCCACAAGGCCACCGTGCATTGGGAGGATCTGGAGGATCTGGCCAGCGCCCACCCCGCCGTCGATGTCTTGCCCGACCGTTTCGTGATCTCGGGCCCCCGCTTCACCGCAGGCGGGGCCGCCCCCGCCGCCGACCTGATGCTGCACCTGATCCGCGCCCGCCACGGCGCGGCGCTGGCCATGCAGGTCGCGGCCAGCTTCATCACCACCGCCCGCGACGGGGCCGAGCCGCAGATCACCCCGCCGCGCGACCCCCGGCTTGATCCGCGCGTGGCCGCCGCCATCGCCCGGATGGAATCGCGCCTCGACACACCCGAACCCGTGGCGCAAACCGCCCGCGCCCTCGGCCTATCCCCCCGCCACCTCGAAGGCCTGTTCCGCACAAACCTGGGCCAGACACCCGGCGCCTATGCCCTCTCGCTGCGCCTCGCCGCCGCCCGCCGCATGGTTACCGACACAAGGCACCCGCTGGCTGACATCGCCCTGCGCTGCGGCTTCACCTCCGCCGCCACCCTCTCACGCGCCTTCCGGCGGCAATTTGGCGTGCCCCCGTCCAGCCTGCGCTGACCTTTCTCATTTTCTGTCTGAAAATATCCCACGGGAGGGGTCCGGGGAGGGTGTGAAACCCTTCCCGGCGCGTTCATTCCTCAGGCCGCGTCCAGCAACCCGCGCCCCTTCAGCAGCGCCTCCACCCCCGGCATCCGCCCCCGGAACTGGGTATAGAGCGCCTCCGCCTCCTGGCTTCCGCCTGCCGACAGGATAAACCGCTCCAGCCGCGCCGCCACCTCCGGGTCAAACGGGTCGCCCGCCTCCTCAAAGGCCGCGAACGCATCGGCGTCCATCACCTCCGACCACATGTAACTGTAATAGCCCGAGGAATAGCCATCGCCAGAAAAGATATGCGCAAAATGTGGCGTTGCATGCCGCATCCTGATCGCGCGCGGCATCCCCAGGGCGTCAAGCACCTCGGCCTGCATGGTCATCGGATCGGCGGGCGCGGCACCTTCATGAAACGCCAGATCCACCAATGCCGAGGATACAAACTCCACCGTGCCGAACCCCTGGTCATAGGTGCCCGCCGCCAGCAACCGCTCCAGCATGGCCAGCGGCATCGGCTCGCCGGTCTGCCAGTGCCGCGCGTGTTTCGCCAGCACCTCCGGCACCTCCAGCCAATGCTCATACAACTGGCTTGGCAGTTCCACAAAATCCCGCGCCACAGAGGTGCCGGAAATGAACCCATGCGTCACATCCGACAGCATCTGGTGCAGCGCATGGCCGAATTCGTGAAACAGCGTGCGCGCATCGTCATAAGACAGCAGCGCAGGCGAACCCTTGGCAAAATTGCACACATTCACCACAACGGGCCGCACTTCGCCGCCCAGCTTGCGCTGGCTGCGCATGGCCGAACACCAGGCGCCCGACCGTTTCGATGCGCGCGCGAAATAGTCGCCAATGAACACCGCCACATGCGCGCCGCCGCGCGTCACCTCCCAGGCCCGCGCATCAGGGTGGTAAAGCGGCACATCCAGCGCGCGAAACTCCAGCCCGAACAGGCGGTTGGCACAGTCGAACTGCGCGCCAAGCATCGCCTCAAGGCTCAGATAGGGCTTCAGCGCCGCCTCATCCAGATCATGCTCCGCCTTGCGGCGCCGTTCCGAGTAATAGCGCCAGTCCCAGGGCTCCAGATTGCCGTTCACGCCATCGGCATGCATCATGCCTTCCAGCACCGCCGCATCCGCCAGCGCCCTGGCCTTGGCCGGCACCCAGACCCGCATCAGAAGATCGCGCACCGCGCCCGGGGTCTTGGCCATCTCGGGTTCCAGCTTGTAATCGGCAAAGCTGGCGTAACCCAGCAGCGCCGCCCGCTCGGCCCGCAGCGCCAGTATCTCTGCGGCAATCGCGCGGTTGTCGCTGGCATTGCCATTGGCCCCGCGTGCCACCCAGGCCTCATAGGCCAGTTGCCGCAGGTCGCGCCGCGCCGAAAACTGCAAGAACGGCACGATCAGCGAGCGGTTCAGCGTCAGCACATGGCCCCCTAGCCCCCGCTCCTCTGCCGCCGCTTTCGCCGATTCCAGCACGAAATCCGGCAGCCCTTCCAGATTGGCCTCGGCCAGCGGGTGAAACCACTCCCGCTCGTCCGCCAACAGGTTCTGGCTGAACTGCGTGCCCAGCACCGCCAGCCGCCCCTTCACCGCCGTCATTCGCGCGGCGGCCTCGCCCTCCAGCTCGGCCCCCGCCCGCACGAACATCTGCCGGTAAAGCGTCAGCACCCGCATCTGCTCTGCATCCAGCCCCAGCGCATCGCGCGCCTGCCACAGCGCACCGATCCGGGTGAACAGCGCGCGGTTGTTCGTCACCTCCGATGAAAAGGCCGACAGTTTCGGTGCCAGATCGCGCTGCAAGGCCTCGCGCGCGTCCGTGCTGTCGGCCCCGGCCAGGTTGAAGAACACCCCCGCCACCCGGTCCAGCAGCCCTTCGGCCAGTTCCATCGCCGCAATGGTGTTGGCAAAGGTCGGCGCATCCGGGCTGTCGGCGATCGCCGCGATATTCGCACGCGCCTCGGCCAGCGCCGCATCAAAGGCCGGGGCGAAATCATCATCGGCAATCGCGCCGAACGGCGGCAGGGCGAAAGGCGTTGTCCATTCGGCAAGCAGGGCATTGGTCATGGCAAGTCTCCTTTGCCCGGAAACCTAGGCATGCCCTGCGCCAAGGTCCACACCTGCCGTCTTGCCCCGGCCCAAATATCCGTGCGCCGTGCCCTACCTGCGCTGATGGCCGCCCAAACGCGCCTCCACCCGCCGCAACACCAGCGACAGGCTGATGGTCATCGTCAGGTAAATCAAGGCGACCACGTTATAGGTCTCGAAATAGCGGAAATTGCCCGCCGCCGTCACCTTGCCCAGTTGGGTGATATCCGTCACACCCAGCACCGAGACCAGCGACGAATCCTTCACCATTGCCACGAAATCATTGCCATAAGACGGCAGGATGATGCGAAACGCCTGCGGAAACACGATATGGCGGAAACGGTGCCAGCGGGTCAGGCCCAGCGCCTCGGCCGCCTCGATCTGGCCCTCGTCCACCGCCTGCAACCCCGCCCGGAAAATCTCGGCCAGGAATGACGAATAGGCGATGGTCAGCGCGATGACCGCCCGCCACAGCAGCGAGAAATCCCGCGTGCGCCACGGCTCCCATCCCAAGGGCCCTGTCACCCAGTTCCATGCCATGACCAGCCCCGGTGCCAGCACGAAGGCCACATACAACAGCAGCACGATGATCGGGATGCCGCGCACCACCTCGACATAAAACCGTGCCACCTGCCGCAGCAGCATGAACCGCGACAGCGCCATCAGCGCCAGTGCCAGCCCCAGGGCCGAGGCCAGCGCAAAAGCCACCAGCGTGACGAACACGGTAATCCCGATGCCCTTGGCCAGCGTGGCCAGCACCTGCGCATAAAGCCCGTCGCTGGCCACGCGCCAGAACAGATACACTCCGATCCCGGCCAGCAGGATCAGCCAATAGGGAAAGTCGTGCTGTTCCGCTGGCTTGCGCGGCATCGTTCAGGCTTTGGCCATCCGTTCCGCCGGGTCAGCCGCCGATCTTGAAATCGAGGAACCATTTCTTGTCGAGCGCCGCAATCGTGCCATCCGCCTTCATCGCTGCAATAGCGGCATTCACCGGCCCGACCAGATCAGACCCCTTGGGGAAAATGAAACCGAAATCCTCGGCCCCCAGCGTCTGCCCCACGATCTTCAGCGCGCCATCCGAAGCCGCGACATAGCCGTTGCCCGCCGTGCCATCGGTCAACACCAGATCGACATCGCCCGCGCGCAGCGCCTGCACACCTGCGCCAAAGGTTTCAAACAGCTTGATCCGGGGGTTCGCCTCATTCCCGTCCAGCACCTCATAGACGCCCACATAAAACGGCGTGGTGCCGGGCTGCGCCGCCATCAGCAGATCCGCATCGGCGGCAAAGCTGGCGGCATCGGCAAAGCGCGTCTCGTCGCCGCGCACCAGCATGACCATTTCCGACCGCATATAGGGGTCAGAGAAATCAACCTGTTCCTTTCGGTCGTCGCGGATGGTGATGCCGGTCATGCCCATGTCGAACTGGCCTTCCGACACGGCGGGAATCATCGCGTCCCAGCTGATGTTCTGATAGCTGACAGCCATGTTCAGCCGTTTCGCCATCTCGGCCATCGCGTCATATTCCCAGCCCACGGCAGCCCCCGCCGCATCGACGAACTGCAAAGGCGGATAGGCGTTTTCCGTCACAACCACCACCGCGCGCCCCGCAAGGTCAGGCAAATCCTGCGCCAAGGTCGCGGTTGAGGCAAAAGCAGAGAAAAGTCCCAGCAGGGCAGCAGCGATTTTCATGATGAGCTTCCTGTCACGAAGTTGATGCATGACTATGGCCGCGCCCCCTGCCCGATGCAAGCACCCGCCACAGGGCGGATGAATCAGCGATAACCGCGAGGTATGAAGCAATTTATAACGCGTGACGCATTGCTGCAAAAATCTGCACCAATGGCCCCGCCCGGCGCCTGACGACTGCGGATAACCCCCCTGCGGCCAGGTGCCTTGGCCACTCCGGCCCTCCGCGCCACGCCCACCCGTCCGCTGATTCGCCAACATGCGTAAAGCGCGCAGCCGATGCCACTCATCCAGACGGGTATCCTACCCGCCGTGCATCGCCCGTGCATCGGCAAGAACCCCAAACCCGGGCCTGTTAACCCAGCGTTCTCAGGCCCTTGCGCCGCACACCGCACAACCCTCGCGCCGCTTCACCCCGATCACCCGGCTCTCGCCATAAAGCGCGTCAAAAATCATCAGCCGCCCGCGCAACCCCTGCCCCGCGCCAGTGATGTGCTTCACCGCTTCCATCGCCATCATGGCACCGATGATGCCCGGCAAAGGGGCCGCCACCCCGGCCTCGGCACAGGTGGGCACCAGCCCCGGTGCAGGGCGGGTGGGAAAGACGCATTCGAAACAGGGGCCGCCCCGCGCCGGGTCATACAGGCTGATCTGGCCCTCCCACTGTGTTATTGCCGCTGCTATCAAGGGCTTGCCCAGTTCGGCCGCCACCCTGTTCACCATGTAGCGCGTGTCGAAACTGTCGGTCCCGTCCAGAATCAGATCGTAGTCGGCAAACAGATCGGCGGCAATTTCGCCCGTCAGTCGCCGGTGATAGGGCCGCACCGTGATGAACGGGTTCAGCGCCCGCATCGCCACTTCGGCACTCGCCACCTTGGGCAGGCCGATGCGGGCATCGGTATGGACGATCTGGCGCTGGAGGTTGGAATTTTCCACCGAATCATCGTCAATTACCCCGATTGTCCCCACTCCCGCCGCCGCCAGATACAGCAGCGCGGGCGACCCAAGCCCCCCCGCTCCGATAACCAACACCTTGGAATCCTTCAGCTTTCGCTGCCCCGGGCCACCGATTTCACGCAGCAGGATATGCCGGGCGTAGCGGTCCAGCTCCGCAGGGCGGAAAGCGCCGCCTGAAACTGGCGCAAGCTCCGTCACCTGTCCGCGCAGCCGCGCCAGCGCCGCGCGGTAGCCCAGCACCAGCGCCACAGCCACCGCCAAAGCCAGCCAGACCTGCGCCGATCCGCCGGTCGCCAGCCGCAAGGGATGCCCCTCGGCCAGCGCCAGATGCAGGCCCACCACCGCCAGCCATAATCCGCCGATCATGCCCAGACGAAGCCGCACCGGCGCGGCAAGGTAACGCCCCGTAAACCAGAGCGCCGCCATCATGGCAAGCACCAGAATCATCAACCCCTCCCGGTGGAGCCAAAGCCCCCAGCACCGCGCGCCGTATCCTCCAGAACATCGACGGCCGCAAACCCCGCCTGCACCACCGGTGCCACCACCAGCTGCGCAATCCGGTCGCCATGCGCGATGGCAAAGGGCTCCGTCCCCAGATTGATCAGCAAGACGCCAAGCGGCCCGCGATAGTCGCTGTCGATGGTGCCCGGCGTGTTCGGCAGGCTGATGCCGTGTTTCAGCGCCAGACCCGAGCGCGGCCTGATCTGCACCTCATACCCCGCCGGGATCGCCACGCGCAGCCCGGTCGGCACGATCGCCCGCTGCATCGGGGCAAGCACCATGCCCAAATCCCTGTCTGCCAAGGGGAAATTCGCCCGCACATCCGCCCCTGCCGCCCCCGGGGTCGCATAGGCGGGCAAAGGCAGATCACGGTCTGCCCACTCTTCCCACACCACCCGCACCACCGGGTTCATCGCCACGCCCTGCTGCATTTTCTGTCTCTAAATATCCCCGCCGGAGGCCTCGACATCAGCCATGGCGCCCAGGGCAGCAGCGATACGCGCCGCCAGCCGCCGCGCCACCAAGTCCTTGGCCATGCGCGGCCAGCTTTCCGCACCCGCCGCGTCAATCACCGTGACGGCATTCTCGCTGCCGCCCATGATGCCGGTGGCGGGCGACACATCATTGGCCACGATCCAGTCACAGCCCTTGCGCAGGCGTTTCGCCGTGGCATGTTCCACAACATCCTGCGTTTCGGCGGCGAAGCCCACAACCAGTTGTGGGCGCCCCTCGGTCATCCCAGCGATTGCCGCAAGAATGTCGGCATTCTCGGCAAACGCCAAGGCGGGGGGCTGGCCGGTGCCATCCTTTTTCATCTTTTGTCCTGCGGCATTGGCTACGCGCCAGTCGGCCACCGCCGCCGCAAAGACCGCCGCATCGGCGGGCAGCGCCGTCTGCACCGCCGCCAGCATCTCTGCCGCCGTTTCCACCCGCACCACCGCCACCCCGCCGGGCGGCGGAACCAAGGCCGGGCCGGTTACAAACGTCACCCGCGCGCCCAGCGCGGCCAGCGCCGTTGCCAGCGCGGTGCCCTGCGCACCGGAAGAGCGGTTGGCAATATAGCGCACCGGATCAATGGGTTCATGGGTTGGGCCAGAGGTGACGAGCACATGTTTGCCCTGCAAGGGGCCGTTGCCCAGCGCCGCCGCCACGGCTGCCACAATCTCCAGCGGCTCCGCCATCCGGCCGGGCCCATATTCGCCGCAGGCCATGTCGCCCGCGTTCGGCCCGACGATCAGCGCGCCGTCGGCCTGCACCTGCGCCAGATTGCGCTGCGTGGCGGGGTGGGTCCACATCCGCACGTTCATCGCAGGGGCCAGCAAGACGCGGGTGTCGGTGGCCAGCAGCAGGGTCGAGGCCAGATCATCGGCGCGGCCCTGCGCCATCTTGGCCATCAGGTCGGCGGTGGCCGGGGCCACCACGATCAGATCGGCGCTGCGCGACAGCTGGATATGCCCCATCTCGGCCTCATCCGTCAGATCGAACAGATCCTGGTGCACCTTGGCACCCGCCAGCGCCGAAACCGACAGCGGCGTGACAAATTCGGTTCCCGCCCGGGTCAGCACCGGCGTGACTGCCGCACCCCGTTCGCGCAGGCGGCGGATCAGATCCAGCGCCTTGTAGGCGGCGATGCCGCCGCCGATGATCAAGAGGATACGCTTGGCGTGAAGCATCGGTCTCTCCGCACGGGCACGGGTTCAGGTGTAGGGGCGGGCGGGGCGGAACTCAATCCCTGTGGGTATGGCCGACGACCGGGGGGCTTCACGCCCCCCGGCCCCCGCGGGATATTTGCATCTGGAAAGAGAGTGTCACGAGGTCCGGACCCGCAATGACCCGGCAGGTCTGACGCGCGAATGGCAATGCGCCAGAGGGTGCGCAACGGTCTTTCCCGCTTGCGCACCGTCGGGACAGGCCTGACGCTTCAGGATCTCTGTATCCCGAAGGCCGCGCAGGGATCGCCGCGATCCACCGGCGGGGTGACAAGCCACAGGTCAAAGGGCGCATCGGGGCCGGGGTCGGCCTCGGTCTGGCCAATGGACAGAACCGACAGGTTCGGCGCGGCCAGTGCCAGTGCCGCGGGCACGCCCTGATCGCGGCGCGCATGGCCGGTGCCGGTGATCACCGCCACCGGCCCGCCGGTTTCCGCCATGGCCAGCACCACGGCGCGCGCCAGCGCCGCATCGCGCAGCCGTTGCGCCTGCACCATCCCTGCCAGCAGATCGGCGGGCAAGGCGTTGCAATGGGCCTCATCCTGTTCCGCCTCGCGCGCGGCCTGATCGGCGGCGGCCAGCGGGGCGGCCAGACCGTAGCGCGCCGCATCGGGGCCGAACACGGCGGCCGCCCCTTGCGTCATGGCGTCACGCACGGCCTGCCGGGGCAGATCGCCGCCAAAGACCTGCGCGGAAGGGGCGGCGGTAAATATGGGGTGGTAAAGCGAAAAATCGGGCCAGCCGCTGTCGGCCCAGCCCAGCGCCGCCCCCAGTGCGGCCATGTCGCCCCGGTTTTGCGGCGTCACCCGCGCCGCCTGATCGGGGGTCAGCATTTCAAACACCAAGGCCCGGGGCCGCATGGCCGCCACGGCATAGGCCTGATGCGCGTGGTGAAGCGGGTTGTCATGCACCTCGCCCAGCACAGTCACATCTGCGGCGGGGAGCTGCGCCAGATCATCCGGCGTGATCTCACGCGCGGCTGCCGGCAGCGCCAGCAACCCGACCCCCAGCCAGAGGCTACCGACAAGCCAGAGGCGCGCAGCGACTGTCACAGCAGAAAGTGGTGAACCTCGCGCGACTGGGCCTCAAGGCTGCGCCGCATCTTGCCGAAGGCTGCGGCCTCAAGCTGGCGCACCCGTTCTTTCGACAGGTCAAGCTCCTCGCCCAGGGATTCAAGCGTGCGGGGCGCATCGCGCAGCTTGCGTTCGGTCACGATGAAGCGCTCGCGCGGGCTGAGGGCCTGCATGGCCGTCACCAGCCAGTCGCGCAGGCGGGCTGCGTCATGTGTGCCTTCGACCACTTCGGCGGCCTGGGCGCTGTCATCTTCCAGCGCGTCGATCCACTCGCGGCCCTCGTCATCCGATGATTGCGTGGCGTTCAGCGAGAAATCCGACCCGGACAGGCGGCCTTCCATCATCTCCACATCGGCCAGCGGGACGCCGACATCGGTGGCGATCATCTGGCGCAGCTGGTGGCCGTCCAGGGTTTCGCCGCGTTGCGAGGCCTCACGCTCCAGCCTCGCCTGCACGCGGCGCATGTTGAAGAACAGCGCCTTCTGGCTGCTGGTGCTGCCCGTGCGCACCATCGACCAGTTGCGCATCACATAGTCCTGGATGCTGGCCTTGATCCACCACACCGCATAGGTCGAAAACCGCACGCCACGATCGGGGTCGAACTTGTCGGCGGCTTTCATCAGGCCAAGGCTGGCCTCCTGGATCAGGTCGTTCATCGGTGCGCCATAGCGGCGGAATTTCGACGCCATGGAGATCGCCAGCCGCATATAGGCGGTGATAAGGCGGTGCAGCGCGGCTTCATCCCGCTGGTCGCGCCAGGCATAGGCCAGCCGCAATTCGGTTTCCGCATCCAGCAGTTCCGCCTTCATCGCCTTGCGGGACATGGTTTGATCGGTGTATCCGTCCAGTGCCATTGCAACCCCCTGTCGGCTTGCTTGCCGTTATACTTACCTTACGAGGCCAGTTCCTGACCGGATCACAAGAAACCGTGTCGATTGCCTTGCCGCCGCTCACACTTGTGTTAGGTGGCGCGCGTTCGGGCAAATCGGGGCTGGCAGAGCGGCTGGTTTCCGCCACCGGCCGCCCGCGGATCTATATCGCCACCGCCGAGGCCTGGGATGACGAGATGCGCGACCGAATCGCTGCGCACCGGTCAGACAGGGGCGGCGGCTGGGACACACGCGAGGCCCCGCATGATCTGGCGGGCGCTTTGGTGCAGGTGCCTGCGGGCGCGGTGGTGCTGCTGGATTGCGCGACATTGTGGCTGACCAACCGCATGCTGGCTGATGCCGATCTGGTGGCCGAGGGGGCTGGGCTGCTGGCGGCGCTGGCCGGCTGCGCCGCCCCGGTGGTGGTGGTCAGCAACGAGGTGGGGTGGTCCATCGTGCCGGAAAACGCCTTGGCCCGCCGGTTCCGCGATGTGCAGGGGCGGCTGAACCAGCAGCTTGCCGGGCAGGCGGGGCTGGTGGTGGCGGTGATGGCGGGCCTGCCACTGGTGCTGAAGGGCGCGCTGCCGCCGGGGGCGCTGTGACCCGGCTGTGGCTGGTGCGGCACGGGCCCACCCATGCGCGCGGGATGGTGGGCTGGTCAGACCTGCCCGCCGATCTGTCGGATCGTCCTGCGCTGGCACGGCTGGCCGCGCTGCTGCCCCCGGCGGCGGCGGTGGTATCATCTGACCTGCGCCGCGCTGTGGCCACGGCAGACGCGCTGCAAGGCCACCGTCCCCGCCTGTCGCATGACGCCGCCTTGCGCGAGATCCATTTCGGCGCGTGGGAGCTGCGCAGCCATGCCGAGGTGGAGGCGGATGATCCGGCGCATATCCGCGCCTTCTGGGACAGCTCGGGCGATGTGGCCGCGCCCGGCGGCGAAAGCTGGAACGCCATGGCATCCCGGGTGCATGGTGCGCTGGACCGGCTTGCGTTGGCACATGCGGGGGGCGATCTGGTGGTGGTCTGCCATTTCGGGGCCATTCTGGCCTGCGTGCAGCGTGCGCTGGGCCAAAGCGTGCAGCAGGCCTTTGCCCAGCGCATCGACAACCTGTCGCTGACCGAAATAGCCGTGACGCCCGAGGGCTGGCAGGCCAGCCGCATCAATCACATCGCGTGATGCCTGCGCGCACAAATCTGCGTTTTGCTTGTGCCGCAGCGCAGCCTAGGGTCACGCAAACCGGCAACAGGAGGCCCCAATGACCTATGATCTCGCCATCGGCGACCGTGGCTATTCCAGTTGGTCGCTGCGCGGCTGGCTGCTGTTTGATGCCTTCGGCATTCCCGTGCGCAGCCACACGGCGCGGCTTTACACCGATGAATTGCCTCAGCTTCTGGCAAAATTCGCCCCCGCCCGCACCGTGCCGGTGATGCGCACGCCCGAGGGGCAGGTGGTGCCCGAAAGTCTGGCGATTGCCGAGGAACTGGCCTCGCGCCACCCCGACGCCGGCATCTGGCCCCCGGGCCCGGCCCGTGCCGTGGCCCGCGTGCTGGCAGCCGAGATGCATGCCGGTTTCAGCGCGCTGCGCAGCCATTGCCCGATGAACCTGCGCGTCAGCTATCAGGGCTGCAACCCGCCGCCCGAGGTGCTGGCCGATCTGGCGCGGCTGGAACATATCTGGGCCTGGGCGCGGGCCGAGACCGGGGCGACGGGTGATTGGCTTTGCGGGCCATATTCTGCCGCCG
Organism: Fertoeibacter niger; assembly: GCF_009380135.2. Lineage (GTDB taxonomy): Bacteria > Pseudomonadota > Alphaproteobacteria > Rhodobacterales > Rhodobacteraceae > Fertoeibacter > Fertoeibacter niger. Next base: position 196,051 of record NZ_WHUT02000006.1, on the reverse strand, counting down.
ATGCGTTCTTTGCCCCCGTCGCCGCCCGCATCACCGCCTACAACCTGCCGGTCGGCCCCGCCGCGCAGGCCTATGTGGCGGCGCATCTTGCCCACCCGTCCTTTCGCCGCTGGCGCGCGATGGGGCTGGTGGATGGCGCCGATCAGGAATTCTACCGTCGCGATTACCCGCAGCGACCTTGGCCCGGACCGGTGCCGCTGGCCGCGCGGGCGGTGGACGCTGGCCCTTCGGAAAACACCGCCTGCCCCTATTCCGGCAAGCCGGTCAGTGATTTCATGGCCTTGGATGGCCGCATCTTCGGTTTTTGCAACCCGTTCTGCCGCGACAAGACCGTGGCCGACCCCGAAGCCTGGCCCAAATTCATGGCCATTTACACTTCCTAAACCTATCCGCCCTAGCCGTTAACCAGTCTGAACGGCGAGAGGCAGAATATGGTCGCGCGGGCCTTCACAGTGGCCTTCGAAGGCGTAGAGGCCCGCATTGTCGAGGTGCAATGCGCCATCGCGGCGGGCCTTCCGGCCTTTGCCATCGTGGGCCTGCCCGACAAGGCGGTGTCCGAGGCCCGCGAGCGGGTGCGCGCGGCACTGGCGTCGATGTCCATCGCGCTGCCGTCGAAACGCATCACGGTGAACCTGTCACCCGCCGACCTGCCCAAGGAAGGCTCGCATTTCGACCTGCCCATCGCGCTGGCGCTGCTGGCGGCGCTGGAGATCATCCCCAAGGATGAGGTGGACCGCACAGTGGCGCTGGGCGAACTGTCGCTGGATGGCCGGCTGATCGGGGTGATCGGTGCCCTGCCCGCCGCCATGGCAGCTGCCGAGGATGACCGCTCGCTGCTTTGCCCCAAGGCCTGCGGGGCCGAGGCGGCCTGGGTCGGGGCCACGCAGGTGCTGGCCGCCAATTCGCTGGACGAGGTGGTGCGCCACTACACCGGCCAGTCGCCCCTGACCCCGGCCGAGGCGGGCGAGGTGCAACCCCTGCCCATGGGCCGCGACCTGCGCGACGTGAAGGGCCAGGAACGCGCCAAACGCGCGCTGGAGATTGCGGCGGCAGGCCGGCACCATGTGCTGATGGTGGGCAGCCCCGGCTCGGGCAAATCCATGCTGGCCGCGCGGCTTCCGGGCATCCTGCCGCCTTTGTCGGCCATCGAGGCGCTGGAAACCTCGATGATCCATTCACTTGCCGGGCTGTTGACCGAAGGCGGCATTTCGCGCGCGCGCCCCTTCCGCGAGCCGCATCACACGGCCTCCATGGCCGCCATCGTTGGCGGGGGGCGCGGGGCCAAACCCGGCGAGATTTCACTGGCCCACAACGGCGTGCTCTTCATGGATGAATTCCCCGAATTCCCTCGCGCCGTGCTGGAAACCCTGCGCCAGCCAATCGAATCCGGCGAAGTGGTGGTGTCGCGCGCCAATGCCCATGTGCGCTATCCCTGCCGGTTCCTGCTGGTGGCGGCGGCCAACCCCTGCAAGTGCGGCTATCTGGCCGATGCGGCGCGGGCCTGCGCAAAGGTGCCGCTGTGCGGCGAGGATTATCTGGGCCGCATCTCGGGCCCGCTGATGGACCGCTTCGACCTGCGCATCGAAGTGCCGCCGGTGGCCTATACCGACCTAGACCTGCCGCCCTCGGGCGATCCGTCCGCCCTTGTGGCCGCCCGAGTCGCCGCCGCCCGCACCCGGCAGGACCGCCGCTATGCCGCCCATCCCGAAGTGCGCGTGAACGCCGAGGCCGAAGGCGCGCTGCTGGAAGAGGTGGCCGCCCCCGACGCCGAAGGCCGCGCGCTGCTCTTGCGCGTGGCCGAACGTTTCGGCCTGTCGGCGCGCGGCTATCACCGGGTGCTGCGCGTGGCCCGCACGATTGCCGATCTAGACGGTGCCGCAGATGTCCGCCAGCCGCATGTGGCCGAGGCGGTCAGCTACCGCCTCGCCATCGGCACGAAAAGCTGACGCGCACGACATCACCCGGAATGGCGCATGAGGGCTAGACGCCTCGCTTGCGCTCGATCACTTCCCAGATCAGCGCCGCGCCATTCGTCCCGTCAAACCGCTCCAGCTCCTGCAAACCGGTGGGCGAGGTCACGTTGATCTCGGTCAGGTAGTCGCCGATCACGTCGATGCCCACAAAAATCTGGCCCTTTTCGCGCAGCACCGGGCCGATGGCGGCACAGATTTCCAGATCGCGCGCGCTAAGCCCGATCTTTTCGGGCCGCCCGCCGACATGCATGTTCGACCGCGTCTCCCCCGCCTGCGGCACCCGGTTGATCGCACCAATCGGCTCGCCATCCACCAGGATCACCCGCTTGTCGCCCTTTGCCACATCGGGCAAGAACTTCTGCACGATCAGCGGCTCGCGGTTGATGCCGCTGAACAATTCATGCAGCGAGGCCAGATTGCGGTCATCCGGCCCCAGGCGGAACACACCCGCTCCGCCGTTGCCGTAAAGCGGCTTCAGGATCACATCGCCATGCTTTTCCTTGAACGCCCGGATCGTGGCCAGATCCCGCGCGATGGTGGTGGGCGGGATCAGATCAGGAAAGCGCAGCACCAGCAGCTTTTCGGGCGAGTTGCGCACCCAGAACGGATCATTCACCACCAAAGTCCGCGGATGGATCATCTCCAGAATATGCGTCGTGGTGATATAGCCCATGTCGAAAGGCGGATCCTGCCGCAGCCAGACAACATCGTAGCTTGCCAGATCCACCTCGGTCTCGGCACCATAGGCCACATGATTGCCCTTCTCGCGCCGCAGCGTGATCGGCCAGCCCCGGGCCGTCACCCGTCCCTCGCTGTAGGCAAGCTTGTCGGGCGTGTAGAAAAACAGCTCATGGCCGCGCGCTTCAGCCTCCAGCGCGATGCGGAACGTGCTGTCGGCGTCGATGTTCACGGATCCGATCGGATCCATCTGCAAGGCAACTTTCAGGCCCATGGGCATCTCCCGTCATGATGCCCTTCAATGGCCGAAGCCTGACAGGGTTGCAATCACCCCAAGGCGACGCTTGCAAAAAGCGTCAGGCCGCAAAGGCGTTCTCGATGATTTCGATCTGGCCCCGGGCATCCACCAGCGCCACATCAAACCGCGCCTCGGTGTTCTGCCCCGCCGGTTCACCGGCCAGAAACTCCGAGGCTGTGCCATAAATCCGGTCCATCTGCCGCCGTGACAGCCGTTCGGCCGCTGCCGCATGGGTGACGCTGTGTTTCACCTCGATGAAAATCACCTCGGCACCGTCGCGGGCGATCAGATCAATCTCACCCGCTGTTCCACGCCAGCGCGCTGCGGCAATGGCCCTGCCAGACCGCGCGTAAAGCCGTGCAACCGCATCTTCGGCGGCCAGACCCGCCCTGTAGGATACCAACCCGCTCATCCGCCCGCCTCATCTTTCGCTGCCAGTTTCAGCGCCATCTGGTACAGATCCCGCCTTGGAAGACCCAAGCGCGCCGCCACATCCGCCGCTGCATCTTTCACCGATGCCTTGGTCAAAGCCTGCACCAGTGCCGCCTCCACCGCATCCACATCGGGCACCACCCCTTGCCCCCGGTCGATCAGCAGGACGACTTCGCCCTTCACAACCCGGTCTGCAAAGGCCGTTGCAAGCGCATCCAGCCGCCCGCGTGTCACCTCTTCGAATCGCTTTGTCAGTTCGCGGCAGACAACCGCTTCTCGTCCTCCGAAGACTTGCACAAGTTCCCTTAATGTTTTGCCAATGCGTTTGGGCGATTCATAAAATACCAGCGTTGCGGGCACGTCTACCAGTTCGGCAAAGAAGCGCGCCCGCGCGCCTGCGGCGGCCGGGGGAAAACCCGCAAAGAGAAAGCGGTCGGTGGGCAGGCCCGCCACAGTCAGCGCAGCCAGCAGCGCCGAAGGCCCGGGTGCCGCCAGCACCTTGTGCCCTGCCGCAATCGCCGCGCGCGACAGCTGATAGCCGGGGTCGGCCACCAGCGGCGTGCCCGCCTCCGACGCATAGGCCACGCTTTGCCCCGCCGCCAGCGCGCCCAGCAGGCGGGGGCGCATCGCATCGCCATTGTGGTCGTGATAGGCCAGCAGCGGGCGGCCGCGCAGGGGCACGCCGTGGATCTCCATCAGATGCCGCAGGCTGCGGGTATCCTCGGCGGCCAGCAGGTCGGCCGTGGCCAGAATATCCAGTGCGCGCAAGGTGATGTCGCGCGCGGCACCAATGGGCGTCGCGATGAAGTGCAGGCCCGGCGGCAGGGGGCGCTGGCCATAACTGCGGGCACCATCCTGCGGATGAACCGCCACGGCGGCGGGCTCCGCTGCGGGTTCTGAAGGCTCTTCGCCGGTCAGCCCGGGCCCCGTTTCGCCGATGCTCATGTCTGCGCCTTCCACGAAAGTTGCCTTCACCGGGTGAAACGCATAGGCTCTGGCTGACCGATGCCCCCGGGATGAGGAAGTCTGCATGTTGTCTGTTTTGAGGATCGCCCGCAAGTCGCTGGGCCGCGCTGCCATGGTGCTTTCCACGCTGGCCCTTGCCGCCTGCGAGCCTATCGCCCTGACCGGCGGCGGCGGGGGCGGCCCTGCCATCGACACCACGGCCCCCGTGCCGGTGGCGCTGCTGGTGCCTTCAGGCTCTGGCCAGGCCAGTGACGAGTTGCTGTCGCGCAGCCTGCAGAACGCCGCCCGGCTGGCGATTTCCGATCTGGGCGATGTGCGAATCGACCTGCGGGTCTACTCCACCGCGGGCAACCCCGGGCAGGCCGCCGCCATGGCGACCAAGGCGGTAGACGAGGGCGCCAAGATCATCCTTGGCCCGGTCTATGCGCAAGAGGCGAATGCCGCAGGCGTGGCTGTCGCCAACCGGGGCGTGAACGTGCTGAGTTTCTCGAACAACAGCGACATCGCGGGTGGCAATGTCTTTGTGCTGGGGCCGACGTTCCAGAACACCGCCGACCGTCTGGCGGCCTATGCCGTGCGGCAGGGCACCAGCCGCATCATGGTGGTGCATGACAGCACCCCGGCAGGCACTGTGGGCCGCAACGCCATCCAGCAGGGTGTGGCGCGGGCAGGTGGCAGCGTTGCAGGCACCGCCGCCTACGAATTCTCGCAGAACGGCATCGTCGCGGCGGTGCCCGGCATCGCCTCGGCGGCGCGGGCCAACGGGGCGCAGGCGCTGTTTCTGACCGCGACCACCGACGGCGCGCTGCCGTTGCTGACGCAGCTGTTGCGCGAAAACGGTCTGGGGGCGGAGACCCGCTTCATCGGCCTGACCCGCTGGGACATTCCGCCCGCAACGGCCGCGCTGCCGGGCGTGCAGGGGGCGTGGTTCGCCATGCCTGACCCGGGCCGCTACAACCAGTATCAGGGCCGCTATCAGGCCGCCTTTGCCGAGCCCGCGACACCCATTTCGGGGCTGGCCTATGACGGGATCGCGGCCATCGGCGCACTGGTGAAACAGGGCAGGACCAACGCCCTGACCGGATCGGCGCTGACCACGGGGTCGGGCTTTGTCGGCGTCGGCGGCATCTTCCGCCTGCGTGGTGATGGCACCAACGAACGGGGTCTGGCCGTGGCGCAGATCCGCAACAATCAGGTGGTCATCGTTGACAACGCGCCAACCAGCTTTGCGGGTGCCGGCTTCTGAGCCGGCCCTCAGCGGCTTTCCCACATCCGACAGCGCCGAAGGCATGATCCTGCCCGGCGACACCATAATCACGCCCGCTGCACTGGCCGATGCCATCGCCGCTGAACTAGCGGGCGATGGCAACGTGGATGCCAAAGCGGCGCGCGCGATAGCGGTGCGCCATCTGGCGCAGGCCAAGGCCGAGGGCAACGCCCGGCTGGAAGCGGCGTTCCGCGCCCAGAAGGGTGCGGCGCGCGCGCTGATCCGGGGGCAGGCGCTGCTGACCGACGGTCTGGTGACAACCGCATTGGCGGTGGCGATGCAACATCTGCACCCGCTGCCCAACCCCACCGAATCCGAGCGCATCGCCGTTCTGGCTGTGGGCGGCTATGGCCGCGCCGAAATGGCCCCGCATTCGGACGTGGACCTTTTGTTCCTGACCCCGTGGAAAGTCACGCCATGGGCGGAATCGGTCATCGAATCCATGCTTTACATGCTGTGGGATCTGAAGCTGAAAGTGGGCCATTCCAGCCGCACGGTGAAAGACTGCGTGCGTCTGGCCCGCGATGACATCACCATCCGCACCGCGCTGCTGGAGCATCGCTTTCTGGCCGGTCATGCACGGCTGGCGACCGAACTGGGCGACAGGCTGTGGACCGACCTGTTCCGCAACTCCGGCCCCGAATTCATCGAGGCCAAGCTGGCCGAACGCGCCGCCCGGCACAAGCGGCAGGGTGGCCAGCGCTATGTGCTGGAACCCAATGTGAAAGAGGGCAAAGGCGGGCTGCGCGACCTGCAGACGCTCTACTGGATCGGCAAATACCTGAACCGCGTGCCCAGCGCCGAGGGGCTGGTGGCCGCAGGCCTGTTCACGCGCGAGGAATACGACACCTTCACCCGGGCCGAGGACTTTCTGTGGGCGGTGCGCTGCCATCTGCATTACACCACCGGCCGCGCATGGGATCAGCTGACTTTTGACCTTCAGGTGGATGTGGCGGCACGGCTGGGCTACCGCGACACCGGCGGGCGGCGGGCGGTCGAAATCTTCATGCAGGATTACTTCCGCCAGGCCACCCGGGTGGGAGAGTTGACGCGCATCTTCCTGACCCAGCTGGAAGCGCGGCATGCGAAATCGGAACCCGCGCTGATCGGGTTCTTCCGCCGCCGCAAACCGCTGAAACCCGGCTACAGCCTGATGCAGGGCCGCATCGACGTGGCCGACCCTGCGGGTTTTCTGGCCGACAAGCTGAACCTTCTGCGGATTTTCGAGGAGGCGCTGCGCACCGGCCTGTTGCTGCACCCCAATGCCATGCGCCTGATTGCCGGGCATCTGCACCTGATCGACGAGGACATGCAGGCCAACCGCGAGGCGACGCGCATTTTCCTTGACCTGATGCTGCGCCACGGCAACCCCGAACGCGCGCTGCGACGGATGAACGAACTGGGCGTGCTGGGGGCCTTCATCCCCGAGTTTGAACCCATCGTCGCGATGATGCAGTTCAACGTCTATCACCACTATACGGTGGACGAGCATATCATCCAGTGCATCAGCACTCTGGCGCAGATTGAACGTGGCGAGCTGGTCGAAGAATTGCCGATCGCCAGCCGCATCCTGAAAGAGGGGGTGAACCGCAAGGTTCTGTATGTGGCCCTGTTGCTGCATGACATCGGCAAGGGCAGGCCCGAGGATCATTCGATCTTGGGCGCGCAGATCGCGCGGCGCGTTGCCCCGCGGCTGGGGCTGACGGCCGAGGAATCCGAAACCGTCGAATGGCTGGTGCGCTATCATCTGTTGATGTCGGACATGGCGCAGAAGCGCGATATAGGCGACCCCCGCACCCTGCGCGATTTTGCCAAGGCCGTAAAAACCAAGAAGCGGCTGGATTTGCTGACGGTGCTGACGGTCTGCGACATCCGCGGCGTGGGGCCGGGCACCTGGAACAACTGGAAGGCGCAGCTTTTGCGCCAGCTTTACCGCGACACCTTCACCGCGCTGGATGGCGGGCTGGAATCGCTGAACCGCGAAAACCAGTCGGACGAGGCGAAACGCGCGCTGCGCGAGGCGCTGACCGGCTGGGAAATGCGCGATATCCGCGCCGAACTGGCCCGGCACTATCCGCCTTATTGGCGTGGCCTGCCCACCGGCACCCATGCGGTGTTTGCCCGGCTGCTCAAAGGTCTGGGCGATGCCGAAATTCGCATCGACCTAGACCCAGACACCGACCGCGACGCGACTCGCGCCTGTTTCGCGCTGGCCGACCACCCCGGCATATTCTCGCGTCTTGCCGGGGCTCTGGCGCTGGTGGGGGCCAATGTGGTGGACGCGCGCACCTACACCTCGAAAGACGGCTATGCGACGGCGGTGTTCTGGGTGCAGGACAGCGACGGCACGCCCTATGATCTGACCCGCCTGCCCCGTCTGCGCAACATGATCGACAAGACCCTGCGCGGCGAGGTGGTGGCGCGCGAGGCGCTGCGCGATCGCGACAAGGTGAAAAAACGCGACAGCGAATTCCGCTTTCCCACCCATATCGCCTTCGACAACGAGGGGTCCGAAATCTACACCATCATCGAGGTGGATACCCGCGACCGGCCCGGGCTGCTGTATGACCTGACGCGCACACTGGCGGCCAACAACATCTATATCGCCTCGGCGGTGATCGCGACCTATGGCGCGCAGGTGGTGGACACGTTCTATGTGAAGGACATGTTCGGGCTGAAACTGCACACCAAATCGAAACAGGACACGCTGGACCGCAAGCTGCGCCAAGCGATCGCCGAAGGCGCTGCAAGGGCCGGAACGTGAAACCTGTGCGCCTGATGAAGGGGTTTCTGACCGTCGGCGGCTGGACATTGGGCAGCCGCGTGGTGGGCTTTGTCCGCGACGTGATGATGGCGGCCTATCTGGGCGCCGGGCCGGTGGCCGAGGCATTCCTGATCGCGTTTTCCTTGCCCAACATGTTCCGCCGGTTCTTTGCCGAAGGCGCGTTCAACATGGCCTTCGTGCCGATGTTCTCGAAAAAGCTGCAAGGCGGCGAGGATGCGCAGGGTTTTGCCGCCGATGCCTTTGCCGGGCTGGCGGGGGTGCTGGTGGTGTTCACCGTTCTGGGCACGTTGGCGATGCCCTGGCTGGTCTGGGCCATGGCCAGCGGATTTGTGGGCGACGCGCGGTTCGACATGGCGGTGATGTTCGGGCGCATCTCGTTCTCCTATATCCTGTTCATATCCTTGGTGGCGCTGCTGTCGGGTGTGCTGAACGCCTTTGGCCGATTTACCGAGGCCAGTTTCGTGCCCGTGTTGATGAACCTGATGTTCATTGCCGCCATGCTGATGGCCGCCCGCGCGGGTTGGGACATGGGGCTGACGCTGGCCTGGACGGTGCCGCTGACCGGCATCGCGCAACTGGCCTTCACATGGTATTCGGCGCATCGGGCGGGGTTCCGGCTGGCGCTGCGCTGGCCGCGCCTGACGCCCGAGTTGCGGCGTCTGGCGGTGATTGCGGGCCCGGCGGTTCTGGCGGGCGGGGTGGTGCAGATCAACCTGCTGGTGGGGAGGCAGGTCGCCAGTTTCACCGAAGGCGCGGTGGCCTGGCTGTCCTACGCCGACCGCCTCTATCAACTGCCGCTGGGGGTCGTGGGCATCGCCATCGGCACCGTGCTGCTGCCCGACCTGTCGCGCCGCCTGCGGGCCAATGATCCGCTGGGCAGCCGCGACAGTTTCAACCGGGGGGCCGAGTTTGCCCTGATGCTGACGCTGCCCGCCGCCGTGGCGCTGGTGGTCATTGCCCTGCCGCTGACGGCCGTGCTGTTCCAGCGAGGCGAGTTCGGCCCGCTGGACACGTTCAACACCGCGCTGGCGCTGGCGGCTTACGGCCTTGGCCTGCCCGCCTTCGTGCTGCACAAGGTCTTGCAGCCGCTGTATTACGCCCGCGAAGATACCCGCCGCCCGTTCCACTACGCGCTGGTCTGCATGGTGGTCAATCTGGTGTTTGCCGTGGGGCTGATGCCGCTGATCGGCTTCATGGCCGCCGCCTTGGCCACCACCGTTTCCGGCTGGGTCATGGTGTGGCAATTGTGGCGCGGGTCACGCGCCATGGGCGAGGCGGCGCTGCTGGATCAGCGTTTTCTGCAACGTCTGCCGCGCATCATGATTGCCTCGGGGGCGATGGGGCTGATCCTGTGGGGCGGGGCACTGGCGCTGGCCGTGCCGCTGGCGCTGCCGTCATGGCGCTATCTGGCGCTGCTGGCGTTGGTGAGCCTTGGCATCATCAGCTATTTCGGCATCGGCCATCTGATCGGCGCCTTCCGGCTGCACGATCTGAAATCCGTGCTGCGCCGTCAGCGTTGACGGATCTTCTGCTTCACCCGCGCCCAGCCGCCGGGGCTGACCACGAACGACAGCAGGAACCCGGCGGCAAAGCCCGAGATGTCCGCCACCCAATCCCACCCGCCGCCGAACAGCAGGCCGAACAGCAACTGTATGCCCATCAGAAAGCCGATCATGGTGAAGGCGCGAAACTGGTTCGCCCCCTTGGCCGCCAGATTGACCCACAAAAGAAAGGTGAATGCCCCGATCAGCCCATAGACCGGCGGATAACCGCCAAACAGCGGCGCGTCGATGAAGGGCAGAAACGTATAGGCCGCAGCCCCCGCCAGCCCCGCGCCAAAGAACACCACCAGCACCGCCCACCAGCGGAAGATCTCGCCCACCATCTTGCCCAGTGCCAGCAGGATCACCACGGCGAACAAGGCATGGGTAAAGGCGGCATGCACAAAGGGATAGGTGAACAGCCGCATCACGCCCTGCCAGGGGTATTGCCCCGCCTCGATCATCGCGCGCATCAGTTCGGGCGAAAAGGCGAAACGCTGCACCGCATCCAGCCGCCAGCCCACCGCCCCGGGGCCACCGGCAAGGCCCGCGCCGCCCAGACTCAGCACCAGTTCCATGGCGATCATCGGCAGCGCCAGCGCCCAGACGACGGGCGGCAGCGGGTTCAGCGGCGGGGCTGTCAGATTGTCCTGCATCGGGGCCTCATGCACGGGCCTCTTGATTGACGGCCCTTGCCCACAGCGATAAGCCGAAACCGCAACCTTTTCCACAGCGGAGTATCCCATGGCCGAGCCGGTCCAAACGCCTCAGGCTTTCCCCACGCGCATCTTTTCCGGCATCCAGCCTTCGGGCGGGCTGACGCTGGGCAATTATCTGGGCGCGCTGAAACGTTTCGTGCAAAAGCAGGACGAGGGGATCGAGACGGTCTATTGTCTGGTTGACATGCACGCGATCACCGTCTGGCAAGACCCCGCCAAACTGCGCCAGCAAACGCGCGAGGCGGCGGCAGGATTCATCGCGGCAGGCATCGACCCCGCGCGGTCGATCCTGTTCAACCAGAGCCAGGTTACGGCGCATGTGGAATTGGCGTGGATTTTCAACACCGTGGCCCGCATGGGCTGGATGAGCCGGATGACCCAGTTCAAGGACAAGGCTGGCAAGAACAGCGAAAACGTCTCGCTGGGCCTGTTCGCCTATCCCGCGCTGATGGCCGCCGACATTCTGGCCTACAAGGCCACCCATGTGCCGGTGGGCGAGGACCAGAAACAGCATATCGAACTGACCCGCGACATCGCGCTGAAATTCAATAACGATTATGGCGTGAATTTCTTTCCCATCACCGAGCCGGTGATCGAAGGGGCGGCCACGCGCGTGATGAGCCTGCGCGACGGCACCAAGAAAATGTCGAAATCCGACCCGTCGGACCAAAGCCGCATCAACCTGACCGATGACGCCGACACCATCGGGAAAAAAATCCGCAAGGCCAAGACCGACGCCGAACCGCTGCCCGACCATCTGGACGGGTTGAAAGACCGCCCCGACGCGCGCAATCTGGTGAACATCTATGCGGCCCTTGCGGACATGAGCGCCGACGCGGTGATCGCCGAATATGCCGGTGCGCAGTTCGGCACCTTCAAACCCGCGCTGGCCGATCTGGCGGTGGCGAAACTGGAACCGATCACCAGCGAGATGAACCGGCTGATGCAGGACCCGGCCGAGATCGACCGCATTCTGGGCGAAGGGGCCGACCGTGCCGACGCGATTGCCCGGCCCGTGATGGATGAGGTTTACGACATCGTGGGCATGATCCGCTCACGCCGGGCATGACGGCGGGCTGAGGGGGGATCGGGCGATGCCAATGCCGCGTCTGCCCCCCTTGCCGCGCGCGATGCTCCGCTCGGGCAGCCGTGCCACGCTGCATCTGCTGCTGGTGGCCTCGCTGGCGCTGACGGTCTGGACGGGGGCCGAGATTGCCCGCGACCCGCTGGTGCGGCCCTTTGCGGAACGCGGTGCGGCCGAGATCATCGCGGCCACCGACCGGATGCTGGCGGCAGAGGCCACGCCGCAGGTGATCGCCGCCCGCCTGACAAGCCTGCTGGCCGAAGACCCGCGCAACTGGCTGGCGATTGAGGCGGTTGAGGGCGTGGCCGCCGAACGCGGCATCGCCCTGCCCCCCGCCCTGCTGGCGCAGCGTGCGGCGGCATGGGATGCCGACAGCGGATTCTGGGCCAACGCCGGTGATTGCGCCACCTGCATCTGGGATGCCGCCACCTGCAACCTGCAACTGGCGCTGATGTGTCAGGCACCCGTGGCACTGACGCCGCTGGGCGACATCGCGGGGATTTCACGGGCGGGCGTGGCCAGCATCACCGGGGGCGAGGTGGACGAGATCGACCTTGCGCTGTCGGTGGTGGGCCTGTCGGCCACGGCGCTGGTGATCGCCACCGGGGGGTCGTCGGCGGTGGTCAAGGTAGGGGCGGGTCTGGGCAAGCTCGCGCGCCGGATGGGCCTGCTGTCGCCCGCGCTGACCCGCGTGATCACCACGCAACTGCGCGCCGGGGTCGATCTGGCCGCCCTGCCCGCCGTGCGCTCTGCCGATGATCTGGCAGCGGTGGTGCGGGTGGATGCCTTGGCCCCGCTGGGCGCATTGGCCACCGATCTGGGCCGGTTGCGCGACGCCACCGGCACCACCGAGGCACTGCACCTTTTGCGCTATGTCGATGACGGGGCCGAGGCGCGACGTCTGGCCAATGCCGCCGAGGCGCTGGGGCCCCGGGTGGTTGGCCGGATCGAGGTGCTGGGCAAATCGCGCTTCCTGCGCGCCACCCTGCGCTGGTCGGATGCGCTGTGGCAGATGTTTGCGGGGCTGGCGGGGCTGCTGGGCGCAGCCGTGGGTGTGCTGGGCGGCGCAGCGCAAAGCCTGGGCCTGCGTCTGCTGCGCCGCCTTGCGGGTTAGCCGTCAGATCAGCCGCACCTGCGTGCCGACCTTCGCCAGTGGGTAAAGTTCTGCGATATGTTCGTTGTAAAGCCCGATGCAGCCATCGGATGACGGACGCCCGATCTTGCGCGTGTCATGCGTGCCGTGCACCCGGTAGTATTGCCACGACAGATACAGCGCATGGGTGCCCAGCGGGTTTTCCGGCCCGGCGGGAACCATCGCGGGCAGGCTCGGGTCACGCTCGCGCATCGAGGGCGTGGGTGTCCAGGTCGGGCCTTCGACCTTGCGGATCACTTCGGTCAACCCGCGGCGGGTCAATTCCTCGCTGATCGGCACCGAAGACGGGAACAGACGGTAGACTGCTTCATCCTCTGACCAGAAATGCACGGCTTTCGACTGCGTATCGGCCAGAATCGCCCCGTTCTTCAGGCTGGCGAAATGGTCGCGCCAATCGATGCTACGAAAGCCCGAGATATTGTTGCGCACTTGCGCCAGCGCCAGTTGCGGGGCCGCGAGCCCGGCTGCGGCGCAAGCCGACAGGGCCAGCACCCGGCGGCGCGAAAGGGTCAAGCTGTTCATATTCCTGGCATCTCCGTCACATTCTAGTTTCCGAATGCGTAGACAGTCGCCCGTAGAGGTGCCCAAACACAAGTCACGATTGCGTGGCTCATGGTGCCTGCCCATCGTCACGGGATCGATTCATTGGGCTGCGAAACTGAATTTTGCGGCTGCTGGCCGCCGAGTCGGGGCGGCCACGTCCCCCCAAGGGTTCCGGTCTCCCCGTCCGGAACCTGTCGGCCCGATGGTTCCCCGGACCTTAACCCCAGGTCCGGGGTTTTTCCTTCAGCCCGATCGCTTGTAGGCCGTTGCGCGCAACCTCTGTGCAGCCCTGTGCCTTATGTGCCGCAGTCGCACAGGCTAGTCTTGAAGCAAGACAGCAGGAGCAACACCATGAGCCTTCCCGTTTCCCCCGTGCTTCCGGCCGCCACGCGCATTGGCCATGTGCATCTGAAAGTGGCCGACCTGGAGCGCGCGATCGGCTTTTACAGCGGCGTTCTGGGGTTTGAGCTGACCCAGCGCTATGGCACGCAGGCCGCGTTCCTGTCGGCGGGCGGCTATCACCACCACATCGGCCTGAACACCTGGGAAAGCAGGGGTGGCACGCCTCCCCCCGCAGGGCATACCGGGCTTTACCACACCGCTGTTTTGTTTCCCGACCGCGCCAGTCTGGGGGCCGCGCTGCAACGGCTGATCGCGGCGGGCATCCCGCTGGACGGCGCGGCAGATCATGGCGTATCCGAGGCGCTGTATCTGACGGACCCCGATGGCAACGGGGTGGAACTTTACCGCGACCGGCCCGAGGCGGAATGGCCGCGCGACGCGGCGGGCAGCCTGGTGATGACCAATGCCCGGCTGGATCTGAACGCATTGCTGGCCGAAGCGGGCTGACGGCGCGAGTCCGTGCCCGAGGCTGACGGCAGAGGCCTCCGGCGGGGATATTTGGGCCAGCAAGAATGCGGGGCGGTGCGACTGGACCCTGCCGTGGCGGAGTGATTAACTGCACCCGCAGGACAGGAGCATGGCATGGCATTCGGCAGGAACATCCGCACCTATTTCGACGGGCGCTGGCATGAGGGCAACGTGGCGGTGATGCATGCCGCCGATCACGGCATCTGGCAGGGCTCCTCGGTGTTTGACGGCGCGCGCTATTTTGACGGCGTGGCCCCCGATCTGGCCAAACACTGCGCGCGTGTGAATCGCAGCGCCGAGGCGCTGATGATCACCCCAACGGTCGCGGCAGACGAGATGGAGGCCATCGCCCGTGAGGGGTTGCGGGCCTACGGCGCGGCGCAGGCGGTGTATGTCCGGCCGATGTATTGGGCCTTGGATGGCTCGTCGGATCTGGGCATCGACCCCAAGCCGGGCAGCACCGGGTTTGCGCTGTGCCTCGAAGAGGTGCCGATGCCTGCGCCTGAGGCAACCACCACCCTGACCCGCACCCGCTTTCGCCGCCCCGTTCTGGAGGATGCGGTCTGCAACGCCAAGGCGGGCTGCCTTTACCCCAACAACGCGCGCATGCTGGTCGAGGCGAAATCCAAGGGTTTCGGCAATGCGCTGGTGGCCGATGCCATGGGCAATGTCGCCGAAACCGCGACGGCCAATGTGTTCATGGTCAAGGACGGGGTGGTGTTCACGCCGATCGCCAATGGCACCTTCCTGTCGGGCATCACCCGCGCGCGCCATATCGCCAACCTGCGTGCCGACGGGGTGGAGGTGCGCGAGGCTGTGCTGACCTTTGCCGATTTCCATGACGCCGACGAGGTGTTCCTGTCGGGCAACCTGGCCAAGGTCACGCCGGTGCGCGCGTTCGAGGACACCCAGTATCAGCATGGCCCGGTGACGCGGCGCGTGCGGCAGCTTTACATGGATTGGGCGCATTCGGCCTGAGGCTGGACAGCCGGGCCCCTGATCGGCCATGATCGGGCGCTGCATGGGGGATATGCGATGCGGAAGTTTCTGGTCGTGCTGGATGACAGCCGCGAATGCCTGAACGCGATGCGCTATGCGGCGCTGCGCGCGGCCCATACCGGCGCGGGTGTGCAGATCCTGTCGATCATCCCGCCCGAGGAATACCAGCACTGGATGGGCGTGGCCGATCTGATGCGCACCGAAGCGCGCGAGCGGATCGAGGCGCATTTCGAGGTCTTTGCCAAATGGATGCGCGACCGGCAGGGCGTGAACCCCGAACTGGTGATCCGCGAGGGCGACCCGGTACAGGAGATCCTGGCCCAGGTGCGCGAGGATACCGAAATCGGCGTGCTGGTGCTGGGCGCGGGCACCGACAAATCGGGGCCCGGGCCATTGGTCACGCAGATGAGCCGCAATTCCGGCAACCTGCCCATCCCGATCACCATCGTGCCCGGTGACATGACCAAGGAGCGGCTGGAGGCGATTACGTGAGTAGTTGGCCGGATTCTTGGTCGTCGTTTTGCGGCTCAACGAACCGGTGCTTTGCCAAGGTTTCTGTTGCCACCACGGTAGCAAATGCACATACTTCCTAAATGATAGATGAGCGGGACATATGTGAAGAAAAGGTCGCCACTCAATGGGTGCGGCGCACAATTGAAGACATATTGGGTGCGAAACGGGTTGGATCAATTCGATGCCCCGAGTGCCATGGTCAAGTGAGAGCACACCGCATGGGAACTACCGGGCAACGCGCGCATTTTGAGCATATGCAAAAACATGATGGCTGCTCGCTGAAATCCACATTCAAGGGCACGCGAACCCGTCACCCCTACCATCTGAGTTGAATTGAAGGCTCCAAGGCATTCGACTCACATCAAACCAATTGAAGCGTTTGCGCGGTGTTCGGACTTTCGAGTAACTTCTTTTTCAACTATTCAGCTCGCTGCGTAAAGCCGCTAGCACTCTCCTGCCGCTTAAATGGGGTAGCGTCGTTTAGGCTGTGCTAGCTTCTCCACAACCCGGAATTGTGACCGCGCGCGGGCAGGGAATCGTGCTATTCTTCACTTCAATACACTGATCTGCGCCACATTCGCCCTGCAATGCCGTCGCATCCGGTGCCTGCCCTGCGTCCTGCACCGGACCCATGGAGGATCACAGATGACCAAGACCATCGGAAACCCGCTGTCGTGGCTTGTCGGCGGCACGGGTGCCGTGCTGGACCATGCCGCATCCGTGGGCGACACATTTGGCAAGGCCGAGGCCGAGGCGATGCCGGTGCCCCGCAGGATCACGGTCGATGACCTGCGGCTGGCCCTGCGCAAGGGGGCCGAGGATCTGGGCGCGTTCCGCAGCGATGTGGTATTTGTCTGCCTGCTCTACCCGATCATCGGGGCGGTGCTGGCCGCCTTTGCCCTGCGCGGCGATGCGGTGCAGCTGATTTTCCCGGTATTGTCAGGCTTTGCGCTGGTCGGGCCGGTCGCCGCCGTGGGTCTTTACGAGATGAGCCGCCGGCGGGAACGGGGTGAGCCGGTGAACTGGCTGGCCTATCTTGACGTGCTGCAATCGCCGAAATTCGGCGGGGTGGTCTTGCTTGCGCTGCTGCATGCGCTGATCTTTGTGATCTGGGTGATGGTGGCCGACCTGATCGCCACGCTGACCATCGGGGCCGACACGCCGCGCGGGCTGATGGCATTCGCGCAGCTGGTGCTGGGCACCGGGGCGGGCTGGGCGATGATCGTCATCGGCTGCGCGGTGGGGTTCCTGTTCGCCGCATTGGTGCTGGCGATGAGCATCGTATCCTTTCCGCTGCTGCTTGACCGCAACGTGGGCGTGGTGGTGGCGGTTGTCACCTCGGTCAAGGTGGCGCTGCTGAACCCGGGGCCGGTGGCGGTCTGGGGGATGATCGTGGCCGGGTCGCTGGCGCTGGGGGCCATTCCGGCGCTTCTGGGTCTGGTGATCGTGCTGCCGTTGCTGGGCCATGCCACATGGTATGTCTACCGCGCGGCGGTGGCCTGAGTTTAGAACCGTTCCAAACCTTGACTCGGGCGGCGGCAGGGCGCATATCCGACAGGAACCGTTGGAGATTGCCATGTTCATCCAGACCGAATCCACGCCCAACCCCGCCACGCTGAAATTCCTGCCCGGCCAGACCGTGCTGGAGATGGGCACGGCCGATTTCCCCAGCGCCGACGCGGCGGAAAAATCGCCCCTCGCGCGGCGGGTCTTTGCAACGGGCGGCGTGACCGGCGTGTTCTTCGGCACCGATTTCGTGACGGTGACAAAGGCGGAAACAGTGGCATGGGACCATATCAAACCCGCCATCCTGGGCGCGATCATGGAGCATTACCAGTCTGGCGCCCCGGTGATCGAGGGTGAACAATCGGCGGTCAGCCATGGTGGCGGGCATGCCGAGCACACCGGCGAAGATGGCGATGTTGTGCGCCAGATCAAGGAATTGCTGGATACCCGCGTGCGGCCCGCCGTGGCGCAGGATGGTGGCGACATCACCTTCCACGGCTTTGACCGGGGCGTGGTCTATCTGCACATGCAGGGGGCCTGCGCGGGTTGCCCCTCGTCGACCCTGACGCTGAAGATGGGGATCGAGAACCTGCTGCGCCACTACATTCCCGAAGTGCTGGAAGTGCGGCCCGTTGCCGCCTGAGCCGCTGATCCTGGCCTTTGACACATCGGCCGCGCATTGCGCGGCCGCTTTGTTGCGTGGTGATGCCGTGCTGGCGGCGCGGGAAGAACCGATGGAAAAGGGGCAGGCCGAACGGCTGATGCCCCTGCTGGAAGAGGTTCTGGCCAAGGGCGGCGCAGGCTGGCGTGATCTGGCCGCGCTGGCCGTGGGCACCGGGCCGGGAAATTTTACCGGCGTCCGCATCGCTGTGGCGGCCGCGCGCGGGCTGGCGCTGGGGCTGAACGTGCCCGCCATCGGCGTCACCCGTTTTGCGGCGCTGGCACATGGCCAGCCGCGCCCTGTGGCGGTGATCGAGGACGCCCGCCGGGGCGAGGCCTATGCGCAGGAATTCGGCGCGGCGGGCGGGTCTGCGGCGCAGATCGGGGCGCTGGACAGTTTGTCCATGGCGATCACGGCACCTTGTCTGGCTGGTTCGGCCGCCTGTGCGCTGGCCGTTCTGCGGCCCGGCGCGGTGGTTCTGCCCCCGCTTTTCCCCATTGCCGTAGCCATCGGGCGCGAAGCGCTGTTGCGCCTTGCCACACCCCAGCCACGCCCTGCCCCGTTCTATCTGCGCGGGGCCGATGCCGCGCCACCATCTGACCCGCCGCCCGTCATCCTTGATGCGCTGCCATGACACCCGACGCGCTGGCCGCCCTGCATGCACGCTGCTTCACCACGCCCCCGCCGTGGCCCGCTGCCGAGTTCATTGCGACGCTTTCCAGCCCCGGCGCGTTCCTGCTGCACGAATCGCAGGGCTTTCTTCTGGGCCGCGTGGTGGCGGATGAGGCGGAACTCATCACCCTGGCCACCGCCCCCGAGGCACGGCGGCAGGGAATCGGGCGCAGTTTGCTGGCGGGTTTTCTGGCCGAGGCGGCGGCGCGCGGTGCAGCGACCGCGTTTCTGGAAGTGGCTGCCGACAATACCGGCGCCCTTGCCCTTTACACTCAGGCTGGATTTGCCGTGCAGGGCCGCCGGCGGGGCTATTACCACGCGCCCGACGGCCGGCGGACCGATGCGCTGATCCTCACGCGCGCGCTGGTCTGACCCCGGGGCACACCCGCCGCCTGCCGGATATTTGATCGAAAGATAAAAACCCGGGCAGCGTCACATAAATATCTATTGACCCGTCAACCCGTTCCCGCCCTACATTGGCTTCTGATCCTGCCGCGAGCGGGCCGCAGCGCGCGGCACCGTGCCACGGCGGGCGCAAGCAATGACAACCGGGAGACATCCATGACCCTCATCCACAAACTGCTTGGCGCAGCGGCGACGCTGGCGCTGACATCCGGCGTGGCCGCAGCCGAGCCTGCCGTGATCTTTGACCTTGGCGGCAAGTTCGACAAGTCGTTCAACGAAGCCGCGTTCAACGGTGCGACCCGCTGGGCGACCGAAACCGGCGGCACGTTCAAGGAACTGGAAATGCAGTCCGAGGCCCAGCGCGAACAGGCGCTGCGCCGTCTGGCCGAGGCCGGATCGAACCCGATCGTGATGACCGGCTTTGCCTTTGGCGATGTGCTGAACCAGGTGGCCCCCGATTTCCCCGACACGAAATTCGCCATCATCGACATGGTGGTTGAGCAGCCCAACGTGAAGTCGGTGGTGTTCACCGAGCATGAGGGCTCATACCTCGTTGGCATGATGGCCGGGCTTGCCTCGACCTCCGCGACTGTGGGCTTCATCGGCGGCATGGACATTCCGCTGATCCGCCGTTTCGGCTGCGGCTATGCGCAGGGTGTGGTGGCCGCGAACCCGGATGCCAAGGTGATCCTGAACATGACCGGCACCACCCCGGCGGCGTGGAACGACCCGGTGAAAGGTGCCGAACTGGCCAAATCGCAGAAAAGCCAAGGCGCGGACGTGATCTATGCGGCGGCGGGCGGCACCGGCATCGGTGTTCTGCAAGCGGCAGCGGATGAGGGGATCCTCTCGATCGGCGTTGACAGCAACCAGAACTACCTGTTCCCGGGCAAGGTGCTGACCTCGATGCTGAAGCGCGTCGACAACGCCGTGTATGACGCCTTCACCGAAGGCACAGAAATGACCGGCGGCATCACCGTGAAGGATCTGAAATCCGAAGGCGTGGGCTATGCGCTGGACGAACACAACGCGGCCCTCGTGACCCCGGAAATGAAAGCTGCGGTCGATGCCGCCGCTGCCAAGATCATCTCGGGCGAACTGGTTGTGCATGACTACATGAGCGACAACACCTGCCCGGCCGCGACGTTCTGAATGGTTTCGGGCAATGATATGGGGCGGCAGGCAACTGCCGCCCTACCCGATGCAGGGGCCCCGCTGGCCATCGAATTGCGTGGCATTTCCAAGGCCTTCGGTCCGGTGCAGGCCAACAAGGACATTTCCATTCAGGTGAAACGTGGCTCGATCCACGGCATCATCGGCGAGAATGGTGCGGGAAAATCGACGCTGATGTCGATCCTCTACGGGTTCTACAAGGCCGACGCGGGCGAGATCCTGATCGGCGGCAAGCTGACCGCCATCCCCGACAGCCAGAGCGCCATCCGCGCCGGCATCGGGATGGTTTTCCAGCATTTCAAGCTGGTGCAGAATTTCACTGTGCTGGAAAACGTGATCCTGGGGGCCGAGGATGGCGGGCTGTTGCGCCCCTCGCTGGCCAAGGCGCGGCGCGTTCTGGCGGATCTGTCGCGCGAATACGGGCTGGACGTGAACCCCGACGCGCTGATCGAGGATCTGTCGGTGGGCCACCAGCAGCGGGTGGAGATTCTCAAGGCGCTGTATCGGCAGGCCGATATTCTTATTCTGGACGAGCCGACCGGCGTGCTGACCCCGGCCGAGGCCGACCATCTGTTCCGCATCCTCAAGGGATTGAAAGATCAGGGCAAGACCATCATCCTGATCACCCACAAACTGCGCGAGATCATGGAGATTACCGATACCGTTTCGGTCATGCGGCGCGGCCAGATGACCGCCACGGTGAAAACGGCGGAAACCAGCCCCGAGCAACTGGCCGAGCTGATGGTGGGCCGCAAGGTGCTGTTGCAGGTCGAAAAGCGCGCGGCGACCCCGGGCAAGGTGGTGCTGGAGGTGGAAAACCTGTCGGTGCGTGACGAAAACAAGGTGGAAAGGCTGAAAGGCGTCAGCCTGACGATCCGCGCGGGCGAAATTCTGGGCATTGCGGGGGTGGCAGGCAACGGGCAGTCGGAACTGCTGGAGGTTCTGGGCGGCATCGCGCGCGGCACCGGCACAATCCGGCTGAACGGGGTGGAACTGGATTTGACCGGCAAACATTCCGACGGGCAAAGCCGCCGTGCGCAGGGCATCGCCCATGTGCCCGAAGACCGGCAGCATCTGGGCATGATCATGGATTTCGCGGCCTGGGAAAACGTCGCCTTCGGCTATCACCACGCGCCGGAATACCAGAAAAACGCCCTGTTCATGGACAATGACGCCTTGCGGGCCGATACCGAGAAAAAAATGGCGCGTTTCGATGTGCGCCCGCCCAACCCCTTGCTGGCGGCCAAGAACTTCTCGGGCGGGAACCAGCAGAAAATCATCGTGGCGCGGGAAATCGAACGCAACCCCGACCTCTTGCTGATCGGCCAGCCCACGCGCGGCGTGGACATCGGGGCCATCGAATTCATCCACAAGCAGATCGTGGCGCTGCGCGACGCGGGCAAGGCGATATTGCTGGTGAGCGTTGAACTGGACGAGATCATGAGCCTGTCAGACCGTATCGCCGTGATGTTCGACGGGCAGATCATGGGCATCCGCGACCCCGCCACAACCGATGAGCGTGACCTGGGCCTGATGATGGCCGGTGTTGCCGGAAAGGCCGCGTGATGGACCGTCTGCCGAAATGGGCCGATGTGGCGCTGGTGCCGCTGATCTCGCTGCTGCTGGCGGCGTTCTTTTCCGCAATGGTGCTGCTGGCCATCGGGCAAAGCCCGGTCGAGGCGTTCAACGTGATGGTGGATGGGGCGCTGGGGTCGGCCTATGGCTGGGGCTATACGCTGTATTACGCCACCAGCTTCATGTTCACCGGGCTGGCGGTGACAGTGGCGTTTCACGCGGGCCTGTTCAACATCGGCGGCGAGGGGCAGGCGCAGATCGGCGGGCTTGGTGTGGCGCTGGTCTGTCTGGCGCTGCCATGGCCGCACTGGACGCTGGCCTTGCTGGCCGCCAGTCTGGGCGCGGCTGCCTTTGGCGCGGCCTGGGCGGCGATACCGGCCTATCTGCAAGCGAAACGCGGCAGCCATATCGTTATCACCACGATCATGTTCAACTATATCGCTGCGGCGGTGATCGTCTATCTGCTGGTCGATGTGCTGCGCCCGGCGGGGCAGATGGACCCTGCGACGGCCCGTTTCCCCGAGGGCGCGAAACTGCCGTCGCTGAGCGACATTCCCGGCCTGCGCGAGCTTTTCCTGCGGGTGGACAGTTCGGGGATGCCGATTCTTGGTGCCGACGGATTGCAGACCTATCAAAACGTCCCCGCCAATGTCACGCTGCTGATCGCGCTGGCCGCCTGCTATGTCGTCTGGCTGCTTTTGTGGCGCACGCGACTGGGCTATCAGATCCGCGCATTTGGCAAATCCGAGGCGGCGGCGAAATACGCGGGCATCAACCCGGTGCGCATCACCATGATTACCATGCTGATTTCCGGCGGGCTGGCGGGGCTGATGAGCATCAACAACGTGATGGGCGAGGCGGAACGGCTGCTGCAAAACTCGTCCGAAGGTGCCGGTTTCATCGGCATCGCGGTAGCGCTGATGGGGCGCAATCACCCGCTGGGGGTGTTTCTGGCGGCGATCCTGTTCGGGTTCCTGTATCAGGGTGGGGCGGAGCTGGGGCTGTGGACATCGATCCCCATTGAATTGCGCATCGTGGTGCAGGGTCTGGTGATCTTGTTCACCGGCGCGCTGGACCAGATGGTGCGGATGCTGCTGCGCTGGGCCTTCAGTTTCCGCACGGCAAGGGTGGCCTGATGGATTACGCGACACTTCTGCAAATTCTTGACTCCACCCTGCGGCTGGCGACGCCGTTGCTGCTGGCCTGCCTTGCGGGCCTGTTTTCAGAGCGGGCCGGCATTTTCGACATCGGGCTTGAGGGCAAGATGCTGATGGCGGCCATGGCTTCGGGTGCCGTGGCGGCGTTGAGCGGCTCTGTCTGGCTGGGGCTTTGTGCGGGCATAGGGGCCTCGCTGGTGCTGGCCGCGCTGCATGGCATCGCCTCGATCACATTCCGCGGCAACCAGTTGATCGCGGGGGTGGCACTGAATTTCGTGGCCTCGGGCGTTACGGTGCTGATCGCACAGCGCATGTTCGGCCAGGGCGGGCGCACCCCGCCGCTGACCGGCGACGCGCGGTTCAACCCGCTGACCCTGCCCTTTGCCGAGGAATTGCGCGGTGTGCCGGTTCTTGGCCCGCTTTACGCCGAGGTGATCTCGGGGCATTCCATTCTGGTCTATCTGGCGCTGGCGCTGGTGCCTTTGTCGTGGTGGGTGCTTTACCGCACGCGGTTTGGTCTGCGGCTGCGGGCCGTGGGTGAAAACCCCGCCTCGGTGGATACGGCGGGCGTGTCTGTGGTGGCGCTGCGCTATGCCGCCGTGGCGATCACCGGGGTGCTGTGCGGTCTGGCGGGGGCCTATATGGCCACGGCGCTGCAGGCCGGTTTCGGGCGCGAGATGACGGCGGGGCGGGGCTATATCGCGCTGGCCGCACTGATATTCGCCAAATGGCGGCCCTGGGCCGCGCTGTGGGCCACGCTGCTGTTCGGCTTCTTTCAGGCGCTGGCGCTTCGGCCCGATGTGGTCGAGGCGGTGCTGCGCTTCAAGGTGCCGGTGCCTGCGCTGGATGCCCTGCCCTATGTGCTGACCGTGCTGGTGCTGGCCGGTTTCGTCGGCAAGGCCATACCGCCCCGCGCGGGCGGCCAGCCCTATGTGAAGGAACGTTGACATGAGCGCCGAAACGCTGGCCGCCCTGATCCGTGAGCGGGCCGGGGATGCCCCGGTCAAACTTGGGCTGATCCTGGGGTCGGGCCTTGGCCATCTGGCCCATGCGGTTGATGGCGTGGCCATTCCCTATGCCGATCTGCCGGGCTTTCCGCATGTGGGCGTGTCGGGGCACAACCCGAACCTCGTGATCGGCGATCTGGAAGGGGTGCGCGTGGCCGTTTTCGGCGCGCGTGAGCATTACTATGAAAACGGCAACCCTTCGGCCATGCGCCTGCCGCTGACGGTGTTGAAGGCGCTGGGGGCGGAATCGCTGATCGCCACCAATGCGGCGGGCAGCCTGCGCCCCGATGTGCGGCCCGGCGATCTGATGCTGCTGAACGATCACATCAATTTCAGCGGGCTGAACCCGCTGATCGGTGAAAAGACCGATGACCGTTTCGTGCCGATGACAGCCGCGCATGACCCAGATCTGCGCACGGCGCTGCTGGCGGCCGCCAAGACGCTGCATATCTTTTTGCCCGAGGGGTGCTATGCGTGGTATTCCGGCCCATCCTTTGAAACACCGGCCGAAATCCGCGCCATCCGCATTCTGGGCGGTGATGCGGTGGGCATGTCCACCGTGCCCGAGGTGATCCTCGCGCGGTTTCTGGGCCTGCGCGTTGCAGCCATTTCCACCGTCACCAACATGGCGGCGGGGATGAGCGACGAACAGATCAGCCATGAACACACCAAGGCCATGGCCCCCATCGGCGCCACGAAACTGGAACGGGTGTTGCGCGAATTCCTGCGCGGGCTGCGATGAATCCCCCAGCCGGGACAAGTGTTTGACAAGCGCTGCCCTGCAGCGTCAGTCTGGGTTCAGCCCGCCTGAAGCCCCGCCAGAACGCTGATCACCCGCCCATGCAGCTTTACCTTCCCATCGCCGAAGTATCGGTCAATGCCTTTCTTTTGCTGGGCCTTGGCGGAATCGTGGGGTTTCTGTCTGGCATGTTCGGCGTGGGTGGCGGGTTTCTGATCACGCCCCTGCTGTTCTTCATCGGCATTCCGCCCGCCGTGGCGGTGGCCACCGGGGCCAATCAGGTGGTGGCCTCATCCGTGTCCGGCGTGCTGGCGCAGATGAAGCGCAAGGCGGTCGATTTCCGCATGGGCGGGGTGCTGCTGGCGGGGGGCATGCTGGGGTCGGGGCTGGGGATATGGGTCTTTGCCCTGCTGACGGCGGCAGGGCAGGTCGATCTGTTCGTGCAGTTGGCCTATGTGCTGTTTCTGGGGCTGGTGGGGGCCTTGATGTTGCAGGAAAGCCTGCGCAGCCTGCGCAGGGCCAACCGCGCCAATGCTCCGATCCGGCGGTCCCACGTGCATCTGTGGGTGCACAAGCTGCCGCTGAAGATGAAATTCCGCGCCTCGGGGCTTTATATCTCGGTGCTGCCACCGATGATGGTGGGGGCGCTGGTGGGGTTTCTGGCGGCCATCATGGGGGTGGGCGGCGGGTTCATCATGGTGCCCGCGATGATCTATCTGCTGGGCATGCCGACCAAGGTGGTCATCGGCACATCGCTGTTCCAGATCATATTCGTCACCGCCTTCACCACGCTGATGCATGCCGTCACCTCGCAGACCGTTGATATGGTGCTGGCGCTGCTTTTGATCCTTGGCGGGGTGATCGGCGCGCAGATGGGCGCGCGTGTGGGGGTGCGGCTGAAGGCGGAACAGCTGCGCATCCTGCTGGCGCTTCTGGTGCTGGCAGTCTGCGGCAAGATCGCGCTTGACCTGCTGCTGCGCCCGTCCGAGCTTTACTCGGTGGGGCCGGGGGTGCTGCCATGATCCGCGCGGCTTTGGCCCTGTGGCTGCTGACCGTGCCCGCCATGGCGCAAGAGGAACGCATCGTCGCGGGCCTCAGCCAGACCAGCGTGGCGATCACGGCGGATTTCAGCGGGTCCGAAATCCTGATCTATGGTGCGGTCAAGCGTGAGGCGGCTGCCCCGGATGAGCCGAAGCTGGAGGTGATAGTAACGGTCGAAGGCCCGTCAACGCCGCTGGTGGTGCGCAAGAAAGAGCGCCGGGCGGGCATCTGGGTGAATGCCGAGGCGGTGAACATCAGCCGGGCTCCCAGCTTTTACGCCATCCACACCACCGGCCCGCTGGATGACATCCTGTCCAACACCGAAAACCTGCGCCAGCGCATCACCATTGCCAGTGCCGTGCGTGCCGTGGGGATCAGCGACGATGCCGAAGAAGCGCCCAGCTTTCTGGACGCGCTACTGCGCATCCGGGCAGCCGAGGGGCGTTATATCCTGAACGAAGGCCAGGTCACGCTCAGCGAAGACACGCTGTTCCGCGCTGATGTGGAATTGCCCGCCAACCTGACCGAGGGCGATTACCGCGTGCGCATCTTCCTGACGCGCGGCGGCATGGTGGTGGATGCGCTGGAACGCAGCATCGGCGTGCAGAAAACCGGCATGGAACGGCTGATCTTCACCATGGCACAGGACAAGCCGCTGCTTTACGGCCTGTTGTCCTTGCTGCTGGCGGTGGGGGCAGGCTGGGGGGCATCGACGGCGTTCCGGCTGGTGCGGCTCTGACCATGGGCGCAGCACCCCTGTGACTGCCGCCTCTTTTCCCTCTTTCCAGACACAAATATCCCACGGGGGGTCCGGGGGGTGTGAAACCCCCCGGCTCCGCCCGCACAATCAGCCCAGCGCCCGCCGTTCCACCCCCGGATAGGCCAGCAGCATCGTCACACCCCGCGCCACGTTCAGAACCATCAGCGCGGCCCAAAGACCGTGGTTGCCCATCAGCGGCACGAAGGCCAGCAGCGCCACCGCATAGATCGCCACCGACACCATGATGGTCAGCATCATCGCCCGTGTCTGCGTGGCACCGATGAACACCCCGTCAAGGATCCAGCTGGTCACGCCGATCAGCGGGGCCGCGACCAGCCAGGGCAGATACAGCCGCGCCTCGGCGCGCACCCCGGCATCCGTGGCCATCAGGTCGATGATCGCTGGCCCTGCCAGCGCGAACACCAGCGCCAGCAGCAGCGCGCCCCCGGCCCCCCATTGCCCCAGCATCACCGATGACCGCCGCACCCCCGCCACCGACCGCGCCCCCACCGCCTGCCCCACCAGCGCCTCGGCGGCAAAGGCGAAACCATCCAGCGCATAGGCCGACACCTCCAGAAACTGCAACAGCACCTGGTTGGCGGCCAGCGTCACATCGCCAAAGCCCGCGCCGTAAAAGATGAAGGTGGTGAAACAGGCCTGCAACAGCACTGATCGCACCATGATGTCCCGGTTCACCCCGATCATCAGCCGCAGCGCCGCCCGATCAGCCAGCCGCGCCCGCGCCGCCCCCAACACCGGGCCAAAGGCATCGCGGCACAGCCACAGCCCCAGCGCAAGCCCTGTCCATTCGGCAATCAGCGTGGCGGCGGCGACACCCGGCACGCCCCAGCCCAGGCCCAGCACGAACCACAGATCCAGCGCGATATTCAGCCCGTTCATCCACAATTGCAGCCACAGGATGCCGCGCATCCGCTCCAGCGCCACCAGCCAGCCGGTGATTGCATAAAGCGCGATGGTGGCAGGCGCACCCCAGAGGCGGATCGACAGGTATTGCCGGGCCAGCCCCTCCACCTCGGCACTGGCTGGGGCCAGTGCAAAGGCCCCGGCCATCATCGGGGCTTGCAGCACCACGAACAGCAGCCCTGCCACCCCGCCGATGATCAGCGCGCGCAGCAATATGGCCGAACGTTCTGCCAGATCGCCCGCGCCATGCGCCTGCGCGGCCAGCCCCGATGTGCCCATGCGCAGAAAGCTGAAAATCCAGTAAACGGTGGCCAGCACCACAGCCCCCAGCCCGACGGCCCCGATGGGTGCAGCCAGCCCCAGCTGCCCCACCACCCCGGTATCCACCGCGCCCAGCAGCGGCACCGTGGCATTCGACAGCACGATGGGCACCGCCATGCGCAGGATGCGTCGGTGCGTGATGGCCCTGGCCGTCGCGTCGGGTTCAGGCTTTGGTGGAGGCATCGCGTTCCGGCATCAGGAAATGCCCGGTGGCCTGCGCGAACAGCCGGCTGCGGTTGTCCTGCCAGGCCTCGACATGCACCGAAGCATAGCGGCGGCCCGAACGGTTGACCCGCGCGCGTGCATAGGCATCGCGCGGCAGACCGGCGCGCAGGTAATCCACGGTGAAATCAATGGTCTTGGGCAGGCGCGGCAAGGTGCCTGCGGCCGGGTCGATGCGGCCTTGTTCCATGTCTTCCCACAGGGTTGACCAGCTCAGCTCGATGATCGCCGCCACCTCAAGAAACGCCGCGGTGGCACCGCCATGCAGGGCAGGGAGAATCGGGTTGCCGATCAGGCTTTCGGTGAACGGCAGGATTGCGGTCAGCTCGTCCCCCCGCCGGTCGAACTGGATGCCAAGGAATGCGATATAGGGCACGCCACCCACCAGCGCGCGCAAGGCGGCATCGCGGCGCTGCTTGATCACCTGCACGGGTTCGGGGCGGGGGCGGATCATGTGGTGCCTCCCTTGGCGGCGGGGCGTTCTACGGTAAAGGCCCCCGTGGCCGTGGCGACGGGGCGCGATTCGTCATCATCGGTCGCCGTCACGCGGATGAAGGCCACCGAACGGGTGACATGATAGCATTCGGCCCGCGCCGTGATGCGCTGGCCGGGGGTCGCCGGGCGCATGTAGTCAATGCGCAAATCCAGCGTGGCGGTGCTGCCCGGGCGCGTCGGATGCACCATCACGGCGGTGCCGGAGGCGGTATCCATCAGCGCCGATACCGCGCCGCCGTGAATCACTCCTGTCGCCGGATCACCGATGAACCGCGCGTCATAGGCCATGGACACCTGCGCCCGCCCGTCACCGATACTGTCCAGTTCCATCCCCAGCGCGCGGCAATGCGGCAGTGCATTCACGAACTGGCGGGCGCGGGTCTCGGTATCACTCATGGCGTCCTCGGCGGGGCGGGGGTGGCAGGTCAGCGCATTAACCGCCGTTCCACCTGGGGCCGCAAGGGGCAAACAACCGGAACGATTGCGCGCTTTGCCCGTTGGCCCTAACCTGATGACAAGGGAGATGCGCCATGCCAGACACCATGCTGACCTTCAAGGAAATGTGCGCGAAGTTCGACGTGACCCCGCGCACGCTGCGCTATTACGAATACATCGAACTGCTGCAACCGCAGAAGGAAGGCCGCGCGCGGTTCTATGGCGCGCGTGAGGTGGCCCGGCTGACGCTTATCCTGCGGGGCCGCCGGTTTGGCTTTTCGCTGGAGGAAATCCGCCAATGGCTGCTGATCTACCAGCAAAAGGGCAACAAGACCCAGCTTGAAGCCTGGATCGGGATGGCCGACCGGCAGCTGGCCGAACTGACCCGCCAGCAGGCCGAGCTGGAGGTGACGATCGCCGATCTGCGGGCCCTGCGCGATACGGCAGCCGCGCAGATCTGATCCGGCGGCCCGCAGACTGCCTGCAAAATCCCGCCGATCCACCTTACAAAACTGACATAACGTCAGCGGTTTTCTGACGTGACGTTACATTTACGTTAACGTCAACTGATCTAGTAAGCTCTGCGCAAGGGAACCATCTGCTGCGGCATGAATTGCCCTGAGGATGATCCTGCGAGAGAGACGATGACCAACGATGTAATGTCCATCAGCGAGATGTGCGCGGCCTTTGATGTAACACCCCGCACCCTGCGCTTTTACGAGTCGAAGGAACTGTTGTTCCCGATACGCCAAGGCACCAAGCGCCTGTTTACCCGGCGCGACCGTGCGCGGCTGAAGCTGATCCTGCGCGGCAAGCGTTTTGGCTTCAGTCTGGAAGACATCCGGCAATTGCTGGATCTGTATGACCGCGATGGCAGCCAGGAGGTGCAGCTTATCCGCACCTACGAGATTGCCCGCAAACGTCTGGCCCAGATGGAGGCGCAGCGCGCCGAACTGGACGAGGCGATTGCAGAACTGAAAGACCAGCTGGCCTGGGGTGAATCGGCGATTGCCGGGTTCCGCAAGGCCGCCGAATAAAGACAGGGAGAGACCGAGAATGCCCAGCTACACCGCCCCCGTGAAGGACATGCAATTCATCCTGCACAATGTCCTGAAAGTGACCGAAACCGGCATCCCCGGCTATGAGGATCTGGACGAAGGCTTCACTGCGGCGGTGCTGGAAGAAGCGGGCAAGATTGCGCGTGACGTGCTGGCGCCGCTGAACGTGTCGGGCGACCGCGAGGGCTGCCGGCTTGAAAACGGCGTGGTCCGCACGCCATCGGGCTTTGCCGAGGCGTTCGCCGCGATGAAAGAGGGCGGCTGGACGGCGCTCGACTGTGACCCGGAATATGGTGGCCAGGGCCTGCCCTATGTGGCGGCGACCGCGGTGGGCGAGATGTTCATTTCCGCCAACATGGCCTTCAACATGTATCAGGGCCTGACGCATGGCGCCTATTCGGCGATCCACGCCCATGGCACGGCGGAACAGAAATCCACCTATCTGCCAAAAATGGTTGCCTGCGACTGGACCGGCACGATGAACCTGACCGAGCCGCATGCCGGCACCGATCTGGGCATGATGCGCACCAAGGCCGAGCCGCAGGGCGACGGCAGCTACCGCATCACGGGGCAGAAGATCTTCATTTCGGCCGGCGAGCATGATCTGGCGGAAAACATCATCCACCTGGTGCTGGCCAAGGCCCCGGGCGGGGGTGAGGGCACCAAGGGCATCAGCCTGTTCATCGTGCCGAAGTATCTGGTGAATGCGGACGGCAGCCTTGGCGACCGCAACGCCCTGTCGGTCGGCAAGATCGAGGAAAAGATGGGCATCCACGGCAATGCCACCTGTGTCATGAATTATGACGGCGCTGTTGGCTGGCTGCTGGGCGAGGAACACAAGGGCATGCGCGCCATGTTCACCATGATGAACGAGGCGCGGCTGGGCGTGGGCCTGCAAGGCTATGCGGTGGCCGAGGCCGCCTATCAGAATGCCGTGGCCTATGCCCGCGACCGCCTGCAAGGCCGCGCCGTGACCGGCACCGAAAACCCCGGCGGACCCGCCGACCCGCTGATCGTGCATCCCGACATCCGCCGCAACCTGATGGATCAGAAAAGCTTTGTCGAAGGCGCCCGCGCTTTCACCTTCTGGGGCGCGCATCTGATCGACCGTTCCGTGCGGCAGGGCGATCAGGCCGCCGAGGGCATGATTTCGCTGCTGACCCCGGTGATCAAGGGCTTCCTGACCGACAAGGGTTTTGACACGGCGGTGGCCGCGCAGCAGGTGTTCGGCGGGCATGGCTATATCGAGGAATGGGGCATGAGCCAGTTTGCCCGCGACGCCCGCATCACCCAGATCTATGAAGGGGCCAACGGCATTCAGGCGCTTGATCTGGTGGGCCGCAAGCTGACGCAGGACGGCGGCAAGCATGTGCTGGCCTTCTTTGCCATGGTGAAGGATTTCATCAAGGAAAACGAAGGTGACGCCCGGCTGAAACCCGGCTTCCTTGACCCGCTGAAGAAGGCGTCAAAGGATGTTCAGGCGGCGGGCATGTATTTCATGCAGGCCGGGATGAAGAACCCGAATGCAGCCCTGGCCGGGTCGTATGATTTCATGCACATGATGGGCCATGTCTGCCTGGGTCTGATGTGGGCGCGCATGGCCAAGGCTGCGATGGCGGCACTGGACGAGGGTGCCAGCGACCGCGATTATTACGAGGCCAAGATTGCGACGGGCCGCTACTACATGGCCCGGCAACTGCCCGCCACCGCCATGCATCTGGCCCGGATCGAAACCGGGGCCGAGCCGGTGATGGCGCTGCCGGCCGAGGCGTTCTGAGGGGCGAAAGGCCGGGCGGCTGAGGATTTTTCGCACGAAAAATCTGTGCTGCCCGGCGCCGCGGATTAAGGGGGAGACAATGTCGTTTCAGGCCTATCTGGACAATGTGCATGCCAAAACCGGCAAGTCGCCAGAGGATCTGAAGGCGCTGGCGGCGCAAAAGGGCCTGCTGGAGCCTTTGGCCAAGGCGACCGTCATCACCGACTGGCTGAAGGCCGACTTCGGCCTTGGCCATGGCCATGCGATGGCGATCCATGCTTACTTCAAGGGCAAACGCGACTGATCCCGCATCCGCCCCGCAGAGGAGCCTACCCGTGCCCAAACGCTTTCGCCTGACCCGCCGCTTTCCCATCGCCATGACCGAAGACGGCTACCGCCGCCTTAAAACCTTCGCCCATGAGGCTGGGCTGGACGAGGGCGAGGCGGTGTCGTTCATCTTTGAAAACTACAGCAGCGTGATCCACCACGACAACCTGACCCACCGGCTGCGCCTGTTCAATTCGGAACTGGACGCCCGCAAGAAATGAGCGCCCCATGCGCAGTCCCGGACAAGCCGGGCCCGGATCAGCCGGGAAACGGGAGATGACGATGGCGAAACTTTACTGCTTTGGCGAATCGGGCAATGCCTACAAGGCGGCGCTGACCCTGACGCTGGCCGACATGGAATGGGAGCCGGTCTTTGTCGATTTCTTCAACGGCGAGACCCGCACCCCGGAATTCCGCGCGCTGAACCCGATGGGCGAGGTGCCGGTATTCACCGATGGCGATCTGGTGCTGACGCAATCGGGGGTGATCCAGGATTATGTGTCCTCCAAAACCGGCAAGCTGGGCGGGCGTTCGGCAGCGGAACGGCGCGACGTGCTGCGCTGGGTGTTCTGGGACAATCACAAACTGTCGTCGCAGGCGGGCATGACCCGGTTCCTGATGAACTTCCTGCCCGAAGACAAGCGCCCCGAAGGCGTGATCCCCTTCATGCATGGCCGTCTGAAAGCCGCCTATACCGTGCTGAACGACCATCTGGCGGGGCGCAACTGGATGGTGGGCGACCAGATCACCATCGCTGACACCGCCTGCTGCGGCTACCTTTACTACCCCGAACCGTTTGGTTTCGCCCGCGCCGACTGGCCGCATATCGACAGCTGGCTTGACCGGATTTCCGCCCTGCCCGGCTGGGCGCACCCCTATGACATGATGCCCGGCAATCCGAGTGACCGGGCGTAAACTGAGAGAAAATGCTCGTGCATGAGCCCCCAGACCAAAGTGTGCGACACTCAAACCTGGCAATTCACAAAGGAGAAAGCCATGAGTGACGCATATGTAACCGAACGGATGTATCGCACAATTTCCCATCTCACATTGGGTTTAGAAGAAATGCGAGTGCGCTTGCCGAAGGCCTACGACGATGGTTTCAAGACTATTGCTGTAGAAGAAGTTCGTTCAATTTCTTCCGATTTGGCGGTTCGGTTTGGCGACTTGAAGGAAAAGTTGAGCATGAACCGGCATGAAGGGATGAGTTGGGCAGAGTTGAGTGTAGCTGACTTGTCTGACCTCGATCTCGTAAAAACAGCAGAAGAGATATTGGACATCCACGCAATCGCGTCCGACATCATCGAAATGAAGAGGCTCCAGAAATGACCGACGCTTACATCTACGACGCCGTGCGCAGCCCGCGTGGCAAGGGCCGCCCCGATGGCAGCCTGCATGAACTGACCGCCGTGGCGCTGTCGGCCAAGATCCTGAACGCGGTGAAGGAACGCAACGCGCTGGACGGGCACGCGGTGGAGGATGTGATCTGGGGCAACGTGACCCAGGTGGGCGAACAGGGCGGCTGCCTTGCCCGCACCGCGGTGCTGGCATCTGACCTTGACCAGTCGATACCGGGTCTGGCCATCAACCGGTTCTGCGCGTCGGGGATGGAGGCGGTGAACATCGCCGCCAACCAGATCCGCGGCGGGGCGGGCATGGCCTATATCGCCGGGGGCGTGGAAATGATGGGCCGCGTGGCCATGGGGTCGGACGGCGCGGCGATTGCCGTTGACCCGGCGCTGGCGATGAAGACCTATTTCGTGCCCCAGGGCATTTCGGCCGACATCATCGCCACCGAATACGGTTTTACCCGTGATGATGCCGATCAACTGGCGATGGAAAGCCAGCGTCGCGCCGCCGAGGCATGGAAGGACAACCGCTTTGCCCGGTCTGTCATCACCATTCGCGACCAGAACGGCCTGCCGATCCTTGCCACCGACGAATACATGCGCCCCGGCACCGACATGCAGGCACTGGGGGCGCTGAAACCGGCCTTCAAGGACATGGGCGAACAGATGCCCGGTTTCGACAAGATCGCGCTGCTGAAATACCCGCATCTGGAACGGATCGAACATATCCACCATGCGGGCAACTCCAGCGGCATCGTCGATGGCGCCGCCGCCGTGCTGATCGGCAACAAGGAATTCGGCGAGAAGTTTGGCCTGAAACCCCGCGCCCGCATTCGCGCAACCGCGAAAATCGGCACTGATCCCACCATCATGCTGACAGGCCCCGTGCCGGTCACGCAGAAAATCCTGGCCGACAGCGGCATGGGCATTTCCGACATCGACCTGTTCGAGGTGAACGAGGCCTTTGCGTCGGTCGTGCTGCGGTTCCAGCAGGCGTTCAATGTCGATCCGGCGCGGGTCAACGTGAATGGCGGGTCGATCGCCATGGGGCATCCCTTGGGCGCCACCGGGGCCATCATCATCGGCACGCTGCTGGATGAACTGGAACGTTCGGGCAAGGGCGTGGGTCTGGCCACGCTTTGCATCGCCAGCGGCATGGGGGCCGCCACCATTATCGAGCGGCTGTGATGCCGAAACTTGACCTCGCGCTTGTGCCGGTGAAAACTGGCTCGATCTACCCCGAGCCCTATGCGGCGATGGTCAAGGGCCGCTCCAGCCTCAGGCTGGGCGAGGCCGGGGGGCTGACGCAGTTCGGCGTCAATCTGGTGACGCTGGAGCCAGGGGCGATGTCGTCGCTGCGCCACTGGCACCGGCACGAGGATGAGTTCGTCATGATCACCGAGGGCGAATGCGTGATGGTGCAGGATGCGGGCGAAACCCTGATGCGTGCGGGTGATTGCGCGGCCTTTCCGGCGGGTTCGACCGATGGCCATCATTTCCTGAACCGCACCGACCGGCCCGCGCGGTTTCTGGTCGTGGGCACCAAGGCCCCGGCCGAGGTGGCCACCTATTCCGATGTCGATCTGATGGTGCATATCGGCGGCGGTGCTGCCCGCTTCACCTACAAGGATGGCAGCGACTGGGATGGCCCCCGATGATCCTGCGCGGGACCGAGACCGCTTTTGTGCCGCGCGATGCGGATCAGGCCGCCAGCATGGGCGCGCTTGACCGGCAAGACCTGTCGGGTGCGGGCGGGCTGACGCAGTTCGGCGTGTTTGTCGAGGTGCTGTATCCCGGCGCGCGGTCGTCGGACCGGCACTGGCACAGCATGGAAGATGAGCTGGTCTACATGATCGCCGGTGAAGCCACGGTGATCGACGATACCGGCCCCTGGCCCCTGCGTGCCGGTCAGGCGGTGTGCTGGCCCGCGGGCGTCGCCAATGCGCATCATCTGGTGAACCGGGGCACGGCCCCCTGCACCTGTCTGGTCGCGGGAATGCGGCTGCGCGACGATGTGGTGCACTACCCCGACATTGGCCGCACACAGCGCGAGCTGGGCGACAACTGGCAGGTGGAGGATGCCTCGGGCCATGTGCTGCGCGGTGGCCCGCTGCCCGATCATCTGCGGCTGGCCCGCCGCCTGCCGCTGCCGGAACAGGGACGCGCGCCGCTGCCGCCGCTGGTGCTGGCCTGGGTGGCAGAGCCCGACCCGGTGCATCCCGTGCTGGGGGGCGGCGCTGGCCCCTACAGCCATGCCGTCATCGGCGACCCCGGCGGGCTGACGCAGTTCGGCGCGCATCTGGAGGTTTTGCCGCCCGGATCGCGAGCCGGCTTTCGCCACTGGCACGAGACGGAGGACGAAATGGTTTATCTCCTGTCCGGCGATCTGGTGCTGGTCGAGGACACCGAATCCATCCTGCGCCCCGGCGATGCCGCCTGCTGGCCAGCGGCCACACCCGTGGGCCACAGCCTTGAAAACCGCGGCACAACCGATGCCAGCTATCTGACCATCGGCACCCGCAACCGCACCGACACTATCCATTACCCCGATCACGACCTCATCACCCACAAGGACGGCCCGGCCCGGCGCTATACCCGCCGCGATGGCTCGCCTGCCCCAAGGAGCGCGACATGACCGATTTCACCCTGACCACCGATGCCGACGGCGTAGCCACGATCACCTGGGACGTGCCCGGCAAATCCATGAACGTGATGTCACTGGCG
The DNA here is from genome assembly GCF_009380135.2 of Fertoeibacter niger. Lineage (GTDB taxonomy): Bacteria > Pseudomonadota > Alphaproteobacteria > Rhodobacterales > Rhodobacteraceae > Fertoeibacter > Fertoeibacter niger. The sequence goes on along the minus strand of NZ_WHUT02000006.1, from coordinate 159,923 downwards.
GGCTTTGCCGAGCTGAACGGGCTGATGGATCAGGCGCTGGCCGATGCGGGCGTGAAGGGCATCATCCTGACCTCGGGGAAGAAGGATTTCGCGGGCGGGATGGACCTTAACGTCATCGCCAAGATGAAGGATGACGGCGGCGCGCAGGGCATCTTTGATGGCGTGATGATGATGCACGGCGTCATGCGCAAGATCGAACGCGCCGGGATGGATGCGAAAACCCTGAAAGGCGGCAAACCCGTGGTCGCCGCCCTGCCCGGCACGGCCCTTGGCATCGGGCTGGAACTGCCGCTTTCGTGCCACCGCATCATCGCGGCGGACAACCCCAAGGCCAAGATCGGCCTGCCCGAAATCATGGTCGGCATCTTTCCCGGTGCGGGCGGCACAACCCGTCTGGTGCGCAAACTTGGCGCGATGATCGCCGCCCCCTTCCTGCTGGAGGGCAAGCTGAGTGATCCGAAAGCCGCGAAACTGGCCGGGATCGTGGATGAGGTGGTGGCCCCCGAAGACCTGCTGGCCCGGGCAAAGGAATGGATTCTGGCGGCGAAAGACACCGATCTGGTAAAGCCGTGGGATCAGAAAGGCTACAAGATGCCCGGCGGCGCGCCCTATCACCCGGCAGGCTTCATGACCTTTGTGGGCGCCTCGGCCATGGTGCATGGCAAGACGATGGGGGTCTACCCCGCCGCCAAGGCGCTGCTTTCGGCGGTCTATGAGGGTGCGCTGGTGCCCTTTGACACCGCCCTGAAGATCGAGGCGCGCTGGTTCACCTCGGTGCTGATGAACCCGTCATCCGGCGCGATGATCCGCAGCCTGTTCATCAACAAGGAGGCGCTGGACAAGGGCGCGGTGCGCCCCGAGGCGCCCGATCAGTCGGTGCAAAAGGTGGGCATCATCGGCGCGGGCATGATGGGCGCGGGCATCGCCTATGTCAGTGCCAATGCGGGCATCGAGGTGGTGCTGATCGACGCGGCGCAAGAGGCCGCCGACAAGGGCAAGGGCTATTCCGAGGGCCTGCTCGACAAGGGCATGCAGCGAAAGAAGGTGACGGCCGAAAAGAAGGCCGAGGTTCTGGCCCGCATCACCGCCACCACCGATTACGCCGCACTGGCGGGCTGCGACCTGATCGTCGAGGCGGTGTTCGAGGATATGGCGGTCAAGGCCGATGTCACCCGCAAGGTTGAAGAGGCGGTAGGCCCCGACTGCATCTTTGCCACCAACACCTCCACCCTGCCGATCAGCGATCTGGCCCGCGCCAGTCAGCGCCCCGACCAGTTCATCGGCATCCATTTCTTCAGCCCGGTCGACAAGATGATGCTGGTGGAAATCATCCGGGGGCAACAGACCGGCGACCGCGCCGTGGCCAAGGCGCTGGATTTCGTGCGCCAGATCCGCAAGACGCCCATCGTGGTGAATGACGCACGCTTCTTCTATGCCAACCGCTGCATCATCCCCTATATCAACGAAGGCATCCGCATGGTAGCCGAAGGCGTGGAACCCGCGCTGATCGAGAATGCGGCGAAACTGGTGGGCATGCCGCTTGGGCCGCTGCAACTGGTCGATGAAACCTCGATCGACCTGGGGGTCAAGATCGCCAAGGCCACCCGCGCCGCGATGGGCGACGCCTATCCCGATGGCGCGGTTGACAAGGTGTTGTTCGCGATGGCAGATCAGGGCCGTCTGGGCAAAAAGGCCAATGCCGGTTTCTATGCCTATGACGCTGCGGGCAAACGGCTGGGCCTGTGGGACGGTCTGGCAGCGGCCTGGCCGGCAGCCAAGGCGCAGCCCGATCTGGCCGAAGTGCAGCACCGCCTGCTGTTCGCGCAGGTGCTGGAGGCCGTGCGCGCGCTGGAAGACGGCGTGCTGATGGACATCCGCGAGGGCGATGTGGGGGCCATTCTGGGCTGGGGCTTTGCGCCATGGTCGGGCGGGCCTTTGTCCTGGCTTGACATGATCGGGGCACCCCGCGCCGTGGAAATCTGCGATGCGCTGGCCGAGACGCATGGCGCGCGCTTTGCCGCCCCCGCCCTGCTGCGCGACATGTCGGCCAAGGGGCAGCAGTTCTACACCCGCTTTGCCCCCCAGCCCAAGGCCGCCTGAGGCCGCCATGGCCCGCCCCCGTGGGGCGGGTCATCCGCGTGGGGCTACGGCGTCGTCAAAGCGGTAGCGAAACCGCGCCACATCCTCGGCGCACAGATCCGCCAGCAGGGCCGCATCGGCGTCGGAATAGTAGCCGCGCCAATCGGCCACCCGGGCGGATTCGTTCACCCGCGCCAGCGGCGTCAGGCGGAAACCCAGATGCGTCTCGAACGGGGCCAGATCGGTCTCCAGATGCTCCAACCGCAGGAACAGGCTGGCGCGCTCGGCCCCGTGCCGGTCGCGCAGATAGGCGGCGGCAGGCCACAGCCGCAGCGAGGTCTGGGTCTGCGGATGGTTCAGGAACCCGGAAAACCCCTGTGATTTGGCCAGCCCCACCGCCGGATGCGCGAAACTCTGCGCCCGCAGCCAGTGGTAATAGCTGACCGCCCGGTCCCATGGGTTGCGCACCAGCGCCAGCGTGAAGAAATCGGCCACCTCGGCGTCGCTGACCAGCCCCGAAATATCGGCCAGGGTCGAATGCTTCCACAGCCGCCCCTGCGCCTTGACCCCCTTCAACCGCCCGCGCCGCGCCCGGGCCTTGGGCGTGTCGCCAATCAGAATGTCGTCCTTCATCGCCCGCGCCTCCAGCGCAAGGCTCAGCGCCGTGCCACCTGTCTTGGGGATATGCACGAAAATGAACCGCCGCCCGCGCGAGATGATCATGAACCGGAGTCTCCGCGTTTCTTGCTGGCCCAAATATCCCCGCCGGAGGCCTCTGCGGCCTGCGTTGCGTGCCTCCGGCGGGGATATTTAAGCCAGCAAGAATACATGCCGCTACACCCGGTTCGGCGGGTCGCGCCCATCGAAAAAGGCGATGATATTCTCCAGCGCCATCAGACCCATCGCCTCGCGCACCTCCAGCGCCGCCGTGCCCAGATGCGGCAGCAGCACCACGTTTTCCAAGGCGATCAAATCGGCGGGCACCTTTGGTTCGAATTCATAGACATCGAGACCCGCCCCCGCGATGCGGCCCGCCTGCAAAGTGGCAATCAGCGCGGCCTCGTCCACCACATCGCCACGGCTGATGTTCACGAAAATGCCAGTGGGTCGCATCTTGCCCAGCACCTCGGCATTGATCATGTGGTGGGTGGCGGGGCTGCCGGGCACGGCGACCACGACGAAATCGGCGGCCATCGCCTCGGCCAGATCGACTTGCCGGGACGGCAGGCCGGGGTCGGCGACGGGCGAGCGGTTGTAGAACACCACTTCCATGCCAAAGCCATAATGGCAACGCCGCGCAATCGCCTTGCCGATCCGCCCCATGCCGATCACGCCCAGCCTTTTGCCCGTCACATGCTGGCCCAGCATCTGCACCGGGGCCCAGCCGTGCCACTGGCCCGCGCGCAACAGCCGCTCACCCTCGCCCGCCCGCCGCGCGGTCATCAGGATCAGTGTCAGCGCGATGTCGGCGGTGGCATCGGTCACTGCGCCCGGCGTGTTGGTCACGACCAGCCCCGCAGCCTGCGCCGCGCCAGCGTCGATGTGATTGTAGCCCACCCCGAAATTGGCAAGGATCTTTGCGCGCGGCCGCGGCACATCGGCAAAGACATCGGCGCGGAACAGGTCGCCCAGCGTGGGCAGCACCGCGTCATGGTCGCGCAGCGCGGCGCGCAATTCATCGGCATCCACCGGTGTTGTATTGTCGCGCAACGTCACATCAAACCGCGCGCGAGCGGCCTGCAGCACCTTTTCAGGCAGGCGGCGCGTGATCAACAGCTTTTCCATCAGAACATCCTTCCCCCATCCGGCACGGCATGGCCCGGCCCGATCAACACAACCTCGCCGTCCGCGTCCGGCACGCCCAGCACCAGCACCTCGGACAGCACCTTGCCGATCTGGCGCGGCGGAAAGTTCACCACGGCCAGCACCTGCAGCCCCACCAGCCCTTCGGGCGAGTAATGCCGGGTGATCTGCGCCGATGACCGTTTCTCGCCGATGTCACCGCCGAAATCGACCCAGAGTTTTATCGCGGGCTTTCGCGCCTCGGGGAAAGGTTCGGCGCGGGTGATTGTGCCCACACGGATATCCACCTGCATGAAATCGTCATGGCTGATCATTTGCCCAGCTCCCGCCCCCGGTCTGCCGCCGCCTTGACCGCGCGGCGCAGCAGGGCGGTCAAGCCGGTGTCCGCGTCCATCAGCACCGCCAGCGCCGCCGCCGTGGTGCCGCCGGGCGAGGTGACGTTGATGCGCAACTGGCTGGCGCTTTCCGGGGCACGATGCGCCAGTTCGCCCGCCCCTGTCACCGTCGCGCGGGCCAATTGCATGGCAAGGGGGCCCGACAGGCCTTCGGCCTCGCCCGCCGCCGCCAGCGCCTCGATCAGGTGGAACACATAGGCCGGGCCAGAGCCTGACACGGCGGTGACGGCATCCATCTGATGCTCACCCTCCAGCCGCACCACCTGGCCCACGGCGGCCAACAGCGCCTCGGCCAGTTCCAGATGCGCGGATGTCGCCAGCGCATTGCCGGTGATGGCCGTCATGCCGCGGCCCACAGCCGCCGGCGTGTTGGGCATGGCACGGATCACCGGCGTGCCCGTGCCCAGCATCTGCTCATAGGTCGCAATGGTGGTGCCCGCCGCGATCGACAGGAACAGCGTGGCCCCCCCGCCATAACCCGCCAGCGTTGGCAGCGCCGCAGCCATCATTTGCGGCTTGACCGCAATCAGCACGATGGCCGGGGCGTCAGGCAGCGCCGCGTTGAGGTGCACACCCTGCGCTGCCAGCCAGTCCGAAGGATGCGGATCATTCACCCAGACCGACGCTGCCGGCAGCCCTTGTGCCAGCCAGCCCTGCAACATGGCCGAGCCCATCTTGCCGCAGCCCAGCAGCACCAGCCCGCGTGCCTTTACCTGATCCAGAACCATCGCTTCCCCCGGTCACATTCCGGGGGCAGGTTAGGCCCGCCCGTAAGCCTCTGCAATCGCAACCTTCATGGCATCGGCAGGCGTGTGTTCGGCCCAGGCGACCATCTGGAACGCCGGATAGAACCGTTCCGAGGCCATCACCGCCGAGGAAATCAGCCGGTCGATCTGCTCCGGCCCCGCCACCTGCCCGCCCGCCAGCACAAGGCCATAGCGCCAGACCATCAGCTTCTGTTCCGCCCACCAGGTAAAGGCGCCGGTCCAGACCATGTCGTTGCAACGGTTCAGCACATCGTAAAGATCGCCGATCCGATGTTCCGGCGGCTCCATCTCGAAGGTGCAGATCAGCCGCAGCGTTTCATCCTGCGCTGACCAGGCGAGGGTAAGGGAATAGGTGCGCCACTGCCCCTCGACCGCCATGGCGATCTGGTCATCGGTCACGCGGTCAAACTCCCATTCATGGTGTTCGGCCAGCGTTTCCACTATATCTATGGGGTGGATTTCATCGGATGCGTAGGTTTCGGAAAACGACATCGCCTGGCCTCTTCATGAAGCCTCCCGTGAGCCTGGACCCACAAGAGGCTGGGTGTCTGGCAAGTAGCAGCGTTGCCGGATGCTGCCCTTACTAGATATTGTGAGGCGAGGGGGGAACCCTGTAAAGCACTTTCTTGGTGAAACTTCTGTGGACAAGTGTGGCTGTGGCGTGTGTGGCTGTGGCGTGACTGTGGCGTGACAGCAGATTTTGCAGGGTTTGACAGCAGATGTTGCAGCAGATGGGTTTTCCGCAGCGTCGCCTTAAACGAAGGTTAAAAGGGGGCCAATCACGGCCCTTCAACTTGCCATCTGCCGCAAAGGCGGCGTGACCGAGCTCGGTTAGGGTGGAGCCTGCAGCGAGCTTGTGAAGGTGAGGCACTCCCTGTGTGTCGAAGGCTCAGACGCTTGCCCAAGCTTCCGATCTACTCGGTCGCGCCAGTCAGTAACTTCGACGCGTCGGCATCTTCCTTGGACTGGTCAGGCTCAGGGTGACGCACAAACTTGGTCTTGCCGGGCTTCTGCAGCCCCGCCGCGGACAATAATGCCCGGTTCTGCGTTCTTGCAGTGTCCAGCACATAATCCCATTCAACAGCTTCGATCGTGACGCCCGCGAATTTCCCGCCGAGCCTGCGCTGACGCCCACGCTCGTTATAAATTGGATCCCAACCTGACACTTCGTCTCCGAGCCGACCGAGAAAGTCCGCGACAACCAGGCAGTGAAACTGACAATCCTTCGAAACCTTGATCCGACGCCGACCAAAGCTCTCGACCTGGCTGTTCATAATCGCCGCAGCGTACTTTCTCACTTGGTCTTCGATGCGTTCATCTTTGCCGTAGTTTTCACGACCTGGGTGCTTCAGCTCTACTATGAACACTTCGGAAAGCGCGCGAGCGTCGTCCACTTCACCAATCCCACCCACCTCGTCGACTGCGCCAAGGCTAAATCCTACGTCCCACAAGACAATGTCGGGCCGATCCTCAAGTTCACTGCCGATTACAAACTCTCGCAGCGGCAGGTCAGAGGCAAAAGAAGACGTGAAAGCCAAGCGTTCGTCTACGATCCACAAATCATGACCCGCGCTTTCCCATTTGCCAGGATCAGTACCAATTCGTCGCATTGGTACAAGTAGTGAGTGCAATGTCTTCTCCAAGTGATAGACGTCCTCGCCTTGGCTCTTGCTCTTTCTGACACGTCGGATCAGTTGATCAAGGAGATCTAGAACCACTCGCCGACGTGCTGCATGGTGAGCAAGAGAGGTCCGCTCGTTCTCTTGGACAGCCCCCGCTGCCTCGATCACTATCTTTGAGAAGTCTTCAGGAATTTGCTTGCCAGAAACGAGCGCGTTGACCAGGTTTGTCAGGACAGTCTCGCGGTTCTTTTCTGCTCGCATCCGCGGCACGACCAGTGCCTGAGCATACGCCTCTGGTGTGGTGGCGCCAACCGGGAGGCTGGTAAAGATTTCATCGGTATCGCCATAGGCAAAAATTGGCTGCTCTCTCAAGAACGCCTGAAAGGTTGCGCGACGCATGTCGTCGAACTTTTTTACCTGATCTGCGATAAAGTTCTTTCGCGCGTCAGTCACAACGGCTTTCACAATCGCTTTCAGCTCATCTTCAGGTATCGTGAAGGCTGTCCGACTCTCTGTCGTCCGCTGATCAAGAAAGTCTCCCTGAACAATCAGGTGGAGCGTTAGCCCCTGCGCACCTTCGTGCTCGAGCTGGCTGATACCGAGTAGATCGTCTACCTTCCGAGACTGAATCGTCCGGCCATTGCCGAGGAGATGGACTTGGTGTTTTCCGTCCAGTCCACGGCTTGCCTTGGCGTCGCAAAGAAATCCCTTCACGGTAAGGTTCTCTCCGCTGGGCAACTCTATAGGGCCAAGTGGCTCTGGTCCGACGATGACCAGCTGCGACACTGCACTCGGATAAAATACCTCCACCGGCTTACCTGCCACAGCACTGAGTGTCAGTTTAATTTGGGGAGAGTTCCCGCTGAGAAACGGAGCAATGAACTCAGCTGCAAGATAGTTTTTGAGGGTCTCAGCCGTTTTAGAGAAGTGCTCTTTGTATGGCCCGAGGGACAATCCTTCGAAGCGAACCATTGTACCAGTCTCTTCGGGTCGCCAAGCAAGTTTTGGTGCCTTGTCAACGATCTGTTCAACATCAGTCAGGCGAAAGTCAAATGCCCGCTGTTTGAAACCGCCCTCGTCTCGGTACTGACTTTCAACCTCGATTTTCCTGAATGCGTCGAGCCAGTATAGGCGCCCCACACCCTTGCCACCGCGATCCTTCTTGAACTCGGTGTCGATCTGGCAGAATGCTTCAAAGCGAAGTGGGTCGAGACCGATGCCGCGATCCAGAACAGCAATCTCAACATTGTCGCCTCCTAACCCGGTGATGCTGATTTCGATGGTTCCGTCGCGTACATCGCCCAACTCTAGGTCTTCTACCGCCATGACCGCGTTGCTGACCGCTTCGAAAAACGGCTGCAAGGCTTGTGCCTGGTTTGCTGGCTTCATCAGCTTCCGGATACGATTTTTGAGGTTTTCGTTCAATGTGGTCATGAGGAATCTCTTTCATCCAAGCTCGACAGTCTATCGCCAAGGGGTCGAGAGTCACTCCCTCCAATGTGTGGCTACGCCATTTTCAGTCGATGGTCGCGTCCTAAATTCTTCCTCACACCTCCCCCCTCAGCATGCGCCACGCGCTAGCCGCAGCCAGGGGGACCACACCGTTACCGGCTGCAGCGGATCGGTCCAGCCAGGTGGCCAGCCCATCACCCAGTCGCTGAACGCAGGGTTTGAGCTCAGGGTGCCGTCTGAGTGCTTCTCCCCATTCAGCAAAACCACCCGGCAGCGGTGGGAAGAGCGGGGGCGCTGCGGCGTCCAGCCCGCAGCCGTCATCAGATCCCACATCAGCGTCCAGGCCAGGGCCGCATTCTTCAGCGCCACCTGTTTGCCCGTCTGGTTCCGGTCGGTGCGGAAGGAGATCCCTGCCGGGCTCAGCGTCACGCAGGCCCGGTTGCCCGAGCCCTTGAAGGTCGGCGTGGGCCAGTAGGAACAGCCTTTCGCGGGTATGCGGCCCACCGACTTCCGCCGCTGATACGAGGCACGCTGCAACGCGGTAGCCCATTGCCTGAAGGTCTCCGGCGACGATGTCGAGACCGAGGGACAGATGCCCGGGTACGTTCTCGAGGAAGACGAAGGGGGGTGCGGCCTCGGCGACGATCCGGGCGACATCGGGCCAGAGGTGGCGGGGGTCGTCGGCTCCACGGCGGTTTCCGCAAAGGCTGAAGGGCTGGCAGGGATAACCGGCAGTGACGATATGAACGCGGCCGCGCCACGGGCGGCCGTCGAAGGATCGCAGATCGTCCCAGACAGGAGCCGCAGCCAGGGACGCGTCTGCCATCCGCGCCACGAGAGTGGCTGCGGCGAAACTGTTTCGCTCGACATGACATACAGTGCGGTATCCGGGCACTGCGATGTGCAGGCCGAGATCAAGGCCTCCGACACCGGCGCAAAGGCTGATGCCGCGAAAATCGTCATGTCTTTGGGGGGAATGAAGAGCCACACGCGCGTTCCTCGACGGCGCTGGCGCGCTCGGGCGGGGGGCTCGTCTGTGGCCTCAGGTGATTGAAGGCCCGGCAGCGCGGGCATTTGACCGAGACCCTACCACGCAGGGCCTGCGGTTCCATCTTGAATAGCAGCCGGGCACAGCCCGAACAACGCATTTCCACGTCACGGCTTGCGGGCGTCATGGCGTGACACCCGGCAGGGTGAAGTTGGAGATCAGCAGTTCCGCCCGGTCGGGCACAGCACCCTTTGAGGCAATCGTATAGGTGGTCTTGACCGGGGCCATCTGGAACGCCGCGAAGGTATCCCGCACGCCTTGAACGTCATTTAAGGACAGGATGAAGCGCCCTTTCAACGCCCCCAGAACCGCCGCCAGCCGGGCAAAATCCTGCGGGGCGAACAGCGCCTTGCCATAGTCGCCCTCGCAGCCCCAATAGGGCGGATCGAGATAGCGGTTCTGCGCGTCGCGGCTTTCGGGCTTGTCAGGCGGGATCAGGGCGTTGATCAGGAGGTTGCCCACGATCGACACACCCACGCCCACCAGGGCTGACCCGACCGCACCGGCTGTCCCTGCCCCCAGACCGAGCAACTGTCCGACCTTCAGCCCCCAAAACTGCCCGGCGGCAATTGCGGCGATCGAGACGACGATCGACAGCAGCGAGCGCAGGCCATCCTTGCCGGGGATGACCCGGATCACCACACGCACCCCGGGCCGGGGACGCACGCGATGCCAAACACCCGGCAGCACGATCTGCGACCCCTGTTCCGTCACCAGCGCCACGCGGCAGCGCAGCAGCTCATCGGGCGTGGCCCCGGGCAGCACAGTGGAAAGGATCTGCGCCAAGGTCAGCCCTTCGGGCAAATCCAGCGCGATCCGCCCCGCAGCGGGGTCCAGATGCGGCGCGGCCAGCACGGGAATGAGGGCTTTGCCGGTCATGGCCGCACCCCCGCCCAGCGGAAATGCCCTGCCAGCCGCTGCTTCCACGGCCCGGTCAGATAGACCGAGAGCTTGGCGCAATCCTCGTCCGCCATGTGGATCATCAGCCCGGGACGGATCACCACCCCGATATGGGTGGCATGCCGCCCGCGGCGGAACACGACGACATCCAGCGCCTGCGCTTCGTCCAGACTGACCGGCCGCCACAGCGGCGAGGCCTGCGCCCCGCCGATCAGCGCGGCAATCTCGGCATGCTCATCCACCGATCCATAGCCCAGATAATCCGGCAGGCGGATGCCGGTCAGCTCGGCATGGATCACGCAGGCCAGCCCCCAGCAGTCGCACCCCGCCCTGCTGCGCCCGAAGGCCAGATAGGGCAGGCCGATGAAATCGTTGCTCCAGAGCGGCTTCACAGATGCAGCCCCGGAAAGTGGTCGCGCGTCATGCGGCCCATGGGATAATATTCCTGCTCGATCTCCTCGCGGCTGATGGTCAGGGTGATCTCCTCGCCGATGTCGGAGGTGGTGATCATCAGGTCGCTGTATTCGGCCTCGATGACCGATGGGCTGGAGGCCAGCACCACCGCCAGATGCACCGTGGCGGGCGTGGTGAAGCTGCGCAGCAGCGTCGCCATCTCCTGATCGACCGTCTCGATGATCACCGTGGCGGTGGCGGGCGCATCCTCCATGTCCGAGGGCAGAAGGGCGGAGGCGATGATCCACCAGAAGGGCTGGGTCCCCGGGTTGGCCCCGCGCCAGCTTGACCGGGTGCCATAGATGCGGGGTTCGTCCTGCACGACCTCCGCATTGTCGGTCGAGAGCCGGATCGCGGCCTCCAGATCCGGATGTTCGATCTCGAACAGCACGACATACAGCTCTTCCGAGGCCACGGCGTCCTGCATCATCCGGGCATTGAGGGAAACACGTCTCATGGCAGCACCACCAGGCTGAAGGATTTGCGGTATTGCACCTGCTGATGGATGGTCTCGGCCGGGGGCGGATCTCCGAACAGCACCAGCCAGCGCCGGGCGATCAGCAAGGGCTCGCCCGCCCCGGTCAGCAGCGGTGTGCCGTCCGGCATCAGCAGGGGCTGGCCGTCCGTGGTGGGATCCGGCATCCAGAACATCCGCGCGCCCTGCGCGACCGTGACGGCATAGAACCGGTCGAAAATCGCCCGCTCGTTCTGGTCCACGATCAGCGAGGCCGCCACCATCCGCGCCGCTGCGGAAAACCTGCGCCGGTAGCCGGGCGGCCCGGCATCGGACTGGCGGCGTTGCCGCGCGTCCTGCAGCTGCATCTGCCAGCCGGAACGTTCGAATTTGGTCAGCTCGCCGGGCCATTGGGGATAGGTCATCGCAGCACCGAGCCCTGCCGGTCGATCCCGAAATCGGCCTTCAGCGTGCGGCGGGCCTTGCCGCCCGGCGCGCGCAGCCCTGTGGCCACAGCATCCGACACCGCCATGACATAATGCTGACGGCCCCGCTCGTCGGTGCGTTCCTCGACCTCCATTTGCAGCGGGACCGAGCTGTTGTTCATCGGCTGGATCACGATGGTGCTGCCTGCAGGCTGCCCCGATGCCGCCGACGCCGCCACCGCCGTCATGGCCGAGATCAGCGCGCCCGCATTCTCCAGTGCCCGGGCGGTCATGATCTCCTCACCCCGCCGCATCATGGTCAGCCGTTCATCGGGCCGCATCCGGTCGCCGCCCGCCCGACCCAGCGCATAGGTGCGCTGCACCCCAGGCGATCCGGTGTGATTGGTGGAAATCGACGCAGCCGCCGCGCCGGCCGCACTGGGGCCACCAATGCCAAGGGCCCCGGTGATTGCCCCGAAGATGGAGTTCAGCCCGGGCTGGATCACCTGCTGGAAGGCCAGCCGCGCGAACTGCTCCTGCACATAATCCACCAGGCTGCCCACCTCGAACTTGCCGGTGCGCCCCATCGCCACGAAGGCATCCTCCATGCCCGACGACCATTTGGTGACGATGTTTTCCGAGACATCGGCCCAGCTCAGCTGATCCTTGTTGATCTCGATCAGCGCCCGCTGCACCCCCGACTGCCAGTCGTCGCGCCGCTTCAGGTCGGCCTCATAGGCCTTGGCCATGCGTTCCTGAAAGATCGTCTCCACATCGGCCGCGAAGGTCGCGTATCCGGCCTGCGCCTTCTTCAGCGAGGCCAGCGCCTTGTCGCGCCACGCCTCCGCCGCCGCCACATCCGCCGCGTAGGACGGTTTCAGCCGGGCGAGTTCGTCCTTGATGGTGGACACAGCGCCAAGGCCAGCACCGCCACCGCCCCCGCCGCCCGCGCCACCCCGGCCACTCGCTGGCGCAACGACAGGCAGGATCGGTCGGTTGCCGTAGAGGTCGCCGCTCTCGCGGGCCAACCTGTCGCCTTCTACCCTGCCTTGACCGTAGAGGCGATATTGCGATGCAAGGCCCCCGGTATCGTTGTCAACCCATGTCGCCGAAGCCACCCTCGCCCGTGCAGCTTCCCAGATGCGGGTTGCCATGACAGAGAGGTTGCCGGCCGCGCGGAGGGCCGCGTCTCCTATCCCGCCGACAGACCCCGCCACGGCATTGGCCGCATCAATGGCAGAGCCAAGGATTGTTGGCATCCTCTCGAATTCGACATTCGCTTCTGCCCCGCGACGCTGCATTTCCTCCAGCGCCGCAGCCGCCTCCCTAAGTGGCGCAGGGAGCTGGAGGCCGTCGCGCGCGATCTGCTGGATAACAGCAAGAGCTTCACCTGCTCGGATAGCGATATCTTCTGGTGAATTCGCTGCCTTGCCGACTTCATCCATGGCCGCAGCAAGAGCCAGCGCCTGCTCTGGGAGCAGGCCCATGCGCTTGGCAGCCTCGTCGAGTTCTCCCTCAAACAGTGCCAAGGCGTCTTGGGCGTTCAGAAGTGCCCACGGATCATCTTCAGGAATAGCGGAAATGGCGGCTCGCGCCTCCGCCACACCCCGCGCTGCTGCCTCGACATCCTTCAAACCTGCTTTCAGCGGATCAATGGAGGCCCTGAGATCGTCGAATGTCTGGCCAAGTGTCACGCTTGCAAGGTAGGTAGAAAAACCACGCACCTGCCCCGCAAACTGTCCGAACTTCTCTGTCAGGTCAGCCGTCTTCTGTGCCGACAGTTCAGCATAGCCAATGTAGCTGCTGAGCGATTCATCCAGCGCCCCAAGGCGCTTGCCAAGGTCATCCGCCCCCGAGCCCGCATTCAGCCACATCGAGACCAACGGCACGCCCACGGCAACGGCAGCGCCCGCCACGGCATGCTGATCAGCCGCAACGCCGTGTCCAGCACACGGCGGGCCTCGACCTGGGTCATCTCATGCTCCAGCGCCAGTTCGGCGACCAGATCGGATTTCGCGTAGGTTTTCATGGGGATGTCCTTTGCTGGTGAAATGTCGTCCCGGCCCGCGTCATGCGGCCTGGTTGGTTTTCGGGGGGCGGGGGATGTCAGGGGGCCACTCAAGGTCGGCAGGCCACGCCTGATCGAAGAAACGCATAAGCTTTGCCGCCGTCGTAGTGCGGCAATCAGCCCCGTGATCCTTCATTTTCTTGAAGAAATCGCCCTTGCCGAGGGCGCGGTAGGAAATCGCGAAGTGTGTCACCCCTTCATGAGAGGCGAGCGTTTCTGCGAGTGTGATGAGGGCGTGTCGCTGGTCCATGCCCCAAATTAGCCAAAATGAGCCTTACTGGTAAAGCCCTATTTGGCTATGTCTTGTCGATTTAGCCCATTTAGGCTAAAAAAACTCGATGGACCCGATTCTATCGATCATCGACGAAGCCTTGGCTAAAAAGAGCTTGTCAGACGCTGCCGCGTCAAAGCTTGCTGTGGGCAACTATGCCCTCATCAAAAACATGAGATCAGCGCGCTCTGACGATAAACGCTACTCTTTCCAAGCTCTTGAGCGACTTGCGGATGTTCTGGGCTTAGAGTGCTACTTCGGCCCGCCTCGTGAGACAGGCACCGTTTCTACGATGGACCTGGACGGGGCAGAGTTCGCCAACATCCCTTTGTACGATGCTACTCTTGCCGCGGGTTCTGGCGCAAACAACGCAGCCGAAGCCGTGATCAGCCATTTGGCCTTCCGCCGAGACTGGCTGACCCGGATCGGTGTGTCGGCTTCCAACTCTGTGCTCGCCCGCGCCCAGGGGGACAGCATGAACCCCTGCATCCATGATGGTGACCTCGTCTTAATCGACCGCTCCAAAACAGAGGCGCCAGTGCGGGCAAGGTCAGAACATAGTCGGCGGCCCCCACCCATCTACGCGCTGCTCCAGGACGGCCAAGCCCGCATCAAGCGCATCGAGCGCCCCGAGCCGGGGTTGGTCATGTTGATGTCAGACAACCCGGCCTTTAGCCCCGAAGTTCTGACCGGCAGCAAAATCGAAAGCCTCAACATCATCGGACGAGTGATGTGGTGGGGCCATACGACCAGGGATTGAGGCGGCTATCTGCACAAAGTGTGTGCCGACTACGTGTGAGGTTGGACGATTGAATGAGCATGTTCACGGGGACCCACGCCGAACGGCCGTCCCAGCCATGGCGGGGTTCCTCTACCAAGTGACCACAGCCGCGATTGCTTGGGTCTCGCTCTGGCCTGACGAGGACCTCCATCTTGAGGTTGCTGAGGACTTCGCAGTTGCCGCGCAGGATGCGCTGCACGGCGTGCAGGTCAAACACACCTCGGAGTCGGTCACCACTAACTCTCCCAGCGTACTAGAGACGATCAACAGCCTGTTCGATCTACAGGCCCGCAATCCCGACCGGATTGTGACGATCCGGTACCTAACGACCTCCGCGATTGGGATGGAACGTAACGAAAACCATCGCGTTCGCGGGGTGGCTGGCTTGACCTACTGGCGAGAAGCCGCTGGGCCTGCGGTTCCTCTCCAGCCCCTTCGCGACCGCCTCTTGGCTATGCCTCTTGGCTCCCTTGCCCACGACTTCTTGCGCGAGGCGTGTGACGAAAGAGTGCGCGAGGACCTACTGCGACGTATCGACTGGGTCACAGAGGCACTTGGCCAAGAAGAGCAACGGCGGCGACTAGATCAACTCCTCATCGAACACGGTTACACTTTCGGGGTTTCCCCGAGTGCGAGCTCGGGAACCGTAGGCGCGATATTAACGCAAGTTTTCGAGCGCTCAGCTAGCGCCACACCCGAGGACCGCCGATTGAACCGAGCTGACTTCCTTGAGTTGTTCGAGGGATTAACGCATGTCAGCCTGCCGCGGGGGGCGTTGACGGCCTTTGCAAGCACTTTCGGAACGTCCTACGATGGGATGCCTGTCGCTCGACCATCTGCGCTTAGTCTCGCGGCCGTCCCGACGTTTCCAGAGCTCCCCGATCGGCAGGCCCCACTCACCGCGGTCATAGAAAGCCTCGCCCAAGGTGGAGGCGCTTGGTTGGTGGGCGCTACTGGGCACGGGAAGTCCACTCTGGCAATGCGCGCCGCCAAGTTGGTGGGAGGACCTTGGGGCACCTTGCGTCTGAGGGGACTCGGGCCCTCCGACACCATTACACAGCTCAGGCGGGCCGGCGCAGAGGCCACGGTTCAAGGTATTGCCGGGGCGGTGCTCGACGACGTCGAGCACATCCACGACGCGGCTGTTGCGGGCGCTCTCGCAGAGACTATTCAACTGCTTACGCGGAAAGGGGCAAAGATCCTTTTAACAGGCTCGTCCCGCCCCAATTTAACGATGTTGCGAAGCTGCGGTTTGGCGACCAACGCCTGTATCGAGTTGGGTGCGTTGTCAGAAGCAGAGATCGAGCAACTGGTCGCTCTCCTTGGCGGTAATCCGAACGATTGGGGCCGATACATCCATATTGCAAGCTCGGGTGGTCACCCCCAACTTGCACATGCCTTGGCGCTTGGACTCGCCGAGCGGGGATGGCCGGAATCGGAGTTCAGGAGCCTCGCGGCCCTTTTGGGCCACGACGCAGCGACGCGAGAAGTCCTGGACGATACGCGGCGCAGGATCATGGGAGAAATCCCAGAGGGCGCGCGAGACCTGCTGTATCGGCTTTCGCTCCTTATCGGTGTGTTTGATCGGCAAACCGTATTGGCGCTCGCGCGACCGTCACCGCCAGTTGCTCGACCAGGCGAAGCATTTGATCGGCTGCTAGGCCCTTGGATCGAACGCGTCGGAAATGACGAGTTCCGCGCGTCACCGCTTATCCGCGGGTCAGCGGAAGCCATGCTGCCAAAAGAGGAAATCACAGCCCTCCATGCTGCGGCGGCCCGAGATCACACTGCTCGGAAGTCTCTGCGAGCGGATAAACTCGATCCTATCTTCACTTATGCGCTGCTCGGACGTGAAGAACGGTCGTTGACCTTGGCTGCTTTCGCCGTGCTGAGCGCACCGCACGCCGATCTTCAGATGTTGGCCGAGTCGTCAACGGTTTTTTGCCACTACACTTCGCTCACTGGTCAGTTTCCCAACCCCACCCCGCTCCATGCCATCGTTAGAAGCGCCCAGTTACTCCTACTAGCGGCGAGCGGACAAACGGAAAAACTCAGGACTGCGTGGGGCCTTTTCCACGAAGAGCTTTCCGCCATCCCGCATGAGACCTTCAGTGACTCCGAAGTTAAAGGCGCTGACTCTCTTCATTTGTACGTATTGTGGAAACTGCTTGGACTCGAAGGAGCGATTGAGGTTCTCACCGATCTGCCCGACGCTTGTCTTGTTTTCGGTGATTTGATGGCAGTCTCACCGATAGCTTTGGACGATCTACCTGCGGCCTCAGCCGACGCGCCAATTGGTAACCGCGCAGCAGCCTTCTTCTTCCAGCTCCAACTCGGTCAAGCCAAATCTGTTGCGGCCCTGATCCGCACCTTCGAGGCGCTGAAACGACGTACCGAAGCAGAACGGATGACCCTGTTGGCTACCCTCCCAGCAGAGTTCATTAACGACGAACTCGCGGTGCGCGGGCCCTGGATGACGCTCTTCAAGAAGGGGGAGAGGGGCACCGAGTCGCTCGCACAGGAATATTTGCGCCTCGCTGAACTGCTAGACCGCCAGGAAGAGGTCGGCTTTATGTTAGGGGCGGTCGAGACTGCGGCCATAATCCTTGACGAGGATCTAGGTAAAGGCGCCGCCGCATTGGCCGTCGTCGAGGGAGCCTTGGCGCGGCATCCCGGCAATGTCCGACTCCTGCGCGCCCTCTCGCGCATCCATTTTCACGCCCACCGCTATCCCGAACAGTTGGCGATCGGCATGCGGCTTGAGGAGGCTGTCGAATTCGGAGCGATCGAACTGGCGCACTTCCAGCGCGAACTTGCGGTTGGACTCGCGAACCTCGGCCAGAATGAAGAGGCAGCGCGTCTGTTCGAGCGTGCTGCGCGCAACGCGGGGGCTGTCGCTCTACCGTCTATGGCCAACATGGCTGCCGGCCTTCTCGCGGACGCTGCGGTTCAGCATGTTTTTGCAGGCCGAGGGCCTGCAGTGCTGGCGCTGCTCGCAGAGGCCCTGCCCCTCATCGATACTCGACGCACCAACAACGAGTTCGACGACGTCGCACTCCGGAAGCTCTTTGGCCATACTGTGGTATGGGCACGGATGGAGCTTTTTGGGACTAAGGGTGGGACCGGCGAGCTCCGGCTATCGATGGTCGCGGGTGCCAACAGCAACTCAGCAAAGCACCAAGATCTGCTTACGACGAAGAGCGGACCAGTGGAGGTGCTGTGGTACATGTTGGCTGACCTCGAGGCACTCTTGGGAGTGGATCACGGAATTGGACGCGCGATCGACAAACCAAACTGGGATGCTCGCGCGCTCTTCGAGCTCGAGCTGAGCAGGCCCGTCACTCAACTTCGCGCCGCCATCCGCAATGAGAACGGGCAGCTTATCGGTGAAGCTCTTGCTCGGGTGATTGATGTCGAGGCGGCCTTAAGTACACTAGATGGTGCCCGGCCCATTGGTGACGACTTCAATTTCTCGCGAGGTCGGGTGCCGATTTTGTCAGAAGTCGCGTTCGCTGCTGTTCGGCACAACTATACCGTCTACCCCCTAGCAGTCTTCATTCGAATGTCCCTTCGAGGCAATGCAGCAGAAGCGTCGATCCTGCTGCAGACAATCGCTTCCGCCTCGCGGCCCGTTTTCTCCCCCGAACAGGTCGGAAACATTCGCGACTTGTCAAAGGCGCGGCCAATTGAGGACTTTCTCTCTGTTGCGCTTTCCGTCGCCCAGTCTGTTGAGAATAGCTCGGTACCGGCCATCGACCAGCTTTTCCTTATCACCCTGCGCCTGGTCGAGAACGACAATAACCCGATCGCCGGAGAGGTGGTCTCGCACGCAGCCGATTGGCTCGAACGTTCGTGGCGCGAGGCCCTCAACCGCCAAAGCTTCCGCCTCAAGAATCCGCAACTGGCCCGCCCGTTGGTCGAGGCGGCCTTGGCCACGACTCGTCCGCCTTGTTCACGTTTCGCCAAGCTCCTTTTGGTGATCGAACCGTACTTGTCGGTTCGACTCTCGCGAGAACTACGAGATCGTGTCCAGGCAAATGCCGCCGACTAATTCCGGCGGAGTCTGCCCCAGTAAGTTGATCGGACGCACCGCCTCGAGGTGCCTCTCGTGCGGTTTAGCGACCGGCACCGACGACCGGCGAACGAAAGCTGCGGGCCGCTTTCGCCAAAATCAGTTGCATGTTGACACGGACATGCCATACAGCAGTTAGACGCCACTCTGTTGTTTTCAAAAGACTTTCCCTAACATGCAACTGCCCAGTGGAACTTGCGGCAGATGTTGCATGTTCCGCGCCCTCATTTCCGTGCCTTGCGCGCTGCATCTGTGTCTTGCACGGCCAATTATCCGCCGTTTATCAGTGGTTTAAACGCTGCCTCTCCGGGCGGTCTCCGCAACGCCGCCCCTGCCCGGATCGGGGCGGAGATATCCGATAATGCGGCTTATGCAAGTTCCCCTGTGCGTCGTGCAAGTCGGCGTAAACCCCGTCTAACTATATGTTTTCGCGCCGGTATCCGGGCTCTTCCGGCAACGTCCGGTTGCTTTAGACTCTTTCCAGCGCGAGCGCGATCCCCTGCCCCACGCCGACGCACATGGTGGAGAGGGACCGCCTACCCCTGTTCAGGTGCAATTCCAGCGCCGCCGTCCCCGTAATCCGTGCGCCCGACATGCCCAGCGGGTGACCGAGGGCTATGGCCCCACCGTTCGGGTTCACCCGCGGATCGTCGTCACCTACACCTAGCCGTCGCAGCGTGGCCAGGCCCTGCGACGCGAAAGCCTCGTTCAGTTCTATGACGTCGAAATCGGAAATGCCAAGACCCAGCCGCGCCATGAGCCGCTCCGAGGCTGGTGCAGGGCCGATGCCCATGATCCTGGGGGCAACGCCTGCAACCGCACCGCCAAGCACGCGGGCAATCGGCGTCAGCCCATGCTTCGCCGCACCCCCGGCCGAGGCGAGGATCAGTGCGGCCGCGCCGTCACTCACGCCGCTGGAATTGCCGGCAGTCACCGTGCCGCCCTTGCGGAACGGCGCCGGCAGCGCGGCCAACGCCTCAATCGTCGAGTCGCGGGGATGTTCATCACAATCCACCACCTCCGCAGCCCCCCTTCGCTGCGGGATCGCGACGGGCGCTATCTCCAGCGCCAGCCTTCCGCTGTCCCGCGCCGCTGCTGCCTTGACCTGCGAGCGCAGGGCAAAGGCATCCTGATCAGCGCGACTGATCGCGAAGTCTTCGGCCACGTTTTCGCCGGTCTCGGGCATCGAGTCGATGCCGTAGACTGCCTGCATCAGCGGGTTGATGAAACGCCAGCCGATAGTCGTGTCATGAAGTTCTGCCCGCCGGGAGAACGCCTTGTCCGATTTGGGCATGACAAAGGGTGCGCGCGACATGCTCTCGACCCCGCCCGCGATCATCAAGCTTGCCTCGCCCGCGCGGATCGCCCGCGCCGCCGTCAACACCGCGTCCATGCCCGAGCCGCATAGCCGGTTAATCGTGGTGCCGCCTACCGACTCTGGCAGCCCCGCAAGCAAGAGCGACATGCGCGCGACGTCGCGATTGTCTTCGCCCGCCTGATTGGCGCAGCCGAAGATCACATCGTCCACCGCTGTCCAGTCCACCCCCGCGTTGCGCGCAACAAGGGCCTGCAATGGCACAGCACCCAGGTCGTCGGCGCGTATGGAAGAGAGCGAACCACCAAACCGGCCGATGGGGGTCCGGATGTAGTCGCAGATAAAGACATCAGACATTGCCAAACTCCAGATCGACCAGGGCGCTATCCGCATGCAGCTTTGCCCGGGGCCGCAAGGCTTCGAACGGCATCGCCGTTGGTTTCTCGCTCGGGACGAACCGCTCCCGCGGCACGTCAACGACACAAAGCGAACTGTCTAGCCGCGTGGCGCTGGTCAACCCCGTCAGAAGCAGATTTCCGCGATCTGGCTGCCTGGCCTTGCCCTTCCCGGCAATGTGGTCGGTCGTCATCACAACTGTGCCCTTTCTCTCGCATTGGAAAGTCCGCAGCCCTTCCGTCCTGCAAACGGTGGGTCGCCACAGACGCGCAGGCCATCTTCCCTGTAAAGGACCGGCGACAGGGCCAACGCCGGTCTTGCCACCATCT
Organism: Fertoeibacter niger; assembly: GCF_009380135.2. Classification (GTDB taxonomy): domain Bacteria; phylum Pseudomonadota; class Alphaproteobacteria; order Rhodobacterales; family Rhodobacteraceae; genus Fertoeibacter; species Fertoeibacter niger. Next base: position 139,293 of record NZ_WHUT02000006.1, on the reverse strand, counting down.
CGGAACACCCGATGCCCAGGTCAGGGATATCCTGCGCGGCGCGCAAGGCGGTCTGCATGATGGAAAGGCGGTCCATGTCAGGCTCTGCAATTTCGTGGGCATCGCTCGGTGCGGAGTGAAACGGGATCAGCGGTGAAAAGGCATGTAGGCGGACCGGTGGAACCTTTCTGTCCGCGCATCGTCATGGCTTGGCCGGGGCCAGCCCCGAAGGCCCGGAGATTGAAAGCCCACCGTCTACACAGATTGTCTGGCCGGTGATGAACCTGCTTGCATCCGACGCCAGAAAGGCTGCAGCGTCGGCAACATCCTCACCCTTGCACAGCCTACCCAGAGGTGTTCGGTCAACACGGCGCTGAAAGCCATCAGCATCCAGCACCACACTTGTCCCGGGGGTTAGCGTCGTCCCCGGCGAAATCGCATTCACACGAATACCTTCTGGCCCCAGTTCCACCGCCAGTTGCCGGGTGACCGCATCAATGGCCGCCTTGGCTGCTGTATATCCCGTGGCACCCGGAATTCCGAAGCGGACCGAGGGCGAGCTGAGGTTGATCACCGACGCTCCCCGCATCCGGTTGCAATGGGCCTGCACCATCTGGATACCCCAAAGGCTGCCACTGATCCCCACTCGAAGAATGCGATCCAGCGTCTCGTCATCCAGCTGGCCAAAAGGCCGATAGTTGATCCAGATCGCACAGGACACCAGGATGTCGACCCCCGAGAACCGGGTTGCGATTGCCTGTCCTGCAGCCTGGTAAGCGGCACGGTCGCCCACGTCCAAACCATACGCCATCACCGTGCCGCCGCGGGATGCAATCTCTGCGGCGACGTCGGTCGCCGCAGCTTCATTGATATCCACCACCGCTACTTTCGCACCAGAAGCGGCTAGCCTAAGTGCGACGCTGCGCCCTATGCCGCCCCCCGCCCCAGTCACGACCGCGGAACGTCCCGCCAGATCAACCTGCATATTTCGCCTCGTTTCGAATAGCAGACGCCGCACCGAAGACCTGCATCACAGGCTTATCCCCAGCTTGCGTCCGATTGTCCCAATGATCCCCTGACGGAACAGCAGAACGGTAAGGATGAAGATAGACCCCTGGACGACCATGACCCATGGCCCAAGCCAGGCGAGGTAGTCATGCACAACCACCATGATCGCTGCGCCGACGATCGGCCCGGCCAGGGTGCCAATCCCGCCGACCAGCACCATCAGAACCACTTCACCCGAGGTCACCCAATGAACATCCGTCAGCGTCGCAAACTGCAGGACAATGGCCTTGAGACCGCCACCCAGCCCCGAAAGCGTCGCCGAAAGAACGAACAGGATCAGCTTGAAACGCGCGGTGTCATAGCCGATCGAGATCGCCCGCGCCTCGTTGTCACGGATACCCTTGACTATCTGACCAAACGGGGAATGGACGATACGGTAGACCAAAAGCGTGCAGCCAAGAAAGATCAGCGTGAAAAGCACATAGATGTTCCAGTCATTGGACAGATCGACCATGCCCAGAAACATTCCTCTTGGCACTGCTTGAATCCCGTTCTCGCCCCCCGCAAAATCTGCCCGCCAAATCGCATAAAAGACGAGCTGTGCCAGCGCCAGAGAAATCATAGCAAAGTATATGCCCTGACGCTTCAATGCGATCCATCCGAAAATCAAACCAAGAAGCCCGGACAACACCATCGCAAAAACAACCGACTCAATCGCCGAAAACCCAAGCTCCTTCGCGCCATGCGCCGCCATGTAGGAACCTAAGCCGAAAAATGCCGCATGGCCAAAAGACATCAACCCCCCGAAACCCAACAAGAGGTTGAACGCCATCGCAAAAATGGCGAAACACATGATCTTCATGAGAAGGATCTTGTATACCACAAAGGGCAAGAGCAGCACCAGTCCACAAAGAATTACAAACAGCACCGCATGGATTCGACCCGCCGGATATGTCATGTCTTTCAAACCTTTCGTCCAAAAATATCAACCCCGGGCCGGTAAAGGATAACCGCGACCATGACGATATAGATGACCATTGCCGAGAATTCCGGCCAGAACACCTTTGCAAGACCCTCCAGCGCACCCATCGAAAATCCGGCAATGATCGCACCTTTGATCGAACCCATTCCGCCAATCACCACCACCGCAAAGGCAACAATCACGATCTCGGACCCCATCATCGGGTTGACTGAATAAACCGGTGCGGCAAAAGCTCCTGCCAGGCCGGCAAGGCCAACTCCACCAGCATAAGCCGCTGCCTTCAGAAGCGGGACGTTCAAGCCGAAAGCCTCTGCCAGAGTTGGATTCTCCGTTGCAGCACGAAGATTGGCCCCGATCCGGGTTTTCTCTATGGTGTACCAAGTCAGGAAACAGATAACGACTGCCGCCACAATGACCCAGACACGGTAGATCGGCAGGTACATCACCCCAAGGTTCCACGACCCGGACAGGGAGGCCGGCACGCTGTAGGGCAACCCGGACACACCGTAGTAATTTCGGAATACTCCCTGCATCATCAGTGTGATGCCGAAGGTCAAGAGAATCCCATAGAGTGGGTCAACGTGATACATTCTTCGGATGAATATGGCCTCAGTCAGAAGGCCAAGAAGCCCCGCCCCAAGGAAGACCAGTGGCAACGCATACCAGTAACCGATGCCTGCGTATTCCAGCAGGCCCCAGGCAAGCATGGCCCCGAACATGTATTGCGCGCCATGCGCAAAGTTCGCGATGTTCAGGATTCCGAATATGATTGCCAAGCCCAGACTCAGCAGCGCATAAAAGGATCCATTGATCAGACCAAGTACAAGCTGTCCCGCCAAAAGTTGAAATGACAAAGCCACCCTCCCGGTTTATTTAGATTGTCATACACTCAGAAACCGCCTGACGCTTTCGATCTCAGCGCTGCCGAGTGGCCCCTCAAGCCTGTCCACCACACGACCGTTCTCGATGACCACAAAAGCATCGGAGACCCGCGCCGCGAAGTCGAAATTTTGTTCCACAAGAAGTATGGTGAAGCCCATCTCCTTCATGCTCTCGATCGTCTTGCGAATTTGCTGTACAATTACCGGCGCCAGCCCTTCAGTGGGCTCGTCCAGAAGTATCGCTCTAGCTCCAGTGCGAAGTATTCGGGCAATTGCCAGCATCTGTTGTTCACCGCCGGAAAGTGCATTTCCTGCCGCGGTCAATCTTGCGCGAACATTCGGAAAAAGATCAAAAATGCGCTCCAGTGTCATCCCGCCATCTCGCACGACCGGCGGCAACATCAGGTTCTCTTGCACGGTCAGAGTGCCAAATATTCCGCGCTCCTCCGGCACAAGCCCAATTCCAAGGAGGGCAATCTTTCTTGGGGAGAGCCCGATGGTCTCCCTGTTTTCAAATCGAACACTGCCCTCCCGGCGGTTCATCAGGCCCATAATCGATTTGACGATTGTCGTCTTTCCGGCGCCGTTGCGTCCCAAAAGCGAGACGACACCGCCCGGCTTTACGTCGAGCGAAACATCATAGAGCGCACGGCTTTCCCCATACCAAGCCGACAGATTGCGCAACTCAAGCGCTGGCTTGACCAAACTGTAGGTGTCTGCAGTCATGGATCAACTCCCAGATAGGCCCGAACAACCTGATCGTTCTGCGAGACGCTCTTGTAGTCGCCCTCGGCAGCCACCTTTCCACGGACAAGAACCGTGACGCGGTCACACAGGCTCTGAACGACCGAAAGATTGTGTTCCACAATCAAAATCGTACGGTCCTTGGCCTCGGCCTGGATCAGCGCGGCAACTCCACCAATATCTTCATGTCCCATTCCCGCGAATGGCTCATCTAGAAGCATCATTTTGGGCTCTAGAGCCATGGTCACCGAAAACTCCAAGGCGCGCTTTCGCCCATAGGACAAGTCCGAAGCGGGTTTGTGCAGCCAAGGCAGAAGGCCAACCGGCTCTATATATGACACGGCGGTTTCATGCAGATTCTTCAGCGACTTCTTGGACCGCCAGAACGCATACTGATCTCCTGTCTTTCGCTGAAGCGCGAGGCAGACATTTTCCAGAACGGTCATGCTCTGGAAGACCGAGCAAATCTGGAACGAGCGAACAAGACCACGATCCGCAATTTGCGATGGGCTCTTGCTTGTAATATCCTCGCCCCGGAAGATGATGTTTCCACTCGTCGGCGTCAGATACCTGGTGATGAGGTTGAAACAGGTGGTTTTTCCAGCCCCGTTCGGCCCAATCAGCGCGTGGATCGAGCCTCGCCGAACCCTTAGGCTGACATCGTCGACAGCCTTGAAGCTGCCGAACTGGCAGGAGAGATTGCGAACTTCAAGCTCGCAATCCTCGCCCAATTGGAGCCCCCCCCTGAGGGGCTCCTGACTTTGATGCGTGAGGATGGTCATGGGTACCGGCCGGTCAGTTGTTCAAGGGGCAGTTTGTTTCAGATTCAGGCTGAAACGCCTCCTCTGCGGGGATGGTCTGGAGGATCTCGTAATAATCCCATGGGCCCTGTGACCGCTCCGGAGATTTGACCTCCGCGAGATACATCGCATGCTCGACAGTGCCATCGGCCCGTAGCCGGGAATTTCCAAAAAGCGGATCCTCGAACCAACCGATTTCGCGAATTCCTGCGAGCACCGCTTTGCCATCTTCCGCACTGCCCAACTGTCCCGCAGAGCGCAGATACGCCAGAACAGAGGAGTAGACCGCCGCCTGAACCTGGCTGGGTTTGGCCCCGTTGTGCGCATCCGCGAATCGCTCGGCAAATGCGCGCGTATCGTCGTTCATATCCCAGTAGAATGCAGTCGTTGATTGCAGCCCCTGTGCAGCATTCAGGCCAAGGGCATGTACATCGGTAATGAAAAGGACCAGTGTCGCAAGTTTTTGGCCCGAAACCACGATACCGAATTCGTTTGCCTGCTTGATCGCATTGATTGTATCTGCAGCGGCACTCGCCAGACCAATCACCTTCGCACCCGAAGCTTGCGCTTGCAAAAGGTAGGAAGAAAAGTCTGCCACGCCGAGCGGGTGGTTTACCGAGCCGAGTACCGTTCCGCCACTGGCTTCGATCACGCGCGTCGTTGCAGCCTGGACGTCACGGCCGTACTCTTGATCCTGAGTCAGGAAGAACCAGCTGTCTCCGCCCTGCTCGACCACGGCGCGGCCGGTTCCATTCGCCAGCGCCCATGTACTGTAGGTCCAGTTGAGGGTATTGGGGCTGCATTCAGACCCCGTAATCCGTGAGGAAGAGGACGACGTCGACAGAATTACCTTGTTCTTTTCAAGTGCAATCTGTGAAAGTGCCAGGACAATTGCGGACCCAGGCACATCGACAATCACGTCGACCTCCTCCTGGTCAAACCAGCGGCGACCGATCGACCCTGCGACATCGGCCTTGTTCTGCGTGTCGGCAGTCACGATTTCTACCGTGATCTCGGAGTTCTCCTTGGCGAAATCTTCCACCGCCATCCGGGCCGCCAGTGCCGATCCTGGGCCGGAGTAATCGCTCAACGGGCCCGACATATCTGTCAGAACACCGATCTTGATGGTTTCGGCTGCAGCAGTCGTCGCGAAGGCGACGGCGAAAACCGTGCTGATCAAGTATTTCATTTTCTTCCTCCCTTTATTCGTTTCGATCGACTAGGCACCTTCTGTCTTCGGAAAAGCCGCCGTATTGCATCCATGAGCCTGCAAGTAGCCAGCCTGCGTCCACAGGAATGTCGACACCGGTGATTCCCGAGGATTCGTCTCCGATGAGAAATCTTGCGACTTGAGCAATTTCCTCTGGCTGGATCACTCGTCTCATGACTGCGCTGGCGGCAATTCTAGCGGGATCCCTCTGACCAGTTTCGATCAGATGCTTCAAACCATCAGTCATTACATAGCCCGGAGAAATGGAGTTTACCCGAACGTTTGATGGCCCCCACTCTGCAGCGAGATTTCTTGCAATCTGAATAACGGCGGCCTTTGAGGTTCCATATGCGTGAAGTGGTGTTGACCTCGCCCCCGTCACAGATGCCATGGCCACGATACTACCCCGCCCGCGACGGGCCATATCGCACCCGATCCCCCGAGCAAGCTGAAAAGTTCCGCGAACATTGACCTCGAAGTAGGTGTTCCAATTCTGAATCCAACCAGACCCCCAGACCTCAATCGGATCAGTTTCTCCACCAAGAATTCCAGCACAGATTATGAGGCTGTCGATAGGGGCATGACCCTTGCGAACAATGTCAAGGAACAAGTCTATACTGGCGGTATCGGCAAGATCTGCAAAGTGGGCGCTTCCGCCAATTCGTTTTGCAAGCGCTTCGGCCGCCTGAAAGTCCTTGTCGCAAATGACGACATGACTTCCATCTTGGCTGATCAGTTCGGCGCAGGCCGCGCCAATTCCGTGAGCGCCACCTGCCACGATGACGGTTCGTGGCAAATTTTGACTGACTTTTGCCGGCATTCCACTTCCCTCTCTCCCTAAATTCAAAAATGGCGCAAGCGGATCAGTTACTCCAATTCTTATGAGGCATGGGCGCTATACCTGGGAGGACCGCAATGCCGACAGACAGCATTCCTTCGAGGCCCGCCAATCGGAGAGCCCGGACTTCGCTATGGCGCCTTCTATGCTCTGATTGCGGATTTCGTCAAAAAGGGCAGAATGCCGTGGTCGATGATTTCGCATCAGCGACCAATGCAGGCCGTCCCATGATCATATCTGACGCCTTTTCCGCGATCATGATCGTAGGCGCGTTTGTATTTCCCGATACGATGTTCGGCATCACCGAGGCATCGGCAATTCGCAACCCCGAGAGACCGCGGACCCGCAGCTGAGGATCGACGACGGAACCTGTGTCAGGGCCCATTCGACAGGTGCCAACCGGGTGAAATGCCGTTGCGCTGGTATTGCGGATGTAGTCGGCTATCGCCTCGTCCGCCAATACATCCGGCCCGGGCTGGATTTCACGTCCAGCATATTCGTTGAACGCCTCTGCCGCAAAGATGCGCCGCGCAATACGGATACCGCGAACCAGGGCGTCAATATCGGTATCGTCCTCGAAGAACCGCGGGTCGATCAAGGGCGCGTGACTTTGGGGATCCAGCGTTATCTCCCCTCGGCTGCCAGGCCGTAGCAGGATAACAGAGGCACCATAGCCGTGCCCGCGCCCGATTCGGCCATTCGCACTGCGCGAGCCCGCCATGAATGTATACTGGATGTCTGGCCGGTCGAGATCATTGCGGCTGCGGATGAAACCCGCTGCCTCCAGCGCATTGGACGCGAGAAGCCCGCGACGGAACAGAAGGTAGTCGATTCCGGACCATGCAAGGCGGGGAAGGACTTTCCAGGAAATCCCGTAGGGGCCAGTATGGTCGGTGCGAAACTGGATTGACGCTGCGGCATGGTCCTGCAGGTTCCGTCCAACCTGCGGCAGATCATGAACCGGTGTTATGCCGCTGGAGGCGAGCGCTGCCGCGCATCCTACGCCGGAACGCATCAGAAGCACAGGCGACCCGATCGCGCCCGCAGTCAGGATCACTTCTCGTCGCGCGGTCAGGAACTGGGTCTGACCGTCCCGCTCCACCTCGACACCCACGGCGCGGCCCTCGCGAAAAACCAATCGCCGCACCGTCTGCCTAAGGCGCAGAGTGAGGTTCGGTCGTTGGGCTGCGGGATTGTAGAATGCCCGTGCCGTTGATTCCCGCCGACCATCGCGCTGTGTGACCTGACGGTAGCCGAAGCCTTCGGGGTCCGGCCCGGCAAAATCGGCGCAAGGGCGATATTGCAGCGACAGGCCTGCAGCGACGAAGGCCCGGCTCACATCGTTGATGGATCGGAGGTCGCTGACCCTGAGATTGCCGCCCGTGCCGTGGAAAGGGGAATGCCGCCAGGTAAGATTGTCTTCCGAGCGTATGAAGTAGGGCAGAACCTCGCGGTAGGACCACCCCTCGTTGCCCGCTTTCGCCCAGTCGTCGTAATCGAGGGGATGGCCCCGCATGTAGACCATGCCGTTGATCGAGCTGCTGCCCCCCAGCACCCGGCCCGCCGGCATGGCGATCCGGCGTCCTGCCGCATGGCGCTGCGGAACCGTCTTGTGCAGCCAGTTCAGGCGCGGGTGGCGGATAAGGCCCGCTACGCCAAGCGGCACATGGATCAAGGGGCTGCGGTCACGCCCACCAGATTCGATCAGGGCAACTGTCATCCTGCCATCCTCGGTCAGCCGGTTGGCCAGCACGCAGCCCGCCGATCCGGCGCCTACGATGAGATAGTCGAAGGTGTCACTCATGGTCTGCATGCTGCCCCGGGAATTTCGGCATTGGCCCCGCAAGAAGGCGGGGCCAGTTCTTTCAGCGTCTCTGCTTCGGGCTAACGCGCGAGCGAAGACGCAAGATCTGGTGACTGCGCGGGTTGGTCAGGGCCCTCGCCTTCGGGAACCGCCCGCAGAAATGCGGTCTCACGCATGCCAAAGACGTTGATGGCGCAGATCGCGCAACTGGCCATGATGAAGGCCACCGGCGCCAGTTGCGACCCCGTTGCCGACACCGCCGCGGTCACCGCCATCGGAGTAAATCCGCCAAATATGGCCAAGGCCAGCGCGTAGCTGCTGTTGATCCAGGTGATGCGGCGCGGCGGAAACAGCTCGACGATTGTCGTCGGGCAGGTGGCCGAGATGAACAGAAGCGACATCGACATGGCAAACTGGCCAATCAAATAGGCTTCGAAGGTGGCCATCGTTGTCATGTAAAGGAACGCCGGATAGCTAAGCAGGATGCAGCTGGCGCAGCCGATCAGGATCGTCCGGCGACGACCGATCACATCGGACAAATGCCCGACCAAAGGGACGCAAGCGGTATAGACGATGAAGATCAGCGTGCTGGCAAGCAAGGCGCTGCGCTGGTCGATACCCAGCACGCGCTGCGCATAGGTGGGCATGTAGAACAGGATCAGATAGTAGGGGGCAGCCCAGGTTCCGGCCAGAATGAACAGCCGCACCGCCTTGGTTACGAGGGATTCCGGAACCTGTCCCGTCGTGTCGATCCGCACCGGCCGCAGGTGCTGTTCCGGTGCCTCGGGCGAATTGCGGCGAAGGTAAAGGCCGACCAGCAACAAGAGCCCACCGAAAAGGAACGGCACACGCCAGCCCCAGCTCATCATCTGCTCGGGCGTCAGCACCGCGCTGAGGCCAAAGCCGATGCCCGACCCCATAAGGGCGCCTACCGCACTGCCCATCTGGTTGAAGCTGCCGAAAAGACCGCGTCGCCCGGGCCCGGCCCATGACACCATGTAAGATGCCGAGGGGCCGAACTCCCCCCCGCCGGAGAAGCCCTGCGTCAGGCGCAGCAACAGCACCAGAAGCGGCGCAGCGATGCCAATCTGGTCATAGGTGGGCACAAGGCCCAGGCCGACGGTGGCAAGACCCATGAGGCCAAAGGACAAAAGAAGTGCCGCCTTGCGACCCCTGACATCGGCAAAGCGCCCCAAGACGACCGCTCCCAGCGGTCGCGACAGAAACCCCACCCCGAATGCCGCGAATGTCGCCAGCAGCGATGCCGTCGGATTGTCCGAAGGAAATATCTGCATGGCAATATTGGTGGCAACGAAGGCATATACGCCGAAATCATACCATTCCAGCATGTGGCCAGCCGCAGCCGATGCCACCGCCTTGCGGCGTTCCTTTTGGTCCATAGTCCTCTCCTCCCCATTTCGCGTTCGCGCGGTCACTGCACCGCCGGTCCTCGCGACTTTTCTTGTCGTGTCGTAGCCCCCGGGCGGGCCCTGCATTGAAGGCCCGCAACCTGCTCCCCCAGGTCGGGCACCCCATCCACGTCCCACAGCCTGGTGATCAGGCGCTGAGCCTCTGCGGCGGGGCAGGCGACAGATACAAGCGCGACAGACTTGCCCGTCAGATCGTCGTCGGACATGGGCTGTGCGCCGGGTTCTGACCCCACGGCAAGATGCCGCCGTCCATCCAGGGTATCTGCCACCAAGGTCATGGCAGTCGCCAAAGCATCGCCCATCGCTGTCACCCGGATCTTCGCGCGCAAGGCCACGATGGCGGGGTCCGATGCGGCGTCATCGCCGAATGCCGCCAGCCCCGGGGATCCGTAAAGCAAGGTCACCGCCACCGCATGCTGGATGCTCAGGGCACAGTCGCGCCCGGTTCGGGGAGCGGGACGGTCTGCTATCCGGCAAAGGGCAGCAGGGACGCTGACGGTCAGTTCATGCAGTCCTTCGACATGAAAGCCCGGCGCGGCGCGCAGGGACAGGCTCGCCTCCACCAGCGCCGTCAGTTGTGCGCAAAGCGGATAGCGCTTGTGGCTGTTTCCAAGGAATTCCCACCGTGTTCCAAGATCCTCCGGGGCGATGTCAGTCATGAAGCTGGACGACATCACCCGGATCAGCCCGCGCGGCCCGTCCAGCGCGGCGCCCGAAGCGTCGATTCCCGCCTCGGCAAAAACCGCCGCAAGATAGCCGTCGCGCGCCGCGCCGCCCACGGCCAGGCTCTTGGCATTGCTCCCCAGGTTGCGGCACAGGCCCGCAGCCTGGTTGGCGGCAATGCCAATCGCCCAGACCATGCTTTGCCGATCCAGCGCCGCAAGCCGGGCAGCGGCGACGGCGGCCCCGATCACCCCGGTGGTCGTGGTGACATGCCACCCCCGGTCGTAATGTTCTCGCCCCAGAATCGCGCCCAGCCGACACGCGGTTTCAGCGCCCAGAAGGAAAGCCAGGATTGCCTCTCGACCGGAAATGCGGCGCTGTTCACAAAGCGCCAGCACCACCGCCCAGATCGGCGCACCCAGATGGGCAAGGGTCGGAAGATGTGTGTCGTCGAAATCGAGGACATTGGCCGAAGCCGCGTTCAGAAATATAGCCTCCGACAGCCCGGTCTTTTCCGCTCGCCCGATCAAACTGAATGAGGGTGGCGCGGCGTTAGCCTGCAAGACGCGAAAGATCCTCTCAATCGCCGGATCGCGAGCACCAGCAAAACAGGTGCCGACAAAGCTGACCAAGGCGCGTCGCGCCTCGTGCACAACAACGGGCGGAAGATTCTCGTAAGTTGCGTTGTCAATGAAATCCGCCATCGCGGCGGTCACCGCGCCCAGCCTGGCCACACCAGGATTGGCGTCCAACACATTGGTCATGGTCGACTCCTCCCGCCAGCCGAAATGACATGCGATACCAGCCCGACTTTTGCCACTTTAGGGAGCGCACCGACCGGACTCAAAGACTGATCCGCGATGGCGCATATCGCAAAACGGTATTGTTCGCCTCGCGCAGCCTGCCCCAGATTGTCCTCGCATATGGATCGGGATCGAGCGGGGCGATGAACGCGAGCGACGACGCAGGCGATGACAGCGCGACGTTCCGCGTTGCAAGATTTGTACGGGAAACGCAGTGGGACGACCTGCCCCCACACATCCGCGCGCTGGGTATCCGGTGCCTGATCAATGCGGTCGGCAACTCGCTGGGAGGAGTGCAGGACTTCGCGATCCAAAGGCTGCTGTCGACCCTGCGTCCGCTGAGCGGACCTCCGCAGGCAGTAGTGATTGGCCGTCACGAGGTGCTTGACCGGGCCAGCGCCAGCTTCATCAATGCCGCAAGTGCCAATGTGCTCGATTTCGACGACACGCATTTTCCCACCGTGATCCACCCGACTGCAGTCGTTTTCGCGCCGCTCTTGGCGCTATCCCAACAGGGTGGGGTGTCGGGTCGCGACTTCCTGACCGCACTGGTTCTGGGTATCGAACTGGCCTGCCGCCTAGGTCTGGCAGTATCACCCGGACACTACCGGCGCGGCGCGCATGTCACGGCGACCTGCGGCATCATCGCCGCCGCCGCGGTTTCGGGCAGGATTCTGCGGCTTGACCTGCCGTCGCTGATCTCGGCCATGGGTATCGCCGCATCGCGAGCGGGCGGCTTGGTCGAGAACCTGGGCAGCGCCGCCAAGAGCGTCAGTGTCGGGGCCGCGGCGCGGGACGGCCTGCTGTCCGCGACTTTCGCGGGGTCGGGTCTTGGTGCGGCACCTGACGCGATCGAAGGGCCGGGCGGATTTCTGGCGGTGGCGTCCAAGGATGCGCACCCCGCGCCCCTTGTCGACAACCTGGGCCACCGCTGGGAGATCGAGAACAACGCCCTCAAGGCCTATCCCTGCGGCGTGGTCCTGGGCCCGGTCATCGACGCCGCCCTGCAACTCTCAAGCAAGGTCGATGAGGGCCGCATTGCGCGCATTGTCGTCACCGGCCACCCCCTGCTGATCGAGCGCGCCAACCGTGCCGACGTGCTTTTGGGCCGCGAGGCCAAGCTCAGCATCCAGCATTCCGTGGCCTGTGCCCTATTGACCGGTCGGATGGGCGTCGAGGAGTTTTCGGATGCCGCCGTGTCGCGGCCGGATGTCCGCCGGTTGCGCCAGAAGGTCACGGCCATGGCGGCCCCCGGCATTGACCTCGATGGCGCACGGATCGAGGTGCATCTGACCGATGGCGGAGTGTTGATGGCCAACGTCGAGCATGCGCGCGGCAGCCCGGCCAGCCCGCTGGATAACGCGGCCCTGAACGAGAAGTTCATCGCCCTGGCACGGCTTAACCGCGGTGGACTGAAGGCTGATCGCCTGCTGCAGACCCTGTGGCAGATAGAAAGCCTGCAGGACATGCGTGCGATCACCCGCCTTTGTTCACCCGAATGAAGGACCCCGCATAAGCGCGCCTTGTCGAGAGCGCCACCAGAGGCACGCCGGACGAGCCCGACCGCAGCCGACGCGGAAAGACCGCGGCACATCAAAGACGGAGCCGGAAGCCGCGGCATCCATAGCACCAGAAGGAGCCATGCAATGGTCAACACTGACCTTACCGTAACCGCCCGTGTCGAGTCCTTCCTGGCCCGGCATCACGGGCTTTTCATCAATGGCGAATGGACGAGCGCCGCATCCGGCCAGACCTTCACGACCAGCGACCCTGCCACTGGCAGAATCATCGCAACGGTCGCAAGGGGTGACGCGCAGGACATCGACCTGGCCGTCAGCGCCGCCCGCTCCGCCTTCGAAGGCGCGTGGTCCGCCACCCCGGCGTCGCAGCGCGCAAAGCTGATGTGGAAACTCGCCGGGCTGATCGACGAGAATGCCCAGGAACTGGCACTGATCGAGAGCCTGGACAATGGCAAGACGCTCGCCTCGGCCCTGCGGGTTGACGTGCCCGATGCTGCCGAACGCTTTCGTTACTTTGCGGGATGGACGAACAAGATCGCGGGCGAAACGCTCAGTTCCATGGGCCCCGAGACCTGGCACGCCTATACGCTGCGCGAGCCTGTGGGCGTGGCGGGGCTGATCGTTGCGTGGAACTTTCCGCTGTTCCAGGCCGCCAACAAGATTGCCCCGGCCTTGGCGGCAGGCTGCACCGTGGTCCTGAAACCGGCAGAACAGACACCTCTGACAGCGCTTCGCCTGGCAGAACTGGTGCAGGAAGCGGGCTTTCCGCCGGGGGTGGTAAATGTCGTTACCGGCCATGGCCAGGATGCTGGCGCGGCGCTTTGCGCCCATCCGGGGGTGGACAAGATCTCTTTCACAGGGTCAACCGCCGTGGGCAAGCTGGTGCTTGATGCGGCGAAGGGCAATCTGAAGCGCGTGACACTCGAACTCGGGGGCAAGTCGCCGACCATCATCCTTCCCGACGCGGATCTGGACCGCGCCATCCCCGCAGCCGCGAACAGCATCTTCTTCAATGCAGGTCAGGTCTGCTCGGCCGGCGCCAGCCTTTATGCACATCGCTCGGTCTTCGACAGGGTCATGGCCGGCATTGTCGACCATGCTGCCCGTCTTCGCGTGGGCGCGGGCACCGAGCCCGGAACTGACCTCGGCCCGGTCGTGTCACAGCTCCAGCTTGACAGGATCCTGGCCCATTGCCAGACCGCACGGGACGAAGGCGCCACTGTCGTTACCGGCGGGCACCGGATCGACCGACCCGGCTACTTCATGGCACCGACAGTCCTGACTGACACCAGCCGGCATATGTCGGTCCGACAAAACGAAGTGTTCGGCCCGGTGCTTTGCGCCGAGGCCTATGATGATCTCGAGGCGGCTCTGGAGGAGGCCAATGCCACACTGTATGGCCTTGCGGCCTATGTCTGGACGCGCGACCTTTCACTGGCGCATCGCATCGCCCGCAAGCTCAAGTCCGGGCTTGTCAATATCAACGGTGCCCAACGTGATGCCTCGGTTCCCTCTGGCGGCTACAAGCAGTCGGGCTGGGGCCGCGAACATGGCCGGCCGGGGGTCGAAGCTTTCACGGAGATCAAGTCGGTCGTCGTCGGCCTTTAGGTTACAAACCTCGGGCACCAGTCGGTTGCGTGGCGGGTGAGTAAGCGGCGCGTCATCGGTGGCATCGTTCCGCGCCTTGCGGATCGGATGCCGATGAGGCGCCTGCCCGGCTGATCGTGGTTCTTCGACGACGCTCTACAGCCGGATCAAGCGGTGGAGCCATCGTGAACTCCGGGCGCAGCCTTGTTGCCTCGCAGCACAGGCGAAATTGCCCGGCGGGCTGGATAGCGCCCGGACTGACATGTGGCCTGCCGCCCGGGACAGGTTGCCATCGGCGCTCGCGCGGTGGTCCAGCCACCAAAATAGGTGCATCCACAGATGGTTGCGCGCGTGGCCAGGCCCTCATTCCTGACCCGGGCCCAACCCGCGAAACCGCGCCGATACCTGCGCGGCCCCGCATCTATTGGCAAGCTCTGCACCCACCCGCCACCTCGCCCGCAAGGGCCATAACGCGAACCATCGCGGTTATCGTCTTCTGGTGCGCCGCGCCGGGGCGCGAGCCTAGGCTCCCGAAGAAGGCTCGTCCCGGGCCGACTGAAGTTCGGCAAGGGCGCGGTAGATGATGTCATCTTTCGAACGCCGCCCCATGGTGAAGCCCGGTGCGATGGGTTCGGGACCATGGACGTCGCGGAACTCTCGTCGGATACCGTCATAGGCGACCGTCCGGTGCGCGATCTTCCATTGGCCCTGCCGCCGTTCGAAACGGTCGACATAGCGGCAAGCCATCGTGACCGTATGGGCTGGCAGGGGCGGGTTTCCCGTGCCCGCGGAAATCCAATGATACAGCAGGCAGCAGGTCTCGGCCACGGCGACGTCTCCGGCGATGTCGATGACGGGTGAGCCCAGCAGATGAAGCGACGATGCCACGTGGTCCTGCCGCCCGCTCGACCAACGCAGGAAGTCGTCCACATCGCCGTTGACGGGCCCGTGGTTGTCGATGGCGCCGTCGTGATAGGCGCTGCGCATCATCGCGAAATCCTTGCGGTCCGACCCGCGCGCATAGGTCTGGATCACGCGGACAATCTCGCGTTCGTCGCGCAAGATTGCCAGCAGCAGGTTGTCACTTTCCGTCATCGTCGCCTCCAACTGTCGCCACCAGATCCCCAGGGGCCCTTCTAGGCAGGCTAGCCCGGATCGGATCCGCGCTCCCAAGACCGATTGGCGATCTGCTTGATGCTTCTCGGCTATGGCTGCCGCGGCAATGTGGCGCTGTCCGATACCGTGATCGGGCGGTCCTCTCCGGCGCACTTGGGCAAGAGTCGGAGCTGCTCGACTAGCAACCCCTCGACCGTCCGGATAGCCATCGAAATCGGCCGACGCGCGTTCATTCCCGAAGTGATCTGGCGCCGGATCGCCGGGTTGGTCAGGTGAACCGCCAGCAGCCGACCCTCGGCGACTTCCTCATGGACCATGGAATACGGAAATACGGTGCAATACAGCCCGCGCAGCACCATTTCTTTCAGGACCGGTATGCTGTCCATCTCGACTTCGTAGCGTGGCGAGATGCGATAAGCGGCAAACCATGGTTCGAGCACGCGGTGAAAGCCGTTGGTAATGGCAAGTGGAAATTGCACCACATCGCGAAACGGTATCGTGTCCGCAGTCCCGGCCAGGATGCGCGAGGTGCCGACAAGAACCATGTCTTCTTCAGCCAGCTTGCGATAGTCGACCAGTTTGGCGGGTGCGGGGTCGGTCAGCAGAGCGATATCGATCCGTTCCTGCTCCAGCCATTCGCTGAGAAAGACGCTCAGCCCCTCTATGATCTTGACCGTCAGTCCGGGGAAACTGTTGCGAACTTGTGCGATCAGGGCCGGTGCAATCAGGTAGGCCAGCGAAGGCGGCAGTCCCACCACCACAGTTCCCGTCAGCCCCGTCGAGGTCGAAGCGAGGCTGGGCTTTATCTCTCCGATGAACTGCAGGACGTATTCCGCCATCTCCTGAAGTCGGCGGCCCTCATCTGTCAGTTCGACGCCCCGCGAGGTCCGCAACAGAAGCTTGACCCCCAGTTCGTCCTCCAGCGCGATGATCTGTCGGCTCAGGGCCGGCTGGGCAATGAAAAGCTTCTCCGAAGCCTTCGTAAAGCTTTGGTGCTGCGCAATTGATGCGAAATACCGAAGTTGGCGAAGCTCCATTCCTTCAGCCCGGCTGTTTCGGCCAAACAGTCATTCTTTCCTCCACCCGTCACCCCCCATCCGTCACGGCAGCGTCTGCCTCCTGCAGTTCGATGAGCAATCCTTGCATGGAAGCGGGCTGCAGGAAAACCATTCTTTGCCCCATCACATTCCTGCCCGGCTGGCCGATCGGAACGACGCCCAGTTGCAAAAGACGGGCCAGATCGGCCTCCAGATCGGTCGAGGCAAACGCCAGATGATGCAGCCCGCCACGCGGATTGCGCGTGAGATAGCCGGCTAGTGGCCCTCGGTCGCCCAGTGGCGACAGCAGTTCGATCTGCGCCCCCGCCAAGTCGAACCTCTGCATCTGGACGCCCTGCGCCTCGTTGCGCAGCACGGGCCCTGCGGCAACGCCCAGCACCGCCTGCCAATGCGCCACCGCGGCCTCCAGATCTGGCACGGCGATCCCGATATGCGAAAAACCGGGCGGCACCGCAGTCATGTCCTGGCCTCGTGCGCAAGTATGGCGTCTGGCCCGGTCTGGTCCAGCAGCGCCGACCGAAGCGCTTCGCCAAGGCCAAGCTCGTCGATAACCTGCGCGGTATGCTCGCCCAACAGCGGCGGCGGGCGGCGCATCGAATGCGGCGTCGCGGCAAGCTTGAACGGAAAGCCCAGCAGCCGCAAAGGCCCCGCCGTCGGATGATCGGTGTCCAGAATCATGTCCCGCGCAAGGGTCTGCGCGTCGCTCAGGGCATCCGACACACTGTTGACGCGGCCACAAGGAATGCCTGCTGCCTTGAGTTCGGCCAGCCACCATGCTGCGGTCTGATCCGCCATCGCCTCGGCCACGGCATTGTCGACCAGATCGCGGTTTTTGACGCGGGCGACATTGGTTTGCATCCGCGGGTCGTCCGACCATTGCGGCTTTCCAGCCAATCGCGCCAGCCTGGCAAACTGCATGTCGTTCCCGACTGCCAGCGCGATATCCCCATCGCGGGTTGCAAAGGTCCGGTAGGGAACGATGTTGGGATGGCCGTTGCCGAAGCGCCCGGCCTCGCGGCCCGACACCAGATGGTTCGAGGCGACATTGGCAAGAAGCGATATGCCGGTCTCGTAAAGCGATGCGCTTACCGCCTGGCCTGCTCCGGTCTGCTCCCGTGCGCGGAGCGCGGCGAGAATTGCGATCGTGGCATAAAGCCCGGTCGCAATGTCGACGATCGCCACGCCATGTTTGGTTGGCTCGCCGCCGAGGGCGCCGGTAATCGACATCAGCCCGGTCTCGGCCTGAAGGATGAAGTCGTATCCCGGATCGGCCGAACGAGGGCCGGACGGCCCGTAGCCGGTGATCGAGCAGCGCACCTGCTGCGGCGCATGGGCCAGACGCCACTCCTCGCCAAAACCCCACCGTTCCAGTGTGCCGCTCTTGTAGTTCTCGACCAGGATATCGGCCTCGCGCATCAGCCGCTCCACGACCTGCCGCCCTTCGTCCGACTTCAGGTCCAGCACAATGCTGCGCTTGTTGCGGTTGACACCCAGGAAATAGGCCGCCTCGCCGCCCGCGTGGGGCGGCCCCCAGCCGCGGGTCTCGTCGCCCTGTGGCGACTCTACCTTGATCACTTCGGCCCCCAGATCGCCCAGCGTCATCGTGCAAAGCGGCCCGGCCAGAACCCGGGTCAGATCAAGAACCTTGATGCCGGAAAGTGGCCCCATCACTCGGCTCCTCCTTTGTGCATGAAATGGAATGCTGGCCCATCCAGCGCAGGCAGGGGCGGCAGTGAGGCCAGCGTCTGACGTCGCCTCACCACCCAGGGAATCCCCTCGACCGCCTGATCCGCCGTGAAGCCGGGCGCGACCGCAGCCAGCGTCATCTCGCCATCGTCGAACCGAAACAGCGCGCGGGGCGTTGCCAGCGCCGCCGGACCTGCCCCGCGGCCAGGGCCGGGCCGGCGCGGCCCTACACCCGGATGCCCCGGACTGGTCACATAGCTGACGCGCTGGACAAACCGTTTGGGCTCATGCGGCATCAGCAGCACCGTCCGGCGGGCCAGCACGGCGATGTCATGCGCCCCACCCGAGCCGGGAAGCCGAACTGTCGGCCGGTCATAGTGACCGATGACGGTGCTGTTCAGGTTGCCAAACCTGTCCACCTCGGCCCCCGACAGCAGGCCCACGTCGATGATCCCCTTCTGCAGCGCGGCGAAGACGTCCATCATGCTGCCCAGCATCGCCGCGCCCCGTGCCACCGACGGGCTGCCGGTCGAAAGCGGTGGCTTGTCGGGGTCCGCTCCGATCACCCCGGATTCGAAGATCATGGTGATGCCGGGCGCATGCAGGCGCCGCGCGATCATGGCCGCCAGGCCCGGCGCCCCGATCCCGACAAAGGCGACCTCGCCATCGGCCAGATCTTGCGCGGCATGCCACGCCATGGCCAGTGTCGCGGGATCAGGCTGCATGGGGCGGCTCATGCGCGGCCTGGACAAGCGCCGCCTTGCGGGCCGGAGCTACCACCTCGGCCACCCCGGTCCGGGTGTCTTGCACCCAATTGTCGACCCACGCCGGGTCGCGCGAAAGCCGGTCGAATGCCCTGTAGTAATCATCGTCGCGGTCGTAGACGCCATCGACATACGACGGCCATGCCCCGAATGGCACCTCTGCGACCGCCGAGACAAGATGGGCCGGAAGGATGGTGCTGCCCGGGTCTGCGCGGATTTCAGCAGGGTCAACGATCTTTTCCACAGTGACAACGATCCTGCGCGCTGCCCGTGCGCCGGCCAGCGTATCGCCCAAGATGCCGCTGCTTTGCACATTGCCCAGCGGGTCGGCCCTGTGCGCATGGACCAGCGCAACATCCGGCACCAGCGCCGGCACCGCTGTCAATTCAAGCCCGGTGAAAGGGCAGACCACGCTGCGGCGACCACCGTCAGGGACAAGATCGCCCTCGGCAAGGACATGCGTCGGCAGGAATGGCAGCCCCATGGCCGCCGCCTCCAGCCGCAGCAGAAGGCCGAAATTGCTGGTCTCGCGCAGGCGCAGACGGTCTTCGGCCAGCGCCCTGCGGCAGATATGTGAGATGCCGATTCCAGGGTTGCCGAACCAGCCCACGACGATCTCTTTCGCCGCACCGGCCGCCACCAAAAGGTCGAACAGGATGTCCGCCCCGGTGCGGCAGAGTGTCAAACCGGTGACGCCCTGGCGGACGATTTCGCGCCCGGCCGCAAAGGGGACGCACTGGCCGAACCCCCCCACGAAGACAAGCGACCCGGACGGCACGAGCCCCCGGATCGCCTGCTCCAGGGACATGACCTTGGTCCCTGATACCGGATCAGGCATCGGAACGCTGATTCCGGTCATTGGCGAAGTCTGCCACATAGCGGTCCAGAGCGTCCTTGTTGCTTTGCCGGAACTTCATGAAGTCGGGCTTGCGCTTGTCAAGGAAGGCCTGCATCCCTTCGATGCTCTCCTCTGTGCCCCAGATGTTCGCCAAGAGTTCCATCCCCTGTTGCCAGGACGGATAAAGGGCGTCGGATTCGTGGTTGAGCGACTTCTTGGTGGCGCGGATCGTCTGCGAGGAATGCCCCTTGATCTTTTCACACCACGCCAGCGTTTCGGCGAGCAGACGGTCCTGCGGAACGACCTTGTTGATCAGCCCGATCTGCACAGCCTCTTGCGCCGTGAACGTGCGCGCGAGGAAAATCATCTCGCGCGCCAGGCGCTCGCCGATGATGCGGGGGATGTATTGCGTCGCACCTACCGTCGGACAGGCGCCCACCTTGGCACCAGTCTGCCCGAACACGGCATTGTCCGACGCGATGACCAGGTCGCACCACAATGCCAGCTCGTGGCCGCCACCCATGCAATAGCCGTTGACCATCGCGATGACCGGAACAGACAGCCCGCGGATCGTCATCGCAAGACCCAGCATGCGGTCGTTCCACATATGGGCGTTCTGGCGGTTGAGCTTCATCATCGCGGTGAAGTCGCCGCCGGCCGAAAAGGCCTTGTCCCCTGCCCCGGTGATCACAACGCAGCAGATGGTCGGATCCTCGCGCGTGCTCGAAACTGCGTGGATCATCTCGTCCAGGCTTTGCTCGCGAAAGGCGTTGCGGAAACGCGGCCGGTTGATGGTGATCCAGGCGACGTTGTCCTTCACCTCGAAAAGGATGTCCTGATAGGTGTCCGGGGCGGCAGCTGCGATGCCAGGCGAAACTCTTGTGCTCACGGGGGCTTCCTTCCATGCACTCCTCGACTGGCCAGCAGAGTTACCGATCCCTCGAAGCCGTAGGAAAGACTGATTTGCGATCAGGCCGATGCCCTTGCGCGATGACCCCGTGCGGCATGGAAGCAATATCGAATCGGTATTGTCGCGGCACAGCCGCACAGGCCAGAATGCCGGCAAACGCAGCGATCAGGGGATCGACATGCCCGCCCAAATCCTGTTCCGCAACGCCACCGTCCTGACCATGGACTCGCAGTTGGGCGACCTGACCGGCTGCGACCTTCTGGTGGAAGGCAGCCATATCGCCGCCCTGCGACCGAGCATACACGCGCCCGAGGCAAGAGTGGTCGATTGCACGGGCCAGATCCTGATGCCCGGCTTTGTCGATACCCACCGCCACACCTGGCAATGCCTGCTGCGCAACACCGCGGTCGACTGGAGCCTTGGCCAGTATTTCGGCGGCGTGCGCGGCGTGATCGGGGGGCACTACAGTGCCGAGGACATGTATGTGGCCAATTACTGCGGGGCCATCGAATGCCTGCACGCAGGGATCACGACGCTCTATGACTGGTCGCACAACAACAACAGCCCCGACCATGCTGACGGTGGGGTGACCGGGCTCTTTGACGCCGGAATACGTGCTGTCTATGGTTACGGCAATTCGAATGCGGAATGGATCCCCGTCAGTTCCCTGTCCACCGACTTCGACGACCTGCGCCGCGTCAGGCAGCGGTATTTCCCCGGCGACGACGGGCTGAGGACGATGGCCTTCGCAGCGCGCGGCCCGCAATATGCGACGCTGGACGTGACCGAGGTCGACTTCCGCACGGCGCGGGATCTGGGCCTGCGGATCACGGTCCATGCGGGTAGCGGCCATTGGGGCAAGCAGCGGCCGGTCTCGAAGCTGCACAGCCGCGGTCTGCTGTTTGCCGACACCATCTATGTCCACTGTTGCAGTCTGGCCGAGGACGAGATGGATCTGATCGCGGAAAGCGGCGGCCATGTGTCCTGCTCTCCCGAGGTCGAGCTGAACATGGGGCACGGCTGGCCCGCAACCCTGCGGGCCCTGCGTCGCGGCCTCCGGCCCTCAATATCGATTGACGTGACCACCTCAATCGGCGGCGACATGTTCAGCGCGATGCGCGCGATGATGGGCGCAGCCCGGGCGCAGGTGAATTCCGAGGCGCTCGACCGGGACGAGATCCGCGACCGGCCCGTTGTGACCAGCCGCCAGATACTGGAATTCGCGACGATTGACGGGGCACGGGCCTGCGGGCTTGACCATCGCATCGGATCGCTGACACCGGGCAAGGAGGCAGACCTGATCGTGATCGAGACCGCCTCGCCCAACATGTTCCCGCTGAACTATCCTGTCGGTGCCGTCGTCGAGTCCGCACATGCCGGCAATGTAGTGACTGTTCTTGTTGCAGGGCGGCCGGTGAAATTCAACGGCAAGATGCAGGACTTCGATATGGTGGCGGTCAAGCAGCGTATGGAAAGGGCCCGGGACGAGCTGTTTTCGCGCGCCGGCATTCCCGCCGACGGGACTTGGTACCCGCAGCCCCACACGGCCGGGACCATGGGCCGCATCCACAATGCGTGACCGGGGCGCATGCCGCAGCGTTTGTCATTTCATAGGCCTTTGACAGAACCGTCAAGCGCAGTCCAATCGGGCGACCTTCAGTTGCGCGACGGCCGCGCGTTTCAGGCATTTCACGACCATCTTGGGGCTGACGCCCAGCTTCCAGCTCAGATGCGCAAGCGAAGCTTGCGATCACTGTTTTGCGGCCCTGATGGCGCGCCTTCGCCAGCGGGATCGGGCCGGATTGCGTCTGTCGGTGCTGTAATCCCTGGCAGGCACGGCTTTGCCGACGTGAAACGCTCGGCAGTCTTGTTCCGCTATCCTGGGTTTCGGCTTTCGATGATCCGCGCCAGATCGCCGAAAATCGGGGCCCGATGGTCTTCGGCGCTGCTCTATCCGTTCGCTGCCGTTCGGGCTTCACTGTCAAGCCCCTGCATCAGATAGGCGTTGTACCGCTCGCCCGCCGCTGCGCCATGCGGCAGCGCCTGGTCGATCTCGCGCATGTCCTCCTTGCTGAGCTGGACTGTGCCTGCACCCAGAGATTCGCCAAGACGTTCGCGGGTTCGCGCGCCGACCAGCGGCACAACCAACGGGTCACGCGCCATGACCCAGGCGATGGCCAGTTGCGCAACAGTGATGCCCTTCGCCTGCGCCATCGCCCGCAACCGTTCGACAAGTTGCAGGTTGTGGTCAAGGTTTTCACCCTGGAACCGAGGGTTGATCGCACGGAAATCGCGTTCGCCTTCGCGCGCCTTGTTCCAATGGCCGCTGATCAGGCCCCGTGACAGAACACCGTAAGCCGTCAGGCCGACGCCGAGGTCACGCAGTTCGTTCAGGATCGCGTCCGGGCTGCGGGAGATCACCGAATACTCGATCTGCAGGTCTGCGATCGGGTGGACAGCATGCGCCCGGCGCAGCGTTTCCATCGACACTTCGGACAGGCCGATGTGCCGGATGTATCCTGCCTGCACCATCTCGGCCATCGCGCCCACGGTGTCCTCGATCGGCACGTTCGGGTCGAGCCGCGCAGGCCGGTAGACGTCGATGTAGTCGGTCCGCAACCGTTGCATGCTCTGCGCGAGCGAATTCTTCATGGCGCGCGGGCTGCAATCATTGCCGCCCCAGCCGCCTGCCGGGTCGCGCAGGGCGCCGAATTTGACGCTGAGCACCACATCCTCGCGCCGATGACCGGCAAGCGCCTCGGCGATCAGCATCTCGTTGTGCCCGCTGCCGTAGAAGTCGCCGGTGTCGATCAGGTTCACGCCTGCTTCAAGTGCAGCGTGCAGGGTGGCGATGCTTTCGGCACGGTCGGACGGACCGTACAGGTCCGACATGCCCATTGCGCCGAGGCCGATGGCCGAAACGGCGGGGCCGTCAGTTCCAAGCTTGCGTGTCATGGTCAATCTCCTTTGGGGTGGCGAGGTTCGGTCTTCGGGGTTCGAAGAAGCCGGTCATGTTCGCTGCGCCCGGGCGTGCTGCGCCGTGCCAAAAGGCGGATGCCGCTTTGGAACGGCGCGATCCAACCTGCTGTCAACGAACGAACTTCCGACTTCCGATGTGAAGATAGCCTTGCACTTAGTATGTGTTTAGATGATCAATTCGGAATGGGTCATTCGGTTATCGAGATACAATCATGAAGAGCGACCTCAACCGGCTGCACATGCTGTCCGTCGTCGCCAAGCATCTGAACTTCCGCCGCGCCGCAGCCGAACTGGGCATGGCGCCGGGCGCGCTCAGCGAGCGGGTGCGCGATTTCGAGCAGCATCTTGGCATCCGGGTGTTCAACCGGACCACGCGCAGCGTGGCGCTGACCGCAGCCGGCACCGCCCTGCTGACCGAGGTCGAACCGGCGCTGGCCAAGATTGCGTCAGCCGTGGCCGCCGCCCGGACCAGTGACGAAGTTCCCGTCGGCACGCTGCGGATCAATGGACCGCGCCCGGCGCTCGAATTCAGGCTGGGCCCGCTGGTCACGGCCTTTCTGCTGCGTCATCCCGGGATGAGCGTCGAGGTCGTGGCCGACGATGGCTTTGTCGATGTCGTGGGCCGGGGGTTCGATGCCGGTGTCCGCTATGGCGAGGCGCTGGAACAGGACATGATCGCGGTCTCGCTTGGCGCGGATCAGCGCCTGATCGTCGTCGGCGCGCCGGATTATCTTGACCGCAAAGGGCGCCCTCTGGAACCTGACGGGCTAGCCGGTCACAACTGCTTTGCCCAACTGTTCCCAGGCGGCAATCGGTTTGGCTGGACGTTCAGGAAAGCGGGGGTCGAGAAGTCGATCACGCCCAGCGGTTCGCTTGCATGTAGCGAACCCTCCGTGCAGGTGCAGGCGGCGGAGCGGGGCCTCGGCCTTGCGCTGCTGTTCGAGGAGCATTGCATCGAAGGTCTGGCCGCCGGTCGGCTGGAGCAGGTTCTGGCCGATTGGTGCCCACCCTTTCCCGGCCCATACCTGTATTATCCTGAACGAAGGCTGATGCCGGCCGGCCTGCGCGCCTTCGTGACCTTCATCCAGGCGCAGCGATGAGCAGGCCGAACTTGGTTGCCGATGGCAGGCTTGTGCATGTGCTTGACCCGTGGTGCAAACCGTTTCCGGGCTTTTACCTTTATCATCCAAGCCGTCGGCACACCCCCCGGCGCTTCGGGCACTGATCTCGTTCCTGGTCCTGGACACCGCCGCCCGAGCGGACGCGAAAGCCGGTATCTGGATTGAGGGCGGGCGTCTGGCCGGAACAGATGACGTCGGCGGCCCCGCGTGCCGAGCCACACCCCCTACCTGGGTCGTGCCCCCAGCGGTGCAGGGATTTCGGGGCGGGACAAACCGGCCCCAAGATGCTAGGGCCACGCAATCTTTTCCAATGTTCCCTGAGGCCAAGATGACAATCACCCACCAAGACGAGCTTGACGGCCTGCAGAAGATCGGCCGAATTGTCGCGAACACGATGCACGCGATGGCAGGGGCAATGGAACCCGGCATGACCACGCGCGACCTGGACGACATAGGCCGCGCATTGCTGGACCGGGAGGGCGCCATCTCGGCACCGCAGGCCACCTATGACTTTCCGGGCACCACCTGCATCAGCGTCAACGAAGAGATCGCACATGGCATCCCTGGTGACCGCAAGCTTGCCACGGGCGATCTGGTGAACATCGACGTCTCGGCGTCGCTGAACGGCTATTTTGCCGATACGGGGGCGACGTTCCACCTTGGGGCGGTGCAGCCCTCGCTGGAACAGCTGTGCCGCGACGGCAAGCGGGCCATGCAGATCGGCATCGCGCAGGTCGGGCATGGCAAACCCCTGGCCGGGATCGGCAACGCCATCGGCAAATTCGCGGCAAAGCGCGGCTATACCCTGATCCAGAACCTTGCCAGCCACGGTGTCGGTCGGGCCTTGCATGAAGAGCCCCAAGAGGTTGCGACTTGGCCCAACAAGCGCGAGAAACGGCGGATGCACGTTGGCCTTGTGCTGACGGTCGAGCCGTTCCTGTCGCGCGGCGGCATGTGGGCGGCCCCGGGTGGCAAGGATGACTGGACGCTGTTCAGCCGGCCAAAGGCGCCGGTGGTGCAATACGAACACACCGTCGTGGCCACCCGTCGCGGTGCGATCATCCTCACCCTGCCCGCCTGAAGGCTGAGAGACGCGAGACTGCAACACGGCGCAGCCTTTAATCACCCAGCAGCCAACCGCCGTTCTGGAACGACAAGGCATCTGTCCCCGTCCTGGCCCCGGGCATCGGGATCATCGGCATATTGTCGTGGGGACCGGCCTGTTATGCGCTTGAAGGCAACGGAAAAGGCGCTTTCCGACGCGTATCCGACCTCTGCGGCTACCCGTGCGATCGGCACCTTGGTGCGCCGCAAACGGTCGCCCGCAACCAGAATCCGCCATTCGGCAAGATACTGCATCGGCGTCTGACCCGTCACATGCCGAAACCGGACGGCAAAGCTGGTGCGCGAAAGGGATGCACGCGATGCAAGGTCCTGAACGGTCCAGGGCCGCGCGATATCTGCATGCATGGCAGACACCGCCCTGGCGATAGAGGGGTCGGCCACGGCGGCAAGCCAGCCGCCGGTCTGATGCGGGGCCGTCGCAAGATGCTGGCGCATCACTTGCAGCAAGACAAAATGCGCGAGGTGTTCGATCGAAAGCGCCCCGCCCGGCTTTGGCTCGCGCAGTTCCTGTGCGATGCGGTTCAGCGACCACTGCAGCGCCGCAAACTCGGGTTCCGAGCGTATCACGAGGACCGCGGGCAACCCACGCAACAGCATGTCACCGATCGTGCCAGACAGCAGAAATCGGCTGCTGGCCATGAAGAAATCGCCGCCGCCGCCATAGACCGCGGTGCCGCCGTGCCGCACCGGGGCATAGACCGAACCGGCATCCACGCCCTCTTGCGCCGGGGCCGAAGAGATCACGAACGGTCGGCCATGGGGCAGGATCACGCAATCGCCAGCTTCAAGGATCACCGGCTTTGATCCATCGACGCAAAGCCAGCAGCGCCCCTTCAGAACGGCATTGCATTTCAATCCGGCGTGGCGTTCGAAACGGATGGACCAGTCACCCCCCGCGTCCAGTCCCGCCGCGACGCAGGCATGGGGGTGCAGCATGGAAATGATTTCGGACAGCGGGTCCATTTCTGCGACTTTGAACGACGACGACAAAAACTCGGCCTCCTGAACATAGCCAGTTCGAAATCTGATGGGTAAGTCCGGTAAAAGTCAATCTGGAGGCATCGACATGATCCTGATCACCACACCAACAGGCGACATCGGCGCACGTGTCTTGCGACATGTGCTGAACGCAGGGGCGCATGTCCGCGTGATCTGCCGCGAACCCGCACGGTTGCCGCACGACATCGCCGCGCGGGTCGACATCGTTCACGGGTCGCACGGCGACGCTGGCGTTGTCCAAAGGGCGCTCGGCGGGGTTACTGCCGTGTTCTGGTTGCCACCGGGCAATCCGACCGAACCCAGCGCCGAGGCCGCGTATGTCGACTTCAGCCGCCCGTTCTGCGAGGCCCTGCCCCTGTCGGACGTCACGCATGTCGTCGCGATTTCGGCCCTTGGCCGTGGTTGGCCAAAGCCTGCCGGCCACGTCACCGCAACGCTGCGGATGGATGACCTGATCGGTGCCACGGGTGTCGCCTATCGCGCGCTTACCTGTGCGTCGCTGATGGATAACCTGATGCGTCAGGTGGAGCCGGTCCGTGATCTGGGCATGTTTTTCGCGCCGACGCCGGGGGATCTGCAGCTTCCTCAAGTCGCAAAATCCGATGTGGCGGACGTGGTGGCGCGCCTTCTGCTGTCGCCGGACTGGACCGGCGTGGAGGACGTGCCGCTGTGCGGCCCCGACGACATCTCTTTTGTCGAGATGGCGGCGACGATGTCGACGGTTCTGGGCAAAGCCATCGGGTTCCAAGAAATGTCGATGGACCAATTCGCCGGGATGCTGCGGGCCAACGGCGCAAGTGAAGGCATCGCCCAAGCCTATGTCGAGATGTTGACAGCCAAGAACGAAGGCATGGATACGATGATCCGCCCTGCCCCGCGCACGAACACGCCAACGACGTTCGAAGTGTGGTGCCAGACCGAACTGCGGCCCGCCCTGCTGTCCTGACCACAGGGGCCAAATGTTCGCAATCCTCAGGGTCGCCACGCCTGTGTGTGGCGACCCACCGGTTTGACGGGCTGTCTGGCAACTCGTCGCCGTCAGAACTTGAACACATAGCCCAGGCCGACCTTCGTCAGCATGTCGTCCACGACAATCGGGCTGTCCGCAATACCGCTGCCAAGTTTGGTCACGCCAAGGTCCAGCAGCAGCATGTGCCGTTCGGCCAGCATGTAGCCGAAGGTGATCCCACCTTCGACGTTGACGGTCGATGACCCGGAATATTGCGCACGGGACGCTGTGGCCTCGCCCGCGCGGACGCCGTAGTAGTAGTCAACCGCGTTGTCATCCAGCCAGACAGCCGCAAGCTTCGGGGTGATCATCAGTCTGTCCCAGGCCACGAAAGAGCGTGAGGCCTCCAGCTTGAAGCTGCTGCCGTCGCTGTCGCCGGTGACATCCGTCATGGCCGCGAAGGACAGATCAACAAGGTCCGATCGCCAGCCCATCGTTGCCCCGGCCCAGACACCGCCGTCGCGGTCCGCCATGCCGTTCAGGATCGGCGCATCGCCAGCCTCATACCCGCCCTCGCCGCCAAAGAAATCCACCGTGAGGCCAAAGCTGAGCTGTTCGGATGAGATCCAGGGCAGCTTTACATCCACAGATGGAACGCCGATCTTGAAATGGTCGTTCTCGTATTCAACGAAAGGCACGGCGGCGGTTTCTGTGAAACCGTAAGCCGTGTCGCCCTGAAATCCGAACAGGCCAACGGTGAAACTGCCGCCGCGCAGGCCGCCCTCTTGCGCCAGTGTCTGGGCCGGTTGCAGTGCCGCGACGCAAACAGCAAGCGCAAGACTGCCCCGAAGGGTTCTTGAAGTGGTCATCCTGATATCCTTTTTTCAGGTTTGTGAATGAGGTTGCCCGGCAGCGGCGCCCGAAATCCGGTGCACCCAGTCCGCGAGGTTCGAAAGCCAGACCAGCAGCGTCGGCACCACCACAAGGGTCAGCGCGGTGGAACTGATCAGCCCGCCGATGACGGCCTGCGCCATCGAAGCGCTTTGTTCGCTGCCCGGATGGATCGCGAGCGCAAGTGGCAGCATCCCGAGGATCATCGCCAGCGTTGTCATCATGATCGGGCGAAACCGGGTGACGCCCGCCTCGGCCAGCGCCTCGCGCAGCGGGTGCCCGGCGCGGCAAAGCTGGTTGGCGTGGTCGACCAGCAGGATGGCGTTCTTCACCACCAGACCCATCAGCATCACGATGCCGATCATCGAATAGAGATTCAGCGTCGATCCCGCGACCAGCAGCCCCAGCACCACCCCCGAGAACGCCAGCGGCAGCGACGCCATGATCGCAATCGGCTGCAGAAAGCTCGCGAACTGGCTGGCCAGAACCATGTAGATGAAGACAACGGCCAACCCCAGCGCCATGACCATGTCGGCCATCGTGTCACCCATCAGATCGGCATCCCCCCCGACAGTGATCGAGATGCCGGGCGGCAGATCCAGCGCCGCGATGGCGTGGTCGATGTCGGCCATTGCCTCGCCAAGGGTGCGACCGTCCAATCCCGCCGAAAGGGTGATGGCGCGGATGCGATCCTTCCGCTCGATCCGGGTCGGACCGAGATTTTCGGTGTAGTTTGCCACCTCCGACAGGCTGATCAGGCGTCCGCCTGCCGCCGCCAAGGGAAGGCGTGCGATCTGGTCGGGATCATTGCGCGACGCCTCGGGAAGGCGCAGCACGATCGGCTCGATCACTCCGTCGCGCCATTTCAGGTCCGCCACCTCTTCGCCGTCGACAAGACTGCGCAGCGCCGCGCTGACCGTTGCGGCGGACAGGCCGAGGTCGCTGATCACATCGGGCAGGATCAGGAAATCCACCATCGGCCAGGCCTCGCCGGTGGAAAGCCGGACGTCCGTCAGCCCCGGCACGGCAGAGACCGCCGTCAGGATCTGCGCCGACGCCACGTCCAGATCGACGGGATCGGTCCCTGAAACGGTCAGATTGACCGGCGCATCATCCGCGCCCACCCCGCCCGCAGCGGCAATCGACACCTCGACACCGGGAACCTGCGTAAGCCAGTCGCGCAGGACCGGCACCAGCCCTTCGGCCGATGCGGTGCGCGCGCCCGGTGGGTTCAGCGTCACCACCAGCGCCGCCTCGTTCGAAGCGGCTCCGTTGCCCGCCGCGACCGTCGTGTAAACGCTGGCCACTTCGGGCAATTTGCGCAGCAGACTGGTGAGTTGCGTCGCCTTGAGCGCGGTGTAGTTCTGCGACGACCCGACTGCGGTCTTTACGGCGATGTCGATGCGGCTTTCATCGGTCTTCGGCAGAAACTCTGATCCGACCTGCGGCAACAGCGCCAGGGCCCCGAAAAACGTGGCAAGCGCCAGCGCGATGGTGGTCTTGGGCCAGCGCAGGCTATGGCCCAGCACGTGGCGGTAGCCGCCGGCCATGCGTTCGAAGGCGTGCTCGAACCTTTCGATGGCACGGCCCACCGGCCCACGCCTGGCCCCGGGCTCGGAGTCCGGATCATGCCAGACGCTCGACAGCATCGGGTCCAACGTAAAGCTCACGAACATCGAGATCAGAACCGCAACAGCCACGGTGACGCCGAACTGGACGAACATCCGCCCCACGATGCCTTCCATGAACGCCAAGGGCAGAAACACCGCGCACAGCGCCAACGTGGTGGCCAGCACGGCCAGACCTATCTCGCGGGTGCCGTCCAGCGCGGCGGCGGCGTGGCTTTTGCCCATCCGCAGGTGCCGGGTGATGTTTTCCCGCACGATGATCGCGTCGTCGATCAGGATGCCGACCGACAAGGTCAGCGCCAGCATCGACAGCATGTTCAGCGAGAACCCCAGCGCCGAGATTACCGCCAAGGTTCCCAGAAACGAGATCGGCAAGGTCAGTGCGGTGATGACGGTTGATCGCCACGAGTTCAGAAAGACAAAGACGATCAGCACCGCCAGAACGGCGCCTTCTAACAATGTAGCGCGCACTGTTTTGTAAATATTGCGAATTTCCGTCGACGCATTCAGCAGGATGTCGATCCTGACGCCCTCGGGCAGGCCGGATACGTTCAGCGTGTCGATTGCGGCTTCGACCTTGGCGGCAAGATCGACGATGTTCGCCCCGTCGACCTTGATGATGTCCACGGCCAGCGCGGCCTGGCCATTCTGAAACGCAAGGCTGTCAGCATCCCGGCTGGTCCGCAGGACCATCGCCACATCCGACAACCGCACCTCTGCCCCGCCCGTCCGCGCGAGGATCAACTGACCAAGCTCGGCGGGTGATCGGGCCTCGGAATTGACCTGAACCGGGCGCGAGGCGCTGCCGCCGCGAATTTCGCCTGCCGCAGCCAGAAGGTTGCCGTCACGGATCGCCGCGATCACCTCTGCCACACTCAGCCCATGTGCCCGCAACCGGTCGGGATCGACCTGCACCTCGATCTGCCCTTCGGTCGCGCCGATCAGCGTGGCAGCACCGACGCCTTCGACAGCGGTCAACGCGGGCAGGATGACATCACGCGCCAGCCGGGTCATCGTGTCCGGCGGGTGTCCCGGTCCGCTGATCGCCAGCGAAAGAACCGGATCGTCCAGCGGGTTGAACCGCACCACCTGCGGGGCATCGGCGGCAGCGGGCAGATCGGGCACGACGGTTGCCAGCCGGTCACGCACGTCCTGCGCCGCCTGTCGGCTGTCGGTTTCCAGCGTGAAAAGGATCACGACCGAGGAATGGCCCTGCGCCGAAGTTGAAGTCACCGTGTCGATCCCGGCGATCGTGCTGACCGCATCCTCGATGGGGCGGGTGATCTCCGCCTCGATGGCTTCGGGCGTGGCGCCTGACCACGGGGTCGAAACCACGACCACCGGGAAATCCAGCGGCGGAAAGCGGTCGATCGGCAGGGTTCGCCAGGCCGCAAGGCCAAGCACCACGATGGCAACCATCATCATCGTGGTGAAAACGGGCTGCGCTATGCTGATCCGGGTCAGGAACATCGGTTCATTCCCCAACGACCCGCACAGGATCACCCGGCGCGAGGTTCAACAGCGGCAAACGGGTGATGATGTCGCCAGCGGCCAGCCCGCCTTTGACCGCGACCATATCTCCGGGCCAATCGGCCCCCGGTTCCACCGGAACCAGAACCGCGACACCCTCGCGGATGGCGAGCACATTGGCCGTGCCGCCCTCGGGTCGCAGCGCCGTGCGCGGCACGGCGACACCTTGGGCTTCCTGCCGCGAAACAACCTCTCCGATCAGAAAGCTGCCGCCGGGCAAGGCATGGGTCCGATTGTCGATCTCGAACCAGACCGGCACGGCCCGCGTTCCCGGTGCCGTCTCGGCCCCGATCCGGACAAGGCGCGCCGGTATCCTGACGGACGGATTTTCAGCAAACCAGAATTCGGCCCGAAGCCCCGCACGAAGACTGCCCGCCTGCGCGATGGGAACCAGCGCCATGACGGAAACCACGGAAAGATCGGCAAGTTCGAACAGCGCATCGCCCGGATTGACCAGTTGCCCCGGCTCGACCCAGCGGCTGATGATGTGCGCGTCGTAAGGGGCCACGACTTGCGCGCGCGCCAGATTGGCTTTGGCCTGAACAATGCGGCTTTGCGCGGCGGCGATCTGGGCGTTCAACATGGCGACAGCGCCTTGTGCCTGTTCAAGCGCGGCGGGCGCGGTTGCGCCGCGTTCGGCAAGGCGCGCCGTCCGCTCCAGCGCCATGGCCGCATGGCGCCGCTCGGCAACCAGTCGGGCCATTGCCGCCTCTTCCCCCTGCAACGCCAGTTGCAGATCGCCACGCCTGATCGTCAGAAGTGTCGCGCCGGCCAGAACCTGCTCGCCGGGTTGCGGGCTGACCTCTGCCGCGACACCACCCACTTCGGCCGAGAGGGTGACACGGCGCAGCGGCCTGACCTCGCCGGACAAAGCAATGGTTTCCCGCAGGTCCGTCGGCGCGACGCGAAACAGTTCGGCGGGATCAAGCATCTTCGGCAGCGGCATTTGCCCGGCAAGGGCAGGCGGCATCAAGGTGACCTGAGGGCCCGCCGGGTAGGCCAAGATGACTGCCGCAGCCAGCGCAACGACGGTCAGCGCAGAATAGGTCCCGCGACGTCGAAACTTCGGGGCTGTGGCAAGGTTGGTGTGCGTGTCGGCGGGCAACATGGCGAAACGTCCGGTTTGGCTGATCTGATGCCAGCCTTTTGCTGCCCGAACCTTGTGCCAACATTGCGCAGTTGGCAGCGTTCGCAGAAAACCTCAGACCATCTGCTGTGCTGCGGCGTCCCTGTCCGCCAGCGGAAAGCGAAGCACGAATTCGGCACCACCATCGGCCGAGTCGCCCACGGCGATGCTGCCACCGTGCCGATTGACGATCTGCTGCACCAGATGCAGCCCAAGCCCCGAGCCGCGGGCTTCGGAACGGCGAAAGAACGGCTCGAAAATCTGCACGCGGTCCGCAACCGCGATGCCGGGGCCGCTGTCGGAAACAACGACCGTGGCCGGAGCGCGCACATCAACCTCAATCGACACGCCATCCCCCCCATGGGCAATGGCGTTCTGCACCAGATTGATGACGACGCGCTGGATCGCCTGCCGGTCCCCCAGAATACCCACCGGCTGCTGCGGCACATCAAGCGACAGGTCGGCGCGCGTGGCGATGGCCAGCGGCGCGATTTCTGTCACCGCCTCGCGCACCAGATCGGCCAGATCAAGCCAGTGATGGACGGATGTGTCATCGTCCAACCTTTCAAGATCCAGCAACTGGTTCGCAAGCGCGGATAGCCGCGCGACATCCAGCGTCAGCCGCCGTTTTTCGGGCCCTTCGGGCAACTGCTCGATCCGCAACATGAGAATTGCAACCGGCGTGCGCAGTTCATGGGCGGCGGTGGCCAGAAACCGCTTTCGCCGCTCAAGCCCCTCGTCAAAGCGCGAGAGGGCGGCATTCATCGCCCCGACCATCGCCTGCAGTTCCGGCGGCACGTTGGATTCGGTCAGGCGGGTTCCCGGCTGGTTGATGTCGATGCGCGCGGCCTCTTCCGCCACGCGCGACACGCCTTCAAGATCCCGGCGCAGCAGCCACGGGATACCCAGTGCCACAACCGTCGTGACGACCGCAAGAACCGTCAGGTAATAGGGATTGATGTCTTTCAGCCGCCCGATCACCGGGCTGAGCGTGGGTCCGCCCCCGGTCAGGATCGACACGGGCCCCACCGCGCTGGACTGGCGGGCCCCGATCATGCCGCTGTCAGGCCGGCCGGGTTCCCAATAGGCCTCGACGTCGACCACCGCGCCCACATCGCTGAAAAGTGCGTGAACACCCTGCGGGATCGGGCCGTATTCCACCCGCCGTCCCGCGCTATCGCCGACCATGAACCAAAAGCCGGGCGTTGCGCTCATCTCGGCCAGAAAAGCTGAACCTGGCGATAGATAAAGACGCGCGCCGTCCGCCTGCAGATTTTCGGCAATCTTGGCCAGAACGGCTTCGTCCAGTTCATAGATGCCGCGCCGGTCGGGTTCGGGAATGGCCACGATCACCACCACCAGCGTCAGCGCCAGAACCTGCAACAGGATCAGCCGCCGCGACAGCCGCGAAATGAGCGAGCTGTGACCCCGCTTCATTCGGTTGGCCTCAGAAGATAACCGATGCCGCGCAAGGCATGGATTTCAAGACCGGCCGACTCGATCTTGCGCCTGAGCCGCGAGATGTGGGAATCGAGGGTATTGGACGCGATATCGTCGTCATAGCCAAAGACCGCCTGTTCCAGCACGTCACGCGGCACGACGCGCCCTGCGCGAAGGATCAGCGTCTCGAGTACCAGCAGCTCGCGTCGGGGCAGGTCCAGCGGTGTCTCGCCGATCAGGGCCGTGCGATGACCGACGTCAAAGACCAGCCCGCCCAGCGCAATCCTGTCCGGTTCCACCGCAGCCGGGCGGCGTGCAATGGCCCGCAACCGTGCCAATAGCTCATCAAGGGAAAACGGCTTGGCCAGATAGTCATCCGCGCCCTTGTCGAGCCCTTCGATCTTTTGCCGCGAATTGCCAAGTGCCGACAGCACGATCACCGGGCAATGCATGCCGCGCTTGCGGATTTCAGCAAGCAGCGTCAGCCCGTCGCCATCCGGCAGGGTGCGATCCAGAATGATGGCATCATAATCCACGCCTAGGGCTGCCTCTTTCGCGATGCCGAGTGTGGGCGCAAGATCGACAACGAACCCCTGGCGGGAAAGTCCGGTGGTCAGCATTTCACCCAGACTGGGTTCATCCTCGACAAGCAGAATACGCATGACGCCTCCGGACGGAAGGTTTACCGCGCGAACATTGCGCGAGGATTGCGGCAAGGTCGACAGGGCAAGGCGCATCGGGCGGTCATCCCGCACCACGGACAACGCGCGCGGACCGTGATCGGAAAGGAACATCGGATGCCTCACCCTGTGGTCGCCCCAGATCGCGAGACGGGGGCGGCATTGGTCGATCACGTGGCGGGCGCGGGGGGCGGCCCGGCTTCGGACGCCACAAGGACACCAGAGGCCAGACATTCAAACGCGGCGATCGCCTTGCGCAATGTTGCCGCCGGATCGTCGCTGGCGGCCACCCACAGCGCCGCGTTCAGGGCCATGCCGTTCAGAAGCCGGGCCAGTGCCTCGATGTCCACGGGCTTTATCAAACCCTCGCTCGCGAGGTCTTGCAAGGTTGCGATGGTCGCCTGAAGGCAGCGGTTCTGGCTGGGCCATTGCGACGGATCGCCTAGCACGGACGGGCCATCCAGCAGCACGATCCGCTGCACGTCCGGTTGCAGCGCCATCTCGATGTAGGCCGCCCCTTCCGCCAGCAGCCCCGCCCATCCCCCGCCCGCCCGCTGGCCCGCCAACTGCGCCTGTGCGGCCATCGCGGAATCGATCTCGTCCACCACCGCCGCCAGCAAACCGCGCTTGTCGCCGAAGTTGTGATAAAGCGCGCCGCGCGTCAGGCCGGCCTCTGCCGTGAAGTCGTCCATGTAGGCCCCCGCAAAACCCTTTTCGGCAAAGGCCTTGCGCCCTGCCGCAATCAGTTTCGCCCGTGTTTCCTCCATCATCGCGGTTCTGATGTTGGGTGCCATCTTTGTCCTCCAGTCGCATACGCAACGTATGCCAGTTGACATACGCGGCGTATGTCCATAGGTCACATACGTAGCGTATATGAAAGCGCCACATCACACCATCGGTCAATGGAAAGGGCACAAGATGCCGCTGAAAAACGAAACGATCTTCCCCGCCAACCGCCATGCCCTGTATGAGGCGCACGGCTATTCGGCCGCAGTCAGGGCGGGCGATCTGGTGTTCATCTCGGGCCAGGTCGGCAGCCGCGACGACGGGTCAGCAGAGCCGGACTTCCGCAAACAGGTGCAACTCGCCTTCGAAAATCTCGATGCCGTGCTGAGGGCGGCAGGTTGCAGCATGGATGACATTGTCGATGTCACCACCTTCCACACCGACCCAGAACAGCAGTTCGCCACCGTCATGGACGTGAAGAAGGACGTATTTCCCAGTGCCCCTTACCCGAACTGGACGGCTGTCGGGGTGAACTGGCTGTCTGGTTTCGACTTCGAAATCAAGGTCATAGCAAGGGCGCCTGCGCAGACCTGACCCACCGGGCAACCAGCAACGCGGGCGGTCCCATGACTGCCCGCGCATCGGCCCCGATAGCCAAGGGCCTCGGCGATGCCGGTCGGGCGGCCAAGCTCTGGAGGATCATGCAAGACTTCCGGACGATGTTTCTACCGCCCCGGCACCCTTAGCATCCAGATTGAGCCTGTGAACCGCGACACCTTCGCATGGAACAGGGCTCTATCATGTCAGGAACCATCTCTCTTGATGACTACCGCTTGCTCGGTCGATCCGGGCTGCGGGTTTCACCGCTTTCGCTGGGCACCATGACGTTCGGCACCGACTGGGGTTGGGGCGCGGACGAGGCAGAAGCCGCGCGCATCCTTGCCGCCTATGTGGATCGCGGCGGCAACTTCGTCGACACGGCGGTCAACTACACCGGCGGCTCGTCAGAACGCATCCTTGGCCGTCTGATAGCCGACAAGCGCGAGCGCATGGTGCTCGCGACGAAGTTCACGATGGCGCGCGATCCGGGCAATCCAAATTCGGGCGGCAACCACCGGCTGAACCTTGTGCGGTCGGTGGAGGCGAGCCTGCGTCAGTTGAACACCGACCGCATCGACCTGCTGTACGTCCACGCCTGGGATTTCACCACGACACCCGAAGAAATCATGCGCGCGCTGGACGATCTGATCGGCGCCGGGAAGGTGCTTTACCTCGGCATCTGCAACACGCCGGCGTGGCGGATCGCCCAGATGCAGACCTTGGCCGACCTGCGGGGCTGGTCGCCCTTTGTCGCCCTGCAGATCGAATACTCTCTGGTCGAACGCACGGTAGAACATGACCTGATGCCCATGGCACAGGCGATGGGTCTGGGGGTGCTGCCGTGGTCGCCACTGGGCGGCGGCATCCTGACCGGCAAGTATACCCGCGACGACCTTTCGGACGCGAATGATGCGCAGGTGTCCAGTGAACGCAAAGGCATCATCGCCTCGACCGGCCATCTGAACGAACGCGCCTTGGTCATCGCCGATGTGGTCGGCCAGATTGCCGAGGAAACCGGCGCAAGCCGCGCACAGGTGGCGCTGGCATGGACCCTGCGGCACCCCGCCGTCGCCTCGCCGGTCATGGGCGCGCGGACGCTGGCGCAGGCCGAAGACAACTTCGGCGCGCTGGAGGTGGCGCTGACCGACGCGCAGATGGCCCGTCTGGATCAGGCAAGCGCCCCTGCCCCGGTCTTTCCCGCCCGTTTCACCGCGCGTCCGATGGTGCGGCAACTCATCACCGGGGGCGCGTCGATCACGGCGCGGGACGCCCGTTCACCGGACCGGATGACCGCGTGACACGGGCCGCTGCGCACCGCGTGTCCTGGCTTGGGCGCGCGGGCGCAGGGCGAGGCGACTGACAGCCTGAACAGGTTGAACACCCGACACATGAGAAAGAACGAGGCCATGTCAGACACCATCACCGAACGAAGCCTGCGGGCAGACGATCCCGGGCTGCCGGCGCGCGTGCGGGCGCTCATCTGGATCGGCGAGATCGGGATCGCCCGCGAGAACAACGCCGCCATGGAGCAGTTCTTCCATCCCGACTTCCGTTTCCACGGGCCGGAAGAACCCGCGCTGACACGCGAGCATCTGTGGGGCTATTTCGCGGCGTGCCGCGCCGCCTTTGACGACTTTGCCGTGACGCGGCAGCAGATCCTTTCAGATGGCGGCGATTACCTCGCGGCGCGTTCGACCTTCTCGGGCGTGTTCGTCAGGCCGTTCACGGCATCGCCAATCGGCACACTGCAACCGACGGGCGGTCCTGTCACCTACAGGATCAACAACGTGTTCCGCTACGGCCCGGACGGAACCCTCGTCGAGGAATGGGCGCAGTATGACAGCCTCGTCGTGCTGAAACAGCTCGGCGTCGATGTGACCCTGCGCCACCGGGCCCTGCCGACCACCGGCGTTTCGCCAAGCAAGGCATAGCCCGCCCTGCCCCCCCACACACAGGAAAGGAAGACAGAATGTTCACCATCTTTGCCACCATCATCGCCACCGCAGCGGGCGCGCACGGTGCCACGGCAGCCTGCGGGTTGCCCGGGCCGCAGCAGGCTGCCGAACAGCGCGCAGAGATCTGCGTGAAACCGATCCCCCCGACGCTCGTGAACCAGACCGAGGATACCATGCAGTCGCAGCACGCTGAAAACGCAACCGAGCCGCATCCCTATGTCGGCATGTGGGTTACAGGAGACGGGCGCATCCGGCAGGAACTCTTGCCGAACGGGCGCTATGACGAAGCCCGGGGCAGGCGCGCCAGTGCCTATGTCGGCCGCTACGAAATCACCGGCACAAGCATCTTCTACTGGGACGACAGCGGCTTTACCGCAGACGGCGAGTTCGTGGACATGAACACGCTGCATCACGGCGGGATGATCATGTACCGCGAGCAATCTGGCCAGTGACAGGCGGCGGCCCGAAATCGGGCGAATGCCACCCCGCGCAACTATCTGGCCGCGCGCAACGCCCGGCCAGACGCGACCGAACCCTTCCCGCAACAGCTTAACCACCTGAAAGGAACACGACATGTATCGCACCTCTCTTGTGTTTCTCGCACTTGCGACCGCTCTGCCCGCCTCGGCGCAGCAGATGTGCCCGGATGAGGGCGCAAACTCGCCATCGGCGCTGCATGAAACCTGGATACTCGAAGGCTGGGAAAAACGCCGCGGCGACCCGACCTTTGTCTTCGCCGAGAAGCTGGGACGCTACTACGAACTGGACAGCCCGGGTGTCTACTACGACGACCTCGCGCCGGGACAGGCAACCATGCGGACCCCGGCAGAATACGGCGCGATGTGGGAAGGACCGTTCAACGCGATGCTTTCGGCCCTGCACGGAATTTCCGATCCGGTGCAGGCCATCGTCGGCGACCGCGTTGCGTCCACCACGCTGGAATTTGTCGCACAACTCGAAGCGCCGGACGGCACTTTGACAGCCATCTTCGACCGCTCGCAACTGGGGTGGGAGTGCGCGACCGACGGCCGATGGGTCATTCGCCACGAACACAACTCTGCCCGCGAGGCGACCGTCGAAGACATCGCAGAGTTCTTGCAGCCAGCGACAACGGACTGAGCGGCACCGGCAAGGTGCCCCCACCTTGCCCGCGGTCCCGACAGACCTGGTTGATGAATCCGCCGCCGCGCGTGCGTGGGGCGGGAAGAGGATCGTCCTTCAAAGGGAATGATCCATGCAGCATGGCATCGGCGCTGCGGTGGCGCCGGGGCCGATCCTTCAGAAACTGAAAGAGGTTATCATGAAACAAGCACTGCACACCCTCCTCCTCCCCGTGGTTGCCGCATCTCACCTGTTCGCGGCTGCGCCCGTTCTGGCCGCCAGTGACGCAGCAGCGACGGAAACAAGCAACACGGCGGTTGTCCGCGGCGCGTTCGACGCATGGGCCGCCCAGACCGGCAGCGTTTTCGACATCCTCTCTGAAGATGTGGCCTGGACCATCCCCGGCTCTGGCCCGGTGGCTGGCACCTACATCGGCCGGCAGTCCTTTCTGGAGGATGCGTCGCTTCCGCTGGTGAACCGGCTTGCAACGCCCATCGTTCCCGAGGTTCATCACATCTGGGCCGTAGAAGACCGCGTGATCATCCGCTTCGACGGAACCGCCACCACGACATCCGGTGCGCCCTATGAGAATCAGTTCGTGTGGATCTTCCGCATGGAAGACGGCGTCGTTGTCGAGGCCGAGGCGTTTCTGGACCTGATCGCCTACCAGAACGTCGTGGAAAACAACGAACTGCGCGCAGACTGATCCGCGGAAGGCCAAGACCTTGCAAGGCGGCACCCACAGGTGCCGCCTTCTTGCGTGGCGCCGGGGCCGCCATCGTGCCTATGACCCCTCGCCCAGCCGCCGCCTGAAGTCTTCCAGCAACCAGCGGCCCGCAGGCCCCGGCACACGATCCCACAGGTGGGCGGCATAGGTGGTCAGTGGTGTATCCGGCCCGCGGACATCGTCTGAAAGTTGCAGCCTGACCAACGCGCCCGACGCCAGACTGTCGGCGATCAGATGCAGGGGCATCCTGCACCAGCCAAACCCGGCCAGCAGAAAGTCCATCCGCCGCGCAAGATCGACAAACCGCCACTGTGCCATCCCCGTCAGACCGTAACTCGCGGCATCCCGGTCAACCGGATCGGCAAGAACCAGTTGCACGTGCTGTTCCAGATCGCTGCGTTCCAGCAGCCTGTTCTCTGCGGCCAGAGCATGCCCTTTGGCCGCGACCGGCACCATCTCGGTCCGGATCAAGGGCGTTGCGCAGACATCGTCGGGGACCGTGGGCAAAAGCAGGCCGATCGCCAGCGAAACATCACCACTGCGCAACCGACGCAGGGCGCCGCCAAGGCCTTCGGTCGAAAAGCTGATCGGCAACTGCGGCCAACGCGCGTGCAAGGCGCGCAGGCTGTGGATCAGCGGCGCCGAGGGGACAAGCGGATCGATGGCCAGCGCCAGTTCCGGCTCCAGTCCGTCGCGCGTTCCTGCGGCCACCGCCTCGAACCGCGCGGCGCTGGACAGCACGGCACGGGCCTGCGCCACCAGAACCCGCCCGGTCGATGTCAGGGCCGGGCGATGGCCGCTGCGGTCGAACAGCGTGACCCCCTGCATGTCTTCCAGGGTCGCAATCGATTGGCTGATCGCAGATTGCGCCCGCCCAAGCCTGCGCCCGGCGGCAGAAAAGCTGCCCAGATCCGCGATCGTCACCAGGATGCGCAGTTGGTCGAGGCTAAGGTTTCCGATCATGATCCATCGCTCAAACCGATAAAGACGATCACTTTTACATCGCTTTTTCAGAAGATCGCCAGAGGCTATCTTGGCGGCATGCAACGATCACCCATCACGAACCTTCCGCCCATCAACCCTGCACGGGGTTCGACCAGAGCATCCGTATAAGGCACCCGGCCTG
Organism: Fertoeibacter niger; assembly: GCF_009380135.2. Classification (GTDB taxonomy): domain Bacteria; phylum Pseudomonadota; class Alphaproteobacteria; order Rhodobacterales; family Rhodobacteraceae; genus Fertoeibacter; species Fertoeibacter niger. The sequence continues at coordinate 97,969 of NZ_WHUT02000006.1, read as the reverse complement.
TCGGCGGGCCAACCCAGCCTCAGCCCCGATTGAAGCGCGTTCTTTGCGCCGTGCCGGAACAGAAAAGCCCCCTCCAAGGCGGAACGATCCGGTTCGTTTCAGCCGACAACCCTTGCAACCCAGAGTATCAAAATGACAAAACTCCTCCTCATAGAAACCAGCCCGCGCGGCAAAAGCTCGATTTCGCGCAACATGACGGCCCGCCTTGTCGCAGGGTGGCGGGACGCCAATCCGCACGGCCAGATCGTCACCCGCGATCTTGCATCCACCGATCTGCCGCACGCCACGATGCCGTGGCTGGCCGCCTATTTCACGCCCCCCCACGCGCAGACACCCGAGATGGCGGCGCAACTCGCGCTGTCCGATCTGTTGGTGCGGGAACTGCTTGACGCGGACAGGCTGGTGATTTCGACCCCCGTCTACAACTACAACATCCCGTCCAGCCTGAAGGCGTGGGTTGACATGATCGTGCGCAAGGGCATCACCCTTGGCGCCGATGGTCAGGGCCTGCTGACCGGCAAGAAGGCCACGGTCGTCATCGCGTCCGGCGGCGTTTACGGCCCGGGCTCGCCGATTGCCAACCGAAACATCGCCCCCAATTACATGAAGCTGATCCTGCAAGTGATCGGCATCACCGATGTGGAGATCATCCACGGCGAAGGTGCAAAGGCCGTGGATCTGGGGGCCACGACGATGCAGGCGTTCGTCGACGGCCATGCCGACCGGCTGACACAGGTGGTCGAGGCGTGATCGCCCTGCGCTGATGCAAGTCTAGACGCTGCGCCCCGATAGGGACGAGCCCCACCAAGACGCACACGGCTGTCTTGGTGGGGTCCATCGCAGCGCCCCATCGTCCGGGGCTTTTGACGTCAGGCCCCCAGAAGCCAGCCCGGATACTCGGCAGGAAGTCGGCTGACGCTGTCGAGCACCCGCATATCCTCGGCGTCCAGCGCAATGTCGACCGAACGGACGTTCTCGCGCAGTTGCTCGACCCGTTTGGCCCCGAGAAGGACCGTTGACACGGCACGCTGTTGCAACAGCCAGGCGATTGCGATCTGGCCGGGGCTGCTGTCGTGCTTTGCGGCCACGGACCTCAGCACCTCGATCAGCCGCTCGCCACGAACCCGGTCGATCGGGGGAAAGTCGAGTTCCGTCTGACGGCCACCCGCGCCATCACCGCCGCCAGAATACTTTCCCGTCAGATAGCCCCCTGCAAGCGGGCTCCAGACCATCAGGCCGACCTGCTCTGACTGCAAGAGCGGGATCAGTTCGCGTTCCGCGTCACGTCCGACCAGCGAGTAATAGGCCTGAAGCGACGTAATCGGCGCCAGATCCTTCGCGGCTGCGATGCCGATGGCCTTCATGATCTGCCAGGCGGCCCAGTTGGACACCCCGACATAGCGGACGTCCCCGGATCGCACGAGGCTGTCCAAAGCCTGCAGCGTTTCTTCGATGGGCGTGGCGGGATCGAAAGCGTGGATCTGGTAAAGGTCGATATGGTCCACGCCAAGCCGCCGCAGGCTGGCATGGCACTCTGCCATCACATGACGGCGCGACGCCCCGCGTTGCAGCGGCCCCGGCCCCATGCCCGACCCGACCTTGGTGGCCAGGACGATGTCGTCGCGCAAAAGGCCGAGGTTCCGAAAGGACTGGCCCAGGATCTCTTCGCTGCGCCCGGTCGCATAGACATTGGCCGTGTCGAAAAAGTTGATCCCGGCCTCGACCGCCGCCTTGACCAGCGCGTCGGCCTCGTCCTGCCCCAGCCGTCCGACCTGGCCCCAGATGCCATCTGTGCCGCCAAAGGTCATCGCGCCAAAGCATAGCTCTGACACGAACAACCCGCTTTTGCCAAGTTTCCGCATCCGCATTGTGTCTCTCCTTGTGTTCCGATGGGGATTTTCCCCCGCGTTGAGGGCCGCGCCCATGCCGTGAAGCGGGCGCGGCCGATGGGTCTAATCGGCCACCACCTGCCGCGCGCCGGTTTGGGCGGCCTGTTCCACGGCCGCGACAAGGCGGCTGTTGTGCAGCGCATGCGCAAAGCCCGGTGTCGTGAAGGTCCCGTTTGCGATGTCGCGCGCCAGCGAGGCATAGACCTCGCCCACGTTGATCGCGGCACCGGTCCAGAAATCGGCGGCGGTCGGGCCCTTTCCGGTCGCCACCGGCGCGTCGGGTGCTGCGAAATCCACGTTGGCGGTCAGCGTCAGGGCACCGACCTGCACCCCGGCCAGATGATTGCCCTCCAGTCGCAGCCAACCTTCCGACCCGCGCAGGGTGAAGGTGAAGAGCGCCTGATCGGCGGGCACACCGGCCAGAACCTGCACGGAAACGGGCGCGCCGCTGCTGGTGCGGGCGATCAGATCGACATGGTCCGCAATGTCGCGCAGCGACGTCTCGCCGGTATCGACGATCTCGATCTCGGGCCACAGGGTCTGGGTGCGCGCGTCAACCTCGACGATGCGGCCCATCACGGCCTCGATCACATCCAGCACATGGCCGGTCGTGATGGTCATGAAGCTGGCGCCAGACGCGGCCTTGTTGAAGTAGTCATAGGCCTTGGGCGATTGCGGGCCATATCCGAAAGTCGTGGCGCCAACCCGTGCCGACATCAGCCGCCCGAGTTTGCCCGACGCCACAAGTTCCGCCGCACGCCTGACCGACGGATTGTGCCGCCCCTGCAACCCGATGGCGGTATGCAGCGACCCGGCCGCATCGGCCATCTCCTGCGTTTCGGCCAAAGTGGCCCCCAGCGGCGCCTCGCTGTACACCGCCTTGCCGGCCCGCAGCGCCGCCATCACCAGATCGCGGTGCGCCGGCACCTTGACCGCGACCGTGACCAGATCGATGCGGTCATCCGCGATCATCGCATAGGGGTCGGCAAACCAGCGGTCCGCGTTGAACACCTCTGCCGCGGCCTTGGCACTTTCCTCGCGACGGGTGGCAACTGCGGCCAGCCTGAACGCGGGCTGGGCCTGCAAGGCAGGAATATGCGATGCCCCTGCCCAACTGGCCTGTGTGTCCGCACCGATGATTCCGACCCTGATCTGATTGTTCGCCATGTTCGTTGCCTTCTTAAATGGTTGCGCAGTGACGCCATGTGGGTGGCGTTTCCGGAACATAGGACCAGGGTGACAGCCGGGGTTACGCAGGATCTATCAGAGGGTGGCCCGATCCTCTCACTCGTGGCGAAGGTCGCCGGATCTGCCCTGCCCCCCTCGCGCAGTTTTGAGCCGATCGGGCGCGCTGCTGATAGAAACTGCATAGTCACGGTCGCGGTAATCTGGTGGACTGGGCGCAGGCGCAGGGGCGGATCATCTGGCCACCCAGCCGGGCGGGGCGGGGCGCGACGGCGCAAGACCGCCGGGTGCTTGCGCAAAAGATCAAGAAATGCAGGGCTTTCAGCTATGGCAAAACCGACCTTCACTGACCTTTTGACAGTGATCGAGCGCTATGCGCGCTATGATTACGTAACACCGATCGAGGGCCTGAAAGTCGGCCGGACCGACCTTCCGTCAGAGGTCGGCCATTCGATCTATCAACCGTCGTTCGGGCTGGTGGCGCGGGGGGTGAAAGAGATGCTGGTCGGAGAAACCCGGTTTCACTATGGCGCGGGCGACTCGTTGCTGTGCGCCGCGGACGTGCCGGTGACATCGCAGGTGACCGAAGCCAGCCCGGCAGCACCCTACCTTGCCATCCACTTCGACATTGACCCCTCTGTCGTCGCCGATCTGTTGCGGGAACAATCGGAGGTCCGGCCCAAGGTCGATGAAAGCCGGATCGCGGGCAAGTATCCGCTGGACCCCGATCTGATCGACCCCCTGATCCGGTTGGTGTCGCTGATCGACCGGCCGCGCGACATTCCCGTGATGGCGCCCCTGATCCGGCGGGAAATCATCTGGCGGTTGCTGCACACCGAGCATGGCCCGCTGCTGGGCCAGCTTGCTTTTGCCAACGGCCATGCCACGCGGATCGCGCGGACAACGGCGTGGATCCGCGAAAACTATGCAGCCAGCCTGTGCATCCCGGACCTCGCGGCGCAGGCCAACATGAGCGTCCCGAGTTTCTTTCGGCATTTCAAGGCCGTCACCTCGATGTCGCCCGTCCAGTTTCAAAAGCGCGTCCGCCTGCAAGAGGCACGGCGCGGCCTGACCAGCGCCAATACCATCGCGGCGGTCGCCTTTGATGTGGGCTATGAAAGCGTGTCGCAGTTCAACCGCGACTATCGCCGCCTGTTCAACCTGACACCCAGCGATGATGCCGCAACCCTGCGCGCCACCCTGCAGCCAAGGCCGGTTGCCGTGCGTCAATCCGCAACGGCCTGAACACCCCTGCACCCGGGCCTGACCCAATAAATACCCAGATGCGCCGCCTTTGGCCGCATCGCTTTTGCCTGCGAGCACTGGAGAGGATCAATGACTTCTGACCGCCGAATTCTTGAAAAGGAGGCGCGCCGGGGCTGGCCGCACCCTGCGGCTTGGCTTTGCGCCGCGGGGCTGGGCGTGGCCTTGATTGCTGGCACGTCGGGCGCTGTGGCGCAGACCGTTTCGGGGGCGGTCAGCACGTTTCCGGGCGGAAGCGCCGAGATCAGCGTCGCGCAGGTGCGGCAGATGAGCGTGGTCGTGCAAGCTGCGGGCACCGTCATCTACACCGATCCGACCGGCGGGGCCGAACGCTATGCCGCCCATCCGCCCCCCGACCTGATCCTGGTGTCGCACGAACATGCGGAACACTACGATGCGGCGACTCTGCAACAGTTGCTTCAGCCGGAAACCATCATCGTGGTCCCGCCCTTTGTGAGGGATCTGCTGCCGGAAAGCCTTGCGGGCAGGGCCGTGGTTCTTGGCAACGGTCAGCATGTCGATCTGGGGGAGATCGGCGTCTCGGCGGTCGCGGCCTATGGGTTGCGCGGCCCGGCGCAGGTCTGGCATCCGCAGGGCCGTGGCAACGGCTATGTGGTGACGGTCGATGACAGGCGGCTGTATTTCGCCGGATCGACCGATGCCGTTCCCGAAATGCTGGCGCTGGAAGATGTCTTTGTGGCCTTTCTGCCGCTCTATCCGCCCTATGCCCTGGGGCCGGACGAGGCGGCGGCGGCGGTGGCGGCGTTCCGGCCCGCCAGTGTCTATATCTATCAATACAACAGCAGGGCCACCCGCGACGCGTTCGAACAGGCAATGACGCACGCCGCGCCCGAAACCACCGTGGTGCTGCCAGAAATCACGCGCTGACTGCTGCGGTGTGGCGCGTCGGCCCGCCAAACCCCGCTTTGCCTCGGGGGGAGGATGCGGCCAGCGCCGGTCAACCCGCAAAAAACCGCGCCCCAATCCCAAAGGGTCGGGACGCGTCACACCGCTGTCAAGCTGGTGCAGGGCCTGCTGCCCGCCACGCCCTAACCCGCACGGATCGGCATGGTGGGCGGCTGTAGCCTCAGTCCGGCATGCTGACCTTCAGCCCCGTCCACCTTGCGGCAAAGGCCCAGCGATCGGCAAACTCGTCCACCACCATTCGCATCGGCTTGCCTGCGCCGTGACCGGCCCGGGTTTCGACGCGCAGCAGATGCGGGTGCGGCCCAAGGTCGGCAGATTGCAGCGCGGCCACATACTTGAACGAATGTGACGGCACGACGCGGTTGTCGGTGTCAGCGGTCGTCGCAAGGATCGCGGGATAGCTGGCACCGTCCCGGATCGTGTGCAGCGGCGAATAGGCGTGAAGGGTCTGAAAGTCGGCTTCGACCTTGGGATCACCGAATTCCTGCACCCACATGCTGCCGCTGGTAAAGCGTTCAAACCGCAGCATGTCCAGCACGCCCACACCCGGCAGCGCCGCCGCGAAAAGATCCGGCCTCTGGTTGACGACGGCACCCACCAGCAGGCCGCCGTTGGATTCGCCGTGGATCGCAAGTCCGTCCGCCGAGGTGATGCCTGACGCCTTCAGATACTCGCCAGCCGCGATGAAATCGTCAAAGCTGTTCTGCTTGTCAGCCCGCCGGCCGCCATGATGCCAGGCGCTGCCATATTCCCCGCCACCGCGGATGTTGGCCACGGCATAGACGCCACCCTGTTCGACCCAGGCGATGGCCGCCGGCGAATAATGCGGCACGATGCTGATCGCAAAGCCGCCATAGGCATAAAGCATGGTCGGTGCAGGGCCAGTCACATCCTTGCGGCGCATCACAAAAAGCGGCACGCGCGCGCCATCCTTCGAGGTGTAGATATGCGGCTCGACAATGATCCGGTCCAGATCAATGTCCACATTTGGCGCGGCCCAGACCGAGCTGCGGTTCGCCCCCACCTCAAGTCGGTGGATGGTCAGCGGCGCGTCATAGCTGGTGAAGGCAAAGAACGCCTCGTCGTCGCCCGGCTGGCCCTGAAATGCCCCCGTTGTGCCCGGACCGGGAAGGTCGACCAGCCCTTCGAATGTGCCGTCCAGCGTGTAACGTTCAACCCGCGACTGGGCATCCACCATGTAGGACAGAACGATCCGGTCGCCAGCGACGATGGCCGAGCCTTCACGCAGCACGGCATCGGGCTTTTCGGCGATCAGGTCGGTGAACTGCGGCGCGGCGGCGTCGAGATTGATCGTCACGACCTTGCCGCGCGGCGCGTCCTTCTGGGTGGCCCAGATCATGTGCGGGCCGATATTGCCCAGCAACACCCAGCTGTCATCGTAGCTTTCGACAAGCGTCACGGGCGACAGGTCGGCGTCATTTGTGTCGATGACCGTCACCTGGGCTCCGCCGGTCAGGGCGGATGTGTAGATGATGATGTAACGCCCGTCCGACGTGACATCGACGGTATGGAGCAATGGCAAACCGGGGGTGGGCGCATGGATCAGACGATCCTCGGCCTGTGGCGTGCCCAGCCGGTGAAAATAAATGGCATGCCCGTCTATCGGCGCATCAAACCCGGCATCTGCCGCCGGTTCGGGAAACCGCGAGTAGTAAAAGCCCGCACCATCGGCCGCCCAGGCGATGTTTGTGAACCGGGCCCATTCGATCTCATCATCCAGTATCGTGCTGGTTGCCGTATCCATCACGCGGATGGTGCGCCAGTCCGTGCCACCGACCTGCACGGCATAGGCCACGTGCCCGCCGTCGCTGGAAGGCGCCCATTCCGCAAGCGCCGTCGTGCCATCTGCGGACCAGGTGTTGGGGTCGATCAGCACGCGGTCGGGTCCATCCACACCGTCGCGCAGGATAAGGCGCGGCTGATCGTCCATGCCGGAATTGCGGATGAAGAAGTATTTGCCGTTGCGCTTTGCGGGCGGCAAGGCCGTTTCATGGTTGAAATGCGCGGTAAGCCGGTCGCGAAACACGTCCCGCCCATCCAGTGCCGCCAAATACGGCGCGGATGCCGCATTCTGTGCCTCGATCCATGTTGCCACCTCGGTGTCCTGCCGTGGGTCATTCTCCAGCCAGCGAAACGGATCGGGGACCGTCACACCGAAGTGGTCTTCGACGATGGCGTCTTGCCTCGTGTCCGGATAGGTCATGGGCGTCTCCTCATTGGCGTTCACTGGGCCGGTGGCCAGTAGCAGGAACAGTGTCAGTGCGGATGTGCGAAGGGCTATCCCTTTGTGCGCGGGGCGGACGGGCGGGCGGCTATGCGCCGCGCAGCCGTTTGCCGTCCCGGCTGGCCGGGGTCTGTTGCGTGTCACGTTGGTCTCTCCTGTGCCGTGCTGGCCTCGGGCCAGGCTGAAGCGCGGGCGCCGGTGGCGCAGGCCGCGCCTTTTAAGCGATGGGGTCGCAGATGGGCAGGGTGCTGGCCGCCCGGATGGCCGCGGCGATCCGGGCAGTCGTCTGATCAAGGTCCATCCGCAGGCCCTCATGGATGACGGCGACGCTGATCTCTTCGTCGACCAGACGGATGGCCGCGGTGATGGCTGCGGCACACAACCTGACGTCGAAACTGTCTGGCGCACGCCGCGACCGCGCGGCGATGACCTCGATCAGCTGTTGTTCTGCCTGATGGCAGGCCATCAGCCACGCCGAACGCAAGGCAGGTTCCCTGTGCAGGATGGACAGGATGCGCACGGCGGTGATGGCATCGTTGATGTTGTCGGCGTCCGAGGCAAATGTCGCCATCACGCGCCCCAGATAGGTCTCGAGGCCAAGCCCCCTTGGCCATTCGCGCAGCAACGCCACGAAACGCAGCTCTCCGACCGTCAGCACGGGTTCCACGCAGGCTTCTTTCGACCGGAAATACCGCCAGACCGTGCGCTTGGATATGCCAGCCGCCGCGGCGATGTCATCGCCACTGGTCGCATCGAAACCCTTCATCCAGAAAAGCCGCGCCGCATGACGGGAAACGGCAAGCCGCGCCTCTTCCAATCTCGATTCGTCGATGGCTGCCTCCATGTCTGCGGTGCGTCTGACCCAAACCGCGCAGGTAAGCGGCGGATTGGCAAGATCAACTGCCGGTCCGATGGCAAAGGTTCTTGCCCGCGCCGCGAAAGGGAATGGCACGACAAAGCTGTCAATCCCGCCGAAGCGCTGTGACGCGATGTGCATTGTCGCCATTTCCTTTCCGGTGCGGGGGGATCAAAGCAAATGCGCCATGGGATGCCGCGTGGCGTGGGGATCAGTTTTCGCGGTTTTCCCGCATCTCCTGGGCGAGGCGCGCCGTCTCCTGGGCGATCCGTGCCTGTTCCAGCAACAGCAGTTGCTCTTGGTCACGGCGCTGTTGTTGCTGCAGCATGCATTGGGTATGTGCGGGCGACCCATAATTTGCCCCCATCGCGCTGCAGACGCCCTGGTCCTGCTGGGTGTTTGCAACTGTCTGCTGCCCTGGCGAGACGCAGCCGCCAAGGGCCGCGACGACGGCGCCTGCGCCGCCATATGTGCGCAACTTGGTGAAAACTGATCGTGGAGTGAGGTTGGTCATGGTTGGTCGTCCTGTTCGAGTGGGTGGCTAGTGGGGTCCGATGTGTGATCTGAGTCGCTACGCCACTTAGTGTGTCACTTAGTGCCACAGTAAATGTCACTAAGTGACACGGCGATCAAGTGCAGAAACGGACAATGACGTTGGGTCATCCACCCGGCACGGCCACGGGGCCAAAACAGGCGGGAAGTGTCCCTTGTTCAAGCAGGGCCAGCCATCGCCCTGCAGGCCGGTAGATTCCGCGCCCTTCAGCCGGTCATCGCCATGTCATTTCTGGCGACGATCTTGTCGCGCAGCTGGCTTGCGTGGCGGGCGGGTGGCATGCCGAAGATCCTCGCGTAGTCGCGGCTGAACTGCGACGGGCTTTCATACCCCACGCGAAAGCCTGCACTGGCAGCATCCAGTGCCTTGCCCACCATCAGGCGCTGCGCCTCTTGCAGCCTTAGCCGGGTCCGGAATTCGATTGGCGTCATCGAGGTGATCGCCTTGAAATGGGCGTGAAAGCTTGACCGGCTCATGCCTGCAATCTCGGCCGCGTCGTCAATCGGGCAGGCCTCGTGAAACTGGGTTCTGATCCACAGGATCGCCCGGGAAATCTGATTGAGACGGCTGCCGTCGCGGGCCATCTGGCGGATGGTCGGGCCGCTGCTTTTGTCGGTCATCAGACGATACAGGATTTCGCGCATGATCAGCGGTGCCAGCGCCTCGATGTCGTCGGGCGTATCCAGAAGCGCGACAAGACGATGCGTCGCATCAAACAGCGCAGGAGATGTCGTGTGCAGTTGCAGACCCTCCTCCACCGGTGCGTCGGCGTCGTCGAGGCTTGGAAACTTCAGCACGAGGTCGCTCAGCACTTCCGGGTCAAGCGCGATCTGCAAGCTGAGATAGGGCTCGTCCGCTGTCGCCGTGACGACCGATCCCATGATGGGCAGGTCCACCGATGCGACCAGAAAGCTGGCCGGGTCGTAAAGAATGTCCTTGCCGCCCAACACCACGCGCTTGCGACCCTGGGCGATCATGCAAAGGGTCGGCTGATAGACGACGGGCATGGGCAAGGTCGGCGCCGAGGCGCGCGCCAGTTGGACACCCGGCAAGGCGCTGGGGTGCAGCCCGTCCTCTGGCACGTGGCGGCTGATGATGTCGGTCAAGCTGGCGACTTTGTCTGCAATCTCTTCTGACATGGGTGCATCCTTCAAACGGGGAATTTCGGGGCAGTCCCTGATCTGGATGAAAGCCGACGCGCTGCCTTCGTCCTGCAAAGAAAGGCGGCCGCGCCTGCGCGGCGCGGCCATCTGGTGTCATCTGCGCGTCACGACGTCCATCACCGCCCTGGACAGATCTATCACGGCGGCATTGCGGGTTTCGAAATCAAGTTCGGCATCCGACAGGAAGATCGCGATGAAATAGGGGGCCCGGCCGGGCGGCTTCACCATCGCCACGATGTTGCGGTTGAAGTTGCCGCTGCCCGACCGGTCGGCGACCTGCCAGCCGTCCGGCGTGCTGGCCCGGATCAAGGCGCCGGTGACGCCGCCGGCGCTCATCCAGTCGACAAGTTGCGCGCGCGAGGTCGACGACAGGGCATCCCCGGTCAGCATCGCTTGCCACGTCGCAACCATCGCGTCGGGCGTCGTTGTGTCACGCAGGTCGCCCACGGCAAAGGTGTTCAGCTCCGGCTCGCGGCGGTCAAGCCGGCTGACAGGGTCGCCGATCTTGCGCAGGAAATCCGTGACACTTTGCGGTCCGCCCAGCCGGTCGATCAGCAGGTTCGTGGCGGTGTTGTCGCTCATGTCGAGCGCCGCAAGGCACAGGTCGGCAACGGTCATCGTGTCGCCTACCCTGCCTTCCGTCACCGGCGCATAGTCAAGGATCGCCTCCGCTTCGATCTTTATCGTTTCGCCAAGATCGAGCGCGCCATCGTCGACCCTGTCCAGAACCGCGCCGCACAGCATCGCTTTGAACGTGCTGGTCATCAGGAACCGTTCATCCGCCCGGTGGCTGATCGCCCAATCCGAGGCGCTGTCACGGACCACAAGACCGACCCGGACGTTCAGGGATTGTTCAATGCTGTCGACCGTCTGCATCAGTTGCGATTCGGCTTCCGCCGCAAGGGCGCCGGTGCCTGCGAACAGGCCGATGGCAAACCCGGCAGCCAACCGCTGCCGGGACCAGAATTGGGATTTCATGAGTCCATCCTTGTTTGTGCCGGGCAGAAAGCCCCGTGGAAACGCGCAACGGATCGGCGGATTCCAGCCGGGTCTGGCCGACGTTGAACTGGGCACGACATCACTTGATGTCATGGCGCACCCATAGCGACGCACTTTACCGACCTCAAACGACAAAATATCACCACCCACATAAGCTGGAGTAATGCACATGGATCGCCCCGACATCCCCCTGAACGGCCTGCGCGTATTCGAGGCCGCCTTCCGCCAAGGCAGTTTTACCCGCGCGGCCATCGAGTTGCGGGTCACTCAGGCCGCCGTCAGTCATCAGGTGGCACGGCTGGAGGACCGGCTTGGCATCACGCTGTTTTTGCGCACGTCCAGCGGTCTGGTGCCAACCGACGAGGGTCGCGCGCTTTATCCGGTGCTGGAGCACGGGTTCGACGCGATGGCGCGGGCGCTGGACCGGATCACCGGCCACCGCCATATCGAGGTGCTGAAGGTCGGTGTCGTCTCGACCTTTGCCGTCGGTTGGCTGTTGCCGAAATTGCCAGCGTTCCGGCAGTCCCATCCCGAAATCGACCTTCGCATCTCGACCAACAACAACCGCGTCGACATCCTGCGGGAAGGTCTGGACATGGCGATCCGGTATGGTGCGGGCAACTGGACCGGCGTTGCGGCCGAACTGCTGGTGAATGCGCATCTGACGCCGCTGTGTGCGCCATCCGTCGCCGAGTTTCTTGCCGTGCCCCGCAATCTTGGTCGTGAGGTGCTGCTGCGCAGCTACCGCAGCGACGAGTGGCCACGCTGGTTCGCCGAGACAGGCGTTTTTTGTCCGCCCCTGACCGGACCGGTGTTCGATTCGTCGCTTGCCCTTGCGGATGTCGCTTCGGACGGCGCAGGCGTGGCGTTGCTGCCGGTCGAGATGTTCGCGCGCCGGATCGCCGAGGGCAGGCTGGTGCAGCCGTTCAAGACCACGGTTTCGATAGGAAGCTACTTCCTGACCTGGCAAGCGGACCGGCCATCGACGCCCGCGATGGCCGATTTTGCCAAGTGGCTTTGCGCGGCCTCTGCCGGACAGCAGGTGTGGAACCGGGGCGGCTGAACCGAACATCAGGCACCCCCCGCTGTCCGGCCATTGTTCTTGTCCGATCGCGCTGATGCAGCCGGGAACCCAGGGCGCAAGTTCCCACATCAACCCGTCCGGGCCGCGCAGCCAGAAGCTTGGCAGCACGGCGTCGTAGCTGAGCGCGGATCGCAAGGCGTCGCCCTCAAAGACACCTCTACAACCTGCCGGATCAACAGAGCCGGAACCAGCCGCCCCGGCATGGCATGCGCCGCCGCGCGAAGCCACATCGGCAACACGTGCCTGCGCCGAAAGACCCTGTGCAGGCCGACACCCGCCTGCATCCCGAACGCCCCGTCAAGGCGCAGATGGTCGGCTGGCGCCCTCAACGGATCGATCAGAACGCCGCTCGCCGTGTCCTTCGCCACCAAAGACACCAGCCCGAAGGCGTAGTGGCCGAAATGGCAGATCGCATGGGCGAACAGCGCAAGGTCCGTGGCCAGTCGCAGGGGCCGGACAAGCTGGCTTGCCACCCCCTACTGCCTGGCTGTCGGGGACGCGATCAACCCGCGTGGATCGGCTAGATAGACAGCCATCTAAAGCACATCCTCGATCCGGATCGGCAAGCTGCGGATGCGTTTTCCCGTGGCGTGATGGACGGCATTGGCGATGGCAGCGGCCACCCCGACCATGGCGACCTCTCCCAGCCCCTTGACCCCCGCCGCATTCAGCAAGGGATCCGGCTTGTTGACAAAGCTGACGTCGATCGCCCCGATGTCGGCATTGACGGGCACGACATAATCCGCAAGGTCGTTGTTCAACACGCCGCCATAGCGGGGATCCTGTTCGCTGATTTCGCGCAGGGCGGCCGCGATCCCCCAGATCACACCGCCGTAGACCTGGCTTTCGGCGGTTCGCGGGCTCATGACCGTGCCGCAGTCGATCACGCTTACGACGCGCGAAACCCGGATGCGCCGCGTCGAAGGTTCGACCCGCACTTCCACGAAATGCGCGCTGAAGCTGAGGCCGACGAATTCGGGATACTGGGGGCCAACGGCCGATGGCAAGGACTGGCGCAGGCGGTCCATCACGGCCACGGGCTGCCCCGGTGCGAGAACCTGCACCTCTGCATCAATGTAGGGGCGTTTCAGGCGGAACAGAACCTGATGCACGTTCCCTGCCACGCTGCGGCCATCCCGCAGATCATCCAGTTTGCGGCGCCATTCGTCGGCAACAGCCTCGACCGCCGGAACGACGCTGGCCGTGCCCCATGACCCCGCCGTCACATGCTGCGGCGCGCCGTCAGGTTCGCCGATAATAACCTCAAGCTGCTGCGGATCAATGTCCAGGCGCGCGACAAGGGCTGCGACAATGACGTTGCGCATGCCCTGCCCCATTTCGTGCCCCGAAAGGCTGATCCGGCTTCTGCCATCCGCGCTGACCCGCAGGCGGGCGATGACCGGCGAGGTTGCCGCCTTGTAGCACCCCACACCCACGCCGTAGCCGATCAACAATCCGTCCGCGTCCTGCATCGACCCGATGGCAGGGGATCGGTCGTCCCATCCAAACCGCCGTGCGCCTTCGGTCAGACATTCAACCAGATGGCGGGACGTGAACGGCAGGCCCGTCACCGGGTCGGTTTCGGCCTGATTGGCCAGCCTCAACGCCACCGGATCGAGGCCCGCCGCATGGGCCAACTCGTCGATGGCACTTTCAAACGCGAACGACGCCGGATGCTCGAAGGGCGCGCGCATGAACCCCGGTGATTGCGTGTCGGTGCGGATCAACTGTTCGCTCGACCGGTAGTTCGCAATGGCATAGATGCGCGCGGCGGTTTCGCTGAAGGCGCCCCGAAACGTCTCGGCGCGAGAGTTCTGCTGTTGCCCGTCATAGGAGGCCGCGACGATCTTGCCCGCCGCATCAAGCCCCAGCCTGATCCGGTGCCGGCTGACCGGGCGATAGGTTGCCATGTGAAAGATCTGCCCCCGCGGCAAAACCAGTTTCACCGGGCGTCCGATCAGCATGGCGGCGCGGGCGACCAGCACCGTCTGCTGCTGCATCGAATTCTTCTGGCCGAAACCGCCGCCGACAGTGGGGCTCATCACGTGAACACGCTCCGGGTCCAGCCCCAGCGACAAGGCCACGCCGAACTTGATGGCCCCCGAGGATTGCGAGCCTTCGTGGATGTAAAGATGCCCACCCCGAAAATCAGCGGTGGTCGAGATCAGCTCCATCGGGTTCTGGTGCTGTGCCGCATGGTTGTATTCGGCCTCAATCGTGACGGCGGCGCTGTCGAATGCCTGATCGAAGTCGCCGAAGCTGATGCTGCCCTCGGGCACGAAAACCTCTGTGCCCTCGGCATCAATGTTCGGCGAAAACGCATCGGGGGCGTAGGTGGCGGTCACAAGCGCCGCTGCCTCGATGGCGATTTCAAGCGTTTCTGCAACCACCAGCGCAATCGGCTCGCCGCGATAGATCAGCCGATCCGACAGCATGGCATGGTAGGTGCGAAAGCTGTAAGGGCCGACAGCACCCAGCACCGCTTCGGCAACATCCTGAAAATCCTGATAGGTCAGCACGCGCAGCACGCCCGGAATGGCACGCGCGGCCTGCACGTCGACAGACACGAGCCGCCCTTTCACGATTTCGGACGGAACCGTCATCGCATGGGTCATGCGGTCCACCGCCACATCGGCGGCATATTGCGTGGCGCCGCGAACCTTGTCCAAGGCATCGACGCGTGCGCGGTCGGGGAAGGTATGCGTGGTCATTGGCCTGTGCTCCGCTGCTGTGCGATCATCAAGGCGTCGGCAACCGCCCGCGCGCCGAGTTCGATCTTGAAGGCGTTGTGGTGTCCGGCAGTCGCGCCCTCAAAGGCCGCGCGACCGGCGTCCAGTGCCCGCGCCGGGGTCAGCGTCTGACCGGTCAGCAGCGCCTCGGCTTGCGGCGCGCGCCACGGCCGCGTCGCAACACCGCCCAGCGCGATATGCGCGGCACGAACCCGGTCGCCATCGAGGTCAAGCATCACGGCGGCCGACACAAGCGCAAAGGCATAGGACTCGCGGTCCCTGATCTTGTGGTAGGTCGAGGCCCGGCCATAGGACGCCGCAGGCACGCGGATCCGCAGGATCATCTCGTCGGCCGCCAGTTCGGTGTCGCGATCCGGCGTCTGTCCGGGCAACCTATACAGATCGGCCAGCGGGATGGACCGCAGGCCGCGCGGGCTTTGCGTATCGACGGATGCGTTCAGGGCGGTCAGCGCGACCGCCCAGTCACCGGGGTAGACCGCGATGCAGGCCTCGCTGCCGCCCAACAGGGCATGGCCGCGATCCACGCCCCCCAACGCCGCGCAGCCGCTGCCAGGGTTGCGCTTGTTGCAGGCATACATCGCCCCGTTGCGGAAATAGTTGCAGCGCGTGCGTTGCAGCAGGTTTCCCCCCACCGTCGCCATGTTGCGCAATTGCTGCGATGCCGCCTTCAGCAAGGATTCTGCCAGAACGGGATAGTTTTCCTGCAAGGCCGGGCTTGAAGCAACATCGGTCATGCTGGCAAGCGCGCCAAAGACCAGTTCATTCGGACCAAGCGTCACCTCGTCCAGACCACCGATGCCGCTGACATCGACGATCCTGCGCGGCTGTTCGATGCCAAGCTTCATCAGATCGAACAGTGTCGTGCCACCGGCGATCAGCTGCACGCCTTCGCCCGTCAGTGCCGCGATCACGTCATCCGATGTCGCGGCTTTGGAATATGTGAAGGGTTGCATGGTCTTACACCTCTTCCATCTTGCGTGCGGCGTCCTGAATTGCAGCGACGATCCCCACATATGCGCCGCACCGGCAGATGTTTCCGCTCATCCGCTCGCGGATACGCTCCACCGACGTGGCATTGCCTTCCTGAACGCAGGCAATCGCCGCCATGATCTGCCCGGGGGTGCAGTAGCCGCATTGCAGGGCGTCGTGATCGATGAAGGCCTGCTGCATCGGGTGAAGGCCGTCCGCACTGATGCCCTCGATCGTCAGAACCTCGTGGCCGTCCGCTTTCGTTGCCATCGTCAGGCAAGAGGCAACCGCACGCCCGCCGACGTGGACCGTGCAGGCCCCGCACTGGCCGTGATCGCAACCCTTCTTGGCACCGGTCAGGTGCAAGGTCTCTCGCAGGACATCCAGCAACGAACTGCGCGGATCGACGACGATCTGCACCTCGTTCCCGTTCACGGTGAAGCGGATGGGCATGGTGGCCCCGCTGGCAGCGGGGATCTGGGCCTGAGCCGTCTGATCTGACAAAGGTGGCAAGGCAACCATCCCTGCGGCTGTCAGACCGACGCCGATCGCTTCCCGACGGTTTACATGAAGCATGCCCTGAGGCTGACATAAGGTTGCGTGGGATGTCGAAACTCTCGTCTGGTCGTCATGCATGGCCGGCTCCTGTCAAAGAGATGGGTGTTGGGTTGGGTCGATGCGGCGAAGGGTGGGCGCAAGGCGCTCTGCCAAAGAAGGTGCCGCACTTGCCGCAAAAGCATAAGCGCCCCGCCACAGATGCACCGTGCGGGAATCTGCACAATCAGCCAGACCAAGCTTGCGCAAACAGGGCTGATATGTTGATTTGAAGGGGAATTCCTGTGCCGCCCTGTGATCGACCGCGCCGATTGAACACGGAAGCGCACAGAATTGTGAAGTCAGGAACCGGGACTGGCATCCGCCCCGGGCGAGGAGCCGAACCATGACGAACCTTCACAATGTCTCGCTTGACGATCTGAAAGCCTTTGCAACCGTCGCGCGTCACCGCAATTTCCGGCGTGCGGCCATGGAACTGTCGGTGTCGCCTTCGGCGATAAGTCAGATGGTGCGCAGGCTGGAAGATCAGCTGGGGATCGCCCTGCTCAACCGTTCGACCCGCAGCGTGTCGCCGACGGCGGCGGGGGAACGCCTGTCAGAGCAGGTGCTGACGACGTTCGATGTGGTTCTTGCGGCCCTGAACGAGGTGACGACCTTCAAGGACAAGCCCACAGGCCTTGTCCGGATCAACGCGCCAAGGCCTGTCGCGCACCTGATCCTCGCCCCGCTCATCACGCAGTTCATGCGGGCCGAACCCGGCGTCTCGGTCGAACTCACGGCGGACGATGCGCTGATCGACATTGTGGAACAACGGTTCGATGCGGGCGTGCGGTTCGGGGAATCCCTGCGCAAGGACGTCATCGCCGCGCGCCTTGGCGGACCGCAACGCATGCTGATCCTCGCGGCACCGTCGTATCTGGAGGCGCATGGACATCCGACATCGATCGAGGAACTGATGCGGCACAACCTGATCCGCCACCGGTTTCCGGGCGGCAAGGTCTTTGACTGGGAACTGGAACACCAGGGCCGGACCATTTCGGTGACACCGACCGGAACGCTGACGGTCAACGACCCGCACGTGGCCATTCGCGCGGTGCTGGATGGTGCAGGACTGTCGTTCGAGTTCGAGGGCTATGCCAGCGAGGCCATGGTGCAGGGCCGTATTGTCAGCGTGATGCAAGACTGGTGCCCGTGGTTTCCGGCGCCATATATATATTTCCCCAGCAAAGACAACATGTCCGCAGCCGTCAGGGCGTTTGTGGACTTTGTGCGCGCCGCTGCGGTCCGGCTGCCGGCGCAATAGGCTTTGCTCGACGATTGCAGCGCAGCCGACGCAGAGACGAGTTGGGGTGCGTTGCCCCCCCCGCAAGATCCCTTGCCGTGAATAGCAGGCTGCCCAACGGAAAAGCAGCAGACGGCATGAGGAAAAGCCATTTTGCAGGGGCGCAGTTCATGGCGCTGCGGAATGCTGCGCTCTTTGCGATGCGGTATCACGAGGTCTCGCAGCGCCCGGCCTGTGTTCTGGCCGGTGTCAAACAACGACTCCGCGGCGTGAACGCATCCGCCGCCGCGATTGCCTGACCCCTGCAACACCAAGGCAAGACGAGTTCGACGGCGTCGAGACGTTCTGCGACCCCAAGGGCAAGCACACCAACAACGGCATGCTGCGGCCCGTTGACTTCGAGACAAGGCCGCGAAAACCGGACGCGGCAGGAGTCTGGCAGACCACGGGCACCTTATGCTTACGCAAATCCGGGCGTCAAGGCCGGCACGATTCGCCCGCCACCCGACCCACCAGTTCCCGCGACTGAAGACCTGGTCGAACCTTTCCGGAACGGCCCGGCACCCGGCCCTAGCCCAGAAACCTGTAGCCGATCCCTGGCTCGGTCATGATGTAGCGGGGGTTGGCGGCGTCATCGCCCAGCTTCTGGCGCAGCTGGCGCACATAGACCCGCAGATACTGGCTGTCCTGGGAATGGGCAGGCCCCCAAAGCGATTTCAGGATCATGGCTTGCGTGACCAGCCGCCCCGAGTGGCTGGCAAGTAGCCACAACAGGTCGAATTCGCGCCGTGTCAGGTGCAGGGGCACGCCCGCCTTGGTGACGGTATGGTTGGCAGAATCGATCACCAGGTCGAGGGCCTCGATCACGGCCGGGGTGGCGAGACCAGGCCGGTCGCGCAGCAGGCTGCGGATGCGGGCCAGAAGTTCCTTCATGCCGAAGGGCTTGACCACATAATCCTGCGCGCCCGCATCCAGCGCCGCGACCTTGCCCGCCTCGTCCGCCCGGACCGACAGCACAAGGACGGGAACCCAGGACCAACCCCGGATTTCGCGCAGCACGGTCAGGCCGTCGGCATCTGGCAGGCCAAGGTCGAGGATCACCAGCCCCGGCGCCTCGCGCGCCACGGCAAGGATGCCCTCACGGGCGGTCGCGGCTTCGATCACGCTGTGGCCCTCGGCCTCGAGCGGGACACGCAGGAACCGGCGGATCGGGTCTTCATCGTCGATCACGAGGATACGGGTGGGCGTGGTCATGCGGAAGTCTCGGGGTTGAACAGCGGCAAGGACAGCACGATCCGCGTGCCGGTGCCATCGGGCGCGGCAGTCTCGGCCCGGATGGTGCCACCCATCGCCTCGGTCAACCCCTTGCAGATCGCAAGGCCCAGCCCGGTTCCGGCGCGCTGACGGTCGCCCTCGGTGACGCGGTAGAACATGTCGAACACGCGGGCCTGTTCGCTGGGCGGAATGCCGGGGCCAGAGTCGGTGATTGAAAGCTCCAGACGTGCCCCGCTCGGGCGGGCCGCCACGACGATGGCCGATCCCGCTGGCGCGTATTTTGCGGCATTGTCGAGGATGTTGACCAGCACCTGTTCCAGCAGCACCTCATCCGAAAAGACAAGGGGCAGGCTTTCGGGCACATCGGCTGTCAACTGATGCGCCCGCAGCGGGGCGCGCAGGCGGTGGCGGGCCGTGCCGATCAGTTCGCCCATGTCCAACGGAGCCAGATGCAGCGTCAGCGCGCCATGGCCGATCCGCGTCATGTCGAGCAGGTTCTGCACGTAGCGGTCCAGCCGCTCGCCTTCTTCGCGGATGTTTTCGGCCAGATCCTTGCGGGCTGCGGCGGGCAGATCCGGCGCATCGGCCAGACTGCCGGCAGCGCCGATGATCGTCACCAGCGGCGTGCGCAGGTCGTGGCTGACCGACGACAGGAGGGCGGTGCGCAAGCGTTCGGTCTCGGACGCGAGCCGCGTTTGTGAAAGCTCCTCGGTCAGCCGCAGCCGTTCCAGCGCCAGCGCGATCTGATCCACCAGCGCGTCTAGCAGACGCCGGTCGGTGCGGGCGAACAGCCGGTCGTCGGCATAGGCGATGCCCAGCACCCCCAACCGCCGCTCGCCCGCGACCAGCGGCAGGAAGAACCAGCGCGCCGTCGGCAGAGTGTCCGACCCGCGCCCCGCAGTTTCGCCCTTGTCCCAGGCGAACTGGGCTGCGGACTGGTCCCGCACATCCAGCCGGTCCTCGGGCGGGAAGCCGCCCACGACCTGCAACGCGCCGGTCGCCGCAGGCCGCAGCAAGACAGCCTCGCAGCGCAGGGTCGTGGCGACATGGCTGACCGAGGCCCAGATCACATCATCGGCGGTGGCCGCAGCCGCGATGCGGCGGCTGAAATCGTAAAGCTTGTTGGTGCGGTCGGCGATGCTGGCCTGCGCATCGACCCGCGCCCGCAGCCGTGCCGCCAGATTGCCGGTGATGAGCGAGGCCACAAGAAACAGGCCCAGCGTCAGCAGCTCACCCTGCCGGGACACATGGAACGTGTAGCGCGGTTCGGTGAACAGGTAGTTGTAGGCCAGAAACCCCAGCACCGCCGTGAACATTGCAGGGCCAAGCCCCCGGCGGCTGGCCATGACGACCACGACCGTCATGTAGATCAGCGACAGGCTGGCAATCGGAAACAGTTGTTCAGCCGCGAAGGCGCAGGCCGAGGCGATGGCGACTGCCAACACCGCTTCGCCCCATGCCAGCGGTTCGCGCCCCAAGCGCGGCAGATGCCAGCGTGCGGGGGTGCCCCGAGCGTCCGGTTCCGCCGCCAGTGTGATCTCGAACCGCCCGGAATGTCGCAACAGACCTGCCGCTACGTCTTCGGTGATCAACCGCGCCCAGAACGGCCGGGCGCGCGGACGGCCGATCACGATGCGCTTGACGTTGCGGTCGGCGGCATAGGACAGGATCGCCTGCGCCACATCCGTCTCGGCCTCCAGCGTGGCAAGTTCCGCCCCCAGCCGTTCCGCCAGCCGCAAGGTGCCCGCAAGCCGGTCCTTGTCGGTTTCGGGCAGGCTTTCCGCGCGAGACTGCGTCACGGTCAGCGCGATCCACTCGGCGCGGGCGCGGTCGGCGGACCGTTTGGCGACGCGGATCGCCTCACGCGCGGCGGGGCTTTCATTCACGCAGACCAGAATGCGCTCCTGCGTCGGCCATGGCCCCGCAATCGCATTGGCCGCCATGTGTTCGCGCAGTTGCGCATCCACCCGGTCGGCAGCGGCCCGCAGCGCCAGTTCGCGCAGCGCGGTCAGGTTGCCCTTGGCAAAGAACGAGGTCAGCGCGCGCGCCGCCTGATCCTGCGGATAGACCTTGCCCTGCCGCAGCCGCTCCAGCAGTTCGTCGGGGGGGATGTCGATCAGCTCGATCTCGTCGGCCATCTCCAGCACACGGTCGGGCACCGTTTCACGAACCCTTACGCCGGTGATGCGGGCCACGGTTTCGTTCAGCGTCTCGATATGCTGGATGTTCAGGGTGGTGAACACGTCGATGCCCGCCGCGAGCACCTCTTCGACGTCCTGCCAGCGTTTTTCGTGGCGGCTGCCGTCGGCGTTGGTGTGGGCCAACTCGTCGATCAGGGCCAGCGCGGGGCGACGGGCAAGCAGGCCGTCGAGATCAAGTTCCGTCAAAGCGCGGCCCTTGTAGATCACCGGCTGTCGGGCCAGTTGCGGCAGACCCGACAGCTTGGCCTGCGTTTCGGCCCGGCCATGCGTCTCGATCAGGGCTGCGAGCACCTCCACACCTTCGGCCTGCTTGCGGTGCGCGTCATCCAGCATCGCCCAGGTCTTGCCCACCCCGGGTGCCGCCCCGATAAAGATCTTCAGTCGCCCGCGCCCGATCCGTGCGGCCTGTGTCAGCAGGGCGTCGGGGGACGGGCGCATGAGGGCGTCTGGAGTCATTCCGTTGGCGTTCCCTGCCCACCCCCTGACGGCAGCGGAAAGGCCGCGTCAAGGGCGAGGTTCGTTTCCAGCACATTCACGCGCGGCTCGCCGAATAGCCAGAGAGTTCGGCCCAGGATGCTTCCTTCGATCAGCTTGGTGATCGAAGCGACATCCGCCCCGCGTTCCTTGGCAATGCGATCTGCCTGCGCCAGCGCATTCTCGGGGCTGATCTCCGGATCAAGCCCCGATCCCGAGGCGGTGACGGCGTCGATCGGTGCCGCCCGTCCGTTCATCGCTTCAAATGCCGCCCGGCGCTCGGCAACCGCGGCGATCAGCGCCGCAGACGTCGGCCCGAGGTTCGAGGCCCCTGTTCCGGCCGCGTTCCAAACGCTGGCCGAGGGGCGCGGGTGCAGGTAGCCTGACCCTTCAAAGGGCTGGGCGACGAGGGAGGACCCGATCACGGCATCTCCTTGCACGATCAGGCTGCCGTTGGCGGCAGCGGGAAACAGTGTTTGTGCGATGCCGGTCATAGCAAGGGGATAGGCAAGGCCGGTCAGCAGGGAGAACAGGACGGTCAGGGTGATGGCCGGGCGCAGGTGGGTCAGCATGATTGTCTCCTCAGGCCAGGTTCAGCGCGACAAGGCACAGGTCGATGGCCTTGATTCCCACGAAGGGCACGATCAACCCGCCCAATCCGTAGACCAGCAGATTGCGGCGCAGCAGTTGCGCGGCGGTGGCAGGCCGATAGGCGACACCCCGCAGCGCCAACGGCACCAGAGCGATCAGGATCAGCGCGTTGAAGATCACAGCCGAAAGGATCGCTGACGTGGGCGACGCCAGCCCCATGATGTTCAACACCGCCAGCCCCGGATAGGCCGCGACAAAGATCGCGGGTAGCACGGCGAAGTATTTCGCCACGTCGTTGGCGATGCTGAACGTGGTCAGAGCGCCGCGCGAGATCAGCAACTGCTTGCCCACCATCACCACCTCGATCAGCTTGGTCGGGTCACTGTCGAGGTCGATCAGGTTCGCGGCCTCCTTCGCCGCCGGGGTGCCAGCGTTCATCGCGACGCCCACATCGGCCTGCGCCAGCGCGGGCGCATCGTTCGACCCGTCACCGCACATCGCGACCAGCCGCCCGCCCGCCTGTTCGCGGCGGATCAGGTCGAGCTTCATTTCGGGCGTGGCCTCGGCCAGAAAGTCATCCACCCCGGCCTCGGCGGCGATGGCCGCGGCGGTCAGGGGGTTGTCGCCGGTGATCATCACCGTGCGGATGCCCATGGCCCGCAACTCGGCAAAGCGTTCGCGCACGCCGGGCTTCACGATGTCCTTCAGGTGCACCACGCCCAGAATCTGCGTGCCTTCTGCCACCAGCAGCGGCGTGCCGCCCGACCGGGCAATCGCATCCACCTGCGCCGACAACGCGCCAGGCGGGGTCTGCCCGGTCAGCCGGATCACCGCGTCGATCGCGCCCTTGCGGAACCGCCGGCCATCGGTCAGGTCCAGCCCCGACAGCCGGGTCTGTGCGGTGAAGGGCACGAATTCGGCCCCCTGTGGCATGGCGGGGATCGCCCCCAGCATCTCGCGCGCCTTTTCGACGATGGATTTCCCCTCGGGCGTCTCGTCCGCGAGGGATGCCAGCGCCGCCGCTTCGACCAGTCGCCGCGCGTCCACCCCCGGCGCGGGGATCAGGGCATCGGCCATCCGGTTGCCGAAGGTAATGGTGCCCGTCTTGTCCAGCAGCAGGGTGTCGACATCGCCCGCCGCCTCGACTGCGCGGCCTGATTTGGCGATGACATTGGCCTTGACCAGCCGGTCCATGCCCGCGATGCCGATGGCAGACAACAGCCCGCCTATGGTGGTGGGGATCAGCGTCACGAACAGCGCCGCCAGTGTGACGACGGGGATCACCGTGCCGGAATAGCTGGCAAAGGCCGGCAGGGTGACCACGACGAACAGGAAGATCAGCGTCAGCCCGACAAGCAGTATATTCAGCGCGATCTCATTGGGGGTCTTCTGCCGTTCAGCGCCTTCGACCAGCGCGATCATCCGGTCAAGGAAGCTCTTCCCCGGTTCCGCCATGACCTTCATCACGATCCAGTCCGAGGCGATGGTGGTGCCGCCGGTGACCGAGGACCGGTCGCCGCCCGCCTCGCGGATCACCGGGGCAGATTCGCCGGTGATGGCGCTTTCGTTGACCGACGCGATGCCGCGCACCGCCTCGCCATCGGTCGGGATGATGTCCCCCGCCGCAAGGTAGACGAACTGCCCGGCGCGCAGGGTGGTCGAGATGACTTCGGTTGCCGTAACAGGTTCGGCGTCCGCATCGGCCAGCACCCGGACCTTCGTTTCAGACTTGGTAGCGCGCAACGTGTCAGCACGCGCGCGCCCCCGGCCCTCGGCCAGTCCTTCCGCAAAGTTGGCGAACAGAACGCACAACCACAGCCAAAAGGCGATGTGCAGCGCCACCCCGGCGCCCGGCGTGCCCGTCAGCAGGTCGCGCAGGCCCAGCACGGTGGTCATCGCAGCCACGATGGCGGTGACGAACATCACCGGATTGCGCCACAGCGTTCTCGGATCGAGTTTGGTCACGCTTTGCCGGATGGCGGCGGCATACAGGCCGGACATATCGGCCAGCTTTTCATTTTTCGACATGGGAAGCCTCAAAAGCTCTGCCCGGCCAACCGCGCGGTTTCTTCCGCGATGGGGCCAAGGGCAAGAACGGGAAAGAAGGTGAGTGCGCCAAGGATCAGCACCGTCAGGATCAAGAGGGTGACGAACAGCGGCCCGTGGGTGGGGAAGGTGCCGCTGGTGACGGGGGCTTTCGTCTTGCGAATCATCGACCCGGCGATGGCCAGCAGCGGCACGATCATCGCATAGCGGCCCAGCAACATGATCAGCCCCAGCGCCGTGGTGTGCCACGTCCCCGCAGCACCCCAGCCGCCAAAGGCCGAGCCGTTGTTGCCGGTGGCCGACGAATAGGCATAGAGGATCTCGCTCAGCCCATGTGGCCCGGCATCCTGCACCGCCGTCAGCGCCTGCGGCACGGTTGCGGCAACCGCGCCCCCGACCAGAATGCCCAGCGGCATCGACAGGAAGGCCAGCACCGCCAGTGTCACCTCGCGCCCTTCGATCTTGCGGCCCAGGTATTCGGGCGTGCGCCCCACCATCAGCCCGGCAAGGAACACCGCCAGCACGACATAAAGCAGCATGCCGTAAAGCCCCGCCCCCACGCCGCCAAAGATCACCTCGCCGATCTGCATGAAGACCAGCATCACAAGCCCCGACAGCGGCATGAAGCTGTCATGCATCGCGTTGACTGACCCGTTCGACGCGGCGGTGGTGGACGCCGCCCAGAGTGCCGACAACATCGCGCCGAACCGCTGCTCCTTGCCCTCCATGTTGGCGCCCATGCCAAGCGCCGGGTTGCCCGCCACCTCGTAGACATGGATCACCGCGAGCCCAGCTACAAACATGATCCCCATCGCGGCAAAGATCGCCCAGCCCTGCCGACGGTCGCCCGCCATCTGGCCGAACAGAAAACAGAACGCCACTGGGATCAGCAGGATCGACAGGCTTTGCGCCAGGTTCGACGCGATGGTGGGGTTTTCGAACGGATGCGCCGAGTTGACACCAAAGAACCCGCCGCCGTTGGTGCCAAGCTGCTTGATGGCGATCTGCGCCGCAGCCGGGCCACGGGCAATGACCTGTTCACCACCCTCGACTCCCGTCGCCGTCACGGCACCTTGCAGCGTCTGCGGTACACCCTGCCAGGCCAGAAACAACGCAAGCACCACCGACAGCGGCAGCAAGATCCACAGGACCGACCGCGTCAGGTCCAGCCAGAAGTTGCCCAGCGTGGCCCCTTTCGCCGCTGTAAAGCCCCGGATCACAGCAACCGCAACCGCCATGCCGGTGCCCGCGCTGACGAAGTTCTGCACCGTCAACCCGACCATCTGCGACAGATAGGAAAGCTGCGCCTCGCCCGAATAGGCCTGCCAGTTGGTGTTCGTCACAAAGCTGACGGCTGTGTTGAGCGCCAGATCGGGGGACATCCCCCCGATGCCGTCCGGGTTCAGGGGCAACGCCCCTTGTGCGCGCAGGATCGCGAAAAGGACGACGAAACACACAAGGTTGAACGCCAGCACCGCCATCGCATAACTGCCCCAGGTCATCTCGCGTTCGGGGTTGATGCCGCCTGACCGCAAAAAGGCCCGCTCCACCCCGGCAAGCGCCGGCATGCCACCATAAACGCGGGCCATCCAGACCGCGAGGCAAAGGGCGGCACCGATCAGGGCACCGAAATAAAGGGTATACGCCAGGAATGTCATGATCGCCCCCTCAGAACCGGTCGGGCCGCAACAGCGCGGCCCCGAGGTAGACGAACAGGCCCACGGCCACGCAGGCACCCAGGATCAGGTCGAACAGCGGCATGTCACATCCGCTCCAGGCTGCGGACGGCGAGGGCGAACAGGGCAAAACCGCCCGAGCCCAGACCGACGTAAAGGATGTCAAGCATTGCGGAACCTCCGTGTCAGATGCCCGGAAGGTGCGACTGATGCTTGTAAAGATGCCATTCCTGAAAGGGCGCTAACGCGTAAAGGAAGCGTAAAAATCCCGCTGCGCTGAAGAACCTGCTTCGGTTGCTTCCTTCTGCAAACGGCCAAACCGTGGTGTCTTGGGCGAGTGGAGTGCGACGCAAGACAGCTTTCTGAGCGACTGCCCTACTGGGTGGCCAACGTCAGCCGGATCGCGGAAAGGTCGGTTGACCGCCCGTCGCGAAAGCACCGCCCAGCTTGGCGTGCCCGGCCCGATGCCGCCGCTCCGCCAGGTTTGCGCGCCATCCTGCGGCGACACCGAACGGGCCTTTCGTGCCGCCCGCAGCATTTTTCCTTGCGGGGTCGCCCGCGTTGGCGGCGTTTTCGCCCGGGCCCATCCTGCCTTGCACGGGTTTCAGCGCCGAAGATCTGCCGTTGCGACAGTGACGGAAGCCCTTGATTTAAAGGACTTGCAACCGCTTCACACCGTCCCGCCAAGCGATGCTTCCAACGCCGCCATCTCTTGCCCGCCTGCCATCAGGTCTTGCAATTCTTCGGGCGTAATCTGGCCGCGTTCGGACGTGCCCAAGGTCTTGCCGCGATTGAGCACGGTGAAACGATCACCCACCGCCATAGCATGCCGCACGTTGTGGGTGATGAACACGACGGCAACGCCCTTTTTGCGCACCCTGTCCACCGTGGACAGCACATTTGCCGTCTGCCGCACGCCAAGGGCCGAGGTCGGCTCGTCCAGGATCAGCACCTTGGCCCCAAAATGCACCGCGCGGGCAATGGCGACGGTTTGCCGCTCGCCGCCCGACAGCGTGCCGACCGCCTGATCCGGCCCACGCAGGTTGATGCCCATCGCCCGCATTTCCTGCATGGTGATGCGGTTGGCCTTTTCATGGTCGAACAGCCGGAACGGGCCGAACTTGCGCAAAGGCTCGTTGCCCATGAAGAAGTTGCGGCTGACCGACATCAGCGGGATCATCGCAAGATCCTGGTAAACGGTGGCGATTCCGGCGGCGATGGCGTCGCGCGGATCGTCGAACTGCGTCGGCTTGCCGTCGAACAGGATCTCGCCCGACGTGGGCTTGTGCACGCCCGACATCGTCTTGATGAAGGTCGACTTGCCGGCGCCGTTGTCGCCCAGCAGGCAATGGCATTCGCCCGGATAGATCTGCAGGGACACACCTGCCAGTGCGATGACAGAACCAAAGTGCTTCTCGATGTTGCGCATTTCGATCAGGGGAGGGGGAAGGGGCGACATGTCAACGCTCTCCGGTGATGAGGCGGCGGATGTAGGTGTTCAGCACGACAGCCCCCAGCAGGATGACGCCCAGGAACACCCGGAACAGCGAGCTTTCAACGCCCGCGAAGAACAGGCCCTGCTGCACGACGCCGAAGATCAGCGCCCCGAGGGCCGCACCGATGACGGACCCGTATCCGCCCGTCAGCAGGGCACCGCCGATGACCACGGCAATGATCGCCTCGAACTCTTTCAGCAGCCCGCGATCCGCCCCGGCCGAGCCGAACTCCATCACCTGGCAGGTCGCAAAGACGGTCGCGCAGAAGGCCGAGAACATGAACATCAGGATCTTCACCCGGTTGACCGGCACGCCGACATAGCGCGCGGCCTGCGCATCGCCCCCGCTGGCGAAGATCCAGTTGCCAAAGCGGGTGCGGGTCAGGAGGATGTGACCGAAGATCACCAGTGCCACCGCCCAGACGATCAGCAACGGAATACCATCCACCACCGGCTGCCCCTTGTTGTTGCCCCGCTCGAACACGGCGATGACCCCGGCATCGCCCAGCCAGACAAAGAGGCCGTTCAGGATCTTGCCGCCGAAAAGCCAGGCCACAGGGTCGCCCGCGGCGGCGTCGGACACGCCGCCGATGATCGTCTTCCGCTCGATCAGTTGCGGCAGAAAGATGGTGAAGCCGCGCAGGATGAACAGGAAGGCCAGCGTCACGATGAAGCTGGGCAGCCCGGTGCGCACCACGATATAGCCGTTCAACGCACCAATGGCGATGCACAGAACGAAGGTCAGCAGGATCGCCAGCCAGACCGGCCAGCCCAGCGTGACCGTCAGGATGGCGATGGACATGCCCGCGAACCCGATCATCGAGCCGACCGAAAGATCGAATTCCCCGGCGATCATCAGCAGACATGCACCCACGGCGATGATCATGAACTGGGCCGAGACGATCGACCAGTTCAGGACGCCCTGAATGTTGAACATGCCGCTGTCGGCCGCGAAGATCAGGAAGAACGCAAAGACCGCGATCGTGCCGACGATCCCGCCAAGCTCGGGCCGGATCAGCGCGCGGCGCATGCCCGACATCTGTTTGACCCGTTCATCGGACACGGGCGTTGGTCGTGCCGCTTCAGCCATGCGGGCACTCCTTGAATGAGGTGTTGGTGCGTGTTGCAGGGGTTCGAAACCGGGCGCGCAGTAGGGCCCGCGCGCCCGAAAGGGGGCTAGCGGTATTCGCCCGCGAAAGCCTCGACCTTGGTCAATCCGTCTGCGGTGACAAAGCCGGGGCCCGAGTTGATGTTGTTGCCCGGCAGAACGCCGTAGCGGTCATAGTTGGTCAGCACCACCACCGGCAGATAGGCCTGAAGGAACGGCTGCTGGTCGATGCCCCACTTGATCGTGCCGGCCTGAATGCCCTTCACGATCTCGGCGCCAAGGTCGAACGTGCCGAAGTAGATGTCGCCGGCCATGCCGTTCTCGGCCAGGGCCTGCAGCGTCGGGTCGGCCGAAGTCGGCCCCAGCGTCAGCACGGCATCGGTGTCGGGATTGGCCGAAAGATAGGCCAGAACGCGGTTCTTGATTTCGGCCGGGTCTTGTCCTGCGTCGATCATCTGGTTGCCCAGCGGGATGCCCAGACCATCGGCAAAGCCCTGGCAGCGTTCCTGCGACGACGGCTGAACGATATAGTGGTTCACGCACAGGAAAGACGCCACGCCATCGGCCTTGGCCCGCTGACCCGCAGCCAGACCGGCGTCGTATTCCGGCTGGCCGACATACATCAGCGCGCCCACTTCGCGCGCCTGTTCGGGTGTGCCCGAGTTCATGATGATCACGTTGATGCCGCTGTCGACCGCCGCCGTGATCGAGCCTTTCAGCACGTCGAAATCGGCCAGCGTCGTGATGATGCCATCGGGGTTCGACGCCGCCACCTGATCGATGATCCGCGCCATGTCGGCCAGATCGCCGGTGGGCGGGTTGCGGTATTCTACCGTGACACCCATCTGCTCGCCAGCCAGCGCCATGGCGTTCTTGATCGTGTTCCACCAGCTGTCGCTGTCAGGAGCGTGGCTGACGAGAACATAACGTTCGCCCTCGGCATGTGCTGCCGAGACGCTGGCAAACGCACTTGCCGCAACCGCCGCGACGGCGATCGCCTTGGAAATCTTCTTCATGAGGTCCTCCCTGACCGATGTAGGCGCGCCGGTATGCAACCTGTGGCACCTGAGGGATGGTAGCTTGGCTCGCAACCAATTGCAACCGGTTGCAACGCATATCGATACAGGTGGTCTTCTTGGGCAGTCTGTCTGTATACTGCTCCCTGTCATCGAGAGCAGCGAGTATGTCATGACAGCTACCCTGAAGGATGTGGCCGCGCGCGCCGGCGTGTCGCGCTCGGCCGTGTCGCGCACGTTCACCGATGGCGCGTCGGTGTCGCCAAAGACCCGCATGAAGGTTGAAATTGCCGCCAATGAGTTGGGCTACGCGCCGAATGCCTTGGCCTCCAGCCTGACGACCGGGCGCACGAAGCTGATCGGGCTGATCGTGAACAACTTTCAGAACCCGCTGATCCTCGAGGTGTTCGATCTGTTCACCCGGGGCCTGCAGGATCGCGGGTTGCGGCCGCTTCTGGTGAACCTCAGCACGGCGACAGACCCCGCAGCCTCGTTGCGGATGCTGCGGCAATACTCTGTCGATGGGGTGATCGTGGCCTCGTCCACCCTGCCGCCCAGCTTTGCCGAGGCGTTCAAAAGCGCCGGGCTGCCGGTGGTGCATGCCTTCGGGCGCTATTCGGCCTCGCCCGATGTTCATGTGGTGGGGATCGACAATGTGGCCTGCGGGCGGATGGCCGCCGAGGCGCTTGTGGCGCGCGGCTATGACCGCGTGGCCTTTCTGGGCGGGCCGCAGGATGCTACCTCGACCCAGGACCGGGCGGCGGGGTTTCTGGCCGCACTTCGCGCGCATCCCGCGATCACCGTCAGCGTCAGCTATGCCAGCACCTATACCTTTGACGCAGGCCGGGCGGAAATGCAGCGCCTGCTGGAAAGCCCACCCGCGCAGGCCTATTTCTGCGGCGATGATCTGCTGGCCGTGGGTGCGCTGAGCGCGATCGCAGATGCGGGCCTGTCGGTGCCGGGTGACATCGGGCTGATCGGGCTGAACGACATGGAGATGTCGCGCTGGCAGAACATCGGCCTGACCACGATCCGCCAGCCCGTCGCCCAGATCATCGACGCCGCAATCGACCTTGTGGTGATGACGATCGAGGCCCCCGACCGTCATCCCGAGAATCGCATCTTCCCCTGCCGGGTGATCGAACGCCAGACGCTGAGGTAAGCCGAACGGCGCGCTAGCGGAACATCGGTGGCCGCGCGTCCATCCATGCCCCGCCAGCCTTTGCCGAGGCAACCGCCGTGTGAACGGCTGCCATCGACCGCAGACCGCTGGCTGCGGTGGGCAGGCCGTCGCGCGCCTCGCCGCGAATTGCATCCGCGATGTCGCAGTAGATGTTGGCCACGGCCAGCGGAAACCCCTCGGGGTGTGCGATGGCGACCCGGCTCAGGCGTTTTGCCTCTTCGTAAAGCCCTGCCTCGCCCTTTTCGATGATCTGGGTGCGCCCGCCCACCGGCGTATAGATCAGCTGGTTCGGCTGTTCGGACGCCCAGCGAAAGCCGCCGGTTTCGCCAAACACCTGAATGTCAAAGCCGTGCTGCCGCCCGATGGCGACGGAAGAGGTCCAAAGCCGCCCGACCGTGCCGCGCGACAGGCGGAAGTTGACCATCGCATCATCCTCCAGCACCCGGCTGGAAATGGTCGAGGCAAAATCTGCCGACAGCTTTTCCACCTCGTCGTCGCAGATGAAGCTGGCCATGTGCAGCGCGTGGATGCCGCAGTCGGCGAATTGCCCCGACACGCCCGCCATTGCCGGATCATAGCGCCAGCGGACGCGCGGGTTTTCCGCGTCGGTGGCGTCGCCGTGGTGGCCGTGGCTGAAATTCGTCACCACCAGCCGGACGCGGCCGATATCGCCAGCGCGCACCATGGCGCGGGCCTGGCGGACCATCGGATAGGCCGAGTAGCAATAGTTCACGGCGCAGATCTTGCCGGTCTTTTCGGCGATGCGGACGATCTCTTCGCCCTCTTCCACCGTCACCGTCATCGGCTTTTCGCACAGCACGTGGAACCCGGCCTCGAGAAAGGCCTTGGTGATCTCGAAATGCGTCGCGTTGGGGGTGGCGACTGTCACCAGATCCACCCGGTCGGCGCGGCCCCGTTCGCCCGCCAGCATTTCGGTCCAGTCGCCATAGGCGCGGTCAGGGGCGACGCCGAGGCTTTGGGCATAGGCGCGCCCCACATCCGGGCGGTGATCCAGCGCCCCTGCGGCCAGGGTGAAATGCCCGTCAGCCAGCGCGCCAAGGCGGTGGGCCGGGCCGATCTGGCTGCCTTGCCCGCCGCCGATCATGCCCCAGTTCAGTTTTGCCATGGTCGAAGTCCCTCAGTTGAAGCCGATGGAGTGCAGATAGTCGCGGTTCGCCCGTGCATCGTCGACCGGGCTGACATCCAGCGTCGGGTCACAGTCTTGTTCAACCGTGCACCAGCCGGTGAAGCCCGCGTCCAGCAGGATCTGGCGCACCGCCGGAAAATCCACATCGCCCTTGCCCAGATTGCAGAAGATGCCCTGACCGCAGGCGTCGTAGAACCCGGTGCTGGCGGCAATGGCGGCCGCTTTCACGGCAGGGTCTATATCCTTGAAGTGCATGTAGGAAATGCGGCCGATATGGCGGCGCATGAAGGCCACGGGATCATAGCCCGCATAGGAATGATGGCCGGTGTCGAAGCAGATTTTCAGGATGCTGTCATCCACCTCGTCCAGCAGACGCTCCAGTTCCGGCTCAAAGTCGATGAAGCCTGCGGCGTGGGCGTGGATGCCCACCGTCAGGCCGTATTCCTCGGCCCCCAGCTTGGCCACCGTGGCAATCCGGTCGCGGAAGGCGGCCCATTCGGCGGCGTCCATCTGCTCGGCCGCGTCCGGGCGGCCCGCAGTGGGCGCGCGGCGGGGCGAGATGCTGTCGATCAGCACCAGATGCCGGGCACCATGCGCCGTCAGCGCCTTGCAGGTGCGGGTCGCGGCATCCATCACCTCGTCCCAGGCGGCGGGATCATGGAACGGGCGGAACACCACGCCGCCGATCAGTTCCAGCGCGTTTTCGGCCAGCGCCGCGCCCAGAACACCCGGGTCTTCGGGCATGAAGCCGATGGGGCCCAGTTCGATGCCGCGATAGCCGGCGGCGGCGCAATCGGCCAGCACCTGACGCCAGGCCGGATTGCGCGGATCGTCTGCAAACTCCACCCCCCAGGAACAGGGGGCGTTGCCGATGCGGATGGTCATGGTGTGTCCTTATGGTTTGGGAACGGGATGCCAGCGCCCATCGGCGGCGGACAGAAAGGCGGTTTCGATGATCTGCGCCACGGCAAGACCATCGCGGAAGGTGGGCCAGACCGGTTGACCCGTGGCGATGGCTTGCAGAAAGTCGCGCGCCTCGATGATGATCTGGTCCTGATAGCCGGTGCCATGCCCCGGCCCTTGGCAAAAGGCGCCATAGTCGGGATGCGCCGGGCCGGTCAGGATGCGGGCAAAACCGCGCGTCGCCTGAGGACCGTCGGCGCGGTAAAGGTGCACCGCGTTCTGATCTTCCTGGTCAAAGCGGATCGCGCCCTTTGTGCCATGAATTTCATAGGCATACCCCATCTTGCGCCCCGTCGCGGTGCGGCTGATGTAAAGATGCCCCATTACGCCGGACGCAAAGCGCAGCATCATCTGCGCATGGTCATCATTTGTGACCGCGACCGGCCCGCCGGGGCCGGGGCGGTTGGCGTGCACGGTTTCGATGCGTGCCGAAAGCTCCGCCACATCGCCCATCAGGGCCAGCGTCAGGTTGATCGGATGCGGTGCCAGATCGCCCATGCAGCCCGTCGCCCGCCCCGATGTGCGCCAGGTGGCGGGTTCAGATGGGTCGGCCAGAAAATCCTCGGTATGTTCAGCGCGAAACCACGTCACCGTGCCGATCGCACCTTCGGCCAGCAATTGCCGCACGAACTGCGTGGCGGGCGTGCGCACATAGTTGAAGCCGATCATGTTCGGCAGGCCCGATGCCTCGGCCGCCGCGACCATCGCGCGGGCATCCTCCAGCGACGCGCCCAGCGGCTTTTCGCAGAACACCGGTTTTCCGGCGGCAAAGGCGGCTTCGGCGATGGCGCGGTGGGTGGACTGGGGCGAGGCGATGACCACCGCCTGCACCTTGGGGTCTGCGATCAGATCCTGCCAGTCGGCAGCGGCACGGGCAAAGCCGTAGGCGGCGCGATAGCGTTCGGCGCTTTGCGCGCTGCCGGCGGCAATCACCTCCAGCCGTGGGCGCAGTTCCGTGCCGAATACCGCGGCGACGGCCGACAGGGCAACCGCATGGGCCTTGCCCATGTATCCGCCGCCCACCAGTCCGATCCCGATGTCTGCCATTGCATCCTCCCTGACGCGACCAGTGTTGCAACCGGTTGCAAAACGGATAGCCAAAGCGTATAGCCAAAGCAAGCCCCGATAGCGGGGCAAAGGCAGCGCGAGGAACCCATGACCGCATCCGGCACGACTGTCAGGCTCACTGTGGCACAAGCCATCGTGCGGTATCTGATGAACCAGTATATCGAGATCGACGGGGTCGCGACGCGGATCTGTGGCGGCGGGTTCGGCATCTTCGGCCATGGCAACGTGCCCTGTCTGGGCGAGGCGCTGTATCCGGTGCACGCGGAACTGCCGCTGTATCGCGGGCAGAACGAACAGAGCATGGGATTCGCGGCGGCGGCCTATGCCAAATACCACCTGCGCCGCCGCTTCATGTTCTGCACGGCAAGCGCGGGTCCGGGCACGGCCAACCTTTTGACGGCGGCGGCGCTGGCCCATGCCAACCGGTTGCCGATGCTGATGCTGTGCGGCGATACCTTTCTGACCCGGCTTCCCGACCCGGTGCTGCAACAGCTTGAACATTTCGGCAATCCGACGATCGGGGTGAACGATGCCTTCCGCGCGGTCAGCCGCTATTGGGATCGCATCACCCATCCGGCGCAGATCCTGCAATCGCTGCCTGCGGCGCTGAACACGATGCTTGATCCCGCCGATTGCGGCCCGGCCTTCCTTGGCCTGCCGCAGGATGTGCAGGGCTGGTCATGGGACTATCCGCAGGCGTTCTTTGCCCGGCGTGTGCATCGCATCCGCCGCCAGGCGCCCGACAGCCTTGAAATCGCCGAGGCGGCGGCCCTGCTGCGTGCGGCGAAACGCCCCGTCATCGTGGCGGGCGGCGGCGTGCAATATTCCGGTGCGGTGGCCGAACTGACCACCTTTGCCGAGGCGCATGGCATTCCCGTGGTGGAAACCATCGCCGGGCGGGCCAACCTGCTGGCGACGCATCCGCTGAACATCGGCCCTATCGGGGTGACGGGATCGGACAGCGCCAACACCATCGCGGGGGCGGCGGATGTGGTGCTGGCCGTGGGCACAAGGTTGCAGGATTTCACCACCGGGTCGTGGACGGTGTTCGCCCCGGACGCCCGGCTGATCGGGCTGAACGTCGGGCGCCATGATGCGGCCAAGCATCTGTCGCTTGCCGTGGTGGGGGATGCCCGGCTGGGCCTGTTGGCGTTGGGGGCCGCCCTTGGCCCCCATCGCGCGCCGGATGGCTGGGTGGCGCAGGCGCAGGCCAAGCGCAGCATCTGGAATGCCTATGTCGCGGACAACACCCGCCCCGGCAACCGGCCCAATTCCTATGCGCAGGCCATCGGCGTGGTGAATGCCCTGTGCCACCCGCGCGACCGCATCGTGACGGCGGCGGGCGGTCTGCCCGCCGAGGTAACCGCCAACTGGCGCACGCTGGGCATCGGCACCGTGGATGTCGAGTTCGGCTTTTCCTGCATGGGCTATGAAATCGCCGGGGGCTGGGGCGCGCGGATCGCGCAAACCGAAGCAGAGCCTGACCGCGACACCATCGTTCTCGTGGGCGACGGCAGTTATCTGTTGATGAATTCCGACATCTATTCATCGGTGCTGACGGGCAAGAAGTTGATCGTGCTGGTGTTGGACAACGGCGGATTTGCCGTGATCAACAAGCTGCAGAACAACACCGGGCAGGACAGTTTCAACAACCTGATCGCAGATTGCCCGACCGTGTCCGCGCCCTTCACCGTCGATTTTGCCGCGCATGCCCGCGCCATGGGGGCCATCGCCGAAACCGTGGCCGACCCCGCAGCACTGGGTGAGGCGTTCCTGCGCGCCAAGGCGGCCGACAAGACCACGGTGATCGTGATGCAGGTCGATCCCCATGACGGCTGGACGACCCAGGGCCATGCCTGGTGGGAGATCGGAACGGCGCACGACTCTGACGTGGACAGCGTCAACGCCAGCCATGCCGAGGTCGAGGCCGGCCGCGCCCGGCAAAGGCAGGGGGTGTGATGGCCGATCTGTCCCGCCTCGGGCATGGCCCTTTCCTGGTGATCGGACGCGCGGGCATGGATCTTTACGCCGACCCGCCCGGCACCCGGACCGAAGAGGCCACCCGCTTTTCCGCCAGTCTTGGCGGATCATCGGCCAACATTGCCGTGGCCCTGACCCGGCAGGGGTGCCGGGCCGCGCTGATGACCTGCGTTTCGGACGACGCTGTGGGGCGGTTCTGCCTGAACCAGCTTGACCACTACGGCATTGACCGGGCCCATGTCCGCCGCGTGGGGGGCGAGGCGCGCAATTCGCTGGCGGTGGTGGAAACCCGGCTCGAAAACTGCCAGTCGGTGATCTACCGCAACGGGGCTGCCGATTTCGAGATGACGGTCGCCGATGTCGAGGCGGTGGATTACGCCGCCTTTTCCGCCCTGATCACCACCGGCACCGTTCTGGCCGCCGAACCGTCGCGAGGGGCCGCGTTCCGCGCCTTCGATCTGGCCCGCGCGGCCGGGTTGCCGCTGATCTTCGACATCGACTATCGCCCCTATTCGTGGCCCTCGGCGCAGGTCGCATCGCAGGTCTGTTCACGCGCCGCTGCGCTGTGTGACGTGATTGTCGGCAATGATGTCGAGTTCGGCTTCATGGCGGGCGACTACGCGCGCGGGCTGGACTGCGCGCGCGATCTGGCCCGGACGACGGCGCAGATTGTTGTCTACAAACGCGGCGAGAACGGCGCTGTCACCCTGACGGCAAGCAGCGAATTCGCCAGCGGCATCTACGCCACCGAGGCGCTGAAACCCACCGGTGCGGGCGACAGCTTTCTCGGTGCCTTCGTGGCTGGCCTGTCGCGGGGCCTGCCCCTGCCCGATTGCGTCCGGCGCGGATCGGCGGCGGCGGCGATGGTGGTGGCCCGCGTCGGCTGTGCCCCCGCCATGCCGACCGAGGCAGAGCTTGCCGCCTTTCTTGCCACCCATCCCGGCCCTTCCTTCTGAAAGCCCCACCATGCACATCGCCCCCCATGACAACCACAACCGCGCCATCGTCGATCTGCATGACGCGCTTGTGCCGCTGGTCTATTTCAACATCATCCGGCTGAAGGCGGGCGAAAGCTTTGACTACCGCACCCCCGGCTATGAAACCTGTGTGGTGCCGGCCACGGGCACGGTGACGGTCGAGACGATGGGCGAGACCTTTGCCGCCATCGGCCACCGGGGCGCGGATGTGTGGGACGGCGAGCCCGAGGGCGTTTATGTGCCCAGCGACACGGGCGCGCGGATCACGGCGCTGACCGAAACCGAAACCTTCATCGCCGGTGCGCAGTTCGCCGAAACCCTGCGCCCCTTTGCCGTGCGGGCGGCCGATATCGACCGCGTGCAATACGGATCGGACGACACGAAAACCCATCGCAAGATCAAGCACATCCTTGGCGCCGCCTATCATGACCGTGTGGGCCGCCTGCTGGTCAGCGAGTTGTTCACGGTGGGCGCGGGCGGCTGGTCGGGCTTTCCCAGCCACAAGCACGACACCGACCGGCTTCCCGATGAGACGCGGCATGACGAATGCTACAACTTCCGGTTTCGCCCCGACTACGGCTCGGGACTGCAAATGCTGCAGCGGGTCGATAATGAACCCGGCGATGCCTATCACATCATGAACCGGTCCACCGTGCTGATTGACAAGGGCTATCACCCTTGCTGCGTGCTGCCGGGATACGAGATGTATTACTTCACCATCCTTGGCGGCCAAAGCCAGCGCAGCCTGAAGCAGTATTTCCAGCCCACCCATGCCGCACAATTGCACACTATTCCCGGCATCATGGACATGGTGGCCAAGTTCAAATGACCCTTGCAACGCTGTCAGACGTTCTGCGCCCGGCGCTGGCGGGCGGCTATGCGGTGCCCGGTCTGGTCTGTCTGGGCTGGGAGGACATGCGCGCCTACGTGATGGCGGCCGAGGCCGAGCGCGCCCCGGTGATCCTGCAGGCCGGCCCCGGCTGCCGCGCGCACACCCCCTTGCCGATCCTGGGTGCGATGTTCCGGCATCTGGCGGCCAGCGTGGATGTGCCGGTCGTGGCGCATCTGGACCACGGCTATACGCTTGCGGATTGTCAGGACGCGCTGGACGCCGGGTTCACCTCGGTCATGTTCGACGGATCAAACCTGCCTCTGGACGAGAATATCGCGCAGACCGCCGCCGTGGTGGCCTTGGCCCGTTCGGCCGGGGCCTCTTGTGAGGGCGAGATCGGCTTTGTCGGCTATGACGGCGGGGCGGGCTCGGCGGGCACGGATCCGGCGCAGGCCGCGCGATTCGCAGCAGAAACCGGCGTGGACGCCATGGCGATATCGGTGGGCAACGTGCATCTGCAACAGGGGCCGGGCGGCGGTCTCGACCTTGGCCGTATCCGCGCGATCGAGGCGGTGACGCGCGTCCCGCTGGTCATCCACGGCGGATCAGGCGTGCCGCCTGCGCAGCGGGCCGATCTGGCCGCGCGGTCGCGTATCTGCAAGTTCAACATCGGAACCGAGTTGCGCATGGTCTTCGGCACCGCCTTGCGCAGCGCCGTCAACAGGGATCCGGCCCGGTTCGACCGTCTGGCGATCCTGCAGGAAACCCATGAACCGGTCTTCGAGGCCGCCAGAACACTCTTGCGCAATCTTGGGGCTTCAAGCCGGGTCTAGGGGGCTGCGGGCCGTCTGCCCGAGCGCGCGCTTGCACCGGCGCTGGGCCGCACCTTTGACAAATGGCCGCTTCAAGTAATGATGCGACTGCGGCGCCACACAGCAGCCAGGCAGCTTTGCGCGCGTCGCGTCGGTCACGCCCGCCTTGCCGGCAGTCAATGGATGGCATCCGCGCAATGCTGTGCACCTGTTCTGACATCCACGAACAGGGTATTTCAGCCCCACCGTTCTGAAATTGCTGCCGTCATTCAATGGAAATCCCGGCTGGGGAACAGCTTTTTTGCCTGTTCCCGCGGGTGCCGGGCCGTTGAGCGGGGGTCGCCGCCCACGGGGCGTTTCGTCTCATCGGCGCGGCCATCGTTGGAGGCAATCATCACCGGGCGGCCCAGCGTGGTGAGCAGGGACGAGACATCCTCGACATGTTCGGCGATCAGATGCACCACGGGGCCGTCGCGTTCGATGCGGCCCTGCACGCGCAGCAGGCGGCCCGCGATCACCGCCTTGCGGAAGGCGGCGTAAACGCGGGTCCAGACCACCACATTGGCCGTGCCGGTCTCATCCTCCAGCGTCAGGAAGATCACCCCGGATGCTGTGCCGGGGCGCTGGCGGGTGATGACAAGGCCAGTGACAGTGACGCGGCCCCGGGCCTGCGCCAGCCGGTCGGCGGGCAGGCTTTCGGGCAGGCGGGGGCGCAGCAGTTCAACCGGATGGGCGCGCAGCGACAGACGCAGGGCCAGATAATCCTCGATCACCTCCTGGCCCAGGGTCATCGCTGGCAGGGTGACGGCGGGTTCCACGCCGCCCTCGCCATCCGGGCCGAACAGCGGCAGGGGGGCGGGGGCGCGCAGCGCCTTGGCCGCCCACAGCGCATCGCGCCGCGTCAGGCCGAGGGCGGCAAAGGCATCGCCTTCGGCCAGCCGTTCCAGCGTGTCGGGGCGCACCCCGGCGCGGCGCCACAGGCTTTCGACATCGGGATAGCCGTTGCCACGGGCGGCGGCGATCCATGCCGCATCCTCTTCGCGCAGGCCCTTGATCTGGCGAAAGCCCAGCCGCAGCGCCAGCGCGCCATCCGCGCGGGGCTCCAGCGTGCAATCCCACAGCGAATGGTTGACCGAGACGGGCCGCACCTCAACCCCGTGTTCGCGGGCGTCGCGCACCAGCTGGGCAGGGGCGTAAAAGCCCATCGGCTGCGCGTTCAGCAGCGCGCAGGTGAAAATGGCCGGGTGGTGGCATTTGAGCCAGGCCGAGATATAGACCAGCCGGGCAAAGCTGGCGGCATGGCTTTCGGGGAAGCCATAGCTGCCGAAGCCCTCGATCTGGGCGAAACAGCGGGCAGCGAAATCGGCATCATAGCCGCGCTCCAGCATGCCCGACACGAACCGGTCGCGAAAGCTGCCGATGGTGCCCATGCGCTTGAACGTGGCGAGGCTGCGGCGCAGCCGGTCGGCCTCGGACGGTGTGAAACCGGCGGCGACCACGGCGATCTGCATGGCCTGCTCCTGGAACAGCGGCACGCCATAGGTGCGCCCCAGCACCTCCATCATCGCGGGGCCCAGGTCTTCGACGGGTTCCTTGCCCTGACGGCGGTTGATGAACGGATGCACCATGCCGCCCTGGATCGGGCCGGGGCGCACGATGGCCACCTCGCAGACCAGATCGTAAAAGGCGCGGGGCCGCATCCGGGGCAGGAAGTTCAGCTGTGCGCGGCTTTCCACCTGAAACACCCCGATGGCATCGGCCCGGCAGAGCATGTCATAGATGGCGGGGTCTTCGGGTGGCACATTGGCCAGCGTGCGCCGCTCGCCCCGGTGATCCTTCAGCAATCCAAAGGCCTTGCGGATGCAGGTCAGCATCCCCAGCCCCAGTATATCGACCTTCAAGAGACCCAGCGCGTCGATATCGTCCTTGTCCCATTCGATGACGGTGCGATCCTCCATCGCGGCGTTTTCGATGGGGCACAGCTCGTCCAGCCGGCCATGGGTGATGACGAACCCGCCGACATGCTGGCTCAGATGCCGGGGAAAGCCGATCAGTTCGCCGATCAGCTGCATGGTCAGCGTGACGCGCCGGTCGGCGGGGTCAAGGCCAGCATCGCGCAGCCGGTCTGCGCCGGGGGCAGAGGATGACCAGCCCCAGATCTGGCCCGACAGGCGCGCGACGACGTCCTGGCTCAGGCCCATCACCTTGCCCACCTCGCGGATCGCGGCGCGGCTGCGGAAATGGATGACGGTGGCCGTCAGGCCCGCGCGTTCGCGGCCATAGCGGGTGTAGATCCACTGGATCACCTCTTCGCGCCGTTCATGTTCGAAATCCACGTCGATGTCGGGCGGCTCGCCGCGTTCCTTGGAAATGAACCGCTCGAAGATCAGGGTGATGGATTCCGGCGGCACCTCGGTGATGCCCAACAGGTAGCAGACCACCGAATTGGCCGCCGACCCGCGCCCCTGGCACAGGATGCCTTGCGACCGGGCGAAGGCCACGATGTCATGCACCGTCAGGAAGTAGGATGCATATTCCACCTCGCGGATCAGGGTCAGCTCTTTCTCCACACGCGCGACGATCCTGGGCGGCGGCCCGTCGGGGTAGCGCCAGAGCAACCCGTTGCGGGTCAGCCGTTCCAGCCGGGCCTGCGCCGGTTCGCCGTTCAGCGCCTCGTCGGGATACTGGTAGCGCAGCTCGTCCAGCCCGAAGGCGCAGGCATTGGCAATCTCGACCGTGCGGCGGATCGCGGCGGGGTAGCGGTGGAACAACCGCGCCATTTCGGCCCCGGATTTGAGCCGGTGTTCGCCATTGGTCAGCCGACGCTCGCCGATGCTGTCGATGGTGCATCCCTCGCGCAGGCAGGTCAGCACATCGGCCAGCGGGCGGCGGGCCGAGCGGTGCATCAGCACATTGCCGAGGGCGACCATGGGCAAGGCGGTGGCCTGGCCCAGCGTGGCCAGCCGGTCAAGACGGGGCTGGTCGCGGCCGTCGTAATGCGGCGCGGCACCCAGGAAACACTGGCCGGGGAAGGCTTTGGCAATCTGGGCGATATGCGCGCGGGTGGTGGCGGTCACGGTTGCATCGGCCTCGACCGGATCGGGCGGCAGCGCGATCAGGATCATTCCCTGCCCCCAGTCCAGCAGATCGGCGCGGGTCAGATGGCATTCGCCCTTGGGCGCGCGCCGCTTGCCCTGTGACAGCAGGCGGGTCAGGCGTGACCAGGCTGCCACATTGGTGGGCAGGGCCACCCATTCCACCAGGCTGTCGGCCAGCACCAGCCGCGCTCCTGCGATCAGCCGTGGCAACGGCGTGCCGGGCAGGACGGGGGCTGCGGTGTCGCCGGTAAAATGCGGCACGGTCTGGCGGCTGGAATGGTCGGTCACGCGCTGCGAGCGGATGGCAGGACCGGTGGCTGTGCTGTCAGGGGCACCGTCCTGTGCCGCCTCGGCCTGTGCAAGCGCCTCGTCGCGCAGACGGACCAGCTCCTTCAGGGCGGAGAATGCCCGCACCACCCCCGCCACCGAATTGCGGTCGGTGATGGCGATGGCGGTCAGGCCCAGTTCGGCAGCCCGCGTCACAAGTTCCTCGGGGTGCGAGGCTCCGGTCAGGAAGGTGAAGTTCGAGGTGACGCACAACTCGGCATAGGGGGGGGCGCTGCCCCCGCCGCGACTGCGCCGCGCCTCCCCGGGGATGTTTGAGCCAGGATGAAAGCCGGTCATGCGAATTCCCCCTGCGCGAACCAGTTCTGCGCCCCCGAGGGCGCGGGCCAGTTCTGCGCCCCCGAGGGCGCGGGCCAGGCCGGGTTTTGCGGGGTGTGGAACAGCCACAGCCGCGGGCCTTGCTGCGTTTCGATCCGCCAGTAGTCGCGCAGGCCATTGCGCCAGGAGGGGTCGTCGAACCACCATTCCGGGGTGATCCTTTCCGGCCCATGGGCGCGCAGGGTGGTAAAGGACATGCGCCGCCAGCGGAACTGCGCGGGCGGGTGGCCCGAGGCATGGGTGACGGGTTCGGGTGGAAAAAGCGTGATGGGCCGCAGGGGGCCGCGCCTGCGGGGTGCTGCGAGGGGTTCCGACCAGGCGGCGGCCACCAGCTGAAAGCTGCGC
This sequence comes from Fertoeibacter niger, assembly GCF_009380135.2. GTDB lineage: Bacteria > Pseudomonadota > Alphaproteobacteria > Rhodobacterales > Rhodobacteraceae > Fertoeibacter > Fertoeibacter niger. Next base: position 55,299 of record NZ_WHUT02000006.1, on the reverse strand, counting down.
TCGGGGATCTTGCTGTTGGCGGGCACCATCCGCAGCACGCGGTCAAAGCCGATGCGGTTGCCAAGGCGCGAAACCAGATCGGCCAGCGCATCCTCCTGCCGCAGGGCGGGGCCGCTGCCGATCTGTTCCGGCGCCAGCGGCTCGGTGATCGTGGCCGACAGGCGCATGCCGTCGATGCCAAAGCCCGAGTCAACCTCATCCACACCCTTGGCGAACAGGGCGGCGATGCGGGCGGGGTCGCGCATCGGCCGGGCCAGACCGATTTCCACCTGCGCCGTGCCGTGATCCACCCGGCGCAGTTCCAGCCGCAGGCGGCGCGCGCCCTGCTGGTGCAGCGCCAGCGTGGCACACAGCCGGTCCAGCAGGCGCGCAAGCCCGGCCATCACGTCGGATTGCAGGCCGATCGGTTCGGGCAGCGTGATCCGCACGCCAAAATGCGGCGGCTCGGGTTCTGCCGCCACCGGTTCGGGCTGATGGCCCAGAAGCTGATCCAGCCGCAGCACCAGCGCCGCGCCAAAGCGGCGGGCCAATGGTGCGCGGGGCAGTGCTGCCAGATCGGCGATGCGGGCGACGCCGACACGGGCCAGCGCGTCAGCGGTGGCATGGTCGATACGCAGCGCCGAAACCGGCAAGCGGCCGATGCCTTGCACCAACGCGCCTTCGGCAAGGATCCCGCCACCGTGGCGTGCCAGCGCATGCGCGGCCCCGCGCGTGCCCGCAATGGCGCTGGCGACCGACAGGCCCGCCCACTCCAGCCGCGCATGCAGATCGCCGCGCAGTTCCGCCTCGCCGCCGAACAGATGCGCGACGCCGGTGATGTCGGCCACCAGACCATCCGTGCCATCGGCGGCGACCATGGGCGCATAGCGGCTGGCCCAGCGGCGCAGGGCCGACAGGGCATCCGCCTCGCGTGCCAGATCGGCGGGCCGGGTCGTCACGTCGGGGCAGATCGCCCGGGCATCGGCCAGCGGCATGCCGCGCCGCAGGCCGCGCGCCTCGGCGGCAAGGTTCAGACAATGCAGGTGATCGGCATTGCCCGACCGGTGGGTCAGGGCAAAGGCCCCCTCAACGGGGCGGTTCCGCAGGCTGGCATCGCTCGCCAGCCGGGGAAACCAGATGGACAGCAGCCGTCGCGCCATGCCAGTTCAAAGTCCACGATCCGATAGTTCCTGATTTGTTCTTGTTAAGGGACCAGCGGTGCAGAGTCGAGTCCGCCGCTGTCGCAGCCACGGGTTCACAGTGCCACCGCGTCTCGCAGGCGCTGCTGCCCTGGCCCTCGCGGATCAGCATCAGCCCGGTTGTCCGCCCGGTTTCGGCGGCCAGTTGCAGCCGACGGCCTGCGGTCAGCGACAGCGCCTGTTGCGGTTCGGCAATGACCAGCGCGACGGGCGCTGCGCGCAGCGCCTCCTCGACGCACCACAAAAGGTCGGTCTCGCCCTTGGGTGTCAGCAGCATCAGCCGCTCGCCCAGACCGGCGGGCAGGCCGCGCAGCATGGGGCGCTGCGGCTCATGCGCGGGCAGCACCCACAGCACGGGGCCGGGGTGGCGCAGGCACTGGACCAGCGCAAAGGCGCGGCGGCCCGGCCCCCCGGCCTCATGCACGCGGGCATTGGTCAGCGTGAACGGGTCGGCCGCCGCCGGGCGCCGGGTAAGGTTATGCAGGGTCGTCACGCGCGTCCTCCAGCACGATGTCCAGCTCGCCATCCGGCAGCGGGCGTTGCAGGTCAAGCGCGCGGTCGATGGGGGCGGTCAGCCACAGCCGCCACTCCTCGGGGCGCGTCAGGATCACCGGCATCGCCTTGGGGTGAATGCGCTCCACCTCGCGGTTGGGTTCGCAGGTCAGGAACCCGAAGGCCTCCACCGTCACCTCGCCCTCCTTCAGCTTGCGCACCGAGGTCCATGTGGTGCGGATACCGGCAAAGAACGCCAGCGGCCGGTCGGGCCCCAGCGCGAACCACACCGGCTTGCCCTTGCCGGGCCCGGGCCGGTTGTCGGGCTCGGAAAAACTGGTGAAGGGCACCAGACAGCGGTGCGGCACCCCCAGCCAGCGCCGCCAGTGCGGCGAGGCGAGGTTGCGGATGTTCGTCACCCCCGGATCAGTGCGCTTGCCCGCCAGGAACTGCGGCGGCGTGGGCATCCCCCAACGCGCCATCGCCAGCTGCCAGCCACCGTCTGGCCCATGCCGGATGATCGGCGCCGGATAGTCGGGCCAGATCCCCGGCATCGGCGGCAGGTTGCCGGTCACATCATCCAGCACCTCGCCCTCGGCGACCACGTCATCAAAGACATGTCGCATCGCGTCCTGGCTCTTGGTCTGGGAGTAGAGGTTGCACATGGGCGGGGTCCGGAATCAGCAGGGCCCAAGGGTGCGAACATTGCGGGAACTTGTCCAGCGAATGTGTGCGTGGGCAAGGTTGGCTGTCGCAATTGTTGATGAGGGGCGGTGCCAGCGCCAGTGCTTGCAGGCACGCGTCCTGCCCACCCGCCTGCGCCGGATCTTGGCCACGAAAAGACCTGTTCCACCGGTATTGCGCGGTCTGGTGGCTGATCTCGATCCTGCGTTCCTGCAACAGGTCTTCCACGTTACTTGGCGACAGCGGAAACCGGATGCAAGGCAGCACCGCAAGGCGGATAGCCTGCGGGCTGGTATTGAAGTGCTTGAACGCTGGGCGCTGCGTCTTCAAGCAAGGCAGCAAGCCCGCCCTCCCTCTGCCGCTTTTCTTGCCTGCACCCGGAAATGCTGCCAAACCCGGTGCATGATCGACAAGCTGGAGATGTTTCTTGCCCTTGCCCGCGAGCGCCACTTCGGGCGTGCGGCGGAAAGCTGCGGTGTCACGCAACCCACGCTGTCCAGCGCCATCAAGCAACTGGAGGATCAGCTGGGCGTGCAGCTGGTGTTCCGGGGTTCGCGCTTTCAGGGGCTGACGCCCGAGGGGCTGCGCGTGGTCGATTGGGCGCGGCGCATCGTGGCCGACATGCGCGGGCTGAAGGATGAGATGCGTGCGGTCCGGTCCGGTCTGACCGGCGTTTTGCGGATCGGGGTCATCCCCACCGCGCTGCCGATGGTGGCCGACCTGACGCTGCCCTTTACCGAAAGGCACCCGCATGTGCGCATCAGCGTTCTGTCGCGCACCTCGGCGGAAATCCTGACCGGGATCGAGGCGCTGGAGCTGGACGCGGGCATCACCTATCTGGACAACGAACCTCTGGGCCGGGTCACGCAGGTGCCGCTTTACGCGGAACACTACCGCCTGCTCTGCGCCCCCGGCACAGCGCTGGCGGCCCGCGCGCAGGTGACATGGGCCGAGGTGGCCGGGGTGCCCTTGTGCCTGCTGACAGCCGACATGCAGAACCGCCGCATCGTCAATCAGCATCTGGCCGAGGCGGGGGCGGTGGTGGCGCCTTCGGTCGAGTCGAACTCGACCATCGTGCTGGTGTCGCATGTGCTGTCGGGCCGCTGGGCCTCTGTCGTGCCGAAAAAGCTGGCCGATCTGTTCACCGTGGGCGGGCGGCTGGTGGCCCTGCCGATCGTGGCCCCCGAGGCCGCGCATCTAGTGGGCCTGATCGCGGCCCACCGCGAGCCACACACCCCGATACTGGCCGCGCTGCTGGAGGCGGCACGCAAGGCAGTCGATTGACCGAGCCTATTGAACAACGGGTTATCACTATTGATTTGCCTATCGCACCGCGTAGAAAGGGCAAAGCCAACCGGAGGTAAGCCATGCAGCAGGACGCGGCAGACATCAGCGCGCGTGTGGGGGATATCCTCAGCGCCCATGCCGCGCTGGAGGGGCCCTTGCTGCCCATCCTGCATGCCGTGCAGGCCGAATATGGTTTCGTGCCGCAGGCGGCGCTGCCGCAGATTGCCCGGGCGCTGAACCTCTCGCGCGCCGAGGTGCATGGCGTGGTCAGCTTTTACCACGATTTCCGCGAAGAACCGGCAGGCCGCCATGTGGTGAAACTGTGCCGCGCCGAGGCCTGTCAGGCCATGGGCGGCGATGCCGTGGCCGACCATGCGCGCGCCCGTCTGGGGGTGGACTGGCACGGCACCACACCCGGCGGCGTGACGCTGGAGCCTGTGTTCTGCCTGGGCCTTTGTGCCTGCGCCCCTGCGGCGCTGATCGATGGCCGGGTGGTGGGCCGGGTGGATGCCGCAAGGCTGGATGAATTGCTGGCGGGGTGCGGCGCATGAAAATCTATGTGCCACGCGATGCCGCCGCCAAGGCACTGGGGGCTGATGCCGTTGCCGCCGCCGTGATGGCCGAAGCGCGACGGCGCGGGCTGGATGTGACGCTGGTGCGCAACGGATCACGCGGCATGGTCTGGCTGGAACCGCTGGTCGAGGTGGATTGCGCCACCGGCCGCTATGCTTTTGGTCCGGTGTCGGCCAAGGATGTGCCCGCGCTGTTCGAGGCGGGGTGGCATGATCACCCGCTGGCCCTTGGCCTGACGGCGGAACTGGACTGGATGAAACGCCAGACCCGGCTGACCTTTGCCCGTTGCGGGCTGACCGATCCGCTGTCGCTGGTGGATTATCAGGCGTATGGCGGGCTGGCGGGGCTGCGGCGCGCCTTGGCCGATCCGGCAGGCATCGTGGCCGAAGTCACCGCATCGGGGCTGCGGGGCCGGGGCGGCGCGGGCTTTCCCACAGGCATCAAGTGGAAAACGGTGGCCGAGGCGGTGGCCGATCAGAAATACATCGTCTGCAATGCCGATGAAGGCGATTCTGGCACCTTCGCCGACCGGATGATCATGGAGGGCGACCCCTTCACCCTGATCGAGGGCATGGTTATTGCGGGCATCGGCACGGGCGCCACGCGCGGCTATGTCTATCTGCGGTCCGAATACCCCGATGCGATTGCGGTGATGACCGAGGCGGTGCTGATCGCCCGGGCCGAAGGGCTGTTGGGCTCGTCGGTGCTGGGCTCGTCCCACGCCTTTGACATGGAGATCCGCACTGGGGCCGGGGCCTATGTCTGCGGCGAGGAAACCAGCCTGCTGAACAGTCTGGAGGGCAAGCGCGGCGTGGTGCGGGCGAAACCGCCTTTGCCCGCCTTGCAGGGGTTTCTGGGCAAGCCCACGGTGGTTAACAACGTGATTTCATTGGCCACCGTGCCGGTGATTTTCGAGCGGGGGGCGGCGTTCTACAAGGACTTCGGCCTTGGCCGGTCGCGCGGCACCATCCCCTTGCAGATCGCGGGCAATGTGAAACATGGCGGGCTGTTCGAGGTGGCTTTCGGCCTGACGCTGGGCGAGATTGTGGACGGTATCGCGGGCGGCACAGCCTCGGGTCGGCCGGTAAAGGCCGTGCAGGTCGGCGGGCCTTTGGGGGCCTATTTCCCCCGCTCGATGTTCCATGTGCCCTTTGGCTATGAGGAGTTCGGCGCGGCCGAGGGGCTGATCGGCCATGCGGGGCTGGTGGTGTTCGACGACAGCGCCGACATGTTGAAACAGGCACGCTTTGCTATGGAGTTCTGCGCGATTGAATCCTGCGGCAAATGCACCCCCTGCCGCATCGGTGCCGTGCGCGGCGTCGAAACGGTGGACCGGATCGCACGCGGCGACACCGCCGCCATCCCGCTGCTGACCGACCTCTGCACCACGATGAAAGCCGGGTCGCTGTGCGCGCTGGGGGGGTTTACCCCCTACCCCGTGATGAGCGCCTTGACCCATTTCCCCGCTGATTTCCACGCCACCGCAAAGGAGGCCGCCGAATGAAAGACTTCATCATCCCCGACCGCGATTTCGGCACCCCTGCGGCCAAATCGAAAACCATGGTCACGCTGACAATCGACGGCTTCGACATCACGGTGCCCGAAGGCACCAGCATCATGCGTGCCGCTGCGGAAATCGGCATTTCGGTGCCAAAGCTGTGCGCGACCGACTCGGTGGATGCCTTCGGCTCCTGCCGCCTGTGTCTGGTCGAGATCGAGGGGCGCAACGGCACCCCCGCCAGTTGCACCACACCCGTTGCCCCCGGCCTGAAGGTCCACACCCAGACCGGCAAGCTGAAACAGCTGCGGCGTGGCGTGATGGAGCTTTACATCTCGGATCACCCGCTGGATTGCCTGACCTGTTCGGCCAATGGCGATTGCGAATTGCAGGACATGGCGGGGGCCGTGGGCCTGCGCGATGTGCGCTATGACGCGGTGGATACCCATTTCAAGGCGCGCGATGCCGGCGGGTCGGTCAACGCGCACTACATCCCCAAGGACGAATCCAACCCGTATTTCACCTATGATCCGGCGAAATGTATCGTGTGCAGCCGTTGCGTGCGCGCCTGCGAAGAGGTGCAGGGCACCTTCGCCTTGACCATCGAAGGCCGTGGGTTCGACAGCCGCGTGTCCTTTGGCGCGAAAGCCGACAATGCGCTGGCGTCTGACTGCGTGTCATGCGGGGCCTGCGTGCAGGCCTGCCCAACCGCCACCTTGCAAGAAAAATCCATCATCGAGATCGGCACGCCCGAGCGTTCGGTGGTAACAACCTGCGCCTATTGCGGCGTGGGGTGCAGTTTCAAGGCGGAAATGCGCGGTGATGAACTGGTGCGCATGGTGCCCTACAAGCACGGCAAGGCCAACCGGGGGCATAGCTGCGTCAAGGGCCGCTTTGCCTATGGCTATGCCGCCCACAAGGACCGCATCCTGAACCCGATGATCCGCGATGTGATCACCGATCCCTGGCGTGAAGTGTCCTGGCCCGAGGCGATGGAGTTTGCGGCGCAAAAGATGCGCGGCATTCAGGCGCAGCACGGGCGGCATTCGATCGGCGTGATCACCTCCAGCCGCTGCACCAATGAAGAAACCTATCTGGTGCAAAAGCTGACCCGCGCGGTGTTCGGCAACAACAACACCGACACCTGCGCGCGGGTCTGCCATTCGCCCACCGGCTATGGTCTGGGCCAGACCTTCGGCACATCGGCGGGCACGCAAGACTTTGATTCTGTGGAACAGACCGATGTGGTGATCGTGATCGGGGCCAACCCGACCGACGGGCATCCGGTTTTCGCCTCACGTCTGAAAAAGCGGCTGCGGCAGGGGGCCAGGCTGATCGTGATCGACCCGCGCCGGATTGATCTGGTGGATGGCCCGCATGTGAAAGCGGCGCACCACCTGCCGCTGCGGCCCGGCACCAATGTGGCCGTGGTGACGGCGCTGGCGCATGTGATCGTGACCGAAGGGCTGTTTGACGAATCCTTCATCCGCGAACGCTGCGACTGGGACGAATTTCAGGACTATGCCGAATTCGCCGCCGACCCGCGCCATTCGCCCGAGGCGACGGAACTGCTCACACAGGTGCCTGCGGCCGATTTGCGCGCGGCGGCGCGGCTGTTCGCCAAGGGCGGCAACGGCGCGATCTATTACGGTCTGGGCGTGACGGAACACAGCCAGGGTTCCACCACGGTCATCGCCATTGCCAACCTTGCCATGCTGACCGGCAATGTCGGGCGGCCCGGTGTGGGGGTTAACCCGCTGCGCGGCCAGAACAATGTGCAGGGGTCGTGCGACATGGGGTCGTTCCCGCATGAACTGCCCGGCTACCGGCATGTGAAGAATGATGATGCGCGGGCGGTGTTCGAATCGCTCTGGGGTGTGACCATCGACAATGAACCGGGCCTGCGTATTCCCAACATGCTGGATGCGGCGGTGGAGGGCACGTTTCGCGGCCTTTACTGTCAAGGCGAGGATATTTTGCAATCCGACCCCGACACGAAACATGTGGCGGCGGGACTGGCGGCGATGGATTGCGTCATCGTGCATGACCTGTTCCTGAACGAGACGGCAAATTACGCCCATGTCTTTCTGCCCGGCTCGTCCTTCCTTGAGAAAGACGGCACCTTCACCAATGCCGAGCGCCGCATCAACCGGGTGCGCAAGGTGATGGCCCCGAAGAACGGCTATGGCGACTGGGAAGTGACGCAGATGCTGGCCAACGCCATGTTGAAAGAGTCGGGGGGTGGCAACTGGACCTACACCCACCCCTCGCAGATCATGGATGAGATTGCCGCCACCACGCCATCCTTCGCCGGGGTCAGCTATGAGCGGCTGGAAGAGCTTGGCTCCGTCCAGTGGCCCTGCAACGCGGCGCATCCTTTGGGCACGCCCCTGATGCATGTCGAAGGTTTCGTGCGCGGCAAGGGCAAGTTCATCCGCACCGAATATGTGGCAACCGATGAACGCACCGGCCCGCGATTCCCCCTGCTGCTGACCACGGGGCGGATCCTGTCGCAATACAACGTCGGCGCGCAGACACGGCGCACCGCCAACGTGGTCTGGCACGATCAGGACGTGCTGGAGATCCACCCCCACGACGCCGAGGTGCGGGGGGTCAAGGATGGCGACTGGGTGCGGCTGGCGTCACGCGCGGGCGACACATCCTTGCGGGCAAAACTGACCGACAGGGTGTCGCCCGGCGTGGTCTATACCACCTTCCACCACCCCGACACGCAGGCCAATGTCATCACCACCGATTATTCCGACTGGGCCACCAACTGCCCGGAATACAAGGTGACGGCGGTGCAGGTGGCCCCATCCAACGGCCCGACCGGCTGGCAGGAGGATTACAACGCGCAGGCCGAAATGGCCCGGCGCATCCTGCCTGCGGCGGAATGACAGGGGGCTGCTGATGGACCTGCGGCACAGCCTGCCCCGCCTTGCCTTCCAGGCCGGGCGGCTGACCGAGGGCACGCGCATGCTGCCCGAGGAAACGGCGGTGGCGATCAGCTACAACGGCACCACGCAGGCGGTGATGATGGCCACCCCGGCCGATCTGGAGGATTTTGCGCTGGGGTTTTCCCTCACGGAAGGCATCGCTGCGCCGGATGAGATCGACAGCATCACAGCCGTCGAGACTGACCGGGGGATTGATCTGCAAATCTGGCTGGTGGGGCCTGCGGGCGACCGGCTGGCGGCACGGCGGCGCAGCATGGCGGGGCCGGTGGGCTGCGGTCTGTGCGGCATCGACAGTCTGGACGAGGCTTTGCGCGCGGTGCCGCCCGTGCCGCCCTCCGGCCTTGCCCTGACAGCGGCGCAGGTCATGGCGGCCATCGCCGCCCTGCCGGGCCATCAACCTTTGCATGATGCCACGCGGGCGGTGCATGCGGCGGCGTTCTGGCGGCCCGGACAGGGGATCATCGCCGCGCGCGAGGATGTGGGGCGGCACAACGCACTGGACAAGCTGGCGGGGGCCCTGGTGTGTGGCGGCGCGGGCATGGTGCGTGCAAGCACGCACCCTACCGGAAGTGACGAACCCGCACGCCGCGGCGGATCACCCGCCGTAGGGTGCGTGCTCGCACGCACCGAGCCATCAACCGTTTATCCAAAAGCCCACGACGGTGCCATAATCCTCACATCGCGCGTCTCCATCGACATGGTGCAGAAATGCGCCCGCATCGGTGCGGCGGTGGTGATCGCCGTGTCTGCCCCTACAGCCCATGCCGTGCGGATGGCCGATGCGGCGGGCATCTCGCTCATCGGTCTGGCCCGCCCCGACGGGTTCGAGGTTTTCACCCATCCCTCCCGCATCAGCACCCAAGAGGCCGCCCATGTCGCCTGACAAACTGGTCTATATGGCCAACCAGATTGCCCTGTTCATGGAAAGCAAGCCAAAGGCCGAAGGCGTGGCCGGGCTGGCGTCCCATATCAATGATTTCTGGGAACCCCGCATGCGGCGCCAGTTCTTTGGCCTGATCGACAGCGGCGCAGCGGGCTTTCGCCCGCTGGTGCTGGAAGCGGCGGCGCAGATCAGACGCCCGGCGCCGGTCTGACCTGGCGGAGCGGGGGGTTTCACACCCCCCGACCCCCGTGGGATATTTGTCTCTGGAAAGAGCAGAGCGCCTCGATCGGTCGAAGGAGCATTGCGCGGTGGCAACGCGCCCCGGTCAATCCCCCAGGTTCAGCAACCCACCGGCCAGCAGGCCCACCATGGTCTGCTGGTTCATGTAGCCGGTTTCCGGCAGGTTGCGCGCCGCCTGAAAACGGCGGATCGCGCGGCGGGTTTCGGCGTCGAACGTGCCGTCGGCCGGGCCAGGGTTGAAGCCCAGACCATCCAGCCGCTGCTCGATCAGACTGCGCGCCAGCCCGCTGAGGTTCAGCGCCGCCTCGGCGGCTTCGGCCTGCTTGCGGGCAGCGTCGTCTTGCTGCGCCTGCCCTGTCAGCGCATCCACCCGTTTTTGCGCCTCGGGCGCAAAGGCCCCGCGCGGGAAGGCGCGCAGATAGTCGCGGTAGGCAATAAGCGTGTTGGACTCGCGCGCTTTGATCCAGGCCGCACGGTCCTGTTCTGCGGATGCCTCGCGCGCGGCCTCGTCGAAAACCGCAAGCCGGGCATTGGCCACATCGGCGTAAAGCCCGTCAGGATAGCGTTTGACATAGGCGCGCAGGCCCGGCTCATCCCCTGCTGCGCCGGTCTGATCCCAGTAGATGCGGTCGGCGCGTTCCTGTTCCGCGCGACGCGCCTCGGCCTCGGCCTCCAGCTCTGCCGCGCGGCGGTCAACCTGCGCTGACAGCCGGGTCAACTGGTCACGGTTCAGAAAACCTGTGGCGGGCAGATCGTTGCGCGTCTGCCATGCGGTGATCGCCCCGCGCGATCCGGGGCCGAACACGCCATCCACGCCGCGCGGGTCATGCCCAAGCATGGCAAGACCGCGCTGAATGGCCCGGCGCTGGTCGCGCGTCAGTTGCAGGGCTTCCTCGGCCTGCTGTGCGACCTGCGCAGGGTCGGGGCGGATGGCGGCAATCTCGGCCCGGGCCTCACGCGCATACCGGCCCTGCGGATAGCGCGCGAGGTAGGATTCGTAGGCCGCCACCGTGCCGATAGCCTCGGTCGCGCGCCAAAGCGCGTCTTCGCCGCTGACCGGCGGTTGGGGTTGCGGTGCGGGCGTGACCCCGCCTGCGGGACGGAACGGCACCAGCGGCGACAGAAAGCCCTCGGCGGTCAGGTCGGGTGCCTCCTCCAGCATGGCAGACAAACTCTTGCCTTTCAGCGGCAGTTGCCGGGTGGCAAATGTCGCAACCGCCAATGCATCACCGCTGATCACCGTCACCCCCTGCGGCACCTGCAAACGGCCAAGGCCCGCCTGCAGGCCCGGCCCCAGTGGAAGGCGGCGGGTTTCGGTGCCCAAAAGCAGCACAGCCCCGCCCCGCGCGGTAGCGGCAATCTCCATCAAGGTGGCAAGGTTCAGCCCGGTGGCATCGACGCTGGCCAGATCGGGCTGGCTGGCATCGGTGCCGATGAACCAGCTTTGCCCCGCCGAACGGGCGAAATGCCCCGACAGCAGGATGACCAGCCGATCCTCGGGGCGCAGGGCGGCCAGCTGTTCCGAGAGCAGGCGGCGCGCATCGTCAGCCGCCAGATCCTCGCCCGAGATCACGCGGAAACCTTGCCGCTCCAGCGTGCTGGCGGCATCAAGCGCGGCATCGGCGGCGGTGATGTCGGCGGCATCGGCATAGTTTTCATTGCCGATGACCAGCGCGCGGTCTTCGGCCCGGGCCATGCCGCCCAGAAACACCAGCGCCACCAGACCCGCCTTGCCGCACCAATTCATCACCATGCCGCTCTCCTTCATGCCAGTGTCAGGCAGGGCCGAAGTGGCCGTGCCGGATTCCGGGTTAATCTAGCATGAGAACGGCAGGCGTTGCGTTTTGTTCCCTGACCCCGGCGAAAAGGCCCCGCCGCGGCAATTGCACGTGTCAGGCCTCCTGCTTGCCGGCGCGCAAGGCGCGGCGGCGGGCCATGGCGTCGGCCCGCGCATCGGCACGGCCCGCGCCCGCCCCGGCGGCAAGGCCAAAGCCCTGGCCTGCTGCGGTGCCAGACAAAGCCTTGGGCGAGTCATCCAGATAGGCCGCCAGTTCGGCAAGGACGGGATAGCGGAAGATGTCGATGATCGACATCTTCGTGCTGTTCAGCGCTGCCTTGATGTCACGGTGCGCCTGCACCGCCAGCAGCGAATGGCCGCCAAGTTCAAAGAAATTGTCCTTCGGCCCCACATTGGGCACCCCAAGAACCCGCGACCATATGGCGGCAATCTGCGCCTGCACCCCTTCGGCGGGTGCCTCTTGCACGCGCGGCGCGGCCACGGCGGCCTGTGGTGCGGGCAGCGCCTTGCGGTCTACCTTGCGGTTGGGGGTCTGGGGAAAGCTGGCCAGCGTCACGATATGGGCCGGAACCATGTGCTCGGGCAGCCGCGCAGCAAGGGTTTCCTTCAGGTTCGGGGCCGCCCCCGTGACATAGGCCACCAGCCGCAGATCGCCCGGCGTATCCTCGCGCGCCAGAACGACGGCCTGGGTGATGCCGGGCTGCTGTTCCAGCACGGCCTCGATCTCGCCCAGTTCGATGCGGTAGCCGCGCAGTTTCACCTGATGGTCGGCGCGGCCGATGAAATCCACCTTGCCATCGGCCCGCCAGCGCACGAGATCGCCGGTGCGATACATCCGGGCACCCCAGGGCGCGGCGGCCTGCGGCGTAACAAAGGGATCGGGGCGGAAACGATCTGCCGTCAGGTCGGGCCGCTGCCAATAACCCCGCGCCACGCCATCGCCACCGATCCACAATTCGCCCGGCGTGCCGACGGGCGCGGGCTGCAGCGCGTCATCCAGCACATACAGTTGCGTGTTGGCGATGGGGCGGCCGATGTTGGTGATGTTTTCCTGCCCCGACGCGGTTTCGGTCGAGGACCAGATGGTTGTCTCGGTCGGCCCATACATGTTTTCAACCGTGGCCTGCGTGGCGCGGCGCAGATCCTGCACCAGTGCCCCCGGCAAAGCCTCGCCCCCCAGCATCAGGGTTTTCACCCCGGCCAGTGCCGCACGCGAATCGTCGTTCATCGCGATCATCCGCGCCATGGACGGGGTGCATTGCAGATGCGTCACACGGTGGCGCGCCAGTTGTGCCGCGATGGAATAATCATCCTCGGCAGGGCCCTGATTGGCGCGGCGCAGCACCTCGGCCAACGGCTTCAACCCTTCCAGCACCGTGGCATTGGCGATGCCATAGTCGATCAGGCAGGCCACCTCATTCACGCCGATGGCCTTCAGCTCTTCCACCCGGGCCAAGGCGTCGTCCATGGTGCCGAACAGGCCGGAATCATCAAAATACCGCTGGAAGGCGAAATCGAGGATACCCTCCATTTCCTCCGGCGCCACCGATTGCAGGTCGATCTGCATCGGGTTGGTCACGCCCTGCGGTTTCTTGAAGGCCGGGAAGGCCCAGGCATATTGCTTTATCAGGCCCGCCGCCGAGCGCAGGTAATCCTTCATCGGTTCGCGGGCGGTGTCACGCGCAAGGTCGCGGGTGGCGGCAAGGTAGGTGTGCAGCATCAGCGTGACCGTGCGCGTCGCCGGATCATGGCCCGCATCGCGCAGCGCCTGATGGTAGATACCGATTTTTGTGGCCACCTCGGCCACCGTCTGCCCCAGAAGATGCGTCAGCACATTGGCCCCAATGGCCCCCGCCTCGCGCCATGTTTCGGGGTTGCCGGCGGTTGTGACCCAAACGGGCAACTCGCGCGAGATTGGGCGCGGCTGCGTGACAACGGCAAAGGGCGTGCCATTGGCGGTGGGAAATTCCACCGCCTCGCCGCGCCACAGGCGGCGCACCTGATCTATCGCGTCAAACAGGGCCTTGCGGTTGTTCGGCGGGGTGTTTTCCGGCCGCAGCACGAAATCATCGGGCTGCCAGCCCGACGCCATCGCCAGCCCCACGCGCCCGCCGGTCAGGTTATCGATCACCGCCCAATCCTCGGCTATCCGCGCCGGGTGGTGCAGCGGCGCCACGCAAGACCCCGCCCGCACGTCGATGTTTTTCGTCAGGCCCGCAATCGCCGCACCCGTCACCGCCGGGTTGGGGTAGGGCCCGCCGAATGCATGGAAGTGCCGTTCCGGCGTCCAGACCGCGATGAAACCGTTGTCATCGGCGAATTTCGCGCCTTCCAGCAGCAGCTCATACTTCTTCGCCCCGGTGCCATCGTCATTGCCCCAGTAATACAGGCTGAAATCAATGGGTTTGGCGCTGACCGTGCGGCCCGACGACACCAGCGCCCGGTTTTCATCCGAGGTGATGACGATCTTGAACCCGCGCGCCAGCGTCCAGAACAGCTCCAGCACCGAAATGTCGAAGGACAGTGACGTAACCGCCATCCACACGCCCGGCGGATCATGCGGGATGCGCCCATCCATGCCGGTGAAGAAATTCAGCACGTTGCGGTGCTCGATCATCACCCCTTTGGGCCGCCCGGTGGAGCCGGATGTGTAGATCATATAGGCCAGATCGGCAGATGTGACGCTGGTTTGGGGGTTGGTGTCGGGGGAAGCGGCCAGGCGCGGGTCGGCATCAAGGCACAGGGTCTGCGCCGCGTGGGCGGGCGGGGATGCGGCCAGCGCGGATTGGGTGACGACAACCGGCGCGGCGCTGTCCTCGATGAACAGGGCGATACGGTCGGCGGGATAGGCCGGGTCCATCGGAACGTAAGCCCCACCCGCCTTTTGGATCGCCAGCGCGCCCACCAGCAGGTCAAGCGAACGGCGGGTGCACAGGCCCACCAGTGTGCCGGGGGTCACGCCCATGGCAATCAGCACATGTGCCGCGCGGTTGGCCCGGGCGTTCAGTGCGGCATAGGTCAGGCTTTCTGCCTCAAACACAATCGCCGTGGCGTCGGGGGAACGCAGCACCTGCGCCTCGAACGCCTGATGCACGCACAGGCTGCGATCATAATCGGTCGCGGTGGCGTTCCAGCCGTGCAGCACCTGCGCCCGTTCGGCATCCGGCAGCAGCGGCAGTTGTGCCACCGGCGCATCACCCGCCGTCGCCATGGCATCGGCAAAGGTGGCAAAGCGGGTGGCGATGGCGGCAGCCTCTGCCGCGCTCAACCGGGCGGAATCGTAGTGCAGCGCGGCATCATCCGCCAGAACGGCCAGTGTCAGCACCGCACCCGGCACCGGCGCATCCACGCCGGTCAGCGCCACGGGCGGCATCGTCACGCCGCGCAGGCCCCTGTCGCGCGCGATCAGATCCAGCGCAAAGGCGGGCGTCTTGCGGGCTTTTGCCAAGGCTGCGGCAAAGGCCGCCCGGGCAGAGCCCGCCGTGCCCTGCGCATCGACGCGCAGCGGCACCCAGGTGCTGAGAATGCCATATGTGTCGCCACCACCGACAAAGGCCATGTCGCAGACGGGTTTGGCCGACAGCCGCGCCGCCGCAAGGGCCAGTGCCGCGAACCGCGCATCGGTATCCAGTGCGGCAGGCAGGCGCAGCGGCAGGCGGGCATGGGTGGAAAAGCCGGGGCTGGGCAGCGCCATCGGCACTTCGGCAGGTTCCAGCGCCGTCAGGGCGCGCCGCAGGGCAACCTCGCCGGGGGCGACAGCGGCCAGCGCGCGGGTCAGCGCATCCATATTGGGGGCGGTCACGGGCAGGCCCGCCAGTGTCGCGGCCTCCACCGCCCTGCCGTTCTGGTCGGTCAGCCCCGACAACCGCAGCACGCCATCGGCACAGGCGACGGTCAAGCCACCCGCATCCGCCGCCAGAGCCGTCCCGGGGGCTGCGTCACCCGCCACCAGCTCACAACTCCCGACGCAAAGCACACGGTCGCCAAGCATGATCTTCGGCAGGGTCAGCGGGTTGAAATATGTGCCATGGTCCAGCGCGCGGACCAGCGCCGACAGGCTGGCCGCAGGCTGTGCAAAATCCAGAACCCCGGCTGCGGCAGGCCGCGCGGCACGCGCGAAATAGCTGCGCTGCGCCAGATCCTGCTTGCGCCGCTGCGGTGCGCCGGTTTCCAGCGCGGCCACCAGAACAGGGAAACTGTCAATCGCCGCCTCGAAGCATTTCGTGTTCAGTGTCAGCGCGGTATCTGTATCGGCAATGGGGAACAGCCGCTGTTCCAGAATGTCGCCCTCGTCGATCCCGCCCTCGATCAGGTGCCAGGTGATGCCATGCTGCGCCTCGCCATTCGCAATCGCCCAGACCGGCGCGTTGAGGCCCGCATAGCGCGGCAGCGGCCCGTCGTGAAAGTTCACCGCGCCCCTGGCCAGCGCCAGCACCGCATCGGGAATGACCACCAGATTGGCGATGGAAAGCAGCCAGTCCACCCGCAGCCCTGCCAGCCGGTCGGACAGCCCGGCATCCTGCGCCTCCACCCGCAGGCCCTTGCCCAGACCCCAGGCGCGCACATCGCCGTTCTGCGTCACCACGGCGGCGATGCTGTGCCCGCGCTGCATCAGCACCTCGGCGCATTGGATGGCGAGGGATTCGTTGCCGATGACGATGCAGGTCAGGCGGGGGGCATGAATGTTCATGGGCACTCCAAAACTCTTATTCGCCCGGTTGCGGGGCGATGACGGGCGGCGGCGCGGGACGGCGGAACAGGCGGCGAGTATGGTGGCGGATCAGGTCACGCAGGAAATACGGCGCATCGCCGCGGTCTTTCTTCTGCACCAGCAGGCGCGCGCGCCACAAAAGGCCACCCACAGCAAGGGCGACCGTAGCAGCGATCGTATAGGCAAGCCCATGGTTTTTCGTGAAATAATGCCAGCGGCTGTCGAACCAATACGCGGGCATCCGCCGCCATTGCTTCATCCCGGTCGAGACAGAGCCGATATGCGTCACTTCACTTTCGCGCACATAGTCGGTGGGAAAGCCTGCCAGCGCCGCACGGCGGCACAGATCGGTTTCCTCGAAATAAAGGAAGAAGGTTTCGTCAAACAGCCCGATCCGGTCCAGCACATCCTGCCGCATCATCAGGCTGGCACCTGCCAGCCAATCCACCCGCACCGTGGTTTCAGGAATCGACTGCGCGACGATGTGGTTTTTCAACAGCTTGCTGACCGGGCCGAAGCGGATCGCCGCCTCGAACTCGCCCGCGACAGAGGGAAATCGAAAGGCGGTGCGGTGCGGTTCGCCATCGTCGCCGTGAATATAGCTGCCCGCGAAACCCGTAGCGGGGTGGGTTTGCAAATGCTCCAGCAGCGCGCGGATCGACCCCGGGTCGGGGAAGGCATCGGAATTCAGGATATAGACGTAATCGGGCCGTGCCCCCCCCGGCAGACCCGCCCGGATGCCCACGTTATTGCCCGCGCCGAAACCGCCATTGCGCTCCGACTGGATCACCCGCACCGGCACCGGTGCGCTATCCCACCCCCGTTCGGCCACTGCGCGGCTGATCGCCTCGAACGACCCGTCGCCCGAGGCATTGTCCACCACCGTCAGCGCGCCCGCCATGCCCTGCATCTCGCGCAGGGCTGCCTCCACCGCGCGCAGCGTCATGTCGGGCGTGCGCCAGTTCAGCACGACGGTCAGCAGAGTGGGTGCGGGCATGGGTTGCACCATCACTCCGCCGCCTGCGACGGGGTGAAGCGATCCACAGGGCTGGCGGTCGCGCGGCCTGCCCCGGCCTCGGCTGTCGCGATCACGTTGCGCATCTTTGCCGCCAGCACCCGCACATTGGGCTCCAACACCATGCTGTCATGGTCGCCCGGCACCTCGATCACCTCCAGCGCGGGCGCAAAGCGGGTCAGGTCATTGTCGGGGAACACATATTCCTTGGCCGCACTTACCCATTTGCCGCCCGACACCTGCCAGTGCCGGTCCAGCGGCGGGCGGAACAGCGCGGTGGCCCCAACGCGCTGCGGCAGGTCATAAAGCGGCAGGGCCGCGCGGAACGCGGCCTCGATAGCCGCATTGTGGAACGCGCCCTCGGTCTGTTCGGGGGCGGGGTTGCGCTTCTGCATCTCCCATTCCCAGCGCGCGCGCGCCCAGTCGGCCAGATATCCCGGCCCGCGCTTGCGCAATTCGGCCAGCTTTATCAGCGCCTTGTCGGGGCGGCTGAGGGCTGGACGCAGCGGCAGCGGCGTATCCAGCAGCACCAGCAGCGCCACCTCTTCGCCCTCGGCCTCCAACTGCCGGGCCATTTCCCAGGCGGTCAGACCACCGCCGGAAAAGCCGCCCAGCAAATAGGGGCCATGCGCCTGCACCTGCCGCAGTTCGGCGATGTAATCCGACGCCGCCTCGGGCAGCGTGTCATGCGGCGGCTGGTCGCCATAAAGGCCCCGCGCCTGAAGCCCGTAGAACGGCCTGTCGCCACCGATCAGCTGCGCCAGATGCCGCAGGTTCAAGACATTGCCGAACATGCCCGCCACAAGGAAGAACGGCGTTTTCGGCCCGCCATCCTTTTCGTGCATGGCCACCAGATGCGTAAACCGGCGCACCGGCTTTGCCGCCACCGGCGCCGCGCCATCCTGCGGGCCGATCCGCTCGATGATCAATGCGGCACAGCCGGCAATCGTCGGGGCCTCGAACAGCACCGAGATCGGGAAATCCACCCGATACGCCTTGCGCACCATGGAAAACAGCCGCACCGCGATCAGCGAATGGCCACCAAGGGCAAAGAAATCATCCTCCACCCCCACTTGCCCCACGCCCAGCAATTCCTGCCAGAAGCCGACCAGCGTGCGTTCCACATCATTGCGGGGCTCCACATAGGCGGTGTCCAGATCGGGGCGCGCGAAGCTTTGGCCTTCGGTGCGGGCTGCCTCTACCGCGTCGGCCTGGCGGATCAGATGCGGCAGATCCAGCGACGAGACGATGACCTGCGGCAAGCCTGACGCCACGGCACGGCGGAAGGCCTCGGCGCCCTCCTCGGGGCGGATGCCCTGGGTCAAGTTATGCAGCAGGCGTTCCTCGGCGGGGGAAAGCTGCTTGGTATCGGCCTGCCCATCGTCAAACTCCAACTCGCGCGCGTCGGGGGGCGACAGTGCCAGGGCCCCTTCCAGACGGCGGATGGTGAAGCCCGTGATCTCCATCAGCACCGCGCCTTCCGGCGTGGCCAAAGTGATGTCGAAACTGGCCACCGGGCTGTCGGCGCGGTTGGCCCCGGCGTTGCGCACATGGCTGACGATCTGCGCGGGCAAGGGCGCGTGGACGCGGATTGACCCATAAGACACCGGCACCCACAGATGCGTGGGCTGATAGCCCGCAATCAGCCCCATGGCCCATCCGGTCGCCAGATCCAGCAGTGCCGGGTGCAGAAGCCACCCCTCATTCAGGTCATGGCGGAAGGGCGCAGGCAGGGCCAGCGTGGCGATCCCCTCACCCTGCCCCAGTGCGGCCTCGGTCAGCACACGCCAGCGCGGGCCAAAGTTCAGATGCTCCTCCTGCGGGGACCGCAGGCCGTTCGGGTCTTTTGTGACCACCGGGCAGCGGGCGGCAATCGCGGCGGGGTCGATGCGTTTCGCTTGGGCCGCCAGCGGAATCAGCCGCGCCTGCGCGTTCAGCTGATAGCCCACGCGGCCCTTGTGCGGCACGGCGGAGCGGAGTTCGAACCCATACCCCTCGTCGCTGCGGGTCAGTTTCGCGCGGATGTCGCGGGATGCGGTATCGGGCACATCCAGCGGCCGGAAGAAATACAGATCCTTGATTTCAAACGCAGCCACGCCCTCATGCGCCAGCGCCTCGGCGGCGAGTTCCAGATAGCCGGTGCCGGGGATCAGCGCCTGACCGGCCCTGGTGCGGTGGCCATCCAGTATCCAGCGGTCAGTGCCATAGGATGCGGTGAACAGCCGGTTGCCGTCGCGGTCGAACGTCGCCTCGTCCAGCATCGCGGCCTGAATGGGCAGGCGCGGCGCGGGGGGCCGTGTGCCGGTGCGGTCGGCCAGTGCCTCGGCCGCCATGCCAACGCCGGTCCAGATGCCCCAGTTCAGCGCCAGAACGCGCGTGCGGCCACCCTTGCGCGACTGCGCAAAGGCGTTGAGGTATTCATTCGCCGCCACATAGTCGATCTGGCCCGCAGGCCCGGTGACGGTGGAGGTGGAGGCGAACAGCACCATCAGATCCAGCGCGCCATCGGGGAACAGCGCCGACAGCACCTGCGTGCCGTGGAGTTTCGGCGCGAACACCTCTTCCACCGCCGCGGGGGATTTGGTCAAGAGCGGGCCGTCATCCACCACACCCGCCGCATGGATCACCGCGCGGATCGGGCCGAAGGCGGCGGTGCCCTTGGCAATCGCGGCCTTCATGTCTTCGGTGTTGCAGACATCGGCGGTGGCCACGATCACCTCGCCACCCAAAGCCTCCAGCCGTTGCAAGGCCAGGATGCGGCGCGCAACCGGATCGGCGGGGTTGGCCAGATGTTTCGGCCAGTCGGCCCGCGCAGGCAGATCACGCCGCGCGATCAGCAGGATACGCGCCTTGCAGCGGCGGATCAGGTCTTCGGCCAGCGTCAGGCCGATGCCGCCGAAACCGCCGGTGATCAGCACCGGGGTGCCTTCCGGCAGGGTCAGCGCATCGGTGTCGGGCAGGGCCACGGCCTTCACCCCCCGCTCATACCGGCGTTCGCCACGCAGGGCGGCGGCGGTGTTGGCGGGCGTTGCCAGCATATCCTCCAGCACCTGCGAGGCCAGACGCTCCATCGCCGCCGCATCAGGTTTGCCGCGCTTGCCCAGGGGCAGCACCACGTCCAGCGTCGAACACGTCACACCCGGCAGTTCGCGCGGGATCACTTTCACCGGCCCGTGGATCGTCGCCTTTTCGGCATAGGCCAGCACATCGGCCTTCACACTGGCCGCACCCGAGGTTACGGCGGTGATATGGATCGGGCGGGGCAGGTTTTCCTCGGCCATGGCCTGCGCGAGGAACATCAGGGAATAGAACCCCTGCTCGATATTGCGGTGGAAAAAGCTGGAACCGGGGCGAAAAGATTCCTGCGCCGTCACCAGCCAGAAATGCGCGATGCGGTTCGGGGCCAGACCCTGCGCCACCAGATCTCGGATCAGCGCGTCATAGCCATCACGCCCCCGTTCGGGTGCAAGGGTATAGCCGGTGGCATCTCGGCGATAGGCATCGCCTGCGCGCACCGTGGTCACGCGGTGGCCTGCGGCGGTCAGGCGGGCAGCGCACGTTGCACCAAGGCCCGCGTCATCAAGAAACACCAGCCATGTTTCGGGGGTGGAACCGGCCAGCGCCTCGGGGTCCAGATCGCAGTCGGCGGAACGGGGGCGCCAGTGGGGCTGCCAGCCCCATGAGGCCAGATCGTCATTGCGCAGGGGCAGTGCCGGGGCAGTCTCGGCCAGTTTGCCGGGTTCGATGAAATAGGGTTTGCGCTGGAATGCATAGGTCGGCAGCGGCACGCGGTTGCGCTTGGCGTCGCCCCAGATCGGCTCCCAATCCACCGGCACGCCACAGGCCCACAGGCGCGCGATGGTGGCGATGTGCCACTGGTCATCTGGCATGCGTTGTTCCGGGTGCCGCAGCGCGGCAATCACCTGCCCGGCCGCCACGCCATTGGCCTGCGCCAAGGATGACATCGCGCGGCCCGGCCCCATTTCCATGAACACGCGGCCCGGCGTGGCCATCAGCGTCGCCATGCAATCGGCAAACATCACCGTGTTGCGCAGATGGGCCACCCAATAGGCCGGGTCGGTTGCCTGCGCCACCGTCAGCGGCTGGCCAGAACGGTTGGAGATGATCGGGATCTGCGGCGCGTTCAGCGGGATCGATCGCAGATAGGCACCGAAACGGTCGAGTATCGGTTCCAGCATGCGGCTGTGGGCGGCGATGTCGATGGCGATGCGCTGGGTTTCGATGCCCTCGGCATCCAGCCGCGCGGCCAGCGCCACCAGCGCTGCATCGGGGCCCGACACGACGCACAGACCGGGCGCGTTGACGGATGCCATGTCGCAATCATCGGCAAGGTAAGGCCGCAGCGCCGCCGGGTCCAGCGGCACCGACAGCATGCCACCCGGCGCGATGGTGTCGAACAGGCTGCCGCGCAGGTGAACAAGGCCGATGCAATCGGCAAAGCTCATCACCCCGGCAAGGCAGGCGGCGGTATTTTCGCCCATCGAATGCCCGACCAGCGCAGTCGGCGTCACACCCCAACTGAGGTAAAGCTGCGCCAGCGCATATTCGGTGATCATGATCAGCGGCAGTTGCACCGAAGGGCGCTTCAGCCGGTCATTCGCCGCTGCCAGACCGTCAGCCTCGGGCAGCCAGACCGCGCGGATGTCGTAATCCAGCTTGGGCTGCAGGATCGCCAGACCTTGATCCATCCAGTCGCGGAACACCGGCTCTGTCTCATAAAGGTCGCGCGCCATGCCCGCGAATTGCGCGCCACCGCCGGGGAACATGAACATCACCTGGGGGTCGTCACCCAGATGGTCGTGGGTGAACACGCGGCGCGGGTCTTTGCCCTCCAGCAGATCGGCGGCGGCATCGTGGGAATCCGCCACGATCACCCGGCGCTTCTCGAACGCGCGGCGACCGTGTTTCAGCGTCCAGGCCACATCGGCCAAGGGTTGATCGGGGTTGGCACGCAGATGCGCGGCGAGGCGCAGGCTGGCCGCATCCAGCGCCGGTTTGCTGCGGGCCGATAGCACAAGCGGCTGGAACGGCCAGTCGCTTTCGCCCGACGCGTCACGCTGGGGGGCGGCTTGCAGCACGGTATGGGCATTAGTGCCGCCGACGCCAAGGCTGTTCACCCCGGCGCGGCGCGGCGTGGCGCGCATGGGCCAGTCGGTCAGCCGGTCATTCACCCGGAAGGGCGAGGATTCGAAATCAATCGCCGGGTTGGGCGCTTCATAGCCCAGCGAGGGCGGCATCTGCCCGTGGTGCAGGGCCAGAGACACCTTGATGAGGCTGGCCACCCCGGCGGCAGTATCCAGATGGCCGATGTTGGTTTTCACCGATCCGATGCGGCAATGGCCCACCGCATCTGTGGTTTCGCGGAAGGCGGCGGTCAGGGCCGCCACCTCGATCGGGTCGCCCAGATAGGTGCCGGTGCCGTGGCATTCGACATAATCCACCGTATCGGCGGTAACGCCGGCAATGGCCTGCGCCTCGGCTATCGCCTTGGCCTGCCCATCAACGGACGGTGCCAGATAACCGGCCTTTGCCGCCCCATCGTTGTTGACGGCAGATCCCTTGATGATCGCCCAGATATGGTCGCCGTCGCGGATCGCATCCACTGCGCGGCGCAGCACAACCGCCCCGGCACCCGAGCCGAACACCGTGCCCTGCGCGCGGTGGTCGAAGGCGTGGCAATGACCATCGGGCGACAAAATCTCGCCGTCCTGAAAGATATAGCCGCGCGCATGCGGCAATTCGATGGTGACGCCGCCCGCCAAAGCCATGTCGCATTCGCCGTTCAGCAGCGCCTGTGTGGCGTAATGCACCGCGACCAGCGAGGTGGAACACGCGGTCTGGATGTTGATCGACGGGCCCTTGAGGTCGAAGATGTGCGATACGCGGGTAGACAGGAAATCCTTGTCGTTCCCGGTGTGGCGCAGCAGGAACATGCCGGTGTTTTCAACAAGGTCCGGGTTGGAACACAGGTTGAAGTAGAAATACGATCCCATGCCGCAGCCGGCGTAGACGCCAATGGCACCCGGGAAATTTTCGGGCGGGTGGCCTGCGTTTTCCAGCGCCTCCCAGCACACTTCCATGAACTGCCGGTGCTGCGGATCAAGGATCGCGGCCTCTTTGGGGGAAAACCCGAAGAAATCGGCATCGAACTGCTCGAACCCATCCAGAATGGCGGCGGCGGGCACATAGTTGCGGTGGCGCATGCGGGCGGGGTCTTCGCCTGCGGCCAGCAATTCGGCATCGGTGAGGTGGCGGATGCTTTCCACCCCGTCGCGCAGATTGGCCCAATAGGCGGCAATGTCGCCAGCGCCCGGCAGGTGCGCGGCCATGCCGACAATGGCAATGTCGGTTTCCGTGATCTGCTGATCCGCCCGCGTGTCTTCCGTCATGCCATCCACTCTGGTCGCGGGCGTGCTGCGGTATACAGCCAACCCTACCTAAATTAACGCAAATTCACCAGCAAAGACAGCCTGTGCCGGATCATCTTGCTATCATGCACACGGCCGCGGCAATGCCTTCGCGCTGACACGACTCGGCCGGTTTTCCTGCTGTGTGCCCTTTAAACTTGCCACGAATATGGCTGGTTCATGGCGGCTTTCTGCAAGTCCGGCCAGCCTGTCTGCCAGCCATCGCCTGATACGGGCCCACGGGGGCGTGAGTTTCACAATACCGTGCGCGGCGGGCGGGCGGGGGCCGCAGCCGTGGCAACAGGCGGGGCGGCGGGCTGGCGGCGGGCCAGCGCCAGCGCCTCGGCATGGCCCAAAAGCGCCCCGGCCAGCAGCCAGGTGAACGGGATCAGCGTGGCATTGGGCAACAGATCGACCATGTTGGTGCCCAGGATCAGCGCGACCAGACATACATAGGGCGAGATTTCCACGCCACGGCGCAGCCCCTGCTTGGCCAGTGCAAACAGCGGCAGCGCCAGCAGCCCGAACTGCGCGATGAAGCCAAGCCAGCCGGAAACCCCCATGGCAATGATCCAGGCCCCGTCGGATATGGTCAGCAACTTGCCCGTCACCGCATCATAGACATGGTTGCGCCCATAACCGCCCCAGCCGAACAGCGCCTGCTGGCTGGCATGGTCCAGCAGCATTTCCTCGTTGTCAAAACGGAAGCCCAGCGACTGCGCGCGTTCGGGGCTGATGCTTTCGGCAAAGGCCAGCAGCGTGTCGATGGGCACCAGATGCGCGCCGCGCAGCAACGGATAGCTGATTGCCAGAAGCGCCATGGCCGCCGCCGCCAGCACCATGCCGCGCCGCCCGGCCAAAAGGATGATCCCCGACAGCACCACACCATAGGCCAGCGGTCCCACGCTTTTGCAGGCCACCAGCAGCAGGCCCAGATAGACGGTCGCGGCAATCAGCCTGGGGCGCTCTTTCCCGCTGGCACAGCGTGCCAGCATCAGCGCCGAGACATAGCACATCAGCGCAAAGAACGCCGCCCACAGCCCATGCGGCAGGAACACGATGGGGCGAAAGCCGCCTTGCCGGATCATCTGGATAAAGTCATGCTGGAAAAAGCCGTAGACCCATACGTTGATCTGCGGGCTCAGCCGCACCTCGATCAGCATCGGTATGGAATAGAACAGGCCCGCCACCACCAGCGCCACGGCGATATTGCGCATCGCCTCGGGTGTCGCCAGATAGCGGCGGCCCAGGATCAGCGGCAGCAGCGCGATGAACTGGTTGGGCACGGCGGCGACGGAATCGTAAAGCCGCATCCCCGGCAATTGCCCGGTGGCCAGCGGGAAGGGCTGCGTGTTGGTCAGCACCGTGGCAAAGGCCCCCAGGATGAACAGCGCCATCAGCGCCTTGCCCAAAAAGGTGGGGGGCAGGATCGCCAGCCGCTCCTGCCGCACGAACAGCACCATCACCAGCGCCGACAGGGTGGGAATGCTGAACTTGTCCAGATCGGGCACGGCGGGCAGGTCGATCTTGGCCAGTGGCGGCAGCAGAAGATAGCCGCCAAGGATGGTCCAGATCAGCGCCTTGTCAGGCGTCAGGCGGCGGAACAGCACGAATGTGACCAGCGGCCAGATCAGCAGCATCAGATAGGCGATGATGTTTCCGAACTGCATCAGGCACTTTCACCGGTGTCGGGGCGCGGCCCGCCGCGACAGGCGGGCAGGCGCAGAAAACATAGCATGCGGCCAGCCCCCGCGCCACTGGCGCCCCGGTCAGACCACCCGGCGCAGGCCGGGGACTTGGCGCAGCACCCAGGTTGCAACCAGCGACATGGCAAAGATCAGCAGCGCGGCAAAGGCGGCATTCACCCCGCCGCCGAACAGCTTGTATGTGACGAGCATGAAGAACGGATGCACCAGATAGATGCCGAAGGCCAGCTTGCCCAGTGCCGCCACCGCCTGATTGCGCAGTTCGACCCGCCACAGCACCTCGAACAGCACCGCCGCCAGCAGCATCTGCACCGCCCAGAACATCGGCGCCCCGGCAAAGGTGATGGCAGAAATCAGCGCCGCCGTGCCAAGCGGCAGCAGCGCATTGCCCTGCCGGTGCCCGATGGCGGCAAGGATGCCGTAGATGAACGGCGGCAACGCATAGCCCCATTGTGGCAGCGGCACCGGCATCGGCACAAAGGCCTGCGCCCACAAGAGCGGCGGCGAGATCAGCACCAGCCCGGCGCAGGCCACAACCAATGCACGCGGCGTCTGCACCAGATGCACCAGCAAGGGCACCAGCAGCGAGGCCAGCATGACAAAGGGCAAAAACCACAGATGGATGGTCGAGCCCACCAGCAGCGACCACGGATCGCTTAGCAAAGGGCGGGGGGTATCGGCGGTGGCACTGTCCACGGCGATGAAGAACAGCGACCAGAACAGCCAGGGAAAGGCGATGCGCTGCACCCGCGCCAGCCAGGTAAAGCGGCCCTTTGACCGTTGCAGCGACTGCACCGCCAGAAACCCGGTCAGCACCAGAAACAGCGACAGCGCGACATAGCCCACGATCCGGCCCGGCGCATGCGCATGCGCCCACACAATGCCCAGCGCCGCCGCGATACGGGCCAGGTCGATAGAGCGGCGGTAATAATCCTGTGGTGCTGTCATAGCCATCGGGCGTAAGGCAAACAGGAAACTCAGGCAAGAAACTTGATGCCCTGCGAGATGGCAATCCGGAAACAGAATGTTCCGCTGCGCAAAGCAGTTGCGAAAGGCCAGGGCGCGGCTTTTCGTCGATTTGAAACGGCGATCATGCTAGGCCTGCGCCCGAGAACACGGCGGAGGCAAGGGCAGCGGTGGAATTTCGGTATGACAGCCATGTGATCCGGGTGAACCTGCCCGATACCGCTGCATTGCTGGCAGCGGTGCGCGCCCGGTTTGCGGCACGGCAGGGCTTTGCGCTGGCCACGATCAACCTTGACCATCTGGTGAAGCTGGCCAGCCCCGGGGCGTTTCGGGCGGCCTATGCGGCGCAGGACATGGTGGTGGCCGACGGCAACCCGATTGTCTGGCTGTCGCGGCTGGCCGGGCGGCCCGTGGCGCTGGTGCCGGGGTCTGACATGGTGGTGCCCCTGGCACAGGCGGCTGCGGATGCGGGTGTGCCGGTGGCCTTTGTCGGCAGCAGCGCGGCCGCACTGGCGGCGGCGGCGACCAGCCTGACCGCGCGGGTGCCGGGGCTGAACGTGGCGATGCAGGTGGCGCCGCCCATGGGATTTGACCCTCAGGGACCGGGTGCAGACCGCATTCTGGCCGATCTGGCCGCCGCGAACATAGGGCTGTGCTTCATCGCGCTGGGGGCACCCAAGCAGGAGCTTTTTGCTGCAAGGGGCCGCGCGCTTGCCCCGCATGTGGGCTTTGCCTCGGTGGGCGCGGGGCTGGATTTTCTGGCCGGACGCCAGACCCGCGCGCCGGAGTGGATGCGGAAGCTGGCGCTGGAATGGCTGTGGCGCATGGCGTCCAGCCCGCGCCGGCTGGGGCCGCGCTATGTGGCCTGTGCGGCGATCCTGCCGGGGCAGGTGCTGGCGGCGCTGCGGCTGCGGCGGGCCTGATCACTTGTATTCGATCAGCCCCGTGCGGCGGTTGATCAGCCGCCCCCAGGCATAGCCCAGCGCGCCCTGCGCCTCGGCCAGCTTGCCCAGCACAAGAAACGCGGCAACGGTCCAGTCGCCCTCGCGCCTCGCGATGCGCAGCACCTGAAGAGGCCAGGCCAGCAGCAAAAGCAGCCACAGCGGATGCCACACCAGCGCCAGCAGCAGCGCCGTCAGCGGCAGCACGGCCCCCCACAGCAGCGCGCGCCATGTTTCGCGCACCCAATGCCGTTCCGGCCCTGCGCCGTGCAGGTCGGCACCTTCGGCAAAGGCATGGCCCGCCCGCCGCGTGCGCCGCCACCACTGACCGAACCGGGTCATCGCCGCGTCATGCAGGGTCATCTCGGCCTCCAGCCGCCAGACGCGGCCACCGGCCCGGATAAGCCGCAGGCACAATTCGGGTTCTTCGCCCGCGATCAGAACCTCGCGGTAGCCGCCCACCGCCATCAGGGGCGCAAACCGCATCAGCGCATCACCGCCGCAGGCCGTTGCCGGGCCGGGGGGCGTGTTCCATTCGCGGTCGCACAGCCGGTTGTAGACAGACGCCTGGGGAAACCTTTCGCGCCGCCGTCCGCAGACCACCGTGACCCTGGGATGTGCTTGCAGGAACGCCACGGCGGCGGGCAGCCATCCGGCCACCACCTCGCAATCACCATCAACCATCTGCACCAGATCGGGCGGGGCGGCGCCTTCGAGCGCCGTCAGCCCGGCGTTGCGCGCCCGGGCGGCGGTAAAGGGCTGCGTCATGTCCAGCGCCACCACCTGCACGCCCATCCGCGCCGCCATGGCCTGACTTCCATCCTTCGATCCGCTGTCCACATAGACGATGCGCCGCACCTGCCCTTTGAGCGAGGCAAGACAGGCCTGCAAGCGCGCGCCTTCGTTCCGCCCGATCACCACGGCATCGACAATCGGCGCAGCACCGGCGGCGTCCGGCACAGGTGAAACATGCTGGTCTGGCACAGGCTGGTCTGGCACGGGGCTCTCTTTTTCTGCGGATGCGATGGTTATCCTATGCGCTGCGGCATGGCCTTGTCATGGGTTAACATCGCTGTGACCGGACCGCCGCAGCGGGCTGCAAGACCGCCTCCAGACTTCCCCCCGCAGAAATTATCTGTTAATCACCAATTGGCTGGGCGGGGGCCCGGGCGATTCCTTTCGGCATGGGCGCATGTTTGCCATATTCCTGAAGTATCTGTCCCGGGATCATGCCTGCTGCAAAGCGGGTGCGTGTTTTACCGTTGGTGGCACGTTCGTGCCACGTTGCAGCAGGAGCCTGAAGTTCGGATGCCAAAACACAACATGTTGGTGACGCACGCGCTTCGGCCTGTGGATGTGGAGCATTCCGAGATGAACGGCGACAGGTTCGGCAAGCGACCGGAAGAGGCGGACAAGCCGCGCAGCACCGGGGTTTCGCTGTTCCGGCAGGGCAAGGTGCCCGGCGCGGCAGGGCTGAACGTGGATCACCGCACGGGGCCCGGGCCGTTTTCGGGGCCGATCTTCAATTCATCACCCAATCCCGACCGTGTCTGGGAATCGCTGACCGCCGTAACCCTGAACCCCGGTCATCTGGATGGAAACGGTCTGTTCTCGCAACCGTCCACCAACCCTGCCACGGCGGCCTTTGACATCTTGCGCACGCGCATCCTTCAGGCGCTGGCTGAACGCGGCTGGAAACGCATCGCCATCACCTCGCCCACGCATGGCTGCGGCAAATCCTTTGTGGCCGCCAATCTGGCGCTCAGCCTGTCACGTCGCCCGTCAGGGCGCACCGTTCTGATGGATCTGGAATTGCGCAGCCCCGGGTTGGCCCCGCTCCTCGGCGTGGCCGACGCCGGGCCGCTGCGCGATTTCCTGACCGGCGAGCAGCCGCTGGAATCGCATTTCCTGCGGGTGGGGCGCAATCTGGCGCTGGGGCTGAACGGCACCCCCGTGACCGATGCCGCCGAACTGCTGCAAGAGTCCGCCACCGCCGACGCGCTGGCCGAGATGCTGGAGCAGCTTGACCCCGAAGTGGCGCTGTATGATCTGCCGCCCGCGCTGGTCAGCGATGATGTGATCGCCATGCTGCCGCAGGTCGATGCCGTGCTGCTGGTGGCCGATGGCACCAAGACCACCGCCGAAGACATCCGCGCCTGCGAGCGCCTGTTTGAAAACCGCACGCCGCTGATGGGGGTGGTGCTGAACCGCGCGCAGGATCGCGGGATGGACCGCTACCGTTATGGCAAGAAAAAGTGAACCCTGCTGCGGCGCATTCCGGCGCCCGCAGCCCCAGTGAAGTAACAGGACGCCGCTTTCATGGGCCCCATTCAATCTTTGGACGATCTTTTCGGCGTGCTGCGGCGGCGCGGGCTGCTGATCGCGCTGATCAGCATTGTCGGCATTGCCGCTTCGGTATTTCTGGCCAGCCTTCAGCCAAACAGCTATGAGGCGGCGGCGGTCTTGCAGGTGGAAACGCCGGTCGTCACCGATGGCACCGACGATCCGACCGGCACCAGCACCGCCCAGTTCCTGCAACTGATCGAGCAGCGCATGCTGACGCGCGAAAACCTGATCGCGGTCATCGAACGCCACGCGCTGTTTGCCGCCGCCGAGGGCATGAACATCGACCAGAAGGTGCAGCTTCTGCGGGCCGCAGTGCGGTTTCAAAGCGTGGCACGCGTAGCCCAGCAAGCCTTTGGCGGCGGGGCGGGCGTGTCGGCCATGATCATCTTCGCCCGGTTCGAAGACCCCGAACAGGCGGCGCGGGTGGCCAATGATTTCGCGCAGAGCATTCTGGATGAAAGTGCGGCGGGACAAGCCGCGCGGTCACGCGAGACCATGCGGTTCTATCTGGAGGAAGAGGCCCGCGTCAGCGACGAGATCGTGGCGCTGGAAGGCCGGATCGCCGCTTTCAAGAATGCCAACAGTGCCGCCCTGCCCGATGCCGGCACCGCGCGCGAGAACGAATTGCTTGATCTGGATGCCGCCATACGCGCCATCGACCAGTCGCTTGTGGGCCTTCTGGGCGAGCGGACCGTGCTGCAGAACGCGGGCAGCCTGCGCGCTGTGGAACAGCGGCAACTGGAAACGCTGGTGGCGCAGATCGACGTGTTGAATGCGCAGAAGGCCGCGCTTCAGGCGCAACGCGATGCGCTGGCGGCCTCGTCCGCCCGCACGCCGGAAATCGAGCGCGAGCTGAGCGCCTTTGACCGCCAGTTGCGCCAGTTGCAGGACCAGTATGATGTGATCAACCGCCGTCTGGCCGAAGCCGAGACCAGTCAGCGGCTGGAAGAGCGCAACCAGGCCGAACGGTTTACCCTGCTGGAACGCGCGATCGTGCCGCTGGAACCCTCTGGCGGGCGGGGCCGCAAGCTGATGGCCATGGGCGTGATCGCCAGCCTGGGTCTTGCCTTTGGTCTGGCGCTGGCGCTGGAAATGATGAACCCGGTGCTGCGCACCCGTGGCCAGATGTTGCGGCAGCTAGACCTCAGCCCGGTAATCACCATCCCCGACCTGCCGTTGCGTGGCAGCCCGGCGGGCGGGCGCGCGGGGGCAGAAAAAGGCCCTCTCATGCGGCTGCGCGACGGGTTGCCAAAGCCGATGATGCTGGCAGCGGGCATTGTGGTGTTTCTGGTGGTGATGGCCGCTGCGGCCATCGGTGCCATCTCCGCCTGACACCCTGCCCCCGGCATACAAAAGGCCCGCTCCCCTGCCAGGGTGCGGGCCTTTCTGTTGTTGCAGGGGTGTCAGTAACCGGTGG
The DNA here is from genome assembly GCF_009380135.2 of Fertoeibacter niger. Classification (GTDB taxonomy): domain Bacteria; phylum Pseudomonadota; class Alphaproteobacteria; order Rhodobacterales; family Rhodobacteraceae; genus Fertoeibacter; species Fertoeibacter niger. Next base: position 24,179 of record NZ_WHUT02000006.1, on the reverse strand, counting down.
CCTTCATCACCACGCCCACCGTGCGGGCCATGATCTTGGTATCCGTCCAGAGCGACAGCCGCGCCTCATAGGTCGCGTCATATTCCGCCCGCGCCTCGAATGTGGTGCGGTTGCGCCCCGCCGTCTGCCAATAGCCGGTGATGCCGGGCCGCAGCGCGTAATAGGCCGTGCCGGGATACAGCGCCTGCTGGTTCAGCATCATCGGGCGCGGGCCGACCAGGCTCATGTCGCCGATCAGCACGTTGTAAAGCTGCGGCAGCTCATCCAGCGAGGTTTTGCGCAGCAGGCGGCCAAAGCGGGTGATGCGCGGGTCATTCTTCAGCTTTTGTGTGCTGTCCCATTCCGCACGCGCCGCCGGGTTGGCCGCAAGATACGCTTCCATCCTTGCATCGGCATCGCTGACCATGCTGCGCAACTTCCACATGCGGAAGGGCTTGCCGCCCTTGCCCACACGCTGCTGCGTGTAAAACGCCTTGCCACCGTCGCGCGCCACCAGAAAGGCCAGCGCCCCGATCACCGGCAGCACCACAGGGGCGGCCATCACGATGACAGCCACATCCAAAGCCCGTTTCAGGCTGTTGCGATACAGCCCGCGCCGCGGCGGAAAAACCGTGGGCGGTGAAAAGCCGATCTGCTGCGCCGCGTCAGCCCGCTCGGCATCAACCGGGCTTCCGGTTGAGAACTGCGGAAAACTGATTGTCATTGTCAGCGACCGATCAACAATAGCTGCGTCACCGCAGGCAGAGCCCCGGCAGCGCAGCATTCACTCGTACTGAGGGCGCAGACGTTGCCCTTCCGGTTCTGGCAGAAACCGTCGAATTCTGGATACATGACTTGCACTCGGATTGAGCGCCCCCTAAGGGATATTTTACCTTCTTCTCCGGGCCTTTGGCGACAACCTTCCGACAGCCGCGGCGGCATTTACGTTAGGTTAACTAAATTTTTTTTCAGGCCGGGCGGCTTGGGCGTGAAGCCACGCAGGAATCCGCAACCATCACGTGCATGGCGCAGCACATTGATGCCGCAACGCGGCAGGCTGATTCGGCTACCGATCAGCCACAGCGGTGTTCAGGCCGACAACCCCGCGCCGCTGACACTGCGCTGACCTGACGAAAAGACATGCCCTTTTGGATAAGCCATTGTTTCTCAATCACGCCGTCCGTTTTCGAGCAGGCAGAGCGGCATCAGTTCACCGTGTGACAACCTGGCGCGGTGGCACGCAGGGGGTGCGCGCCTCACGCAGCAGGCAAAGGGTAAGCAGCACGATGACCCCCAGCACGCCTCCCAATGAATAGGCGAGCGCCGTTCCCAAAGCACCGGACCCGGCATAGATTGCGCAAACCGCACCCAGAATGCCCGAGATGATGCCACCATAAACGACAACAAGCGTCATCTGCTATCCTTCCGCATGCGCGTCTCCCAAGGCAGCATCGTAAAATGATGCCACGTTTCGGAAACAATGCCAGCAGGATTTCGTTAATTATCCGCTAATCCGCACGCAATCGCGCGGACAGCCGGGTGTTTTCCATGCGGCCATCGGCGAACATGCCACAGCCGGCACCGCAGGCCGGTCAACCCGCCAGCGCCAGGACGGCGGACCAGTTCAGCGCAAGGGCCGTGCCGCCCGCCAGCAGCGCCAACGCGGCAAATCCCAGATCGTGCAGCGCATCCCAGGCGCCATGCCGCCGGGCGATCCAGATCACCGCCGGATAGACCAGCACCCAGGTCAACCCCTGCGCCGCCAGCCCGCCCAAGAGCCCGCCAAAATGAACCCCGGTCAGAAATGTCGCCGTCTGCACGGTGGCCTTCAGCGCAACTACCCAAAAGAAATTGCGCGAATCCCCGGCGGCCAGCGCCGCCTGATCATAGGTCATGCCGATCACCAGCGGCATCTGGGCACAAGCCACGACCACCAGAATGGCCCCCGCCTGCGCATAGCGAGCGTCATACAGGAAATCGACCAGCGGCACGCCCCCCAGCGCCAGCAGCGCCAACAGCGCCAGCACCCCCGCCGTCAGCCCGCAGCGCAGCCGCCGCAGCCGCGCAAAGTTCCGCGCCGAGGCGGATGGCGGGCTGTCACGGTAAAGCGGGATCAGCACCCGCCCCGCCACGGCCTGCGCCAGCAGCACGGGGAAAGAGGCCAGAAAATAGCCGATGTTGTAGATGCCCAGCTGATCCAGCGGCATATAGGCGCCCAGAATGGCCTTGTCGCCCTGAAACAGCAGAAAGCCGCAGGCGGTGGACAGGAAGATCCACTTGCCGAAATGGATCAGCTCACGGCCTGCCGCCGGCTCCCACTGAAAGCGGTTCTTCGGGCCGGGCAGATACATGTGCACCAGCCACAGCTTTGACAGCGTGCCGATGTTCTGCCCGATCACCAGCGCCCAGACCGACGGCCATACCCAGGCGATCAGCACCATCGACACGATGCCAATGGCCTGGCTGGCCAGATCCAGCAGCGTGACGCGACCCAGCATCAGATGCCGGTGCGCGGTGTCGATGCGGGTGGGGGCAAAGCCGCCGGTCAACAGGGTCAGCCCCACTGCAGGCAGCAGCACCGCAAGGTCGGGTGCCCGGAAGAATTGCGCCGCAGGCCAGGCCAGCGCCCACATCGCCAGAAACAGCAAAGCGCCGCGCGCCACCTGAATCGTCCAGGCGGTGTTGAGGAAATCGGGGTCGTCGCCCCGCTTGTTCTGCGAGATCGAGGCACCAAGCCCCACATCGGAAAACATCATCAGCCCCACCATGAACACCGATACCAGCGCCATCAGGCCAAAGGCCTCGGGGTAAAGCAGGCGGGTCAGGATCAGGTTCGAGGCCAGCCGCAGCAATTGGGCAAAGGCATAGCTGCCAGCGGTGATCGCCGAGCCGCGCAGAACACGGGCGAAAATGCCGGATCCGGTCAGCATGCGGGGAAGGCGGGACATCGGCAGGCTCCTTGCCGCACAAACAAGATGGGCCCGGCCGTGACGGGTGGGCGATGCGACCCTAGGCGGGGCGGGGCGGGGCGTCAATCAGCACGGGGCTAGGCAATGCGGCAGATGCAGCCTACTGTCGCTGTATCAGCAACATCAGGGGTTTGCGGTGAAGATTGCCTATCTGGTGAACACCTATCCGCGCGGATCGCAGACCTTCATCCGCCGCGAAATTCAGGCGCTGGAGCGTCGGGGGATCAGCATCCACCGCTTTGCCATGCGGTCCGACCGGGCGGCGCTGGTGGACCCCGCCGATCTGGCCGAGGATGATTTGACCGAGCATGTGCTGGCGATGGGCGGGCGCAGGCTGCTGGCCTCGGCTGTTGGATGGGCCATGCGGCATCCGGGCAAGGCGCTGGCGGCGTTGCGGCTGGCACTGGCCAGCGGGGCAAGGGGAGGGCGGCTGATCCATCTGGTCTACTGGCTGGAGGCGGCACATGTGGCGCGGCGCTGTGCCGATCTGGGCATCACCCATCTGCATGCGCATTTCGGCACAAACTCGGCCACGGTGGCCATGCTGGTGCGGGGTTTTGGCGGGCCGCGCTACAGTTTTACCGTGCATGGGCCAGAGGAGTTTGATGCGCCGGTGGCGCTGAACCTGGGGCTGAAGATGCGCCATGCCGCCTTTACCGTGGCGATCAGCAGCTTCGGGCGCAGCCAGCTGTGCCGCTGGGCCCGTGGTGCCGACTGGCCGCGCCTGCATGTGGTGCATTGCGGCATCGAGCCGGCAAAGTTCCCCGAATCCGCCCCGCTGCCCGCCAGCGGCGCGCGGCTGGTGGCGATCGGGCGGCTGGCGGAACAAAAGGGTTTCGCCCTGCTTGTCGAGGCACTGGCGCTATCCCAGGCCCCCGGCCTGCATCTGACTCTGGTGGGTGACGGCCCCTTGCGCCCGGCACTGGAGGCGGCCATTGCCGCGCATGGCCTTGGCGGGCAGGTCACGCTGACCGGCTGGGCCGATGAGGCGCGGGTGCGGGCCGAACTGGCCGCCGCCCATGCGCTGATCCTGCCGTCTTTTGCCGAGGGGCTGCCGATGGTGGTGATGGAGGCGATGGCGGCGGGCCGCCCTGTGATCGCCACGATGATTGCCGGTGTGCCGGAACTGGTGCTGCCGGGGGAAACCGGCTGGCTGGTGCCTGCGGGGGATGCGGCGGCGCTGGCGGGCGCGATGGATGCGCTGGCCGCCACAGCCCCCGAACGGCTGGCGGCGATGGGGCAGGCCGCACGCGCCCGCGTGCTGGCCCGGCATGACATCGACGTAGAGGCTGCAAAGCTGGCGGCACTGTTTGCCGGATAATGCGCGGGTGCAGGCGGCGGCGCTTGCCCGATCAGCGCCCGCGTGCCCATCCGCTGTTTCGGCCCAGCCGCACGGCCAGCGATACCGCCGCATAGGTGGCAAAGCCCGGCGGGTCGGCCAGCGCCAGCCGCGCCAGACCCAGCACGCCCAGCCGTGGTTTTGCCTCGCGCGCCAGAATGCCGGGGTAAAGCTGTGCAATTTCGGCCACGCCCGCATCCTGCCGCCGCCTCACCCGGACCAGCGCCGAAAACCCCTCGATCATCGGCCAGGTATAGGTGGCGGGGCATTCGATGCGTTCATGCGGGCTGAATTGCAGCCGCACGAAGGTGTCGTCGGAAATGATGCCCGGAAACGCCCCCCAGCGCGCCCGCCCCGCCGCATTCACCGCGAAAAAGCCGAACCCCGGCGCGGGGCTTTGCGCAAAGGGCAGGCGCGACCAGAACCCGGCATAGGCGCGTGTCACCCAGCTGCGCGCCCGGCTGATCAGCGGGCGGCCACTGGCATAGGTGGGCAGGTCACGGTCAAGCGCGGCGATGATCTGGGCGATCAGCGGCGGGCTGACCCGCACATCGGCATCCAGATAGGCCCGCATCCGCCCCCGCGCCGCCTTGTCGCCCGCGTTCAGCGCGCCGGGTTTGCCGCCCTCGGGCAGGTCAAGCACGATCAGGTTCCAGCCCGCCGCTTCGGCCCGGGCCGCATAGCTGCGCGCGATGGCGGCGGTGTTGTCGCGGCAGCCATTGGCCACCACCACCGCCTCGGCCTGCTGCGGGCCTGCGGCGAACAGCGATTCAAGGCAGGGGCCGATATAGCCCGCCTCGTTGCTGGCCGGGATGATGACACTCAGCACGCAGCACATCCCGCAGCCAGCGCCTGCCAGCGCGGGTTGTCATCGGCCAGATGGCGCAGCGCGCCCCAACTGCCCCATTTGCCGGGGCTGTAGACATCGACAAAGGCGTTGAACGGCGCATCCGTCAGCCCCTGCCAGCCTTGCAGCAGCCGGGCGTAAAGCGCACCCATTTCGGGGGTGTAGTTCAGATGGGTGAAAAACGCGGTCAGTTCGGCATCATCGACCAGCAGGCCATAGCCCACAACATGCGTGCCGCCCTCATACATCACCAGATCAAGCCCCGCCTCTGCCGCCACATCGGCCTGATAGGGCAGCACGGTGCCCAGCAGATTTTCCAGCGAATCGTCAGGCTTGCCACTTTCCGCCCCGGTGGCGAGTTCGGCTGCCGCCCGCGCCACCGCCAGATCAAAGCGGTGGGCCGCGATATGTTCGGCGCGCGCCGCGCCTTGCAGGCCCAGCGCGTCGGCGCTGGCTTCGGCCGCCGCGCGGCTTTCGGCCAGCCAGCCCTTCACCAATGCCGCCTTGTCCTCGTTCCCCAGGCCGCCGCTGAAATACCCGGTGACGGCATAGGCATCAAAGGCCTGTTTCGGGGGGGGCAGGCCTTCGGCCACCACCTGCGGCGCATCCAGCACCGCTTCCTCCAGCCCCAGCCAGCCGGTCTGGCTGCTGATCACCCGCACCAGCCGTTCCGGGGCCTGATCGCCGAACACGGCCGCCCAGATACCCGCCACCTCGGTCGCGCGCAGGGCATAGTATTGCACCCAGGTGCCTTTCTCGCCCCAGCGTTTCAGGCCCTGTTCCTCGGCCCAACGGGTCTGGCCAAACTGCCAGTTCCACATTTCGTTGGAATATTCGACATGGGCGCGAAGGCCGGGTTCCAGCCCGTCGCGCACCACCTCGGCCATGGCGCGCACCAGCGCATCCTCGGCCAGATGGGGGATGGTGAACCACGGGTCGGCGTCCAGCTCGTTCGCCAGCGCCACCATCACCTCGACCGGCACGCCGTTCACCGCCCAGGTGTAATGCCCGGGCAGCGGGCGGTCGGCGGCCAGCGCCAGCGTGGCGTTGTTGGTCATCATCCAGTCCATGAACCGCACCGATGCCACGCCACGGATGCGCGCCAGCCATTCGGGGTTGAAGATCTGGCCTGCCGCATGTTCGGCCTGCCGGTCCTCGCGCAGGATAGTGATGTTGCGCAAAGGGTCAGTTTCGTCGATGGCGGTGATGTTCAGCAGGACCGACCCTTCGCCGGGCAGATAGTCGAATGTTATGCGCCCCGGTTCGGCTTTGGCATTGGTCGCGCGCCCGTCCAGCGCCAGCGTGCCCTTGCCCTCATAGGTCAGCACATAGCGCCCGGCGGCGGGCGATTGCGGCGGAAGGTCGGTCAGGAACACGGTCGATATCCCGGTGACATTGGGCGGCATTGCCTTGGGCCAGCCGTTTTCATCCAGATACCCGGCCTCGGCCAGCGCCGGATGGTCAAACCCGCCCCATTGCCCGGGCAGATGGCCGATCCAGGGGCGGCCCGATTTCATCAGGTCAAGAAACGGCTGCTGCACCGACCAGTCGTAAACCCCCGCCAGCCCCAAAGCGAGCGCGGGGTTGGTGACGGGTGCGAACACCCGGGGCGGCGGCGCGGCGGCTGGTTGCACCACGGGCGCGTCTGCCAGCGGCGCGGCCGCTTCGGTCGCGACCGGCGCCGTTGCGGTGGGGGTGGCCGCGTCATGGGCCTGAACCGCAGCCCATGCGATGCGTTGCAGCACCGGGGCCAGATCATCGGCGATCACCGCATCACGGCTGGCCCACTGCCGCGTCAGTTGCGCGGGCAGGCCTTCGGGCGTCTTGCCGGTCATCGTGGCCATATGGACCATGGCCACCAGATAGCGGCCCTTGCCGTTTGGGTGGATGTCGTCGGAAAACGCATCGCGGATGTCATCCATCCCCGGCACGCGGCCCGCCGCGATCTCGTCCGCCAACAGGCCCATCGCCTGCCCTGCCGGGATCAGCCGCACGGCGGGGGCCGTGGCGGGGCGGGTCTTGTTCAACTCATCCGCGATGCCCTGCCACAGCGGCAGGTCGGCGGTCAGCCGGTCGCGCCAGGGCACGGTTGCGCCCTCGTCATGCGCCACGGCCACGCCGGTGCCGCTGTTCAGGCTGTGCCAGGTTTCATAGATGAACACCTGCGCCGTCGGTTTCGCCTGCCAGGCGAGGCTGGCAAAGTTGCGCGCCTGCCCCACCGTGTCGTTCCAGTCGATCTGCGCCAGCAGGGGGATGCCTTCGGTCAGCACCAGCGCCTGCGTATTGCCGCGTGGCAGCACCATGCGGGCGTCGACGCCTTCGGCCTCGGCGGAGTTTTCCCAGTTATACTTCAGCGGTGCCCCGTTGATGATCTGCGATTCCGCCCGCAGTTCCACCCCCTGCGCGCGGAACCCGCCTTGCACCAGCGGTGCCAGATCGGGGCCGACAAGGCTGTGGCCCACAAACAGGATCTCGGCCAGCAGAGACAGGATCGACATGGGGGCAGGCCTTTCGTCAGGTATCAGGTGCGCGTCAGGAATCCGATGGGGCGGCAACGCCGGTGGCAGGATAGCCCGTCACCACCCGCCAGACCAGTTGCTGCACCACCGGCACCGCCGCATCTGGCAAGGCATCGGCGGATGTGCCATCGGCGCGGGTCAACACATGCGGCAGGCCTTCGGGGCTCTGGTGATAGAGCACCGCGAAATGTGTCAGCGCAATGACATAGGCCCCCAGATCATTCAGGTGGATCGGGTCGGTGCTGCCATCGGCATTGCGCGCAAACAGGTCGTCGCGGCGCGTCAGGCCGGGCACCGTGCCTGCGTCGATCGCCCGCACCAGCGCCGCCATCACCTGCCCGCCGGGGATCACATGCATGGGCGCCACGCCGGGCTGTGTCAGCGCGCGGCGCAGCAGATCATCCTGCCAATACCGCGCCAGATCGGCATCCAGCCGCGCCAGCCAGCCCTCGGCATCATCCAGCCGGTGCCAGGTCTCATACAGGTAAAGCCGCACCTCGGGCCGGGCCGCCCGCGCCTTGGCCGCCCAAAGCGCCAGATGCCGGGCCGAATCGTGATAGCGGATCGCATCGCGAATCTCGACCATCTCGGTCAGCACCACGGCACCATAGCCACCCGTATCCAGCGCTTCGGCTGCCGGGCGAAAGGCCGCGCTGGCGTTTTCCTGCGTGAAGCCCGGCACATCGCCCAGCCAGTGCTGGCGCAAAGACGCGCCCCAGCCCAGTTGGCTGGCATGCTCATGCCCGGCAAGCTGCGCCAGCATCGCGGGCATGTCGCGCCCCACAAGCGAATGCCCCAGATGATAGACCGGCATGGGGCCTGTGGGTGTCTCCAGCGGGCGGGCATAGGCGGCGGCAAATTCCGCCGCATCCATCTGCGGCAAGGGGGGCAGCGGTGCCGGAGCAAAAAGCCGGGTCAGCCCAAAGGCACCCAAGGCCGCCAGCACACCCAAAGGAATGATCCGCCGCAACATAGGCCGCATGTGCCTGCCCTCTCTTCCGCTCCGCCCCCGCGTCACTCATTACCCCGGCGCCCGCCCTGTGGCCAGCCTCGCGCCCCGCTTTGCCAGCCCTGCCGCGCAATCTGCCAATCCCGGGGCGTTCTGCCGTGGGATCGCCTGCGTGGCGGGCACAAGGTGCTATTTCGGCGCGAAGATCCGGTAATAGGCCCAGTCGGGCAGAAACTGGCCCAGACGGAAGAACCACGAAAACACCGTAGGAAAGCTGGCCTTGAACTGGTCGCCGCACATCTGCTCGAACATCTGCTGCGCCGCCTGTTCGGGTTCCATCAGGAAGGGCATCTTGAAATCGTTCTTGGCGGTCAGCCGGGTCTTGATGAAACCGGGGTTGGCCAGTTGCACCGTGATGCCCGATCCGCGCAGATCGGCGTAAAGGCTTTCGGCCATCGCCATGACCCCGGCCTTGCTGGCCCCGTAACCCACCGCACCGGGCAGGCCGCGAAAGCCTGAAAGGCTGCCGGTTATCACCAGATGGCCATGCTTTTTCAGCAGCATGTCGGGCAATACCGCCCCCACCACCCGATGCGCGCCGGTGAAGTTCACGTCGCACATCGCCTCGACCTGTGCCGCGTCCCAGTCCTGCGCCGCCATCGGCCAGTAGACGCCCGCCATAAACACCACACCGTCCAGCGCACCCACCTCGGCCGCCGCCGCCTTTACCGATTCGGTGGAGGCCACATCGCAGACCACGCCCGACGCCTTGCCCGGCATCGCCTGCACCGCCGCGTTCAGCCGCAGCGCATCGCGCCCCGACAGGATCACCTCGGCCCCCGCGGCGTTCAGCTTGCGCGCCAAAGCCAGACCCAGACCTTCGCTGGCCCCAACCAGCCAGTAACGCTTGCCGTTGAACTCTCTCATGTTTCCACCCGTCGCAGTGTGGCCACCAGTTCTGCCACCGTTATGCCGAACTTGGTAAACTGGCTGCGGTTCATGATGGTTCCGTTGTCCATCAGATACATCCAGTCGGTCACGTCCAGCACATGCCCGCCCGCATCCTGCGCCAGACGGATGCGGTAGCGCAACCGCACAGCCGGACCAATGACCTGCCCCTGCCCTTCGCCCACCACATCGGGCGCCTCGGCGCTGATCGCCCCGTCACGGCCCAGCCGCAATGTCCAGCACCGTTCCTGCACCGTGCCGCTGTCATAGCGGAAGGTTTCCGCCAGCGTGCCGGTGTTGCCATCCCAGCTGCCCTGCATATCGGCCACAAACCGCGAGGTGACGCGGCCCGTGGGGCCATAGATCACGCCCTCGCACAGGATCGGGCCGTTCAGATGCTGCCGCAGATCAAACACCGGGCCTTTGCCCGCGAAATCAGCGGGCTTCTGGCTGCGAAAGCCCAGAAACCGCGCCTTGGCGGCCACTAGCGCCAGTGCAAGCACGAAACCCGACAAGAGCATCAACATGGTCAGGCCTCCGGCACGGGGGTGGCGGCCAGCAGGGCGATGGCCAGCAGTTTCAGGGCGCAAGGGACGAGGGCGTAAAGCGTGGTCAGCAAGGCCAGCGCCGTTTCTGGATTGTCAGCCCCCGCCGCAAAACCGCGCGCCTGCAACAGCGGCAGCAGCGTGGCCGCCGCCAGCGCCAGCGACAGTTTTGACGCAAAGGACCACAGGCCGAATGCCGTGCCCGCCCCGGCATCGGATATCTGCGCCAGATGCCGGGCAAAGATCGCGGGCAGCAGCGTCATGTCCGCCCCCAACGCGGCCCCGGATGCCGCACAGATCACGGCGAAGGCCAGCGTATCGCCCGCCCCCAGCCGCGCGGCAAAGATGAACGCGATGACTGCCAGCACCATGCCCGCCAGCAGCATCGGCTTGGCCCCATAGGCGGTGGCAAGGCGGCTCCACACCGGGGTGGACAGGGCGGCGGCAAGGAAGAACAGCAGCAGCAGCGGGCCTTCGGCCCCCGGGGCGGCAAGGCGGCTTTCGACAAAGAACAGGAACAGGGTGGATGTGACGGCAACCGGCGCGGCATTCACCAGCGCCAGCAACAGCAACCGCCTTGTCAGGGGGTCGGCCAAGGCAGCGCGCAGGTTCGGCGTGTCCACATGCACCCCTGCGCCGGTCCACTCCCGCCGCATCGCCCAGACCGCCAGCACCGCCACCAGCGCGAACACCGCCGCAAAGGCGGCGAAGGGCCGGTCAGTCAGCGCACCCAGCGCCACCGGTGCCACAGCGGCCAGACAGATGCCCAGCAGCGCCCCGCCTTCACGCCAGCCTGCCAGCCGCAGGTGCCCGCCGGGGCCAAGGGTGGCCGCGCGGCGCACCCCCTCGGCGTAAAAGGTGATCGTCAGGAACGAAAACGCCGAAAACAGCACCAGCAGCGTCAGGCTGAACCACAGCAACGGCGCAATCGGCGGCGTCACCGCAAACAGCCCCAGCATCGCCAGCGCCATCAGGCCTGCCGCCCCCGCCACCATGGCCCCGCGCCACGCCCGGGCCTTCTCCGCCAGCCAGCCCAGAAACGGATCCTGCACCACATCCACCAGCCGCAGCAGGAACAAAGCCGCACCCAGCGCGCCCAGCCCCACGGCATATTCATCGACATAGAACTTCGGCGCATGGATGTAGATCGGCAGCCCGGCTGCCGCGATCAGCGCGGCAAACAGCGCCCAGGGGGCCAGCGGCAGCGTCACCGCGACACCTCATCCACCGGCGGGGCGGGGCGGGCACGGTAACGCGCGCCCTTGATGGCCAGTTTCAGCGCCTGCCAGTGGATCAGCGCCAGCACCCGCCGCGACCCGAACGGGCGGCGCAGGCAGGCTCGCAGGATGCCCGCATTGGTCAGGGCCACACGCGGGCCGGTCAGTGTGGCGTAAAGGCCCCCCTCGCCCTGCGTATAATCAATCCAGATGCCCACCCGGTCGGGCCTGATGTCAAAGCGAAAGGTGTAGCCGCCCTCGATGGGCTGAAACGGCGACACATGCAGGATCTTGGTGGCCGCCAGAGTATCCGCGGGCGTGATGGGCGCATGGTCGGGGCGGTGGCACAGATAGGAATGCCTGTCGCCGAAAGTGTTCGTCACCTCGGCAATCACCACGCGCAGGCCCGCCGCATCATGGCACAGCCAGAAACTGACCGGGTTGAACACATGGCCCAGCACGCGCGGCTGGGCCAGCAGTTCGATCCGGTCGGCCTCGGGCAGGCCATGCGCCGCCAGCACGTCGCGCACCCAAGGCGCGCCGCGCCCCTGACCGGGCGGGCCACCATGATCGCTGTCCCATAGTGACAGCAGGTTGCGGCGATTGCGTGAAAACAGCGACGGGCCCGCAGCCTCGGGCTCCAGCAGCAGATAATCCACCCCATAGCGGAAACTGTTCGCCACGGCCCCCTTGCGGCCATGGAACGTTTCACCCCGGATATGGTCTACCCCGCTCATGCCGCCTCGGCGCGGCTGCGGGCGCGCATCGCCTGCACCACATCCACCGCGCTGGCGAAACCGTCCTCGTGGAACCCGTTGCGCATCCACGCCCCGCAGAACCAGGTGTTCAGCGTGCCGTTGCGCAGCCGGATCGCGGCCTTCGCCGTCTGCCCGGCCATGTCATAGACCGGATGGCGGAAGCTGACGACATCCTGCACCAGATCATCGCGGATCGGCTGGGTGGAGTTCAGCGTGACAAACAGCGGATCATCCTGCGGAATGGGTTGCAGGCTGTTCATCCAATAGGTCAGGTCGATGCGGTCGCCCTGCGGCCCTGCGGGTTCGACATAATTCCACGATGACCAGACCGCCCGTCGTTTCGGCATGACCGACGCATCGGCGTGCAAAACAGCCTCGTTCGGCTGATAGCGCACGGCAGACAAGGCGGCGCGTTCCTGTGGGCTGGCATCGGCCAGCATGGCCAGGCTGTCATCGGAATGGGTGGCGAAGATCACCTCGTCAAACGGCTCCCATTCGGCACCATGGGCGCGCACCTGCACCCCTGCGCCATCACGGCGCACCCCGGCGATGGGGGCGTTCAGGCGGATATCCACGCCCTCGCCCGCCATTGCGGCATGCAGTCGGCGCACATATTCCACCGATCCGCCCTGCACCGTATGCCACTGGTGCTGACCGGTGGCCGACATCAGCGCGTGGTTCTGGAAGAACGTCACCAGCGCCTGCGCCGGAAAATCCATGATCCGCGCGGCGGGGGTTGACCAGATCGCCGCCGACAGCGGCAGGATGTAATAGTCGCGGAACCAGCGGGCGGTGCCCAGCGCCTCCAGCAACTGCCCGATGGTCAGGCTGGCATCGCGGGCCAGCGCGGCCGCCTGCGCGTTGAAGCGGAATATGTCGCGCAACATGCGCAGAAAACGCGGATCGGCGACGTTCCTGCGCTGCGCGAACACCGCGTTCAGGTTGCGCAGGCCATATTCCAGCCGCCCCCCGGCGATCGAGGCCCCAAAGCTCATGCTGCTTTTCGCCGTGGGCACGCCCAGTTTGTCGAACAGGGCGCAGAGATGCGGGTAATTCACATGGTTGAACACAATGAAGCCGGTATCCACCGGCTGATCGCCACGCTTGCCCGCCAGAACGGTGCGGGCATGGCCGCCCAGCCTTCCCTCGGCCTCATACAGCACAACCGCGTGATCCATGGCCAGCAGATGCGCCGCCGCCATGCCAGATATGCCACCGCCGATGACGGCGATGCGGCGGGGGGCGAATTTCAGGGTCTCGAATGGCATCTACGCGGCAACTCCTTGGTCCGTGGTCCATAGACACATGACATGTTACGTCAGGCAATACGCGGGGTTTCATGCGCCGGATCAGAATGTTGCTGCGGATGTGCGATCTGCGGCACGGAAAAAGGCAAATTGATCCGACCGGGCGCAAGCCGCGTAGAAGGCGCATGATGATCGAAACCCTCGCCCCAGAAAAACCGGATGCATGGTCCGCCGCACGCGCCTATGTTGCCCCCGGAACGGGCGCAGGGCGTCGCCGGGAAAGGCCAGTCGTGACTGGACGGAATGAAGGCAACGGGCCGGTGGACCCGGATTGGGCCGCCATGCTCGCGTTGGTGCGTGACCGGCAGGACAAGGCGGCGTTCGCTGCCCTGTTCCGGCATTTTGCGCCGCGGGTGAAGGGGTTCTTGATGAAATCCGGGGCCAGCGAGGCCCTGGCCGAGGAATGCGCGCAGGATGTGATGGCGACCCTGTGGCAAAAGGCGCATCTGTTTGATCCCGAGCGCGCGTCTGTGGCCACATGGGTGTTCACCATCGCCCGCAACCGGCGCATCGACGCCCTGCGCAAGTCGCGCCGCCCCGAGCCCGAAGACCTGCCTTGGGGCCCCGAGGCAGAGCCCGACCAGCAGGCCGCGCTAGAGATGCAGCAAGACACCGCGCGGCTGGGGGTCGCCCTGGCCCAATTGCCGGAAAAACAGCGCGCCCTGATCGAGCGCGCCTATTTCGGCGACCTCAGCCACAGCGAGATTGCCGCCGAAACCGGCCTGCCGCTGGGCACCATAAAATCACGTATCAGACTGGCGCTGGAACGGCTGCGCCACCAGATGACCTGAAGGCACCTTATCATGACGATCCGGCACCATGTTTCCGATACCCTGCTGATGGCCTATTCCGCCGGGCAACTGCCCGAGGCGTTCAATCTCGTGGTCGCCACGCATCTGTCGCTGTGCGACGATTGCCGCGCGCGGCTGGGGGCTTTTGACGCCGTTGGCGGCGCGGTCCTGGCCGATTGTGGCGCGGCGACCATGCCGGAAAGCAGCCTTGAGGCCACGCTGGCGCGGCTGAACAACCCCGTTGCCGCGAAAAAGACGCAACAACGCGGCGATCTGCCCGCCCCGTTGCTGGATTACATCGGCGGCGGGCTGGATGCGGTGAAATGGCGCCCCCTTGGCCTGGGCGTGCGGCAGGCGATCCTGTCTACCGACCGCGCGGCCTCGGCCCGGCTGCTCTATATCCCCGCGGGCCATGCCGTGCCAGACCACGGCCATCGTGGCACGGAACTGACGCTGGTGCTGCAAGGCGCGTTCCGCGATGCGACCGACCGCTTCGCCAAGGGTGATCTGGAGATTGCGGACGAAGATTTGCAGCACACCCCTGTGGCCGAACAGGGCCCGGCCTGCATCTGCCTGGCCGCCACCGATGCGCCGCTGCGCTTCCTGGGGCTGATCCCGCGACTGGCGCAGCCGTTCTTCCGCATCTGACCGGACTGGCCCCGGGGCTGCCCCCTATGGGGCAAGACGCGGTGCCGGTTTCACAGCGTCAGCGTCACAGCCACTACAGTCCCGCCGCTAATGTTGAACGCCTGGTCGGTGATCATCAACTCGCGCCGCGCAAGGACATGTTCGCCGACACGTGCATCCTCCAACGCAAACAGCACAAGCGCCCGGCCCTTGATCGGACGGGCCAGCGCATCGGCAATGACCTGCACATCGGGTTTGGGGATGCGCGCACAGGTCAGCACGTTGAAATCCTCCGACGGGGCCGTCACCCCCTCGGCGGCCACAGCCACATGGCCCGGAAAGGCCACCGGCACCAGCGGATCGGCGCGCAGCCGCACCGCCCCGTTCAGATCGAACCCCGGGCCGGAAATCACCGTCAGACTGCGCTCGATCCCCGGAAACAGCGAAAACGGCCCGTCCTGCGCCACAACCGCCAGCGAAATGCGGTAAAGCAGGCTGCCATCACCGCGATTGACCTTCAGCATCTCGGTGGTCTGGCCCCCGCCATTGGCCCAGGGCATCGTGGTGTAATCCGCCGCTGTCAGATGCCGGATCATTCTGCTGCTGCCCCGCGATCTATGGCGCCCCCGCAGAGCGCATGTTCCATGACATAGATGGTAGCAGGATTGCGCCAGCTTTTTGTGATATTTTTCAAAGCCAAAGCCCGTTTTGTGACGTCTTTTTGCACGCCGTGCCCCAAGCGCCGCGGATTTCCCCGCGCTGCCCTGCCCGCAAAGCGGTCTGCGGCGCGAATCAACCGAAGGTTTTTCGGCGAACCCGGGAAACACGCGCGCCCTGCATCAACAGCCGCGTAGCGCCACCGCCGCTGCGTATCACCGGCGTCCGAACAGCCGTTCGATATCGGCCAGTTGCAGCTCCACATAGGTGGGTCGCCCGTGGTTGCACTGGCCCGCCAGTGGCGTCGCCTCCATTTCGCGCAACAGGGCGTTCATCTCCTCGGGGCGCATCTGGCGCCCCGAACGGACAGAACCGTGGCAGGCCATGCGGCTGAGCACGGCATCCATCCGCGCCTGCACACGCGCCGAGGTGCCCTGATCGGCCAGATCATCCAGAATGTCGTGGATCAGGGCGGCGGCATTCACCGTGCCCAGGATCGCCGGGGTTTCCCGCACCGCCACCGCGCCGCCGCCAAACGCCTCGACCACCAGCCCCAGCGCGGCCAGATCATCCGCATGATCCAGCAGTCGCGCGGCGTCACCAGCTGATAGTTCGACAATCTCGGGTATCAGCAGCGCCTGCGCCGCGATACCCGCCCCGTCGCGCTGCGCCTTCAGCCGCTCATACACCAGCCGTTCATGCGCCGCATGCTGATCGACAATCACCATGCCGGTGGCGGTCTGGGCGATGATGTAGTTTTCGTGCAGTTGGGCGCGCGCGGCCCCCAAAGGCCGTGCGGTATCGGGGGATGGCTGCGCATCGAAGATGCGGGCCACCGGCTCTTCCGCAAAACCGGGCGCTTCGGCATAGCCGCCTGCCGCAGCACTGTCTGGCGCGGGCGGCACGGGGGCCTGCGCCTGAAACGCCCGCGAAAAACTGGCCTGCGAGGGGCGGTCCATCTGATACACCCGCGCGCCTTCGGGGCGGAAGGCCGCCAGCGTTTCGCCCGCCACGGTGGAAGATGCCCGGTGCCCCGCCCCGGCCAAAGCCTGTCGCAGGCCCGAGATGATCAGCCCGCGCGCGCCCTGCGGGTCACGAAACCGCACTTCTGATTTCGCCGGATGCACGTTCACATCCACCAGTTGCGGGTCGCAGGTCAGGCCCAGAACCGCCGCCGGATGGCGGTCGCGGCTCAGCACGTCCATATAGGCCGCGCGCAGGGCACCGAACAGCATCCGGTCCAGCACCGGGCGGCCATTCACGAACAGGAATTGCGCCACCCCGGACCCGCGCGAATAGGTGGGCAGCGCGGCATAGCCGGTCAGCCGCAGCCCGTCGCGTTCCGCATCAATGCGCAGTGCATTGCCTGCAAAATCCGCGCCCAGCACCCGAGCCAGCCGCCCGTGCAGCGCATCAAAGAAATCGCCGGGCTCGGGGTCGGCGCGAAACACCACCCGCGCCTCGCCGCCCGACACATCGCGCAGCGTGAACCCCACAGCAGGTTCGGCCATCGCCAGCCGTTTCACCACATCGCCGATGGCCATCGCCTCGGCCCGGTCTGACCGCATGAATTTCAGCCGCGCAGGCGTGGCATGGAACAGATCGCGCAGTTCCACGACCGTGCCCCGGTTCAGGGCTGCGGGGCGCACCGCCTCCATCCGCCCGCCCGACACGGTAATGCTGGCCCCCTCGGCCCCCGCCGCGCGCGAGGTGATGGTCAGCCGCCCCACCGCGCCAAGGCTGGGCAAAGCCTCGCCCCGGAAGCCGAAAGAATGGATGTTCAGCAGATCGGTTCCGTCGATCTTTGATGTGGCATGCCGGGCCAGCGCCATCGGCAGATCGGTGCCGGTCATGCCGCAGCCGTCATCGGTCACCCGGATCAGCGTCTTGCCGCCATCGGCGTAATCCACCGTGATACGCCCCGCCCCCGCATCCAGCGCGTTTTCCACCAGTTCCTTGACGGCAGAGGCGGGCCGTTCCACCACCTCGCCCGCCGCAATACGGTTGATCGCCGCCTCGTCCAACTGGCGGATCACCGGGCGGTCAGGCGCGACATCGCTTATCTTGGGTCTGTCCAGCATCATGCCACTAGGGTTAGCACGGCCCAGCAGATTCGACCACAGCAACAGTGACAAGCGGCTTAGCCGTCGCTGGCAAGCCCCACCGGCTGGCCGACCACCACGAAATGCAGGTCATCAGGCCGCAGCAGGCGCTTGGCCACGCGGGCCACATCGTCCAGCGTCACCGCCTCGATCTTTTCGTTGCGGGTGGCGGCATAGTCGATCGGCAGGCCCTGCATCTGCATGCCCACCAGAATATCGGCAATCGGCCCGTTGCCATCAAATCGCAGCGGGTAAGAGCCTGTCAGAAACGTCTTGGTCGAAGCCAGCTCTTCGGCGGTGATGCCCTCCGCCGCCATCCTGGCCCATTCGGCCTGCACCACGGCCACAGCCTCGGCCGCCTTTTCATTGGCGGATGC
Organism: Fertoeibacter niger; assembly: GCF_009380135.2. GTDB lineage: Bacteria > Pseudomonadota > Alphaproteobacteria > Rhodobacterales > Rhodobacteraceae > Fertoeibacter > Fertoeibacter niger. Next base: position 6,248 of record NZ_WHUT02000006.1, on the reverse strand, counting down.
GAACTGACCCAGAAACATCTCGGCATGGTCCATCGGGGCCAGATAGGTGGACACCCCATAGGTCAGCCCGCGCTTTTCGCGCACCTCGGTCATCAGGCGCGCGCCAAAGCGGCCACCGCCCAAAACCTCGTTCAGGATATAGGCGGCAAAGAAATCAGGGTCATCGCGGGTGATGCCCTCATGCCCGAACCGGATCACCGATTGCGGGGTCGGAAAATCCTGCACTGTCACGCCACCTGCCAGCGCCCAGCCGGCACGGCCCGGCATCGGGGCCCCCGTTGCGGGCAGATCGCCCAGCAGATGATCCAGCAGCGCGCCAAGATCCTCTGCCGTGATATCCCCCACCGCCGACACATAGATGCGGTCGCGCGCCAATGCGCCCGTGTTGGCGGCGATGATGTCATCGCGGGTCAGCGCCGCCACGGATTCCAGCGTGCCGTCGCCGGAACTGCCATAGGGATGGTCGCCGAACGCCGCTGCATCAAAGGCATTGGCTGCCAGCACCGCAGGATCCTTGGCGTCGGACCGCAGGCCAGACAGCACCTGACCGCGCACACGTTCCACCGCATCGGCATCAAACCGCGGCTCAACCAACGCCAAACGCAGCAAATCCACCGCCTGATCGCGGTTTTCCGTCAGGAACTGCGCCGAGACGGACAGCGAATCGATGCCCGCACGAAAGCGGTAGCTGGCGGCCAGACCGTCACGCGCGGCGGCAAACCCCTGCGCGTCCAGATCGCCCGCGCCTTCCTCGATCAGGCCGGTCATCAGGTTCACCGCGCCGCGTTTGCCCGGCGCGTCCAGCGATGTGCCGCCCTTGAACCGGATTTCCAGCGCGGTAAAGGGGATACCGTGTTCCTCCACCAGCCAGGCGGTGATGCCCCCGGGCGAGACAACCTCTTTTATGGCGATTTCGGCGCGCAGGGGCAGCGCGAACAGGATCAGCGCAAGGGCCAGACGGATCATCACAGCGCGTTCTCCTCATCCTGCATCAGCCAGCCGGTCACGGCGCGCCGCCGGTCGAGCACCATTTCCGCTGCCGCCATCACATCCTCGGGTGTCACCGCCTGTAAAATGGCGGGCCAATCCTGCACATCCTGCACCGTCAGGCCGGTGGTCAGCGCCTCACCATAGCGGCGGGCCAGACCATCCACATTGTCACGCGCATAGATGTCGGCGGCGCGCAGTTGCGTCTTGATCCGGGCAAAGGCCTCGGGCTCCACACCGTCTTTCAGAAACTGCGCGACGACGGCATCCATGGCATCTTCCGCTTCCTGCAGCGACACGCCGGGCACCGGAACGATGGCCAGCCCGAAGGTGCCCTGATCCAGCGACGAACCGTCGTAGAAGGCCGAGGTATAGACCGCCTTTGCATCGCCAAACTGCAATGCCCGCGCCAGAACCGAGGTCGTGCCGCTGCCGCCCAGCACTTCGGCCAGCATGGTCAGCGCCGCCGCCTGCTGCTGCGCGCCGGGGTTCCGCTCGGGTGCCAGATAGGTGCGCATCACATAGGGCTGCGCCACCCGGCCATCGGCATAGGTCAGCCGCCGTTCGGCCAGTTGCGGCGGCTCCACCGGCCGGTTGCGCGGCAACAGGCCCTCGGTGGGCTTCAGAGGGCCATAGTGCTTTTCCGCCAGCGCGCGCACGGCCTCAGGCTCCACGTCGCCCGCGATCACCAGAACCGCGTTGTTGGGCGCATAGAACCGCTGGTAAAACGCCAGCGCATCATCGCGGCTCAGCTGTTCCATCTCGTGCCGCCAGCCGATGATCGGCACACCGTAGCGGTGGTTCATGTATTGCGCCGCGCGCCGCTGTTCGCCGAACAGGGCCGCAGGATCACTGTCGGTGCGCTGGCTGCGTTCTTCCAGAATGACCTGCCGTTCGGTCGCCACATCTTCCTCGGTCAGGCGCAGGTTGCGCATCCGGTCGGCTTCCATCTGCATCATCAGTTCCAGCCGGTCAGCCGCAACCCGCTGGAAATAGGCGGTATAATCCCACGAGGTAAAGGCGTTGTCATCGCCGCCCTGCGCCTCGACCGTATCGGAAAACTCGCCCGGGGCCAGCGTGTCGGTGCCCTTGAACAGCAGATGTTCCAGAAAATGCGCGATGCCGGAATGGCCCTCGGGCTCATCCGCCGCGCCCGCGCGATACCAGATCATCTGCGTCACCACCGGGGCACGGTGATCCTCGATCACCACCACCTCCAGCCCGTTGGGCAGGGTGAAATCGGTCACGGTTTCGGCATGCAGCGGCAGGGCCAGCGCACAGATGGCCACCACGGAAAGGTGCAGACGACGGAAAAGCATCGGTTGGTCCATCCCTCGGGTCATGTCAGCCATCGACAGGCAACTTACGGCCCTTGCCCCGGCGATCAAGGCCGGATGCAGCCCCCAACGCGGAAGTGACTATTCGTCAGACTCGGGCGGGGCCGACACGTTGCGCGCCCCTGCCCTGCGCCAGCGTGCGAGTTCGGCATGCTGGTCCAGCGACTGCGGCTCATAAGCGCGGAAATAGACGTTCACGTTGAACAGCCGTTCCAGCAGCCGCCCGTCATTCTGGCGGCGGTATTCCAGATCCTCGGCCGCCAGCTCGGGGCGGATATTCGCCGCAAGACCATAGCGCGCCGCATGGGCCAGCATCGCCGTGTCACCCGCAGGCACACCGCCTTGCAGGGTCTGTGGCCGACCGCCCAGCGCCACGATGGCATCGGCATTGGGCGTGGGGTCAGTGCGGTTGGCCCCGCCCAGCGTGGGTTCGGGCAGCGCCGCCAGATCCTCGGGCAGTTCCAGCGGTTTGGGTGGCAGGATGGCAAATTCGTCCGGCCCGTTGGTGGAGGACCGGATGTTCATCAACTGCGGCGTGTCCGGCCCGGAACAGGCGGCAAGGCCCAGCAAAGCCAGTCCCGCGACCGCCAAAGCGCCCCGTGCTGCCCGCATGCGAAAGCCTCCTTCACCCGTTCGGTTCGTCTTAGCGCAAAGCATCGGGCGCGTCACGGGGTCTTTCGCCGGGGGGTGCTGCGCCGCTTGGCCGGGGGTTTCGGCGTGCCGGTAAACAGCACCAGCCCGATGGCCCCGGCAAAGATCGAAATATCGGCCACGTTGAAAGCATAGGGGTTTTCAATGCCGCAGCAGGACATGTTCAGAAAATCGGCCACCGCGCCATAGGCCACGCGGTCAACCACATTGCCCAGCGCCCCGCCGATCAGCAGCCCTGCGGCAATCCGGGCACGGGGGTTCTGCCCCTCACGCGCGGTCCAATGCCAGACCCAGGCCGAAATCGCCAGCGCCACCGCGATCAGCACCCAGCGCATCACATCCGCACCGCTGGCAAACAGGCCAAAGTTCACGCCCTGGTTCCAGGCCATGCGGAAGGTCAGGTAAGGCGGCAGCACATTGATCACGCCCCGCTCGATCAGGTTCAGGCCAAAGACCACCGCGACTTTCGTGACCTGATCCAGCACGAAAATACCCAGCGCCACCAGCGCGACCAGCCGCATCGGGGCGGGGAAAAGGCGCGATACCATGTTCAATGCCGGAAATGCCGCTGGCCGGTGAACACCATGGCCAGACCTGCGGCATCGGCGGCGGCAATCACCTCGTCATCGCGCACCGACCCGCCGGGCTGGATGATCGCCGTGGCCCCGGCCTCGGCCGCCGTAATCAGCCCGTCGGCAAAGGGAAAGAACGCGTCCGACGCCACGACGGCACCCTGCGTCAGCGGTGCGGGCAGACCCAGCGCCATGGCCATATCCTCAGCCTTGCGGGCGGCGATGCGGGTGCTGTCGACGCGGCTCATCTGCCCGGCCCCCACGCCCACGGTTGCGCCATCTTTCACATAGACAATGGCATTGGATTTCACATGTTTCGCCACCGTCCAGGCGAACATCAGATCGGCCAGTTCGGCATCGGTTGGCGCGCGTTTCGTCACCACCCGCAGATCGGCAGCCGTCACATGGCCCGCGTCGCGGTCCTGCACCAGAAATCCGCCCGCCACCTGTTTGAAGGCAAGCCCCCGCGCCACCGGGTTGGGTAGGCCCATGGTGGTCAACAGACGCAGGTTTTTCTTGGTGGCAAACACCGCCCGCGCGCCCTCGTCCGCGCCCGGGGCGATGACCACCTCGGTAAAGATTTCCACGATCTTTTCCGCCGTCGCCGCATCCAGCGGCTGATTCAGCGCAATGATCCCGCCAAAGGCCGATGTGCGGTCACAGTCGAACGCCCGCGCATAGGCCTCGGCCAGGGTCGCGCCACGCGCCACGCCGCAGGGGTTGGCATGTTTCACGATCACGCAGGCCGGGCCCTGCAACGGATCAAACTCCGCCACCAGTTCAAAGGCCGCATCGGTGTCGTTGATGTTGTTGTAGGACAGTTCCTTGCCCTGCCATTGCCGCGCCGTGGCCACGCCGGGCCGCCATGTGCCATCGGTGTAGAAGGCCGCGCGCTGGTGCGGGTTTTCGCCATAGCGCAGCGGCGAGGCCAGTTGCCCGGCAAAAGCCCGCCGCCGCGGGGCGGGTTCGGCCAAAGCCTCGGCCATCCAGCCCGACACAGCCGCGTCATAGGCCGCGGTGCGGGAATAGGCCGTCAGCGCCAGCCGCTGCCGGAAGGCATGGGACGTGGCCCCCTTGTGCGCCTTCATCTCGGCCAGCAGGGGGGCATAATCGGCGATGTCCGTCACCACATTCACGAATCGGTGGTTCTTCGCCGCCGCCCGGATCATCGCAGGCCCGCCGATGTCGATGTTCTCGACACAGTCGTCATAAGACGCGCCACGCGCCACCGCCGCCTCGAACGGGTAAAGGTTCACCACCAGCAGGTCGATCGGTTCAATGCCATGCACCGCCATCGCCACCAGATGCTCGTCATCGTCGCGCAGCGCCAGCAACCCGCCATGCACATTGGGATGCAGGGTTTTCACCCGCCCGTCCATCATTTCGGGAAAACCCGTCACCTCGGCCACGTCACGCACCGCCAGCCCCGCCGTGCGCAGCGCCTGCGCCGTGCCGCCGGTCGAAATCAGTTCCACCCCCATGCCGGCAAGCGCCCGCGCCAGATCCAGCAGGCCGGTCTTGTCGGACACCGACAGCAGAGCGCGCCCGACGGGCACCAGATGGGTCATTCGTTTGCCTCCGGTTGAGGGGCGGTCCGGGTCAATCCCGGTCCAGGTCGCGGATGGCCAGCGGAGTATCCTGTGCTTTCGCCAAGGTCCAGCCGATCCGGGTCTCAAAATCCGTCGCTGTGCCCGTCAGGACAACCTGTTTTGTCGCACGCGGCTGCAAACGCCCCTTTTCCAGATAGACTGACGGCTCCAGCGACATGACAGCCGCCCCTTCATGGCGAAACACCCAGATCTCGCCGCTTTTCAACGCCAGCGAAATCGCGCTGCCGCCCATGTCCACCGCCGCATCCACATCGGGATGCAGATGGAACCGGATGGCAAAGCGGATGCCGCGCGGCCCGCTGTGGCTGATGATATAGCCAAACCGCTTGCGCTCGCCCGGGGTCAGCGCGGCCAGCACATCCTGCCCGGTCAGGCGGCGGCCATCGGCAGCCAGCAAGATGTCGCGCTGATGCGTCAGCCCGTGGGTCTGCGACCAGCCCGCATGCGCCATATGCATGTGATGCCCGGCCATCGCATGGCTTTGATGCGCGGTCAGCAGGCGGGCGCGGTCGATCATCACCTCCTGCGCGCCACCACCAAGCCGCGAGGATGAAAACCCGTCGATGGACAGGGTGGAATGGCTGGCCGTGGCCCGCCCCGCGCGCCGCCAGTCGGGGCCAAAGGGCGCGCCCGACCCGCAGTTCACCACCACGGGCCTGCGCCCCGATGTCAGCTCAAACGCCAGGACCGAGGCATGGGCAGAACGCCCGGCCCGCCCGTTCGGCGGCTCCGCCGCATCGACGATCACCGTTGTGCGCCCGCCCGCCAGCCGGGCAAAGCCCATGGCCAGCCCCTGCGCCGCCACCGCCCTGACCCCGGCATTGGCCAGCGCATGATCCAGCCGCCCCTCCAGCCCGCGGCCGCCACCGTGAAACCGCGCCAGCCCGCCATCGGCATGGCGCAACGCGCGCAGCGTGGGGGCGATACGCTCTATCGCGGCCAGATGCGCGGGCGGCACCATGCGCCCCGCCTCGCCCAGCGCCTGCGCGGCCCAGCTCAGCAGGGTGAAAATCTCCAGCAGTTCCTCGGGGTTGCGGGTGGGAATGCCACCCATCGCGTCAATCTCGTCGGCGCAGTCGCGGGCCAGCGCG
>NZ_WHUT02000005.1 GCF_009380135.2 Fertoeibacter niger | reverse complement strand
CCGGACGGTGTGGCAGGCAGTTTTCGACGGCTGGCGGCGTGCCTCGCCAGCTGATCAGCGCAACAGCGACAGGAAGTTGCCCGCAGATTGCTGGCCCGCCTGCAACAACTGCAACGCCGCAGCTCCCCTCGCCGTGGGTGACACGGCCGCTGCCGCGTCAGAGCGCGCCAGAAACCGGCGCAGCAGAGTCTCCATCTGCGCGGGATCGGTGAATTGCGCGACGTCACTGTCGCCAAACACCTGCGCGGCCCTGCTTTTCAGCGTAGCCAACTGCTGATCCAGATCCAGCGCGCCAAAGCCTGTGGGCAGGCCAAAGGCGGTCTGGAACACCTGGCGCAACGGCGCGCTGCCCATGATGGTGAACCACTTGGTATCCTGCGTGGTCGTGCTGAGGGCCAGAACCGGCAGCTCGCGTTCGGCATGCATGGCCAAGCGCAAATCATCATTCTGCGCGCCCACGGCAATTTCAAACTGCCGCGTGCCATAATCTCTCAGGATCCGGTCGGCGAAATCCGAAAGCTGCGTGCGTGGTGTGGCGAAGTCGGCAAAGCCGAAGGCCTGCGCCAGTTTCTGATACTGCTTGTCCGCCAGCCGGTTCGCCAATGCGCCCGTGTCCAGCGTGCGGCTTTCCAGCACTTTCTGGATGAAGAACTTGTTGTTGATGCCGCCATCCAGTCCAAAGGCACCCAGCGCCACTTTCAGCAAGCGCCGGTCGGCCACCAGATCTTCGGCCCGGGTGATGCTGCCGATCCTTTCGCGGAACCAGGCCTCATCGGTTTTTGTGGCGGGGCTGGCGGCGAAGGCGGCCTTCTGGCTTTCCATCGTGCGTTTCAGAAAGGCCCAGCCGCCATAGCCCGACAGTGGCACCACCGGGGCAAAGCTCATGCCGGGCTTGCGGCGAACAGCCGCTCCTCCCGGGGCAGCAGGCCCCGCAGGGCTTTCAGCACCTGATAGGGCTGCTCCTCCAGCACAGCTGCCGTGGCCTGGGCCAGCAAAAGGCGGCTGTCGGGGTCGGTCAGCACCTGACTCAGTTGTTCGATGCCGCGCAACAGCTGCATCCGTGCATCTCCCGCCACGGTATCACCTGACAGCACCATCTGCGCGATATAGCAGACCCGGCGCACCGGCGTGTTCACCTCTTCAGGGTGGATCGCGTCGCGCAGTCGCAGTATATGCGCGTTCGGCGTCATGATGGCGAGGCGCGAGCGACGTTCACCGTTCTCGATCACCGCGCCGTTGATCAGCACCCGCTCATGCGGGCCAAGTTTCAGCACCAGACCTGTCATCCCCGCCTCCCGTCGCCGCGCAAGCCGCGCATGACGGCGGTGTTGATATCGACCAACACCTCGATGTCGGCGGAGGTTTCCAACACCTTGGCGCTGTGGGCGGCGGTGAACTGGTAAAGGTAGAACAGCTGCGCGCGCAGTTTGGGTGGAAGCCCGTTGCCAGACCCCGCCACATCGGCGGCCAGCGTGGACCACAGCCGCAGATTGTCATGCAACGCCCCGGCAAAGGCGGGAAAATCAGTGTCGCGCCGGGTGGCGGTGGCAGTCATCCGCTGCGTCATGCGGGCCAGCAGATCGTATTCAAGGCTGCGCGGCGTGCGCAACGGGGCATCGGGCCGCGCATAGGCGGTGCGGGCAGAGTCCAGCGGGCTCATGGTTCATCCTTCCGGTCGGGTCTGGGGCGGGTTGGCTGGGCCGGGGGTATGCCCCGGCCCGAACCCGTTACCGGAACAGCGCCAGGATGTTCTGCGGCGCCTGGTTGGCGATCGACAGGGCCTGCGTGCCCAGTTGCTGCTGCACCTGCAACGCCTGTAGGCGCGCCGCCGCCTCTTCCATGTTCGCATCGACCAGCGAGCCGATGCCTGCCTTCAGCGAATCCATCAGGTTGCCTACGAAATCGTTCTGGATGTCGATCCGCTTTTGCACTGTGCCGAAATCCGACGCGGCCTTGATCGCCGTCTGCGTCAGCCCTTCGATCGCGGCGAGGCCTGCCGCCGCCCCGGCCTCGGTCGAGACATCAATCTCGCCCAGCAGCGCCAGCCCGCCGCCCGCCGTGCCGCCTGATGTGGTGGCTGTGGTGGTGGTAATGGCCGTCGCGGTGCCGTTGGTGATCGTGACCCCGGCGGTGCCGCTGAATTCGGCAGTGTAGCTGAGCCCCGCCTTCTTCGCTTCAAAGTTGATGCGGCTGACCAGGCCCTTGGCGACATCGGTCACGTTTTCACCGTCGCGCGCGACGTAGCTGAGCGTGGCGGTGATGCCCGTCAGGCCGGCGACAGTATAGGTGTCGCCTGCAAGAACGCGGTTGCCGCCGCGCGCCACGGTCGCAATGTCGCCCACCACGGTCAGTGCGCCCGATGCGCCAGCGGCAATCGCACCGGCACCGGTGATGGCAGCTGCCGCCAGATCAGTGCCTGCGCCCGCCGTACGGGCCTGCTGGCCCAGATCGCCCTTGCTGGCCAGAATCGTCGATGTGGTGACGGCTCCGGTCGAGGCCCGGTCCAGCGACGACAGAACCGACACCTTGCTGGAACCGAAGATCCCCGCGCCCGCGCCAGTATTTCCGACGATCTGCGCAACCGTGGCCCCGCCTTGCCGGTTGGACAGCAGGTTCAGCCCGTTGAACTGCGCGGCCCCGACGATCGAGGCCACCTGATCGCGCAGCGACACGATGTCGGCCTGAATCTTGGTCCGGTCAACGTTCTCTTCCTGCGATGCGACGATCTTTGTCTTGATCTCGCCCAGCAGGTCCGTGACCTGTTCGGCTGCCGAGCGGGCCACGGCGATGGTCGAAGACCCCAGCGACAGGCTGTCTGAAATGCTCTTGAATCCCTTCACGTCGGATTCCATCACCTTGGCGATGGCCCAGGTGGCGGCGTTTTCCTTGGCCGTGCCCACGGCCTTGCCGGTGGCGATCTCGTTCTGCGCCTTGTTCAGATTGGTGTTGATCGCCTTCATCGTCTGAAGGGCCACCATCGCGCTGGTGTTGGTAAGAATGGAAGACATCGTTTCATCCCTCATGGGGCCGGCGCTTTGCGCGCGGCGGAATAAGCCATCGCCTGTGATGACGGGAGGGGCATTCTGGCCCAAGCGGCGGAGCTGGCCCCGGCCGCGCCATCCCGCTTGGGGATGCAGCGCCAAGATTGCAGTCAAGGTTCTAAGAGTTTCCTAAGCGCCAAGCCCGCAATGCCCGGCATTTAAGCCAAATCGCGCCCGTCAGATGCGCCGTGTCAGGCTGGCCGGGGAAAGCGCGGTCTCTGCACGGCGCCCCTGGCCGTCATAGGTCACCAGCCGCGTCCGGCCTTCCCTGAGGGCGCGGATTTCCGCGAGGCGGCGCTGTGCAGCGCGCAAACCCCGTGCCGTCGCCGCCAGACAGCGGGCGTTGTGTTCCGCCTTGGCCCGCAGCCGATGCACCGCAACGATGTCGGCGGGCGTCGTCACGCGTGCCAGCAGCGTCTCGGCTTCGGCCGCCAGCGGTGACAGAGCAGCCAGGTCAGATAAAAGAATGCAGCCCAGCATGCGGTCAAGCAGGTCGTCCAGCGCAGTCAGATCAGCGCTCATCGTTGACCTCCGGTCCCGGACCTGCCGCCCCAAGGCTCATGGCCCGGAACAGATGTTCCGCAAGCCCGATACCGCCGCGCTGCGCCATGGCCATGGCCTGTTCCTGCCGCAGGAATGAGGCGAACTGGTCTTGCCCGATTCCCCCGCCAAACGCACCAGCGTCGCTGCTCAGACCGGCATGCGCCAGCATTTCCGACAGAAAGGCGGCTTCCAGCTCCACGGCCTTCTGCCGCAGCGGATCAGGCGGCAGAGCGTTGGGCGCAAGGTTGGCAGGGATGATCATAGGGCGTCTCCTTTTGTTCGGATTTTCCGCACTATCGGCCTTCCGGGGTAAACATCTGGTAATCAGCAGCCAGAATACTGCGGGCATGACGGCAGAAGTCGGGGCGCAGATGTTCACGTTCATCACTCAGTTACTGTTTCCGCTTGTCGGCGCGGGCCGCAGCGGCGCTCAAGCGGACGGCGGGGGAAACGGTGCGACCGTCCTTGGCGGCGATGCGTTTACGTCGCACATGATGGGAGACGCGCCAGCCGGGCCGCAGGCAGAGGCAGACCGGGCCGAGCGTGGCCCGATGACCGTTCTGCCGCCGGACGGCCCGACCGCTGACGAACCGCAGGAACCTGCCCAAGAAGTGGCCGGCACACCGGACGAGCTTTCTGATTCCGCAAGCGTGGCGGCACTGCCGCCGGCGTGGTTCAGCAACCGGCTTGACCCTGCAGATCTGGCCCCAAATCCGGCCGACGCCGCATTGCGCGTCACTGACAAGCCTTTGGACGGATTGCTTTCTGCCGCGGGGCATCCGCTGCACCGGCTATCTGGTGCGCCGCCCATGCCCCTGCCTGAAATTGCGGCTGCCTACCGGGCGTTTGACGCCGCCCCGAACCCGCCTGCGGCCGCACATGTGGCGGAAGGTCTTTTGCAGGGCGGGGCCGATGTTGCGCCGCAGGCGTTGCCAGAGGCGCCACATGCGCTGGGTGCTGATGAAATGCCACGGTCGGCAGCGCCGAAAGCCGCAGTGACACTGCACAACATCGCAGGTGACGCGATGCGCCTTGCCAGCCCGGCAAACACGGCCAGCGCATCTGACGTGCAGATACCGGCGGCCCTGCGTGCCGTCTCATCAGGGCAAGCCCCTGCACCGTCCCAGCAGGCTGCGGCACAGCCGGCCCCAGTGTCTCAATGGTTCCAGACCGCATTGGGTGAGCCGGCCCGCGCTGCCGGTGGTGAAGGCACACCCCTTTTGCCCGGGCCCGGCCTGCCCTCCCAATTGCAGGTTTCATCGCCCGATGATCCCGCTGGCGATGCCAAGAAAGCAGCGCGGTTTGCGGTGCCCGCCGATGCGGTGGCCGCGGCTGAACGCCCCGGCTCCGGGCCGCTCCAGCCATCATCACCCTTGCAGACACCCGCGCCCGATGCGGCTTTGCCCAACGCTGTTGCCCGGTCTGGCCTGCTGCCGCCAGAGGCCGCGCTGCCATCTCGCTCAGCCCTGCCAACCGAGGGTTTGCGAACGACCCTGTCGGGCGCTCCGGCACCGACAGTTCTTTCACCCCCGCCTCTTTTTGCGCAACTCGGCAGAAACGCACCGGCGCACCGGGCCTATGCCGGGGCTGAAAGGGCTTCACAGACGCCGGTTCATCACACCAACCCCAGTCGTGCAGCATCTCCGCAAGTTCCCCCAGCCCAAGGCGTGCCTGTGGCGGCTCTGGATCCGTCCGGGGTGCGGGCGGCGCTTCAGGATTCGCCGGTATCGCGCGTTGTCGCGGCCCCGGGCATGCCAAGCCGCGTCGCCCCAACTGTGGCAAACACGAATGCCGATACTGCACAGGCATCCGCCTCGGCGCCTCGTCTCGTTGGCGAGCGGCCCCGGTTCGCCCAATTTGCCCCGCCTGCTGCCGGTTCGGGCCCGCTGCAGGCAAAACCGCAAGACACCCTGCACGTCACAATGGTCGTGGGTGTTGCTGCCGCCGCGTCGCGTCCGGGCCTAGCAGATATGCCATCTGTGCCCGGTCACAGCCTGCGGCCAGCGACACGTGTCGCCCAGGTGCAGGCCGATCCGGGCATGCCATCGCCGACTCGGGTGCGAGAAGCAGCCCAGCCTGCGCCGAAAGCCCGGATTGCCATTCCGGCGGAGCGATCTGCGGCAGGTTTGCCTGCACCGTCTTCGCCGCATGGTCCATCTGGCGCAAAACCGGCGGTGCAGGCCGGGAGCGGCAGTCTTGCCGACAGGGTATCGGCTGCCGGTGAAACCGCCCCGGCGGACCGGCCAGTGGCCTTGCAGCCCCCCGCCAAAACTGTTCACCCGGCAGCAGGGCAGCGCGGCGGAGTGCTGCGCCATACAGGCGCTCAGCCGGTTGCTTTCATAACTTTGAATGCGGCTCGGCTGGGGTCTGCCGATTCTGTCACCCCACGTGCTGCCCCGTTGCCCCCTGTCCCGGGCGTTCTGGCTGGGCCCCGGAACCTTGGCGTGGATCGCGGCACGCCGCCATTCCCGCCTGCAGCTGACGTTGCCGCCCGGCCCCCGCTGCCCGTCCGCCCGGCCCCTGCTGCCGTAATTCTGCCGCAAACGCGGGCACAGCCGGACGGCGAACCGATTGTGAACCCACAAGGCGGTGCTGCCGGTCCGGCGAAGCCAGCCGATTCCGCGGCGCAGGCGCTTTTGACGGATCGCCATGGCCCCCTGTTGCCCCAATCCCGCGTCTCGATGCCTGACCTATCTGCCGCTGGCCCCGACCGGCCCGGTGCCGGAAGAGTTCTTGCGCCACTGGCGCAAGTGTTGGCTGACGCGACGCGGGCTGTTCCGCGCCCCCCGGCCCTTGATGGCGCGGCGCCACGGATCACTCGCCCGGCATCGATGGCTGCGGGCACGGCAAGCGGGGTTGTGCAAAGCGTCTCGGACCCTTCCGCTGGCAACTTGCCACCAGCCTTGCCGGTTCGGCAGAATGCACACTGGCCGGCGCAAGGCCCTGCCGACCTGTCGCAAGTTCCTGTGAAAACCTTGCCAGGTCAGGCCATTGGGGCCGTGCCAGATCAGGCTGGCCGCGATCTAGCCTCCTGGCAGGGCGTGGGGCGGCGCCACCACAGCATCCTTGGCGCGCCATTGGGCCTTCGCAATCCGGCGGGTCTGGCCGCCGCCGCCCAACCTGTCGTTTCCAGAGGGGCCTTTCGTGCAGAGAATGCGCAACATCCTGCCGCCGCCGCGGAGTTGCCACACTCGCCGGTCACGCTCGCCGCGCAACCCGCCGCGGCGCTGCAATCCACCGCTGCCCTGCCGCACCTGGCAAGCAATGAACCGCCGGAAGCCGCAGCCTTTGTCACGAAGTTGAATCACCGTTCTGCCCCCGCTGCTGCGGACCTTGCAGGCAAACCGTCCAGCACCGGTCCTGTGACTTTCATGGCCGCAACCTTGCCGGTCAAGCCCGTAGGCGGGAATCTGGCCTCTCACGACGAACCTGATTCAGTCTGGGCCACGATGCGCGAAGGTGATGTGGCGCGACATGTTCGCCCGTCGCAGGCCTATCATGCGCCGGATGCCGACGGTGGGCCGCTGCGCGACGTTGCATTGCGGCCCTTGACTGCCGCTTTGCCGGAATCGACCTCACCGCCCGACACTACCGGCAGTCGGCCTGTCCTGAAACAATCGGACTTGCCGCATGAGGTGCCGCTGCTTGCCCTGCCCTTGCCGGACGACACCAATACCACACAACCCCGTGCCACTTTGCAGCCCGCGCCACCCTTGCAGGCTGCTGATGAAGGTGCGCCGGCTCTGCCATCGCCGCCGGTTTCTGCCCCATCGCTACCTGACGCTGTGCCACTCGGTCCGGCATCTGCCATGAACGCCGCGCCGTTGCCCCCGGTGCCGGCTGGTCCGCCCGCGCCATTGCCACCTGCGCTGCCTGTGGTGCTGGCAGAAACGGCGCGCGTCCTGTCTGATGCTACCGTTGAACTGGCCCTCGCGCCCGAGGAGTTGGGAAGGCTGCGCATGACAGTTTCTACCGATGGTGATGCGATCCGCGTGACCCTGCATGCCGAACGTCCCGAAACACTCGATCTGCTGCGCCGCCATGCCGATGACCTGCGGCAAGAGTTCCGGCAGGCAGGCTTTGGCTTCACCAGCTTTCGCTTTGGCGAATGGGAGGGGACACCCGCAACTGAACCCGCCCCTGCGCCGGAAGAGACAGAACCACCTCCCCTGCCACCCGCTGCAGATGCGGCACGGGCCAGCCCGGCCAGTGGCCTTGACCTGCGGCTTTGAAGGATACCGGAATGACCATAGCGCCGCTTTCGGCCAATGCCGCTGCGACCCCGTCCCCGCAGGCGCGCAGTGCCGCGCCCTCGGATTACACCACATTCCTGCGCATGCTGACCGCACAGTTGCAGAACCAGGATCCGCTGAACCCGATGGATTCGTCGGATTATGCCGTGCAACTGGCCACCTTTTCGGGGGTGGAGCAGCAGCAGCGCACCAACCAGCTGCTTGAATCGCTGGGCAGCCAGTTCGGGGTGATGAACCTGGCACAGCTTGCAGGCTGGGTGGGAAAGGAGGCGCGGGTGGCCGCCCCCGCCTGGGTCGATGGGGCACCTGTCACGCTGTCGCCCAACCCGGCAGCCCTGGCCGACCGGGCGGTGCTGGTGGTGCGCGATGCAGCGGGCAGCCTGATCTCTCGCGAAGATATCCCCTTGATTGCCGGGCCAATGGACTGGGCGGGCACAGATATGGCGGGCGATCCATTGCCTGCGGGGGCCTATAGTTTCAGCCTGGAAAGCTACAGCAACGGTGATTTGCTGAACACCAGGCCGGTCGAGGTCTACGCCCCCATCACCGAGGCGCGGGGTGGCCCGAATGGCACGATGCTGGTATTGCGTGGCGGGATCGAGGTGTTGGCAGCAGATGTCACTGCACTGCGGGGTGGGGTTTAGCGCAGTTCCACCTGCTGACAGGCCCGGCCAGCGGCAGGGGGCTTCGGGATGCAAGGCGCACGAGACGGTAGTGTCTCAGTTTGAAATTGGGGTGGATTGACTATGCCGCATCGCACCCCCATCTACATGCTGTGGGCCGAGGGGTTAGCCCGGCCCTTACTTCGCACGAGTCAAGCTCTACATCATGTGCTAGAATTGATTCGTGGCGCAGACCACATGGCGGACACCACGCGCCAGGGAGCAAGAGGAAACAATGCCGAAAGGACCAAACGGGCAGATTCGCCCTGCGGACGCGATAGGCAATGCGGTTCACATCGCGAGGATCGCGACCGGAGAAATCGAAGATACGACACTGAAGCAACCAGCCAAGCGCGCGAGCGGATTAGCTGGAGCGCAGGCACGTCAAGAGAACACGACAGAGGCTCAGCGCCGCGAGATCGCGGAGCGCGCCGCAGCGGCGAGGTGGGGGTGATGGCTTACTCAGCTATCACAATTGCAGACCAAATTCTGCGTATAGCCAAGGGTAAGGGGCAAATGCTTACGCCACTTCAGCTTATGAAGTTGGTTTACATCGCTCATGGGTGGAGTTTTCCTCTCAGGGGATCAGACCTGTTTGAGAACCGTATCGAAGCTTGGAAGTATGGCCCAGTTATCCCGGATTTGTATCACGCCACCAAGAGGTTCGGCAGGGAGCAGATAGGTTTTGACTTCGTGGGTAGCCCCGACGAACCCGTTGTTGATGCTCAAACAAAGGGGTTCTTGGAAAATGTCTTCAATGCCTACGGGCATATGTCAGGGATTGCCCTGTCAAGTTTGACGCATCAAAGTGGAACCCCATGGCAGCAAGTCTATCAAGAAGGCGTGTATAACAAGGCAATACCTGACCAATTGATCAAGCAGCACTACGACGAGCTACATCGTGTCAGACGTTCCGCCGCCGCCTGACGGACTTGAGCCTCCTTTGTGGGCAGTGGATTCACTTGCCCACAAAGAGGAGAAGCTTTTCCCGGATGAACAGGCTCTTCGTGGTCAGAAGGCCAAGAACGATCTTACCTGGCTCTGGGTATATGGGTGGGTTGTCGTTGCTATGATGATCGTTTTTGCCCTGCTGTTCTTGTCGAGCATTGTCTCTTGGGCGTGGCACTACGTTATGCCAGTCAGTTGGTCATGGCTAACCGATGACCAACTGTCCAAGATACAGTCTGTGATATTTAGCGGTAGCCTTGGGGGTATAGTGTCAATAATTGCCCAGAAGCAGCTTTCAAAATGAAAATTATACTTGCTAAATGGATTTCACCCCTCTAGATTGGGGGTATGAACAAGCTCGACATCAAAACCCGCATCACCATACTGAACCTTCTGGTTGAAGGTTCGTCCATGCGCTCGATCAGCCGCATCACTGGTGTTTCGATCAACACCGTGACCAAGCTGCTTGAAGATGCTGGCAAGGCTTGCGCGGCTTATCATGATGTGACCGTGCGCGACGTGAAGGCGCAACAGGTCCAGTGCGATGAAATCTGGTCGTTCTGCTACGCAAAGGACAAGAACGTTGCTACTGCGAAAGCCGCACCGGATGGCGCTGGCGACGTGTGGACGTGGACCGCGATTGACCGCGATAGCAAGATGATCCTGGCCTTTGAGGTTGGCGACCGCTCCGCCGAAACCGCCCGTGACTTCATGTTTGATCTGGCCGACCGCCTGGCTTCCCGCGTTCAGTTGACCACAGACGGGCATGGGGCCTACCTCAAGGCTGTGGGCGATGCCTTCGCCGCCGATATCGACTATGCCATGCTGATCAAGCTGTATGGCGAACCCACGGGCGCTAAGGGCCATGAGCGCAAGTATTCCCCCGCTGAATGCACTGGCGCACGGAAGGAGCCGATCTTCGGCAACCCCGATCCGAAGATGATCAGCACGAGCCACGTTGAGCGCCAGAACCTGACCGTGCGTATGGGGATGCGCCGCTTCACCCGCCTGACCAACGGGTTCAGCAAGAAGCTGGAAAACCACCTGCACATGCTGTCGCTATACTTCGTGCACTACAACTTTGTGCGCACTCACAAGTCGCTCAAAATGACTCCGGCGATGGCCGCAGGCGTTACGAACACCCTCCATGACATGACTTGGTTGGTCGGGATCATCGACGCCGCAGCGCCCGCACCGAAGCCGCGCGGGCCATACAAGAAAAAGGGCGCGTAACGCGTCACATTTTGTGACTGTCGGGTTGACCGCCTACCGAATGTGGTGGGTGGGCTGGACTCACCTAAACGAATCACCTAAAACAAAAACCGCAGGGCGCTGTAACGCCCTGCGGTCTGAGAAACCCGCCGTTGGCTGGCGGTTGTTGTGAATCCACACTGTGTGTTTCGCATACTGTGGACTCATGGTCAAGCGCTCAGTCAACGGCTCCATTGTTGGAGCCTACAAATGGCGCGACCGCGCAAACCAAGCTACCGCCTAACCTTTGCCGATGCTGTCGAGATTTGGCGGCGATACTGGGCTGGTGAATACCAGAACCGGATTGCCGCTTTCTTCGATGTGAACCAGGGCAGGGTCAACGAAGTCATCAAGGGCAAACGGCACCCCGGAAGCGAGGAAGCCGCCCGCCGGATGGCGTGATAATTTTCGGGGCAGGGAAACTTGCCCCAATTTTTCTCATTTCAAACTGAGACACTGCGCACGAGACGCCACGACTTGCCCTGCGCGCAGGGCGAGCCTAGGTTCGGATCTCTGTGCTGCGGAATGTCCATGCCCCTCACCCAAGCCTCAATCTGCGGCGATCCGCCACCCGCCGCATTGGTGCGCGCGGTTCTGGGGGCTTTGCCCGACCTTGCGGGCGAAAACTGGCAGCCGCTGGCAGGGGGCCGCAGCAACCGGGTCTGGCGGTTGGGTTCGGTGGTTGTGAAGCTTTACGATAGGGCCGCCGCCAGCCCGTTGTTCCCGAATGATGCCTGTGCCGAGGCGGGCGCGCTGGTGCGGCTTGGTCCGCATGGCCTGGCGCCGCGGTTGTGCGCGGCAGGTGAGGGCTGGGTTTGCTACACCCATGTGGCGGGGCGGCCGTGGTCGGGCGATCCGGCACCTGTGGCGGCATTGCTGGCGAAGGTGCATGCCTTTTCGGGCAGCGGCTTCCGACAGGTCGGGTCCGGCCATGCGGCGCTGGTCGGGCAGGGACGGGCCATGCTGGCGGCATGCCAGGGGGCATTGCCGCCGCCGCCTGCAGGCGATGTGCCGCCTGTGGTGCGGCCCTGCCTGATCCACGGCGATGTGGTGGCAGGCAATGTGATTGCCGGGCCGCAGGGGGTGATGCTGATCGATTGGCAATGCCCCGCCGAGGGCGACGCGGCCGAGGATTTGGCGGCGTTCCTGTCACCCGCGATGCAGATGCTTTACCGGGGGCGGGTGCTGGACAGTGGGCAGCAAGCAGCCTTTCTGGCTGCCTGCCCGCCGCTTCTTGCCGCGCGCTACCGCGCGTTGGCACCGGCCTTTCACTGGCGCATGGCCGCACATTGCCTGTGGAAGGCCGAGCGGGGTGCGGTGGACTATGCCGCAGCGATCGCGCTGGAACTGGCTGCGCTTGCCCGCTCGGTTGAAGCAAATGCGCATGAAATCAGCCAGATCTAAGGTTGTTGGTCCGGGTCTGCCGGCCCCTACAGCAGCGTTCCTGCCCAGACGCCCAGGCCAGTCAGCCCGGCGCCCACAGCCACCCAGATCAACGGATGCACATCGCGCCGGATTGCCACGGGCTTTTCAACCTCGGCCTGGCGGATAAGCTGCGCCTCGACCAGACGCGGCAGTTTCGGGCCAAAGCGGGCCAGCACCCGCGCGGTGCGGCCCAGATCGCGCAGCAGCGCCTTGGGGCCGACGTTCTGCTTGATGTAATCCTCGACAATCGGCCGGGCGACCTGCCAGATGTTGATATGCGGGTCCAGCGACCGTGCCACGCCTTCGACCACCACCATGGTGCGTTGCAGAAGGATCAGCTCGGTCCGCGTCTCCATCCCGAAACGTTCCGTCACTTCAAACAGATAGGCCAGCAGCCGCGCCATGGATATGCGCGAGGCATCCATGCCGAAGATCGGTTCGCCCACCACCCGCAGCGCGCGGGCGAATTCGTCGATGTCGCGGTCGGCGGGAACATAGCCGGCTTCGAAATGCACCTCGGCCACGCGGCGGTAGTCGCGGCGGATGAAGCCGAACAGGATCTCGGCATAGACCCGGCGGGTGTATTCATCCAGCCGACCCATGATGCCGAAATCATAGGCGATGATGTCGCCATTCGCGGCAACTTTCAGGTTGCCCTGGTGCATGTCGGCGTGGAAATAGCCGTCGCGCAGCGCGTGGCTGAGGAAAAGCTGCAACACCCGCGTGCCCAGAACCACACGGTCGTGTCCGGCGGCGTCGATGGCGGCATTGTCCGACATGCTGAGGCCCTCGGCCCAGCCCATCGTCATCACCTGCCGGGCGGACAGGTGCCAGACGGGTTTCGGCACGGTGAATCCGGCGTCGGATTCGGTATTCGCGGCAAATTCCCCGGCGGCGGCCGATTCCAGCCGCAGGTCAAGCTCGCCCAGCACCACGCCTTCGAAATGTGTGATCACATCCATCGGGCGCAGGCGGCGCGACGCGGGTGACAAAAATTCGATGGCGCGGGCGGCAAAGTAAAAGGCGTCGATATCGGTGCGAAAGGCGCGTTCGATGTTGGGGCGCAGCACCTTCACCGCCACCTCGACCCCGGTATCGGCCAGCCGCGCACGATGCACCTGCGCGATGGACGCGGCGGCGACGGGCTCGGAAAACTCGGAAAACATCTGCTCCAGCGGCAGGCCAAGTTCGGCCTCGATCATCCGTTTCGCCACGGCATTGGGAAAGGGCGGCAGCTTGTCTTGCAGGTATTTCAACTGTTCGGCCAGTTCGTCACCCACCACATCGGGGCGGGTCGAGAGGATCTGGCCGAATTTGATATAGGCCGGGCCAAGCGCAGTCAGCGCGCGCGTGGCAGGGGGCAGGGCCAGATCGCCCTGCAAGCCCAGCCATTTGAATGGCCAGCCCAGCACGCGGGCCACCAGACGCAGGCGGGGGGGCGCATGCATAGCCTCCAGCACCACACCGATGGCGCCCGTGCGTTCCAGCGTGGCCAATGTCTTGACCAGCCGCCAGATGTTGTGCGGGCCGCGCACTAGATCTTCCAGCCCGAATGCAGGGCGGCGACACCAAGCGTCAGGTTGCGGTATTTTGCCTGAGCGAAACCCGCATCGCGGATCATTTGCAGAAAGCTTTCCTGATCGGGGAATTTTCTTATGGATTCAACGAGGTATTGATAGCTGTCACGGTCGCCTGCGATGATCTGGCCCATCACCGGGATCACGTTGAAGGAATAGCGGTCATAGGCCCATTGCAGCGCGGGGTTGGGCAACTGGCTGAATTCCAGCACCATCAGCCGCCCGCCGGGGCGCAGCACGCGGTAAGCCTCGGCCAGCGCATCGGCCACGCGGGTCACGTTCCTGATGCCAAAGCTGATCGTATAGGTATCAAAGGTATTTGCGGCAAAGGGCAGGGCCATCGCATCGCCGACCACCCATGTCAGCCGCTCGGCCAGGCTTTCCGCCTCGGCGCGCTGCCGCCCCTCGACCAGCATCGATTCGGTCATGTCCAGCACCGTGGCAGTCGCCCCCGGCGCGCGTTTGAGGAAACGGAAGGCCACATCGCCGGTGCCGCCCGCCACATCCAGCAGGCGCTGGCCGGGGCGGGGCGCCAGCCAATCCATCATCGCGTCTTTCCACAGCCGGTGTATGCCGCCCGACATCACATCGTTCATCACATCGTATTTCGAGGCGACACGGGTAAAGACGCCGTGCACCATGCCCGCCTTGTCAGCCTCGGGGACGGTCTGAAAACCGAAATGCGTGGTATCCTTGGGGTCATGCGTCATGGGGTCTTGCCGTCCTTCGTGTTGCCCCTCTTTATAGGCCGCCTGCGCCGCGCTGCAATGCGCCGTCCTGTCCCAGAGGAAGCCATGCCCGAACTGCCCGAGGTTGAAACCGTGCGCCGGGGACTGGAGCCGGTAATGACCGGCCTGCACATCGCGCATGCGGCAGTGAACCGCCCCGATCTGCGCTGGCCGCTGCCCGAAAACATGGCCGCGCGGCTGACCGGCCAGCGGGTGCTGGGGCTGCGGCGGCGGTCGAAATACATTCTGGCCGATCTGTCGGGCGGCGAAACGCTGCTGGTGCATCTGGGCATGTCAGGGCGGATGCTGGTTTCCGGCGCGATGCTGGGCGAATTTCACCACGCGCATCCGGCCCCCGCCAAACATGACCATGTGGTGCTGGATATGGAGGGCGGCGCGCGGGTGACATTCAACGACGCTCGGCGGTTCGGCGCGATGGATCTGCTGCCAACCGGGGCGGGGCATGCCCTTCTGGACGGGCTGGGGCCCGAACCTTTGGGCAATGATTTTCACGAATCCTATCTGGTGGCGCGGCTGGCGGGGCGCAACACGCCCATAAAAGCGGCGCTGCTGGATCAGCGGGTGGTGGCAGGTCTGGGCAATATCTATGTCTGCGAGGTGCTGTTTCGCGCAGGCATCGCCCCTGACCGGCGGGCGGCCAGCCTGCCTGCGGCACAGGTGGCCGGGCTGGTGCCGATCATCCGGCAGGTGCTGGACGAGGCGATAGCGGCGGGCGGTTCATCCCTGCGCGACTACCGGCAAGCCGATGGCGAGCTTGGCTATTTTCAACACACGTTCAGGGTTTACGGCCGCGAGGGCGAGTCCTGCACAACACCCGGATGCAGCGGGACAGTCGCGCGTCTGGTGCAATCGGGGCGCTCATCCTTCCATTGCCCGGCCTGTCAGAGATGACTTGATCCCCGACGCGGGGCTGCTAGACCTTCGGCCAATGCGGCAAGAGGAGCAACCGATGGCCTATGAGACGCTGATCGTCGAGATCGAGGATTATGTGGCCCTGATCCGCCTGAACCGGCCCGACGCGCTGAATGCGCTGAACGCCCGGCTGATGACCGAACTGACCGAGGCGCTGACGGCCGCCGACCGCAATGACAAGGTGCGCTGCATCATCCTGACCGGGTCGGAAAAGGCCTTTGCCGCCGGGGCGGATATCAAGGAAATGGCGGAAAAAGGCTTTGTCGATGTCTTTGGCGAAGATTTCTTTGCTGCCGAGTCCGAGGCGATCCTGCGGGTGCGCAAGCCCATCATCGCCGCCGTGGCCGGCTATGCGCTGGGCGGGGGCTGCGAGCTGGCGATGATCTGCGATTTCATCATCGCGGCGGACACGGCGAAATTCGGCCAGCCCGAGATCAATCTGGGCGTGGTGGCGGGCCTGGGCGGCACGCAGCGGCTGACAAGGTTTGTGGGCAAGTCGAAAAGCATGGACATGCACCTGACCGGGCGGTTCATGGATGCGGTGGAGGCAGAGCGCTGCGGCCTGGTCAGCCGCGTGGTGCCCGCGAAAAACCTGCTGGAAGAGGCGCGCAAGGCTGCCCAGAAGATCAGCGAAAAGTCGCTGCTGACGGCGATGGCGGTGAAAGAGGCGGTGAACCGCAGCTATGAGACCACGCTGCGCGAGGGCCTGCTGTTCGAGCGCCGCCTGTTCCACGCGCTGTTCGCTACAGAGGACCAGAAAGAGGGCATGGCCGCGTTTCTGGAAAAACGCACCCCGCAGTTCCGCGACAGATAGCGTTGCGTGACAGATAGGTGAAAATCCGGGCCTTACCCGGTTGACTTGGCCGCGAGTCGCCCGTAAAGACGCGGCTTCAAGATTGACACGAACCGAAGAACCGGAAACCTGAACCCATGGCCAATTCGCCCCAGTCCAAGAAGCGCGCCCGCCAGTCCGAGGCCCGTTATGCCGTGAACAAGGCGCGCCGCTCGCGGATCCGCACCTTCCTGCGCAAGGTCGAAGAGGCGCTTGCCTCGGGTGATCAGGAGGCCGCTGCGGTGGCCCTGCGTTCGGCCCAGCCCGAAATGGCGCGCGGCGTGACCAAGGGCGTGCTGCACAAGAACACCGTCGCGCGCAAGATGTCGCGTCTTGCCTCGCGCGTCAAAGGCCTGTCGGCAGCCGCCGCCTGACACAAGATTGCAACCGTTGTGTAAAGGGCGCGTCTTCGGGCGCGCTTTTCGCATTTGTCTGCGCGGTTTTCAGGCAGGCGTTGCCGATTTGCACGGGCCCCGGGATTCGATTTGGCAAAGACCTGTCAACAGCGAAGTTCGGTTGCGGAAGCTCCACCCCACTTGCTAGCGTCATCAGGCGATTCACTTCGTCTTGGGGGACATGACGTGGTCGTGATCTGAATTTCGGGAGTCTGCCAAAACCGCGCTGCTGCGGTATTCCGAAAATATCATTTCACGATCAAGGGGTTATGGTGTCTGCGCCGCATGTTGCTGCGCAAGCGTCTGGAATGCAGGGCAACCGGGGTTTCCGGCAGCTTTTTGTATTTCTGCGGTTGGATATAGGTTTTCGGTCGGGCCCTTGGCTTTGACTGACTGCCATGCCATGGCCGATGACCGCCGCCGGACAGAGCTTCGCACGGTAAACAGCGGCAGGTCGGGCAATATTGCCTTTGGCCAGCCGATCATGCGGCGAACGGGTTTGACAGAATGACGAATGATGCGTGGGTTGAGGTGCGTGAAGAGCTGCGCCAGCGGGTCGGCAAGAACAATTACACCACCTGGATCGAGCCGCTGAAACTGTCGGGGCTGCGCGATGGCGTGGCACAGTTCGAAGTGCCCACCGTGTTTTTCGGTGACTGGGTGTCGCGCAATTTCGCCGACCAGATCCGTCTGCGCCTGATTGATTCGGGCGCCACCGTGGAGCGGCTGGAATTCAGCGTGGCCAGCGGCCCGCGTCCTGCCGCGGCAAAGCCTGCACCAAAGGCAAAACCGCGCCCGCAGCCCGAGGAAGACCTGCGCGGTGCCCCGCTGGATGCGCGTTTCACCTTTGACAGTTTCGTGGTGGGCAAGCCCAACGAATTGGCCCATGCCGCCGCCCGCCGCGTGGCCGAGGGCGGGCCCGTCACCTTCAACCCGCTGTTTCTTTATGGCGGCGTGGGGCTGGGCAAGACGCACTTGATGCATGCCATCGCACATGAGGTGCAGCTGCGCCGCCCTGATCTGCGGGTGCTTTACCTGTCGGCGGAACAGTTCATGTATCGTTTCGTGCAGGCGTTGCGTGAACGGCAGATCATGGATTTCAAGGAACTGTTCCGCTCGGTCGATGTGCTGATGGTGGATGACGTGCAGTTCATCGCGGGCAAGGATTCGACGCAGGAAGAGTTCTTTCACACGTTCAACGCGCTGGTGGACCAGAACAAGCAGATCGTGATTTCCGCCGACCGCGCCCCGGGCGAGATCAAGGATCTGGAGGAGCGGATCAAGAGCCGCCTGCAATGCGGGCTGGTGGTGGACCTGCACCCCACCGATTACGAATTGCGGCTGGGCATCCTGCAACAGAAGGTCGACCATTATCGCCAGCAATACCGGGGCCTGGTGCTGGCCGATGGCGTGCTGGAGTTTCTGGCGCACCGCATCACCACGAATGTCCGGGTGCTGGAAGGCGCGCTGACCCGGCTTTTCGCCTTTGCGTCATTGGTTGGCCGCGAAATCACGCTGGATCTGACGCAGGATTGTCTGGCCGACATCCTGCGCCAGTCTGACCGCAAGGTCACGATCGAAGAGATTCAGCGCAAGGTGGCCGAGCATTTCAACGTGCGGCTCAGTGATCTGATCGGGCCGAAACGGGTGCGCACCATCGCGCGGCCTCGGCAGATTGCCATGTATCTGTCGAAACAACTGACGCCGCGCAGCCTGCCCGACATCGGGCGGCGCTTTGGCGGGCGCGACCACACCACGATCATGCACGGGGTGCGCAAGATCGAAGAACTGATGACCACGGATTCGCAATTGGTGGATGATCTGCAACTGCTGCGGCGGCTTTTGCAGGGCTGATGTCCGGGCGCGCACTTGACGCCCCCGGCAAAGCAACCGAAACATGGAAAAACGCTTGAGAACCCGCCAGAAGCGGGTAGGTTCGGCATCCCACAGGCGCTAACGCTGCGGCGGGGGACCACGAACGGGGCACGAACGGGGACAAGACATGAAGATCAGCATCGAGCGTGGCACGCTTCTGAAGGCCGTCGGGCAAGCGCAGTCGGTGGTAGAGCGCCGCAACACCATTCCGATTCTGGCGAATGTGCTGATCGAGGCCGAGGGCGGGCATGTGTCGTTCCGTGCCACCGATCTCGACATCGAGGTTGTTGACCGCGCCCCCGCCATGGTGGAACGGCCCGGTGCCACCACCGTATCGGCCGTGATGCTGCATGAGATCGTGCGCAAACTGCCCGACGGCGCGCTGGTCAGCCTGGCGGATGACGCGGCAACCGGTCGGCTGACAGTGGCGGCCGGGCGCTCGACCTTCAGTCTTGCGACCCTGCCGAAAGAAGATTTCCCGGTGATGGCGACATCGGAATATGCCTCGAACTTCAAGGCGGCTGCGCCCCTGCTGCGCCGCCTGTTCGACAAGGCCAAGTTTGCGATTTCGACCGAGGAAACCCGCTATTACCTGAATGGCGTCTATCTGCATGTGGCAACCGGCGATTCCGGCCCTGTGCTGCGCTGTGTGGCCACCGACGGGCACCGGCTGGCCCGCATCGACGCAGCCCTGCCCGATGGCGCGCAGGGCATGCCCGGCGTGATCGTGCCGCGCAAGACGGTGAACGAATTGCGCAAGCTGCTGGATGATGACGAGGCCGAGATTGCCGTGTCGGTTTCGGAAACCAAGGTGCGGTTCGCCACGCCGATCATCACCATGACATCCAAGGTGATCGACGGCACCTTCCCCGATTACAGCCGCGTGATTCCCACCGGCAACACCCGCCGGCTGGAGGTGGATGCCGCCGAATTCGCCAAGGCGGTGGACCGTGTGGCCACGGTGTCCTCGGAACGGTCGCGCGCGGTAAAGCTGAGCCTCGACGATGACCGGCTGATCCTGTCGGTCAACGCACCGGATTCGGGCAATGCCGAAGAGGAACTGGCCGTTGCCTATGCCGATGAGCGGCTGGAAATAGGCTTCAACGCGAAATACCTGCTGGAAATCGCCAGTCAGGTGGACCGTGAGAATGCGGTATTCCTCTTCAACTCCTCCGGCGACCCCACGCTGATGCGCGAGGGCAATGACATGTCGGCGGTCTACGTCGTCATGCCGATGCGGGTTTGACAAAAAATAAACCCCGCAGACCGTAGTCCACGGGGGGGCTGTTGGGCGTACCATCCAGCGTTGCACAAACAATATGTTCGCAAGGAGTGAATATGTCAATAACTCCCCGGCTTCGTGGGGGCGTCTATGTGGATGGTTTCAACCTTTATCATGCCCTCGACGACTTGCGGCAACCTTACCTCAAGTGGTTGAGCTTGCGCCGCCTTGCCGAGAAGTTTTCACGAGGGCATGCCCATGAAATCAGTGAACTGGTGTTCTGCACGGCGTTTTTTCCAGGGGACTTTGACAAACGCAAACGCCACGAAGCCTATAACGCTGCTCAAGCAGCCCAAGGCGCTCGGATCGTGTTGGGACACACGACGAAGGAACCGATGACTTGCAGGGCCTGCACTTCGCGCTGGGATCAACCCAGAGAGAAAGAAACCGACATCAATGTTGCACTTTCCGCCTATGCCGATGTCGCAAGATCTTCAGTCGATGTGATCTTTCTGGTGACGGCGGATACCGACCAGGCTGCCACACTTCGCTTTGTGCGCGACAATTTTCCTCGAATCAAACGCGTCGTGGTCACGCCGCCCGGACGCGAAAAATCCAAGCATCTCAGGGATCTGTCTGACGCAAACATCGGGCTTAGCCTGGGCGACATCGACGAGGCGATACTGCCCGCGATGTTCGAGAACCCAGCAGGCAAGTTGATTGTCCGTCCCGCTCCTTATGCACCTCCCTCAGGGTGGGTTCACCCTCATGATCGACCAAAGTAACATTGCCATCACATCCCTGAACCTGTCGCATTTCCGCAGCCACCGGGCGGCGCGGATGGTGTTTGACGGGCGGCCCGTGGCGCTGGTCGGGCCGAATGGTGCGGGCAAGACGAATATTCTCGAGGCGGTGTCGCTGCTGTCACCCGGGCGCGGCTTGCGGCGCGCGGGGGCCGAGGAAATCGCCCGCAGGCCCGAGGCGCTGGGCTGGAAGGTCAGCGCGGAACTGCGCGGCGTGGCCGGCTGTCACGAGGTGGAAACCTGGGCCGAGGGCGACGGCGCGCGGCAGGTGCGGGTGGATGGCAAGGTGGCCACCCAGATTGCCTTGGCACGGATCATGCGCATGGTCTGGCTGGTGCCCGCCATGGACCGTCTGTGGATCGAGGCGGCAGAGGGGCGGCGGCGGTTTCTGGACCGTTTGACGCTGAGTTTCGCGCCGGATCATGCCGAGGCGGTGCTGGCCTATGAAAAGGCGATGCGCGACCGCAACCGCCTGCTGAAGGATCAGGTGACGGATGCCCATTGGTATGCGGCGCTGGAGGGCCAGATGGCGGCGGCGGCGGCGCTGATTGTCGAAAACCGGGCGGCGACGGTGGCCAGGCTCGCACTGGTGCAGCAGGGGGCCGAAACCGCCTTTCCGCGCGCCGATCTGGCGATCACCGGGCCGGAGGATGAGGCGCAGGGCGATCTGGCCACCGTCTGGGCGGCGGGCCGTCGGCGTGACATGGCGGCGGGGCGCACGCTGGCCGGGCCGCACCGCGCCGATCTGGCGGCGTTCTATGCGGCAAAGGGCATGCCTGCCGACCAGTGCTCTACTGGTGAGCAGAAGGCCCTGCTGATCAGCCTGATTCTGGCCAACGCCCGGGCGTTGGCGGCCGATCTGGGGCAGGCGCCCATTCTGCTGCTGGACGAGGTGGCGGCGCACCTTGACGCCGCGCGGCGCGGTGCTTTGTATGACGAGCTTTGCGCCCTGGGCGCGCAGGCCATGATGACGGGCACCGGGGCCGAACTGTTCGACAGCCTGGGAACCCGCGCGCAGGTTTTTTCAGTAGCCGAACAGAACGGGCTTTCAACGGTCAGGGAAATATGATGACCGGATGCGCACCAATACCGCCGGAGTGACAGAATGACCGTGACACTTGACCAGTTGATCCTCTACGCCGGTGGCATGTTTCTGCTGTTCATCGTGCCTGGCCCAGTCTGGGTGGCGCTGACGGCCCGCGCGCTGACCGGGGGCTTTGCAAGCGCCTGGCCGCTGGCGGTGGGTGTGGCCTTGGGTGATCTGATCTGGCCGCTGTGTGCCGTGTTCGGGCTGGCCTGGATATTGTCGGTCTACGGTGGCTTTCTGGCGGTGCTGCAATGGGTGGCCGCCGCGACCTTTGCCGTTATGGGGCTGATGCTGATCCGCAAACCGGCGGGGCCACTTTCCGCCGACAGCCGCATGACGCGGCCCGGCAGGATGGCGGGATTTCTGACCGGCGTTGCGGCGGTGATCGGCAACCCCAAGGCCATCTTGTTCTATATGGGGGTGCTGCCGGGGTTCTTTGACCTCAGCCGGGTGAACAGCCTTGATATTGCGGCGATTCTGGCGGTTTCCATGCTGGTGCCGATGCTGGGCAATCTGGCGCTGGCCCTGTCGATCGACCGGGCGCGGGCGCTGCTGTCTTCCCCCGCCAGCCTGCGGCGGATCAACGTGATTTCGGGGGGCATGCTGATTGCCGTCGGGGTCGTGATTGCGGTCAGTTGACCACCAAATAATGTGTCTTCGGCGTGACAATCCCCCCCCCAGCCGATATACATCGCGGGTAATGAAAAGGGTGGGTCCGCATGACCGAAGCTGCACGAGTGCCGGAAGAATACGGCGCAGATTCCATCAAGGTTCTCAAGGGGTTGGAAGCTGTCCGCAAACGGCCCGGCATGTATATCGGCGATACGGATGACGGGTCGGGCCTGCACCACATGGTGTATGAGGTGGTCGACAACGGCATCGACGAGGCGCTGGCCGGCCATGCCACGGCGGTAACTGTCATAATTCACGCCGACAGTTCGGTTTCGGTGCGTGACAACGGGCGCGGCATCCCGGTGGATATCCACCAGGAAGAAGGCGTGTCCGCGGCCGAAGTGATCATGACGCAGCTGCACGCGGGCGGCAAATTTGACCAGAATTCCTACAAAGTGTCGGGTGGCCTGCACGGCGTCGGCGTGTCGGTGGTAAATGCGCTGTCTGAATGGCTGGAACTGCGGGTCTGGCGCAATGGCAAGGAACATTTCGCCCGGTTTGAACATGGCGACACGGTAGAGCCCCTGCGCGTGGTGGGCGATGCCCCGGGCGAAAAGGGCACCGAAGTGCGATTTCTGGCCTCGGCCAAGTCGAACATTCCCGAAGGAACGTTCTCTAACCTCGATTATGTGTTCAAGACGCTGGAAAACCGGCTGCGCGAACTGGCCTTTCTGAACTCGGGCGTGCGGATCATATTGGAAGATCACCGCCCGGCCGAGCCGCTGCGCAGCGAGCTTTACTATGACGGCGGCGTGCGGGAATTCGTGAAATACCTTGATCGGTCGAAATCCTCGATCATGGCCGAGCCGATCTATATCGTGGGCGAACGCGCAGGCATCACGGTGGAAGTGGCGATGTGGTGGAATGACAGCTACCACGAAAACGTATTGCCGTTCACAAACAACATTCCGCAGCGTGATGGTGGCACGCATATCGCCGGTTTCCGGGGCGCGCTCACACGCACGATCAACGCCTATGCGCAATCTTCGGGGATTGCGAAAAAGGAAAAGATTGATTTCACCGGCGATGATGCCCGCGAAGGGCTGACCTGTGTGTTGTCGGTGAAGGTGCCCGATCCGAAATTTTCCAGCCAGACCAAGGACAAGCTGGTGTCATCCGAAGTGCGGCCTGCGGTCGAGAATCTGGTGAACGAAAAGCTGGCGGAATGGTTTGAGGAAAATCCCCAGAACGCCAAGATCATCGTCGGCAAGATCATCGAGGCGGCGCTGGCGCGTGAGGCTGCCCGCAAGGCGCGTGAACTGACCCGCCGCAAGACAGCGCTGGATGTGGCGTCATTGCCCGGCAAGCTGGCGGATTGCCAGGAACGTGACCCCGCGAAATCCGAAATCTTTCTGGTCGAGGGTGACTCGGCCGGTGGTTCGGCCAAGCAGGGCCGCAGCCGTTCCAACCAGGCGGTGCTGCCGCTGCGGGGCAAGATCCTCAATGTGGAACGTGCGCGTTTTGACCGCATGCTGGGCAGCCAGGAGATCGGCACGCTGATCACCGCGCTTGGCACCGGTATCGGGCGGGATGAATTCGACATCAAGAAACTGCGCTACCACAAGATCGTCATCATGACCGATGCCGATGTGGACGGTGCGCATATCCGCACGCTGCTGCTGACCTTCTTCTTCCGCCAGATGCCGCAGGTGATCGAGGGCGGGTATCTCTACATCGCGCAGCCGCCGCTTTACAAAGTGGCGCGCGGCAAATCCGAGGTTTACCTCAAGGATCAGGCCGCGCTGGAGGATTATCTGGTGCAGATGGGTGTCGATGGCGCCGTGCTGCGGTTGGGTTCGGGCGAGGAAATCGGCGGTGCCGATCTGGCTCGCGTGGTGGAAGAGGCGCGCGTGGTGCGGCGCATCCTGCAAGCCTTCCCCACCCACTATCCACAAGGAATCCTTGAACAATCGGCAATTGCCGGGGCCCTGCTGCCGGGCCGCGTGGATGCCGATGCGCAGGGTGTGGCCGATACTGTGGCGCGGCGGCTTGATCTGGTGGCCGTCGAATATGAACGCGGCTGGCAGGGCCGGCCCACGCAAGACCACGGTCTGCGTTTCAGCCGTGCCGTGCGGGGTGTGGAGGAAGTGCGCACGCTGGATGGCCCGGTGCTGCGGTCGGGCGAGGCGCGGCGTCTGGCCAGCCACACGGCGGCCTTGCAAGAGGTTTACGCCGAACCCGCACGATTGGTCAGAAAAGACCGTGAGCTGCTGATCCATGGCCCGGTGGACCTGTTGAAAGCCATCCTGACCGAAGGTGAAAAGGGCCTGTCGCTGCAACGCTACAAGGGTCTGGGCGAAATGAACCCCGAACAATTGTGGGAAACCACGCTGGACCCCGAGGCGCGCACCCTGTTGCAGGTGAAGGTCGATGATCTGGCCGAGGCGGATGACATTTTCACCAAGCTGATGGGGGATGTGGTGGAACCGCGCCGCGAATTCATCCAGCAGAACGCGCTGAACGTGGAAAATCTGGATTTCTGACCCGGAACCCCCCATGTGTAGCCAAAGGCGATCACGCACCGGGGGGAAACGTGCATGAACATTCCGGGTGATGACGAGCCTGCGGCAAAAGGGCCGCTGCGCCGTTCCCTGGCGCGGCTGCGGGATGAGGCGGGCAAGCCCCGCCCGCCCCGCCTGTCAGAGATACTGGAGGCGATTGCCGCCGATGCCGGACGCGAGCGCATTTCCGTGGGTGATCTGGTGCTGGCGATGGACGGGCGGGCCTTTGGCGCGCTGCTGCTGATCTTTGCCTTTCCCAACATGCTGCCCACGCCACCCGGCACGGCGGGCATTCTGGGCCTGCCGCTGTTCTATTTGTCCATCCAGATGATGCTGGGGCGGCTGCCGTGGCTGCCAGCCTTCATCGCGAACAGATCCGTGCCGCGTGAAACGCTGGAAATGGTGGTCACGCGGGCAACACCCTGGCTGGCACGGGCGGAAAAGCTGCTGACGCAGCGGCTGTGGCTGTTGGTCAGCCCGGCCGCCGAGCGGGCATTGGGTGCGCTGTGTCTGCTGCTGGCGGTGATTCTGGTGCTGCCGATTCCGTTTGGCAACATGCTGCCGTCGCTTGCGATCTGCGTTCTTGCCCTGGGGATATTGGAACGTGACGGGTTGTGGGTGATCTTCGGCCTGATCGCATCCGCCGTGGCGATTACAGTGGTGGGGGCCCTGGGCTATGCCGTGGTGAAGTCGGCAATCTTCGTGTTCGTAAATGCCTTCTGACAGGGGGGGTCTTTCAGGCCCGCGCGCCGCACGGTATACCACAGCATGCGCCAGACCCTGACCGAGATATACGAGGCCCGCGTGGCAGACGGCACACTGACGCCCGATCCGGCGCAGCAGGCCGTGCTGCCGGTGCTGGAGGATCTGCGCCTGTGGCTGGAATCGAATGCCGAGCGCAAGCGTGGCTTCTTCGGCCTGTTCGCCAAGGCACCCGACCCGCCGCCGGGTCTGTATCTGTGGGGTGGCGTCGGGCGCGGCAAGTCCATGGTGATGGATCTGTTCGTGGCCGGCACCGACATCACCGCCAAGCGCCGCGTGCATTTCCATGCCTTCATGCAAGAGGTGCATCATGGCATGCATGCCGCCCGCAAGACCGGGGTGGATGACCCGCTGCAACCCGTGGCCGACGCGGTGGCGGCAGATGTGCGGCTGCTGGCGTTCGACGAGATGCAGATCACCGACATCACCGATGCGATGATCGTGGGCCGGCTGTTCGAGAAATTGTTCGCGGCGGGGGTGGTGATTGTCACCACATCCAACCGGCCACCGGATGATCTTTACAAGGACGGTCTCAGCCGCGCGCTGTTTCTGCCCTTCATCGACCTCATCAAGGAGCGGTTGCAGGTAGTGCAACTGCAAAGCCCGCATGATTACCGCCAGCACCGCCTGGCTGGGGCACAGGTGTATTTTCACCCGGCGGGCAAGGCCACGGCGCAGATCAGCAGCATCTGGCGTGATTTGACCGGCGGCGCACCCGAGGCCCCCCTGCGCCTGCCGGTGAACGGGCGCGCAGTGGAACTGCCGCGTTTCGCCAATGGCGTGGGGCGGGCGACCTTTTGGGAACTGTGTGCCAAGCCCTTGGGCCCGGCGGATTTTCTGGCAATTGCCGCAGCGGTGCGGGTGCTGATCCTTGAAGACATTCCCCAACTTTCCGCCAGCAACTACAACGAGGCGAAACGTTTCGTCACGCTGATCGACGCATTGTATGAGGCGCGCGTGCGCCTGATCGCATCGGCCGCCGATGAGCCGGAGCGGCTGTATATCGAAGGCTCGGGGGCGTTCGAATTCGAACGCACCGCCAGCCGGCTGCGTGAAATGCAGGCGGCGGACTGGGGGCAATAGACCGGGCGTCTGGCAAGCCGCTGACGTGCCGTTCAGCCCAGATCGAACCGTTTGGAAATCCGGCCCACCTTTGTGCCGTCTTTCAGGCAATAGTCCGGGTCAGTGGCATAGTCACGAAAGCCGCGCTTGGTGTAATAGCCCAGCCCCGGCGCATTGTCGGCGCGGATTGTGGCGTCGATCGTGACTACACCGGCAGCGCGGGCTGTCGCAAGCGTGGCTGCGAACAGGGCCGCACCCGCACCTGACCGCTGCACCTCGGGGTCCACAAATGTGCCCACCTCGGCCCAGTCAGGCGGAAACTGGTCGCTGCGGCCCAACACCTGATAGCCGATCAGCCGCCCCGTGGCATCTTCGGCCACATGGCAGCTTATCGCCTTGGGGTTGCTGATATATTTTTCCACAAACCGGGCTTCGGTAAAGGGCGTTTCATGCGCAGTCGTGCCGCCCACCGCGATGATGCGGTTGATCAGCAGCGTCAGTTCCGGCACATCGGCCAGCGTCGCAGGGCGGATGGTCAGTGTCATGCAAATTCACTCCGGGCATAGCCTTGCAGATACAGCAGCGCCGTCAGGTCGCCATGGTTGATGCGGATGTCGCATTGCGCGGCCACCGCAGGCTTGGCATGCAGCGCCACACCGGCACCCGCCCGTCCCAGCATGCCCAGGTCATTCGCCCCGTCACCGACTGCGATAACATCTGCGGGCGTGATACCCAGCCGCGCCGAAATTTCTTCCAGCGCCCGCACCTTGGCTTCGCGCCCCAGAATGGGTTCTGCCACCGTGCCGGTCAGCAGCCCACCCGCCACATGCAGCGCATTGGCGCGGTTCTCGTCAAAGCCCAGGGCCTGCGCCACCCGGCCGGTAAACGCGGTAAAGCCGCCTGACACGAGCGCCGCATGGCCGCCATTCGCCTTCATCGTGGCCACCAGTTCGCGCCCACCCGGCATATAGGTGATCCGGTTCGCGAACACCCGTTCGATAACCGCCTCGGGCAGGCCCTTCAGCAAACCCACACGTTCACGCAAGGCCGCCTCGAAATCCTGTTCGCCATTCATGGCGCGGGCGGTGATGTCTGCCACATATGCGCCCACCCCCGCCTCGTCCGCCAGTTCGTCAATACATTCCTGCCGGATCATCGTGCTGTCCATATCGGCCAGCAACAACCGCTTTCTGCGGCCTTCCGCGGGCTGAACCACCAGATCCACGGCCAGAGCCTGTAAATCCGCCCAGACATCCCACTGGTTTGCAGGCACCTCCGTCACGGCAAACTCAGCCGCCACGCCCGGCTCCAGCCAGATCGCATTGCCACCCCCCCAGGCGTTGCGCAGCGATTCCACGGTGACACGCTCCAACAAGGGGCGGGCAGGGTCGGTAATCAATGAGACGATATGCATGCAGGCTTCCACCACAAACGTCGCTTTCGCGGCCCGGTGCGGCGCTTTACGACGATTTTCCGGCTTGCGCCAGAGCATGCGGTCAACTATGCCCGTCGGTGGGACACCCTTCCCCAACGAAGGGCATTTATCTGTGAGGATACCATGTCTGACCGTCAGACCCCGGCTGCGCGCCCGGCTAACCCGCGCTTTTCCTCTGGCCCCTGTGCCAAGGTTCCCGGATTTTCCCTTGATATGCTGGCCGACGCGCCCCTTGGCCGCTCGCACCGCGCCGCTGTGGGGAAGGCCAAGTTGAAACTGGCCATCGACCTGACACGCGAGATTCTGGGTGTGCCCGAAGGCTATCGCATCGGCATCGTGCCCGGATCCGATACCGGGGCCGTGGAAATGGCCATGTGGTCGCTGCTGGGCCAGCGCCCGGTGGAAATGCTGGCCTGGGAAAGCTTTGGCGAGGGCTGGGTCACGGATGTGGTCAAGCAGCTGAAACTGGATGCCACGGTGCGCAAGGCCCCCTATGGCGAGATTGTCGATCTGGCGCAGGTCGATTTCGACAAGGACGTTGTGTTTACCTGGAACGGCACCACCTCGGGCGTGCGCTTGCCGAACGGCGATGCGATTCCCGCTGACCGCGCGGGCCTGACGATCTGCGACGCGACCAGCGCCGCCTTTGCCATGGATCTTCCCTGGGACAAGCTGGATGTGGTGACATTCTCCTGGCAGAAAGTGCTGGGTGGCGAGGGCGCGCATGGCATGCTGATCCTTTCCCCCCGCGCGGTGGAACGGCTGGAAAGCTATACCCCGGCCTGGCCGCTGCCCAAGATCTTCCGCCTCACCGCCAAGGGCAAGCTGATCGAAGGCATTTTCGCGGGCGAGACAATCAACACCCCGTCGATGCTGGCGGTGGAAGATTACCTTGTGGCGCTGAACTGGGCGAAATCCATCGGTGGGCTGGCTGGCCTGATCGCACGGGCCGATGCCAATGCCAAGGCCGTGGCCGATTTCGTGGCCGCACATGACTGGATCGCCAATCTGGCGCTTGATCCGGGGACGGCATCGACCACCAGCGTCTGCCTGAAATTCACCGATCTGCGCATCACCGATGGCGAAGCCTTTGCCAAGGCCATTGCGAAACGGCTGGAAAAGCAGGGTGTTGCGCTGGATGTGGGGGCTTACCGCGACGCCCCGCCCGGCCTGCGCATCTGGTGCGGCTCGACGGTGGAAACCGCAGACGTGGCCGCGCTGATGCCCTGGATCGACTGGGCCTTCCACGCAGAGATCGCAGAACTGGCAAAGGCCGCGTAACGCGGCTCGCCTTTCCGAACCTCCATTCATATAGGAGCCTGCCATGGCCCCCCGCGTTCTCGTTTCCGACGAACTTTCCGAAACCGCCGTCCAGATCTTCCGCGACCGTGGGGTCGAGGTCGATTACATGCCGAAACTTGGCAAAGACAAGGAAAAGCTGGCCGAAGTCATCGGTCAATATGATGGCCTTGCCATCCGCTCGGCCACCAAGGTCACCGAAAAGCTGCTGGCGCTGGCGCCCAACCTCAAGGTCATCGGTCGTGCGGGCATCGGGGTGGATAATGTCGACATTCCGGCCGCGTCGAAACAGGGCGTGATCGTGATGAACACTCCTTTCGGCAATTCCATCACCACCGCCGAACATGCCATCGCCATGATGTTCGCCGTCGCCCGGCAATTGCCCGAGGCCAATGCTTCCACCCATGCCGGCAAATGGGAAAAATCCCGCTTCATGGGGGTGGAGCTTTTCAACAAGACGCTGGGCGTTATCGGCGCCGGCAATATCGGCGGCATCGTTTGTGACCGGGCGTTAGGGCTGCACATGAAGGTAGTGGCCTACGACCCCTTCCTCAGTGAAGAACGCGCGAAGACCATGGGCGTGCAGAAGGTAGAGCTTGAAGAACTGCTGCACCGCGCCGATTTCATCACCCTGCATGTGCCGCTGACCGACAAGACCCGCAACATCTTGTCAGCCGAAAACCTTGCAAAAACAAAGCCGGGTGTGCGCATTGTCAACTGCGCCCGCGGCGGTCTGGTGGATGAGGCAGCCTTGGCCGATGCGTTGAAATCCGGCCATGTCGCCGGTGCGGCTTTTGACGTGTTCGCCGTGGAACCCGCCACGGAAAGCCCGCTGTTCGGCCTGCCGAATGTGGTCGTCACCCCGCATCTGGGTGCCGCCACCACCGAGGCGCAGGAAAACGTGGCGCTGCAAGTGGCCGAGCAGATGGCCGATTACCTGTTGACGGGTGCGGTGCAGAACGCGCTGAACATGCCTTCGGTCACTGCCGAAGAGGCCGCCGTGATGGGCCCCTGGGTGAAACTGGCCAGCCATCTGGGTGCTTTCGTGGGCCAGATGACCGATGAGCCGATCAAGGCGATAAACGTGCTTTACGACGGTTCGGTTGCCACGATGAACCTGGCTGCACTGAACTGCGCCACTATCGCGGGCATCATGAAAGCCACCAACCCTGATGTGAACATGGTCTCGGCCCCGATCATTGCCAAGGAACGCGGCATCCAGATCTCCACCACCCGGCAGGAAAAAACCGGCGCTTTCGATGCCTACATCAAGCTGACCGTGGTGACAGACAAGCGCGAACGCTCCATCGCGGGCACGGTGTTTTCCGACGGCAAGCCGCGCTTCATCCAGATCAAGGGCATCAACATCGACGCCGAAATCGGCCGCCACATGCTTTACACCACGAATGAGGATGTGCCGGGCATCATCGGCCTTCTGGGCATGACCATGGGAAAGAACGGCGTGAACATCGCAAACTTCACCCTTGGCCGGTCCGGCGTGGGGCAAGAGGCGATTGCAATTCTCTATCTGGATCAGGCGCTTGATCAAAAGGTGGTGGATACGCTGGAAAGCACCGGCATGTTCCAGCAGGTCAAGCCGCTGCAATTCGACGTGGCCTGAGCCAAGGCTTTGCCTTCGTGCCCCTTCATCTTGGCACAGATATCCCAACGGAGTCCGGGGGCGTAAGGCCCCCGGGGTCCGGCAAACTCCGGTCCGGTGACAAACATGCGCAGCTACGCCATTGGCGACATTCACGGCCATTTCGACCTGCTGAAACGTCAGCATGATCTGATCGCCGATGATTCTGCCCGCCATGGTGCCGCCCCGGTCATCCATCTGGGCGATCTGGTTGACCGGGGCCCCGACTGCGCCGGCGTGATTCAATATCTGATGGATGGCATCGCGGCGGGGCAGGACTGGCTGGTGCTGAAGGGCAACCATGACCGGATGTTCAGCGGCTATCTGGACGACTTCCATTTCCACGACGAAGGGCTGCGCCGGGATCTGAGCTGGCTGCACCCCAAACTGGGTGGCGTGGCCACGCTGGCCTCCTATGGCGTCAAAAATGCAGGTGAACGCCCGCTTCGCCCGGTCTGGGAAGATGCCGTGGCCGCCGTGCCGCAGGCGCATCGCGATTTTCTGGCGGGCCTTCTCACCAAACACCAGCGCGGCGACATCGGGTTTGTGCATGCGGGCATCCGCCCCGGCGTGGCCTGGGATGACCAGACCGAAACCGATCTGATCTGGATCCGCGACGGTTTCCTGATTGACCCCTACGACCACGGCCTGCTGATCGTCCACGGCCAT
This sequence comes from Fertoeibacter niger, assembly GCF_009380135.2. Classification (GTDB taxonomy): domain Bacteria; phylum Pseudomonadota; class Alphaproteobacteria; order Rhodobacterales; family Rhodobacteraceae; genus Fertoeibacter; species Fertoeibacter niger. The sequence goes on along the minus strand of NZ_WHUT02000005.1, from coordinate 283,413 downwards.
ACCGCCCTAGACGCCCCGCAACATTACGGCAACCGGGTGAATATCGACAGTGGCGCGGCCTATGGCGGGCCGCTGACCGCCGTGGCGATCGAGGGGCGCGAGGTGTTTCTCCTCACCCCCGCAGGCCGGGTGCCGCTGCGCCCCTGAAGCCCGTCAGGGCCGCGACTCGCCCCGCGCCAGCGCCAGTGCCTGATCCAGCACCGCCCGGCTGCCTACATGATTGGCCAGCACCAGCACCAGCCGGGCATTCATCGCATGGCTTTCCGCCTCGGTCAGACCCCGGTGCGCCGCCAGCAACGCTGCATAAAACCCGTCGGCATCGGCAATATTCGGCTGTGTGTTCAGGCTCATAGCCGCCCCTCCTGCACTGCGCGCAATGTCGCGGCCACCTCTGCCGCGGCGGGGGCCAGCCAGCGTGCCGCCACCACCTGATCCGGCCGCACCAGATACACCGCCCCTGCCGCATCGCCCAGATAGCGTGCCCTGATCTCGGCCCCGCCCACGACCCGCAAAGGCGTGGTGCCTGCGACCTTGGGCACATCCACCCCGCAGCCCAGCAGCACGAAGCCCCGGCCCAAAGCCTCGCACAGCCAGCCGTTGCCCAGCGGTGCATCCGGCGCCACCGCCCCCGGCCGTGAAGCCGCGGGCAGCGCCGCCACATCAGGCGCATCCGGCATCGGATAGACACAGGGCCGCGACAGCCGCCCGGAATTCACCATCGGACGGGCAAAATCCGCCCGCCCCGCCAGATCCAGCACCGCATCGCGGAACAGCCGCTCCACCCCAGGCTCGGGTGACATGAACCGGGTGGACCGCGCCGAGTTCAGGATATTCTCGTCCGCGCCGAAACACCGTTCGCGGTCAAAGGCCGCCAGCGCATCGGGCGGCGCGCTGCCCAGCACCACAGCCGCCAGACGCCAGCCCAACGCATCGACATCTTGCAATCCGCCATTGCCGCCCCGCGCGCCAAAGGGGCTGACGACATGCGCCGCATCGCCGATGAAAATCACCCGATCCTCGACAAACCGCGTCAGGCGGCGGCACTGGAACGTATAGACCGATACCCAGTCCAGCCGGAAATCCGCGTGCCCCACCACTTTGGCAATGCGCGGTATAACCCGCTCTGGCTGCCGCTCTGCCTCGGGGTTGGCATCCCAGCCCAGTTGCAGGTCGATGCGATAGATGTTGTCGGGCTGTTTGTGCAGCAATGCCGACTGGCCTGCGTGAAACTCCGGCTCAAACCAGAACCAGCGTTCGGGAACACCGTCGCGTTGCATCTCGATGTCGGCGATCAGGAACCGCTCTTCGAACAGTTCGCCGTCAAAATCCAGCCCCAGCATCCCACGCAGGGGCGAACGCGCGCCATCACAGGCCACAACCCATTCCGCTTCAAGGGCATAGCTGCCATCCGGCGTCTCTACCGTCACGCTGGCATGGCTGCCATGCTGCGCCACACCCACTACCTTGTTCTTGAACCGCAGGTCGATCAGGGGCAACGCCTGCGCCCGGGCCACCAGATATTCCTCGACATAGTATTGTTGCAGGTTCACGAAAGCAGGCATCTTGTGCCCGGCTTCCGGCAGAAGGTCAAAGTTGAACACCTCGGCATCGCGGTGAAAGGTACGGCCCACCTTCCACGTCACGCCTTTTGTGACTGCTTGTTCACCTACGCCCAGTCGGTCAAGAATTTCCAGGCTGCGTTTTGACCAGCAGATTGCCCGCGACCCCACCGATACCACATTGTTGTCGTCCAGCACGACCGAAGGCACACCATGATTGGCCAGATCAATCGCCAGGGCCAGCCCCACCGGGCCCGCTCCGACGATAATCACCTTGTGACGCGGCTCCGGGCCGTTCAGGCCCGGCGGGGCGACATAGGGAAAGGGGCGGTAGTCATAGGGCATCGCTCGCTCCGTCAGGATCGGGTGAAGGTGAACAGCAGTATCAGCAACAGCAGCAGGCCGGTCGATCGCAACAAGGCGTTGCGGTCATTGGTAAATTCCGTGTTGCGTAGAAAAGCCCTCAGTGCCGCAAAAGTGGCGCGCATCCCCGGAACGGCCTGCCCCGACATCGCCACGGCATGACGCCGCATGCGAAACAGGCAGCGGAACATGCGCAGGGTCCAGACCGCAAAGGCCAGCGCCTGCGCGCCCAGCAGCACGATCGTCAGCGCGTTTTCCACAATTTCCACCCGCACCAGATTGCCGACCCGCCAAAGAACGCGCCGGCTACACCCACCACCTCGACAAATGCTGGGCCTTCAGGGATGCCGCGCAGCGCCAGTGCCGTGACCAGCAGCGCCAGCCCGGCGACAGAGATTGCCAGCCGCAGCCACAATTCCCGGCGTGGCGGGTCGAACTTGCTCATGTCAGCCCTGAAGAGCCGCCCACATCTGGCGGTCCCGCTCGGCGGTCCAGATGCGGGGCGTGTCAATGCCCTGCGCCTCGTCATAGGCACGGGCCACGTTGAACGGCAGACAATGTTCATAGATCGCAAAGTTTGCGAACTTTGGGTCACATTCGGCGCGCACGGCATCCCATGCTTGCTTCAGCGTGCCCCCGCGCAGTGCTACGCGGGCGGCGGACAGATAGGTGGAGCGCACGAAATCCTTCGTCGCATCCAGTGCCGCGTTCACCATCGGCTTGCCGATCAGCGCATCGCCCCGCCCCGGGGCAATGGCATCCAGATCAAAGGCGCGGATGCGTTTCAAAGTGGCGGGCCAGTCATGGAAATGCCCGTCGCCGCAATAGCAGGCCGAATGGTATTCCACGATGTCGCCGGTAAACATCACATTGGCATCAGGCACATGCACCACTGCATCGCCCGCCGTATGGGCACGGCCCAGCTGCATGATGTCGATCCGCCGCTTGCCCAGATAAACACTCATCCGGTCGTTGAACGTGGTTGTGGGCCAGGTCAGCCCGGGTATGCTTTCATGCCCCTGGAACAGCCGCGGAAAGCGGCCGAATTCGCTGTCCCAATCTTCCTGTCCGCGTTCGGCGACCATCGAGCGGGCCTTCTCGCTCATGATCACCTGCAGGGCGCCAAAGGCTGAGGCACCCAGCACCCGCACCGCATGGTAATGTGTCAGCACCACATGCGAAATCGGCTTGTCGGTGACGCTGCGGATGCAGTCGATCACTTTTTGCGCCAGCCGTGGCGTGGCCTGCGCCTCGACCACCATAACCGTCTCATCGCCGATGATGACGCCCGAGTTCGGATCGCCCTCGGCGGTAAAGGCATAGATGCCGGGGCCGACCTCGATAAAGGTCGTCTTCTTTTCCGTCAGGTCGCCCTGCGATGCAAATGCCTTGGCCATCATTTCCTCATATCTGTTCACATACCGCGTCGCGGTTCATCTCGCCCAGTCGGGCAGGGCAGGGGCGGGCAACAGCCGCCCCGCGCAATCGCCAAATCCGATGCGATACCCATCGCCCTGCGCATGGCCGCGCAGCGTCACCGTATCGCCATCCTCGATGAAACTGCGGCTGCCGCCGGTGATCGCCACAGGCTCCTTGCCGCCCCAGGAAAGTTCCAGCAGGCTGCCGCGCTCGGCCTTGCCCGGGCCGGAAATCGTGCCCGATCCCAGCAGGTCGCCCACATTCATCGGGCAGCCGCTGGTCGTGTGGTGGCACAACTGCTGGGGGGCGGAGTAATACATTTCACCATATCGGGTGCGGGTCAGCACGGTTTCCGGTCCACCTTCGGGCTGCAACGCCACCTCCAGCTGCACATCATACAGCATCGGGCGCGGCTCTGTCAGATAGGGCAGCAGCGGCACCTCGCGCGGTGGTGTCGCCACGCGGAAGGGCTGCAACGCCGCCGCCATCACGATCCAGGGGCTGATGGTGGTCGCCGTCGCCTTGGCCTGAAACGGCCCCAGCGGCTGATATTCCCAAGCCTGTATGTCGCGCGCCGACCAGTCGTTCAGCAAGACATAGCCGAATATCATCGCTTCGGCCTGCTCCACCGACACCATGCCTTCGGACGCCTGCCCCACCACGGCCCCCATCTCCAGCTCGAAATCGAACCGCTTCGACGGGCCGAAATGCGGCACATCCGCCCCCGGTGGCTTCAACTGCCCCAGTGGCCTGCGCACATCGGTGCCAGACACCACGACAGACGAGGCCCGCCCGTTGTAACCGATGGGAATATGCAGCCAGTTCGGCGGAAGCGCATTCTCCGGGTCGCGGAACATCGAGCCTACGTTGAACGCATGGTGCCGCCCGGCGTAGAAATCGGTGTATTCCGACACCAGAAACGGCATGTGCAGCACGGCATCGGCCAGCGGCATCAGATGATCCTCGGCCAGCGCGCGCTTTGGTGAACCCTCATTCAGAAACGCCGCTACCTGCGCGCGGAAATCGGCCCAGGCATCCGGCCCCAGTTCCATCAGCTCGTTCCAGAATGGCACGTCCAGCACCGGATGACCGCCCAGTTGCAAAAGGCCCTCCTCCTCCAACGCGCTGACATCCAATATGAAATCGCCGATGGCCACGCCGCAGCGCGGGCTGTCGCCCTGCACCGAGAACACCCCGCAGGGCAGGTTGTTCAGCGGAAAGGCGCAGTCAGGCGCATTCGCGCTGTCGATCCAGGAACGCAGCAGGGTCACAGGGCAATCTCCAATCCGTCATGGCCCAGTGTCACCGGGCCGTTCCATTCCGCCGCCGCGCGCGCCAGCCAGTCGGCGGGGGCAAAGCGGGCATCGTCCACCGGCACCAGATGGTGCAGCACCAGCTGCCCCACCCCGGCCGCCCGGGCGATGCGCGCGGCATCCTCAACCGGTGTATGCGCCGCCAGCAGATGCGCGCGCAAGGCCGGGCCGAGATCGGATTTCTGCACGATCAGGTCGATGCCATCGACCAGCATCGCCTCGTGCAGCAACACATCAGACCCGGCGGCAAATTCGGCCAGTGGCGGGTGATAGGCGGTATCGCCCGAAACCGTCACCGACCGCGACCCGTCAAAGCGGAAGGCATAGCAATGTTCCAGCGGCGGATGCGGCACCCGGCAGGCCCGCGCGGCCAAGGGTGCGCCATCAATCGCACCCTCCTGCACCACCACCACCCGCACCAGATCACCCAGCGGCACGCGCCCCTCATCCATCACGCGGATCGCGCAATCATAGGCCATCGAGGCCATGAAGCCCGCCCAGTAATCCGCAATCCCCTCGGGGCCGAAAATCGTTACCGGCTGGCGCAGACCGGTGCACCAGGCGGTATGGATCAGTGGCCCAAGCTCCAACAGGTGATCGGAATGCAGATGGGTGATGAACACTGTCGTCAGATCCTTCAGATCCATCCCCGCATCCACCAGCGCCCTGGAGCAGCCGATCCCGCAATCCACCAGCACGCGCTGCCCGTCCAGCTCGATCAGCGTCGCGGTTGGCATCGCGCCCCGCGCCCGCACCCCCGGCCCGCCCTTGACGCCCAACAGCACGATCCGGTTCACGCGCCGGCCCCCAGAACGAGCAGCGGCGCGAACCCGCCCCACATCATCCGGCTGGAATCAAACGGCGAATCCGCAGGCCCTTGCAGCCGCGGGTCTGCCATCACGGCAGCATTCACCGCATCGCGGTGCGCGCGGTCGCGGTAGGTGATGAAGGAGAACACCACCACTTCGCCCGGTTCCAGCTTTACCGACATGGGGAAGGATGTCTTTTCGCCCCCCTGCACGTCATCAGCCACGCTTTCCACAAGCGACAGCGCGCCATGTTCCATCCACAGCGCGCCCGCCGTTTCCGCCATCGCGCGATAATCGTCCATCCGGGCCAGCGGCACCGGGATCACGAAACCATCGACATACATCTGCACTCCTCCCTGCTGCGCAACCGCAGGCTATTTCAGCCCAGGCGTGCCGTCGAACTTTTTGCCAAGGCTTTCCCAGCAGTCGATGTAATCATCCTGCAACGGGGCCTCTTTGGCGGCAAAGCCGGTCAGGTGCTGCGGAAAGCGGGTCTCGAACATGAACGACATCGTGTCTTCCAGCTTGTGCGCCGCCAACTCGCCATAGGACGCGCCGTCAAAGGCGTTGCGGTCCGGCCCGTGCGGCAGCATGCAATTGTGCAGGCTCATCCCACCGGGCACGAAACCCTTGGGCTTGGCATCATAGACGCCGTGAATGTTGCCCATCAGTTCCGACATGATGTTCTTGTGATACCACGGCGGGCGGAACGTATCCTCGGCCACCATCCAGCGGTCGCGGAACAGCACAAAGTCGATGTTCGCCGTCCCCTCCACCCCCGAAGGCGCGGTCAGCACGGTGAAAATGCTGGGGTCCGGGTGGTCGAACAATATCGCCCCCACCGGGCAATAGGTGGTCAGGTCGTATTTCACCGGGGCATAATTGCCGTGCCAGGCCACCACATCCAGCGGGCTGTGGCCAATGCGGGTGCGGTGGAACTGGCCGCACCATTTCACCGTGACGGTTGACGCCACCTCGCGGTCTTCAAACGCCGCCACCGGCGTCTTGAAATCGCGCCGGTTGGCCATGCAATTCGCGCCAATCGGGCCACGGCCCGGCAGGTCAAATTTCTGCCCGTAGTTTTCGCAGACAAAGCCCCGGCACGGCCCCTCGATCACTTCCACCCGATAGACCAGCCCGCGCGGGATGATGGCAATCTCCTGCGGGGCAAGGTCGATCACCCCCAGCTCGGTGCAGAACCGCAACCGGCCCTGCTGCGGCACCACCAGCAATTCGCTGTCGGCGCTGAAGAAATACTCATCCACCATGGACTGTGTCACCAGATAGACATGGCTGGCCATGCCGACCTGAATGTTCACATCGCCCGCGGTGGTCATGGTTCGCATGCCGGTCAGCCAGGTAATCGCTTCGCCGGTGTGCGGCACCGGATCCCAGCGGTATTGCCCCAGGCTGATCACATCGGGGTCGATATGCGGCGCGCTTTTCCAATAGGGCAGGGCGATCTTTTCAAAGCGGTGCGTGTGCTTCACCGACGGCCGGATGCGATAGCACCAGGTCCGTTCGTTCTGGTGGCTGGGCGCGGTAAAGGCGGTGCCGGAAAGCTGCTCGCCATACAGCCCGTAATTGCAGCGCTGCGGGCTATTGCGCCCCTGCGGCAGCGCGCCGGGCAGCGCCTCGGTTTCAAAATCATTGCCAAAGCCGGGCATATAGCCCTCATGCGGGCCGGTCATCGCGGCGGCACGGATCATGCCCGAAGGCGTGGTCTGGCTGTTCATGTGATCCTCCCCCAAGGCCGGTGCCCGCAACGGTCGGCTCCGGCACAATCTGCACCACATATATCGTTGCAAATGCAACGAAGTCAACAGCCGAATCCTCCGCCTGCCGGCTCATCCCTCCGTCCGCCAATGTCAGGGGGCAGGGGCCCGGTTCAGGCTGCTGTTCATATACCCCATCGCCAGCACCCCGGCCGCCGCCGCGGTCAGCGCTACCCCGGCAATCACCCAGAAAAACGCTTGCCCGCCCAGCCATCCCATCAGCCCCGACAGGATCAGCGGCGATGAAATGCCCCCCACCAGCCCCGCCGCGATGATCGTGGGAGCCACGCGCGGGTCATCCCCCATCCGCAGCGTGGCACAGACATAGAATGCCGGAAAAAACAGCCCCGCCGCCACACCCAGCAGCACAAAGAACAGCCCCGCGTTAAGCAGCACGGCCCCCAGCGCCGACGCCCCCGCCAGCCCCAGCGCGCAGGTAAACAGGCTGAACGGCGGCATCAGATCCGACAACCACATCAGCCCCACCCGCACCGCCAGAAACGCCACAAAGAACAGCGACAGATATTGCGCCGCCGCCGCCTCGGTTTCACCCGCCGCGATCAGCGCCGTGGGGCCAAGCCCGATCAGGCAGGCCTCGATCCCGATGGCCACCGCGCCAAAGCTCAGGATCCCCGGCCGCAGCCGGAACGGCCCCGCCGCCATGGTCGCCACCGGTGCCACACCCACCGACCCCGCGGCCAGCCAGACCAGCAGGCACAGCCCCGCCACCAGCGCAAACCCCATTCCCGGGTCATTGCCCAGCGCCACAAACACCAGCGGCGCAGTAATCGCCCCGATCCCGAATGTCGCGTTCAACAGCCCCAGCATGGCCGGGCCACGTGTGCCGAACCGTTTCAGGAACAGCGGGTTATACACAACGGTCGTCGCGCCATAGCCCACGCCGAACACCAGCGCGCCCAGCAGCACCAGCCCCCAAGCCAGCCCTGCCGCCATCAGCGCCGCCCCCGCCGCCATCAGCACCAGTGCCACGCGAGGGCTGATCCAGCCAGCCCGCAGGAACATCACGGTCACGCCCACCGCAGCCCCCACCCATTGCGCCGACACCAGCAGCCCCGCCTCTGGCCCCGCCAGCCCGAATGTCCGGGCCAGTGCCGGAAGTGACGGGCCAAACATGCCCTGCCCGGCCCCCATCACGATGAACGTGCCCAACCCCGCCGCCAGCAGCCCCAGATTCGCCTTCACAAGCTGCCGCACGATGCCCGTCCTCCGCCTTGACCACAGCCCTGTCACCCGCCGCCCCGGCACTGTCAACACCCCGGCCTTGCGCAAGGCCAGCCAACCATGCAGTCATGGCCGCAAAGCCCCGCACGGAGCCCATCCTTTGAGCGATTTTGACCTGTCCGCCTTCCTGCCCTATCAGCTTGCCGTCGCCGCCAGCCATGTCAGCCGCGGCTTTGCCGAGCGTTACAAGGCCGAATTCGGTCTCTCCATTCCCGAATGGCGCGTGCTGGCGCATCTGGCACAATCGGGTGCCGTGTCGGTGCGCGAGATTCATGCAAGGGTCGACATGGACAAATCCAAGGTGTCCCGCGCCGCCGCCCGGCTGGAGGTTGCGGGCCTGATCGCCAAACGCGCCCACCCCACCGACCGCCGCCTGCTGGAGATGACGCTGACCCCCGCGGGCGAGGCGCTGATCGCCCGCATCCTTCCCATCGCGCTGGATTATCAGGCGCAGGTGCTGGCCCGGCTTGGCCCTGATGCCGCACCCTTCCGCCGCGCCCTGCTGACAATGCTGGAGGTGAAATGATCACGCTATACGACTATTGGCGGTCCTCCGCCGCTTACCGCATCCGCATCGCGCTGAACCTGATGGGGCTTCCCTATACCGCCATCCCGGTGAACCTTTTGACCGGCGAACACCGCAGCCCCGAAAATCTGGCCCGCAACCCGCAGGGTCTGGTGCCCACGCTGGCCATCGACGGGCTACTGCTCACCCAATCCCTCGCCATCCTGGAATATCTGGACGAGGTGCATGGCGCAGGCCTGCTGCCCGCCGATGCCCCGGGCCGCGCCCGCGCCCGCGCGCTGGCCTATGCCGTGGCGATGGAAATTGGCCCGGTCTGCAACCTGTCGGTGCGCAGCCATGTCGCCAAAGCCTCGGGCGGCGCGATCAGTGCCGATGACTGGCAGACCCACCACATGACGCGCGGTCTTGCCGCGCTGGAACGCATGCTCGACCACCCCTCCACCGGCACCTTCTGCCATGGCGACCGCGTGACCATCGCCGACATCTGCCTTGTGCCGCAAATCTACAATGCCCGACGCCAAGGCATCGACGTAACGTCGCTCTCGCGCATCGGCGCAATCATGGCCAATCTGGAGTCGCTTCCCGCCGTCGCCGCCGCCCATCCCGACCGGCACCAGCCACAGGACACACCATGACCGACATCGTCATCCTCTCCGGTGCCCGCACCGCCATCGGCTCTTTCGGCGGCTCCCTCGCCGCCATCCCACCCATTGATCTTGCCACCACCGCTGCCAAAGCCGCGCTCGAACGGGCGGGCCTCGCCCCGGCGCAGATCGGCACCACCGTTTTCGGCCATGTCATCAACACCGAACCGCGCGACATGTATCTGGCCCGCGTCGCCGCCATGCAGGCCGGCGTGCCCGAAACCACCCCGGCAATGAACGTGAACCGGCTTTGCGGCTCGGGCGTGCAGGCCATCGTCTCGGCCATGCAGGCGCTGATGCTGGGCGACGCCGCCTTCGCCTTGGCCGGTGGCGCCGAATGCATGAGCCGCTCACCCTACTCCCTGCCCGCCGCCCGCTTCGGGCAGAAGATGGGCGATGCCAGCGCCGTCGACATGATGACAGGCGCACTCACCTGCCCCTTCGGCACCGGCCACATGGGCATCACGGCGGAAAACGTCGCCGCCGAACACGGCCTGACGCGCGAGGCACAGGATGCCTTCGCGCTCGAATCGCAATCCCGCGCCGCCCGCGCCATTGCCGAGGGCCGTTTTGCCAGCCAGATAGCGCCCGTCGAAATCACCACCCGCAAGGGCACCGTGCATTTCGACACGGATGAGCATCCCAAAGCCACCAGCGCCGCCGCCCTCGCCGCCCTGCGCCCGGCTTTCCGCAAAGACGGCAGCGTCACCGCAGGCAATGCGTCGGGCATCAATGACGGGGCCGCCGCCCTGATCCTCGCGCGCAGCGACGCGGCCAAGGCGGCTGGCCTCACCCCCCGCTTCCGCATCATCGGCTACGCCCATGCCGGTGTTGCCCCCCGCGTCATGGGGCTTGGCCCGATCCCCGCCGTGCAGGCCCTGCTGGCCCGCACCGGCCTGACCGCCGCCGACTTCGAAGTCATCGAATCAAACGAGGCCTTTGCCGCACAGGCCCTCGCCGTCACCGCCGCCCTTGGCCTCGATCCCGCCCGCGTGAACCCCAACGGCGGCGCCATCGCCCTGGGCCACCCCGTCGGGGCCACCGGCGCGCTGATCACCGTCAAGGCGATGTATGAGCTTGACCGCACCGGCGGCCACCGCGCCCTCATCACCATGTGCATCGGTGGCGGTCAGGGCATCGCACTGGCGATCGAGCGGCTCTGACTTACCCTATTTTCTGTCGCTAAATATCCCGGGGGTCCGGGGGCTGGCCCCCGGTTCCCGCATCAGCGACATGCATCACCCGTGCATCGGAATCATACTGCCCGTGCATGCCCCAAAATCTACCGCACCCGCACCAGGGCCCGCGCCGACCGCCCCTCTGCGTCGATCACCGACAGCGTCACAAACCCCGGTCCGCCCACCGCCAGCACCGTTTCCCGCCCGCGCAGCGCCACGGCCAGCGGCACGCCATCGGCCAGCCAGGTAAAGGGTGCGACGCCGCCCCGCACCCGCACCAGCATGGCACCGTCCAGCAGCTCCACCTCAGCCCCGTCGGGCGGAAAGGCCACCGCAGGCGCATCGGCTGCGGCCTGAAAGGCCGCCCCCCGCGACCGGAACCGCTGCAAGGGCTGCGGCAATTCCGCGTTTGAAATCAACAACGTGGCGGGTGGCGCAGGGGGCTGGGCCATCAGCGCGGGCTTCAGCCGGTTGAACGCCTGAAACAGCACGGGCGCTGCCAATTCACCGCCAAAGGCCCCCGGCACCGGCGTGCCATCCGCGCGCCCCATCCAGACCCCGATCACATGGCGCCCGTCATAGCCCAGCGCCCAGGCATCGCGGTGCCCGTAACTCGTGCCGGTCTTGTAGGCCAGCCGGTTGGCCGATGCCCCGGGCGGCGGGGCCAGGCCCGACAGGATGTCGCCCACCTGCCATGCGGCCACCGCTGACATAACCCGTTGACCTTCCTCACTTTCCCCTGTCACCCGCAGGGGCCGCGCCACCCCGCCCCGCGCCATCGTGGCATATAGCTGAACCATGTCTTCCAGCGTCACGCCCACGCCCCCCAGTGCCACCGCCAGCCCCGGTTGCCCGCCCGGCACCACAGCCTCCACCCCCGTGCGGCGCAGCGCGGCCAGCAGCTTGGCCGGCCCCAGCGCGTCGGTCAGCGCCACCACCGGCAGGTTCAAGGACAGTTGCAGCGCCTCGCGCACCCGCACCTCGCCCCGGAAGATCCGGTCGAAATTCTGCGGCGCATAGCCTGCGTAAACCGCTGGCCGGTCATCGATCATCGTTTCCGGATGCGCCAACCCTTCGTCAAAAGCCAGCCCATATATCAAGGGCTTGAGCGTCGATCCCGGGCTGCGCAGTGCCTGCGTCATGTCCACGAAACCCTGACGCGCATCGGCCTGATATGCCGCCGACCCCACACTGGCCAGCACCTCGCCGGAACGGTGGTCGGCCACCACAATCGCCACCTGCAAGCGGTCGCCTTGCCCTGCCACGGCCTCCACCGCCAGCCCTTCGATCCGCCCCTGCAAGGCTGCATCCAGCGTCAGCACATGCCGCCCGACCCCCGGCGCATCGCGCCGCACCCGGTCGGCCAGATGCGGGGCCAGCGCCGGAAAATCCTTGCGCGCCAGTGGGATAGCCTCGCGCAGGGCTGCCTGTGCCTGATCGGCGTCCAGCACCCCGTCGCCCGCCGCGCGGGCCAGAACCCGCGCCCGCGCCGCCTCGGCCCGCTCTGGCGCGCGATCAGGCCTGCGTGCCTCGGGCGATTGCGGAATGGCCACCAGCAGCGCGGCTTCAGCCGGGGTCAACCGCCGGGGTTCTTTGCCAAAGTAAGCCAAGGATGCCGCCCGCACCCCCTCCAGATTGCCGCCAAAGGGCGCAAGGTGCAGATAAAGCGACAGAATTTCATCCTTGGTCAGCCGCCGCTCCAGCGCCAGTGCCACCCGCATCTGCCGCAGCTTGCCCGCCACCCGCCCGGTTCCGCTTTCCTCCAGCAGCCGCGCGACCTGCATCGTCAGGGTTGAACCGCCCGATACCACCCGCCCGTTCAGCGCCGCCTGCACCAGCGCACGCGCCAGCGCCAGCGGGTCTACCCCGCGGTGCCGGTAAAACCGCTTGTCCTCAAACCCCACCAGCATCGAAAGGTAAGCCGCATCCACCGCCCCGGGTGCCACTGCCATGCGCCAGCGCCCGTCCGCCACGGTATAGGCGCGCAGCAAACTGCCATCGCGCGCCAGCACCTCGACCGAGGTTTCAAGCACCAAGGGCGGCAGCACGGTATCCGCAACCCATTGACGTGCCTCATCAAAACCAACGGCGGCGAGCCACAGGCCCGCCGCCGCCGCAAAGGCAAGACGCCCGCGCATCACTCGCTGATCGTGATCTGCCCCGCGTCAGACCGCGCGCGGAAATCAGGGCGATACATGTCTTCGACCGATGCGGCAGGGTGGTGGAACACCCCCGGCGACACCGCCCGCACGATATAGGCCACGCGGAACGGCTGGTTGTCATAGCGGTCAACGGCGGTCAGGAAACGGTCTTGCCGGAATTCGCTATGCGCCACCTCGGTTTGCAGATCCAGCCAGTCCAGCGCCGAAATCTCGCCCCCCGCGATCAGGTTGGGGTTGTCGATCTCGAAGCCGGCGGGCAGCGGATCGGCCAGCATCAGCCGCGCTTCTCCCGAACCGAAGGGCGTCACCTCCAGCACCGTCACCAACCGCGTGCCCGTGGTCAGCCCGTCCAGCGAGGCCGCCTCACCCTCCATCGAGTAATAGGTGCGGGTGATGGCATAGCCGTTGCCGCCCGCAGGTTCCGGTTCCGACGGCACGCCGTAGGTCGTCACCGTCAAGGTTGTGGGGCTGGCAGACCCGTTGGCCACAATCACAGGTGCCCCCGCCGCATCCAGCACCCGCACCAAAGGCCCGGTCGGTGCCGCGCCGTCGATGGTGATGCCATCCGCCGCTGGCCGGTCGATCAGCGCATTGGCCGCCAGCAGCGCCCAGGTCGCCTCTTGCGTGGACAGTGCACCGGAATGCGTGGCGATGCGGTCGGTCAGCGCGGCACGGTCAACCGCCTCTGACCCGGCCTCCACCGCCAGCGTCAGCACCGCCGCCGCGTCGCGGTAGTTGGTGCCGTAATCGGCGCGGAAAACCTGTGCAGTTTCCGTCGGAGTCAGCGAGGCCATCCGGTCGCCCGCCTTGCGGAACATCGCATCGGCGCGGGTCTGGTCGCCATAGCTGGCCAGCGCCGCGCCCAGTTGCGCCTGGGCGATGGGGGTCGAAAACGCATCGCCTTTCACATCGGCATAGTAGCGCAGGTCGCCCACCGCCGCCGCGCCCTCACGCGCCAGAACCATCAGCGCATAGGCCAGCGCCTCGCCCCCGGCATCGAAATCGGGCTGGTAGTTCACCTGGTTGCGCAGATTGTCCAGGGCCGAGCGGAAGGCCAGATCAGGCACCGCATGGCCCTGCGCGCGGGCACGTGACAGGAAATCGGTCACATAGGCATCCAGCCAGAAATCGCCCTGCGCCGGGCCCCAAAGCCCGAAACCGCCCTCGGATGTCTGGTTTGTCAGCACCTCGGCCACCGCCTGCTCGATGCGCAGGCTGATGTTTTCGGCGCCTTTCAGCTGCATCGCCTGCGCCACCTGATCGAAGTAGATCAGCGGCAACGCCTTGGACGTGATCTGTTCGGTGCAGCCATAGGGATAGCGGTCAAGTGATGCCAGCAGACCCGGCGCGTTCAGCCGGGCAATCGGGCCGATGGCCATGGTGGCGCTGGCCGAACCGGGGATAAGCCCCGCAAACACGTTGGAATCAAACGTGAATGTCTCACCCGCCGCAAGGTCGAAGCGGCTGGTGCGGGCCAGTTCCGGGTCGTTCACCTGCACCGGGATGGTCAGGCGCTTGGTCAGTTGCTTGCCATCCGGCGTGGTCAGCGCCACGTCGATTGTGTGCAGGCCCACATCGCCCGCCGTCACCGGAATGGCATAAACCGCCTTTGCCTGATCGCCCAGATCAAAGCCCGAGGGCACATTGCCCAGCGTCAGCCCGTTGGCCGTCACATCCAGCCCCATCCGCCCCGAAGGCCCGGTGGCATGCACGATCTCCAGCAGCAGGCGGCTTTCATCGCCGGGTGACAGGAAACGCGGCAGGCTGGCGGTCACAACCACCGGGTCGCGCACCAGCACATCAGCCTCGGCCTGACCCACCGCCTTCGACGACCAGACCACCGCCATCACCCTGACCGTGCCGTTGAACGACGGCAGGTCGAACGACGCGCGGGCATAGCCATCGGCGCCCACCGTGACCGGGCCGGTGAAATAGGCCACCAGCTCCTCGGTCGGCGGGGGCGCTTGCAGGCGCGCACCGGCCCCGGCATCCCCGCCGGAACGCACAACGCCCTCGGCCCCGTTCAGCCCGTCGATCAGACGGCCATAGATGTCACGGATGCCGACGCCCAGCTTGCGCTGGCCAAAGTAATGCCCCTCGGGGTCGGGGGATTTGAAGGCGGTCAGGTTCAGGATGCCGACATCGACGGCGGCAATCGTCGCATAGGCGGTGTCACCCGTCGCCAGACCCTCCACCTTCACCGCCACCTCCATCGGGCCGCGCGGTGCGGCCTCGGGGGCGGCTTCAATCGTGGTGGTCAGTTTGCGGCCGCCGGGGTCAATCGCGGCATGGGCCAGACCCAGCGCGCGGGCGGGGTTGCGGCCCGCCGCCACATCCATCGGGCGCAGCACCGATGCGGTCACATAAACGCCCGCGCCCCATTCGTCAGTCACGGTCAGCGGGATGGTGTTTTCACCCTCGGCCACTTCCACCGCTTGCATGCTTACCAGACGGTTCGACAGCACGGTGATGAGCGCCGTTCCCGCAGCGCGCGGCACGATGCGCAGTTGCGCGGTTTCCCCCGGCAGATAGGCGGGTTTGTCGAGGCTGAGTTCCAGCGTGTCAGGGGTGGCAGAAACATCGGCGGGCGCATACCAGCCCGCATAGAAGGTGGTCGATGTCGCGGCAGGCGTGCCATCGCTGCGTTCCACGGCCAGTTCATATTCGCCCCATGTCACGGGGGCTGCGATTTCCACCGCATCCGTGCCCAGTTCGGCCGCGCCTTCGGCCACGCGGGTGCGGGAAATCACGGGCTCCCAGTTCCACGAGCCATACTGCTGATACCATTGGTAATTCGTCTCGATCCGGGTCAGTTCCCAGGTCACGGCCATCGGGGAGGCCACGCCACCCGGCCCGACACCGATTAGATTGAACCGCGCCTCGGTCCCTTCGGCCACCACATCGTCAAACATCGGCTTCACACCGATCAGCGCCGCTTCGGGTGCGACCAGACGGGTCAGTTGCCGTTCCACCGGGCGGCCCGAGCCTTCGGCGACGCGCACGGTCACGCGGGCCTCCAGCGGGCGGCCCGGGGCGTCAACCTGGGGCAGGGTCAGCGGCAGCAGGGCGCGGCCACCTTCATCGGTGCGCTCGCCCGAGAACCCTTCCAGCCGTGCATCGAAAGGCTCGTCATGGCGGCCAAAGACATAGCCCGCAAAACCCGGCAGTTCGGATGCGGCGCGCAGCAGCACCTCGCCCTCCACCGCCAGATCGGCACCGGGGGCACCGAACAGATAGCGCGCGTCGATCGTCAGTTCGGGGGCATCGCCCAGCCGGATCGTGCCTTCGGGCAGGGCCAGCGTGAAATCAATGCGTTCCGGCAGGAAATCTTCAACAAGGAAGGTTTTCGCGGCCAGTGGTGCAGCCTCCAGATCGGCCAGAACCTCCAGCCGCCAGACGCCGCGCGGGGCGGAACCGCCCACCGGCAGCGCGAACACATGCCCGCCCGCGCCGCCATCGGCAACCAGCGCGCGCGAATATTCCACCCCGTCCGGGCGTTTCAGCACGGCGGTCAGCGGCAGGCCCGGCACCGCGGCAGCGACGGTATCGCGCGCCAGAGCGGTGGCGTAAACCGTCTCGCCAGCGCGGTAGGCCCCGCGGTCGGTCGTCAGGAACACATCAACCGGCGGCGCAGGCTCGCGCCCCTCAACCCCCCGGTCGGAAAGGTCAAATTCCGGGTCGGACAGCGACAGAAAGGCCATGTCGGCATCGCCCTCGCGCACCACCACCAGCCCGGGCGCAGCGCCGCCCGTGCCACGTGTCAGGCCGGGGGCGAAACTGGCATAGCCCAGTTCGTCGGTGGTGGCCGTGCCCAGCACCGCATTGGCGCGCGACACCAGTTCCACCGTCACGCCCGCTTTCGCGCCCGCCGTTCCCAGCGCCCGCACGAACACATGCAGCCCGTCCACCCCGGTCATCGTGGTGACACCCAGATCGGACACGACGAACCACTGCCATCCCGCGGGAATGGTGTAGGTATCCACCCCCGGCACAGCCGCTTTCAGTGCATAGATCCCGGCGGGCAGGCCTGCGATGGCTTCATCCAGCGGCAGGCGGGTGGTGACATCGCGGTTCACCTCCATCGCCACATCGGCGGTGCCGGACCAGAGTTCATCCCCGATCTCGCCGTTGAAGTATTCTTCCTGATAGTCGGCAATCGGGGTGCCGAAGTAATCGTTCTGCATGGCGCGCAGCAGGTTGCGGTCAGACACGCGGAACAACGACAGGTCCAGCTTTTCCGTGTTCACCGTTTCCACCGGCAGCGCGGCGGTGCCGCTGCGCGGCAGCACATAGGCGCGGCCGGGAAAGCGCACGCCGGGGCTGCGGTCGCGCACATAGACATTCAGCGGCACCGATCTTGCCATGGTCTGCCCATCGGCAGCAGGCAGCCCTTCGCGGAAGGTCAGGCTGTAACGCGCGCCATGGGTCAGCCCCTCGACACACAACTGCCGCCAGCCGCCTTTTTCCACTGTCAGGCCGGGTTCGGGCAGTTGGACAAAGCTGGAATAATCCACCCCCGCCTCGACCAGATCCTCGGTGAAGGTCGCGCAGACGCGCGGGCGCGCGCTGTCGGACTGCACGTCATGTTCCGCAATGCGGAAGCCGTATTTGCCGATGGCGTCATCCAGCAGGGCCGCCGTATCATCGCGCGGCTGCAAGGCCTGCGCCAGACGCAGCGCCTGCACGGTCATGTTGCCACGGTCGGTCTTTTCCAACGCCTGCCCCATGTAGACCAGCGCGGTATGGCGCAAAGCCGGGCTTTCGGCGCGCAGATAGCCGTTGATCGCGGCATTCACCGCCGCATCGCGGAAGGCGCGCTGCTGGTCAGTGTTCGGTTCCCCCGCCGCCAGCAGCAGGCGGGCATAATCCACCCAATCCTCGGCGGAATCGGTGATGTTCAGCGCCGCGCCGGTGAAATTCGCGGCCTGCCGCATGTTGCCCGCGGATTCGGAATCGCGTGCCGATTGCAGATGCTCGGCGGCGGTATAGCCGTTGACCGTGTGCTGGTTGGCAAGGCCGGTGGCCTGCGCCGTGGCATTGGCGATGTCATAATCCTGCAAAAATGTCAGTTCACCGCGCCGTGTTTCGGCCCGATCCTCGGCCCCCGCCGCAGCGGTCAGCAGGTTGCCGGAAAACGCGCCCTGAAAGAATGCGGCGTCGCCGGGGGCTGATTTCGGAAAGCACGACCCGTTGCGCGTGTTGAAGGTGAATGCGGTGCAGCTTTGGTTCGCAAGGCAGGCGCGCTGACAGGCATCCAGCGTGGTATCCAGAATCGTGGCCAGATCGCCGCCCGGAAAATCGGTGTCGGCGCTGAGGACAAAGCGTTTGGGTGGCACCACTTCCTGCGCCAGAGCCGGAGCGGCAACAGCGAGGCTCAGCGACGCCGCCATCAGCGCATTCATCAATCCACGCATCAGAAATCCTCCCGAATTCAACGGCATCACCCTCGCATGCGCGTGCTTCACTTGGCAAGGATTCGCGCAGCAGCAGGCGCCTTGCCGCCATTAAGCCTTGGTTCATCTTGTTGCCGCAGAGTGCCCGGCGGGACGGCTGCGGCAGAAGGCTGTGGCTGGTGCAGGTGACGGGGCGACTGGCGGATGGATATCGCAGAGCGGCTGGCAAAGGAACGGCGCGCACGGCTGGCGGCGGAACGGCTGCTGGAACAGAAACAGCGCGAGCTTTATGCCGCGAATGAAAAGCTGGCGCTGCATGCGCGGTCATTGTCTGACCAGATTGTCGAGCAGCGCCACGTGGTGCGCGTGGCCCTGTCAGAGGCGGAAGAGGTGAAGGCGCAGAACTCGCGCTTCCTGACCGATCTGGAACGCGCGCATACCGCTGCGGTCATGGCTGAACGGCGGCTGTGGGATTCCATCGACACGATCCGCGATGGCTTTGCGGTGTTCGACTCGCATTACCGCATGGTGGTGGCTAACCGCGCCTATCTGTCTGCGTTCGAGGGGCTGGGCCTGGCCCCCGGCATCACCTACCCCGAGGTGCTGCGGCTGGCGGGTGACAGCGGGCTGATCGATATCGGGCCGCGCTCGGTCGATGACTGGTGCGGCGAAATGCTGGCGCGCTGGGACAGCGACCCGATCGAGCCTGTGGTGGTGCAGTTTGCCAATGGCCAATGGGCGCGTCTGGTGGACCGCCGCGCGCGCGACGGCGACATGGTGTGCCTTGCGCTGAACATCACCGAACAGATGCGGCTTTGGGCGGCCATCGAGGCGATACCCGATGGTTTCGTGCTCTATGACAGGGAGGAACGGCTGTTGACCTGCAACCAGCGCTACCGTGAACTTTACCCGCGTTCCGCCCCCGCCATGGTGCCCGGCGCGCGGTTCGAGGATATCCTGCGTTTCGGGCTGGAGCGCGGGCAGCACATGGATGCCGTGGGGCGTGAAGAGGAATGGCTGCGCGACAGGCTGGCCAGCCATCGAAACCCCGAAGCGATGCAGGAACAGCGGCTGGAGGATGGCCGCTGGCTGCGCGTGCTGGAACAGGCCACACCCGACGGCGGGCGCGTGGGCCTGCGCGTGGACATCACGGAACTGAAGGAACAGCAGGCCGCGCTGGATGCCGCCCGGATCGCAGCCGAGGCGGCAAACCGCGCGAAATCGGCCTTTCTGGCCAATATGAGCCATGAGATCCGCACCCCCATGAACGGCGTCGTGGGCATGGCCGAACTGCTGTGCGACACCGCCTTGTCCGAGGAACAGCGGCTGTTTGCCGAAACGATAAAATCATCGGGCGAGGCGTTGCTGGTGATCATCAACGACATTCTGGACTATTCCAAGATCGAGGCGGAACGCCTGACGCTGCACCCCGAACCTTTTGATCTGGAAAGAACAATTCACGAGGTTGCCATGCTGCTGCAACCGCGCGCGCGGGCCAAGGGGCTGGATCTGGTGATCGATTTCGACATGTTCCTGCCCACGCGCTATGTCGGCGATCCCGGGCGCCTGCGGCAGGTCATGACCAATCTGGTGGGCAATGCGGTGAAATTCACCGAGCAGGGCCATGTGCTGATCCGCGTGGTGGGGCTGGAATCGGCCCCGGGCCAGCAGCAGTTGCATGTGACGGTAGAAGACACCGGCATCGGCATCGCGCCCGAACATCTGGACCACATCTTTGGCGAGTTCAACCAGGTGGAAACCGCCGCCAACCGCAAGTTCGAGGGCACGGGGCTGGGGCTGGCCATCACCCGGCGGCTGATCGAGCGGATGGAGGGCGTGGTCTGGGTCGACAGCGAGGCCGGGCGCGGATCATGCTTCGGCTTTCGGCTGGCGCTGCCGGTGGCCGAGGATGATGCCGCACCCCGCCTTCCGGTCACAGTGAAACGCGCATTGGTGGTGGATGACCAGTTCATCAACCGCACCATATTGGAACGGCAACTGACGCCCTGCGGTATCGCAGTCACACTTTGCCGTTCGGCGGCCGAGGCGCTGGCTGTGCTGGCGACGGATGACGGGTTCGACGTGGTGCTGACCGATCACGAAATGCCTGAGATGGACGGGCTGGCGCTGGCCGCGCGGCTGCATGCCGACGGCTGGCAGATGCCGGTCGTGCTGCTGTCATCAAACCCCGTGCTGGCGCGGCAAGACGAGGGTGCTGCGCACCTGGCGGCAATCCTGCAAAAACCCTTGCTGCGGTCAGAGCTTTACCGCCGTTTGCAGGCGTTGTCGGGCCCGGTTCGGGCGTCGGCCCCGCCGGCGCCACCTCTGCCGGCCGCCGGTCGCCGGATGCGCGTGCTGGCAGCCGAGGACAATCGCACAAACCAGCTCGTCTTCCGCAAGATGGTGAAGGATGTGCCCATCGACCTGACATTTGCCGCCAACGGGCGCGAGGCGGTGGAACTGTTTCAGACGATCGCACCTGACCTGATCTTCATGGATATCTCCATGCCGGAAATGGATGGCTGCGATGCCGCCCGCGCCATTCGCCAGCTGGAAAGCGGCGCGGGGCGCGTGCCCATTCTGGCGCTGACAGCGCATGCGATGGACGGGGATGCAGCGGCCATCCTTGCCGCCGGGATCGACCGCTACATGACCAAACCCCTGCGCAAGTCGGTGATCATCGAGGCGCTGGCGGCCCATTGCCCGCCTGACGCGCTGCCGATGATCGAAGCAGCCGAAGAAAGGGCGGTTGCGGGCCTTGGCTGAGGATCGTGGAACCGCTTGTGTTCCGGCGGGGTTGGGGGGCATCATGCACCCTTTCCCTGAACCGAGAGTTTCATGTCGCTGAAACACATCATCGTCCACGCCCTGTTCATCCTCGCGGTTTTTGCCGCAGGTGGTGCCATAGGGGCCGCAAACCTGCCCGGAGACTGGTATCAAAGCCTGCAAAAGCCGTGGTTCACCCCGCCGAACTGGGTTTTCGGCCCGGTGTGGAGCGTGCTTTATGTGCTGATCGGCTGGGTGGGCGCGCGCAAGGCGCTCTATGGCGGCGAGCGGGTGCTGTGGGTCATGCAGATGGCGTTCAACCTGCTGTGGTCGCCGGTGTTCTTCGGCATGCAGTCGCCCTTGGGCGGGATGGTGGTGATTGCGGGCATGCTGGCCACGATTGTCGCCTTCATCGCGCGGGAATGGGGGCGTGACCGGTTGTCGGCGCTGCTGTTTTTGCCCTATGCGCTGTGGGTCAGCATTGCGGCGGCGCTCAATCTGGCAATTCTGGTCCTGAACTAGGCGTCGCGCAGCACGGCCAGAAAGGCTTCGCCGAAACGTTCGATCTTTTGCGGGCCAAGGTCGCCCACGCGGTCGAGGTCGGACAGGGTGGAGGGGCGCGCCTCGGCGATCTTGCGCAGGCTGCCTTGCGGCAGGCTCAGCGGTTTGCCTGTGCCATCCAGCCCGCGCATCAATTGCACCTGCACCTCGGCCAGCCGGTCGAACACCGCGCCCGCATCGCGCCCCGCCAGACGGCGGCGCTGGGGGTGCAGCGCCTCGGCTTCGCCATGGATCACCGCCAGAAAGGCCGCGCCATAACTTTCCAGCTTTTTTGCGCCCACGCCGGTGATATGCGCCATGTCGTCCAGCCCGCGCGGGCGGCGTTCGGCCATCTCGATCAGCGTGCGGTCGGTGAAGATGACATAGGCGGGCACCGCCACCGCCTCGGCCAGCGCGCGCCGCTTGGCCTTCAGCGCCGACAAAAGCGGCGCATCCTCGTCACTGACCAAGGATTTCACTGCGGGGCGCGCGCCTGCCGACTGGATCGTGTCACGCCTCAGCGAAATGCTTTGCTCGCCGCGCAGGATCGGGCGGGCGGCATCGGTCATCCGCAGCGCGCCGTAGCGTTCGGCATCGGGCCGCACCAGATCGCGGCCCATCATCTGCCGGAACACCGCACCCCATGCGGGTTTCGACAGATCGCGCCCCACGGCAAAGGTGGGCAACTGGTCATGCCCGCGTTCCTTGACCTTGGGCGTGGCGGTGCCGGTCAGAATGTCGATCAGATGGCCCGCGCCAAACCATTCGCCGGTGCGCAGGATGGCCGACAGCGCCTTGCGAACCGCCTCGGTCGCGTCGAACACATCGACCGGGCGGTCGCACAGGTCGCAATTGCCGCAGGGGGGTGAGGTTTCGCCGAAATAGCCCAGCAGCACCTGACGGCGGCAGGCCGTGGCCTCGGCCAGACCCAGCAGCGCGTTCAGCCGGCCATGGTCGGCCTCTTTGCGGTCGGCGGGGGCCGCGCCCTCGTCAATCTGGCTGCGGCGCAGGCGGATGTCGTCGGGGCCATACAGCGTCAGCGTTTCGGCGGGCGCACCGTCGCGGCCCGCGCGGCCGATTTCCTGATAGTAGCCCTCGATGGATTTGGGCAGATCGGCATGCGCCACCCAACGGATGTCGGGCTTGTCGATGCCCATGCCGAAGGCGATGGTGGCCACGACGATCAGGCCATCCTCCTGCTGAAAGCGCACCTCGACGCGCCGCCGTTCCTCGGCCTCCATCCCGCCGTGGTAGAAGCAGGCCGCATGCCCGGCCTCGCGCAGCGCTTGTGCCAAGGTTTCCGTCTTGGCCCGCGTGCCGCAATAGACGATGCCCGACTGCCCCTTGCGCGCCCCGGCAAAGGCCAGAATTTGCGCGCGCGGCGTATCTTTCACCGCAAAGGCCAGGTGGATATTGGGCCGGTCAAAGCCGCGCAGAAAGGTGGCCGGGGCCTGCCCGTCGAACAGCCGCGTAACAATCTCGGCCCGGGTTTCCTCATCCGCCGTGGCGGTGAAGGCGGCCAGCGGCACGTCCAGCGTGCGGCGCAATTCACCGATGCGCAGGTAATCGGGGCGGAAATCATGGCCCCACTGGCTGACGCAATGCGCCTCATCCACCGCGATCAGCCGCACGTCGATGCGGCGCAGCAGGCCCAAGGTGCCGGGCGAGGCCAGCCGTTCGGGGGCCATATACAGCAGCTTGACCCGGCCCTGATCCAGCGCCTGAAACACCGCCTCGGTTTCGTCGTCGGTATTGCCCGAGGTCAGCGCCCCGGCCTCTACCCCCACTTCGCGCAGGGCCCGCACCTGATCGCGCATCAGCGCGATAAGGGGCGAGATCACCACAGTCACACCATCACGGCACAGCGCAGGCAGCTGGAAACACAAGGATTTCCCGCCACCCGTGGGCATGATGGCCAGCGTGTTGCGGCCCGCCAGTACGGCATCGACAATCTCTTCCTGCCCCGGGCGGAAGGCGGAAAAGCCGAAGACCGAGGCGAGAAGGCTGTGGGGGGTATTCATGAAACCGTAGATCAATTGCAGCGCATCCGGTTTGAACCGGAAAGGCAAACAGAGCGTGTATCTCAGTAGAAAAACGCCCTGTTGCTGTCCAGCACGATGCGCAGCGCATAAACGGCCAGAAGCACAATCAGCGGCGCGAGATCAAGTCCGCCCATGTTGGGAAGAAACGACCGCACGCGGGAATAGACCGGCTCCAGCAGACGGTTCAGGCCATCCCAGATCTGCGCCACCAGCGGCTGACGCAGGTTCAGCACCTGAAACTGGATCAGCCAGCTCATGATGATATGTGCGAAAATGATAAACTGCGCGATGCCGAGCAGCATCATCAGAATTTTATAGATCGATTCCACGTCCGCACTCCGCACAGGTTTTCCAGAGCGACAGGTAATGCCCACCACACCAAAGGGCAACCACCAACCATGTTCCGCCGCGTTGCGGCTTGACGCCGATGCCGCAACGCGGCAGCGAGGGCGCAAAGGAGTGCGCGATGTATCCCTATGCCCGCATGTTCAAGGAAATCTGGAAATTCCGCAACGCGCCGCCGCTGCCGATCCTGGGCACGCATGTGTCGCACCACATCTGCTGGCCGCAGGATATCGACCCGTGGAGGGAGCTGAACAACGGCCGCACGCTGACGCTGTATGATCTGGGGCGCATCCCGCTGGGCCAGCGCACCGGGCTGCATGCCGTCACCAAGGCGAATGGCTGGGGCATTGCGGTGGCGGGCAATTCCACGCGCTACCGCCGCCGGGTGCGGCTGTTCGACCGGATCGAGATGCACAGCCGCTGCATCGGCTGGGACCAACGGTTTCTGTATATGGAACAAAGCATGTGGAAGGGGGCCGAATGCACCAGCCACATGCTGCTGCGGTCCGCCGTCACCTCGGGCGCGGGCATCGTGCCGCCCGAACGGGTGCTGGCAGCGATGGGCCAGCCGGTGCAAAGCCCGGTATTGCCCGATTGGGTGCAGGCCTGGATCGCGGGCGATGCCGGGCGGCCCTGGCCACCGCTGCGGGGCGAGTGACGCCGCAGGCTTTGCCGCGCTTGCAGAACCATGGGATTTCAGGCTTCATCGCCGGGCAGCGGATGGGGTTCACATGGCAAGCGCAAGACAACGGATCTGGGGCTGGTATTTCTTTGACTGGGCCAGCCAGCCCTACAACACGCTGCTGCTGACCTTCATCTTTGCGCCCTATGTCACGCAGGTGATGGGCGACGGCACATCCGCGCAGACGGTCTGGGGCTATGGCATTGCGGCGGCGGGGCTGATCATCGCCGTGGGCTCGCCCCTGCTGGGCACGATTGCTGACCGCGCGGGCGGGCGCATGGGGTTTTTGTGGGCGTTTTCCGCGATGTATGTGCTGGGGGCCTGGGGTATCTGGTATGCCGCGCCGGATGGTTTCAATGTCTGGCTGATCATGCTGGCCTTTGGCATCGGCCTGATCGGCATGGAATTTGCCACCACCTTCACAAATGCCATGATGCCCAGCCTGGGCACGCCGCAGCAGATGGGGCGCATTTCCGGATCGGGCTGGGCCTTCGGGTATCTGGGCGGGGTGCTGGCGCTGGTGGTGATGCTGCTGTTCTTCGAGGATGGCAATGCGGGCAAGACGCTGCTCGGCCAGCCGCCGGCCTTTGGCCTTGATCCGGCAGAGCGTGAGGGCACGCGGGCCGTGGGGCCGCTGACGGCGATCTGGTATGTCGTGTTCATGATACCGTTCTTCCTGTGGGTGCGCGAGCCGCGCCGGGCCACCGATCTGACCGTGCGCGATGCGGCACGGCAGGCCTGGCCCGACCTGCGCCAGACATTGCGCAGCCTGCCCGCACGGTCCAGCCTGTCGGCTTATCTGATGTCGTCGATGTTCTACCGTGATGCGCTCAACGGCATGTATACCTTTGGCGGCATCTATGCGGTGGGGGTTCTGGGCTGGGCCACGCGGGATGTGGGGATTTTCGGCATCCTGGCGGCTGTCACGGGCGCGGTCTTTGCCTGGATCGGCGGGCGGGCCGACAGCCGCTATGGGCCAAAACCGGTGATCGTTACCTGTGTGCTTGTGCTGACGCTGGTGGCGCTGGGCGTGGTGCTGGTGTCGCGCGAGACGGTGTTCGGCATGGCGGTGACACCCGAAAGCAACCTGCCCGACATTGCGTTCTACATCCTCGGCGCGCTGATCGGGGCGGCGGGCGGCGCGCTGCAATCGGCCAGCCGCACTATGATGATCACCCAATCCGATCCCGACCGCATGACCGAATCCTTCGGCCTCTACGCGCTGGCGGGCAAGGCGACCTCGTTCCTTGCGCCCTTCCTGATCGCGGTCAGCACGGATATCAGCGGTTCACAGCGCATCGGGGCGGCCCCGCTGATCGGGCTGTTCCTTATCGGGCTGGTTCTGCTACTCTGGGTCAAACCGAATGGTGAACAGGCGCTGACATGATCCGTATTCTGACTCTGGCGCTTGCGCTGTCCCTTGCGGGCGGTGCCGAGGCGCAGCAACTGGCCAACAAGCTGTTTGGCGCGCAGGGCGACGCCTCGCAGCAGGCCCCGATGCCGGTGGGCAGTTACGCCAAGGGCTGCGGCGCCGGAATGGTGCAACTGCCGGAAACCGGGCCGACATGGCAGGCGATGCGCCTGTCGCGCAACCGCAACTGGGGCCAGCCGGAACTGGTGGAGTTTGTGCAACAGCTGAGCGTGGCAGCCACCAAGGTGGGCTGGGCGGGCCTTTACATCGGTGACATCAGCCAGCCGCGCGGCGGGCCGATGACATCGGGCCACGCCAGCCACCAGATCGGGCTGGATGCCGATATCTGGATGCTGCCGCCGCGCAGGCTTGATCTGACCCGGGCGGAACGGGAAAAGATCAGCTCCATCCCCGTGCGGTCAGCCGATCAGCGGTCGGTGACGGACAACTGGACGAATAGCCACCACGCCTTGCTGCGCGCCGCCGCGTCGGACAAAAGGGTGGACCGTATTTTCGTGGCCGCCGCGGTGAAGATCGAGATGTGCAAGACCGCCACCCGCAAGGACAAGGGCTGGTTGCAGAAAATCCGCCCCGTGGCCGGGCATGACACGCATTTCCATGTGCGGCTGAAATGCCCCAAAGGGGCAACAGCCTGCCAGACCCAGACGCCGACCGTGGATGAATTGTCCAACGGCGGCAATGGCTGCGACGATACGCTGACATGGTGGGTGACGGATTATCTGAACCCGCCGAAACCCACCAAGAAACCGAAAGACCCGCCCGCACCCCGCGCCAAGACGCCGCGCGAATTCACCATGGCTGATCTGCCGCAACAATGCGCCGACGTTCTCGCCTCGCGCTAGCCGCCGGGCTGGTGCTGGCACTGGGGCTTGACAGTTCTGCCAGCCAGGCACCGGCGCAGGGCTTTCTGGGAAGCTATGGCTGGCAGATGGATGACGAGCGGTTCGGCGGCTTTTCGGCTATCGAGATGACCGCGGACGGCTTGGGTTTCATCGCCTTGTCGGATCGGGGCGCATGGACGCAAGGCCGCATCACCCGCGATGCCGAAGGCGTCATCACCGATGTCACCGCCGACCCGATGGAACTGCTGAAAGCCAATGCCGAAGCCCCGCTGTCGCGCGCGCGCAGCGACAGCGAAGGCATGGCCGTGGGGCCGGATGGCGCGATCTATGTGTCGTTCGAGGGTGCCGCGCGCGTGCTGCGCTATCCGCGCTTTGGTGCCTCGGCCGAAAATCTGCCGCTGCACCCGGCATTTCGCACGATGCAGCGCAATTCCGCGCTGGAGGCTTTGGCGGTGGACCGGGACGGCACGCTTTACACCCTGCCCGAACGCTCGGGGCGCGAAGACCGGCCCTTTCCGGTCTATCGTTTCCGCGGTGGGGATTGGGATCAGCCCTTTGGCCTGCCGCGCAGGGGGTCGTTCCTGCCGGTGGCTGCCGACATAGGGCCTGACGGGCGGTTCTATCTGCTGGAGCGGCAGTTTCGCGGTGTGCTGGGATTTGCATCGCGCGTGCGCCGGTTCGTGCTGGACGCCGATGGCCTGAGCGCCGAGGAAACCCTGCTGGAAACCGGGGTCGGGCGGCATGACAATCTGGAAGGCCTGTCGGTCTGGCGCGATGCCACCGGCGCACTGCGCCTGACCATGATCGCCGATGACAATTTCCGGTTTTTCCAGCGCACCGAGATCGTGGAATACCGCCTGAACGATTGACATCGCCCGGCAAGGGGGGGTAGTGGCCCGCGTCCCCATGGTGGGGGCCAAGTCTCCGCGACCTTGTAAAAAACGGATATGATCATGACCCGCACCCATCTTCCCGGCATTCTTGCCATGGCCGCCATTGTGGTGGCCTCCAACATCCTTGTGCAGTTCCTGTTCGGCCAATGGCTGACCTGGGGCGCATTCACCTATCCGCTGGCCTTTCTCGTCACCGATGTGATGAACCGCGTCTATGGCGCTGCCGCCGCCCGGCGTGTCGTGCTGGTGGGCTTTGCCGTGGGTGTTGCCTGTTCGCTGATCGGCACGCAGATCATGGGCGAGTTTGGCCCCTTGGTCACGCTGCGGGTGGCGCTGGGGTCTGGCGTGGCGTTTCTGGTGGCGCAGCTTTTGGACGTGGCCGTGTTCGACCGTCTGCGCAACGCTGCCTGGTGGCACGCGCCGCTGGTTTCCACGCTGATCGGATCCACGCTGGATACTGCCCTGTTTTTCAGCATTGCCTTTTCCACCGCGCTGGCCTGGCTGGAACCCGGCAATGATGTGGCCTGGGCCAACGAAACCCTGCCTTTGCTGGGTTTCGGGCCAATGGCCCCGCTCTGGGTGTCGCTGGCGGTGGCCGATTGGTCCGTCAAACTTTCGCTTGCTTTGGTGGCACTTTTGCCATTCCGGCTGATCGTTGCCAAATTGACCGCACGGGTTGCGTAAAAACTTTTGACAAACACCAAATCTGTGTCAACCTTCGCTTATCGGCAACTTTTGAAAGGAGGTGATCCAGTGTCTAGAGTGATGTTGGAGAGACGCGTCGGGACAGTTGGAGGGGGTGTTTTCTAGGGGCAACCCTCTGGATAAACAGACCACCAATTGGGATTGAACCTAACTGGCTCATCTCCTTGGATCTCGGAAAGGGTCGCCCTCCAAGGCGGCCCTTTCTCTTTGACTGCTGCAATAAAGGGCTTTTTCACCGCGCGCTTTTACGGCTAGTTTGCGCCCATGCTGCGCATCAATGATCATATCACCCTGGCTGACTGGGAATTGACCGAGAATTTCTCGCGCTCTTCCGGCCCCGGCGGGCAGAATGTGAACAAGGTGGAAACCGCCGTGGAATTGCGGTTCGAGGCGGAACGCAGCCCGCATCTGTCAGCCCCGGTCAAGGCGCGGCTGAAAAAGCTGGCCGGGCGGCGCTGGACAACCGAAGGCGCCATCGTGATCCATGCCGAGGAAACCCGCAGCCAGACGCGCAACCGCGAACTGGCGCGCGAACGGCTGGCGGAAATGATCCGCGCGGCACTGGTCGCCCCGAAACGCCGCATCGCCACCAAGCCCACATTGGGCAGTCAGCGCCGCCGTCTGGTGGCGAAGGCCGTGCGCGGCGAGGTGAAGGCCGCCCGCGGCAAAATCAGCGAGGACGAATGACCGAAGACATGCTGGCCCGCCGCGCGCGGCTGATGGGGCCGAATGTGCCCACCTTTTACCGCAACCCGGTGCATCTGGTGCGGGGGCAGGGCGTCTGGCTGTGGGATGCGGCGGGCAAACGCTATCTGGATTGCTATAACAACGTGGCGCATGTGGGCCATTGCCACCCCCGCGTGGTGGCCGCGATTGCCGGTCAGGCGGCGGTGCTGAACACCCACACCCGTTACCTGCACGACAATGTGCTGGATTATATCGAACGGCTGACCGGCCATCTGGGCCATGGCATCAGCCAGGCCATCATGACCTGCACCGGGTCCGAGGCGAATGACATCGCCCTGCGCATGGCGCAGGCGGTGACGGGCAAGACCGGCATCATCGCCACCGACAACACCTATCACGGCAACACCGCCGCTGTATCTGCCCTGTCCACCCGCCGCCCGCCGATCGGGGGCTATCCGGGCCATGTGCGGTTCGTGCCGGCACCTGACAGCCTGCGCCCCGTGGGTGGCAGCGTTGACGGACAGGCGCAGGCCTTTGCCGCCCATGTCGCCCGCGCGATTGCGGAACTGGAGGCGGCAGGCCACGGCTTTTCCGGCATGATCCTGTGCCCGGTTTTCGCCAATGAAGGCCTGCCCGCCGTGGCCCCGGGTTTTCTTGACCCCACGGTTGCGGTGATCCGCAAGGCGGGCGGGCTGGTGATCGCGGATGAGGTGCAGCCGGGCTTTGGCCGGGTGGGCAGCCACTTCTGGGGGCATGACTGGCTGGGTTTCGCGCCGGATGTGGTGACGGTGGGCAAACCCATGGCCAACGGGCATCCGGTGGGGGCGGTGCTGGCGCGGCCCGATGTGATGGGCGCATTCCGCGAGGCATTCGGCTATTTCAACACCTTTGGCGGAAATCCGGTGTCGGCCGCTGCCTGTCTGGCCGTGCTGGATGTGATGGCGGATGAGGGGTTGCAGGCGCAGGCCGCCACTGTGTCGGCGCATGTGATGGACAGGATGCGCGCATTGCGCCACCCGCTGCTGGCCGAGGTGCGGGGTGCGGGGCTGTTCTTTGGCGCGGAATTCGTGCTGGATGATGCGATGACGCCCGCCACAGCCTTTGTGGCCGATCTGGTCGAGGCGATGGTGGCACGGGGGTTCCTGCTGAACCGGATCGGACGCGGAGCGAACACCCTGAAAATCCGCCCACCGCTGGTATTTTCGCTGGAAAATGCCGACAGCCTTATCGACGCGCTGGAACAGGCGCTGCGCGAAACGCCGGTTGCGGCATGAGCGTTGAGGCCGCTGCGGCCTTCTGGGGTGGGCGCGACCTGCGCCTGCTGGGTCACCGCGAGAACGCGGTTTACGCCATGACCTGCGCCGATGGCACGCGCGCCGCGCTGCGGCTGCACCGGGCGGGATATCAGTCGGCAGATGCGATCAGGTCCGAACTGTGGTGGTGCGCGGCACTTGCCGATGCAGGTGTGGCCGTGCCCCGGCCCTTGCCCTGCCTGTCGGGCGACCTGCTGGCGAGCTATGTGCCGGGGCAACATGCGTCGGCAATCTCATGGGTGGAAGGTGCCGCGCTGGGCGAGGCCCGGGTGCCCTTGACCGGCAATGCGGCGGCACAGGCGGCGGTGCATCACGCGCTGGGGCGTCTGCTGGCGCAGATGCATGACGCCACGGATGCGCTGGCCCTGCCCCCCGGTTTCCAGCGCCCGCGCTGGGACAGGGCGGGCCTGCTGGGCGAGGCTCCGTTCTGGGGCCGGTTCTGGGAGCATCCCTTGCTAACCCCGCCCGAGGCCGAAGTCTTGTATGCGGCCCGCGATCTGCTGCGAGGCAGGCTGGCTGATCTGCCCGAAGCCGGGCCGGGCTTTGGCCTGATCCACGCCGATGTGCTGCGCGAGAATGTGTTTGTGGATAGTGGCGCGCTGACGCTGATCGACTTTGACGATTGCGGCTTTGGCTACCGGCTTTACGATCTGGGCACGGTGCTGTCGCAGAACCTGTATGAACCGCATTTCCCCGCCATCCGCGACAGCCTGATTGCTGGCTATGCCAGCCTGCGCGCGGTCGATGCGGAACAGGTGACGCTGTTCACCCTGATGCGCACGCTGGCCTCGGTGGGCTGGGTCGCGCCACGCCTGCCGCTGGCCGACCCGGTGCATCGAAAGCATATCGATCGTGCATTGATGTGCGCAGGGCAGGTGCTGGGGTAGGGCAGCATCTTTCCCTGCCGGTCTGTCCTGCCATGTCCGGCGAAATCGCCTGGGATGGGCGGATGAGCGGCGTCAGACCACCACCTCCACCGCCGCCTGATCCCCCACGCCGAACACCCGCTTGTAGCGGGCGATCTGGTCGGCCGGGCCCATCGCCTTGTTCGGGTTGTCCGACAGTTTTACCGTGGGGCGGCCATTGGCCGACACGGCCTTGCACACCAGACTGAACGGGGCCAGCCCGTCATCCGGCACCAAGCCCCTGAAATCATTGGTCAGCATCGTGCCCCAGCCGAACGACACCTTCACCCGCCCGGTGAACTGGCGGTGCAATTCCTCGATCTTGCCCACATCCAGCCCGTCGGAAAAGATCACCAGCTTTTGCCGCGGGTCTTCGCCGCGCGACTGCCACCAGCGGATCGCGGTTTCCGCGCCCGTCGCCGGATCGCCACTGTCGATGCGGATGCCGGTCCATGTCGTCAGCCAGTCGGGCGCGCGGGAAAGGAAGCCTTCCGTGCCGAACGTATCGGGCAGGATGATGCGCAGGTTGCCGTCATGTTCCTCGTGCCAGTCGGCCAGCACCTGATAGGGCGCCTGCGCCAGTTCGGCGTCATCCCTGGCCAGCGCCGAATAGACCATCGGCAGTTCGTGGGCATTGGTGCCGATGGCCTCCACCTCATGCCTCAGCGCGATCAGGCAGTTTGAGGTGCCGATGAATTTTGGCCCCAGCCCCTCCTGCATGGCCTGCACGCACCAGTCCTGCCACAGAAAGGAATGCCGCCGCCGCGTGCCGAAATCGGCGATCTTCAGCCCGTCGATCTGCCGCAGCCGCTCGATCTTTTCCCACAGCTTTGTCATGGCCCGGGCATAAAGCACCTGAATTTCAAACCGGCCCAGCCGTTCCAGCACGGCCCGGCTGCGCAACTCCATCAACACCGCCAGCGCGGGAATTTCCCACAGCATGACCTCGGGCCATTTGCCCTCGAACGTCAGCTCATACTGCCCGTCGCGCTTTTCCAGATGGTAGGGCGGCAGCTGCATGCCCTCGAACCATTCCATGAAATCGGGGCGGAACATCTGGCGCTTGCCGTAAAACGTGTTTCCGCGCAGGAAGGTCGACTCGCCGCGCGACAGGCGCAACGTGCGGATATGGTCCAGCTGCTCACGCAACTCGCCCTCATCCACCAACTCGGCCAGACGGATGGTCTTGGTGCGGTTGATCAGGCTGAAGGTCACGTTGGTGTCTGGCTTGTTGCGGAAAACCGACTGGCACATCAGCAGCTTGTAGAAATCGGTGTCGATCAGCGACCGCACGATCGGGTCGATCTTCCATTTGTGGTTGTGAACGCGGGTGGCAATATCAGCCATGACTTTTCTCCGTCAGGTTATTGCCCAATCAGGCCTCCAGCGCCACACCGGCGGCGCGCATTTCGGCCAGCATCCGGGCCAGTGACCCGTCCAGATCAATCGCCCCGCAGGCGCCTTGCAGAACGGTCACGGCAAAGCCCAGCCGCGCCGCATCCAGCGCCGAATAGGCCACGCAGAAATCGGTGGCGAGGCCGGTCAGCGTGATCGCCGTGACCCCGCGCGTGCGCAGATACCCCTCCAGCCCGGTGGGGGTGCTACGATCATTCTCGAAGAACGCCGAATAGCTGTCGATGCCGGGGTTGAACCCCTTGCGGATCACCAGATCGGCGGGATGGGTGTCAAGCGTTGGGTGAAATTCGGCCCCCGCCGTGCCCTGCACGCAATGCGTGGGCCATAGCACCTGCGGGCCATAGGGCATTTC
Source organism: Fertoeibacter niger (assembly GCF_009380135.2). Classification (GTDB taxonomy): domain Bacteria; phylum Pseudomonadota; class Alphaproteobacteria; order Rhodobacterales; family Rhodobacteraceae; genus Fertoeibacter; species Fertoeibacter niger. The sequence goes on along the minus strand of NZ_WHUT02000005.1, from coordinate 250,110 downwards.
GGTAAGGCTGAACGGGGCCGCATCGTGGTTGGCGGCAAAGCTTGTGTGGTTGGCCGGATGCCAGTCCTGCGTCAGCACCTTGACCGGGAAATCCCCCAGCAACGCATTGATCCGGGGAATGATCGCATCGCCCCCCGCCACGGCCAGCGCGCCGCCGGGGCAGAAATCATTCTGCACGTCGATCACGATCAGGGCGTCAGTGTTGGGGCGCATCGCAGCCTCCGTTACATTCCAATGGCTTTGGGTAAGGGGGGCTTTTGCCTTCGTCAATGGCCGCGTCATGACCCGGGGCTTGCAATTTGGCGAGCGCGGCGGCAATCAGCGGGAATGCTGACCATTGCCGCGCTGTATCACTTCACCCGTTTCCCCGACCCGGCGGCGCTGATCGCGCCGCTGAAGGCCCTGTGTGTGGCCGAGGGGGTGAAAGGGTCATTGCTGATCGCGGGCGAGGGGGTGAATGGCACCATCGCCGGGCCTGCTGCGGGGGTTGCGGCCGTGCTGGCGCATCTTCGCGCCCTGCCGGGCTGTGATGCTTTGGAATGGAAGGAAAGTTTCTCCGACACCCTGCCCTTTGCCCGCATGAAGGTGCGGCTGAAGCGCGAGATCGTGACCATGGGCCAGCCCGATGTGGACCCGACGCAGGGCACTGGCCAATATGTGGCCGCCGCCGACTGGAACGCACTGATCGCTGCCCCCGATGTGGCGGTGATCGACACGCGCAACGCCTATGAGGTGGCGATCGGCACGTTTCAGGGCGCGGTTGACCCCGGCACGCAGGCCTTTGGCGAGTTTCCGGCATGGTGGGCGGCCAACAAGGACCGTTTCACCGGCAAGCGCATTGCCATGTTCTGCACCGGCGGTATCCGCTGCGAGAAATCCACCAATTTCCTGCGCGGGCAGGGGGTAGAGGACGTGTTTCACCTGAAAGGCGGCATCCTGAAATATCTGGAGGATGTGCCCGAGGCGGAAAGCCTTTGGCGGGGCGAATGCTATGTGTTCGACGGGCGCGTGTCGGTGGGTTACGGGTTGAAACCCGGCCCCTATGCCATGTGCCACGCCTGCGGGCGGCCCGTTGCGCCCGAAGCCAAAGCCCACCCGGCCTATGAGCAAGGCGTATCCTGCCCCGCATGCGTCGATGAATATGCGCCCGCCGACAAGGCCCGTTTCCGCGAACGGCAGAAACAGGCACGGCTGGCGGCAGAGCGCGGCTGAGACGGCAGGCAAAGTCGCCCGCAGGGCAGATGAGCGCCGACTACCTGATCCGCCGCCCCGCCTCATCCGCGGCAAAGAACAGCGCGCTGTCAGCGGCATAGCTGACACCCACCCGGTCGCCCAACCGCACCGAGGGGTCTTCCTTGGCCTCGACCACCAGCTTTTCGCCGCCGGGTGCCGACAGGTGGATGAACGACACGCCGCCCAAAGCCTCGGTCATCTCCACCCTATGCGTCGCGCCCGCCGCCAGTGCCAGATGTTGCGGGCGCAGGCCCACGACCAGTTTCGCGCCCGACCCGGGCAGCGCCACCCCTGTCTGCACCGGCACATCACTCAAGCCCGGCGCGCGCACGGCCCCCTGTTCCACCGTGCCCGCGATGAAATTCATCGCCGGACTGCCGATGAAACCGGCGACAAACCGGTTGTCGGGGTTGTGATACAGATCCAGCGGCTTGCCCACCTGTTCCACCCGGCCCTTGCGCAGCACCACGATCTTGTCGGCCAGCGTCATCGCCTCCACCTGATCATGGGTCACATAGATCATCGTCGCGCCGATCTCGCGGTGCAGGCGGGCGATTTCCACCCGCATTTCCACCCGCAATTCGGCGTCGAGGTTCGACAGTGGCTCGTCAAACAAAAACACCTCGGGCCCGCGCACGATGGCCCGGCCGATGGCCACGCGCTGCCGCTGGCCGCCCGACAGAGCCTTGGGCTTGCGTGCCAGATAATCATCCAGTTTCAGGATGCGGCTGGCCTCTGTCACCTTGGCCGCGATCTCGGCCTTGGGGTGGCCGGTCATCTTCAGCCCGAAACCCATGTTTTCGGCCACCGTCATGTGCGGATACAACGCATAGGTCTGGAACACCATCGCCACGCCCCGCTCTGACGGGTCGGCCTTGGTCACATCCCGCGCACCGATGCGGATGGCACCGCCCGTCGTTTCCTCCAGCCCCGCCACCATGCGCAGCAGGGTGGATTTGCCGCAGCCCGACGGGCCGACGAACACGCAGAATTCGCCATCTTCCACCGTCAGATCGACCCCGTGGATCACTTCGGCATCGCCATATCTCTTGACGACCTTTTGCAATGTCACTCCCGACATGTTCCCCCCTATGCCTGTTGTTGTTCGGGAAAGCGCCAGCTTTCCGCCTCGGCGGCAATCTGTGCCGCCGTCTGTTGAATGCGCGGTGCCAATGCGGCCAAAGCCATCAGCGAGGCGCGCGCCGTGGTGGATGTGACCGACAAAGCCCCCATGGCGCGACCCGCCCGGTTCAGGATCGGCACGGCAACGCAGATGATGCCCGGCTCGTGTTCCTCGGCGTCAAAGGCGAAACCGCGGCCGCGAATCACCTCAAGCTCGGCCAGCAGGGCGGCGCGGCTGGTAAGTGTATGGTCGGTGAAACGGTGGAACGACTGGCGGTCCAGCGCACGGTCCAGCGCATCGGCGGTCTGATAGGCCAGCATCGCCTTGCCCACGCCGGTGCAATAGGCCGGCCCCACCTTGCCCGCCTGGCTGAACATCTCCACCGGCCGCGCGGCATTGCGCTTGTCCACATACAGCACTTGGCCCACGTCAAGCTGCGCGAGGTGGATCGTCTCGCCCACATCGGCGGAAAGTATGTCGATATAAGGCCTTGCGATGGGTGCAAGGCTGCTTTGCGCCCAGGCGGCATGCGCCAGCCGCACCAGCCGCACCCCCAGCGAATAGCTTTGCCGGTCGGGGTCATAGGCCAGCATGCCCTGATTGGTCAGGGTTTGCAGAAAGCGGTAGAGCGTGGCTTTGGGATAGGCCGCATCGGCCAGCAATTCGGTGAACCGCACCGGCCGCCCGGCCTGTGCCACCCTGTCCAGCACGTCAAGCGCCTTGCCCACCGTGCCGTCGCTGTTGCCCTCTGCACCCATCGCTTTCCCCGTGCTCCCTGTTGACAGGTCTAACATTACGCCGCATAGTTTTCAATATTCAAGACTAAGTTTCAAATAATGGAACCAAAGGGAGGAAACCATGGTCCAGTTCCAACGGGGCGCTCTGGCGCTTCTGGCAGGCTTGCTGCTGACGGGTTCGGCGATGGCGCAACAGCGCACGCTGACCTACAACGCCGATTACGACCCCATTCCGCTGGCGGCGTTCGAGGCGCTGATCGCCGATTTCGAGGCGGCGAACCCCGATATCGACGTGGTGCTGAACAACTTCGACCACGAAGGTTACAAGACCGCGATCCGCAACTTCCTGACCACCGACGCGCCCGATCTGGCCAACTGGTATGCGGGCAACCGGATGGCGCCCTTTGTGAACGCGGGCCAGTTCATCGACGTATCCGATGTGTGGGAGGCGAACGGCCTGAGCGACAGCCTGGCTTCAGCCAAGGCGTCGATGACCATCGACGGCAAGCAGTGGGGCGTGCCCTACACCTACTACCAGTGGGGCATCTATTTCAACCGCGACGCCTACAAGGCGGCGGGTGTGGAAGAGCCGAAAAGCTGGGATGAATTCGTGGCCAACTGCGAAAAGTTCCAGGCGGCGGGCATCGACTGCATCACCACCGGGTCGTCGGCGCTGTGGCCGGTTGCGGGCATCTTCGACTATCTGTCGCTGCGCACCAATGGCTATGAATGGCACATGGATCTGACGGCGGGCAAGGTGGCCTGGACCGATCAGAAGGTGAAGGACGTCTTCGCGCAATTCGCCCGCATCCAGCCCTTCATCACCGCCAACCATGCCGCGATCGACTGGCAGGATGCGGCGGCGCTGCTGGTGCAAGGCAAGGCGGCCAACTATGTCATGGGCAACTTTGCTGTCGGCACCTTCAAGGAAGGCGGCATGACCAATGACAACCTCGGCTTCATGGTGTTCCCGGAAATCACCCCCGGCATCCCGCGCGCCGAAGAGGCCCCGACCGACACGATCCATATCCCGGCCGGTGCCAAGAACGTGGAAGACGCCAAGAAGTTCCTGGCTTTCGTTGCGGATGCCGAAGTGCAGACCAAGCTGAACGCGGCTCTGGGCCAGTTGCCCACCAACAAGAACTCCACCGTGCCCGCCGACGATCCCTTCCTGTCGGCCGGGTTCGAGACGATTTCGACCGCCTATGCGTTGGCGCAGTTCTTTGACCGTGACGCGCCGGCCGAAATGGCCAAGGCGGGCATGGAAGGCATTCAGGAATTCATGGTCAAGCCCGACCGTCTGGATGCCATTCTGGAGCGGCTGGAGAAGGTGCGCGGCCAGGTCTACAAGTAACCTCCCCGGGGCGGGCGCGGGGAAACCTGCGCCCGCTTTCTGCATCCTGCCGCCGCCCACCGCCTGCCGATGGAGTTTCCCACATGACAGCCTATTGGAAAGCCAACCAGCGCCGTCTAGCGCCGCTGCTGTTCCTTGCCCCCGGCATGCTGATGTTTGCCATCTATGTCATCATTCCCATCGCGCAATCCATGTGGATCTCGTTCTATGACTGGGACGGGCTGGGCGAGAGGGTCTGGATCGGCACAGCGAATTATGTTGAGCTGGCCGATGATGATTCATTCTACACCTCGTTGAAAAACAACGTGATCTGGCTGGCGCTGTATCTGCTGGCCGTGCCTGCGGGGCTTTTGATCGCCATTTTCCTGAACCAGAATGTGCGTGGCATCCGGCTGTATAAATCGCTGTTCTTCTTTCCTTTCGTCATTTCGCAGGTGGTCGTCGGCCTGATGTTCGCCTGGTTCTACGCGCCCAATTTCGGCCTGTTCTACAAGCTGACCGAGATCCTCTTTGGCTCTGGCACCGCCGTGCTGGCGGATGAGCGTTTCGTGACCTATGGCATCATCGTGGCGGGCCTGTGGCCGCAGATCGCCTATGTGATGATCCTGTATCTGACCGGCCTGAACAACGTGGCCCCCGATCAGGTAGAGGCGGCGCGGCTGGACGGTGCGAAGGGCTGGAGGATGCTGTGGTATGTCATCCTGCCGCAGTTGCGCCCCGCCACATTCATTGCCGTGGTGGTCACGGTGATCGGCGCGCTGCGGTCGTTCGATCTGGTGTCGATCATGACCAGCGGTGGCCCCTATGGCACCAGCCGGGTGCTGTCCTACTACATGTATGAACAGGCGCTGTCGGAATACGGCTATCGTATGGGCTATGGCGCGGCCATCGCCGTGGTGCTTTTCGGCATCATGATGATCTTCATCTCGGGCTTCATCTGGAAGATGTGGCGCGACGAAACGGAGCGGTGAGATGTTTCCCAGACCGATTGAACAGACCTCGCCCGCCCGCCAGATGCTTTACAAGGCCGCGCTGCCGGTGGCGCTGGTGTTGTGGCTGCTGCCCTTGCTGGGGGTCGCCGTGACATCTTTCCGCCCGGCATCCGATCTGGCGCAGGGCAACTATTTCGGTATGCCCAGTTACTTTGCCATCGAGAATTATGCCGATGTGTTCCGCAACACCGACATGGCGCAATACATCCTCAATTCCTTCCGCCTGACGATCCCTGTTGTGATCGGGGCGGTGGCGCTTTCGACGATGACCGGCTTTGCGCTGGGCATCTACAAGTTCCGGTCCAACCTGCTGGTGTTCTTCCTGTTTGTCGCGGGCAATTTCGTGCCGTTCCAGATCCTCATGGTGCCGGTGCGCGACCTGACCTACAACATGGGCCTGATCAACACGACGACCGGGCTGGCGCTGTTTCATATTGCGTTCCAGACCGGGTTCTGCACGCTGTTCATGCGCAATTTCATCAAGGCGCTGCCGTTTGAGCTGATCGAGGCCGCGCGGGTGGAAGGCGTGACCGAGTTGCGCATCTTCTGGTATATCGTGCTGCCCTTGATGCGGCCTGCCATCGCGGCGCTGTCGGTGCTGATCTTCACCTTCATCTGGAACGATTATTTCTGGGCCACGGTTCTGACCACCAGCCGCGAGGCGCAGCCTGTCACGGCAGGGCTGAATTCGCTGAACGGGCAATGGGTGGCGGCCTGGCATCTGGTATCGGCCGGTTCCATCATCGCGGCCATGCCGCCGGTGATCATGTTCTTCCTCATGCAGCGGCATTTCATTGCCGGGCTTACTCTGGGAGCGGTGAAATGAAGTGCTGGCGGCTGGACAGTGGCGCGCAAACACTGGTGCTGGCGTGTTTTGGAGCCTTGCCCGAAGTGGTCTATTGGGGTGCGCTGCTGCCTGCGGACGAAGACCTTTCATCCTTGGTGGCGGCCACCCGGAATGACCTGACCGGCGGCATGATCGACGCGCTGCCAGCCGTGTCGCTGACGCCGGAATCGGGGCGGGCGTTTCAGGGCCAGCCGGGGCTTGTGCTGGCGGCGGCAGATGGCACGCCGCTGCACCCGGCCCTTGTTTTCGACCATGCGGAAACCGGGCCGGGCCACCTGCGGCTGGTCAGCCGCCATGGTGGCCTGACGCTGATCCACACGGCTGACGCCACGCCCGGCGGCCTGATCGCATTGCAGACCAAGCTGCAATCGGATGCGCCGGTGCGCCTGCACTGGCTGGCGGCCCCGGTGCTGCCCGCCCCGCAGCGCGCGACCGAGATGATTGATGTCTCGGGCCGCTGGACGCGCGAATTCCATCTGAACCGCGTGGCCTGGACCGCAGGCATCCGCTTGCGCGAGGCGCGCACCGGCCGGTCTGGCCATGAACACCCGCCCTATCTGATCCTGCCCGAAACCGGCTGCACCAATACCGCCGGCACCGCCTTTGCGCTGCATTACGGCTGGTCGGGCGGGCACCGCATGGTGGCCGAAGAACTGCCCGATGGCCGGCGCCTTGTGCAGTTTGGCCATGCTTCGGGGGCCGAAACTGAACCCGGCACGCATTTCGATACCGCCCCGCTTTACGCCGCCTTCAGTGCCAGCGGCCTGAACGGCATTGCCACCGCATTCCAGCGCCATATCCGGGATGAGGTGGTGCAATGGCCCGACGCCGCCCGCCCGCGCCCGGTGCATTACAACTGCTGGGAGGCGGTGTATTTCAACCACAACCTGCCTGACCTTGCCGCGATTGCCGACCGTGCCGCCGCCATCGGGGCCGAGCGTTTCGTGCTGGATGACGGCTGGTTCGGGCGGCGGGACGATGACACCACGTCTTTGGGCGACTGGACGGTGGATCGCAACAAATGGCCCGACGGCCTGCACCCGCTGATCGCCCATGTGCATGGTCTGGGCATGACCTTCGGCATCTGGTTCGAGCCGGAAATGGTGAACCCCGATTCAGACCTGTTCCGCGCCCATCCCGACTGGATGCTGGGGCCGCAGGATCAGGTGACAGGCCGCAACCAGCTGGTGCTGGATCTGGGCCGGGCAGAGGTGCGCGATTACCTGTTTGATGCGGTGTCGGCGATCCTGACCGAATATGCCATCGACTATATCAAATGGGATCACAACCGCCTGCTGCCCGTGGTCGATGCCGCGCAGACCACCGGGGCCTATGCGCTGTTCGACCGGCTGCGCGAAGCCCATCCGGGGGTAGAGATTGAAAGCTGCGCCTCGGGTGGCGGGCGCATCGACGCGGGCATTCTGGCGCGCACCCACCGGGTCTGGCTGTCGGATTGCATTGATGCCGAGGAACGCCTGCGCATGCAGCATGACGCGGCGCTGTTCCTGCCCGCATCCGTCACCGGCAGCCATGTGGGCGCGCGCAAAAGCCACACCACCGGGCGTATCCTGCCAATGGCGTTCCGTGCCTATGTGGCGGCGCAGCGGCATATGGGGTTCGAGATGGACCTGCGCGAGCTGACCGATGCAGAAACCGCAACATTGCAAGAGGTTACGGCCTGGTGGAAGGCCAACCGGCATTGGACGATGCAGGCAGACATTCTGCGGCTGGACCAGGCCGACCCGGCGGTGACGGCGGAAATGCAACTGGCGCAGGATGGCGCGCGGTTCATCCTGACGGCGGGCGTGGCCGAAATGTCGGTGCAGAGCCTGCCTCGCCCGATCCGCCTGACCGGGCTTGACCCGGATGTGCGCTACCGCGTCACGCTGAAAAACCCGCAGGACGCGCCGCCGCAAAGCCGGGGGCCGAATGCGCTGAAATCCGGGCCGCTGGAATTGTCGGGCCGGTATCTGATGGCGCAGGGTCTGCTGCTGCCGGTCGCCTGGCCCGCGACCCTTTGGGTGGTGGAGGGCGAGCGGCTGTAACAATTCCGGTTGCCGCCCGCTGTGCAACCCCTATCCTGCCCCCCGGTTTCCACCCCGCCGACCCCAGCCAAAAGGCCCTGCCATGACCGACCTGCCGATCTTTCCCGACCTGAAAGGTGCCTCTGTCTTCATCACCGGCGGCGGTTCCGGCATCGGCGCGGCGCTGACCGAGGCGTTTTTGCGGCAGGGTGCCAAGGTGGCCTTCGTGCAGCGGTCGGATGCCTCGGCCTTCTGCGACGACATGCAGGCCGAAACAGGCCAGCGCCCGCTGTTCGTCCCCTGCGACATCACCGATGTTGCCGCCCTGCGGGCCGCCGTTGCCACGGCATCGGCGGCGCATGGCCCGGTGACGGTGCTGGTGAACAATGCCGCCAATGACAAGCGCCTTGCCACGCTGGACGTGACCGAAGAGTTCTGGGATTGGTCGATGGCCATCAACCTCAAGGCCTATTTCTTTGCCGCGCAGGCGGTGATTCCGGGCATGCAGGCGGCAGGCGGCGGCAGCATCATCAACTTTTCCTCGATCAGCTACATGATGGGGAACGGCGGCTTTCCCGCCTACACCACCGCCAATTCCGGCATCAACGGCCTGACCCGCAGCCTTGCGCGCGATTTCGGGCCTGACCGCATCCGCGTGAACGCGCTGGCCCCGGGCTGGGTGCTGACACAAAAACAAAAGGATCTGTGGGTGACACCCGAAGCCTTGCAGGCGCATGTTGACCGGCAATGCCTGAAAGACACCCTCGCGCCCGCAGATATCGCCGGGGGCGTGCTGTTCCTTGCGTCAAGCGCATCACGGATGATGACCGGGCAGGCGCTGGTGATCGACGGCGGCGTGGTGGTGACAGGATGACCGGCATCATGGCCGACTGGATCGCGGTGGACTGGGGCACCACCCATCTGCGTGCCTATGCCATGGGTGCGAATGGCGTGCTGGCCGAGGCGTCATCGGCTGACGGCATGGGCAGCCTGACCCGCGACGGGTATGAGGCGGCCCTGCTGCGGCTGGCTGGCCCGTGGCTGGGCGCGGGCACGACGCCGGTGGTGGCCTGCGGCATGGTGGGCAGCCGTCAGGGCTGGATGGAGGCCCCCTATCGCACGACGCCCTGCACCCCGCTTGATGCCGCCTCGCTGGTCGCCGTGCCCACCGCCGATGCGCGTCTGGCCGTGCGGCTGGTGCCGGGGCTGAAACAGGCAGCGCCCGCCGATGTGATGCGCGGCGAGGAAACGCAGATTGCCGGTGCGCTGGCCTTGCTGCCCGGTTTTGACGGCATCCTGTGCTTGCCCGGAACCCATTCGAAATGGGTGCAGGTGTCGGCGGGAGAGGTGGTCAGCTTCCAGACCTACATGACCGGCGAGATGTTTGCCCTGCTGTCGCAACAATCGGTGCTGCGGCACGGCATGGCGACGAAAGACTGGGACGAGGCGGCCTTTGCCACCGCCCTGTCCGATGCCATTGCACGCCCCGAAAAGATTGCCGCCCGCCTGTTTGCCCTGCGGGCCGAGGGGTTGATTGCCGGGTTGACGCCTGCCGCCGCACGGTCGCGCCTGTCGGGCCTGTTGATCGGCATCGAGCTTGCCGCAGCGCGGCCCTATTGGCTGGGCCAGCAGGTCGCCTTGATCGGGGCCGATGCCCTGTGTGCCGCCTATGCCGGGGCGCTGCATGCGCAGGGCGTGCCTGCCCGCATCCTGCCCGCCGCCGCCTGCACCATCGCGGGCCTTGCCGCTGCCCGCCCCGCCATGGAGCCTACCCGATGACCCGACCCATGATTGCCATCCTGCGTGGCCTGACGCCAGCCGATGCCCTGCCCGTGGCCGAGGCGCTGATCGACGCGGGCATCACCACGCTGGAGGTGCCGCTGAACTCGCCCGATCCGTTCACCAGCATCGCCGCGATGGTGAAGGCCTTTGGCGACCGTGCCCAGATCGGTGCGGGCACGGTGCTGACGGTGGATCAGGTGGCAGAACTGGCCGCTGCCGGGGGGCGGCTGGTCGTGTCGCCCAACTGCAACCCCGAAGTGATCCGCGCGACCAAGGCCGCAGGCATGCAAAGCTGGCCGGGGGTGATGACCCCGACCGAATGCTTTGCGGCCCTTGCCGCCGGGGCGGACGGGCTGAAGATCTTTCCCGCCTCGTTGATTGGCCCTGACGGTCTGAAGGCCATCCGCGCGGTGCTGCCCGCAGGCTGCAAGGTCTATGCCGTGGGTGGGGCAGGGGCGTCGAACTTTGCCCAATGGGTCAAGGCCGGGGCGGATGGGTTTGGCATTGGCACGGCGCTTTACACGCCCGGCCTGACCGCGACTGAGGTTTCGGCCCGCGCCCGTGCGCTGGTCGCTGCATGGGACGCATCGCTATGATCTTTGATACCCGCCCCTGCCAACTGGGCGAAGGCCCACTGTGGCACCCGCTGCGTGGCCAGCTTTACTGGTTCGACATCACCGGCAACCGCCTGCTGACGCAAAGCGCCGAAGGCCCCGAGGAATGGCGCTTTGCCGAGCATGTGTCGGCGGCGGGCTGGATCGACCGCGACCATCTGTTGATCGCGTCGGAAAGCATGCTGTTCCGCTTCAACCTGATCACCGGCATGCGCCATGACCTGTGCCGGCTGGAGTCTGACAACTCTGCCACCCGGTCGAACGATGGCCGGGCCGACCCGCAGGGCGGATTCTGGATCGGCACGATGGGCAAGAACGCCGAACCCGGGGCGGGCGCGATCTACCGCTATTTCAAGGGTGAGTTGCGGCGGCTTTACCCCGCCCTCTCCATCCCCAATGCCATTTGCTTTACCCCTGACGGCCGGACCGCGCAATTTGCCGACAGTGCCACAGGGCAGGTGATGCGCGTGGCGTTGGATGCGGATGGCTGGCCTGTGGGCGAACCGTCGGTGTTTCTCGACTTTGCCGGGCGCGGGTTCGACCCTGACGGCGCGGTGATTGACAGCGAGGATGTCTTGTGGCTGGCGCTGTGGGGGGCCGGGTCGGTGGCGGCCTATGGGCCTGACGGGGCCGCGCTGCATGCGGTGAGCTTCGACGCCCCGCATACCACCTGCCCGGCCTTTGGCGGGCCGGACATGACAACGCTTTATTGCACCACCGCCTTGCAAGGCATGGATGACGCGGCGAAATCCGCGCATCCTGATGCGGGCAAAACCTTCACGGCCACCGGCGTCGCGCGTGGGCAGGCCGAACACCGGGTGATCCTGTGACACTGAAACGCACGCTGGGCGTCTGCTATTACCCCGAACACTGGCCCGAGCCGCAATGGGCGACCGATGCCACGCGCATGGCCGATCTGGGCCTGACATGGGTGCGGATCGGTGAGTTCGCCTGGCAGCGGATGGAGCCTGAACCGGGCCGGATGGATTGGGGCTGGCTGGACCGGGCGATTGAAACCCTTGGGGCGGCGGGGTTGAAAGTGGTCCTGGGCACCCCCACCGCCACGCCGCCGCGCTGGATGGTGACGAAACACCCCGACATGCTGGCAATGGATGCGCAGGGCCGCCCGCGCGGTTTCGGCTCGCGCCGGCACTATTGCTTCAGCCACCGGCCCTACCGCGCCGAATGTGCGCGGATCGTGGGGCTGATGGCCGAACGCTATGGACCCAACCCGCATGTGGCGGCCTGGCAGACCGACAATGAATATGGCTGCCATGACACCACGCTGTCGTATTCCGACGCGGCGCTGGGTGCCTTCCGTGACTGGCTGGCGCAGAAATACCAGTCGCCCGATGCGCTGAACCGGGCCTGGGGCAACGTGTTCTGGTCGATGGACTACGCAGGGTTTGACGAGATCGGCCTGCCCAACCTGACCGTGACCGAGGCGAACCCTGCCCATGTGATGGATTTCCGGCGGTTCGCGTCAGATGAGGTGGCCGGTTTCAACCGCCTGCAAACCGACATCATCCGCCGCCACACCGATGCGCCCATTGCGCATAACTACATGGGCCGGATCACCGAGTTTGACCATTTCGCCACCGGGGCCGATCTGGATATCGCGTCTTGGGACAGTTACCCCTTGGGCTTTCTGTCCGACCGGCTGGAGGTGACGCCGGAACACAAGCGCCATTTCGCGCGGCAGGGCGACCCGGATTTTCAGGCCTTTCACCATGACATCTACCGCGCTGTGGGAAGGGGCCGCTGGTGGATCATGGAACAGCAGCCCGGCCCGGTGAACTGGGCCCCCTACAACCCTGATCCGCTGCCCGGCATGGCCCGGCTTTGGGCGTGGGAGGCCTTTGCCCATGGGGCCGAGGCGGTGTGTTATTTCCGCTGGCGGCAGGCCCCATTCGCGCAGGAACAGATGCATGCGGGGCTGCTGCGGTCAGACTCGGTCGCCGCCCCGGCCCATGATCAGGCCGGGCAGGTGGCGCGCGAACTGGCGGCAATGCCCGATGTGGAGCCCACAGCCGCGCCGGTGGCGCTGGTGTTCGACTATGCCTCTGCCTGGGCCTGGCAGACCCAGCCGCAGGGCCGCGATTTCGACTACTTCCGGCTGGTGTTCCACTTCTACCGGGGCCTGCGCGCGCTGGGCCTGTCGGTGGACATATTGCCGCCTGATACCGCTGATCTTTCGGCCTACAGGCTGGTGCTGGCCCCCGGTGTGGCCACACTGTCACCCGCGCTGCTGGGGGCCCTGACTGGCTACACCGGCACGGCGCTGATCGGGCCGCGCAGCAATGCCAAGACCGCCGATTTTGCCACGCCCGTGCCCTTGCCGCCCAACTTGCCGGGTCTGGCATGCACCGTGGCCCGCGTGGAAAGCCTGCCGCCCGATCTGCCCGTGCCGCTGGCGCAGGGTGGCAACTTCCTGCACTGGCGCGAGAAGTGTGAAGCGGCAGAGGTGGCCGAGGCAACCACCGATGGCTGGCCTGCGCTGGTTGGCCAAGGCGCGCTGCGCTATCTGGCGGGCTGGCCGGATGAGGAGGCACTGGCGCGCATCCTGCGCGGCCTGTGTGCGGAACGGGGCATCGCCACGCTTGACCTGCCGCAGGGCCTGCGCTGCCGCGACAGTGGCGCGCGCCGGTTCTGGTTCAACTACAACCCCGATCCCGTGACCCATGCCGGTGTCACGATCCCCGCCGCCGGTGTGCATTGGCAGGAACTTTAGCGCATCCGGGCCTGCCGCCGCGCGGGCCCGGTCAGCGCAGGGCCTGCCACAGCAGCGTCTGGTTGCCGCCCAGCTTGGAGAAATTCAGCGGGCGGTAGGTTTCGGCCAGCTGGTTCAATGCGCTTGCGCCTTCCGGTTCCAGCAGCAGATAGGCTTCCAGCCAGGCCAGGTGAAAGCCCTCAAGCTCATCCGTGCCGTCAAAGAAGCTTTGCGTCTTGCCGGTGATCTGCGCGGTGATGCGGCCCTCGGCCAGATCCTCCACCGCAAAGCCCACGATCCGGGCCAGCGCATTGCTGCAACTGCCTTGCAGGGCGATGCCCTGCCGGTCCAGCAGCAGCACCGAAACCGCCATCGGCGCAATGGAATGCAGCTGATATTTCAGCGCATATTTGCCACGGCTCATTTCCTGCGGCAGGCTGCCATCGGCCTCGGCCTTGCACAGGATATAGCTGACAGACCAAGCCGCCCAGCCGCGCATCACCGCGTCATCGGTCAAGGCCGCCGTGGTGCTGGCCGCCAATGCCGCCCAGGCGCGCAGGTTGCCCTGCCGGGCACCGTCCGGGGCCTCTTCCTCCCAGAACACCAGCTGCGCCTGCATCAGGCGTTGCAGCCAGCCGGTGATCTCGGCCTTTTCAGCCTCCATCCGGCTGTGATCCTGCACTTGCAGCAGCACCAGACCAAAGCCCGCAATGCGCGCGCCGATGGTCAGGTTGGAAGTCGGCGATTGCAGGTCGCCCATCGCATCGGCGCGGGCCCAGGCCGCCATCTGGCCCACCAGACAATCGGCAACGGCGGCCTTGTCGGTGCCCTCGTCCAGCACGGTGTTCGCGGTTTCGGTCAAGTCGCGCAGAAAATCGTCGATCGGGCGCAGGGCATCGTCCGCCTCGGCATCTGCCGTTGTGTCGAGTTCCGACCGGCTGGCGTCACCTTCGGCATAGCGGCTGCCGTAGGCCAGGCTCATCACCGGCTCGGGTGCGGCCGCGCAGGTGAAACTGTCCTGCGCCGATGCGGCGACTGGGGTGGCCAGAAGGGCGGCCATGGCCAGGGCGTGCAGTCTCATTGGGTCTTCTCCAGACGCAGCAGACGCGCCAGTTCCGTGGCTTCGGGGTTGCCCGCACGTTCGGCCTGTTCGGCCCAGGTCAGGGCCGCGCGCCGGTCCTGCGGCACGCCCATGCCAAAGGCCAGCATCTGCGCCAATTCTGACATGGCGGTGACATTGCCACCCTCTGCCGCTTCTTTCAGCCAGCGGACCGAATTTTGCAGATCGCCCAGCGTGGTCGCCGTGGCGCGCAGCATCAGCGCGAAATCCAGCTTTGCCGACATGTCGCCGCGGGTTGCCGCACGCTCAAAGACATTGCGGATGTCGATCTTGCGCCCGATCAGGTCGCGCAGCTCACCTTCTGCCTGACGGTAGCGGGCCAGCGCCCAGGCTTCGTCATCTGCGGTGCCTTGCCCCAGCAGCGCCAGCAGATGCCCTGCCGCCGCCTCGGGATCATAGGTCGCCAGATCGGGGTCGGCGGTCAATGCATAAAGGCTGCGTTGGGCCGATGCGTCGCCCTCTGCCAGTTCGCGGGCAAAGACGCCGCGCTCGCTGGTGGCGGCGCCGGTGTCGAACAGCTGCATCTGGCCGTTTGTCAGCGCCAGTTTGGCCAACGTATGCCCGCCCTCCATCACCAGCCCGATGCGCCGCCAATGGTAGGTCAGGTCGGGTGACAGGATGATGGCATAGGCATCGCCCAACTCATCTGCATCCTTGGTGGAGCAGTTCATCAAGGATACCGCGCGGTCGATGTAGTCATCGGTGCGGTCATTGGCGATGTAGGGAATGGCGAACATCAGGGCCAGAAAATCACCACGCTCTTCGATGATGGTTGCCAGTTCCTCATAGGTGGCCTGTTCACTTTGCTGTCCGGCCAGCAGCCGCGCCTTCAGGCGGATCGCGGCGCCTTCTCCGCGGTTCGCAGCCTTGGTCAGCAGGCCAACGATTTCCTGCGCAACACCCGCATCGCGGGAATTGTCCTCGGTCAGCGCCACCGCCAGGTCAAGCGCCGAGGTCACACCGTTGTTCAGATAGATGCGGCGGAACAGTTCCACCGCCAGATCGCGTTCGGCAGGGTTCGAGGCCAGCGCGAATTCCAGTTCGGCAAAAAATTCCAGCGACTGATCCGAGATATTCGTGCGCGCGGCCCACAGCCGCTGTGCCGCCGCCGTGGCATTCGGGTCAAGCTGCACCCGTTCCAGATATTTCGAAAGCGAGGCCGGGCGTCCATCCAGCGCCTGCGTCTGCAATTGTGCCAGAATTTCGGGTTTCTTGAACGGGTCAAGCGAGATCAGATCGCCCGGTGACACATCCACCGTGTCATCCTCGGTCGCGCGGTAGTTGCGGGCCCAGAGGTCGGCCTCGCCCAGCCGTGGCGCATCATTGGCCTGACAGCGATACAGCGTGTCGAGATCGTTCATCGCCGTCATCAGCCCAAACCGCGAGACGGTTTCGGTCAGCAGGTTCACCGCGCGGTTCAGCTGCGCCGGATCATCGCGGTAGCGCACCAGCATCTTGCCCAGCATCTGCATGCCCGGCCCGTCGCCACGGCGCACCGCCTCTTCCAGCAGGTCCATCGCTTCGGCCTCGCCTGCCCAGCGGCCCTTGCGCACCAGCACCTCGCTGGCCAGCGTGGTGAACACCCAGCCGGGGGCGGTATCGAACTGGGTCAGCTCGCGCAGATAGTCCAGAAACGGGCTTTCGTCATCGGCCTCATCCCCGTCCAGATTGACCGACAGCTGGAAATAGCGCGACAACGAGGGGCGGTTGCGCCCGGTATCGGCGCTGTAGTTGAACCCGAGTATGGTGTTCAACGTTGCCTCGTCGATGTCGCCCGCATATTTGATCCGCTCGATCTGGCCATCTTCCAGCGTGATGCCGCGCTGCACCGCAAGGCGCAGATACTTCATCATCTCGGCATTGTCCTTGCGCGCGGCATCGGCATCAAGGTGAAACTCGACGATCCGCCAGGCCCCCTGCGCACCGCCCAGATCGGCGGCGAATTTATACCAGGCATAGGCGACATCGGGGTTGAAGGACACCACATCGCCATTCAGATATTCGCGCGCGATGCGCTCGGCATGGCCGCAGACCTGCGCGTTCATCTGGCCCAGCATGCCGCCAAAGGCCAGCGTCACCGTCAGATCCAGCGGCGCATCCCAGCCTTCCACCGGGTTGCCCTGCAACTCCATCCGCGCCAGACTCATCAGCGCGTCGGAATTGCCGCCATAGGCCGCGTCACGGATCAGGCCACGTGCATAGTCCAGATCCTGCGCCACGCCGATGCCGTTCAGATAATATTGCGCCAGTTCCATCTTTTGCGCATTGGCCAGCGCGGTGCCGGCCTGCCGCAGCTGCGCGATCAGCCCCTCGGCCTGCAATTCCTCCAGCCGCCCGGCATCGATATAGAGGGCGATCTTGGCCAGCAGCACCTCGGTCGGTCCAAACTCCGGGTCCAGCGTGCTGCGCCAGTCGATCAGCGTCAGGATGAAATCGAACCAGCGACCGGCATCCTCGGCTGACAGGTTGCGGATGTCGCGTTCCAGATAGCGCAGGCGCTGCGTATCGGTCAGATCATCCTCGCCACCTTCGACCGTCAGGTCATCGGGGGCCGGGGTGCCCGCGTCGGTGCACAGATCCTGCGGCTCTACCACAGGTGGCATGAAGGCCAGATCAAGCGTGCGGGCCCCGGCGGGCATGGCGCCCAGCACGGCAGACAGCACAAGCGCGGGCATCAGGAACAGGGCATGCCGTTTCATCATTCGTCCTTCGGTCAAGCGGGCGGTCAGTCAAAACAGGCGGTGACGCGGGCGGAACCGGCAAAGGGCACATCCAGCACGATATCCACCGCCTGCGCGCCTTCCGGCCACAGACCCGACATCGGCATGTAGAACCGCCCGGTTTTCACCTGATCGGGGTGGCGGTAGACACTCTTGGCGCGCATCAGGCCGGATGCGGCGCGAAACTCGAACCGGGCGGAAGTGGCCTGCGTGCCGTCGGATTCGACCAGCAGCGTATAGTTCTGGCTGCGGTCCAGCGGAGTCAGATCGGCCGTCACCACATCGGCACGGCTGCCCGCCAGCGTGGGCAGGGGCAGGCGGCAGTTCGGCCCCGCCGCTGCGATCAGCTCACGCAGGGGCTGGTCGCCGAACTGGGCCAGATTGTTTTCCACCGGGTTGATCCAGACCAGAAAGGCGGGCCGCGCCTCTTGAAACTCGCGCGAGGTGAGGTAGGAGGATATGGCCGCAAAACTGCCGCCGCCATTGACCGAATATTGCAGCACCTCCAGCCCCGTCGCCTGCGCCAGGAACCCGGGCAGGTTCACCGCCGCCTCGCCGGTATGCTCGGTGCCGACAATCGCCACGCGTGCCGTCACGGCCCGCCCGCCGAAAATGGTGCTTTCATTGCTGGCCGATGCCGCCTGCAGCCGGTCGGTGGCGTAATTTTCGGTTTCCACCGGTGGAAGGGCGATCATGCAATGGCGCTGCAAGGCGCTGCGCATGTCGGATGGCAGCGTGACCATGCCCGAGGGCCGGGTTTCAAACCGCCCGCGCGGCAGTCCGGCAAAGCCCGGGGCTTGTGAAATCGTTTCGCCGATGGCCTGCGCCATGCGCTGCGCGCCCGCCGAGGTCAGCCGGTAGTCGGCCTGAAAGATTGACGGCGCATCCTTGCCCCCCGCCCGCAGCGCGCGGCGCACGTCGGCGGTCAGCACTGATTTTTCGCGCAGACGGTCCTGTATGTCGATGTAGAGCGTGGTGGCCATGCTCACGTCAAAGCCGTAGTCGCGCGCCCGCTGCGGCAGCATGTCGGGCAGGGCCAGGCTTTTGGTGGGCAGCGGAATGTAGACCAGCGTGGTGCCCTGATCGGACAGCGCTTGCGACAGCCGGGCCAGATCATCCACCGTTTCATCGGAAAAGCCGTGGAACATGCGCAGATCGGGGTTCACCCGGTAAAAAGTGCCGTTCGCCCCCTCGATGCTGGCCATGCTGTGCCGACCGTCCAGATCGGTGCAGCCGAAAACCGATTGCGCGGCCACAGGGGCCGCCGCGAGTGCCGCCAGCCCGAAGGCCAGCGCGAATGTTGCCCGGATCGTCATTGTGTCACTGCGGCCCCCGCCGTCTGGTCAGCCAGCAGCGCCAGCATGGTATCCGCGGTGGTCGCCACCGCCAGATGGCCCGCCGCGCGCGCCCGTTTCAGGTAATCTTGCAGTTGCGCCGTCTCGGTGGCGCTGCGGCCTTGCTTGTGCAGCAAGGGCAATGCCAGCCGCAGCGCGGCCCGGCCATCGCCGTTCTTTTCGCCCTGTTCCAGTATCTTCTGCCGTGTCGCCTCTGACATCGCGCCAAACAGCCGCCCCTCGCCATTCAGGTCGATCACCGCATCCAGCGCCAGCGCATTTCCCGCCCAGGCATGCGGATAAAGCATGGCCAGATAGGTCTTTTTCCGCTCTGCCGGTTCGGTTTCGGGGTCCAGTCGCGCCATGGCGGCCACCGCGTCGGGCAGAACCCAGACGCGGCCCGTGCTGACAGCGAGGCTGCCGTAATAGGCAATGTCGGATGCGCTTGCCGCATCGCTGGCCACCAGACGGCGGGTATAGCGCAACGCGGCCAGCCCGTCGCCCTGATCGGCCAGCGCGCGCAGGTCATCATCGCCGATGTCGAGCCCGGCCAGCATGTCCTTGCGGGCCTGCCGCAAGGCCGCTGTCGGCAGCTTGCGCGTCTGGGTCAGGCCCGGCGTCACCTTTACGCTGATCTGGTTCTGGCCCTCGGCCGGAGGGATCGGCAGCGCCAACATCTGCGCAGCGGCAGGCAGCGCCAAGGCCAGCAGGATCGCCGCCGTCAGGGGAATGTGCAGGATCATCGCAAACCTTTCGTCATTCGCAGGCCGAAGGCGCGGCATCTGCCACCACCTTGCCGCCCGCCGTCAGCACAAAGGGCGAAGCCCCCTGCAGATCAGCCGCGATCAGCGCCGTCTGCGGCGACAGATCGCCGCTCAGAAACTGCGGGAACTGGCCCGAGAAATCATTGCCCTCCAGCCGGATATGCTCGCCAATCGCCGCCGAAAGGCCAGACCCGTTTCCGGCCAGCACATTGCCGCTGAGCAGCGTTTCCGCGCCTTTGGGCTGGGCCGACACCCAGATGCCAGCCGAATGGTTGCCGAGCACGGTGTTCTCGCGCACCTGGGCCCCCAGACTGGCGCGCACCTCGATGCCCTTCTGGCCATTGTCGATGATCAGGTTTTCAAACAGCTGCCCGCAATCGGATTTGGCCAGGCTGATGCCGCCACCCTTGCGGTGCCAGACGATATTGTGGGAAATCCGCGCGCCATTGCTGCGGTTGCGCACCACAATTCCGGCGCGGTCGCCGCTGAGCACGATGTTGCCCGCGATGGTGGCCCCGACCGAGCCTTCCTCGACCACGATGGCGTTGGCTGGCATCACGCCGGAAAACAGGTTCGACACGACCATTGCATCGCGGCTGCGCGACAGGATCAGCGCGCGGCTGCGCATGTCGCGGAAATGGTTGCCGCGCAGGGCCACGTCGCTGGCCGCACCAACGACCACGCTTTTCACATCGTCAAACGTGCTGCCCTCGACCCAGCTTTCGCGGCCCGTGCCGCGCAGCGCGCCTTGCAGGATTGAAAAACCCGCGAATTTCAGGGTGTTGCCGAATCCAAGCCCGGTGATCCGCCCGCCCTGCATCTGCACCGTGCCCCCATCGGCCGAGGTGACGAAGGGAATGAAATCGGGGCTTTTCGGGTTGGCGTCGCCTGCCGACGCGATGGTTGCGCCCTGCACGTCCAGATGGCCGAAGTTCACGATGAAGGCCCCGGCGGGGCGGCTGATTTCCAGAACCTCGCCCGGGCGCAGGTGCAGGCTTGCGCCCGACCAGATCACCAGCGGCACCTGCAGCAGCAGGGGGCCAGAAAGCGCCACGCGCTGCATGCGGTTGTCCTGCAAGACGCGGCGCAATTCGTCCAGTGTGACGCGGCCTTCGCGCAGCACCAGTGCCTCGGTGTCCGGCGCGGGTTGTGCAGCAAGGATATCGGCGTTGTCCTCGGCGCCGTAGGCCTGCGACAGCATGGTCAGCGACAGACGCATGTTCATGCGCTGCACCTCGGTCGCGGCGGCAAAGGGCGCGGGTTCGGCGCGGCGCGCCGCCGCAGCGGTGTCGGGCGTCACCACTGCGCCAAGACCCGATTCCGCGATCAATGCCGCAACGCTCAGGTCGTGCGCGGCGGGTTCTGCCAGCCGCGCCTCAAGCTGTTTCAGGCGCAGGCCCAGTTCGATGCTTTGCTGATCTGGCACGGCCAGCGCCGGGCCAGCCGCAAGGGCCAGCGCGGCAAGGGCTGCGGTCAACCAGCGCAAAGGCCGACCGGGGTGCTGCGGCTTGTCAGGCATAAAGCGCCACCGGCAGTTCGGCATAAGCCTCGTTTGTCTGCACGGCTGTCTGGCCGTGCAATGTCGTGACCAGCACCTCGGCCTCGACATCACCGGTGTTCACCAGCACCGCGGGCATGGCCCCCGGCAGATCAAGCCGTTGCCCGGCCACCAGCGTTACATTCGCCTCGATGGTCGCCACGATCAGCGAACCCTTGGCCACCAGGATTTCGCGGCGTGCGGTGGGGTCAAGCTCCAGCGTGGTGCCTGCCATCACGCGGGCCGAGGCCATTTCCACCGCATCGTTCTTGAACAGGGTGGTCATGCCGTTGAAACCGCGCACAGGGCCGGTGGCTGCTGCGGGCACATGGCGTTCCGCCTCGACCCGGTTGCCGCCCTTCAGGTATTCGGCCACTTTCTTGACGCTCTGGCAATGGCCCACGCGGGTCACAAGCAGCGCATCGGGCGTGTCGATCACGATCACATCCTTCAGCCCCACCACCGTCACCAGCCGCGAGGTGGACCGCACCATGGAATTGGTGGTTTCCACAGCGATGACGTCACCTTGCAGCACGTTGCCCTGCGTGTCGGATTTCGAGATGCCATACATCGCCGTCCAGGAACCCACGTCGCTCCAGTCCACGTCCAGCGGGGCCAGGGCGATGCGGCGGGTCTTCTCGAACACGATGCTTTCGGTGGGGCCTGCAAAGGCCTGCCCGAAATGTTCGGCGTTCAGTTCCAGCCCGTCAGGGGCCTGACGCCCCTCGGACACCGCGCGGCGCACGGCGGCCACTGTCGCGGCATCGAACTTTTCATATTCCTCGATGATGGTGCGGGCGGCAAACATGCTGATGCCCGAGGCCCAATAGGCGATGTCGCTTTCCACTAGCAGGCGTGCCTTGCGGGTCGGCGGCTTTTCGACAAAGCGGTCAACCTGGCGCAGGCCCGGATATTCGATCATCGGGCCGCCATCGGTGATATAGCCAAAGCCGGTTTCGGCATAGCGCGGCTTGATGCCGAAGGTGATGATGAATCCGGCCAGCGCCGAGCTGTGCATCGCCAGGATCGTGCTGTTCAGATCGCCCTCGATCACATGGTCGGCGGGCACCACCAGCATCACCGCATCGGGGTTTTGTGCCTGCAACACCATCGCGGCGGCCAGAACGGCAGGGCCGGTATTGCGGCCCATGGGTTCGTGGATCACCTGTGCGGTGCAGCCGATTTCGGCCAGTTGCTCGGCAATCGTGGCGCGGTGGCGGGCGGCCGACACGATGCAGGGCGCCTCATAGCCCGGCCCGCGGTGACGCTCGACCGCTGACTGGAAAAAGGTGGCCGAAGTGGCGTCGCCAACCTTCTGGAATTGTTTCGGGCTTTGTGTCCGCGACACCGGCCACAGGCGTGTGCCGTTGCCGCCGCAGATGATCAGGGGATAGATGCCGGTCATGATTTCTCCATTACGCTGGGAAACGAGCCGTCGAAAATTGATTTCGACAGACGCAGGCGTGCAGATTTACCAATATCGTCCTGACCCAGAACCCCGTCCTCTGCCACCAGGCTGACTGGCACGAAGGGTTCCCCCCGCATTGCCGCCGCATTGGTGGCCGAGGACAAAACGACGCGAACGGGAATTGTCCGTCCATCGCTCAGATCCAGGTAGGCGTTTTCACCGTTCATAGCCTTCGCAAGTCCTTCGACGCTCATCTGTGTTTGCACTCTGACATCGACACTGGACTCAAAGAATGACAAAATTGGGTCAATAGGAAGGACAGTTGCGCCTTCGAAAATTCCTTCAGTTACAGATACTTCACAATCGCAGGGCAATTGGAAGTTCAATACGTCGCCCGAGTTGGAATTGATCGAAAAAACCACTTCACCCGATTTCGCGGCGGGATTCAGATATGAAACCTGGCCGGCTGTCGTGGCTTTCATTTCATTTCCGGTGCGTTCAATAAAAACCGGGCGTGATTCGTAGCTTTGGGTCAGGCGCGAATAAAGCACGGTGCCCATGCCCGCCATCAGCGCCAATGACAAAACAGCAACACCGATGCTGCGCACCCGGAAACGGGTGGCGGTATTGTCAATATTGCTGGGTGCCTTTATCTGGGTGGGGCCGGTATAGGCCATCATGCCGCCCAGTGACACCACATCGCCTGCGATATAGCTGTTGATGATGTAGCGCAGCTGCGGCAGATGCGCGCCTGCCGGGTCCATGAACTGCAAGGTCATTTCGCCGTCTTCGCGCGACCCGGCCACAACGATTTCGGGGAACAGGTTGATGCTGAAGCCCTGAAAGTCGAACTGCATGGCCACGACCTGCTTGTAGCCTTTCCAGGCCGGGTCCAGCTTGCCCTCGATGGCGACATAGGCGGCCGTCACCGACAGCTGCACCCCGTCCAGCCGGTGTTCGCCCAGCTGCACCTTGAACGGGATCGGCAACACCGGATGTTCCGTCTCATAGACGAAATCCTGCGGAACGGCCTTGGCCTGTTCCGCAGGTGGGGCGGCAGAGGCCGCTGCGGCCTCGGGCACCGCGACGGCCGCTTGTCGTGGATCGGCGACCTGCTCGCGGCGGCGGGTCTGGCGGGGGACTGTGAATGGATCGCTCATGTTTGCTTTCTCACTTGGCCAGACACAGGGCTAGATCTTGGCGATAAACAGGACGGCGACGGCCAGCCAGGCCAGCGCAAGGCCGTGATGCACCGTCGATTCGATGTTCATCACACGCGCGACAAGGCTGAGACGTGGACCACGCGACGCGGCGCCCTGCCGCGTCCATTTCTGGCGATCCAGCCGGAACAGAACGAATGTCTTGACGATGGCCCCGGCCACCTGCCCGAAGTAAAGAATGGGCGGATGCGTCACGGGGAACCAGGAGCCGCGGAAGGCCGAGATGATCACGCAGAAGATATAGCGCGTCAGCATGACCCAGGCGATATACAGCGGAATGACTGATGCCGAATGCGTCACCGCCGCGATCAGCACCGAAATCGGTCCGACCAGCGTGGTCCACATCGACACCCGCTGGTCCATGATCGACCACCAGGTGAAACCGCCGATCAGTTTCGGGCTCAGTTTCAGCGCGCGGCCGTTGGTCCGCATCATGTTGCCGAACCAGCGCACCATCAGCACTTTGGAGCTTTCATAGAAGGTCGGGCGCGGCTGCGTTTCCATCGAGAACGACCGCACATCCGGCAGATACAGCATTTCGTAGCCGTTTTTCAGCAGCCAGAACCATGTGGATTTGTCGTCGCCGGTCAGGAATTTCACGTGGCCGTGCCGCCAGTGGTCCAGATAGTCATAGTCGATCTGGCGGATGAATTCGGGGTTGGTGGCCAGATCGGCGCGGAAGATCGACATGCGGCCGGTCAGCGTCAGCACCCGACGGGAAAGCCCCATAGAGCACATCATCACCTGACGCTGGTTGAAGCGCAGGATGAACCAGTCGCGGAACAGGTTTTTCTTGTGGATGATGACGCCTTCGTCAGTGGTCAGCGCGCCTACCTTGGGGTTGGTGAACATCGGGGCCGATTGCGCCACGATGTCAGCGGGCACGCAGGTATCGCCATCGACAAACACCACGATATCCTGCGGTGTCGGCTCGAACTTGGCGATGATCTTCAGGGTGCGGGCCAGCGCGTCGCGCTTGCCCTTTGATTTGATGCGGTCGATCACCAGTTCGACGCGCGACATGTCCTCGCGCGCCGCATGGAAGATCTCGCGGATCAGGCGCTCATCCGCCCCGTCCACCACCGAGGCGACGACGGTTGCCCCGTCGCGCGCCTTGGACGCCGCCAGAAACAATGCGCGATAGCACATGATCGTGGCTTCCGGTTCCACCATGTAGGTCGTGACCAGGAAATAGGCGTGTGACCGGGTATTGCGCGCCGTGAAGCGCGCAAATGCCTTTGCCTTGCGGCGCGGGTAGACGATCACATGAAAGATCGCCGCCCGCGTAAAGTTGATCGCCGCCCAGCTGTAGCGCCACGTCCCGAGGAACCCCAGGATGAAGATCGTGTTCGTGGCATACTGCAACTCGCCCAGATATCCCTCGGGGATCAGGGAATAGAGCAGGACAATGACCGCAAAATAGGCCCCGTGGGTGAGCGCGGTGATCATCTGATTTTACCAGCAGATGCCCTGGTATTGCCCTTCCGAAACCATGTCGCGCTTCATGCGCGTCAGGTCCAGAACCGGGCGGGTCTGGGCGGCCTTTTCCAGCGAACCCACGGTGTTCTTGTAGAAGTTGCCCACAAGAATGGCACCCGAGTCGCCGATCAGGTGATCCAGATCCTCGACCATGCGGTCTTTCAGATCGGGGATCACGTCATTGCCGCGCCCGGCGGTCGAGTTGTTGGCCGCATAGGCCTCGAACACGTAGGGGTCATAGATGCCGACCTCCACGCCCTTGGCGATCAGGCGCGCGGCCAGTTCCGCCAGCGGGCTTTCGCGCAGGTCATCCGTGCCGGGTTTGAAGCTGATGCCGACAAAGCCGACCTTGGCCGCGCCCGACGCCTCGACCATCGCTTCGGCACGCTGGATCTGGGCCTCGTTCGCCTCGATCACCGCGTTCAGCAGATGGGCATTGGTGCCGGTCGAGTTGGCAAGGTAGCGCAGCGCGCGCACGTCCTTGGGCAGGCAGGATCCGCCAAAGGCAAAGCCGGGGCGCATGAAGTATTTCGACATCGCCACTTTTTCGTCGGAACACAGGATCTCCATCACCGTCTGGCCATCAAGGCCCGAGGCTTTGGCGATGTTGCCGATCTCGTTGGCGAAGGTCACTTTCACCGCACGCCAGGTGTTCGAGGTGTATTTCACCATCTCGGCGGTGCGCAGGTCAACGACGTGGATCTTGCAGTTCAGCCCGGTGTTCAGCGCGGTCAGGAAGTCGCCGGTCTTCTTGTCCAGCGCGCCGAACACGATCAGGCCCGGATCGTAGTAGTCTTCGATCGCGGTGCTTTCGCGCAGGAACTCGGGGTAATAGCCCATGCCGAAGTCGGTGCCGGCCACTTTGCCCGAGGCTTTTTCCAGCACCGGGATGCAGGTCGCCTCGCAGCTGCCCGGCACGATTGTTGACCGGATGATGACAGAGTGGAACGACGACTTGTTCGCCAGCGCCGCGCCGATGTTGCGGCAGACGCCTTCCACATAAGTCAGCCCGACCGAGCCGTCGGGTGCCGAGGGCGTGCCCACGGCGACAAAGCTCGCGTCGCTGTTGTCGATGGCATATTGCACATCGTTCGTCGCGGTCAGTTTGCCTGCCGCAACCACTTCCGCAATCAATGCGTCCAGCCCGTTTTCCACGATGGGCGACAGGCCGTCATTGATCGACTTGATCTTGCCCGGATCGACGTCCACGGCGATGACGGTGTGTCCGTCCTTCGCCAGACATGCCGCCGAAACCACGCCAACATACCCGATACCGAACACGCTAATTCTTGCCATTTGCTGCCTCGCTTGGTTTTTTGTCCCAATTATTTTGTAATGAAAATATATGGTTGGACTGTTTCTTTAAAGTGAAATCATTGTGGCGTCAGGGCTTTCGCCCCTGTCGTGCCAATTGTGCTACAGTCGCGGGATAAAGCGCATATCTTGTGCGGACTGTTCGCAGTTCAGCAACATCTGGCAGCGAAAGACGAGACAGGATTTTTGGTGATTCGCGCCCTGGTTGCATTGCCTTTTTTCTGCCACAATGTTGCCCACCTATGGCCTTGACCCCGGGAAACCGACCCGTCAAGAACATCGCGTGCATCCGGTTTTTTGGCCCCGATCTGACATTCCGCAGCGCAGCGATTTGCCCCAGGAGATGCGATGTTCCGGTTCTTGATAGTTTCCCTTTGCGCAACACTTGGCCTTGCCGCCTGTGGCCAGCAGATTACCGTCACCCTGCCCGGGGGTGGGGCGGGCGTGGCTTCGCGTGCCGAAGCGCCGCGCGGGCATGAGCGTCTGTTCAGCCCCGCCCCCCACGCTTTCCGTTTTTCCCAGCCGGGCGAGCCTGTGCGCCGTGGTGCCGTCAGCGAGCGGTTTGAATTGCGCGACGGCGATTGCGGCGGGTCGGATTGTGGCACCGCGCGTTACCGCGCCGAGATCCGCGAACTTGACCGCAGCATCAAGGCGCGCGTGGGCCGCGACATCTGGTATGGCTGGAGCTTTTACAACGACAACATCGGGGCTGTGACGCGCGACACATCCCTTGGCACCGTCTTTGGCCAGTGGAAGCTGGAGGGCGCGCAGCCCCCCGCCTTTCGCATCGTGCATATCCCCGCGGGCAGCGGCGACTGGGCCAGTTGCGACCCGGCGATCTGCGCGCGTTCCGCAGAGCCCGCCGATGTGGTGGTGGAACTGGAGGACATGCGCGTGAGCCGGGGCTGGGGCGCGGCGCAGAATTTCGGCAATATCTGCAAGCTGTTCAGCATGGAACAGAACCGTGGCCGCTGGGTTGATCTGGTCGTCAACACGAATTTCTCTGCTGGGCCAGATGGTTATCTGCGGGTCTGGGTGAACGGCGATCTGAAGTGCAACTATGCGGGGCCACTGGTGTCACTGCAAAGCCTTGCTGACGGAGCGACGCGTCCCGGCAACCGCCGGGGTATCTTCGCCAGCTACACCGAACGCTGGGCGCAAAGCCGTGGCACCGCGCCGAAACCCACGATGATCGTGCATTATGACGAGTTTCTGGTGGGCCGGTCGCGCGAGGATGTCGATACGCGGCTGCGTGAGGCGGCGGGCCAGCGGCCCAAGGACTGACCGCACGGGCGTAAAATCACCGGCCGGGCGCGCGCGGCGTTGCCCTGTGGCCGTTGCAGGCGTAAAACCCGTGAAACACAGCGAAAGGCCCCTTCATGCGCGCACCCAAACCTGTTGTCCTGTGCATTCTCGACGGCTGGGGGCTGAGCGATGATCCAACGGCCAATGCGCCGCTGCTGGCCGCCACGCCGCATTTTGACCGGCTGATGGCCACCTGCCCGCATGCCACGCTGATCACCCACGGCCCTGATGTGGGTTTGCCCAGCGGCCAGATGGGCAATTCCGAGGTGGGGCACACCAATATCGGCGCGGGCCGTGTGGTGGCGATGGATCTGGGCGCGATTGATCTGGCAATCGAAACGGGCGAATTTGCTGCGAATGCAGCCTTGCGGGGCTTTGTCGCGGCCTTGCAGGCCTCGGGCGGCACGGCGCATCTGATGGGCGTGGTGTCGGATGGCGGGGTGCATGGCCACATCCAGCACCTGATGGCGGCGGCCAGCGCCGTGGCCGGGGCGGGTGTTCCGGTGGTCATTCATGCCATAACTGACGGGCGCGACGTGGCGCCGTCATCTGCATTGACCTATTTGGCGCAACTTCTGGTTGGCCTGCCTTCCAGCGCGCGCATCGGCACGGTGATCGGCCGCTATTGGGCGATGGATCGCGACAATCGGTGGGAGCGCGTGGGCCGCGCCACGGCGGCAATCCTGCACGCGCAGGGCGAGGCCGCCACCGATGCCGCAGGCGCGGTATCAGCGGCCGCGATCCGGGGCGAAACCGATGAATTCATCTCGCCCACCGTGATCGGAGGTTATGCAGGCGCAAGCGATGGCGACGGTTTCTTCTGCCTGAACTTCCGCGCCGACCGCGCGCGCGAGATCCTGTCGGCGCTGGCCGACCCGAGGTTCAGCGCCTATGACACCGGCCCGCGGCCCGCATGGGCGGCTTTCCTTGGCATGGTGGATTACTCAAAGGCGCATGATGCCTATATGACCACCGCCTACCCCAAACAGGTGCTGACCAACACGCTGGGCGAATGGGTGGCCAGCCATGGCCGCAGCCAGTTCCGGCTGGCCGAGACCGAGAAATACCCCCATGTCACCTTCTTTCTGAACGGCGGCAAGGAAGTGGTGGAAACCGGCGAAGACCGCTACATGGCCAAATCGCCGAAGGTCGCCACCTATGACCTGCAACCCGAAATGTCGGCCCCCGAGGTGACAGACCATTTCGTGCAGGCCATCGACCACGGCTATGATCTGATCGTGGTGAACTATGCCAACCCCGACATGGTGGGCCATACCGGCGATCTGGCGGCGGCGATTGCGGCCTGCGAGGCGGTGGATGCGGGTCTTGGCCGCGCGCTGGCGGCGCTGGAACGTGCAGGCGGCGCGATGATCGTGACCGCCGACCATGGCAATTGCGAAATGATGGTCGATCCGGTGACGGGCGGGCCGCATACCGCGCATACCACCAACCCCGTGCCCGTGATCCTGACCGGCGGGCCTGCGGGCGCGCAGTTGCGCCACGGGCGGCTGGCCGATCTGGCCCCCACGCTGCTGGCGTTGATGGGCCTGCCGCAGCCGCCCGAGATGACCGGCGAAAGCCTGATCATCGCATGATGCGCGCGCTGTCAGCCCCGGCCTTGGCCCTTGCGCTGCTTCTGGCCCCCGGCGCGGTGGCGGCACAAGACGGGCCTGCGCTCACAGCCGCCGAACAGGCCACAGCCGCCGCCGCCGACCTGCAAACCGCCGTCGCCGCGCTGGATGAGGCCACCGGCGCGCGTGACCGCGTGGCGGCGCTGACCCGCACCATCGGCGCCTATGAACAGGGTCTGGCCGCCCTGCGCGAAGGCTTGCGGCAGGCAAGCATCCGCGAGGCGGCGCTGGCCCTGCAATTCGAGGCAAAGCGCGAACGCGTGGCCCAGATTGTCGGCGTTCTCAGCCGGATGGAGGCTGACCCCGGGCCGCTGCTGCTGCTGCACCCCTCGGGCCCCCTGGGCACCGCGCGTTCGGGCATGATCCTGACCGAAGTGACCCCCGCCCTGCAGGCCGAGGCGGAAACACTGCGCCGCGAATTGCAGGAAATGCGCGACCTGCGTGCCTTGCAGGCGGGGGCGGCAGACACGCTGACCAACGGGTTGCAGGTGGCACAAGCCGCCCGCACCGCGCTGAGCCAGGCCATATCCGACCGCACGACCCTGCCCAAGCGTTTCACCGAAGACCCCGACGTGCTGCGCGGCCTCCTGGAAAGCGCCGACACGCTGGAGGCGTTTGCCGGGGGCCTGACGCTGGACGACAGCGAAACCGGCACGATCCGTGATTTCAGCGCCGCGCGCGGCACGTTGCCGCTGCCGGTTCTGGGCACCGTGCTGCGCCGCGCGAACGAATCCGATGCCGCCGGGGTGCGCCGCCCCGGCGTGGTGCTGGGCGCGCGGCCCCGTTCGCTGGTCACGGCGCCCTGGGCCTCGACCATACGTTACCGTGGCCCGCTGCTTGACTACGGAAATGTGATGATCCTTGAGCCCGGCGGGGGCTATCTGCTGATACTGGCCGGGCTTGAGACGGTCTATGGTGATGTGGGCGAGGTCATTGCCGCAGGCGCCCCCCTTGGCCTGATGGGCGGGGGAGAGCCGGGTGTGACCGAGTTTCTGGGATCGGCGCAAGATGGCGGTGGCGCGCGTGAGTCGGAAACGCTTTATATGGAACTCAGGCAAGGGGCCGCGCCGGTCGATCCGGCGGAATGGTTCGCAGCAATCGGGGAATAGGACGGGTGATGAGGAAATTCGTGATGGCCGCCGTGGGCGGCACTGTGGCGGGCGCTTTGCTGACAACGCAGGTCGCAGGCCCCCTGATCGCGCAGGAGGCGGAAAGAAACGCCTCGGTCTATGAACAGCTTGACCTGTTCGGCGATATCTTCGAACGCATTCGCGGCCAATATGTCGAAGAGGTGGAAACAGACAAGCTGATCGAGGCGGCGATCAACGGCATGCTGACCAGCCTTGACCCGCATTCCAGCTATCTTGCGCCCAAGGATTTCGACGACATGCAGGTGCAGACCCGCGGCGAGTTCGGCGGTCTGGGCATCGAGGTGACGCAGGAAGAGGGTTTCGTCAAAGTCGTCTCTCCCATCGACGATACGCCGGCGGCAGCGGCGGGCATTCAGGCCGGCGATTTCATCACCCATGTGAACAGCGAATCCGTGCTGGGCCTGACGCTGGATGCGGCGGTCGAACTGATGCGCGGGCCGGTGGGGTCAGAGATCATCATCACCGTGGTGCGTGAAGGCACGGCAGAACCCTTTGACGTGTCGATCATCCGCGACACGATCAAGCTGACGGCGGCGCGCAGCCGCGTGGTGGGTGATACGGTTGTGGTCCGCCTGACCACTTTCAATGACCAGACCTATCCGGGGCTGGAAGAGGGCATCAGGACCTCGGTCGAGGAACTGGGCGGGATGGACAAGGTGAACGGCTTTGTCCTCGACCTGCGCAATAACCCGGGCGGGCTGCTGACTCAGGCGATCAAGGTGTCCGACGGTTTCCTCGACAAGGGTGAGATCGTCTCGACCCGTGGGCGCGAAGCCAGCGATGGCGAGCGGTTCAACGCGACGGCTGGCGATCTGACCGATGGCAAGCCGCTGGTGGTTCTGATCAACGGCGGCTCTGCCTCGGCGTCCGAGATTGTGGCGGGCGCCTTGCAGGATCACCGCCGCGCCATTGTTGTGGGCACAAAAAGCTTTGGCAAAGGTTCGGTGCAGACCGTGATCCCGCTGCGCGGTGACGGGGCCATGCGGCTGACCACGGCACGCTATTACACGCCCTCGGGACGGTCGATCCAGGCGCTTGGCGTGGCCCCCGACATCATCGTGAACCAGCCGCCGCCGAAACCCGCACTGACCACCGAAGAGGCCGAGGCAGAGGCCGCCGCCAACGCAGGCCGGTCCGAGGCCGATCTGCGCGGCACCCTTTCCAATGACTCGATGTCCGAGGATGAGCGGCAGTTGCTGGAAGAGGAACGCGCCCGCGCCGAAGAGGCCGCCAAGCTGCGGGATGAGGATTACCAACTGGCCTATGCGGTGGATATCCTGAAGGGCCTGTCGGCCATCGCCCCCGCTGCCGATCCTTTGGCCGCCGAGACTGCCGCGCAGCCCTGACCGGCCGCGCCGCACAGATCACAGGGCGCGCCACCCGCGGCGCGCCCCTTTGTTTCAGCGGACCATCCCCATGCCCGATGCGATTGACCCCAGCAGCCTGCCTTACCGCCCCTGTGTCGGCGTCGTGCTGATCAACCCGCAGGGCCTGATCTTTGCCGGTCAGCGGCTGGACAACCCCACACCCGCCTGGCAGATGCCACAGGGCGGCATTGATGACGGCGAAAAACCCCGCGCCGCCGCCCTGCGCGAATTGTGGGAAGAAACCGGCGTCACCGCCGATCTGGTGGAATTCGTCGCCAAGACCGACGGCTGGGTGACATATGACCTGCCACCGGAATTGCTGGGCAAGGTCTGGGGCGGCAAATACCGCGGCCAGAAACAGAAGTGGTTCCTGTTCCGCTACCTTGGCCGCGATGACCAGATTGCCATCGCCACCGAACACCCCGAGTTTTCAGAATGGCGCTGGATCGGCGCCGATGAAATGGTCGCCAGCATCGTGCCCTTCAAGCGCGCGGTCTATGAACAGGTGGTCGCCGCCTTCAGGCCGCACTTGGCGTGAACTGCCGGTAGCCCTTCATTTTCTGTCTGAAAATATCCCACGGGGGTCCGGAGGTGTGAAACCCCCGGCGCGGTTCGACCGGCGCAACATCGGGCGGGCGAGAGAGCTTCCAAGATTTTTACCCGATCAGCCGTTCTCGCGCAGCACGGCCCCGGCCAGATAGAGTGATCCGCAGATCAGCACGCGGGCCTGCGGCGCGTCAGCGGCAATCGCCGCCAGCGCCGCGCCGACCGACGGTGCCACCTCTGCCGCCATGCCCGCCGCCAGCGCCGCGTCGCGGGTGGCCTCGGCGGGCAGGGTAGCCCCCTCGCCGGGGATCGACACCGCATGGAGGCGGGTCACATGCGGGGCCAGCGGGCGCAGATAGCCGCCAATGTCCTTGGTGTTCAGCATGCCGCAGATCAGATGCGTGTCCCGCGCGGGCATCGCGGCCAGCGTTGCCGCCACCGCCTGCCCCCCGGCGGGGTTGTGGCCACCGTCCAGCCACAGCTCCACCATTGGCGCAACATCCACCAGCGGGCCGTGGCGCAGGCGCTGCATGCGGGCGGGCCAGAAAGCGCGGCTGACCGCCGCCTCGCACGCCGCCGCCCCGTGCCCCAGATGGCGCAGGGCGGCGACGGCGGCCCCGGCATTGTCGATCTGATGCGGCCCCGGCAGGTTGGGCAAGGGCAGGTCCAAGAGGCCGTTTTCGTCCTGAAACACCATCCGGCCACGCTCGGCAAAGGCATGCCAGTGTTGGCCATGCGCCAGCAGCGCTGCACCCAGCCGTGCCGCCCGCGCCTCGATCACCGCCAGCCCCTCGGGGCTTTGGGGCCCGACCACACAGGGCACGCCGCGCTTGAGTATCCCGGCCTTTTCGCCCGCGATCTCGGGCAGGGTGTCACCCAGATACTGCTGATGGTCGATGCTGACCGGGGTGATGATGGTCAGCGCCGGGCGATCCACCACATTGGTGGCATCCAGCCGCCCGCCTAGACCCACCTCCAGCAGCACGGCATCTGCCGGATTGCGGGCAAAGGCCAGCAAGGCCGCGCAGGTGGTGATTTCAAAAAAGGTGATGGAATCCGGCCCGTTGGCCTGCACGCATTCATCCAGCAGCGCCGCCAGCGCGGGTTCGGAAATCAGTTCCCCCGCCAGCCGGATGCGTTCGTGAAACCGCGCCAGATGCGGCGAGGTATAGGCATGAACGCTTTGCCCTGCCGCCTCCAGCCCCGCACGGATCATCGCCTGGGTCGAACCCTTGCCATTGGTCCCGGCGATATGGATCACCGGGGGCAAACTGCGTTCGGGGTGGCCAAGTGCGGCCAGCAGGCGGTGCACACGGTCCAGGGTCAGGTCGATGACCTTGGGGTGCAGCGCCATCATCCGTTGCAGGATGATGTCGGAGGGCGCGCTCACGCCTGGGGGGCCTTGGCGGGTTCGGAAGGCTGCGGAGCCACCTCGGGCGAGGGGTCTGGCGGGGGCAGATCGCCCTTGATCGCCGGGGGCTGGCCCGTCAGCATGCGCAGGATCGTGACCAGTTCATCCTTCATCGCCTTGCGATGGGTCACGCGGTCCAGCATGCCGTGGTCCAGCAGGTATTCGGCGCGCTGGAACCCTTCGGGCAGCTTTTCGCGGATCGTCTGTTCGATGACGCGCGGCCCGGCAAAGCAGATCAGCGCATTGGGTTCGGCAATCTGCACATCGCCCAGCATGGCGTAGCTGGCGGTCACGCCGCCCGTCGTCGGATGCGTCAGCACCACGACATAGGGCAGCCCCGCCTCGCGCAGCATCTGCACGGCCACCGTGGTGCGCGGCATCTGCATCAGGCTGAGGATGCCTTCCTGCATGCGCGCGCCACCGGCGGCGGCAAACAGCACCATCGGGCGTTTCAGCGCAATCGCCCGCTGCGCCGCCGCGATGATCGCATTGCCCACATACATGCCCATGGAACCCGCCATGAAGCTGAAATCCTGCGCCACTGCCACGATGGGCGTGCGGCCCATGTCGCCCTCGGCCACCAGCATGGCATCCTTTTCGCCCGACGCTTTCTGTGCCGCCTTCAGCCGCTCGGGGTATTTCTTCTGATCGCGGAATTGCAGCGGGTCGGTCAGCGGTTCGGGCACCTTCACCTCGACGAACACGCCACCGTCGAACAGCGCGGTGAACCGTTCGCGCGGAGTGATTGCCATGTGATGATCGCAACTTGTGCAGACGTTCAGATTGTCGGCCAGTTCGCGGTGAAACAGCATGGTCCCGCATTCGGGGCATTTGGTCCACAGGTTCTCGGGCACCTCGCGGCGCGAGAACAGCGAGTTGATCTTGGGGCGGACGTAGTTCGAGATCCAGTTCATCGGCGGCTGGCCTTTCGGTCGCGTCAGGTTGCCCCGAGATAAGCCGCAGGGGCGGGAAATGCAATCGCGGGCTGCGGGCGGTTCTACAGCGCGATCACATCCACCGCCTGTTTGCTTTTCTGCTTGCCGGAAATGCGCAGCACCCCGGCCACCGGGGCCACATCGCCGTAATCGCGGCCATAGGCGACAACGATGTGATCGGCCCCGACAAGGCAGGCGTTGGTGGGGTCAAACTCCACCCATCCCGCCTCGGGGCCACACCAGGCGCGCACCCAGGCATGCATCGCATCCGCACCCTCCAGCCGGGGCTTGCCGGGTGGCGGCACTGTGCGCAGAAAGCCTGATACATAGCCCGCCGGGATGCCGATGCCGCGCAGCGCCGCGATCATCACCTGCGCGAAATCCTGGCACACGCCGGTGCGGCGCTCGAACGCCTCGTCCGGCGGGGTATCGACCGTGGTGGTGCGGGAATCGAATGTCATGTCGCGGTGCAGCGCCATGCCCAAAGCCTCGACCGCGCCACGCACGCTGCGCGCCCCTTTGATGGCGGCGCGGGCATAGTCGGTCATCGGGGCGGCGGGGTGGATGCGCGGTGAGGCATGCAGGAAATGATGCGGCGACGTGCCGTCAAGTTCCCGCCATGCGGCAAGCGCCGCGGGCAGGGTGGCCAGCGGGCCCGATACATCATCACCCGGCCCGGCAAAGCTGCGGTTCACCCGTGCCGTAGCGGTAAAGACAATCTTGCTGTGGTCGCTCATCAAGGCCATTTCCTCGGTCGGGTTGCCGAAGAAATCGGTGAAACTGCCGCGTTCCGTGGGGCGCGGGCTGATGGCCAGCAGCGGGGCCGTCACCTCTTGTTCGCCCGGAATGTCCAGCGGCAACAGGCGCAGCAGATGCCGCCCGCCCATCGCCGGGCTGTCATAGTCGTAAGTGATGGACAGGCGGATGTGATACAGCATCAGCGCAGATACGTTTCGGTCAGAAGGTCAGACAGGCCCCAGACGGTGCTGCGCAATTCCCAGATCGCGGCACTGTCCAGCGTTTCGGGGCGCTCGGTGGCCAGCGCGGTATGGGCACGCAAAACGGCCCGCGACAGATCAGACAATTGCCCCGCCTGCGTCGCCCCCGGCAGCAAAGCCACCTGCGCGCGGATGCCATCCAGCTGGAACATCACCGCGCGCGGGTTGCTGCCATCCAGCGCCAGCAGGTCGATCACCGTTTCCCGCGTGGACGATACGGCAAAGCGGCGGCGGTGCGACATCACAGAATCGCCCACCTCGACCGCCAGATCCAGCGCGCCATCGGGCGCCTCGGCGTCGGCCAGTGTGGCCAGCACGCCGGCCATCCCCGCAGCCCGTTCGATATAGCGGCCCAGTTCCAGAAACCGCCAGCCGGTGAAACGATACATGTTTTCATGCACCAGCCCCGAAAAACCGGTCAGCTTGCGCAGCAGGGCCGAAATGGCGCGGGCGGCGTCATCGCCTGCCGTGACGGTTTCGGCCATGCGCCGGGCGGTCTTGTCCAGATCGGTCAGCGCCGACCAGCCATCAGGCGAAAAGCGGTCGCGCACCTGTGCCGCGCTGCCGATGGCCGAGCCCAGCGTGGCGATCAGCCCCTTGGGGATACCTTCGGCGGGGTCGATGCCCTGCCCCTTGAACAGCGGCGCTATGGCGGTCAGCAGGGGGGCTGTGGCATCGCCGGTTTCGACCAGCCTGATGTGATGCGACCGCGCCAGCCGCATGATGCCTTCGGTGCGTTCCACATAGCGGCCCAGCCAATACAGGTTGTCCGCCGCGCGTGATGGCAGCACTGAAAGCTGCGTGCGCACATAGGGCCCTTCGGCCGGCAGCATGCTGGCGGTTTCCACCGGCTTTGGGCTGACGATCCACACATCCGCCGCCGTGCCGCCGCGCTGCATGGCAATGGCCTTGGGGTCGGGGGTGCTGCCGATGCGGGCAAAGCCGCCGGGCATCACCTGCCAGCCCGAGGGCGTGCGGGCCACGAAAACACGCAGGCTCATCGGGCGGGGGGTCAGCGCGCCATCGACATAGGCGGGCGTGGTGGACAGGGTAACAGCCTCTTGCCCCACCAGATTGGCACCATCCTTGGCCAGCCAGCGGGCCAGCTCATCCGGTTTTACCCGGTTGCCCTGCACCGCCGCCGCATCGTCATCAAACGGCTGGCGGGTGGAAAGGGCGGGGCTGATGACCATGCGTTCGGGGTTGGCCTGCACATGGGCACGCTCCTTGGCCTGGCCGCACCACCAGGTTGCGATATTGGGCAGGATCAGCGGCTCATCCCGCAGCGCACGCGCGATGCGCGGCATGAAGGCCAGCAGCGCCCGGGTTTCCAGCACGCCCGAACCGATGGCGTTCACCATCGTGGCCGAACCCTTGCGCAGTGCCGATACCATGCCCGGGGTGCCAAGGCGCGATTGCGCCTCCAGTTCCAGCGGGTCGGCGTAGGCCCCGTCAAGCCTGCGCCACAGCACCGAAATGGGTTTGAGGCCCGCCACAGTGCGCACCATCAGCTGCCCGTCGGCCACCGTCAGATCCTCGCCCTGAAGCAGCATGAACCCCAGATAGCGCGCGATATAGGCATGTTCGAAATAGGTTTCATTCAGCGGGCCGGGGGTCAGGATGCCCACGCGACTGTCACTGTCGGCGCGCAGCCCCTGCAACGCATCGCGGAACAGCCGGAAAAACCCGGCCAGCCGGTGCACATGCGCGTCGGCGTAAAGGTCGGAAAACACCCGCCCCACCGCCACGCGGTTTTCCAGCGCGAACCCGGCACCCGAGGGGGCCTGCGCCCGGTCGCCCAGCACCCACCATGTGCC
Organism: Fertoeibacter niger; assembly: GCF_009380135.2. GTDB lineage: Bacteria > Pseudomonadota > Alphaproteobacteria > Rhodobacterales > Rhodobacteraceae > Fertoeibacter > Fertoeibacter niger. The sequence continues at coordinate 212,637 of NZ_WHUT02000005.1, read as the reverse complement.
ATCCGGGCCGCGCCCAATCTCGAACGCCAGAAAATGCAGGTAATGCCCGCCGCGCGGTTCCACCCCCACCATCGGGCGCAGCCATTCGGGGTTGCCCGCCACCAGTGCTGCGGGCAGATGCCCGTCGGCCACCAGCCGGTTGGGGCCGTAAAGATCGGCCATCACCTGTTCCAAGAGGTCAGCGCGCTGCATCAGGCCCTGCGCGATCTTGTCCCACTCCGCCTCTTCGATCAGCACGGGAATATGGCTGAGCGGCCAGGCCCGTTCGGTTGACCCGCCGCCCACGCCATACTGGCGGAAAAACACCCCCGCATCGCGCAGATACTGGTCGCCCCGCGCGAAACGCCTGCCGATGTCTTCCGGCGTCAGCCCGGCGAAATGCCGCACGAAACCGCGCCAGACCGGGCGTATCTGGCCCTGCGGATCCAGCAGTTCATCGGAAATCCCCGGCAAGGGTTGATAGCCCGCCAGAACCGGCGGCAGGGCATCGGGGCCGGGGGCTTTCTTTTCCATGCGTCACAGACCTGCCGGGCGGCGCAGATCGAGTGTCAGCGGAAATTCGCGGTGCGGCTGGTCCTGCGGCAGCCAGAAGGCCCCGGGGCTGTGGCCATGCGGGGCAAAGCGCGCCAGGCGCCGCGCCTCGGCCTCGTTGTTGTTCACCGGGAACGTGTCATAGCTGCGCCCGCCGGGATGGGCGACATGGTAGACACAGCCCCCCAGACTGCGCCCCGACCAGGTGTCATAGATGTCGAATGTCAGCGGCGCATTCACCGGCACCACCGGATGCAGGGCGGCAGCAGGCTGCCACGCCTTGTAGCGCACCCCCGCCACGGCCACGCCGCTGGTGCCCGTGGCCGTCAGCGGCACGCGGCGGCGGTTGCTGACCACGGTATAGCGGGCAGAATCCGTCGCGGTCAGTTTCACCTGCAAGCGTTCGGTGGAACTGTCGGTGTAGCGCACCGTGCCGCCGATGGCCCCGGTTTCACCCAGCACATGCCAAGGCTCCAGCGCCTGCCGGATTTCCAGATGCACGCCTTCATATTCCACCTCGCCGCAGAACGGGAAGCGGAACTCGGCCTGCGCCTCGAACCATTCGGCGCGCAAGGGAAAGCCGTGGCGGCCAAGGTCGGCCAGCACATCGGTAAAATCCTCCCACACGAAATGCGGCAGCATGAAACGGTCATGCAGCACGGTGCCCCAGCGGGTCAGATCGCCTTGCAGCGGGTTGGCCCACATGCGGGCGATCAGCGCGCGGATCAAGAGCTGCTGGGCAAGGCTCATGCGCGGGTCCGGCGGCATCTCGAACCCGCGGAATTCCACCAGACCCAGGCGGCCTGTGGGGCCATCGGGGGAAAACATCTTGTCGATGCAGATTTCCGCCCGGTGGGTGTTGCCGGTCACATCGGTCAGGATGTTGCGCAACAGCCGGTCGGTCAGCCATGGCATCGGGGCCGGCCCCTGCCCGGGCGCGGGGATCTGGTTCAGTGCGATTTCCAGCTCATAAAGGCTGTCGTGGCGCGCCTCGTCGATGCGGGGGGCCTGGCTGGTGGGGCCGATGAACAGCCCCGAGAACAGATAGGACATCGCCGGGTGCCGGTTCCAGTGCAGGATCAGGCTTTTCAGCAGGTCGGGGCGACGCAGGAAGGGGCTGTCATTGGGGGTGGAGCCGCCCACAACCACATGGTTGCCGCCGCCGGTGCCGCAATGCTTGCCGTCGATCATGAACTTGTCTGCGCCCAGACGGGTCTGGCGGGCCTCTTCATAGACGGCATTGGTGATGGCCACACAGTCATCCCACGAATGCGCGGGGTGGATGTTCACCTCGATCACGCCCGGGTCGGGGGCCACGCGGATCACGTTCAGCCGCGGGTCATGCGGCGGCGCGTAACCCTCGATATGCACGGGCAGGCCAAGGCGTTTGGCCGCAGCCTCGGCGGCGTTCAGCAGATCAAGATAATCCTCGATCGACACCACCGGCGGCATGAACACGCAAAGCCGCCCGTCGCGCGGTTCGACCGAAAGGGCGGTGCGGATGAAGCCATCCACCTCGGCCACCGGGCTGCCCTGGCTGACCTGCGCGCTGGAGGGCGTGGCCACGAAGCTGGCCATGGGCTGCGAGCGCCGCTCGCCGCCCTCAGGCGCCGCAAAGACCGGCAGGGGGCCACGCTCCACCGTAGGATCGACCGGGTTGATATAGGGGTATTGCGCCGCTGACAGCCAGGGCAGCGAATCCAGCGGCAGCCGGTAGCCCACCGGGCTGTCGCCCGGCACCAGGAACATGTGGCCGCGCCGCAGACGCCAGCGTTCGGTGCGCCAGCGGCGTCCCGAGGCCCGCGCCTGCTGGCTTTGCACCGGCAGCACGAACCCCGAAGGCACGGTCAGCCCCCGGTTGAACACCGTGGCCAGCCGATGCCGCGCCTCAGGGTCTTTCAACTCGGAATTCGCGGGGGTGACGTTGACCGGCAGGTTCGCCTCGCGCACCAGCCATTCGGCGGGGTCTTCATAGGCGGGCAGGATGCAATCATCCTCCACCTCCAGCTCCGCCGCGATCTCGCGCAGCAGTTCCTGCGCCTGCAAGGGGCCAACGCCGGTCTGCGCGCCCTCTTCGGCCACCAGCGCCGCATCGTTCCAGACCGGCTGGCCGTCATTGCGCCAGTAAAGGCTGAAGGTCCAGCGCGGCAGGGTCTCGCCCGGATACCACTTGCCCTGCCCATAGTGCAGGAACCCCCCCGGCGCGAAACGGTCGCGCAACCGGCGGATCAACTGGTCGGCCAGAATGCGTTTGGTGGGGCCGACAGCGGCGGTGTTCCATTCCGCCGCCTCGAAATCGTCGATGGAAACAAAGGTCGGCTCGCCGCCCATGGTCAGACGCACGTCGCCCGCCTTCAGCGCGGCATCAACCTTGTGCCCCAGCGCGTTCAGCTCCTGCCAGGCATCATCCGCAAAGGGTTTTGTGATGCGCGGATGTTCGGCAACGCGGCTGACCTTCATGTCGAACCCGAAATCCACCTCGGCAAAGCTGGCGAGGCCGGAAATGGGTGCTGCATTGCGGTAATGCGGGGTGGCGGCCAGCGGGATGTGGCTTTCGCCGGTCAACAGCCCCGATGTGGCATCGAACCCGATCCAGCCCGCGCCGGGCAGATATACCTCGGTCCAGGCATGCAGATCGGTGAAATCCACCTCGGTGCCCGAAGGGCCGTCCAGCGCCTTGAGGTCGGGTTTCAACTGGATCAGATAGCCCGACACAAACCGCGCGGCAAAGCCCAGATGCCGCAGGGTCTGCACCAGCAGCCAGCTTGAATCACGGCACGACCCCTTGGCATTGCCCAGCGTTTCCTCGGGCGTCCAGACCCCCGGCTCCATGCGGATGACATAGCCGATTTCATTGGCGATGCGCGCGTTCAGGCCCACGATGAAATCGACCGTGCGGGTGCGGCCGCGCGGGATGCTGTCGATGAATTTTTGCAGCAGCGGGCCAATGGGTTCGGGCTGCGAATAGATCACCAGATCGGGCTTGATGTCTTCGGGGTATTCGAACGGCCAGAATTCCGCCGAATCCTCTACAAAGAAATCGAACGGGTTATACACCGTCATGTCGGCCACAAGATCGACCTCGATCTTGAATTCCATCACCGGCTCGGGAAACACGAAGCGCGCCAGCCAGTTGCCATAGGGATCCTGCTGGTGGTTCACGAAATGGCCGCCGGGGCTGACCTTCAGCGAATGCGAAATCACGCGGGTGCGTGAATGCGGCGCCGGGCGCAGGCGGATGATCTGCGGCCCCAGAACAACCGGGCGGTCATAGCGGTAATGCGTCAGGTGGTGGATGCTGGCCTTGATCGACATGTGTTTTTTCGTCTCAAACTGCGGCTTGGGTCCACGGTTTCACAAATCCTTGCCCCATGCTACCGCCATTCGCAGCCCATGGCACGGCAACAGCACGACAGGGGGCAAATGCCCAATTCCTGTGCGCCGCCACTGGGCCACCTCAGGCCGTTCCCGCCTCGGGCAGCGGCAGGGTCACGCGCACTGTCGTGCCCTGCCCAAGCACCGTATCCAGCACCACCTCGCCGCCCATCATCTGCGTCAGCTTGCGCACGATCGACATGCCCAGCCCTGTGCCGCCAAAGCGCCGGGTGACAGATCCGTCGGCCTGTTCAAATTCCTCGAACACCCGGGCGGCCTGATCGGGGGTCATGCCGATGCCGGTATCCTTCACCTCGATCACCAGCGGGCGGCCACGCGGGCAGATGAATTTGACCGTCACCTCGCCCGTATTGGTGAACTTGATGGCATTGCTGACCAGATTTTGCAGGATCTGCATCACGCGGTGCGGATCACCCAGACGCGGCACCTCGGGCGCGCCACTGGTAAACACTTCCAGCACGATGTTCTTTTCCTCGGCCCGCTGGGCATGCAGCTCCTCGATCCGGGCGGCCATCGTGTCGGGGCGGAAAGGCACTTGTTCCAGATCCAGCTTGCCCGCCTCGATCTTTGACATATCCAGCACATCGTTCAGGATCGCCAGCAGCAATTCGCCCGAGCGGCGGATCGTTGTCACCATGCGCTTGTGTTCGGCATCCTGCACCACGCGGTCCAGCACCTCGGCCATGCCCAGCACGCCGTTCAAGGGCGTGCGGATCTCGTGGCTCATATTGGCCAGAAACTGCGATTTCGCCCGACTGGCCGCCTGGGCGCGTTCAACCGCCAGCCGCAGGGCTGCCGCCGCGCGTTCCTGTTCGGTGATGTCGGCTATCGCGCAGACCAGCCGTGCCGGGCTGTCGGGCAGGGTGATCGGCGCGGTGTTGATCGACAGGATGCGCCGCACCCCATCGGCACGGAGAAACGAAAACCGCCAGTCCCGCGCCGGTTCGTCATTGGTCAGGAACACTTTCAGTGTGGCGTCGATATGCTCTTGCGTGTCGTCGCCCACCGGGGCGATCTGCCAGCGGGGATCGTCGAAACGCAGGCCCTGCACCTGGGACAGGGTGATGCCCAGAATCCGCTCGGCCTCGGAATTGGCGAAAACGAAAAGGCCGTTGGCATCCAGCGCAAAGATGCCAGACATCGAGGTATCCATAAGCTTTGACAGGTAATCCCGTTCGGCCAGCAGCGCGCCGGCCAGAAAGCGCCGCTCGGTCACGTCGATCAGCGAGAGCACCCACCCCATGATCGCATGGTTGCGGTCCAGCGGCTTTTCGATGGGCGTGATGCGCAGGTCGAAATGCCGCGCACCGATGGCCAGCGTTTGCGCCGCCACATTGCCCTGCCAGTTCAGCACCTCGGCGGCGACCGCGCCCACATGTTCGACCCGCCGTATGTCGCCGCCCAGGGTGGGCAGGGTTGCCCTGAACAGCTGTTTCGCCTCGGGGTTGGCGCCGGCCACCCGGCCTGTCGCGTCAAAGATCAGGATCGCATCGGTGGTGTTGTAAAACAGCAGATCCTTGGCGATGGCGCTGATGTCCATCAGCCGGTTGTTGAAGATCATCCAGGTGAACATGAACAGGATGAACGAAAACAGGAATGGCGTGGGATCAAACCCGAAAATGGTGACGCCAAAGGCGATGTAGGCCAGATTGCCCAGCATCGGCACCGTGGTGATGGCCAGAAGGCCCAGAAAGAACATGCGGTAGCGCCGGTGTGCCCGGATCGCGCCAATGGCCGAAATCACGATTCCCGCCATCAGGAACAGATAGACATAGGCGGCGGCCACATAGAACAGCGGCCCATGTTCATAGACCACCGACATGCGCAACCCGGTGGCGACCAGCCGCGTGCCGGGCCCATAGAACGCCTGGTGCCAGGGATTCGTGAACACCATGACCGCCACTATCAGCGGCCCGCCGATCAGAAGCGCGGTTTTCCAGCGGCTTGGCTGCGGGGCGCGGCCATAGGAATAGTCCAGCAGGAAGAGCGCCCAGGCCGTCGGTGTCAGCACGATGCCCGGCCAGGCCATCTTGGCCCAGAACACCTTGCAATCGCCCGACAGCGACATGAGTTCCAGCAGTGCTGCACCCAGCCACATGATCATGGCGGCATGGGCCAGCAGAAAGTGGTCCTTGCCAAAGAAGTGGTTCTGCCGCCGCACCCAAAGCGTGACCATGGCCACCCCAAGCAGCACAATGATCGCCACGAAAGACGCATCATCCGGGGGGGCCAGTTGAAAACAGGTGGCCATCAGATGCGCTCCACGCTCAACCCCAGGGTGGCGTTCCATCGGCCGATGGCGGCGCACCGCAATTTCCGCCGCGTGTCACCTTGCGATTGGCCCGGATATTCCACAGCGTTGACGACAGTTTAGTGGGGTTCCGATGGAAATCCAATGCAGGCCGTCCGGCGGAACGGGATAATTGGGCGCTGTGGCGGTTTCTTCAGGCGTCCAGCACGGCTTCCAGCGCGTCCAGCAGGCTTTCCACCTGCGGCTTGGCGCGCGCCCAGCGATCCTTTGCCGTGCCGCCGGAATGTCCCGCATCCAGCAGGCGTTCGACCTGGGCCGCAAGGGCACCCACCTGCGCGAAGCCCAGCGTTGCCGCCACGCCCGAAATCTTGTGGGCGATGCGGGCGATCTGGCGGGCCGCAGCCTCGGCGTCGCGCCCGGCCTCGACATCCAGCCGCAAAGCTTCGATCTCCAGAATGCGGGCTTCGGTGGTTTCGATGAACCGGCGGCGCACCGGCTCCAGCGCCGCCAGATAGGCGGGGTTGGCCCCGGGGGCGGGCGCGTTTTGGGGCAGGCCGGTTTTCATCGCATCAATGCTCAAGTGCGGTCATCAGTTCACGCCGCGCGACCACGTCGCGCACCGAGGCGCGGGCACGGTCCAGCAAGGCCAGCGGCGTGACGCGGGTAAAGAACCCGGGCGCCTGCGGCTCGCCCACCCGCACGACAGGCAGTGGCACGCCCAACTCTTCATACAGCTTGCGGTATTCGCCCAGACGCACGGCAATTTCCAGTTTCAGATCGTCCGGGTCCACCACCGACGCGCGGGCGGTCATGCAGACAAACTCACCCCGCCCGGCATAGGCCATCATGAATTGCTGCGTCTTCAGCGTGCCCACAATGACCGATGCCACATTGGCCAGCGTATCAAGGTAAGACACCGCATCGGCGGCCAGAAAGATTTCTGATGCGTTCACGATCTTGAATGCAATCGCGGCATGGCCGAACAGTTTCAGCCGCCCCAGCGTCAGCACATAGTTTTCCAAGCCCAGATATTCCACCACGCCGCCGACATCGGCCACAGGAATCGGGTCGTCAAAGCTGATCTGCGCCAATGGCAGGCCGGATTGCGCATGCAACTGGTCCTCCAGCGCATTGCCGCGGCGGCGTTCGTCAACCAGCCGCGCCACCATGCCGATGCGGGCTTTCAGTTCGATGTCGTCAATGGGCTTGGTGATGTAGTCGGTGGCACCCGAGGCAAAGGCCGCCTCGATGAAATGCTGAGAATTCATCGCGGTAATCATCACGATGGGTGTGCGGCGGTGGCTGGGCACCGCCCGGATGCGGCGGCACAACTCGATTCCGTCCATGCCCGGCATTTCAATATCCAGCAGGAAACAGTCAAACACCTGTTCACCACTGCGGATGATCTTCAATGCCTCGTCGCCCGATGACACACAGCGCAGGTCGGTATAGCCGATGCGGCGCAGCACGTGCTCCAGCAGAAGCAAGAAGATGGGGTCATCATCGACCGCCAATATTCTGAAGGATGCCATCTCGACCTCTGATTCGCGTTTGAGTGTTTTTGTGAGGGGCGCAGTTTCAACTTATGGGCTAGATAGACCGCGAAAAAGTGGCAAGAATTTGTCCGAAAGCCGGGGATTGGGGGGCGTTTGGCGCCCCGGGGCCGGCGTGTGTCAGAGGCTGAATACCAGCCGGTCAAGTGCTGCAAAGAACTCGTCGGCGCGGATCGGTTTGGGCAATATCATGTCGGCCAGACCATGCAGCCCGTCGCCAACCGTGCTGTGTTCCACCGACGCGGTGAACAATATCATGGGTGTGCCAGAATTCACCGTCTGGGCCGCGCGCAGGTAACGGATCACCCGGTCGCCCGTCAGATGCGGCATCTGCCGGTCGAAAATCATCAGGTCGAATTTCTGCACCATCGCCTGTTCCAGCGCGGCGCGGCCGTCGCCCACAACGACAAGATCGGCATCGCCCCGCATCGCAATCAGGCTGCGGACGATTTCCTGATTGATCTCATCGTCTTCTGCCAACAGCAGTTTCACTTTGCGAGTCACCCCGGATTCGCGCAGATCGGTATCGAATTTCATTCTGACTCCCTCACGGGCCGGGCAGCGCGGGCCGCATCTGCCCTGTCGTCCGCTGTCCAGCGACCCTCGTTACACACAAACACGTCCCCCGCACGGCGGAGCGCAGGCAATCTGCCCCGACAGTAGTTTACCGTTTTCTGCAACGGGTTCCAAAACTTTTAGCGAGAAATTGCTGCATCAACCGGGCAAGACTGAGTCTTTTTCCAGACATCGCCCCGCGCCGTGCGCCGAATGTCGCTATTGCGTCAGTGTGACGATGGCATGCAGCAGTTCCTGCCGCCGGAAAGGCTTGCTCAGATGTGAATCAAATCCGCCGATGATGTAGTCGGCCACCTGATGCGCCATGGCGTTTGCGGTCACGGCGATGGCGGGCACGGGGGGGCGGCCACTCTGGCTTTCCTCGGCGCGGATGTTTTTCAGTGCGGTCAACCCGTCCATCACCGGCATCGAGATATCAAGCAGCAGCAGGTCGAACGCCCCGCTGCGCCAGGCCTCCAGCGCCTGCTGGCCATCCTCGACCGTGGTGATCCTTGCGCCCGTATCGGCCAGCATTTCCTGCAACACCAGCCGGTTGGTCGCGCTGTCATCGGCAATCAGCAGGCGGCACCCGTCAAACCGCACCTCGGCATTCATCACGGGAAGCGCCGCCTCGACGGCCAACGGCAGTTCGGCATCGGGCAGGGGCAACGACACGCGCGCCACAGTGCCCCGGTCGGGCACCGATTCAAGGCTTATCTCGCCGCCCATCAGCTTGACCAGTTGCCGCACGATCGACATGCCCAGACCCGTGCCGCCAAACCGGCGGGTGACAGATCCGTCGGCCTGTTCGAATTCCTCGAACACACGCGCGGTCTGTTCGGGCGTCATGCCGATGCCGGTATCCGTCACCTCGATTGTCAGGGGCTTGCCTGACCGACAGGTCAGCTTCAGCGTGACGCCGCCCTTGTCGGTGAATTTCACCGCATTGCTGAGCAGGTTGTGCAGGATCTGCAAGATGCGGTGCGGGTCGCCCAGCCGGCCCATTTCGCAGCCAAGACTGGTCAGCACCTCGAATTCCAACCCCTTTTCCTCGGCCTTCAGGGCATAGACAGCCTCGACCTGCCGGGCCAGTTCGGCGGGGTTGAAGGGCACCTTTTCAAGGTCGAACTTGCCGGACTCGATCTTGGACATGTCGAGTATGTTGTTGAGAATGCTCAAGAGAACCTCGCCCGAGTTGCGGATGGTGCGGATCATGAGTTTCTGGCGCGGCTCGGAAAGCGTCGCATCCAGAAGTTCGGCCATGCCCAGCACCCCATTGAGTGGTGTGCGGATTTCGTGGCTCATATTGGCCAGAAAAAGCGATTTTGAATGGCTGGCCTCTTCGGCCCTGGCCAGTGCCTGTTCCAGCCGGTTCTGGATTTCCAGCTGTTCGGTGATGTCGGAAAACGAGCAGATCACCTGCCCGTCGGGGCCGTCCATGCCATAGGGCACTGCGTTCACCGAAAGGACGCGGCGCTGGCCGTCGGGCCACTGGATCGCATGGCGGACGTTGCGTACCGGCCCACCCTTGTCCACCGCCTGACGGAAGGGGATGTCCTTGTCGGGCAGCGGATTGCCGTCAAGATCGGCCAGATGCCAGCTGGGTGCATCGAACCGCAGCCCCAGGATTTCCGATCGCGTCAGGCCAAGTATGTCCTCGGCCTCGGGGTTGGCAAAAATCAGCTCGCCCTGCCTGTCGATCACGGCGATGGCGGAAATGCTGTTCTCCATCACGTTGTTCAGGAAATTGCGCGCCGTGATGATCTGATGCTCCAGATCTTTGCGGTCATTGATGTCCAGATGCACGCCCGCGACGATTTCGGTGCGGCCGGTTCCAGACCAACGTGTCACCCTGCCGCGTGACAGCACCCAAACCCAATTGCCATTCTTGTGGCGCAGACGGAACTCTGCCGAAATCACATTCGGTTCGGTGGAAAATGCCTTGGCACGCAGCCCCAGAACCACCGGATAGTCATCGGGGTGCAGCATGTCCAGCAGCGCGGCCATGCTCATCGGTTCCAGCTCTTCGCGGGTATAGCCCAGCATCTCGCTCCAGCGGCCATTGATGGTGAAGAGGCCCGAGGCCACGTCCCATTCCCATGTGCCGACCTCGGCGCCTTCCATGATGCTGCCCAGGCGCTGTTCTGCGGTATGGCGTTGGTCCAGCGCCCGGGTCAGTTCGGCGTTGGCGGCATCCAGTGCGACCAGTTGGTTGCGCCGGGCCGTCGTGTCGATCTCGACGCTGATGCGCCCGCCATCGGATGTGCGCATGTCCAGCCTGCGCACCCAGCGGCCATCGGGCAGCAGCACCTCGTCGATGTTGCGCGGGCGGCGATAGCGTTCCAGCCGGTCGGCCAGCCAGGCCTTTTCCTGCCCCACGGCATCGGGGTAGACCCCGCGTTCCAGCCCCAGGCGCAGCAAATCCTCCAGCCGCGCGCCTTCGACCAGCACATCGGCCAGTTGCGGGCGGCTGGCGCGGAATACGGAATTGGCAGTGACCAGCCGGTCGGCATCATCATAGATCACCACGCCATCCGGCAGCGCCTCCAGCGCATTGGTCAGCCGGGCGCGGGCGGCGTCGGCGGCGCGGGCCAGCCGTTCGCGCGCCACCTGATCGCGCTTTTGGTCCGTGATGACGGTTTCAACCGACACATAGCCCATCACCTCGCCCGCCTCGTCACGCAGCGGGTGGATGTTCAGGTCAACCCAATAGGGCATGCCGTATTTGTCGGCGTTCAGGATTTCGGCCCGGCAGGGCTCGCCGCGTTCGATGGCCGCGCCCAGCCGCGCCATGGTGGCAAGGTCGGTATCGTCGTTGCGGGTAAGCCCGGCCAGCAATTTACCGCGTATGTCATCAAGCCGGTGCCCAGTATGCGTCTCGAACGCCGGGTTCACCCAGACCACACGCTGATGATTGTCCACCACCGCGACCAGATTGGTCATCAGTTCCACGATCTTGCCCAGCAGCAGCACGCGTTCCTTCTGCCGCTGGTCGGCCGTTACGTCGCGGATCAGGAACAGATAGCCGGGCTGCTCGCCCGCACCTGCGTTGGGCGCAGCCGAAATCTCCCACCAAGAGGTTGCATCGCCTTCGCCCCGGCTCAGGCGGCGCGGCTGGGGGCGCAGCCCGGCATCCACGTCGCGCATCGCGGCGCGGTAGGCGGCGATCTCTTCGGCCGGCAAGACCTCATCCAGAAGGCGGCCCAGGTAGTTCGCCGGGTCGGCCCCGCCATCCAGCGCGCTGCGGGCGTAATAGCCGGTGTAACGGCCCTCGGCGTCGAATTCGACCAACAGATCAGGCAGCGCGTTCAGCGTCGCCTCGAACCGATGGGCCGTTGCCCGCGCTGTGACCTCGCGCTGCACCAGATCGGTGACGACAGACCCGATGCCGCGATAGCCGGCAAAGTCACCCTGCGCATCGAACACCGGGCTGCCGCTCAGGCTGACCCAGACCGCAGGCTCGCCCGGCCGGTTCAGCGCCTGAACCAGATTCTCGAACGGCTCGCGGGCGGCCTGCTTGGCGCGCAGTTCTGCCCAGCCGGGCGCGTCGGTCGGAATGCCGCGTGCCGCCGCCAGCTCCTCGCGCCGTTGGCCGATCTGGTCGGCGGCGGGCACCAGAGGCGCGCGCGAAGCCGACACATAGGTGAACCGCAGATCGGCGTCCTGCTCCCAGAACCACAGGTCGCTGATCTCGGCAATCGCGGTCAGGCGGCCCTCTGCCCGGTGTTGTTCGGCCAATGCCTGCTCCAGCCGCGCATTGCTGGCCTCAAGCTCGGCCTCGCGCGCCGCGCGGGCCGCCTGCGCCGCCTTGCGCGCGCTGATGTCGCGCAGCACGAACACATAGCCGGGGCGCGGGTCATCCCCCAGTGCGGCGCGGCGTGAAGCGTTGATCTCGATCCAGCGCGACCCCTCGCAGTAGGGCATCAGAATCTCGTTGCCCTCGGACCGCCCCGCCGCGTCCACCTCGGCCATGATCCGGCGGCGGTCGGCAGCAAATTCGCCCGGCATCACGTCTTCGAACCGCTGGCCCAGCAGGGCTGCGGTGGCCTGAGGCCAGTTTTCCGGCGTGCTGGCGTGATATCCGGTGTAGCGGCCATCGGCGTCGATCTCCAGCACCAGATCGGGCATCGCCTTCAGCGTGGCATCCAGCCTTTCGCTGGTGGCGCGCAGTTCGGCCTGCGTCGCGGCAATCAGCGCCTCGGATTCCGCGCGCAGGATCACCGTGGCGATGACATCGGCCGCTGATTTCAACAGGCGGATGTGGTGGTCGGGAAACACCCGTGGCGCGCGCGTCACGTCAAAACCGACGAAACCCAAAAACCGCCCCTCGGCCATCATGGGCACCGCCAGCATGGCCAGCACCCCCTGTTCCAGCAGAGGTTCCCTGTCACGCAGGCTGGCGGGCAGGCTGGCCACATCAGGGTAATGCACCGGGCGGTCGGCGTTGAAATCAGGCATCCAATGCGTGAAATGCGTGGCGGGCAACGGCGCCAGCACCGGTTGCAGCGGCGCCACATCCGGCGCCACCCATTCATGGCGTATCACCAGCGTGCCGTCAGGCTGCACATGGAACACATGCACCCGGTCGGCATCGGCAAAGGCGCCCAGCCGCGCCAGCGCATGCGCGATGGCCGCATCTGCCTTGTGGCTCGGCGCGCGCAACAGCCGGTTGAGGATCTCGACCACAAGGCTTTGCGCGGTGATGAGAACGTCTTCGTGACCCATCGCGGTGTTCCACAATCCTAGCTAGCACCCGGTCCGCGGAACGTTTCTGTCGCACCACCCCATACGGCGCGCCACATGACCGACGGCAAATGGCTACGCAACCTTGGCGAGATTGCGGGATGTTTTTCCACAACGCAAGCAGCACGCAGCCCTCGGCGGGAAAACGCCGGTTTCATTCAGGAAACAGTCAATTTCCCGGACGGGCCTTCTGCCCCGCGCGTTGGCCCTGCGGTTGATTGCACAACCTCGCCAGCCCCTTATGACCTGCGGCGGGTTAACACGAAGTTTCCTGCCGCAAGGGCCGTCAAAAAACGCCGTGCTGGGCAAACAGGCGGCGCAGATCAGCCTCGGGGCGCGCGCCAACATGGCTGATCACTTCCGACGCGGCGATGCAGCCCATGCGCCCCGCCGTTTCCAGATCATGCCCATGGGTGATGCCCCACAACACCGCGCCCGCAAACAGATCGCCCGCGCCGGTGGCATCGACGATTCTGGTCGCCACCGACGGCACATGCCAGCGCTGCCCGCCCGACAGGATATGCGCGCCATGTTCGCCCTCGGTGCAGGCCACAATGCCCACCTCGGCGCTGGCGGCCTGCATCGCTGCGGCAAAGTCATCGGTCTGATACATCGAGCACAGTTCCGCCCGGTTGGCGAACAGCAGGTCAACGTCATCGCGGATCATCCGGCGAAAGGCGTCGCGGTGGCGTTCCACGCAGAACGGGTCCGACAGGGTGACAGACACCTGCCCGCCCGCGCCCTTGCAGGCACTGATGGCCTTGGCAAAAGCCTCGTGGCTGGCCGGGCCGTCGAAACGGTAGCCTTCCAGATAGATCCACTCCGCCGCCGCCATCTGGTCTTCAAAGATGTCCTGCGGTGTCAGGAATTCCGACCACCCCAGATAGGTGTTCATCGACCGCTCTCCATCCTCCGTCACCAGGATGATGCAGCGCCCTGTTTCGTGGTCGGCGTTCTTGGGTGCCAGCGGCGTTTCATACACCGCCCCCTGCGCCCGCAGGTCATGGGCAAAGATCGCGCCCAGCTGGTCATCCTTCACCTTGCCCACATAGGCGGTGCGCCCGCCCAACTGGGCAATCCCCGCGATGGTATTGGCTGCCGACCCGCCGGAAATTTCCTTGGCCGGGCCGATGCGCGAATAAAGGTCAACGGCGCGCGGCATGTCGATCAACTGCATGATGCCCTTGCCGATGCCATTTGCGGCCAGAAACGCCTCGTCTGCCGTGGCCAGCACATCCACCATGGCATTGCCGATGCCGACGACCTGAAATTTCTTCATGCAGTTTTTTCCTCGAAGGGGCACAGATCGCGGATCGGGCAGATGCCGCATTTGGGGTTTCGCGCGGTGCAGATATACCGCCCGTGCAGAATTAGCCAGTGATGCGCGTGCTGCTGGAACGGGGCGGGGATGTGATCTTCCAGCGCGCGTTCGACCACCTCTACATCCTTGCCGGGTGCGATGCCGGTGCGGTTGCCCACCCGGAACACATGGGTATCGACAGCATGGGCGGGCAGGCCGAACCACATCTGGAGCACAACATTCGCCGTCTTGCGCCCCACGCCGGGCAAGGATTGCAGCGCCGCGCGGGACGAGGGCACTTCGCCCGCGTAATCGTCCACCAGAATGCGGGAAAGGCGGATGACGTTTTTCGCCTTGTTGCGGAACAGGCCGATGGTGCGGATATGCGCGATCAGCCCTTCCTCGCCCAGATCCAGCATCTGTTGCGGGGTCTGCACCTGCGCAAACAGCGCGCGGGTGGCACGGTTCACCCCCACATCGGTGGCCTGCGCCGACAACGCCACCGCCACCAGCAGCGTATAGGCATTCACATGGTCCAGCTCGCCCTTCGGCGTAGCCTCCAACGCGTGAAAGCGGCTGAAAATCTGGTGGATCATGTGATAGGAAAGCTGTGTGGCCATGGGTGCAGCTATGGCAAAGCCCGCGCCCTGCCGCAAGCAAAGCCGCAGCTTTCGGGTCGCGGCACCGGGCCGCAGCGGCTATCTTGCTGCCAAAGGAGCCGCAACATGCCCGACGATGCCCAAAGCCTGACCGAAGCCCGCCCAGCCTATCATTACGCGGTGATCGCCCGCGCGCTGGATCTGATCGACAAGGGCGGCCCCGGCCTGACGCTGGATGCGCTGGCGGGCCAGATGGGGATGAGCGCGGCGCATTTCCAGCGGGTGTTCTCGCAATGGGTGGGGGTCAGCCCGAAACGCTATCAGCAATATCTGACGCTGGATCACGCCCGCCGCCTGTTGGCCGAACGCTTTACCGTGCTGGACACGGCGCTGAACACCGGCCTGTCTGGCGGCGGGCGGCTGCATGACCTGTTCCTGCGGTGGGAGGCGATGAGCCCGGGTGACTATGCGCAGGGCGGGGCGGGGCTGGTGATCCGCTGGGGGCTGTTCCCCTCGCCCTTCGGCGAGGCGCTGGTGATGGCCACCGACCGGGGCATCTGCGGCATGGCCTTTACCGGCGAAACCGGGTTTGACGCGGCCATGGCCGACATGCGGGGCCGCTGGCCGGCCGCGACCTACCTTCAGGATGCTGCGGCTGTCGAACCGCTGGTTGCAGCCGCCTTTGGCGGGCAGGGCGAGACACGCCTGCACATGATCGGCGCACCATTCCAGATCAAGGTGTGGGAGGCGCTGCTGCGCGTGCCCTCGGGCCATGTCACCACCTATTCCGAAATCGCGGGCAGCATCGGCCACAGCAAGGCCGTGCGTGCCGTGGGCACGGCGGTGGGGCGCAACCCGGTCAGCTGGCTGATCCCCTGCCACCGCGCCCTGCGCAAATCGGGCGGCCTTGGCGGCTATCACTGGGGCCTGCCGGTCAAGCGCGCCATGCTGGCATGGGAAGCGGCGCGCGGCGACGCCTCGGCACCGATGTAACCTCACAGCGCCGTGATGGGCGGGAACCTGCGCATCGCAACGCGGAACTTTCGGGCCACGCGCGGCGTTGGTATAAGAAGCTGCGCACCATTCGGGCGCCAACGACATCACGAGGCGGCACCATGACATTCAAGACTCCCCTGACCCTTTCCCTCTTGGGCGCGCTGGCACTGGCCGGTTGCGTCGATCCGCAATCCCCCACCGCAGGCGACCGCCCGCGCGCGCAGAACGGCGCTGTGGCGGGTGCGGTGCTGGGCGGCCTTCTGGGCGCATCCTCGGGCGATGACAAACTGGTCAAGGCCGTGGTGGGTGCCGGGATCGGCGCGGCCATCGGCGGGGCCATCGGCGCCACGCTGGACAAACAGGCCGCCGACCTGCGCAGCAGCATCGGCAACGATCAGGTCACTGTGACCAACACCGGGTCGGAACTGGTCGTGCGCATGCCGCAGGACATCCTGTTTGCCGTTGACAGCGCGGCCCTGCGCCCCGATCTGGCCCGCGACATCCAGGCCGTTTCCCGCAACCTGCTGGATTACCCGAACAGCACGATCCAGATCGTCGGCCATACCGACAATACGGGTGAGGCCGCCTATAACCAGGATCTGTCGGAACGCCGCGCACTGGCCGTCGCCGCCGCCCTGCGCAGCAGCGGCGTGCCTGCTGGCCGGGTGCAGGCCTTCGGCTCGGGTGAAAACCAGCCCATCGCATCGAACCTGACGCCCGAAGGCCGCGCGCAGAACCGCCGCGTGGATATAATCATCCGCCCGACGAACTGATACCGCCAAGACGGTTGTGAAAGGGCAGGCCCCGGGCCTGCCCTTTTCTGTTGAGCATCCGGTGCCGTGGTCATAGAATCTGACCAATCGGGGGAACGCGATGCCATTCCAGAAAGTGCAGACAGAAAAGCTGTCGCAGACCGTGACGCGGCAGATAGAATTGCTGATCCTGCGCGGCATCCTGCGCCCCGGCGAACGCCTGCCCGCCGAACGTGATCTGGCCGACCGGCTGGGCGTGTCGCGCCCCAGCCTGCGCGATGCCGTAGCCGCGTTGCAGGATCAGGGCCTGCTGGCCAGCCGCCCGGGTGCGGGCGTCTATGTGGCCGAGGTGCTGGGGTCGGCCTTTGCCCCCGCGCTGATCCAGTTGTTCGCAAGCCATGACGAGGCGGTGTTCGACTATATCGCCTTTCGCCGCGACATGGAGGGGCTGGCGGCGGAACGCGCGGCGCGGATGGGGTCGGATACCGATCTGAAGGTGGTCGATGCGATATTCCGCAAGATGGAACTGGCGCATGGCAAGCGTGACCCGTCGGACGAGGCCGCACTGGACGCCGCATTTCACATGGCGATCATCGAGGCCAGCCACAACGTCGTCATGCTGCACATGATGCGGTCCATGTATGACCTGCTGCGCGAAGGGGTGTTCTACAACCGGCAGATGATGTTCCGCCAGCGCACCACCCGCGAATTGCTGCTGGACCAGCACCGCAACATCAACAGCGCCCTGCAAGCCCGCGATCCCGGTGCGGCAAGGGCGGCGGTGGAGGCTCATATGACCTATGTGGAACAGGCCCTGACCGAAAGCCTGCGCGCCGCACGCAACGAGGCCATCGCACAACAGCGGCTGGAGCATGAACAAAACCGCTGACATGCAAGCACAGTCGGCACCAAATTTCTTGGAAGAAATTTGAGAAAAATCCTAAGGAGGATTTTTGGATGTGGCGCTGCAAAAGCTCTCGCCAAAAAGAAAAAACCCGGCGCAAGGCCGGGTTTCATCCACATTCAGTCAAACTTCAGTGCAGCTTGGCATCCACCTGACCGATGGCCGCATCAATCGACGCTGCCGCCGCCTCTGCCGTCATCTGCCGCTTCAACACATCACCCGCCGCAGCCACAGCCACGGCCACGGCCTGTTCGCGCACCGCGCGCACTGCCGATGCCTGGGCCGATGCGATCTGATCCTCCGCCGCCGCCATGCGCCGCGCGATCGACAGTTTCAGATCGGCTTTCGCCTGTTCCGCAGCCGCCATCGCCTCGTCACGCGCATTGGCAACGATACGGTCAGACTGTTCCTGCACGTCTTTCTGCTTGCGCTCGTAAGAGGCCAGAATGGTCTTGGCCTCTTCCCGCAGCGCACGAGCCTCGTCCAGATCGGCACGGATCTGGCGCGCGCGCGCGTCCAGCAGGCCGGTGATCTTGCCCGGAACGCCGGCATAAAGCAGGATGCCGACAAAGATCAGAAAGGCGATCAGCACGATGAAGTTCGTGTTGGCCAGCGAGACAAACGGCCCCTCGGCCGCAAGCGCGGGCGAGGCCGCAAGCATCGCCAGAATGGTCAGCTTTTTCATTGCCTTACCCTTTCAGCCGTGCGGAAACAGCATCGGTCACGGTTGCCGTGTCGGCATGACCGCCGAAAGCCGCCACGATATCCGCCGCCGCCTCGTTCGCCACTAGCGTCACGTTCTCCAGCGCGGTTGCGCGGATTTCACCGATCAGCCGCTCCGATTCCGCCGCCTTCGCGCCGATCTCGGCATCGGCCTTGGCAATTTCCACGTCAAGATTTGCCTGAATGGCTGCCTTGGCCTCGGCCACGATCTTGGCCGCCTCGGCGCGGGCCCGTGCCAGCGCGTCGTTATAGGCCTTTTCGGCCTGCACGGCCTTTTGCTTCAGCTCTTCCGCAGCGGCCAGATCATTGGTGATCGTTCCCTTGCGTTCGGCCAGCACCGCCCCGATGCGCGGCAAGGCCACCCGGGTCAGGATCAGATAGATGACGACCAGCGTGACCAGAAGCCAGAAGATCTGGTTCGGGAAGGTCGTGATGTCCAGTTGCGGCATGCCTGCGGATTCAGCCCCGCCCGCCACTTCTTGCGTTTCGGTCGCCATATCGCTCTCCTGCGGGCCTCAAAGACTTGGCCGGACGGGCAAAAACCCCTCCGGCCGAAAGCTCATCCACCGTCAGGATCAGACGGCGAACATCAGCAGAAGGGCGATCAGGAACGAGAAGATGCCCAGTGCTTCGGCAAAAGCGATGCCGACGAACAGGTTGGCAGTCTGGCCGGGGGCAGCCGACGGGTTGCGCAGAGCACCGGCAAGGAAGTTTGCCGCGATGTTGCCCACACCGATACCAGCGCCGCCCAGACCGAAAGCGGCCAGACCTGCACCGATGTATTTGCCCATTTCTGCGATATCGCCTTCCATTGTCGTGCTCCTATTGGTTGGAATGGCTGAGAGGGATAGACCGACCGTCAGTGATGTGCGCCGCCCACGGCGTCACGCAGATACACACAGGTCAGAATGGTGAAAACATAGGCCTGAACCACGGCCACGAGCAGTTCCAGCCCGTAGATCGCGGTGACAGCACCGATAGCCACGGGCGACAGGATCGCCATCGAGGCAAAGCCCGCGAACACCTTGATCACGGCATGGCCGGCCATCAGGTTGCCCGCAAGACGGATGGAATGGCTGACCGGGCGGACAAAGTAGGAAATCACCTCGATCACCGCAAGCACGGGCCGCAGCGCCAGCGGTGCCGATGTGACCCAGAACATGCCCAGAAAGCCCACGCCGTTCTTGATGAACCCCAGCACGGTCACGCCCACGAACACCAGCAGCGCCAGCGTCACCGTCACGGCAACATGGCTGGTGGTGGTGAAGGACATCGGCAGCAGGCCCAAGAGGTTGGCGAACAGGATGAACAGGAACAGCGTCATGACATAGGGAAAATATTTCACCCCGTCATGGCCAGTGACTTCCTCCACCATGTTGTAGACAAAGCCGTAAAGCAGTTCGGCCACCGACTGGCTGCGCGAGGGCACGATGGCCCGGCGGCTGGTGCCCAGCACAAGAAGTGCGGCAATCGCCAGAACCGTCAGCGCCAGCCACAGCGTCACGTTGGTGACGGTATACCACTGCACGGGACCGTCGCCGAACAACGGCTTGACGATGAACTGATCCATCGGATGAATCGCAAATCCGCCGGTTTCCGCTTCCGTTGCCACGCCTCAGTCCCCTTCACCCGCTGCGGGCTTGCCCGCTGTCTTGTCCTGTTCCGCCGCCATCTGCCGGGCGGTGCCCAGCATGGTCTTTACCCCGGCGCCGAAGCCCAGCATGGCGAAAATCACCAGAAAGATGGGCAACGTGCCGAACACCCAGTCCAACCCGTATCCGATCGACAGGCCCAGCAACATGCCGGTCACCAGTTCGATCACCATCCGCCAGCCAACTTCGCCCTGCGAAAATCCCTTGCCCGTCTCGGTCCGCACCTTTGCCGTGCCCTTCACCCGCGAAATCCGCGCACCCAGCGCGCGAAGCCGTTCAGGATCGGGGTCATCCGACATCAGGATTGGTCCCTTCAACAGTCGTGGGATACCTACGCAGCAGCGGGCGCGGAGTCAAGCAAGGATGTGGCCGCAAGTATGGCTCTCAAGCCATTGAAAACATGATACATTGTTTAGCCTTGCCCGCCAGCATCAGCGGCGCGCGCTCTGCCCGTCACCGCCGCATATTCAACCCCGCGGTTGACGATCACGGTGCATCCCGGCACAACGGACCACATGACAGACCCGCTCGACACCACATTCGCCGCCCTTGCCGACCCCACGCGCCGCGCCATACTGGCGATGCTGCTGGAGGATGATATGGCCGTGACCGATGTCGCGGCACCATTCGCCATGTCGCTGGCGGGTATTTCCAAGCACCTCCAGGTCTTGGCCGAGGCTGGCCTGATCACCCAGGAAAAGCGCGGCCGGGTGAACTGGTGCAAGCTGGAGCCTGACGCCCTGCGCGCCGCTTCGGTCTGGATGCAGGGCTTCGGCCAGTTCGAGCCGGTGCATCTGGAGGCGTTCGAGCGGTTCCTTGCGGCGGAACTGGCCGACGACAGCGTGCCGCCCGCCCCCTAGATTCTGCCCTTTCGGCCCGCTCTTTCCAGATCAAAATATCCCACGGGGGTCCGGGGGTGTGAAACCCCCGGCGCGTTCAACCGGCGAACCAGCCGCTATACTGCGCGCGCAGCACATTCTTTTGCACCTTGCCCATGGCGTTGCGCGGCAGGTCATCCACCACCACCGCCGCCTTGGGCTGCTTGAACCGGGCCAGCCGGTCGCGGATCGTGTCCAGCGCAGCCCCGGCGTCCAGCGCCGCACCCTTCTGCGCCACCAGCACGGCAAACACCGCCTCGCCGAAATCCGGGTGCGGCAGGCCGATCACGGCGCTTTCCACCACGCCCGGCACGGCATCCAGCAGCAGCTCCACCTCTTTGGGATAGATGTTGAACCCGCCCGAGATCACCAGATCCTTCTGCCGCCCGACGATCTGCACATAGCCTTCGCCGTCCACCCGGCCCAGATCGCCGGTGATGAACCAGCCATCGGGGCGCAGCTCTTCCGCCGTCTTTTCCGGCATCTGCCAATAGCCTTGAAACACGTTCGGTCCGCGCACCTCGATCATTCCCACGTCGCCCGGCACCACCTCGGCCCCGTCCGCCATGATCCGCAATTCCACCCCCGGCAGCGGAAAACCCACGGTCCCGGCCCGACGATCACCGTCATAGGGGTTGGAGGTGTTCATGTTGGTTTCCGTCATGCCATAGCGTTCCAGAATCCGGTGGCCGGTGCGGGCAGCGAACGCCGCATGCGTTTCGGCCAAGAGTGGCGCAGAGCCTGACACGAACAGCCGCATATGCGCCACAAGCGCCCGGTCGAACCGGGCATCCTCCAGCAGGCGGGTGTAGAATGTGGGCACCCCCATCATCGCCGTGGCCTGCGGCAGCAGGTTCAGCACGGACTCCAGATCGAAACCGGGCAAAAAGATCATCGCCCCGCCGGTCAGCAGCACGGTGTTGCTGGCCACGAACAACCCGTGGGTGTGAAACACCGGCAGCGCGTGCAGCAGCACATCACCGGCGGTGAAACGCCACAGTTCGGCCAGAACCCCGGCATTCGACAACAGGTTGCCATGGCTCAGCATCGCGCCCTTTGACCGGCCCGTGGTCCCCGAGGTGTAAAGCAGTGCCGCAAGATCATCCGGGCCGCGATCCGCCGCCGTGATGTGATCGGGCATCGCTGCCGCCAAATCGGCCAGATCCCCCGATCCGCCCGCATCCATGGTCAGCAGGTGCGCGCCGTGGCGGTCGCAGACCGGTTGAAGCGCGCGCGCCCGGGCCGGGTCGCACAGGAACAGCCGCGGCGTGGCATCGCCGATGAAATAATCCACCTCTTCAGCGGTATAGGCGGTGTTCAGCGGCAGGAACACCGCCCCCAGCGCCAGTGCCGCGCCATAGGTCGCAAGGGCAGCGGGTGATTTGGCCACCTGCACCGCGATGCGGTCGCCTGCCCCCAGCCCCGAAGCGCGCAGCGCATGGGCCTGCCGCGCCAGCATGCAGTAAAACGCATCGCCGCTGATCCGCTGCCCATCGGGCAGGGTCAGCAGACTGGTCTGGCGGCCCTGCAAGGGCGCGAACAGGGCGTCGAACAAAGTGTTAGGCATGGCATCCCCTCCCATTGGCCCAGTGATGGCACGGGGAAAGGGGCAGGCTCAAGCCCCGCTGCGGCGCTCAGAAATTCGGCACGACACCCGGCAGTTTCAGCTCGGTCATCAGATCGCGCACCTCTTGCCGCGCGGCGATGTTTGAAAGGTTCAACCCCTCGACCCCGGTATCCTTCAGATCCAGCAGCGTCAGCCCGCGCGGGAACAATTCGCGGAAGATCACCCGTTCGGAAAAGCCGGGGGCAACGCGGAAACCAATGCGTTTCGACAAATCTTCCAGCGCCGCGCCAACCTTTTTCTTGTTGTGCATCTGCTGGGCACCCAGCCGGTTGCGCAGCACGATCCAGTCGATCGGCTTCAGCCCCGCCTGCGCCCGCAACTGCCGCGCGTTCCAGACCATTTCGGAATAGATCGAGGGGCCCTTGACCTTGTTCGTCTCGGGGTCCACCCGCGCCAGCAGGTCAAAGTCGATGAAACTGTCGTTCAGCGGGGTGATCAGCGTGTCGGCCAGACTGTGCGCCACCTGTGACAGCCGGGTGTGCGACCCGGGGCAGTCGATCACGATGAAATCCGACACAGGCTCCAGCGCCGCCACGGCCAAGGACAGGCGGTGGTCAAAGGCATTCTCGCCCGCGGCCAGCGCGCCGGGTTCCACCTCGGGCAGGTCGCGGTAGTCGGGGGTGGGCAGGGTCAGGCCCGAACGCTCCAGATAGGCGCGGCGGTTTTCGATATACCGCCCGAAGCTTTTCTGCCGCAGGTCCAGATCCAGCGCGCCCACGCGAAACCCCAGCCGCGCCAGCGCCGTGCCCACATGCATGCAGGTGGTCGATTTCCCCGACCCGCCCTTTTCGTTGCCCACGATGATGATATGCGCCATGGCACCCTTTCCGCAAAATCCGGTGGCCATCCCCGGCCTGTCAGTCCGGTTCATGGCAAGGTCGCAGGGATTTGGGAAGGGCTTGACAGCGGAATTCTGCGCGGGTGCTGTTGCCTTGAACCGAAGGAGGGTGCCGATGCTGCGCTACGTGCCATTGGCGGTGATTGTTCTGGCCTGCATCGGCCTGCATGAAGGCCTGTCGGCGATGGAAGGCTGGTCGCGCGAATGGCGCAAACTGGCCTGGACCATCGCGGGCGGTGGCAAGTTCTGGGTCGTGCTGCTGGCCGAAGGCGAGGAGATTTATCCGATGCAGCGCGTCCTGATGTTCTGGACGCATGGCTTTGTGCATGTCAGCCGGGCGCATCTGTGGGTGAACCTGCTGTTTCTGGTGCCGCTGGGTGCCTATGCTATCCGGTCGGTCGGGCCGTGGCGGTTCTTGGCCCTGTATCTGGCGGGCATGCCGCTGGCCGCACTGGGCTATGCGCTGCTGGTGGATGACCCCTATGCCACGATGCTGGGGGCGTCGGGCGGTATCTATGTGCTGGGCGGTGCGGCACTGGTCTGGCTGTGGCAGGACACGCGGGCGATTGCGGCCCCGCTGCTGTGGCTGGCGGTGATGCTGGCAACCAATGCGCTGTTCTGGTGGCTGACGGCGGGCAAGTTCGCGTGGGAGCTGCATCTGGCCGGTGTGGTGGTGGGCCTGGCCATGGCCCCGCTGCTGCGCCGGACATGAAAACGCCGCCCGGTGGGGCGGCGTTTTGCAAGCGCGGCAGTCGGGATCAGAAACCCAGACCGGCGTATTTGTTCTTGAACTTCGACACACGGCCGCCGGTGTCCATCAGTTTGGCGGTGCCGCCGGTCCAGGCCGGGTGCACGCTGGGGTCGATGTCCAGCGCCATCTGGTCGCCGGCCTTGCCCCAGGTGGTCCGGGTCTGGAACACGGTGCCGTCGGTCATTTTCACGTCGATCATGTGATAATCGGGGTGGATGTCTTTTCTCATCGGTCCGGTCCTTACGCGCTGGCGCCAGAAGTGGTTTTGGCCTTGTAGGTCGTGTCTTCGGCGATCCGGGCGGATTTGCCGCGACGGGTGCGCAGGTAATACAGTTTCGCGCGGCGCACGCGGCCACGGCGCACAACCTCGATGCTGTCGATGTTGGTGGAATACAACGGGAAAACCCGCTCCACACCCTCGCCGAACGAGATTTTGCGCACGGTGAACGAGGCGGAAATGGTCGCCCCGCCCTTGCGGCTGATGCAGACGCCTTCATAGGCCTGCACGCGCGAACGGGTGCCTTCGGTCACTTTGTAGCCGACTTTCACGGTATCGCCGGCCTTGAAATCCGGGATGGTCTTGCCAAGCGCGGCAATCTGCTCGGCTTCGATCTGTGCGATCAGGTTCATCGCATGTCCTTTGCTATGCTCAGGGTTTGCCCCCGAAATGATGCCGCCTCAGAGCTCTCGGTCTTCATTCGGATCCCTATCGTGCGTGGCACAATACGTCCGCCAGAGGTCAGGCCTGCGTTCTTTTGTCAGCCTTTCGGCCATGGCCCGCCGCCAGGAGGCGATATGCGCGTGATGGCCCGACTGAAGCACTTCGGGTATCGCGCGTCCCTGCCAGACTGCGGGTTTCGTAAACTGCGGAAACTCCAATAGCCCATCCGAGAAGGATTCCTCCTCGGTGGACACATGATTCCCAAGCACGCGGGGTATAAGCCTGACCGTGGCGTCAATCAAGGCCTGTGCGGCAATCTCGCCCCCGGTCAGGACAAAATCGCCCAACGACACTTCCTCAATGCCGTAATGGTCGATCACCCGCTGGTCCACGCCTTCAAACCGACCACAAAGCAGGGTCAGGCCCTTGGCCTGCGCCCATTGTTGCGCCTTGGCCTGAGTGAAGGGCGCGCCCCGCGGCGACAGGTAGACCACCGGCCATTGCGCGCGGTCATCCGGTGTGCCCTCTGCCGCGTGGTCCAAGGCGCGGGCCACCACATCGGCGCGCAGCACCATGCCCGCACCGCCGCCCGCTGGGTTGTCATCCACATTGCGGTGCCGCCCTTCGCCGAAGGGCCGCAGGTCGATAGGCTCCAGCTCCCAAAGCCCCATCTCCAGCGCCTTGCCGGTCAACGAAAGGCCCAGCGTGCCCGGAAAAGCATCGGGAAACAGCGTGATGACCTTGGCCCGCCAAGCGTCTTTCACCCGCACATCCGCCATCAGGTCACGCGGTTTCACCGAGGCTGAAATGCTCAGCCGGCCATGGGATTTGGATATTGCGGGTTCATCACTCATGGGGCGGGGGTGTAGCGGGATTTGCGGGCGGGGAGAAGGGGGCAGCGGGCACGCTCATCCCTTCCTTGCGGGCGGTTTTCGCTGACGGCAAGGCGATGGCTGACCCGGGGAAAAGATGAGCGGCGGGTTTTTCAAGGCGGCACCCGGACGGACCTATGCCCCGGTGTGGCCGCCGACTGTCATGCTGTTGGAATCGTCGTCGCGCAGATGCTCGGGCGTTGCCTGCACGATGGCGTCCGCCATGGCGCGCAGGGCCGCGTTCAGCGCGGGGTCGTTCTTGTCATCCATTGCAAAGTGAAGTTCCTTGTAATCGGGGAAATCCGCCCACAATTCGGGATGCGCCACGATCAGCGGATGCGCGCGGCGCAGGAACAGCCAGGTCAGCGCGGGGTCAAGCCAGGTGACGCTGAACGCATCCTCGGGCAGTTCGCGGCCCCTTTGCGCCAACACCCGTGCCGGATCGGTGGACCACAGGATCAGCCCGCGCCGCCCCGCATGGGCAGCGGGGCCGCCATTGTCCAGCGCCGCGATCAGCGCGTCCATCACCGGATAGTCCATCTCTTTCAGGGCGTTGATGGCAGCCTCGGCCTCGGCGTCGCTGGTGTCGGGGGGCAGGGCCAGGATGCGGGCGGTGGCGGCGTCCAGCCATTCGGGGTTGCGGGGGCGGTCGGCGGGGTTGCTGATCTGGCGGATGGCATCATCCAGAAACTGATCCAGCTCCGCCGCCTTCCACGGATCCCAGACCAGCCGCGAGAGCGGGATCGACAGGAAGGACACGGCAATGGGCAGCATCATCGGAAAGGGTGGCAAAAACCCCAGAACCCCGCCGATGCCGCGCCCGATGCCGAAACACACTGCCACCAGCAACACCTGCACCAGCGCCTGCGTGACGGCGACCACCGCCACCTGCACTGTCCAGTCCGCCGGGCGGCGCGGCCATTGATGCGGGCGCAACACGATCAGCCACAGCACGAAGATCAGCGTGAACACCGGCACCACGGCCCAGCCAAAGCCGCCAAGGCCCGCCAGCAGCGGCCCCAGATACAGCAGGGCCGTCGCGCCCATCAGCAGCCTGAGTTTGCTTTTCATCCGTCGCCCCGTTTCACCTGCCCGGCCATGGTGCCGCCCGTGCAACGGCGGCGCAAGGGGTCAGTCCAGCCCTTCGGGCAGGTCGGCCACGATGCGGCCCGCCGCCAGATCGACCGTCGGCACGATGGCGCGGGTGAAGGGCAGCAGCAGCGAATCCTTCATGCCCGGGCCCATGATCTCCAGCAGGTCTGTGGCACCGTGGTTGTGCACGGCCAGCACCTTGCCGATCATGGCCCCGCCGGTATCACGCACCTCAAGCCCGATCAGATCGGCGTGGTAGAATTCGTCATCACCCAGGGACGGAAGCTTTTCCCTGCTGACATAAAGGCTTACACCCTTCAGCGCATCGGCCTGTTCCTTGGTGGTGACGCCCGACAGCCGTGCGCCAAGGCCGCCCGCCACCGGGCGGGTCAGCGTGACCTTGTAGCTGGTCGCACCATCCTCGGTCGTCAGCGGGCCGTAGTCGCCGATGGCCTCGGGCTCGGCGCAGAAGGATTTCAGCCGCACCTCGCCCTTTACCCCCCAGGAACCGGCAATGGCCCCGACACACAGGCGGTCAGCTTCCGTTGGCATCAGCGGGTCTCCATCCACAGGGCGGGGGCGCGGCTTTCCCAGCCGGCGCGTTCCAGTTCGGGGGTGTCGTGGCAGGCTTCGGGCCAGCCAAGGCACAGATAGCCGATCAGCCGCCAGTCGTCAGGTGCTTTCAGGTCTTGGGCCAGTTGCGGTGCATCGAGGATCGACACCCAGCCCAGCCCCAGCCCTTCGGCCCGCGCGGCCAGCCAGAGCAGGGTGATGGCCCCCACCACCGAATAGGCCCGGGTTTCGGGCATGCTGGCTGCACCCAGCCCCGCGCCCTTGGGCGTGGCCTCATCACAGAACACGGCCAGTTGCACCGGGGCCTCACGCAGGCCCGCGAGTTTCAGGCTGGCGTAAAGCGATGCCTTTTCATCGGCATATCTGGCAAGTGCGGAGGCATTCGCCGTCTCGAAATTTGCCAGAACGGCGGCGCGGGCGGCGGGGGATTCGACCCGGATCACCCGCCAGGGTTCGGACAGGCCGACCGAGGGGGCCAGCCCGAATGCGCAAAGGCAGCGGTCCAGAACCGCTGCCTCTACGGGGTCGGTGCGAAAGCGGCGCACGTCGCGCCGCCAGCGCATCAGGTCGGTCAGCTCGGCCCGGAAGGCTGCGGAGTAGCGGCCATCCAAAGCGCCGCGCCTTATTCCGCGTCGGCGGGGGCTGCGGCGCGGGCGGCCTTTTTCTTGGCCAGTTCGGTCATGCGCTTGCCGGGGACGGCGGCCTTGGGGTTGTTGCGAACCACTTTGGCCTTCAGACCGGCGGATTCCAGAAAACGTGCAACGCGATCAGTGGGTTGCGCGCCCTGGCCCAGCCAGTATTGCACACGCTCCACATCCATTTTCACGCGGTCTTCACTGTCTTTGGCCAGCAGCGGGTTATAGGTGCCCAGCTTTTCCAGAAAGCGGCCGTCGCGCGGCATGCGGCTGTCGGTTGCCACGATGGCATAGTGCGGACGCTTGTTCGAGCCGCCGCGGGCCAGACGGATTTTCATTGACATGGGGTAGTCTCCTTTAGGGTATGGATAGGGCAAGGCCCTGTTATTTTTGCAGGATTTCGTGATGCCTGATGACTTCGGAGATGATGAAGGTCAGGAATTTCTTGGCGAACTCGGGGTCGAGGTCAGCCTCTTGCGACAGCCATTCCAGCCGTTCGATCTGGCGGGCCTCGCGGTCGGGGTCGGAGGGCGGCAGGTCATGCTCGGCCTTCAGCCGCCCCACCGCCTGCGTCTGCTTGAAGCGTTCGGCAAGGGTGTAGACAAGGATCGCGTCCAGCCGGTCGATGCTGTCACGGTGGTCTTTCAGCAGGGCTGCGGCGCGGGTGGCGGCGTCGGTCATGCGGGGCTCCGGGGCGGTTTCGGGGGATGCACAACCGATGCACGGGGGATGCACATCGCATGCAGAGGGAAAGCGGCTTTCATGCCTGCCCTCCGGGTGCCGGGTGGCGGTAGACAAGGCAAGGCTTGCCCGGATCGGGCTGCAGCGCCGCCGGGTCAAGGCGTGCGCCCAGCCGTTCGGCCAGTGCGATGGACCGGGCATTCGCCGGGTCGATATAGCTGACGGCGGTGGTCCAGCCCAGATCGCGGAAGGCGTGGTCACGGGTGGCGGTGGCCGCCTCAAAGGCAAGGCCCTTGCCCTCGGCCTCGGGGTGCCAGAGGGTCCAGCCCAGTTCAGTCTCGGGCCAGTCCACCGGATGCCAGGGGCCGCACATGCCCAGCGGCGTGTCAGAGCCTGTTTCGTGGAACACGAAGGTGCCGTAGCCGCGCAGCACCCACATGCCGATGACATGGCAGAAGGCGCGCCAGGATTTATCCTCGTGGAGCGGGCCGCCCACGAAACGCGCCCGGTCGGATGCGGCAAAGTCGCGCCAGTGCGGCCAGTCGGCGGCCACCGGCGCGCGCAGGGTCAGGCGCGCGCTGTGCAGCACCGGGGTGGGTGCAAGGGCGATCATGCGGTGGCCTGCGGGCGGGGGTGGCGGAAGACCAGATCACCCTCGTCCCCCGGCTGGCGCGGGGCGTCGGGGTCAAGCGAGGCGCCCAGCCGTTTGGCCACGGCAGCCGAGGCGCGGTTGGGCGGATCGACATAGCTGACCATGGTGGTCAGCCCCAATGTGGCAAAGGCCCAGTCGCGCAGGGCGGTAGCCGCCTCGGTGGCATAG
This sequence comes from Fertoeibacter niger, assembly GCF_009380135.2. Classification (GTDB taxonomy): domain Bacteria; phylum Pseudomonadota; class Alphaproteobacteria; order Rhodobacterales; family Rhodobacteraceae; genus Fertoeibacter; species Fertoeibacter niger. Next base: position 183,254 of record NZ_WHUT02000005.1, on the reverse strand, counting down.
CCCTTGCCCTCGTGGCCATCGTAAAGGAACCAGCCCAGTTCAGGTTCGGGAAACAGCGGCCCGTGGCTGAGGCAGACACTGCCCACGGTTTCGCCCGTGGCGGTCAGGTCGATCATCAGACCACCATGGCCGAACAGCGCCCATTGCCCGGCATCGTGGCAGAACAGCGCCCAGGTGCCGAACGTGTCATAGGGGCCGCCCATATGCGCCGACCGGGGCGACGCCATGAAGGCGGCAAAGGCCGGATAATCGGCCATGCAAAGCGGGCGCAGCGTCAGGCGCGCGGTATGCAGGGTGGGGGCTGTCATTTCTTTTTCATCAGCCCCGACAGGCCTGCGGGCAGGGTCAGGCCCTTGGGCAGGCCGCCCATGCCACCCAGACCGGGGGGCAGCTTGCCCTTCATCGCCTCGGCGGCGGCGGCCATGGCGGCCGGGTCCATCTGGCCGGGGTCGGGCATGCCCCCACCTTTTCCGCCCATCATCTGTTTCAGGGCCTGCTTCATCATGCCGCCCTTGCCCATCTTCTTCATCATGTCGGCCATCTGGCGGTGCTGTTTGATCAGCTTGTTCAGATCGGCCACATCCAGCCCCGCGCCCTTGGCGATGCGCTTCTTGCGGCTCGCGGCCAGCAGGTCGGGGTTTGCGCGTTCCTTTTTGGTCATGGAATTGATCAGCGCGATCTGGTGGCGGAACATCTTGTCGTCAAACCCGGCCTCTTCGGCGGCTTTCGACATCTTGCCCATGCCCGGCATCATGCCCATCAGGCTTTGCATGCCGCCCATTTTCAGCATCTGTTCCAGCTGGCCCTTGAGGTCGTTCATGTTGAACAGCCCCTTCTGGAACCGCTTCATCATGCGTTCGGCCTGTTCGGCCTCGAAGGTTTCCTGCGCGCGTTCGACGAGGGCAACAATGTCGCCCATGCCGAGGATGCGGCCCGCGACGCGTTCCGGCTCGAAGGTTTCCAGCGCGTCCATCTTCTCGCCAAGGCCGACAAAGCGGATCGGCTTGCCGGTGACGGCGCGCATGGAAAGTGCAGCACCGCCGCGACCGTCGCCGTCCATCCGGGTAAGGACAACGCCGGTGATGCCGACCTTGCCGTCAAACTCGGTCGCCACATTCACCGCGTCCTGCCCGGTCAGGCCATCGACGACAAGCAGGGTTTCGCGCGGCTGTGCGATGTCGCGCACGGCCTGAACCTCGGCCATCAGCACTTCGTCGATGTGCAGGCGGCCGGCGGTATCCAGCATCAGCACGTCATAGCCGCCCATGGCGGCCTGCGTCTTGGCGCGGCGGGCGATCTGCACCGCCGTCTCACCCTTGACGATGGGGAGTGAGTCGACGCCGATCTGCAAGCCCAGGATGGCCAGCTGTTCCATCGCCGCCGGGCGGTTGGTATCGAGGCTGGCCAGCAGCACGCGCTTGCCCTGCTTTTCGTGCAGGCGTTTCGCCAGTTTGGCGGTGGTGGTGGTTTTCCCCGAGCCTTGCAGGCCGACCATCAGCAGGGTGGCGGGCGGGTTGTCGATCTTCAGCGCATCGGCCGGGCCGTCACCGCGCAGCACGGCAATCAGCTCGTCATGCACGATTTTCACGACCTGCTGGCCGGGGGTGATGGATTTGGTGACGGACTGGCCCGCCGCCTTGGCCTGCACCCGCGCCACGAAGTCGCGGGCCACAGGCAGGGATACGTCAGCCTCCAGCAATGCGGTGCGCACTTCGCGCAGCGCGGTGGCCACGTCGGCATCGGTCAGCGCGCCCTGCTTCGTCAGCCGGTCGAACACGCCGCCAAGGCGCTCTGACAGATTCTCGAACATGCCTGCTCCTTCGGCCTTGCTGCACCAGACCCCCGAGATAGAAAGGGCCAACCTAAACGACAACGGCACCCGTGGGCGCAACGCGCTGACGGATGGCGATCCCCGCAAATGCGACGGGACCGGAAGCGTGGGCCTCCGGGGGAATTGGGCTGCGGATACGCCTGTGGCTGGCGGGAGTCAAGCCTCACGGGATTTTGCGGTTGAGTTCGGCGGGGCTGCGGGTAGGTTGTTCAAAAATGCACAGATGTTTGCGCGCAGGGGGCCAGTGATGCCGATCGAGACCTGGGACGAGATTCGCACCGCCTTTCAGGTGGCCCGGCTGGGCACGGTATCGGGGGCTGCCGATGTGCTGGGGGTGCATCATGCCACGGTGATCCGGCATATTGATTCGCTGGAAAAACGGCTGGGTGCGCGGCTGTTCCAGCGCCATGCGCGGGGCTATACCCCGACCGAGGCGGGGCGCGATCTGCTGACAGTGGCGCAGACCACCGAAGAGCAGTTCAGCCAACTCTCCAGCCGCATCAAGGGGCAGGGGGAAACCGTGGCGGGGGAACTGGTGGTAACGGCGGTGTCGGGCATGGCCGATCTGCTGACCCCGATGCTGACCGGGTTTCAAGAGGCGCATCCGGGCATCATCGTGCGGTTTCTGACCGATCTGCGGGTGTTCCGGCTGGATTATGGCGAGGCGCATGTGGCGATCCGCGCCGGGGCGGCACCGGAGGAGCCAGACAATGTGGTGCAGCCCCTGGCCCGCATGCGCACGGGGCTTTATGCGTCACGCGGCTATGTGGCCGCGCATGGCCTGCCTGCAGGGCCGGGCGATTTCGCGGGCCACCGCTTTGTCGGGGCCGACAACGAGCAAAGCCGTGCGCCGTTCCACCGCTGGCTGCGTGACAATGTGCCGGCGGACAGCGTCACCTTCCGCGCATCTGAACCGCAGGCGCTGTTTCATGGCGTGACGGCGGGGGCGGGGATCGGGTTCGTTTCGGCTTATCAGGCGGCGCATCACCCCGAACTGGTCGAGGTGATGCCCCCCCGCCCGGAATGGGACGCGCCGCTGTGGATCGTGACGCATGTGGATTTGCATCGGACGCTGAAGGTGCAGAGTTTCCTGGGCCATCTGAAAGAGGCGGCGAAAGGGTGGGCGGGGATTTGAGGGTGGGTGGTGCGTGAACCTGCGCGGGGGGGCGCACATTTCAAGGTCAATATGATCGTATAACTGTGTCGTCTGAGAATGTATTTATGCTCTTGCTGAAAGGTTGTCCAAAGACGCTGCAAGCAATGAAGATGAACGCATCACATCTTTTCGCATTTCCAAGATCAAGTCGTTTTGAGCTTGCCCTATTTTATCCACCAACGCGGAAATGTCTTCCTCAGTCATTTCTTCAATAAGCCTATCTGACCCAAAATAAACCAAGTATTTTGCTGCAGCGCTAAGGACATTCACGTTTGCGTACAGTTGGAGGACACTTCTAACTTTGGTGCTTGCCTCCCCTAACATGTCTTGCAGTTTCATTGCATTTGGTCGATCCGACATCAAAAGAACAACCGGATCAGGAAATGCCCGCAAGCATTCTTCGTAAACCCTGCGCTTCTCATCCGCGATCTTGAGATTATGATCCTGTTTTTTCTGCCAAGCGTAGGTCAGAACTGCCGCGATTATGGTTCCTAACGGCGTAATGACACCTAAGATCACAGACCCCCAATCCATTACCCACTCAACCCCCCTGCCAAATCCGGCATGTCTAAAGCTGCGAAACCATAGTGGCGCAGCCACCTCAAATCCGATTCGAAAAATGCGCGCAGATCAGGAATACCATACTTCAGCATCGCAATCCGGTCGATGCCCATGCCGAAGGCGAAGCCCTGCCATTGCGCCGGGTCTACCCCTGCCGCGGTCAGCACCTTTGGGTGGACCATGCCGGAACCCAGAATCTCCAGCCATGAATCCCCCTCGCCGATCTTCAACTGCCCGCCGGTCCAGGAGCAGCGGATGTCGACTTCGGCCGAGGGTTCGGTGAAGGGGAAATGTGACGCGCGGAAGCGCAGTTCGACGGAAGGCACCTCGAAGAAAGCGCGGCAGAATTCCTCCAGCACCCATTTCAGGTTGGCCATGGAGATATTGCGGTCGATCGCCAGCCCCTCGACCTGGTGGAACATCGGGGTATGGGTCTGGTCCATGTCCATGCGGTAGACGCGGCCCGGCGCGATCACCCGGATCGGCGCTCCCTGTTCGGTCATCGCGCGGATCTGCACCGGCGAGGTATGGGTGCGCAGCACATGCGGCGGGCGGTTGTCGCCGGGCGCGCGGTGCATGAAGAACGTGTCATGTTCCTGCCGCGCGGGGTGTTCGGGCGGGATGTTCAGCGCATCGAAATTATACCAGTCGGATTCCACCTGCGGGCCTTCGGCCACGGCGAAACCCATGTCGGCGAAGATGGCGGTCAGCTCTTCCATCACCTGAGAAACCGGATGGATGGTGCCCATGCGGCGCGGGCGGCCGGGCAGGGTGACATCCAGCCATTCCGAGCGCAGGCGTTCGTCAAGGGCCGCATCACCCAGGGCGGATTTCTTGGCGCGCAGGGCGGCGTCAATCTCGTCACGCAGGATGTTCAGCGCGGCGCCGGTGGCCTTGCGCTGATCCGGGTCCATCTTGCCCAGGGTGGACATCAGTGCGCTGATCTCACCCTTCTTGCCAAGGGCGGCAAGGCGCACCTCTTCCAGCGCGGATTCCGAGGCGGCCGAAGCCACCGCGCCAAGGTATTTGCCCTTCAGGGTTTCGAAACCGTCCATCATGCGTCTCCGGCAAGGTGCGATGTGTCGGTAGCACAACGGGGGCCGGATGCAAATGTGCGGATGCCGCGCCCGGCGGGGTGAACCGCCGGGCGCGAAGGGTCAGCGCCAGATGCCGGCATCCACGCCCTTGGCGATGCCGGGGTGTTCGGCGATGTGGAACTTCGGCTCCACCCCCGCCTTGCGCTGGTCGAAATAGTTGCGCGTCAGCACCACCACCGTGCCCGACAGGGCGACAATCGCGATCAGGTTGATAGTGGCCATCATCCCCATCGAGGCATCGGCAAGGTTGAACACCGTGGCCACCGCCTGCAACGCGCCCCAGATCACCATGCCCAGCACGATCACGCGCAGCGCCATCAGCCCGGTGCGGTTGCCGACCCCGAGGAAGGACATCGCCATTTCGGAATAGGCATAGTTGCCGATGATCGAGGTAAAGGCGAAGAAGAAGATGGCAATGGCGATGAAATACGGCCCGATGCTGCCGATATGGTCGGCCAGTGCCGTCTGGGTCAGTTGCGTGCCGGTCAGCTCGCCCCCCGGAACATAGGAGTCTGACAGAAGGATCATCATCGCGGTGCAGGTGCAGATCAGGATCGTGTCGATGAACACGCCAAGCGCCTGCACCAGCCCCTGGCTGGAGGGGTGATGCGGTGCCGGGGTGGCGGCTGCGGCGATGTTGGGGGCCGAGCCCATGCCGGCCTCGTTCGAGAACAGCCCGCGTTTCACCCCGTTCAGCATGGCAGCGGCCATGCCACCCGCCACACCGCCCGCAGCCTCGGCAAAGCCGAAGGCATTGGCGATGATCGTCCACAGCATGCCCGGCACCTCGGTGATGTTCAGCACCACCACCAACAAGGCGACCAGCAGATAGATGCCCGCCATGAAGGGCACCACAAGTTCGGCGACGCTGGCAATCTTGCGGATGCCGCCAAAGATCACCACGGCGGTCAGTGCGGCCAGGAACAGCCCGGTGGCGAGTTTCGGGATGCCAAAGGCGCCGACCATCGCATCGGCGATGGAATTGGCCTGCACGGCATTGAACACCAGCCCGAAAGAGATGATCAGGCAGACCGAAAAGATGCCGCCCAGCCAAGGCAGACCCAACCCCCTGGAGATGTAGAAGGCCGGGCCGCCACGGTAGACCGTGCTTTCGCCGCTGCTGTCCTGCACCTTGTAAAGCTGGGCGAGGGTGGATTCGGCATAGGCCGTGGCCATGCCGACCAGCGCCACGACCCACATCCAGAAAATCGCGCCCGGGCCCCCGAGTGACAGCGCCACGGCGACGCCCGCGATGTTGCCGGTGCCCACACGGCTGGCAAGGCTGGTGCAGAGCGCCTGAAACGGCGAGATGCCCTGCGTGTCGGTCGAAGGGGCGGCGACAACAACGCGGAACATCTCGCGGAATTGCAGGATCTGCTGGAAGCGCAGGCGGACGGTGAAATAGACGCCCACGGCCAGCAGGCCATAGATCAGCACATAGCCCCAGAACACCGTGTTCAGAAAATCAATGATCGTGTTCACTGGTCCCTTGCCCCTTTTGCTGTGGCCCGGTTCTCCGGGCGGGATGGGGCAAGGCTGAACTGGCACCGGGGCCGTGACAACCCCGATTGCGACGCTTCAAGCCCGCAAACGCACAACCGGGGCGGGTTTTGCCAAACAATCCCGCATATCTTGCGGGCGGGGCTTGCAGGCGGGGCAGCGCAAGTGACTGAAAATGTTCGCGTGGGCAATCAGCGTGGCAGCGCCTCGGCCGCGAATTGTGCTGCGAACTCTGCCGAGGGCGGTATCGGGCGGATGATGTCGATCAGCACGCCATTGGGGTCGGCGGTGATGAAATGGCGCTGGCCGAAGGCCTCGTCCCGCAGAGTGAGGAGGATCGGCAGACCGGCATCGACAGCACGGGCGTGTTCGGCATCCACATCTTCCACCTCGAAATTCAGGATCAGGCCACTGGTCTTGCCGCGCCCTGCGGGGGGGATGGTTTCATGCTGGCCATCCAGAATGGCAAGGTTGACCGAAGCGTCTTCGGCCGATTGCAGATGCACATACCAGTCGGCGGTGAACAGTGGCTGAAAGCGGAAGTGGCGGATGTAGAAGGCGGCAGTGCCTGCAACGTCATCGGTCAGGATGACGGGGTAGTAGCTGGTGCTTTTCAACGCAACGCTCCCTTGCTAAGATACATGCAGTATGTATGTAAATAACAAACAGGCTGTATGTATGCAAGACGATTCGCGGCGCAGCAACAAGGACAGATCAGACGGCACGCGCGCGGCGCTGGTGGCGGCGGCGCGAGGGTTGTTTGCAGCGCGGGGTTTCGCGGGTGTGGGCACGCCCGAAATCGTGGCGGCGGCGGGCGTGTCGCGCGGGGCGCTGTATCACCATTTCACGGACAAGGAGGCGCTGTTTGCCGCCGTAGTGGGGGCCGAGATGGCGGCGGTAGCGGCGGTGATCAGGGCCGGGACCGAGGGTTGCGCCACTGCGCTGGAGGCGCTGGTGACGGGGGGCGAGGCGTATCTGGCGGCGATGGCCGAACCGGGGCGGGTGGCGCTGTTGCTGGTGGATGCGCCTGCGGTGCTCGGGCCTGCGGTACTGGCAGCCATGGACGCGGAGCAGGGCGGCCAAACGCTGCGCGAAGGGCTGGCGGCGGCGGTGGCTGCGGGCGAGATGCGGGCGTTGCCGGTGGGAGTAATGGCCGACCTGCTGTCAGCCGCCTATGACCGCGCTGCGCTGGGCATTTCGCTGGGGGGCGATGCGGGGGAATGGCGGGCGGCGCTGCGGCAGGTGATCGGCGGGTTGCAGGCAGCCTAGACCTGCAAAGCCTTGCGGATCTTCGGTTCGAGCAGGGCAACGAGACTGTCCTGCATACAGGTGTAGCGGTCTGGGATGTTCAGCACGACCACCCTTTTGCCGCGCAGATGCGGGCCGAACAGAGTTTTCAGGCGTTGCGCCTGCCGCGCCTCCATCACGCAGATCACGTCAGCCCATTCAAGCTGTTCGGCCGACAGCCGCTCGTCCGCATCTTTGCTAAGGCCCGCGAAATCCGCCTTGGCACCCAACCGGGTGGCGATCTCTGCGGCGGCGGGGCTGCGTATCCGGGCTTTGCCGCAGATGAACAGGGCCTTCACGGCTGCCTCACGCGCAACGGAAAACCCCGCCTGCGCTGCCGCAGACGGGGTTTTCGATCGGGTGGCCTGAAATCAGGCTGCAACCGGCTCGGCGTCGAAGGCGGCTTTGGCCTGCGCGGCGATGGCGTTGAACGCTTCGGGCTCATGCACGGCAAGATCGGCCAGAACCTTGCGGTCCACCTCGATCCCGGCTTTCAGCAGGCCGTTGATGAAGCGCGAATAGGTGAATTCGGCATCGAACAGACGGACGGCGGCGTTGATCCGCTGAATCCACAGCGCGCGGAAGTTGCGCTTGCGGCTCTTGCGGTCGCGTGTCGCATACTGGTTGGCCTTGTCGACGGCCTGGGTAGCGGTGCGGAAGTTGGTGCTGCGCGCGGCGTAATAGCCTTTGGCAGCCTTGATCACCTTGCGGTGACGGGCGTGTGTGACCACACCGGATTTGACGCGGGACATCTGGTGCTCTCCTTACCGGTCGTAGGGCATGTATTTCTTGACGATCTTCGCATCGGACGGGCTCAGGATCATCGAGCCTGTCACGTCGCGGATGAATTTCGTCGAGCGTTTGATCATGCCATGCCGTTTGCCGGCAGGGCCGGCCTTGACGCGGCCGGTGGCGGTGAAGCTGAAACGCTTCTTGGCCGCCGATTTGGTCTTCATCTTGGGCATTTCCATCTCCTCTTGCGAGTGGTTATGCGCAGAACTCGGCATGCCACGTCGGCCGGTCCTGCGGGGTCAGAAGCGCGCCGTATAGGCGGGGGCGGGATGGGCTGCAAGGGAAAATCCCGCGAAAAGCCGCGAAAATCAGTTCAGCAGGCGGCCCAGCACGTTGAAAAACGCCATTGGCACGTCACCGGGGGCGTAACCGCCGGGCCTGCGCAACAGCGCATAGCCGATCATGCCGGCAGAAATGGCGATGAACGCGGCCCCAAGGCGCGGCGCACGGCCATCCGACAGCGCCGCGAGAATCGAGGGGATGGCAAGCGCGCCCAGCAAAAGACCGATGACAAGCGCAAGATCAGTGTCCATCGGTGCCTTTCGCCGGGCGCGGCCCGGATGCGGTTATTCCGGGTCGTTCCTGTGGATGGCCCGCTCGTCGCAGGGGGCCACACGCAGGATGTTGGTGGTGCCCGTCACGTTGAAGGGCACACCGGCGGTCACGACCACCTGTTCGGCAGGCTGGGCAAAGCCGTATTTCAGCGCGGCGCGGATGGCCACGATCACCGCACCCTTGAACCGGTCCTGCGGTTCGGTGATCGAGCAATGCGTGCCCCAGGTCAGCGCCATGCGCCGCGCGGTGCCGATCAGCGGGGTCAGCGCCAAGATCGGCACGCGCGGCCGTTCGCGCGCCACAAGGCTGACAGTGGTGCCGGTCTGGCTGAAGCAGCAGATCGCCTTGATGTCGGTCGTCTCGGCAATCTCACGCGCTGCCGACACGATGGCATCGGCCACGGTTTCACGTTTCGCGCTGCGCGACGCCTCGATGATGTCGCGGTAGACCGGGTCGCTTTCGACCGAGATCGCCACGTTGTTCATCGTGGTGACGGCCTCGATCGGGTATTGGCCTGCCGCCGATTCCGCCGACAGCATGACGGCATCGGCGCCCTCATAGATGGCGGTCGCCACGTCGGACACTTCGGCGCGGGTGGGCACCGGCGATTCGATCATCGATTCCAGCATTTGCGTGGCCACGATCACCGGCTTGGCGGCAGCACGGGCACCGCGCACCAGACGTTTCTGGATCGGCGGCACGGCATGGACGGGCAGTTCCACGCCCAGGTCGCCGCGCGCCACCATGATGCCGTCAGACACGGCCAGAATGGCGTCATAGGCCTTGACCGCTGCCGGTTTCTCGATCTTTGACAGGATAGCGGCGCGGTCGCGGGCCAGTTCGCGGGCCTCCAGCACGTCTTCGGGGCGCTGCACGAAGGACAGGGCCAGCCAATCGACCCCCAGTTCGCAGGCAAATTCCAGATCCACCCGGTCTTTGGCCGACAGGGCGGCGACGGGCAGCACCACATCGGGCACGTTCACGCCCTTGCGGTTGGAAATCGTGCCGCCGACCATCACGGTGCAATTGGCGAAATCAGGGCCGCATTCATTGACGGACAGGCGGATTTTGCCGTCGTTCACCAGCAGGGACGCACCGGGTTCCAGTGCGGCGAAAATCTCGGGGTGGGGCAGGTTCACGCGGTCGATCGTGCCCGGGGTGGCATCCAGATCCATGCGGAAGGCGGCGCCTTCGACCAGTTCCTCGCCGGTGGGGCTGGCGAATGTGCCCACGCGCAGTTTCGGCCCCTGAAGGTCAGCCAGGATGCAGATCGGGCGGCCTGTGTCAGCCTCGATCTGGCGGATGATGACATGGCGCGCGCGGATGTCGTCATGGGTGCCATGGCTCATGTTCAGGCGGAACACGTCGGCCCCTGCCTCGAACAAGGCGCGGATCATCTTGTAGTCGCTGGAGGCCGGGCCCAGTGTGGCCACGATCTTTACGTTGCGAAGGCGTCTCATGCTGCCTCGTTCCTTGTGCTTCGGTTATCGTGTGGTGGGCCGTGCGTTTTATGGCCCAATTCCCCCTGCGGGGCAACTGGCGCTTTCCTGCGCTGCGGCATAAACCGGGAATGACACAATCAGGCGACAGGGGGCCTTGGGTGACTGCCTATCATATCATCGGTGAGGAACGGGCATCGCGCTGGCTGATCACCTGCGACCATGCGACGAACCGCGTGCCTGCCGATGTGGGTGGCGGTGATCTGGGCATCGGGGCGGCCGACATGGCCCGGCACATCGCCTATGACGTGGGCGCGGCGGGGCTGACCCGTGCCTTGGCTGACCGGCTGGGGGCGACGGCGATACTGTCGGATTTCAGCCGTCTGGTGATCGATCCCAACCGGGGCGAGGAGGACCCGACGCTGTTGATGAGGCTTTATGACGGCACGATCATCCCCGCCAACCGGCATGTGGATGCGGCCGAGGTGGAGCGGCGGCTGAACGCCTTGCACCGGCCCTATCACGCGGCCCTGGCGCGGCTGGCGGCGCGGCGCGATGATACGGTGATCGTGGCGATCCATTCCTTTACCCCCAGCCTGATGGGCCGCCCGCCCCGGCCCTGGCATGTGGGTGTGCTGCACTCGCACCTGGACGGGCGGTTCAGCCTGCCGCTGATTGCGCGGCTGATGGCCGAGCCCGACCTGTGCATCGGTGACAACGAGCCCTATAGCGGGCATCTTCCGGGTGATGCCATTGACCGGCATGCCTTGCAGCCCGGGCGGCACAACACGCTGATCGAGCTGCGCAATGACCTGATCGCGGATGCGGCGGCGCAGGCCGCCTGGGCCGACCGGCTGGCCCCGATCCTGACCGAAGTGCTGGCGGCGCTGCCCGCAAAGGAGGCCTGATGGACGACCAGACCCGGATCGAGCTTGAAGCCGCCGCGTTCCGGCGGTTGCGCGATCATCTGATGACCCGGACCGATGTGCAGAACATCGACATGATGAACCTGGCCGGGTTCTGCCGCAACTGTCTGGGCCGCTGGTATTTCGAGGCGGCCCAAGAGCGCGGAGTGCCGCTGGGCAAGGAAGAGGCGCGCACGCTGTTCTACGGCATGCCCTATGACCAGTGGAAAGCCCTGCACCAGATCGAAGCGACGCCCGCGCAGGCCGAGGGATTCGCACAGGCCATCAAGGCGCATGAGGGGTAAGCCATTGGTCGTGCGGCACTTGTTGCTGCAATCCTGCATCGGGTCAGTGATTGGCGCGATTGCGGCGACAATGTGGCGGGATTTGCTTGCAGCATTTGACTTGGGCGATCTGGCGCGCAATCTCGGGCGGATCAAACCCGGTCATGGAGGATTTCATGGGTGCTCTGCTGCTGTTTGCGTTGTTTCCGCTGGTTCTGTTCGGTGCCTTTGCCGGTTCGGATGACGACGATGATGTCGCGGTGCCCGTGAATGAGGCCACCAACGGCGATGACGAACTTTACGGCAGCGACGAGCCTGACCGGATTGATGCGTTGGCGGGCGATGATTTCGTGAACGGCTTTGGCGGCGACGATCTGATCACCTTTGGCGCAGGCAATGACCTGGGCAGCGGTGGCGCAGGCAGCGACACGCTTTACGGCGGCGCGGGGGAAGATTCGCTGCTGGGTGGCACGGGCGATGACACGGTCTATCTGGGCGAGGGGGATGACCTGTCGTCGCCAGAGATTGCCGATGTGGCGGCGCTGGATGCCGGCAATGACGTGATCCTTGGCGGTGGCGGGAATGATATCATCCGCGACAGTCTGGGCAGCGACACGCTTTATGGCAACGCCGGCAATGACCTGCTGGTGGCGAGGTCCGAAGGCGTGGCGGGTGCCGATGAGCTGTTCGGCGGGATCGGCAGCGACACGCTGGAAGCGGGCTATGGCAGCACGATGACCGGGGGGGCGGGCGCCGATGTGTTCGGCATCTACACCATCGCCGATGACAACGAGGAAAATGCGCCGGTCGTGATCACCGACTATGACGAGTCGCGCGATACGCTGATCGTCTATCTCGACGAGGTGGAGGTTCCGGCGTTCAACCTTTTTGCCGAAATCGACACCGATGCGAATGAGGTGCGCCTGCTGCTGGAAGGGCAGTTGGTGGCGGTGCTGGCCAATACCACCAGCTACACGCCCGTCACTCAGGCGGCCTGACACCGAGTCGGGGGGCGGGCGGCCCGGGCAGCGTCACAAGGGCGGGTTGCGACACAGTGTCAGGTGTTTGCAGGCGATTGGCCCGCCTTTGCCGACAATCCGTGCGGCCAGGGCGCAAGCGGTTGACTCGGTGCGGGAATTGACCGCATGATTTGCGCAGGAATGTGGGGGCACATTCGTGTAAGGCGTGTCTCGTGGGTATGACATTTCTGCTGGCCCTGTTGCCCGGCCTTCTTCTTCTGGGTCTGTTCACCGGTGGCGGCATGGCCGCCGAGGACGACTTTGACGATGATGGCGGCGAGGACACGGCCGATGGCGGCGGCGGCCAGGGCGTGATGCCATCGGTCCTGTCGCATGCACAATCCACCGATATTGACACGGATGCGGCCTGGGATGACGCAAGCTGGGATCAGCAGGGCGACGATTTGGCTCTGGAAGACGGGTTTGCGGCCGCCTTTCCGCCAGAACCCCACGATGCAGATCTGGTTGACGCCGAAGCCATGGCGACGCTTGAGGGCGAGTTGCAGGCCGACACCGCCTTTCCCGACAATTTCAACGTGGTGTATGAGGGCGTGTCCACGGCACCTGCGATGATCGCCGATTTCGACGCCGGGTCAGAGCTGATCGAGATCGTGCTGGATCAGGGCATTTCCAGCGGGCCTCTGGCAGCCGAGGCCAGCGAGGACGGGGCCGACACCGCCATCACCATGGGCGGTGTGCCTGTGGTGGTGTTGCAGGGCGTCAATGCGGCGGATGTGGACTTGAGTCGTGTATCGGTGAACCGGCTGTCATAATGGATCACGTGGTTGGCTTGGGGGTGCAGGTTTCATGCTGGCGCTGATTGGTCTGCTGTCTTTCGGTCTGCTGGCCGGTCTGGTGATCGACTCGGCCGGGGCGGATGACGAGCCCGACGACGAAACCGAAGGCCAGATTGTCGAGGGCACCCGCGCGGGTGACACTCTGACAGGCGGCGACAATGCGGATCTGATCTTTGGCAACCGTGGCCCCGATGATCTTGCCATGGGTGGCGGCGATGATGTGGTGGCCGGCGGCAGGGGATTTGACACACTGGCGGGCAACCGGGGCGATGACCTGTTGTTCGGCGGGGCCGCGCGGGACGAGATCGGCGGCGGCGCGGGCGACGACATAGTGCTGGGTGGCGACGGGCATGACCTGCTGGCTGGAAATGCGGGCGATGACCAGCTGATCGGCGGGGCAGGGTATGACACTCTGGTAGGCGGTGACGGTGATGACATCATCTATGGCCAGGATGACGGCAGCGATGCCCAAATCCTGCTGGGGACGTCGATCGAAACCCTTGTCGCGGAACGTTTCGGCGCGGTGAACCCCGACCTGATCGAACGGCTGTTTCAGGAAAGCCGCTCGCAGGGCCCCGGACAGTCTGACCAGATTTATGGCGGCGCGGGCAATGACACGATCTATTCCGATTCCCGCGATGTGGTGACGGGCGGCGAAGGCAATGACCTGTTCGCGATCGTCGCTGCGCCGCCTGTGGACAACCCGGCGTTCCTGGCCCCGGTAATCACCGATTTCGACATGGCTGCCGACCGGCTGGAGATTACGCTGGCGGATGATGCCTTCAACCTGCCTGCCGAGCTGGTGCTGGTGGGGGAAGACACGCAGGTGTTGGTGCAGGGTCAGGTGATGGCTGTGCTGGCCGGGGTTGATGCCACGGCAATGGACCCGGCGCTGATCGCGGTCAATGGCGGGCGCGCTGTGGTGCCGGTGCAGGCAGGTGGCGCGGGCGAAGATGCGCTGACCGGGTTTGCCGAGGCCGATACGCTGGCCGGTGGCGCGGGGGATGATACTTTGGCTGGGCTTGCTGATGCCGATGCGCTGTTCGGTGGTCTGGGCTCTGACTCGATGCTGGGCGGGGCCGGTGCCGATACGCTGAATGGCGGTTTTGGTGGTGACTGGTCTTTTGGTGGCGCGGGGGCTGATCTGCATTATGGCGGCAACGGCGACGACCATCTAGCGACAGGCGGCGGCAATGACACTGTGTTCGGCGGCGGCGGCAACGATGCCATTGCCCGTGGCGATCTGGCAGAACCCGGCGGCGACATCATGGCCTATGGCGGTGCCGGGCGGGATGACATCCAGACCCAGTTCGGCGGGGCCGATCTGGTGGATGGCGGCGCGGGCCGGGACGCGCTGTGGGCCGGTCCGCAGGACACGGTGAGCGGCGGCAGCGGGGATGACGCATTCTTTGCCTATCTCAGCGGCGAAGATGATGCAGCAGGCGGCGCATCGCTGGTGCGGATCACCGATTTCGTGCCGGGGCAGGAAACCATCCGGCTGATGCCGATGAACACGACCGAGGGCGGGCGCTATGTGCTGACGCTGTCCGACACGCCTGAAGGCGTGCTGGGCACGCTGTCGGCCGATGTTGCGACCACCGACGCCGGGGAAGTGTTGTTGCTGGAAGGGTTGCGCGTGGCCGACCTGGATCTTGCTGACTTTGTGCTGGAGGGCAGCCTGACCAATCCGGTGGGCGAGGTGCGCATCGCCTGATGCGGGGGGCGGGGCCGGTGCGGCCCGCGCCCGGCTTGGCTTACAGCGCCGTCTTGCGGCTTTCCTCCAGATAGATTTCGCGCAGGCGGGTGGCGACGGGGCCGGGGGTGCCGCTGCCCACTGTCGCGCCGTCAATGGCCACCACCGGCATGACAAACGCCGAGGCGGAGGTGATGAAAGCCTCATCCGCCTGCGACGCCTCTGCCAGCGTGAAGGCGCGCTCCTCGACCACCATCTGCGCCTCGGCGGCGAAACGCAGCACGGCGGCGCGGGTGATGCCGTGCAGAATCTCATGCCCCAGATGACGGGTAATGATGCGGCCACCCTTCACGATATAGGCGTTGTTCGAGGTGCCTTCGGTCACGAACCCGTCCTGCACCATCCAGGCATCATCGGCCCCGGCCTTTTTCGCCATCATCTTGCCCATGGACGGATACAGAAGCTGCACTGTCTTGATATCGCGCCGCCCCCAGCGGATATCGTCGATGGAAATCACCTTGATGCCGGATTTCGCCACCGGGCTGTCGGCCAGACCCGGTTTCGACTGGGTGAAGGCCACGATGGTTGACGGTGTGCTGGCGGGGTCGGGAAAGGCAAAGTCACGGTCGCCGGGGTTGCCCCGGGTGATTTGCAGATAAATCATGCCGTCGGTCACGCCGTTCTGCGCCACCAGTTCGCGGAAGATCGCCAGCAATTCGTCGGGCGTCACCGGGCTGGCCATATCCAGTTCCGCAAGGCTGCGTTCCAGCCGCAGCGCATGGCCCGGGAAATCCAACAGCTTGCCATCCAGCACCGAGGTGACTTCATACACCCCGTCGGCCATCAGAAAGCCACGGTCAAACACCGAAACGGTGGCTTCGGCTTCGGGCAGGTAGTGGCCGTTGACATAGACGATGCGGGTCATGTTTATCCCCAGAGTTGCGCTGTTGGCGGGTGAACGCCGGCCTCATCATAGGCCAACGGGTTGTCGCGGTCTTCGGCCAGAAGCAGCGGGCCGTCAAGGTCGGTATAGTCTGCGCCCTGTGCCAGCAGCGTGGCAGGGGCCATGGCCAGCGACGATCCGACCATGCAGCCGACCATCAGGCCATAGCCGGCGGCGCGGGCAGCGGATTTCAGCGCCAGGGCCTCGGTCAAACCGCCGGTCTTGTCCAGCTTCAGGTTCACCATGTCGTATTTGCCCGCCAGATCGGCCAGCGAGGCGGTATCGTGGCAGGATTCGTCAGCGCAGACCGGCAGCGGGCGGGCTATTTCGGCCAGCATGCCATCGGCCCCGGCGGGCAGAGGCTGTTCCACCAGCGCCACGCCAAGGCGCAGCAGATGCTGGGCGAGTTCTGTATATATCGCCGGTGTCCAGCCTTCGTTGGCATCCACGATGATGCGGGCAGCGGGGGCACCCGCGCGCACCGCCTCCAGCCGCAGCATGTCGTCGGGCGTGCCCAGCTTGATCTTCAGGATCGGGCGATGCGCGTGTTTTGCCGCCGCAGCGCGCATGTTTTCGGGCGTGTCCAGCGACAGGGTATAGGCGGTGATCTGCGGGCGGGGCGCGGGCAGGCCCGCCAGTTGCCAGACGCGGCGGCCCGCCTGTTTCGCCTGCACGTCCCACAGCGCACAATCCACCGCGTTGCGCGCGGCCCCGGGCGGCAGGGCCTGTTGCAGGGCGGCGCGCGTGATGCCGGGATCAAGGCCCGCGATCTGCGCCGCTACCGACTCCAGCGTTTCGCCGTAGCGGGCATAGGGCACGCATTCGCCCCAGCCTGTCACCCCGCCCCGGGTGATGCGGATGGTCAGCACCCGTGCCTCGGTGCGGCTGCCGCGTGCGATGGTGAAAACCTCGGCAAGGCGGAACGTGTCGGGGGTGGCGGTGATCATGCGCTGCTCTGTCAGGGGGGCGGAGCCGACGCGGGCCACGCCAGTGCAAACCGGCATAGGCGGCAGGTGGTGGAGCGTCAAGCGCGGGCCCCTGGTGCTGGCGCCTGCGGCGGCGCAGCAGGATGCTGCGGCTGCAAAACGGGGTTGCGCTTGGCTGCGCAATTATATATCGAAAGATTGTGTCCAATCGAAACATACTTGCTTGAAGGCCCCGCCATGAGCTTCCGCATCCAGCCTGCGCCGCCCGCCCGCCCGAATCGTTGCCAGTTGTTCGGCCCCGGGTCACGCCCCGCGCTGTTTCCGAAAATGGCGGGTTCGGCGGCAGATGTGATCAACCTTGATCTGGAGGATTCGGTCGCCCCCGCCGACAAACCCGCCGCACGGGCCAATATCATTGCGGCCATCGGCGCGGTGGACTGGGGCACCAAGACGCTGAGCGTGCGGATCAACGGGCTGGACACGCCGTTCTGGTATCGCGATGTGGTGGACCTGCTGGAACAGGCGGGCGACCGGCTGGACATGCTGATGATCCCCAAGGTGGGCTGCGCCGCCGATGTCTATGCGGTGGATGCACTCGTAACGGCGGTGGAGCGTGCGATGGGCCGGGCGCGGCCGGTGGCGTTCGAGGTGATCATCGAATCGGCGGCAGGCATCTCGCATGTCGAGGAAATTGCGGCGGCCAGCCCCCGTTTGCAGGCGATGAGCCTGGGGGCGGCGGATTTTGCCGCCAGCATGGGCATGCAGACCACCGGCATCGGCGGCACGCAGGAAAACTACTACATGCTGCGTGAGGGTGTGCGGCACTGGCCCGACCCCTGGCACTGGGCGCAGGCGGCCATCGTGGCGGCCTGCCGCACGCATGGCATCTTGCCGGTGGACGGGCCGTTTGGTGATTTTTCCGATGACGAGGGCTATCGCGCGCAGGCGCGGCGGTCAGCCACGCTGGGGATGGTGGGGAAATGGGCGATCCACCCGAAACAGGTGGCGCTGGCGAATGAGGTGTTTACCCCTTCGGAGGCGACGGTGGCCGAGGCGCGGGAAATTCTGGCCGCCATGGAAGCGGCATCGGCGCGGGGCGAGGGGGCCACGGTGTTCAAGGGCCGCCTGGTGGACATCGCCAGCATCAAGCAGGCCGAGGTGATCGTGCGGCAAGCCGAAATGATTGCCGTCTCGTGACCTGATTTTGTTGACAGACTGCACGGAAAGAGTGCACAAATTCGTTACAAACGCCCCGACTCGCGGCGCTTTGAAAAGTTACCCGCGCTGTGGACGGAGGGGAGGCCCGAAGCAGCAGACAGGGGAGGATGCGCGCCCCGGACCCATGGTTCGGGGCGTTGCTGTCTTCTGCCAAGGGTGACGAACTTTCTGCGAAAATTCAGGTGCCGGCACACACGACCTGCCCATCGTGGCAGGGCGGGCGTGCGGATACCCGGCCCAGGATGAAAGCACCTAGCGCAGCGGCAGGCAGATTTCGGTGATCAGCGCCTCTTGCGGGGTGTCCATCGGCGAGTTGCGGTAGATCTCGAAGGGTGGGCTGTCGGCAGGGATTTCGCCGCTTTCGGGCAGCCAAAGCGCATAAAGCTGGTCATAGGCGGCAGGCAGACCGGCATAGGGGCCGGTGAAGGTCAGCACGGCATGACGGCCCGCGGGCAGCGTGACGCTTTCCAAAGGGGCTTCGGGCGCGGCTGAGGCAAATTCAACCCCGGCATGGCTGCGCAGGTCTGCGGCGGGCGTGGCCGACGGATCATCATAATAGACCCCGACCATATAGCCGGTCTGCGCCAGCAGGTCGCGCGCGGCGAGGGCGGCGAAGAGTTTTTCGAAGGCGCGGCCAATCTCGGGGTAGGGCCCGGTGTGGGGCAGGGCCGCAAGGTGGCGGGCAGGCTCGTGGCGGATGGTGACGGGATACATCAGCTGGGCTCCGGTTCTGAAGGTTGGGGGAAAGGGGCGCAATTCGCCCCGTTTGCGGAAGGCGGCGGGCGGCATGGCATAGGCCTCGGTGAAGGCGCGGGTGAAACTGGTGGCATTGGGATAGCCCACGTCGCGCGCGATCCGGGCCAGCGGTGCCTTGCCCTGCACCAGTGCCACGGCGGCGCGGTGCAGGCGCATGCGCCGCACCGTCTGGGCCGCAGTCTCGCCGGTCATGGCACGGTAGATGCGGTGGAAATGAAAGCGGCTGAGTGCGGCCACATCCGCCAGCGCATCCAGGCTGAGATCGCCCGTCGGGTGGTCGTGGATATGATCCACCACCCGCAGCATCCGTTTTTCATACCCTTGGCCCATGCTGTCCTCCTGCCCGTCTTGTGCCCCGGCCCGGCTTTGCAAATCTTGCCGAGTTGCAATCGGCCCCCCGCCACGTCATATAACGGGGCGTCCGTCAGGGAGTGCCCGCATGAACTATCTCGAATTCGAAAAGCCGCTTGCCGAAATCGAAGGCAAGGCCGAGGAGCTGCGCGCGATGGCGCGGGCGAACAAGGAGATGGATGTCGAGAAAGAGGCGGTGGCGCTGGACAAAAAGGCGGAAACGCTGCTGCGCGATCTTTACAAGGATCTGACGCCATGGCGCAAATGCCAGGTGGCCCGCCATCCCGACCGCCCGCATTGCAAGGATTACATCGACGCGCTGTTCATCGAATACACGCCGCTGGCGGGCGACCGGAACTTTGCCGATGACCATGCGGTGATGGGCGGGCTTGCGCGGTTCAACGACCAGCCGGTGATGGTGATCGGCCATGAAAAGGGCCATGACACCAAGACCCGCATCGAGCGCAACTTTGGCATGGCGCGGCCCGAGGGCTATCGCAAGGCCATAAGGCTGATGGATATGGCGCACCGGTTCCGCCTGCCGGTGGTGACATTGGTGGATACGCCCGGCGCCTATCCGGGCAAAGGGGCCGAAGAACGCGGCCAGGCCGAGGCGATTGCCCGCAGCACCCAGAAGTGCCTGGAAATCGGCGTGCCGCTGATTGCGATCGTGATCGGCGAAGGCGGGTCGGGCGGGGCGGTGGCCTTTGCCACGGCCAACCGCATCGCCATGCTGGAGCATTCGGTCTACTCGGTCATCAGCCCCGAAGGCTGCGCCTCTATCCTGTGGAAAGACGCCGACAAGATGCGCGAAGCGGCCGAGGCCCTGCGCCTGACCGCGCAGGATCTGCAAAAGCTGGGCGTGATCGACCGGATCATCCGCGAGCCGATGGGTGGCGCGCAACGCGGGCGAAAAGAAACCATCGACGCCGTGGGCAAGGCGCTGGAAACCATGCTGAAAGACCTGTCGGGCAAAAAGCCCGAGGCGCTGATCCGCGACCGGCGGCAGAAATTCCTGGACATGGGGTCAAAGGGCCTGGCGGCATGAGCGCGGTAAACCCTTGGGTTCTGGTGCTGCTGGCCGGGCTGCTGGAAACCGGCTGGGCGCTGGGGCTGAAATACTCCGACGGTTTCACCCGCCTGGTGCCCACGGTGCTGACGTTGATCGGCGCGGTGGGCAGTTTCTACCTGTTGAGCCAGGGCATGAAATCGCTGCCAGTGGGCACGGCCTATGCGGTATGGGTGGGGATCGGCACGGTGGGCACGGCCATTCTGGCGGTGTTCCTGTTCGGCGAGCCGGTGTCGCTGCTGCGTGTGGCGGGAATCCTGCTGATTGTTTCCGGGATCATCGCGCTGAAGATGGCCTGAACGCCGCAGAAAGCCGCGAGCGGGGCCGGGTTTTGCGGCACGATTGTGGTATCCCGCCTGAAACCGTCGTGAATATGCCCTGCCGGGGTCAGAAAATCCACATTTACGCGAATTACTTCCGGTCCCGCAGCAGAAAACGGTGGGGCCACAATGCCGCAGAACAACATCATCCAGAATGGCAGCTTTGATGCTGGCAGCGACGGCTGGACCGGCACCGATCTGGAAACAAACTTTACCGAGGGCGCCTATGTGCCCGGCAACTCGCCCAACCGCGTGGCCGAGCTAGACGGCACGAATGCCCAGATCACGGTGATGCAGCAAACCATCAGCATCGCGGGCGCGCAGACCACGGCGCTGACGTTTCGCACCGCGCTGCGCTCGGCCTCGGCGCCCGGTCAGGGAGAGGGCTTTCGCGTCGACATTCTGGACAGCGATGGCAACGTGATTGCCACGCAAGAGTATTTTCCATCTTCGACTGGCTGGGTGACGCAGGCGTTGCCGGTCAGCTTTCCGGAAGCGGGCACCTATACCGTGCGCTTTACCGAACTCGGCGCGAATGACAGCCTTGGCGCAATTGTCGATGACATTTCGATGCTGGTCTGTTTTACCGCCGGAACGCTGATTGATACGGCAGATGGCCCCCGCGCGGTGGAAAGCCTGACGGTCGGTGATCTGATCTGGACACAGGATGCCGGGTTGCAGCCCCTGCGCTGGATCGGGCTGCGTGAGGTGTCGGTGGCCGAACAGCAGGCCGACGCACGGCTGCGCCCCGTGGTCTTTGCCCCAGGGTCTTTGGGCCGTGAACTGCCGGAACGGCGGATGATGGTTTCGCCGCAGCACCGCATCTGCATGGGCGACTGGCGGACGGAACTGTATTTCGGCCAGCCCGAGGTGCTGATCCCGGCGCATGCGCTGGTGAACGGCGGCACGGTGCGGGTGGCGGATGGGCTGAGCCCCGTCACCTACGTGCATTTCCTGCTGGATGGGCACCAGATCGTGCGGTCGGATGGCGCGCTGACCGAAAGCTTCTTTCCCTCGGCGCTGTCGCTGGGCGGGCTGGACCGGGCGGCGCGCGACGAATTGTTCGCGCTGTTTCCCGATCTGGCCAGCCTGCGCCATGCCTTTCCGCGCACCGCCCGCCGGGTTCTGCGCGGGCGCGAGGCGCGGCTGGTGGCCTGATCTACCACATGGATGTGGCAGCCCGCGCCTTCCAGTTGGCATCATAGGCCGCGCCGTCAAACCGGCCTTCGGTGGCATCGCGCAGCATGTCGCCCACTGTGGGCAGGCCCGCCGACTGGTCGCCGCCGGTCCACAATTGCGAACGCAGCAGGGCGCGGGCGCATTGGGAATACACCTCGGCGATGGTAATGACGATCACGGTGCGCGGCAACAGATCCTTGCGGGCAAATCGGGTGCGCAGGGCGTCATCCGCCGTCAGCCGGGCGGTGCCGTTGACGCGGATGGCGGTGTTTGACCCCGGTATCAAAAAGATCAGGCTGACCCGCCCGTCGGTGACGATGTTGCGCAATGAATCGATGCGTTCGTTGCCCTTCCAGTCGGGCAGGGCCAGGGTGCCTGCGTCAAGGATGGCAACAACCGGCCCCTCGTCGCCGCGCGGGCTGCCATCGGTGCCTTCGGGGCCCACGGTGGACAGGATGCAGAACCGGCTGCGTTCCAGATAGGCGGCGTAAGACGGGGTAAGGCACGGCGTGACCTTGACCCGGGCGGGTTCGGACGGCGTGCCATAAAGCGCATGCAGGGCGTCAAGGCTGCTGAGGTAATCCATCTGTCACCCTTTGGGTTTTGCCTTGCTGGCGCGGGGTTTCTTCGGTTTCGGCATTGGCAGTTCTGCGGCAAGTGCCGCTACGGCGCGGGTCAGAAGGGCCGTATCCTCCAGCACGTCATCCAGCAGCAGATGCGGTTTGGCCCCGGGATAGGGCGGGGCAAGCCCGGCATCGGGCAGCAGGGCCTGTGTGGTGGGCGTGGCTTTCAGAAAGGTCTGGTTGCCGCAGATCAGCGCCACCACCTTGCCATCGCAATAAACGGCATATTCGCCGAACATCTTGCGCCAAGTGATCTGGCCCGCACCCTGCATCTGGTCGCAGACATGGGCGACAGTGCCCGGGTCACTGGCCATTCCGGCCCGCGTGATCCGATGGTGTCTGAAACCCGGCCTCGCGCATCAGCCGGTCGGATGCCGCCTCGATCCCGCTTTCCAATTGCGCCATGAAGGCCCCGTTGGGCAGGCCCGGCGCGATGCGCGGAAGAAACTCCACCACCGCAAGCCCGGGTTTGCGCAGGATGCCATGGCGGGGCCAGAACAGGCCGACATTGGTGGCCACCGGCACGCAATCCTGCCCCAGTTCCTGATACAGCGCCGCCGTGCCCATCTTGTAGGGCATCACAGCCCCCGGTGCCGTGCGGGTGCCCTGCGGATAGATGATCAATTGCCCGGGGGCCTGCGTGCCCTGTTCCACCCTGGCCAGCATCATCTTGATGGCGGCCCCGCGCTTGCCACGATCCACCGGCACGCAGCCGATGCGCAAGGCATGCCAGCCCATCACCGGGATCCAGGCCAGCTGTTTCTTCATGATGAAACGCGGGCCGGTCAGCACGGAAAACAGCATGATACTGTCAAGGAACGACTGGTGTTTGGAGGCGACCAGCACCGCGCCGGTGGGAATCTCGCCGCGCACCTCGGTGCGCAGGCCGATGATCCAGCGCGCGGAAAACCGCGTCCAGCGGCAGAAGGTCTGCATCCAGAAGAACGAGGCCCCGCGCCAGATCAGCGCCACAGGGGTGAACACGGCGGCAAGGCCGATCATCGCCACATACATCTGGATCACGAAGACCAGCGACAGCAGCCATTGCAGGGCGTGGCGCATCAGGGCAGATCCTTCAGCTTGCGCAAAGCGGCGATGCGGGTGGCGGTAAAGGCCACCACCCCGGCCAGAGGCGGCAGCAGCAGCGGCCACAGCCAGCCCGCACCCTGAAACGCGAGGCCGGTCAGAAACCCGCCCGCCGCGTCAGCGGATGGCAGAAAGGCAATGCCCAGCATGCCCGCCACGGCACCCGCCGCCGCCCCGGTCAGCGCGCGCAGGGTAAAGCGGCGCACGAAGGCGCGGGCGATATAGCTGTCGCGCGCGCCCACCAGCCGCAACACGCGGATCACCTGCGCATTGGCGGCAAGGCTGGCATTGGCGGCCAGCGTGATCATCGCGGCCATGGTGGCGAGGATGAGCACGATCGAGGCCAGCCCCAGCAGCCGCAGCCGCCCCGCCGCCACCGCCAAGGGTTGCCGCCAGCGGGTGTGGTCATCCAGCACGGCACCCGGTGCCTCGGCGCTCAGCCGCTGGCGCAGGCCCTCGCCGTCGTAGCCTTCGCCTTCCTCGACCAGTTCCACCAGCCGGGGGATGGGCAACGCATCAACCGGCAGGTCGGGGCCAAACCACGGCTCCAGCAGCGCGCGCTGTTCCTCATCGGTCAGCGCGCGGGCCGAGGCGATGCCGGGCGTGGTTGCCAGCAGGTCAAGCACCGCCTGCGTCTGCGCCGCCGCCTGATCGGGCGGGGCGGAAATGCGGACAGTGGATGTGCGGGCCAGCGCCTCGGACCAGCGGTCGGCCAGCCGGCCCGCGGCCAGTGACAGCGCCAGCGCGAACACCGCCAGAAAGGTCATCGCCCCGGCAGTGAAGGCGGTCAGCCAGGCGGTGTGCCCGGTGGGCGGCACCACCCGGTCGGCCTGCCGGTCATGCGTCGTCAGGTCAGCCAGCAGATCGCGGATCACAGGTCGGCCCCCGCAAGCTGGATATGGCGGTTCTTGATGCGCAGAACGCGCGCCGCCACCTGCTGTTTTGCATTCCGGATCAGGTTCATGTCATGCGTGGCGATCACGATGGTCTTGCCCATGCGGTTCAGTTCCACCAGCAGCGTCAGCAGCCGCAGCGACAGTTCCCAATCAAGGTTGCCGGTCGGTTCATCGGCCAGAATG
The DNA here is from genome assembly GCF_009380135.2 of Fertoeibacter niger. Classification (GTDB taxonomy): domain Bacteria; phylum Pseudomonadota; class Alphaproteobacteria; order Rhodobacterales; family Rhodobacteraceae; genus Fertoeibacter; species Fertoeibacter niger. The sequence continues at coordinate 158,788 of NZ_WHUT02000005.1, read as the reverse complement.
ACATCTGGCCCCATGATCACCGCCCGCGCCACCGCTGCCCGCTGGCGTTCACCCCCCGACAGCGACGGGGGCAGCGCATCGGCCAGATGCGCAAGGCCCACCCAGCCCAGCAGGTCTGTCAGATCCTGCGCCGGGCTGTCACGGCCCGAGACGGTCAACGGCAGGGTGACGTTGGTGGCCAGCGGCAGATGGTCAAGAAACTGGCAATCCTGATGCACCACGCCTATGCGGCGGCGCATCCGGGCCACGTCATCGCGCCCGATGCTGCGCACCTCGCGGTCGAATATCGTGACGCGGCCGGCGGTTGGCAGCAGTTCGGCATAGCACAGCTTCAGGAATGTCGATTTCCCCGCGCCCGACGGCCCGGTCAGGAAATGGAACGACCCCGGCGCCAGCCGCAGCGTGATGTCAGACAGAAGTTCCCCCCCGCCATAGCTGTAGGCGACGTTGTCAAAGGCGATCACCGGGGTTCTCCAGTTCTGCGCGGCTGCGCGCATGATTTGTTGCACTCTTGCCCAGCCACGCGGCGGTTTCAATCCGGCAACCGGCCTTGTGCCGCACAAAGGCTTGGATAACAGTGGTTTCGTTGCTACAACATGGGCCAGACAAGCCGGGGACGGGCGGGGAATACGACGAATGCGGCTGATTTGCCCGAATTGCGACGCGCAATATGAGGTGGACGACAACGCGATACCGGAAAGCGGGCGCGATGTGCAATGTTCCAATTGCGGTCACGCCTGGTTTCAGATGTCTCCCGAGGCCGAACTTGCCTTGCTGGCCGAGGATGAGGTTTTTGGCAGCGACGCCGCAGCGGAGCTTCCGGAACCCGCCCCGGCCCCCGCGCCCATCCCCGCGCCCGTTCCGCCAGCGCCCGCCGAACCAGCACCGCTTGCACCCGAGGCGACGCCACGCCGCAGCATGGATGAAAGCCTGGTGGCCGTGCTGCGCGAAGAGGCCGAGCGCGAGGCGGCGCAGCGCCGCAGCGAGGCCCCCCGCCCGGTGGAAACGCAGGCCGATCTGGGGCTGGAGGAGCCTTCGGGGGCCGCCGCAGCCGCGCGCCGCCGCGTTGAACAGTTGAAAGGTGCCGAGCCCGAACCGGCACCGGCCAAGCCCGCGACCCGGCGCGACCTGCTGCCGGATATCGAGGAAATCAATTCCACCCTGCGCGCCAGCAACGAGCCGCGCCCCGAGGGCACACCCGTGCCGCCGCCGCCCAGCCGCGCCGCATTCCGCAGCGGTTTCGTGCTGATGATGGTGATCGCCGTGGCGATGGTGCTGGCCTATGTGATGGCCCCGCGCATCGCCGAACAGATCCCCGGCAGCGCCGGCACCCTGGCCGCCTATGTCGCCTCGGTCGATCAGGCGCGGCTGTGGCTGGACCAGCAGATGCAAAGCGCGATCGAGGCGCTGAACGGCGCGGGCGACTGAGGGCCGCCCGGGTTTCGATGCGCGCAGTGGATAGCTTTGACAGGCTGAGGGCCTTTTGACAGGCTGAGGGTCTTCGGCGCCGCGTGTCAGAACAGATCCAGCAACCGGCGCAGATAATCGCGTTCGCCTTCGGGGCGGGCCTGATCGCCGGAACGGCGGCGGATCTCGTCCAGCAGTTCCTCGGCCCGGCGATACACATCCTCGCCCTGCAACATGTTGCGGTCCGATCCGATACGCCCGGCCTCGCCCGGTTCACGCCCCAAGGGGTCGCGCTGGCTATTCGGGTCGGCGCGGCCAAAAGCCTCGCCCTGTGCGGTGCCATCCTGCTGCTGCTGTTCCTCGGCCAAGGCCTCGCCCAGATCGCGCATGCCTTCGCGCAGCGCCTCCATCGCCTCGGCCTGACGGTCTAGCGCGCCGGAAAGATCGCCCTCGCGCAGCGCGCGTTCGGCATCCTCCATGGCGCGGCCTGCCCGGTCAAGCTGCTGACGCCCGGCCTCGCCGCGTTCAGACCCCTGCCCGGGCAGATCGCCGTCGTTCAGCCCGTTCAGCCGGTCGCGCAGTTCCTGCTGGCGCTGGGCAAGGCTCTGGCCTTCACCCTCACCCTCGCCGGGCTGGCCCTGCCCCGGCTGGCCTTGCTGCAAGTCGTTGAACGCATCATCCGACAGGCCCTGCTGGTCGCGCAGCGTTTCCTGCAGGTCGCGCATCGCCTGCTGGCCGGGGCCGCCCTGGCCCTGACCCTGGCCTTCGCCCTGCGTCACCTGCATGTTTTCCATCAGCTGCCGCATCATTTCCATCAGCTCGGCGGCCTCGGCCATGCGGCCTTCCTCCATCAGCTGCTGAAGCTTGTCGAGCATCTCTTGCAACTGGTCGCCCGACATTTCCATGCCTTCCATGTTTTCGGAAAGCTGCTGGTCGGGGTTGCGCTGTGATTCTTCGGCCAGTTCGCGCATGTAATTGTTCAGCGCCTCGCGCATTTCCTGCATGAGGTTTTCGATCTCGTCCGGGTCGGCACCGTTGCGGATCGCCTCATCCAGCCTGTCCTGCGCGCGGCGCAAAGCCTCCAGCGCCGAGGCCAGATCGCCCTCTTCCACCATCAGCGCGATTTCCCACAGCTGTTCAGCCATGATGTCGCGCGCCTCGGGGGTCAGGCTGGCGGCGCTGCTGTCAAGCTCGCGCAGCAGCACGCGCAGCCGCAGATAGGCGCGTTCGTTTCGGAACAGGCCCTCGGGGCGGTGGGTCACGGCCTTCAGCACCTGCGCGGTGCGGGCGGCATTGCTGCGCGCCCACAACATATCGCGCCGCGCCTCGATGATCGCCGCCGCCAGCGGGTCAAAGAACCGCCGCCCGGGCAGGGTAACGTTCAGCGTCTCGGCCGCCCCGGATTGCCCTGCGGCGTCAGAGGCGGACAGGGCAATGGTGACCGGCAGGTTGGCGAAGGGGTGTTTCGACAGATCGTCGATCAGCACCTCAGAAAATTCCGCGCGGCTGCCGGAGATGGGCAAGGGCAGATCCAGCGTCACGGCCTCGCGCGGCTCAGGCTCTGCCGCCAGACCAAAGCGGCGGTCCACGGAAGGAAGATCAAGCGCGATCACCGCCTGCCCGGCCAGAATGCCATAGTCATCCTTCGCGCTGAACGGCAGGCGCATTTCGCCGTTCGCCTCGCGCTGCAAATCGCCTGTCGCGGTGATCGTGGGGGCGGCATCGGGCAGCGCCACGATCTGCCATTCACGCCCGCCCGCGCCGTCGATGCGGATTGCGCCATTCTGCACCACGGCGAAAACCTGCGCGGCGTCGGATGCCGGCGGCACCTCGGTGCGGGCCGATACGGTTTCGGCGACGGTCAGTTGCCCCACCTCGCCATAAAGGCGGATCTGAATGGTGCTGCCCGTGGGCAGGCTGATGGAGGGCTGTTCGATGTCATTGAGGTAAAGCGCGGGTTTGCCGGTATAAGCGGGCGGCTGCGCCCAGCCTTCCCATGTCGGGCCGATGGCCATCGCCTCGGCCCCGCCGGGGCCAATGCCGGTGACAGAGGCCACCCGCCAGATCGAACCGAACACAAGCGCCATCACCAGCGCCGTCAGCGCCAGATAACGCGCGCCATAGGGGTCGCGCCGGGCCAGCCGCAGATCGGGCGGCACGGCTTTGGCTGCGGCCACCCGCCGCGCCATGCGGTCCTGATGCGCGGCCCATACGGCGATGGAGGCGGGATCGGATGACCCGATGGCTTGCGTATCGGTCAGTGCGGCAATCGGGCGGCCCGGCAGGGCGGCATCCAGCCGCGCCAGCGCCTCGGCCTGCGAGGGGCGGTGAAAGCCACGGATGCCATAGTAAAGCGCGCCCAGCGACACCACCATCGCCAGCACCAGCCCGACCCAGACGACCTCCAGCGGCAGCATATCTTGCACGCCAAAGGCCAGCATCGCCAGAAAGCTGGCCAGCCCGGTCCACAGCGGCCAGAAGCCGCGGGTGATCCGTTCGGCCCACAGCCCCGCCAGCGTGATCCGCAGCGGCCATGTCAGGCGGGCAAGCGCCTTGTGGGGTTCGTTCTGGGTCATGCGCCCCGCTCGGCCAAGGCTGTCAGTTACAGCCACTCGGGGATTGTATCGCGGTTCAGGATTTCGTCAAACGTTGGCCGGGCCCGGATGACGGCGAAGTGATCATCCTTGACCAGAACTTCGGGGATCAGCGGCCGCGTGTTGTATTCCGATGCCATCACGGCACCGTAAGCCCCGGCGGAACGGAAGGCCACCAGATCGCCCTCGGCCAGCGGCGTGATCGGGCGGCCCTTGGCAAAGGTGTCGCCGGTTTCGCAGACGGGGCCAACCACGTCATATTCATGGGTCTCGGTGGCCGCCATGGGTTCTGTCACGGGCAGGATGTCGTGATGCGCGCCATACATCGAGGGGCGGACCAGATCGTTCATCGCCGCATCCAGTATCAGGAAATCGCGGCCTTCGCCTTCTTTCACATAGATCACCTTGCTGACCAAAACCCCGGCATTACCGGAGATCAACCGGCCGGGCTCGATCTCGATCTCGCAGCCCAGATGGCCCACGGTGCGCTTGATCAGCGCGCCATATTCCATCGGCAGCGGCGGGGCGGTGTTGGACCGTTCATAGGGGATGCCCAGGCCGCCGCCCAGATCAAGGCGGCGGATATTGTGGCCTTCTGCCCGCAGGCGCGCGGTCAGGTCGGCGACCTTCAGATAGGCCTGCTCGAACGGCTCCAGCTCGGTCAGCTGGCTGCCGATATGCACGTCGATGCCGATCACCTCGATGCCGGGCAGGCTGGCGGCCTCGGCATAGACCGCGCTGGCCCGCGCGATCGGGATGCCGAACTTGTTTTCCTTTTTCCCCGTGGCGATTTTCTCATGCGTGCGGGCATCGACATCGGGGTTCACCCGGATGGTGATGGGGGCCACCACACCCATGGATGCCGCCACTTCCGACAAGGCGCGCAATTCGGGCTCGGATTCCACGTTGAACTGGCGGATGCCGCCTTCCAGCGCCAGCCGCATTTCCTCGCGTGTCTTGCCCACGCCGGAAAACACGATGCGTTCGCCCGGCACGCCCGCCGCCTTGGCCCGACGGTATTCGCCACCCGACACCACATCCATCCCCGCGCCCAGATCGCCCAGCGTTTTCAAGACGGCGATGTTGGACAGCGACTTTATGGCAAAGCACACCATATGCGGCAGGGGCGACAACGCCTCGGTGAACAGTTGATAGTGCCGGGTCAACGTGGCGGTGGAATAGCAGTAGAACGGCGTGCCGACACAGGCGGCAATATCCTCCAGCGCGACACCTTCGGCATGCAACGTGCCGGAACGGTAGAGAAAATGATCCATGACGCGCGCCCTCTGCCAGTCCTCGCTGCGCGGCATAACAGATGCCCCGCCCACTGGCAAAGGGGCGGGCGGGTTACTGCCGGTAGGACGGGTCTTCGGCGTCGAGGATCGCCTTCATGTCACGCAGGAAACTTTCCGCCTGCGAGGGGTAGTTTTCCATGTCATGCGCCACGCTTTCGGCCACCGCATCCGACAGGCGGCGCAGCGGCATGCCGGTTTGCAGCGCGCGGATATAGGTTTCGGCCGACCGTTCGAAATAATACAGCCGGTTCCAGGCATCGGCCACGGATGTGCCGATCACCAGCACGCCATGGCTGCCCATCACCATCACGTTTTTCCGGGGGTCGGTCAGCATGGCGGCGCAGCGGGTGCCCTCATCCTCGAAGGCCAGACCGCCGTAATTTTCATCAATCACCACGCGGTTGAAAAAGGCGGCGGTGTTCTGGTCGATGGGCGGCAGGCGCGAATCGGCCAGGCTGGCCAGCACGGTGGCAAAGATCGAATGCACATGCATCACGCAGCGCGCATGGGGCACAAGCCGATGGATCGAACCATGCAGCCCCCAGGCGGTGGGGTCGGGCGCATTGGGGCGCGACAGAACATCGGGGTCGTCGGCATCCAGCAGCAAAAGGTCGCTGGCGCGCAGCAGCGCGAAATGCCGCTGGTTGGGGTTGATCAGGAACTGCTTGCCATCGTCGCTGACCGCCAGCGAGAAATGGTTGGCCACCGCCTCGTTCATTCCCAGCCGCGCCGTCCAGCGGAAGGCGGCGGCCATGTCAACGCGTTCCTCACTATAGGCCAGATTGTGCCCCTCGCCGTGGCGGATGCCGGTATCCATCTGCGACTCCCCTTTGTGTGGGCAAAGTGTCGGAAGCCGCAGGCGCAGTTGCAAGCGGAATCGGGCGTCAGACCACAGGCCGCGTGCGCAGGAACAGATACAGCGGCAACCCGCATGACACGCCAATGCAGAAGGTGGCCGGAATGGCCACCAGCGCCAGCCAGTTCTTGCGCACCCGCACCTCGGCGATGATCCAGACCGTCAGGGCAATGGCCGCAATCGTCAGATCCCAGGTCAGCCCGGTGGTGGATGCGTTCACATACCACGCGTCGATCAGCCCGCCCAACCCCGTGCCGGTTTCCCGCATGTGGCGCAGGAACCAATACATCGGATGCACCGCACCCCAGACGGCCAGCGCCAGATAGGTGATGCGCAGCGGCGACATCAGAGTTTGGTCGTCACGCCCATGCGCGCCTCGCCAGTGACAGATACGCCGGGGGCGGTGGGGGCGCCGTCAGCGCCGCAGGCGGCGAGGGTGGCAAGGCTCAGCAGGGCAAGAATGCGGATCATCGGTTTTTCCATGGTCTGACAGAGGTTTCCTCACGGCCCAGCCCGGTCACAACGGGCTCGGCACCAGAGGTAGGGTAAAGCTCACATGCTGACAGCAGCAGTAGCAGACAGATCGCGCGGCGCATCAAGAATGTCCTTCCAGCGGCGGATTTGCGCGCGCACCTGGTCCGGAGCGGTGCCACCGTAAGAGGTGCGGCTGCGCACGGAATTCTCTACACCCAACACGGCGAAAACATCGTGACGAATGCCGTCATGCACCGATTGCATCTGTTCCAGCGTCAGGTCGGGCAGGTCGCACCCCTGTTGTTCGGCCATTGCCACCAGAGTGCCCGTGATATGATGCGCATCGCGGAACGGCAGGCCCAGTTCGCGCACCAGCCAGTCGGCCAGATCGGTGGCGGTGGAAAAGCCCGATGCCGCCGCCGCCGCGATGCTGGCACGGTTCGCCGTCATGTCACCCACCATGCCGGTCATTGCGGCAAGCCCCAGCATCAGCGTGTCGGCGGCGTCGAACACCTGTTCCTTGTCTTCCTGCATGTCCTTGGAATAGGTCAGCGGCAGGCCCTTCATCACCGTGAACAGCGCCACCGTGGCCCCCAGAATCCGGCCCATCTTGGCGCGCAGCAGTTCCGCCGCATCGGGGTTTTTCTTCTGCGGCATGATCGACGAACCCGTGGTCCATCTGTCCGACAGCACCACGAACCGGAACTGCGCCGAGGACCAGATCACCAGCTCTTCGGCAAAGCGCGACAGATGCAGCGCGCAGATCGACGAGGCCGACAGGAACTCCAAAGCGAAATCGCGGTCGCTGACCGAATCAAGGCTGTTGGCCGTGGGCCGGTCGAACCCCAGCGCCGCTGCCGTCATGAAACGGTCAATCGGAAACGACGTTCCCGCCAAGGCCGCAGCCCCCAGCGGGCATTCGTTCATCCGTGCGCGGGCATCGCGGAAACGTGACAGATCGCGGCCCAGCATCTCTACATAGGCCATCATGTGGTGGCCCCATGTCACCGGCTGCGCGGTTTGCAGATGGGTAAAGCCCGGCATCACCCAATCGGCCCCGGCCTCTGCCTGCGCCAGAAAGGCCGAAATCAGCGCCTGAATGCCCGAAATCGCCGCATCGCACTGGTCGCGCACCCACAAACGGAAATCCACCGCCACCTGATCGTTGCGCGACCGCGCTGTGTGCAGGCGGCCCGCCGGTGCGCCGATCACCTCTTTCAGCCGCGCTTCGACGTTCATGTGGATGTCTTCCAGATCGACCCGGAACGGGAACACGCCGGTTTCAATCTCTGACAACACCGTGAGCAGGCCTTCCCCGATGGCCTTTGCATCTGTATCGCTCAGGATGCCTGTGGCTGCCAGCATGGCGGCATGGGCGCGTGAGCCTGCAATGTCCTGTGCATATAGTCGCTTGTCAAAGCCGATGGATGCGTTGATCGCCTGCATGATCGCATCCGGCCCGGCGGCGAAACGCCCGCCCCACATGGCGTTGGCGGCGGCAGTCGGGGTGTTCGGGTCTGCGGTCATGGGGAAACCTTCGGAGGGTGAAATGCTGCGTCTGGTTGGTGCCGTGCTTTATACGGCCTTGATGTTCGGTGCAAACGGCGTAGCGGCCCAGACCCTTGCGGCGGCCGATGCGGCCCGCGACGGCGACATGCGCAAGCTTGGCTTTCACGCCGAGGCGCGGGAGCTGCCCGAGGTGGAGCTGCTGGGGCTGGACGACAGCCCGCGCAGCCTGTCAGATTACAAGGGCAAATGGGTGGTGCTGAACTTCTGGGCCACATGGTGCCCGCCCTGCCGCAAGGAAATGCCGGGCCTCGACCGGCTGGAGGCCGAACTGGGCGGTGATGCGCTGGCCGTGGTGACAGTGGCCACGGGCCGCAACGCCGTGCCCGCCATCGAGAAATTCTTTGCCTCGGCCGGGGTCACACATCTGCCCGCGCTGCGCGACCCCACGTCGGAACTGGCGCGCAACATGGGCATCATGGGCCTGCCCGTGACGGTGATTCTGAACCCCGAAGGTGCCGAGGTGGGCCGCCTGATCGGCGACGCCGAATGGGACAGCCCCGAGGCCCGCGCCGTGCTGGGTGCGCTGATGGCGGGGGGCTGATCAGGCCCCCATCGCCGCCACCCGGTCATGCGCGATGCACGTGGTGATATGGTCATTCACCAGCCCGGTGGCCTGCATGAAGGCATAGGTGATCACCGGCCCGCAGAACTTGAACCCTTGTGATTTCAAATCCTTGGCCATGGCCACGGCCACTGGGGTTTGCGCCGGCACCTCGGCCATCGTGGCAAAGCGGTTCTGCAAGGGCCGCCCGTCCAGATGTTTCCACAGAAAGTCCGAAAACCCGCCCGCATCTTCGATGCGCAGCCAGGCCTGGGCATTGCCGATGGTCGCCTCGATCTTGCCCCGGTGCCGGATGATGCCCGGATCGGCCAGCAGGCGCTGCACATCCGCCTCGCCCCAACCTGCGATCACCGCCGGATCAAACCCCCGAAATGCCGCACGAAACGCGTCGCGCTTGCGCAAAATGGTGATCCAGCTCAGCCCCGCCTGAAACCCGTCGAGGATCAGCTTTTCCCACAACGCCCGCCCGTCCCACTCCGGCACGCCCCATTCGGTGTCGTGATAGGCGATATACAGCGGGTCAGTGCCGCACCAGGCACAACGGATGCCGGGCAGATGATCGTGGTGTTCCATGGGCCGGGCCTTTGCGAGCATTGCGAAAAATTAGAACAAAATGCGAATGTTTACCCCGTCTTTACCTCTGTGGCCGCAATCTGTCGATGGTTTTGCGCCGGGGTTCGGTCCGGCACAGGGGGGGGCGCATGGCAGTGAAGGGGGGCAGGCCCAGAGCGGGGCTTCTGGGGGCTGGGGCCAATCCGCTGGCCTATGCCATTTCGGAAAATGACCGGCAGACCATGGCCATGGTGCAGGCGGCCTTGCAGGCCGGGCGACTGCGGCTGGCCTATCAGCCGGTCGTCAGCGGGGCCGACCCCGACAAAGTGGCGTTTCACGAGGCGCTGATTCGCGTTCTGGATGAAACCGGCCGGGTGATTCCCGCCCGCGATTTCATTGATGCGGTGGAGGGGCAGGAACTCGGTCGGCTGATCGACTGCGCGGCGCTTGACATGGGGCTGCGGGCGCTGGCACGCAACCCCGCCCTGCGGCTGTCGGTGAACATGTCGGCCCGGTCCATCGGCTATGCCCGCTGGATGAAAACCCTCAAACGCGGGCTGGCGGCGGGGCCCACCATCGGCGAGCGGCTGATACTGGAAATCACCGAAAGCTCGGCCATGCTGGTGCCCGAACTGGTCATCGCCTTCATGGATGAATTGCAGGCCGAGGGCATTGCCTTTGCGCTGGACGATTTCGGCGCGGGCTATACCGCCTTTCGCTATTTCAAGGATTTCTTCTTTGATATCATCAAGATCGACGGGCAGTTCATTCGCGGCATCCATCGCGACCCCGACAACCAGGTGCTGACCCAGGCCCTGCTGTCGATCGGGCGGCATTTCGACATGTTCACCGTGGCGGAATCGGTGGAAACAGTCGAAGACGCCGAATACCTGCGCGGCATCGGCGTGGGCTGCATGCAGGGCTATCTGTTCGGCGCGCCCACCACCAAACCCGTCTGGGTAGAAGAGGGGGCGCGGATGAGCGCGTGACCCGCCGCATGCGGCGCGCTGCAAAAACCTTGCCATCGGCGGTCCGGGCGCTTAGCCATGCTGCATAGCGGCGGCACGCCACTCTGCCGCCACAGGCCACAGGGAGAGGGACCAAAGCCATGACCAATGTTGTTATCGTCTCGGCGGCACGCACAGCCGTTGGCAGCTTCAACGGGGCCTTCGCGGCCACCCCCGCCCATGATCTTGGCGCTGCGGTGATCGAGGCTGTCGTGGCCCGCGCCGGTGTTGACAAGGCCGAGGTCGAGGAAACCATCCTGGGCCAGGTGCTGACCGCCGGGCAGGGCCAGAACCCGGCCCGTCAGGCGCATATCAAGGCGGGCCTCGCGAAAGAGGCCAGCGCATGGAGCCTCAACCAGGTCTGCGGCTCGGGCCTGCGGGCCGTGGCGCTGGGCGCACAGCACATCCAGCTGGGCGATGCCGCGATGATCATCGCGGGCGGGCAGGAAAACATGTCGCTTTCCCCCCATGTCGCGCATCTGCGCGCCGGGCAGAAGATGGGCGATCTGAACTTCATCGACAGCATGATCCGCGACGGGCTGTGGGATGCGTTCAACGGCTATCACATGGGCCAGACCGCCGAAAACGTGGCAAACCAGTGGCAGATCAGCCGCGATGAGCAGGATGCCTTCGCCGTGGCCAGCCAGAACAAGGCCGAAGCCGCGCAGAAGGCGGGCAAATTCGCCGATGAAATCATCCCCTTCATCATCAAGACCCGCAAGGGTGATGTGACGGTGGATGCCGATGAATACATCCGCCACGGTGCCACGCTGGACGCGATGGCAAAACTGCGCCCGGCCTTTACCAAGGACGGCTCGGTGACGGCGGGCAACGCCTCCGGCCTGAACGATGGCGCGGCGGCCGTGCTGCTGATGACGGCGGACGAGGCGGCCAAGCGTGGCCTGCCGGTGCTGGCGCGCATCGCCTCCTATGCCACCGCGGGGCTCGATCCGTCGATCATGGGTGTGGGCCCGATCCACGCCAGCCGCAAGGCGCTGCAAAAGGCGGGCTGGAACGCCGCCGATCTGGATCTGGTCGAGGCGAACGAGGCTTTTGCCGCGCAGGCCTGCGCCGTCAACAAGGACATGGGCTGGAACCCCGAAATCGTGAACGTGAACGGCGGCGCGATTGCCATCGGCCACCCGATCGGCGCCTCGGGCGCGCGCATCCTGAACACATTGCTGTTCGAAATGGCCCGGCGCGATGCGAAAAAGGGCCTTGCCACCCTGTGCATCGGCGGCGGCATGGGCGTGGCCATGTGTCTGGAACGCGCCTGATCATTTCGCTGTTGCAGAAAGCGGGCGCAATATTATTGCGCCCGCTTTTTCATTTGGATAACACTATTTCAAGAAACGCCTGACGGAGGAGGAATCATGTCAAAAGTTGCATTGGTCACCGGGGGGTCGCGTGGCATCGGCGCGGCCATTTCCATTGCCTTGAAGGACGCGGGCTATACCGTAGCCGCGAACTATGCGGGCAATGAAGAGGCTGCGGCCAAGTTTACCGCCGAGACAGGCATTCCCACCTACAAATGGTCGGTCGCCGATTATGACGCCTGCGTCGCCGGGATCAAACAGGTCGAGGCCGATCTGGGCCCGGTCGCCATTCTGGTGAACAACGCGGGCATCACCCGCGACGCCATGTTCCACAAGATGACGCCGACCATGTGGAAAGACGTGATCGACACCAACCTGACGGGTCTGTTCAACATGACACATCCGCTGTGGTCGGGCCTGCGTGACCGGAAATTCGGGCGGGTGATCAACATCTCCTCGATCAACGGGCAAAAGGGGCAGGCGGGGCAGGCGAATTATTCGGCGGCAAAGTCGGGCGATCTGGGGTTCACCAAGGCGCTGGCGGCCGAGGGCGCGCGGGCGGGAATCACCGTGAACGCGATTTGCCCAGGTTATATCGGCACGGAAATGGTGCGCGCGATTGATGAAAAAGTGCTGAACGAACGCATCATTCCGCAAATTCCGGTCGGCCGTCTGGGCGAGCCGGAAGAAATCGCGCGCTGCGTGGTGTTCCTGGCCTCGGACGATGCGGGGTTCATCACCGGATCGACGCTGAGTGCCAACGGCGGGCAGTTCGTGGTCTGATTGCGGCCACATGACTGGAAAGGCCCGCGTTTTGCGGGCCTTTTTCTTTGATGCGCGCCGGGCTACACCCCGTCGAAAGCCGCAAGGATTCTGGAAGTCCCTGCACATTCCGTCGAAGCAATCTGGCAAGGGACACGCCGATGTCGCAACACCGGGCCACGGCCATCGGGTTTACCGCCGTGCTGATGTGGGCGCTGCTGGCGCTGCTGACGGTGGGCACAGCCCCGGTGCCGCCGTTTCTGCTGAACGCGCTGTGTTTTGGCATTGGCGGGGCGCTGGGGCTGATCTGGGTCTGGCGTGGGGCGGGGTTCGGCGTGCTGCGCGCGGTGCCGCTGCGGGTCTATGCCTTTGGCACGGCGGGGCTTTTTGGCTATCACTTTCTTTATTTCAGCGCGCTGCGCATGGCGCCGCCTGCCGAAGCCGGGCTGATCGCCTATCTGTGGCCGCTGTTCATCGTGCTGTTGTCTGGCCTGCTGCCGGGCGAGCGTTTGCGGCCCTTGCATATCATCGGCGCGCTGCTGGCCTTTGCCGGCGCGGCCTTGATCGTGCTGCGCGGCCCGGCGGCTTTTGCCGCCGACACGCTGCCGGGGCTGGCGCTGGCATTCCTCTGCGCGGTGACATGGGCGGTGTATTCCGTGCTGTCGCGGCGGCTGGGTGCCGTGCCGACCGAGACGGTGGCCGTGTTCTGCATTGCAACAGCGCTGCTTTCGGCACTGGCGCATCTGGCGCTGGAAAGCACGGTCTGGCCCATCGGCGCGGCGGGCTGGCTTGCGGTGATCGGCCTGGGCCTTGGCCCGGTGGGCCTGGCGTTTTTCACCTGGGATATCGGGATGAAGCGCGGCAACATCCAGTTGCTTGGGGTTGCGTCCTATGCCGCACCGCTGCTGTCAACCTTGGCGCTGGTGCTGGCGGGCATAGCCGAGGCGCGGGGCACGCTGCTGATCGCGGCGGCGCTGATCGCGGGGGGGGCGGCGCTGGCGGCTTTCGCCAGCGCCCGAAGGGTCACGCCTGCATCAGGCGGTTGATCTCTTCCTTCAGCCTCAGTTTCTGTTTCTTCATCTCGGCGATCTTCGTGGCATCCGTGGCGGGGCGCCGCTGTGCCTTCTCGACAGTCTCGGAAAGCACTTCATGCTTGCGGCGCAGTTCCTGCAGGTGCGAAGCAATCGTCATTCTTATCCTCCTGTGATGATACCGAATGTAACGATTGCATCACAGAACCCGAGTCGTGTCACGCATTCTCGGGCAGGCCCGGCGGGCCAATGCCGAAAATGCGCTACAACCCTGACGGGAAGCTGCCGCCATCGCGCAGAATTTGGGCGGCGGCGGATGAATAGCTGTCCCGATCACCGTCATGGGAATTGCCATCATGCAGCACGAAGGGCGCCAGCAGCCGGAAGGCCGCGCGCCCGCCCTTGCGCCCTTGCACGATCACCCGCCCCGCCGCCCGCCCGGCCCGCGACGCCAGCGGCAGCACTGCCAGCGACCCTAGACGCGGCGCACAACCGGCCAGCACATCGGGCAGACGGTCGGCCCCGATGATCAGCGTCATATGCCCGCCGGGGTGCAGCCGGCGGATGGCGGCATCGACCCAGACGGCCAGCGGTGTCGCCTCGCGCTGCGCCGTCTCGCGCCCGGCATCGGCCGCCGCCGTGCCCCCCCCGGCGGTGAAATAGGGCGGGTTCAGCATCACATGATCGAAGGGGCGTCGCAGATCGGCGGGCATCGCGGCCAGATCGCCCTCCACCACCTCCAGCGCCAGCGCATTGCGCGCGGCATTCATCCGCGCCAGTGCGGCATAGGCGGGTTGCAGTTCCAGCCCCGCCTGCGCCAGCCCTGAGACGCGAAGGCCGAGACAGAGGCTGGCCACCCCGGCGCCGCAGCCCAGTTCCAGCACCGATTGCCGTGCCCGCGCGGGCACGGCGGCGGCCAGCAGCACCGGGTCGGTCGCGGCGCGGTAGCCTGCGCGCGGTTGCCAGATCCGCAGCCGCCCGTCCAGAAACCCGTCATCCGTCAACTCATCCGGGCCAAACACCTAAAGCCCCGTGGCAATGTCATTGTCAGTCAGCACGATCCGCGCGCGGAACAGATCGGCATCCCGCACCATCAGGCGGCGGGGAAACAGCCCGATGCCACCTTCGAGGATGCTCATGTGGACGTCCACCGCAAAGGCCTCTATATCCTCGCCTTGGAGGAGCGCTGTGGCAAACGCGATGACCGTCGGGTCGGAGGTGCGCAGAAGCTCTTTCATGCTGGGGACATAGTCGGCAAACAGGGCGTTTGTCGAGCATTCTGACAGGGGTGTGATGGGCTTGGACGCGCTTTCGCAAAAGCCGCATGACCGGCTGGCCGACTGGCTGGCCGATGACATGGTGGCGGTGAACCTGCTGATCCGTGACCGGATGGCGTCGGAACATGCGCCGCGTATCCCCGAGGTGACGGCGCATCTGGTGGAGGCGGGGGGCAAGCGTCTGCGCCCCATGCTGACGCTGGCAGCGGCGCGGCTGTGCGGCTATGGCGGCCCGTTCCATGTGCATCTGGCGGCTACGGTCGAATTCATCCACACCGCCACGCTGCTGCATGACGATGTGGTGGATGAAAGCGAGCGCAGGCGGGGGCGGCCCACGGCCAACCTGTTGTGGGACAACAAATCATCGGTGTTGGTGGGCGATTATCTGTTCGCGCGCAGCTTTCAGCTGATGGTGGAAACGGGCCGGATCGAGGTGCTGGGCATCCTGGCCAACGCATCGGCCACGATTGCCGAGGGCGAGGTGCTGCAACTGACGGCGGCGCAGGATCTGGCGACCACCGAGGCAGTCTATCTGCAGGTGGTGCGCGGCAAGACGGCGGCATTGTTTGCGGCAGCGTGTGAGGTGGGCGGGGTTATCGCCGATGCGCCCGTGGGGCATATCGACGCGCTGCGCGACTTTGGCGACGCCTTGGGCATCGCCTTTCAGATTGTCGATGATCTGCTGGATTACGGCGGGTCGGATGCCAGCATCGGCAAGAACACCGGCGATGATTTCCGCGAACGCAAGCTGACCTTGCCGGTGATCAAGGCGGTGGCGCTGGCCGATGCAGAAGAGCGCGCCTTCTGGGAACGGGTGATCGAACAGGGCGACCAGCGCGAGGGTGATCTGGCCCGCGCGCAGGCGATCATGGCGCGGCACGGCACGATGGCAGCGGCACGGGACGAGGCGCTGGCATGGGCCGCCCGCGCCCGTGCCGCCATCACGCTGCTGCCCGACCATCCCTTGCGCGCCATGCTGGATGATCTGGCGGGCTATGTGGTGGCGCGGATTTCCTGATTTTCGGGGCAGAGGCGGCAATCGGCCCCGGCCGGACACTCGTCCAACACCCCGCGCAGATGGCCCGTCAGGGCAGATGAGCAGCCGTTCATGGTCGCAGCGCACCTGCCGCCACCCACCAGCCCGGTTGGGCCGCCTGCAACGCCGTCTCGGCGGCCAAGGCGGCGCGTTCATCCGCGAACAAGCCAAAGCAAGTAGCCCCCGACCCTGACATCCGCGCGATCAGGCAACCGGGTTGCGCGGCCAACGCCGCCTTGCAACCGTCAATCACCGGGGCAATCTGTATGGCAGGGGGTTCCAGATCATTGCGCTGCGCGTTCAGGAAACCGGCCAGCGCCGCCAGCGTGCCGAACTGCGGCAGAACACCGGGCATCGGCGCGTTGTCACGCCGCGCCAATGCGCGGAACACCGCAGGCGTGGGTACCGCCACCCCGGGGTTGGCCAGCACCAGCCAGCCTGCAGGCAAGGGATGGGCCAGCGGCTCCAGCCCCTCGCCCACGCCGGTCATCCGCACCGGGCGGCCCGCAAGGCACACCGGCACATCGGCCCCCAGCGCCAGCACATCCGCCGCGGCGGGCAGGGCGCAGCCCCGGGCCGCCGCACAGGCGCGCACTGCCGCCGCCGCATCCGCCGACCCGCCACCGATGCCCGACGCCACCGGCAGCCGCTTTTCCAGCGTGAAAGACCCGCCCGCCCCCATCAGCCGCGCCGCCCGCAGCACCAGATTGTCATCGCTGACGGGCAGGGCCGCCGCCTGTGGCCCGGTGATCGCCAGCGTCAGCCGGTCTGCCGGGGCCAGATGCACCCAGTCGCCCACATCGGCAAACACCACCAGACTGTCGAGCAGGTGATACCCATCCGCCCGCTGCCCTGTGACATGCAGCGTCAGGTTGATCTTGGCGGGGGCAAAGACCGCAACAGGGCCGGGATCAGGCATAAGCCGTCACTCAGCCGCCATTGTCTTCGGTCGCGTCGTCTTCGGTCACGTCCACGGCCACGGGCTCCAGCCCTTCCTCGGCTCGCACCGCATCCAGCCCGACATCCAGCTTCTTGCGGATGCGGGTGGCTTCGGCCTCGGTCGGCTCGAACGACAATGCGCGCCGCCACTGGAACTGCGCCTCCAGCCGCCGCCCCACGGCCCAGTAAACATCGCCCAGATGGTCGGTCACAACCGGATCAACCGGTTCCAGCACCGAAGCCCGTTCCATCGGCGCTACCGAATCCGCATAGCGGCCCAACTGGAAATAGGCCCAGGCCAGACTGTCCTGAATGTATCCGGCATCGGGGCGGGCGGCCACGGCGCGCTCGATCATCGCCAAAGCCTCGTCCAGATTCTCGCCCTTTTCAACGAAACTGTAGCCCAGATAGTTCAGCACCTGCGGCTGGTCGGGCTCCAGCTCCAGCGCGCGGCGGAAATCGGCCTCGGCCTCGGGCCATTGCTTTTGCCGCTCATGTGCGATGCCCCGGCTGTAGAACACCGACCAGTGCTGCCGTTGCGGCGTGCCGATGCGGGCAATCGCCAGATCATAGGCCGCCGCCGCCTCGGCATAGCGTTCCTCGCGGCGCAGCATGTCGCCCAGCGCCAGATGCACCGTCATCAGATCGCCATGGCTGCGGGTCAGGGCTTGCAGCACCTCCAGCGCGGCTTCGGTCTTGCCGCTGGCGCGCAGCGCTTCGGCCCGGCCGATCTCGGCCACATGAAAGGCCGGGTCGGCGGGCGGGATCGCGGCATAGGTTTCCGCCGCCAGATCATGCTGGCCCTGCGCCGACAACAGCCCCGCAGACAGCAGCAGCGCCTCGGTATGGTCGGGGCGCAAATGGGCCGCCACGCGGGCGTAAAGCAGGGTATAGCCATCCTCCGCCTCGCCGTTCAGCGCGGTGGCCAGCGTAAAGAACACCTCGGCCAGACCATCGGTTGCGTTGACCGCCACGTCATAAGGCAGCGTCTCGCCCGCCCGCAGACGGGCGCGCAACGCGTCTATCCCCGGATCCTGCTGATTGCCAAAGGCTTGATCCAGCACGGCAATCGCCTGATCGTTCCGCTCCAGCTGGCTGAGGATCTGCGCATGCGCCACAGTGCCGCGCCGCATCACGCGCAACGCCCCACCCTCGCGCCCCGACAGGATCGCATCCGCTCCTTCGAAATCGCCCACCGAGGCCAGCGCCAGCGCCTTGTGGTAAAGGCCGAACGCCTCCATCCCGTCGGTCGCGGCCAAAGTGTCAAACCCCGACAGCGCCTCTGACATCCGCCCGGTGCCCAGTTCGGCCCAGGCCGCCACTAGCCCGTCGATCAGCAGCCCGATACCGCGCCCCGCCGCGCCATCTTCCAGCAGCCCCGCAAAATCGCCGCGCTTGGCCTGATCGGCCAGCAGCGCGATGATAGCCGGCTGGCTTTCGCCGCCAGCACCTGCCAGCTCCGCCGCAATCGCCGCAGCCGGTTCGATCTCGCCCAGGGCGATGCGCGAGATGATGGCCGATTCCATCAGCCCCAGGTTGCCCGGGTCAGACAGCAGCGCACGGGTGAACCACATGCCTGCCGCGCGGTAATCGCTGCCAGCCCCCGCGATCCGTCCCGCCAGATAGGCCCCGGCATCGGGATCAGCCGCCGCGCGCTGCGGCAGCACCAGCGCCGCCGCCAGCAGCAGCGCCAGCACGGGTTGGGTCACGGTTTTCGGCATCGGCATCGGATCAGCGCCTCCCACTGCGTTTCCACCAACCTAGTCGCGCCCGGCGGGTATGACAATCATACTGCCCCCGTTCACGCAAAGGTGCGCCCGCGTGCCGCGTGAATGCCGCCGGAATGGTCACATATTGGGGTAATTCGGCCCGTCGCCGCCCTGCGGCGTTTTCCAGACGATGTTCTGTGACGGATCCTTGATGTCGCAAGTCTTGCAATGCACGCAGTTCTGGAAGTTGATCACGAAGCGCGGATCCTTGCCGTCTTCCACCACCACCTCATACACCCCCGCCGGGCAATAGCGTTGCGCAGGCTCGGCATATTTCGGCAGGTTCACCGCGATCGGCACCGACGCATCGCGCAGCGTCAGATGCGCGGGCTGGCTTTCCTCGTGGTTGGTAAAGCTGAAGGCCACATTGGTCAGCCGGTCGAATGACAGCACGCCATCGGGTTTCGGATAGGTGATCGGTGCGAAATCCTTGGCCAGCCCGGTCGCCGCCGCATCCGACTTGCCATGTTTCAGCGTGCCGAACAGCGACAGGCCGAACAGGCTGTTCGTCCACATGTCGATGCCGCCGCCCATCAAGGATGCGACAAGCCCGTATTTCGACCACAAGGGTTTGACGTTGCGCACTTTTTTCAGGTCAGCCGCAATCGGCCCGCTGCGCACGTCATCCTCATAGGCTGTCAGCTCATCGCCCTGCCGCCCTGTCTTGATGGCCTCGAACGCCGCCTCGGCAGCCGCCTTGCCCGACAGCATCGCGTTGTGGTTGCCCTTGATGCGCGGCACGTTCACCAGCCCCGCCGAACAGCCCAGCAGCGCACCACCCGGAAACACCATCTTGGGGATCGACTGCCAGCCACCCTCGGAAATCGCCCGCGCGCCATAAGCCACGCGCTTGCCGCCCTTCAGCAGATCGGCCACCATCGGGTGATGCTTGAACCGCTGAAACTCCATATACGGGTAAAGGTGCGGGTTTTCGTAGTTCAGGTGCACCACGAAACCCACATAGACCTGATTGTTTTCAAGGTGATAGATGAAGCTTCCACCGCCTGCGTTCGACCCCAGCGGCCAGCCCATCGTATGCGTCACCGTCCCAAGGCGGTGCTTGGCGGGGTCAATCTCCCAGATTTCCTTCATGCCAAGGCCGAATTTCTGCGGGCAATGGCCTTTCGACAGGTCATAGCGCGCCATCACCTCTTTGGCCAAAGACCCGCGCACGCCTTCCGACAGGAACACATATTTGCCCAGCAGTTCCATCCCGGGCTCGTAGTTGGCACCCATCGACCCGTCGGCCTCGCGCCCGAATTCGCCCGCGATGACGCCCTTCACTTCGCCCGCATCGCCGTAAACCAGCTGCGACGCCGCCATGCCCGGGAAAATCTCCACCCCCAGCGCCTCGGCCTGTTCGGCCATCCAGCGGCAGACATTGCCCATCGACACGATGTAATTGCCGTGGTTGTCCATCAAGGGCGGCATCGGGAAATTCGGGATGCGCAGCTTGCCCGCAGGCCCCAGCAGAAAGAAGTTGTCCTCGACAACCTCGGTCGTGATCGGCGCACCCCGTTCCTTCCAGTCCGGTATCAGCGCATCCAGACCCACGGTATCCAGCACGGCACCGGAAAGGATATGCGCGCCAACCTCGGATCCCTTTTCCAGCACCACAACGTTCAGATCGGCGTCCAGCTGTTTCAGGCGGATGGCCGCCGACAGGCCCGCAGGCCCCGCGCCCACGATCACAACGTCAAATTCCATCGATTCGCGGCTGATCTCTTCGGTCATGACGGTCCTTCCGGCGGCTTGGGCAAAGGAACCCGGGCTTTTGTCTGGCAAGGGGTTTGCCGCAAGGGCAGGGCAAGGTCAACCGTGACGCAACATCACGCCGCCGCAATGCGGCATCGCCGCAAGGATGTTACCCGGCCGGATGCGCCGTGCCTGGCGCCCTTGGCATTCCGCTTGCAATTTCCGCGCCAGTCGGTTCAGGGTGCGGAAATGAACGACGCGCAAGGTCACTGCCCGCCCGGGCCGTGGCTTTGTCTTTTGCGGGTGGACCACGATGGAAAAGATACCGATGACGCGCGCGGGCCATACCGCGCTGGACGAAGAACTGAAGGTTCTGAAATCCATTGAACGCCCCGCGGTGATCCGTGCGATCGCCGAGGCGCGCGAACATGGCGACCTGTCGGAAAACGCCGAATATCACGCCGCCCGCGAAAAGCAGAGCTTCATCGAAGGCCGCATCAAGGAACTTGAGGCGATGCTGTCGCTGGCCGAGGTGATCGACCCCGCCAAACTGTCGGGAGCCATCAAGTTCGGCGCGACCGTGGCGCTGGTGGACGAAGACACCGGCGAGGAAAAAACCTATCAGATCGTGGGCGAGGCCGAGGCCGATATCGAAAACGGCCTGTTGAACATCCGCTCGCCGCTGGCGCGCGCCCTGATCGGCAAGGACGAAGGCGACTCGGTCGATGTGAAAACACCGGGCGGCCAGCGCAGCTATGAAGTGCTCAGCATCCGCTACATCTGACGAGCGCGCGGCACAGCATCGCCGCGCAGAAAGAACGGGAGTTTGCCATGGCAGACCCGCAGCACAAACCTTTTGAGCCGGGGCTTTCCGGGCCCGCAGAGGCCGGCTTTGGCTTGGCCGAAGTGCTTGGCCTGGCCCTTGGCCTTGTCTGGGTGGCGGCTGTGCTGGCCTTTGCCCTTGGCGGCACCGTGCTGGCCGGGCAGGGCCTGCTGGCGACGCTGCTGGTTCTGGTGTTGCCGCTGGCGCTGATCGGCGTGGCACTGGCCAGCCTGCGCGCCATCCGCAGCCTGCGGCACGAGACGGCCCGGCTGCATGCGGCGGTCGAGGCGATGCGCAACGCCATTGTTGCCAGCCAGCAGGCGCAGGGCGCGCGCCCCTCGGTCGAGCAGAAGCTGGATGAAATCGCCGCCGCACAGCGCAACACCGAAACCGTGCTGGCCACCTTCACCTCACGCCGCGACCCGGCGCTGTCGGTGGCCTCGGCCGACCGCAAGACCGTGCTGGCGCTGCCCGCGCCGCCCGCCCCGGGCGATGACCAGCCCGCGCTGGCGCTGGGCACCCCCGCCGAGGATGCCCGCGCGCCGCTGTCGGTGGCCGATTTCATCCGCGCGCTGCATTTTCCCGAAAGCCCCGATGACAAGGCCGGTTTCCGCGCCCTGCGTCTGGCGCTGGAAGACCGCAACATGGCCAAGCTGATCCGCGCCGCGCAGGATGTGCTGACCCTGCTCAGCCAGGAGGGCATCTATATGGATGACCTGAAACCCGATCGCGCCCGCCCCGAGATCTGGCGCAAGTTCGCGGCAGGCGAGCGGGGCCGCGGCGTGGCGGCACTGGGTGGCGTGCGCGACCGTTCCTCGCTGGCGCTGACCGCCGGGCGGATGCGCGAAGACCCGGTGTTCCGCGATGCTGCCCACCATTTCCTGCGCACCTTCGACCGCACTTTCGCGGCCTTCGAGAAAAACGCCAGCGACGCCGACCTGGCCGAACTGGCCGACACCCGCACGGCACGGGCCTTCATGCTGTTCGGCCGGGTGACGGGCACGTTTGACTGAGCGGGGCCGAGCCGCCCCCGGGGGCATCGAGCCCGCTCTTGCGGCGTTGCCACGGGTCATTCTGCCGCTGCCGCAGGTTCACCTGCACTATTTTCTGTCTCTAAGTATCCCCGCCGGAGGCCTCAGCGATCAGCCGTTGCAGGCCTCCGGCGGGGATGTTTCCGCCAGGATGAAAGCGCAGCGTCAGCCCAGTTGCCGCACCATCGTTGTGGCCGCGGCAAATCCGAAGACATGGCGCAGCGGGCCCAGCCGCTGTGTGCCGGTCACGACAAAGCCGTTGCGTTCATAAAGCGCCCTTGCCCGCCAGTTGGTGTCGATCACATCCAGCCGCACCCCCGGATAGCCGCGCTGCCGGGCCTCGGCGCAGATTGCGGCCAGCAGCGCCGTACCGATGCCGGTGCTGCGCGCGCTGCGGTCCACGCAAATGCCGTCCAGCAGCAGATGGGTGTTGTCGATCTCGCGTTGCAGGCACCACAGCAGCGCGCTGCGCCACAGGGCACCCGGCAGGCCATAAACCGCACGCAAGTCGTCAAACCCGCCACCTGCAAACGCCCCTTGCCAGGTCTTGAACCCGGCCAGCCCCAGCAGCCGGTCGCCCTCCAGCGCCACAATGGCATGGTCGGGGCGGATCACCCGCATCAGATAGGCCAGCGCGCGGGGTTCCGGCCCCATCACTTGGTTCAGCTTGCCACCGAAGGCCTGCCAGTAAAGCTGCGCCGCAGCCCGGCGGTGCTGCGGCGGCAGGCCCAGAACCAGCCGCAGGCTCATGCCAGCGCCTCCAGCAGCAGCGCCGCGTGGCCAGCGCCCAGTATCCAGCCCTCATCGCTGCGCCCGGGCCAGTCGGGCACAGCGGCCAACAGCCGGGGCAGGGTGCCACGTTGCGACAGCCGCAGCAGGGCACAGGCCAGCAGGCGCACCTGTGCCGCGTCCTTGATCATGCCCTGTGCCACGGCGCGCGCCACCGCAGGGTCGATCAGCGAGGGGTAGATTTCGGCCAGCACCAGCGGGCCTTCCGGGGCTTCGAACGGCCAGACACGCGGGCCGAACCGCTGCCGCAGCCGGGCCAGCATCGGCAGGCCCATCAGCGCCTGCGACCCCACCGAGCCGGTGGTGTAGAGTTTCCAGACCGGGCTGGCCCGCGGGATGACCGTTTCCACCCGGCGGCGTTCCGTCAGGCCAAGGGCGGGGTAATCGGCGGTTTTCCTGTCAGGCAGATGTGGCAGGGCCAGACCTGCCGGGCGGCCCCAGAATGGCCCGGGGGCGGCGAAACGCGCGTTGATCGCCTCGGCCAGCGCAAAGCGGTTGTTGGCATTCGCCGGCCCGTCCTGCACCCGTTCCGCCAACCAGTCCCACAGGGCAAAGGCCCTTGGCTGCTGTGGGTCGGCAACCTGCCCGGTGATGGCCTGCGCGGCACCCTCAGGATACCCCAAAGGAAAATCGAAACCCGCCAGCACGCGGCGGCCCGCCGCAGCCTCGGTGGCCAGCAGTTCGGTCAGGTGGCGTTCGGCGTCAGCGCGGGTGCGGTGGTAGCTGGCGGTTTCGCCATCTGCCCGGGCGCAGCCGATCCATATGGCATCCGCCGAAGGTCTGCCGGGCGATGGCGTGGTCGAGGCTGACCAATCCACCACCACCACCGTATCGAAAGCCCCCGGCGCGCGCTTTGCCAGCCCGCAATCGGCCAGAATGAACCGCGCCACCGCCACCGCATCGTTCAGATCCAGCACCGGCACGGGCAGGGGCGGCAGCGCAGCATCCGTCGCCACCGCACGCACCAACGGGTCGCCGGGCTGGATCAGCGTATGGCCCGTCTCCGCCCGGAACACCTCGATCTTGCGGTGGCTGTCGCGCTTGTAGCCCTCGACCAGCACCAGATCCACCGGGGCCAGCCGCGCCAGCACCTCTGCCAGATCAGGCTCGGCCCCCCGGTGTTCGCGCATCAGGGCAAAGCGGTGGGCCGAAGCCAGCACCACCTCTGCCGCACCCGCTGCGCGGTGGCGGTAGGTATCCTTGCCGGGCTGATCCAGATCGACATCGTGATGCACATGTTTCACGGTTGAAACGGTAAACCCGCGCCGGGTGATCTCGGCCACCAGACGCTCCATCAGCCCGGTCTTGCCCGCGTTTTTCCAGCCGATGATGCCGTAGACCTGCATGGCTCAGCCCGCCTGCCCGGCGGCGGCCAGATCGGCGGGGGTGTTGATGTTCATAAACGCCGCCGCATCGGGAAACCGGGCAAGGACGGGCTGGTGCCGCGCGGCAAAACCCATCATCCGCCCCTCGCCCCCCGCCAGCCAGCCGCGCAGGTCGTCGCGCAGGCCCACCGGCCACAGCGCGCAGGTCGGGTGCGCGCGGTCCGCCGTTTCGGCTAGCGCCAGCCCCGAAGGTGCGCTTTCGGCCGCAAGGCACAGCCGGGCCACCAGATCGCAGGGGAAATGCGGCGTGTCCACCGCCACCGTGGCCAGCGCCGTGGCACCAAGGCCCGCCGCCCAGTCCAGCCCCGCCAGCACACCGGCCAGCGGCCCCTGCGCCGCAGCGGCGGGTGCATCGGCCAGCACCGGCAGCCCGGTAAAGCCGAACCGCCCCGCATCGCCATTGGCACTGATCGCCAGCTGTTCCACCTGCGGCCCCAGCCGTTCGGCGCAAAGCGTCACCAGTGGCGCATCGCCCAGCCGCAGCAGCGCCTTGTCGGCCCCGCCCATGCGCCGCGCACCGCCGCCTGCCAGTATCAGCCCGAAAATCCGCATGCCCGCACCGCCCCGATTGCACCCCGGGCGGCAAAACCCCGGCCCGCCAATAGAATTTCCGCCGCCACGCGCGATTCCTGTGGATAACCGGATTCCCCTTTGCCCTGTCCCGCTCTAATCCTATCACCGCGACCCGTAAAGCCCGCCCTCCCCAAGGAGACGCCGCATGTCCCCCCGCCGCACCGCCGCCCTGCGCGGTTTCCGCGCCTCTGCCCCCTTTGCCATCGTCATGCTGCCTTTCGGCATCCTGTTCGGCGTCATTGCCACCGAATCCGGGCTGACCCTGCCGCAGACCATCGGCTTTTCGGTGCTGGTCGTGGCGGGAGCCGCGCAATTCGCCGCCGTGCAGATGATGGCCGACAACGCGCCGGTGCTGGTCATCATCGCCACGGCGCTGGCGGTGAACCTGCGCATGGCGATGTATTCGGCGGCGCTGACGCCGCATCTGGGCACGGCCCCCGGCTGGCTGCGCGCCACCATCGCCTATGTGCTGACCGACCAGACCTTTGCCGTGGCGGCGGTGGACTATGACCGCCGCCCGGCGCAACGCCCCGGCGAAAAGGCCGCGTTTTTCTTCGGCTCTGTCCTGCCGGTGTGCCCTGTGTGGTATCTGAGCACGGCGCTGGGCGCGCAACTTGGCACCGCCATTCCCCCGGCGCTGTCGATTGATTTCGCCGTGCCGCTGACCTTCATCGCCATCGTGGCGCCGCTGCTGCGCTCGCCTGCGCATATCGCGGCGGCGGTTGTGTCTGTCGCGCTGGCGCTGGGGTTGGCCGGTCTGCCTTACAACACTGGGCTTTTGCTGGCGGCGGCGGGGGCCATGGCCACCGGCGCGCTGACCGAAATCTGGCTGGAGCGGGGGGTGCGGGCATGACCGACCCGCTGATGATCTGGGCCACCATCGCGGCCATCGGCCTTGGCACGTTCCTGCTGCGGTTCTCGTTTCTGGGGCTGATCGGCGGGCGTGCGCTGCCGCCCTGGGCGCTGCGCCTGCTGCGCTACACGTCAGTGGCGGTGATGCCGGGGCTGGTGGCCCCGCTGGTGCTGTGGCCTGCCGCGACCGGCGGCACCACAGACCCCGCACGGATGGCAGCGGCATTGGCCACGCTGCTGATCGGCGTCACCACCCGCAATATGCTGGGCGCGATTTTCGGCGGGGCGGTGGTGCTTTACGCGGTGCAGTTCGCGCTGGGCTGAAGCGGCTATTCCAGCCGCGGATCGCCCGCCTGCACCAGCAGCACGCCATGGTTTTCATCGGCATCGTCATCGGTGATGGTGCGGGTGGTCACACCGGGAACCCGGGAGAAATCCGCCATCAGCATCTTCGGATACCAGGTGGAACCGATGGATTCGAACCCCGGCACCCCGGCCAATATCGCCGAGATCGAGCGCGAGCATTGCGCCTTGGGCACCGCGCCATAGGCCATGGCCCGCTGCGCCACCAATGCGGCCACCTGCGGCGACACCAGCACGGTCTGCTCTTGCACGTCAAACGTCTCACGCGCGTGATAGTCGATGTAGAACGTGACCATCTTCGGCGTCATGCCGAAATGCACGTCGTTGCGTTCGGGCAAGGCCGGGTGCTGCCACGAACCCGCCGGGTCGAACATGATCCGCTGCGCGCCGTTGATCAGCAGCCCCGAATGTGCGCCGGCCCCGCTGCGCGCGTTGGTCACGGTGAACAGGGTGATCGCGGCGGGGCCGTCGTGCACATAGGCGGCGCGGGCCACATCGGCATCGCTGGCCCATTTGGGTTCGGCACCGCCACAGGCGGCCAGCGCAAAAAGCGCAACAAGACAGAGGATCAGGTTACGCATGTCAGCCCTTCGGGTTCCGGTCAGAGGTCAGGAATTCACAAGCGCCATGAAGATCAGGACACCGATGGAAATCCCTGCGCCCCAGGTGCTCAGGCGGATGAAGCCCGCAAAGGTCTTTTCCTGCACGCTGGTATCCATGCTGCCATGAACGTGTTCGGCGTGATCTTTGCCATGGTCGGCCATAGACTGCATCCTTTCTGCAAAACGGTTGCTGCCCCTCTAGCCGATTCATGCCGCGCTGTCACGGGGTTGGCGTGGGGGCGGCCAAGTGTCACGCTGGTTGTGGCGCGGGTGCCTGAGGCGCGGGCTCCCCGCCCAGATCGGCCGCCAGCCGAAACCCGATGCGGCGCGGCGCGTCATCCGTCACAGCCTTGGGCACGGCGCGCAGGATCACGTTCAGTTGCGTCACATGCTGGATAAGCTGGGTTTTCACGCCGGACTCGTCACGCCCGTAGAATGTCACCAGATCGGGGTCGAAATAGCCGATCCCCTCGATGCGCAGCACGCCCGCCGCGCTGCCGGTAAAGCCCATCGCCACCTCTTGCGTGGCGTCAAGCTGTTCCTCGAAGCTGCGGATATACAGGATCAGGCGTTCATAGGCCCATTCCGCAGGCCCCTTCTGCGCCACCGGCTTTTTCGCCACAGCCGCCGGCAAGGCCTGCTGTTCGGGTGACGCCGGGGTGCCCGGGTCCAGATGCACCGCGCGGGCGCAGGGCAGGGCAGATGCCTCCTGCGCCTCGGCCACTGTCATTATCGGCCGTTCCATGCCGCCCCCTTTCAGCGCCGCTGCCACAGCCATGCGCCATCGGCCCCCATCGTCCGGTCAACCGCGCCGCCGTGCAACAGGTGGTTAAGATGCGCCACCGCCTCGACCAGCGCCAGACCATAGGCATCGCCGGTGATCTCGCGCCGGAACAGCGGCGTGAAACATTCCGCCGCGCGGCGGGGCGTGGCCAGATGGTCCAGCAGCCGGGCCAGCGCGCCCTCGTGATTCTCGATCATCTGCACCAGCCGCAGCGGCAACCCGGTGAAGGGCAGCTTATGCCCCGGCAGGATCAACTGCCCATCCGCAGCACAGCTCTGGAAACGGCGGCAGGACGCCAGCCATTCGCCCAGGGGGTCGGCCCCCGGTTCGGTCGGATAGACCCCGATATTGGCAGAGATCGAGGGCAGCAACTGGTCGCCCCCCAACACCAGATCGTCATCCATGCTCCACAGCGTCGCATGTTCGGGCGCGTGGCCATCGCCGCACCGCACCAGCCAGCGCCGCCCGCCCAGCGTCAGCACGTCACCCTCGGCGATGCGGGTGAACCCCAGCGGCAACGAGGCCACCATATCGGCAAAGTTGAACGGGCGCTCCGCCGCGCGTTTGGCCAGAATCGCGGCATCCATCCCCGCGCTGCGCCAGAAGGCCAAAGATTCCGGCACCGGCAGCGCCTGTTCGTCCAGCACCAGCATCCGGGCATAGAGCCAGGCCGTGCGCGTGGTGATCAGTTCCGCCCCCCGTTCCTGAAACCAGCCCGCAAGCCCGATATGGTCAGGGTGGTGATGCGTCACCAGCACGCGCCGCACCGGGCGGCCTGCCAGTGGCCCGGCCAGCAGCCCCTCCCAGATCGCGCGGCTGCGCTTGCTGGCAAAGCCGGTGTCGATCACCGTCCAGCCATCGCCATCATCCAGCGCGAATATGTTCACATGATCCAGCGCCATGGGCAGCGGCAGGCGCAGCCACAGCACCCCCTCGGCCACCTCCACCGCCTGCCCCTCGGCGGGCGGGGTGGCAAAGGGCGTGCGGATCGCAGGCGCGTTCACGCCGCCAGATCTTCCGCCGTCAGGTCATAAAGCCCCGCCGCCCCTTCGCGCAACTGCACCAGCAGGGCCGCATGTTCCGGCAGCAACCGTTTGATGGCGATCCGCGCCAGCTTGGCCCGCCCTTCATCCGCCAGCGCGGCGGTCAGGTGCATATGCGCGCCCAGCACCCGCGCAAAGGCCCGCAGATAGGGCACGGCCCCGGCAAAGCGGTCGTTCATGTCCTGCGCCACCAGCCACTCGGTCGCCTCGCGCAATGATTCTGCTGCGTTCCACACCGCCGTGGCCATGTTGGGGAAGCGCCCGCGCGCCGACTCGGCCTGCGCCTGCACTTCTTCCATCAGGCGGAACGCGGCCTCGCCGCCATCCATCATCTTGCGGCCCACCAGATCCATCGCCTGAATGCCGTTGGTGCCCTCGTAGATCGCCGTCACCCGCACGTCGCGCAGATATTGCGCCGCCCCGGTTTCCTCGATGAACCCCATGCCGCCATGCACCTGCACGCCCATGCTGGCCACCTCGATGCCCATCTCGGTGCCGTAAGCCTTGGCAATCGGCGTCAGCAGCGCCGCGCGCGCCTGCCATTCGGCGCTGCCCGTGGCGCGGGCCATGTCGATGGCCACCGCACAGGCCAGCGCGATGGCACGGGCCGAAAACACCTCGGCCTTCATCACCCCCAGCATGCGGCGCACATCGGCATGGTCGATGATCGTGCCGTTGCCACCGGGCGTGGCCCCCTGCCGCCGTTCCATCGCATAGGCCAGCGCATGCTGATAGGCGCCCTCGGCCACGCCGATGCCCTGCACCCCCACGCCCAGCCGCGCGTTGTTCATCATGGTGAACATCGCGGCCATACCCCGGTGCGGTTCGCCCACCAGCCAGCCCACCGCGCCGTCATACTGCATCACGGCGGTGGGGCTGCCATGCAGGCCCAGCTTGTGCTCAAGGCTGACCACGTTCAGGCTGTTGCGCCGCCCCGGGTTGCCATCGGCATCGGGCAGGAATTTCGGCACCATGAACAGGCTGATGCCCTTGGTGCCCGCCGCCCCGTCCGGCAGCCGCGCCAGCACCAGATGGCACACATTGGCGCTGAAATCATTGTCGGCCCAGCTGATGTAGATCTTCTGCCCCGTCACCGCATAGGTGCCGTCGCCCAAATCCTCGGCCCGAGTGCGCAAGGCCCCCACATCGCTGCCCGCCTGCGGTTCGGTCAGGTTCATCGTGCCGCACCATTCGCCCGAGATCAGCCGCGGGATATACAGCGCCTTCAGCGCATCCGAGGCGTGATGGTCCAACGCCTCGATCTGGCCCTGCGTCATCAAGGGGTTCAGTTGCAGCGCAAGGCAGGCCGAGGCCATCATGTCATTCACCGCCGTCGTCACCGCCATCGGCAGGCCCATGCCGCCGTGTTCCGCCGGGGCCGCCATGCCGATCCAGCCGCCATCGGCAATCGCGCGGTAGCCGTCGGCAAAACCGGGCGAGGTGCGCACCACCCCGTTTTCCAGCCGCGCCGGGTGCTTGTCGCCATTGCGCTGCAAGGGGGACAGCACGTTTTCGCTCAGCTTCGCCGCCTCGGTCAGTATCGCCTCGACCGTTTCGGGCGTGGCCTCGGCGAACATGTCGGTCGCGGTGACCTGCGCCAACCCGACCACGTGGTCGAACAGAAACCGGAAATCGGCAAGCGGGGCGCGGTAAGGCATCGGTTCTCTCCCTTCGGGCCGCGGCGGTCGGCTGGCATGCGACCTTGGCAAAGACCCGGCACAGACGTATGTGGCACAAAGCCTAGCCTAAGAACCTCTCTCATCAAGATCAACGCTGCGTCACGCCACATGACCACGACCTTAGCCCTGCCCGCCACGCCCGAAGGCATCGCCCGCGCCGCCGCCCTGCTGCGGGATGGCGCGCTGGTGGCCTTTCCGACCGAGACGGTTTACGGCCTTGGCGGCGATGCGAGGTCTGACATGGCCGTGGCGCGGATTTTCGATGCCAAGGGCCGGCCCCGCTTCAACCCGCTGATCGTGCATCTGCCCGATCTGGCCGCCGCGCGCAGCCTTGCCGTGTTCGACGCGCGGGCCGAGGCGCTGGCCGCCGCCTTCTGGCCCGGCCCGCTGACACTGGTGCTGCCCCTGCGCGCCGATGCGGGCCTGTCGCCCTTGGTGACGGCGGGGCTGGATACGGTGGCGCTGCGCGTGCCCGCGCATCCCGTGGCGCGCGACCTGCTGCGCGCCTTCGGCGGGCCGCTGGCGGCCCCGTCCGCCAACCCGTCGGGCCGCATCAGCCCCACCCGCGCCGGGCATGTGACGGACGGTCTGGCCGGGCGGATTGCGGCGGTGCTGGATGGCGGGCCCTGCGCGGTGGGGGTGGAATCAACCATTCTGGGTCTGGCGGGCGAGGCCCGCCTGCTGCGCCCCGGCGGCCTGCCTGCCGAGGCGCTGGAGGCGGCCCTTGGCGGCCCGCTGGCCACAGGTGGCGATGCCGCCAAACCCTCGGCACCCGGGCAGCTTGCCTCGCATTACGCGCCGCGCGCGCCGGTCCGCCTGCAGGCAGGCGCAGCCGGGCCGGGTGAGGTCTGGCTGGGTTTCGGGCCCGGCCCCACGGGCCTGAACCTGTCACCCGCCGGTGATCTGGTCGAGGCGGCAGCGAACCTGTTCCATCTGCTGCGTGCGGCGGATGAACTTGCGGGGGATGGTGGCATCGCCGTGGCCCCGGTGCCCGAGACTGGCCTTGGCCGTGCCATCAACGACCGGCTGCGCCGCGCGGCAGCTCCCCGGCCGTGACGCGCGTTGCAGGCGGCGGAGGCCTCCGGCGGGGATATTTAGAGACAGAAAATGCCGGAAATCCGTTGTTCGGGGCCTAGGCCGGGGGGTGCCGATCCATACCCCCGGCCCGTGCATGCGTTGTGCATGCGTCGTGCATCAGTCGCGTGGCGGCTGCACCAGCCCGCGCTGCACGGCGGGGCGCGCCAGAAAACGGTCAAGATAGCCCGTCACATTGGCCAGCGCGTCCAGCCCGGTGATGTCGCCCGCCTTGTAGAAACCGCGCAATGTGTTCAGCCAGGGGCCGATGGCAATGTCGGCGATCGAATAGTCGCCCGCGATCCAGTCACGCCCCGTCAGCGCCTTGTCCAGCACCTTCAGGATGCGTTCCACCTCGGCACGGTAACGTTCCTTGGGGCGCGGATCCTCGATCTCCTTCCCGGCAAAGGTGTGGAAGAACCCCAGTTGCCCGAACATCGGCCCCACGCCGCCCATCTGGAACATCAGCCATTGCAGCACCTCGTAGCGGTTGGCATCGGGCAGCAATTGCCCTGACTTTTCCGCCAGATAGATCAGCATCGCCCCCGATTCGAACAGCGCCAGCGGTGCCCCGCCCGGCCCCTGCGGATCAATCATCGCCGGGATCTTGTTGTTGGGGTTCAGGCTCAGGAATTCCGGGCTCATCTGGTCATTGGTTGCAAAGCTGACCAGATGCGCGTCATAGGCCAGCCCCATTTCCTCCAGCGCGATGGACACTTTCACCCCGTTCGGCGTGGGCAGCGAATAGAGCTGGATCGCGCCGGGGTTGCGCGGGGCCCAGCGGGCGGTGATCGGAAAATCGGCGAGCGTGGTCATCGGCAGCTCCTGTTGACGCTTTGCAGCACATAAGCACAAATTCCCCATGAAAACGCGTCATCATCTGTGACATAGTAAAGGTGTTAATGTGCGCAGATGCAGCAACCCGCAGGCGAAACCGCCGCGGTGACAGAGGGACCAGACTATGCTGAACGAATTCAAAGCCTTCATTGCCAAGGGAAACGTGGTTGACCTTGCGGTCGGTATCATCATCGGGGCGGCTTTTACCGCCATCGTGAACTCGCTGGTGGCCGATCTTATCAACCCGATCATCGGGCTGATCACCGGCGGGGTCGATTTCTCGAACCTGTTCGTCAATCTGGGCGAGGGCGAGTTTGCCAGCCTTGCCGCCGCGAAAGAGGCGGGGGCGCCGGTCTTTGCCTATGGCGCCTTCATCACCGCCTGCATCAATTTCCTGATCATCGCCTGGGTGGTGTTCCTGCTGGTCAAGGCGGTGAACCGGATGAAAGCCTCGGTCGTGCGTAAGGAAAAGGCCGAAGAGGCCGTGGCGGCCGCAACCGCAGGCCCGACGCAGGAAGAACTGCTGGCGCAGATCCGCGATCTGCTGGCCGCGCGGGCCTGACCCCGCAACCACGCAGACGCAGTGTCGGGGTCGTGACACACGACCCCGGCTCCGGCTTTACCGAATGACAGAATCATGCTATTTTTAGCTGTATTTTAAAACTTTCATTCAACCGGGGCGGATCATGGCCTTTGATCAGGACGTTATTGACGAAATCACCACCATTGCCGAAGCAAACGATATCGAGGTGGCCGCGCTGCTGGCGGTGGCCGAGGTGGAAAGCGGCGGATCAGCCTTCACGGACATCGGCGGCAAGAAGATGCCGCTGATCCTTTATGAATACCATGTCTTCTACCGCTGGGACGGGCTGACCAGCGCCGAGCGCGCCGAGGCGGTGAAGCAGGGGCTGGCCAGCAAATCCTGGGGTGCGATTCCCTATCCCAACACGCAGACCGCGCGCTACAAACTGCTGGAACGCGCTGCGGGGATCAATGAACAGGCGGCCTATGCGGCCTGCTCCTGGGGCGTGGGGCAGGTGCTGGGCGAGAATGGCGAGTGGCTGGGCTATGGCACGCCCAAGGCCATGGCGGAACGCACGATGCAGGGTGTGACCGGGCAGGTGGAAGTGATGCTGGCCTTCATCACCAAGCGCGGGCTGCGCGACGAACTCAACGCCCGCGACTGGCCTGCCTTTGCCCGCATTTACAACGGTCCGGCGAATGTCGCGGATTATGCGCCGAAAATGGCCAGGGCCTACAAGAAATTCGCGGGCGGTGCGGCGGCGCCCGCCGAGACGAACCCGGTGGAGCTGCGTGTGGGCGCACGGGGCGAGCCGGTGGCCCGGTTGCAGCGCCTGTTGCGCGGTCTGGGCTACAGCCTGATGGTGGACGGCGATTTCGGCCCGGCCACAAAACGGCAGGTATCCCTGTTTCAGGCCGATCACGGCCTGCCGGCCACCGGTGTCGCCACGGCGCAGACCATTGGCCGGCTGGAGGTTTTGTCGGCAGATCCGCATTGACGGGCCCGCAGTTGCGTCAGCGTTGCAGCGCCAGTTTCGGGGCCAGCACGTCGATGCCCAGGGCCTTGCCCACCGCATCATAGGTCAGGTGGCCGGCATGGGTGTTCAGACCCGCCAGCAGGTGCGGGTCATCGGCACAGGCCTGTTTCCAGCCCTTGTCGGCCAGTGCCAGCAGGAAGGGCAGGGTGGCATTGCCCAGTGCCAGGGTCGAGGTGCGGGCCACCGCACCCGGCATGTTGGCCACGCAGTAATGCATGATGCCGTCCACCGCATAGATCGGATCCTGATGTGTTGTGGCACGGCTGGTCTCGAAACAGCCGCCCTGGTCGATCGCCACATCGACAATGGCCGCGCCGGGCTTCATCGTGGCCAGTTGCGCGCGGCTGACCAGTTTCGGGGCGGCTGCCCCCGGGATCAGCACCGCCCCGATCACCAGATCAGCCTCGGCCACCAGTTCGGCCGTATTGCCCGCGCTGGCATAGACCGATTTGAAATCGCGGCCGAACACATCATCCAGATAGCGCAGCCGGGGCAAGGACCGGTCAAGCACCGTCACATCGGCCCCCATGCCTGCCGCGATCTTGCCTGCATGGGTGCCCACCACCCCGCCGCCGATCACCACCACGCGCGCAGGCCCCACGCCCGGCACGCCGCCCAGCAATACGCCGCGCCCGCCATTGGCCTTTTGCAGCGTCCAGGCCCCCACCTGCGGGGCCAGCCGGCCCGCCACCTCGGACATGGGCGCCAGCAGCGGCAGGCCGCCCCGGTCATCGGTCACGGTTTCATAGGCAATCGCGGTGACTCCGCTGGCCAGCAAGTCGCGGGTCTGGTCGGGGTCGGGGGCCAGATGCAGATAGGTGAACAGCACTTGGCCTTCGCGCAGTCTGGCACGCTCCACCGCCTGAGGCTCCTTCACCTTCACGATCATGTCGGCGCTGGCGAACAGCTCTTCCGCCGTGCCGATGATCTGCGCCCCCGCGGCGATGTAATCGGCATCGGTGAAACCGGAGCCTGTGCCCGCCCCCGTCTCCACCAGCACCGTATGCCCATGCGCCACCGCCTCGCGAGCGGCATGCGGCGTCAGGCCCACGCGGAATTCCTGCGGCTTGATCTCTTTCGGGCAACCGATTTTCATGATGTCCTCCCAGACGTTGTGGCCTTCAGTGTGCCGCAGTTTGGCTGGTGGAGTTTTGATTTCTGGGGTGGCGCGGCGTGGGTGCTGTGGTAGCTTCTTCACCTGAACCCCGATCCTGCGAAAGAAACCACCGCAACCATGGACCTTGACGCGACAGACCGCCGCATACTGACCGTTCTGCAAAAGGAAGGCCGCATCACCAATCAGGAACTGTCGGAACGGGTGAACCTGTCACCCTCGGCCTGCCACCGCCGCGTGCAACGGCTGGAGGAAGAGGGCTTCATCGCTGGCTATGTCGCCCTGCTGAACGCCCGCCGTCTGGGGCGGCCCACCACGGTTTTCGTGGAAATCACACTGTCCGGCCAGGCCGATGAGGTGCTGGAGGCCTTTGAACGCGAGGTCGCCCGGGTGCCCGACATTCTGGAATGTCACCTGATGGCGGGCACGGCGGATTACCTGCTGAAGGTTGTCGCGCAGGACACCGAGGATTTCGCCCGCATCCACCGGCAATATCTGGCCCGCCTGCCCGGTGTGGCGCAGATGCATTCCAGCTTCGCGCTGCGCACGGTGTTCAAGACCACGGCGGTGCCGGTTTAGGCGCAAAATTTTCGCAGAAAATTTGTCATGCGATCAGGACGAATTTTCTGCGAAAATTCTGGCTGTCAAAGAAAAACCCCCGACACTCGCGTGCGGGGGCCCTTCGGATGGCAGGTTTCCCTGCCACAGCTTACGCAAACGTCTTAGAGACCGCCTTCGCGTTGGGCCTTCTTGCGCGCGAGCTTGCGCGCACGGCGCACGGCTTCGGCTTGCTCACGGGCGCGCTTGACGGAGGGTTTCTCGAAATGCTGCTTGAGCTTCATTTCGCGGAACACGCCTTCGCGCTGGAGCTTTTTCTTGAGGGCCCGAAGGGCTTGCTCGACGTTGTTGTCGCGGACGCTGACCTGCATGTGGTTGTCACCACCTTCCTAGGTTAAAGTTGCACGATTGTGCAGGCTGGCGGCCTATATCAAACTGTCACAGGCTTGTCCACCATGGCATCCTGAGCCCCCGTGATGAAAGGTGACTGCAATGGAAGCGGATATGACGATGGAACGGGCGAAAGACGCGATTCTGGACGCGGCACTGCCGCATGTGCCGTTTGACGGCTGGTCTGCAGCCACCCTGCGCGCGGCGGTCAGTGATTCGGGCGTGGCACCGGCGCTGGCGCAGGCGCTTTACCCGCGTGGGGCGGTGGATCTGGCGCTGGCCTATCACGCGCGCGGCGATGCCCTGATGACGGCGCATGCCGCCACGGCCGATCTGGCCGCGCTGCGCTATTCCGAACGGGTGGCGGCGCTGATCCGCTTCCGGCTGGAGGCGGCTGAAAAAGAGGCTGTGCGCCGCGGCACCACCCTGTTCGCCCTGCCGCATCACGCGCCCGACGGTGCCCGTGCCATCTGGGGCACCGCCGATGCCATCTGGCAGGCGCTGGGCGACACCTCGGCCGACATCAACTGGTATACCAAACGCGCCACCTTGTCGGGCGTCTATGCCGCCACCGTGCTTTACTGGCTGGGCGATGACAGCCCCGGCCATCACGCCACATGGGATTTTCTTGACCGCCGCATCGCCGATGTGATGCAGATCGAAAAGATGAAGGCATCGCTGCGCGACAATGCCATGGTCAAGGCGGTGATGGACGGGCCGCTGAACCTGTTCGCCAAGGTGAAGATGCCGACCATGCCCGATGACCTGCCCGGCATGTTCCGCAAATAAGTGAGCGCGATGATAGACCTGACCAGCCTGCCCCACACGATGCGCGCCATTGTCATCAGCGCCCCCGGCGGACCGGAGGTTCTGGTGCCCTGCACCATGCCCGTCCCGGTGCCGGGCCATGGCCAGATCGTGATCCGCGTGGCCTGGGCCGGGGTGAACCGCCCTGACGCGCTGCAACGCGCCGGGGCCTATGCGCCGCCGCCCGGTGCCTCGCCGCTGCCGGGGCTTGAATGCGCGGGCCATGTGGCCGAGGTTGGCCCCGGCGTCACCCGCTGGGCCATCGGTGATGCGGTCTGCGCCTTGCTGCCGGGGGGCGGCTATGCCGAATATGTGGCGACAAACGCCGCCCATGCCCTGCCGGTGCCCGAAGGCATGAGCCTGCGCGAGGCCGCCTGCCTGCCGGAAACCTGCTTCACCGTCTGGTCCAACATGGTGCTGCGCGGGGGCCTTGGGGCGGGTGAGCGGTTCTTGGTGCATGGCGGATCATCCGGCATCGGCACCACGGCGATCCAGATAGCCAAAGCCTTGGGCGCACGGGTGTTCACCACCGCAGGGTCCGATGAAAAATGCCTGGCCTGCCTCGCATTGGGGGCGGAACGCGCCATCAACTACCGCACCGAGGATTTCGTCGATGTGCTGCGGGCCGAGGGCGGGGCGCAGCTGATCCTTGACATGGTGGGCGGTTCATACCTGCCGCGCAACGTGCGCGCGCTGGCCGATGACGGCCGCCTTGTGCAGATCGCCTTTCTGACCGGGCCAAAGGTGGAACTGAACTTTGCCGAGGTGATGATGCGCCGGCTGACCATCACCGGCTCCACCCTGCGCCCGCAATCCGATCTGGCCAAGGCCCGCTATGCGGCGGAACTGGAAACCCATGTCTGGCCGATGATCGCCCGTGGCGCGCTGCGCCCGGTGATGGATTCCGAATTTCCGCTGGAGGATGCAGCGGGCGCGCACACCCGGATGGAAAGCTCGGGTCATATCGGCAAGATCGTGCTGAAGGTGGAATAGCGCCTTAGCGCACCGCCTCCATCACCGCATCGCGCAAGCGGCACTCCCGCGCCACATCGGCCCCACAGGCGCGGGGGGTCAGGTCTTTGGTCAGACATACCCGCACCTCCTGCACATGCCCGTCGCGGCAGGTGACGGCCACACCATCGGCGGCAAGGCCCGGGTTCGCTTCCAGAAACGCCTCTTCCACCACAGATGCAGGCAGGCGCACATCCTGCCGCAGGCGGGTGAACACCTCGGGCACCGCAACCCGCGCCACCGCGTCACGCATCAGCGCGTAATAGGCGCGCGCGGACAGACCGGCGCAGCGCCCGTGCTTCTTCCACTGATACCAGGCAGCGCCCGACCCGCCCATCACATCGGCCATCGCCTCGGATTCCGCCCGGCTTGGGTCGCGTTCCCCCGTGCGGCAATAGCTTGGCCAGCCATCCTCATACTGCGGCCAAAGCCCGTGCAGCACGAAATCGAACCCCCGGCCCGGCGCGCATTGCGCATCGCGCCGCGCATCACCCTCCAGCGCGCACCAGTTGGCCGACCAGCTCAGCGCCATCACGTAGTAATCGAAATCGCCCGCCCGTTCGCCCTCGGCCCGCGCCACCCCCGAAAGGCCCGCCCCGGCCAATGCCAGCCACACCATCACCCAACGCATTTTCGCTTTTCCTCCGCCTGAAATCCGACTATATCCGCCTGAACTTCCCGAAAACGAAACCACGCGGGCCTGCCCGCAGCCGTTTTCCCGGCGCGGGAGAGATTTGTAAAGCCCCGCCTGCCATGGCTCTCGGGATCGGAAACGTAGAGGATCTTGCGATGAACAAACCCCTGATGTCCAAGGCCACCGCCGTCTGGCTGGTCGACAACACCACCCTGACCTTCCGCCAGGTGGCCGAGTTCTGCGGCATGCACGAGCTGGAGGTGCAGGGCATCGCCGATGGCGACGTGGCGACCGGGGTAAAGGGGTTCGACCCGGTGGCCAACAACCAGCTGGACATGGCCGAGATCGAGAAGGGCCAGAAAGACCCGCTTTACAAGCTGAAGCTGAAGTTCAACGCCGCCGCCGTGGGCGAGGAAAAGCGCCGTGGCCCGCGCTATACGCCCCTGTCAAAACGCCAGGACCGGCCCGCCGCGATCCTGTGGCTGGTGAAATTCCACCCCGAACTGTCGGACGGTCAGGTGGGCAAACTGGTGGGCACCACGAAACCCACCATCGAATCGATCCGCTCGCGCACCCACTGGAACATCGGCTCGATCACGCCCATCGACCCGGTGGCTTTGGGCCTGTGCAAACAGACCGAGCTTGACGCCGCCGTGCAGGCCGCCGTGCGCAAGAAAGCCGCCGAGGGTGGCGTGATGTCGGATGACGAGCGCCGCAAGCTGGTCAGCACCGAGCAATCGCTGGGCATGTCCGACGAGGCGCGCGTGCCCTCGGGGCTGGAACAGTTCACCCGCAAGGAAGAGGAAGAGAAACCCGCCGATTTCTCGGATGCGGATTCGTTCTTCAACCTGCCGCATGGCGATGACGACGAGGACGAAGACGACGAGGATGATGTGCGCCGCTGAGCGCACCGCGCAGGCATTCGCAGGCCCCGGGAAACCGGGGCCTTTTCATTGGCGCCTACCCCCGGTCCACCACCTCGACCGCCAGCACCGTCGGCAGATGCCGGGCGATCTCGTGCCATTCCTCGCCCTCATCGAAACTGCCGAACACCGACCCGCTGTTGGTGCCGAAATACACCCCCGCCGGATCGCGCGCGTCGCCCGCCATGGCCTGCCGCAGCACGGTAAAGAAACAGCCCACCTGCGGCAGCCCGTTGCGCATCGCCTCCCAACTCGCCCCGCCATCGCTGGACCGCCACACCGCCGCCGCCGCATCGGGCGGAAAGCGGCCCACGCTGTCACCATTCAGCGGCAGCACCCACAGCCGCTGCGGGTCGCGCGGATGCACCCTTATCGGAAAGCCGAAGGTCGAGGGCAGGCCCGGCGTGATGTCATCCCAACTGCGCCCGCCATCCGCCGACCGCCAGACCCCGTGGTGGTTCTGCTGATAAAGCACATCCTCCGGCCCCGGTGCGCGCATCATGTTGTGCACGCAATGCCCGGTCTCGCCGTCACGCGGCCCGGCGGGGTGGTCATGCCCGGCGCAGGCCTCGGCATTCGACAGGCGGTTGCGGCGTTCCCATGTCGCGCCGCCATCCTCGGTGGCAAAGACGCCGGCCGCCGAAATCCCTACCCAGATCTTCTGCGCATTCGCCGGATCGGCCACGATCGTATGCAGCACCAGCCCCGCCGCCCCGCCATCCCAGTTGGGGGCCGACGGGTGGTTGGTCAGCCCCTCGACCCTTTCCCAGGTTTGGCCGCCGTCCCGGCTGGCCAGCAGCCCCGCCGGTTTGGTGCCCGCGTAAAGCGTGCCCTCCACCAGCGCCAAGGACCAGACCTGCGATATGTCGGCAAAGGGCAGGGCTTCCGCCGTCCAGCCGATCATCGCGGCAAAGCCCGGGTCATTGGCCGCCCATTCATCCATCTTGCCGGGGCTCAGCCGCGTCACCTGCCATGTCGCGCCGCCATCCGCCGACCGCCAGACCCCCGCCCCGTGCCAGTCACCCCCACCCCCGGCCCACAGCATGCCGCTGGCCGGATCGCCGATCACATGGTTGATCGGCCAGCCATCGCAGAACGGCCCGCTGACCGCCCAGCCCAGCCGGTCCGCTCCGCCCGAAACGATAAAGGCACCCTTGGTCGTGCCCAGCAAAAGGCTCAGTGATGGCATGGCGTCCCTCCACATGTTTTTTCGCAGATTACCATGAAAACCCGCTAGCGCACAGCATCACGCAGGCCGCCTGCGCCGGTCGCGCGCGGTCGGGGCAAGGTCTTTCCGGCCAGCGCGGGGGCCACGGATCATCTGCATGGCCCGTGCATCGCCCGTGCATGCCCTGTGCAGGGCTTTCAAAGCCCTGTCTGGCGGTCCGCACGGGTGGACGCGGCCGCGCGCCCGGCCTACTCTTGGCACCGCACGAATCCCGGCACGCGCATGAGGCCCCATGTCAGACCACCAAGCCTACCGCGTTCTGGCCCGCAAATACCGGCCCGAAACCTTCGCCGATCTGGTGGGGCAAGAGGCGATGGTGCGCACCCTGAAAAACGCCTTCGCGGCGGATCGCATCGCCCATGCCTTCGTGATGACCGGCATCCGCGGCACCGGCAAGACCACCACGGCGCGCATCATCGCCAAGGGGCTGAACTGCATCGGCCCGGATGGCACCGGCGGCCCCACGACCGACCCTTGCGGCCAGTGCGACCCCTGCCGCGCCATCGCGGAAGGCCGGCATGTGGATGTGATGGAAATGGACGCGGCCAGTCGCACCGGGGTGGGCGACATCCGCGAAATCATTGATTCCGTTCACTATCGCGCGGCCTCGGCCCGCTACAAGATCTACATCATCGACGAAGTTCACATGCTCTCGACCAACGCGTTCAACGCGCTGCTCAAGACGCTGGAAGAACCGCCCGCCCATGTGAAATTCATCTTTGCCACCACCGAGATCCGCAAGGTGCCGGTGACTGTGCTGTCACGCTGCCAGCGGTTCGACCTGAAACGGATCGAGCCAGAGGTCATGCTGGCCCTGTTGCGCAAGATCGCCACGGGCGAGGGTGCCCAGATCACCGACGGCGCGCTGGCCATGATCACCCGCGCCGCCGAAGGGTCGGCCCGCGATGCGACCAGCCTCTTGGATCAGGCGATTTCCAACGGCGCGGGCGAAACCACCGCCGAACAGGTGCGCGCCATGCTGGGGCTGGCCGACCGTGGCCGGGTGCTTGACCTCTTTGACCTGATCATGAAGGGCGATGCGGCCGGGGCGCTGGGGGAACTCTCGGGCCAATATGCCGATGGCGTCGACCCGATGGCCGTGCTGCGCGATCTGGCCGAAATCACCCATTGGATTTCCGTCATCAAGATCACCCCCGAGGCGGCGGAAGACCCCACGACCCCGCCGGATGAACGCGAACGCGGGCTGTTGATGGCCGCGCGCCTGCCCATGCGGGTGCTGACGCGCATGTGGCAGATGCTTTTGAAATCGCTGGAAGAAGTGGCGCTTGCACCCAATGCGATGATGGCCGCCGAAATGGCCGTGATCCGGCTGACCCATGTGGCCGACCTGCCCGACCCCGAAACCCTTATCCGCAAGCTGCAATCGCTGCCCGCGCCCACGGGCGGGGCACCGGCCGGCGGCGGCGGCATGACATCGGCCCCGGCCACGCGCTTGCAGGCCCCGCCTGCCATGGCGCGCGGCCCGGTC
This sequence comes from Fertoeibacter niger, assembly GCF_009380135.2. Classification (GTDB taxonomy): domain Bacteria; phylum Pseudomonadota; class Alphaproteobacteria; order Rhodobacterales; family Rhodobacteraceae; genus Fertoeibacter; species Fertoeibacter niger. The sequence continues at coordinate 117,099 of NZ_WHUT02000005.1, read as the reverse complement.
ACGGGGGGCGGGGCCACCGCGCTGGCGTTGGCCGAGGGCGCGCTGACCAGCTATGCCAGTTTCGACAGCGTGATCGGGCTGATCCGCGACAGGCGCGACATGACCCTGCTGGTCGAGGTGGAAAACTGCCTGCGCCTTGCCCGCTATTCCCCCGGCCGGATCGAGTTTCAGCCGACACCCGACGCCCCGAAAGACCTGGCCGCCCGCCTGAAACAGCGGCTTCAGGGCTGGACAGGCACAGCATGGGGCGTGTCCATCGTCTCGACAGGCGGCGCGGCCACGCTGGCGGAAACCCGCGGTGCGGCGGATCACGCGGCCAAGGCCGGGGCAATGGAAAACCCGCTGGTGCAGGCGGTGCTGGCCGCCTTTCCCGGCGCGAAAATCACCGAAATCCGCACGCCATCGGCCGCCGCCGCCATCGAGGCGCTGCCCGAGGTGGATGATGAATGGGATCCCTTCGAGGATGATTGAGAAAGGAACACGATGCTGAAAGGTTTGGGCGGGCTTGGCGACATGGCCAAGATGATGAAGGCCGCGCAGGGGTTGCAGGAAAAGATGGCCCAGGTGCAGCAGGACATGGCCAATATCGTCGTGGTGGGCGAATCCGGGGCAGGGCTGGTGAAGGCGCGGGCCATGGCGACGGGCGAATTGACCGGACTTGATATTGATCCGTCGATCCTTGTCGCGTCAGAAAAAGAGGTGGTCGAAGACCTGATCCTGGCCGCGATCCGCGATGCGCAGACCAAGGCCGCCGCCCGCCACCAGCAGGAAATGGGCAAGCTGACCGAGGGGCTGGGCCTGCCGCCGGGCATGAAGCTGCCGTTCTGATGGCCGACGCCCCGCAGCGCATCGAACAGCTGATCGACCTGATGGCGCGGCTGCCGGGGCTTGGCCCCCGTTCGGCCCGCCGCGCGGTGCTGCTGATGCTGAAAAAGCGCGGCGCGGTGATGGCCCCCTTGGCGCAGGTCATGGCCGAAGTGGCACTGACTGCCCGCGATTGCCTGCGTTGCGGCAACATCGGTGACGCCGATCTGTGCGCGATCTGCCGGGATGAGCGCCGCGCAACGGGCGAGGTCTGCGTGGTGGAAAATGTGGCCGACCTGTGGGCGATGGAGCGTGGCGGCGCGTTCAAGGGCCGCTATCACGTGCTGGGCGGCACGCTTTCTGCGCTGGATGCCGTGGGCCCGGCGGAGCTGCGCATTCCGCTGCTGGTGGAACGCGTGGCTGACGAAGGCATCAGCGAGGTGATCCTTGCGCTGAACGCCACGGTCGATGGCCAGACCACAGCGCATTACATCGCCGAGGTGCTGGAAGGCGCGGGCGTTGCCATCACCTCGCTGGCGCAGGGCGTGCCGGTGGGCGGCGAACTGGATTATCTGGATGACGGCACCATCGGCGCGGCCCTGCGGGCACGGCGGCGGTTTTGAGGGCGATTGCGGGGGTGAGAATGCCGGGCCGCAAGCCTATCTTACCCATATCGGTCTGAAACGCCAAGGGCGCTGAATGTGCTGGCATGACCGGGGAATTGGGGTGAGAGGCTGACAACGACCCAAGTGGGGCTCGTTACGGCTGCTTCCTTCCGGACCTGACCGGGTTGGCGAGGCACCTGCCCGCGCCAACCTCTCACCCTGTCATATAGGGGCGGTGGCGGGGATTCGCAAGCGGGGCTGTTCTGCGGAATGTCTTGGCCCTGCGGGGTGTCATCGCCTAACCTGCGGCAAACGCGGGGGGTGTTCATGGCGCGACTGATCGAGATTGACTGGCCGGATTTCGGCACGCCCGCGGTGCCCGCGCAGCCTGATCTGGCCGCGATGCGGGGCCGGATGGCGGCGTTGCGGGCGGCGATGGCTGGGCGTGGGCTGGACTGTCTGGTGGTTTATGGCGACCGGGAACATGCGGCCAACCTGCACTGGATCACCGGCTTTGACCCGCGCTTCGAAGAGGCGGTGCTGATCGTCACCCCCGCCGCCGCGCTGCTGCTGGCGGGCAATGAATGCCTGCCCTACACTGGCGTCTCGCCGCTGGTGGCGGCGGGTGACATTGCGGTGGGCCATTGCGCCACCCTGTCGCTGCCCTCGCAACCGCGCGAGGGGCGGCGGCTGGGCGACTGGCTGACCGGGGCGGTGCCAGCGGGCTGCGCGATGGGGGCCGTGGGGTGGAAGATGTTTGGCCCAGAAGAGGTTGCGGCGGATGAGGCGGTGGATATTCCCGCCTTTCTGGCCGATCCGCTGCGCCGCATCGCAAGCCGGGTGGAAAACGCCACAGACCTGCTGATGCACCCCGGCCACGGGCTGCGCTGCACCGTCGATGCCGATGAGATTGCCCGGCTGGAATTTGCCAACCACATGGCGGCCACGGCGCTGCGGCGCATGGTCTTTGCGTTTCGTGACGGGATGGTCGATTTTGATGCCTATCGCGCGGCGCAGGTGGGCGGGCTGCCGCTGGGCTGCCATCCCACCTTTGCCACCGGCGCGCGTGCCGAACAGGGGTTGTCGGGCCCGACGGGTGAGGTGCTGCGGCGGGGCAATGCCATTTCCTTCAACATCTGCCACTGGGGCGCGAACATCTGCCGTGCGGGCTGGCTGGCGGAAACCGAGGCCGACCTGCCCGCCGCCGCGCGCGATTATCTGGGGGCGTTTGCGGGCCCCTATGTGGCGGCGCTGTCGGACTGGTTCGGCCTGATGCGGCCCGGTGTGGCGGGCGGTGCGGTCTGGGCGCGGATGCGCGAACGGCTGCCGCTGGACGGCTTCAACGTCACGCTGAACCCCGGGCATCTGATCGGGCTGGATGAATGGGTGTCCTCGCCGATCTATCCGGGGTCTGACCTGCCGCTACGGACGGGCATGGCGATGCAATGCGATGTGATCCCGGCGCACCCCGTTTATGGATCGACCCGGATGGAAGATGGTTATGCCATCGCCGATGCTGAATTGCGGGCTGATCTTGTGGCGCGGTTCCCGGCGGTGGCGGCGCGCTGTGCAGCCCGGGCCGGGTTCATGCGCGATGTGATCGGGCTGGATGTGCCCGACAGCCTGCTGCCTCTGGCCGACACCTGCGGCATCGTCGCCCCGTTCCTGCTGGCCCCGCGCCGGGTGATCGCGCTGTAAACCGGCGCTGGCACGTCGCCGGTCAGGCCAACCGCAACCCCGCCGCCCGCGCACCCGCCAGCAGGTCGCGTGCCAGATAGCTGGCGTGTTGCCCGCCCACATGGCCCACGTCGGGCACCTGCACCACCACCATGCCGGCGGCACGGGCGGCTTCGGTGCCGGTGTCGCTGTCCTCGAACACCAGACAGCGGGCGGGGGCCACGCCCAGCCGTTCCGCCGTCAACAGATAGGGTTCGGGCGCGGGTTTGGGGCGGGTCACATCCTCCAGCACCACCACATGCGCAAAGTGATGCGCCAGCCCAGTCACGGCCAGTTTATGCGCCGCCGACGCCCGGTGGCTGGAGGTGCACAGCGCCTTGGGCAGGGTGATGCGGCCCAGAAGCTCTGCCGCGCCGGGGCGCAGCGGCAGGCCGCCCCCCGCCCGCGCGTCATAGCCTGCCGACCACAGCTGATCCAGCGCCACCATGTCAAGATCGGGGAATCGCGCGCGGATCAGCCGGTTGGCGGTCGGGTTGTCCTTGCCCACCATGCCGTGCAGAAACGCCTCGTCAACGGGCGCGCCAAGGGCTGCAAAGGCCGCCATGCCCGCCGCATGGGCCAGGCTTTCGGTATCAACAAGCGTGCCGTCCAGATCGAAGATCACCGCGTCGAACATGGTTTGCCCTTTGCTGCTGTTCGGCGCGGCTTTACCCGATCACAGCGCCAGACGAAAGCGCACAAACCCGTCAGCGGTGTCACCCAGCGCGGTCAGCGCCAGATGCGGCACATCGCCCAGCATGGCACGCGCGGCAGGGGCGGTGTCGAATGTCACCGAGGTGCCGGGCATCGGGGCAAAGCGCCAGAAGGGCGGGGCGGGCGGCGGCAGCGGATTTGTCGCGGCGATATGGGCCAGCAGCGTATCGCGGATGCTGGTCGTGCCGGTCAGCAGGGCGGGGCGTGCCGCAAAACCGCCGCTGCCCGCTGCGCGGTAGCTGTTCGAGGCGACAATGAACGATGCGCAGGGATCCACCGGCCCGTCGCCGAACGCCAGCCCGGTGATGCGCTGCGCCGCAGGGTCTGCCAGCCGCCCGTCGTGGTGGTAACGCGCGGGCTGCGCCAGATCGATGGTGAAGGACAGCCCGTGGATCAGATCGAAGTTGTAGCTGGGGAAATCAGGATCGATCAGCGGCTGGTCCGGCAGGCCCGGCGTGATGCGGTGAAAGATGCCCGCCGCGCGCTCCAGCCATTCGGCCACCTCGGCCCCGGTCAGGCGCAGAACGGCCACGGTGTTGGGATAGATGTACAGATCTGCGGCGTGGCGCAAGGCCATGTCACCCGCTGGCACATCGGTATAGTTTTCCGGCCCGCCGCGCCCGCCGGTCTTGAACGGGGCCACGGCCGACAGCAGCGGCAAGCCCGCCTCGGGCATGTCGGCCAGCCAGGCCGCCGCATGCCGGGCCTGCGCCTCGGCCACCACAGCCACGGCGGGCGACGGCGTGACCAGCGCAAAAAAGCTGTTCAGCGGCGCGCTGGCGCGGCCAACGGGGCTGCGGGCATAGGCCAGTGTCTCGGCATGATAGCCCGCCATCGCGCTGGCCACCGCCGCATCGGTATCGCTCTGGGCATGGGGCAGCCCGTCGGCCCCGCGCTGCCAGATGGCGCGCGTGGTGGCGCGGCCCGCCTGCACCTGCCAGCGCCCCCCGGCGCGCTGCAAGGCAAGGTCGATCACCCCCAGATGCGACCCCCAGAACCCCGGCATCACCGCAGGCTTGCCGCACAGGCGCCCCGCCACCGGATCGACGCCGGGCAGGCCGGCAAAGCCCGGCCCCGGAAACACCAGATGGCTGTGGCCCGCCACCACCGCATCAATGCCCGGCAGGGCCGCCAGTGCCGTCGAGGCGTTCTCCATCCCCGCCACAGCGTGACAGCCGCCGATGCCGGAATGCGACAGCGCAACGATCACGTCGCAGCCCGCCGCCTGCATCTGCGGCACCCAGCGGACGGCGCTCTCGACAATGTCGCTTGTGGTCAACTGGTTGCCAAGCAGGGCGCGATCCCACTGCACGATCTGCGGCGGTGCAAAGCCGATCACTCCGATGCGCAGGTTGTGGGATGCGCCCGCGCCGTCGGCAACCTGCCGGTCCAGCAGCACATAGGGGGGCAGCAGGGTAGGGGCGTCATTCTCGCCAAGTGCGATATTGGCCGACACCAGTGGATAGCCCGCGCCCTTCAGCACGCCTTGCAGGAAGTCCAGCCCATAGTTGAACTCGTGGTTGCCCAGTGTGCCCGCATCATAGCCCAGCAGGTTCATCGCGGCGAGGATGGGATGCACCTGCCCCGGCGCAAGTTGGCCAGGCCGGGAGTAAAGATCGCCCATTGGGTTGCCTTGCAGAAAATCGCCATTGTCCAGCAGCAGGCAATTCGCTGCCTCGGCCCGTGCCGCTGCAATCAGGCTGGCGGTCCGGGCCAGACCATGTGTGTCTACGGGGCGGTCGGCATAATAGTCATAGGGCAACACCTGCACATGCAGATCGCTGGTCGCCAGAATGCGCAGATGCACTTGCCCTGCGCTGTCCGGCAATGAAAATTCCTGCGTCACGTTCAACTGCGCCCTGCGTCCGATGCGGCTTTCCGGCGCGTGCCGGTGAAAGAAATCGAGCCAAAGTTCTGACAATGCAAACCTATGCGGGCGCGGGCCGGGTTTCCAGCATGCGATAGTATCGTTCCGCAATATACCGTATTGGTTGCATTTTCGCGCCACTCGCGTTTACACCCCGACCGCGTTTGCACGGCAGCAAGCGGCATGCCAGAAGGGGCGGGGCAGCAGGAGACAGAGATGCGCGGCGCAGAGACGGTGACTTTCGGCGGATCGGGGCTGGACCGCGCGGCAGAGCGGCGCGGCGATGCGGCGGCGATGGCGGAACTCTGGGCTGCGGGCCAGGTGTTGCCGATCTGGCGCGGCAAGCCCCTGCTGGCCGGGCCCGATGTGCTGGGCTGGCTGCCGCCCGGCCATCCGGTGCTGGCGCAGGGCGGCGATGCGGTGTTTCTGGGGCTGGATGACGGTGTGCCCCGCTTTGCCACCGATGTTTCAGACTGGTCGCCCGAGGCGGGTGCAGAAGCGGTTCATGCCGGGTTCTTTGACCCCTCGGTGCAGCGTCACCCGGCCTTGCCCGATGCCCATGGCTTTGCCGAATTGCGCGGCGTGATGGTGGCGCTGAGCGCGCGTGAGGCCGAACTGGCCGCCATGGCCAAGGCCGTGCTGCAATGGCACCGCAGCCACGGCTTTTGTTCGACCTGCGGTGCTGCGTCGCAGATGCGCAACGCGGGCTGGCAGCGCGGCTGCCCCGCCTGCGGTGCCCAGCATTTCCCCCGCACCGACCCGGTGGTAATCATGCTGGTGACGCAGGGCAATGCGGCATTGCTGGGCCGTTCGCCCGGCTGGCCCGAGGGCATGTATTCCTGTCTGGCGGGTTTTGTGGAACCGGGCGAGACGATCGAGGCCGCCGTGCGCCGCGAGGTGTTTGAGGAAAGCGGCGTGGTGGTGGGTGACGTGCGCTATCTGGCCAGCCAGCCCTGGCCGTTTCCGGCATCCTTGATGATCGGCTGCCAGGGTGATGCACAGGGGCGGGCCATCACGCTGGACCCGGTGGAACTGGAAGATGCCCTGTGGGTGACGCGCGAAGAGATGGTCACGGTGATGGCCGGTCAGCATCCGCGCATCAGGCCTGCAAGGAAAGGTGCGATTGCGCATTTTCTGATTGCCAACTGGCTTGCGGATCGGCTGGATTGAGGTGACAACTGAAACGTGTCCCGCCAGTGGGATGCTGTGCAACACCATGCCGGAACAGGGGAATTCATGAAACTCAACGCGAAGGAAGATATCGAGGCGCCGCTGGCCTTTGTCTTCGATGCGCTGGCGGATTTCGACGGCTGGGAACGCGCCGCCCTGCGCCGCGGGGCCGAGGTGGTGCGCAGCGACGCCACGCGCGGCACCGGGCCGGGCATGGCCTGGCAGGTGGCTTTCTCGTTCCGGGGCAAGCGGCGGCAGATGGCGATAACGCTGAAACGGCTGGACCGGCCGCAAAGGCTGGAATTCACCGGCGTGGGCACGGCGGTGGATGGCGCGCTTGATCTGGACCTGGTGGAGCTTGGCCCCCGCCGCACCCGCGTGACCGTCGTGACCGAGGTGAAACCCCGCACCCTGGCCGCCCGGCTGTTCCTGCAATCCCTGCGGCTGGCCAAGGCCAAGGTGACGAAACGGTTCGAATCCCGCGTGGCCCTGATCGCGGCGGATATCGAGGATCGGTATAAGCGCAGTCTGCGGGGGTAGTGCGGGGGCGTATCGCAGCCCCGCTGCGAGGAGATGACGATGATGCGCCAGATCACCAGCAACGGCATCACCCTGATGACGCAATCCTTTGGCGAGGCGGGCAATCCGGCCATGCTGCTGGTCATGGGGGCGACAGCCTCGATGCTGGGGTGGCCCGACGAACTTTGCGCGGCTCTGGCTGACAGCGGCCTATTCGTGATCCGTTTCGATCATCGTGACACCGGGCAATCAACCACCTTTGCCCCGGGCGGGGCGGATTATGCCGTCGAAGACATGGCGGATGATGTGATTACCATTCTGGATGGCTATGGGATTGCCCGGGCGCATCTGGTTGGCATGTCGCTGGGCGGATACATCGCGCAGATGGTCGCGGTCACACATCCTGCGCGTATCCAGACGCTGACACTGATCGCGTCAGAGCCGCTTGGCTGGGACGAGGCACCTTTGCCCCATATATCGCAGGCGTTTCTTGACCATTTCGGCGCGCTTGGCACGCTGGATTGGTCGGATACGCAAGCAGTAGCGGCGTTTCTGCTGGAAAGCGACAGGCTGTGTGCAGGCAACGCGGCCCCGTTTGACGAGGTTCGCGCGCGAGCGCGGATTGCACAGGTGCTGGAGCGCAGCGACAGCCCGGCCAGCATGTTCAACCACGGCGCGCTGACCATGAGGCAAGACTGGGCGGGCCGTTTCCGCGAAATCTCCTGCCCGGTTCTGGTGGTTCATGGTGAGGTTGACCCGATATTGCCGCCGGAAAATGGCCGTGCGATTGCCGGTGGCATTGCCGGGGCCACGCTGGTCATTCTGCCCGGCATCGGCCACGAAATTCCGGCTGGCATTATCCCCGAACTGGCGCAGCGGATCGCCGTTCATGCCTGCCAAGGGCCAGGCTGAGGTGGCCGCGGCAAAAGCCGCTCTTTCAGGGCAGCCTAGCCCCGCCCCGGATCCGCCGGATACACCCCCAGCACCTCCACATGCGTGGTGAAATAGCGCAGTTCGTCCAGCGCGCGGGCCACGGGGGCGTCGTCGGGATGCCCCTCGATGTCGGCATAGAATTCGGTGGCGACGAACGACCCGCCCACCATGTAGCTTTCCAGCTTGGTCATGTTCACGCCATTGGTGGCAAAGCCGCCCATCGCCTTATAAAGCGCCGCCGGGATGTTGCGCACGCGGAAGGTGAAGGTCGTCACCATCTTGCCCGCGCCGCGCCGCGTATGGTCGGCCTCGCGCGCCATCACCAGAAAGCGGGTAGTGTTGTTGGCCTGATCCTCGATATGCCGGGCCAGCACGTCAAGGCTGTAGATCGACGCGGCAAGCTCGCTGGCCAGCGCGGCCTTTGACGGGTCGCCACCCTCGGCCACTTCGCGCGCCGCGCGGGCGTTGTCGGAGCTGACCTTGCCCGCAATGCCATGGGTCCGCAGGAAGCCCGCGCATTGCGGCAGGATCACAACATGGCCATGCGCCTCGCGCACATCGGCCAGCTTTGCACCCGGAACGCCCAGCAGGTTGACATGCACGCGCACAAAGGCCTCGTCCACGATATGCAGACCTGACCGGGGCAGCAGGCTGTGCACATCGGCCACGCGCCCGTAGGTCGAATTTTCGACCGCCAGCATGCCCAGATCAACCTCGCGGCGCGCCACCTTGTCCACCACATCCTCGAAAGTGGTGCTGGGAACGGGTTCCATGTCCGGGCGGGCCTGCTGGCAGGCCTGGTGCGAATAGGCCCCCAATTCGCCCTGAAAGGCTATCCGACCGGTCATCGTCATGCTCCGATTGCAAAAAGGCCCCGGGCGGGGCGAATGGTCGCGCTACTACACCTTGAAACCGGGCGGGGGAAGCGGGTAGATAACCGCGCAAGCACAGATGCCAGAGGTGGACCCGACATGTTCGACACGATGACTGCAACAAAGGTTCTTGGTGCGGCCTGCGGGTCTTTGCTGGTGTTTCTGCTGGGGGCCTGGGCTGCGGAAACGCTGTATCACACCGGCGGCGGGCATGGGTCCGAGGAACAGGCCTATGTGATCGACACCGGTGCCGAAGAGGCCGCCCCCGAAGAAGAAGCCGTGCCCTTTGCCGAATTGCTGGCAGCGGCCGATGCAGGCGCGGGCGAGTCGGTGTTTAACAAGTGCAGGGCCTGCCACAAGATGGATGGCACCGATGGCACCGGCCCGCATCTGAACGGCGTGGTTGACCGGCCCATCGCGGCTTCGGCCGGCTTTGGCTATTCCGACGTGCTGGCGGGCATGGCTGACAAGGCCTGGACAGGCGAAGAGCTGGACGCGTTTCTGCTGAACCCGCGCGGCTATGCGCCCGGCACGAAGATGAGCTTTGCTGGCCTGCCCAACCCGCAAGAGCGTGCCAACCTTATCGCATGGCTTGCCACGCAGCCGTGATATCGGCGCAGGCCTGCCACAGACCACGAAATGCACAGGGCCGCCCCTTTCCCGGGCGGCCTTTCGCATTTGTGACCGCAGGTCGCATGCATTCACAACTTGATGCATCGACAAGGCCGGTGTTTAGCATAACTTGGCAAAGACACGGCATAAGCCGGACAGGTTGGGGAGTTGACGGAATGCACAAGCACGGCAGGGCAAGGGTTCAGGTTCAGGCAGTTCCGCGCAGCGCGGGCAAAGGCTGGATGCTGGCGGGTCTGGCGATGCTGGGGCTGGCCACCTTTGCGACGCTGGCCCGTGCGCAGGATCCTGCGGTTATCGTGGCGCATGGCATTTCCACCTTTGGCGAGTTGAAATACCCCGCCGATTTTCCGCATCTGGATTATGTGAACCCCGACGCGCCCAAGGGTGGCGAGATATCCCAATGGGCCTTTGGCGGGTTTGATTCGATGAACCCCTATTCGGTCAAGGGCCGGGCGGGCGCGTTGTCGTCGGTGATGTATGAACCGATCCTGACCGGCACATCGGATGAGATCGGGGCCAGCTATTGCCTGCTGTGCGAGACGCTTGAATACCCCGAGGACCGCAGTTGGGTGATCTTCAACCTGCGGCCCGAGGCGCGGTTTTCCGATGGCAGCCCGCTGACCGCCGAGGATGTGGTGTTTTCCTATGAAACCTTCCTTGCCAAGGGCCTGACCGATTTCCGCACCGTCTTTGCCACCGAGGTGGAGGGGGCCGAGATTCTGGGCCCGCACCGGGTGAAGTTCACCTTCAAGACCGGCATCCCGACCCGCGATCTGCCGCAATCGGTGGGCGGCCTGCCCGTGCTGTCAAAGGCGCATTACGAGGCGAACAACCGCGATCTGGAAGAGGCGAGCCTGGAGCCGTTTCTGGGCTCCGGCGCCTATCTGCTGGACCGCATGAATGTGGGGCAGACGCTGGTTTACAAGCGCAACCCTGATTACTGGGGCCGCGATCTGCCGATCAGCAAGGGCACCGGCAATTTCGACACGATCCGCATCGAATACTACGCCGACTACAACGCGGCCTTTGAGGGGTTCAAGGCTGGCAGCTATACGTTCCGCAACGAGGCGTCGTCGATCAGCTGGGCCACCGGCTATGATTTTCCGGCGGTGACGAACGGTCAGGTGCTGAAGGTGGAATTGCCCAATGGCAGCAAGGCCACCGGGCAGGGCTTCCTGTTCAACTTGCGGCGCGAGAAATTTGCCGATCCCCGCGTGCGCGAGGCGATCGGGTTGATGTTCAACTTTGAATGGTCAAATGCCACGCTGTTTTACGGCATCTATGACCGGGTGGATTCGTTCTGGGACAACAGCTATCTGGAGGCCATGGGCCCGACCCCGCCCGAAGAGGCCGCCCTGCTGCAATCCTTGGTGGATGAGGGGCTGCTGCCCGCGTCGATCCTGACGGATGAACCCGTGGGTGCGCCCATGTCGGGCGAACGCCAGCTTGATCGGGGCAACCTGCGCCGCGCCTCGGCCCTGCTGGACGAGGCGGGCTGGGCCGTGGGCAGCGACGGCATGCGCCGCAACGCGGCAGGCCAGACCCTGCGGGTGGAGTTTCTGAACGACAGCCAAAGCTTTGACCGCATCCTGAACCCCTTTGTCGAAAACCTGCGCGCGCTGGGCGTTGATGCCCTGATGACCCGGGTGGACAATGCCCAGATGGAAGACCGCACCCGCCCGCCGAAGTATGACTTCGACATCACCACAGGCTTTGCCCGCACCAGCTATATCTCGGGGTCGGAGCTGAAGCAGTTCTACGGGTCGGCAACCGCTGATGTGTCCAGCTTCAACATGATGGGGCTGAAAAGCCCGGCGGTGGACCGGATGACCGAAGTGGTGCTGGCCGCCGACAGCAATGATGCGCTGACCGTGGCGACAAAGGCGATGGACCGCGTGTTGCGCGCCGAACGGTTCTGGGTGCCGGGCTGGAACAAGAACACCCATACCGTCGCCTATTACGACATGTTCGAACACCCCGAAACCCTGCCGCCCTATGCTTTGGGCGAGATGGATTTCTGGTGGTTCAACCCCGAAAAGGCCGACGCCTTGAAAGCGGCGGGCGTGCTGCGCTAAGTCACGGGCATTTCAGGTCAGGCCGCAGCGCGGCAGCAGAAAGGGCAGTCGAACCCGATGGGTGCCTATATTTTAAGGCGGTTGTTGCTGATCATCCCGACATTGATCGGCATCATGGTCATCAACTTTGCGCTGACGCAATTCGTGCCCGGCGGCCCCGTGGAACAGGTTCTGGCCCGGCTGGAGGGTGGCGGCGACGTGTTTGAAACCATCGCTGGCGGTGGCGACGCGGGCGGCGGCGGGCAGCAGGGCGTGGGCGGCGACGAGGCCTATATCGGATCGCGCGGTTTGCCGCCCGAATTCATCGCCGATCTGGAACGGCAGTTCGGCTTTGCCCGCATCGTCTGCGCAGAAGGGTTCACCGGCACGCCCAGCATCGCCTCGCCCGAATGCGTGAAAGAGATGATCCCGTGGTATGAACGGTTCTTCATCATGATGGGCCGCTATCTGACCTTCGATTTCGGCGAAAGCTATTTCCGGTCGATCACCGTGGTGGATCTGGTGCTGGAAAAGATGCCGGTCAGCATCACGCTGGGCCTGTGGTCCACGCTGATCGCATACATGGTGTCGATCCCGCTGGGCATCCGCAAGGCGGTGCGCGACGGCACATCGTTTGACACATGGACATCGGCGGTGATCATCGTGGCCTATGCCATCCCGGGGTTCCTGTTCGCCATTCTGCTGCTGGTGCTGTTTGCCGGGGGATCCTACTATCAGTGGTTCCCGCTGCGCGGCCTGACATCGGACAATTTCGACAGTCTCAGCCCCTTGGGCAAGGCGGGCGATTACATTTGGCACATCACGCTGCCGGTCATCGCATCCACCATCGCCAGTTTCGCCACGCTGACCCTGCTGACCAAGAACAGCTTTCTGGACGAGATAAAGAAGCAATATGTGATGACCGCCCGCGCCAAGGGCCTGTCCGAGGGCGCGGTGCTTTATGGCCATGTGTTCCGCAACGCCATGCTGATCGTGATCGCGGGCTTTCCGGCGGTGTTCGTGTCGATCTTCTTTGGCGGCAGCCTGATCATCGAGACGATATTCTCGCTGGATGGTCTGGGCCGCATGGGGTTCGAGGCGGCGGTGGCGCGCGATTACCCGGTGATCTTTGGCACCCTGTTCGTGTTCGGTCTGATGGGGCTCTTGATGGGGATATTGTCCGACCTGATGTATATCTGGATCGACCCGCGCATTGATTTCGAGGGGCGCGGCTGATGGCGCTTTCCCCGCTGAACCAGCGCCGCTGGCGCAATTTCAAGGCGAATCGCCGGGCCTTCTGGTCTTTGTGGCTGTTTGCGCTGCTGTTCGGCCTGTCGCTGTTTGCCGAGCTTCTGGCCAATGACCGCCCGCTGCTGGTGCAATACAGGGGCGAATATTACATGCCAATCGCGCGGTTCTACCCGGAAACCGCGTTCGGTGGCGACTTCCAGACCGAGGCCGGCTACCGCGACCCCGAGGTGCAATGCCTGATCGTGGCGGCGGGGTCCGAGGCGTGCTGGGATGACCCCGAGGGCGTGCTGGAGGAAGCGCGCGGCGGCACGGTGCGGGGCGAGCCGGTTGAAACAGGCTGGATGCTGTGGCCGCCTATCCCCTACAGCTACACCACCATCGTGGACAAACGCGGCGTGGCCCCGGGTGCGCCCGATGCGCAGAACTGGCTGGGCACCGATGACACGTCGCGCGATGTGCTGGCGCGGGTGATCTATGGGTTCCGGCTGTCGGTGGCCTTCGCGCTGATCACCACCTTGCTGACATCCGTGATCGGCATCGCGGCGGGGGCGGTGCAGGGCTATTTCGGCGGGCTGACAGACCTTGTGTTCCAGCGGATCATCGAGCTTTGGGGCTCCACCCCCAGCCTTTATGTCATCATCATCGTGGCGGCGATCTGGCAGATGAACTTCTGGCTGCTGGTGGGGCTGACGGTGCTGTTTGGCTGGACCGGGCTGGTGGGCGTGATCCGGGCCGAATTCCTGCGCGCGCGGAATTTTGAGTATGTGCGGGCGGCGCGGGCCTTGGGCGTCAGCGACCGGGTGATCATGTTCCGCCATGTGCTGCCCAATGCCATGGTGGCCACGCTGACGCTGCTGCCCTTCATCATCACCGGGGCCGTCGGGTCTTTGGCCACGCTGGATTATCTGGGGTTCGGCCTGCCGTCATCCGCCCCTTCGCTGGGCGAATTGACATTGCAGGCCAAGCAGAACTTGCAGGCGCCGTGGCTGGGATTCACCGCGTTCTTTGCCTTTGCCATCATGCTCAGCCTGATGGTGTTCATATTCGAGGGCGTGCGCGACGCCTTTGACCCGCGAAAGACCTTCCGATGACAGGGCCTGTGACCACGCCGAAAACCGTGCTGGAGGTCAAGGATCTGACCATCCGCTTCCGGCAGGACGGGCGGCTGATCGAGGCGGTGAAGGGTGTCAGCTTTACCGTGGGCAAGGGCGAAACCGTTGCTCTGGTGGGGGAATCCGGTTCGGGCAAATCGGTGACGGCGCTGTCCACCGTGGCCCTGCTGCCCGACAGCGCCGACGTATCGGGATCGGTGCGCTACAACGGGGCCGAAATGGTGGGGGCTGCGGAACCCGCCTTGCGCAAGGTCCGTGGCAACGACATCAGCTTTATCTTTCAAGAGCCGATGACCAGCCTCAACCCGCTGCACACCATTGAAAAACAACTGGCCGAAAGCCTTGCCCTGCATCAGGGCCTGAAGGGCGACACGGCACGGGCGCGCATTCTGGACCTTTTGCACAAGGTCGGCATACGTGACCCCGAAAGCCGCCTTGACGCCTATCCGCATCAACTGTCGGGCGGGCAGCGCCAGCGGGTGATGATCGCCATGGCGCTGGCCAACGGGCCGGAACTGCTGATCGCCGATGAACCCACCACCGCGCTGGACGTGACCATTCAGGCGCAGATCCTCGATCTGCTGGCCGATCTGAAGGCGCGCGAGGGGCTGAGCCTTTTGTTCATCACCCATGATCTTGGCGTGGTGCGGCGCATCGCCGACCGGGTCTGCGTGATGCAGAACGGGCATATCGTGGAACAGGGGCCAGCGGCGGCGGTATTCGCCAACCCGCAGCACCCCTACACGCAAAAGCTGCTGGCGGCCGAGGCCAAGGGCGGGCCAAACCCGGTGCCCGCCGATGCGCCCGAAATCATCCGCACCGACCATCTGCGCGTCTGGTTCCCCATCCAGCGCGGGCTTTTGCGCCGCACGGTGGACCATGTAAAGGCGGTGAATGATGCCAGCCTGACGGTGCGGGCCGGCGAAACGCTGGGTATCGTGGGCGAAAGCGGGTCAGGCAAGACCACGCTGGCGTTGGCCATCCTGCGGCTGATCCCGGCCAAGGGGCCGATCGTGTTTCTGGGGCAGGATGTGCAGGGCTGGGGCAACCGGCAGATGCGCGACCTGCGCCGCAACATGCAGGTGGTGTTCCAGGATCCCTTCGGCAGCCTTTCCCCCCGCATGACGGTGGAGGAAATCATCGCCGAAGGGCTGGGCGTGCATGGTGTGGAACCGGGGCGCGACCGCCGCACGATGGTGGCCGAAATCATGACCGAGGTGGGCCTCGATCCTGCCGCCATGGCCCGGTATCCGCATGAGTTTTCCGGCGGGCAGCGGCAGCGCATCGCCATCGCCCGCGCCATGATCCTGCGCCCGAAACTGGTGGTGCTGGACGAGCCGACATCGGCGCTGGACATGACGGTGCAGGTGCAGATCGTTGACCTCTTGCGCGACTTGCAGCGCAAACATGGGCTGGCCTATCTGTTCATCAGCCACGATCTGCGCGTGGTGCGCGCGCTGTCGCACAGGGTGATGGTGATGAAAAATGGCGATGTGGTCGAGGCGGGCCCCAGTGCCACCCTATTCGCCAACCCGCAATCCGACTATACAAGGGCGCTGATGGCCGCCGCATTCGGCCCGGCCGCGCCCCCCGCCGTCTGACGGAGCCGTCGCGTGAGAATATTGTTCGTGCATCAGAATTTTCCGGGCCAGTTTCTGCATCTGGCCCCGGCGCTGCAGGCGCGTGGCCATCATTGCATCGCACTGACCGACGAGGTGAACACCCGCAAATCCGACACGCAGACCCTGCGCTACCGCTACAAGGAGGTCACACTTGACCCCGCGGTCGCGCGTCTGGGCCGCAACTTTACCCTGATGAGCGACCGGGGCGTTGTCGTCGCCCGCGCAACCATGCAACTGCGGCAAAAGGGCTATATCCCGGATGTGGTGTTCGGCCATTCCGGCTGGGGCGAGACGCTGTTCCTGAAAGAGGTCTGGCCCGAGGCGCGGATGCTGGTCTATGCCGAATTCTACTATTCCGGGCGCGGGCAGGACGTGGGCTTTGACCCGGAGTTTGATCAGCCGAGTTTCGATCAGGTGATGATCTCACAGGGCAGGGCGGCCCATCTGGGGCAGGCGATGCTGCATGCTGATGCCGGGCTGTCGCCGACCCGCTGGCAGGCCAGCACCTATCCGCCCGCGCTGCGCGAGCGGATTTCGGTCATCCATGACGGGGTGGATACCGCAGCCATGGCACCCAACCCGGCGGCGGCTGTCACCCTGCCCGACGGCCGCGTGCTGCGCGCGGGCGACGAGGTGCTGACCTTCGTGAACCGCAATCTCGAACCCTACCGGGGCTATCACACGTTCATGCGCGCCTTGCCTGCGGTTCTGGCCGCGCGGCCACAGGCGCAGGTGATGATCGTGGGCGGCAACGAGGTCAGCTATGGCCGCGCGGCCCCTGACAAGAAAAGCTGGAAGGACATCTATCTGGCCGAGGTGCAGGACCGGCTTGATCTCAGCCGTGTGCATTTTCTGGGCAAGGTGCCTTATGCGGTCTTTACCTCGCTGATGCAGATCAGCCGGGCGCATGCCTATCTGACCTATCCCTTCGTGCTGTCCTGGTCGATGCTGGAAGCGATGTCGGCGGGGGCCCATGTCATCGGGTCACGCACCGCGCCGGTGCAGGAACTGATCACCGACGGGGTAAATGGCACGCTGGTGGATTTCTTCGATGTGCCGGGTTGGTCTGCGGCCCTGATCGCGGCGCTGGCTGAACCTGCGCGGTTCCTGCCGCTGCGCACTGCGGCCCGCCAGACCATCGTTCAGAACTATGACCTGCGCAGCACCTGCCTGCCGCGCATGCTGGATTTTGTCGAAGGCGGGGGCAGGCGGCAGGGCACCCCCTGAGCGGCTGCACATCCTTCCCGGGCCAGCCTTTCCTGACGGGCATTCTTCGCATGCATAATGCGAAGTTGCCCGTCAGGGCGGATGAGCGGCCCGATCAGGCGATCACGGCCCGATGGCAAAGCACTGCACGGCGCGGGCCTGCAACCGGCGGCAGGCCAGATCGGCCTGATCCTGCGTCAGACCCATGAAATTGGCGTCATAGCCGCCGCCGCGTTGCACGATCTTGCGCAGCCCGTCGTTCAGCGTGGCATTTTCGGCCAGCGCGATCTTCATCAGCGTGCGTTCCGCCACTGACCGCGACGGGAAGCGCCCCACATTCACGCCCCAATGCCGCCCGCCCGAGGTGGACAGCCGGGTGATCACCTCGGGTTCGGTGGGCACCGGCATCTTTTCGGCCACCACCACCGCCGGCTGCGGCGCGACGGCGGCCACACGTTCAACGGGCGCAGTCGGCCGGATCTTGGGTTCGGGCAGCGACGTCACGCCTGCCGACAGGCTCACGATGCTGGCGGCATCGGGCGTGGGTTCCGGCGTGACCTCGGCCACCACGACCGGGGCCGCAGCCTCGGCCACCGCGCCGGCGATGCTGTCTTTCATCGCCAGCACCACTTCGCCTGCCGCAGCGGCCTGGCCCGGGCGGGTCTTGGGCCGCAGCGATTTCGTCACGGCACCGGCGACGCGGATGGTCTTGCCCGCGCTGCGCCCGCCTGCGGCATCAGGTGCCGCTTCGGGTGCCGCAGCCACCACGTCATTTGCCGCGTCATAAACCGGCGCACCGGGCTTTTTGACCCGCGCATTGTTCGGTGCCTCGCCAAAGCCCAGGTTCAGCAGTTCGGCCATCTTGGCGTTGCGGTGCGCGGTGGATTGTCCGCCGAACACCGTGGCGATGATGCGCTTGTTGCCGCGTTCCGCCGATGCCGTCAGGTTGAAGCCCGCCGCATTGGTGTAGCCGGTCTTGATGCCGTCAGCGCCCTTGTAGTTGTCAAGGAAACGGCGGTTGGTATTGGCCACCTCGGCGATGCCCGCATCGGCGGTGCGGCGCGAGAAGATGTTGTAATACTGCGGGTAATCGAAGAACAGCCGCCGCCCCATCACCGTCATGTCGCGCGCTGTGGACAGGTGGCCGCTGGCGGTCAGCCCGTGAGCATTCTTGAAAGTGGAGCTTTTCATGCCGATGGCCTTGGCAGTGCGGTTCATCCGCGCCGCGAATTGCGCCTCGGAACCCGCCACAGCCTCGCCTATGGCAGTGGCCGCGTCATTGGCCGATTTCACCGCCGCCGCCCGGATCAGGTGGCGCAGCGCAATCTTTTGCCCTGCGCGCAGCCCCAGTTTCGAGGGCGGCTCGGCGGCGGCGTTTTTCGACACCGTGACCATCGTATCAAGGCTGATCTCGCCGCGCTGGATCGCCTCGAAGGCGATATACAGCGTCAGCATCTTGGTCAGCGATGCGGGGTGCAGCCGCGCATCGCCATTGTTGCTGTGCAAGATTTCGCCGGTGCGCGCATCCATCACCACGGCGGCATAGGGTGCTGCCCCCGACGGTTCCGGGGTGCTGCAAGCGGCTGCGAGGCCCAATACGGCCATGAATAGGGTTTTGCGGACAAACTGCCCCAGAAGCGATGCCACGTCGCTATGTCCTTCTTCCTGCCTCGTCCCGCCCCTGATTTTTTTGTGGGGCTTCATTCTGCTCGAAGATAAGGGTAACACAGCATGCGATTCAGGAAAACCCCCTAATTTCAACAGCTTTGCAAGGGTATTTGATGTAACTCTGGCAAATCTAGCGTCGCCTTGGCGACAGCACGCTAGCTATTGATCGCCCGCGACCAGCGCATCGACCAATGCGGGCAGACCGCCCAGATCGTGCAACTCGTGAAAGCGCGGGTGGCCAGCGGGCGCATCGGCGTGTTCCAGCGCCCAAGTCAGACCATGCGGCACATAAACCCCGTGCCCACCCGCCGCGATCACCGGCAGCACATCGGATTTCAGCGAATTGCCCACCATCAGCGCGCGGCTGGCCCCCTGCCCGTGGCGCGCAAAGATCGCGGCATAGACCGGGGGCGTCTTGTCTGACACGATCTCGACCCCGTGGAACAGATCGCCCAGCCCCGACTGGGCCAGCTTGCGTTCCTGGTCCAGAAGGTCGCCCTTGGTTATCAGCAGCACCCGGAAATCGCCCGCCAGCGCCTGCACGGCGTCGCGGGCATGCGGCAGCAGTTCGATCGGGTGTTCCAGCATTTCGCGCCCCGCCGCCATGATCTCGCCGATGACCCCGGCGGGCACGCGGCCATCCGTCACCTCGATGGCGGTTTCGATCATTGACAGCACGAAACCCTTCACCCCGAAGCCGTAGTGGCCCAGATTGCGCCGCTCGGCGGCCAGCAACCGGTCGTGCAGGTGGCCCGGGGCGGCATAGCTGGCCAGCAGGTCGCAAAACCTGTCCTGCGTCAGGCGAAAAAACGCCTCGTTCTGCCACAGCGTGTCATCTGCGTCGAAGCCTATGGTTGTCAGGGTCATGGCAGCCTCCGTTCGGCGTCATCTTCTTGCTTTGCGCGGCCTGTGCAAGCCCCCTGCCGAAAGCCCCCGCTGCCGCCCCTTTTCCCGCCGGGAAAAACCGCTATATTGTGTGGCCTGATGCTTTCCCCGAATCCGCAGCCGACAGGAGCCGTGACCGTGACCCTTCGCCCCGTTCAGATGTCTGACAAGACCGGCGGGCCGGGCGATGACACGTCGCTTCTGACCAAGACCCGCAGCAAGACGCAGCGCCCGCCGCTCTACAAGGTCATGCTGCTGAACGACGATTACACCCCGATGGAATTTGTCGTGCATGTGCTGGAACGGTTCTTTGGCCTGAACCATGCCCAGGCGTTTGAAATCATGCTGACGGTCCACAAGAAGGGGCTGGCGGTGGTGGGGGTGTTTTCCTTCGAAGTGGCGGAAACCAAGGTGGCGCAGGTGATGGATTTTGCCCGCCGCCACCAGCACCCGCTGCAATGCACGATGGAAAAGGAATGATTCCTCTCCTGCCCCTGGAAAAGGAATAGGGCTGCCCCGGCAGCCGCCCATGCGATCATCCCGCCTGACCCTTGCGCTGGAAACCGGAGCCGTCGTGCTGCCCGGTGACGGCCCCTTGGCGATCTTCCGCCCGCATATCGGTGACGATCTGTCGATGTTCCCGCAAGACCGCGTGCGCGTGGTGCAGGGGTTCAAGCCGGACCATGACCATTTCGCGGCGCAGGGCTATGCCGTGGCTGTGGCGGGGGCAGGCCCCTATGCCGCCGCCATGGTCTGCCTGCCCCGCGCCAAGGCCGAGGCGCGGGCCCTGCTGGCGGCTGCGGCGGCGCAGGTGGCCCCCGGCGGCCCAGTGATCGTGGACGGGCAGAAAACCGATGGCGTGGATGCGGTCTACAAGGAGTTGCGCGCCCTGCGCCCCGTGTCCGAGGCGCTGTCAAAGGCGCATGGCCGGCTGTTCACCTTTGCCGCCGGGCCTGACGTATCGGGGCCGGGGCTGGAGGATTGGGCGGCGCAGCCCACAACCATCGACGGCGGGTTTCAGACTCTGCCCGGCGTGTTTTCCGCTGATGGCCCCGACCGGGGATCGGTGCTGCTGGCGCAGGCGCTGCCAGACCGCATACCCGGGCATGTTGTTGATCTGGGCGCGGGCTGGGGCTATCTCAGCCGCGCCGTGTTGGCCCGCAGCGGCGTGAAAAAGCTGGATCTGGTCGAGGCCGAGGCGGCGGCGCTGGAATGCGCGCGCCTGAACATCACCGATGAACGCGCGCGATTCCACTGGGCCGATGCCATGCAGTTCCACCCGGCCCGCGCGGTGGATGCGGTTGTATGCAATCCGCCGTTTCATGCGGCGCGCGAGGCTGATCCTGCCATCGGCATGGGCTTTGTGCAGGCGGCGGCGCGCATGTTGCAGCCGGGTGGCACGTTGTGGCTGGTGGCAAACCGGCACCTGCCCTATGCTGCCACGTTGACCACGCTGTTCACCGAGGTGGAAGAGATCGGCGGCGATTCCGCCTTTCGTGTGATCCGTGCGGCCCGGCCCCAACGGGCCCGCCGCTGACCCTTATCAAGACAGGACAACCGGATGTCGCTTTCCATTACCGGCAAGACCGCCATCGTGACCGGTGCTGCCAATGGCATCGGCCTCGCCATCGCCCGGCATTTTGTGGACAAGGGGGCGAATGTGATGTTCGCCGACATGGACGAAGACCGGCTGACCGCCGAAGTGGGCGAGGATGCCCGCGCCGAGGGCCAGGTGCGGCTGTTTGCCGGTGATCTGCGCGAAAGGCTGACGATCACCAACCTGCTTTCAGCCACAATGGATGCGTTTGACCGGGTGGATATTCTGGTGAACGCCAGCCGCCAGATCGCGGTATCCGACCCTTTGTGCGCCGAGGATGACGCGGTGGAAAGCCTGCTTCAGCAAAACCTGCTGACCAGCCTGCGGCTGACGCAGATGACCGCAAAACGCATGATCGCGCTGGCCGACAAGGCCGAGGATCAGGCAGGCAGCATCGGGTCCATCATCAACCTGTCGTCGATCGCGGCGCATCGCACGCAGGCGGCGCTGCTGGGCTATTCCATCAGCTGTGCGGCACTGGACCAGATGACCCGCTCGATGGCGGTGGCGCTGGCACCGAAACGCATCAGGGTGAACGCCGTGGCCTTCGGCTCGGTGATGAGCGCCAGCCTGCAGGGCGTGCTGAAGGACAAGCCGGATTACCGGGTGGCGATCACCGCAGGCACGCCGATGGGGCGCATTGCGGCCGCCAGCGAACTGGCGGAGACCGTGCAGTTTCTGGCCTCGGATGCGGCGGCCTTCATGACGGGGCAGATTGTCACGCTGGATGGCGGGCGCAGCCTGATCGACCCGGTGCAGGCCCCCGTTCATTGAAGGCGGGTGCACTGAAGGCGGGTGCATTGACGCGGGGTCGCTGCGGTGGGTGGCGCTGACTTATTCCGGGTATTGGGCCCGGCATTGGGCAATCGACCCTTCCGCCTGCCGCAGCAGGGCGCTGCGCTTGGCCTTCAGGCTGTCCAGTGTCCGCGCCTCGGCGTTCAGGTCGATGGCCTTGGGGCGGGTGACGGTATAGGTCTCCTCCTCCAGGCACAGGCTGGGCTTCAGCTCGGGCGCGGCACCGGGGGTGGGGCTGGGGGCCGGGCGGTAGCATTCTTCCCACACGGGCCGGGTGCGTGTGATCTCTTCCAGCGCATAGCCCCGGCGCAGGTTGTCCTGCGTCGTCACGATCAGATCCTCGACCACGCGCAGATCGCGGGTTTCGCGGCGGATGCAGTTTTCCTGCGGCGTGCCACAGGCGGCAAGCGCAAGCGCGAGAATTGCAAGAAGCGGGCGGTGCATGGTTGGTCCTCTCTGGTTCACGCTATCCCTGTCCGCCTGCCTGCGCAAACTTTTCCCCGCCAAAGCTGGATCGGTGGGCGCAAAGCTGCTAGCAGACTGAAAACACTGCGCGAGGGTTAGGTATGACCGAGGAGTTCCAGGAAGAAAAGGTGCAGGCAAGCGGCTGGTTCCGCAGCCTGCGCGATCAGATTGTTGCCGCCTTCGAAGGGCTGGAGGATGGCCTGCAGGCTGGCTCCTTTGCGCATCTGCCGCCGGGCCGCTTTGCGATCAGCCAGACCCACCGCGAGGGTGATGGCGGCGGCGGCGAAATGGCCGTGATGCGCGGCGGGCGGGTGTTTGAAAAGGTGGGGGTGAACATCTCGACCGTCCACGGTGCGCTGGGGGAAAAGGCGCAACGCGCCATGGCCGCGCGCGGTGTGCCCGGCATGGCCGAAGACCCGCGTTTCTGGGCATCGGGCATCAGCCTTGTCGCGCATATGCAAAACCCGCATGCCCCTGCGGTCCACATGAACACCCGCATGTTCTGGACCCCGCATGCCTGGTGGTTCGGCGGCGGGGCCGACCTGAACCCCTGTCTGGAATACCCCGAGGATACCGCGCATTTCCACGCCGCGATGCAGGTCGCCTGCGACGCGCATGCGCCCGACTATTATGCGCGGTTCAAGGCCTGGGCCGACGAGTATTTCTTTGTAACGCACCGGGGGCGGGCGCGCGGCGTGGGCGGCATATTCTATGACGATCTGAACACCGGCGACTGGGCGGCGGATTTCGCCTTTACCCAGGATGTGGGCCGCGCCTTCCTGCCCGCCTATCTGCCCCCGGTGGAACGCCGCCGCGACACGGCCTGGACCGAGGCCGACAAGGACGCGCAGCTTGTGCATCGCGGGCTTTATGCCGAATACAACCTGGTCTACGACCGGGGCACCAAATTCGGGCTGGAAACCGGCCATGATGCCAATGCCGTGCTGATGAGCCTGCCACCCATGGCGAAATGGGTGTGACGGGCAACACCTGATGATTGCCGGGCTCGCCACGGAAACGTTGGCGGGCTTTGCGCTGACCTCCTTGATCATCGAACTGACGCCGGGGCCGAACATGGCCTATCTGGCGATGATCGCCGCGACCGAGGGGCGCAGGCCCGGCTTTGCCGCCGTGGCCGGGGTGGCGCTGGGGCTGGCGGTGGTGGGGCTGTTTGCGGCGCTGGGGCTGGCCACGGTGATTGCCGCGCAGCCCCTGCTGTATCAGGCGCTGCGCTGGGGCGGGGTGGCCTATCTGCTGTGGCTGGCCTGGGATGGCTGGCGCGGCGCGGACGAGGCGGTGGAGCATGCCGCGCGGGGGTCAACCCTTGCGCTTTACTTCCGTCGCGGGCTGGTGACGAATCTGCTGAACCCCAAGGCGGCGGTGTTCTATGTGGCCGTTCTGCCGGGGTTTCTGCCGGTGGCGGCCGGGGCGGTGCAGGCGGTCACGCTGTCGGCGGTGCATGTGGGCGTGGCGACTGCGGTGCATCTGGCCATCGTGGCGCTGGCGTCTTTGGCCCAACTGGTGCTGGATGATCCCACGCGCAGCCGCATCCTGCGGCGGGTGCTGGCCGTGGCGCTGGCCGGTGTGGCGCTGTGGTTCGCGCTGAAGACCTGAGCGTCAGGCCGCCCCGGGGGCAATGCTGCCCCGGCAATGGCCTACAAAGGCCCGGATGGTCTGCGAGGCCTCGGCCCCTTCGGGCAGGGCCAGCCCCAGCTGCATGGGCCGCAGCGCCCCGGTCAGCGGCACGATGGCCAGGCGGCTGCCATCGGGGGCCACATCTGTCACCGGGCGGATATTGGCGATGGAATAGCCAAAGCCGTTTGCCACCAGCCCCCGCATCACCGCCATGTCGCGGGTGCGTTCGGCGATCACCGGGCGCAGCCGGGCACTGGTGAAGAACGACAGGAAGTATTCGGTGCTGAACGGCAGGTCCAGCAGCACCATCGGATGCGGCGCCAGATCGGCAAGAGCCACCGATTCCCGCCCCGCCAGCGGATGCGAGGGCGCCAGCACCGCATAGGGCGGCAGCGCCTGCAACGCGATGAAGCGCAGGTCGGGCGGAATGTCCAGATCATAGGTCAGGGCTACATCCAGCGTGGCATCCCGCAGCCCGTCGAAAATGCCTGCCTGATCCCGCTCATACTGCCGGAAGGTCACGTCGGGGTGGGCGGTAACAAAGCCGCGCCTGAGCCGGGGCAGCAGGATCTGCGCGAATGTGGTCAGACAGCCCACGTTCAGCGGCCCGCGCACCTGCCCGGTGATGTCATTGGCCAGATCGTTCAGCCGCCCCGCCGCCTGCAACACCGCCCGCGCCTGTTCGACAAACCGCCGCCCGCCGGTGGTCAGCGCCAGCCCATGCGCATGGCGGCGCACGAACAGCGGCAGGCCGAACTCGGCCTCCAGCTGCGCGATGGCGGTGGAAATCGAGGGGGAGGAGACATTGATCCGCTCCGCCGCCAGTGCGATGGACCCCGCGTCGCCGACGGCGACGAGATATTCCAGCTGGCGCAGGGTAAAGCGAAGCGGCATGGGGCGGGCCTTTTTTGCAGGGGTTATCTGGCTTGTCAGGCCGCCGGGGGTTTCACACCCCCGGACCCCCGTGGGATATTTTTGTCTGGAAAGAGACACAGGGAAAGCCCGAAATGAGGCCGCGCGCCTATTCGCTGCACACATAGACCGCGCCGCCCACCGCCACCACCGTCACAACGGCGGCGGTCAGCGTGGCGGGGGCCGACAGCACCGACATGGCCGAGGCCCCGAGGCTGCTGAGCGTGGCTGAGACGCTGGCGGTGGAGCCGGTCAGGATCACCGCTCCTGCCGCCTCGGCAGCGCTGTCGCGTGCGGCACGGCCTGCGGCGGTGGCCCCATAGCCCGCGATCGTCAGGGCAACCTCGGCGGTGGTGTTGACCCTTTCGCAAAACCCTGATGTGGGTCTGGCGCAGGCCACATAGGCATCGCGCGGCCCCTCGGCAAATCCGGTGTAGGTTTTCGCCTGCCCGTCGAATTGCAGGCAGAACACCGCGCGTTCGGTATCGCTGAGGCCCGGCGTCAGGTGCCGCAGGGTGACATAGCCGGGGCAGGTCACATCGCCCGGGCCGCCGAACACCCGCTCGCGCATCGTGCGGTTTTCCTTCAGCTGCGGGTCGCTGGTGTCATAGGCCAGCGGCACGGCAAACCCCTCCAGCGAGGTGAGGCAGGCCTGTGGTTTGGCCTGCGCCGCCGGGGCCAGGGCAAACGCCAGCAGCAGGGCAAGGGCGGGCATGGCAAGTGCGGGCATGGCAAGACGGGCGCGGTGTGACATGGCCGCAAGCCTGTCAGGTCACGGGCGGGGCAGCAATGGCGTGCCAGTCACAGCCGCGCGACAGTGGCGGTTGCGCGCCTATGCCGCGCCTTCGCGCACCACGTCGATCATCCGCTGCACGTTGTCGGGGTTCGCCTCGGGCGTGATGCCATGGCCCAGGTTGAAGATATGCGGGCCTTTGCCAAAGGCTTTCACCACGCGGCGGGCGGCGTCATCCAGCGCCGGGCCGCCTTCCACCATGTGATGCGGGGCAAGGTTGCCCTGCACGCAGCCCGTGACCTGCACATGTTCCGCCGCCCATTCCGGCGTCACCGAATTGTCGATGGCCACGCAATCGGCGCCGGTGGCCCTGGCAAAACCGATATAGCCCTCGCCCCCCTCTCGCGGGAAGGCGATGATCGGCAGGCCGGGGTGGCGGGCCTTCAGCGCGGCGATGATCGTGGCGGCGGGTTTCACCGCAAAATCGGTGAAATCCTGACCCTTGAGAGACCCGGCCCATGAATCGAACAGCTTTATCACCTCGGCCCCCGCCTGCACCTGCATCGACAGGTATTCGATGGTGCCTTCGGTGATGCGGTCGATCAGCGCCTGAAACGCCGGGCGGTCGGTGTCTTTCAGCAGATGCGCCGGGGCCTGATCGGGGGTGCCACGGCCTGCGACCATATAGGTGGCAACGGTCCAGGGCGCACCGGCGAAACCGATCAGTGTGGTTTCGCCCGGCAGTTCGCGGGCCAGAATCCGCACGGTTTCATAGATCGGCGACAGCGTGTCGTGGATCGCCCCCACGGGTTTCAGCGCCTGCACCCCGGCCATGTCGGTGATGGTTGACAGGCGCGGCCCCTCGCCGGTGGAAAACCACAGATCGGCCCCCAGCGCCTGCGGCAGCAGCAGGATGTCGGCAAACAGGATCGCCGCGTCAAAGCCGTAGCGTCGGATCGGTTGCAACGTCACCTCTGCCGCCAGTTCCGGGTTGTAGCACAGCGACAGGAAATCGCCCGCCTGCGCCCGGGTGGCGCGGTATTCGGGCAGATAGCGGCCGGCCTGACGCATCATCCAGATCGGCGGCGTGGGCAGCACTTCGCCGTTCAGCGCGCGCAGGATGGTCTTGGTCATTCGCTTCTCTCCCCTTGATGCCCTTCGTTCCCAAGGCAGGCGCCGCTTGTCAATACGGGAGTTGTCAGGCGAATTGGACATAGGTAAGTCTGGGCGCATGACATATGCCCTTCCCACCCCGTCGGAACCCCTGAACATCGGCACCCGGGGCTCGCCCCTTGCACTGGCGCAGGCGCATGAGACCCGCGCGCGGCTGATGGCGGCCTTTCACTTGCCCGAGGCGGCGTTTGCCATCGTGGTCATCAAGGTGACGGGCGACCAGATACAGGACAAGGCGCTGAAAGACATCGGCGGCAAGGGCCTGTTCACGCGCGAGATCGAGGATGCGCTGCTTGACGGCCACATTGACATTGCCGTGCATTCGATGAAGGACATGCCGACGCTGCAACCTGACGGGCTGTGCCTTGACACCTATCTGCCGCGTGAGGATGTGCGCGATGCGTTCGTGTCGCCCCTGGTGGGTGCGCTGGCGGATTTGCCGCAGGGGGCGGTGGTGGGGTCATCATCTTTGCGCAGGCGCGCGCAGCTTTTGCACCGCAGGCCGGATTTGCAGGTGGTCGAATTTCGCGGCAACGTGCAGACCCGGATGAAAAAGCTGGGCGATGGCGTGGCGGTGGCAACCTTTCTGGCGATGGCCGGGCTGAACCGGCTGGGCATGCAGGTTTCGCAGGTGGCCATCGACCCCGAAGACATGCTGCCCGCCGTGGCGCAGGGGGCGATAGGCATCGAGCGGCGCATCGGCGACGCGCGGGCCGAGGCGATGCTGGCGGCCATTCACGACGGCCCCACGGGCCTGCGGCTGGCGGCGGAACGGGCCTATCTGTTGCGGCTTGACGGATCATGCCAGACGCCGATCGCCGGGCTGGCGGTGATCGACGGTGCTGATCTGTGGCTGCGGGGCGAGATATTGCGGCCTGACGGCACGGCAGCGATTGCCGGGGATTTGCGCGGGCCGGTGGCCGATGGTGCGGCCTTGGGGCAGGCGCTGGCGGCGGAATTGCTGGGGCAGGCCCCGGCTGATTTCTTTGGCTGAGGCCGGGCGTCAGACCACCGCCTGCGCCCGCTGCCCGCGCCGCCGGTCCACCCACAGCAGCCCCAGACCACCCGCCAAAGTGCAGGCCCCGCCCAGCACCGCCGCCAGCCCATAGCCCGAGGCGAAGGTGCCGATGGCAAAGGCCGTGGCGCAGAACCCGTCGCCCACCACCCGTTGCAACGCCATCAGGGATGATCCGGCCCCTGGACGTGCCGCCATCAGGTCTTGCAGATAGGCAATCGGCAGCGCCAGTATCGCCGCCCCGCCAATGGCGCAGGGCAGCGTCAGCAACCAGACCAGCGGCGACGCCGCCAGCAGCGGCAGCGCGATCAGATACGCGGCATAAAGCGCCGCCCCCGCCGCAATCAGCACCGTCTTGCACGCCAGCCGAAGCGCCAGCGGCATGGCCAGCATGAAGGGCACCTCCAGCCCCGCCACCAGCCCCACGAACAACGCCACATCCGCCTCGTCCCGGCCCGGAGTGTCGTGAAACACCAGCCCGATCAGCACCATATACAGCGCCACGGCGGTATTCACCGCGCCCAGCAGCACCACGCGGATCAGCACGCGGCGGTTGGCCATCTCGGCCAGCGACTGCACGAAACTGAGGCCGGATTTCGGGTCGGCCCAGACTGTGCGGCCATCCTGCGGCCAGAACCGCCAGATCAGCGCCAGCAGCCCCAGTGCCAGCAGGGTCGCTGCGGGATAGACCGCCATCACCCCCACGCCCGCGCTGAACGCCAGCGACCACAGCGGCAGCACGATGACGAACGGCAGCGCGAACACCGCCCGCACCGCCGACTGGATCGAATCACGCTGCGCCGGATAGGCACCCGCCGCCAGCCGCGACAGCGCGAAGATCTGGCCGAACAGGCTGCCCCCCAGCGGCAGGATCACCGCATGCGCCAGCACGAACCCCCATGGCCCGGGGGCCGCCCACATCAGCGCCGTGCCCGCCAGTGACAGAATCGCCGCCCCCAGCGCCATCTGGCGGCGGTTGGCGCGCTGGTCGGTGATGATGCCCGCCGCAATCGCACCGCTGACCCCCAGCACCGAAGCCAGCACCAGCACCAGCGCATAAGCGGCATCCGAAAGCCCCAGCCGTTCCACCGCGATCAGTGACTGATACGGGGCAAAGGTGCAGGCAAAGGCCCCCAGCAGCGCAAAGGCCAGCGTGACCAGCCGCAGGGTGGGGTCGTGCCAGATCAGGCGCAGGACGGGCATCGGATGGGCTTTCAGGTGCGGGTGGTCGGGGGAGGGATGGGCAGACTGCCCGTCCTATGCGCGGTCGGGCAGCACCTTGCCGGGGTTCATCAGGTTGCCGGGGTCGAGCGCGGCCTTGAGTGCGCGCATCACATCCAGCGCCACCGCATCCTTGCGCCGCGCCATCGAGGGGCGTTTCGACAGGCCCACGCCATGTTCGGCGGAAAAGCTGCCACCCAGTTCGGCCACCACATCCTCGACCATCTCCACCACCCTTGCGGCCAGCGCGGGGTCGTCGCGCGTGGGATAGACGCTGAAATGCAGGTTGCCGTCACCCAGATGGCCCACGGTAAACGTCTCGGCAGCTTGGTCGATCGCGGGCAGGCGGGCGTGAAACGCCGTCATCGCGGCATCCACCAGATGCAGCGGCAGCGCCACATCGGTGTCGATCACGGGTTTGCGGGCATAGGTGGCCTCGGCCGCCGCCTCGCGCCGTTCCCACATCTTGCGGCGCTGGCCCTCGTTCTGCGCCACCACGGCGTCAAGGATCAGCCCCTGTTCCATCATGGCCGCTAAAGTCTCTTCCAGCAGCGTGGTCACGGGGGTGGACCCGTCAGGCTGCGCCGCCGCATCGCGCGGGGCCGTGGCCCCCAGTTCCACAAGGATGTTGACCGCATGGGGAATGGCAAAGGGCGATTTCAGGTCGGGGCGCACCCGTTCCAACTGCCGCATATAGGTGTCGGGCATGTATTCGAAGGCCTCTACCGCGCCGCCAGACACCTCTTGCAACCGGTTCAGCAGGGCTAGCGCATCGGGCAGGCTGCGGGCGGCCAGCGTGGCTGTGGCATAGGCGCGCGGGCGCGGCACCAGTTTCATCACGGCGGCGGTGATCACGCCCAACGTGCCCTCGGCCCCGATGAACAGGTTCTTCAGATCATAGCCGGAATTGTCCTTGTGCAGTTCCGACATCAGGTTCAGCACGCGCCCGTCCGCCAGAACCACCTCCAGCCCCAGACACAGCGCGCGGGTGGACCCATAGCGCAGCACGTTCGACCCGCCCGCATTGGTTGACAGCACGCCGCCGATCATCGCCGAGCCCCGCGCGCCGAACCACAGCGGGAAATACAGGCCCTGCGCCTCGGCAGCGTCGTGCAGCGATTGCAGCACCACCCCGGCCTCGACCACCGCCAGCCGCGCCTCGGGGCGCAGTTCGCGGATGCGGTTCATCCGTTCCAGGCTCAGCATCAGCGCGCCGTCGTTCATCACCGCGCCTGTGATGCCGGTCAAACCGCCGCAAGGCACCACGGCCACGCCCGCCGCAGCCGCCAGCCGCAATACCGCCGCGACCTCGGCGGTTGAACCGGGCCGCACCACCGCCAGCGGGCGGGAGGTGAACTTGCCGGTCCAGTCCTTTGCATGCCGCGCCGTGGCGTCACCGGTCAGCACATGGGCGGGGCCAAGCAGGTCAGTCAGGCGGGGGATCAGGGCAGACATGGGGCCTCCATCGGTTGCGCTACCATGAGCGCAAATCCGGCGCGGATGCCAGAGCGCGGCAGAGATTTCCCGCCGTCTGCGGCGCAGAAAAATGCCCGGCATGAGGCCGGAACCGCTGACACCGTTCACTCGCCGATCAACCAGCCGCCCGCAAAGTCCATGAGAAGGGGAAATGGTTGACTTTGCGGGCAGGCAAGGCAATGGTTAGTGAAATTACTAAGTGATGGAGGCAGACGTGATCGGCAGGACAATTGCAATGCTGGCGCTGCTGGCGGGGATGGGGGCACAACCGGCCATTGCGCAGGGCGCATCAGATGCCCCGGCGGGAAACTATGCGCTGGACCTGGCGCACGGGCGGCTCCTGTTCCGCGTCAACCATCTGGGGTTTTCGCGCTATACCGCGCTGTTTACCCGGTTCGATGCGGCGCTGGTGTTTGACCCCGCCGCCCCCGAAAGCATGTCGGTGACAGCCACGGTCGATACGGCCTCGCTGGAAACGCATTACCCCGACGCCAGTTTCGATTTCAACGCCATCCTCACCGGCCCGGATTTTCTGGATGCGGCGGCCTTTCCGCAGATCACCTTCGCCAGCACCGCGGTAAAGCAGACCGGCCCGCAGACCGCCGATGTCACTGGCGACCTGACGCTGCGCGGGGTGACAAAACCCGTGACGCTGAATGTCACCTTCAACGGGGGCTATGCCGGGCATCCGCTGGACGCCGGTGCGCGCATCGGCTTTTCGGCGGAAGGCAGCCTGCTGCGGTCGGATTTCGGCCTGACGGCGGGCATTCCCGCGCCGGGCACCACCATGGGCGTGGGTGACAGGGTAGAGGTGATGATCGAGGCCGAATTCCTGAACCCCGACGCGCCCAAGGTGCTGGAATAGGTCTGCGCTCGCCGGGAAACGCCAGAGGCGATAGCCTAGCCCGGCACTTTCGCCAGCAGATCCAGCACCTTCGGCCCCAACGCCTCCACCACCTTGGCCACGCCGCTGGCGCTGGGGTGGATACCGTCAGACTGCATGTCATCGGGGTTCAGCAGACGGGTGGTCTGGTCGATCAGCGGGATGAAGAAGTTCAGCTCCAGCGCGGCCCCATATTGCGCGGCCAGATCGGGATACATCGCGTCGAAAGCTTCCTTGAACTCCGGCCCGTAATTGCCCGGCGCGCGCAGGCCCACCAGCAACACCGGCAGGCCGCGCGCCTGCGCCTTTTGCAGGATCGCCTCAAGGTTCGCGCGGCTGGTCGCGGGGTCAATGCCGCGCAGCATGTCATTGCCGCCAAGGTTCACGATCAGCGCATCGGTTTCGGGTGTCAGCGCCCAGTCCAGCCGGGCAAGCCCGCCCGCCGTCGTATCGCCCGACACGCCCGCGTTCAGCACCACGGCATCGGCCCCCTGCGCATCCAGCCAGCCCTGCAACTGCGGCACAAAACCCTGATCCTCGGGCAATCCATAGCCTTGCGTCAGGCTGTCACCCAGCGCCACGACCGTCACAGGCTCCGCCAGAACCGGCAGCACCAGAAAAACCAATGCCGCAGCCCCGTTGCGAAGCGCGCGCCCCGCCCCATATCCAGTGGCAAGGCAGGCAACGAGAGCAGAAACCATGGGCGATCCGATTCTGGCGCTGAACGACGCGCGGCTGACCCTTGCGGGCAATGCCGGGCCGGTAGAGATTTTGCGCGGCATCACGCTGAATGTCACGCGGGGCGAGACTGTGGGGCTGGTGGGGCCGTCGGGGTCGGGCAAATCATCGCTCCTCATGCTGATGGGGGGGCTGGAACGGGCCACCTCCGGGTCTGTCACGGCTTTGGGGCAGGATCTGACCGCGATGGGTGAAGATGCGCTGGCCCGGTTCCGCAGGGGGAATATGGGTGTGGTGTTCCAGTCTTTCCACCTGATCCCCACAATGACCGCGCTGGAGAATGTGGCCGTGCCGCTGGAACTGGCCGGTGTGGCCGATGCCTTCCCCCGCGCCGAGGCCGAATTGCGCGCCGTGGGGCTGGGCGCGCGCATCGACCATTACCCGCGCCAAATGTCGGGGGGCGAGCAGCAGCGGGTGGCGCTGGCTCGCGCGGCGGCGCCCCGCCCGGCGATCTTGCTGGCGGATGAACCGACGGGCAATCTGGACGGTGCGAACGGCGCCGCGATCATGGATCTGCTGTTCGGCCTGCGCGACCGGCACGGCGCCACGCTGGTGCTGGTAACACATGCCCCCGATCTTGCCGCGCGCTGCGACCGGGTGGTGCGGCTGGCCGACGGGCTGGTGGTTGACGCGCGGAGGGCGGCGTGATGACCAGATTTTTCATTAAGAATCTGCAAAACCCTTCGAAGGATTTTGGGGTGCCAACCGCCGGAGGCCGCACGTGACGCTGGCCGTGGCGGCACGGCTGGCGCGGCGCGAATTGCGTGGCGGGCTGGCGGGGTTCCGGGTGTTTCTGGCCTGTCTGGCGCTGGGCGTTGCGGCGATCACCGCCGTGGGCATGGTGCGCTCGGCCATCACTTCGGGGCTGGCGGATCAGGGCGCGGTGTTGCTGGGCGGCGATGCGCAGATGGAATTCACCTATCGTTTCGCCACAGATGACGAACGCGCCTATATGGCCTCGATCGCCACGCGGGTGTCAGAGGTGGTCGATTTCCGTTCCATGGTCACGGTGGGGGAGGCCCGCGCGCTGTCACAGGTCAAGGGTGTCGATGACGCCTATCCGCTGGTGGGTGAGGTGGGGCTGGAGGGTGACGTGCCCTTGGCCCGGGCCTTGGCCGGGTCAGGCGGCCTGCCCGGCGCGGTGATGGACAAGGTGCTGGTGGACCGGCTGGGTCTGGCCCCCGGCGACACGTTCCGGCTGGGGGTTCAGGATTTCCGGCTGGGTGCCGTGCTGCTGCGCGAGCCTGACAGCGCCACGGGCGGCTTTTCGCTGGGCCCGCGCACCATTGTCACCACGGCGGGGCTGGCAGGGTCTGGCCTGCTGGAGCCGGGCACGCTGTTCGAATCCGCCTACCGGCTGGATCTGCCCCCCGGCGCAGATCTGGCGGCGCTGGAGGATCAGGCCGAGGCCGCCTACCGCGATTCCGGCATGCGCTGGTCTGACAGCCGCCGTGCCACCCCGGGGATCGAGATGTTCGTGGAACGCATCGGGTCTTTTCTGGTGCTGGTGGGTCTGGCCGGGCTGGCCGTGGGCGGCGTGGGCGTGTCTGCCGCCGTGCGCGCCTATCTGGAGGGAAAGATTGCCACCATCGCCACGCTGAAAACGCTGGGGGCGACGGGTGGAACGATCTTTCAGGTCTATCTGATCCAGATCGGCGTGCTGACGCTGCTGGGCGTGGTGCTGGGGCTGGTGATCGGGGCAGGGGTGCCGCTGCTGCTGGCCCCGGTGATCGCGGCGTCGCTGCCCCTTCCGGTGGTCTTTGCGCTCTATCCGCTGCCGCTGGCCGAGGCCGCGTTTTACGGCATCGTGACGGCGCTGCTGTTCACGCTCTGGCCGCTGGCGCGCACCGAAGGGGTGCGAGCGGCGGCGCTGTATCGCGGGGCTGCCGCCAGTGGCGGGCTGCCACGCTGGGGTTATCTGCTGGCGCTGGCGGTGCTGGCTCTGCTGCTGGTGGGCGGGGCCGTGCTGTTTTCCGGCGTGGCGCTGCTGGCATTGGGCAGCGCCGGCGGCATCATCGCGGCGCTCTTGGTGCTGGTGCTGGCCGCGATGGGCCTGCGGCGCGCGGCCCGGGTCGGCGCGCGCAGCCTGTGGGTGCGGGGCCGCACCGCGCTGCGGCTGGCGCTGGGTGCGATTGGCGGACCCCGGGAAGAGGCGGCCTCGGTGATCCTGTCGCTGGGCCTTGGCCTGTCGGTGCTGGCGGCAGTGGGCCAGATCGACGCCAACCTGCGCGCGGCGATTGACCGCGACCTGCCCGCTCGCGCGCCCAGCTATTTCTTTGTCGATATCCAGAATGACCAGATCGCGGGCTTTCTGGACCGGGTGAAAAACGACCCCGCCGTCAGCAAGGTGGAAAACGCGCCGATGCTGCGCGGGGTCATCACCCAGATCAACGGCCGCCCCGCGCGCGAGGTGGCGGGCGAACATTGGGTGGTGCGCGGCGACCGCGGCGTGACCTATTCCGCCGCCCCGCCCGAAAACGCCACCGTGACAGAAGGCGCATGGTGGCCCGCCGATTACACCGGCCCGCCGCAGGTGTCCTTCGCGGCCGAGGAAGCCGCCGAGATCGGCCTGAAACTGGGCGACCGTGTGACGGTGAACATCCTTGGCCGCGACATCGAGGCGGAAATAACCAGCTTCCGCGTGGTTGATTTTTCCACCGCCGGCATGGGCTTTGTCATGTCCATGAACCCGTCGGCGCTGGCCGGTGCGCCGCATACGTTCATCGCCACCGTCTATGCCGAGGAACAGGCCGAGGCGGCGATCTTGCGTGACACCGCGGGCGCTTACCCCAATATCACCGCGATCCGCGTGCGTGATGCCATCGACCGCGTGACCGAGGCATTGACCGCCATCGCCACGGCAACCGCCTGGGCGGCGGCGGCCACGCTGGTGACGGGTTTCGTGGTGCTGATCGGCGCTGCGGCGGCGGGCGAACGCGCGCGTGTCTATGAGGCGGCGGTGCTGAAAACGCTGGGGGCCACGCGGGGGCGCATCCTGCTCAGCTTTGCCCTGCGCTCGGCGATGCTGGGGGCGGCGGCGGGGCTGGTGGCCATCGTGGCGGGCGGCATCGCCGGATGGGCGGTGATGACCTTCGTGATGGAGGCGGACTATGCGTTCGAACCCTGGTCGGCCATTGCCATCGTGGCTGGGGGTGTGCTGGCCACGCTGCTGGCTGGCCTCGCCTTTGCGCTGCGCCCTTTGGCGGCGCGGCCCGCGCAGGTTCTGCGCGCGCAGGAATAAGGGCGCTCCCGTTGCGGCGGAAGCGCCCCTTCATTTTCTGTCTCTAAGTATCCCGGGGTCCGGGGCAGAGCCCCGGGCGCTGGCACCGGGTCAGTTGGTCAGCAGGTAATAGCTGTTGCGCCGCGCGCCCATGTTCTGCACGGTGACATAGAAATAGCCGTTCCAGGCAGGAACGAAATCGCAATACACCTTGTCGGAATAGCTGACATCGAAGCAGATCGTGTTGCCGTTCTCATCCGTCACCAGCACGTCCAGATTGGCATCGCCATCGCCCACAACCGCCAGTTCGGCCAGCGAATTGCCGTAGAACGGCACTTCCCACGTATCGGTATGGCCACCGGGCAGACGGCTGAGGGTGCGCGACGCGCCGCCGATCCGCCCGCGCGATCCTTCGGCCTCGGCATCGGCGATCAGGCCGATCAGCGTCTCGTCATCGGCGGCCAGTTCCTTGGCCGAGGCCATCATCGCCGCCGCATCGACCGGGGCATCGGCCACATCGGCCTCTTCGGCAGTCTCGCCCGCCTTGGTTTCCTTTTTCTGTTCGACATCCTTCACTTCGACCGCAGCGGCCAGTTTGGCGGCGGTCAGCACGGTCAGCGCATCCTTGCTGGCCATGCCCAGCGCGTAAAGATCCTGCGCCAGCGCCAGTTGCGCCACGCCGC
Organism: Fertoeibacter niger; assembly: GCF_009380135.2. GTDB lineage: Bacteria > Pseudomonadota > Alphaproteobacteria > Rhodobacterales > Rhodobacteraceae > Fertoeibacter > Fertoeibacter niger. Next base: position 80,922 of record NZ_WHUT02000005.1, on the reverse strand, counting down.
CCTTGGTGCCTGTGCCTGCGGCGTCGATGTTGGTGCCGGACTTGTCAGCCTCCTGCGCGAAAACCGGGGCAGACAGAGCCACCAGCGCCGAGGTTGCAAGGGCTGCGGAAAGGAATTTCAGTGTCATGGGTCATCCTGTCGGTTGTTGCCCCGGACGCCGGGGCGGAATATGCCAAGATTTGCATCGCTTTGCCTGTTTGGGAAGCCTGTTTGTGATGACAAATTCCGTCACCCGCCGGGCGTTTCCGCCCTTCCGGCGGGGCGGGATTTGGGTTTTGGTGGTGGGCGGCGGGTGGCCGGGCGGCAAAGGGTAAACACATGCAGATGCGCGATATTCTTCAGCAACTTGTGGCGTTTGACACGGTCAGCGACCGGCCCAATCTGGCGCTGATCCATTTCGTGCGCGACCTGCTGGCCGGGGCGGGGATCGCGGCGGTGGTGGTGCCCGATGCCACGGGCACCAAGGCCAACCTCTATGCCACGGCGGGGCCGCAGGGCGTGCCGGGGGTCATGCTGTCGGGCCATACCGATGTGGTGCCGGTCGAGGGGCAGGCCTGGACGCGCCCGCCTTTCGCGCTGACCGAAGAGGCGGGGCGGCTTTACGGGCGCGGCACCACCGACATGAAGGGCTTTGTGGCTTGCGCGGTGGCGGCGATGCTGGCCGCCGCGCGCCGCCCGCTACGCACCCCCCTGCATCTGGCGCTGAGCCATGACGAGGAGGTGGGCTGTCTGGGCGTGCGGTCGCTGATCGACCTGATGGCCAGCGCCCCCTTTCAGCCCGCGATGTGCATCGTGGGGGAGCCTACGGCGATGCAGGTGGCCACCGGCCACAAGGGCAAGATCGCCCTGCGCGCCACCTGCACCGGGCGCGAGGGGCATTCGGCGCTGGCCCCACTGGCGCTGAACGCGCTGCATCTGGGTGCAGATTTCATGAGGGAATTGAGGGACTTGCAGGCGCGGCTGGCCGAAAGCGGCCTGCGTGACGGCGATTATGACGTGCCCTATTCGACGGTGCACGTGGGCAAGTTCAACGGCGGTGTGCAAGTGAACATCGTGCCCAATGCCTGCGTGCTGGATTTCGAGATCCGCGCGCTGGCGGATGAGGATACAGATGCGCTGATCGCGGGCATGCGGGCGGCGGCTGAACGGGTGGTGGCCCCCCTGCGCCGCGATTTCCCCGAGGCGGCGATCGCGGTGGAACGGCTGTGGGATTACCCGGGGCTGGGCACACCATCCGATGCCGGGGTGGTGAATTTCGTCAAGGGGCTAATCGGGGCGAATGGCACGATCAAGGTGGCCTTCGGCACCGAGGGCGGGCTGTTCCACCAGCGGCTGGGCATACCCACGGTGATCTGCGGGCCGGGGTCGATGGCGCAGGGGCACAAGCCTGACGAGTATGTGACTGTGGAACAACTGGCGCGTTGCGAGGCGATGCTGGCCGCACTGGTGGACCGGCTGGAGGCGGGGTTGTGAGGGCGATGCACAGCGCGTCTACGGGCGATGCACGGCGCATGCAGACGGATCAGGCATCGCCATGGCGGTGACGCTGACGGCACTGACCGACATTGCCGCGCTGGGTTTCGATGACATCATCGACGTGCGCGCCCCCGCCGAATGGGCCGAGGATCACATTCCCGGTGCCATCAGCCTGCCGGTGCTGGACGATGCCGAACGCGCGCGGGTCGGCACGGTCTACAAGCAGGTCAACCCGTTCACGGCGCGAAAGCTGGGGGCGGCGCTGGTGGCGCGCAATGCCGCGGCGCATCTGGAGGGGCCCTTGGCCGACAAGCCCGGCGGCTGGCGACCGCTGGTCTACTGCTGGCGGGGCGGACAAAGGTCAGGCTCCTTCGCCTCGATCCTTTCCCAGATCGGCTGGCGGGTGGAGACGGTGGCGGGCGGCTACAAGGCTTGGCGCGGGCTGGTGGTGGCGGCGGTGCATGACGCGCCGGTGCCCGCGCCGGTGGTGGTGCTGGACGGCAATACCGGCAGCGCCAAGACCGAACTCTTGGCGCTGATGGCGGCGCGGGGCGCACAGGTGATTGATCTGGAGGGGCTGGCAAACCATCGCGGGTCGCTGTTCGGGGCGATGCCGGGCGGCCAGCCCGCGCAGCGCGCGTTCGAGGGGCGTCTGGCCATGGCGCTGGCGGGGCTTGACCCCGCGCGCCCCGTGGTGGTCGAGGCGGAATCAAGCAAGGTTGGCAACCTGCGCCTGCCCGCGCCCTTGTGGAAGGCCATGCAGGCCGCCCCCCGGCTGGAGATTGCGGCACCGCTGGAGGCGCGGGCCGGCTATCTGTGTCGCGCCTATGCCGACCTGCTGGCCGATCCGGCGCGGCTGGCCGGAGTGATCGACCGGCTGCGCCCGGCCCATGCCGCGACGGTGATTGCCGAATGGCAGGCCATGGCGGCGGCAGGCGCGCATGAGCCGCTGGCGGCGGCGCTGATGGCGCAGCACTATGACCCCCGCTATGCCAAAAGCCGAAGCCGGTCTGCCGATGGGCGGCGGGAGGTGGTGGAGGCTGCGGGCCTTGCCCCGGCTGATCTGGAGGCGCTGGCCACGCGGGCCGTGGCGGCGCTTGGGCGGATGGTCGGCTGACGGTGCCGGTGGCTGGCGGCGGAGGCCTCCGGCGGGGATATTTGGGCCAGCAAGAAACGGGTGGGGCGGGAGCGCTCAAATCGCACAGCGGTCAATCTTGGACGGTCAGCCAGACAGCGCCGGATGTGACGGTGCCTATGATCGCGGCAATCTCGCCCGCGTCGTAGAGTGCGCGCAGCAGGGCATCGGCCTGATCGCCCGGCACGGCGGCCAGAAGGCCGCCTGCGGTCTGCGGGTCGAACAGCAGGGCGGCGCGGGCGCTATCGGTGAACGTCATCCGGGGGGCGGTGGCGGCGCGGTTGGCCGGGGCGAGGCTGGAGCCATGGCCCGCCGCCGCCAACGCCTCGGCCCCCGGCAAGAGGGGGATGGCGGAGAGGTTCAGCGTGGCGGCGGTGCCGGAGGCGGCCAGCATTTCGAGAAGGTGCCCGGCGAGGCCGAAGCCGGTGACATCGGTCATGGCATGGGCTTGGCGGGTGAGGATCGCCGATGCGGGGCCAAGCGGGCGGCACATCTGCGTGAAGGCGGTGGTGACGCATTCGCCCAGCAGCAGGCCGGGCAATCTGGCCTGCGCCATTTCGGCGGCCAGAATGGTGCCGGTGCCAAGCGCCTTGGTCAGGATCAGCGCATCGCCGGGCCGCGCGCCCCCTTTGGCGATGATGCGGGGCGCAAGGCCGGTGACGGTGAAGCCCAGCGTCAGCTCGTCCCCCACCGATGTATGCCCGCCCACTACATCGGCCCCGGCGGCGGTGAACACGTCGCTTGCCGCCGCCATGATCTCGCGCAATGTTTCCGCCTGCATGCGCGGGGCCATGCGGGGCAGGATCACCTGGGCCAGTGCCACCTGCGGCGCGGCACCCATGGCCCAGATGTCACCCAAGGCATGCACCGCCGCGATGCGGGACATCAGCGCCGGGTCATGGGTGAAGGCGCGCAGGTGGTCTGTGGTGATGACCTGAACGTCGCCGGGCATGCCGCCCGGCACGCGCAGCACCGCCGCATCGTCACCGGGGCCGGAAAGGACTTCGGGCCGTTGCGGTGGCGGCAGGCGGGCCAGAGCGGTGGCAAGGTCGGCCGCCCCCACCTTGGCCCCGCAACCGCCGCACAGCGGCTTTGCGCCCAATGCCTCGGCCAGACCGGCGGCACGGGCCGGAGGCAGGGGCGGGGAGGGCATGGCGGGGTAGGCCGCGAATTTCGCCATGAAGCGCCGGTCGATCCGGTCTTTCCAGCGCCAGAGCCATGCACCCTCCAGCCTGAGGCCGAATTTGTCGGCCACCGCCGCCTTGCCGCCGGTCGAGACGAGTTTCAGATAGTCGCGCTGCGGGTGGTATGGGCGCATGCGCCCGCTTTCTGACAGGGCCACCCGCAGGTTGTGCAGCAGCACCGGGGCCTGGCGCACGGCAAAGACCCCGGCCTTGGGGCGCGGGGCATGGGCCATGTGCGCGCAATCGCCCACGGCAAAGATCGCGGGGTCACTGGATTGCAGCGTGGGGCCGACCGCGACAAAGCCATTGGTCAGATCCAGCCGGGTGGTGGCCAGCCAGCCCTGCGGCTGCGCCCCCGCCGCCCCCAGCGTGAAATCGGACGGCAGTTCGCGGCCATCGGCCAGGATCACACCGCTGGCGGTGATCCGGGCCACCTGCGCCCCGGTCACGATCCGCACCCCCAGCGCCTGCACCCGCGCCAGCAGCGCCGCACGCGCCCCGCGCCCCAGGCCGGGCAGCGGCTGGGCGCTGCGCTCCAGCACCGTCACATCCGGTGCCGCCCCGCCCGACTGCAGCCTGTGGGCCGAGGCTAGCGCCAGTTCCACCCCCGCCACGCCCGCGCCGATGATCACGACGCGGGGGGCGGGCCGGGCCTGCGCCACGAATTCCTGCCAGCGGGCCGCATATCCGCCCAGCGGTTTGGCCGCGACCGCATGATCGGCAAAGCCCGGCACATCTGGCAGGTCCGACGTGATGCCCACATCCAGCGAGGCGATGTCATAGGCCACCGCGTCGCCCCCCGCCAGCAGCACGCGCCGATCTGCCCGGTCGATGCCCACGGCGCGGCCCAGGATCACCCGCGCCCCGGCGTGGCGGGCCAGCCGCACCAGATCAATCATCAGCTCGTCGCGGCTGTAGTGCCCGGCGACATGGCCGGGCAGCATGCCGGTATAGGGGGCCACCGGGCCGGGGTTGATGACCGTGACCCGCACCCCGGGCAAAGGGTTCATGCCCCACATGCGCAGCATCAGGGCATGGGCATGGCCGCCGCCGATCATTACAAGGTCGCGGGTCAGGGGAAAGGGCTGCATCGCATCTCCGGCGCGGATTTCTTGCTGGGTCAAATATCCCGGGGGTCCGGGGGCTGGCCCCCGGCGGCGGGACGCAAGCACCCCCGATGCTTAGCCGTTGCCCCGCCGCAGCGCGAGGGGTCGGATGGCACAGTTGCGTGAAGCGGCGACCCTGGCCGGTTTGACAAGCCCGCCGCCCCGGTGTCAGTTCAGGCGGGGGGCGCAAAAGGCCGGGCAAAGGCCTGCACCCCGCCCCGTTCCCGGTTGCAGGCCCCGCCATGAAATCCCGCCCATGAAATCCCGCCAGCGCATTTCCATCGCCCAGACCCAGCGGCTGCAACTGAACACCGGGCTGCATGCCGCGATCCGGCTGCTGGCCTTCGATGCGCCGGGCCTGACGCGGTATCTGGAGGGGCAGGCCGCCGACAACCCGCATCTGACGCTGGAGCCGCCGCAGATCGTGCCGGGCGAATGGCTGCCGCGCTGGTCGCAGGCGCTGGGGCTGGGCGGTGCTGCGATGCCCGAGGCCGCAAGCGCAGGCCCCAGCCTGATGGCGCATGTGATGGCGGCCCTGCCGGGGCTGGTGGCCACGGCGCGCGACCGGCAGATCGCGCTGGCGCTGGCCGAGGCGCTGGAGCCTTCGGGCTGGCTGGGCCAGCCCTTGCCTGCGATTGCCGCCGCGCTGCCTGCCCCGCTGGCCGAGGTGGAGCGGGTGCTGGCGCTGGTGCAGCGCATCGAACCGGCAGGCCTGTTCGCCCGGTCGCTGGCTGAATGCCTGCGTTTGCAGGCGTTGGAGGCGGGCTGTCTTGACCCGGTGCTGGCCGGGCTTCTGGGGCATCTCGATCTGGTCGGCGCGGGCGAGTTTGCCCGGCTGGCCCGCATCTGCGCCACGACCGAGGCCGAGGTGCTGGCCCGGCTGCGCCTGATCCGGCGGTTTGACCCCAAGCCCGGCGCGCAGTTTGATCCGGGGGCGGCGCCGCTGCGCGAGCCTGACCTGATCGCCACCAGGACTGCCGCAGGCTGGCAGGTGGCGCTGAACCGCTCGGCCCTGCCCGCGCTGCGGGTCGAGCGGCCCGTGACGCGGCCCGCCGCACCCGCGGACCGCGCATTGTGGGCGCAGGCGCGCATGCTGGGGCGGATGGTCGAGGGGCGCAACGCCACGCTGTTGCGCGTGGCGCGGGCGCTGCTTGAACGGCAGCAGGCCGCGCTGGATCAGGGGCTGGGCGCGCTGGTGCCGATGACCATGGCCGGGCTGGCCGGGGCGCTGGAACTGCATGAAAGCACGGTCAGCCGGGTGGTGGCGGGGGCGGCGGTGGACACGCCGCGCGGCACATGGTGGCTGCGCAGCCTGTTCGCCTCGGGGCTGGGCGAGGGTGACGCCGCCCGGTCGGGGGCGGCGGTGCGGGCCATGCTGGCGCGACTGGTGGCCGCCGAAGATCCCGCGCAGCCCTTGACCGATGCGGCGCTGGTCGCGGCGCTGGGGGCCGAGGGCATCGTGCTGGCCCGGCGCACGCTGGCCAAATACCGCGCCATGCTGCATATCCCTGCGGCGCACCGCCGCCGCAGGCCGCGCGGGCTGACCTAGGGCGGCGCGGGGGGGAATGGGCATGGCGGATACGGGCATGGCGGATACGGGCGGCGGATGGCAGGGCGGGGCGGTGTTGCTGGGGGTCGATACCGGCGGCACCTATACCGATGCGGTGATCGTCGATCCTGATGCCGACCGGGTGATCGGTTCGGCCAAATCCTTGACCACGCGGGGCGATCTGGCCCTGGGCATCGGGCGGGCGGTGGATGCGGCGCTGGCGGGCGCGGGCGTGGCTGCGGGCGATGTGGCCATGGTGTCGCTGTCCACCACGCTGGCCACCAATGCGCTGGTCGAGGGGCAGGGCGGGCGCGTGGCGCTGGTGTTCATCGGCTTTGACGCCGATGATCTGACGCGCGGCGGGCTGGCCGAGGCTTTGGCGGGCGATCCGGTGATCCGGCTGCCCGGCGGGCACAGCCATGCGGGCGGCGAAGTGGCGCCGCTGGATCTGGCGGCGCTTGATGCCGCGGTGGCCCCGCTGGCGGGGCAGGTGATGGGCTTTGCCGTGGCCGCGCGGTTTGCCACCCGCAACCCCGCGCATGAACTGGCGGCGCGCGACCTGATCCGCCGGGTGACGGGGCGACCCGTGACCTGCTCGCACGAGCTTTCGGCCAATCTGAACGGGCCGAAGCGGGCGCTGACGGCGGTGCTGAACGCCCGGCTGATCGGCATGATCGACCGGCTGGTGGCAGCCTGCGAAGGGCATCTGGGAGCCATAGGCATCGCTGCCCCCTTGATGGTGGTGCGCGGCGACGGGGCGCTGATTTCCGCCGCCATGGTGCGCGAGCGGCCGATCGAGACGATTCTCAGCGGCCCCGCCGCCAGCATCGTGGGCGCGCGCTGGCTGACAGGGGCCACGGATGCGCTGGTCAGTGACATCGGCGGCACCACCACCGATGTGGCGCTGCTGCGCGGCGGTTTGCCCGAGATCGACGCACAGGGCGCGCGCGTGGGCGGATTTCGCACGATGGTCGAGGCGGTGGCGATGCGCACCACGGGGCTGGGCGGCGACAGCGAGGTGCATCTGCTGGAGGGGCTGGAAGGCGGCCTCCGGCTGGGCCCGCGCCGCCTGATCCCGGTGGCGCTGATGGCCGCCGACCATGGCGCGATGGTGCATGCCGCGCTGGACCGGGCCTTGGCGGGTGAAGCGGTGGGCGAACATGACGGGCGCTTCGTGCTGCCGATGCCGGGCAACGCCGGGGGCCTCTCGGCGCGCGAGGCGGCGCTGCTGGCCCGCATCACCGCGCCGATGCCGCTGGGTGCGGCCCTGTCATCGCGGCTGGAGGTGGCGGCGATGGAACGGCTGGTGGCGCGCGGGCTGGTGATGCTGGCGGGCGTCACGCCGTCGGATGCCAGCCATGTGACGGGCGGGCTGGGGGCCTGGGATGCGGTGGCTTCGGAAAAGGCGCTGCGGCTGCTTGCCCGCCGCCGCAACGGGCGGGGCGAGCGTTTTGCCCCCGACGCGGCCACGCTGGCCACGCAGATCATCGGGCAGCTGACCGCGCAGACAGTGGATTGCCTGCTGGAAGCCGCCTTCGCCGAGGATCCGGGCTTTGCGGGTGAGGTGCCCGAGGCGCTGGCCCGCCACCCCCTGCTGCGCGCCGGTCTGGCGCAGCACCGCGGCGTGGTAGAGGTGTCGGCGCGGCTGGGCATTCCGGTGATCGGGCTGGGGGCATCGGCCCCGCATTACTATGGCGCGGTGGGCGAACGGCTGGGCTGCGCCATGATCCTGCCGGAACATGCCGGGGTGGCCAATGCCATCGGCGCAGTGGTGGGGCTGGTGACGCAGCGGGCGACGGGGCTGGTCAGCAGCCCGGGCGAGGGGCGGTTCACCGCGCATTTCCCGGGCGGGTTGCAGCATTTCCCCGACCGCGACGCGGCGCTGGATGCGATGGAGGCGGCACTGGTGGCTGAAGCCCGCGCAAGAGCCGAACGCGCGGGGGCCGAACGCGCGGGGGCCGACGCGCTGCGCATCACCACCCGCCGCGAGATCCGCGAAGCGGTGGTCGAGGGCCGCGCCATGTTCATCGAGGCCACGTTGACCGCCACCGCCGCCGGCCGCCCCCGCATCGCGCATGCCCGGCAAGAGGACAAGGCAGATGTCACAGGCCCCCGACCGGCCTTTGCAGCCACACCGGCAGAATCCGCTTGACGCCCCGCGCCCGCTTGAATAGCTAGCCGCGACGTGGCGAGGTAGCTCAGCTGGTTAGAGCACACGACTCATAATCGTGGGGTCGAGGGTTCGAGTCCCTCCCTCGCCACCACTCATCATGCAACAGAAAACAGTCATGCAAACGCACGAGGGCACCTATGGCCCCCGGGTCAGCTTCCGCGTTGCTCTTTCCAGACATAAATATCCCACGGGGGTCCGGGGGTGTGAAACCCCCGGCCCGGCCGGCACAGCCCCTTACCCTCGCAGCACGGCGCCTGTGGCCTTGGCGACCTTTTCCACGATCCTAGCGCAGACGGCCTCGATCTCGGCCTCGGTCAGGGTTTTTTCCACGGGTTGCAGGCGCACGGTGAGGCCCACCGATTTCTTGCCCGCACCCATCTGCGCCTCGGCCTTGTCGCCGGTGAACTGGTCGAACACCCGCACCGTGTCGATCAGGGCCTTGTCGGCGCCCTGTGCGGCGTTCACCAGGGTCAGCGCCTCGGTCTGCGCATCGACGACAAAGGCGAAATCACGTTCCACCGCTTGCAGATCGGCCAGCTTCAGCGCGGGGCGCGTGGGGGTTTTCACCTTGGGCAGCGGCACGTTGGCAATCAGCAGGGTAAAGGCCACGGCGGGGCCTTTGACATCCATCGCGGCCAGCACGCGGGGGTGAACCTCGCCAAACGTCGCCAACACATTGGGGCCAAGGCCGATCACGCCCGACCGGCCCGGGTGCCACCAGCCCGGCACCTTGCGCGTCACCTGCACGCGGGCGGGGGCACCGATGGCGGCCAGCACCGCCTCGGCATCGGCCTTGGCGTCAAACAGATCGACCGGACGGCGAGAACCATGCGGATCGCGCGGGGCGGATGCGCCCACCAAAAGGCCGGTGGCATGCAGGGCCTGTTCGCCGGGCTCACCCCCGCCGAACACCGGGCCGATCTCGCACAAAGCCATGTCGGCAAAGCCGCGGGCCTGGTTGCGGGCAGCGGCGCGCAGCAGGCCGGGCAGCAGATCGGGGCGCAGATGGGTCATTTCCGACGAAATCGGATTGTCCACCCGCACGGCATCGGTGCCGCCGCCGAACAGCGCCGCCGCCGTGCTGTCGATGAAGCTGTAGGTGACGCATTCGTTGTAACCCAGCGCGGCCAGCGTGCGGCGTGCGGATTTCTCGCGGGTCTGCAAGGGCGTCAGCACGGGTTGCGGCACCCCGGCCTGACGGCGGGGCAGGGGTTTGCCTTCGAGCTTGCTGAGGGAGGCGATGCGGGCGATCTCCTCGACCAGATCGGCCTCGCCCAGAACATCGGGCCGCCAGGTGGGCGGCGTGGCCATGTCGCCGTTCAGGGTGAAGCCAAGGGCGGCCAGCGTGGCGCGTTGCGTGGCCTCGGCAATGTCCATGCCCACAAGGCTGACCACGCGGGCCGGATCCAGCCGGTAGGCGCGCGTGGTGTCGGGCACGGCACCATCCACCGCCAGATCGGACGCCTCGCCACCGCAAAGGTCCAGCACCATCTGGGTGGCCAGATCCAGCCCCGGCAGGGTGAAGGCCGGGTCGATGCCGCGTTCAAACCGGTAACGCGCGTCGGAATTGATGCGCAGCGCGCGGCCTGTGGTGGCGATGGTGATCGGATCCCAATACGCCGATTCCAGGAACACATCGGTCGTGGCCTCGGTGCAGCCGGATGCCGTGCCGCCCATGATGCCTGCCAACGATTCCGGGCCGTTGTCGTCGGAAATCAGCATCATGCCGGGGCGCAGGGCATAGGTCTTGCCATCCAGCGCCAGCAGTTCCTCGCCGCCCGCTGCCGGGTGGATGCGCAACCCGCCCTGCACCTTGGCGGCGTCGAACACATGCAGGGGCCGGTTCAGCGCGAAGGTGAAGAAATTGGTGATGTCCACCAGTGCCGAAATGGGCCTGAGGCCAATGGCGCGCAGCCGGGTTTGCAGCCACGCGGGCGAGGGGCCGTTGGTGACGCCACGGATCAGGCGGCCTGCGAAGATCGGGCAGCCTTTGGTTTTCAGCGCGGGGGCGATGGTGATGCTGATCGGGCAGGGGAAGGCCCCGGTGATCGCCGGAATGTCCAGCGGTTTCAGACTGCCCAGGCCGCGCGCCGCCAGATCGCGGGCGATGCCGCGCACGCCCAGCGCATCGGGGCGGTTGGGGGTGATCTTGATGTGGATCATCGGGTCATTCAGACCCCGGTAGTCGATGAACCGCGCGCCCAGCGGCGCATCGGCGGGCAGGTCGATGATGCCGTCATGGTCATCCGACAGCATCAGTTCGCGTTCCGAACACAGCATGCCGTTGGATTCCACGCCCCGTATCACGCCGGGTTTCAGATCAACCCCGGTGCCGGGCACATGGGTGCCCACAGGGGCGAACACGCCCACCAGCCCGGTGCGGGCGTTGGGTGCGCCGCAGACCACCTGCACCACCTCTGCCCGTCCACCGGGGCCGTCGGGCCAGGTTTCGACGCGGCATAGGCGCAGCCGGTCGGCATTGGGGTGGGGCACGGCCTCCAGCACGCGGGCGATGCGGAAGGCGCCCAGTTTCGCCGCCGGGTCTTCGACGCCCTCCACCTCCATCCCCAGATCGGTGAGGGCGTAGAGGATGGCCTCCAGCGGGGCCTCGGTGTCGAGGTGATCCTTCAGCCAGGACAGGGTGAATTTCATGGCGCGCGCCCCTTGGATACAAACGCCACGGGCTTAACGCAAAGCCGGGCCAAGGGGAAGCGGGGGCAGGGCGGTTTGATGGGGCCGCTTGTCCGCCCTGCCGGGCGGTTTCGCGGGGGGCGGGGCGGGCAGGTGGCCGGGGCTGATCCTGCGCCCTTGCGGGTGATGTCGCGGGGGCAGCGAAGAGAACCGTCAGGCTTGATGCGCGGTCGTAGGGCTCAGGCCACGTCGCGGGCCAGCAACTGCCCGCCGGGGCCGGGTTTCACCTCGAACCGGCTGATCTTGCGCACTAGGTCGGAGAGTTTTGCCGAACCATAGGTGCGGGTGTCGAAATCGGGGTTGCCCTGGGTGATATACTGGCCGATCTGGCCCAGCGAATACCATTCGCCCTCGGGGTCGATCGCCCGCATCGCCTGGATGATCAAGGGGATGGCCTTGGCCGGGGCCTCCTTGGCGGTGCTGGCGGGGCGGGGCGGTGCCTCGGCCACCGGATCGGCGCTGCCGGTTGGCGCAGGTGTGCGGCGCGGGGGCGACGGTTCTTCGGCCAGGCCCAGATTTTCCACATAGATGAACCGCTTGCAGGCCATGCGGAACGCCTCGGGCGTTTTCTTTTCGCCGATGCCGTAGACATCCAGCCCCTGTTCGCGCACCCGCGCGGCCAGCCGTGTGAAATCGCTGTCGGAACTGACCAGCACGAAACCGTCGAACAGGCCCGAATGCAGGAAATCCATCGCCGCGATCACAAGGCCGATGTCGCTGGCGTTCTTGCCCTTGGTGTTGGAAAACTGCTGGTCGGCCACCAGCCCCAGCGCCGCCACCTGCCGCGCCCAGCCCGCCAGCCGTTGCGCCGACCAGTCGCCATAGATGCGCCTGACGCTGGCCTCGCCCAGGGCCGCGATCTCGTTGAATATGGCCTCGGCATAGCCCGAAGGCACATTGTCGGCGTCGATCAGCACGCAAAGGCGCGGGGCGCGGGGTTCTGGCATGGAGTTCCTTCCGGGCTGACGCCGCTGGCGCGGGGTGAAGCCTATCATGCCCCGGCTGCGTGGCGGGAACAATCCGTGATCCGGCATTTCGGGCGACGGGAGCGTGCAACCGGCTGGCAGCAGCAGGTTGGCCGATGCTCAGGGCGATGCGACGGGTGCGGTATCACCCTCGGCCTGTGGCTGCGCCGGAACCGTGCCGGCATCGGGTTCCGGATCGTCGTTCACAGCCGAACGGGAAACAACCTGGCCTTCGTCGATCCAGCGTTGCAGAAGCTGCGCGCTGACTTCGAAATGCATCGATTCCTCGCGTGCAAAACCCGCGCCCCAATACCAGCCGTTGCGGATGAAATAGGGTGCTGCCTGCGCCAGACCGCGCTGAACGCGGTTGTCGCCATAGAAATCCAGTTGTCCATCGACGGTAAGGTCAATCGCAAGGCCCCAGGAGTGGTTGGAAATCTGGGTGGCGCTGCCACGGATCAGCCGCACACAAAGCCCGCCCGCCGAGCCAAGCGCATCGCGCAGGGTTGAATTGTCGGCCGCGATGTCGCGCAGTATCTTTTCAAGCGATTGAGCCGCAGGTTTGAGCAGTGTCACGCGCAATCCGTTGTGCTCGGCGCTTGCCATCTGCCCGTTGAGCGCCTCGTTGTCCGGCATGGCGCAAACCGGGCCCGGGTTGCTGCTTGGCGCACCGAAAACCCGCAGCAGCACATTCCTTTGCGCTGGCCGCAGATCGCCGTTCACCGTCTGACGGTCCAGCCCAAGGGCGCCGAACGGGACCGCTTCCTTCAGCCCCGACCCCTGCGGTGCCACCGCGCTGGGGGTCAGTTCACGGTCGATTACGGCGATACCCTCTTGTGCCAGAAGCCGTGCGAGCGGGGGCTTCGTTTCGTCCAGTTCTATGGCGCGCAGTTTTGCACGTTCGGCCTGCTGCCGGTCACGCAAATTCACCAGATATTCACGAAAGCCTGTCCATTGCTTGCGCTCGGGCTCTGTGCTGGCAACAAAGGAAAAGTATTCTGCCAGCCGGATGCGGGTTTCGATATCCTCGCTGCGGCCCTCGAGGGCCTGGTTGTTCAGAAAGGCGCGGCTCTCGGCCAGCCGTGTATCGACAAGGCGCTCGGCCTCGAATGCTGCACTGGTTTGAAGTTGCTGCCGCTCATAGGCGTCTTCAGTTTCAAGCCTTTGAAGTTCAAGCGCATTCTGGCGCTCTATCACGGCGATCTGAGACTCCGCCTTGGTCTTTTCGATGTTTTCCTGATACAGCGCCTTGGTTTGCTCGATCTGCACCAGATAATAGGATTCCATCACTTTCTGGATGACGGGAAACAAGGCAACCGCGACACCGACCACCATGGTGCCAGCCACAACCTTCCAGAAATCCATCCGCGTTTGATAAAGCGCGCGCTGGTGTTCCAGAGCCATGGCTTCGCGCGCAAGATCGGGTGGGGTGTCGGTCATGTGCTGATCCGCGGAAAAATGAAGTCTTGTAAAATCTGTTTTTAAAATACCTCATCCCTCACAAAAAATCAACCCGGGCGTGCAGCGCAGCCGGTGTGCTGTACGCCCGATCCGATCAATACACCACCACGCTGCGGATGCTTTCGCCCGCATGCATCAGGTCAAAGCCCTTGTTGATGTCTTCCAGCGTCAGGGTGTGGGTGATCATCGGGTCGATCTCGATCTTGCCGTCCATATACCAATCCACGATCTGCGGCACATCGGTGCGGCCACGCGCGCCGCCAAAGGCCGTGCCTTTCCACACCCGGCCTGTGACCAGCTGGAACGGCCGCGTCTGAATCTCGGCCCCCGCCGGTGCCACGCCGATCACCACGGATACGCCCCAGCCGCGGTGCGTGCATTCCAGCGCGTCGCGCATCACCTTGACGTTGCCGGTGCAGTCGAACGAATAGTCCGCCCCGCCGATCTGGTCGAAGGGGGTTTTCGTCAGGTTGACGATGTGCTGGACGATGGAGCCGTCGATCTCTTTCGGGTTCACGAAATGGGTCATGCCGAAGCGTTCGCCCCAGGACTTGCGGTCATTGTTGATATCGACGCCGATGATCATGTCGGCTCCGGCCAGCCGCAGGCCCTGGATCACGTTCAGCCCGATGCCGCCCAGGCCAAAGACCACGGCCTTTGCCCCGATTTCCACCTTGGCCGTGTTGATGACCGCGCCGATGCCGGTGGTGACGCCGCAGCCGATGTAGCAGATCTTGTCGAAAGGGGCATCCTGCCGCACCTTGGCCAGCGCGATTTCGGGCACGACCGTATGGTTGGCGAAGGTGGAACAGCCCATGTAATGATGGATCGGCGTGCCATCCAGCATGGAAAACCGGGTGGTGCCATCGGGCAGCAGGCCCTGACCCTGCGTGGCGCGGATCGCGGTGCAGAGGTTGGTTTTCTGGCTGAGGCAGGACGGGCACTGGCGGCATTCGGGTGTGTAAAGCGGGATGACGTGATCGCCCACCTTCAGGCTGGTGACACCTTCACCCACGGCGATGACCACGCCCGCGCCCTCATGCCCCAGAATGGCGGGGAACAGCCCCTCGGGGTCGGCGCCCGACAGGGTGAATTCGTCGGTGTGGCAGATGCCGGTGGCCTTGATTTCCACCAGAACCTCGCCGAACTTTGGGTCTTCGAGGTTCACCTCCATGATTTCCAGCGGTTTTCCGGGGGCGATGGCGACGGCGGCACGGGTGCGCATGGGCGGTGATCCTTTTCAGTTTGGTGGCAGACTGCTGCAATCAGGGCCGGGCCGCAACTGTTCTTGCGGCATGGGCGAGGGCCGATCTGTCGCAAACGGCAGGAGCACCTGCACCGCATGGTGCGGCATTTCAGGCAGGGGCCGGCTGATCTGGGGTGGCCCCGGCCCCCGATGCGCCGGTTTCTGCCCGTGCTGCGGCCCATTGCTTGCCGCGACCGCAGGCTGCCGCTAGGCTGGTCGGCACCCGTGATGGAACTGTGCCGATGTTGCGCCTCTTGCCGATTGTGCCCTGTCTTGTGCTGGTGGCCTGTGCGCCGCCCGCGCCGGTCCGGTCGCCCGGCAGCACCATTGACCCCGTGCCCTGCGGTGCCGCCGCGATGCAAGACCTGATAGGCCAGCCTGCCAGTGTTCTGCCAGCCAGCGGCCCGCCAGGCAGCCTGCGGCTGATCCGCCCCGGCGACGCGGTGACCGAGGATTTCAGCGCCACCCGGCTGAACGTGATGCTGGATGCGCGGGACCGCATCACCGCCCTGACCTGCGGCTGATCGCGGCCGCAGCCCCCCACACCCCCGCACAATACTGAAAGGACGACCCCATGATGCGCCTTGCCCTTGCCATGACTGCCGCCGCCGCCTTGGCTGCCTGCCAGATGGAAACGCCCCCGGCCCCGCCCGCAGACCTGCCGGAAAACGCCTGTGGCGCTGCCGCATTGCAAAACCTTGTCGGCCAGCCCGCCTCGGTGCTGGAAACCATGCGCTTTGCCGCGACCACCCGCATCATCCGCCCCGACATGGCTGTGACAATGGATTTTTCGCCGGAGCGCCTGAACATAGAGATTGACCGGGCCGAGATGATCAGCCGCGTTGCCTGCGGCTGATCCGCCGGCAGGTCGCCGGGATGCGTCCGCCGGAACGGCAGACGCGCCCCGGCAGCACATGTCAGCTGCGATAGGCGCTGTGGCAGCTTTTGCAGGTTTCGCCAATGGCACCCATGCCGGCCTGCACGCCTTCCAGCGTTGTGGCATCCACGGCTGTGGCAGCGGTGCCCAACGCGGCGCCCTTGGCGGTGAAATCGGCCCAGTTTGTCCAGATCTCGGGTTTTGCCTTGGTGGCAGGGTCGGTGGCCTGCGGCTCGAATTTCGCGGGGATTTCGGCGGCGGCAGCGGCCAGAGCGGTTTTCGCCGCTTCGGCGGCGGCGGCGTCAAATGCGGTCTTGCCCCCCGCCATGTCGCCCAGAACCTTGGTGTTCATGGCCACTACGCCCATCAGTTCCTGACGGGCTTTCACGGTGGGTTCCACCGCATCTGCGGCAAGGGAAACGCCCCCGGCACAGATCAGGGCAATGGCAATGGTCTTGGCAGTGATCTTCACAATCTGGCTCCTCGCTGGACAATGTCGGGCCAGTATAGGGGCCTGCGTGACAGCCGGGATAAAACCTGCGCGACAGGCAGGGGTATCACGCGAATGTCATCGCGGGGCGGCGTTCAGCGCAGGCGTTTGAGGATCGCGATACTGGCATAGCCGTCGGCAGGCAGGCCCTGCGCGCGTTGCCAGGCTTGCAGCGCCGCGATGGTGTTCGGCCCCACCTTGCCATCCGCCACGCCGGTGTCAAACCCCGCCGCCGTCAGGCGCTGCTGCAATTCCACGCGCTCGGCCTCCAGCAGGGCGCGGTCCTCGCGCGGCCAGACTGCGCGGATCGGCGTGCCGCCCGCCAGCCGGTCGGCCAGATGCCCCACGCCCAGCACATAGGCATCGGCGGAATTGTAGCGCGCTATGGCGCGGAAATTGCCGAAGATCAGAAAGGCCGCACCCCGCGCGCCCCCCGGCAGCAGGACCGAGGCCGGTCCTTGCCCGGGCAGATCGCCACCATCCGCGCGGCGCAGCCCCTGCGCCTGCCAGTAGGCCACCGGTTTCTGCACCCGCTTGCCGCTTTGGGCATAGTCGAAATCGTGGGGCAGCGTCACCTCGACCCCCCAGGGCTGCCCCGTCATCCAGCCCGAAGCCGCCAGATAGGCGGCGGTGGAGGCCAGGGCATCGGCGGGATCGTCCGACCAGATGTCGCGCCGCCCGTCGCCGGTGAAATCGACCGCAAAAGCCAGATAGGATGTGGGGATGAACTGGGTATGCCCCATCGCCCCGGCCCAGCTGCCGGTCAGCCGGTCGGCCGTCACATCGCCCGATTGCAGGATCTTCAGCGCCGCCAGCAGTTGCTCCTCGAAAAACGCGCCGCGCCGCCCGTCAAAGGCCAGCGTCGCCAGCGAGCGCACCAGCGGCATGTCGCCCCGGTTGGTGCCATAGCTGCTTTCCAGCCCCCAGACCGCCACGACCACCTCTTTGGGCACACCATAGCGCGCCTCGATGGCGTCAAGCAGGCCTGCATGCCGCGCCAGCGCCGCCTGCCCGTTGGCAATGCGGCTGTCCGATGCGGCGGAATCAAGATAATCCCAGATGGTGCGGGTAAATTCGGCCTGATTGCGGTCGCGGCGGATCACCTCGGGGTCATAGGTCACGCCCTGCAAGGCGCGGTCCAGCACCGCAGGCGAAACGCCCTCGGCGATGGCGCGGGGGCGAAACGCTGCCAGCCACGCCTCAAGCCCGCGTTGCTGTTCCTGCGTTGGCTGATTCGTATCCTGTTGCACCGGCGCCCCCTGCACCACGGCCGGCACGGCGCTTTCCGCCCCGGCGACGCGGGCCAGTGCCGGAAGGGCCAGTGCTGCAAGGGCCACACCCCCCAGCCCAAGACAGAATGACCGCATCGCCTGACCGCCCGTTGTTCTTGACTGGCGGCAAGTCTAGCCGGATTGCCGCCCCAGGCAAAGCCAGAGCTCCGCCACGATGCCGGATCGGCGACCCTCCGCCCTTCCCGGCATTTTCTGCCTGTAAATATCCCCGCCGGAGGCCTCGACATAGTCACCACGCGCTGCCGCAAGACTGCCGCATCAGGCAAACCTGTTCTTTCGCAGAAAAAACGTCACTTCCGCGTGCGGATCACCTTGCGTTTCACCTTTGCATCGCGCGCCGCCGCCTTGGCGGGTTTGCGCGGTGCAAAGCGGCCCCGTTTGGCCGAAGCGCCGCCGGGCAGCTTGCGGTCCTCGACCTCCAGCAGATCCAGCATCAGCCCGCCCGTCACGGGCACAGCCTCGGCCAGCCGCACCGTCACCCGCTGGCCGATGCCCAGTGTCAGGCCGGTGTCAGACCCCATCAGCGTCTGGCTGTCGGCATCGAAATGAAAAAACTCGCGCCCCAGCGACCGGATCGGTATCAGGCCATCCGCCCCGGTTTCATCCAGCTTCACGAACAGGCCGAACCGCTGCACGCCGGATATGCGGCCCGAAAACACGCTGCCCACCCGTTCTGACAGGAAGGCCGCCAGATAACGGTCGGTCGTGTCACGCTCGGCCATCATGCTGCGCCGCTCGGTGTCGCTGATCTGTTTTGCTGTCTCGTCCAGTTGTTCGATGTCCTGCGCCGACAGGCCGTCATCGCCGAAACCATGCCCGGCAATCAGCGCACGGTGCACGATCAGGTCGGAATAGCGCCGGATCGGGCTGGTGAAATGCGCATAGTTCCGCAGGGTCAGCCCGAAATGTCCAAAATTCGTGGCATTGTAATAGGCCTGCGTCATCGACCGCAGTGTGGTGATGTTCATCAGCTCGTCAAACTCCGTGCCCTGCGCCTGTGCCAGCAGCCGGTTCAGATGCGCGGTTTTCAGCACCTGCCCCTTGGCCAGCACAAAACCCGAGGCTTCGGCCACCTCGCGCAGCGCCTCCAGCTTTTCGGGGCTGGGCTCCTCATGCACGCGGTACAAGAGCGGGCGTTTCAGGCGGATCAGTTCCTCGGCGGCGGCCACATTGGCCAGCACCATGCATTCCTCGATCAGCCGGTGCGCGTCGAAACGTTCGTAATAGCTGACGGATTGCACCGTGCCATCCTCGGCCAGGATGATCTTGCGTTCGGGCAGGTCAAGTTCCAGCGGCTGCCGGGCGGCGCGGGCCAGTTTCAACGCGGCATAGGCGGCGTAAAGCGGGCGCAGCACAGGTTCTACCAGTGGCGCAGCGCGGGGGCTGGGGTTGCCGTCGATGGCCTCCTGCGCCTCGGCATAGTGCAATGATGCGACCGAGCGCATCATGCCCCGGGTAAACCGGTGCGCCAGTTTGTTGCCCTGCGCATCCAGCACCATGCGCACGGCAAGGCAGGGGCGGTCCACATGCTCGTGCAGCGAACACAGGTCGCCCGACAGCACATCGGGCAGCATCGGCACCACGCGGTCGGGGAAATAGCTGGAATTGCCGCGTTTCCGCGCCTCGCGGTCCAGCGCCGAACCGGGGCGCACATAATGCGCCACATCGGCGATGGCCACCCAGACCACATGGCCGCCGGGGTTGGCGGGGTCGGTATCGGCATGGGCATGCACGGCATCGTCGCGGTCGCGGGCATCGATCGGGTCGATCGTCACCAGCGGCAGATCGCGAAGATCCTCGCGCGCACCCATGGGCGCGGGGGTGGCGCGGTCGGCCTCGGCGATCACCGCATCGGGGAACTGGTCGGGTATGCCATGCTGATGGATGGCGATGATCGACACCGCGCGCGGCCCCGACGGATCACCCAGCCGCGCCACGATGCGCGCCACCGGCAGGCCCATGCGTTTGGGCCCGGCCTGTTCGGCCTCGACCAACTCGCCATCCCTGGCCCCGCCGGTCATGTCGCGGGGCACCGACCATTCCTTGTCACTGCCCTTGTCGATCGGCACGATCCGCCCGCCGTCTGACCCCGCGCGGAAGATGCCCAGCAGTTTCAGCGGGTTCACCCCGATCTTGCGGATCAGGCGGCCCTCATGGCTGTGGCCCTCGCCCGTGACCTCGGCCAGACGCGCCAGGATGCGGTCGCCCTCGCCCAAAGCCGGGTCGCTGCTGCGGGTGACAAGCAGGATGCGCGGCTCGGGCCCCGCGCCATCCCATTCCAGCGGGCGGGCGTAAAGATCGCCCTCGGCATCCGGCGCCAGCACCTGCACGATGGATACCGGCGGCAGCGCGCTGGCATCGCGGTAGGTCCGGTGCTTTTTCGCCACTGCGCCTTCCGCCTCAAGCTCGCGCAGCAGGCGTTTCAATTCGATGCGTTCGGCGCTGCCCTTGATGCCGAAGGCGCGGGCGATGTCGCGCTTTGCGGTCAGGGTGGGGTTGTCGCTGATCCAGGCCAGCAGCCGGTCTTTTGAGGGTATCTGATCCATTTCCACCCCCTAGCATGGGGCGTCGGGGGCGTCATCCCGAAAGCCTTGCTGTAGGGCAAATGGCGGAAGCGGGGGGGCTGTCTGCCCCCCCGCACCCCCCCGAGGATATTTGAGTCTGGAAAGAGGGGCGAAGGTCAGAGAAGCAAGACCATGTCGCGGTGAAGGATGCCCGCATCCAGATATTCCGGCCCGGTTGCCG
Organism: Fertoeibacter niger; assembly: GCF_009380135.2. Lineage (GTDB taxonomy): Bacteria > Pseudomonadota > Alphaproteobacteria > Rhodobacterales > Rhodobacteraceae > Fertoeibacter > Fertoeibacter niger. Next base: position 60,532 of record NZ_WHUT02000005.1, on the reverse strand, counting down.
CGAAACCCAGCTTTTCATAGAATCCCAGCGCATGGGTCTGGGCACCCAGTTTCACCCGCGTGATGCCGGGGGTCTGGCGGAACTGGTCCACCGCCGCGCGGATCAGCGCCGCGCCAAGGCCCGTGCCGCGCAGGTCGGCCAGCACGCAGACGCGACCGATCTTGCTGGTGGCGCCATCGGTCAGCAGGCGGGCCGAGCCCACGGGGCGGCCTGCGGCGGTGGCCAGCAGGTGAAGCGCCTGCCCGTCAAGGTCATCGACCTCATCCGCCTCGGACACGCCCTGTTCCTCGATGAACACCACGCGGCGCAGCATGCGGCAGGTGACGATGTCGTCGGTCAGCGCAATCTGGATCATGCGAAATACGCGCGCAGGAGGCGGCCGTAGATCGCCTTCAGCGCCACGATCTGCGCCACCTCTACCCTTTCATCGACCTGATGCATGGTCTTGCCCACCAGCCCGAATTCGACCACCGGGCAAAGCGCCTTGACAAACCGCGCATCCGACGTGCCGCCCGAGGTCGAAGGCTGGGGCCTGAGCCCGGTTTCCGCCTGCACCGCATCGGCGATCAGAGTGGACAGCGGGCCGGGCGGCGTGAGGAATGCCTCGCCTGACACGCTGGCGGTGAGGGTGATCTCGACCCCGGTTTCGGCCTGCACTTTTGCCGCCTCGGCCTGCAACCATGCGGTCAATGACGCCCCGGTATGCATATCGTTGAAGCGGATGTTCACCGTGCCCCGGCACTGGGCGGGGATGACATTGGTGGCGGCGTTGCCGGTATCGACCGTGGTGATGGCCAGGGTCGAGGCGTCGAAATGATCCGTCCCCCGGTCAAGCTCATGCGCGGCCAGCCGGTCCATCAACCACACCATGGCCGTGACCGGGTTTTTCGCGCGGTGCGGATAGGCGGAATGCCCCTGCACGCCGCGCGCCTCGAAATGCGCGGTCATCGAGCCGCGCCGGCCGATCTTCATCATGTCGCCCAGCACCTCGGGGCAGGTGGGTTCGCCCACTAGGCAGACGCTCATCGCCTCGTTGTTCTGCGCCATCCAGTCAAGCAAGGCCACGGTGCCATCCACCGCCACGCCCTCTTCATCACCCGTGATGGCCAGGATCACCGCGCCATCAGGGGGCGTGTCGGTCACGAAATCGACCGCCGCTGCGGCAAAGGCCGCGACACCCGATTTCATGTCGGTGGCCCCGCGGCCATACATCCAGCCATCCACCACCGCCGCGCCGAACGGGTCTTGCGTCCATGCGCCCGCATCGCCCACCGGCACCACATCGGTATGGCCGTTGAAGCCGAAGGCCTTGTTGGCCCCCTGCCGCCCCCAGCGGGCGTAAAGATTGGCCACGCCGCCCCGGTCCACCCGCGTGCAGGTAAAACCCGCGCCGGACAGCAGCCGTTCCAGCAGCACCAATGCGCCACCTTCGGCGGGCGTGACGGACGGGCAGCGGATCAGGTCGGCGGTCAGGACAACGGGATCGACGGACATGGGGCCTCTCTCGGGATGCGGATTGCCGCATGGCATAGCGAAACTGCCCATCCCCGGCAACCGGCCCCGGGTGCCAGCCATGGGTCAGGGCCGCGTGGGATCAGTCGTAGAACGGCGTCATCTGCGCCACGACCACCGAGTTTTCGGCCAGCGCACGGTCCATGAGGGCGCGTTCGTCGGCGTCGATCTCGTCGCCCTCGGCCAGTCGTTCCTCCAGCGTGCCATAGCCCGACACATCCAGCGGGGCCAGATCGGCGGCTTTCAGCAGCGCCACGGTTTCGCGCACCGCCTCGGCCTCGTCCACGCCGCTGGCGTAGCACATCAGCGCGGCACCGGTGGCCTTGTCGGGCAGCCCGTCGCCGGCCTTGCGGCCCACCTCGATCACCAGCGTGTAGACCTGCTGCGGGCGCTTTGCCTTTTCCGGCTTGGCGGGGGCGTCATCATCGGGGTGGTGATCGTCGGTCATGGCGGCTCCGCTGGCTTTTCGTTCCGTTGCCAAGTTTCCGGCCCGGGCGCAAGCAAAAGCGGGTCAGGCCGCCGTGGTGGCGGGGGTGCGGCCCGTGTCTTTGCAGGCGGGGCAGGGGTCTGTGCCGTGGCTTTCAAGGATCAGCCCGCAATTGGCGCAGCAACTGGGCTGCCCCGCCACCGGGGGCGGAAAGCCGAATTCCACCGGCGGCACGATGGCCAGACCCGGCTGCGGCTGATCCGCCTGAAACACCGACAGCTGGCCGCTGGCCTCCAGATAGGCGACGCGCACCTGGCCCATGTTTTCGATGCCCTGCATCCGCAGCAGTTCCATCAGCTCCATTGTGCCGATCCGGCGGGTCGCTATGCCGTCGCACAGGATGTGCCCATCCTCGACCACCGCGACCGGCTGACCGTCGATCACCCGCTTTACCTTGCGGAACCGCCGGTTGGCGGCGTCGATCGCCTTGTCGAACAGCACCACCAGCGTGATGACCAGCATGGCATGCAGCAAAGGCACATCGGGGTAGAACAGCGAATCGCCTACCGCCGACCCCAAGGCGATGACCATCAGGAATTCGACGATCGACAGCTGCGCCACGCTGCGCCCGCCGACCCAGCGCAACAGCAGCAGCGTATAAAGGTAGATCAGCAGGGTGCGGGCCGCGATTTCCAGCAGGAACAGCGGGGGCGCATCGCCAATGAACATGCGGTGCAGGTCGAAGGGAATGATTTCGGGCGGCACGGCACACTTTCGGGCTGGGGCGTTGCGGGGCCAAACTGTCACGTTTCGGGGCTGCGACAAACCCCTGATCCGCGCCAGAGGAACCCGGCCTTGCCGCGCCGCGTTGCGGGGCATCACATGTGCAACATCGAGGTTCCCTTGACCGCAGCCCCATCCCGCAGCGATGCCGACACCCGCAAGCGCCGCCTGCATGCCGACCGGCCCTTCTGGGCGGCAACGCCGCATATTTCGGCAAAGCATGACCGCCAGCCGCCGCAAAAGGACTGGGATGTCATCATTGTGGGCACCGGCATCAGCGGGGCGCTTATGGCCGAGGCACTGACGCGCGCCAAGCTGCGCGTGCTGATCCTTGACCGGCGCACCCCGGTGCGCGGGTCAAGCCTGGCGTCAACCGCGATGATCCAGCACGAGATCGACATTCCGCTGCACCAACTGGCCCGCCAGATCGGGCTGGACAAGGCCGAACGCGCCTGGCGGCGTTCGGTGCGGGCGGTGGATGACCTGGTGGCGCTGGCAAAGGGGCTGAAGCTGAAATGCCAGATGCAGCCCAAGCAGGCGCTTTACCTGACCGGCAACGAGATGGGCCAGCGCGCCATGCAGGTTGAAATGGAGGCGCGGACTGCGGCGGGCATCGCGGGCGAGTATCTGAACGCGGCGGACTTGCGGGCGCGTTTCGGCATCGACCGGACGGGTGCGATTCTGTCATCCGCCTCGGCCTCGGCCAATCCGCCGCAACTGACGGCGGGGTTGCTGGCGGTGGCGCAGGCGCGCGGTGCCACGGTGGTATCGCCCGCCGAGGTGACGGATATGGCCGAAATGGCCGGAGGGGTGGCGCTGGCCACCCGCCGGGGCCAGATCTTTACCGCCCGCCATGTGGTGTTCTGCACCGGATATGAATTTCTGCCGCAGATGCAGTCGCGGGCGCATCGCATCATATCCACATGGGCGCTGGCCTCGGATCCCGGCATGGCGCGGCCCGGCTGGCTGGATGACATGCTGGTGTGGGAGGCGGCCGAGCCCTATCTTTACTTCCGCACCACGCCCGATGGCCGCATCATCGCAGGCGGCGAGGATGAGGGTGACGCAGAGGCGTTCAAAGACCCGGCAAAGATGACGGCGAACATGGCCCGCATCGCCGCCAAGCTGGAGCAGGTCTGCGGCATCCGCATCGGCACGCCCGCCTATACCTGGGCCGCGCCCTTTGGCAACACCACCGACGGTCTGCCGATCATCGACGCCGTGCCGGGGATGGAGCGGGTGTTTTCCGTCATGGGCTTTGGCGGCAACGGAATCACCTATTCGATGATCGCGGCGCAGATCATTGCGGCACGGATCGCGGGCAAGCCGGATGCAGACGCGGATTTGTTCGCGTTTCGCTGAATGTGGTGGCGCGGGCTGGGCGGCGCGTGCGTTCTGGGGCATGACCGCGCAAGCAAGTAAGCCCCCGTCCCTTGCCAGTGGCGCGGGACGGGGGCCTGATGCTGCAGCGAGTTTTCCGGCGGTGCAGGCTGGGTGGGGGCAAAACAACCGCACCGCCGGAGTTTGGTATCAGCTTCAACTCGCTACCCTTGCTTTGTCGCCCCTGATCGCGGCGGCGATATGGGCAAAGCAGGGTGTTTTCCGGGTCTTGCCATGGCCGAATTCGGGCAGGCGCAACCCTGGGCCGAAATGCTTGATTTGCCGGGCCAAGCGCGTAAGCTGACCCGATGACCGCGCAGCCCCCGATCCCTTTCGCCCCGCATCCTGCCGAACAGGTCAGCTTTGACCGCCGCGAACTGGGCGCGATCCTGACGCTGTATGGCCGGATGGTGGCCTGCGGGGAATGGCGCGACTATGGCATTTCCTGTCTGCGCGATCTGGCGGTGTTTTCGGTGTTCCGCCGCACGGCGGAAAACCCGCTTTACCGCATCGAAAAGCGCCCAAGGCTACGTGGCAAGCAGGGCATCTATGCCGTGGTCGGCATGGACGGGCAGGTGCTGCGGCGCGGGCATGATCTGGCGGCGGTGCTGCGGGTGCTGGAACGCAAGCTGATCCGCCCGGTGGATTGAGGCCCCCGATATCAGGGGGCTGTCTGCCCCCTCGCCCGTTCCGGGCTCACCCCCGAGGATGTTTAAGGGCAGAAAATGATCAGGGGCGGCGGCAGGCTGTGACCGGCCCGCCACCTTGCGCCGCGATGCGGGCGATAGCGCGGGCGGTGGGCTCCAGCCGTGTGGTCATGCCATGGGCGGTGGCGTGGATCATCATCTCGCCATCGACGATCATCGCCACATGGCCCTTCCAGAAGATAAGGTCGCCGCGCATCAGCCCGGTCTGGTCAACCGGCTGGCCCAGCGCCAGCTGCAAATCGCTGTCAGCCGGGCAGGGCCAGCCGCAGGCCAGCAGCGCCGCCTGCACCAGCCCCGAACAATCCAGCCCCGCGCGGCTGTTGCCACCCCACAGATAGGGCGAGCCCAGAAACTGATGCGCCACATCCACCGGATCGGTGAACCAGTCACCGATGGGCCGCAGATGCGCCGAGGGCACAAAGCCCAGCGGCGTTTCGGCAAAGGCGCCCGATGTGCCCGTGACCCTGACCCGCGCGCCAAGGCTGAGGCTGGCGGTTTCCTGCGCCTGCACGCGCGGGGCGCGGTAGATGTGGCTGGCGGGGGCGGCCACCCAATGCGTCGGCCCGACGGGCGGCCCCAGCACGGTTTCCCGCAGCCAGCCGCAATAGCCATCCTTCGCGGCCTGGCCGAAGGCAAAGCCATGCTCCCTGTCGATCACGGTGAAGCCGTCGCCCAGCAGAACCTGCCGGTCGCGCGCGCCGTCGGGCGCGGCCAGAAGGTCTGCCAGCGGCACAACCACTTCGGCCACCTCGCCCGGGGTGTAGCGTGCCGCCTCGACCCTTCCGCGCAGGCTTTCGTGTGCCACCCGGGCGGTGGCGGGGGTCAGGCGGCTGTCCATCACAGGTCCAGCATCTGCGGCAGGGCGGCCAGCAACGCCCGTGCGCCCTGACCCACGCCACCCTTGGGCCGGGCGGGCGCATCGGCGGGCTGGTGGCCGTAGATGTCGAAATGGATGTAGCGCGGGTTTTCGACAAACCGCCGCAGGAACAGCGCCGCCGTGATCGCCCCGGCAAACCCGCCCGAAGGCGCATTGTCCAGATCGGCGATGCCCGGCTCGATCAGGCTTTCATACCCGTCCCAGAACGGCAGCCGCCAGACCGGATCGCAGGTTTCCGCCGCCCCCGCCTCCAGCGCCCGCGCCAGCCCTGCGTCATCGGTGAAATAGGGGGCCAGATCCGGCCCCACAGCCACGCGCGCTGCCCCGGTCAGCGTGGCCATCGAGATGACCAGCGCAGGCGCACCCTCATCGGCCAAGGCCAAGGCATCGGCGAGGATCAGCCGCCCCTCGGCATCGGTGTTGTTCACCTCCACCGTCAGGCCCTTGCGTGAGGTCAGGATGTCGCGCGGGCGCATCGCATTGCCCGATATGGCGTTTTCCACCGCAGGCACCAGCACGCGCAGCCGCAACGGCAGATCCAGCGCCATGATCATCTGCGCCAGCCCCATGACAGTGGCCGCGCCGCCCATGTCTTTCTTCATCAGCAGCATGCCTGCCGAAGGCTTGATGTCGAGGCCCCCGGTGTCAAAACACACGCCCTTGCCCACCAGCGTCAGCAAGGGGCCGGTGTGGCCCCAGCGCAGGTCAAGCAGGCGCGGCGCGCGGGTGGAGGCGCGGCCAACCGCATGGATCATCGGCAGGTTCTGCGCCAGCAGGTCATCGCCCCGGATCACCGTGGTTTCCGCCCCGTGCCGTGCGGCCAGTGCCAGAAACGCCTCTTCCAGTTCCTGCGGGCCCATGTCGCTGGAGGGTGTGTTGATCAGGTCGCGCGTCAGCCATTCCCCTGCGGCCATCGCCAGCAGCCGCGCGGTATCGCAGCCTTCGGGCGCCTGCAGCAGCGCGCGGGGGGCGGGGGGCTTGGCCGGGCGGTAGCGGGTATAATTGTAATGCGCCAGCAGCCAGCCAAGGGCGGCCTCGTCGCGCTCGGCCGCTGTCAGGTTGCCTGCCAGGTGCCAGTTGCCTGCAGGCAGGGCCGTGGCCGCCCTGGCCAGCGCAAAGCGGCTGCGGGCACGGGTTTTTTCCGTGCCATGGCCAATGACCGCCGCTGCCACGCCACCCGGCCCCGGGATCAGCCGCAGATCGCCCAAAGCCGCCTCGAACCCCGTCGCTTGCAGCCATGCGGCCACTTCGGCGGGCTGGGCCGCGCGCCAGCCGGGCAGATCGGCCACCGGGATGACATGCAGGGGGCGGGACGGGGCGGCAGGATCGGCAAAGGCAGGGGGCATGGCGGCATCCGGTGGCAAGGGCTCGGAGCGGAGCCTAGCTGTTCCGCCGGTGGCCGCAAGGCTGTTGGCATGCATGGCCGAAGGTGGCGTTTCGTCGGGGGGCCCGCAGGGCAGGCCCCCCTGTGCCCGTTTGCCTGCGGTCCGGCGCAGGGGCGGGAAAGCGCAGACGGGGCAAACGAAGGCGTGCCGCGCAAGGGCCATGGCACGCCGTGTCGGGTTCACCAAACCGCACCGGCATGGCGCCAGCATGGCAGCATCGGGGCAACGCGTGGCGCGGGCGCGGCATTGCCCAGCGCCACGCGCCGCCGTAGGGCTGCGCAGGCCTATACCGTCTGGTCCAGAGGCTTGCCGTCCTGCGACAGTGATTGTTCGGCCACCCGCATCAGCCGCGACCAGACGGCGGAAAAAGCCGTGACGTCGCTGCTGTCCAGGCATTGCCGCACATCGCGGGCCACCAGCGCAAGGCTGACCATGCCCAGATGCTCTGCCATGCGCTGCACGCGCCTGAGTTGCCGGTGCAGATCGCTGAGGTCGCGCGCCCGCATCTGCGCGGACAGGCCTGCCATGGTCAGCGCCAGTTCACCCAGCGCCCGGGTCACCACCTGTTCGGCGGTCTGCGTATCCAGATCGCGGTAGATGGCGGCAATCGGTCCGGCATCCTGCCGCAGCCGGTCAACCGGCCGCAGCGGCACTATGCTGCATGTCATCACTCCCTCCGTTCACACCCGGCGCCAGTCTGGCCCGGCGTGCTGAAGAAAAGGTTTCTGCGCCTGCAAGAAAACCCTCGAATTTTCCGCGATTGCAGCCTATCCACAGGGGTTGACCCAACCCGAAGGATGACGCGATGGATCAGGCCAAACCCCTGCCCGGCTATCTTGTTCAACGGTTTCACGGCTGGAAGGCAACGGCCTATCACGACAACAAGGCCTGGTATCGCCGCCTGTACGAATCCGGCCAGCATCCCCGCGCCATGGTCATTTCCTGCTGCGACAGCCGGGTTCATGTGACGTCGATCTTCGGCGCGGACGAGGGCGAGTTCTTCATTCACCGCAACGTGGCCAATCTGGTGCCGCCCTATAACCCCGACGGCGAGTATCACGGCACATCGGCCGCGGTGGAATATGCCGTGACCGCGCTGAAGGTGGCGCATGTGGTGGTGCTGGGCCATTCCAACTGCGGCGGCGTCAAGGGCTGCCATGACATGTGTTCCGGCCATGCGCCGGAGTTGTTGGAGAAATCCAGCTTTGTCGGCCGCTGGATGGAGATCCTGCGCCCCGGCTATGAGCGGGTGGCGCATCTGCCCGACGAGGGCCGCGTGGCCGCACTGGAAAAAGAGGCGGTCGTGGTCAGCCTGGAAAACCTGATGACCTTCCCCTTCGTGCGCACGGCGGTGGAAACCGACCGCCTGACGCTGCACGGCCTGTGGACCCACATGGGCGACGGCGGGCTGGAGCAATATGTGCCCAAGCTGGGGTTTGTAGCGGTGTGATGCAGCGCGATGTCTGATCTGTTCCGGCTGGCCGCCGACAATCTGCTGTCGCTCGCAATCCTGTGTTTCGTGCTGGGTCTATTGGCCGCTCTGGCGCGATCGGAACTGACCGTGCCCGAGGCGGCGGCAAAGGCAATATCGCTTTACCTGCTGTTTTCCATCGGGTTCAAGGGCGGGGCCTCGGTGGCGGCACATGGGGCCGACGGGGCGCTGCTGGCGGCGCTGGCGGCCGGGGTGGTGCTGTCTTTCGTGCTGCCGCTCTTGGCATTCGCGCTGCTGCGGTTCATGACGCGGCTGGGGCGTGTCGATGCGGCGGCGGTGGCGGCGCACTACGGGTCGATCAGCATCGTGACCTTCGTGACCGCGACATCGGTTCTGGTGGACCGGGGCATCACCGCCGAGGGCTACATGGTGGCGGTTGCCGCAGCGATGGAGGCCCCGGCCATCGTCTCTGCACTGTGGCTGGCCTCGCGCGGGGGCGGGGGCAGTCGGATGGATGGTGATCTGTGGCGTGAAATCCTGCTCAACGGGTCGATCGTGCTGCTGGTGGGGTCGTTCGTCATCGGCATGCTGACGGGGGCCGAAGGGCTAGACCGCATCGCAAGCTTCATCGTGGCGCCCTTTCAGGGAGTGCTGTGCCTTTTCCTGCTGGATATGGGCCTTGTGGCGGGGCGCGGGCTGCGGGGCGCGCGCGGAGTTCTGGGCGCGGGGGCGCTTTGTTTTGGCGTGATAATGCCGCCCATCGGGGCCGCTACGGGGCTGGCGGCGGGGCTTCTTCTGGGCCTCTCACCTGGCGGGGTTGCGCTGTTGATGGTGCTTGCGGCCTCTGCCAGCTATATCGCCGTGCCTGCCGCCATGCGCGTGGCGCTGCCGGATGCCAATCCCTCGGTCTATCTGACCCTCTCGTTGGGGGTCACCTTTCCCTTCAATCTGGTTGTCGGCATCCCGCTTTATGTGGCGGTTGCGACAGCCCTTGCCGCAGGCTAAGCCATGCAGACCCATCAGGCCAAACGCGTTGAAATCATCATCGAGGCCCCGATGGAGGGCCGGCTGACGGCGGCGCTGGAAAAGGCGGGCGTCACGGGCTTTACCGTGCTGCCCGTGCTGGGCGGGTCGGGCCGGTCTGGCCGCTGGACGCGCGACGGGCAGGTGGGCCGCGCGGGCATGGTGGCGGTCATCTGCCTCGTGCGCCCCGAGCGGCTGGACGGGTTGCTCGACGCCGCCTTTGCCGTGGTAGAGCGCCACATCGGCGTGGTCAGCATCACCGATTGCGCTGTGCTGCGGGCGGAACGGTTCTGAGCGGCGCCGCATCGGGTGCAGTTTGACGGGCCTCGGGTTTCAGGCCTTCCTGGAGAGGATAACTGGGAAATGGCTGGAATAGCGCCAAGCCCGGACATTTGACCTTTTGCCGGTGATCGTTTGATCCACCACATGCTGCGACCAGAGCGACAGCAGAACCCCGCGCGGTCCTTCGCCCGAGGCCATCGCAATCTGCACCAGATTGCCAGTATCGTCTTTCCAAAGGGCAACCGAATGGCTGCCATCCTTGCGGAGCCTGTTGGCACGCTCCACAAGGCCGTAAGACGTGAAGCTGAGCACTGCACAGCCCGGATCGTCTGCAAGGCTGGCAGCATACTGCGCCGACCAGCGGCCGGGGATCTGGGCGCTGTCCATCAGCAGAGCAAACACCAGGTTGGGCCCCACGGCCCGCAGAACATCATGACAGACATCAGACCGGGCCAATTCTTCGCAGATCAGAGCGGCAAAGGCAGAATCCTTGCGGAACCGATGAAAATACAGTTCGCGTTGACCAATGGGCGTAGTTTCCCACCAATGAGACACCATCGGATTCAATACTGTGCCCAAGCCATAGCTTTCGACCTGCCGCCTGTCCAGCCGCCAACGGTGATGTTTGCGGCGGCTGTTGGTGATGTGCATTAGGGGATTGCGTTTTTGCCAAACGCGCGTCAGCAGCGTGTTTGCAGCCTGGCCCTCGCAATTGTCCGAGGCTCCAGCAACGACAAACTCCAGGTCCGGTGCAGCGTCTTTCATGCGTGAACACAGTCGATCAAACAGCGCGTAGGTCAGTGCGTATTCCGGCAGAATGACAGCATTCACCGCCCGCGTTTCGGCTCTCGCCGCCGTCAGCAGATCGACGCAGCCGCGAATGAAACCTTCCTGCTTGTCGTGGCCGCCAATCCAGTTCTGGGCCAAATGAAAACTCTCCCAGTTCGGTTTGTCCCAGCGCAAGTCGTTGGGCGTGGTTGCGCCATTTGGCACCGTGTGGGGCTGAAAGTCGGTTGCGTTGAGAACGAAAGGTGCTGGAATCAACAGTATATCTAAGGTTTCACGGTCTTCGCTATCAGGTTCCGCATCCGTCATATCCCAGAAGCAGCGCAACTCGCCGCGACCCGGAAGCAGCGCCAGATTGCGCGTCACATTGCGTATTGTCGCGCCAACCGCCGCGACCCGGATCTTGGGCATGACGCAGACAACGCTACTATCGGCGAGAAAGGTGAGCGACGCGGGGCCGCGCGGGGCCGCGCGGGTGGCTGTCGGAGTGTTGGCGGTTGCGCCGTCGATGCCTTGTATAGCGGCGAGGTCAGCAACTGCGACCGGTTCTGCGCCTGCGTCAGGTAAAGCCCTGTCTTCAAACTGGTAAAGTGACTTCAGCAATTCTCCCATTGCCTGACCGTCGAAGCGTTTCAACGGGTCGCGGAACAGTCGAACCGAGACAAGATCGGAAATCGTCACCAAAGCTAGTGCCGCTTTCCACCAGCCCGGTGGGTTGCCCTCCTCTTGATGCACATAATGGCCACAGTTTACGGGTGCGTCCCATGCCCCGAGCAACTCCTGCCACAATTCCTGGACGGCTGGGGGTGGCGTCAGCGAAGGCTCCCGTGTGCTATTGTGGTATGGGTGGTCCGGACGGCCGCCGCGTTGCCCGCCACGCCAATGCCACACAATGTCGTCGATCCTGTCACGGAACGCCCGGTCGAAGACAAACAGGCAATCATCGCCGTGGCGGGCATAGGGGGAGGGTTCAAAGAAGCCTACAACGCCACCGATCCGGCACAGATGGCCACAGACGGCGAACAGATCAGTCGCTATTTCCGGCACAAGCAGCCAGCGATAGCTTGGATCATACTTGTCTGCGTGGGGCAGGCTGCTACGAATCACCACCTCAGGATTCGCCCCCTTTGGCAGCACCGTGCGGATGGCGGCGCCCACGCTTTGCACGATATGCGGTTTATGCGCCACGGCAATCACTCCTTACAATAGCCGAAGAGTGTCGCCAGGCGGCATTTGCTGTCAACGCGGGAAGACGGCTCGCAGAATCGTGTCGTATTTTTGCCACATTTCTGCCCGCAAGGGCTGATAGTGGGATAATTTAGGCATATATTCACACGTATGAAACAAAAGTGGCTCGATGTGTGTTTCCATGGGGATGCGGAAAGACGACCACGAACAATCTGCTTGGCGCGCGACCCGCTGTAGTTGTAACATCACTGCAGTCGGCTGCCTGTAGCGACCAGCAAGAACAGAGGCGCGATGTCTTCTCAAGCAACACCCCAACTTCTTGATGCACGCAGGCGTGTAGCTCAGGAGCAGTATCCAGACATCATTGATGCGCTAACCGAGCGCTATGTGCAATCCATGCGGGCGCGTAACCAACAGCTCGTGATCGACGATGAACTGCGCAAAGAATTGCGTGAGGAACTCGAAGACATGATCCGCAGCGCGGCTGGCTCGAGATAACGGCGCAGCTTGTGCCTGCGCCGCCCTTACATCACCCCTTCTTCAGGCACCGGTTGCCCAGCACCTCGGCGATCTGCACCGCGTTCAGGGCTGCGCCCTTGCGCAGGTTGTCGGAAACGCACCACAGGTTGATGCCGTTGTCGATCGTCGAATCCTGCCGGATGCGGCTGATGTAGGTGGCGTAATCGCCCACGCATTCGACCGGGGTGATGTAGCCACCGGCCTCGCGCTTGTCGATCACCATCACCCCCGGGGCCTCGCGCAGAATGTCGCGGGCCTCGTGTTCATCCAGAAAATCCTCGAATTCGATGTTGATCGATTCCGAATGGCCCACGAACACCGGCACGCGCACGCAGGTGGCCGTGACCTTGATGTTCTTGTCGAGGATCTTCTTGGTTTCCGCGACCATCTTCCACTCTTCCTTGGTGGAGCCGTCGTCGAGGAACACGTCGATATGCGGGATCACGTTGAAGGCGATCTGTTTGGAGAACTTCTTGGGCGCAACCTCCTGACCCGGCACATAGATGCCCTTGGTCTGGTTCCAAAGCTCGTCAATCCCCTCTTTGCCCGCGCCCGACACGGATTGGTAGGTGGAAACCACCACCCGCTTGATCCGCGCGCGATCGTGCAGCGGCTTCAGCGCCACCACCATCTGCGCGGTCGAACAGTTCGGGTTGGCGATGATCATCTTGTTTTTGTAAAGTTCCACCGCCTCGGGGTTCACCTCGGGCACCACCAGCGGAATCGCGGGGTCGTAGCGGTAGAGGGACGAGTTGTCGATCACCACGCAGCCCGCCGCCGTGGCGCGGGGCGCATAGATTTTCGTCGCCTCGGATCCCACGGCGAACAGGGCAATATCCCATCCGGTGAAATCGAATGTCTCCAGATCCTTGGTCTTGAGTGTCTTGTCGCCAAAGCTGATTTCGGTGCCCATGGATTTGCGCGAGGCAAGTGCCACGATCTCATCCACCGGAAACTCGCGCTCGGCGAGGATGTTCAGCATTTCGCGGCCCACATTGCCCGTGGCACCGGCGACGACGACTTTATAGCCCATCGGACCCTCCAGATGTCAGAATGACGGGTTCCCTTACCGCAGGCGGGGGGGCGGGGAAAGGGCCTTGGCGCGGGCATCGGCCAGCCGGGCGGCGAAAGCGGGCAGATCGGCGCCATCTGCCAGCGAAAACCGGGGGTAATACACCTGGTCCAGCCAGTTCATGAAGGCGGCGCGCAGGGCGGGGTCATGGGCCAGCGCGTCGGGTGCGGCAAAGGCGGCGTTCAGGGCGGGCTGGCTGGTGGCGGGTGTCACCAGCCCGGGCAAGGCAAAGAACGCGCGGCCCAAAGTGACCACCTGCTTGTCATGGAAGAACGCCTGCAACCCCATCGAGGAATTCAGCGTGACCACCCCGCGCGAGGCGCTGAGTTGCGCGAAACTGTCGGATGCGTTGTCAAGCACCGCCCGCCCCGTGGCCAGCAGCGGGGCCAGCAGCGCGGTCAGCGGCTGGCGGGCGCTGGGATGTTCCTTCAGCCGCAGGTGCCAGCCGTCGGGCAGATGGGTGGCCGCCTCGGCCAAAGCCGCCAGAAAGCCCGCCATGCCCCCGGTCCAGCCTGCAAACAGCGTGACCTGGCTGTCATCGGGCACTTGCAGCGGGCAGAACAGAAAGGGCGCATCGGGCAGCGCGCCCGCCCCTTGCCCCACATCGGCGCGGCGCGAGGCGCGGGCGGTCAGGCTGGCCCCCAGCGCGCGCCAGCTTTCGGCTGTGCGGGCCGGGTCATCCCCCGCCCATTGGCGAAAGAATTCAGGGTCTTGCGGCACCGAGCCTTCGGCATTCACGCCAGACGGGTCCAGCGTGATGCGGCCGGGCAGGGGGGCCAGTTCGGCATGCAGCACCGCCACCCCCGCATCGCGCGCGCCCGCCAGATAGGCCATCCGCGTGCCGGTCAGCCCGTTCCATGCCACGGCCACATGGCCGGGATGCGCCGCGAAATACCGCCGCGACCAGTTGTATTGCCCCCGGATCAACCGGCGCTTCAGCCAGCGCAGCAGCGGCCCCTTGGGCTGGCGTTTGGCGCGGGCAAGGGCCATGGCCGTGCGGGCAGCGGTTTCGGGAAAATCGCGGAACGACAGCCAGACCATTGGCAACCGACGCCCGCCGCCGTCAGCCTTGGCCAATGCGGCAAACACCGCCTCTTTCAGCGCATTGCGTTCGGCGGGATAGGTGATCATGCGGGCCTCGCTGCGGTTCCCGTTGAAGGTAGGGCAAGCTGGCGCAGGGCGAAAGGCTCAGTCCGTCCGGTCCTGTGCAAAGGCATAGACGGCGCAGCCCAGAAGGATCAGCAGGGCGAACACGGCAAACAGAGTGGCATAGGCGGCCTCGGGCGGGGTGGCGGGCAGGCTGGCATGCAGCCGCCCGGTGGCAAACTGCACCAGCCCGGTGGCCCCCAGACCGAAGAAATTGATCAGCGTCACCCCGCGCCCCATCAGATGCGGCGGAACGAAGGCCCGGCCGTGCGCCATGACCATGGCAAAGGACGCGCCGAAAAAACCCGCCCCTGCACACAGCGCCACCGTGGCCCAGCCCCCCGCCAGCGGCCAGAGCCACAGTGCGGCGAAACAGGCCGCCGTGGCCAGATTGCCGCCCAGAATGAGCCCCTTGCGCGTGCCCAGCAGCCGGTCCAGCGGGCCATAGGCAAAATTGCCCGCCACCATGGCCAGCCCCATCACCAGCGTGGCCATGCCGATCTGGCCTGCATCGGCCCCAAAGACATCGGTGTAATAGGGCCCGATCCACAGGCCACGCAGGGCGGCAGCGGGCGCATAGCACACGGCCATCATCACCAGCACCGGCCACAGCGCCCCCAGCCGCAGCAGGTCAAGCAGCGAGCCTCTGGCCCCGCCCGCCACCCGTGCCGGGTCGCGCACCGTCAGCAGCATGGCCAGCGCCACGCCAAGGTTCAGCACGGCCAGCACCAGCAGCGTCTCACGCCAGCCAAAGGCATCCACCGCCCAGGCCAGCGGCAGCGAGCCTGCGATGTTGCCCAGGCTGCCGATGCCGATCACGGCCCCCGCCAACGTGCCGAACACGGCGGGCGAAAAGCTGCGGGCAAAGATGTAGTAGGCCGCCATCAGCACCGGCGAACAGCCGATGCCGATCAGCCCCATGGCCAGGATGATCGCCCCCGGCCCCTGCGCCATTGCGAACACCAGCGCGCCACCCGCACCACCCGCGGCAAACAGCACCACCGATGTCCAGCGCGGGCCGAACCGGTCCAGCGCCCAGCCGACGGGAAACTGCATCAGCGCGAAGGTCAGGAACCACACGCCCGACGCGGCGGCCAGATCCTCGGCGGTGGCACCCAGCTCGGTCTTCAGAACCGGGGTCAGCACTGCCAGAAACGCGCGGTAGAACTGGCTGAACACATAGGCCAGCACCAGGCAGACGATTCCCGCACGCATCTGATTTCTCCGCATTTTCCGGCGCGACATTGGCCCGGCCCGCTGGCAGGGGCAAGGGGAAATGCCTGTTTTTCAGGCGGTTTGCGAAGAATGTCAGGCCGGTTGCAGGCCCAGCGGCTTTTCCTTGACCGGCAGGTGGACGATGGCCGAAAACGCCCCCACCCCCACGCCGATCCACCAGACCAACGTGTAATCGCCAGTCAGGTCATACATCCGCCCGCCCAGCCAGACCCCCACGAACGACCCAAGCTGGTGGCTGAAGAACACGAGGCCGTAAAGCGTGCCCATGTAGCGCAGCCCGTAGATATGGGCGACCAGACCGCTGGTCAGCGGCACGGTGGCCAGCCACAAGGCCCCCATGAACAGCGAAAACAGCAGCACCGAGGCAGGTGTCATCGGCAGCAGGATGAACACTGCCGAAACGATGGTGCGCAGCAGATAAATCAATGCCAGCAGGTTCTTGCGGGAATAATGCTTGCCCAGCCAGCCCGCCGTGATGGTGCCCGCGATATTGGCCAGCCCGATCACGGCGATCGACACCGCCCCCAGCGCCGAGGTGGTGGTGATGCCAAGGCTGGCCAGCATGCCGGTGGGGTCGATGGCACCGCAGACTTCGGTCACGAAGGCGGGGAAATGCGCGGTAATGAAGGCCAGCTGATAACCGCAGGAGAAAAATCCGATGAAAATAAGGCTGAAGGATGGGTCGCGGAAGGCGCGCTTCAGAACCGTGCCCAGCGATTCCTCCAGCTCTTGCCGCGTGGCGGCGACGGGGGAGCGCATGAAGGGCAGCGCAAACAGCGCCAGCAGGATCACCACGGCAAAGATCAAGAACACGGTCTGCCACGAATAAAAGCCCAGCAGCGCCTCGGCCACCGGGGCGCCGAACACCTGGCCGGCCGAACCTGCGGCGGTGGCGATGCCCAGCGCGACGGAGCGGTTTTCGGGCGAGGCCGCGCGGCCCACCACCGCCAGAATGACGCCGAAGCCGGTGCCCGCAATGCCGAAACCCACAAGGATTTCAAGAAACTGGTGCTGCCCTGGCGTCACGGCGAAGCTGGACAGGACCAGACCCGCCGCATAGAACAGCGCCCCCGCGATGATGGCCTTGCGGTCGCCGAAACGTTCGGCCAGCGCGCCGAAAATCGGCTGGCCGATACCCCAGGCCAGGTTCTGGATGGCGATGGCCATCGAGAATTCGGCGCGCAGCCAGCCGAATTCCTCGGCAATCGGGATCTGGAAAACGCCAAAGCTGGCCCGGATGGAAAATCCGATCATCAGGATCACGCAACCGGCGATCAGGACGGGGGTAAAGAGGGGGGCTTTGGTCATGGCGCGCTCCGGCTGGCGCGGCAAGTTGCGTCTGCACCCGGGCAGGGTCAACCGCTATTTTGTGATGCAGACAATGTATGATTGTGATGCACATCGCGTCTGCATGGCGCGCGCCACGTCAGGGATAGCGGATGCCGCGAAAGGGCGGGAAATCGGTATGGCGGGCACGGCGCCGGGCCGACGTTTCGGCTGGTTCTTCGCCCCGCCGCAGCAGCACACCGCGCGGGGCGATGTAGCTGGCGATGCGGCGGTCGGGGTCTTCGCGCCAAGTGAGGTTCAGCGCGGCGCGGATCGGAAAATAGAACTGTTCGGAATAGGGCAGATGGTCGTGAATCCACCAGGCCAGATCGCGCCAGTCGCGGCCACGCTCATACTGGTCGGCGAACCACGGGATCTGGATGCAGGCGCAGGCCCCCATGCGGCCCTGCGCATCGCGCCGGTCCCAGATGTGGTTGGCGTGGGAGGCCTCATTTCGGGCGCAGTTCAGGCCATGCGCATTGCCGAAGGCATTGACCGCCGGTGCGCGGTAGGCCGAGCGGATGGTGATCGGGCCAAAGGTTTCGACCAGCGGGTCAATCAGGTCGGTCGCCAGCCGGGTGCCTGCGGCGATGGCCAGATCGGGGTCGTCGGGGATGTTGGCGATGCCGTGGAAGCTGGCGATTTCGGAATGCAGGAAGTCGCGGAAGACGAAATGCTTCGACAGCCGGACGCGGCCAAGTTTTTCGAGGGCGGCAAAGGTGGCGGGTTTGCGCATGAGTTGTCCCATCCTGGCACTTCTGGTTGGCCGCCGGGGGGCTGTCTGCCCCCCGCCCCCCCGAGGATACTTGGGTCTGGAAAGAGCAGGCCGGAGATCGGGCTTGGGCGCCTGGATCAGCCTTCGAAGGCTGCCGCCAGTGCATCCGGCAAATCAAACTCTGCCCGCACCCGTGCGCGGCCTTCGGTTGACATCTTGCGCGCGGTCTTTTCCACGATGCGCTGCACGTCCTCGGCGGGGTGTTTGGCGGCGAAGGGGGCGAAATACCAGCGCAGGAAGGTGAAGCAGATCGTATCCTCCAGCGCCTGCACCTCGGGGTCGCGTTTCAGGCCTTCCTTGCGCAAGAGGGTGCCGATGCGGGTCTGGTCATCGGCGCTGTAGCCGGCATCGGCCATCATGCCCGCCACCCGTTCGGCATGGCGGCGGGCCTGTTCGCGCCGCCAGTCCAGATAGCCTGTGCGCCCCTCGGGGTAGGCGTCGCGCGGCAGAAGCCAGCGTTCGACGTGCTGGCCGCGCGCGGCGATCTGCAGGAGCGGCGAGGCATCGGGGAACAGGCGGGCCAGTTCTGCCGACATGCGTTCGCCGTAAAGGGCGGCGGCGGGGCGGCCATCCTCGGCATTTGGGTCGGCGGCATTGGCGGCGTCGATGGCGGCAAGCGTCCGGGCAAGTGGGGTCATGGTATCCTCGGTCAGTCGAGTGGCAGTTCAGTGGTATATTTGGTCTGGCGCAAGACGAAATTCGTGGTCGATGACCGCACGATGCCCAGGGCCAGCAGTTTGCGCATGATGAAGCGTTCCAGATCCTCGGGGTCGCGGGCGTAGACCTTCAGCAGGTAATCATCCGATCCGGTGATCGAAGCGCATTCCACCACCTGATCCTGATGCTGCACGAAATCGTCGAAACGCGCCATCGTGGGCTCGGAATGGTCGAGCAAGGACACATGCACATAGGCCACGGCGCTGAGGCCCAGCCGTTTGGGGTCAAGCATGGCCACATGTTTGCGGATGAGGCCCGCATCTTCCATCCGTTTGACGCGGCGCCATGCAGGCGAGGCCGAAAGGCCGGCGCGGTCGGCCAGATCCTGCGTGCTGATGCGTGCATCGCGCTGCAACTGGCGCAGCAGGCGTTTGTCGGCGTCGTCGAGCGGGGCTTGGGGCATGGTGTTTCGCTTTTGGCGGGCTTTGAGGTTTCATGTTGCCAAGTTTTGCATGATCCGGCCCGGAAAGGGCAAAAATTTCGCCGATTTGGGGCAGAATGGGGGGATGTTCAACGCAAGGGTGCCGCCATGCCGAAATCCACGAGTTACGAGGCCAAGATCCCCGATGCCACGGGCCGCATCGGCTATACGCCCGAGGAGGATGCAGTGTGGCGCGATCTGGTGGCGCGGCAGATGCCGAATGTGCGGCGGCACATGGCGCGGCCCTATCTGGATGGGCTGGCGGCGGTGGATTTGCCAGCAGACCGCGTGCCGCAATGCCCCGATGTGTCAGCGGTGCTGGAACCGCTGACCGGTTGGCGGGTGGAGCCTGTGCCCGCGCTGATCGGGTTCGGGCGGTTTTTCGGCATGCTGGCGGAACGGCGGTTTCCGGCGGCGTCGTTCATCCGGTCGCGCAGGGATTTCGACTATATCGAGGAGCCGGATATTTTTCACGAGGTGTTCGGCCATGCGCCCTTGCTGGCCGACCCACGCTTTGCCGCGTTTTCGCAGGCGATCGGGGCCACGGGGCTGCGGGCGACGAAGGAGGATTACAGTTGGCTGATTAGGCTTTACTGGTTTTCCATCGAGTTTGGCCTGATGGAGGAGGCGGGGGTGGTGAAGGCGCTGGGGTCTGGCCTCGCATCCTCGCCCGGGGAACTGCCGTGGTCGGTGGGCGAGGGGCCGCAGCGGCGGGCGTTCGACGTGATCGACATGCTGCGCACGCCCTACCGGATCGACATTCACCAGCCGGTGTATTTTGTCATCAGTGATCTGGATGACCTGTTCCGCGCGGCGGAGCGGGATTTGCTGGCCGATATTGCCACGGCGCGGGGGCTGGGGCTGTTTGAGCCGCTTTATCCGCCCAAGGCCGCCTGAGAAAACCGTTCGGGGGGCAGCCGCAGGATCAGGTTGGGGTCGGGGCAGATGGCGGCCCAGACTGGCCACAGGCTGTCATGGCCAACGCCAAAGAAATTGCCCTGCGTCTGGCCCAGCATGTCGGTCATGATCTGGAAATGGATATGCGCGGCCCAGCCGCCGTTTTCATGCCAGTCACCCAGATGGGCGATGTGCTGGCCGGGCTGCACGCTGTCGCCCACGGCCAGCAGGCCCGGCAGGGTATGGGCGAGGTGGCCGTAGAGGGTAAAGAACGGTATCCCGCCCGCGTCATGCTCCAGTATCAGGGTATGGCCGTAATCCAGCGGGTCGGCGTTATAGGTGATGTGGCGGACCTTGCCCGCAAGGGGCGCATAGACCGGGGTCAGGGCGGGGGCGAACACGTCGATGCCCAGATGGGCGGTGCGGCGTTCGGGGCTGGCGGCATCGGCAAACTGCGGCGTGGCATAGACGCGGCGGCGTTCGGCATAAAGGCCAAGGCCGTAGGGCACGGATTTGGCCGCGAACCATGCGTCAAAGGCGCGGTCGGAAAAGCCGGGCATCGTGGGGTCTTGCCCATTGGTGGGCAAGGGGATGCTGGCGCTGTCGGCGATGGGCGGCAGGAACAGCGGCGCGGGCGTGAGGCTGGCAATATGGGCGAGGATGGCAGGTGCGGCGGGAATGGGGGCCAACCCCTGCGCATGGCGGATCACGGCGGCGACAAGGCCCTGATCGACGGCGGCAAGGCGGGCACCGGTGGCCGCGTCAAGCGCGGGGCGCAGGGCGGCCAGAACCGTGCCGGCGTCATCGGTCACGTCTTGCGCGCGGATGGCATCCGCAAGGGCGGCGTAAAGGTTTTCCTGCCCGGCAAGCGCCTTGGCCAGTTCGGTTGCGTGCATCTGATCTCCCCTTTACAGGCAACTCAACAGCAAGGCCCGCGCGCTGGCAACCGGCTTCTGGCGCGGGGATGCAATCGCGCTTGCCCCTTGCGGCGGGGGCCTTTATTCCGTTGCCCAGCCCATTCGCCGGAGGAACCCCATGCAGAACACCCGTTTCGACAAGTCGAAGCTGCCCTCGCGTCATGTGACCGAAGGCCCGGCCCGCGCGCCGCACCGCAGCTATTTCTATGCCATGGGGATCACCGAGGAAGAGATTCACCAGCCCTGGGTGGGCGTGGCAACCTGCTGGAACGAGGCCGCGCCCTGCAACATCGCGCTGAACCGTCAGGCGCAGATCGTGAAGCACGGGGTGAAGAAGGCTGGCGGCACGCCACGCGAATTCACCACCATCACCGTGACCGATGGCATTGCCATGGGGCATGAAGGCATGCGGTCATCCCTCGCGTCACGCGACGCGATCACCGATACGGTGGAACTGACGATGCGCGGGCATTGCTATGACGCGCTGGTGGGTCTGGCCGGTTGCGACAAGTCGCTGCCCGGCATGATGATGGCCATGGTGCGGCTGAACGTGCCGTCGGTGTTCATCTATGGCGGGTCGATCCTGCCGGGCCGCTACAAGGGCCAGGACATCACCGTGCAGGACATGTTCGAGGCGGTGGGGAAAAATCAGGCGGGCACGCTTTCTGCCGCCGAGCTGGAGATAATGGAGCGGGTGGCCTGCCCGTCCTCGGGCGCCTGTGGCGCGCAATACACCGCCAACACGATGGCCTGCGTGTCCGAGGCGATCGGGCTGGCGCTGCTGAATTCGTCGGGGGCACCGGCACCTTATGAATCGCGCGACCAGTATGGCGAGGCGTCGGGCGTCGCTGTAATGAACCTGATCGAAAAGAACATCCGCGCGCGGGATATCGTGACGCTGAAAAGCCTAGAGAATGCCGCGCGGGTTGTGGCCTGCACGGGCGGTTCGACCAACGGCGCGCTGCACCTGCCCGCGATTGCGCATGAGGCGGGGCTGGATTTCGATCTGTTCGACGTTGCCGACATCATGCGCGACACGCCCTATTTCGTCGATCTGCGGCCGGGCGGGAAATATGTGGCCAAGGATCTGTATGAGGTTGGCGGCGTGCCGGTGGTGATGAAGGAGCTGGCCAAGGCCGGGCTCTTGCATCTGGATTGCATCACCGCCAGCGGGAAAACTCTGGGCGAAAGCCTGGAGGAGATCACGGGCGAGGCCGATGGCCGGGTGATCTATTCCATCGCCACGCCGATCACCAAGACGGGTGGCGTGGTGGGGCTGAAGGGCAATCTGGCCCCGGAAGGCGCGATCGTGAAGGTGGCGGGCATGTCCGAGGCGGAACAGGTGTTCAAAGGCCCGGCTCGGGTGTTCGAATGCGAGGAAGAGGCGTTCGAGGCGGTGAAGAACCGCGAATATGCCGAGGGCGATGTGATCGTCATCCGCAACGAGGGCCCCGCAGGCGGGCCGGGCATGCGCGAGATGCTGTCCACCACGGCGGCGCTGAGCGGTCAGGGCATGGGCAAAAAGGTGGCGCTGATCACCGACGGGCGCTTTTCCGGCGCGACGCGCGGTTTCTGCGTGGGCCATGTCGGCCCCGAGGCGGCGCATGGCGGGCCGATTGCCCTGCTGAAAACCGGCGACATGATCACGCTGAACGCGCTGACCGGGGAATTGTCGGTTGACCTGACCGATGCGGATCTGGCCGCGCGCAAGGCTGAATGGAAAGGCCCGCGCCAGACCGAATACACCAGCGGCGCGCTGTGGAAATACGCCAAACTGGTGGGCGGCGCGCGCAACGGGGCGGTGACGCATCCGGGGGCCAAGGCCGAACGCCACGTCTATATGGACCAGTAAGTGCCAAGGGGGCCGCGCCGCAACTGCGGCCCCCTGTTGAGCCTTTTGCAGAAAATTCACCGGGCACAGGGCTTTGGGATGGAATCCTGACGGGTTTGCGGCAATATGTGATTGGTTTTTTGCGGGGCGGTCGGGCCGCCCCTTTGTCCGGGGTAGATGGCAAGGCGCTATGGCAAAGGGTCTGGGGTGGCTGATCGACTCTCTGGCGCATCGCCGCATGCAGCGCCGTTGGGGGCTGCTGGCCGACGGGTCTGACGCGCTGGATCTGGAAACCCTGCGCGGCCTCAGGGGCCGCGCGCGGGCGGTGCGCAGGCAGTTGGACCGGGTGATCCATGTGGCCGAGCACCGGCTGGCGCTGCCGGTCATCGGGTCGAACGCCATCCGCCGCCCCATGGGGGCCGACTGGCTGTGGCGGCCGGAAATCTGGCGCGGGCCCATACCGGTGCCGGGTTTCGCCTCGGTTCCCGGCAAGGCGCCGGTGGCCGATGGGGCCACGATCTTTCACGACTGCCGCCGGTCGGAGCTGACGGTGCGCCAGATCAGGAACACCCGCGAGGCCGATCTTGCGCCATACGGGTTCCGCATGGATGTGTTCCGGTTTGACGGGTCTTTCCTGAGCCTTGTCATCGACCTGCCCGAGGATGCAGTGCGCGGGCTGACTTTGCGCCATCTGATCCGGCTGGATGTGATCGTGGAAATGGAAAAGCCGCTGGAAATCTTTGCCCGGCTGAATGTGAAGCATGGCCCGAATGTGGAACAGATCGTGCGCGAACTGCCGCTGGCCGCCGAAGAGGTGATGGTGGAATTCGACCTCGCCTATACCAAGATGAACGAAAAGCGGCTGGAAAAGATCTGGATCGACCTGATTTTCGAGGGGCCGGAGATGAACCAGATCATCCTGCGCGACGTGACCTTCAGCCGCCGCCCGCGCGCTGATTTTTAAGGGGGTGCCATGACCGGGATCACGCTGACCAAGACGCGCATAAGGGCCGGGGTCTGGGAGGGGCTGGTGACGGGTGCGCCACAGCGCCCCGCGCTGGAGGTGCTGCATCTGGAGGCCCCGGTGCCCAATGTCACGCTGGCCGAGGTGCCGGGCCGTGCGGGCGAATGGGCGCTGCGCGTGCCGGTGCCGGTGGCGGCGCTGACCGAGGGTGTGCAGACATTCCTGATCCGTGACGCCGCCAGCGGCGAGCGGCTGGCGCATTTCACCATCATCACCGGGGTGGCGATGGAGGATGACCTGCGCGCCGAGATCGACCTTTTGCGCGCGGAACTCGACATGCTGAAACGTGCCTTCCGGCGGCATTGTCTGGAAACGGCGGGCCCTGCCGCGCCCTGAGGCCCGGCAGGTGGCGCATCATTTCTGGTCGAAATAGCCGAACATCAGATCCAGCGCGGCCTGTGCGGGGTTGGTCTTTGCCGGGGCCGGTATGGCGGGGCGGGGAGCCGGGGCAAAATAGGCAAGGCCTGTGTCGGGGGTGGTTGTGGCTGTCAGGGTCATGGGGTTTCCTTCTCTGGGGTGTCAATTAGTCCGCTGCGGCGGGGGTTTCATCCGCCAATGGTGCAAGGTCGTCATGCGTTTGCTGCAATGCAGCATCGGCGGCGCCAGAATCTGACGCCGCGTTTGGCGTGACAGGCGGCGCACCCGGCGGCATGGTGGCGGCAGGCAGGGAGGCCCGTTCATGACCCATTACCCGCATCTTCTGGCACCGCTGGACCTTGGTTTTGTCACCCTGCCCAACCGGGTGTTGATGGGGTCGATGCACACGGGGCTGGAGGAAACCGGCGACTGGAACCGGGTGGCGGAATTCTATGCCACACGGGCGCGGGGCGGTGTGGGGCTGATGGTGACGGGCGGCATGGCCCCCAACCGCGAGGGCGGGGTGTTTCCGGGTGCGGCGGGGCTGTTCACGCCTGCGGATATTGCCAATCACCGCGTGGTGACGGGCCGGGTGCATGATGCGGGCGGGCGGATTGCGATGCAGATCCTGCATGCCGGGCGTTATGCCTATGGCAAGGAATGTGTCAGCGCCTCGGCGGTGAAATCGCCCATCTCGCCCTTTGTGCCGCGGGCGCTGGATGCCGAGGGGATTGAAAAACAGATCGCCGACATGGTGACAGCCGCCGTGCGTGCCCGCGAGGCGGGCTATGACGGGGTCGAGATCATGGGATCGGAAGGCTATTTCCTGAACCAGTTCCTTGTGACCCATGTGAACCGCCGCACCGATGACTGGGGCGGGGCCTATGCCAACCGCATGCGCCTGCCGGTCGAGGTGGTGCGGCGGGTCCGCGCCGCCGTGGGGGCCGATTTCATCATCATCTACCGCATTTCCCTGATTGATCTGGTGCCCGACGGGTCAAGCTGGGATGAGGTGGTGCTGCTGGCCCGCGCCATCGAGGGTGCGGGGGCCACGATCCTGAACACCGGCATCGGCTGGCACGAGGCGCGGGTGCCGACGATTGCCACATCGGTGCCGCGCGCGGCTTTTGCCGGGCTGACCGGGCGGTTGCGGCCCGAAGTGGGCATTCCGGTGATCGCGTCAAACCGCATCAACGCGCCGGATGTGGCCGAGCGAGTTCTGTCTGATGGGCTGGCCGACATGGTGTCGATGGCGCGGCCTTTCCTTGCCGATCCCGATTTCGTGGCCAAGGCGGCGCAGGGCCGGGCGGCAGAGATTGCCCCCTGCATCGCCTGCAATCAGGCCTGTCTGGACCATACGTTCAGCGGCAGGCTGACCTCGTGTCTGGTCAACCCGCGCGCCTGCCATGAAACGGTGCTGACCTATCCCGTTGCCGATGCGCCCAAGGCTGTGGCGGTGGTGGGGGCCGGGCCTGCCGGGCTGATGGCGGCGCTGGTGGCGGCGGAACGCGGGCACCGGGTGGTGCTGTTCGACAAGGCGGTGGAACTGGGCGGGCAGTTGAATCTGGCGAAACAGGTGCCGGGGAAAGAGGAATTTCACGGGCTGGTGCGCTGGTTCGAAACCATGGTGGCGCGCAGCACGATTGATCTGCGGCTGGGTGTGGCGGCGGATGTGGCCATGCTGGCGGGGTTTGATGCGGTGATCGTGGCCACGGGCGTTGCACCGCGCGACCCCGGTATTCCGGGGCAGGAACGGGCGCTGGGCTATGTCGACGTGCTGCGCCGTGCGCCTGTGGGGCCGCGTGTGGCGGTGATCGGGGCGGGCGGCATCGGGTTCGACGTGGCGGAGTTTCTGGTGCATGCGGGGCAAAGCCCTACCGAGGATGCGGCGCTGTGGCGGCGCGAATGGGGGGTGGGCGACCCTGCGCTGGTGCCGGGCGGGCTGGCCGCCGCGGGGCCCCAGCCGCATGCCCCCGCCCGCGCCGTGCATCTGTTGCAGCGCAAGGCGGAAAAGCCGGGCCGGGGGCTGGGCAAGACAACCGGATGGATTCACCGCGCCGCGCTGGCGATGAAGGGTGTCACCATGCAGGGCGGCGTGAATTACGAGCGTATCACGGCGGATGGGCTGGAGATCAGCCACGGCCCGACACGGGAAAACCCGCAACTGCTGGCGGTGGATACGGTGGTGCTGTGCGCGGGGCAGATACCGGAACGCTGGCTGGCCGATGCATTGGCGGCGGCGGGGATCGCGCATCATGTCATCGGCGGGGCCGATGTGGCGGCGGAACTGGATGCGAAACGCGCGATAGATCAGGGCGCGCGGCTGGCGGCGGCGCTTTAACCCGGCTCGCAACCAGTGCCTTGTGCAAAGGACACCACCCCCGCATAGGCGTGGGATGAAGCTGCCGCATGGGCCACTGTTGCCGCGTTTCCACTTCAAACGGCGGCCCTGCCGCCATTGTGCCCTTGAAACGGCAGATATTTCGACTGGTCCGATGTGAAACCAAGAGCTTAGGCTTGCGCTACTCGCCTTTTGGTTGTTTCCTTCCCCGGAACGATCTGCTGCAAAACCCCGGACTTGTCGCGCTCTTACCGCAATCCTGCCCGATTTCGGGGTCAATACGGGGGGAGTGAACCGTTTTGGCTGTATGGTGAGAACAATGGATCGATTGACCGAGATGGAAGCCTTTGCCACTGTGGTGGATCAGGGCGGCTTTACCGATGCGGCCAAAAAGATGGGTATCTCGAAATCGGCGGTCTCGAAACATGTCTCGGCGCTGGAGGCGCGGCTGGGCGCGCGGCTGTTGAACCGCACCACGCGGCGCGTCAGCCCGACCGAAATCGGCCTGGCCTATTACGACCGTGCCCGCCGCGTGCTAAATGACGCGGGCGAGGCGGATGCGCTGGTGACATCCATGCAATCGGCACCTTCGGGGCTGTTGCGGATTTCGGTGGCGACGGATTTCGGGGTGAACCTGCTGTCGCCGATTCTGGGGGATTTCCTGCTGGAATACCCCGATATCACCGTGAACATGGTGCTGAACAACCGCTATGTCGAACTGATTTCCGAAGGGTTCGACATGGCGATCCGCATCGGTGATCTGGAGGACAGCAGCCTGCGCGCCCGCAAGCTGACCGAAACCACGAAGCGGATGATCGCAGCGCCCGGTTATTTCCAGAAATTCGGGCGGCCGATGAAGATCGACGATCTGAACGACCACAAGCTGCTGCATTATTCCAACCAGGCCAATGGCAATGTGTGGAAGGTGATCGCGCCCTCGGGCGAGCGGCGGCAGGTGCGCACGGCGGGCTGGCTGACGGTGAACGACGGGCAAAGCCTGCTGAACGCGGCGATTTCGGGGCTGGGCATCGCCTATCTGCCGTCCTTCCTGTTTGCCGAGGCGATGAAGGCCAAACAGGTGGAAGAGGCGATACCGGGCCTGCCGGTGGAAACGCTGGGCATCTATGCGGTCTATCCGCCGGGACGGTTCACCCAGCCCAAGGTGCGGGCGTTCATCGATTTTCTGGCGCGGCGCTATATGGACAAGGGGCCCGACAACTGGTGAGCGGCCCCGGGTTTCGCAAGGCCCCGGCCTTGCCGCGCCCAAGGTTTTACGACGAAGGTGCCTTTACTGGGTCGAGGTCAGCATGACCTCGACCCTTCTGTTCATCCGGCGGCCTTCTTCGGTCTGGTTGCTGGCCCGGGGGGCGAGGTAGCCCACGCCTTCGGCGCTGATCTGGTCGGCGGGGATGCCGAGTGTGGTCAGCCGCGCGCGCACCGCCTCGGCCCGTTTTTGCGACAGGGCCACGTTCGGTTCCAGCGTGCCCGAGGCATCGGTATGGCCCACCAGCGCCACCTTGCGCGCGGGGTTCGCGGCCAGCCAGGCGGCCAGTTCGGCCAGTGACGCATAATCGCCCGCCGCCAGTTCCGCCGTGCCGCTGGGAAACACCAGATCATCCAGCGCCACCGCGCCGCCGCTTTCCAGCCGCGCGCCGATGCCGTCAGCGGGCAGGTTGGACAATGGCAACGCCAGCGGCGATTTGGTCGAGGCGCTGACGATGGGCCGCGCCGTGGGCGGGGCCACGATGGCGGGCGCATTGGCCCCCACGCGGATCAGTTGCACAAAGCCTGCCTCTGACGACCGGCTGACCAGCAGACTAAGGTATTCGGTGCCATCCGCCCCGCCCCTTTGGGCGGCCAGATAGCGGAAATCGCCCAGATCGACATGCATGTCGGGCTCGGCCAGCACCTCGGTGCCATAGCGGAAATCGAAACCGCCGCAGGCATCGGTTTCGCATTCGTAAAGCGGGGTGAAACCGGCGGCGGCGATCTGGTCGCGCAGCGGGGCCAGCAATTGCAGGGTGGTCAGGCCGGGGGCGTCGATGCGCCATGCGGTCTGGTCCAGCGCGCCTTCGGTCAGGGTGGTGGGGGTGGTGCCGTCGCGCCAGGGACCGACGGGCAGGCGGTAACTGGTCAGCGCCTCTTGCCGGGTGGCGTTGGTGGTGGCGGGGGCGGCAAATTCCAGCGTCAGGCCAAGCGCCGCCGATGTGTGCAGCAGTGCTGCGACAGCCACCGCGCCAAAGGGCGCAATGCGGGTTGGGGCGCCGGGTTTCAACTGCTCTGGCCTCTTCGGGCTCACTTCATGCGGTAGTGATACTGTCCCACAATTTGCATGTTCAGGGAAGCATAGAGCGCGCGCGCGCCGGTGTTGGCCGCCGTCACCACAAGGGAAAGTTGAGTAGCCCCATGATCTTGCGCCCAGATTGCCGCGCACCGCAGCATGCTGTGGGCGGAACCTTGCCTGCGCTGGGCGGGCAGCACCTCCAGCGCGTGCAGCATGGCGGTGGCGCCGTGGATTGCCGCAAAGGCCACACCGGCGACACGGTCGTTGTGGCGGCCCAGAATCACGCATTTTGGCCCCGTGGCGCGGTCCATCACCCGCAGGCGCGCGGCATCGGTGCCGCAACTGGCCCAGATGTCGGCGGTGATGCCCAGGGGGGGCCAATGGGCAAAGCCCGCCGTCGGGTCGGGTGCGGGATGCGCCAGCGACACAACGGGCGCGGCATAGGCCAGCACCGGATCGACAACGCGGTAGCCCTGCGCGGCCAGCGCCGCATCCAGCGCATCCTCGCCCGGGCGGATCATGAACAGCGCGGGCTGGCCCAATGCAGCCTGCGCGGCCTCGGCGGTGGCAATGTCGGCCACCTGCCAGTCAGCGGCGGCGGTGGCGGCCGACACCCGCTTGCCCCCGCCCAGTCCGTCGCGGATCAGCCATGGCCCTGCGCGGCAGGTGGCGGCGGGGGGCCAGGTCGCCTCCAGCACCGCCTCCAGTTCTCTGGGGGTCATTGGGCGGGGAACAGCGCGGCCAGCCGGGTCATCGCCGCGCTGATCTGCGCGGCATCCGTGCCGCGGATCACCAGATTGGTGCCATGCGCACCGTTCAGCTGGAATGGATAGCTGCCCATGCTGAGATCCGGATATTCCGCCGCCAATGCGCCGAACGGCCCTGCAATCTCGCCCTCGCCCCGGTTCACCCGCAGGCTTTGGCTGAGCAGCGGGGCCCCGCCGGTCAGCGTGGGCAGGACGGATGCCACCATGGCCTGAAAGATGTTGGGCACACCGGCCATAACATGCACATTGCCGATGGTGAAACCGGGCGCGATGGAGACGGGGTTTTCGATCAGTGTCGCGCCATCGGGAATGCGCGCCATGCGCTGCCGCGCCTCGTTGAAGGGCAGGCCCGACCGGTCGTAATGCGCCTGAAGCAGCGCCGCGGCATCGGCACGGATGCCGATGGTCACGCCAAAAGCGGCGGCAATGGCATCGGCGGTGATGTCGTCATGCGTGGGGCCGATGCCGCCCGAGGTAAAGACATGGTCATGGGCCGATCGCAGGTCGTTCAGCGCCGCCACGATGCGGGGCTGCGCGTCCGGCACCACCCGCGCCTCGGCCAGGGTGATGCCGTGGCGGGTCAATTCGCCTGCAAGGTAATGGGTGTTGCCGTCGCGGGTGCGGCCCGACAGAATCTCGTCGCCGATAACCAGCATCGCGGCGGTGGGGTTGGACATGGTCGGCTCCTACAGCTTTGTGATGGGTATAGGGCGCGCGGACGGCAGTTTCAAACCCTGCCAGGCGGGTCGCGGCTCTGGCCAAGGCCGGATTCCTTGATTATTACTGCCAAAACCCCGACCGGAAGGACAGGCGCCTTGGACGAAACCCGTGGCCGCATCACCCGAAATGGCATCCGCATCCATGAAGATGCGGATTTCGCCGGCATGCGCGCGGCTGGCCGTGTGGCGGCAGAGATACTTGATGCCGTGGCGCCGCTGGTCCAGCCGGGCGTCAGCACCGCCGCGCTGGATGATTTCATCACCGCAGAGGTGCAGCGGCGCGGCGTGACCTCGGCCACCATCGGCTACAAGGGGTATCAGCACGCATCCTGCATTTCTGTGAACCATGTGGTCTGCCATGGCATCCCGGGTGCCCGGATCCCGATGAGCAAGACCGAGACGATTTCACGCGACCTTGAAAAATGCCGCCCGGATGACAGGCTTCTGGAGGGTGACATCCTCAACATCGACGTGACGGTGATTGCCGATGGATGGTTCGGCGACAATTCCCGCATGTATGTGGCGGGGGTGATGTCGGCGAAGTCGAAACGCCTGATCGACGTGACGCATGACGCGCTGATGAAGGGCATCGCGGCGGTGAAGCCCGGCAACACCTTCGGCGACATCGGCCATGCCATACAAGCCTATGTCGAGGCGCATCGCATGTCGGTGGTGCGCGATTTCTGCGGGCATGGGCTGGGGCGGGTGTTCCACGCGCCGCCCAACGTGCTGCACTACGGGCGGGCGGGCACCGGGCCGGTGCTGGAAGAGGGGATGTTTTTCACCATCGAGCCGATGGTGAACCTTGGGCGCTCCGAAACCAAGGTGCTGGCCGATGACTGGACGGCGGTGACACGCGACAAGTCGCTGTCGGCGCAGTTTGAACATTCGGTGGGGGTCACGGCCACGGGATGCGAAATTTTCACCCAGTCACCGGCGGGGAAGTTTCATCCGACCTGGTGACGGGCCGTGCTGTGACGCACGCAAAGCGCGGTGGCGCATCATGGCCCCCGGCCGGAACCGGGGGCCTGTGGTTTTTGCCCGGCTGTCGTCAGTGATCCGCCACCGCTGCGGCGGCGCGCAGGTCGGCCTCGGTGCCCCTTGCGCCGTTGAAAAAGGCGTTCAGACCCACGGCGGCGATCGTGGCCAGCAGGATGCCCGATTCGATCAGCGGGTGCAGCGCATGCGGCATCCACATCTTGAAATCGGGCGCGATGAGGGGGATCATGCCGAAACCAAGGCTGACCGCCACGATGAACAGGTTGTTGCGGTTGCCCGCAAAATCCACGCCTGAGGCCAGAATGCGGATGCCGGTGGCGGCCACCATGCCGAACATCACGATGCCCGCACCGCCCAGCACCGCCACGGGCAGCGATTCGATCAGCACGCTCATCTTGGGCACCAGACCCAGCACGATCAGGATCAACCCCCCCGCCACGCAGACATAGCGGCTTTTGATGCCGGTGACGCCCACAAGGCCCACGTTCTGCGAGAACGACGTGTAGGGGAAGGTGTTGAAAATCCCGCCGATCACCGTGCCCAGACCATCGGTGCGCAGCCCCGCCGTCAGCATGGGCCGCGTGACAGGCCGCCCGGTGATGTCGCCCAGCGCCAGAAACATGCCGGTGGATTCGATCATCACCACGATCATGACAAGGCTCATGGTGATGGTCATCACCGGGTCAAAGATCGGCGTGCCGAAATGGAACGGCGTGATCAGCGCGAACCAGTCGGCTTCGGCCACCTTGCCAAAGGCCATCTTGCCCGCCACGGTGGCGATGATGCCGCCGATGACAATGCCCAGAAGCACCGAGATATTGGCGACAAAACCCTTGCCATAACGTGCGATCAGCAGGATCGACACCAGAACCACCGCGGAAATCGCCACGTTGGACAAGGGCGCAT
This sequence comes from Fertoeibacter niger, assembly GCF_009380135.2. Classification (GTDB taxonomy): domain Bacteria; phylum Pseudomonadota; class Alphaproteobacteria; order Rhodobacterales; family Rhodobacteraceae; genus Fertoeibacter; species Fertoeibacter niger. The sequence continues at coordinate 28,496 of NZ_WHUT02000005.1, read as the reverse complement.
AGGCCGGGTTCGGCACGGATGCGGCGATGTTCATGCCTGCGGGCACGGGCGGCAAGGCGGGCGTGGTGGCGGCCAGATCGGTCACCGTCTTCAGCCATTCGGCATGTTCAGGGTTCACCACGCGGGGCGCAGTGGGGCCCACGGGCGTGCCAAAGATCCAGTTGATGCCAATGCGCATCAGCGTGACGCCGATCACCAGAATGATCGTGCCGGTGACGACCGGCGGGAAAAACCGCAGCATCCGGCTGACCAGCGGGGCCAGCAGCATCGCGATGATGCCCGCGGCGATGATGGCGCCAAAGATCATCCGCGCGCCCTCGGCCCCCGGGTTGGCATTGCCGATGGCGACCATGGGGCCGACGCTTGCAAAGGTGACGCCCATCATCACCGGCAGCCTGACACCGAACCACTGGGTCAGGCCGAGCGACTGGATCAGCGTGACCACGCCACAGGCGAACAGGTCGGCGGAGATGAGGAAGGCCACATCCTCGGGCGAAAGTTTCAGCGCGCGGCCCACGATCAGCGGCACGGCGATCGCACCGGCATACATCACCAGCACATGCTGAAGGCCCAGGGTGAAAAGCTTGGGCGTGGGCAGTATCTGATCTACCGGGTGGATGGGGGGGTGGACGGACTCTGTCATGTTTCGGGTTCCCTTTCCCTGACGGGGCTGTTCTTCGCGCCGTCCCGCGCGCCCCTTGGCGCGGGCCGGTTAGGGCGTGTCAGGCGGTGGCAAAAGCCGGGTCGCCTGAAACGCGAATGACAGGCGGCAGCCCTGGGTTCAGCCGCCGGAAACAATGGTCCATGGGTCGGACAGCGGGTGTTCCTGAAGGTTTGGCGTGCGGCCGATGCGGTCGATCACGGCGAAAAGGCCGGGGGCGGCAAGCGGGGTCAGCACGCCATGCCAGATGCAGCGGTGCAGGTTGATGCCCTGCGCGCCATCGGTCAGGAAGGCGCGGGGGATGCCCGGGGTGCCATGGTCATCGGGCGCCACGATCACCAGAAACGGGTGCTGCGTCATGGGAATGAAGGCCTGGCTGCCCTCGGGGTGCCGCTCCAGCAGATCAAGCGCATAGGGCAGGGCGCGGGGCTGGGCGTAAAATATCGAAATCCCGGCGCGGCCATCCGGGCCGAAATCGAGGGTGGCACGGTCGTGATACCGCCCGCAGAGCCCCGCATTGATCAACCGGTCGGGCGGGCCGGATGCATCCAGCACATCGCCGAAGGCGGCGAAGGCGGCTTGGGTCAGGGGTTCGGTGCGGATGGTGCGGGGCATCGTGCGGGGTGCCTTGCGGTTCTGGCGGAGCCGGGGGGCTGACTGCCCCCCGGACCCCCCGTGGATATTTAGGTCTGGAAAGAGGAGGGGCGCTGCCGTGTTGGCCGCGATGGGGGGATACCCTGTTTCATTTCAGCGCACCGAAGGCCCCGGGGCCGCGCAGTTTGGCGTGGCGGTTCACGTCCTTGTAAAGCAGATAGCGGAACGGGCCGGGACCGGCGGCATAGCAGGCCTGCGGGCAATAGGCGCGCAGCCACATGAAATCGCCCGCCTCGACCTCGACCCAGTCGCGGTTCAGCTTGTAGACCGCCTTGCCTTCGAGAACGTAGAGGCCATGCTCCATCACATGGGTTTCCTCGAAAGGGATCAGGCCGCCGGGGCGGAAGGTGACGATGTTCACATGCATGTCATGGCGCAGATCGTCATGCGGCACGAAGCGGGTGGTGGCCCAGCGGCCCTCGGTGCCGGGCATCGCACCCGGGGTCAGGTGCTGTTCGTTGGTGACAAAGGCGTCGGGGAGGCTGAGGCCGGGGGCCGGTTCCCACAATTTGCGGATCCAGTGGAAGCGCGCGGCGGTCTTGCCGGTGTTGCGCAGGGTCCAGGCGGTGCCTGCGGGGATATAGGCATAGCCGCCGGGGCCCATCGCGTCGGGGTTGCCCGCCAGGGTCAGCGCGAGGCGGCCTTCGGTGACGAAGATCACGCCCTCGGCCCCGGACTCAGGCTCGGGCGCATCCGATCCGCCACCGGGGGCCAGTTCCATGATGTATTGCGAGAAGGTTTCGGAAAAGCCGCTCATCGGGCGGGCGATGACCCAGGCGCGGGTGCCATCCCAGCCGGGCAGATAGGAGGTGACGATATCGGTCATCACCCCGCGCGGGATCACGGCGTAGGATTCGGTAAAGATGGCGCGGCCGGTGTGCAGGTCGGTTTGCGGCGGCAGGCCGTCGCGGGGGCTGGCATAGGTGGTCATTTCAGCATGTCCTGAAGCCGGATTTCGGCGATGCGTTCCACCTGCGCGCAGGCGGTGGCGAATTCGGTGGGGGTGTCGTTGGCAAGGCGGGCATGGAAGGCCGCAAGAATCGAGGCCTTGGTGTTGTCACGCACCGCGATGATGAAGGGGAAACCGTGTTTGGCCACATAGGCGGTGTTGAGGTGCTCGAACGCGCTGCGTTCGGCGTCGGTCAGGGCATCGAGGCCCGCGCTGGCCTGTTCGTGGGTGGACTCGGCGGTCAGGCGTTTGGCCGCCGCCAGCTTGCCCGCAAGGTCGGGGTGGGCGGTCAGCACGCCCAGCCGTTCGGCGGGCGAGGCGGCGCGGAACATGCGGGCCAGCGCATTGTGCAGGCCGGTGGCCGTGTCATGCGCGGGGCCAAGCTCCAAGTGCCAGGCGCGGTCGGCGATCCAGGGCGAATGTTCGAAAATGCTGCCGAAGCGCTGCACAAACTCTTCATGTGCCATCTGAGAAGGGCGTTGGAAGCGTCGGGCGGGATGGGTCTTTGCCCAGTGCGCGGCAATGTCGGCGCGGCGGGGAAACCACACTCCCTCGTGTGATTTTGCATGGTCGAGAAAACGCTTCAGTCCGGCGATCTTGCCCGGGCGGCCGATCAGGCGGCAATGCAGGCCGATGGAGAACATCTTGGCCGCGCCCTGCTGCCCTTCGGCATAGAGCGTATCGAAGCTGTCTTTCAGATAGGAATAGAACTGCTCACCCGTCGTATAGCCAGGGGCGGTGGCGAACCGCATGTCATTCGCCTCCAGCGTGTAGGGGATGATCAGCTGGTCGCGGTCGCCTGCGGCCATCCAATAGGGCAGGTCGTCGTCGTATGTGTCGGAAATCCAGTCGAAACCGCCCTCTTCGGCCACAAGGCGCACGGTGTTGACCGAACAGCGCCCGGTATACCAGCCGCGCGGGCGTTCCCCCACCACCTCGGCATGCAGGCGGATCGCCTCGGCAATGGCGGCGCGTTCGAGGTGCTCGGGCATGTCGCGGTGTTCGACCCATTTCAGGCCATGCGACGCGATTTCCCAGCCTGCCGATTTCATCGCGGCCACTTGGGCCGGGCTGCGGGCCAGCGCCGTGGCCACGCCGTAGATTGTCACCGGAATATCCATGCCGGTGAACAGCCGGTGCAGCCGCCAGAAACCCGCCCGCGCGCCGTAATCGTAAAGCGATTCCATGTTCCAGTGCCGCTGGCCCGGCCAGGGCGCGGCCCCGGCGATGTCACTGAGAAACGCCTCGGACTGGCCGTCGCCGTGCAGCACCGAATTCTCGCCGCCCTCTTCGTAGTTCAGCACCAGCGATACGGCGATTTTCGCGCCACCCGGCCATGCGGCATCGGGCGGGTTTGCGCCATGGCCCGAAAGATCGCGGGGGTAACGGTTCATTCGGCAACTCCTTGGTCAACCTGCCTCGTTTCTAGGCGGGGTTTCTGCATTCGTTTTTCAAGAAATCCGCGAAAGTCCTATCGGGCAACGCGGCTGTCGCTTCCTTGGGCAAATCAGGGCAAGACTGATGCGGGAATGATGCCGGGGAGAATGCGATGGCCGAGGGACGTTTGACCACTCATGTGCTGGATACCGCGCGGGGCATGCCGGCGGCGGGCGTGAAGATCATGCTTTACCGGATCAGCGGGCAAAGCCACCGCAAGATCGCCGAGGTGGTGACAAATGCCGATGGCCGCACCGATGCGCCGCTGCTGGCAGGGGCCAAGCTGACGACGGGCAGCTATGAGCTGGTGTTTGGCGCGGGCGACTATCTGCGCGCATCCGGGCAGGCGGGGGAGGGTGTGCTGTTTCTGGACGAGATCCCGATCCGGTTCGGCGTGCCGGATGCGGGGGCGCATTACCATGTGCCGCTGCTGATCTCGCCCTTTGCCTATTCGACTTACCGGGGCAGTTAGGCGGGGGCCCAGCCGTCGGGGCCTTGCACGAAATCCGCGCTGGCGTTCTGGCGGAAAAGCGCGGTGTCATCCGCGATGATTGACCGGATGGTGACGCGGCCCGGGGTGATGTCGAGCACGTTGAAGGCATTTTCCTCGCGCCGCAGGCGGGTGGAAAGCCCGGTGCCCGCCTGCACGAACAACAGCCCGGGGGCCGAGGTGAAGGGGCCGACATGGGTGGTGTGGATATGGCCCGACAGCACGATGTCGGCCCCCGCCGCCGACAGTTCCTTCAGCGCGCGGCCTGCGCCACGGGTCAGGGATTTGGCGCTGCCTTCGATATGTTCCAGCGGGTGATGCACCACGACGATGCGCGTGCGTTCGCCCGCATCGGCGAAACCGTGCAGCACCCGGCCCAGCGTGCGGCGCGAAAACCGGCCCTGCTGCCAGCGGAATCGGTTCACCGTATTGGCCCCCACCACGGCCAGATCCGCGTCGCGGAACGTGGGCTCCAGATTGCGGTTGATGTAGCGGCGGTAGCGGCCCCATGGGTTCAGCATCCGCAGGAACAGATTGTCCAGCGGCGTGTCATGGTTGCCGGGCACGCACAGCACCGGCTGCGGCAGGCGCGCGATGAAGGCCGCCGCCTCGGCATATTGCCAGACGCGCGCGCGCTGGGTCAGATCGCCCGAGATCACCACCAGATCGGGCGTCAGCGCGGCCACCTCGGCCAGCAGGGGTTCCAGCAGCGCGGGCGAGGTGCGGCCGAAATGCAGGTCGGACAGGTGAACGACACGCCTCATGCAGCGGCCTTGTGGGCGGTGTCAGGCACGATGATTTCCAGCGCGTCGGTCAGAATGCGGAAATCGAGCGGGCTTTTCATCCGTGCCTTTTCGCCGTCAAAGGCTACATCCGGCATCGGGTGCAGGGTTTCCACCGAAATGGATTTGGCCGGGATCATTTCCACATCCCGCCCGATGACCACGGTTTTCGTTGCCAGCCGCAGGGCGAGGTTCAGCAAATCCATCCGCGTGGTGCCCTTGGCGATGAACAGCGCAAACCCATCGTCGCTGATCGTCTGCTGCGCATCCAGCCCGAAATGCGACAGTTGATAGGCCGAGCGCGCGACAAACAGCAGCGGTGTCCTGACGCTGCGTGTCGTGCCATCGGTGGTCAGGCGCAGGGTCATCGGGCGCTGAAACCGGATCACGGTGCGGATCACCGACCAATGCGCGGCAATGCGGCGGCGGCCAAAACGGCTGTAGATGTCTTCGCGTTCGCGCAGGATCTTGGGGTAGATGCCGATACTGGCGTTGTTCAGGAACACCTGGCCGTTCACCGCGCCCACCGAAATGCGCTTTGTATGCCCGGCCAGTATCGCCTCGGCAGCCTCGCGCGGTTCCTGCGGGATGCCCAGCCCCCGGGCGAAATAGTTGAACGTGCCCAGCGGCAGCACGGCCAGCCGGGCCTTTGTGCCCGCCAGTGCATGCGCCACGCCCATCACCGTGCCGTCACCCCCGGCGGCCACGATGGTGGAAAACCCGTCCACCACCGCCTGTTTCACCGCCACCTCCAGATCGTCACCCGGTTCCCAGTGGCGCAGTTCGGCCTGCGGGCCAAAGACGGCCAGCGCCACATTGATCGCCTCGGCGTCGCGGCTGTTGCGGCCCGAGCCGGGGTTGGCCAGAACGCAGATCGTGGCGGCGGATACGGGCATGGCGGCTCCTGTGCGCCCGTCAGCGGGCAGGGGGAAACGCTGTGAACGCGCCACGGTTTCCTCTGCGTCGCAGAAAATTTCGCGTTGTGCCACCGGCAAGCCTTAGCCCAGGGTCAGCCCCTTCACCGCCGCTGTCATGTCGGCCTTGCAGCGCGCGATGATGAAATCGACGAATAGCCGGATTTTCGGGTCGCGGAAGCGGCGGTGCTGGCTGAGGCAGGAAAGCTGCGTGGCCAGTGGTGGCGTGGCGGTGCAGACCGGCACCAGATTGCCCGCGCGAAGGTGGTCGGCCACCTCGAATATCGGCTTCATCACGATGCCGCGACCGTCCAGCGCCCAGCCGGTCAGCACATCGCCATCGTCGGACTCGAACGGCCCCATGATTTCAAACCGCCGCGGCCCCTCGGGGGTTTGCAGCGTCCACTGAAATTCCTTTGCGCCCGGAAAGCGCAGGTTCAGGCATTCGTGCCGTTCCTCGACCAGCGCCGTGCCATCGGCCGGGTTGCCGCGCCGCGCCACATAGGCAGGCGAGGCGCACAGCAGGCGCGGGCAATCGGCCACCAGCCGCACCTTCAGCGTGCTGTCTTCCAGAAGGCCAAGGTGAAAGGCGATGTCCAGCCCCTCGCCCGTCACGTCGATGATGCGATCAGACAGGCGCAGGCGAACGTCGATCTGCGGATAGGCATCCTTGAAGGCGGGCACATGCGGCGCGATGAACCGCCGCCCGATACCCAAGGGGGCCGCCACATAGATCGAGCCGCGCGGGTTCTGCGTCACATCCACAACCGCCGCCTCGGCCTCGTCGATCGCGTCCAGCACCTTGCGGGCACCCTCGAAAAAGATGCGGCCGTTTTCGGTGGGTTGCAGGCTGCGCGTGGTGCGGTTGAACAGCCGCACGCCCAGATGCTTTTCCAGCTCCGAGATTCGGGCCGATGCCACGGCGGGCGAGGTGCGCTGGTCGCGCGCCGCCGCACTCATGCTGCCCAATTCATAGACACGCACGAACATCTTGATGTTGTTGACGTAGGACATGGCTGCCGCAACCGGGTTTTCGACGCGTCATTCTCTGGCGCTGTTTGAAAGTGCTCTGTCATTTGATGAATTAACAGAAAGGTGCCCAAGGGTATAGCCTCGTGCCAAACCGAACAGGAGATTGCGATGTATGACTGGGCCGTGCTGTGGGAATGGGTGGAGATTGCGGCGCGCTGGACCCATGTGATCACCGCAATCGCCTGGATTGGCAGCAGTTTCTACTTCATCGCGCTGGATCTGGGGCTGCGCAAGACGCCCAGCCTGCCGCCCTTGGCGCATGGCGAGGAATGGCAGGTGCATGGCGGCGGGTTCTACCACATCCAGAAATATCTGGTGGCCCCGGCGATGATGCCCGAGCATCTGACATGGTTCAAATGGGAAAGCTACGCCACCTGGCTGTCGGGTTTCGCCATGCTGGTGCTGGTCTATTATCTGGGGGCCGAGCTTTATCTGGTTGATCCCAACGTGATGGATCTGGCGGTGTGGCAGGCGGTGCTGATCAGCCTTGGAAGCCTGGGCTTTGGCTGGCTGGCCTATGATACGATCTGCAAGAGCCGCTTTGGCGATGACAACACCCGGCTGATGATCGGCCTCTATGTGATCCTGGTGGCGATGAGCTGGGGCTATACGCAGGTGTTTTCAGGCCGGGCGGCGCTGCTGCATCTGGGGGCCTTCACCGCCACGATCATGAGCGCGAATGTGTTTATGGTCATCATGCCGAACCAGCGCATCGTGGTGGCTGACCTGAAGGCCGGCCGGGTGCCCGATGCAAAATACGGCAAGATCGCCAAGCAGCGGTCCACCCACAACAATTACCTGACGCTGCCCGTGCTGTTCCTGATGCTGTCGAACCACTACCCGCTGGTGTTTGCCACCGAATACAACTGGCTGATCGCAAGCCTCGTGTTCCTGATGGGCGTCACCATCCGCCACTGGTTCAACACCAAACACGCACGCAAGGGCAACCCGCACTGGACCTGGGGCCTGACGGTGATCCTGTTCCTGGTCATCGCTTGGCTGTCATCCGTCCCGATGAAACCGGCGGAGGAGGAAACCGCGCTGAACGGCGCTGCCCTGACATATGCCGCCGCCCCGGGGTTTGACGATGTCACCAGCATCGTGCAGGGCCGCTGTTCCATGTGCCACGCCGCCGAGCCGGTGTGGGAAGGCATGTATTGGCCGCCCAAGGGCGTGGTGCTGGAAACCCCCGAACAGATCGCGCATGAGGCCCGGCGCATCTACCTGCAATCGGGCATCAGCCACGCCATGCCGCCCGGCAACCTCAGCTATATGGAACCCGCTGAACGCGCCGCCATCATCGAATGGTTCCGCAATGCCGGGACGGCGGGCGTCAAGGGCTGAACACCCCGCCAGCCTTTGCGCCCCCGCGTGATGCCCTCATCACGGCGGCTTTCATCTTGGCCCAAGTATCCCCGCCGGAGGACTCCGCCATCAGCCCCGTCCGCTGACAGCCGCCAATAGCCCGCCTCAGGGCCGCTCGAACGTCCAGACATTGCTTTGCCGGTAAATCTCGCCCGGTTCCAGCGTGACGGGGGGAAAGCTGGGGTGGTTGGGCGCGTCGGGCCAGCGTTGCGGCTCCAGCGCCAGCGCCTCGTGCTTGCCATAGGCCGCGCCATCATGGCCGGGAAAGCCGCCGCCGGTCAGGAACGTGCCGTCATACAATTGCAACCCCGGCTCGGTCGTGGCCAGCCGCATGCGGATGCCGCGCGCGCCGGTCAGCACCGCCACCTCGGTCAGCGCACGGGGGGCCGGGGCAAGGCAGAAGTTGTGGTCATAGCCCGCCGTCAGATCGAAAGGCCGCGCCTCGCGCAGATCGAACGCGCCCGAAACCGGGCGGCGTTCGCCCGTGGGCAGGATGTTTTCGGTGGGCAGATAGCTGTCGGCTGCCACGCTCAGGCTGTGGCCCGCCACTGTGCCGCCACCGTCAAGGTTCCAATAACTGTGGTTGGCTAGGTTCATCAGCGTGGGTGCATCGCTGGTGGCCGTCAGGTCCAGCAGCATCCGGCCCGGGGCCTCCAGCCGCCAGTGGGCGGTAATCACGCGGTTGCCGGGAAAGCCATCGGTGCCGTGGGGCAGGGTCAGCCGCAATGTGGCATGGTCGTCGCCCGCCGCAACCAGTTCCCAGTGGCGTTTCTGCGTGCCGGTGGGGCCGCCATGCAGCAGGGTCGTGCCTTCATTGGCGGGAAAGCGGCACAATTGCCCGGCAATCACCGCCTGCGCGCCGCCGATGCGGTTGGCCACGGGGCCGACGATCGCGCCGAAATAATCCATCGGCCCTTCATAGGCAGCCAGTTCAGGTGAGCCCAGCGTCAGCGGCCAGTCGGCTCCGGCCAGCCGCAGATCGTGCAAGACTGACCCCCAGGTCAACAGCCGCAGCGTAAGATCGCCCGCGCGCAGGGTCATGGCCTGCACATCCCGCCTGTCCGAGGCTGTGCCGAATGTCGTGATGTCTGCCATGCTTCCCCCTGTGCCGCGCCAAGGCCCGGCGCTGGGGCAAGAAGTGCCGAAACCCGGGCCGGGGTCAAGCCCGGCCCGGTGCTTTGGTTCAGGCCTTAGCCTTTGGTCACGCAATCCGTGATCGTGGTGGCCAGATCGCGCAGCAGGGCGGCGTAAAGGCCCGCCCCCGGCTCCATCTGCGACCCTTCGGGGTCCAGCGTGCCGCCCAGACGCGCGCCGGTGGCCTCGGCCATCTGGGCCACCAGTTTCGGATCGTGCTGCGCCTCGGGGAAGATGCACAGCGCGCCGCCATCCTGCATGGTGCCGCGCAGTTCGGCCAGCCGCGCCGCACCCGGCGAGGCCGCATCGCCCAGGGCCACGCTGCCCGCGACTGTCAGGCCGTAATGGCCGGTGAAATAGCGGTAGGCGTCGTGGAAAACGACAAAGGGCTTGCCCTGCGCCGGGGCAAGGATGCCCGCCACCTCGGCATCCAGCGCCTGAAGTTTCGTGGCTTCGGTCGCCGCATTTGCCGCATAGGTCGCGGCATTTTCGGGGTCGAGACGGCCAAGCTCTACCGCAATGGCCTGCATCCAGACGGCGGCATTGGCCGGGTCAAGCCAGGCATGCGGATCGGTGCCGTCATGTGAGTGGCCATCATGGCCCGCGTGGTCGCCCTCTGCGTGGTCGTCTCCCTCCGCGTGTTCCTCGTGGTCGTGGTCGTCATGGCCTGCATGCTCGCCCTCTGCATGGTCATCATGGCCCGCGTGGTCGCCGTTTTCTGCATGGTCTTCGTGTTCTTCCGCGTCATGCGCGTGGCCTTCGTGCGCATCCGCCTCTTCGGCGGCTTCTGCATGCTCGTGCCCATGCGCCTCGCCCGCCGCATGGTCATCGGTCCCATGATCGTCGTGGCCAGCCTCGGCCCCATGGTCATGCTCGTCTTCGCCATAGGCCAGCGTCAGCGTGCCCGGCACGGCCAGCAGGCGCAGTTGCGGAATGCCGCTGCCCAGGCTGTCAACCGCCCGGTCCAGCCACGGGGTCATCTCGGGGCCGATCCAGACCACCAGACCGGCATCGGCCAGCGCCTGCGCCTGGCTGGGGCGCAACTGGAACGCATGGGCGTTGGCCCCGCGGTCAAGCAACAGCTCCGGCTGGCCCAGATCGCCCATCACCCCGGCCACCAGCGCATGCACCGGCGGCATGTCGGTCACAACGCGGGGCACATCGGCCAAGGCGGGTGCAGCGGTGGCAAGCAGGGTGGCCATCGGCAGGCTGGCCCGCCGCAGGGATATGGTATAACGCATCGTTTCTGCCCTTCGCTTGGAATCCATGCATGGGTATCATATGTTATAGCATAACACGTCAAGAGGCCGCGTCATGAAAGACCCGCAACCCGCCGTTTCGGCCTTTGCCGCGCATGACCACGCGCTTTGCACGGGCGATGTGATGGAACGGGCCGAGGCGCTGGCCCGCCAGAATGGCGCGCGCCTGACCCCGGTGCGCCGCCGCGTGCTGGAGATTCTGCTGGAGGCGCATCGCGCGCTGGGGGCCTATGACGTGCTGCAACGGCTGGCTGCCGAGGGCTTTGGCAACCAGCCCCCCGTGGCCTACCGCGCGCTGGATTTTCTGGTGGAACAGGGGCTGGCCCACCGCATCCGCCGCCTGAACGCCTTTACCGCCTGCATGCATCCGGGCGAGACGCATTCGCCCGCCTTTCTGATCTGCCGCCTGTGCGATGCGGTGGCCGAGGCACCCGCCGCCCCGGTGCGCGCGGCACTGGATACCGCCGCCGCCGCCCTTGGCTTTGCCATCGAGCGCAGCAATGTCGAGGCGCTGGGCCTGTGCCCCGCCTGCCGCGCCACAGAAACGCAGGCCCCGGCATGAGCCTGCTTGCCGCCCGCCATCTGTGCGTCACGCTGTCGGGGCGCGAGGTGCTGCATGACGTGTCATTGTCGATCGCGCCGGGCGAGATCGTCACCATTGTCGGGCCCAACGGCTCGGGCAAATCCACCCTGCTGCGGGCGCTGCTGGGCATCCTGCCGCCCGCCAAGGGTGCCGTGCAGCGCAAGGCGGGGCTGCGCATCGGCTATGTGCCGCAGCGGTTGCAGATCGACCCCACGCTGCCGCTGACCGCGCGGCGCTTTCTGTCGCTGCCCGTGCGCCGCCCGGACGCCGAGGCGCAGGCCGCGCTGGCGCGCTGCGGCGTGCCCGATGTGGCGGGCCAGCAGATGACCGGCCTGTCGGGCGGCCAGTTCCAGCGCGTGTTGCTGGCCCGCGCCCTGCTGAACGCGCCCGACCTGCTGATACTCGATGAACCCACGCAGGGGCTGGACCAGCCGGGAGAGGCCGCGTTCTACCGGCTGATCGACGAGGTGCGCCGCGACACGGGGGCGGCGGTGCTGATGGTCAGCCATGATCTGCACGTGGTGATGAGCGCGTCTGACCGGGTGATCTGCCTCAACGGCCATATCTGCTGCGAGGGCACGCCGCGCGTGGTGTCGAACGCGCCGGAATACCGCGCGCTGTTCGGGCTGGGCACGCAGGGCGCGCTGGCGTTGTATCAGCACGACCACGACCACGACCACCTGCATGACCACGATCACCAGCACCACGATCATGGGCATCACGACGGCCATGGCCATGGCCCGGCCACCCCCGCGCGGCAGGCCCGCGGCACGGCGGAGCATGACCATGCTGGATGATTTCCTGCTGCGCGCAGGTTTGGCCGGGGTGGGCCTGTCGCTGGCCACCGGGCCGCTGGGTGCCTTTGTGGTCTGGCGGCGGATGGCCTATTTCGGCGATGCCACGGCGCATGCGGCCATTCTGGGCGTGGCGCTGGCGCTGGCGGCCGATCTGCCGGTGGGCTTTGGCACGCTGGCGGTGGCCTTGGTGATGGCGCTGTTGGTCTCCACCCTCGCAGCACGCGGCTGGGCGATGGATACCACTTTGGGCGTGCTGGCCCATGCCGCACTGGCGCTGGGGCTGGTGGCCATCAGCTTCGTGCCCGGCGCGCGGGTTGATCTGCAAGCCTATCTCTTCGGCGATATTCTGGCGGTGTCGCGCGCTGATCTGGGGTTCGTCTGGGGCGGCGCGGTGGCGGTGCTGGCGCTGCTGGTCTGGCGCTGGCAGGCGCTGCTGACCGCCACGCTGAACACCGACCTTGCACATGCCTCGGGCCTGAACCCGGATCGCGAGCGGCTGATTTTGACGCTGGCGCTGGCGCTGGTGGTGGCCGTCGCGCTGAAAGTGGTGGGGGCCCTGCTGATCGCCGCCCTGCTGATCATCCCCGCCGCCGCTGCACGCGGCCTGTCGCGCACGCCCGAAACCATGGCCGTGCTGGCCACGCTGATCGGGGCCGGGGCCAGCCTTGGCGGCTTGCAGATGTCACTGGCCTGGGACACGCCCGCCGGCCCGTCGATCATCGCGGCGGCGGCGCTGGCCTTTGCGCTTTCGGCGGTGTTCGGCAAGATGCGCCGCGCATGACAAGCGCCTGCCCTCACTTTCATTTACTGTCGTCAAATTTCCCAGCGGGGGGTGATGAGCGATCAGAAACCCTCCGGTGGAGGGTTTCCGCGAAGAACGCCCGGCCCGTGGTCGGGCCGGACTGGGGGGTGTAACCCCCCCCGCCTGCGCCGCCAGCCGCTACGACAGCGCCCGCTTCAGGCGCGGCACATTGGCCAGCACCGCCAGATCAAAGGCCAGCACCGCCAGCAGCGTGATCCCCACCAGCGGGAATGCCAGGCTCAGCGCCAGCGCCAGAAACACGGCCCCTTTCCACAGCGGCAGGTCCACCGGCAGCGGTGGCGCGGCCAGCCGAAGCGCGCCAGCGGGCCGCCGTTTCCACCACATCACCAGCCCCGACACCGCCATGAAGATCACCGACAGGCAGAACACCGTGTTCAGCACCAGGTTCCACAGCCCCATGTCGCCCTCGTGAAAGGCGATGCCGTAAGCCATGGCCTTGGCATAGACCGAATAATCGGCATAGCCCACATCGGCCAAGACCTTGCCGGTATACTGGTCCAGGTGGATGGTGCGGTCGGCGGAGGGGTCGGGTCCGTCGTTGCTCATGCTGTCATGGCTGATGGTCCATACACCCGCCTCGTCCTTGGGCAGGTTCAGCTGGAACCGCCCGTCAAACCCCAGCGTTGCTGCAAACCCCGCCACTGTATCCAGCGTCACCGGGCTGCCATCCGGCAGGCCCGTCACCCCGGCATCCGAGCCCGAGGCGGGCAGGGGCGTCTGTTCCAGCCCCCAGGGCACCTCTTTGGCGGCACCGTGGTTCATGCTGGCGTGAACATCGTCCGATACCGGCACATTCTCCCATTTCTCGGCGGGAAAGGTGCTCCAGGCCTGCACCAGCTTTTCGCCCCAGATCCCGGCCCAGCTGAGCCCTGACAGCAGGAACACCAACAGCAGCGCCGACATCCAGAAACCGATGCTCTGGTGCAGCGATTTCCACAGCGCCCGGCCCCGCGCGCCAAGCTGCGGCACCAGCATCGCGCGCCAGCCTTTGCCACCCCGTGGCCACCACAGGTAAAGCCCGGTCACGATCAGCACCATCGCCAGCCCCGCCGCAACCTCGATCAGCCGGTCGCCCGTGGTGCCCAGCAGCAGCGTGCCGTGGATGTCAGTGGCAAAGTCATACAGGCCCGCGCGCCAGGGCAGCGTATCCACCACTGTTGCCGTCGCCGGATCCACCAGCACCGCCGTTGCCGTATCGCCCGCCTCGACGCGGAACACCGCCACACGGTCATCCGCCAGCGGCGCGATATATTGCGTGACGGTGCCGCCATTGGCCGCCGCCGCTGCCGCCTGCTGCGACACCGGCAGGGCCGGGCCGGGGGCCACAACCGTGCGCTCGCCGTTCATGCCCGACAGGGTGGCGGTCCAGAGCATGATCAGCCCCGTCACCGCCAGCATCATCAGAAACGGCGCGACATAAAGCCCGGCATAGAAATGCCAACGCCACGCCGCGAAATAAAGTTTGTTTGCCTGCCCCGCCGCTGTGGCCGGGCGCAGGTCTTGGGTCTGAGCGTTGCTCATCCACTTGATCCCTTGCTGAGTTTTCGGAAAATTCGGTCCCGTGAACGTCAGGTCAGGATCGGCGGCCCCCGTGCGGTGACGGCACCGGGCAGCGCCCCGGCACGCCAGAGCGAGGCCCCTGCGGCATGTTCGGCGCGGGCCAGCACCAGCGGCCAGGCGGTGGCGGGCGCATCAAACGGCAGCACGGCTGCGGCCTGCGCCATGGCCCAGTCGCAGCGCCCGTCCTGGGGCGCGTCGGCGGGCACCGGCTGGCCGGTGGCCAGGTCGATCACCATTTCCGACGGGCCTTCGGGGGTGCACAGCACCAGCATCATCTGCCCATCCGCCGCCCGCTGCGGCATCACCCCCGGGGCCAGCAGCGCCATCAGCACGAACGGCAGCAGCAACGCCCAGCGGGCGTGGTGCAGCAGGCTGAAAAGGCGGGCGTTGCGGCGCATGCGGCAAGGGTTATCCGCGTGCTTTGCCCGCCGTCAATGCCGCAAACAGCGCGGCATGTCGTTTTCGTCTGGCAAAGGTCGGCCTGCCTTGCCCGGCGGCATGGCGATCAGGCATGTATGGGCAAAATCCGCGCCGCGAGGAGTCGCCCATGAAAACCCATGTCAAAGCCCTGGTTGTCGGCGGTGGTGCCGTCGGCAACGGCATCGCCTATCATCTGGCACGCGCAGGCTGGGATACGATGCTGGTGGAACGGGACGAGCTGACAGCAGGCTCCACCTGGCATGCGGCGGGGCTGCTGCCCTTGTTCAACATGGGCTATGCCACCACGCATATCCACAAATACTCGGTCGATTTCTACAAGGGGCTGGAGGCTGAAACCGGCCTGAACCCCGGCTTCTATGTGGTGGGCAATCTGCGCATGGCCCAGACCGATGCGCGGATGGATGAATACATGCTGTATTCATCCGTGGCCGAAACCGCCGATGTCTATCACGAATTCCTGACGCCCACGCAGATGAAAGACCGCTGGCCCCTGCTGCGCACGGATGATCTGAAAGGCGCGCTCTATCACCCGCAGGACGGCTACATCAACCCGGCGGATGTCACGCAGGCCATGGCCAAGGGCGCGCGGCAACTGGGTGCCACGATCGAGCGCAAGATTCAGGTCAACGGCTACCGCTGGACGGGCAGCGAATGGATCGTGACCTGCGCGCGGATGGTGGAACAGGGCGGCAATCTGGTGGCCTCGGATGAAACATTCGAGATCCGCGCCGAACATGTCGTCACCGCCACCGGCAACCATGCGCAGCGCACGGCGCGGCTGCTGGGCATCAAGATCCCGGCTATCCCGGTCGAACACCAGTATATCGTCACCGAACCCGACCCGATGCTGGTCGAATGGCGCAAGACCAACCCGCAGCACCCCGTCCTGCGCGACGCCGACGCGAAATGGTATGTGCGCGAGGAACGCGGCGGCTGGATTCTGGGGCCGTATGAGCGCAACGCCCCCGCGCGGTTCCTTTACGACGTGCCGGCCAGCTTCCGCGCCGACCTGTTCCCGCTGGATCTGGAGCGGATCGAGGCGGAATACATGTCGATGATCCACCGCCTGCCCAGTTCCGAAACCGTGGGTCTGAAAGACGACTACAACGGCCCGATCTGCTATACCCCCGACGGCAACCCGCTGGTCGGCCCGGTGCCCGGCCTGCGCAACATATGGATCGCCGAAGGCTTCAGTTTCGGCATCACGGCGGCGGGCGGCACGGGTTACTACCTCGCGCAGATGATGGTGGATGGCGAGGCCGAGATCGACATGGCGTCGCTTGATCCGCGCCGCTACGGGTCATGGATGACCACCGAATATGCCGCGCGCAAGAATGAGGAATGCTATGAGCATGTCTTCATCCTGCACCACCCGGACGAAGAACGCGAAGCCTGCCGCCCCCTGCGCACCGCCCCGGTCTATGACCGGCAAAAGACGCTTGGCGCGCAATTCGGCCAGGTGAACGGCTGGGAGCGGCCGAACTACTATGGCCCGCTGGACGCGCCCACGCATTTCGACCACGACTCGCGGTCGTTCCGCCGTGGCGCATGGTGGCAATATGCCAAGGCCGAGGCCGAGGCATTGCGCGAAACCGCCGGCCTGATCGACGCCACCGCATTCACCAAGCATATCGTGCGCGGGCCCGGCGCGACGGCCTTCCTCGACTGGTTCACCACCAACAAGCTGCCCGCCGTGGGCCGCATCAACCTGACCTATGCGCTGACCCCCACCGGCACCACACGCACCGAATACACCATCGTGCGCAACGGGTTGAATGATTACTACCTCGTGTCGGCGGGGGCTTGGACGGCCTATGACGGCGACTGGCTGCGCAAATGCGCCGAGGATAAGGCCCCCGAATTCGGCTATATCGAGGTGCATGACGTAACGACCCAATGGGGCGTCTTTGCCCTTGCCGGGCCGAACAGCCGCGCGATCTTGCGCGAGGTGGTCAAGGATGCCGATCCCGACACCGTGCTGTCGAACAAGCGTTTCCCCTGGCTGACCGCCCGCAAGATCGAACTGGGCATGTGCCCAGTCAACGCCATCCGCGTGGCCTATACCGGCGAGCTGGGATGGGAACTGCACCACCCGATCGAGATGCAAACTTATCTGTGGGATCTGCTGCTGGCGGCGGGCGCAAAGCACGGCATGAAACTGGTCGGCGCGCGGGCACAGAACTGGCTGCGTCAGGAAAAATCCTACCGCGCCTTCGGCACCGAACTTGGCCGCGATGCCACGCCGCTGGAGGCGGGGCTGGACCGTTTCGTTGACCTTTCCAAGGATTTTCAGGGCAAGGCCGCGATGCTGGCCACTGGTATCCGTTCCAAATGCGTGACGGTGCTGATCGATGGCCCGGCCGATGCCGACCCATGGGGCAAAGAGGCGCTGCTGCATGACGGCGTGAAGGTGGGGCGGCTGACCTCGGGCGGCTGGTCGGTGGCCTTTGGCAAGCAGATCGGCATGGGCTATGTGCGCAATGATCTGGCCGAGGTGGGCCAAAAGCTGAAACTGCGCATGTTCCGCGACCTGTTCGATGTGACGGTGGTGGAGGACAGCCCCTTTGACCCGCAGAACGCGCGCATCCGCAAGGACGGCTGAGGGCAGCGGCACCCCGGTGTCGCACACGTTTCTGCGAATATACTTGCTTCAGCCCCCGGATCTGCCACGGAAAAGGCCTGCAAATGAAAAAGGGCACCCGATGGGTGCCCTTTCGCATTCTCAAACAAAGATCAGGCCAGCACGGCGCCGTCGTTGCGCTTTACCGCGATGACGGTCGAGCGCGGCAGGCCCTCGCCATCGGGGAAGTTGCCGCCCGGGTGCTGCAGGCCCACGAACACCGTGCGCCGGTCGGACGAGAAGGTCAGGCCGGTCACTTCGCCGCCCTTCGGCCCGGTCAGGAAACGGGCGATTTCGCCGGTAACGGGGTCGCCAACCAGCATCTGGTTGTTGCCCTGGCCCGCAAAGTCGCCTTCGTTGCTGTCGTCGCCATCGGTCTGGATCCACAGCAGGCCGGTGCTGTCAAACATCATCCCGTCGGGCGAGTTGAACATGTTGCCCGCCGTCACGTTGGCCGAACCGGCATAGGCATCCTGATGCACGGTGGGGTTGCCCGCCATGACATACAGATCCCAGGTAAAGGCATCTGCCGCGTGATCGTCATCGGCCGGATACCAGCGCACGATCTGGCCATAGCCGTTTTCGGCGCGCGGGTTGGGGCTGTTTTCGACCGCAACCATGGCGTCGCCGCCTGCGTTGGTCGCATCGGCCTTGCGGCGCGAGTTGTTGGTCAGCGCGCAATAGCCCTCGACCGCAACCGGGTTCACCGCAACCCATTCCGGGCGGTCCATCGTGGTGGCGCCCACGGCGGATGCAGCCTGACGGGTGTGGATGCAGATCATCGCGGCATCCATGCCGGTCGTCTCGGGGGTCAGCGCCAGCCACTGGCCGGTGCCATCCTCGGCGAATTTTGCCACCGACAGAACACCATCCACCAGCAGGTTCGAGGTGTCGCCGCCGGTCACATACACACCGTTCGACACATAGCGATACAGGAACTCGCCGCGTTCGTCATCGCCCAGATAGACCACGACGCGCCCGGCAGCGTTCAGCACGCAGGCGGCGTTTTCATGCTTGAACCGGCCAAGGGCGGTGTGCTTCACCGGGGTCGAGGTCGGATCCGCGGGATTGATTTCGACGATATAGCCAAAGCGGTGCGGCTCGTTCGGGTTCACGGCAATGTCGAAACGCGGGTCGAATTTCTCATAGGCATAGCCCGATTCCGCTTCGATGCCGTAGCGGTCGAAACCTTCCGGCATGGCCAGCTCGGCATTGGTTGAACCGAAATAGCCGTTGAAGTTTTCTTCGCAGGTCAGATAGGTGCCCCAGGGGGTCTTGCCCGCGCCGCAGTTGTTCAGCGTGCCCAGAACGGCGGTGCCGGTCGGGTCGGCTTCGGTCTTCAGCAGGTCATGGCCGGCAGCCGGGCCGCTGATCGTCATCGGCGTGTTGTTGGTGATGCGGCGGTTGAAGGGCGAATCAACCACGATGGACCAGCCATCCGCGCCTTCGGCCACTTCCATCACGGAAATACCCTGGGCGTTCTGCACCATCAGCACGTCTTCGGCGCTGGCAGGCAGGCCGTCATCGGCATTGTTCGGCAGGTTGATGTCGAGGTTCACGTATTCGTGGTTCACCGCGATGACCTGACGGCCACCGATGTTGAACAGCTCCATCCCGTCGGTGTTTTCGCCAAAGGCGCGAGCCTGACCGGCGGCGCTGATACCGTTCGCCGGATCATAGGCCTCCGCGTCGGAAAACAGCGGCTGGCCCCATTTGGCCACGGGTGCCCAGGAATAGCCCTCGGGCACATGCACGGTGAAATCGGTGGCGATGGCGATCGGCGTGAAGGCAAAACGCGAGGCGGCAGCAGCCTGCGCCTGGGCCGAGGTGGCCGACATCATGTTGCCCAGACCCATCGCGGCAGCGCCCGACCCAAAGGCCAGCACACCACGCAGAAAGCCGCGGCGCGACATGGCGGCATCGACCACCCGGTCGAAATCGGTGGTTTCGGGCGCGGGGCGGCGCAGTTCGTCCAGTTCATCGAAGGTGATCTGGTTGATATTGAAATCTCTCATGGCTTTCCCCTTTGGGCAGTGGCTGTGGAATCTCCACCACCGGGGATAGCGCAGGGATGTGACAGTAGTGCGTATCGCGGGGCCGCCCGGCAGGGAGCCGCCCTTTACCGCGCCCGGGCCGCCAGCCAGTTGCGCCAGTCCTGTGCCGATCCGGCGAACACGTTCAGGTCCACCTCGCCCGTCACCCCGTCGATAAGCCCGGTGCTGGAATATTGCCAGAACGTCCAGGGATGCCGGTAAAGCCTGTCCGGGTGCGCCGCGACCGACCGCAGCCAGAATTCGGCGCGCGGAATGCGCCACATCTGGTTGTCCTCCCAGAAATCAATGCTGGTGTAGATCAGCGGGCGCTGGCCATAATGCGCCTCGACCGCATCCATGAAAATCTCGGCCTCGCGCCGCACCACCGCCCCGTCGGGCCGGATGGTGCAGGTGGGCGAAAACGGCGTCCATTCCATGTCCAGCACCGGGGGCAGGGCGCCCGCCACCCGTGGCACATTGCGGATGAACCAGCGCGCCTGTTCCGCCGCCGGGCGGCAATGATAGTGGAAATGATAGGCCCCGCGCGCCACCCCGGCCCGGCCCGCCCCGCGCCAATGGTCGGCGAATCTCTCATCCACCCGGTCGCCGCCCTCGGTCGCTTTCAGAAAGGCGAAATTCACCCCGGCGGCCCGGGCTGCGGGCCAGTCGATTTCACCCTGAAACCGCGCGGCGTCGATGCCATGCACGGCATAGGTCTGCGGCGCACGCCCGTCCCAGGGATGCGGATCGGCATCGCCAAAGCGCGGAGCGATCACGGCGGCGCTGGCGGCAGGGGCTGGCCTGTCAAACGCGGCCTGGCGGTCACGCCCGCCACCACAGCCCGCGACGGCCAGCAGCAGCAGGGCAAGCAGGGCAAGGCGGGTCATGGCATTCTCCGGCTGGGGACGCCCCCTTTTGGCGCGGAACGCGGGGGCTGTCACCCGGCAATTCCGCGTCACCCCTCGGGTTCAGCCAAACCGCGCCGGGTCAAGCGCCGCGCGCAGGGTGGCATCATGCCCGCTGTCGCGCCCGCCGATCAGATCGGCGACCAGCAGGCTGGCGGCAGGCGAGGTCTGAAACCCATAGCCGCCTTGCCCCGCCAGCCAGAAAAACCCGGGCTCCCGCGCATCCGGCCCGATCACCAGCACCCGGTCGGGCGCAAAGGTGCGCAAGCCCGCCCAGCTTGCCAGCAGGCGGGTCACGGGTTCGCTCACCATTTCCTCATACCGCGCCAGCCCCTCGGCCAGCACCATGTCATCGGCCCAGGCGTCATGCGGTTCCATCGGATGCTCCTCGGCGGGCGACACGATCAAGGCCCCGGCATCCGGCTTGGCATACCATGTCTCGCCCGCACCAAAGACCATGGGCCAGCGGCTGACATCCCGCCCGCCCGGCGCAGGTATCCGCGCCATCGACCGGCGCAAGGGCGTCAGGCCCAGCGGCCGCACCCCGGCCATCGCTGCCACCCCATCAGCCCAGGCCCCGGCGGCATTCACCACGATCCGCCCCGTGAAATCGCCCTGCGCCGTCGCCACCCGCCACCCGGCCCCATTGCGCGCGATACGGCCCACCCGTGCCCCGGTCAGGATCTGCGCGCCCAACCCCCGCGCGTGGCGTGCAAAACCCTGCAACAGCAGATCGGTATCAATATCCCAGGCATGGTCGGCATGGGCGGCAAAGGCCACCGCGCCCGGGTTCAGCACCGGCACCATGGCCACAGCCTCATCCACGCTGATCCGGTGCAGCGCCATGCCATCGGCCTCTGCCCCGAACACCGCCGCATCGCTTTCCCGCCCCACGATCATCATCCCGCGCGGCCCCAGCACCCCTTCGGCCGCGTGGAAATATCCTTCCGACGCCAGCGACAGTTCCACCACCGGCCCCAGCCCATAGCGCGGCTCATACAGCGCCGCCGACCGGCCCGAGGCGTGATGCGCCAATGCCGCCTCAGCCTCCAGCAGCAGCACCCGGCCCAGTTCCGCCAGCCGCGCCGCCGCCGACACCCCGGCAATCCCGCCGCCGATGATGATGAAGTCGAAATCCATCGCGTCCTCCCACGCATAAAGGGCAGAAAGTCACCCTTCTGCCCTCATTTTCCGTCTCTAAATATCCCCGGGGGTGATGAGCGCCCGAAAAACCTTCCGGGGGAAGGTTTTTTGCGAAGAACGCCTTGCCAATGGCAAGGCTGGGGGGCAGGCAGCCCCCCGGCTTTGGCTCGGGGCGCGATTACTGCGGAATGTCGCCGGTGATGCCTTCCACGTAGAAGTTCATCCCCGCCAGTTCGCCATCCTGCGCCACCACGCCGTCAGCCAGCCAGACCGAACCGTCCTGCTTGTTGATCGGCCCGGTGAACGGGTGATAGGTGCCCGCCGCGATGTCATCGCGCATCTTCTCCGCCGCCGCTTTCACCTCGGCCGGCACCGCGTCGGTGATCTCGCCGATTTCCACCTCGCCGCCCGCGATGCCTTCCCAGGCCGCCGACTGCTCATAGGTGCCGTCCAGCAGGGCACCCACGCGCTTGATGTAATAGGGTGCCCAGTTGTCGATGATCGCCGACACGCGCGGGCTGGGCTTGTATTCGGTCATGTCCGACGCCTGGCCGAAGCCGATCACGCCGGGGGTCTTGGCCGCTTCGGCCAAAGGCGCGGTGGAATCGGTGTGCTGCAAGATCACATCCACGCCCTGTTCGATCAGCGCCTTGGCCGCATCGGCCTCTTTCGCCGGGTCGAACCAAGTATAGGCCCAGACGACCGAAATCGTCACATCCGGGTTGATCTTCTTGGCATGGATGAAGCTGGAATTGATACCCTGGATCACCTCGGGGATCGGGAACGACCCGATATAGCCGATCTTGCCCGATTTGGTCATGTGTCCGGCAATCGTGCCCATCACGGCCCGGCCCTCATAGAACCGCGCATCGTAAGTGGATACGTTCGGATGCTCGCGCTTGAACCCCGTGGCATGTTCGAACTTCACATCGGGGAATTTGGCCGCCACTGCATTGGTCTGGTCCATATAGCCGAACGAGGTGGTAAAGATGATGTCAGCCCCGCCCAGTGCCATCTGGGTCAGCACGCGCTCGGCATCCGCGCCTTCGGGCACGTTTTCCTGAAAGACCGTCTCAACCTTGTCGCCAAACTCGGCTTCCACGGCCAGACGGCCCTGATCGTGCTGATAGGTCCAGCCGCCATCGCCCACCGGGCCGACATAGATGAAACCGACCTTCAGCTTGTCCTGCGCAAAGGCCGCACCGGCCAGTGACAGGCCAAGCGCCACGGCGGCGGTGCCAAGAAGGGTTCTGCGAAACATATTAGGCTCCCTGTTGAACCGGATTTTCCGGTGTTTTTATGCCCTTGAAGGGGCGTTGTGATGCCTCAGCGCGAGGCGTGGAAGTTCCGACCCAAAGCTGCGGGCGCGTTCAGCGCGGCGCGGCTCTTGTCGGCAGACATGATGACCAGCACGAGGATGGTTATCAGATAGGGGGACATCGACAAGTATTCGACCGGAATCCGCGCCCCCGCCGCTTGCAGATTAAGCTGCAACACCGTGATTCCGCCAAACAAATAGGCACCGACCAGCACGCGCCAGGGTTTCCAGCTGGCAAACACCACAATCGCCAGCGCAATCCAGCCCGCGCCTGCCGTGATGCCATCGGTCCATTGCGGCACCCGGACCAGTGAAATATAGGCCCCGCCCAGCCCCGCCATGGCCCCGCCGAACATGATCGCCAGCACGCGGATGCGGATCACCTTGTAGCCCAGCGCATGCGCCGCATCGTGGCTTTCGCCCACCGCGCGGATGATCAGCCCCGTGCGGGTATAGCGCAGCACGGCCCAAACGGCGGCAATCACCGCAATCGACGCATAGACCATCCAGTCATGCTGGAACAATATCGTGCCGATCACCGGAATGTCGGCCAGCGGGCCGAAGGGCACCTCGCCGGTCAAGGGCGGCTTGATGCCTACATACCCCTGCCCGATCAGGCTGGAAAGCCCCAGCCCGAACAGCGTCAGCGCCAGCCCCGTCGCCACCTGATTGGCCAGCAGCACCTGCGTCAGGAAGGCGAAGATCAGGCTCAGCGCCGCAGCCCCCAGCGCCCCGCCAATAAAGCCCACCAGCGGGCTGCCGCTTTCCACAGCCGCCACAAAGCCGCAGATCGCGCCCATGATCATCATCCCCTCGACCCCGAGGTTCAGAACACCCGCCTTTTCCACCACCAGCTCGCCAATCGCCGCCAGCAGGATCGGCACCGCCGCCACCATCAGCGACGCGATCAGCACGGCAGGGTTGATGCCTCCGAACAACTCCATCACGCACGCTCCTTCAGCAGAAATTTGATCCGGTAGTTTGACAGCAGATCCACCGCCAGCAGGAAGAACAAGAGCATCCCCTGAAACGCCTGGATCGACGCCGACGGCAGCCCGAGGTTGGTGGAGGCATTGTCGCCGCCCACATAGGTCAGCGCCATCAACAGCCCGGCCAGCAATATGCCCAGCGGGTTCAACCGGCCCAGAAAGGCCACGATTATGGCGGTAAAGCCATAGCCGGATGCGAAATCAATGCTGATCTGCCCGGCAGGCCCCGACACCTCGAACAGCCCGGCCAGCCCGGCCAAAGCCCCCGAAATGCCCATGCACAGCACCACCAGCCTGTCAGGCGACACACCGGCAAAGCGCGCGGCCCGCGGGGCCTGCCCGGCCAGCCGGATATGGAACCCAAGGATATGGCGTTGCAGCAGCACATAGGCCGCGATCACGGCAATGAACGCCGCCACCACGCCCCAATGCATGCCCGACCCCGCAATGATCTCGGGGTTCGCCGCCGCCGGATATTGCGACAGGTTGCGCGAGCCCGGGAAACCGCCGCCTTCAGGGTTGCGCAGCGCCCCCAGCGCCATGGATGACAGGATCGACTGCGCCACATAGACCAAGAGCAGCGACACGAGGATTTCGTTGGTGCGGAACTTCGTGCGCAAGATCGCCGGGATCATCGCCCACAGCCAGCCGCCGAACCCCCCCGCCAGCACCATCAGCGGAAAGATGAACCACCCCGACGCCGGGTAGAATGCCAGCCCCACGGCAGCCCCGAAAATCGCCCCCATGATATACTGGCCCTCGGCCCCGATGTTCCAGATACCCGCGCGAAAGCCCAGTGACAGCCCCACCGCGATCAGGATCAGCGGGCCGGCCTTCACCAGCAACTGCCCCCGGAAATACCAGGCAAATTCGCCGAACACCGGATCCCAGAATATCGTGCGTATCGCCTCGAACGGGTTCTTGCCCAGAATGGCAAACATCACCCCGCCCGCAATCATCGTCAGCGCCACCGCCAGCACCGGCGTGGCCCCCTGCCAGAACCGCGAGGGGCTCGGGCGTTTTTCAAGTATCAGCATGTCATGGCCCTCCCGCCTGCAACTGCGCCGTGATTATTGCAGCAGACCACTTCTGCTCCCGTCCGCATCTCGCTACGCCACATGGGCCACCTCCATCCCATGCGCGCCGCCCATCATCAGGCCGATCTCGTCGATGGTCAGGCCCTGTGTCGGGCGTGGCACCGTCATCGCCCCGCCGTTCAGCGCGGCGAAATTGTCGGCAATTTCCAGCAGTTCATCCAGATCCTGCGATATGACGACCACCGCCGCCCCATCCGCCGCCCGGTCGATGATCGCCTGCCGGATGGATGCCGCCGCCGCCGCATCCACCCCCCATGTCGGCTGGTTGATGACGATCACGCTCGGGGCCTGCGACAATTCCCGCCCCACCACGAATTTCTGCAAATTCCCGCCCGACAGTGCCCGCGCCGCCACCCAGGTGCCCGGCGTGCGCACGTCAAACTCTTTCACGATTTCCTCGGCAAAGGTCCGCGTCGCGCCCCAGTCGATGAACCCGCGCGTGGTCAGTCCCTTGCGCACCGACCCCGACAGCAGGGCATTCTCCACAAGTGACATGTCGGGGGCCGCCGCATGGCCCAAACGCTCCTCGGGCGCCGATACCAGGCCCAGAACCCGCCGCTCGTTCGGCCCCTGTTCGCCCACCGCGGCACCGCTGATCTTCACCGCATCGCGCGCCGATTTCAGTTCCCCCGACAGCGCCAGCAGCAATTCGTCCTGCCCGTTGCCCGCCACCCCGGCGATGCCCAGAACCTCGCCCTTCCGCACCGCAAAGCTGATGTTTTTCAAGGATGTGCCAAAGGGGATGGGCGAATTCACCGACAGCCCCGTCACCTCCAGCGCCACCGCGCCCTTGGGCTTGGCGTTCTTCGCAGGCGGGGTCAGCACCGCGCCCACCATCAGCTCCGCCATTTCACGCGCCGACCGTTCGCGCGGGGTGCAGGTTGCCACCACCTTGCCGCGCCGCAAAATCGTCGCCTCGTCGCACAGCGCGCGGATCTCCTCCAGCTTGTGCGAGATATACAGGATCGCCGTCCCTTCCGCCGACAATTGCCGCAGTGTGCGGAACAGGATGTCCACCTCTTGCGGGGTCAGCACCGAAGTCGGCTCGTCCATGATCAACAGCTTGGGGTCTTGCAGCAGACAGCGGATGATCTCCACCCTCTGCCGTTCGCCCGCCGACAGATCGCCCACCATCCGGTCAGGGTCCAGCGGCAGGCCATAGGCCTGCGACACCTGCCGGATGCGCCCCGCCAGTTCGCGCATCTTGGGCGGGTTTTCCATGCCCAGCGCCACATTCTCGGCCACGTTCAGCGCCTCGAACAGGCTGAAATGCTGGAACACCATGGCCACGCCCGATGCCCGCGCCGCCCTGGGTTCCGATGGCGCATAATCGGCCCCCCGCAGCGTCATGCGCCCCTTGTCGGGCTTCACCAGCCCATAGATCATCTTCACCAGCGTCGATTTGCCCGCACCGTTTTCCCCCAGCAAAGCATGCACTTCGCCGGGCTTGATGGTGAAAGACACGTCGCTGTTGGCCACCACGCCCGGATAGGCCTTGGTCAGCCCCTCCACGCGCAAAAGATCCGTCCCCGTCTTCATACCGCGATCTCCGTCTCGGTTTGGTTCTTGTTCTTGTGTTTCAACACGTCCAGCGCCACGCCCAGTGCGATGGCCTGCGGATGTTTCCCCAGCGAAGTATCCCCGATCGGGCACCTGATCCGCATGATCGCCGCATCGCCATGCCCCAGCGCCCGCAACCGCGCGCGAAACCGCGCCCATTTCGTCGCCGACCCGATCAGCCCCAGCCCGCCAAATCCGCGCAACAACAGCCGGTGGCACAGCTCCAGATCCAGCGCATGCGAATATGTCAGCACCAGATGCTCGGCATCCTGCGGCGCATGATCGGCCAGCCGCTCCGCCGCTGCGGCCCAAAGGGCCGTCACCCCCTCCGGCAGCGCATCGGGAAACCGCTCGCGCGCCACATCCACCCATGTAATCGCCAGCCCGGGCAGGGGCTGCAACACCCCCACCAGAGCGCGCCCCACATGCCCGGCCCCCCAGACCCAGATCTGCCGTTCCGTACGGGCCACAGGCTCTACCATCCAGCCCTGCACCAGCACCGCCTGCGGCAAGTCTCCCTGCGCCCGCGCCCGGTCCAGCATCCGCTTGACCGCAAGGGGCATCGCCGCCCCCGCCACGGGCCGCGCGATCACATCTCCTTCAAGCCCCGCCACTTCTGCCGCGCCATACACCTCGGTCAGCAGTGTCACTGCCCCGCCGCAGCATTGCCCAAGCTTCGGTCCCAAAGCCTCGCGGTCCAGCCGCAGGCCGCCCGAGGCGAGCATCAAACGCGCCCGCCCGATCGCCTCCCACTCCAGCGCCCCGCCTCCGATCGTCCCCGAGGCACCCGTGCCCCAGACCAGCATCGCGGCCCCCACCTCGCGCGGCGATGACCCGTCATGCGCGGCAATCACCACCCGCGCCACGCGGCCCTCAGCCGCCACAGCCGCCGCAAGGCCCGCCAGATCAAACCCCACCTCAGCCATGATGCTGCCGCTTCACCGCAAACAGCACCCGCTCGGCGGTCGCAGGCGCATCCAGCGCAGGGTAAACCGACCCGTCACCACAGGCGGCCACCGCATCGCTCAGCGCCATCAGCGCGGATATCCCCAGCATGAACGGCGGCTCGCCTACCGCCTTCGACCTGCCGATGGAATCCTCCCGGTTCGGCCGCCCCCACAAGGCCACGTTGAACACCGGCGGGCGGTCAGAACAGGCGGGTATCTTGTAGGTTGATGGCGCATGCGTGCGCAGCCGCCCCTTGCCGTCCCACACCAGTTCCTCGGTCGTCAGCCAGCCCGCGCCCTGCACATAAGCCCCTTCGATCTGGCCGATATCCAGCGCCGGGTTCAATGACGCCCCGGTGTCATGCAACACGTCCACCCGCAAGATCCGGTTCTCGCCGGTCAGCGTGTCGATCACCACCTCCGTCACCGCCGCGCCGTAAGCAAAGTAGAAGAACGGCCGCCCCTCGCCGCGCGTCCGGTCCCACACGATCTTCGGCGTCCGGTAATACCCGGTGGACGATAGCGAAATCCGCGCCTGATAGGCCATCCCCGCCACCGCGGCAAAGCTGTAATCCGCCCCGCCCACCCGCACCCGGCCCGCGTCAAACTCCACATCCGCCGCCTGCGCCTGATGCCGCTCGGCCAGAAAATCCGCCATCCGCGCGCGGATGGTCTCGCAGGCCACCCGCGCCGCCATGCCGTTCAGGTCAGACCCGGAACTGGCCGCCGTGGCCGACGTGTTCGGCACCTTGCCGGTATCGGTCGCGGTGATCTTCACCGCCTCCAGCCCCACGCCAAACACCGACGCCGCCACCTGCGCCACCTTCTGGAACAGGCCTTGCCCCATCTCGGTCCCGCCATGGTTCAGGTGGATTGATCCATCCTGATACACATGCACCAAAGCTCCGGCCTGATTGAGCCATGTCAGCGTGAACGATATCCCGAACTTCACCGGCGTCAGCGCGATCCCCCGCTTCAGCAGCGTCGACCCCGCATTCCAGGC
>NZ_WHUT02000004.1 GCF_009380135.2 Fertoeibacter niger | reverse complement strand
CGCATCCTCGGCCAGAAAACCATCGAGTGCGGGCCAGACCCGGATCGCCGCATCAACCAGCGGGTCCGACCCGCGTGCATAAAGCCCGGCCTGGATCATCATCTCCGCGCGGTCATAGGCCCCCAACAGGCGCCGCGCCTGGCTGATCAGCACATTCTCTTCCGCCGTCGCGGCATCCGGCAGGCTGCGCGACACCGACCGCAACAGATCAACCGCCGGAAAGCGTCCGCGCTCGGCGATCTTGCGGTCCATCACTACATGGCCATCCAGCACGCCACGCAGAATGTCGGCCACCGGCTCCTCCATATCCGAGCCTGCGACCAGCACGGAAAAGACCGCCGTGATGTCGCCCGCCCCTTCCGGCCCCGGCCCGGCACGTTCGGCCAGCGCCATGATCGTATGCGCGGTGGAGGGTGGAAAGCCACGCATATGGCCTGGCTCGCCCCCTGCCAGTGCCACCTCGCGGTGTGCTTCGGCAAAGCGCGTGACCGAATCGGCCAGCAGCAGCACATGCTGCCCCTGATCGCGGAAGTGCTCCGCCACCGCCATCGCCGCCCAACCGCAGCGGCGGCGGATCAGCGGCGACTGGTCGGCCGTGGCGGTGACAATCACCGAACGCGACATGCCATAGGCGCCCAGCACCTTTTCAGTGAAATCGCGCAACTCGCGGCCGCGCTCGCCGATCAGCGCGATCACCACCACATCCGCCGCAACGCCGCGCGCGAATTTCGCCAGAAGGGAAGATTTGCCGACGCCCGAGCCCGCAAACAGCCCGATGCGCTGGCCCTGCGCCAGTGGCAACAGCGTGTCAAACACCGCAACCCCAGTCTCCAGCCGCGCCCCCAGCCTGCGCCGCTGCGCCGCTGCGGGGGCGGCCACACGCAGTGGTCGCGGGCACGGGCCGCGAAACAAGGGCCTCCCGTCAAGCGGCTGGCCGAAGGGGTCGATGATCCGCCCGACCCAACTGTCATCCGGCGCAATCAGAGCCTGGCCCAGCAATTCCACGGTATCACCGATCGCCAGCCCATCCGCCGCCTCATCTGCCAGAACCACCAGCCCATCGCGGCCCAGGCGCAGCACTTCGCCGCCGATGTGGCGCGCGGCACCGTGGATCAGCACGCGGTCGCCCATTCCGCTGCTTTGCGCCAGCCCGGTGACCGTCAACGTGCCGCGCCCGATCTCGGCCACCCGCCCGATCCGGTGCGAAAGCACGACTGACCCGATTTCCGCGCGCAATCCGTCAAAAACATTCGCCATCAGATTCCCTCTTTGTTCGCTCAACCCTTTCTAAAGGAATCACCCTTAAGTCTTGGTGAAGCGGATCGAGGGAGAAGCCCCGATGTTTCAATCAGTCGAAATATCCAGAATGGCGCAGGCCATGGCCCGGCACGCCGGGGCACGGCAGGCGGTGATTGCCAGCAATATCGCCCAGGCCGACACGCCGGGCTACAAGGCGCGGGATTTGCCGGCCTTTGCCGCCAGCTATGCGGCGGGTGATGGCCTGCGGGCCACAAGGGCAGGCCATGCCCCGGCACAGGCCGCATTTGCGACCCGGCCCATTGCGGGCGGCAGCGGCGCCGCACCCAACGGCAACAGCGTGTCGCTGGAAACCGAGATGGTGAAGGCGGTGGAAGCCCGGCAGCAGCATGACATGGCGCTGGCCATCTACCGCAGCGTTTCCACCATCCTGCGGACCAGCCTCGGGCGCGGGGGGCGGTAATGAGTGATCTTCTTGCCTCTCTTTCAGCCGCCGCCGCAGGGATGGAGGCGCAGAGCATGCGCCTGCGCCATGTGTCGGAAAACATCGCCAATGCCGACACGCCCGGCTACCGCCGCAAGCTGATCAGCTTTGACCAAACCGTCGATGGTCTGGTGGCTCCCGGCACGGCCCGGCTGGACCGCAGCGAGCTTACGCGAATCTATCAACCCGGCCACCCTTTGGCCGACGCAACTGGTCACTATGACGGCTCGAACGTCGATCTGGTGATCGAAATCGCTGACGCGCGCGAAGCGCAGCGCAGCTATGAGGCGAACCTCAGGATGTTCGACCAGGCCCGGCAGATGACGCAGAGCCTGTTCGACCTTCTGCGCCGTTAGAGGAGATCCAGAATGGAGTTGAAGACCTCTCTTGCCGCCCAGACCTATGCGCTGGCCCGCCCGGCTGTGGCCCCCGAGCCACAGCCGGAAGGGGCGGGGTTTGCCGGTCTGGCCGCCAGTTTTGCCGAAACGATGGCAGCGGGCGAAGATGCTGCCCGCGCCGCCATGACCGGCGATGCAGACCCGCATGCGCTGGTGCAGGCCCTCGCCGCGTCAGAGCTTGCCGTCGAAACCGTGGTCGCCGTGCGCGACAAAGTCGTGGAGGCCTATCAGGAGATCCTGAGGATGCCGGTATGATGCCCGAGGCCGTGATCTACGACACATTGCGCGAGGGGCTCTGGATCGCCGTGCAGATCTCTGCGCCGCTGCTGGCAGTGGCGCTGGTGGCCGGGGTAACGATCGGCCTGTTTCAGGCGCTGACCTCGGTCCAGGAAATGACGCTGACCTTCGTGCCAAAGGTCGGGGCGATGCTGGTGGTGTTCTGGGTTTCGATGAGCTTCATGACCGGAACGCTGGTCAGTTTTTTCACCGGAACGCTGATTCCGCTGATAGCGGAGGGTTGATGATGGACGCTGCTGCCTATGTCACACTGACCCGCCAGTCCGGCCTGATGCGCGAAATGCAGGTGGTGGCCCACAATATTGCCAACCTGTCCACCACGGGATTTCGGCGCGAGGGCGTCATCTTTGCCGAACATGTGGCCCGCTTGCAGGATGCGCCCTCACTGTCGATGGCCCATGCCGACGCCCGGCATATCGACCTTTCACAGGCGGGGCTGGTGCAGACCGGCGCGGCCTTCGATTTCGCGATTCAGGGGCCAGGGTTCTTCCTGATTGAAACCCCGGAGGGCGAGCGGCTGACCCGCGCGGGCAGCTTCACCCCCAATGCCGAGGGCGAGTTGGTCAACGCAGACGGCCACCGCCTGCTGGATCAGGGCGCGGCCCCGGTCTTTGTGCCGCCCGATGCCGGACCGGTCGCCCTGGGGGCGGATGGCACCCTTGCGGCCGGCGGGCAGCCGCTGGCCCGCATAGGCCTCTGGCAGCCCCTGGATCCGAACGACCTGCGGCACCAGGGCGGCACGTTGTTTTCCGCCGCCGCAGGGGTGGAACCGGCCGAAGGTGCCACCCTGCTGCAAGGCGCGCTGGAAGAATCCAACGTCAACCCCGTGGCCGAGATTGCGCGGATGGTCGCAGTGCAGCGCGCCTATGAACTGGGTCAGGGCTTTCTTGACCGTGAAGATGCACGCCTTGCCGGCGTGATCCAGACCCTGGGCCGATAGGAGACGCCAATGAAAGCCTTGCAGATCGCTGCCTCGGGCATGAGCGCGCAACAGATGCGCGTCGATGTCGTGTCCAATAACCTCGCCAACATGTCCACCACCGGGTACAACGCCCGCCGCGCCGATTTTGCCGATCTGCATTACCAGCAGCTTGCACGCCCCGGCACAGTGGCCGCCGAGGATGGCACGCTGCTTCCGACGGGGGTGCAGCTGGGGCTGGGCGTGCGGCCCGCAGCCGTGTCCGTGGTTCTGGCACAAGGCTCGCTGACCCAGACCGGCGGCGATCTTGACGTGGCCATCGAGGGGCGCGGCTATCTGGAGGTTACGCTGCCCTCCGGCCTCTCCGCCTATACCCGCGACGGGGCGCTGAAACGGACGGGCGACGGTCTGATCGTGACCGCCGACGGGCATCAGGTTGCCCCGGGCCTGACGATTCCTGCAGATGCGCGCAGCCTGTCGGTGAATGCGGCGGGCGAGGTTTATGCCTATTTCGCCGACCGGGTGCAGCCCGAACTGCTGGGACAACTGTCCCTGGCCGGTTTCACCAATGAAAAGGGGTTGGAGGCGATGGGTTCGAACCTCTACCTCGAAAGCCCCGCATCTGGGCCGCCTCTGCAGGGCACGGCGGGACAGGACGGGCTGGGCACGTTGCGGCAGGGCTATCTGGAGGAGAGCTCGGTCGATGCCGTTCGCGAGGTGACGGAACTGATCAAGGCGCAGCGCGGCTATGAACTGAACGCCAAGGTCATCACCGCCGCCGACCAGATGCTTGCCGCCACCACGCAGGTGAAGTGATGAAGTCGTTGCTTTTA
Source organism: Fertoeibacter niger (assembly GCF_009380135.2). GTDB lineage: Bacteria > Pseudomonadota > Alphaproteobacteria > Rhodobacterales > Rhodobacteraceae > Fertoeibacter > Fertoeibacter niger. The sequence goes on along the minus strand of NZ_WHUT02000004.1, from coordinate 343,051 downwards.
CTGGTTGTTTTTCCGTTTGCCGCGCAGGCCGACAGTCTGGTCGCCACGCGCACCCTGCGGGCCGAAACCATCCTGGCTCCCGCAGACATGATGCTGGTGGCCCAAGCGATTCCCGGCGCACTGGAAGATCCGTCACTGGCCCTAGGACAGGAGGCGCGCGTCACGCTTTATGCCGGGCGGCCGATCCGCGCCGCCGACATCGGCCCCCCCGCCATCGTGGACCGCAACCAGATCGTGGCGCTGCACTACGCCGGTGGCGGGTTGTCGATCCTGACCGAAGGCCGGGCGCTGGCACGCGGCGGTGTGGGTGACGTCATCCGGGTGATGAACCTTGCCTCGCGCAGCACGGTTTCGGGCCGGATAGGCGCCGGCGGTGAAGTAAGCGTTGGCGCAATGGGTGCGATGCCATGATCCGGATGTATCCGCTGCTGCTGCTCTCATTGCTGCCGGCGGCCTGTGGTCGGCTGGGAGACGTGGGCAAGGCGCCCGATTTTTCGCCACTCGAAGGCACGGCGCAGCATGCGATGTATGCCACCCCTCTGCCGTTGGATGCGATGATTGACACGCCGACAGAGGCCTCTTCGCTTTGGACAGGTGGGCAGGCGGCACTGTTTGCTGATCGTCGCGCAGGGCGGCGCGGCGACATCCTTACGGTGGTGATCGAGATCGACGACAAGGCTGAAATATCCAATTCTACCGGTCGCAGCCGCACGGGCAGCGAATCGATGGGCATGCCCGCGCTGTTAGGCATCCCACAGCGGCTGAACGAGGAGCTTCCCGCCGGTGCCAGCATGGCCGAGGCGGTGCGCACCACTTCGGCATCCAGCTACGCGGGCGACGGATCGGTGCAGCGCAATGAAAAGCTGACGTTGCGGGTGGCGGCCACGGTGGTTGAAGAACTGCCGAACGGCGTGCTGCGCATCGCAGGTCAACAGGAAGTGCGCGTGAATTTCGAACTGCGCGAGCTGGTCGTCACCGGCTATGTGCGGCCCACCGACATCTCGCGGCAGAATGAGATCACCTATGACAAGATCGCCGGTGCCCGCGTGGCCTATGGAGGGCGTGGCCAGATCAGCGACGTTCAGCAGCCGCGCTATGGCCAGCAGATCACCGACATCCTGCTGCCTTATTAAGGACAGGTCATGCGCAAGATCCTACCCCTGCTACTTGCTTTGCTCGGCCTTGCCGCGGGGGGCGGCGCGGGCTTTGCCCTGCGTCCCGCGCCGTCCTCTGACGCGCCACCCCCTGAAGCCAAGGCTGAAACCCAGGCTCCACCGGATTATGTCAAGCTGAACAACCAGTTTGTCGTGCCGGTGGTGGAAGATGGACGAGTGGCGGCGTTGGTGATCCTCGCGTTGAGCCTCGAGGTGACGCAGGGCAATTCAGAAGCGGTGTATCTGCGCGAGCCGAAACTGCGCGACGGCATGCTTCAGGTGCTGTTCGATCATGCCAATGCAGGTGGATTTCGCGGGGCGTTCACAGATGGCTCCAACCTTGTCCTGTTGCGCAAAGCGTTGCTGGAAACGGCGAAGCAGGTGCTGGGCGACATGGTGTCGGATGTGTTGATCGTCGACATCATGCGGCAAGACAGCTAGACACTGCCGGGTTGTGTCAGCCCTGCGATCTGAGCTCTTTTTCCAGTTTTGTCTGTATCTTGGCCAGAGTCTCTGCACGGCCGAAGGCGCGACGCGCTTCGTCCTGTGCCACCTGCCACGCCGCCGTCTGCCGCGCCAGCATCAGGTTGATCGCAGCGCGACGCTGATCGGCCCAATGCTGATAGCGCAGTGCGGCCTGAGCGGCTGGCAGCGGGTCCAGCCCAACGCCAGGTTCCGCAACAAGCGCCCGCAGGTGAGCCAGACTGGCCTCGCGCGCTTGCGCCACGACGCTCAGCTCGGCCAGCCGCAGGTCCAGGATCAGCCCGCTGAGTGCCGCTAGGCGCGCCATTTCGGCACGGCGGGTCATCGCGCCACTCCGGCCCTTGCGCGCATCGCCTCGGCAAACCGGATGGCGGCAGCGACGGCGCGATACTGCGTGGGCCGGATCTGTTCACCCACCTTGACGCTGGCGTAAAGCGCCCGAGCCGTTTCCGGATCATGATGCAACGGCACGCCGGACGCGATAGCCTTTTCGCGAATGCGCAGTGCAATCTCGTCAACGCCCTTGGCCAGACAGATCGGCGCGCGCTGGTCGCCGCGCGACCATTTCAGCGCCACAGCGTAATGTGTGGGGTTGACCACCACCACATCGGCCTTCGGCACATCGGCCAGCATGCGGTTGGTCGCAATCTCCTGCCCGCGCTGTCTGCGCTGCGCCTTCATCGCCGGGTCGCCTTCACTGCCTTTTACCTCATCCAGCATGTCCTGACGTGACATCCGGTGACGGCGCAAATGCTCCTGACGCTGCCAGAGATAATCCAATGCTCCGATCACCACGGCGATCAGCACGACCAATGACAGAAATGCCACCAGCAGCTGCAGCAACACGACGGTGGAGATTGCCGGTGCAAGATGAACAGATCCCAGAATGTCATCCGACCGCCGGAACAGGAACTGGCCCAGAATACCCGCAATCACCAAAAGCTTGACCAGGCTTTTCCCGAATTCGAACAGCCCCGACCGACCGAATTTTGTCATCAGCCCCTGCAGGGGGGACAGGCGGTTCAACTTCGGCGCCAGCTTGTCCGGCGTGAACACGATCGTTTGCAGCGCCAGCAGTGTGGAAAATGCCGCCAGAGCGGGAAACAGGAAGAACGGCGCCAGCGCCAGGCCAAACTCCAGAAGCAGGGTGGCCAGCGGGGCGGCGCCCTGCGCCATCATCTGCGGGGCCAGCCGGTCAGAACTTGAAAGCAACTGCGCCCCGGCATCGCCTGCCGCGCGCAACGCGGGCCCGCCTGCATAGAGCGCGGCCAGCAGAAACCCGCCATAACTCGCCGCCGCGACAAGATCGGGCGAGCGGGCAAGTTCGCCACGCGCCCGCGCCTCCTCCAGCCGCCGGTCAGAGGCATCGAACTGCTTTTCGCCGCTTTCTTCGTTTTCGCTCATGGCAGCGGCGCAAACGGGGCCGCCAGATGCGCCTGAAGTGCATGCACCCAAAGCGAGAGCGCAACAGGTGCTGTCACCGCCAGCAGCACAAGGCCGCCGAGGGTCAACGCCGGAGCGCCGACAAAGGCAACCATCAATTGCGGCATGGCCCGGTTGATCACGCCAAGGGCCACGTTATAGATGACTGAGGCAATCACAAACGGTGCGGCCAGGGTAAAACCCAGCCCAAAGGCACGCGTGACCTGCCCCAGACCCCAGTCTGCAAGATCGGCGGCCCGGGGAAGTCGACCCGCTGGAAAGACGTCGTAGGACAGGATCATTGCCTCGGCCGCGCGCAGATGCAGCCCGGTATTGACCGCCAACGCCAACCCGGCCAGCACCAGCAGATTGGCAATGGCAGGCTGAGGTTCCGGCCCCGCCCCCCCGAACAGCTGCGAAAGCGAGGCCGCCTGCGCGGCAATGGTGCCCGCGATCTGCAAAGCCAGAATGAAGAGCCGCAAACCGATGCCCAAAGCGAGTCCGGCCACGACTTCCGCTGCAAACGGAACAATAAAGCCGTCAGTTGGCAGCCGCTCGGCTACCACGGGCAGGATCACGGCGGTAAAGGCCAGTGTCAGCACCAGCCGCACGCGCTGTGGCACAACCTGCTCGCCAAAGGCGGGCAGCAGTGCCATCACCGCACCAACGCGCAAAGACACCAGAAATGCCGACCAGAGCGCGGCCTGCCCCAGCCCTGTCAGTTGGGTGAGCGCAGCGGTGAGGTCAGTCATGCCGGCACCAGACCCACCATGGCAGGCCGTGCCTCCACCCCGATTTCCTCGTAGGACAGAACCGGCGCGCTCAGCCCCTTTGCCGCCATCACGGTGCGCAGAAAACGCCGGCGCAGCGTCGAGGTGACAAGGGCCGGATAGACGCCGGTTTCCGCCGCCCGGTTCAGCCGCTCGGCCAAACCATTGGCCAGACGACCAAAAGCCTCGGGCGGCAGGGCCACGTCACGCAAGCCACGCTCGCCATCAATCTGGTGGATCGCAAAGGTTTTTTCCCATTCCGGAGCCAATTGGATCAGCGGGATCGTACCATCCGGACGCTTCATCTCGGCCACCAGCTGAAAACCCAGCCGCTGGCGCACATGTTCGCAGATTGCCTCTGGCACCCCCAGACCGCGCGCTTCGGCAATCGCTTCAAGGATCAGCGGGAGATTGCGGACCGACACTCGCTCCTCCAGCAACAGGCGCAGCACTGTCAGCAGCAGGTCCACCGGCACCTTTTCGGGCACAAGCTCTTCCAGCAGGCGCCGGTTGGCAGCGGCGCGCGCAGGATCCGAAATGTTGACGAACTCATCCAGCAGCCTGCGCAGACCCTTCAGTGTCAAAAGCCGGGCCAGATTGGCCTTCATCACCTCCAGCAGATGTGTCGCCAGAACCTCGGCCGGAGACACCACAGTCAGGCCTGCAAGGGCTGCATCCTCTTGATCATCCGTCAGAATCCACCGGGCGGGGGCGCCGTAGACCGGCTCACGCACATCCTGCCCCTCGGGTGCGGGGACTCCCTCGGCAAGCAGCACCAGGGTACGGTCCGGCTCCAACCGGTCGCGGACACGCTCCACCCCCTGCAGCCGGATGCGGTAGGTGCCCGGCGGAAGGTTCGCCTCGTCGGTCAGGCGGATCTCGGGCAGGATCAGGCCAAAGGCACTGGCCACATGCACCCGCATATTGGTGATTCGGGCATCGAGGCCGGTGGCAGGATCAAGCACCATGGCAACCAGATCAGGCGCAAATTCGATGTGGATATCGTCAAAATCCAGCACATCGCCCATCGGACGCGCGCGGGCAACCTCGGTCAGCAGTGGCAAGGGATCAGCCGCCACCGGCCTGCGCACGCCAACGACAGCGGCACCGCCCAGAATCACCGCGCCGATCATGAAAGGCAGAAAGGGCAGGCCCGGCACCAGCGCGAACAGCGCCATCAGGGCGGCGACAGTGCCCAAGGCACCCGGATACCTGCCCAGTTGCGCGAAGAATGATACATCCGTTGCACCGCGGGCCCCGCCGCGGGCCAGCAGCAAAGCCGCCGCAACCGAGATGATCACGGCCGGAATCTGACTGACCAGCCCATCGCCCACCGTAAGAATGGCATAGGTTTCAAAGGCTTCACCCAAGGGCATGCCATGCACCGCCACACCCATGATCAACCCCATCACGATGTTCAGCGCTGTGATCAGGAGGCCGGCCACCGCATCGCCCTTCACGAATTTCGATGCGCCGTCGAGGGAGCCGAAGAAATTCGTCTCGGCCAGCTCACTCTCCCGCCGCGCCTTTGCCTCGGCATGACCGATAGCACCCGCCGCCATGTCGCTGTCGATCGCCAGTTGCTTGCCCGGCATGCCATCCAGCGCGAAACGCGCACCCACCTCGGCCATCCGGCCTGCGCCTTTGGTGATCACAACGAAATTCACGATCATCAGCACACAAAAGATCACCACCCCCAGCAGCACGCTGCCATCCATGATGAAATTTGCAAAACCCTCGATCACATGGCCGGCTGCGTCCGTACCCGTGTGGCCCTGGCCGATGATCAGCTTGGTTGACGATACGTTCAGTGACAGCCGCAACAGCAGCGAGGCCAGCAGGATGGTGGGAAAGGCTGAAAATTCCAGCGGGCGCTCGATGAACAGGGTGACAGTGAACATCAGGATGGCCAGCGCAAAGGACAACGCGAGACCGATGTCCAGCATCCAGGACGGAACCGGCAGCACCATCATCACGATCACCGCCATCAGCGCCAAGGCAAGCAGAATCGTCGGTTGAAAAAGGTTGCGCAGGGTCAGGCGTGGCAGGGTCATCTCAGTCTCCGATCAGTCGATGCCTGGCGGCAGTCCGAGGAACCAGCGAGGCACCCAACCCCATCGCGCCCGCCATCAACAACGGAAACCCGTTGGCACGGGCCGACGGGATTGCCATCTGCGGCAACGACGGGTCAAATGTGGCCAGAACAGTGGCATAGCGCGCCAGATAGCGTTCGGCATTTTCCGGCGTGGAGGAATGATAGGCACCGACCGCATCAGTCCAATCGCCCGTCTGCGCATGAAGCCGTTTCAGAAAGTCAGCCGCATAGTCTGCATTCTGGGCTGGATCGAACATGTCGGACAGGGCCGCGAATGCCGCACCGTGCCAGCGATAGTTGAGCTGGAAGCATCCGACGTCAACGTTGCTGCGACCTTCGGCAAGCACGTTTGCGACAAGGTCAATGGCTTCATCCCGCGAGGCGAGCCAGTGGCTTTCACCGCCAACATTGACGGACCAGGGCCAGGGCACAAGCCTGCCATGTTCGCCGCGCCCGGTTTCCGTCAGCGTGATGGCCTGCATCACCGTTGAGGGCACACCACTGCGTTGCGCCGCAACAGCGGCGGCCTGAAGACAAAGCTCGCCAGGTGTGGCGCCTAGGTGGCCAGCAGGCAGCGCTAGCAAAAGAACTGCCAGGAACAACCTCGCAGGGCCGGGTCGCTTGAGTGCGGTCAATGACATGATCCTTGGGTGTCCGGCATTCTGCCGGGTGATGACAGGCTAGCGTGTGAGTCTTTCCATCCGGTAATCGCTCACGGGTTTGGCGTGGCTGCCAACAGGCCGGTAAGCGTCGTGCGGGCCGCAGAACTCTCGGCAATCAGCGCATTCGCCCGGGCCAGCGCGCCATCGGCCGTCGGCAAGGGTTCCGTCGCCAGCACCGCAGCCGACTGCCACGGCGGGGGACTGTCTGCCGCGAGCTGCGCCCAGTCCTCCGCCAGCTTTGCGGCTGAAAGCTGACCTGGGCGGTCATCGAGTTGCTCATAGGCCGTTGCAGCCATCGCGGCATCTCCCAGTTGCAATGCTGCCTTTGCGCGCAGGCTTTCCGCGGCTTCACCCGGAAGCCCGGCCAGATGCCGCAACGCCGCCCGCGCATCGCGCCGCGCAAGCTCAGCTTCCGCCGCAAGCAATCGATGGCCGTCCCCAGCGGTTGTTTCAGGCTGCAGCCAGTGCAAGGCGGCAGCGCCGAGGCCAAGACGGATGAGCCGCTCTGCAATCCGGGTGCGGGTCGCGTCTGTGACATCTGGTAGCAATTCGCCTGCCGGACGTATTCCATGTGCCAGAAGCGCGCTGTCGGGGCCGCTTTCCGCCAGTATTGTCCAAAGGCCTGCCTCCGCACCCGGCGACTGGTCACGCAAGGCAAATGCCGAGTCGAAATCACCAGCGGCGGCCAGCGCCAGAATATGCGCCCTTTGCAACGCGGGCTCCCGCGTGCCGCCCCGATGTTCTTGCGAAAGCGCAGCCAGCGTCGTGACCGTCGACGGATCGACCGGCCTCCCTGTTGCCACCAGTTGCTCAACCCACGCGATCATCGCATCGGCATGGCCGGGGCCTGATTCCGCCGCCAAATCCGCCAGAGCCTGTTCTGCAGTGGCTGTCTGACCCTGCGCCATATCCAATTCGGCATTCATCAGCTGCACCGCGGGGTCAGAATCAGGCCCGGCGCGCAGAATGGCGTCGCGGATCGCACGGGCAACCCCGGTTTCACCACGCGCCAGAAACCGCTCTGCCAACCCCGGCCCCAAATGCCGGCGCAGATGCAGCGGCAGAGCCGAAAAACTGCGCAAGACTGCGGCGGTATTCGCTTGCGGTACCCCTTGTGGCGCGGCCAGTGTGGCCCATAGCGCTGCCGCCGTGTCACAAGGGGCCATTCCGGCAAAAGCGCCATCCTGCGCTTGCCCGTCATCCATGATGCGTGCCATGCTGTCCAAGATTGCGCGGTCCGGCAAACCGGAGCCAAAGTGGCGCAACAGGTGCAATGCTTCAGCACCAAAGCCCAGATACAACAATTGCCGCAGGGCCCGTCCAATTCCGGCCTCGTCGGGGGCAAAGAATTCGCCGAGCAGCCCGGCCGTCCCCGCTGCCATCTGCGCGGCCACAGGCTGGTCGCTGCCCCAGCCCGAAACGTCAAGCTGCGCATCACTCATACAGCGTGAACCGTCACCTGTCAGATGACCCTCCTCGCGATCGGCCGGGGCGGCGTCAAAGCCCGGCTCGGCACCGACCCGCATCTGCGCCAGAGGGCGCAAAGGACCGGCGGTCGGCAGTTCCGTTGCCATATCGACCACGCCACGTGCGACGCCGCGGCTCAGTTGTTCCAGCAGCGCATCGCGCAGCCCGGTCAGCGCCGGATCTTCCAGCTGAGGCAAATCCATGGGCCTGGCAGGTCTGGCTTTGGGTCGCTGTGCCACGCCTTTCGCCTGCAAAGGCAGCACAACGCCTGTCACAGGGTTTTCAAAGGCTGAGCCGTCAGGAGGCGGGCCGTCATGCAAGTCTATCACCAGAATGTCCGGGCGGAAGGCGAAGGGCTGTGCATGGCATGCGCAGCCCAGGCCCAGACGCAATTCGCCCGTCTCCGGGTCGGCCCAGATCGCCGATAGCCGGTCGCGCCGGATCAGGCGGTAAACCTCGGTGAGGTCAAAACGAGGTGTACCGTCAAGCCGCAGCGCGTAGCCATCTGCTGTTCGACCTAGTTGCCAGCCTTGCGCCCCATCAAGCTCCAGCACCAGCCGGGTGAATCCGGCATGTTCGCCAGATTTCACCACCACCGGTGCCGCCAAAGCCGCAGGTGCCAGCAAAAGCAACCAGAGAATCAGGGCTTTCATGCCGCCTCCTGCTTCAAAGCGCGCAACGCATCTTCAAGGTCGCCGAAACTGGGGCGGACATGGTGCGGCGTGTTCTGCCGGCCCACTTCGATGCAGATGTTGGCGGGATGGTTGTGCAGATTGGCCACAAGAACCTCGCGGATCAGGGCATAAAAATGCCCGTCTTCCTCAATCACCGCCTTCACCCGCGTGGCAAAGGGGCCGACGAGACCATAGGCCAGAAACACACCCAGAAAGGTGCCAACCAGAGCGCCGCCGATCATCTTGCCCAAAATCTCGGGGGGCTGGTCGATGGAGCCCATGGTCTTGATAACCCCCAGAACCGCCGCGACGATACCCAACGCGGGCAGCGCATCGGCCACGGTTTGCAGGGCATGGCTGGAATGCAGAGCATGGTGGTGTGCCGTTTCCATCCTTTTATCCAGCACCTCCTCCACCTGGTGCGGATCGTCGTAGTTCATAGAGGCCGCACGCAGCGTGTCGCAGATCAGGTCAACCGCCTCATGGTCGTGCAGGATGCGGGGGTAGCGGGTGAAAACGGCCGATTCGTGCGGGTTTTCGATATGTTCTTCCAACCCCACGGGATTGTTGCGCGCGATGCGGATCAGTTCGAACAGCAGGCACAGCAGATCACGGTAGTCAGCGGGCCGCCAGCGGGCGCCCTTGAACACTTTGCCAACATCTTTCAGCGTATGCTTCACCGCTGCAAAATCATTTGACAGCAGGAAAGCGCCGGTTGCAGCGCCCCCGATCATGATCATCTCGAAAGGCAGCGATTTCAGGATGATGCCCATTTTGCCACCGGCCAGAAGATAGCCGCCGAAGACCATGACGAAGATCACCGCAATGCCAATCAGGCCGATCATGCTGTTCTCCTGCTGCGTGCCGGGCTGTCTGCGCCCAGGGGCAAAGCTGACAGAGCCGGGTTAACAAAGCCTCACCGTCTATTCGGTCGGCACGGCGGTGTTGCGTCCGGCCAGCAGTGCACTGATGGCATAGGCAGCCTCGGCAGGCAGGCCCGACAGAACGGCGGCAGCCGCATCCGGGCGCATGCGGCCCAGAAAACCGGCCGCAAACTCCGGGTCCATGGCGGCAAAAAGATTGGCCGCGTCTTTCGGTTTCATCGTTTCATACACCGCTGTCAGCCGCGCGAGGTCGGCCTCTGCCGCGCCGTCAGCCATCGCCAGCGTGGCGGCCAGATCAGCCTCGGCGGATTCAAGCGCCGCCATCCGTCGGGTGATGGCGGCATCGGCGAGGGCAAGCGCGGCAACACGCTGTGCCAGGGCATCCTCCTGCACCCGCACCTGATTCTCGCGAGCCAGCAAGGCCTCGGCCAGGGCAAGCGGCGGCGAGGGACAGACGAGAGGCGCGTCAGCATCTGCCCCCGCGTCCGGAGCGCGGGCCAGTGCCACGCCAACGCCCGCACCGATCCGCAATGCCGCAGAACAGGCCAGCAGCAGCGCAAGGATGATCAGTGTGCCGCGTCCGGCCCTACGGCCCCGTCTTGCGCTCATTCGGCAGCCTCCTGCATGTCGCGCGACGCACGCCGTCGTGCGAATCGTGGCCGGTGATCTGTCGCTTCGGTGCCTGTGACCTTCGGTTCCGGCAGGTCGTGCAGCGAGGCCATCAGCAATTCCAGCCGCGTTGCCACAGCCTCTCCGCGGGCGGTCAACGCCTCAAGCGTTGTGGCAGATCCGGCCGCAGCCGCCTGCGCCCGCTCCAGCGCCCGGGTCATGTCATCGACCTGCGCCGAAAGGACGGCAATGGCACCGCCCATCCCGCTTTCCAGGGTCGTGAAACGTTTCAGCCGCTGCGCCAGCACATAGCAGTAGACGGCAGCGCCAAAAGCACCTGCCACCATCAGAATATCGGCGATGACATCCATGGCATTCTCCTTAGTTCAGCACGAATTCGGTGATCAGCAGGTCACGCACCCGCCCATCGCCCGTGACGATCTGCACGCGGCGCAGCATCTGCGCGCGCAGCCGCAACAGCGCTGCCGGGTCTTCCAGCTGCGCCACCTCGACCGCGCGCAGGTAGCTGTTCAGCACGTCCAGAATGCGCGGCATCAGCAGCACAACCTCGGCTGCGGTTGGTTTTGCCACCTCCAACTGCGCCGTGAACCGCAGGTGCTTGTTCTGCGCACCGGGGCCAAGCGTGATAACCACCGGATCGACGGGCACGAAGGTGATGTCGGGCAATGGCCCGGCTGCTTCCTCCAAATTCTCTCCCTCTGCCTGTGCGTCGGCGTGAGGTGCGAGAATCAGGCCGGAAAACGTGGCATAAAAGCCGCCCGCACCCAGCAGCAGCGCCAGCAGACTGCCCAATAGCATGGGCCAGCGGGCGCGCTTGGGTGGGGCTTCGGGCAAGGCATCGGTGTCGGCCATCATCCTCTCCGGCGGTCTGTGATCTGCTTCTTATAGCCCTGTGGTCACTAACCGATTGTTAAGCCGGATCCGCCAAGACTGGGCCGGACGGGCAGAAGCCCCCAACCGGAGAATGGCCGTGCAGAACCTGCTTTCGTTGTGGACCGCGCTGGACATACGACGCCGGATCATCGTCATCGCGGCCACCCTGGCGATGTTTGCGGCGGTTCTCGGCCTGTCGCGCGCTGCGGGCGCACCCGGCATGGCCCTGCTTTACGCCGGTCTTGATGCCTCCGCGGCAGGTGAAGTGGTGCAGGCCCTCGAACAGCTTGGCGTCGCCTATGAGGTGCGGGGCGATTCGATCCATGTTCCCTCCAGCCAAAGAGACGAACTGCGCATGACGCTCGCTACAGAGGGCCTGCCGGCTGCGGGCACCAGTGGCTACGAACTTCTGGACGGGCTGTCGGGCTTTGGCACCACGTCGCAGATGTTCGATGCCGCCTATCTGCGCGCGAAAGAGGGGGAATTGGCGCGCACGATACTTGCAAACCCGCAGATCAGGGCGGCGCGCGTGCATATCGCCACAGCGCAGGGCCAGCCATTCTTGCGCGACCAGCGCGCAACGGCCAGCGTCACGGTGACGACCGTTTCGGGCAGCCTGTCCGACCAGCAAGCCCGCGCACTGAAACACCTGGTGGCTGCGGCGGTGGCCGGGCTGCGCCCCGAAGATGTTGCGGTGATCGATTCGGTGGGCGGCCTTGTGGTGACTGCGGATGAGGGCGCCATGCCCGGCACAGGTCAGGATCGCGCGGCAGAACTGCGAGGAAATGTCGAACGGCTGCTGGCGGCAAGGGTCGGTCCCGGCAAGGCCGTGGTCGAGGTCAGCGTCGATCTGGAAACCGCGCGTGAGCAGATCGTCGAACGCAGCTTTGATCCGCAAGGCCGCGTGGCGATCTCTTCGGAGACGCAGGAAAAAACCGAGACGTCCCAGGATGGCGCGGGCGATGTCACGGTGGCCTCCAACCTGCCCGACGGAGATGCGGCCACAGCCGGCGGCGGGCAGAGCCAGGCCTCGGAAACGCGAGAGACGGTGAATTTCGAAGTATCGGAAACCCAGCGCGAGGTGCTGCGCGCTCCGGGTGCCCTGCGGCGCATTTCTGTGGCGGTGCTCGTCGATGGGCTGCGCGTCACGGCGGAAGATGGCACAGTAACCTGGCAGCCGCGCCCGGATGAAGAACTGGCCGTTCTTCGCGACCTTGTGGCCTCGGCTGTCGGGCTGGATGAGGCGCGCGGCGACGTGCTGACGCTGCGTTCGCTGGCCTTCGAACCTATCGCGGAACTGGGCACTTTGGCCGAAGCCGGGCTATTTGCGGGTCTTGCCGGATTTGATGTCATGCGGGCGCTGCAACTGGTGGTGCTGGCGGTGGTGGCTTTGATTCTCGGGCTGTTCGTGATCCGGCCGGTGCTTGGCGCGTCGGCGCGTGGCCTGCCCGCACCGCCGGCGCCGCCACTGGCGCTGCCTGGCACCGCTGCGGTTGCTGACAGCCCCCGCGTTCTGACGGGCGAAATTGACGATGGCACCGATCTGCCTCCAATGGCCATTCTGCCCCATGCCGATGAGTTTGACGTGCCTTCAGACCCTATGGCTCGGCTGCGCCGGCTTATCGCTGAAAGGCAAGTGGAATCAGTCGAGATTCTGCGCGGCTGGATGGATCTGGAAGAGGAGCGGCGCTGATGCGGGGCTTGCGGCTGGAGGTGTTCGGAAGCGCCGACAGGGTGGCAGAGGGCACTGTTGTGACCGATCTTACCGCGCTGGAAGAGGCGCGCCTTGCCGCCTATGAACAGGGCTACGCCGCTGGCTGGGATGATGCCGCAACTGCCACCACCGATGAACACTCGCGGCTCAAACTGGACCTTGCCCGCAACCTTCAAGCGCTGGGCTTCACCTATCACGAGGCACGGCTGCATGTGCTGCGCGGCGTGGAACCCCTGTTGCAGGATATCGTGACCCGGCTGCTGCCGGAAATGGCCCGGGCGGCATTGGCCCCCCTGGTGCTGGAAAGCCTGATGCCACTGGCCGAGCGCATGGCCGACACCCCGGTCACGCTTGTAATCAGCCCCGCCGCCCGCGCCGCTGCCGAATCGCTGATCGACCGTACGTGCAGTTTGCCCCTGACACTGCTGGAGGAGCCGAGCCTGGGCGAGGGGCAGGCCTATCTGCGTCTGGGCGACAGCGAAACCCGCATCGACCTGGACCGCGCGATCGCCGACATCACGGCCGCCCTGCGCGGATTTTACGACCTGACCGAAAAGGAGCGCAAACATGGATGATCCCGCCGCCAGCCCCTTCGCCCGGGTGCCGATCGAAGTCATCGTCTCGGTCGGCAAGGCACGCCCCCTGGTGCGTGACCTTTTGCGCCTGCAGCGTGATGCCGTGCTGCCACTGGACCGGCGGGTCGATGACCCGGTGGAGCTTTACATCGGCGACAGGCTGATCGCCCGGGGTGAGCTGCAGGAGATGGACGGCGAACAGGCGGGCCAGTTGGCGGTGCGCCTGACCGAAGTTGCAACCCCGGGCAGCGGGCTTTGATCCGGTTTGTCGGTTTGGCATTGGCACTTGGCCTGCAGGCCGGGCCCGCGCTGGCGCAAGAACTGACGCTTGATTTCGGCGATCAGGGCAGCCTGGGCCTGCGCAGCGTACAGCTCTTGGCGCTGATCACGCTGCTGAGCCTGGTGCCGGGGCTGGCCATCATGATCACCTGCTTTCCCTTCATCGTCACGGTTCTGTCGATCCTGCGGCAGGCCATCGGGCTGCAACAGGCCCCGCCGAACATGCTGATCGTTAGCCTTGCGCTTTTTCTGACCTGGTTCGTGATGGACCCGGTGTTTACCGCCGCCTGGACCGAAGGCATCGAACCCCTGACCCGGAACGAAACCGATCTGCGAACCGCGTTCAACGCCACTCTGGCACCGTTCCGCAGCTTCATGGCGGCGCGGCTGGACCCGGATACATTTGCCAGCCTTCAGGCCCTGCGCCCGGGCGCGCAAGGGGTCGCTGCAGATGCGGAATTGTCTCTGCTTGTGCCCTCATTCCTGTTGTCCGAGGTGCAGCGCGCCTTCGAGATCGGCTTTCTTATCTTCTTGCCGTTTCTGATCATAGACTTGGTGGTGGCTGCGGTGTTGATGTCGATGGGAATGATGATGGTTCCGCCAGCGATTGTCGCCCTGCCGTTCAAGCTGGCGTTCTTTGTGGTGGCGGATGGCTGGGCGCTGGTTTCCGGCGCGCTGGTGCGCAGCTACCTGTAGCCCTGATGCCTGTTTGAGCCATGGCACCGCGGCATGATCCGGCCCCGCGACCGCAGCGGGGCCTCACCGCACCAGAAACTCTGCATGCAGTGCCCCGGCGGCATTGATGCTCTTCAGGATGTCGATCATGTCATGCGGGGCCACACCCAGCGCGTTCAGCCCTGCGACGACCTCGGACAACGAGGTGCCGCCGCTGATTTCGGCGAGGCCGGTGCCAGCTTCCTCTTCGATGCCGACGGTACTGCGCGGCAATACGATGGTTTCACCTGCGGCAAAGGGGTTGGGCTGGACGACTTGAGGAGTCTCGTCAATTCGGAGCGTCAGGTTTCCTTGGGCAACCGCGACCCGGCTGATGCGGACATCCGCCCCCATTACGATGGTACCTGACCGCTGATCGACCACGACCCGCGCGCGGGTCTCAGGCTCTACCGTCAGATTTTCCACGCGAACCAGCACATGCGCAGGTGATTGCATGCGCGCCGCGCCCAGATCCAGCGTCACGGTGCCAGCGTCCAGCATCGCCGCAACACCACGCCCGAAATCACGGTTGATCGCAGACTCAATTCGACCGGCCGTGGTGAAATCAGGCGTGCGCAGCGCAAGCCGCAGCGACTCGAGCCCGGCAAAGTCGAACTCCACCTCGCGTTCGACCCGCGCGCCGGAGGGGATGACCCCGGAGGTTGGGACGCCTTGCACCACACGCGCCGCCTCACCTTCGGCCGAGATGCCACCGGCAATGATCGTGCCCTGTGCCACGGCATAGATCTGGCCGTCGGCGCCGTTCAGAGGAGTCATGACCAGAGTGCCGCCCAGCAGGCTTTTCGCATCGCCGATGGCTGAGACTGTCGCATCGATGCGTCCACCGGAACGCGCGAAGGGCGGAAGGGCAGCCGTAACGAAAACAGCCGCCACGTTCTTGGGCCGGAAATCTTCGCCCGCGACATTCACGCCCAGTCGTTCCAGCAGGTTCGACATGATTTCTTCGGTGAAAGGCGCATTGCGCAGCCCGTCGCCCGTGCCATTGAGTCCGACGACAAGGCCATAGCCCACCAGATCATTGCCACGTACGCCGTCAAATTCAACCAGATCCTTGATGCGGATCGGATCAGCCTGCACCGGCAGCGCGAGGCAAAGCAGCAGCAACGCGCGGCGCATCATCGCAGATAATCCACAAGGCTGAGGCGCGTGATCCGCGCGGTGATGCTGTAGAGCGTTTCGAGCTGGGTGGTGGTCGCCTCCAGACGGACGGCGGTTTCATAGGGGTCAACCGCAAGCATTGTGCTGCGCGCCACATCCAGTGCGCTGGCTTCGGCGCTGTTGCGCAGCCGGGCCTGCTCGAGTCGCGCCTCCGCCAGGCCAATACGCGCCGCCAACCCGACCCGGGCAGCCTCGCTGCCAAAAAGGCTTTCGCCCGCGCGCTGCAGCAACTGCGCCCGCGCGGCCGGTTGGCCCGCAAAACTCCCCCGGTCCACCAAAGCGCCCAGTGCCAGAGCCTTGAGTGTATCCGCTATGGCAGGATCACGAGCCGTGACACCCAGAGCAAGCTTTTCTCCCTGCGCAACGGACAGCGGACCCTGAGCCTCACCGCCCTGATACAGCGTTGCCACAAAGCCCCCCGGGGAGGCGAACCAAGCGGTCACTGCAGCCTCCAGATCGGTCGACGTAGCGGCCCCGGCGGTGGCCGTTTCGAGTGCCGCCAGCAGCGTTTCTGCATCGGCCAGTGCCGGGCCGTCGCCCTGCACACCGGCAAACAATGTCTGACCGGCATATTGCGTGTTCACCACTGCGATCACAGCCTCCAGCTGCGCGCGCGATTCGCGGGCCGTCGCCGAAACTGTCGCCGCAGTCCCCGCGCTGCCCGCGCTCAGCAAGGCTGCCCGGTGATCAAGGGTCAGATGGCCGATGTGTTCCAGCACTCCCTGCATGGCTGCGGCACGTCCTGCAACCTCGGCGGTTATAGTCGCGTATCCGGCAAGCCGGGCAAGGGTGATTTCCATGGCCCCCAGCCCCGTAAGATCAGCGCGCAGATGTTGCGCCGCGTCGGACACACGCCCCAGTGCCAGTTCAGAGGAAAGCCGCTGCTGATCCACCTTCAAGGCCACGTTCTGACGGCGCAGCAAGAAGGATTGCGCCATATCCCCCAATGAAACCATGGCCATGCTATATTCCTAACAAGATTTTCAGCATTTCGTCCACAGTTTGAACGACTTTGGCATTTGCGGCATAAGCCTGTTCCACCAGCAGCAACTGTTGCATTTCGTGGTCGGTATCGACGCCGTTCTGCAACTCCTGCAGTTTTAGTGCGCCTGCCCGGGCGCCGGCAAAGCTGGCAGCCGATTCAGCAGCAAGCCGTGCCGAGGCCGCCCCGGAAGCCAGGTCCACCGCCAGCCCCGCGGCACTGCGCGCGCCGGGCAGGAAACCGCCCGACACCGTCTGCCGCGCAGCCACAAGCGCCGCTTGCAAGCGCGCGGGCAATGCGCCGTCACCCGATGGCCCGGGTGCCGGTGCCGCCAGACCATCACGCAGGCGCCAAAGCGCGCCGCCCTGCGCTGGATCGGCTGCCGGATGGACAATCAGACGCTGCGCGAGGCCGGTTTCATTGGCAGGCAGAAAGGCCCCGCCCGCGTCGGTGAACAGGCCCGCGTCGCCCGGGGCCAGCGTGGCGTCAACGGCTGGGTCGGCAAACCGCTCCACCAGGTCGCGCGCCACGGCATCCAGCCGGGTTTGCGCCGCCGGGGCCAGATCGTCGCGCAGCGCGAAGTGCCCGGCCAGCGTGCCGCCCATGGCGATGAATTCCCGCCCGTTCAGCGTAAGGCCTGAAAGCGCGCCAGAGGCCAGCGTCATGTCGGGAGTGATTGGCCCAACCGGCGCGAAACCCAGCTCCATCGGGCGGCCATCCAGCAGCGTGAGCCCCGATGTGGTGTACAAGGCCACCTGCCCGTCGTCGCGCGCCACCTCACGCAGTGGCACAACCCGGGCAACCGCATCGACAAGCTGCTGGCGCTGGTCCAGCAAGGCCGAGGCATCGCGCCCTGACCCGAGACTGGTGCGGATGGTGGTATTCAGTTCGGCCACCCGGGCCAGTGCGCCGTTCACAAACGCCACCTCTTCGGCGATCCGGTCGTCGGCGGACGCGCGGGCATCCTGCACCAGTGCGGCGGTTGACCTGAGCTGCGCGGCAATGGTCTGCACTGCCTGCAAGACCGCGTCCAGCCGCGCCTCGCTGTCCGGGCGGCTGGCGGCACCAAGCAATGCCGTGTCCAGCGCCGCGAACCTGGCACTCAGCGAAGCCGCGTCGCCAGGAGCGCCCAGCGCGTTTTCCAGCGCCTTCAGGAATCCGGCCCGCAGGTCACGTTCCGCCGCGCTGCCATCGGCCAGCCGCCGATCATTCAGCAGCGCCCGGTCGATCACGCGGTTGATCCCCCGCACGCTGACGCCCTGACCGCTGCCGCCGGTCACGCGGGCACCCAGTTCCAGTTCGCGGCGCGCGTAGCCTTCGGTCAGGGCATTGGCCACATTGGATGATGCAATTTCCGCCGCGCGGGATGCCACCGTCAGGCCAGACAGCGCAGTAGACAGTGTTGACGAAATGCTCATGCCTCATCCTCCGCCGGGTCAGCGCTTGATATTGGTGGTTTCCTGCAACATCTCATCCACTGTCTGAATGATCTTGGCGTTCGACGAATAGGCGCGCTGGGTCTGGATCAGCTGTGTCAGTTCGCCCGCCACATCGGTCGCCGATTCCTCGCGCGAGAAACCCATGGTCGAACCCGTGGGACCGTCACCCGCATTCCACAGATAGAAGGCACCGCTGTCGCGCGACACCTGATAGGTCTGGTTTGACAGCGACACCAGGCCGTTGGGGTTGGCCACATCCACCACTGGAATCTGGTAGATGCGGCGGCTGAAGCCCTGATCATAGATCGCATGCAGATAGCCGTTCTCGTCAATCTCGACCGATGCAAGGCTGGCAACGGGCGAACCGTTCTTGCTGATGGCCGTGGGCGAGAAGCTGCTGGAAAGCTGTGTCATGCCATTGGGTTCGCCCGGAATGCCGATGTTGAAATCAATCGCGCCGCCAGGCAGGCCCAGTGCTATGCTGCCGGTTGCGGCGTCGTAGGCCCCGCCTGACACCGTGGTAACGCTGGCCAGCGTGCCGCCCGCACCCTGCGTGGCGTCAAAGGTCAATATGTATTCGCCCACCACAGTCCCGGTCGCGGTATCGGTGATTTCCATCGTCCATTCGTTTGACGCACCCGTGCCCGGCACCGTGGGGGTGAAGGTGACATCCATGGTTTCCGACGTGCCAAGATTGCCGAAATACTCCACCGTTAGGTTGATCGGATCACCCGAGGCGCCAGCCATCGTTTCAGTAGCGGGCAGGTTGACGCCGAAATTCATCAGCGTCGTGGGGTTGGCGACATTCTGGTTCAGGTTGACCCGCACAGGCTCCAGCGCGGTCATCGCGTCACGCGGCACATCGGGCAGTGACCCGTCGGCAGCCGCGGGCCAGCCCATCAGCACCAGACCGGACGCCGAGCGCAGGATGCCGTTTTCATCGGGACGAAACGAGCCGGTCGTGGTCAACGCCACCGGATAATCGCCCGAGGTGTCATCCAGCGCCCCGATATTGGTGACAGGCAGGAAACCGCGCCCGTCCACCGCAATGTCGGTGGGGTTCGACGTGGCGATCAGCGGGCCGCGTTCGTCGATCAGTCGCATGGTGGAACTGCGCACCCCCCCCGCCGCATAGGTTGAGCGGTTGTCGCCGTAAAGCACCATGGCGTGGAAGTCGGCCGCAGCCCGTTTGTAGCCATAGGTGCCGGAGTTGGCGATGTTGTCAGCAATGGTGGCCAGCCGGGTCGCATTGGCATTCAACCCGGCAACACCGGCGTTGAGCGAGGAGGAAATCGTCATGGGGGAAAGCGCCTTTCTGCTGCTTCGACATATCGATGCCGCCAGACTGCGCGCGCGGGTTTAAGATCGGCCTAACGGATAAAACTTGATCCGTTTCCTTGGCCGCCCCGTGCTATTGGCAGATGCTTTCATCTGTCTCTGCGCAGCAGAATCACCTCCATCCGGTTGTTGCGGACCGCCATCGGGTCAGGCGTCACGGGTTTGCGGTCGGCGTGGCCGCTGATGCGGTGCACACGCTGGGGCGGCAGGCCTGCGGTTTCCATCAACCCGCGCAGCATCTGGGCACGGGCGGTGGACAGAGGCCAGACCGGGTTCTCGATCAATGTGATGGGATAGGCGCGCACATGGCCGTTGACCGCCAGCCCGTTTGTGGTCAGCGCCAGCGTTTCCGCCAGTAGGGCCGCAATGTCGCGCAGCACGGGTGCCGGTTCGGCACTGTCGGGGGCAAACAGCGGCACGTCGGGCAAATCAAAGATTTCGACGACCAAGCCCTCGTCCGTCACCTTTGTGACCACATGCCGCAGCGCGCGTTCCATTGTCATGCTTTCGCCGCCACGCGCTGTCAGCGCCCTTTCCACCTCGCGCAGCAGAATGGCGTCGCCGGCACTTTCCGGCCCGCCCTCGGCCAGACCCTGCGCCTGCTGCGCCTCGGTGGGCTGTGCGGCAGAGGCCCCTGTGCCGTTTCGCGCCAGAGTCTCTTCGGAAAACACCGAATCGCCACCAAAGGCCCCGTCACCGCCGCCCGAGATGCGGTTCACCGCGATCACCGGGTTGAAATAATCCGCCAGCCCCTTGCGCTGCTTTTCCGTTGTCGCGTTCAACAGCCACATCAGCATGAAGAAGGCCATCATGGCCGTCACGAAATCAGCATAGGCAACCTTCCACGCCCCACCGTGGTGACCGCCCGCCTGGATAATCTTCTTCCGCTTGATGATGACTGGCGCGGCATTTGACTGCCCTGCCATCACACACCCGTTCCTACACCCACCCCCAGTATTGGCAGGTTGCGGTGAACGGAGCCTTAACCTATCGGATTTTAAAGGCTTTTATCCGGCATGTCAGGCTGCGCAGCGAATGTGCAGGCTCAGCCGCAGGCGGGTTTCCAGCCCGATCGCCGCATAATCGGCAGCAAACTGGCGGGCAACGGCGCGCGCAAGACCGCTTTCGACCTGAATGGGCAACGCCAAAGACAACGGATCCAGGCGTGCACGAGGCTGTGGGCTGCGGGTCGCAAGGAAATCTGCCACCTGCGCCAACGGCACGCCGCGCGCCGCGGTGAGAAACAGGTCGAATCGTTGGAAATCGCGATTCATCGCAAACAATCCCGCCGCGCCGAAACGCGCCACCAGATTTGCCGCCATGCGCCTGTCCAGCGCCCCGGCCAAGGCGCCGCTGAAACCGCAGCGCCCAAGCCCCAGCCGCTGCAGCGCATCACCAAGGCCCCTGGGCATCGGCCCGGCAAGAAACAGATCATACAGCGCCGTCGCAGGATTCGACGCCACAAGGCGCAAACCCCTCTCGCGCCGCAGGTCGTGGCGCAGCGCCTGGACTTCGGAAGGGGTGCGGGGCAGCACCAGCCCCTCGGGTGCGGCCAGCCCGGCCATGACCGTGTCGGGGGTCAGGTCCAGAATGCGGGCCAGGCGCGGCAGATGCACGGCCGCCCCGTCCGCTGCCTGCACTGCCAGATCCAGCAGGGGTGCGGCAGTCGCTCCGCTCGTGGCAGGCTCGGCACGCACGGCAAGGCCAAGTGCGGACAGCAGCGCCGCCAGACGTTGCACCACTGCCACTGGCGCAGCCTCGGTCAGGATAGACGGCGCACTGGCCAGCCGATAGGCTGCATCCAGCGGCGACAGGCCCAGATGCGTGGTCAGAATGCCGGCGGCGAGGGGCGCGTGATCCGACGCGGCAACAAGGGTGAGGCGCAACATTCCCTGAGTCTGAACCGCAGCAGGCATGGCATACTCCCTGATCTTGGTTGTCCTGTTTTGCCCGTTCTGCGCCAACTGCTGTGACAGGGTCGTAACTGACCCGTCAAACATCCGTTAATTCCTGACCATACTGCGCAAAACTGCAAAAAAAACAAGGCGGCGGCGGAGGGTTCACCGAGGGGAGGCTTACGCAGGAATGGCTGCCGGGCATGGCTGACGTGCCATTTCTTCGCGCCAGATCGCCCTGTGGCGGCGTTTCGGGCTTTGCTTGCGACGCAAAAAACCTCGCCCGACAGGCGCGGAGACCCACCGCGCCCGCGTGAAAGCCACGTGAAACGTTGTTTCGCTACACGCGTTCAGACCGCGTGCAGCGCCAGCGCAACTCCCTGCCCCACGCCCACGCACAGCGTGACCAGCGCATTGCGCCCGCCCGCCTGTATCTGCCGCGCCGCGTTCAGCGTGATGCGCGCGCCCGACATGCCCAAGGGGTGCCCCATCGCAATCGCCCCGCCGTGGCGGTTCACATGCACCGCGTCATCCGCCAACCCCCAGGCACGGATGCAGGCCAGCGCCTGGGCCGCAAAGGCCTCGTTCAACTCGATCACGTCATAATCACCGGGGCGCAGCCCGTTGCGATCGGTCAGCCGCACGACAGCCGCCACCGGGCCGATGCCCATGATGCGCGGGGCCACGCCCGCGCTGGCCGCCATCCCCACCCGCGCCAGCGGCGTCAGCCCGTGCCGCGCCACCGCCGCGGCAGACGCCAGCAACACCGCCGCCGCGCCATCGTTGACGCCCGACGCATTGCCCGCCGTCACCGTGCCGCCTGTGCGGAACGGCGCGGGCAAGGCCGCCAGCCTGTCCAGCGTGGTGGCACGCGGATGTTCATCCGCCGCGACGATCAGCGCATCGCCGCGCCGCTGCGGGATCGTCACCGGGGCAATATCCGCCCCATGCCATTGCGGGTCATAACGCGCCTGCGACCGCAGCGCGAAAGCATCCTGATCGGCACGGCTGATGCCGAACTCGGCGGCCACATTCTCGGCTGTCTCGGGCATCGCCTCCACCCCGAACTCCGCCGCGATCCGCGCGTGGACAAAACGCCAGCCGATCGTGGTGTCATGCACTTCGGGCGCGCGGGCAAAGGCGGCCTCGGCCTTTGGCATCACAAAGGGCGCGCGGCTCATGCTCTCCACGCCGCCTGCAATCACCAGATCAGCCCCGTCGCGGATCGCCCGCGCGCCCGCGATCACCGCATCCAGACCACTGGCACACAGCCGGTTCACCGTCAGCGCCGGGACAGATTCCGGCAGACGCGACAGCAGCACCGCCATCCGCGCGACATTGCGGTTGTCCTCGCCCGCCTGATTGGCGCAGCCGAAGATCACCTCATCCACCGGCAGATCAAGGCCAGCCAGCAACGCATCCACCACATGCGCCGCCATGTCATCGGGGCGCACCATGGCCAGCGCCCCGGCATAGCGGCCAATCGGGGTGCGCTTGCCCGCGCAAAGGTAAACCGGGGTCATGTCTGGTCTTTCAGGTTGGGGGCGGGCAGATAGCGCCCTTTAAGATGCGCAGGCGCGCGGGTCTCCAGCGTCGCCAGCGTCGCCATGACAGCAGGCGCACCATGGGCCGCCAGCATTTCGAACGGCCCGCGCGGAAAGTTCAGCCCCAGGCGCAACGCGGTGTCGATACCCTCGCGGTCCACCCCGCCCTCGGCCAAAAGCCAGCAGGCCTCGTTCACCAGAGCCGCCTCGATCCGCAGGGCCAGCGCATCTGCGTCGGCTGGCACCGCCTGGGGTGCGCCCCCTTGCACGAAACCCCGCCCGGTCTTGCGCCCCAGATCACCACGCGCCACCTGATCACGCAGCGCCTGAAACACATGATAGCGCGGATGCCCCGCCATGCCCGCCAGCAACCCTTCGGTCGCGGCCAGATTGATGTCGGCCCCGATCAGGTCGATCAGCGCGAATGGCCCCAGCCGATAGCCAGCCCCCGTCATCGCCGCGTCAATCTCGCCCGGCGACCGCCCTTCCTCCAGCAGCGCCAGCGCCTCGCCGTAATAGGGCCGCGCGCAGCGGTTCACGATGAAACCGGGCCGGTCGGCGCAGGCCACCACGGTCTTGCCCGCCGCTTCGGTGACAGACCGCGCAAGGGCCAGCGCTTCGGGCGCCGTGCCAGGCAGGCCGACCAGCTCCACCAGTTTCATCACCGGCGCGGGGTTGAAGAAATGCAGGCCCAGAACCCGGTCGGGCCGCGCCAGCGCATCGGCCATCGCCGCCACCGACAGCGAGGATGTGTTCGTGGCCAGCACCGCACCCGATACCGCCTCGACCTGCCGGAACAGGGCCTGTTTCACAGCCAGCTTTTCGACAACCGCCTCGATCACCAGGTCGGTTCCGGCCAGCCCCGCCACAGCATCGGCCAACGTGATGCTGCGCAGCATGGCCGCCATCGCCGCAGGCTGCATCTTTCCGGCGGCAACCCGCAGGGCACAGGCATCCCGCACCCGCCCCAGCGCCGCGTCGCGTACCGCCGAATCGGCATCGGTGACGATCACCCTGTTGCCCGCCGCCGCATAGACCTGCGCGATGCCAAGGCCCATCACTCCCAGCCCCACAACCCCGATCACGGCCATGCCATCCTCCTGCACCGCAGCCATTCTGGATCAAACCTGACCGATTTCAAGCCTGAAATTTTAAACTTGAAATATAAGGGGGTGAATGGCAGGGTTGGCCAACACAGCTACGGAGAGATGTCGATGAAGGTTCTATGCCTTGGTGGTGGCCCGGCAGGCCTGTATTTCGCCATTTCGATGAAGCTGCGCGACCCGTCGCATGATGTGACCGTGCTGGAACGCAACCGCGCGAACGATACATTCGGCTGGGGCGTCGTGCTGTCGGACGAGGCGCTGGCGCGGATGCAGAAGAACGACCCCGCTTCCACCAACGCGATCCGCGACCATTTCGCCTATTGGGATGACATCGCCGTGGTGCGTGACGGGGTGCGCACCGTGTCGGGCGGCCACGGTTTTGCTGGTATCGGGCGCAAGCAGATGCTGATCCTGCTGCAAGCGCGGGCGCGTGAACTGGGGGTGGATCTGCGGTTTGAAGCCGAGTTTCGGTCTGCCGAGGAATACCGGCAGGAATACGATATCGTCGTTGCCACCGACGGGCTGAATTCCGTCGTGCGCCGCGAATATGAACATGTCTTTCAGCCCGAGATCGACATGCGGCGCTGCAAGTTCGTCTGGCTGGGCACGCATCAGAAATTCGACGACGCCTTCACCTTCATCTTCGAGAAAACCGAACATGGCTGGGTCTGGGCCCATGTCTATCAGTTCGACGCCAACACCGCGACCTTCATCGTCGAATGCCTGCCCGAGACATGGGACCGCTGGGGTTTCGCCGCCATGTCAAAAGAAGAGACTGTCGAAACCTGCCGCAAGATCTTTGAACGCCACCTTGGCGGCCATGATCTGATGTCGAACGCAGCCCACCTGCGCGGCTCGGCCGTGTGGATGAACTTCCCCCGCGTGATCTGCCAGCAGTGGTATCATGAAAACGTGGTGCTGATGGGCGATGCGGCGGCGACCAGCCATTTTTCCATCGGCTCCGGTTCGCGTCTGGCCTTTGACAGCGCCATAGCGCTGGCCGAATACCTGCATTCAGAGCCGACCATTCAGGATGCCTTCGCGCGCTATCAGGACGAACGCCGCGTCGAGGTGCTGCGCACGCAATCCGCCGCCCGCAACTCGCTGGAATGGTTTGAGGAGGTGGAGCGGTATCTGGATATGCCCGCCCCGCAATTCGCCTATTCGTTGCTGACCCGCAGCCAGCGGATCAGCCACGAAAACCTGCGGCTGCGCGATGCGGCATGGCTGCGCGGGGCCGAAGACTGGTTTGCTGCGCAGGCCGGTGGCGAACCGGGCCGCGCGCCGATGTTCGCACCGTTCAGGCTGCGCGATATGCGGCTGAAAAACCGCGTCGTCGTGTCACCCATGGCGCAATACAAGGCGGTGGATGGCTGCCCGACCGACTGGCATTTCGTGCATTACGCCGAACGGGCCAAGGGCGGGGCGGGGCTGGTCTATACCGAAATGACCTGCGTGTCGCCCGAAGGCCGCATCACGCCCGGCTGCCCCGGCCTTTATGCACCCGAGCATGAGGCGGCGTGGAAGCGGCTGGTGGATTTCACACACCGCGAGACACAGGCGAAAATCTGCTGCCAGATTGGCCATTCAGGGCGCAAGGGATCAACCCAACTGGGGTGGGAAACCATGGATGCGCCCTTGGCGTCGGGCAACTGGCCGTTGCTTTCAGCCTCGGCCCTGCCTTGGTCGTCGGGCAACGCCGTGCCAAAGGCGATGGACCGGGCGGATATGGACCGCGTGACGGCGGAATTTGTCGCCGCAGCCGAAATGGCCGAACGCGCGGGGTTCGACATGATCGAGCTTCACGCCGCGCATGGCTATCTGGTCAGCAGCTTCATCTCGCCGCTGTCGAACAATCGCACCGATGCCTATGGCGGCAGTCTGGAAAACCGCATGCGCTGGCCGCTGGAGGTGTTGCACGCCATGCGCGCCGTCTGGCCCGCGCACAAGCCGATGTCTGTCCGAATTTCCGCAACCGACTGGGCGGGCGATGATGGCGTGACCCCCGCCGAGGCGGTGGAGATTGCGGCCATGTTCCACGCCGCCGGGGCCGATATCATCGACGTGTCGGCGGGCCAGACCAGCACCAATGCCAGGCCCGTTTATGGCCGCATGTTCCAGACCCCGTTCAGCGACCGCATCCGCAACGAGGCGGGCATTGCCACCATGGCGGTCGGCAACATCTTCGAGGCCGATCACGTCAATTCCATCCTGATGGCGGGGCGGGCCGATCTGGTCTGCCTTGCCCGCCCGCATCTGGCCAACCCATACTGGACGCTGCATGCGGCGCTGCAACTGGGCGACAGCGGCACCGACTGGCCGCTCCCCTATCTTGCGGGCCGCGATCAGGCCCAGCGGCTGGCACAGCCAAGGGCCGAGGTGCTTCGCGCATGACACTGGCGGGCAAACGGGTGCTGATCACGGGCGGCGGCACGGGCACCGGGGCCGATCTTGCACGCGGTTTCCATGCAGCGGGCGCGGTGGTTGTGATCACTGGGCGGCGCGCGGAACCGTTGCAGGCGGTTGCGGCCGCCCTGCCCGGCGTGCAGCCGATCGCAGCCGATGTGACAGATGAGGCCAGCGTGTCTGCGATGTTCGCCACGGCTGGGCCCTGCGACATCGTCATTGCCAACGCAGGGGCGGCGGATTCTGGCCCCCTGATGAAAACCTCGCTGGATCAATGGAATGCCATGGTCGCCGTCAACCTGACCGGGGTTTTCCTGACGCTGCGCGACGGCCTCAGGCAGATGCCGGGCTGGGGGCGTCTGATCAGCATCGCCTCGACCGCCGGACTGAAAGGCTATGCTTATGCCGCGCCCTATGCGGCGGCAAAGCATGGCGTTGTGGGCCTGACCCGCAGCCTGGCGCTGGAGGTGGCCCGCAAGCCAGTTACGGTGAACGCGCTGTGTCCCGGCTTTCTGGATACCGAAATGACGGAACGTTCCATCGCCAACATCATCGCCAAGACCGGCAAGTCGCCCGCCGAGGCCCTGGCGGCGCTGACCGCGCCAAACCCGCAAAACCGGCTGATCCGGCCCGCCGAGGTGACGGCCGCGGCGCTGTGGCTTTGCGGGCCGGGGTCCGAAGGGATCAACGGGCAGACCATCGCCATTGCAGGGGGCGAGGTATGAACCAGATGCTGCCGCAATCCAAACGCCTGCTGAAGATGTGGATACGCCTTCTGCGCGTCACCCGCGCATCCGAATCGCATCTGCGCGAGTTTCTGCGGGTGAACCACGATACCACCCTGCCCCGGTTTGACGTGATGGCCGCACTTTACCGGCGGCGCGAGGGCGTCACGATGTCGGATCTGTCGCGCATGCTGCTTGTGTCGAACGGCAATGCCACGGCTGTGGTGGACCGGCTGGAAAAGGACGGTCTTGTGCGCCGCACGCAATCGACCACCGACCGGCGCACCATCTTTGTGGCGCTGACGGAAGCGGGCCTTCAGCAGTTCGAAGTGCTGGCGGCAGAGCATGAACGCGAGATCATCACCTTGTTTGGCGGTCTATCCGATACCGATCTGGATACGCTGACCGACATTCTGAAACGCATGGGCAAGGGGGAAAGGGCGTGACTCACATGGCCAACCTGCAACCGCAGCATTTTCTGTGGGAGGTGACGGAGCGTGTGGCCACGATCCGCCTCAACCGGCCCGACCGAAAGAACCCGCTGACCTTTGAGTCTTATGCCGAGCTGCGCGACACATTCCGCGCGCTGCCCTATGCCGATGATGTGGATGTGGTGGTGTTCGCGTCAAACGGCGGCAACTTCTGTTCGGGTGGCGATGTGCATGACATCATCGGCCCGCTGGTGGGGCTGGACATGAAGGGCCTTCTGGCCTTCACCCGCATGACCGGCGATCTGGTGAAGGCGATGATCGGCTGCGGCAAACCGATTGTCGCGGCGGTGGATGGTGTCTGCGTGGGCGCGGGCGCGATCATCGCCATGGCATCCGACCTGCGGCTGGCGACGCCGGACGCGAAATGCGCCTTTCTGTTCACCCGGGTTGGGCTGGCGGGCTGCGACATGGGCGCCTGTGCCATGCTGCCGCGCATCATCGGGCAGGGGCGGGCGGCGGAACTGCTATATACCGGGCGGGTGATGACCGGGGCAGAAGGCGAACGCTGGGGGTTCTGGAACAGCCTGCACGAAGCCGCGTCGCTGGAGCCTGCGGCGCAGGCCCTGGCGCGCCGCATTGCCGAAGGGCCGACCTTTGCGCATGGCATGACCAAGACGCAGCTGAACCACGAATGGAACATGGGGCTGGAACAGGCCATCGAGGCCGAGGCGCAGGCGCAGGCGATCTGCATGCAGACGCAGGATTTCGCCCGGGCCTACCATGCGTTCGTGGCCAAGGAGCGGCCAGTGTTTCGCGGGGATTGATGGCGGAGCCGGGGGTTTCACACCCCCGGACCCCCGTGGGATACTTTGATCTGGAAAGAGGGTGGAGGCGTCAGGGTGATCGACAGGACATTTCTGGACTGGCCGTTTTTCGAAGAGCGGCACCGCGAACTGGCCGAGGCGCTGGAGGCATGGTGCGCGCGGCATCTGCCGGTGGATCACGGCGATGTCGATGCCGCCTGCCGCGCGCTGGTGGCGCTGCTGGGGGCAGGCGGCTGGTTGCGGCATTCGGGGGCTGCGGCAGGCGAGCGGCTGGATGTGCGCAGCCTGTGCCTGATCCGCGAGACCTTGGCGCGGCATGACGGGCTGGCGGATTTCGCCTTTGCCATGCAGGGGCTGGGGATGGGGGCGGTGTCGCTTTTCGGCACCGGGGCGCAGCGCGAATGGCTGGGGCGGACCCGGGCCGGGGCGGCGATTGCGGGTTTTGCATTGACGGAACCGGGGTCGGGGTCGGATGTGGCGGCGACCACGACGACCGCCACGCAGGTGCAGGGCGGGTTCGTGCTGAACGGCGAAAAGACCTATATCTCCAACGGCGGGATTGCCGATGTCTATGTGGTCTTCGCCCGGACCGGCGAGGCGCCGGGCGCGCGGGGCCTGTCGGCGTTCCTGCTGCCCGCCGATGCGCCGGGGGTCGAGGTGGTAGAGCGGATCGCCGTGATCGCGCCTCACCCGCTGGCGCATCTGCGGTTTGCCGATGTGGCGCTGCCCGAGGCGGCGTTGATCGGCAGGGCGGGTGACGGTTTCAAGATCGCCATGGCGGTGCTGGATGTGTTCCGCTCGACCGTAGGCGCTGCGGCGCTGGGCTTTGCGCGGCGGGCTTTGGATGAGGCTGTGACGCGGGTCAAGGCCCGGCAGATCGGTGGCGCACCCCTGGCCAATTTGCAGATGGTGCAAGGGCACATAGCCGACATGGCGCTGGAGGTGGATGCGGCGGCCCTGCTGGTCTATCGCGCCGCCTGGACCAAGGACATGGGTGCTGCCCGGGTAACGCGCGAGGCGGCGATGGCAAAGCTTTATGCCACCGAGGCCGCACAGCGGATCATCGACATGGCGGTGCAGTTGCATGGCGGTGACGGCGTGCGGCAGGGCATGGTGGTTGAAAGCCTTTACCGCGAAATCCGTGCATTGCGCATCTATGAGGGCGCGTCGGATGTGCAGCGCGTGGTGATCGCGCGGGCGGTGCTGGCATGAGCTATACCCGCATCATCCCCATCGAATTCAACCACTGCGACCCGGCGGGCATCGTATTCTACCCGCGCTATTTCGAGATGACCAATTCGGTGATGGAGAATTTCTTTGCCGATGTGCTGCGCTATCCCTATGCGCGCATCACAGTAGAGGAACATTGCAGCGTGCCCACCGTGCGGCTGGTCTGCGACTTCAAGGCACCGTCGCGACTGGGCGAACGGGTGGAATTCACGCTGGAGCAGACCCGCATTGGCGGCGCGAGTGCCAATTTCACCATCACCGCCCGGGCGGGGGCCGAACTGCGCCTGACGGTTGAGTTGATCCTTGTCTGGGTGAACGCCCAGGGCCGTGCCGAGGCCTGGCCCGCCGTGATCCGCAACCGGATGACGGCATTCATGGAAGGAAATCCGCAATGACCACGCATGACAGCCCGCATGAATTTCTGCATCCGAAAAACTGGAAGCCGGCGCTTGGGTATTCCAACGGCATGGCGGCCAGCGGGCGGATGGTGTTCTGCGGCGGGCTGATCGGCTGGAATGCGGATCAGGAATTCGAATCCGATGATTTCGTGGAACAGGTGGCGCAGGTGCTGCGCAACATCGTGGCCGTGCTGGATTGCGCGGGGGCAAAGCCCGAGCATCTGGTGCGGCTGACCTGGTATGTGACCGACAAGGCCGAATATCTGGCCAACCTGCGCGGTCTGGGCCGCGTCTATCGCGAGATACTGGGCAAGCATTTCCCCGCCATGGCGCTGGTTCAGGTGGTGGCGCTGGTCGAGGACCGCGCAAAGGTGGAAATCGAGGCAACCGCCGTCATCCCGCAGGGGTGACGGACCGCGCGAAAGGCCCGCCAGAGGCCCGCGCCAACAGGGAGACACACATGCTGGGACCAACCGCCCATACCGACACATTCACCCGCGACAACCTGCCACCCTTCGATCTGTGGCCAGAGATCGACCTTGGCCCGTTCCAATACCCCGACCATCTGAACGCCGCGGTGGAACTGACCGATGCCATGGTGGCAAAGGGCTTTGGCGACCATACCGCGCTGATCGGCAACGGGCGGCAGCGCACCTACAAGGAACTGACTGACTGGTCGAACCGCATCGCACATGCGCTGGCCGAGGATTACGGGGTAAAGCCCGGCAACCGGGTGCTGATCCGGTCGGCCAACAACCCGGCGATGGTGGCGGCCTGGCTGGGGGCGACCAAAGCGGGGGCGGTGGTGGTCAACACCATGCCGATGCTGCGGGCGGGCGAACTGGCCAAGATCATCGACAAGGCTGAAATCAGCCATGCGCTGTGCGACACACGGCTGATGGATGAACTGGCGACGGCGGCCAAGGACAGCCGCTTTCTGCGCATGGTGGTGGGTTTTGACGGCACAGCCAACCATGATGCGGAACTGGACCGCGCGGCCCTGTCAAAATCGGTGCGGTTTCAGGCGGTGCCGACGGGGCGTGATGATGTGGCGCTGCTTGGGTTCACCTCTGGCACCACGGGCGAGCCCAAGGCCACGATGCACTTTCACCGCGACATCCTGATCATCGCCGATGCCTATGCAAAAGAGGTGCTGAACGTCACGCCCGAGGATGTGTTCGTGGGCTCTCCGCCCTTGGCATTCACGTTCGGGCTTGGCGGGCTGGCGGTGTTTCCGCTGCGCTTTGGCGCATCGGCGGCGCTGCTGGAAAATGCCAGCCCCCCGAACCTGATCGAGATCATCCAGAAATACCGCGCGACCGTGTGTTTCACCGCGCCCACCGCCTACCGCGTGATGCTGCGCGCGATGGAAGAGGGTGCCGATCTGTCATCGCTGCGCGCGGCGGTCAGTGCGGGGGAAACGCTGCCGGGGCCGGTCTATGACGACTGGATCGCCAAGACCGGCAAGCCGATGCTCGACGGCATCGGCGCGACCGAGATGCTGCACATCTTCATCACCAACCGGTTTGGCGACAGCCATGCCTCCTGCACCGGGCGGCCCCTGAAGGGGTATCAGGCAAAGGTGATCGGCCCGGATGGTGCGGAACTTCCACGTGGGGAAACGGGGCGGCTGGCGGTCAAGGGTCCGCTGGGTTGCCGCTATATGGCCGCAGCGGAGAAGCAGCGTGCCTATGTGGCCGATGGCTGGAACCTGACGGGCGACAGTTTCTGGCAGGACGAGGCCGGGTATTTCCACTTTGCCGCGCGCACCGATGGCATGATCCTGTCGGCAGGCTACAACATCGCGGGGCCAGAGGTTGAGGCGGCCCTGCTGGCGCATCCCGCCGTGGCCGAATGCGCGGTGATCGGCGTGCCTGACGCCGAACGCGGCCAGATCGTCGAGGCGCATGTGGTGCTCAGCGCCGGCGCGCTGCCCGATGCCGCGATGGTCAAGGCCTTGCAGGACCATGTGAAAGCGGTGATCGCCCCGTTCAAATACCCGCGCAGCGTGGTGTTTGCCGGGGCGTTGCCCAAGACGGAAAGCGGCAAGATACAGCGGTTCCGGCTGATACCTGGCGGCTGAGGGGCGCGGGGGAAGCGCAGAAGCCGCGTGCTATTCCAGCGCCATGGCAAACACCTTTGCCAGCATCGCCTCGCCCTTGCGATAGCCTGCCAGCCCCTCGGTGCCGCTTTTCAACCCCTTCAGCGCCACCATCAGGCATTGCGCCACATCTTCGGGGCGGCCCAGCCCCTCGGGAAGGCCGCGCGACGCCATCCATTCCGCCAACACGGCCTTCAGCCGGGCCTCGCCCTCCTGCGCCAGATCGGACGAGATCGCGAAACCTGCATCCATCAGTTCAGCACCATGCGGCGTGCCCAGCACAGCCTCCATGAACTTGCCATCCTTGGCGATGAATGCGGCCATCAGCGCCTCTTCGGTGGTCTGCCCCGGGCGGTAAAGCGCGGCGCGCACCTCGACCACGGCCGTTTCGAAATACCTCTGCGCCAGCGAACGGAAGATGTCTTCCTTGTTGCGGTAATGCAGATACAGCGCCGAACGCGACATGCCCGCACCACGCGCTATGTCCTCCATCGCCACACGGCGGAAGCCGTAGGTCGCAAAGGCATGGAAAGCCGCATCCAGAATCGCCGCCTGCCGGTCATCGCCGGGCCGGTCAGTCAGGGTAGGAGCCGCATCGGATCTATCTGTCATGCCGCGACACTCGCAAAAAAAATAAGGCCTGTCAATTGACATCGTGACATTTTGAGCGCACAATGTCAAAGCGACCAAAGGAGAACCCCCATGGCCACGACGCTTACCGTGAACGGCACCCCCCATACCGTTGATCTGCCGCCTGACATGCCGCTGCTGTGGGTGCTGCGCGATGCGCTGCACCTGACCGGCACGAAATATGGCTGCGGCGTGGCGGCCTGCGGGGCCTGCACCGTGCATCTGGATGGGGTCGCGGTGCGGTCGTGCCAGACGGCACTGGGCGATGTGGGAACGGCGCAGGTGACGACCATCGAGGGGCTGGGCCAGCCCGCCACGCTGCATGCCGTGCAGGCGGCCTGGGTGGAACATCAGGTGGCACAATGCGGTTATTGCCAGTCCGGCCAGATCATGCAGGCCGCATCCCTGCTGGCAGAAAATGCCACCCCGACGGATGCCGATATCGACGCCGCGATGGAAGGCAACCTGTGCCGCTGCGGCACTTATCCCCGCATCCGTGCCGCCATCCACGATGCCGCCAAACGCCTGCAGGAGGTGTGACATGAGCCGCGCTGGTAAAATCGCCCGCCGTTCGTTTCTTATCGGGTCTGCCGCCATTCTGGGGGGCGTGGCCTTTGGCTGGTGGAGATACGCCACCCCCCATGGCAACCCGCTGGAAACCGCCCTGCCCCAAGGTGCCGCCACCCTGACCCCCTATGTGCTGATCGACGCCACTGGCGTCACCATCATCGCCCCCCGGGCGGAAATGGGGCAGGGCATCCATTCCACCCTCGCTGCACTGGTGGCCGAGGAAATGGATCTGGCCTGGGATCAGGTCCGCGTCATCCACGGCCCCGCCTCGCCCGCCTATTTCAACGCGGCCCTGCTGGAGGAGGGCGTGCCATTCGCCCCCACCGACAACAGCTGGATGGCCGAAACGCTGCGCGGGGCGATGCATATTCCCGCCAAATTCCTGGGGTTTCAGTTGACCGGCGGGTCATCCTCGGTGCCCGATGCCTATGAAAAGATGCGGCTGGCCGGGGCCACGGCGCGGGCGGCACTGGTGGGGGCGGCGTCGCAGCGGCTGGGTGTTGCGGAAAGCGCCCTGCGCACCGAATCCGGCGCGGTGATCGCCCCCGATGGCACCCGCCTGCCTTATACCGAACTTGCGGTGGCCGCCGCAGCGGTCGCGCTGCCGCGTGAACCTACGCTGAAACCCCGCGCCGATTGGAAATTGCTGGGCACATCCCTGCCCCGCACCGACATGCTGGCCAAATCCACCGGCACGGCGCTGTTTTCGGCCGACCTGCGGCTGCCCGGCATGCTGTTTGCCACCGCCCGCACCAACCCGGGCCTTGGCGGCGCGATGAACAGCTTTGATGCAACGGCGGCAGAAGCCATGCCCGGCGTGCAGCGTATCGTGCCGCTGCCGGGTGGCGTGGCCGTGGTGGCCACGAATTCCTGGCTGGCATTTCAGGCCGCCGATGCCATCACCTTCGACTGGGCCCCCGCCCCCTATGCGGCCACGTCCGATGCCATGGCCGCCGACCTTGCCGCCACTTTCACCCCCGACCGGCAGGATGGCCGCCCGCGCGACGATGGCGATGTTGACGCCGCGCTGACCGGCGACCTGTTCAGCGCCGAATACACCGTGCCCTACCTCGCCCATGCCGCGATGGAGCCTCTGGCGGCGGCGGCCCTGGTGAAAGACGGCCGGTTGCAGATCTGGACGGGCAACCAGTTGCCCACGCAGGTCATCGCCGTGGGGGCCGATCTGACCGGCCTGCCGCCCGAATCCGTTTCGGTGGAAACGCTGATGATGGGCGGGGCCTTTGGCCGCCGGGCGGAAATGGATTTCATCGCGCAGGCCATCCGCATCGCCATGGCGATGGAGGGCTCACCGGTGCTGCTGAGCTGGACGCGCGAAGAAGACATGACACATGACGCCTACCGCCCCATGGCCATGGCCCGGGTGCGCGGCAAGGTTGACGGCGGGCGGATCGAAGCACTTGATCTGCAACTCGCCGCGCCTTCGGTCATCGCCTCGCAGATGGGCCGGCTGGGGTTTTCGGTGCCGGGCCCAGATGCCACGATCACACAGGCGGGGTGGGAGCAGCCCTACCGTTTCGCCAATTACCGCGTCACCGGCTACCGCGTGCCGCCCGGCGTGCCGGTGGGGTCGTGGCGGTCGGTCGGCGCATCGCAGAACGCGTTCTTTCAGGAAAGCGCCATTGACGAACTGGCGCATCTCGCCGGGGCCGACCCGCTGGCCTTCCGGCTGGACCAGATCGACCATGACCCGTCGCGCAAGGTGCTGGAGGCCGTGGCCGAAATGTCAGGCTGGGGCAGCCCCCTTCCCGCAGACCGGGCGCGCGGCCTTGCCTTCTGCCTCAGCTTCGGCGTGCCGGTGGCCGAGGTGATCGAGGTCGCGCAGACCGATGGGGGCATCCGCATGACCGGGGCCTGGGCGGCGGTGGATGTGGGCGTGGCACTGGACCCGCTCAATATCGAGGCGCAGGTGCAGGGCGGCATGGTCTATGGCCTTTCGGCTGCGATAAGGGGCGAGATCACCTTTGACGGCGGCGTGGCCCAGCAGGCGAACTTCTGGGATTATGAGCCCCTGCGCCTGCCGCAGGTGCCCGCCATCACGGTGCGCGTGCTGGAAAACGCCAACAAGATACGCGGTATCGGCGAACCCGGCACCCCGCCTGCCGCCCCCGCGCTTGCCAACGCGATCTTCGCGCTGACCGGCCAGCGGATCAGGGCGCTGCCCATGGGCAAAAGCATCAGCTTTGCCTGAAACACCCCGGCCATGCGGCGGTGCCTGTTGGTTCCGCCGCGCGCCCCGGCCTCCCGCAGCTTTCATCCTGGCAAAAACACCCCCGCCGGCGGACAAGACCGACAACGCGAACGCCTGCGGCAGCGATGTCTGTCCCGGCTGCAAACAACCCCGGATCGCAGGGTCATCCCGTGGCAACGCTGCCCCGGTTCAGCGCAGCCGCAGCCCGTCTGCGCCGAAATGGAAAGCCCGTGCCTGATCCGGTGTCAGATGCACCGCCTCGTCCACAGTATAATCATGCTCGCCGAACAGCCGCACCGTCAGCAACCCATGCACATCGGTCCGCACATAGACCAGCGTTTCGCCGCCCAGCTTTTCCACATGGCTGACCGTGCCGGGAATGGCCCCGGCGTCGCGTGACAACGCCAGATGCTCAGGCCGGATGCCAAGGCTGTCACTGGCCAGCCCCAGCGCGCCTGATTTCAGGAAATTCATCTGCGGGCTGCCGATGAACCCGGCGACAAAGGTGTTGGCGGGGTTGTTGTATAGCTCCATCGGCGCGCCGGTCTGCTCTACCCGGCCCGCCCGCAAGACCACGATCCGGTCGGCCAGCGTCATCGCCTCCACCTGATCATGCGTCACATAGATCATCGTGGCGCCAAGTTCGCGGTGCAGGCGGGCAATCTCGATCCGCGTTTGCACACGCAGCGCGGCGTCGAGGTTTGACAGCGGCTCGTCAAACAGGAACAGTTTCGGCGTCCGCACGATGGCGCGGCCAATGGCCACCCGTTGCCGTTGCCCGCCCGACAGTTCCGCAGGCCGCCGGTCCAGCAACGCGCCCAACGCCAGCATCCCCGCCGCACGGTCTGTGGCGCCGGCGATGGTGGCCTTGTCCTGCCCCGCCTGTTTCAGCGCCAGCCCCATGTTGTCGCGCACCGTCAGATGCGGGTAAAGCGCATAGCTTTGAAACACCATGGCGATTTCCCGCTTGGCCGGGGCCACCTCGTTCACGCGCCGCCCTTCGATGGCAATCTCGCCGCCCGTCGCATCCTCCAGCCCCGCGATGATGCGCAGCAGCGTGGATTTGCCGCAGCCCGAAGGGCCTACAAACACGCAGAATTCGCCCGGTTCCACCGTCAGATCCACGCCCTTGATCACATCGACAGTGCCGAATTGCTTGGTGATATTGGTGAGAGTCAGCGCACCCATGGCGGTTCCTTCAAAGTTTGACAGGCAGGCCGGACCGCACGCTTTCATCCGCCGCAAGGCAGATGGCAAGCGATTGAACAGCATCGGATATATGTCGGCTCAGATCGAGGTTCTCATGGATGGCGCGGGCGACAAACGCCTGTTCCCGGTCGCACAGCGCCTGATGCCCCGGCTCGTCGGCCATGGAGATATCGGTATCCCCCTGCCCGACCCTGTGCAGACGGATCAGCGAGGTTTTCGTATGCGTATCAATATCATCCGACCGCGCGCTTTCCGGCATGCGGATTGACACGGCCCCGTTCGGGCTGACCACATCCTTCACGAAAAACGCGGTGTCCGACATCATCGGGCCCCAGCCCGCCTCATACCAGCCCAGGCTGCCATCATCGAACAACACCTGAAAATGGCCGTAGTTATACATGTCGGGCGCAATGTCGTGGCTCAGCCGCAGACCCATGCCCCGCACCTCCACCGGCTGCGCATCGGTGATCTGGCACATCACATCGACATAATGCACCCCGCAATCGACAATCGGTGGCGTGGTCTGCATCAGCGCCTTGTGCACCTCCCACGTTGGCCCCGACGACTGCTGGTTCAGGTTCAGGCGGAACACATAAGGCCCGCCCAAGGCCCGCGCCTCGGCGATCAGCCGCTGCCAGCTGGGGTGATGCCGCAGGATATAGCCCACCACCACCTTGCGCCCTGTCTCTGCCGCCTTGTCCTGCACCCGGCGCGCATCGGCAACCGTGGTCGCCAGCGGCTTTTCCACGAACACATCTGCTCCCGCATCCATCGCGGCACAGGCATAGTCGGCATGCGTGTCGGAATAGGTCGCCACGCAGACCAGATCGGGCTTCAACCGCGCCAGCGCCTCGTGATAATCGGCGGTGATCGCATAGCCGCGCAACTCTTCCGGCAGGTCGGGCACCGAACGGTTCACCAGCCCCACGATCTGAAACGCCGGGTCACTGTGATAGGCCAGCGCATGACTGCGCCCCATGTTGCCCAGACCGGCCACCAACACCCTGATCATTTCACGGCTCCTGCAGTAATGCCCCGGATCAACTGACGCGAGAAGATGAGATACAGCACCATCACCGGCACGATGGCCAAGGACAGCGCGGCGAGAACGGCATTCCAGTTGGTCACGAACTGCCCGATGAACACCTGGCTGCCCAGGGTGATGGTCTTGGTTTCTTCGGCAGGGGCCAGGATCAGCGGGAACCACAGGTCGTTCCAGATGGGTATCATGGTGAACACCGCCACCGTCGCCATGGCTGGCCGCACCAGCGGCAAGACAAGGGTAAAGAAGATGCGGTATTCCGACAGCCCGTCGATGCGGCCTGCGTTCTTCAGATCATCCGACACCTGCCGCATGAACTCGGAAAGGATGAACACCGCCAAAGGCAGCCCCTGCGCCGTATACACCAGCACCAGCGCCGTCAGCGTGTTCACCAGCCCCGACGCAACCATCAGCTGCAAGATCGCCACCGTGCCCAGCCGGATCGGTATCATGATGCCCAGCGCCAGATAGAGCCCCATCAACAGGTTGCCCTTGAAGCGGTATTCCGACAGGGCAAAGGCCGCCATGGCGCCAAAGAGCAGTACGAAGAACAGGCTCGCCACCGTCACCGTCATCGAGTTCAGGAAATACTGAAAGAAATCGCCCTGCTTCAGCACCGTGGCATAGCCCACCAGATCAAACGTTTCCGCCGTGGGCACCGCCAGCGGATCATTGAAAATCGCCCGGCGGCTCTTGAAGCTGTTGATGACGATCACGAACACCGGAAACAGCGCGATCAGCGTATAGGTGATCAGCACCGCATGCGCGGCGATGGACCGGGAAATGGGCGTGCGGGTGGCCATGATCCCTCCTCAGAACTGATAGCGACGCAGGCGCGTCTGGATGGCGAAAAGATAGATGCACACGCCCACCAGGATGATGCCGAACATCGCCGTCGCAATCGTGGCCCCCATATGCGGATCGCCCAGTTGCAACTGAAAGCCAAAGAACGTGCGATACAGGAACGTGCCCAGAATGTCGGTGGCGAAATCCGGCCCGGCCAGCGCCCCCTGCGACACATAGATCAGGTCAAAGGCATTGAAATTGCCCACGAAGGTCAGGATGGATATGATCCCGATCGAGGGCAGTATCAGCGGCAGCTTGATCTTCCAGAACTGCGACGCCCCGGTGATCCCGTCCATTTCCGCCGCTTCCAGCACCTCGTCGGGGATCGACAGCAGGGCCGCATAGATCAGCATCATCGGAATGCCCACGAACTGCCATACCGAAATCAGCGCCAGCGTGGTCAGCGCATACTCTTCCTTGCCAAG
Source organism: Fertoeibacter niger (assembly GCF_009380135.2). Classification (GTDB taxonomy): domain Bacteria; phylum Pseudomonadota; class Alphaproteobacteria; order Rhodobacterales; family Rhodobacteraceae; genus Fertoeibacter; species Fertoeibacter niger. Next base: position 304,126 of record NZ_WHUT02000004.1, on the reverse strand, counting down.
CCACGGCGCGAACAGGCTTTTCAGCCCGACAAAATCCAGCATCCCCGGCGCTATGCCCCAGATCGGCGACAGGATAAGCTTCCACACAAAGCCAACGATCACGAAACTCAGTATTGTCGGAATGAAGATCGCCGTCCGGTAAAACGCCGCCCCCCGCAAACGCGGCGATGACAGCAGCGCCGCCAGCAAGATCCCGATCGGATTCTGCACCAGCATATGTACCACGAAAAACCAGCCGTTGTTGGCCAGCGCATTCCAGAACGCATCCGCCCAGCGCGGATCACCGAACAGGGTGGCAAAATTCGCCAGCCCCACGAACACCCGCTCGCGCGCCTCGGTCAGGTTGAACAGCGACAGGTTCAGTGTGGCAAACAGCGGCAGGATCATGATCGCCGTGTAAACCAGCACCGCGGGTGCCAGAAACAGCGGTATATGCCAGCGGAATGGCTTGCGTGCAGGCACGGCCCTGACCCTTTCTTTCTTCATTTTCTGCCCGGAAATATCCTCGGGGGTGGGGTCCGGGGAGGGGGCAGACAGCCCCCTCCCCGGCGCTTTCCCAGAGTCGGGGTCGGTGCCAGCCAGCCCCCTCCCCGGCGCTCGGCAAAAGGCGCCGCCGTTCAGCCGATCGCCGCTGCCTTCACATCCTCGTCGATGAACGGCACATATTGGCCGAAATTATCGGCGAACATGTTCACCAGCTTCTTGGCCTGCGCGTCATAGGCGGCCTGATCCGCCCAGGTTGACCGCGGGTCCAGCAATGCCGCATCGACGCCCGGCACCGCCACCGGCACTTCAAAGCCAAAGTTCGGGTCGCGCCGGAAAGTTCCCCCGGCCAAAGTTCCGTCCAGCGCCGCCGTCAGCAGGGCGCGGGTCGCCTTGATCGGCATGCGCCGCCCCGTGCCATAGGCCCCACCGGTCCAGCCGGTGTTCACCAGCCAGCAGGTCGCGCCATGCTTGGCGATCTTGGCTTGCAGCAGCTTGCCATATTCTTCGGGCCGGCGCGGCATGAAGGGCGCACCGAAACAGGTGGAAAAGGTCGGCGTCGGCTCGGTGACTCCACGCTCGGTGCCTGCCGTTTTCGCGGTGAAGCCCGACAGGAAGTGATACATCGCCTGTGCCGGAGTCAGCCGCGCGATCGGCGGCAGCACGCCGAACGCATCGCAGGTCAGCATGATGACGTTCTTCGGCGCACCGCCCAGCCCGGTATCCGACGCATTCGAGATGTAATCCAGCGGATAGGCGCAGCGGGTGTTTTCCGTCAGGCTGCTGTCGGCAAAATCCAGTTCCAGCGTCTCGGGGTCAAACACCATGTTCTCCACCACGGTCGCAAAACGGTGGGTGGTCGCGTAAATCTCGGGCTCGGCCTCGGGGTTCAGGTTGATGGTCTTGGCATAGCAGCCGCCTTCGAAGTTGAAGGTGCCGCGGTCTGACCAGCCATGTTCGTCATCGCCGATCAGCGTGCGCGAGGGGTCTGCGGAAAGCGTGGTCTTGCCGGTGCCCGACAGACCAAAGAACACAGCCGTATCCACCGGGTTGCCAACCGCGTGGTTGGCCGAGCAATGCATCGGCATCACGCCCTTTTCCGGCAGAAGATAGTTCAGCAGGGTAAAGACCGACTTCTTGTTTTCACCCGCATATTGGGTGTTGCCGATCAGGATCAGCTTCTTGTCGAAATTCAGTGCAATGACGGTTTCCGTTCGGCAACCGTGGCGTGCCGGATCGGCCTTGAAGCCGGGGCAGTTGATGATTGTCCATTCCGGGGTGAATGTGTCGATCTCGGTTGCGTCGGGGCGGCGCAGCAGGTGGCGGATGAACAGGCCATGCCAGGCCAGTTCTGTGACCACCCGCACATCCAGCCGGTGCACCGGGTCGGCCCCGGCATAAAGATCCTGCACGAAATAGTCGCGGCCCTGCATGTGGGCCAGCATGTCGGCATGGAGCCGGTCAAACGCGTCGGGTGCCATGGGCGCATTGTTGTCCCACCAGATCGTCTTTTCGACCGACGGTGTGCGCACCACGAATTTGTCTTTGGGCGAGCGCCCGGTAAACTGCCCGGTAGAAACCAGAAATGCGCCGCCCTTGCCCAGTTTCCCCTCGCCCCGCGCTACCGCAGCCTCTACAAGTGCCGGTTCGATCATGTTGTAATAGACGTTGCCAAGTCCGGTAATGCCTTGATCGTCCAGCCGCTGTGCTGGGTTCACGCGTCCAATGGTCATATGCAAGCTCCCGTTGCCGTTCGCGCGGCACGTTCAGATCCGAAATCGGCATCCGGGGCCAACACGGATACCGGCCAAATCCCTCCTCAGGACCGACAACTTATCTATAACATGACGGTTTTGCGTTGGAACAGGACGCATTCGCACAGTTAGCGCAACCAGTTTCAGGTTTAGCGCAACCAGACGGATGACTGCGGCAAATTAGTCGATCCTTCGCATATTCCGTGCCCACTGGAGTCTGCCGGACGGGCGATTCGCAGTTAGCTGTTGATTCTGCGGGGCGAAAATTGGAATATGTGGCAAAAATCAGGCAAAAACGAGCAGTATAGGGAAACCGCACATGTCAAGGATCGCCCTTGTGGACGACGACAGGAACATCCTGACGTCGGTCTCCATGACTCTGGAAGCAGAGGGTTTCGAAGTTGAAACCTATAACGACGGCCAGTCGGCGCTGGATGCGTTCAACAAGCGCCTGCCCGACATGGCAGTGCTGGACATCAAGATGCCCCGGATGGACGGGATGGACCTGTTGCAACGCCTGCGGCAGAAAACCCAGATGCCGGTGATCTTTCTCACCTCCAAGGATGACGAGATCGACGAGGTTCTGGGCCTGCGCATGGGGGCCGATGATTATGTGAAAAAGCCGTTCAGCCAGCGCCTGCTGGTGGAGCGGATCCGCGCGCTGCTGCGCCGTCAGGATGCGATTGCCACGGGCGAGGTGGCCGTGGCCGAGGAAAACAAGATCATGGAGCGTGGCCACCTGCGGATGGACCCGCTGCGCCATGCCGTGGCCTGGAAAGGCCAGGATGTTTCGCTGACCGTCACCGAGTTTCTGCTGCTTCAGGCACTGGCGCAGCGCCCCGGTTTTGTCAAAAGCCGCGATCAGCTGATGGATGTGGCCTATGACGATCAGGTCTATGTCGATGACCGCACCATCGACAGCCATATCAAGCGCCTGCGCAAGAAGATGCGCGGGGCCGACAATGATTTTTCGGCCATCGAGACACTGTATGGCATAGGCTATCGCTATAACGAAGAGTGACGGCAAATGACCGTCATCCCGCGTGGCATCATGACAGAGCCTGCCCCCCGCCGTTCTACCGCACCGCGTTCCGGCGATGTTCTGCTGGGCGAAGACTGGGTTTCGCCTGATCCGCAGTCCGATCCGGGCCAGCAGGCAGGGCGCGGCCGTCGCGGCATCGTGGCGCTGAACCGCTCGCCGCTGGCGCGCAAGATCATCATCTTCAACCTGCTGGCGCTGGTGGTGCTGGTGGCGGGGGTGCTGTTTCTGAACCCGTTCCGCGACTCGCTGGTGTTGCAGCGCGAGCAGGGGCTGGTGACAGAGGCGCGGCTGGTCGCCGATGTGTTCGAGGCGCGGATGCCCGGCACCGGCGCGGTGAACATGGCGGCGGGCGATGGCATCGACGTGGCCGAAACGCTGGCGCTGGTGGATATTGCCCCGGGGGTCGAGGTGTTCGTGTTCGACACGTTCGGCACGCTGCTGGTGTCGGCCACGGGCGCTGCGGGCGCAGGCGATGTGGATACGGGTCGTTCCACCGTCATCACCGACTTTTTGAATGCGGTCTGGGAAACCGTGTCGGGCGTGTTGTCATCCGGCAGCGAACCGGCGACGCAGATCGAAACCGAAGGTCTGGCGCGCGATGTCTATGCGCAGGCGCGGGCAGGTGAAACGGCCGTGAACACGGGCCGCGATGCCGAGGGTGGCGCGGTCTTTGCCGTAGCCACACCAGTCTGGCGCGCGGGCGAGGTGCTGGGCGTGGTGGCCATCACCTCGGCCGCGGGCGAGATTGACCGGCTGGTGCGCTATGAGCGTGAACAGATCCTCCAGATGTTCGTGATCGCATTGCTGGTGTCGATCGGGCTGAGCCTTGTTCTGGCGTCGACCATCGCGAACCCGCTGTCTGACCTTGCGGCGGCGGCGGAACTGGGGCGCGACCGCGATGCGCGCAAGATGGCGCCGGGGCGCGTGCGCATCCCCGACCTGACCGCGCGACCGGATGAGATCGGGCGGCTGTCGGTGGCGATGCGCGGCATGGTGGCGGCGCTTTACGACCGCATTGATGCCAACGAACAATTCGCGGCCGACGTGGCGCACGAGATCAAGAACCCGCTGGCATCGCTGCGGTCCGCCGTGGGCACGTTGCGCATTGCGAAACGGGATGACCAGCGCGAACGCCTGCTGGAGGTGATCGACCACGACGTGCGCCGGCTGGACCGTCTGGTGTCCGACATCTCCAACGCCTCGCGGCTCGACTCCGAATTGGTGAAAGAGGAGGAGGAAGAGTTCAACCTGCTGAAAACCCTTTCCAACCTTGGCGAGTATCTGGGCCAGCAGGCGGGCGAAAAGGGCGTTGACTTCATCACCGACCTGCCGCCAGAACCCATCATGATCCGCGGGCTGGAGGCTCGTCTGGCGCAGGTGTTCGTCAACCTGATCACCAACGCGGTGTCATTCTGCGAAGATGGCGATGCGGTGCGGGTCTGGGCGCGGCGGCGTGAGAACCGGGTGCTGGTGGTGGTCGAGGATACCGGGCCGGGCATTCCCGAACAGGCGCTGACCAAGGTGTTCAAGCGGTTCTATTCCGAACGCCCGGTGGCGCAGTTCGGCGATCATTCCGGACTGGGGCTGGCGATTTCCAAACAGATTGTCGAGGCGCATGGCGGCGTGATCTGGGCAGAAAACATCCGCCCGACCCATGCCGACATCACGTCGGAACCCTTGGGTGCGCGGTTCGTGGTGGGTCTGCCGGTGTGACACCGGCTGCCGTCACCCTGCATGCCGGCTGTGTGGCCATGGAGGGGCGGGGGTTGCTGATCCTTGGCCCCTCGGGCAGCGGCAAATCGGCCCTGGCCTTGCAACTGATGGTCCTGGGGGCGGGCTTGGTGTCCGATGACCATACGGATGTGACGCGCGAAGCAGGCGGGCTGACCGCCCGCTGCCCTGCGGCACTGGCCGGGATGATCGAGGCGCGCGGTCTGGGGATTCTGCATGCGCCGGTTGTATCCAGTGCCAGATTGGTGCTGGCGGTGGATCTGGGTGTGTCCGAAACGGAACGCCTGCCACCGTTCCGTCACGTTGACGTGCTGGGTCTGGAACTGCCTCTTGTGCGGGCGCAGCAAGGCAGCCATTTTCATGCTGCGTTGCTGCACTATCTTCGCTTCGGGCGGCACTCATGACAATGTAGGGACCGATGGCAACCGCAGAGGGCATTCACGAACACCGGCTGGTGCTGGTGACAGGGCCTTCGGGCGCTGGACGCTCTACCGCGATCAACGCGCTGGAAGACATCGGCTATGAGGTAATCGACAACCTTCCCCTGTCGCTGGTGCCACGCCTGACCGACGGCCCTCCGCTGGGCCGCCCCATCGCGCTGGGGCTGGATGTGCGCAACCGCGATTTCAACGCGACGGCCCTGATCGAGCTGATCGACAGCCTGACACGCGACCCGCGCGTGGCGCTGGAGGTGCTGTATCTGGATTGCGCGGCAGGTGAATTGATCCGCCGCTATTCGCAGACCCGCCGCCGGCACCCGCTGGCCCCCGCCGAAACGCCCGCCGAGGGGATAGAGCGCGAGATTGACCTGCTGGCCCCCGTCAGGGTGCGTGCCGACCACCTGATCGACACATCCGAAATGTCGCCGCATGACCTGAAGGCCGAAATCAGCCGCTGGTTTGACCGGGGCACTGCGACGCGGCTGGCGGTTTCGGTGCAAAGCTTCAGCTACAAGCGCGGGGTGCCTCGCGGCGTCGACATGATTTTCGACTGCCGCTTTCTGCGCAACCCGCATTGGATCGAAATGCTGCGCGATCTGGATGGACGCGACCCGGCGGTGGCCGATCATATCCGCGCCGACCCGCGCTTTCAGCCATTCTTTGAAAAACTGACCGACATGGTGCTGTTCCTGCTGCCCGCACAGCTGGAGGAGGGCAAATCCTATCTGTCGATCGGTTTTGGCTGCACGGGCGGGCAGCACCGATCTGTCGCAGTCGCGGAATTTTTGGGCAATGTGCTTGCGCAGGCAGGCTGGCCAGTGTCAAAACGGCATCGGGAACTGGAACGCAGGGTGCCGCCTTCCCCCGTTGTTCCACTGGCCGAAACCGGCCAGGACGCCGGCAAAACAACCGCGGCCGCCATCGGCAGCACAAGAACGACGGCGGGGGCGCGACCAGCAGAAACTGGGCAAGCGGATCGTGAGCAAGCAGGCACTGGGCAAGCAAGGTGATCAGGACGTGATCGGTATTGTCATCGTCGCACATGGCGGCCTCGCCCGGGAATATCTCTCGGCGGTGGAGCATGTGGTGGGCAAGCAGCAGGCGATGGCCGCGATTGCCATCGAGGATGATCACGACCGCACGGCAAAACAGGCCGAGATCAGCGCAGCCGCCATGGCGGTGGACCGGGGCGCAGGCGTGGTGGTGGTGACAGACATGTTCGGCGGGTCGCCGTCGAACCTTTCCCTGCCTGCCTGTGCCGGGCATGATCGGCGGATTGTCTACGGTGCCAACCTGCCCTTGCTGATCAAGCTGGCCAAATCGCGCGACCTGCCGGTGTCCGAGGCGGTTTCGCTGGCGTTGGAGGCGGGGCGCAAGTATATCAACAGTCTGGATTTAGGTGGTGGGGCGGAAACCTGATGGCGGCACGGAGCCTGCGGATCGTGAACGAAAAGGGCCTGCATGCCCGCGCATCGGCGAAATTCGTGGAAGTGGTGGAGCGTCATGACGCAAGCGCCGAAGTCTCGAAAGACGGTATGCGCGTCTCAGGCGATTCGATCATGGGCCTTTTGATGTTGGCAGCCTCACGCGGAACCTCTATTGACGTGGCGACCAGCGGGGCCGAGGCGGAAAAGCTGGCCGATGCTCTGGAAGCTCTGGTGGCCAACCGCTTCGGCGAAGATCACTGACCCGCCCGCAGGAAAAGGCTGACGTTTCGTGACGGATTCTCCGCGAACTGATGGTGCACTCAAGATCCCGGCGGCAGCGCCGGCGCGCAAGTATGACATGCGTCGCCTGTCTTATGCGGGCACCTTTACCAATCCGCTCAAGGCGGGCACGATCAGGGCGATCGAATGGCTGACTGCCAAGGTCACGCTTTTGCGGCTGATCCGGCAGTTCGAGCGTTCGGGCGCGCCCACAGGCTCGCCCTTCTGGCCCAAGGCGATGCAACAGATGGGCATCCGCATCGACACCCCGCCCGAGGAAATAGCGCGGATCCCGGCCACAGGGCCACTTGTGGTCGTGGCCAACCACCCGTCAGGGCTGGTGGATGGCATGATCATGGCCGAACTGGTCAACCGCGTGCGGCCGGATTTCAAGATTCTGACGCGCTCGCTGCTGACCGGCATCCCCGAGGTTGAACAGTTCATGATCCCGGTGCCTTTCCCGCATGAGGAAAACTCGCGCGAACTGGGGCTGGAGATGCGCAACCTGACCATGGCGCATCTGAAGGCGGGTGGCGTGATCATCCTGTTTCCGGCGGGGCGGGTGGCCTGTTCCGAGGGCTGGTTCGGCACAGCGGTCGAGGCGGAATGGAACGTGTTCACGCACAAGATGATCCACCGTTCGGGCGCCACCATTCTGCCGATCTACTTTGCCGGGCAGAACTCGCGCGCCTACCAGATCGCCAACCGCGTGTCGGCCACGCTGCGGCAGGGGCTGCTGCTGTATGAGATCAAGCGATCCCTTTTCAAGCCGCAGCGACCGGTGATTGGTCAGCCGATTTCGGCCTCGGTGCTCAAGGACTGGGAAGGCAACCCGCGCGGCTTTCTGGCCTGGCTGCGCCAGCACACGCTGGATCTGGGCAAGTAGCGTCCAGATTTTTGGGCGGGCCGCGATTTTTCTGCGAAAAATCTGTGTGCCGCCATCGGGCGGTTTGATTTTTCGCAGAAAAATCGGGCCTGATCAGCGCGTGGGCACCGGCACATCGCCGCGATAGTCGTAAAAGCCGCGTTTTGTCTTGCGTCCCAGCCAGCCTGCCTCGACATATTTCGTCAGCAGCGGGCAGGGGCGGTATTTCGTGTCGGCCAGCCCGTCATGCAGCACGTTCATGATGGCAAGGCAGGTATCCAGCCCGATGAAATCGGCCAGTTCCAGCGGCCCCATCGGGTGATTGGCTCCCAGTTTCATGGATTCGTCGATGGATTTGACCGACCCAACACCCTCATACAGCGTATAGACCGCCTCGTTGATCATCGGCATCAGGATGCGGTTGACGATGAAGGCTGGAAAATCCTCTGATGTGGAGGCCGTCTTGCCCAGCCGGTCCACCACGGCAAGGCAGGCATCGAAAGTGTCCTTGTCGGTGGCGATGCCGCGGATCAGTTCCACAAGCTGCATGACCGGCACCGGATTCATGAAATGGAAGCCCATGAATTTTTCCGGCCGGTCGGTGCGGCTGGCCAGCCGGGTGATCGAGATCGACGAGGTGTTGGAGGTGAGGATGGTATGCGGTTGCAGATGCGGCAGCAGATCCTCGAAAATCGCCTGTTTCACGGTTTCCCGCTCGGTCGCGGCCTCGATCACCAGATCGGTGGCACCCAGATCGGCCAGTTTCAGCGTGGTGCGGATGCGGGCCATGGCGGCCGCCTTGTCATCTGCGCTGACCTTGCCGCGCGTGACCTGGCGTTCGATGTTGCGGTCGATCAGCGTGATGGCGTTGGTCAGGCTGTCCTGGTTCACATCGTTCAACAGCACGTCGAACCCCGCCAAGGCAAAGACATGGGCGATGCCGTTGCCCATCTGGCCTGCGCCCACGATGCCCACCGATTGAATGTCCATGCCCCGTCTCCTGCTGTGCTGTGGTGCAGAATAGGCAACGGGCCGGGCGGGGCAATGGTTAAACTTGACGGTTTAGCCATTTGGAAAGGGGTTGGCCCCAGTCTGAGTCGCGGGTGACTACGAATCTTGGGTGGGTGTGATGGCGTTTGCGTATCCGGGCGACGGTGCCCTGGACTATTTACCGTGCCGTTATGGCACATCGAAGCTGCTGTTCCGGGGGCCACGCGCGGCGCTCGACGGTGAATACTGCGCCGTGCTGGGCGGGACAGAGACATATGGCAAGTTCGTGCCGCAGCCCTATCCGGCACTGGTCGCGCAGGCAACGGGCCTCAGTGTGGCCAATCTGGGCTGCATGAACGCCGGGCCGGACGTGTATCTGAACGACCCTGCGGCGCTGGAGGTGGCCGCGCGCGCGCGGGTGACAGTGGTGCAGATCATGGGCGCGCAGAACATGACAAACCGCTTTTACTCGGTGCATCCGCGCCGCAATGACAGGTTTCTGCGCGCCACGCCGCTGCTGCGCAGCCTTTACCGCGATGTGGAATTCACCGAATTCCACTTTACCCGGCATCTGCTGCATACGTTGCAGGCGGTGTCGGCTGACCGGTTCGAACTGTTGGCGGCGGAACTGCGCGCGGTCTGGGTGACGCGGATGCTGGCGCTGCTGAAGCAACTGCGCGGGCACAGCCTGCTTTTGTGGATGGCGGATCATCCGCCCCCCGGCCCGGCCCGCGCCGATCTTGCATGTCTGCCCATGCTGGTCGATGCGGCCATGATCGCCGCGGTGCGGCCCCATGCCACCGACTATCTTGAGGTTGTCAGCAGCCCGGAAGCCCGCGCGCAGGGGGTGAATGGCATGGGTTTTGCGCCGCTTGACCGGCCTGCCGCCGCCGAAGTGCCGGGGCCTGCCGCGCATGCCGAAGTGGCCAGCGCGTTGGCCGCGCGGATGCGGCGGCTGATGTGAAAGGGGCGGCCCCCGCAGGAACAGCCCCTCTCCGTGCAGAGCAACATGTTGGCGGTGGCATCGGGCCACCGCCAACAAGGCTGATCAGAGCTTTTCCACCAGTTCCGGCACGATGGCGAACAGATCGCCCACCAGCCCGTAATCGGCCACCTGGAAAATCGGCGCATCCTCGTCCTTGTTAATGGCGACGATCACCTTGCTGTCCTTCATCCCGGCCAGATGCTGAATCGCACCCGAAATGCCCACGGCGATATACAGCGTGGGGGCCACCACCTTGCCGGTCTGGCCCACCTGCCAGTCGTTCGGGGCATAGCCCGAGTCGACCGCAGCGCGGCTGGCACCCACGGCGGCGCCCAGCTTGTCGGCCAGTTTCTCGATCAGGGCAAAGTTTTCTTCCGACCCCATTCCGCGCCCGCCCGAAACGACGATGCCTGCGGATGTCAGTTCGGGGCGGTCAGATGCCGCAACCTTGTCTTCCACCCATGCCGACAGGCCCTTGTCGCCTGCCGCTGCGATGTTTTCCACCGGGGCCGCGCCACCCGTTGCCGCCGCCTCGAATGTCGCGGTGCGGATGGTGGCCACCTTGGTTGCATCAGCCGATTTCACCGTCTGGATCGCGTTGCCGGCATAGATCGGGCGCTCGAAAGTGTCGGCGTCGATCACCGCGGTCACATCCGACATGACCATGACATCCAGCAAGGCCGCCACGCGGGGCAGCACGTTCTTGGCTGCTGCTGTCGCGGGTGCGAAGATATGGCTGTAACCGGGCGCAAGGCTGACCAGCAGGTCGGCCAGCGGTTCGGCCAGCCCGTTGCCATAGGCGGCGTCATCGGCCACCAGCACTTTGGCCACGCCGGAAAAACCGGCGGCCTCGGCGGCGGCATCCGCCACACCGGCGCCCGCCACCAGAAGCGTCACATCGCCCAGCACCTTGGCGGCGGTCAGCGCCTTTGCGGTGCTGTCGGCGCCCAGCGTGCCGCCGGTCACTTCGGCAATCAGAAGAACCGCCATCAGATCACCCCCGCTTCGTCTTTGAGTTTCGCAATCAGCTCGTCCACCGATTTCACCTTGACCCCTGCCTTGCGTCCTGCGGGTTCGGTGGTCTTTACTACCGTCAACCGGGGCGACACATCGACGCCGTAATCGGCGGCGGTCTTTTCATCCAGCGGTTTCTTCTTGGCTTTCATGATGTTGGGCAGCGACGCATAGCGCGGCTCGTTCAGCCGCAGGTCCACCGTCACGATGGTGGGCATCTTCACCTTGATGGTCTGCAAGCCGCCGTCCACTTCGCGCGTGACCACGGCCATGTCGCCCTCGATGGCCAGTTCGCTGGCGAATGTGGCCTGGCTCCAGCCCAGCAGCGCCGACAGCATCTGCCCGGTGGCGTTCATGTCATTGTCGATGGCCTGCTTGCCGCAAAGCACAAGGCCCGGCGCCTCGGCATCGACCACGGCTTTCAGCAGCTTGGCCACGGCCAAGGGCTCGATGTCGGTCTGCACGTCATCGGTAGCGACGATCAGGATGGCGCGGTCGGCCCCCATGGCCAGCGCGGTGCGCAGGGTTTCCTGCGCCTGTTTCACGCCGATGGAGACGACGATCACCTCGGTGGCCAGACCCTTTTCCTTCAGACGGATCGCCTCTTCGACGGCAATCTCGTCGAACGGGTTCATCGACATCTTCACATTGGCCAGATCGACACCGGAACCATCCGCCTTGACGCGAACCTTCACGTTGTAGTCGATCACCCGTTTGACAGGCACAAGAACCTTCATCAGCCGCAATCCCCTATACCTCGGGCCCCGTCGCCGGGGCCATTTTACAAGCTCTCCGCAGCGTTGTTATCCCCATTGCGGGCGCGAAAACAGACCAAAACCGACTGGCTGGCGCGTCGCTACGTCGCGTTTCTGTTTGGTCCGGCGGCCGGTTCAGCCCTTTGGTTCAGTCTTGGCGCTGCGCGCGATGCACTCGGCCACCTCCAGCGCCCGCATGTTGCCTGCTGCGGCGGCATCCCACATCCGCGCCTCAAGGTCGGGGCCGGTATACCAGTTCCAGACCGCCTGGCGCTGCGGCACGTGCTGCCAGAAGAGGGTGCGCCGGATCGACAGGCCACTGTTACCCCGCCAATCGGTGTAAAGCAGATCAGCCAGCACATCGCCGGGCAAGGTATCGAGATGGGCGAGAAAGGGGCCGATGTCCAAGCCGCTGTTGGCGATCATGCACAGCGTGCCGTCCAGATCGGGTGCGCCGGTTGCAATGTGCCGCTCAAGCGCGATCATGCAGACCAAACCTGTTGCGATAACCTGTTCGGGCGACCAATGGTCGGGGAAACCCGCCTCGCGCAAGCGGCGCAGGGCCACTTCGTTTCCGCCTGTGGCCACCTCCAGGCCCTCTGCCAACAGTTCAAGGATGCGCGGTGTGATCCATGCGACTGGATGGCGGGGCGCGTCACGGCTGAACGCGGCACCCAGCCATTCCTGCACCTCGGCCAGCGTCAGGTCGCGTGGCTGCTTGGCCAGCATCACCCGTTCCATCGCCGGATCCATGCAGCAGGCGGTGCAGACGCCCAGATCGGGCGGGGCGGGCACCGCAAAGGCGTGATAGGCCTGCGCGACGGCGCGGCTTAGCGCGTCAGACCCGGCACCCACAGCACATCGTCCTTGCCATCATTGTTGGCGATGCGGCCCGCGACAAAGAACCAGTCCGACAGCCGGTTGAGGTATTTCACCGCCGCGGGGTTCACCGGCTCGATCGTGGCCAGTTCCACCGCCAGCCGCTCGGCCCGGCGGCAGATGGTGCGGCACAGGTGCAGATGCGCGGACAGCGCCGATCCGCCCGGCAGGATGAAACTGCGCAGCGGCGTCAGGTTGGCGTTCATTGCGTCAATCTCGGCCTCCAGCCGCAGCACCTGGCTTTCCAGCATGCGCAGCGGCACATAGCCCGCCTCATGGTCGCGCGCCATGTCGGGGCGGCAAAGGTCGGCCCCCAGATCGAACAGGTCGTTGGAAATGCGGGCCAGCGCCTGATCCATGTCGCCCGTGGCATGCAGGCGGGCAAGGCCGATGGTGGCGTTGGTTTCATCCACCGTGCCATAGGCGGCAACGCGGGGCGAATGTTTGGGCACCCTTGCGCCGTTGCCCAGGGCGGTTTCGCCGCTGTCGCCCGTCTTGGTGTAGATTTTCGAAAGAACGACCATCAGTTGCCCCCCTGAGCGCGAAACAGCGCAAAGCCGATGATCAGCAGCACGGCCAGCGCCTGCGCTGCGATGCGGTAGCGCATCAGCCGGTTGGCATGTTTTCGGTTGAACTCGCCCCCCCGGGCAAAGCCGCCGATGCCGATCATCAGGATGACCAGCACAGCCAGAACGGCAACGGTGATGACGATGAACATCGGATCGTTGAACATGGGTGTTTCCCTTCACAGGGGCCAGATGTAGCGGGGGCGGGCGGAAAAGCGAACCGGAATCGTCGCCTCAGCCCTTGGCCACCACCCAGTCGAGCATGCGTGTGGGCAGCAGGCGACGGGCGATGTTCATCGCATAGGTGGGGGTTGTGACGAAATAGCGCGCCCGTGGGCGTGGGCTTTCCAGCGCGGAGACAAGCTTTGCGGTGACGGCCGAAGGTGGCAGTTCGAAACGGTCGGGCGCCGTGGCAGGCTCATACAGCCGTTTGAGCAGCGCCTTGTATTGGTCGGCGCGGGCCGAGGCCTTCCAGTCGATCCACCGCTCGAAATGCGGGATGGCGTTGGCGCGGATGCTGGTGCGGATCGGCCCCGGCTCGATCAGGATGATCTTGATGGGCGTGTCGGCCATTTCGATGCGCAGCACATCGGTCAGGCCCTCCATCGCGAATTTGGTGGATACATAGGCCCCGCGCCATTTCACCCCCACCAGCCCCAGCACCGAAGAACAGTTGATGATGCGGCCATGGCCCTGCGCCCGCATCACCGGGATCACCCGGCGCGTCAGGTCGTGATAACCAAAGAAATTCGTCTCGAAAATCGCGCGCAACGCGCCACGCGGCAGATCTTCCACCGCGCCCGGGCAGGCAAAGGCCCCGTTGTTGTAAAGCGCATCCAGCGTGCCGCCCGTGCGGTGCAGCACTTCGGCCAGCGCCGTGGCGATGCTGGATTCGTCGGCGTAATCCAGCGGGAAACTTTCCAGCCCCTCGGCGCGCAGACGGTCGCAATCGGCCTCGGCGCGGCAGGTGGCAAAGACGCGCCAGCCGCGCTTGTGCAAAGTGCGCGCGGCATCCAGCCCGATGCCCGAGGAACAGCCGGTGATAAGGATGCTGCGTTGTGTCATGTTTGGCCCCTTCATGCCCGGCCCTTGTTAGGGCCATCGCCGGGGCAAGGCAAACCGTTCAGTTCAGCGCATCGGCCAGATAACGCGAGGACACATAGCCCTCGATCCCGTCACCCTCGATCCGGATCAGTGCCCAGCCATCGCCCGCATCCTGCACCACCAAGGCGGCCTCGCCCCGCGTCAGCCGGCCAACCACGCCAAAATCGGTGGACGGGCCTTCGCGCACATTGACGGCGGCGGCATTCACATAGCGCACGGGTTTGATCGGGCTTTCGATGAATTGCCGCGCCGGTTCGGGTTCCGGTGCGGGCCCAAGCACCGGGCGGCCCGAGGCGAAAGCCGCATCCAGCACCTGTGCCACAGGTTCGGCACGTTCCACCGGCTGCGGCGCAGGTTGTGCGACGACGACGGCTTGGGGCACCACGGCCGCGGCCTTTGCCGCGGGCTGCACCGGCGCGGGATCGTCCGCCGGTGCCAGCGCCGCATATTGGCCCTGCAGCCCGAACCGCTTCTGTCCGTAGTCACGCCCCCCGACCTGAAGGGCCACAAACAGCACACAGCACAGCAAAAAGGTCAAACGCAGCATGGGGCACCTGATTCACCAAGGAATGCGCGGTTTTTAGCATATCTGCCGCGACCGTGCGGTGGAAAAATGCCGCTGTCTTCCCCCTTAGACCGCCACACTTCCGGCTGGACCGGGCGCGCGGGGCCGATTACACCGCATCCATGACCAAAGCCCCCGACGACCCCAAGACCGACCCTGTTCTGGTATCCGAAACGCTGCGCCGCGCCATTGGCGAGCGGTATCTGACCTATGCGCTGTCCACGATCATGCACCGTGCGCTGCCCGACGCGCGCGACGGGTTGAAGCCTGTTCACCGGCGCATCCTTTTCGCCATGCGGGAGCTGAAACTGTCACCGACGGGCGGTTTCCGCAAATCGGCGAAGATTTCCGGCGATGTCATGGGCAACTATCACCCGCATGGCGACATGGCGATTTACGATGCGATGGCCCGACTGGCGCAGGATTTCAACGTGCGCTACCCGCTGGTGGACGGGCAGGGCAACTTTGGCAACATCGACGGCGACAACCCGGCGGCCAGCCGCTACACCGAGGCGCGGCTGACGGCGATTGCCGAGACGCTGATGGAAGGGCTGGCCGAAAACGCTGTCGATTTCCGCCCGAACTATGACGGCACGCTGGAAGAGCCGGTGGTGATGCCCGCCGCCTTTCCGAACCTGTTGGCCAACGGATCATCGGGCATTGCTGTTGGCATGGCCACCAACATCCCGCCGCATAACCTGCACGAACTGATCGACGCCTGCCTGCTGATGCTGAAAACCCCTGATGCCGATGACGCGGCTTTGGTGGCGCTGGTGCCCGGCCCGGATTTTCCGACCGGCGGCGTGATCGTGGAACCCCGGGCAAATATCCTGGAGGCCTACCGCACCGGGCGCGGGTCGTTCCGCCTGCGGGCGAAATGGCATGTCGAGGATCTGGGGCGCGGCCAGTGGCAGATCATCGTCACCGAGATTCCCTATCAGGTGCAGAAATCCAAGCTGATCGAAAAGCTGGCCGAGGTGATCCAGACCAAGAAGGTGCCGCTGCTGGCCGATGTGCGCGACGAATCCGCCGATGACGTGCGCATCGTGCTGGAACCGCGTGCCCGCACGGTGGAGCCTGACATGCTGATGGGCATGCTGTTCCGGTCCTCGGATCTGGAGATCCGGTTCAGCCTGAACATGAACGTGCTGATCGACGGGCGCACTCCCAAGGTGTGCAGCCTGAAAGAAGTGCTGCGCGCCTTCCTGGATCATCGCCGCGCGGTGCTGATCCGCCGCAGCCAGCACCGGATGGACAAGATCGACCACCGGCTTGAGGTGCTGGAAGGCTTCATCATCGCCTTTCTGAACCTGGACCGGGTGATCGACATCATCCGCTACGACGATGATCCCAAGGCCGCGCTGATGGCCGAGGATTGGGGCAAGCCCCACCCCCGCGCCATGACGGAAAAGGATTACAAGGCCCCGGCCCCGGGCGAGGGCGAGTTGACCGAGGTGCAGGCCGAGGCGATTTTGAACATGCGGCTGCGGTCATTGCGGCGGCTGGAGGAAATCGAGCTGCTGCGCGAGCGTGACGCGCTGATGCTGGAACGCGCGGGGCTGGAGGATCTGCTGGCCTCGGATTCGGTGCAGTGGAAAACCATCGGAACCGAGCTGAAGGGCATCCAGAAAACCTTTGGCCGGGATACGAAACTGGGCGCGCGGCGCAGCCAGTTCGCCGAAGCGGGCGAGGCCGAGGATGTGCCGTTCGAGGCGATGATCGACCGCGAGCCGATCACGGTTATCTGTTCGAAAATGGGCTGGATCCGCGCGATGAAGGGCCATGTCGCCCTGACCTCGGACGTGAAGTTCAAGGATGGCGACGAGGGCCGGTTCCTGTTCCATGCCGAAACCACCGACAAGATCCTGATCGTGGGCTCGAACGGGCGGTTCTATACGCTGCTGGGTGCCAATCTGCCCGGCGGGCGCGGCATGGGCGAACCCGTGCGCCTGATGGTCGATCTGCCGAACGAGGCTGACATCACCGACCTGATGATCTGGCGGCCGGGGGAAAAGCTGCTGATCGCATCAACGGCGGGTGACGGGTTCATCGTGCCGTCGGACGAGGTGCTGGCGCAGACCCGTGCGGGCAAGGCCGTGCTGACCGTGCGCGACGGGGTGAAAACCGCACTTTGCCGGGTGGTCAAGGGTGATCTGGTGGCGGTGGTGGGCGACAACCGCAAGATGCTGGTGTTCGGGATCGAAGAACTGCCGGAAATGCCGCGCGGCAAGGGCGTGCGGCTGCAACGCTACAAGGATGGCGGGCTGGCCGATGCGACCACCTTTGCAGCCAGCGTCGGGCTGGCGTGGAAAGACCCCGCAGGACGCACGCGGTCAGAGCCCGACCTGACCGAATGGCGCGCCGCCCGCGCCACGGCAGGCCGCATGGCTCCGCGTGGTTTCCCGCGCGACAACCGTTTCGATTGAGCGTCCGACGGCAGACATTCAACCCTCGATTGTTTCGTCAAAACAAATCTGCGTGATGATTGCTTAAGCGGTGTCAGCGGCCTAAGCTGGGCCATTGCAAGACACTTCATCGGAGCATGTCATGGCCAATTTCACTTTTTCGTCTTTTGGTTTTCCGCTGGGCTTCCGGATGGTGCCGGCCGCCTTCGAAGGCCTTTTCGACTACGACACCGAGACATTCAGCACCAGAAATATCCGCTTTCTGGATGACACCAGCAATTTTGCCAACTTTGGCGGCACCGGGTTTGAGTATCTTACCTTCCTTGGCCAGGTGATTGATGTCACGGCGGGCACATTGAACACGCTGACGGTCAAGCAGGCCGGCGTCAGCATCATGACCGTCACGGGGTGGAACCTGTCTGCCGTTACCTTTGTCGATCTGGCCTTTGCGGAAGACTGGAGCGGCCTGCGCGACTTCATGATTTCGGGCCATGACCGGATGGCGGGCACGACGGGGAATGACTATCTGCTGGGTGGCAATGGCAATGACACAGTGCTGGGCGGTGCCGGGAATGACCAGTTGGACGGCGGCAAAGGCAACGATTCGCTCGTGGGGTCTGTCGGCAACGACACGCTGACGGGCGGGGCTGGACGGGATACGCTTGTGGGCGGCGACAATGCGGACACATTCGTGTTCAATGCTGCGCTGAATGCGTCCAGCAATGTTGACCGGCTGACCGACTACAATTCTGTCGATGATACGATGCGGCTGGACGATGCCGTGTTTGTTGGTATCGGCGCGCGCGGTGCGCTCGGAAGCGCGCGGTTCGTGATCGGTGTCGACGCCACCGACTCTCAGGACCGCATCGTTTATGACAGGCCGACGGGGCGGCTTTACTTTGACTCTGACGGCTCGGGCGCTGCGGAAAAGGTGCTGTTCGCCGTTCTCAACCCCGGCACGGCGCTGAACCACGCCGACTTTGTGGTGTTCTGACACCCGGCAGCGGGGGCTTTGGCCCCCGTTACGGTGCCAGCAATGTGCAGAAAATGCCGGGCTTGCCTGCCTGCACCTCGGACATCGGTCCGTCCACGAGGCTGCAATCAAGCAGGTTGTCTTCGTGAACAAGGCGCGCGGTAAAGACGTTGATGTTGACGCGCGCCTCTGACACCTGCGCCAGAGGTGCCCCGGCCAGCATGCCGCCCAGCCGCAGTGTCTGATTGCCCGGCCAGACTTCGGCCTGTTCGGCACCCAGAAAGACCTGGCCGATTTCGTCCACCGCAACATCAGGGCTGGATGGATCGCCATGATACCAGGCAGAGACCATGACACGCTCGCCCATGGCGCTCAGACGCTCCAGCGCCGCCGGATCAAAGCGCAGGTCGAGGTAGAACGTGGTGTCCTGTGCAAGCCCCACTTGCGCGATGCCGCACAGTGCCGCAGCCAGAACAATCGCCACATGCCGCATATCCGCACCCCATCTGCCACACAGCCATCGGTAGGAGTGCGGGAACCCCGGGTCAAGCTTTGGTGTTGTGTGGTTGCCCGGCGCGCACGGCGTTGCGCCGCGTGAAATCTGGCGCTATGCCGGAATGCGACCCTTCTAGGATAGACCCATGTTCATGCGACGCCTTGCGACCCTCTGCCTGGGACTGGCCCTTGTGCAAGCCTGCGCCAAAAACGACTTGGCCGAGCCGCCTGTGCCGCTGGGCGAGTTTCGCTTGGGCCTGAACATCGTCGTGGCTGACAACGTGCAGAAAGTGCCGATCTCGCGCAACGCGACGGTCGAGGAATGGGAAGCTGTGATGATCAAGGCGGTCGACAACCGCTTTGGCCGCTATGAGGGCAGCAAACTTTACAACATCGGCATCAGTGTCGATGGTTATGCGCTGGCTCCGCCCGGCATTCCGGTGGTGGCTGCGCCAAAGTCGGTTCTGGTGATCACGGCAAACATCTGGGATGACGCGGCGGCGAAAAAGCTGAACCCCGAGGGCAAGCAGTTTACCGTGTTTGAAAGCTTCTCGGGCGAAAGCGTGATCGGCACCGGCATCACCAGCACCAAGGCGCAGCAGATGGAAGCGCTGTCCTACAATGCGGTGAAGGCGGTTGAGGGTTGGCTGGTTGATAACCCAACCTGGTTCGGCCTGCCGCCCAAGGGCGAGCAGACACCGGCGGAACCGGTGGCAACAGTTGACGAAACGCCTGCCGCGACCGAAACCGCTGCTGATGAAACAGCGGAACCTGCCAACTGACACCGTATTTCACAAGCTTCGCCTGAACTCGGCCACCTGTGGCAGATCAGGCTGCTGGGCACTGACAGCCCCTGCGCGGTGAGCGCACGACAAGGGCAGAGTGGGACCAAGCCAAGCCGCCGTTTGACTGCGGCACTTCGGGCCATTCGCGGCACGGCAAGACCACGCTTGTGGCAGCCCCGAAAAACACGTCGGTGATTTCGGGCCCTTTGATGATCCGCACCACTGCGCTGGCCAAACTCCCGACGCCGCTCGCCATGAGGGAGGGGCAGAGCCAATTCAGCCATGCGCAAACCCAGACCGTGAGGCAGGCCTTGGCGCGAAACACAGGCCAGCAGGGCGCAAGCGCCGGTCCGGGAAGTCGGCCTTGAAAAGCCAATCCTGTGCAAGGATGCCTTGCGGAACGGGGCATGCAAATTGGCGCGACCAGCGCAAATCATAGTCACAGCACGCTCCGGCCTCTGCCGCGCTGCTTTTCGGGGCCGGTTTGCGTCGCGTCAGTGGTCGATTATTCAGCAGAGTGCCGCTTGGAGCAGCCTTTTGGCTCTGTGCCAATTTGCACAATCGACCTGCAAAATTGCTTCAATGTGCATCATCACAACGGGGTCGCGGGTTTGTGACAAATCGGCTGAATTGTGTCATCCTGTCACGCCGTCCGTTGCCTTGTTTTGCTCATTCGCGGCGAAATGGCGTCCTGCGACACTCTGTCAATGCTGAACACCGCGCAAATCCGCGTGATTTCCTGTGCTTGGCCTGTGATTTCCCTTTGCGTCACCCTGCGCCTAACTCTGTCTCATCGACGCAGCAAGCGCCGACAATCATCGCCAAGCGGCACGGAGCCGCGACGAATATCGGAGAAACGCCATGAAAACCCTTTCGATCGTTACCGCCGCCCTGATCGCAGTTGCCGGTGTGGCCTCTGCCCAATCCGTGCCGGTTCTGAGCTCGGTCGCCGCGACCACGCTCTCGACGCTGGCCCCCACCGTGGATGCGGGCAGCCTTTCGGCGATCCAGATCGCAGAACTGAACCGCGCCGCCGTGTCGAGCGAAGGCCTGCAAGCCAGCGACCTCTACTCGATCCTGCGCAACTGATCCTGTCGCTGACACTTTTCACAACGCGGTCACAGACCGCATGACAAACGGAGAACTCTCATGAAAACCCTTTCGATCATCACCGCTGCCCTGATCGCTGTCGCTGGTGTGGCCTCGGCCCAGTCGGTTCCGGCCCTGACCTCGGTTGCCGCCACCACGCTGTCGCAGCTGGCCCCGAACGCCGATCTGGGCAACCTGTCGGCCCTCCAGATCTCGGAGCTGAACCGCGCTGCGGTTTCGGACGAAGGCCTGACCCAGGCTGACCTCTACTCGATCCTGCGCAACTGATCCTGCACTGACATCTTTCTCAACGCGGTCACAGACCGCATGACAAACGGAGAACTCTCATGAAATCCCTTTCGATCATCACCGCTGCCCTGATCGCCGTCGCTGGTGTGGCCTCGGCCCAGTCGGTTCCGGCCCTGACCTCGGTTGCCGCGACCACGCTGTCGCAACTGGCCCCGAACGCGGATCTGGGCAACCTGTCGGCCCTCCAGATCTCGGAACTGAACCGCGCTGCGGTTTCGGACGAAGGCCTGACCCAGGCTGACCTTTATTCGATCCTGCGCAACTGATCTGCCGGTTTCTGATCGTATCCCACGGCGGATGCGCGACGGGCTGCCCCTTGGGGCAGCCCTAAATGTTTGCAGGCAGGCCTGGTTGCGCCACACGGCGTCCCTGGCAGGTTGCCTCTTGCATTCAGGGCCGGGGTGCAATATTGCCCGCTCAGGCTTAGGAGTTTAGCTCAGTTGGTAGAGCATCGGTCTCCAAAACCGAGGGTCGTGGGTTCGAGTCCCCCAACTCCTGCCAAGCCTGCTTGCCGCACCGCCATCCGATAGCCAAGGCTTTCGCCAGATTGTGCAGAGCGAAAGCAGCACACCCGAAAGCCTTGAATTCCGTGCGCCAAGGGCGTATCTGGCCCGCAGTTACAGAAGATGTCAGGATCCGGTGATGGCAAAGGCGAACCCCGTTCAGTTCATAAATGAGGTGCGGAGCGAGGTGGCCAAGGTCGTCTGGCCGACGCGCCGCGAAGTGCTGCTGACCACGATCATGGTGTTCATCATGGCCGCGCTGACCGCAACCTTCTTCAGCCTCGTCGATTTCGGCATCCGCAGCGGGCTTAGCGCCGTGCTGAATGCCTTCGGCTGACAGGCCCGGCCCGGTGCGGCTTTCCGCCTACCGGGCTTTTTGCCTTGAATTCGGCAGGGCGGGGCTGTATCCGATCTTTAACTGACAGAGATCGGCGCGCAGCGATTCGTGTTGCGCGCTGTTTTTTGTTCTGAAAACAGGCCGCTAATGGCTTGTAAAAGAAAGAACTTCCGGGGGAATCTCCGGGTGAAGAGGGTGACTAGGGCATGGCGAAGCGGTGGTATTCGGTGAGCGTTCTCTCGAATTTCGAGAAGAAGATCGCCGAGCAGATCAAGCAAGCCGTTGCGGATGCGGGTCTGGAAGACGAAATCGAAGAAGTGCTGGTGCCGACCGAGGAAGTGCTCGAAGTGCGGCGCGGCAAAAAGGTGACATCCGAGCGGCGCTTCATGCCCGGCTATGTGCTGGTGCGGATGGAGATGACGAACAAGGGCTATCACCTGATCTCGTCGATCAACCGGGTGACGGGTTTCCTTGGCCCGCAGGGCAAGCCGATGCCGATGCGCGATGCCGAGGTGAATGCGATCCTCAACCGTGTGGAAGAGGGTGAGGCTGCTCCGCGCAACCTGATCCGTTTCGACATCGGCGAGAAGGTCAAGGTGACGGACGGGCCGTTCGAGGGCTTTGACGGGATGGTCGAGGATGTGGACGAAGATCACAGCCGCCTGAAGGTGTCTGTGTCGATCTTCGGCCGCCCGACCCCGGTGGAACTGGAATTCACGCAGGTGTCGAAAGGCATCTGACGTGCTGGCGTGGGAGGCGAGCGCGCATCCGCAAGGGGCGTGACGGACCGCACCACTAAATTGCCCTTGAATGCCAATGACGGCAGGGGCGGTGATGAAGGAGAGGCCAGATGGCCAAGAAGATTATCGGCAGCCTCAAGCTGCAAGTGAAGGCGGGGCAAGCCAACCCGTCCCCGCCCGTGGGCCCTGCACTGGGTCAGCGCGGCTTGAACATCATGGCTTTCGTGAAGGAATTCAACGCGAAAACCGCTGATCTGGAGCTGGGCACCCCGACTCCGGTGATCATCACCTATTACCAGGACAAGTCGTTCAGCCTGGAATTCAAGACGGCTCCGGCCTCGTTCATGTTGAAAAAGGCTGCCGGCCTGCCGCCCGTGGGCAAGCGCAACCGTGCCAAGGGCTCGGTCAAGCCGGGTCATACCGTGGCCGGTTCGGTGACTGTGGCGCAGATCCGCGCGATTGCGGAAGCCAAGATGAAAGACCTGAACGCCAATTCGATCGAAGCGGCGATGCAGATCATCCTGGGTTCGGCCAAATCCTGCGGTATCGAGGTGAAGGCATAATCATGGCAAAGATCGCAAAACGGACGCGCATCGCGCGGGAAGCCTTTGCTGGCAAAGACCTGATCACCGTCGAAGATGCGGTGGCCCTGATCAAGAAAGCCGCCTCGGCCAAATTCGACGAAACCGTCGAAGTGGCGATGAACCTGGGCGTTGACCCGCGCCATGCCGACCAGATGGTGCGTGGCGTGGTGACGCTGCCCGCCGGGACCGGCAAGGTTGTGCGCGTGGCGGTGTTCGCCCGTGGCGCCAAGGCTGATGAGGCCAAGGCCGCCGGTGCCGACATTGTGGGTGCCGAAGACCTGATGGAAACCATCCAGTCCGGCAAGATCGAGTTCGACCGTTGCATCGCAACGCCCGACATGATGCCGCTGGTGGGTCGTCTGGGCAAGATCCTGGGCCCGCGCAACCTGATGCCGAACCCCAAGGTCGGCACCGTGACGATGGACGTGAAAACGGCTGTCGCGGCGGCCAAGGGCGGCGAAGTGCAGTTCAAGGTGGAAAAGGCCGGCGTTATTCATGCAGGCGTTGGCAAGGTGTCGTTCACCGATGCCGATCTGGCCACCAACATCCGCGCCTTTGTGGATGCGGTCAGCCGCGCCAAGCCCTCGGGCGCCAAGGGTGCCTATCTGAAAAAAGTCTCGGTGTCCTCGACCATGGGCCCGGGCGTGTCGCTGGATCTGGCTTCGGCCACGGCGAAGTGATCTGCGGGGCAGGCCCTGTGCCTGCCCGAAGGAATTCCCCTTGGAAACAATGGGATGCTAAGGCCGGGCGGCAACGCCCGGTCCTGTCCGAGACGGTGGGTGGGGGCAACCCCTTAATATTCCTGCCTGAGATGGGGATCGAGACGGATTTTTCGGGGGTTCGCGCCCTCGGGTGATTTTGGCCTCGGGACCACATCACGGACCCGAACGCCGCCGGGAAACCGGGGGCACACATGAGCCGGGGGGCAACCCCCAAACTTGGAGTGAAACTGTGGATAGAGCCCAGAAAGAGAAAGTGGTCGACGAACTCGGCCAGATCTTCGCAAGCTCTGGCGTTGTTGTGGTCGCACACTACGCAGGCATCACGGTTGCACAGATGCAGGACCTGCGCGCGCAAATGCGCGAAGTCGGTGGGTCCGTACGCGTTGCCAAGAACAAGCTCGCCAGAATCGCCCTGGAAGGGAAGCCCGCTGCAAAGATGGGTGACCTGCTGACGGGCATGACCGTGATGGCCTATTCCGAAGACCCTGTCGCAGCTGCGAAGGTCGCGGAAGCCTATGCCAAGAAGAACGACAAGTTCGTTATTCTGGGCGGGGCAATGGGCGACACGATCCTGGACCAGGCCGGTGTCAAGGCCGTGGCCGCCATGCCGTCGCGTGAGGAGCTTATTGCTTCGATCGTGGCGTGTCTGGGCGCGCCCGCGTCTGCCATCGCCGGGGCCATTGGCGCGCCTGCTTCGAACATCGCAAGCATCCTCACCACCATCGAGGAGCGGGAAGCCGCCTGAGCAATTCGTTAACCTGCGTGGGTTGAACCCCTGCACGTTGGAACCCATCTTAATCGAACGGAACAGAAAATGGCTGATCTGAACAAACTCGCGGAAGACATCGTCGGTCTGACCCTTCTGCAAGCGCAAGAACTGAAAACCATCCTGAAGGACAAGTATGGCATCGAGCCGGCAGCCGGTGGCGCCGTCATGATGGCCGCTGGTCCCGCTGCGGCTGCTGAAGTCGTGGAAGAAAAGACCGAATTCGACGTCGTGCTGATGGAAGCCGGCCCGAACAAGATCAACGTGATCAAAGAAGTGCGCGCGATCACCGGCCTGGGCCTGAAAGAGGCCAAGGATCTGGTGGAAGCTGGCGGCAAAGTGAAAGAAGGCGCGACCAAGGCCGATGCCGAAGGCTTCAAGAAGAAGCTGGAAGACGCTGGCGCGAAAGTCGAGCTGAAGTAATCCGCCGGGTGCCGCTGGCATCCTGCGCATGAATGGGGCTGGGTCCGAAGAAATTCGGGCTCAGCCAAACGCATCTTGGCGGCGGCTTTGTGGAAAAGCCCCTTCCAAGGTGCGGTCAAAGGGTTCGAGGGCCTTCCGGTGGGACGGAGGGCACGCATGGAACCAGACCCCCTGCTTCGCAAGCGGCGATGCACCGGCCCCCCGACGGTGCGCGCCAGCGAATGATGAAAGGTGACTTCGAGCATGGCTCAGAGCTACGTTGGCCAAAAGCGCATCCGCCGCTACTTTGGCAAAATCCGTGAAGTGTTGGAGATGCCGAACCTGATCGAGGTTCAGAAATCCTCCTATGACCTGTTCCTGAAATCGGGCGATGGCCCGAAGCCTCAAGATGGTGACGGCATTCAGGGCGTGTTCCAGTCGGTCTTCCCGATCAAGGACTTCAACGAAACGGCTGTGCTGGAATTCGTGAAATACGAGCTGGAAAAGCCGAAATACGACGTGGACGAATGCCAGTCGCGCGACATGACCTATGCGGCACCGCTGAAGGTGACGCTGCGCCTGATCGTGTTCGATGTGGATGAAGTGACCGGCGCGCGGTCGGTGAAAGACATCAAGGAACAGGACGTCTACATGGGCGACATGCCCCTGATGACCTCTAACGGCACCTTTGTGGTGAACGGCACCGAGCGGGTGATCGTTTCGCAGATGCACCGCAGCCCCGGCGTGTTCTTTGACCACGACAAGGGCAAGACCCATTCCTCGGGCAAGCTGCTGTTCGCCTGCCGCATCATTCCCTACCGCGGGTCGTGGCTGGATTTTGAGTTCGACGCCAAGGACATCGTGTTTGCCCGGATCGACCGTCGCCGCAAACTGCCGGTGACGACGCTGCTCTATGCGCTTGGCATGGATCAGGAAGGCATCATGGATGCCTATTACAACACCGTGATGTTCCACCACCTGCCGAAAAAGGGCTGGGTCACGAAATTTTTCCCCGAGCGCGTGCGCGGCACGCGCCCGACCTTTGACATCGTCGATGCGGCCACCGGTGAGGTGATCTGCAAGGCGGGCGAAAAGATGACGCCCCGCATGGCGAACGAGCTGATCAAATCGGGCGCAGTCAAGGAACTGCTGATGCCGTTCGACCAGATCGTCGGGCGTTACGTGGCCAAGGACATCATCAACGAGGAAACCGGCGAGATCTGGGTCGAAGCCGGTGACGAATTGACGATGGAATACGACCGCGACGGCGGTGTGAAAGGCGGCACGCTGAAGCTACTGCTGGATCAGGGCATCACCGAGATTCCGGTGCTGGACATCGACAATGTGAACGTCGGCCCCTACATCCGCAACACGCTGGCCGCCGACAAGAACATGGGCCGCGACACCGCGCTGATGGACATCTACCGCGTGATGCGCCCGGGTGAGCCGCCGACTGTTGAGGCCGCGTCGAACCTGTTCGACACGCTGTTCTTTGACAGCGAGCGTTATGACCTGTCGGCCGTTGGCCGCGTGAAAATGAACATGCGTCTGGATCTGGGTCGCCCCGACACCCAGCGCACGCTGGACCGCGCCGATATCATCGCCTGCATCAAGGCGCTGACCGAATTGCGCGACGGCAAGGGCGAGATTGACGACATCGACCACCTGGGCAATCGCCGTGTGCGTTCGGTCGGCGAGCTGATGGAGAACCAGTATCGCGTCGGCCTGCTGCGCATGGAGCGGGCGATCAAGGAACGCATGTCGTCGGTGGAAATCGACACGATCATGCCGCAAGACCTGATCAACGCGAAACCTGCGGCGGCGGCGGTGCGGGAATTCTTCGGCTCGTCGCAGTTGTCGCAGTTCATGGACCAGACGAACCCGCTGTCCGAAGTGACGCACAAGCGTCGCCTCTCGGCACTGGGGCCGGGCGGTCTGACCCGCGAACGTGCTGGCTTCGAAGTTCGCGACGTTCACCCGACCCATTATGGCCGGATGTGCCCGATCGAGACGCCCGAAGGCCAGAACATCGGCCTGATCAACAGCTTGGCCACCTTCGCCCGCGTGAATAAATACGGTTTCATCGAGACCCCGTATCGCAAGGTGATCGACGGCAAGGTGACCGATGACGTGGTCTACATGTCGGCAACCGAGGAAATGCGTCACACGGTGGCGCAGGCCAACGCTGCGCAGGACAGCGAAGGCCGCTTTACCGATGACCTGATTTCCAGCCGCAAGGCCGGGGAATTCATGCTGAACCCGTCCGACGCGATCGACCTGATCGACGTCAGCCCGAAACAGCTTGTGTCGGTGGCGGCATCCTTGATCCCGTTCCTCGAAAACGACGACGCCAACCGCGCCTTGATGGGCTCGAACATGCAGCGTCAGGCTGTGCCGCTGCTGCAATCCGATGCGCCCTACGTGGGCACGGGGATCGAAGCCGTGGTGGCGCGTGACAGCGGTGCCGCCATCATGGCGCGGCGTGCCGGGATCATCGACCAGGTGGACGCGACCCGTATCGTTGTGCGGGCGACCGAGATGCTGGATCCGGGTGAACCGGGTGTGGATATCTACCGCCTGCGCAAGTTCAAGCGGTCGAACCAGTCGTCCTGCATCAACCAGCGCCCGCTGGTGAAGGTGGGCGATACCGTGGTGCGTGGCGAGGTGGTGGCCGATGGCCCCTGCACCGACATGGGCGAACTGGCCCTGGGCCGGAACGTCGTCGTCGCCTTCATGCCGTGGAATGGCTACAACTATGAAGACTCGATCCTGATTTCGGAACGCATCCTGCGCGACGACGTGTTTACCTCGATCCACATCGAGGAATACGAAGTGGCGGCGCGTGACACGAAGCTGGGGCCGGAAGAAATCACCCGCGACATTCCGAACGTGGGCGAAGAAGCCCTGCGCAATCTGGATGAAGCCGGCATCGTCTATATCGGTGCCGAGGTTCAGCCGGGCGACATTCTGGTGGGCAAGATCACCCCCAAGGGTGAATCGCCGATGACGCCGGAAGAGAAACTGCTGCGCGCCATCTTCGGCGAAAAGGCATCGGACGTGCGCGATACCTCGCTGCGCCTGCCGCCGGGTGCCTATGGCACGATCGTCGAAGTGCGGGTGTTCAACCGGCATGGCGTGGACAAGGACGAACGCGCCCTGCAGATCGAGCGCGAGGAAGTCGAGCGTCTGGCACGCGACCGTGACGACGAGTTGGCCATTCTGGAGCGCAACATCTATGCGCGCCTGAAAACGCTGGTGATGGGCAAGACTGCCGTGAAGGGCCCGAAGGGCATCAAGGCAGGGTCCGAGATCAACGACGAACTCTTGTCCACCCTCAGCCGTGGCCAGTGGTGGCAATTGGCGCTGGGTGAAGAAGCCGACGCCAAGGACGTCGAAGCCCTGCACGACCAGTATGAGGCGCAGAAACGCGCGCTGGACCACCGCTTTGAAGACAAGGTGGAAAAAGTCCGCCGCGGCGACGATCTGCCTCCGGGTGTGATGAAGATGGTCAAGGTGTTCGTCGCGGTGAAGCGCAAGCTGCAACCGGGCGACAAGATGGCCGGGCGTCACGGCAACAAGGGCGTGATCTCCAAGGTTGTGCCGGTGGAAGATATGCCTTTCCTCGCCGATGGCACGGCGGTTGATCTGGTGCTGAACCCTTTGGGCGTGCCCTCGCGCATGAACGTCGGGCAGATTCTGGAAACCCACATGGGCTGGGCCGCGCGCGGTCTGGGCCTGAAGATCGACGAGGCGCTGAAAGGCTTCCGTCGTTCGGGCGACCTGACCCCGGTCAAAGAGGCGATGCGTCTGGCTTACGGCGACGAGACCTATGAAGATGCGTTCGCCGACCGCGACGATGCAGACCTGATCGAACTGGCAAGCAACGTGACCAAAGGCGTGCCGATTGCATCGCCGGTGTTCGATGGTGCGAAAGAGGCCGATGTGAACGATGCGCTGACCCGCGCGGGGTTCGACACATCGGGTCAGTCGGTGGTGTTCGATGGCCGCACGGGCGAGCAGTTTGCGCGCAAGGTGACGGTGGGCGTGAAATACATGCTCAAGCTGCACCACCTTGTCGATGACAAGCTGCACGCGCGTTCGACCGGGCCTTACAGCCTCGTGACCCAGCAACCGCTGGGCGGCAAGGCGCAGTTCGGTGGTCAGCGTCTGGGGGAGATGGAGGTCTGGGCGCTGGAAGCCTATGGTGCCGCCTATACCCTGCAAGAGATGCTGACCGTGAAGTCGGATGACGTGGCGGGCCGCACCAAGATGTATGAAAGCATCGTCAAGGGTGAGGACAATTTCGAGGCCGGCGTGCCGGAATCGTTCAACGTCCTTGTCAAGGAAGTGCGCGGCCTCGGCCTCAACATGGAACTCCTGGATGCGGAGGAGGAGTGACGGTTTTCCCGGAAAGGTGCGTGATCTCACGCACCCTACCGCAAACCTTGGGTGCGTGATCTCACGCACCACACCCTCCCCCGCCGCCCCCATTCTTAGGAATTGAAATGAACCAGGAACTGTCAACCAACCCGTTCAACCCGGTTGCGCCCGTCAAGACCTTTGACGAAATCAAGATCTCTCTGGCCTCGCCCGAGCGGATCCTGTCGTGGTCCTATGGCGAGATCAAGAAGCCGGAAACCATCAACTACCGCACGTTCAAGCCGGAACGTGACGGCCTGTTCTGCGCGCGGATCTTTGGCCCGATCAAAGATTACGAATGCCTGTGCGGCAAATACAAGCGGATGAAATACCGCGGCGTCGTCTGCGAAAAATGCGGCGTGGAAGTGACCCTGCAAAAGGTGCGCCGCGAGCGGATGGGCCATATCGAACTGGCTGCGCCCGTTGCGCACATCTGGTTCCTGAAATCGCTGCCCAGCCGCATCGGCCTCATGCTCGACATGACGCTGCGCGATCTGGAACGCATTCTCTACTTTGAAAACTATGTGGTGATCGAGCCGGGTCTGACCGACCTGACCTATGGCCAGCTGATGACCGAGGAAGAATTCCTCGACGCGCAGGACCAGTATGGCGCGGATGCGTTCACCGCCAATATCGGTGCCGAGGCGATCCGCGAGATGCTGGCGGCAATTGATCTGGAAACGACGGCAGAACAGCTGCGGGCGGACCTCAAAGAGGCCACCGGCGAGTTGAAGCCGAAGAAGATCATCAAACGGCTGAAGATCGTCGAATCCTTCCTTGAATCCGGCAACCGTCCGGAATGGATGATCCTGACCGTGCTGCCGGTGATCCCGCCGGAACTGCGCCCGCTGGTGCCGCTGGACGGCGGCCGTTTTGCCACGTCCGACCTGAACGACCTTTACCGCCGCGTCATCAACCGCAACAACCGTCTGAAGCGGCTGATCGAGCTTCGCGCGCCCGACATCATCGTGCGCAACGAAAAGCGGATGCTGCAGGAAGCTGTGGATGCCCTGTTCGACAACGGGCGTCGCGGCCGCGTGATCACGGGCACCAACAAGCGCCCGCTGAAATCGCTGTCGGACATGTTGAAAGGCAAGCAGGGCCGGTTCCGTCAGAACCTGCTGGGCAAGCGCGTGGACTTCTCGGGCCGTTCGGTCATCGTGACCGGGCCGGAGCTGAAGCTGCACCAGTGCGGCCTGCCGAAGAAGATGGCGCTGGAGCTGTTCAAGCCGTTCATCTACTCGCGGCTTGAGGCGAAGGGGCTTAGCTCCACCGTCAAGCAAGCCAAGAAACTGGTTGAAAAGGAACGCCCCGAGGTCTGGGACATCCTTGACGAGGTGATCCGCGAACACCCGGTGCTGCTGAACCGAGCGCCGACGCTGCACCGTCTGGGCATCCAGGCGTTCGAGCCGATCCTGATCGAAGGCAAGGCGATCCAGTTGCATCCGCTGGTCTGCTCGGCCTTCAACGCCGACTTCGACGGCGACCAGATGGCCGTGCACGTGCCGCTGAGCCTTGAGGCCCAGCTGGAAGCCCGCGTCCTGATGATGTCGACGAACAACGTTCTGTCGCCCGCCAACGGCGCGCCGATCATCGTGCCGTCGCAGGATATGGTGCTGGGGCTTTACTACACCACCATGGAACGCAAGGGCATGGTTGGTGAGGGCATGGCATTTGCCTCGGTCGAGGAAGTGGAGCATGCGCTGGCTGCCGGCGAGGTGCATCTGCATGCCAAGATCAAGGCACGCATCAAGCAGATCGACGACGAAGGCAACGAGGTGATCCGCCGGTTCGACACCACGCCGGGACGTCTGCGGTTGGGCAACCTGCTGCCGCTGAACGCCAAGGCGCCGTTTGACCTCGTCAACCGCCTGCTGCGCAAGAAAGACGTGCAGAACGTCATCGACACCGTCTACCGCTATTGCGGGCAGAAAGAGTCGGTCATCTTCTGCGACCAGATCATGACCATGGGCTTCCGCGAGGCGTTCCGTGCCGGGATTTCGTTCGGCAAGGACGACATGCTGATCCCCGACAACAAGTGGGACACCGTTCACGCGGTGCAGGATCAGGTCAAGGAATTCGAACAGCAGTATATGGACGGCCTGATCACTCAGGGCGAAAAATACAACAAGGTGGTCGATGCCTGGTCCAAATGTTCGGACAAGGTGGCTGGCGACATGATGTCGGCCATTTCGGCTGTTCGTTACGATGATGCGGGTGCCGAGAAGGAACCGAACTCGGTCTACATGATGTCCCACTCCGGGGCGCGTGGTTCGCCGGCGCAGATGAAACAGCTGGGCGGGATGCGCGGTCTGATGGCCAAGCCGAATGGCGAGATCATCGAAACGCCGATCATCTCGAACTTCAAGGAAGGTCTGACCGTTCTTGAATACTTCAACTCGACCCACGGCGCCCGGAAGGGTCTGGCCGATACCGCGCTGAAGACGGCGAACTCGGGCTATCTCACGCGGCGTCTGGTGGACGTGGCGCAGGATTGCATCGTGCGCAGCCATGACTGCGGCACCGAAAATGCGATCACCGCCTCGGCGGCGGTCAATGACGGTGAAGTGGTCTCCAGCCTGGCCGAACGTGTGCTT
The DNA here is from genome assembly GCF_009380135.2 of Fertoeibacter niger. GTDB lineage: Bacteria > Pseudomonadota > Alphaproteobacteria > Rhodobacterales > Rhodobacteraceae > Fertoeibacter > Fertoeibacter niger. The sequence goes on along the minus strand of NZ_WHUT02000004.1, from coordinate 272,121 downwards.
GGCCGGGTCTCGGCGGATGACATCCTGGTTCCGGGCACTGACGAGGTGATCGTGGCGCAGGGTGAACTGATCGACGAACGCAAGGCCGATCTGATCGACCAGGCGGGCGTGGCTTCGGTGCGCATCCGCAGCCCGCTGACCTGCGAGGCCGAGGAAGGCGTGTGCGCCATGTGCTATGGGCGGGATCTGGCCCGTGGCACGCTGGTGAACCAGGGCGAGGCTGTCGGCATCATCGCGGCACAGTCGATCGGCGAGCCCGGCACGCAGCTGACGATGCGGACGTTCCACATCGGCGGCATCGCGCAGGGCGGGCAGCAGTCGTTCCTTGAGGCAAGCCAGGAAGGCAAGATCGAGTTCCGCAACGCCAACCTGCTGGAAAACGCCAACGGCGAGTTCATCGTCATGGGCCGGAACATGCAGATCGCCATCATCGACGAGGCGGGGCAGGAACGCGCGGCGCACAAGATCACCTATGGTGCCAAGGTTCACGCCAAGGACGGCCAGCCTGTGAAACGCGGCGCGAAACTGTTCGAATGGGATCCCTACACCCTGCCGATCATCGCCGAAAAGGGCGGTGTGGCGCGGTTCGTGGATCTTGTATCGGGCATCTCGGTGCGCGAGGACACCGACGAGGCGACAGGCATGACACAGAAGATCGTGTCGGACTGGCGCTCGGCCCCCAAAGGCAACGACCTGAAGCCCGAAGTCATCATCATGGACCCGGTGACGGGCGATCCTGTGCGTGGCGAAAACGGCAACCCGATTTCCTATCCGATGTCGGTGGATGCCGTTCTGTCGGTGGAAGACGGGCAGGACGTGCGTCCGGGTGATGTGGTGGCCCGTATTCCGCGTGAAGGCGCGCGGACCAAGGACATCACCGGTGGTCTGCCGCGCGTGGCCGAACTGTTCGAGGCACGCCGGCCCAAGGATCACGCGATCATCGCGGAACACGATGGTTACGTGCGCTTTGGCAAGGACTACAAGAACAAGCGCCGCATCACGATCGAACCCGTGGATGACAGCGTGAACTCGGTTGAATACATGGTGCCGAAGGGCAAGCACATTCCGGTTCAGGAAGGTGATTTTGTCCAGAAGGGCGATTACATCATGGACGGCAACCCGGCCCCGCATGACATTCTGCGGATCCTGGGGGTCGAGGCACTGGCCAACTACATGATCGACGAAGTGCAGGACGTCTATCGCCTGCAAGGCGTGAAGATCAACGACAAGCATATCGAGGTGATCGTGCGGCAGATGCTGCAGAAATTCGAGATCCTCGACAGCGGCGAAACCACGCTGCTGAAAGGCGAGCATGTCGACAAGGCCGAGCTTGACGAGTTCAACGAAAAGGCGACCAAGCACGGCATGCGGCCTGCCTCGGCCGAACCGATCCTGCTGGGCATCACCAAGGCGTCGCTGCAGACCCGCAGCTTCATCTCGGCGGCGTCGTTCCAGGAAACCACGCGCGTGCTGACCGAGGCTTCGGTGCAGGGCAAGCGTGACAAGCTGGTCGGTCTGAAAGAGAACGTCATCGTTGGCCGCCTGATCCCGGCAGGGACGGGCGGGGCGACCAGCCGCGTGAAGAAGATCGCGGCGGATCGTGACCAGTCGGTGATCGAGGCCCGCCGGTCCGAGGCCGAAACCGCCGCTGCAATCGCAGCCCCGCGTGACGACCACAGGGACATGGGTGGCGACAGCAGCCTGGTGGACACGGTGGAAAGCCGCGACCTGTAAACAGCCCTTGCGGCATCTTGACCCCCCGCGCCCCCGTGGCGCGGGGGTTTTCTTTTGCGCAGATGGTGGTTGTGCCCGCTCTGGCCCCCCGGCGGGGGCCATGCTAGACCTGCCGTCATCGGCGGGGGGCAGGGCATGGCGCGGCGTGACGCAGGGGCGGACCGGATACAGATGCTGGGTCTGTGCCGCTTTTCGTTGCTGGTCGACGGCGGCTTTCAGACCATGCATGACACGCTGGAGGCCAGGCGCACGGCACTTTATGATCCGGCGCGGCTGGCCAACCGTTTTGCCTGGTTCGAACATGCCTGCCTGCCGGGATTTCGCGCCCAGACGGATGGCGAGTTCACCCTGATCCTGCTGACCGGCACCGATCTGCCGCCCGCGTGGATGGACCGGCTGCACGACCTGGCCGCATCCCTGCCGCAAGCCGTGGTCGAAACCCGTGACCCCGGGCCGCACCGTGACGTCTGCCGCGCGGTGATGGCGGCCCACATCGACCCGGGCGCGCAGGTGGTGGGCCAGTTCCGCATCGACGATGACGATACCGTGGGGCTGGACTATATCGCGCGCAGCCGCGAGGATTTCCCCTTGTTCAGCCGTCTTTACGACAGACATGGCATGCTGGCATCGAACTATGCCAAGGGAGTCGTGGCAACCGATACCGGCACGGGCCTGACCTATGAGACGCGGGCGGAAACGAACTGGGCCTGCGGGCTGACGCTGTATTTCCCGCAGGGCAGCGCCAAGGGCGTGATGGATTTTGGCCATCACCGGCTGGCCGAATGGATGCCCACCGTGACGCAGAGCGACAGCGTGATGTATCTGCGCGGCATCCATGCAAACAACGATTCACGCGGGCGGGGCTTGGGCAGCGGCCCGGCGCTGCCTGCGGAACGCGCGGCGAATGTGCTGCGCAAGCGGTTCGGCATTGACGCCACCGCATTGGAACAGGCTTTGCGCGCCGCGCAGCCCTAAGGAACCGGAATGGCCCTCTCGGACAACATGCGCGGTGCGCTTTACATGAATGTGGCCATGGCGGCCTTTACCCTGAACGACACCGCGATGAAGGTGGCGACGCAGACGATGCCGCTGTTTCAGGCGATCACGCTGCGGGGGGCTATGGTCTTGCCGCTGCTGGTGGTGCTGGGGCTGATGCTGGGCAATCTGCGCCTTGGCCTGCGCGGGCGTGACAGGGTGGTGGTGGCCGTGCGGTCACTGGCCGAGGTGGGGGGCACGGCGCTGTTTCTGGCGGCGCTGGTGCATCTGCCGCTGGCGAACCTGTCGGCCATCCTGCAATCGCTGCCACTGGCCGTGACACTGGCGGCGGCGGTGATCCTGCGCGAAAGGGTGGGATGGCGGCGGATGCTGGCGATTGCCATCGGCTTTGGCGGGGTTCTGCTGATCGTGCGGCCGGGGGCCGAAGGGTTCAACGGCTGGTCGCTGATGGGGCTGGCCTCGGTCGCTTGCGTGGTGGTGCGTGATCTTGTCACGCGCGAACTGTCGCGCGATGTGCAATCGGTGACGGTGGCCATCTATGCCGCCATGGCTGTCACGGTGATGGGGCTGATCGGCGCCGCGTTCCAAGGCTGGCAGACGGTGACAGTGGCGGAATGGGGCATGGTTCTGGCGGCATCGGGGGCGCTGATATTTGGCTATATGTTCTCGGTCATGGTGATGCGGGTGGGCGACATCAGTTTTGTCGCACCTTTTCGCTATACCGCGCTTTTGTGGGCGATTTTCCTGGGTTGGCTGGTGTTTGACAGCCTGCCCGATCTGTGGACGGTCGTGGGTGCGGTGATCGTGGTGGCGACCGGCATTTTCACCTTTTACCGCGAGGCGAAACTGGCCCGCGCGGCACGCTGACAGCCCCATAGGTGCTGTTGACAACCCCCGCGACTCCCCCTATACGCCGCCTACCTGAGCTGCGGGTCCGTCCGGCAGCCGGGAGCTATGAAACTGAAGTGGTCATGATCCGGGCCCAAAGCCCCGATCCTCTGGAATTCCACCGCGTCGTCCCCGCGAAGGGGACGCATGCGGTTTTGGCATTTTGTGCAAACGGAATGTCATTTAACGGCGCCCCCCGACCGGATCCGGGCAGGCGTAAATGAAACGGGTTGCTACACGGGGTACGTGAATGCCGACGATCCAACAGCTCATCCGCAAACCGCGGGAGCCTAACGTAAGAAAATCCAAGTCCCAGCACTTGGAATCCTGCCCGCAGAAACGCGGTGTCTGCACGCGCGTCTATACGACGACGCCGAAAAAGCCGAACTCGGCCATGCGGAAAGTCGCAAAGGTGCGTCTGACCAACAGCTTTGAGGTCATCTGCTATATCCCCGGCGAAAAGCACAACCTTCAGGAACACTCGGTCGTCCTGATCCGTGGCGGCCGTATCAAAGACCTTCCCGGCGTGCGCTACCACATCCTGCGCGGTGTTCTCGATACCCAGGGTGTCAAAGACCGTCGTCAGCGTCGTTCGAAATACGGCGCCAAGCGTCCGAAGTGAGGAAGTAACAGATGTCCCGTCGTCACGCCGCCGAGAAGCGCGAAATTCTGCCGGACGCCAAATATGGCGATACGGTTCTGACCAAATTCATGAACAACCTGATGATCGACGGCAAGAAATCTGTCGCCGAATCCATCGTATACAACGCGCTGGAGCGGGTGCAGACCCGCCTGAAGCGCGAGCCGATCGAAGCGTTCCACGAGGCGCTGGACAATGTGAAGCCGTCGGTCGAGGTGCGTTCGCGCCGCGTCGGCGGGGCCACCTATCAGGTTCCGGTCGAAGTGCGCACCGAGCGCCGCGAGGCGCTGGCGATCCGCTGGCTGATCATCGCTGCTCGCAAGCGCAATGAAAACACCATGGAAGAGCGTCTGGCCGCCGAACTTTCGGATGCCTGCAACAACCGTGGCACCGCCGTGAAAAAGCGCGAAGACACCCACAAGATGGCCGACGCGAACAAAGCGTTCAGCCATTACCGCTGGTAATCCACTTAGCCTGAGGCACCCCAATGGCACGCGAATATCCCCTCGAACGCTACCGCAACTTCGGTATCATTGCCCACATCGACGCGGGCAAGACCACCACGACGGAGCGGATCCTGTACTACACCGGCAAATCCCACAAAATCGGCGAAGTGCATGATGGCGCTGCGACGATGGACTGGATGGAGCAGGAGCAGGAACGCGGGATCACCATCACGTCCGCTGCAACGACGACCTTCTGGGAACGGACCATTGATCCGGGCCTGGAACATGCGCGTGCCGACAAGTACCGCTTCAACATCATCGATACCCCCGGACACGTTGACTTCACCATCGAAGTCGAACGTTCGCTGGCCGTGCTCGACGGTGCCGTGGTTCTGCTGGATGGCAACGCCGGGGTGGAGCCGCAGACCGAAACCGTGTGGCGTCAGGCTGACCGCTACAAGGTGCCGCGCATCGTGTTCGTCAACAAGATGGACAAGACCGGCGCCGATTTCTACAACTGCATCAAGATGATCAAGGATCGCACCGGGGCCACCCCGCTGCCGATCCAGATCCCGATCGGTGCCGAAGACCAGCTTGAAGGCATCATCGACCTGATCACCATGGAAGAATGGGTGTATCAGGGCGACGATCTGGGCGCTTCCTGGAAGCGTCAGCCGATCCGTGCCGACCTGCTGGAACAGGCGAATGAATGGCGCCACAACCTGCTGGAAGTCGCTGTCGAGCAGGACGACGCCGCGATGGAGGCCTATCTGGAAGGCAACGAGCCGGATGCCGAAACGCTGCGCGGTCTGATCCGCAAAGGCTGCCTTGCCATCGAATTCGTGCCGATGCTGTGCGGTTCGTCGTTCAAGAACAAGGGCGTGCAGCCGATGCTGAACGCCGTGATCGACTATCTGCCGAATCCGCTGGACGTGCCGCCCTACCTGGGTTTTGCGCCTGGCGACGAGACGGAAACCCGCAACATCGAACGTTCGGCCGATGATGAGCAGCCCTTTTCGGCGCTGGCCTTCAAGATCATGAACGACCCCTTCGTCGGTTCGCTGACCTTCACGCGCATCTATTCGGGCGTGCTGAAAAAGGGCGACGCGATGCTGAACGCGACCAAAGAGCGCAAAGAGCGCGTTGGCCGCATGATGATGATGCACGCCATCGACCGTGAAGAGATTGCCGAAGCCTTTGCTGGTGACATCATCGCGCTGGCCGGTCTGAAGGAAACCACCACGGGCGATACCCTGTGCGATCCGGCGAAACCGGTGGTTCTGGAAACCATGACCTTCCCGATCCCGGTGATCGAGATTGCCGTGGAGCCGAAAACCAAGGCTGACCAGGAAAAGATGGGCATCGCTCTGGCCCGTCTGGCCGCCGAAGACCCGTCCTTCCGTGTGGAAACCGATCACGAGTCGGGCCAGACGATCATGAAGGGCATGGGTGAACTTCACCTCGACATCCTAGTTGACCGGATGCGTCGTGAGTTCAAGGTTGAGGCCAACATCGGCGCGCCGCAGGTGGCCTACCGCGAGACGATCAGCCGCGAAGCGGAAATCGACTACACGCACAAGAAACAGACCGGTGGTACCGGCCAGTTCGCGCGCGTGAAGCTGGTGATCACCCCGACAGAGCCGGGCGTGGGCTATTCGTTCGAGTCGAAAGTTGTTGGTGGTTCGGTGCCGAAGGAATACATCCCCGGCGTTGAAAAAGGCATCAAATCGGTGATGGACTCGGGCCCGTTGGCCGGCTTCCCGGTGATCGACTTCAAGGTGGCGCTGATCGACGGCGCGTTCCATGACGTTGACTCTTCGGTGCTGGCCTTCGAGATCGCGGCACGGGCGGGCATGCGCGAAGGCCTGAAAAAGGCCGGGGCAAAGCTGCTGGAGCCGATCATGAAAGTCGAAGTGGTGACGCCGGATATCTATACCGGCGGCATCATCGGCGACCTGACCTCGCGTCGGGGCATGGTGCAGGGGCAGGACACGCGTGGTAACGCGAACATCATCACCGCGATGGTGCCGCTGGCCAACATGTTCGGCTATATCAACACGCTGCGCTCCATGTCCTCGGGCCGGGCGAACTTCTCGATGTCGTTCGACCATTACGATGCCGTGCCGCAGAACATCTCGGACGAAATCCAGAAGAAATACGCTTAACCGGTGTGGCGGGGTGCACCCCGCCCTACCAGCTAGTAGGGCGGGGTTTACCCCGCCGCATTCGAACGAAAACAGGAGGCCATCATGGCAAAGGCAAAGTTTGAACGGACGAAACCGCACGTCAACATCGGCACGATTGGCCACGTTGACCACGGCAAAACCACGCTGACCGCGGCGATCACCAAATACTTCGGCGAATTCCGCGCCTACGACCAGATTGACGGTGCGCCCGAAGAGCGCGCGCGCGGCATCACGATCTCGACCGCCCACGTGGAATACGAATCGGCTGACCGTCACTATGCCCACGTCGATTGCCCCGGCCATGCTGACTATGTGAAGAACATGATCACCGGCGCGGCACAGATGGACGGCGCCATTCTGGTGGTGAACGCTGCTGACGGCCCGATGCCGCAGACCCGCGAACACATCCTGCTGGGCCGTCAGGTCGGCATTCCCTACATGGTTGTCTACCTGAACAAGGTTGACCAGGTGGATGACGAAGAACTGCTGGAACTGGTGGAAATGGAAGTGCGCGAGCTGCTGTCTTCCTATGACTACCCCGGCGACGACATTCCGATCATCAAGGGTTCGGCTCTGCATGCGATGAACGGCACACGTCCGGAAATCGGCGAAGAATCGATCCGCGCGCTGATCAAGGCCGTGGACGACTACATCCCGACCCCGGCACGTGCCGTTGACCAGCCCTTCCTGATGCCGGTCGAAGACGTGTTCTCGATCTCGGGCCGCGGCACCGTTGCCACCGGCCGGATCGAGCGCGGCATCGTGAAAGTCGGCGAGGAAGTCGAAATCGTCGGCATCCGCCCGAACAAGAAAACCGTCTGCACCGGCGTCGAAATGTTCCGCAAACTGCTGGATCAGGGCGAAGCTGGCGACAACGTGGGTCTGCTGCTGCGCGGTATCGACCGTGAAGGCATCGAGCGCGGCCAGGTGCTGTGCAAGACCGGCTCGGTGAAGCCGCACACCAAGTTCGAAGCCGAAGCCTACATCCTGACCAAGGAAGAAGGCGGCCGTCACACGCCGTTCTTCGCAAACTACCGTCCGCAGTTCTACTTCCGCACGACCGACGTGACCGGTACCGTGCAACTGCCGGAAGGCACCGAAATGGTGATGCCGGGCGACAACCTGAAGTTCAACGTTGAACTGATCGCGCCGATCGCCATGGAAGAAAAACTGCGCTTCGCCATCCGCGAGGGCGGCCGCACCGTCGGCGCCGGCGTCGTGTCGAAAATCATCGCGTAAATACTTCACTTTGGAAGAGGGGCGGAGGGCGGTCTTCGCCCCCCGCTTCCCGCCAAGCCCGAGGGCACTGACATGCAACAAACCATCCGTATCAGGCTGAAAGCCTTCGATTACCGTGTGCTGGACGCCAGCACGCTGGAAATCGTAAACACGGCCAAGCGGACCGGCGCGCAAGTGCGCGGCCCGATCCCGCTGCCGAACAAGATCGAGAAATTCACGGTTCTGCGTGGTCCGCACATCGACAAGAAGTCGCGCGACCAGTGGGAAATCCGCACGCACAAGCGTTTGCTCGACATCATTGATCCGACCCCCCAGACCGTTGACGCGCTGATGAAGCTCGACCTCGCGGCCGGCGTGGATGTCGAAATCAAACTGGCGGGGGCATGATCATTATGCGCTCTGGCGTTATCGCAAAGAAGCTGGGCATGACCCGGCTGTTCCTGGAAGACGGCAAGCAGGTTCCTGTGACCGTTCTTCAGCTTGACGCGCTTCAGGTTGTCGCACAGCGCACCGCTGACAAGGATGGCTACACCGCCGTCCAGCTCGGCGCGGGCCTGGCGAAAGCCAAGCGCACCACCGCTGGCATGCGTGGCCACTTCGCCAAGGCGAATGTGGAACCGAAGCGGAAGATCGCGGAATTCCGCGTGACCCCCGATTGCCTGATCGGCGTGGGCGAGGAAATCACCGCTGACCATTACTTCGCGGGTCAGTATGTGGACGTGGCCGGCACGTCGATCGGTAAAGGCTTCCAGGGTGCCATGAAGCGGCACAACTTTGGCGGTCTGCGGGCTTCGCACGGTGTGTCGGTCTCGCACCGCTCGCACGGTTCGACCGGCCAGTGCCAGGATCCGGGCAAGGTGTTCAAGGGCAAGAAGATGGCTGGCCACATGGGCGCCGTCCGCGTGACCACGCAGAACCTGCAGGTGGTCAAGACCGACAGCGACCGTGGCCTGATCATGATCAAGGGCGCAGTCCCCGGTTCGGCCGGTGGCTGGGTCACGATCAAGGATGCCGTGAAAAAGCCGGTTCCCGATACCGTGATCCGTCCGGCGGCGCTGCGTTCTGCGGCCAATGCGGCGAAAGCTGCGGCAGAAGCGGCGGCCCAGGCCGCAGCGGCAGAAGAAGCGGAACGTCTGGCGGCGCTGGAAGCCGAGCGTATTGCGGCAGAAGAAGCGGCCATGGCTGCGGCGGAAGCCTCGACCCCGGCAGAAGAGGCTGTGACCGAGGGGGACAAACCCAATGAAGCTTGATGTCATCACGCTGGACGGCGGCAAGGCCGGTTCGGTAGACCTCGACGATGCGCTGTTCGGGCTGGACCCGCGCGCCGACATCCTGCACCGCGTGGTGCGCTGGCAGCGGGCGAAGGCCCAGGCTGGCACCCACTCGACGCTGACCCGTGCCGAAGTGTCCTATTCCACCAAGAAGATCTACAAGCAGAAAGGCACCGGCGGCGCACGTCACGGTTCCAAGAAAGCGCCGATCTTCCGTCACGGTGGTGTTGTGAAGGGCCCGACCCCGCGCAGCCACGCCCATGACCTGCCCAAGAAGTTCCGGGCGCTGGGTCTGAAGCATGCGCTGTCGGCCAAGGCGACCACGGGCAACCTGATCGTGTTGGAAAATGCCGTTATGGCCGAAGCCAAGACCGGCATGCTGGCCAAGGTGGCCAAAGAGCTGGGCTGGAAGCGCGTCCTGATCATCGACGGTGCCGAGGTTGACGCGAATTTCGCCAAAGCCGCGCGCAACATCGACGGTATCGATGTGCTGCCGTCGATGGGCGCGAATGTGTATGACATCCTCAAGCGTGATACCCTGATCATCACGCGGGCGGGCGTCGAAGCCTTGGAGGCGCGTCTGAAATGACCGTGAAACCCGAACATTACGACATCATCAAGAAGCCGATCATCACCGAAAAGGCGACGATGGCCTCTGAATCCAACGCCGTGGTTTTCCAGGTGGCGATGGACAGCACCAAGCCGATGATCAAGGAGGCCGTCGAGGCGGTCTTTGGCGTCAAGGTGAAGGCGGTCAACACCACCATCACCAAAGGCAAGGTGAAAAAGTTCAAGGGCCGCACCGGCGTGCGTTCCGACAAGAAGAAAGCCTATGTGACCCTCGAAGAGGGAAGCACTATCGACGTGTCCACCGGCCTCTGATAGAAGGCCACGAATCTCACGGCCCCGGGTTTCCGGGGCCGTGGATTTTTTGAACTCGGGGATCTTCGGAGCCCTTCACCGGACCTCTCATGGTCCTCAAGCTGACGGAAGACAGAAAGCATGGCACTCAAGTCGTATAAGCCGACGACGCCTGGCCAACGCGGGTTGGTTCTGATCGACCGTTCGGAGCTTTGGAAAGGCCGCCCGGTCAAAGCCCTCACCGAGGGTTTGACCAAGACTGGCGGACGGAACAATACCGGACGGATCACGATGTGGCACAAGGGCGGTGGGGCAAAGCGCCTTTACCGCATCGTCGATTTCAAGCGCACGAAATTCGACATGGCAGCCGTGGTTGAGCGGATCGAATACGACCCCAACCGCACCGCCTTTATCGCTCTGGTCAAATATGCCGATGGCGAGTTGGCCTATATCCTTGCCCCGCAGCGTCTGGCCGTGGGCGACAGCGTGATCGCTGGCGCCAAGACCGACGTGAAGCCGGGCAACGCGATGCCGTTCTCGGGCATGCCGATCGGCACGATCGTGCACAACGTGGAAATGAAGCCGGGCAAGGGCGGGCAGATCGCTCGCGCTGCCGGCACCTATGCCCAGTTCGTTGGCCGTGACGGCGGCTATGCACAGATCCGCCTGTCGTCGGGCGAACTGCGCATGGTGCGGCAAGAGTGCATGGCGACGGTGGGCGCGGTGTCGAACGCCGACCATTCGAACCAGAACTTCGGCAAGGCCGGCCGCATGCGCCACAAGGGCATCCGCCCGACGGTGCGCGGTGTCGCGATGAACCCGATCGACCACCCGCACGGCGGCGGCGAAGGCCGCACCTCGGGCGGCCGTCACCCGGTCACTCCGTGGGGCAAAGGCACCAAGGGGAACAAGACCCGCAAGGCAAAAGCTTCGGACAGCCTGATTGTCCGGTCGCGTCACGCGAAGAAAAAGGGCCGCTGATCCATGGCACGTTCTGTTTGGAAAGGCCCGTTCGTCGATGCCTACGTCCTGAAAAAGGCCGAAAAATCGAAAGAATCGGGCAAGAGCGAAGTGATCAAGATCTGGTCGCGCCGCTCCACCATCCTGCCGCAATTCGTTGGTCTGACCTTCGGGGTCTACAACGGCAAGAAGCACATTCCGGTTGCGGTGACTGAAGAGATGATCGGCCAGAAGTTCGGTGAATATTCGCCGACGCGGACCTATTACGGTCACGCCGCCGACAAGAAAGCGAAGAGGAAGTAAGCGATGGGCAAGGAAAAGAACCCGCGCCGCGTGGCTGAAAACGAAGCGATGGCGAAATCCAAGATGCTTCGCACCTCGCCGCAGAAACTGAACCTGGTGGCTGGCCTGATCCGCGGCAAGAAGGTGGACAAGGCTTTGGCCGACCTCACCTTCTCGAACAAGCGGATCGCGGGCGACGTGCGCAAGTGCCTGCAATCGGCGATTGCGAATGCCGAGAACAACCATGGTCTCGACGTCGATGAACTGGTGGTGGCCGAAGCTTATTGCGGCAAGAACCTGGTGATGAAGCGTGGCCGTCCGCGGGCGCGTGGCCGTTTCGGCAAGATCATGAAACCGTTCAGCGAGCTGACCATTCTGGTCCGTCAAAAAGCCGGGGAGACTGCATAATGGGTCAGAAGGTCAATCCGATCGGCATGCGTCTTCAGGTCAACCGGACCTGGGACAGCCGCTGGTTCGCTGAATCCAAAGACTATGGCAACCTGCTGCTTGAAGACCTGAAAATGCGCGCCTTCATCCATGAAGAGTGCAAGCAGGCCGGCATCAGCAAGGTGATCATCGAACGTCCGCACAAGAAATGCCGTGTGACCATTCACACTGCACGTCCGGGCGTGATCATCGGCAAGAAAGGCGCAGACATCGAAGGTCTGCGCAAGAAACTGGCCGCCTTCACCAAATCCGAACTGCACCTGAACATCGTCGAAGTCCGCAAGCCCGAGCTTGACGCCCAGCTGGTTGCCGAGTCCATCGCGCAGCAGATGGAACGTCGCGTGTCCTTCCGTCGCGCCATGAAGCGCGGCGTGCAGAATGCAATGCGCATCGGTGCCCTGGGTATCCGCGTCAACGTCGGTGGCCGCCTTGGCGGTGCCGAGATTGCCCGGACCGAGTGGTATCGTGAAGGCCGTGTGCCGCTGCACACGCTGCGCGCCGACATCGACTATGCGACCTGCGAAGCCACGACCCCTTACGGGATCATCGGGGTGAAGGTCTGGATCTTCAAAGGCGAAATCCTTGAGCATGATCCGCAGGCGCATGACCGCCGCCACGCCGAGGCCCAGGAAGGCGCTGCACCGCGCCCGCCGCGCCGCGACCGCGAACGCGCGTAAGGGAGAGAAAAGATGCTGCAACCGAAACGGACCAAGTTCCGCAAACAGCACAAAGGGCGCATTCACGGCGAGGCCAAGGGCGGCTTCCTGTTGAACTTCGGCACCTTTGGTCTGAAAGCCACCGAGCCCGAGCGTGTGACCGCGCGGCAGATCGAGGCGGCCCGCCGCGCGATCACCCGCCACATGAAGCGTCAGGGCCGTGTCTGGATCCGCATTTTCCCGGATGTGCCGGTGTCGGCCAAGCCGGTCGAAGTGCGGATGGGTAAAGGCAAAGGCTCGACCGACTATTGGGCGGCCAAGGTGAAACCCGGCCGGATGATGTTCGAGATCGACGGCGTGTCCGAAGTGATCGCGCGTGAGGCCCTGCGCCTGGGCGCGATGAAACTGCCGGTCACTACCCGCGTGGTCGTGCGCGAAGACTGGTAAGCATGGTGCGTGCAAGCACGCACCCTACCTGATATCGGGCCCCTGCCGGAGACGGCGGGGGCCTTTCTTATTCAACCGCTGGAGCCTGCCATGGCCGAGATTTCCTCACTGTTTGTCACCCGGCTTTACCGTGCGACCCTGAATGAACTGGCGAAAAAGCCGGTGGACTACGCCGAACTGCACTCCTCTTGCCTTGCGATTGCCGAGGATGACGAGGCGGGGCAAGCGTGGTGCGAGAAGAACGGCTATCCCGGCTACACCTCCTATTCCTCGCTGGCTGATCTGCCCTGGCGCTTTCCGATCTTTGGCGCGCTGGAAAAGGCGCTGGACAAGCATGTGGCCGCGTTCTGCAAGGATCTGGGCTTCGATCTGGGCGACCGGAAACTGAAATGTGACTCGCTCTGGATCAACATCCTGGGTGAGGGTGGCATGCATGCCAGCCACATCCACCCGCATTCGGTGATTTCCGGCACGACATATGTGGCGATGCCCAAGGGGACCAGCGCCCTGAAACTGGAAGACCCGCGCCTGCCCATGATGATGAACGCCCCCCTGCGGTCGAAAAAGGCGGGGCAGGAGCTGCAGAGCTTTGTCTATGTGCAACCCGCCGTGGGCGAGGTGCTGCTGTGGGAAAGCTGGCTGAGGCATGAAGTGCCGATGAACATGGCCGAGGACGAGCGGATTTCAGTGAGTTTCAACTATGGGTGGGTGTGAGGGTCAGCCTGTAAGCAGTTAACCGTTCTGTGCACGAGAGATCTTTTGAATCGCCTTGATGATGCTGAAATCTTCTTTGGTTCCGTCCGGCAAGTGATACCAAAAACATTTTTGCGTGCGAAACTGTCCCGGCGAAATCTCTTCGGCTTTGTTATCAACGGAGTATGCTGAGATGCTTGGAGGAACCGCCCAATTTGTTACTGCGCAATACTGTTCATAGACCGCTTTCACTTGGGTCTTGTCTACGCCCTGCAACTGCGCACCTGCTGGGTAGCGATCCTTTATGCGTTCAAAGTGATCAAGTGCCGCCTTCTGGGTAGGGAACGGTTCGTCGATGCTGTCGATTCTCACTGGTTTCGCCACTTGATCCTCCACGCTAGTAGATTATGTGATATGAGATTGGACCTTAAGCAACACAACGTCCAGTCTTGGTCGGTAGCCGTTCGACAAATAGGCTTTGGTTCTGGCTGACCCATTCTTCCCCCTTGCCTCACCCCCTCCCTTCCCCTATACGACGCCATCCACGGTTCCGGGGCGACTCGGAATCGTCGGTTTATCATTGATCCACCGGGTTCCGCGTGACCCTGCCGAACAGCAGGGGCGCTCTGGTGATTGAGAAAAGGACAAGGGCGCCATGCTCGCCAGCGAACTGAAAGACAAGACGCCTGACCAGCTGCGTGACAGCCTGGTTGCGCTGAAGAAGGAAGCGTTCAACCTGCGCTTCCAGCAGGCCACCGGCCAGCTTGAGAACACCGCCCGCATGCGTGCCGTCCGTCGTGACGTGGCCCGCATCAAGACGGTTCTGAACCAGAAAGCCGCGCAAGCGGCGGCGAACTGAGGAGCACGCACATGCCCAAACGCATCCTGCAAGGCACCGTGACGAGCGACAAGAACGAACAGACCATCACGGTTCTGGTCGAGCGCCGCTTCAAGCACCCGCTGCTGCAAAAGACCGTCCGGAAATCCAAGAAATACCGGGCCCACGACGAACACAACGCCTTCAAGACCGGCGACACCGTGCGTATCGAAGAATGCGCGCCGATCTCGAAAACCAAACGCTGGACGGTGGTGACTGAAGCCTCGGCTTAAGTCCCCCTCCGGCTCCATCGAAACCCTGGGCGAACTGCCCAAAGGTCGGGAGAAACCAAATGATCCAGATGCAGACCAATCTGGATGTAGCTGACAACTCGGGCGCTCGCCGGGTTCAGTGCATCAAGGTTCTGGGTGGTTCCCACCGCCGCTACGCCAGCGTCGGCGACATCATCGTGGTGTCGGTGAAGGAAGCCATCCCGCGCGGTCGCGTGAAGAAAGGCGACGTGCGCAAAGCCGTTGTCGTGCGTACCGCCAAAGAAGTTCGCCGTGAAGACGGCACCTCGATCCGTTTTGACCGCAACGCTGCCGTCATCCTGAACAACCAGGGTGAACCGGTCGGCACGCGCATCTTCGGGCCTGTGGTGCGTGAGCTGCGCGCGAAGAACTTCATGAAAATCATCTCGCTGGCGCCGGAGGTGCTCTGATGGCTGCGAAGTTGAAAAAGGGCGACAAGGTCGTCGTGCTGACGGGCAAAGACAAGGGCAAACAGGGCGAAATCGCCTCGGTGAACCCGACGGCCAACAAGGCCGTTGTCGAGGGCGTGAACATCGCCATCCGTCACACCAAGCAAAGCCAGGGCACCCAGGGCGGCCGCATCGCAAAGGCGATGCCGATCGAACTGTCGAACCTCGCGCTGATCGACAGCAACGGCAAGGCGACCCGTGTGGGCTTCCGCTTTGAAGGCGAAACGAAAGTGCGTTTTGCCAAGACCACCGGGGAGGTGATCTGATGCTTGACCAATCCACCTATACCCCGCGTCTGAAAGCTGCCTACAAGGCGACCTTCCGCGCCGCGCTAAAAGAAGAGTTCAGCTACCGCAACGACATGCAGATCCCGCGTCTGGACAAGATCGTGATCAACATGGGCGTCGGCGAAGCCGTCAAGGACACCAAGAAGGTCAAGGCCGCTGCCGAGCAGCTGACCCTGATCGCCGGCCAGAAGGCTGTCATCACCCATGCGAAAAAGTCGATCGCCGGCTTTCGCGTGCGTGAGGAAATGCCGCTGGGCTGCAAGGTGACGCTGCGCGGCGACCGGATGTATGAATTCCTCGACCGCCTGATCACCATCGCGCTGCCCCGCGTCCGCGACTTCCGCGGCGTGAAAGGCACGTCCTTTGACGGGCGTGGCAACTATGCCATGGGCCTGAAAGAACAGATCGTGTTCCCGGAAATCGAATTCGACAAGGTCGATGACGTGCTGGGCATGGACATCATCATCTGCACCACCGCGAAAACCGACGCGGAAGCGAAGGCGCTGTTGAAGCAATTCAACATGCCCTTCACCAGCTGAGCGCGGGAGGACAAGAGATATGGCGAAAAAATCCATGATCGAACGCGAAGTGAAGCGGGCAAAACTGGTGAAGCAATATGCTTCCCGGCGCGCGGCACTGAAAGTGATCACCACCAACCAGGAACTGCCAATGGAGACGCGCTTCAAGGCGCAGTTGAAACTGGCCGGTCTGCCCCGCAACTCGTCCGCCACCCGGCTGCACAACCGCTGCCAGCTGACGGGCCGTCCGCATGCGTATTACCGCAAGCTCAAACTCTCGCGCATCATGCTGCGTGATCTCGCCTCGTTCGGCCAGATCCCCGGCATGGTGAAATCGAGCTGGTAAGGAGGTTCTGAAATGATGATGAACGATCCTCTCGGCGATATGCTGACCCGCATCCGCAATGCGCAGATGCGTGGCAAATCGACCGTGAAAACCCCGGCGTCGAAACTGCGCGCGTGGGTTCTGGATGTGCTGGCCGACGAAGGCTACATCCGTGGCTATGAAAAGGCCGAGACCGAAAACGGTCAGGGCGAAATCACGATCAGCCTCAAATACTTCGAAGGCACCCCTGTGATCCGCGAACTGAAGCGCGTGTCGAAGCCGGGCCGTCGCGTGTATATGAGCGTCAAGGAAATCCCGTCGGTCCGCAACGGCCTGGGCGTTTCCATTGTCTCCACGCCGAAAGGTGTCATGTCCGATGCAGCAGCACGCTCCGCCAATGTTGGCGGCGAAGTGCTCTGCACCGTGTTCTGAGGAGGGTATTATGTCTCGTATCGGCAAGAAGCCCGTTCCGCTGC
This sequence comes from Fertoeibacter niger, assembly GCF_009380135.2. Lineage (GTDB taxonomy): Bacteria > Pseudomonadota > Alphaproteobacteria > Rhodobacterales > Rhodobacteraceae > Fertoeibacter > Fertoeibacter niger. The sequence continues at coordinate 255,192 of NZ_WHUT02000004.1, read as the reverse complement.
CCAAGGGCGTGTCGGCCTCGATCTCGGGTCAGTCCGTCGAAGTGAAGGGGCCGAAAGGCACCCGCAGCTTTCACGCGACCGACGATGTGACGCTTACGCTGGAAAACGACGCCGTGAAGGTGACACCGCGCGGCACGTCCAAGCGGGCGCGCCAGCAGTGGGGCATGGTCCGCAGTCAGGTCGAAAACCTGGTGACGGGCGTGACCACAGGCTTCAAGAAAGAGCTGGAGATTCAGGGCGTGGGTTATCGCGCCGCGATGGCCGGCACCAACCTGAAGCTGTCGCTTGGCTACAGCCACGATGTCAACTTCGACGTTCCGGCAGGCGTGACCGTCACGACACCGAAGCAAACTGAAATCGTTGTGGAAGGCATTGACCAGCAGCTTGTTGGTCAGGTCGCAGCGAACATCCGCGAATGGCGCAAGCCCGAGCCCTACAAGGGCAAAGGCATCCGCTACAAGGGCGAGTTCGTGTTCCGCAAGGAAGGCAAGAAGAAGTAAGGGGCGCAACCATGGCGAACACGAAAAGAGATCTGTTCCTCAAGCGCCGCCTGCGCGTTCGGAACAAAATCAAGGCGATGGCAAACGGGCGCGCGCGCCTGTCTGTTCATCGTTCCAGCAAGAACATCAGCGTGCAGCTGATCGACGACGTGAATGGCGTGACGCTTGCCGCAGCCTCGACCCTCGAAAAGGATCTGGGCTTCTTTGGCAAGAACAACGTCGAAGCGGCGGCGGCAGTCGGCAAGGCGGTTGCGGAGCGCGCGAAAGCGGCAGGGATCGAATCCTGCTACTTCGACCGCGGTGGTTTCCTCTTTCACGGCAAGATCAAGGCTTTGGCCGAGGCTGCCCGTGAAGGCGGCCTGAAGTTCTAAGGAGACGATGATGGCAGAAAGAGAAAACCGCCGGGACAACCGTGGCAGCGACCGTGCGCCGCGCGAGGAAACCCCGGAATTCGCCGATCGTCTCGTGGCGATCAACCGCGTGTCGAAAACCGTGAAAGGTGGCAAGCGCTTCGGCTTTGCCGCTCTCGTGGTGGTCGGCGACCAGCGTGGGCGTGTGGGCTTCGGCAAGGGCAAGGCGAAAGAAGTGCCCGAGGCGATCCGCAAGGCGACCGAACAGGCCAAGCGGCAGATGATCCGCGTGGCGCTGCGCGACGGCCGCACGCTGCACCACGATACCGAGGGCCGTCATGGCGCCGGTAAAGTGGTGATGCGCACGGCAGTCGCAGGCACCGGCATCATTGCCGGCGGCCCGATGCGCGCCGTGTTCGAAATGCTGGGCATCCAGGATGTCGTGGCCAAGTCGATGGGGTCTTCCAACCCCTACAACATGGTGCGCGCCACGATGGACGGGCTGAAGCAGGAATCCTCGCCCCGTCAGGTCGCGCAGCGTCGCGGCAAGAAGGTTGCGGATATCCTGAAGCGGCCCGAAACCGACGCGGCACCCGCCGAAGCCGTGGAGGCCTGAGCATGACCGACACCGTCAAGAAAACCATTGTGGTCAAGCAGGTGGCCTCGGCCGCCCGCCGCCCCGCCGTGCAGACTGCGACCCTGAAGGGTCTGGGTCTGAACAAGATGAACCGCACCCGCGAACTGGAAGACACGCCTTCCGTGCGCGGCATGGTGAACAAAATCTCGCATCTGGTGCAGATCATCGAAGAGCGCGGGTGATTTTGGCGGCGGTGCGTGATGACGCATCGCCACCCACCCACAGGTCGCGTGGTTCCACGCACCATCAACATACACCGCGTTGGCCCCCGAAGTCGCTTTCGGGGGCTATTCCGGTAAATAAGGAGAAGCGACATGAAACTTCACGAACTGCACGACAACGAAGGCGCTACCCGCAAGAAAAAGCGCGTGGCGCGTGGCCCGGGTTCGGGCAAGGGCAAGACCGCTGGCCGTGGTATCAAGGGCCAGAAATCGCGTTCGGGCGTTGCTATCGGTGGCTATGAAGGCGGCCAGATGCCGCTGTATCGGCGTCTGCCGAAGCGCGGCTTCAACAAGCCGAACCGCCGCGACTATGCCGTGGTCAACCTGGGCCTGATCCAGAAATTCGTGACCGACGGCAAGCTGGATGCATCCAACCCGATCACCGAGGATATTCTGGTGGCGGCGGGGCTGACCAGCCACAAGCGCGACGGCATCCGCATTCTGGCCAAGGGCGAGATCACCACGGCGCTGACGCTGACTGTCACCGGCGCTTCGGCCCCGGCGGTTGAGGCGATTGAAAAGGCGGGCGGCACCATCACGGTTGCGACACCGAAGCCGGCAGCTGAATAAGAGGTTGTGAGCGGGCCATATCCCGCTTACATCAGCTTCAGTTTTCCCGCGCCGCCGAACCGGAAGACGGATCGGCGGCGCTGTCATGAAAGAGACCGGGTATGGCATCTGCTGCAGAGCAAATGGCGGCTAACCTCAGCTGGGGCGCCTTGGGCAAGGCGACCGACCTTCGCCAGCGTATCTTCTTCACCATCGGCCTGTTGATCGTCTACCGTCTGGGCACCTATATTCCGGTGCCCGGCATCGACGGCACAGCGCTGCGGCAGTTCATGGATGACGCGGGCGCAGGCATCGGCGGCATCCTGAACATGTTCACGGGCGGCGCGATCAGCCGGATGGGCATCTTTGCCCTTGGCATCATGCCATACATTTCCGCCTCGATCATCGTGCAGCTGATGTCGGCCATGGTGCCCAAGCTGGAGCAGCTGAAGAAAGAGGGCGACGCGGGCCGCAAGAAGATCAACCAGTACACCCGTTTCGGCACGGTGTTTCTGGCGACGTTCCAGGCCTGGGGCATTGCCGTCAGCCTTGAGGCGGGCGATCTGGCGACCGATCCGGGGCTGTTCTTCCGTCTGGCCTGCGTGATCACTCTGGTGGGCGGCACCATGTTCCTGATGTGGCTGGGTGAGCAGATCACCGCGCGCGGCATTGGCAACGGCATTTCGCTGATCATCTTTGTGGGCATTCTGGCCGAGGTTCCGGCGGCTCTGGCGCAGTTCTTCAGCCAGGGGCGCTCGGGGGCCATCAGCCCGGCGGTGATCATCTTTGTGCTGGTGATGGTGGTGGCCGTGATTGCCTTTGTGGTGTTCATGGAACGCGCGCTGCGCAAGATCCACATCCAGTATCCGCGCCGTCAGGTGGGGATGAAAGTGTATGACGGCGGTTCCAGCCACCTGCCGGTGAAGGTGAACCCTGCGGGCGTCATCCCGGCAATCTTTGCCTCGTCGCTGCTGTTGCTGCCGACCACGCTGGCCACGTTCTCGGGCAACCAGACCGGACCAGTGATGTCGACCATCCTGGCTTACTTCGGGCCGGGGCAGCCGCTGTATCTGCTGTTCTTCGCGGCGATGATCGTGTTCTTTGCCTATTTCTACACCGCCAACGTGGCCTTCAAGACCGAGGATGTGGCGGAGAACCTGAAAAACCAGAACGGCTTCATTCCCGGCATCCGCCCGGGGAAAAAGACGCAGGACTATCTGGATTATGTGGTGAACCGTATTCTGGTGCTGGGCTCGGCCTATCTGGCCTTTGTCTGCCTGCTGCCCGAGATCATCCGCAACGAACTGGCGATCCCCTTCTACTTTGGTGGGACTTCCGTTCTGATCGTGGTTTCGGTCACCATGGATACGATCAACCAGGTGCAGTCGCATCTGCTGGCCCATCAGTATGAGGGGCTGATCGAGAAATCGCAATTGCGCGGCAGAAAGCGCACGGGGTCCAAGGCCCCGACACGACGCTGATACGGGGGGCGGGGATGGTGAACGTCATTCTGCTGGGGCCTCCGGGCGCCGGCAAGGGAACGCAGGCGAAGAAGCTGGTCGATGACCGGGGCATGGTGCAACTGTCCACCGGCGACATGCTGCGTGAGGCCAAGACCAGCGGGTCTGAGATGGGTCTGCGCGTTGCGGCGGTGATGGACCGGGGCGAGTTGGTGACGGATGAGATCGTCATCGGCCTGATCCGCGAAAAGCTGTCAGGGGCATCTGGCGGCGGGTTCATCTTTGATGGTTTCCCGCGCACCCTGCCGCAAGCCGATGCACTGGCCGATCTGCTGGCGCAGATGGGGCAGGGGCTGGATGCCGTGATCGAGATGCAAGTGGATGACGCGGCGCTGGTGTCGCGGATCACCGGGCGCTACACCTGCGGCAATTGCGGGCAGGTCTACCACGACCAGACCCGGCCCACGACGCAGCCGGGCATCTGTGACGCCTGCGGGTCCACCAACCTCAAGCGCCGGGCGGATGACACGGAAGAAGCCTTGCGCCAGCGCCTGATGGAATATTACAAGAAAACCTCGCCGCTGGTTGGCTATTACTATGCCAAGAAGCAGCTTGCGCAGGTGGATGGTCTGGCCGAGATGGATGCGGTATCCGCCGCCATCGCCAAAGTGCTTGACAGCGGCAGATAAAGCCCAAAGCCGCCTTGACGGGCGGTTCAAAACCCCATAAGTCACGGCGTCCCGCAAGGGAATCGTCTTGACAGATGGGGATTCCCGTCATTCAGACAAGTTCCGGGCAGGCTCTCTGCGCCGGAGTTGTGAAAAAAGGTCCTGGCATTACGGGGCCGCAACGAAAAGGAACATACGTTTGGCACGTATTGCTGGCGTCAACATCCCTACGGGGAAGCGCGTCCCCATCGCACTCACCTATATCACCGGCATTGGTCCGCATATCGCCCATCTGATCTGTGAGGCCGTTGGCATCGACGAATCCCGCCGCGTCAACCAGTTGTCGGATGCCGAAGTGCTGGCGATCCGCGAACACATCGATGCGAATTACACGGTTGAGGGCGACCTGCGCCGCGAAACCTCGATGAACATCAAGCGCCTGATGGATCTCGGCTGCTACCGTGGTTTGCGCCACCGTCGCGGTCTGCCGGTCCGTGGCCAGCGCACGCATACCAACGCACGCACCCGCAAAGGCCCCGCAAAGGCCATTGCCGGCAAGAAGAAATAAGGGGCGCTGAGTATGGCACGCGACAAGACCCGTATGAAGCGCAAGGAACGCAAGAACATCGCCGCAGGCGTTGCTCATGTGAACTCGTCCTTCAACAACACCAAAATCCTGATCTCCGATGTGCAGGGCAACGCGATCTCTTGGTCGTCCGCCGGCACCATGGGCTTCAAGGGCTCGCGGAAATCCACCCCCTATGCGGCCCAGATGGCCGCCGAGGATGCGGCCCGCAAGGCGCAGGAACACGGCATGAAGACCATCGAGGTCGAAGTGCAGGGCCCCGGTTCGGGCCGTGAATCCGCGCTGCGCGCTTTGGCTGCCGTTGGTCTGAACATCACCTCGATCCGAGATGTGACGCCGATGGCCCACAATGGCTGCCGTCCGCCCAAGCGCCGCCGCGTCTGAGCGTTTTCCATAAGGTCGGGCCGTGCCATTTGGCGCGGCCCGATCCATTCATTTCCGATCCTCGGGCGTCACCTGCTTAAGGACATGGGCAGGAGACTGGTATGGAGGTTACACGCATGATCCATAAGAATTGGGCTGAGTTGATCAAGCCGACGCAATTGGTGGTCAAGCCGGGCCCCGATGCCGCGCGCACCGCCACTGTGATTGCCGAACCGCTGGAGCGTGGCTTTGGCCTGACGCTGGGCAACGCGCTGCGCCGGGTGCTGATGTCGTCGCTGCAAGGCGCCGCCATCACTTCGGTGCAGATCGACAATGTGTTGCACGAGTTCTCATCCGTGGCTGGCGTCCGTGAGGATGTGACCGACATCGTTCTGAACCTGAAGGGCGTGGCGATCAAGATGGAAGTCGAAGGGCCGAAGCGCCTGTCGATTTCCGCCAAAGGGCCGGGCGTCGTGACAGCCGGCGATATTTCGGAATCCAATGGTATCGAGATTCTGAACAAGGATCACGTCATCTGCCATCTGGATGACGGCGCGGATGTGTTCATGGAACTGACGGTTTCGACCGGCAAAGGCTATGTCGCCGCCGACAAGAACCGCCCGGAAGATGCGCCGATCGGCTTGATTCCGATCGACGCGATCTATTCGCCGGTGAAGAAAGTCAGCTACGAAGTCACCCCGACCCGCGAAGGTCAGGTGCTGGACTATGACAAGCTGACGATGAAGGTCGAAACCGATGGCGGGCTGACGCCGGATGATGCGGTGGCCTATGCCGCGCGCATCCTGCAAGACCAGCTGTCGATCTTCGTGAACTTCGACGAGCCGGAATCGGCGCTGCGTCACGATGTCGAGGACGGGCTGGAATTCAACCCGCTGCTCTTGAAGAAAGTGGACGAGCTGGAACTTTCGGTCCGTTCGGCCAACTGCCTCAAGAACGACAACATCGTGTATATCGGCGATCTGATCCAGAAAACCGAAGCGGAAATGCTGCGCACCCCGAACTTCGGCCGCAAGTCCTTGAACGAAATCAAGGAAGTGCTGTCGGGCATGGGTCTGCATCTGGGCATGGACGTGGAAGACTGGCCGCCGGAAAACATCGAAGATCTGGCCAAGCGTTTCGAAGACCAGTTCTGATGGCGGTGCGTGCGAGCACGCACCCTACCGCGACATGCTAACGTAGGGTGCGTGTTCACACGCACCTTGCACAATGCCCGGAAAGCCGGGGAACTATGGGCGCAAGCCCCAAGGTGAGCGGGACCAAACGTAGGCCCTGCCGGACAAAGCAAAACAGACGTTAGGAGATTATCATGCGTCACTCCCGTGGCTATCGCCGCCTGAACCGGACCCACGAACACCGCAAGGCGCTGTTCGCCAACATGGCCGGTTCGCTCATCGAACATGAGCAGATCAAGACCACCTTGCCGAAAGCCAAGGAACTGCGCCCGATCATCGAAAAGCTGATCACGCTGGCCAAGCGCGGTGATCTGCACGCGCGCCGTCAGGCCGCTGCGCAGCTGAAGCAGGACCAGTATGTCGAGCGCCTGTTCGCCATCCTGGGCCCGCGCTATGCCACCCGTCAGGGCGGCTATGTGCGCGTGCTGAAGGCTGGTTTCCGTTACGGCGACATGGCTCCGATGGCGATCATCGAGTTCGTTGACCGTGACCCGAACGCCAAGGGCGCCGCCGACAAGGCCCGCGTTTTCGCCGAGGATGCCGCCGAGGCGTGAGGCCTGTCCTTAGGACTTTATTAACCATTTTGCAGAAGCCCGCCCCCCTTGGCGGGCTTTTTCATTTCGCCAAGCCGATTCGGCTGTGGACCGATTGGGGCGATAGCGGCGAAAACCACTCATTTTCAAATTCCTATGCGACGTTCCTCATTCGGCTATAGCTTCCTGGGCTCCTGCAATTTAAAGTTGTTGAAGAATCACAACCTGCCGAAAAAGACATGTCAGTTAAGACCGGTATCGATCTCGATCTTCATCAACTCTCCCTGCTGGCACCGGCGGGGTATTTTCTGGGCCTGCATATCCGCTTCACCTCGCCGCTGATGACCCTGCAAACCTACGATCAGGCCTGGATCGACCACTATACCGAAAACGGCTTTGTTCTGCGTGACCCGATGACTGCCTGGGGGTTCAGCACCACCGGCAGCATCCGCTGGAGCGATGAAAAACTGCTCGATCCGTTCGGGCTGTTCAAGGAAGCCGCGAAATACGGGCTCAATTTTGGCCTTACGGTGGCCTGTGGGCCGATCAAGTCGCGCACGATCACAAGTTTCGCGCGCCACGACCGAGAGTTCCGGGAGGATGAGATCACGGCGATCTCCAGCATCGTGCACCGTCTGCACGATATGACTGAACCTCCTGACGAGTTGACGCAGGCCCAGGTAGAGGCCTTGCGCTGTATTGCGGGGGGCGATCGTCATGCGGCCGCTGCCGAGAAACTGGGGATATCGGAAAGCGCGCTGAAGGCGCGGATTTCCTCGGCACGGGTTCGCCTGATGGCGCGCACCACGGCCGAGGCGATCCAGCGTGCAAAAGACTATCGGCTGATCTGAAAGACCTCCCTCCGCAAGGGCTACCGAAGGACGAAACCTGCAGGAGGCTGCAATGCAGACAACGACGCTTTCCTTTGCCAATCTTCACAACCACGGCGAGTTGTTCGCCAATATGCTTCGCGCAAGGCGCGAATTGTTCATTGTGCATAACAAGTGGGATCTGCCCGAGGCGATGGGCATGGAGTATGATCAATATGATACTCCGGCAAGCCGTTGGGTCGTGGTGCATGATGAAAACGGGCAGGTGCTGGCGGGCAACCGTCTGACGCCGACCACCGCGAAATGCGGCATCTACACCTACATGATCCGCGACGCGCAGCGGGGCCTGCTGGATACCATTCCCGAAACGCTGCTTTATGAAGAAGCGCCCGTGTCGGACATGATCTGGGAAAGCTCGCGCCTGTTCGTGGCGCATAACGTGCCGGCCGGGATCCGCCGCAAGGTGCATGCCAAGCTGATTTCCGAACTGGGTGAGTCGGTGCGTGGTCTGGGGGCCACCCATTGCGTCACGCTGCTGAATGCCAACTGGCCGCGCTGGTCGGGCCGCGTGGGCGTCAAGATGTCGCCTCTGGGTCCGGTGATGGAGATCGAGGGCATCGACAACCAGGTCGTGATGATGGATTTCTCGGGCAGCATGGTTCACTGATCCGGCGCAGGCCGGGGCATTTCCCGCCCTCTGGCCACTGGACCTGCCTTGGTCCGGCCGCTGAAACAGGCATGGCCCCACCTTTCCCCGATGGGGGCTTCGGCGTAAGGTGCGGCCATGCCTGATCTATTCGACACCCCCGCAAAACCTGTGCCCGATGCGTCGCGCCCGCTGGCCGACCGGCTGCGCCCCCGCGCGCTGGCCGATGTGGTGGGGCAGGGCAAGGTGCTTTCGCCCGACGGACCGCTTGGCGCGATGCTGGCGGCGGGCAGCCTGTCGTCGATCATCCTGTGGGGGCCGCCCGGCGTGGGCAAGACCACCATAGCGCGGCTGCTGGCGGATGAGACCGATCTGGCCTTTGTGCAGATTTCCGCGATCTTTACCGGCGTGCCCGACCTGCGCAAAGTGTTCGAATCGGCGAAAATCCGGCGCGGCAATGGCCAGGGCACGCTGCTGTTCGTCGATGAGATTCACCGTTTCAACAAGGCGCAGCAGGATGGTTTTCTGCCCTATATGGAGGATGGCACCATCCTGCTGGTGGGCGCCACCACCGAGAACCCCAGTTTCGAGCTGAACGCGGCGCTCTTGAGCCGCGCGCAGGTCATTGTGCTGGATCGGCTCAACCTGACCGATCTGGAACTGCTGGCGCAGCGGGCGGAACAGGAACTGGGCGCGGCCCTGCCACTGGATGGCCCTGCACGTGAGGCGCTGCTGGACATGGCCGATGGCGACGGGCGCGCGCTGCTGAACCTGATTGAACAGGTAGCGGCGTGGAAAGTGACCAAACGGCAGGACCGTGACCAGCTTTCCAGCCGCCTGATGCGCCGCGCCGCGAAATACGACAAATCGGGCGAAGAGCATTACAACCTGATTTCCGCCCTGCACAAATCGGTGCGGGGGTCAGACCCGGATGCGGCGCTTTACTGGTTTGCGCGCATGCTGGAGGGGGGCGAAGACCCGCGCTTTCTGGCCCGCCGCATCACCCGGATGGCGGTAGAGGATATCGGCCTTGCCGATCCGCAGGCGCAGGGCGTCTGTCTGGAAAGCTGGAACACCTATGAACGGCTGGGCAGCCCCGAGGGGGAACTCGCGCTGGCCGAGGCTGTGGTCTATCTGGCGCTGGCCCCCAAATCCAACGCGGTCTACACCGCCTACAAGGCCGCCCGGGCTGCGGCCAAGGCCACGGGGTCGGAACCGCCGCCGCTGCATATCCGCAACGCACCGACGCGGCTTATGAAGGACATCGGCTATGGCGCGGGCTATGCCTATGACCATGACGCCGAGGACGGGTTTTCGGGGCAGGACTATTTCCCCGAAGGCATGAAGCGCCCGGTCTGGTATCTGCCCGAAGAACGCGGCTACGAGCGCGAGTTGAAAAAGCGGGTGGAGTATTTTGCCAAACTGCGGGCCAAGCGGCAGGGTGGCTGAGGCCCGCAACGCCTGTATCGCAAGGCCACAGGTTGACAATCCCCCCGTGCGGGCACAGAGAAACGCCATGATCATGACCCTTTCCCAAGTAGCACTTGGCGGTGCCATCGGCTCTGCCGCGCGCTATCTTTCCAATGTGGCCGCCATGCGGCTGTTCGGCCCCGGTCTTCCGGTGGCCACGCTGTTCGTCAACATTCTGGGATGTTTCCTGATGGGGGTGATTGTGGTGGTGCTGGCGCAGAAGGGTGGGCTGCGCGCGGCCCCGTTCCTGATGACGGGCATCCTTGGCGGGTTCACCACCTTCTCGGCCTTCGCGCTGGACACGTTCACGCTGTATGAGCGCGGGCAGATGATTACAGCGGCCGGCTATGCGCTGGGGTCGGTGGTGCTGTCGCTGGGCGCGCTGGTGGCCGGTGTATGGGTAACGCGGAGTGTGCTGGCATGAGCAATGTGATGATCCTGACCGTATCGGCGGATGAGGGCGAACAGCGGCTGGACCGCTGGTTCAAGCGGCGCTTTCCGCATCTGACCCAAGGGGCTGTGGAAAAACTGTGCCGCACCGGGCAAGTGCGGGTGGATTCGGCGCGCGCCAAGGCATCCGACCGCGTGGCCCCGGGGATGGAAATTCGCATCCCCCCGCTGCCCGCTGCCGATACGCCCTCCCGCTCCACCGGGGGCCGGGTGACGGACAGCGACGCCAAGATGATCCAGGATTGCGTAATCTTCCGCGACGAGCACATGATTGTCTTGAACAAACCGCCGGGCCTGCCGTCGCAGGGCGGGTCGGGGCAGGGCGACCGGCATGTGGACGGGCTGACTGCCGCGCTGATGTTCGGGTATAAAGAGCGCCCCAAACTGGTGCACCGGCTGGACAAGGACACGTCGGGCGTGTTGATGCTGGCCCGCACCGACCGGGTGGCGCGGGCGCTGTCCGAGGCGCTGCGCCACCGCCATACCCGCAAGATCTATTGGGCTGTGGTGGCGGGCGTGCCGCACCCCCGGCAAGGGTCGATCAAATACGGGCTGATGAAGGCCCCGGGCCATGGGCGCGGCGGCGAGGGTGAAAAGATGCTGTGCGTTCATCCCGCGCAGATGGCGGAGCATCCCTTGGCCAAGCGGGCGCAGACTGATTACTTCACGCTGTGGTTTCTGGGCTCCCGCCTGTCGTGGATGGCGCTGGAGCCTGTGACGGGCCGCACCCACCAGTTGCGCGCCCATATGGCCGAACTGGGCCACCCGATCATCGGCGATGGCAAATATGGCGGCTCGGGGCAGGAAAACCCGGGCGATGGCTGGGGCGCCACGCTGGGCGGCGACATCAGCCGCAAGCTGCATCTGCATGCCCGCAGCCTTGCGGTGGAACACCCGATCACCAAAAAACCGATCCTGTTCACCGCGCCCTTGCCGGGGCATATGGCAAAAACCTGGGATCATTTCGGCTGGGCCGAAAGTGATGTGCCCGCAGACCCCTTCGTGCGCGAGGCGTAATGGCGGGCTGGGTCGCGAAACGGTTCTGGCAGCAGGCCGAGGCATGCCCCTGCGCGGGTGGGTTCACTGTCACGCTGGATGGCCGTGCGGTAAAAACCCCGGCAAAGACGCCTCTGGTCGTGCCCACACGGGCGCTGGCTCAGGCCATTGCCGACGAATGGCAGGCGCAAGAGGGCATTGTTCGCCCCGACACAATGCCCTGCACCCGCAGCACAAACTCTGCCCTGGACAAGGTGACACCCCAGTTTGACGCGGTGGTGAACGAACTGGCAGGCTACGGCGCGACGGATCTGCTCTGCTACCGCGCCACAGGCCCCGCGCGGCTGATCGACATGCAGGCCGCAGCCTGGGATCCGCTGCTGCTTTGGGCCGCAGCGGCGCTGGATGCGCCGCTGCGCGTGACCCATGGTGTCGTGCCCATCGACCAGCCCGCCGCAAGCCTTGCCGCGCTGGCGGCGCAGGTCCGGGGGCAAAGCGCGTTTCAACTGGCGGGGTTTCACGACCTCGTGGCGATCTCCGGTTCGTTGATTCTGGCTCTGGCGGTCACGCAGGGGCGGTTGACGGTGGATCAGGCCTGGACGCTGTCGCGCCTTGACGAAACCTGGCAGGCCGAGCTTTGGGGCGCTGATGACGAGGCCGCCGAATCCGATGCGCTGCGCCGCGTCGGTTTTGCCCATGCCGGGCGATTCTATGGATTGTGCGGGTAACAATCTTGCCCAATCGGCAGCCCGACCAATGCCATCTTGCGCAAGGATTAGCCCAAACCCGTGTTATTGCACAAAAATTGGCCGCCGGTTTCGTTCTGCTTGACCTTTCAAAGCCCTTCGGACGAAACTGGCACACGTTTGGGGGTGACCCCTGCATAAATGGCGCTCTCACCCGATGAGGGCGCACAAAAAACCGCCTGAAACCGGGCGGGCAATCAGGAAGAGGTACGCATGAAAAAATCCGTTATTCTTGGCACGCTGACGGTAGCGGGCTTGGCTGCTGGCATGGCATCGGCAGCAACGCTGGACGATGTGAAAGCACGCGGCGAGCTGATCTGCGGCACGAACACCGGCCTGACCGGCTTCGCCGCCCCCGACGCGAATGGCGTCTATCAGGGCTTTGACGTGGCGGTGTGCAAGGCGCTGGCCGCCGCTGTGCTGAGCGACGCGAGCAAGGTGAAATTCGTTCCGACCACCGGCGAGACCCGCTTTACCGCGCTGGCCTCGGGCGAGGTCGATCTGCTGGTGCGCAACTCCACCTGGACCTATTCGCGCGACACCGACCTGAAGCTCGATTTCGTGGCGGTCAACTACTATGACGGTCAGGGCTTCATGGTGAAGAAGGATCTGGGCGTGTCGTCGGCCAAGGAACTGGATGGCGCGACCATCTGCATCCAGACCGGCACCACGACCGAACTGAACCTTGCTGACTTCTTCAAGGAAAACAACATCACCTACACGCCCGTTACCGTGGCTGACGACAGCGAGGCACAGCGCCAGTATACCGCCGGTGCCTGCGATGCCTTCACCACTGACGCGTCTGGCCTTGCCGCCACCCGCGCCACGCTGGCCGATGCCGAAAACCACGTGATCCTGCCCGAGATCATCTCGAAAGAGCCGCTGGGCCCGGTTGTCCGCCACGGCGACAACAACTGGGGCGATGTCGTGCGCTGGACCTTCTATGCACTGGTTGCTGCCGAAGAACTGGGCATCACCGCCGCCAACGTCGAAGAAATCGCCACCACCTCGACCAACCCCGAAGTCAAGCGTCTGCTGGGCACCGAGGGTGACATGGGCGCGATGATCGGTCTGGACAAAGACTGGGCCAAGCGCGCCATCGCCGTCTCCGGCAACTATGGCGAGATCTTTGCGGCCAACATCGGCGAGTCCACCTCGATCGGTCTGGCCCGCGGCCTGAACGCACAATGGACCCAGGGCGGCCTGATGTACGCTCCGCCGTTCCGGTAAGACATGACACACGGGCGCGCAGGCAATTGCGCGCCCGTTCCTCTACCCCGGTTCGCCTGACTGGACAGGCCGGGCAACCAGAAAAGAACAACAAGAACACGACCCGTTTGCAAGGGCACGCCCCTTTCAACCACGGCAAAAGCCGGGATCGCAAACAGGCTAGGGGGTATTTCCATGGCGATTGTCGCTGACGTGCCGAAAGATGGCTTTCGGCTGAGCATGCTCATCTATGACACGCGGTTCCGCTCGATCACCATTCAGGTGGTGGTGCTGATCCTGTTTCTGCTGGGCGTGGCCTGGCTGGTGAACAACACGGTTGAAAACCTGGCCGCCAAGGACAAGGACATCGCCTTTGGTTTCCTGTGGAACCGCGCGGGCTATGACATCGGCCAGACGCTTGTGCCCTATACCAATGACAGCAGCCATATCCGGGCCGCGCTGGTGGGGCTGGTGAACACGCTGGTGCTGGCCTTTTTCGGCTGCATATTCGCCACCATCCTGGGCGTGTTCGCAGGCGTGCTGCGCCTGTCGAACAACTGGATCGTCGGGCGGCTGATGACTGTCTATGTCGAGATTTTCCGCAATATTCCCCTGCTGCTGTGGATCATCCTGGTTTATGTGGTGCTGTCGGAAACCCTGCCCACCACGGCTGATTTCCGTCAGAGCGCCCAGTTGATCGCCGATGGCCTGCCGCCGACTGTCAGCATGAGTTTCGGCGGCACGGTCGCGCTGACCAACCAGGGTCTGAACGTTCCGGCGCCATTCTTTGCGCGCGGCCTTGGGCAGATATCGCTGGGCGGGATGACAATCAGCCTGAACACACTGCTGGTGTTCGCGGTTGTCATCGGCTCTTTTCTGGCCAACCGTGCGCTGCGCCGCAATGCCGCCAAGGTGCAGGAGGCGACAGGCCTGCGCCCGGTCATCTGGTGGAAAAGCCTGCTGATCCTGTTCGCGCCGATCATCCTTGTGTGCATTGCGCTGGGGCTTTCCTTTGATGTTCCGGTGTTTGGCCGGTTCAATTTTGCCGGTGGCATCAGCATCGCGCATGCCTTTACCGCCATGCTGGTGGCGCTGTCGCTGTATACCGGGGCCTTCATCGCCGAGGCGGTGCGGTCAGGCATTATGGCGATTTCGCGCGGCCAGTCCGAGGCGGCCTTTGCCCTTGGTCTGCAACCCGGCCGCACGATGAAGCTGATCATCCTGCCGCAGGCTTTGCGCATCATCATCCCGCCGCTGATCTCGCAATACCTGAACCTGACCAAGAACACTTCGCTGGGCATCGCCGTCAGCTATCTGGATCTGCGCGGCACGCTGGGCGGCATCACGCTGAACCAGACGGGGCGCGAGCTTGAATGCATGCTGCTGATGATGCTGATCTATCTGATCATCAGCCTGATCATTTCATCGCTGATGAACCTGTTCAACTCTGCCGTCAAACTGAAGGAGCGTTGAGATGAGCGAGCTTCATGCCCAAACCGTTCCCTTCGTGCGCGACAGCATGCTGCCACAGGAACTGCCGCCCGCATCGCAGCGCGGCGCGGTGAAATGGGTGCGGGAAAACCTGTTTTCCGGCCCGATGAACACCATCCTGACTGTGCTGTCATTGCTCGTGGTGTTCCTGATCCTGCAATCCTCTCTGCCCTGGTGGCTGAATTCGGTCTGGAACGCCAATTCGCTGGCCGAGTGCCGCGCTGCTGTGCAGGCCATGGCGGGTGAGGGGGCCACGGGTGCTTGCTGGGCGGTGATCCGCGAACGCTGGCACCAGTTCATGTTCGGCTTTTACCCGCGCGGGCTGTATTGGCGCCCGGTGCTGGCTTTTGCGCTGCTGTTCGTGGCGCTGGCCCCGGTGCTGTTCGGTGACAATGCCCGCAAGCGCATGATCCTGCTGGCCTGCGTGGCCGTGGCGCTGGTGCTGGCCCTGATCGGGGTTGGCACGGATCTGGCCCATGTGTCCTTTGCCATCGTCGCCATGGCGGCCATTCTGGCGGTGTCGCATCTGGCACCTGCCCGGCTGATCTGGGCCACGCTGCTGTTCCCCGCTGTCGGGTTTTTCCTGTTGTGGGGCGGGTCGGTCTGGGGGCCGATCGGCGTGCTGATGGGCTTTGGCGTGCTGGTCGCCGTCTACCGTCTGCTGCTGCCGATGCTGGGTGTGGTGATGGGCACGGCGCTGGGGTTTTTGGCGGCCTGCGTCTGGTGGCTGATGATCCAGACCCATGTGACCACCGTGCTGCACAACCTGATGCCCTGGGGGTTGGAGGCGATTGATTCCGATCAGTTCGGCGGCTTTCTGCTGGCCTTCACCATCGGCGTCACGGCCATTGCGGCATCGCTGCCACTGGGCATCCTGCTGGCGCTGGGGCGGCGGTCGGACATGTTCCTGATCAAGACGCTGTCGGTGGGGTTCATCGAGTTCATCCGCGGTGTGCCGCTGATCACCATGCTGTTCACCGCCTCGCTGCTGCTGCAATACTTCCTACCGCCACAGACGAATTTCGACCTGATCCTGCGGGTGATCATCCTCGTGACGCTGTTCGCCTCGGCCTATATCGCCGAGGTGGTGCGTGGCGGCCTGGCCGCCCTGCCGCGCGGCCAGTATGAGGCGGCCGATGCGCTGGGGCTGGATTACTGGAAGGCGCAGCGCCACATCATCATGCCGCAGGCGCTGAAAATCTCGATCCCCGGTATCGTGTCGTCCTTCATCGGGCTGTTCAAGGATACCACGCTGGTCGCCTTCGTGGGCCTTCTGGACCCGCTGAAAGGCGTCACCGCCATCGTGCGCGCCGACATCAACTGGAAGGGCATCTACTGGGAGCCCTACATTTTCGTCGGCACGATCTTTTTCCTCATCTGTTTCGGCATGTCGCGGTACTCGATGTATCTCGAAAAGAAGCTGAAGACCGACCATCGTTAAGGAGCAGACCCATGAACGAGACAATCGACCGGCCGATCGACACGAGCCACATGCAGGTCAGCGACGAGGTGGCGATCCAGATCAGCCAGATGAACAAATGGTATGGCACCTTCCATGTGCTGCGCGACATCAACATGACGGTGCAGCGCGGCGAGCGGATCGTGATCTGCGGCCCGTCGGGGTCAGGCAAATCGACGCTGATCCGCTGCATCAACCGGCTGGAGGAACATCAGGCCGGGCAGATCGTGGTGGACGGCACCGAGCTCACATCCGACCTGAAGAACATCGACAAGGTGCGGTCCGAGGTTGGCATGGTGTTCCAGCACTTCAACCTGTTTCCGCATCTGACGATTCTGGAAAACTGCACCCTCGCGCCGATCTGGGTCCGCAAGACACCGAAGAAAGAAGCCGAGGAAGTGGCGATGCATTTCCTGCGCAAGGTCAAGATCCCCGAGCAGGCAAACAAGTATCCGGGACAGTTGTCGGGCGGCCAGCAGCAGCGCGTGGCCATCGCCCGCAGCCTGTGCATGAAGCCGCGCATCATGCTGTTCGACGAGCCGACTTCGGCGCTTGACCCCGAGATGATCAAGGAAGTGCTGGATACGATGATTGCCCTGGCCGAAGAGGGCATGACCATGCTGTGCGTGACGCATGAGATGGGTTTCGCGCAGGCAGTGGCGAACCGGGTGATCTTCATGGATCAGGGCCAGATCGTTGAACAGAACGAGCCGCGCGAATTCTTCAACAATCCGAAGTCGGATCGCACCAAGCTGTTCCTGAGCCAGATCCTGGGGCATTGAGCCGGGGGCGGAGCCGGGGGGCTGCCTGCCCCCCGGACCCCCCGGGGATATTTAAGGGCAGAAAATAGACAAGAACATCAGATTACCAGCTCACGCGGGACGATGAAATCCAGCGTTACGCCCGCGCCATAGGCCACATCTGCCCAGTTGTCCGTCTCGAATTCAGCCACCAGCGTGGCGCCGGTCGGGTAACGCTGAAATTCCGGATTCAGCGGCGCGCGGGCCACGAGGCGGTGCGCGAATTCGGCGATGCCCGGGTTGTGGCCGATCATCATCACGGTGTCGCTGGTGGCATGGCGCAGCACGGCCAGCATCACATCGGGGCCGGCGTGGTAGAGCGTGGGTTTCAGGTGCAGGATCGGCGTTCCCGGCAGGGCGGGGGCGATACCACTCCATGTCTTACGGGTGCGCAGCGCGTCGGAACACAGCACCTCATCGGGCACATAGCCACGCGAGGCCAGCCAGTCGCCCAGATCGGCGGCGGCGGCCTTGCCGCGTTCGTTCAGCGGGCGGTCATGGTCGGGGACCAGCGGGTCGTCCCAGGCGGATTTGGCATGGCGGGTCAGGATCAGGCGTTTGGTCATCGGTGGAACTGCCCCATGTGATACGCGGATTGGTCTGCCATCCTTGCATAAGCCTGTGACAGGGGGCAAGCGCGGCGCACGGCACAGCCCTGGGTCATGCAATCCTGCCCCTCCGCGCGGTCGAGGTGGCTGTGGCAGGCGGGCAGGTCATAGCCCGCGCCGGTCAGGGCATGGGCCGGGCAGGCGGTGAGGCAGGGTTTGGCGCAGGCGGGGCAGGGGGAGGGTGGCGGCGCGGGCAAATCTATCGCCTCGCGCAGCGCCAAAGCGCCCCGGTAGGACACGAACAGCCCCGCACTGTCATGCACCAGGAGTTGCACCGGCGAGGCCCAGGCCCGGCCCGACCGCAGCGCCCAGGAGTAGAACGGATGCCAGGGCGGGCCGCCAAAGGGAAACAGCGCCTTGGCCCGCAGGTCGCAGGCGATGCGCCCGATCACCCGGCGCGACCAGCGGTCAATCGGGTCGGGGCGGCCATCCTGCCATTCGGGCTGGGCTGTCAGGTGCGGCCAGAAACCGGGCTCTGCCGGGCCCAGCAGCAGCAGGGTCCGGGTGCCCGGCGGCACGGCATCGCCCGGACCCGCGGCAAAACCACCAAACACCGCCAGATGGTGCGGCGCGGCAAGCGTGGCGATACGGTCCAGCATCGCCGGACCGGTCAGCGTTTCAGGCGCGGTTTCACCCGGGGTTCGGTGGTGCGGATCATCGAGCCTGACCCATGGTCGGTGAACAGTTCCAGAAGGCAGGCGTTGGGGATGCGGCCGTCAAGAATGACCACGGCGCGCACGCCCGCCTCTACCGCCTCCAGCGCGGTTTCGGTTTTCGGGATCATGCCGCCCGCGATGGTGCCATCGGCAATCATCGCGCGCACCTCGTCCGGGGTCATCTGGGTCATGATCTCGCCCGCCGCGTTCTTCACCCCCGACACGTCGGTCAGCAGCAGCAGACGGTCGGCCTGCAGCGCGCCGGCAATGGCACCCGCCGCCGTATCGCCATTCACGTTGAACGTCTCGTTCGCGTCCATCCCGGTGGCAACCGGGGCCACGACCGGGATGATGCCCGCCGCGAACAGATCGCGCAGCACCTGCACGTTCATTTCTACCGGCTTGCCGACAAAACCCAGTTCCGGGTCATCGGCGACGCAGACCATCAGATCATCATCCTTGCCCGAAAGCCCCACGGCGCGACCGCCCTCATCCATGATGGCCTGCACGATGCGCTTGTTCACAAGGCCGGTCAGCACCATCTCAACCACCTCGACCGTGGCCTTGTCCGTCACCCGCTTGCCCCGGACAAAGCGTGATTCGATGCCGAGCTTGCCCAGCAGGTCGTTGATCATCGGCCCGCCACCATGAACGACGACCGGATTCACGCCCACTTGCCGCATCAGCACGATATCGCGGGCAAATTCGGCCATGGCGGCCTCGTCGCCCATGGCATTGCCGCCGAATTTCACGACCACAACGGCGCCGGCATAACGCTGCATATAGGGAAGCGCCTCGGACAGCGTCCGGGCGGTGGCGATCGAGTCTCGCATCATGGCTAGCTGCTTTTTCATAGGGCGGTTCCTGAGGTCCGCGCTTTTGGTAGCGGCTTTGCTGCCCCCTGCCAAGCCTGCTTGCCTTGCAAATTCCCGCAGCGCGCGTAGGGTCGCCGCAACAGGAGGTTGCGATGACCGAACAGAAGACGCTGGTGTTGACGGGGGCCAGCCGGGGCATCGGGCATGCCACGGTAAAGCGGTTCTCGGCCGAGGGCTGGCGGGTGCTGACCTGCTCGCGCCAGCCGTTCGATCCGCGCTGCCCCTGGCCGGGGGGCGAGGAGAATCACATCCAGATTGATCTGGCCGACCCCAAGAAAACCATCGAGGCGATCGAGACGATCAAGGGCAAAATCAACGGGCGGCTGCATGCGCTGGTGAACAACGCGGGCATCTCGCCGAAAGGTGAGGGTGGCAAGCGGTTGAACACGCTGGAAACCGATCTGCGCACCTGGGGGCAGGTGTTCCATGTGAATTTCTTTTCCTCGGTGATTCTTGCGCGGGGCTTGCAGGCGGAACTGGCGGCCACCAAAGGCTCGGTCGTCAACGTCACCTCCATTGCCGGGGTGCGGGTGCATCCCTTTGCCGGGGCGGCCTATGCCACGTCAAAGGCGGCGCTGGCGGCGCTGACGCGGGAAATGGCGCATGATTTCGGGCCCTTGGGCGTGCGGGTGAATGCGATTGCGCCGGGTGAGGTGGAAACCGCCATCCTGTCGCCCGGCACCGACAAGATCGTCGACCAACTGCCGATGCGGCGTCTGGGGCAGCCGCGCGAAGTGGCCGATGTGATCTGGTTTTTGTGTTCGGACCAGTCGAGCTATATCTCGGGTGCCGAGATCGAGGTGAACGGGGCGCAGCATGTCTGAGGTTGTGGCGATGGATGAATTGGTCGGCATCGCCCGGGCGGTGGTGGCCGAATGCGCGCCCGATGCCCGGGTGCGCTTGGGCAAAATCTCGGAAAGCCCCTCGGCCCGCATCGAATGGGATACCGACAGCGCGATTTCCACATTCCTTTTCTGGGCGGCGGGCAAGACCTATTCCGAAGTGATGGATGTGGAGGAAGAGGCCAGCACCCTGCGCGCCCTGCATGAAACCTTTACGGCGACCGACGATTTCCGCGCGCTGGTTAAGGCGCATCTGGCTTTTGTGGCCAGTGCCTGATCACTCCAGCGTGGCGATGATGGCGCGCAACGTTTCTATCCCGTCGCCCTTTTCGGAACTGGTCACGACCAGCTCGGGGTAGGCCGCCGGGTGCTTTGACAGCGCGCTGCGCACCTGGTCGATGATCGCGTCACGCTCGGCCCGGCTGACCTTGTCGGCCTTGGTCAGCACTGCCTGAAACGTGACCGCCGAACGGTCCAGCAGTTGCAGGATTTCCTCATCCACCGCCTTCACACCATGCCGCGTGTCGATCAGCACGAAGGCCCGGCGCAGGGTTTGCCGCCCCGACAGATAGGATTTCAGCAGCGCCTGCCATTTCTGCACGATGGCCAGCGGTGCCTCGGCATAGCCATAGCCCGGAAGGTCAACCATATACCGCTGATCCCCCAGCGCGAAATAGTTGATCTCTTGCGTGCGGCCCGGCGTGTTCGACGCGCGGGCCAGCGATTTGCGCCCGGTCAGCGCGTTGATCAGGCTGGATTTTCCGACGTTGGAGCGGCCCGCAAAGCAAACCTCCAGCCGGTCGGCGGGGGGCAGGCCGGGCATGGCCACCACACCCTTGACGAAATCCACCGGCCCGGCGAACAGCAGCCGCCCCGCCTCGCGCGCGGCATCTTCGGGTTCGGGGGCAAGGGGAAAGGGCAGGGCGTTCACGGCAGCTCCACAATGTCATTCACGGCGATGGTGCCGCCGTTGGTTACAGTGGCGTAAACGCCGAAATCCTGATGCCCATGGGCCGCCTGCAACCCGGCCAGCGTATCACCGTTGACATGGCCGGTATCCGGGTCAGCCATGGTCGCGCGGCAGCGGGTGATACGCTCCTCGATCCGCATCACAGCCTCGCCGATGCGCAGGCTTTGCCCGATCAGGCCGAATTCGGCGAAGGGTTCCATCCCCTCCAGCCACAGATTGCCGCGCCAGCGGTGGATCGACAGATCCTGCCCCATGCGCGCTGACAGTTCGCGCAGCGATGCCAGCGACAGGATCGCCACCGAGGGAAAATCACTGTCAGTCATTCCACGCCCGGCCTTGACGATGGCCGCGGGCTGCGCCCGGTCGGGCGGGTTCAGCGGGCCGACCCATGCAAGAAACGCGGGCAGATCGGCGGGATCATCCGGGCGGAACGTCAGATCCGGCCGGTCTGGGTGGCGCAGCGTCAGCCGGTCGCCTTCCAGTGTCGAAGTGATCGCCATCAGGGCGGGTGCCTTGGCCCCACGCGCGAAGTTGGCGCAGGGGCTCCAGCCATCACGCAGTTTCGCCGCCTCATGCGCGACAGCCCAATGGCGGTCAAACGGCAGGCATTCCCCCGCCGAAAGCAGAACGGACGCGAGAACCTCGCGTCCGTGGGCCTTGATCGGGTGGCGGCAGATATGGGCCAGATGCACTGTCATTTCTTGGCCGGGGTCTTTTTTACAGGCGGTTTCGGGTCATTCGCCGCCGTGGCCACCACCGGCTTCTTCTTGAAGCCGGATTTGATGTTGCCGAAAATGTCCGGCCGGTGGCCGTGGCTGCGCATGATCGCGTATTGCTGCGTGAAGGTGATGATGTTGTTGGCAATCCAGTAGACCACCAGCCCGCTGGCAAAGCTGCCCAGCATGAACATGAACACCCAGGGCATCCAGGCAAAGATCATCGCCTGCGCCGGGTCGGTGGGGGCCGGGTTCAGTTTCTGCTGCAACCACATCGAGATACCCAGCAGGATCGGCAAGACCCCGATGAAGATCAGCGCCAGAATGCTGCCAGGTTCGGGTGTGCCCCAGGGCAGCAGGCCGAACAGGTTGTAAAGTGACGATGCGTCAGGTGCCGACAGGTCATTGAGCCAGCCAAAGAATGGCGCGTGGCGCAGTTCCAGCGTGACAAATATCACTTTGTAAAGGCTGAAGAAAATCGGAATCTGGATCAAGATCGGCAAACAGCCCGCGGCCGGGTTCACCTTCTTTTCCTTGTACAGCTTCATCATCTCGCGCTGCATCATCTGCTTGTCGTCGCCCGCGCGTTCCTTCAGCGCCTCCATCTCGGGCTGCAATTCCTTCATCCGGGCCATCGAGACATAGGATTTGTAAGACAGCGGAAAGACGATCGCTTTCAGCACCAGGGTCAGCGCGATGATGGCCAGACCCATGTTGCCGATCTGCAGGTTCAGCCAGTGCAGCAGGGCGAAAATCGGCTTGGTCAGGAAGAAGAACCAGCCCCAGTCGATCGAGTCGATGAACCCCGCGATGCCGCCTTCGTTCTGGTAGCTGCGGATGGCTTCCCATTCCTTCGCCCCCGCGAACAGCCGCGATTCGCTGCTGGCCGTGGCACCGGGGGCCACAGCCATGACAGGTTGGCGCGTCTCGGTCTGATAGATCGCGGCACCAGGCACATATTTGGTCACGGATGTGAAGGGCTGGCCCTGCTGCGGGATCAGCGTGGTCATCCAGTATTTGTCGGTAAAGCCGATCCAGCCATCGGTCGTGGCCTCTACCACCTCGGCAAGTGCCGCTTCGCGGTCGATGCGCGGCAGTTCGGTGGTGTCATCATAGCCGATTTCTGTCAACTCGCCATCGGCACGGCCCACAACGCCTTCGTGCAGAACGAAGAAATTCTGCAAGCCCTGCGGTTCGCCATGCCGGGCCACGATGCCGTAGGGGGCAAGGCGCACTTCGGCATCGGTGGTGTTCTGCACGCTTTCGGTGACGGTGAACATATAGCGGTCATCCACCGCGATCTGCCGGGTGAAGATCAGGCCCTTGCCATTGTCCCAGCGCAGGGTGACGGGCTGGTCGGGGGCCAGCGTGGCCCCATCGGCGATGGTCCAGGGCGTGTTGGCCCCCGGCACATCCTCAAAGGCCAGACTGCCGCCCGGGGCCCAGCCATAAAGCGCGTAATAGGCGTTGGGCTGGCCGACCGGCGACAGCAGCCGCACGATGGGCGAGGACGGGTCCAGCGTTTCGCGGTAGGTTTTCAGCGACAGATCGTCGATCCGCCCGCCCAGAAGCGAGATCGAGCCTTGCAGGCGCGGTGTGTCGATATCCAGACGCGGAGCCTCGGCGGTTGCCTCGGGTGCTGCCCCTGTGCCGATCGTGGCCTCACCCGGCGGCACCAGCGCGTTGCCATCAGCGGTTGTGGCGACTTCGGTGGGTGCAGGTGGCACGGGCTCTGGCGGGGGAAACAGCACGAACCACACCATGATCACAATGAAACTCAGCACGGTCGCAAAGATGAGGTTCTTGTTCTGGTCGTCCATCAAAGCCACCGCCGTTCCTGTTCAGGGTCAGCGGGTGTTCAACAGAAGGGGGGGGCAAAGGTCAAGCGGTTTTCCCCGATTGGGGCAGGGGCGGGGTGGTTTGCCACGCCAGACCCGGCGGAAACGCCTTGCCACCCATGATACTGGCTCATGCCGGCTGAATTGGGCCTGCCTTTGCGCGTCAGGCTGTTGACCCCTTCTGCTGCCGCTGGACTGATCTGCATCCTACCGCGCCTTGTGCCCGATCTTGGGCGTTGCCATCTGGCGCGCGCGGTGGCCGCTGATCCAGTCGAAGGTGTCGTCGAACGGCATCGGGCGCGCGATGCCAAAACCCTGCACATGCCCGCAGCCCAGTTGCGCCAGCATGGCATGTTCACCAGGTGTCTCCACCCCCTCGGCCAGCGTTTCCAGTTCCAGTTGTTCGGCCAGCGACAAGATGGCCGCCACCATTTTCTGCTGTTCGCGGTCTTCGTCTACCCGGGTCACGAAACTGCGGTCGATCTTCAGCCGGCGCACGGTGAAGCGTCGGATATTGGTGATCGAGGCATGGCCGGTGCCGAAATCATCCAGATCCACGCCGCAGCCCAGCCGGGCCAGCGCCGCGATGTTGTGCACGATCACGTCATTGTCGGTGTCGGCCACCACGGTTTCCAGAATTTCCACCGCCAGCCGGTCGGGGGTCAGGTCAAAACGGTCCAGCTCCCATTTCAGCTTTTCCGCCAGCTTGGGGTTGCGCAATTCGGCGGCCGAGAAATTCACCCCCACGCGCGGCACCCGGAACCCTGCCTTGTCCCAGCGCACCAGTGCGGTCAGCGCGTGATACAGGATCACCTCGCCCAGACGTTCCGACAGGCCCGCCTCTTCGATCGCATCCAGAAATTCGGCGGGCGGCACCAGACCGCGTTCGGGGTGGTGCCAACGCGCCAGTGCCTCGAACCCCGAGATCGTTCCGGTATCGGTGCTGATCTGCGGCTGGAAATGCGGGCGGATCTCGCCATGGTCCAGCGCAATCTCCAGCACCTCGCGGTAGGCGTCGCGGTCGGCGCGTTTGCGCGCCATGTCGGGCGCATAGGCGCGGATCGCACCGGGGCCATTGCGCAGCGCCTCATCCGCCGCGACCTGTGCTGCATCCAGCAGGGCGCGGCCCGTGGGCGCGCGCGCGCCGAGGCAAAAGCCGATGGAGCAGGTGATATACAACCGTGCCGCGTCGATGCTGATGGGGGGGGCCAGCGCCGATTGCAGCCGCGCGGCCAGTTGCACCAGCGTTTCCAGATCCATCCGCCGCACCTCGGCCAGGGCGATGGCGAAACCGCCACCCTCCAGCCGGGCCACGGTATCGCCCTGCCGCAGGGCCGCGCAGATGCGTTCGGCACTGCGCAGCAGCACCTCGGTCTGGGCCGCGCGCCCGTGCCGGTCCAGCAGCACGGCGGCATCGTCGAACTGCACCACCAGACAGGCGGTGGTCTTGCCGGTGGTGGCACTGTCCTGCAAAACCACGTCCAGCGCGCTGATGATCTGGGGCCGCAGCGCCAGACCACCGGCATGTTCCGCCAGATGCGCAGGGTCATCGGCATCCCAGCGGAACGCGCCCAGCAGCACAAAAACCAGCGGCAACCCAAGGGCCGCAAGTATAAGCGCAGGCTCGCCCCCCCACCAGAAGGCCGCCAGCGTGGTCGCGGGCAGGAAAACCATCATCTCGGGCTGCCGCAGCCGTGCCCCCAGCCGCTGCAATGCCCGCCCCAACCCGTCACTCGCCATTCTGCCTGCCCCGCTGTCAGCATGGGGCCTGATGCCCCGGACCCGCGCAGAATAGGGCGCGCCGCTGTGCGGATCGTTAATTTTCACCCGCAAGTTGCGGCGGATTTTCATCAATTGCCGTGGGCTCATGCGGGCGGATCGCCAGCCCGGCAAAGTCGAACAAGGCGGGGTCCAGCAGATGCGAAGGCCGCGCATTCATCAGCGCGCGGAACATCACCTGACGGCGGCCCGGGCTGCGCGCCTCCCACCCGTCGAGGATCGCCTTGACCTGCTGGCGCTGCAACCCGTCCTGCGACCCGCACAGGTCGCAGGGGATGATGGGATAGTTCATGGCACTGGCAAAAGCCGCGCAGTCGGCTTCGGCCACAAAGGCCAGCGGGCGGTAAAGAAACAGGTCGCCCTCTTCGTTCACCAGCTTGGGCGGCATGGTGGCCAGCCGCCCGCCATGAAACAGGTTCATGAAGAAAGTCTCAAGAATATCATCGCGGTGATGGCCCAGCACGACCGCCGAGCAACCCTCTTCCCGCGCGATGCGGTAAAGGTTGCCGCGCCGCAGCCGGGAACACAGCGCGCACATGGTCTGTCCGGCGGGCACCTTGTCCATCACGATGGAATAGGTGTCCTGATACTCGATGCGGTGCGGCACGCCCCGGCTGGCCAGAAACTCTGGCAGGACCGTGGCGGGAAAGCCGGGCTGCCCCTGATCAAGATTGCAGGCCAGCAGATCGACCGGCAGCAGGCCGCGCCACTTCAACTCATGCAGCACGGCCAGCAGGGTATAGCTGTCCTTGCCGCCCGACAGGCACACCAGCCAGCGCGCGCCGCGCTGCACCATGCCGTAGGTGTCGATTGCCGCCCGCACGTCGCGCACCAGCCGCTTGCGCAGCTTGCGGAAATCGTCGGTGGCCGGGGCGCCGTGGAACAGCGGGTGTATGGCTTCGTCGTCAAGCATGGCCTGGCCTTCGCGGCGGGGAAGTTGATGGGGATTGCCATAAAGAACCCGCTTTGCCATCGTCAAGTCTGCCGGATGCAGGGAAGGAAACGAGCCGAAATGGAGCCTGCGGAACACAGCCCGCCACCCGAGCCGCGCGTGCCCTCAGGGGTGGGGGGGTCGGCGGCCATGTCGATCCTGGTGTTCGGTTTCGGCATCGCAGCGGGGATCCTGATTGCCTTTTCCGGCTTTGGCTTTCTAGAAGACAGTGCTGCCGTCATCGTCGTGGTGTTCCTGTCGGCGCTGTGTGTGGTCACGCTGCTGGGGATGCTGCTGTTCATCCTGCGCCGCCCGCTGTTGCGCCGGGTGTTCGGCCATGCCGAAACGCAGCTGGAAAGTTTCGCGCGACCCTTGGCCAAGGTGGCCGAGCGCGCCATCGAGCGTGATCCGTCGGGGGCCACCGATGCCGCCCGCGATCTGGTCAGCCTGGTTCTGGCGCGCTATTCCTGGGTGGCGATGCGCCGCTGGGTCATCGCATCCTTGACCGCGCTGATCGCGGCCATGGCGGCGCTGGCGGGCACCGCCTTGCTGTTCAAGCAAAACCAATTGCTTGAAGAACAGTCAGATCTCTTGGAGGAGCAGAACGTCCGCATTCAGGAACAGACCACCCTTCTGACGCAGGATGTTCAACTGGCCGAGGCGTCGCGCAACGCGGCCCTGGCGGTAGAAATAACCAGCATCGCCGCCGCACTGGGCGAACATATCGACACGGCGAATGCCGCGCTTCAGGCTGAAACGGGCCAGAAAAGCCCGAACCTTTTCAACGTGATCTTTGCCGAGGATCTCTCCAGTGCATTGATGCTGCGCATCACCTCGCTGTCGCGGGCCACCCAGCCCTACCGTTATCTGGACCTTGGCGTGCGCACGCAGGATTACAGCGACAAGATGCGCCAGGCGATGAAGCGGCGCAGGGCCGACCTGCCCGATACCTATGCACGGATGGCCGATTACTATGGCTGGAAGGAGGACGGCCCCGAAAACATTCTGGTGGACCGCCCGGCCAGCCCGGAACGCGGGCAGCTCTTGTCGGTGCTGATGGGGGCGGGCCTGCGCAATCTGGAGCCGTTGAATTTCATCGGCCTTGATCTGTCCTTCGCCGTGATGGCCGATGCCGAGATCCAACTGCTGACCGCGATGGGCGGGCGGCTGAGCTATGCCGATTTTTCCGGCAGCTACATCACCGGGGCCGATCTGGGCGGCGCGATGCTGGAAAACGCGCGTTTCCGCTCCAGCACCATCAAATCCTCCACCTTTGCCGCCGTGACGGCCGAACGGGTGCGCGACCCCTATCTGGCGGAAAGCGCGCCCTATTCCACCTTTCTGTCGGGGGCTGATTTTTCAGGCTCCACCATTTTCGATACCGATTTCAGCAATGCCACCATGCTGGCTGCCAATCTTGACGGGGCCTTGCTGCTGCGGGCCAATTTCGCGGGGGCGACACTGGCGGCTGCAACCTTGCGGGGCGCAGTGCTGCTGGCCCCCGACTTTACCGGCGCCGACATGAAATCCGCCGATCTGGATGGTGCGGTGGTGTTTGGCGAAAGTTTCCTCGCCGATCTGGCGGCCAAGGCTGCCCCGGGCAGCTTTCTGCCCGAACGCTACCGGATGGAGCCGCTGCCGCGCGCCGACCTGATGGCGATCAACATCGTCTACCTGACGCTTTACGAATCGGATGTCGATGCGGCCACGGACAGCGCCCCGGCCTTCCGTCTGGTGCGCATTCAGCCGTTTGACTGATCTGGCGGCGGGGCGGGCGTGCACTCGGAGCCGGGAACCGGGTCATAGCCCTGCCCGCCCCAGGGATGGCAGCGGCACAGGCGATGCGCGGTCAGATACCCGCCTTTCAGCGCGCCATGCCGTTCCAGCGCCTCCAGGGCATAGGCGCTGCATGTGGGCTGAAACCGGCAGCCATGGCCCACCCAGGGCGACAGCAGCAGACGGTAGGCGCGCACCGGCAGGGCCAGAATATGCGCCAGCGGGGTCATGGCTTGCGCGGGCGCGGGGGTTGGGGGGCGGCGCTGTGTATCTGGCGCAACGCCTGCGCCAGATCGGTCAGCAGGGCGGCATAGGGCCGCTCTATCGTGGCACCGGGGCGGCCCACCAGCACGTAATCCCAGCCGGGCAGGCCCTGCACCGGCAGCACGGCGCGGGCCACCTCGCGCAGCCGCCGCTTGGCGCGGTTGCGGGCCACGGCATTGCCGATTTTCTTGGAACAGGTGAAACCTATGCGGATCAGCGGCTCGCCATCATCGCGCCGCCGGGCCTGCACCAGAAAGCCGGGTGTGCCTTGCCTGCGCGCGGAAGCAGCACGCAGAAAATCCGCGCGTTTCTTCAGAACCTCGGTCGCGGGGCGAACTGCCGCACCATCCGCGCAAACTGAAACCGCCGGTGGCACTGCGGCAGACCCGGCATCGCTGCCTGTTGCCCCGGCCTCCGGCGGTGTCATCGCATCATCCCTTGCGGGAGACCGGATCAGGCCGACAGTTTCTTGCGGCCCTTGGCGCGGCGGGCGGCCAGCACCAGACGGCCGCCTTTGGTGGCCATACGGGCGCGGAACCCGTGACGGCGGGCGCGAACCAGGTTCGACGGTTGAAAAGTGCGCTTCATCGCTAACTCCATCAGACGGCCAGCCTAAATCCGACCGGATTCGACGGCAGCTTTATTCGAAGCCCGGTCTTTACGGGCGCATTCCGCCCAAGTCAATTCGGCTGCGCAACATTTCCTGCAACATATCGCGCGCGAAAGCCCGATTTTTCGTTACACCTTGGGCGATATGTTTCAACCTTTTCTGCGCATGGCCTTTCTGCACACGCTTGCGGTCGCGCGCTATCAAGGCGGCGTGAGCGGCCTATCGCGCGGGGTGCGGCATCGCGCATGGTCTGGCCGGCAAGGCCCTGAGCGGGCGTCTGATTTCAGGAGAAGCAGGTGACTGACATGTCGAACTCCTCGCCCCCGGGCCCCACGTCTTCGGCCCTCGCCCGCAAACTGCCGATCCTTGTGATCCTGGCTGCGGCCGTGCTGGGTGCATTCCTTCTGCGCGACCATCTGGGTTTCGCCGCGCTGGCTGAAAACCGCGAGGCGCTGCTGGCCTTCCGCGATGCCAACTATCTGCTGGCGGCGGGCGGTTTCGTGCTGGCCTATGTGCTGATCGTGGGGTTCAGCCTGCCGGGGGCCGCAGTGGCCACGCTGACCGGGGGGTTCTTGTTCGGGTTGTTTCCCGGCGTGCTTTACAACGTGCTGGGTGCCACCATCGGTGCGGTGGCGATCTTCATGGCGGCGCGCAGCGGCTTTGGCGCGCGTTTCGCCGAAAGCCTGAAGGAACGTGGCGGCACGGTGGCAAGACTTCAGGCGGGCCTTCAGGACAACGAATGGTCGGTGCTGTTCATGATGCGGCTGGTGCCGGTGCTGCCGTTCTTTCTGGCCAATCTGATCCCCGCCTTCCTTGGCGTGCGGCTGGAGCGTTTTGCCATCACCACGTTTTTCGGCATCATGCCCGGAACGCTGGTGTTCACATCCGTCGGCTCGGGTCTGGGCGAGGTGTTCGCGCGCGGCGAGGCCCCGGATCTGGGCATCATCTTTGCCCCGCAGGTGCTGGGGCCGATACTGGGTCTGGCCGCGCTGTCGGCCCTGCCCATCGTGATCAAAGCCCTGCGCAAGAAGGATCGCTGACCATGGACCGGATCAAGACGGATATCTGCATCATCGGCGGCGGTTCGGGCGGGTTGTCGCTGGCCGCAGGTGCGGTGCAGATGGGCGCAAAAGTGGTGCTGGTCGAGGGCGGTGAAATGGGCGGCGATTGCCTGAATGCGGGCTGCGTGCCGTCAAAGGCGCTGATCGCGGCGGCCAAACACGCCCATGCCATGACCAGCGGTGCGCCGTTCGGTGTCGCGCCTATGCAGCCGCAGGTCGATTTCGCGGCGGTGAAGGATCACGTGGACCGGGTGATCGCCGCCATTGCCCCGCTCGATTCGGTGGAACGGTTCACGGGGCTGGGCGTGCGGGTGGTGCAGGCCTGGGGCCGGTTCATATCCCCCACGGAACTGGAGGCCGGGGGCCATGTGATCACCGCGCGGCGGTTTGTCATCGCCACAGGATCACGCCCCTTCGTGCCCCCGATACCGGGGGTGGAGGATGTGCCCTATCTGACCAATGAGACCATCTTTGCCCTGCGGGACAAGCCGGAACACCTGATCATCATCGGCGGTGGCCCGATCGGCATGGAAATGGCGCAGGCGCACCACCGGCTGGGCTGCCGCGTGACGGTGATCGAGGGGGCAAAGGCGCTGGGCCGCGACGACCCGGAAATGGCCGCCGTGGTGCTGGCCCGGTTGCGCGCCGAAGGCGTGCAGATCATCGAGGATGCCCCGGTGTCGGGGCTTGCCCGGACGGAAACCGGCGTGGAGGTGTCGATCAAGGACGGCCGCAGCGTCACAGGCTCGCATCTGCTGATGGCCGTGGGGCGCCAGGTGGCGCTGGACAAGCTGAACCTTGAGGCGGCAGGCGTGGCCCATACCCGCCGGGGTGTGACGGTGGGGGCCGATCTGCGGTCGTCGAACCGGCGGATCTATGCGGTGGGAGATGCGGCGGGCGGGCTGCAATTCACGCATATGGCAGGCTATCATGCGGGCGTGGCGATACGGTCGATCCTGTTCGGCCTGCAGTCAAAGATGAAAACCAGCCATATCCCCTGGGCCACCTACACAGACCCGGAACTGGCGCAGGTAGGAATGACGGAGGCCGAGGCGAAAAAGGCCCATGGTGCGGCGCTGACCGTGGTGCGCCACGCCTATCACCACAATGACCGCGCGCAGGCCGAGGGCAAGACCGAAGGGCTGATCAAGGTGATGGTGGTCAAAGGCCGCCCCGTGGGCGCATCCATCGCCGGGGCGCAGGCGGGCGAGTTGATCGGCCTCTGGGCGCTGGCGATTTCGGCTGGGCTGAAGATGAGCGCGGTCGCGGGCATGGTGGCCCCCTATCCCACGCTGGGCGAAGTGTCGAAACGCGCGGCTGGGGCCTATTTTTCCCCCAAACTGTTTGATAACCCCATGGTCAAGCGGGTGGTGGGGCTGGTGCAGCGCTACCTGCCCTAGGTGGTGCCCCCGGGACAGCGCCGGGGGGCTGCCTGCCCCCCGGACCCCCCGGGGATATTTGGCTCTGGAAAGAGGGACGACACAGTGCGGCGCAGCCGGTGGAGCTTTCTGAACACACTGTCGGGACGGTTCCTGCTGCTGACGGTCGTGTTTGTCATGCTGGCCGAAGTGCTGATCTTCGTGCCCTCCATCGCGCGGTTCCGCGAGGATTATCTGGCCCTGCGGCTGGAGAAGGCGCAGATCGCGTCATTGGCGCTGCTGGCCACCGATGACATGATCATGCCGGAGCTGGAGGCCGAGTTGCTGGCCAATGCGCAGGTGTTCAACGTGGTGCTCAGGCGCGACGAGGTGCGCCAGCTTGTGCTGTCATCGCCGATTCCCGCGCCGATCCATGCCACACATGACCTGCGCATGGCCGGGGCCTTCGGGCTGACCCGTGATGCGCTGGCCGTGCTGCTGGACCCGGAAAACCGGGTGATCCGCGTCATCGGCAGCCCGGTGCAGCAGGCGGGCCTGCTGATCGAAGTGACGATGGAGACCGGGCCGTTGCGGACAGAGATGCTGAAATACGGGCTGCGCATCCTGCTGTTGTCGGCGCTGATCTCGGTTGTGACGGCGGCGCTTTTGTTCTTTGCCGCGCGCCGCCTGATTGTGCTGCCGATCCGCCGCGTGGTGCGGCACATGTCATCCTACGCCGAAGCGCCCGAGGATGCCCGCCGCGTCATCACCCCCACCGCGCGGGTGCAGGAATTGCGCGATGCCGAAGAGGCGTTGCAGATGATGCAGACGCAGTTGACCGGCGCGCTGCGGCAAAAGGAACGGCTGGCCCAGCTGGGCGGGGCGGTGGCCAAGATCAGCCATGACCTGCGCAACATCCTGACCACGACGCAGCTTTTCGCCGACCGTATCGGGGCCAGCGCCGATCCGGTGGTGGCGCGCGCGGCGCCCAAGCTGGTGAATTCGATCAGCCGCGCGGTGAACCTGTGCGAAACGACCCTGGCCTTTGGCAAGGCCGAAGAGCCCCGCCCGCGCCTGACCCGCTTTCCCCTGCGCCGTCTGGCCGAAGAGGTGGCCGAGGGCGAATCGCTGGCCGAAGGCTCTGCCGTCACCTTCCTGATCGACGTGCCGCCGGGCATGATGATCCGCGCTGACAGCGAGCAGCTTTACCGTGTGCTGGCCAACCTTGCACGCAACGCGCATCAAGCCATCACCGCCACCGGCCAGCCCGGCAGCATCGAGATTGCCGGGATGGAGGATGAGGCCGACTGGTGCATCCGCGTGGGCGATACCGGGCCGGGCCTGCCGCCCCGCGCGCGCGAACATCTGTTCACGGCGTTTCAGGGCGGCGCGCGCAAGGGCGGCTCGGGGCTGGGGCTGGCAATTTCCGCCGAGCTGGTGCGCGGTCATGGCGGGCGGCTGGACCTGCTGCGGTCCGATGCCGATGGCACGGAATTCCTGATCCGCCTGCCCAAAAGCGAGGGGCTGGCCGAGGTGGAATGACCCCGCCCGCCCATGCTGCCGCGAAAACCTGCGTTTTGCCCCTTGCATTGCCCGGGTGGTGCCGCTAAATCGCCCCCACTGCACCCGTAGCTCAGCTGGATAGAGCATCAGACTACGAATCTGAGGGCCGGGCGTTCGAATCGCTCCGGGTGCACCACTTCTCTTTTGATATCTGCTTGATGGCGCGTCCCTGCGGGGGGCAGGTGTTGTTGCGCCGCGCGCGTGGCAGCTGCCGTGTTTCTCGATGATGACCTTGATCCGGGGCTGTTCGCGGCGTTGCCTGGGTCATTTCGGCGTCGCGCCAAAGTTGTCGCGCCAGGCCCGCCGCATCACTGGCTGATCTGCGCGGGCATCGCGCGCATCGCTGCGTTTTCCACGGCATCGCCAGGATTTCTGCCGGTGATGAACATCGCATTTTGCCGCCCCAACTCTGGCGCCAATCAGGGCAGTTCGCGCAAGGGCTGAACCGCCTTTGCGCCCGCAGGTTGAGCGCGATCCGTGCCGCTATCCGCAGCTTGACGCAAGGGCCGCGGACCGTCACGGAACCGCAACATCTTCGCCCTATGGAGTGAGCGCACGCCCCGACCAATGATCGGGGGCTTACCGGGAAAAACAAATGACATCGAACACTGTGAAGTTTCTTTGCACAACGACCGCCGTTGCGCTGGCCATGGGCAGCGTTGCACAGGCGCAGACCGTTGACATGGATGCGCTGATCGCCGCAGCCAAGGCCGAAGGGTCGCTGACCACCATCGCCCTGCCGCATGACTGGTGCAATTACGGCGCCGTCATCGAAGCCTTCAAGGCGAAATACGGGATTGAGGTCAACGAGTTGAACCCGAACGCGGGTTCGGCTGACGAGCTCGAGGCCGTGAAGGCCAACAAGGGCAACACCGGCCCGCAGGCCCCCGACGTTCTGGACGTTGGCCTGTCGTTCGGCCCGGCTGCCAAGGCCGAAGGCCTGATCCAGCCCTACAAAGTCTCCACCTGGGATTCGATCCCGGATGATGCCAAGGATGCCGAAGGCTACTGGTACGGCGACTACTACGGCGTTCTGGCGATGGCCGTGAACAAGGATGTCGTGACCGACGCATCGCCCACCAGCTTTGCCGATCTGAAAGACCCGAAATACGCTGCCATGGTGGCCATCCCGGGCGACCCGCGCACCGGCAACTCGTCGATGATGTCGCTTTATGCGGCAGGCACGGCCGAAGGCGGCAAGGGCGGCGCTGAAACCGCCACCGCCGGCATCGCCTATCTGAAGGCGCTGAAGGAAGCGGGCAATTTCGTTGACGTGGGCGGTTCGGCCCAGAACTTTGCCCAAGGCACGACGCCGATCATGTTCGACTGGGATTACAACGTTCTGGCGATGCGCGACAAGCTGGCCGGCAACCCGCCGATGGATGTCGTGATCCCGTCTGACGGTGTGATCGCGGGCGTCTATGTGCAGGCGATTTCGGCCTATGCTCCGCACCCGAACGCAGCGAAACTGTGGATGGAATACCTGTATTCGGACGAGGGCCAACTGGGCTGGCTGGCGGGCTACTGCCACCCGATCCGCTTCAATGACATGGTCGCCCGCGGCGTGATCCCGGCCGACATGATGGCCAAGCTGCCCCCGGCCGATGCCTATGCCAAGGCGATCTTCCCGACGCTGGACGAACAATCGGCCGCCAAGGCCGTGGTCGCCGATACCTGGGCCACCGAAATGGGCGCGAACTGAGCGCATCCGACCTGAACCCGTGGATGCCGGCACAGCGCCGGCATCCGCTTTTTATGGCGCATTGCCGAAAGACCGAACCATGACCATGGATGTCGCCGCCCCCCGTGCCGATCTTGGGCCGTCCCTGCCGCGCGCCGGGCGTCTGGGGCGCGTGAACTGGAACTGGCTGGGGGTTGCCCCGTTCTTTCTGTTTGCGTTTCTGTTCCTGATCGGGCCGGTGCTTTACCTGGTGGGTGGCGCGTTCCAGAACACCGAAGGCGCATTCACCTTTGACAATATCATTGCCCTTGGCAGCCCCAATATCGTGGCCAGCTTTTCGCTGTCGATCCGGTTGAGCCTGCTGTCCGCCGCGATGGGGGCCGTGGCCGGGCTGCTGCTGGCGCAGGCCGTCATTCTGGGGGGCTTGCCGGCCTGGGTGCGCGGCGCGTTCACCACCTTTTCCGGCGTCGCATCCAACTTTGCCGGTGTGCCGCTGGCCTTTGCCTTCATCGCCACGCTGGGGCGGCTGGGGCTGGTGACGGTGCTGCTGCGCGACCTGTTCGGCATCAACCTTTATGCCAGCGGGTTCAACCTGTTCTCGTTCTTTGGCCTGTCGCTGGTTTATCTGTATTTCCAGTTGCCGCTGATGTTCCTGATCATCGCCCCCGCTTTGGACGGGCTGAAGAAGGAATGGCGCGAGGCGGCCGAGATTCTGGGTGCCACCCGGCGGCAATACTGGCAGTTGATTGGCCTGCCGGTGCTGGCCCCCACCATTCTGGGCTGTTTCCTGCTGCTGTTTGCCAATGCCTTCGGCACGCTGGCCACGGTTTACGCGCTGATGGGATCAGGGTTCGATGTGGTGCCGATCGTGCTGTTCCAGCAGATCCGGGGCAACGTGCTTTACAACCCCAACCTGGGCTATGCGCTGGCGCTGGGGATGGTGGTCATCATGGGCGTGTCGAACACGCTGTATCTGATCCTGCGCAGCCGCGCCGAACGGTGGCAGAAATGAAAAAATCCTTTCCCGTGGTGCCCGTTCTGACCGCGCTGTTTGCGGCGTCGTTCTTTGTCGTGCCGCTGATCGCCACATTCTACTTCTCGCTGAAGATGACGCGGGGCGAACTGGGCTTTGCCGCCTATGCCTCGGTCTTCAACAGCGCCGAGTTTCTGACCACGATCACCTATTCCACCATCGCATCGCTGGTGGCCATCCTGATCGGCGCGGTCATCATCGTGCCGACCGCCTATTGGGTGCGGCTCAAGGTGCCCCGCCTGCGCCCGGTGGTCGAATTCATCAGCCTGCTGCCGCTGGTCGTGCCGCCGGTGGTTCTGGTGTTCGGCTACATCCGGCTGTTCGGCTCGAACTCATGGCTGCCGCTGACCACGACAACCGCCGGAACCGATATGCTGCTGGTGCTGGGCTATGTCGTGCTGTCGATGCCCTACATGTTCCGCGCGGTGGACAACGGCCTGGCGGTGATCGACATCGCCACCCTGACCGAGGCCGCCGAAAGCCTGGGCGCATCGCGGCTGCGCACCATCGCGACGGTGATCTTTCCCAATGTGCGCGCCGCCATCATATCGGGCGCGTTCCTGACCTTCTCGATCTCGCTGGGCGAATTCGTGCTGGCCAGCCTGCTGAACCGCCCGGCCTTTGGCCCCTATCTGGTGCAACTGGGGCAGGACCGCGCCTACGAGCCTGCGGCACTGGCCATCATGTCATTCGGTTTCACCTGGGGCTGCATGGTGCTGATGCAGGTCTTTGCCACCCGGAAACCCGGCCAGCGGTGGTTCCCCCGCCTGACCTCCCGCCCCGCCCAAAGGACCACAGCATGAGCTTTCTGTCGATCACCAACGCCGTCAAGACCTTCGGGACCAATACCGTCGTCAAGGGCTTTGATCTGGCCGTGGAAAAGGGCGAGTTCGTGTCCTTCCTCGGGCCGTCAGGCTGCGGCAAGACGACCGTGCTGCGCATGATCGCCGGGTTTGAACGGCCGACCTCGGGCAAGATCACCATCGACGGGCGCGATGTTACCGACCTTGCCCCCAACAAGCGGCGCATCGGCATGGTGTTTCAGGCCTATGCGCTGTTTCCCAACATGAATGTGGCGGGCAACATCGCGTTTGGCCTCAAGATCGCCGGTCTGGGCAAGGCGGAAACCGAGGCGCGGGTGCAGGAAATGCTGGGCCTGATCGGCCTGTCGCATCTGGCCGAACGCTATCCCTATGAAATGTCGGGTGGCCAGCAGCAGCGCGTGGCGCTGGCCCGCGCGCTGGCCCCGAAACCGCAGGTGTTGCTGCTGGATGAGCCCCTGTCGGCGCTGGATGCCAAGATCCGCGTCAGCCTGCGCGAGGAGATCCGCGATATCCAGCGCCGGCTGGGCATAACCACGGTTTTCGTGACGCATGACCAGGAAGAGGCGATGTCGATTTCTGACCGGATCGTTGTGATGAACGGCGGGCGCGCCGACCAGATCGGCACCCCGTCCGAGATCTACAACCGGCCCAGCACCCGGTTTGTGGCGGGCTTTGTTGGCACGCTGAACGTGCTGCGCGCGCGGCTGGAGCGCCAGCCGCAGACCGTGACGGTTGCAGGCACTTCGGTGCAACTGGCCCAGCCGGTGCGCACGGCGGATGCCGATGGCAACCTGTCGCTGGCCCTGCGCCCCGAGGCGCTGTCGCTGCGCCCGTCCGAAGGGCGGGATGTCGCCTTTGACGGTCTGGTGAAAAGCGTGAACTTCATGGGATCGGTGATCCGCATCCGCATGGATGTGGGTGGCGAGGCGATATCCTTTGACATGTTCAACAGCCCCGATCTGGTTCCGCCTGCGGTCGGCGCACGTGCCACCGCACATGCGGCCAGCCGTGACATGTTCGAACTGACGGCCTGACCGGGGGTGGTTCCCCCGCTGCCATAGCGGTCTACTGCGCCAGTATGGCCCACAGGAACCGCAGGCAGACCGCCAACAGAAACAGGCCGAACGCGCGCTCCAGATGCTTGCGCGACAGCCGGTGCGCCAGTGCCACGCCAAAGCGCGTGGTCAGCAGCGACGTGGGGATCGTCAGCGCAAAGGTGACAAGCGACACGAAACCGATGGCATCGGGCGGCAGACCGGGCCGCCCCCAGCCTGCCGCAATATAGCCCAGCGTGCCCGGAATGGCGATCAGCACGCCCACGCCCGCAGCGGTGGATACCGCGCGGTGGATCGGCACATTGTGCAGCGTCAGTATCAGGTTCGACACCGCACCGCCGCCAATGCCCATCAGCGCCGACACCAGCCCCACGCCGCCGCCATAAAGCCGCAGCGCGCCGCGTGACGGCAGGTTGTCACGTAGCCGCCAGCCCGCACCGCCCGATAGCAGCTTTGCCGCATTCACGGCGGCCACCACCATGAAGACCAGCTGGAACACCTGCGGTTCGGCATAACGCGCGATGACCGACCCCAGAACCACCCCCGCCAGCACCGGCAGCGCCCAGACCCGAAGCAGATCCATATCCACCGTGCCACGCTTGAAATGGCCTCGCGATGACTGGATCGAGGTGGGGATGATGACGGCCAGCGAGGTGCCCACCGCCAGCGGCATCGCCACATCGGGCGCATGCCCAAGCGTCTGGAACATCTCGTAGAACACCGGCACCGATATGGCCCCGCCGCCGATGCCGAACAGCCCGGCCAGAAAGCCCAGCAGCGCCCCGGCCAGTGCCAGCGCCCCGATCATCGGCAAAAGCGTGGCCGGATCCAGCAGATCGGTCATGCCCCGGATGCCAGGCGCGTCAGGCTGGCCCCGTCACACCCGCCAAGACCCGCATCCAGCGCCGCACGGTAGCCGGGTTCGGCGGCAGCGGCCACCGGCAGGGCCGCGCCCTCGGCCGTGGCCAGATCCAGCGCCAGACGCAGATCCTTCATCAGCCCGGCGATGTCGAAGGTTCCCGGCTGGTCGCTGCCGTTCAGCGTATCGACCACCACCTGCGCACGGTTTTTCAACACAGTCGGCCCAGCGGAACTGTCGGCCATCAGGCTTATTGCCAGATCATGCGGCACACCCGCGCCGCGCAGCAGCGCCAGGCTTTCGCCCAGGGTCTGCCAGTAGATGGCCAGCGGCAGGTTCACCGCCAGCTTCATCCGCGCGGCGGCCCCCGGCGTTCCCAGATGCTCCACCCGGCGGCACAGATCGGCCAGCACGGGCCGCGCCCGCTCAAACGCGGCGGCGCTGCCCCCGGCCAGGCCCAGCAATTGCCCCTTCAGCGCCGGGGCAACGGTGCCGCCCACCGGGCAATGCAGGAAATCCGCCCCGGCGTCGGCGGCTGTGGCCGCCAGCGCATCCGCGCCCTCGGGCAGCAGCGTTGACATCTCGATCACCAGCCGCCCGGCGATGCCTGCCGCCGCCAGTTGGCCCAGCACCGCGCCCGAGGCTGCGGCATCGGTCAGCGACAAAAGCACGGTGTCGCAGGCCGCCAGCCCGGCGATGTCAGTCGCCATGGCCCCCGCAGCCACGGCGGCGGCCAGCCGTTCGGGGCTGCGGTTCCAGACCTTCACGCTGTGGCCGGTTTCGATCAGGCGGCGGGCAAAGGCGGTGCCCATCCGCCCGGTGCCGGCAATGCCGATGCTGTGGGTCATGTCCTGTCTCCGTCATTCAGCCCGAGGATGGAAAGCGTGGTTTCGCCTTGCCGCAGCCGGTCCATGATCACCGCCTCGCGCGCGGCGCGTGCCGCTGCGGCGGCAAGGGCGGCGGGAAGGTCATCCGCCGCCAGCGTCACGATGGCATCGGCATCGGCCAGCACGATGTCGCCCGGCGCGATGGCAAGGCCGCCGATGGTGACGGGCACATTGATCTGCCCCCGGTCGCGTTTCACAGTGCCGCGGATGTTCAGCCCGCGCGCGAACACCGGAAAGCCAAGCGCCGCGATCTGCGCAGAATCCCTCACCGCGCCGTCAATCACCATGCCCGCAATACCGCGCTGCTGGCAGGCCAGCGCCATGATCTCGCCGAACGGGCCGCTGGCCAGACTGCCGCCGTAATCCACCACCAACACCTCGCCGCCCCGGGCCTGCGCCATGGCCAGATGCAGCGCCAGATTGTCGCCGGGCAGGCAGCGCACCGTCAGCGCAGGCCCCGCCAGCGCCATGCCGGGTGCCAGCGCCTTCAGCGGCGCATCCATGATGCCTGTGGCTGGCCACGCCTCGCCCAGCGTGGCCGTGCCATGGGCCAGAAGGTCGGCCGTGCTCACGCCGCCCTGTCACCGATGCGGACCTGCATCGGCTCCACCCCGTCCATGCTGCAGTCCAGCACATCGCCGGTCACGACGGCCCCCACGCCGGCAGGCGTGCCGGTCATGATGATGTCGCCCGGCATCAGGCGGTGCTGTTCGGACAGTTTCGAGATGATCTCGTCCACCTTCCAGATCATCAGCGAAATGTCGGCATCCTGTTTCACCGCGCCATTCACCACAAGACGCACATGGCCCGATGTCAGGATGCCGCAATCGCTGGCCCGGGTGATCGGGCCGATGGGGGCGGAATGGTCAAAGCCCTTGGTCACTTCCCAGGGCAGGCCCTTGGCCAGCGCCTCGGCCTGATGGTCGCGCCGTGTCATGTCCAGCCCGATGGCATAGCCATAGATATGGTCCGACGCCTCGGCCACGGGAATGTTGTAGCCGCCCGATTTCAGCGCCACCACCAGTTCGCATTCATAATGAAAGTTGGTGGTGAAGATCGGATAGGGAATCTCGCCGCCGTTCTTCACGATGGCGTCGGTGGGTTTCATGAAGATCACCGGCGGGTCACGCTCATCCGCGTTCATCTCGATGATATGGGCGACATAGTTCTTGCCGATGCAATAGATGCGGCGAACGGGAAATTTCTCATCCGTGCCGGTGATGTCCAGATGGGCTTGCGCCGGTGGTGTCAGGGCATAGGCCGCCATGGGGTGTCTCCTGTTGGGCCGGGCGGGTCGCCCGGGCGCTGCGAGTCTGGGGGCAGGATTTCCCGGTTCGGCCCGCAGATCAAGATACGAAATGATGTTTTGAGTCGTTTCATATATTTTTTTGATTTCCAGAACGAATCGTATAGCGTGGTGCAAGGGCCAGTCACGCGCCGGGAAAAAATGACGCGGGCTGGTCGCGGCAACAGGGAGGATGTTCACGATGACCAACACGACCAGACTGACCCGCCGGAGCTTCGGGCTACTGGCGGCGGGCGGGGCGGCAAGCCTTACCCTCGGCGCGCCGTCGATCCTGCGCGCGCAGACCGCTGTGACCTTTGCGGTGCCCAACCCCTCGGCGCTGACATGGCTGCCCTACTGGGTAGCGGTGGGCGAAGGCTATTTTGCCGAAGAGGGCCTTGATATGCGGCTGGAGGCCATCGACGGATCCTCGGCGGTGTTGCAGGCGATGTCGGCGGGCCAGGCGCAGATCGGCGCACCCGGGCCGGGGCCGACGCTGGGCGCACGGTCGCGCGGCGTGGATGTGAAATTCCTTTACAACCTCTACCCCCGTTCGGTGTTCGGCATTCTGGTGAAGGATGAAAGCCCCGCCCAGACGCCTGCCGACCTCAAGGGCACGGTGATCGGCGTGGGCACGGCAGATGGTGCCGAAGTGTCGTTCACCAAGGCGATCATGACCGATCTGGGGATGGTCGAGGGCACCGATTACACCTTCCTGCCCGTAGGTGACGGCGGCACGGCAGCCGTGGGCTTCATGCGTGACGAGGTGGGCTCCTATGCCGGTGCGGTGTCGGACGCGGCGATTCTCGCCTCGCGCGGCCTGACCCTGCGCGAAATCACGCCCGAGGCCTATCTGGGCTTTTTCGGCAACGGTATCGCCATGCTGGAAAGCCAGATGGCGGCCACGCCCGACCTTGCGCCCAAATTCGGCAAGGCCATGGTGCGCGGCATGCGCTTTGCCACCGATCCGGCCAACAAGGAAAAGGCGCTGGCCCATTGCGCCGTCGGCAATCCGCAGGAAGCCGAGCAGGATTATGCCGCCTCGCTTTATGACGGCGTCGTTGTGCGCATGACCCCGACCGAGGCCTTCATCGGCCAGGGTTATGGCTATCAGCCGCCGGAACACTGGCAGGCCATCCACGACAGCGCCGTCGCCTCGGGTGCGCTGCCAGAGGCGCTGCCCGATCTGGCCGCCGTCTATTCGAACGAGTTCGTGGCCGGCTGGAACGCCTGATGACCATGGCAGAGCCCCGACCCCTGACCGCAGGCCCGGCTGCCCCCGCTTCTGACTACGCGGGGCGGCCGGTCTACGAGATCGCCAGATTGTCGAAAACCTATGCCCGCAACCGCCTGACCGCGCTGACCGATGTAAGCCTGACACTGCACAAGGGCGAATTCGTGTCGGTCGTCGGTTCATCCGGCTGCGGGAAATCGACATTGCTGAAGATCATGTCGGGGCTCTTGCCGCCCACAACCGGCCGCGTGGTGCTGGAGGGCCGGCCCGTGACCGGCCCGCGCGACGACATCGGCATGATGTTTCAACAGGCCACGCTGCTGCCCTGGAAAACCACCGTCGAAAACATCATCCTGCCCATCGAGATCCGGCAGGGCAGGGCGGCGGCCAGGGCCGCGGTTCCCCGCGCGATGGATCTGCTGAAACTGGTGGGTCTGGGCGATTTCGGCCATGTCTACCCCGGCGAATTGTCGGGCGGCATGGCGCAGCGCGCCTCGATCTGCCGCATGCTGATTTCCAACCCCGCCGTGCTGCTGCTGGACGAGCCGTTTTCGGCGCTGGACGAACTGACCCGCGATTTCATGAACATGGAATTGCAGCGCATCTGCGCCGAGCAGCAATCCACCGCCTTTCTGGTCACACATTCGCTGGCCGAGGCCGTAATCCTGTCTGACCGCATTCTGGTGATGAAACCCCGCCCGGGCCGCATCGTCGAGGAAATCGTGATCGACCTGCCGCGCCCCCGCACGCTGGACATGATCAACACCCCCCGGTTTGGCGAAATCGTCGCCCATATCCGCGATCTTCTGGGCAAGGAGGCTTTCCAGTGACCGCAACCCCCGATCCGAATGCCGATACCGTCTGGGTGGAACACGAGGCGCTGATCGACCGTATCCCCCGCTGGGTGGCGATGCTGGTGCTGGCCGCCATCGTGATTGCGATATGGGATCTGGCCACAGCGCGCACGGGCTGGGTGTCGCCCATCATCTTGCCCAGCCCCGCCGAAACGCTGGCCGACCTGATCTTTGTGGGCCACAACCTGCTGACGGGCGGCTATATGCTGGATGCGCTGTGGACGACCACGCGCACGGTGTTCTGGGCTTTCCTGATCGCAATTGTCATCGGCTTTTCGCTGGGCGTGCTGGTGGGCGAGACAAAGTTCGGCGAACGCGCGGTGATGCCCTATCTGGTGGCCATCGACACCATGCCCAAAGTGGCCTTCGCGCCGCTGTTCATTGCCTGGCTGGGCTTTGACATCGCGTCAAAGGTCGCACTTGCCGCGTTTATCGCCACCTTTCCCATCGTCGTGTCCACCGCCGCAGGGCTTTATGCCGCCTCGGAAAACGAGCGGATGCTGTTCAAGGCCATGGGGGCCAGCCGGATGCAGACGCTGCTGCGCCTGAAACTGCCCACCGGCCTGCCACATGTGTTTACCGGGCTGAAAATCGCCTCGGTCGGGGTCATGGCGGGGGCCATTACCGGCGAGTTTCTGGGCGGCGGTCAGGGCTTTGGCGCGCTGATCCGCCAGTCAGCCAGCACGCTTGACACGCCGCGGGTATTCGCGCTGATCCTTTATCTCAGCCTCTTGGGTCTTGCCCTTTTCTTTGCCGTCGCTTGGTTGCAGAAACGGCTGGTGTTCTGGAACAAGGCCGACCGGCCGGGTGGAGTAGGCTAGGCATGAATGCCACCGACAAGTCGCTGGGCGACAGCAAGAACCTTTCGGAACAGGCGCATGAGCTGATCCGCCGCGACATCCTGAACGGCGAGCTGTTTCCCGGCGAGAAATTGCAGATCGAGGCGATTTCCGAACGCTACCGCATCGGCAGCGCCCCGGTGCGCGAGGCGCTCAACCGGCTGTCATCCGAAGGTCTGGTTGCCCGCAAAAGCCAGCGCGGCTTTTTTGTTGCCGAAATTTCCATGACGGCGCTGGAGGAACTGGTCAAGACCCGCATCTGGCTGGAAACGCTGGCGCTGCGCGAATCGATCCAGAACCATGACGAGGCTTGGGAAGAACAGCTTGTGCTGGCCTATCACCGGCTGGCGCGCACGCAGCGCCGCCTGCCATCCGAGGCAGGGCGCGAGATTTCCGAGGAATGGGAACTGCGGCACAAGGAATTTCACCTGCTGCTGCTGGATCGTTGCGGGTCGGGCTGGCTGCTGGGGTTCTGTTCCACCATGATGGATCAGGCGGTGCGCTATCGCAGCCTGTCGATGAACGTTCACCCCAGCCTGTTGCGGCGGCAAGGGGCGGCGGCAGAACACGAGGCGCTGCTGGCCGCCGTGGTAGACCGCGACGCCGACCGCGCCTGCCGCCTTTTGCAGGACCATTACACCCTGACGCTGGAAGGGCTGCGCGGCGTCATCGCCCCGGGGTCGCAATAGCGCACGGGGCCCGCCCGCTGCCCGGTCCCGCCTCAGCCGCCGCGCGGTGCAGCATCCGTTGCCCGGCCCACATCACCCTGCGCCACGGCCACCGATTTCAGCACGGCATGGCAGGCCACGCCCGGTTCCAGCCCCAGCGCCGTGGCGGAACGGCGGGTGATGCGGGCAAGGATCAGGTCTGACCCGCAGCGCAGTTGCACCATTGCCCCCGGCCCGTCGCCCTGCCGCAGGCTGGTGACAACCGCAGGCAGGATGTTCAGCGCCGAAAGGCCCTCGGGCTGGGCGCGCGACAGCATCACATCCTGCGCATGGATGCGGATGCGCAGCAGCGCCCCCGGTTCCGCTGCCACGCGCGGCAGCAGCAGCGTGCCGCCGCTGACCGCCAGTTGCGTCAGCCCATCTGCCTCGTGGCGCACCACCCGCGCCTCCAGCACCGCGCCCGCCTCGCGGATGCCAAGCGCGGGCACCGCCGCCGGATCGG
Source organism: Fertoeibacter niger (assembly GCF_009380135.2). GTDB lineage: Bacteria > Pseudomonadota > Alphaproteobacteria > Rhodobacterales > Rhodobacteraceae > Fertoeibacter > Fertoeibacter niger. Next base: position 210,467 of record NZ_WHUT02000004.1, on the reverse strand, counting down.
CCAGCAGGGCTGCGGCGGGCCCCGCATGGGTCACGCGACCGCCCTCCAGCACCACCAGCGTTGTTGCCAGCCGGGCCACCTCGGCCAGCGCATGGCTGACATACAGCACCGGCACCGCCACCTCGTCGCGCAACCGTTCCAGATAGGGCAGGATCTCGGCCTTGCGCGCCTCGTCCAGTGCCGCCAGCGGCTCGTCCATCAACAACAGGCGCGGCTCGGCCAGCAGCGCCCGGCCAATCGCCACCCGCTGCTTTTCACCGCCCGACAATGCGCCGGGGCGGCGGTCCAGCAGCGCGCCGATGCCCAGCAGGTCAACCACATGATCCAGCGGCACCGTTGCGCGCTGCGTGAACCAGCGGCCATACAGCAGGTTGCCCCGCACCGTCAGATGCGGAAACAACCGCGCGTCCTGAAACACATAGCCGATGCGGCGGCGGTGCGGCGGCACATGGATGCGCCGCGTGGTATCGCACAGCAGCGTGTCGCCCAGGCTGATCCGCCCTGCATCGGGCCGCAGCAACCCCGCCACCGCATTCACCACCGATGTCTTGCCCGACCCTGACCGGCCGAACAGCACCGTCACCCCCGGCGGCGCCTCAAAGGCCAGATCCAGCGCAAAGCTGCCAAAGCCGTGCCGCAGGCTGACCGACAGTGTCATGCGCCACCGATCCGCCGCGCCACGGCCCGGCTGACCCATTCAGACGCCAGCAGCGCCACCATCGCCACCGCCACCGCAATCAGCACCAGCCGCAGCGCCTGCGGCTCACCCCCCGGCACCTGCAGGAAACTGTAGATGGCCGAGGGCAGGGTCTGCGTCTGGCCCGGGATGTTGGACACAAAGGTAATCGTCGCGCCGAATTCGCCCATCGCCTTGGCAAAGGCCAGTATCGCCCCGGCGATGATCCCCGGCAGGATCAAGGGCAGCGTCACCGTCACGAAAACCCATGGGCGCGAGGCCCCCAGCGTGCCCGCCGCCTGTTCCAGCCGCGGGTCCACCGCCTCGATCGCCAGCCGGATCGCCCGCACCATCAGCGGAAAGGCCATCACAGCGGCGGCCAGCGCCGCCCCGGTCCAGCGGAAGGCCAGTACAAGGCCAAAGCTGCTTTCCAGAAACGCCCCCAACGTGCCGCGCCGCCCGAAAGTCGCCAGCAGCAGATAGCCCGTCACCACCGGCGGCAGGATCAGCGGCAGATGCACCAGCCCGTTCAGCACCTGCCGCCCCCAGAACCGCCCCCGTGCCAGCGCATAGGCGGTGGCGATGCCAATGGGCAGGCTCAGCAGCGTCGCCCAGAACGACACGCGCAGCGACAGCGCAACCGCCTGCCATTCCTCGGGGGTCAGCCAGTCGGTCATCGGGTCACGGCAGCACGGCAAAGCCCTGCGCGGTGAACACCGCCCGGGCCGCGTCGGATGACAGGTAATCCAGCAGCGCCGCCGCCTGGGGCTTGTCTGGCCCGGCGATCAGCGCGGCGGGGTAGATGATCGGCGGATGGCTGTCGGCGGGAAAGGTGCCCACCACCGTCACGCCCGCCTCGGCCACCGCATCCGACCCATAGACGATGCCATAAGGTGCCTCGCCCGTCGCCACCAGCGCCAGCGCCGCGCGCACATTGTCGGATTGCGCCACCTGCCCTTCAACCGACGCCCACACGCCCAGATTTTCCAGCGCGCCCTTGCCATAAACCCCGGCAGGCACCGAATCAACCAGCGCCATCGCCAGCTTTTCGCCCCCCAGCAGCCCCGCCAGATCAAACCCGGGGCCAATCGCCACCGGTTCCGCAGCGCCATGCGCCACCAGCACCAGCGTATTGCCCAGCAGGTCGCGGCGGCTGCCCGGCACCAGCAGCCCGGCCTGATCCAGCACATCCATCCAGTTCACCGCCGCCGACACGAATATGTCGGCCGGTGCGCCCGCCTCGATCTGATTGGCCAGTTGCGGGGTGCCGCCATAGGAAATGACAGTGGTGTTGCCGGTTTCGGCCTGCCAGCCCGCCGCAATCTGGTCCAGCGCGGTTTTCAGACTGGCCGCGGCAAAGACCGTGACCTCGCCCGCATGCACCGGCAGGGCGAAAAGCAGGGCTGATGCAAGGGCGGCGATACGGCGGGGCGGACGGGTCATGGCGGCATCCTCTGTGCGATATGTTTCGCGAAACATATCAGCCCAAGTCCCCATGCCCTGCAAGCGTTATTTCTCACCAGACATATCCCGCAGCAGCGCGCGGATCGCGGCAATATCCGCAGCCCCCTGTTCGGCCAGCAACGCCTCCAGCCGCCGGTAATGGCCCAGCACCGCTGCACCAGTGTCGGTCAGCACGGCCCCGCCGCCACTGGCACCGCCGCGCGCCGACAGGACCAGCGGCGTGGCAAAGGCCGCGTTCATTTCCGCTACCAGCGACCATGCGCGCTTGTAGCTCATGCCCATCCGACGCCCCGCTTCGGAAATCGAGCCTGCGCTGCGGATATGGTCCAACAGTTCCGCCTTGCCCGGCCCCAGCATGGCGCTGTCACCAAACAGCAGCCGCAGGCGCAGCCGCGTGTCATCGGGGGGAACCGGATCGGTGTCGGGGGGCAGGGGCGTCATCGCGCCAGCATTCCGCCCCGGGGGCGGCAATGCAAGCGCGGAATGCGGCGCAACCCGTTGCGCCGCCAGTCAGGCAAGGGCGCTTTAACGCCGCCGGTCGCGCCGCGCGCTCATCGGCTGGAAGGCCACACCCACATGCGCCTCGCAATAGGGTTTGCCGGGCAGGCTGGGCAGACCGCAGAACCAGAAATCCTCGGTCGCGGGGTCGCCGATCGGCCATTTGCAGGTGCGTTCGGTCAGTTCCATCAGCGTCAGGCGGCGGGCACGCTTTTCCACTTCGCGCACCGAGGCAAGCGCCTCGGGGCTGATCTCGTTGGCCGAAGGCTGCGGCGGCAGCGGCTGGCCCGCCGGGATGATCGCCTTGCGCAGCGGAATGGGTGCCACCGAGGTGATGGGCGAAGCGGCCGCCGGGGCCGCCGGGCGTTCGGGCACAGGGCGCGGCTCGGGCGCGCGCGTCGCCTCGGGGCCGGGCTTGGCCACCACTTCGGGGCGCAGCGGCGGCAGCGCCACCTCTTCCTCGATGTCATCCTTGCCCGGAATGCCGCCCACGCGGTTCGACAGGCCCAGACGATGCACCTTGCCGATCACGGCGTTGCGCGTCACACCGCCCAGTTCCTTGGCGATCTGGCTGGCGCTCTGGCCATCGGCCCACATCTTCTTGAGCGTCTCGACGCGCTCGTCGGTCCAGGACATGCAAAACTCCGGGGTTGGCCTGCGATGGCAGGCAATAGCGGCGTCATTCTAGACGCGACAGTCTGAGATACAAGCGCAAGGGCCGAAGATCAAGCGCAGGCTCACGCCCCGGGGCGGTATCCGTGCCAGGCCCGCGCTTCGGCCCGGCGCAGCACCCGGCGCGCGGTGGGGCCGAAACGGGCAGGGGCCTCGGCCAGTTCGGGAAACAGCGCCAGAATCTCGGCCTGCGTCGCGGCATCGGAATGGGTCAGCGACACCGCGCCGGGAAAGAAGCTTTCCGCCGCACAGCCCTCGGCAAAGATGATCTCGTGCCGGTCGAACAGCAGGTGGTGATAGGTGATGTGGTCCTGCGGGGCAGGGCGGATGCGCCGGTCATCCACCAGATGACAGGCGGCCACCAGCACCTCATCGGCACCAAAAAGCAGTTCCGCCCGCCAGCCCGACAGCAGCAGCCGGTGCTGCGGCGACACCAGCAGGTCGCGCCGGTTGCCCAAAGTGCCCGCAGCGATGCGTATCGGGGCCAGCGCCCCCCGCGCCTCCACCCGCCGCGCGCCCGCCCAGCGGATCACGCGCGGCCCGCCATCGGCAGTCAGCACCATGTCTCCGGCCCGCAGATCCTCGATCGCCACCTCGCCCTGCGGTGTGCCGATCCGCGTGCCCGCCGCAAAGCAGGTGACAAAGTTCGTGGTCTGGCGGTTCTGGTTCAGGCCCAACGCATTCGACGTGTTCACCGAATTCAGCCGGATCGACTCGATGGGCCGCGCCGTCAGCGCCGCCTGGTTGGCATCGGCACTGATCTGCGGCACCAGAAACGTGTTGCCCAGAGTGTCCTGCGCGATGACGAAAACGCCGGTATAGCTGGTGCCATCGGCATAATTCAGCGTGGCGTTGTAGCTGGTGGTGGCATCGAAAGTGCGCGTTACCGGCCCCGAGCCCAGATCATAGGTGATCTGGTCATTGGCTCCGCCGCTGGATCTCTGGTTGTTCTGATCCAGCGTCCCCGCCGCGCCGCCCACATTGGTGGTGGTGACAAAAACGATATGGTTCAGCAACGGGTCGCTGGCCGAACCATAGGTCTGCTCTGTCAGCGCCCGCGCATTCTCCGCCAGTGAATTGCCCTCGTCCGGGTCAATAAGCGGCTGCACGCCAAGATAAATGGCATTCCAGCTGTTCGGCATCGCTCGCTCTCAATCACGTTTCTTGATTGTGCCGTCACCGGAAACCGGGCGTCACGTTTGCCGTCTTTGTTGCCGCCAATTGCGGCATTTTTGCGGCGACCCAGCCTCTGTCCGGGGCTGTGGCGCTGCGGCAACGGGTGGCGGGCCAGCGCCAGGGCCCCGCGATCGTTGTGGACAGGCTCGCGGCCCTGCGTTAATCGGGCGTCATGATCGTATGGCACATCCCGCTGCATCTGCCCCGACGCCGACGCGCCCGCGCGTAAGCGACCGATCACCCATGCCCGAAACGGGCAATTCCACCCCCGTATCATTCCGATCCCACGTTGACTTGAGGGCAAGCCTTTGGCACCCCTTATGTCTTGCATGAAGGACCATCCCATGATCCCCGCCGTCCTGCCCACCTATAACCGCGCGCCCATGGCTTTTGTCAAAGGCGAAGGCTCCTGGCTCACCACTGATGATGGTGCGCGCTATCTTGATCTTGGCGCGGGCATCGCGGTGAACGCGCTGGGCCACGCCCATCCGGCGCTGGTGCAGGCGCTGACGGATCAGGCGGCGCAATTGTGGCATGTCTCGAACCTCTACCGCATCCCGCAGCAAGAGGCGCTGGCGCAGAAACTGGTCGATGCCACCTTTGCCGATACGGTGTTCTTCACCAACTCCGGCACCGAGGCTGCCGAACTGGCGATCAAGATGGCCCGGAAATACTGGTATGAGCGCGGCACCCCACGGGGCGAGATCATCGCATTCGAGGGCGCGTTCCATGGCCGCTCCACCGGGGCTATTGCCGCCGCCGGGTCGGAAAAGATGGTCAAGGGCTTCGGCCCGCTGATGCCCGGCTTCCGGCAACTGCCCTTCGGCGACCATGACGCCCTGCGCGCCGCGATCACCACCGATACCTGCGCCGTCATCATCGAACCCGTGCAGGGCGAAGGCGGCATCCGCGTGCTGCCCGACGCCTGCCTGAAAGGCCTGCGCGACCTCTGCGATGAAACCGGCACGCTGCTGATCTTTGACGAGGTGCAATGCGGCATGGGCCGCACGGGGCGGCTGTTTGCGCATGAATGGGCGGGCGTCACCCCCGACATCATGATGGTGGCCAAGGGCATCGGCGGCGGATTCCCCCTCGGAGCCGTGCTGGCGACGGAAAGTGCTGCGGCTGGCATGGTAGCGGGCACGCATGGCTCCACCTATGGCGGCAACCCCTTGGGCTGCGCGGTGGGCGGTGCGGTGATGGATATCGTGGGCGACGATGCCTTTCTGGCCGAGGTGGCCCGCAAGGGTGCGCTCTTCCGGCAAGGGCTGGAAGGGCTGGTGGCCACCCATCCGCAGGTGTTCGAGGCGGTGCGCGGCACCGGCCTGATGCTGGGGCTGAAATGCCGCGCCTCCAACGCCGATGTGGTCAAGGCCGGCTACGCCCAGCACCTGCTGACAGTGGCCGCCGCCGACAATGTGCTGCGGCTCTTGCCTGCGCTGAACATCCCCGATGCCGACATTGCCGAGGCGCTGGCCCGGCTTGACCGGGCGGCCAGCGCGCTGGAAAAGGTGACGGGTGATGCCGCCTGACGCCTATCATTTCCGGCCCTTCACCAGGGGCGATCTGCCGATGCTGGCCGAGTGGCTGGAAACCCCCGCGCTGCGCCAGTGGTGGGGCGACCCGGCCACCCAACTGGCCCTGCTGACCGAGGATCTGGACAACCCAGCGATGGATCAGCGGATTGTCAGCCTTGGGCCGCAGCCCTTCGCCTATGTGCAGTCCTACCCCTCCGACGCCTGGGGCGCGCCGCATTTTTCCGATTTCCCGCCCGGCACCCGCGCGGTCGATACCTGCATCGGCGTGCCCGCCCTGCTGGGCCAAGGCCACGGCGCGGCCTTCCTCAGGCTCTACGCCCAGGCCCAGTTGGCCAATGGTGCCCCCGCCGTGGTCATCGACCCCGACCCTTCCAACGAACGCGCGGTGCGCAGCTACCGACGAGCGGGGTTTCGTGACATCGCAATCCGCCCCTGCGAAGATGGCGACCCCGTCCTGGTGATGGCCTGGCAACCGTCCCATGCCTCTTTCCAGACTTAAATATCCCACGGGGGGTGCGGGGGGTGTGAACCCCCCCGCCTCTGCCGGAAAGAAAGCCCGCTCCGATGAACCATTTCCTCGACATCCACACCACCGAAGGCGCCGCCCTGCGGCAGATGATCAATTCCGCCCATGCGATGAAAGCCGCCCGCAACGGCCGCCCCAAGGGCACGCCGGATGATGACCAGCCGCTTGCGGGCCATATGGTCGCGCTGATCTTCGAAAAACCCTCCACCCGCACCCGCGTGTCGTTTGACGTGGGCGTGCGCCAGATGGGCGGGCAGACCATGGTGCTGTCGGGCCGCGAAATGCAGCTGGGCCATGGCGAGACGATTGCCGACACCGCCCGCGTGCTGTCACGCTATGTCGATCTCATCATGATCCGCACCTTTGAGGAGGCGACGCTGCTGGAAATGGCCGAACATGCCACAGTGCCAGTCATCAACGGGCTGACCAACCGCACGCATCCCTGTCAGATCATGGCCGATGTGATGACCTACGAGGAACACCGCGGCCCGATCGCCGGGAAAAAGGTGGTCTGGGCCGGGGACGGCAACAATGTCTGCGCGTCCTTCCTGCATGCGGCGGGGCAGTTCGGGTTCGATTTCACCTTCACCGGCCCGCCGACGCTGGACCCGGAACCCTCCGCCATCGGCTTTGCCCGCGAAAAGGGCGTGCGCGTGGCGGTGGAACGTGACCCCGCGCTGGCCGTGGCGGGGGCCGATCTGGTGGTGACGGATACCTGGGTCAGCATGCACGACCCCGAATCCGCCAAGGAACGGCGGCACAACCAGTTGCGCCCCTATCAGGTGAACGAGGCGCTGATGGCCCGTGCCCGCCCCGACGCGCTGTTCATGCATTGCCTGCCCGCCCACCGCAACGACGAAGCCACCAGCGCCGTGATGGACGGCCCGCATTCGGTGGTGTTCGACGAGGCCGAAAACCGCTTGCATGCGCAAAAGGCGGTGATGCGCTGGTGTCTGGGGCTCTAGGGGCAGGCGCACGAATTCTCTGCGAGAATTCCGGCCCGCGATCCGTCGGCATCGCGGGACGCCCGGCGGGAAACCCGGAATTTTCGCAGAAAATTCGCCCCTGCGCTGCGCAGGCAGTACCTCTGCCCGCCAACGCCGGCGGTCAATGCGCCTGCCGCGCATCCGCCGCCGCACAGCGCGCGGCCAGCCCCGCCACCAGTACCAAAAGCACCGCCAGCACGCCATAGGTCACGCGAAACCCGATCGCCTCGGCCACGAAACCGATGCTGGACGGGGCCACCAGAATGCCTGAATAGCCCAGCATCGTAACGGTGGAGATTCCCACGCCCGGCCCCAGCCCCGGATAATTGCCCGCTGCCGACAGCGTGATCGGCACCATGTTGGCAATGCCGATCCCCGACAGCGCAAAGGCGGCAATCGCCAGCGTCTCGGTCGGCGCGACCGCCGCGCCCAGCAGCCCCGCCGCCCCGATCAGCGCCGACACCCGCAGTGTCATCACCGCGCCAAAGCGGTTCCGCACAGAATCCCCGGCAAAGCGCATGATCGCCATCGTGCCGGAAAAGAACGCGAAGGCCAGGCCCGAGGCCGCCACATCCGCCCCCAGTTCCTGCGTCACATAAAGCGCGGCCCAGTCCAGCACGGCCCCTTCGGGCACCATCGACAGCAGCGCCATGCCGCCGATGATCCAGATCCCCGCGTTGCGCGGGAAAAAGCTGCGCCGCGCCTCACCTGCCACGGGCTGCGGTGCTGCAGGCTCGCCCCGCAGAAACGGCATCGCGGCCAGCACCAGCCCCAGCGCAATCGCGCAGACCAGCACCGCCTGCACCTGCGCGCCCAATGCACCGATCAGCAACCCGCCCACACCGCCGCCCAGAAAGCCCCCAAGGCTCCAGAACCCGTGCGAGGATGACATGATCGCCCGGCCCAGCCGCCGCTCCACCTCTACTGCATTGGCGTTCATCGCCACATCCATGCAGCCGATCAGCGCGCCCATCAGCATCATCGCCAGCGTCAGCAGGGCCAGCGTAGGGGCCAGCACCACCAGCGCCAGCGTGACGCTGGCCGTCACCGCAAAGACCCGCAGCACGCGCAATGACCCGTGGCGCGCGATCAGCGCCCCGCTGAAGGCCATGGCCGTGACGGCCCCGATCCCCAGCGCCAGGATCAAAAGCCCCAGCGTGAATTCGGTGATGCCATGGCGCGGCAGCAGCAGGGGGATCTGCGGCGCCCATGACCCCATGATGAAACCATTGGCCAGAAACATCGTGGCCACGGCCCAGCGGGCGCGCGGCGCGGATTGGCTGTCGGGGATCATGGGGGGCACCTCCTGCTTTGCTCCCGTGTAGTGTTTGCGCAAACGGGGGCAAGGCCCGCCCGGCGGCACCTGCAACAATTGTAACATTCGCGGCGCGTCGGCTGTGTGCTTCTGCGGGGCCTTTGTCACGTCCCGCGCGGTTTTGCCCGTGTGGTGGGTTCTGCCACGGTGGGGTCGTCGGGCCAGGGGTGGCGGGGATAGCGGCCGCGCATGTCGCGGCGCACATCGGCGTAGGAACTGGCCCAGAACCCCGGCAGGTCCATCGTCACCTGCACGGGGGCCCCGCCCGGCGACAGCAGGGTGATGCGCAGCGGCAGGTTCTGCGGCCCCACCACCGGATGCCGGGTGACGCCGAACAATTCCTGCAATTTCAGCGTGATGCCCGGGGCCTCGCCATCATAATCCACCGGCACCCGCCGCCCCAGCGGCGTCTCGAAATGCCCCGGGGCCAGCCGGTCGGTCAGTTGCACGCCCTCCCACCCGATCAGGCCGCGCAGCGGCTCGGTTAGGTCCAGCGCGCGCAGGTCGGCCTCGGATTTGCGCCCCGCCAGATGCGGCAAAAGCCAGCCTGCATCGGCCAGCAGGGCCGCATCGCTGACATCGGGCAGGCTGTTGCCCTCATCCCGGCACAGCCGGATGCGGGCGCGCAGCCGTGCCGCGGCGGGTGTCCAGGGCAGGCCGATCAGCCGCAGCCCGTCAAGCGCCGCCAGCGCCAGCGCCTCGGGCGGGGCATCGGGCCAATGCCGGTCATCCAGCACCAGCGCGCCGAACCGCTCCTGCCGCCGCGCCACCACACGGCCCTCGCGCCGCGACCAGTCGCAGACATCGTGCCAGCCGATGCCATCGCCATGCACTGCGCGCAGATCCGCCTCGGTGATAGCCACGGCCTGCCGCACCTTGGCCTCGCGCGGGTCGCCGTCCAGATCGCTGGCCACGATCAGCCGCGCGGATGACAGCGGCAGGCCCGGCTCCATCACCGCGCCCTTGCCGCCCGACAGCACCCAGCGCGGCGCATCGCCCTTGCGCCGCAGCCCCACCCGGTCGGGGTAGGCCAGCGCCGCCATCTGCGCCAGTGACAGGGCAGGGGCCGTGGCGGGCGGTTTGCCCGGCCCGATGGCCCGCCCCAGCCGCCGGGCCTCGTCGCGGATACGCTCCAATGTGGGGCGATGGGCCACGAAAGGATGATCGGCCTCGAACCGTTTCGCATCCCGCAGCGCCGCCATCCGCAGGCCAAGGTCGGGCGGCGCGCCGCGCACCGGATCACGCTCGGCCAAGAGCGCCGCCAGCATGGCCGCATCCGCCGCCCCGCCCGCCCGCAGCAGCATATGCCCCAGCCTTGGGTGCAGGGGCAGGGCGGCCAGCGCCCGCCCATGGTCGGTGATCCGCCCATCCTCCAGCGCGCCCAGTGCCGCCAGCAGTGCCCGCGCCTCGGCCAGCACACCCGGGTTGGGTGGCGTCAGGAACGCGAGCCCCACCTCGCCCCCCCACAGCGCCAGTTCCAGTGCCAGCCCGGTCAGGTCAGCCGCCGCAATCTCGGGCGGGGGGAAGGGGGCCAACCCGCCTTCCTCGCCCTTCGTCCACATCCGGTAACACACACCCGGGGCCACCCGCCCGGCCCGGCCCTGGCGCTGTTCCGCTTCGGCCTTTGTCACCCGTTCCGTGACCAGCCGCGCCATGCCGGATGCCGCATCGAACCGCGCCCGGCGTGACCGCCCCGCATCCACCACCACCCGCACATCGGGGATGGTCAATGACGTTTCGGCAATGCTGGTGGCCAGCACGATGCGCCGCGCGCCGCCCGGTGCCAAAGCTGCGCGCTGGGCGGCAAAATCCATCGCACCGAACAGCGGGCGGATGTCATGCCCCGGCAGGCGGCCCTGCAACAGGCCCTCCACCCGGCGTATCTCGCCCTCGCCCGGCAGGAACACCAGCACGCCGCCCGCATTTTCGGTGCCCGCCGTCTCTTCCACCGCCTGCATCACCAGCGCCGCCGCCTCGGCCTCCAGCCGCGCCTTTGGCCCCAGGGGGCGGGCCAGCCAGCGTGTTTCCACCGGAAACGCCCGCCCCGCCGATGTAACCACCGGCGCATCGCCCATCAGCACCGCCACAGGCCCCGCATCCAGCGTGGCTGACATGGCCAGCAGGATCAGGTCATCGCGCAACGCGCCCCGCACCTCCAGCGCCAGCGCCAGCCCCAGATCGGCGTTCAGGCTGCGTTCGTGAAATTCGTCAAAGATCACCGCGCCGATGCCGTCCAGCCCCGGATCAGACTGGATCATCCGGGTCAGGATGCCCTCTGTCACCACCTCGATCCGGGTCTGGCGCGATACCTTGGACTCGCCGCGTATCCGGTAACCCACGGTGTCGCCCACTGCCTGCCCCAATGTCGCGGCCATCCGCTCTGCCGCCGCCCGCGCGGCCAGCCGCCGGGGTTCCAGCATCACGATGCGGCCTTCGCACAGCCCCGCATCCAGCAGCGCCAAGGGCACCCGCGTGGTCTTGCCCGCACCGGGCGGGGCCTGCAACACCGCCATCCGCCGCGCGGCCAGCGCGGCGATCAACTCGGGCAAGGCCCCGTCTATGGGCAGCGGATCAGACACACCGCCTTATCGGCGTTTCAGCGCCGCTTTGCCATAGAGACTGTCCATCGCCACCTCGACCACCCGCATCCGACCCTCACCGACCGGCGCATAGGTCAGGGTGAACGGGAAGCGGGTTTTTTCCGCCATATCCTCGGGCGAATAGCCCGCCAGACGGCGGTATTCGCCGCTGCACACCACAGTGTCACCCTTGGCCTGTGGTGCCGACAACCGCAGCTGCGTGCTGCGCCGCCCGTCGAACAATTGCAACGACACCTTGCATTCCTGCCCCGCATCCACATCGCGCAGCGTGGCGTAAAGCGCCGTCAGCGGATCGACCGAGCCGCCCATGGTCGCCGGATCCACATCACCGGCCCGCGCCTCGCGCGGTGGATCATAGGCCTTCACCTGCGGCACGCCGCCCTTGTATTCCATCACCGCCGACGATTGCCGCCGCCCGGTATCGGCCTTTTCGGTATAGCTGGAGGGCACATAGCGCCCCTTGGAAATCCGCCCGCGCGCCTGCGCGTCATAGCGGATCTTGCGCACCATCCCCAGCAGGCCGCCGCTTTGCAGCCGCCCCGTCACCGCGTAACCGCCGCCATCCTGCGTGCCGGAAAAGCTGAGCGTGCCTGCCCCCACGCCGCGCACGCTCAGATCGAACACCGCCTGATCGGTCTGCGCCAGTGCTGGCATGCCGGCCAGCGCCAGAACCACCGCGACCACCGCTGATTTGTGAAAGGCCATCTGTGCCACCTCATCCTCATCCGCGGCAATCCGCGTCAGGCACTGGCATATCCTGCGGGGAACAGGCACAAAAGCCCCCGGGGGCCGGGCCTTGGTGACAATCGCGTCACAATCCCGCCCCCATGCGCGAAACCCTGCCGGAGAGCCGCATGGATGTTGCAAGCCTTGCCGATGCTGTAACCAAAGGCGACCGGCGCGCGCTGGCCCGGGCCATCACGCTGGTTGAAAGCGGCCGGGCCGACCACCGCGCGCAGGCGCTGGATCTGGTGGCGGCAGCGGGCCACGCAGGGCGTCAGGCGCTGCGCATCGGCCTTTCGGGCACGCCGGGCGTGGGCAAATCCACCTTCATCGAGGCGTTCGGCCTGATGCTGACGGGGCAGGGCCTGCGCGTGGCCGTGCTGGCGGTGGATCCGTCCTCGGCCCGCTCGGGTGGCTCGATTTTGGGCGACAAGACCCGGATGGAACGGCTGTCGCGCGACCCCCTGGCCTTCATCCGCCCTTCGCCCTCGCAAACCCACCTCGGCGGCGTGGCGCGGCGCACGCGCGAGGCAGTGGCGCTGTGCGAAGCTGCCGGTTTCGACGTGGTGCTGGTGGAAACCGTGGGCGTGGGCCAATCCGAAACCATGGTGGCGCAGCTTTGCGACATCTTCGTTCTGCTGCTGGCCCCGGCGGGCGGCGACGAGTTGCAGGGCGTCAAGCGCGGCATAATGGAAATGGCCGACCTGATTCTGGTCAACAAGGCCGATGGCGAACTGAAACCTGCCGCCCTGCGCACCTGCGCCGATTACGCGGGCGCGCTGCACCTGCTGCGCCGCCGCCCGCAAGACCCGCCGGGCTTTCCCCGCGCCATGACCGTCTCGGCGCTGGACTCGGCTGGATTGGCGGCGGCGTGGGATGACATGCAGGCGCTGACCGGGTGGCGCCGCGACCATGGCCATTTCACCGCCACCCGCGCCGCGCAGGCCCGCCACTGGTTTGAGCACGAGGTGCGGCAGGGCCTGCTGGCCATCCTCACCCGCCCCGGCCCCGTCCGCGATTCGCTGGCCCGCCTGGGCGATGCGGTCGCCAGAGGGCAAGTGACCCCCGAAGCCGCCGCCGCGCACATTCTGGCCGAACTTGACCAACGCTCCTTCATCTCTTTCCAGACATGAATATCCCACGGGGTGATAAGCGGTCTGAAACCCTCCGGTGGAGGGTCTCCGCGAAGAACGCCCGGCCCGTGGCCGGGCAGGGGGGTGTGAAACCCCCGGCGGCCCGCCACGAATCCCGCCGTTCCCCGCTTGACGCCGCCCGGCCGATCCCCTAAACGACCGCGATGGAATTCGGTGCGCCGCCCTTCGCGGTGCCCAATATGTTTAAACGCAAGGAAGACCACAATGTCGCGCGTCTGCGAACTGAGCGGTAAGGGCCCGATGTCTGGCAACACTGTCAGCCATGCCAACAACAAAACCCGTCGGCGCTTTTTGCCGAACCTGAACGAGGTCACGCTGATCTCGGACATTCTGGGGCAATCCTTCAAGCTGCGCATCTCGGCCCATGCGCTGCGCACGGTTGACCACCGTGGCGGGCTTGACGCCTTCCTCGCCAAGGCCAAGGACGACGAACTGTCGCTCCGCGCCCAGTCGATCAAGAAAGAGATCGGCAAGGCCCAGGTCGCCTGATCCTGCGCGACCGCATTGCATGGCCCCGCATCCGGCGGGGCTTTTTGCATTTTTGCCCGTGCCATCTTGTCGCTTGCCCTTCGCGGCCTGTCCTCGCATAACCACGACATGCGGCTGCGGCACCCCCTTGTTGCGCTGGCGCTTGCGCTGGTGCTGGTCACAAGCTCCGTCACCCTTGCGGTGGCGCGGGGGCAGGGCGCGCTTGCCGGCTGGATGGAGCTTTGCGCGGGCGGCACCTCTGTCACCGTGGCGATGGATGCCGATGGCAACCCGATCAGCCTGCATCCCTGCCCCGATTGCCTGACCGGGGTTTCCGGCCCGCTGCCCGCAGAAGCGGCCCCGGCTGTCCGCCCGCTGACCGCCGCACAAACCCTGCACCCGGCCCCGGCGCTGCCCGCCATGACCCGCCGCAGCCCCGCCCCACCGGCACGCGGCCCGCCCTTGTCACTTTGATCCACCCTTTCCGACAGATCAAAACCCGATGAGGATTTCCATGCAGATGTTCCGTTTCCTGCTGGCCGCGCTGGCCGTCGCCGCCGTTCTGCCCAGCTTTGTTCGCCCCGCCGCCGCCCATGATGGCGTGCATGTGGTCGAGGCCTATGCCCGTGTTTCCAGCCCCGTCGCCAAATCCGGTGCGGCCTTCATGGTGATCGAGAATCACTCCGATCAACCTGACCGGCTGATCTCTGCCACCGCCGATGTGGCCGAGCGCACTGAACTTCACACCCACATCGACGCCGGAAACGGCGTGATGCAGATGCGCGAGGTCGAGGGCGGTTTTCCCGTTCCCGGCAAGGGCACGCATGTGCTGGGGCGCGGCGGCGATCACGTCATGCTGATGGGCCTGAAGAAACCGCTGCGGCCCGGTGACATCGTCACCCTGACCCTGACCTTCGAGCGCGGCGATGTCGTGGTGCTGGAGGTTCCGGTGGATCTGGAGCGTGGCGAGGCCCATGGCGCCCATGGCGGCGGCGACCACAGCGCGCATGGCGGCGTCGACCACAGCGCCGGGGCTGAAGAAAAGCACGACCACTGACCAGTCCAACAGAAACTGGCCCACGAAGAATCGCCCGGCCCCGATCCCTGGGGCCGGGCCCCGCAAGGACAGGCCATGCCGCAGGTATTTTCCGCCCCCGCCGCCTTTTCCCCTCAGGATTGTGCCGCAATCACTGCGATGGCTGCCGGGGCCGGGCTGAAACATGCGGGGCTGGTGCGCGGCGCGTCCTCGCCCGACCTGCGCCGGGCCGAGATTGCCTGGCTGGATGACATGCCGGGCGGGGCTTGGGTGATGGACCGGCTGACCGGCCTGATGGCCGAGGCCAATCGCCAGACCTATGGCTATGACCTGACCGATTTCGCCGAAAGCGCGCAATGCGCCTGCTACCGCGCCGAAACGGCGGGGCATTTTGCTTGGCACAGCGATATCGGGGCCGGGGCGCTGGCGGCGAAACGCAAGCTGACGTTGGTGGTGCAGCTATCCGACCCTGCCAGCTATGATGGCGGAGGGCTGGAAATCTGGCCCGACAGTCATGTGCATCACGCCGACCGCGCGCAAGGCACGGCCACCGTCTTTCCCAGTTTCATGCTGCACCGCGTCACGCCGCTGACGGCGGGCATGCGCTGGTCACTCACGCTTTGGGCGCATGGCCCGGCGTTCCGCTGACACTGGCGGGCTCATCACCCTCTTGCGGGCGTTCTTCGCCGGATCAGGCGAAGAAGGCCGCAAAGGCTTGATGAGCGTTCTGCGCATTCACCCCGCGCAATAGGCCTCGGCCTGCGCGCCGAACGCCTTGTAACGCGCCCAGAATTCATTGTCGCGGTCACTTTTCGACACGCGGGTTTCCTGCGCCTCGTCGGGGTTGGCAAAGAACTTTGCCGCCCTGCGCTGGTCCGCGCCGCGCAGCGTCATGTCCGCAACCTGCTGGATACAGCCGCAGGTGGCCCGGTTCGCCGCCTTGCGGTCTGACCGCAGGCAGGCGCTTTCAATCGGTCCTGCCGCCGCCAGTGTCGCACTTAGGGGAAGCGCAAGCGCCATCAGCGCCAGTGCAAGCATGGGTTTCTTCATCTGTCTGCCTCGTGCCAAAGGGCGGGGTTGATCCCTGCCGCATGCAGTTTTGTGACACGAAGTATGCCGATTCGGCGGGAATTTTTCAATGCCCCCCGGGGCTTGGGCGGGCATCAGCCGATGCGGGCAAGGGGCTGTAGGTGCGGGCTGGCCCTGCCACAACATCGGGTGGTCGCCCCGCGCCGGTGCCCCGCCCCCGCCCCCTGACCCGCGCCGCCGTTCTGGGTGCTTGACCCCCCAGTGATTCCTGCTCATATGCCCCGCATGACCCAGCTTGATCTCATCCGCAATTTCTCCATCGTGGCCCATATCGACCACGGTAAATCCACCCTCGCCGACCGGCTGATCCAGCTGACGGGCACTGTCGCCGACCGCGACATGAAAGCCCAGATGCTTGACAGCATGGATATCGAGAGGGAGCGCGGCATCACGATCAAGGCCAACACCGTGCGGCTGGAATATCCGGCCAAGGATGGCAACACCTATATCCTCAACCTGATCGACACCCCCGGACACGTCGATTTCGCCTATGAGGTCTCCCGCTCCATGCGCGCCGTCGAAGGCTCGCTGCTGGTCGTCGATGCCAGCCAAGGGGTCGAGGCGCAGACACTGGCCAATGTCTATCAGGCGCTGGATGCCGGGCATGAAATCGTGCCCGTCCTGAACAAGATCGACCTTCCGGCGGCGGAACCCGACCGCATCCGCCAGCAGATCGAGGATGTGATCGGCCTCGACGCCTCCGACGCCGTGCTGATCTCGGCCAAATCCGGCCTCGGTATCCCCGATGTGCTGGAGGCCATCGTGAAACGCCTGCCCGCCCCCAAGGGCGACCGCAACGCGCCCCTGAAGGCCATGCTGGTGGACAGCTGGTATGACGCCTATCTGGGCGTCGTCGTCATGATCCGCGTGATGGATGGCGTCATGCGCAAAGGCGACCGCGTGCGCATGATGCAGACCAATGCCGTCTATGGCATCGACCGCCTGTCGGTGCTGAAACCGCAGATGGTGGATATCGACGAACTGGGCCCGGGCGAAATCGGCGTGCTCACCGCCTCAATCAAACAGGTGCGCGACACCCGCGTCGGCGACACGATCACCCATGAGCGCAAGGGCTGCGAGGTCGCACTCCCCGGCTTCAAACCCGCGCAGCCCGTGGTGTTCTGCGGCCTCTTCCCGGTGGACGCCAACGAATTCGAACCCCTGCGCGACGCGATCGAGAAACTGGCCCTGAACGACGCCTCCTTCACCTACGAGATGGAAACCTCGGCGGCCCTCGGCTTCGGCTTCCGCTGCGGCTTTCTCGGCCTTCTGCATCTGGAGGTCGTGCGCGACCGACTGGAACGCGAATATGATATCGACCTGATCACCACCGCGCCCTCGGTCGTCTACCACATCTACATGAAGGACGGGACCATGCAGGAACTGCACAACCCCGCCGACATGCCCGACCTCACCTATGTCGATCACATCGAAGAACCCCGCATCAAGGCCACCATCATGGTGCCCGATGAATATCTGGGCGACATCCTGAAGCTGTGCCAGGACCGCCGCGGCATCCAGGCTGATCTGTCCTACGCCGGGCAGCGCGCCATGGTGGTCTATGACCTGCCGCTGAACGAGGTGGTGTTCGATTTCTATGACCGGCTGAAATCCGTGACCAAGGGCTATGCGTCCTTCGACTATAACATCACCGGCTACCGCGAGGATTTCCTTGTGAAAATGTCGGTGCTGGTGAATGACGAACCCGTCGATGCCCTCTCGATGATGGTCCACCGCGACCGCGCCGACATGCGTGGCCGGGCGATGGTGGAAAAGCTGAAAGAGCTGATCCCCCGCCACATGTTCAAGATCCCGATCCAGGCAGCCATCGGCGGGCGGGTCATTGCGCGCGAAACGTTGTCGGCGATGCGCAAGGACGTGACGGCGAAATGCTACGGCGGCGACGCCACCCGCAAGAAGAAGCTGCTGGAAAAGCAGAAGGCCGGGAAGAAGAAGATGCGCCAGTTCGGGAAAGTGGAAATCCCGCAGCAGGCGTTTATCAATGCGTTGAAGATGGATGGGTGAGTAACTTAGGGAGTTTCGTTATTGGATGACGCACTGATAAGAGATTTGCATGAGCCGAAAGTTATTCTTACGCTTACCATAAATAACAGCGAGCCGATTGAACTAAGTGCTTTTATCGGTGCTTTCACGTCCATTGCTAAGGAATATCAGGAGAGTTTAAGAAGCAATCCAGATGTCAAAGATTCTGCCACAATCTATGTTAAGGAGGTCAGGGCTGGGTCTATTGTTGCCGATCTTATTCCCGTTGTAGCAAGCACTTTGCCAATAATTGCAACCCAAGCTGAGCAGATCTGGCAGGCTGTCGAATTTGTAAAACAGTGGGGAGAGAGGATTGCGACTCTTGCGTCAGGAGTAATTCCTGATGGGTTTGGGAAATCAGAACTAAAGACCTTTGCCTTGGCTGTAGAAGCAATCGCGCGCGATCCCAGCGCAAGTTCGACTCTTGAGGCTGCAACTTTTGAGGATGGAAAGCGGCAGGTTCGGGCAGCGTTTAAATTCTCAACTTCTGATGCAAGATTGGTCGAGAAGGTAATTGAAGCAGAATACAAACGGATTGAGGTTGAAGGCACAAAAGTCCACGAGCGCGTTCTAATGGTTTTCACGCGTTCCGACGTTAACAGTGCTCAGATTGACAAACGTAGTGGTGAGCGAGTTGTTATCTCAGAAATCACACCAAAAGATTTGCCAATAATCTATGCATCACAGTTGTCTGAGCAGCGCGTTAAGCACGAAATCAGAGACGCGGACGATAATATTTTTAAAAAGGGTTTTGTGGTTGATGTGCTTGCAGTTCTAAGGGGCGACCGCCCGATTGTCTTCAAGATTTTGCAAGTACATGATGTTATTGATCTTCCGGACGATGACGAATAACTCATAAGCAAATCTTCACAACCCCTCATAAACCCCACCCCGCCGAGCTACCGCAGTCACCAGCGCCACCGACCGCCCGTCCTTGATCCGATAAACGATCCGCCAATCCCCCAGCCACAGCCGGCACAACTCGCCCCCCAAACAAAAGCGACCCGGGTTCCCCCGGGCCGCACCACTCACACAACCAAACCGATCACAGATCGTTCTGCACTTCCTGGCTTTCCTGCGTGATTGCCTGACCGGCGGTCGACAGGTCGCGTCCGGCGCCTTGCACGGTTTCGCAGGCGGCGACGGCGAACAGGGCGAGCAGGGGCAGCAGGAACATGGGTTTGCGCATGACGATTCTCCGGTGTTGATGTCGCTTTTGCAACGCGCGGCGGGGCGTTCCGGTTCCCCGTCGCGTCTGCATCGGTTGTGCATGGGGTGTGCATCGAAATCACACGCTCCAAATCCGGCCAGATTAACCCGCCCTTAACCTCGCCCGTGCAGAACCGGGTGATGCGCTGGCTCGTTCTCCTCCTCCTTTTCGCCTGCGGGGCCTCTCCCGCGCCGCAGTTTATGGGGGCCGAACGGCATGAGGTGACGCGGGGCGGGCGGCAGTATGTGGTGTTTCAGAAGGAGAATCAGGTCGAAATCATCCGCCTCGGCTATGCGAAACGCGGCGAACATCAGGCGATCCGCGCCGAAATGATCGAAATCATTCCACAGGTTACGGGCTGCACCCTTGTCCCCTCCACCCTTCAGGGCGACTCTGGCGAAATGCGTGGACGCATCCGCTGCCCCAAGCGATGATGCGCCCGTGCATTGCAGCCGCATCCGCGTTATGCTGCATCGCAGCATCAGGAGGATTCGATGGCCGGCAAGGTGATCACCATAGCCCAGCAAAAGGGCGGGTCTGGCAAAACCACCCTCGCCGTCAACCTTGCCGTCGCATTCATGCAGGCCGGTCAACGGGTTGCGCTGCTGGATACCGATCCGCAGGGCAGCCTCGGCCGCTGGTTTCTTGCCCGCCGTGACCGGTTGGGTGATCCTGGCATGGACCTGTCGACCGCCAGCGCCTGGGGTGTCAGCTATGAATGCGAAAAGCTACGTAAAATCAACGACATAGTCATCGTCGATACCCCGCCCAAGGTGGATGCCGACCTGCGCCCCGCGCTGCGCGAGGCGGATCTGGTGCTGATTCCCGTCGCCTCCAGCCATGTCGATCTTTGGGCCACCGAAGGCGTGCTTGATCTGGCCAGCCGCGAGCGCAAGCGCGCCACCATCGTGCTGAACCGCACCAAGGCAGGCACCCGACTGGGCGAGGAAGTGGCCGGAGCCGCTGCTGCGCTGAATGCCGAGGTGGCCGTGGCCAAACTTGGCTACCGCGTTGTTTTTGCAGAAACCCTTGGGCAAGGCCTGGGCGCGCTTGAGGCCGGAAAGTCGCACGCCGGGGCCGAGGTTCTGGCCCTGTTGGCCGAAATCCGTGGCCTGCTTTAGGTGCTTGGCCCTTTGAAGATCAGCACCCAAAACGCATAGGCCCCAACCGCGCCAAACAGCAGCGCCCAACCGGGGTTGCCCATGCTGAGTTCAAACGCCCCCCAGCCCAAGGGAAACAGAGCCGTAGCCCAGCGGCGCCAGACGGGGCGGAAGAAGGGATGGTCGGCGTCTAGAAACTTCATCGGCGCAGTTTAGCCGGGCTTCACGCCGGTGGAAAGCGAAATGCTAGGGCGCGAAGGGGCCGGTGATCTCGGCTGTGCCTGCCTGCTTGTCATAGATGCAGACCATGCGTTCGGCCCCGGTGCCTGCGGCCATCGTCACAAGCGCGGCACCATAACGTTCGGAACCAAAAGGGTTTACCTCGATCACCGGGGTGGAATCAGCCGGAAGAAGTGCGGCACAGGCGATCTGCACATCAGCCCGGAACTCTGTCCAGGCATCGTCGGATGAGGCAAGGGCGGATGCGGCAAAGCCGGGCGTGGTGGCCAGTGCCAGAATGAGTGTGTAGCGCAACGGAGCCTCCTGTTTTGCGGCACATTGGCATGTGGCGGGGCGCGGCAACAGGGGGGCCATGCCGCAATCGGCAAGGTCATGCTTGCCCGAGGCGGCCCATGGGCGCAGTATGGCCGGGCAGAGGGAGGACCGCCCATGGTCAGCATCGCAGCCGGATTCACGGGCCAGACCGTGATCACCACATTCGAAATGACGCCCGGCACCTGCGCCGATCTTCTGGAGGAATTGCAGGCCGCCTATGCCGAAGTGATTCGCCACCAGCCCGGTTTCATCGCTGCCGGGCTGCATGTGAACGACGCGCAGACCCGTATTGCCAACTACTCGCAATGGGCGCGGCGCGAGGATTTCATGGCCATGCTGCGCACACCGGAAATGCGCGAGCGCAACCGGCGGTTCTCGGCGCTTTGCACGCGGTTCGAGCCGGTGATGTATGAGGTTGCCGGCGTGGTCTGATTGCTACCAACTCCGCTGTGGCCGAAGCCTGCCGGGGCCGGTCCGCTAGCGGCAGTAAGATCCGTTGCGGTGGCTGGCGGTATCGAAATGCATGTGATCTTCGTGATAGCCATCCGAACCCGGGCCCAGAGTTGTGCCGAAAATGCCGCAGCCTGCCTTGTAGGCCTGTTTGATCGCGCGCCCGTTGCGCCGCCGCCAGTCACCTTCGATCGTCAATGTGTTGCCGTCCGTCAGAATGATGCCGGAAATGTCGATGGCCTTGCCGCGCCCATGCTCGCTGATCGGCGCGCCCTTGCGGTTGTTCTGGCTGCGGCAGGCGTAATGCGCGGCGATCTGCAACCCGGCCACCTTGTCGCGGCCAAAGGCCGGTTTCAGACCGGTCTGCACCCAGGTTTTCAGCGCGCGGGCGGTGGTGCAATCCAGCGTGGCGGCCATGCTCAGCGCCACCCCGTCTACCGATGTGACCTGCACAGGTTCGGCAATGCCGCAACCGCGCAGTTTGCCGGGAATCGGGGCCAGCGTGACGCCCTTGATTGCCGGGTCGCCGCAGACCGCGCCCTTGCGGCTGATCGCGGCCTCTTTGCCCGGGTTGGGGCGGATGGCGGCCCCGGCCAGCACGCGCGGCTCGGCGGTTTCCTTGCGCGGGCCGAACAGGCGCGCAAGGCCACGGCGCGGGGGCGGTTCGGCGGGGGCAAGGGCTGCGGGTGGTGCGGCCATTGTCACTTCGGGGGGCGTTGACTGGTCTGGTGCCGGCGCGGCGGCCACCTGCCGCACAGGGCGCAGTTGGGGGCGCAGCGACGGGCGCTCGATGCTGCCGGAAGGGTTGGCGACAACCGTGGGGGCAGGGGGCTGCGCCGCGGTGGCGGGCGCGGTGCCCTGCTGGGCGGGGGCGAGTTCGCCCGGCGGGGTCAGCGCCACCGGTGCGCCTACCGGCATGGGCATTGTCGCAAAGGGGCGCGGTTTGGGACGCAGCGAGGTTTCAGGCGCCGCCGCCGCCGCACCGGCCAGCAGCACCAGACCCAGCAGCAAGGGCACCACAGCCCGCATCCGTCATGCCCCCGGCGCGGCAGTCGTGCCGCTGCGCCCGAAGTCGGGGGCCGATGTATCCTGCCCCGCCTCAATGATCCCGCGCCGGATCGCGCGGGTGCGGGTGAAGTATTTGTGCAGATGATCGCCGTCGCCCAGCCGGATGGCGCGTTGCAGGGCAAACAGTTCCTCGGTGAAGCGGCCCAGAATATCCAGCGTCGCCTCCTTGTTGGTCAGGAACACGTCGCGCCACATGGTCGGGTCAGAGGCCGCGATGCGGGTGAAATCGCGGAAACCGGCGGCAGAATACCGGATCACCTCGCTGTCGGTGACTCGGCGCAGGTCGTCGGCCACGCCCACCATCGTATAGGCGATCAGATGCGGCGTGTGGCTGGTGACGGCCAGCACAAGATCGTGATGCGGGGCGTCCATCACATCGACATTGGCACCCATGCCCTCGCACAGCGCGCGCAGCCGGGCCAAGGCCACCGGGTCTGCATCTTCGGCAGGCGTCAAAAGCCACCAGCGGTTGCGGAACAGCGTGGCAAAGCCGGAACGCGGCCCCGAATGTTCGGTGCCCGCCAGCGGATGCCCGGCGATGAAATGCACACCCGCCGGGATATGCGGGACGACGGCGGCAATGACCGCCTGTTTCACCGACCCCACATCCGTTACCATGGCCCCGGGGGCCAGATGCGGTGCGATTTCCTCGGCCAGCGCGCCCATCGCACCCACCGGCACGGCCAGCACCACCAGATCGGCCCCGGCCACAGCCTCGGCCGCCGTGTCTGTCACCCGGTCGCAGAACCCCAGCTCGCGCACCGTGGCCCGGGTTTCGGCGGAACGCGCATAGCCCACGATCTCGGCCGCCAGCCCCTCGGCCCGCATCGCATGCGCCATTGACGAGGCAATCAGCCCCAGCCCGATCAGCGCCACGCGGTTGTAGATCGCCGCCATCAGCGCAGGCCCTTGAACTGGGCGATGGCATGGGCAACGCGGCGGCATGACGCCTCATCCCCCACGGTGATGCGCAGGCAATGCGGCAGCTTGTAGCCGCTGACCCGCCGCACGATCAGCCCCTGGGTCTGCAAAAATGCATCGCAGTTTTCCGCCTCGGCGGCGTCGGCAAAGCGCGCCAGCACGAAATTCGCCAGCGAGGTGTCGGACGGCACCCCAAGCTCGGCCAGCGCCTCGGCCAGCCAGGCGCGCCAGCGGGCGTTTTCGGTCCGGCAGCGGTTCACATGATCCTGGTCGCGCACGGCGGCTTCGGCCACCTCAAGCTGGGCCGTGGAAAGGTTGAACGGCCCACGGATGCGGTTCAGCACGTCAATGATCGGTTTTGGCCCGTAACCCCAGCCAATCCGCAGCCCGCCCAGCCCGTAAATCTTGGAAAATGTGCGGGTCATCACCACGTTGCTGCGGCTTTCGATCAGCCCGAGGCCCCCGTCATAGCCCTGCACATATTCGGCATAGGCCCCGTCCAGCACCAGTATCGCCTGCCGCGGCAGGCCATCGGCCAGCCGCGCCACATCGGCGGCACCGATCATCGTTCCGGTGGGGTTGTTGGGGTTTGCGATGAACACCAGTTTCGTGCGCTGCGAACAGGCGGCCAGAATCGCATCGACATCCGCCGTGCGCTCGCGTTCCGCCACCTCTACCGGCGTCGCCCCCACCGCCAGCGCGGAAATGCGATACATCAGAAACCCGTGTTCGGTGAAAACCACCTCGTCGCCCGGCCCGGCATAGGCCTGCATCAGAAAGGTGATGATCTCATCCGACCCACAGCCGCAAATCACCCGGTCGGCATCCAGCCGGTGCACCTCGGCAATGGCATGGCGCAGGTTGTGATGGTCGGTGTTCGGGTAGCGGTGCAGCGTGTGCACCGTGCGTTGAAACGCCTCTTTGGCGCGATCGGACGGGCCAAAGGGGTTTTCGTTCGATGACAGTTTCAGCGCATTCGCCACGCCCGCCACATGGCTTTTCCCGCCCTCGTAAAGCGCGATGTCCAGAATGCCGGGCTGCGGGCGTATGGCGTCACTCATGTCTCACCTGATCTGTTGCCTGCGGGTTGTAACGGCCCGCAGGGCGCAAGACCAGTGCGATATTCTGTGCCGCATCAGTGCCCGATCAGTGCCCGATCAGTGCTTGTCGGTCTTTGAGGCCAGCCAGTCCATCAGCGCCAGCAACACACCCGAGATCACAAATGTCAGGTGAATCACGACCATCCATTGCAGAGTGCCGTCATCGCCCGATACCGGAATGCCCGGATTGCCCAGCTCCATGAAGCGTTTCAGCAGATGGATACCCGAAATCGCCACGATAGAGGCGATAAGCTTCATCTTCAGGCCTGAAAAATCAACCTTGCCCATCCAGTCGGGCCGGTCTTCGGCATTGCCGATGTTCAGCTTGGACACAAAGTTTTCATAGCCGGAAAACAGCACGATCAGCAGCAGGTTGGCCGCCAGTGACAAATCGATCAGCGTCAGCACCGCCAGGATCGCCTCGTCATAGGCCATGGTAAAGGCCTTGGGGGCATAATAGGCCAGTTCGCGCACGAACACGATGGTCAGCATTCCCAGCGCCACCACCAGCCCCAGATACATCGGCGCCATCAGCCAGCGCGAGGCGAAAAGCCCGCGTTCAAAGCGTGTTTCGAGTGTGGGTTTGTCGGTCATCGCTGCCCCTTGCATTGCCTGTGCGGCATCTAGGCAATTGCCCGCGCCAATTCAATCACCTGCCAATCAATGACAAAGGCCCGCCACTGGGGCGGGCCTTCGGATCGGCAGCAAATGCGCCGGATCAGTTCTTGGCGTAGTATTCCACGACCAGGTTCGGTTCCATCACCACCGGATAGGGCACGTCGCCCAGACCCGGGGTGCGCACGAACTTCACGGTCATCTTGGAATGGTCGACTTCCAGATAGTCGGGAACGTCACGCTCGGCCAGTTGCACCGCTTCCAGCACGATGGCCAGTTGCTTGGACTTCTGGCGCACTTCGATCAGGTCGCCCTCTTTCACGCGGTAAGACGCGATGTTCACGCGCACACCGTTCACGGTCACATGGCCGTGGTTCACGAACTGGCGGGCGGCAAAGACGGTGGGCACCAGCTTGGCACGGTAAACCACCGCGTCCAGACGACGCTCGAGCAGGCCAACCAGCATTTCGCCGGTGTCGCCCTTCACACGCTCGGCCTCGGCATAGATCTTGCGGAACTGCTTTTCCGTCAGATCGCCGTAGTAGCCTTTCAGCTTCTGCTTGGCGCGCAGCTGGGTGCCGAAGTCGGAAAGTTTGTTCTTGCGGCGCTGGCCGTGCTGGCCGGGGCCGTATTCGCGCTTGTTCACCGGGGATTTCGGACGGCCCCAGATGTTTTCGCCCATGCGGCGGTCGATTTTATGCTTGGCAGACGTGCGTTTGGTCACGGCTGATCTCCTTCAGTTGGTGCCATTGCCCGTCCCGCGCTGCGGTTTCGGGCGTCCGGCGATGTCGAAGGGCGTTGTCCTTTGCCTTGCGGCTGACAGGCATCCCCTTGCAGGGGCCACCAACACCAATGAAAAACCCCGGGCGTAAACCCGGGATTGGCGGCTTATACAGCGCGCGCCGGTGGTGTCAACAGGGGCTTAGGCCGCCATGTCATGCCGCAGTATGGCGGCTTCGGGGCCTGAAATGTTGCGCCGCGCATAGTCGCCATAGGTGTGCGGGTTCTCGGCGATGCCCGGCAGCAGGCCCAGCAATGTGGCGCGCTGCGCCGGTTCCACCATTTCCAGTGCCGTGTTCGAGGGGTGGAAACTTTCCGTCTCCAGCCCGTTGGCCCAGACGATGTTGTGCCGTTCCAACAGGATATGCACATAGGTCACGTCGCGCAGCGCGTGGTCTACCGACACCGCCTGATCGCTGAGCAGGTCTTCGGCGGCCACCAGCACCTCGGGTGTGTTGAACAGCGCCTGTGCCGCAGCGCCCTTCACCAGCATGCGGTGCTGGGGCGACACGATCAGGTCGCGGTCGGGCCGCCCGATGCCAAGCGCGCCGGTGCGGAACCGGATCGGGCGCAGATGCGGCATGGCATAAAGCCGCGCGCCCGTCATGCGGCGATGGCCGGTCCACATCACCGGCTGCGCGCCATTGTCGCGGGTCAGTATCCGGTCGCCCGGGCGCAGATCCTGGATCAGCCGGGGCCCTTCGGGCGTCTTGATCGCGGTATCGGGGGTAAAGCAGATCACCCCGCCCGCAGCCCTGGCGCCCGCCGCCCGCGCCGTGCGGTCCAGCGCGATGCGCACCACCCACAGATCAGTGTCAGCCGGAGGCGGATTGCCCACGAACAAAAGCAGCCGCGCGCCTGTATCAGGCACGTCGATGACGGTGACGGCATGGGTCTGGTGCCCGTCCGTCACCACAAAGCTCTGGTCCGGCATGTCGTCTTGCGGGTCGTCGTGCAGGGGATGCGGACGAGCGCCTGCCCCCACGGCCACGCCGACAAGGCGCCGCACCACGCGCGCCGCGCGTTTCCTTATTTCCGCCGCCCCCTCGGCCCCTTCCAGAAGCAGGAATTCCTGCGGCCCCTCGACGCGCACGCTGCTGCCTGTCCAGCGCCATGCAGCACCGACGCCCAACGCATCCAACGGCGCGGCCCGAAGACCGTCTACTTCTGTCTGTGACCAGGAAATGACGAACGTGCCGCGAAAGCCCGTTCCCATATGCCTGTCTGCCTGCTCGATTTTTTATCGTTATCGCAAAATGTAGCAGCCTGCGGGGGTTTTGGCTATGATGAATTGGCCACAGCTTTCAGCTAATCCAGCAATTTCATGCCTGTGCAAGGGTTTCTTCACCCAATTCAGCAACTTCCGGATGATTTGGCCAAGCGTGTTTCCACCCCGGAATGTTCGATTTTTCTGGTGTGGGTCCGGTGCTATTCGGTTCAGTGCAGCCGGGGGGCGGGGCCTATGGGCAGCGGCCCGAGGCTCATCCGCCCCTGGGCAAAGGTCAGAGGAACCTCCACCGTGTTGCCGCCAGCGGCCAGCAGCGTCAGCGCATTCCGCCATGTTGGGGCCACCTCGGGCGTCATCAGCCCCAGCGCCACCGCCAGATCCACCGCCTTGGGCCAGTTGTCCAACCTGAATTCTACCCGGCCTTCGGCCTGCCCCTGTGCGTCGGCCACCAGGCTGCCCCGCGCAAACAGGCCCAGATCGCCCCAGCGCAGCAGGCCCTCGCCAATTTCCAGCGCCAGCAGCTGCGGGCGGGTTGCGCCTGCGTGCCGGTCCAGCGGGGCGGAAAAGCTGGCGGTTGCCGTCAGCCGCGCCAGGTCGATCTGGCCGGGCAGGCTGGCCGCGCCAAGGGCGGTCAGCAGGCTGGCGTCCGGGCTGATGTTTGTCGCCTCGATCCCGATGTCATGCGCGTTGTCGGTGCCATCCAGACGCCGGGTGGCAAAGCGGGCACTGTCTGCGGCCAGGCTCCAGCCGATCGACGAGGTGGCGCGCAGGCCCTCACCTGCCAGTGCCACCCGGTCCAGCGCAAGGGCAGGGCCGGGTGTCACGATTACGCTGGCCTGCAACTTGGCCGCGTCCAGCGTCACATCATCGGACGGTGTGCGGACAATCTGCTGCGGTGCAAAGGCCGCGATCACATGCCATGGCTTGTAGGACAGGCTGAACACCTGCACGAAAGGCGCCTCCCAGCCGATGCCGGTCGCAGGGTCGGCCAGACGCAGCCCGTTCACCGTCAGGTCGAACCGGCTGGGAAATCCCTGCACCGACAGGCTTTCACGCTCTGCGATGAAACCCGCCGCCGCCTGCTGCTGAAACCACGCTTCGGCCCCGCGCTCCAGCGCCCGCGACCCCACGAACCAATAGCCCGCGTAAAGCACCGCCAGCACCAGAACCACTCTTACCAGTGCCCGCATCGCCCGCCCTTTCCATTCCGCCGAGGCTGTTGTTTACAGGGCGGCGCGAAGGAGGGCCAGCGCATGCGCGAACGGCTGTGGGTCTTTGGCTATGGTTCGCTGATCTGGAACCAGGGCTTTGCGGTGGAGCGGGCCGAGGTGGCACGGCTGGCGGGCTGGCACCGCAGTTTCTGCATGCGGTCAATCCACCACCGCGGCACGATGGCCGACCCGGGGCTGGTGCTGGCGCTGGACCGCGCGGCAGGGGCCCATTGCGACGGGCTGGCCTTTCTGGTGGCGGCGGGTGCCGAGGGTGACACGCTTGCCACCTTGCGTGAACGCGAACTGATCTCGTCGGCCTATCTGGAAACGCATCTGCCGGTCACGCTGGCCTCGGGCGCGCAGGTCGAAACGCTGGCCTATGTGATCGACCCCGCGCATGAGCAGTATTGCGGCGGGCTGGCGCTGGAAGATCAGGCGGCGATCATCGCCCGGGCCGTGGGCGGGCGCGGGCCCAACGCCGAATACCTGTTCAACACCGCCGATCATCTGGAAAGCCTTGGCATCGCCGATTCCGATCTGCGCTGGCTGGCGGCCCGGCTGCGTCACCCAAGCCACGCCACGGGGATTTGACGCCTTTCCCGGTTGGCAGCGGCACGGGCCGGGCTTATTGTGCAGCAGCAGAAAACAAAGGGCGTCACGACCTTATGGACAAGACCTTCGCCCCCGCGTCGCGGCTCTTTACCCAACCTGTCCGCCAGCTTGTGCTGATGCTGATCGTGACCGCGCTGGTCGTGCTGGGCGTGGTGCTGACCTTTCCGCAGCTCGCTTCGCTGTTTCTGGCAAAGATCTGGCTGAACGGATTCATCGCGGCGGTGTTCCTGTTCGGTGTTGTCACATGTTTCGTGCAGGTGGCGCGGCTGATGCTGTCGATCGCCTGGCTGGAGGAATTCGTAAAGCAGCGCCCGGGGCAGGACATTGCCCCCCCGCCCAACCTGCTGGCACCGCTGGCCACCCTGCTGGCCTCGCGCGGCGCGCGGATGCAGATTTCGGCCAGCTCGTCGCGGTCCATCCTCGATTCCGTGGGCAGCCGGCTGGATGAGGCGCGCGATGTCACGCACTATCTGGGCAGCCTGCTGATTTTCCTCGGGCTTCTGGGCACGTTCTATGGTCTGGCCACCACGGTGCCCGCGCTGGTGGAAACGATCCGGTCACTGTCGAACACCTCGGGTGCCAGCGGGGCCGATGTGCTGAGCCAGCTGATGAAGGGGCTGGAGGCGCAGCTTGGCGGCATGGGCACGGCGTTTTCGTCGTCGCTGCTGGGGTTGGCGGGCTCGCTGGTCGTAGGGCTGCTGGAACTGTTCGCGGGCCACGGCCAGAACCGTTTCTACCGCGAGCTTGAGGAATGGCTGTCGAAAATCACCCGGCTGGGATTTTCCAGTGGCGAGGGCGAGGGCGGCGATCAGGCTGTTCTGGGATCGCTGCTGGACCACATGACCACACAGATGGAGGGCTTGCAGACCCTGTTCGCCCAGTCGGAGGCCAGCCGCGCGCTGGTCGATGACAGGATCGGCGAACTGGCCGAGGCTGTGGGCACGCTGGTGGAACGCGGGGCCGAAGATCAGCGCGTGCAGGCGCAGCTGCTGGCCCGTATCGCCGAGGGGCAGGAAAAACTGACCGAGGCGCTGACCGGGGTCGAAAGCAGCGCCCATGCCGATGCCGAAAGCCGCATGCGGCTGCGGTCCATCGACGTGCAATTGTTGCGGATACTGGAAGAACTGTCGGCCGGGCGGCAGGAAAGCGTGACCGACCTGCGCGGCGATCTGGCGGCGCTGACGGCTGCGATCCGGCAATTGTCGCGCGGCGCCGTCGGGCGGGGCTAGGCCATGGCCCTGTCACGCCGCAACGGTCGCCGCGAATCGAACATCTGGCCCGGCTTTGTCGATGCGATGACGGCACTACTGCTGGTGCTGATGTTCGTGCTGACCATCTTCATGGTGGTGCAATCGGTGTTGCGCGAAACGATCACCACGCAGGACGGTGAGTTGGACAGCCTGAC
The DNA here is from genome assembly GCF_009380135.2 of Fertoeibacter niger. GTDB lineage: Bacteria > Pseudomonadota > Alphaproteobacteria > Rhodobacterales > Rhodobacteraceae > Fertoeibacter > Fertoeibacter niger. The sequence continues at coordinate 180,248 of NZ_WHUT02000004.1, read as the reverse complement.
CGAACAGGTCGCCAGCCTGGCCGATGCGCTGGGGCTGGAGCGCCAGCGCGCCGAGGAGCTTCAGCAAGAGGTAGGGCGTCTGGGGTCTGACCTGTCGGCGGCGCAGGCGGCGGGCGAGGCGCAGGCCAGCCTGATCGCCACGCTGTCCGGGCAATTGACCGCGCGCGACGGCGAACTTGCCGCCGCCAGCGCCCGCATCACCAGTTTCGAGGCGCAGGTGGCCAGCCTGCTGGCCGAACGCGATGCGGCGCGGGGGCAGGCCACGGCGTTGACTGCCAGCGTGGCGGAACTGGAGGCCGCGCAGGCCCGGTTGGTGACAGAGCAAGAGGCGCTGCAACTGGCGTTGGCCCGCGCCCGCACCGAGGTGGATGCGCAGGCCGAGGCCGCCCGCCTTGCCGCCGCGCGGCGCGAGGCGCTGGATGTGCTGATAGCCGACCTCAGGCGGCGCGAGGCCGAAGGGCAGGCATCCTTGGTTGATGCGCTGGCGCGTCTGGAAAGCGTGGATGAACGCACCGCCGGGCTGACCGCACAGGTCGAGGCGTTGCAGGCCGACCTGTCCGAGGCCGAACGCGCGCGGCTGGCCGAACTCGCCGCTGCCGAGGCGCTGCGTGAACGTCTGGCGGGTGTGGATGCCACGCTGACCGAGGCCGAGGCCGCCCGGCTGGCCGATCAGGCGGCGGCCGAGGCGCTGCGGCAACGGCTGGCGGAATCGGATGCCGAACTGACCGCCATGACACTGGCACTGGAAGAGCAGCGCAAGCGGGCCGAGGAAACCCTTACCCTGCTGGCCGCCGCCCAGACCGATGCCGCCCGCGCCGCCAGCAGCACTGACGAACGTGCAGCCCTGCTGGCCGCCGCCGAACAGGCACTGACGGCGGAACAGGAACGGTCGCTGGAAAGCCAGCGGCGGGTGGCGCTGCTGAACGAACAGATCGCGGCACTACAGGCGCAACTCGGGTCGTTGCAGGGCATTCTGGATGCCTCGCGCGCCGAGGATCAGGCGGCGCAGGTGCAACTGGAAAGTCTGGGCAGCCAGTTGAACTCGGCTTTGGCACAGGTGGCCGCCGAACAGCGCCGCCGCGCCGAGTTGGAAGAGGCCGAACGCAAGCGGCTGGAGGCCGAGGCGGTGAACCTGGAACGCTTCCGTTCCGAATTCTTCGGCCAGTTGCGCGCGGTTCTGGCGGGGCGCGAGGGCGTGCGCATCGTGGGCGATCGTTTCGTGTTCTCGTCCGAGGTGCTGTTCAATCAGGGTTCTGCCGATCTCGCCCCCGAAGGCCAGCGCCAGATCGCCGGGGTGGTGGACACGCTGAACGAGGTGGCGCAGCAGATTCCGCCGGGCATCGACTGGATCATCCGGGTGGATGGCCATACCGACAATGTGCCACTGTCGGGCCTTGGCGCATTCGCCGACAATTGGGAGTTGAGCCAGGCCCGCGCGCTGTCGGTGGTGCGTTACATGCAGGATCAGCTTGGCTTTCCGCCGGGGCGGATGGCGGCCACCGGCTTTGGCGAATGGCAACCGGTGGCGGAGGGCGACAGCGCCGCCTCCCGCGCGCAGAACCGGCGGATCGAGTTGAAGCTGACGGAACGGTAGCGCCGGTTTCCGGCCCCGGGGCGCTGCCCCCCCCCCAGCCTTGCCGTGGGCAAGGCGTTCTTTGCTGAAACCCTCCTCCAGCGGGTTTCCAGCCGCGCATCACCCCGGGATACTTTGGTCTGGAAAGACAGGCTTGGACTCTCAGGTCAGTTGCCGACGATCAGGGTGATGGTGCCCGTGTCGATGGTTTCATTGCCACGCACCAGCGTCGCCGTGCCGCTGTAGCTGCCTGCGGGCCAGCCCGCCGGGGGAAGGCGCAGGCCAGCGGCGCGGAAAAGCTGTGCCTGTGTGCGGTCCAGCGCCATGGATTCGTTGATGATCTGACCGGCGGGGCCGGTGATGGCCAGCACCAGTGCATCGCCCGCGCGGCTGCCAAAGGCATAGGCCCACAGCACCAGCGCGGGCGCATCGGCAGGCAGCGTGGCGGGGCTGGCAAGGCCCGCCTTCAGCGCGTCAAAGGCGGGCACTTCGGTGGCAAAGCCAAGGGCGATCAGCCCGCCCGGCTGATAAGGCAGGGGTGTGGCCCAGAGGGCGGGCGCAGGCGGCGCGCCGCAGGTCAGCACCTCATCCGGGTCGAAAGGGTCGATGGTGCGGCCATCACGGCGCAGGGTCAGGTGCAGATGCGGAAATTCGGTGTTGCCTGACAGGCCCACCTGCCCCAGCACCGCACCAGCCGCCACGACATCACCGGCACGCACGGCGACAGAGCCTTGTTTCATATGGCAATACTGCGTTTGCCAGCCGCCATCATGTTCAATCAGCACGCCGTTACCGCAATCGCGGCCTTCCAGCGGGGGGGCGCCGGGGGTGTTCACCGCGATGTCGGGCATGCCATCGCGCCCGCCCTTCACCACGCCGGGGGCGGCGGCGCGCACCGCCACGCCCGTCTGCATGGCGGCGAGCGAGGGCAAGGCGAAATCGGTGCCCTCATGTCCGTCATAGGCCAGCGGGCCGCAGGTGAAATCAGTGACGCCGGGCGAAGGGTCGCGGTCCACATACTGCTGGATGAAGCAGGTGTCGCCCAGGGTGCAATCCAGCGGCATTTGCAAATCAAAAGCCCCCGCAGCCGTGGCTGCGAGGGCGAAGGTCAGGGCCAGAGGCCGGATCATTCCGCCGTCAGCAACGGCGGTTTCTGCCCGGTCAGCCGCGGCTTCTGCGGCTCTTCGATGTTCAGCACGATGGCGTCATCCTTGACCGCCACACGCACAACGCCACCTTTGACCAGCTTGCCGAAAAGCAGTTCCTCGGCCAGCGGCTTCTTGATATGTTCCTGGATCACCCGGCCCAGCGGACGCGCGCCCATCTTGTCGTCATAGCCCTTGTCGCCCAGCCAGATCGCAGCCTCATCCGACAACTCGATGTGAACGTTGCGGTCCATCAGCTGCGCTTCAAGCTGAAGCACAAACTTTTCAACAACTTGCAGGATGATTTCCTTGCCCAGCGGGGCAAAGGAGATCACGGCATCCAGACGGTTGCGGAATTCAGGCGTGAACGTCCGCTCGATCGCCGCCGTATCTTCGCCCGTGCGGCGGTCACGGCCGAAGCCGATGGCCGATTTCGACATTTCCGACGCGCCGGCGTTCGACGTCATGATCAGGATCACGTTGCGGAAATCCACTGACCGGCCGTTGTGGTCGGTCAGCTTGCCGTGGTCCATCACCTGCAACAGGATGTTGTAGACATCCGGGTGCGCCTTTTCCATCTCGTCCAGCAGCAGCACGCAATGCGGATGCTGGTCCACGCCATCGGTCAGCATGCCGCCCTGGTCAAAGCCGACATAGCCGGGCGGGGCACCGATCAGGCGGGAAACGGCGTGTTTCTCCATGTATTCCGACATGTCGAAACGCAGCAGTTCCACGCCAAGGATCGAGGCCAGTTGCTTGGCCACCTCGGTTTTCCCCACACCTGTCGGTCCGGCGAACAGATAGTTGCCGATGGGTTTTTCCGGTTCGCGCAGGCCCGCGCGGGCCAGTTTGATGGCCGATGACAGGGCGACAATGGCATTGTCCTGCCCGAAAACCACGCGTTTCAGCGTCTTTTCCAGATCGCGCAGCACCTCGGCATCATCCTTTGACACCGATTTCGGGGGGATGCGGGCAATCTTGGCCACCACGGCCTCGATCTCTTTGATGCCGATGGTCTTGCGGCGTTTGGATTCCGTGACCAGATGCTGCGCTGCCCCGGCCTCGTCGATCACATCAATCGCCGAGTCGGGCAGTTTGCGGTCATTGATGTAGCGCGCCGCCAGTTCCACCGCCGATTTGATGGCGTCGGCGGTATAGCGCAGGTCGTGGTGTTCCTCGAAATGCGGCTTCAGGCCCATCAGGATCTTGATGGCATCGGGCACCGAGGGTTCATTCACGTCGATTTTCTGGAACCGGCGGGAAAGGGCGCGGTCCTTTTCGAAATGCTGGCGGAACTCCTTGTAGGTGGTCGAACCCATGCAGCGCAGCTTGCCGCCCTGAAGCGCGGGCTTGAGCAGGTTCGATGCATCCATCGCCCCGCCCGAGGTGGCACCGGCACCGATGACGGTATGGATTTCGTCGATGAACAGGATCGCGTCGGGGTGATCCTCCATCTCTTTCACCACGGCTTTCAGCCGTTCCTCGAAATCACCACGATACCGCGTGCCAGCCAGCAACGCGCCCATATCAAGGCTGAAGATGGTGGCATGGGCCAGAATCTCGGGCGTTTCCGAATTGATGATCTTCCACGCCAGACCTTCGGCAATTGCCGTCTTGCCCACGCCGGGGTCGCCCACCAGCAGCGGGTTGTTCTTGCGGCGGCGGCACAGCACCTGGATGCAGCGTTCCACCTCGGCCTCGCGGCCGATCAGCGGGTCAACGTCGCCCTTGCGCGCCTTGACGTTCAGATCGACGCAGTATTTCGACAGGGCGGATTCCTTTTGGTCGCCCGCCTCGGCCTTTGGCGTTTCATGCGGTTCTTCTGCGCCGGTCACGGGCCGGGGCTCGCCATAGCTGGGGTCTTTCGCCACGCCATGCGCGATGAAATTCACCGCGTCATAGCGGGTCATGTCCTGTTCCTGCAGGAAATAGGCGGCGTTCGATTCGCGTTCGGCGAAGATGGCGACCAGCACATTGGCGCCCGTCACCTCGGTGCGCCCCGAACTTTGCACATGGATCGCCGCACGCTGGATAACGCGCTGGAAGGCGGCGGTCGGCACAGCCTCGGACCCCTCGACCGTGGTCACAAGCGTGGACAGGTCGTCGTCGATGAAATCCACCAGCGTCTTGCGCAGCTCGTCCAGATCGACCGAGCAGGCCTTCATCACGCGGGCGGCGTCGGGTTCATCCAGCAGCGCCAGAAGCAGATGTTCCAGCGTGGCGAGTTCGTGGCGGCGGGCATTCGCAAGCGCAAGGGCGCCATGGATGGCTTGCTCGAGTGTTGTGGAAAAAGATGGCACGTTCGTGGTGCTCCTGTCCTGCGGGCCGGAGGGGCCATTGGGCCCATCTTGACCTTTGCCTCATGAGGTTAAAGTTCGGTTTTATTTGCCGCGCTTCAAGTGTTATTTCCGTCGATTTGCTGTTTCCGTGATCAACGATGCAAATTGTGATCGTTCGGCGGGCAGCGGGTCAGAATTTGTCCTTCCGGGCGCGGAGTTCGGCAAAGACCGCCGCGTCGGGCGCGCCCGCCATGCCGATGGCCGCCTTGAGGGCGGGATCGCGCGCGCGCAAAAAGGGGTTGGTGGCCAGCTCATCCGACAGGCGCGACGGCACGGTCGGCTGGCCTTTGGCCCGTGCGGCGCTGATCTTGTCACCGCGCAAGATAAGCGCGGGGTGCGCGGGTTCAAGGGACAAAGCAAAGCGCAGGTTGCTGGCCGTATATTCATGGCCAGAACAGACCAGCGTTTCCGGCGGCAGCGCGGCCAGCTTTGACAGGCTTTGCCACATCAGCGCGGGTGCGCCCTCGAACAGGCGGCCACAGCCCATGGCCATCAGACTGTCAGCGGTAAAGACCAGGCCCGCGCCAGGCAGGTGAAAGGCGATGTGCCCGATGGTGTGGCCCGACACGTCCAGCACATGCACCGCCTCACCGCCAAGGGTGAAGCTGTCGCCTTCGGCCACGGCACGGTCCAGCGGGGGCAGGCGGTGGGCATCGGCGGCAGCCCCCGTCACCCGCGCGCCGGTGGCGGCCACCAGTGCCGCCACGCCGTCGATGTGATCGCCGTGGTGATGCGTCAGCAGGATGTCGGTCAGGTGCCAGCCGCGCGCCTGCAACGCCGCCAATACGGGTGCCGCCTCGGGGGCATCGACCAGCGCCGTGTCCCCGCTGGCCGCGTCATGCAGCAGGTAGGCGTAGTTGTCGGTCAGGCAGGGCAGGGTGATCAGTTCAAGCGGCATGGTTTTTCCCCTGTCCGACGGCTATGTTCGGTGCAAGTGTTGCGCCTATCCGGGGTCGGCACAAGGCCCCGCACCGCACAGCGCCCGCACAGCCCCTGTTCACCGCCGCCGCAAGGCGGCCCAGCCGAGACCTGCCCGAGACCTGCATGCATCTGGACGTTCTCGACCTGCGCAATTTCTATTACCGCACGCCGCTGGGCCGGGTGGCGCAGCGCGCCGTGCGCAATCAGATGCTGGCTTGGTGGCCCGAGGCCAAGGGGCAGACGGTCGTGGGCTTTGGTTTCGCCGTGCCCTTGCTGCGGCCCTATCTGGCCGGGGCGCGGCGCGTGGTGGGGCTGATGCCCGGTCAGCAGGGGGTGATGCCCTGGCCTGCGGGCATGGAAAACGTGTCGGTGCTGTGCGAGGAAACCCATTGGCCCTTGTCCACCGGCATGGTGGACAAGCTGGTGCTGATGCACGGGCTGGAAACGTCGGACCACGCGGGCGCGGTGATCGACGAGGCGTTCCGTGTGCTGGGGCCGGGGGGCAAGGCGCTGTTCATCGTGCCCAACCGTTCCGGTTTGTGGGCGCGGCGCGACGGCACGCCTTTTGGCTTTGGCCGCCCCTATTCGCTGGCGCAGCTTGAATCGCAACTGAAACGCCATTCCTTTACCCCTGAACGTTCCGCCGCCGCGCTGTATGTGCCGCCCGCGCATCAGCGGTTCTGGCTGAAGACCGCGGATTTCTGGGAAACCTCGGGGCGGCGCTTCATGCCGTGGCGGGCGGGCGGTGTGCTGATGGTCGAGGCGACGAAACAGGTCTATGCCCCCACGCGCGGGGGGCTGGGTGCCGTGGTCCGCCGCCCGTTGCGCGTGCTGGAAGGCGTGCGTCAACCGGTGGCCGAACCGGGCTGATGCGGTCTGTCGACGGGCGCTGGCCGGGATGGCTGCGGCCAAACTCTGCCCATCCGCCAAGGCGGGGCGCAGTGGTTGTTACCTTTGATTGCGTCATGGCGGATGGTCTGGCAGGATGTGACCGCAAATCTGCCCCGGGGCACCGCAAGACCCGGCAGCTGCGCCAGACGAACGGCAAGGCCCGGCCGGTGCCAAGAAGCCCCAACCGAAAGAACAGCCCCTGCCCAACGGCTTTCACCTCGCTGGCCCGTCAGGTGTGGCTTGGGCCGGGGCTGCTGTTGCCACTGAAACAGCCAACCGGCAGCTGCTGATTCCCGCACGTGGCACTTGGTTTCGTGGCTGCGGGGCAGGGCGCGGCCTTGTGCCGCACCGGCTCTGGCCTGTGGGGTTGTTTATTGCGTCGGGGCCTCAATTCCCTGTGACCTTCCCGGTTGCGAGGTAGGAACACCTCTGCTACACCCGCCACGAATTTGAGACGCATATGCCTCGTATGCGCCACGAAATGCCTCTGTCCTGCGCTGATGGACCGGGGCCTGACATCGAAAGGGTTGACGTGTCCGAACCAGCCTCGATTTCCTCTGGCATTGCCGCGCGTTATGCCACCGCCGTCTTCGAACTGGCGAATGACGCCAACTCGCTCGCCGCATTGGAATCCGACATCGACGCGCTCGATGCGGCGATCACCGGCAGCGCCGATCTGAAGGGCCTTCTGGCCTCGCCGATCTACAGCCGCGACGATCAGGCCCGGGCGATTTCGGCGATTGCAGCACAGATGGGCCTGTCGGCCCTGACCGCCAACACCCTGACGCTGATGGCGCAAAAGCGCCGCCTGTTCGTGGTGCCGCAGATGATCGCCAATATCCGCGCCCGCATCGCCGCCGCAAAGGGCGAGATGACGGCCGAAGTGACTTCGGCCACCCCGCTGAGCCCGGATCAGGCAGGCAAGCTGGCCGCGACCCTGAAGGCGCGCGTGGGCAAGGATGTGAAACTGAAAACCGCCGTCGATGAATCCCTCATCGGTGGTCTTGTCGTAAAGCTGGGCTCCACCATGATCGACACCTCGGTCAAGGCAAAGCTCGCGGCACTCCAGAATGCAATGAAAGAGGTTGGGTGATGGGAATCCAGGCTGCTGAGATCTCTGCGATCCTCAAGGAGCAGATCAAGAACTTCGGCCAGGATGCCGAAGTTGCCGAAGTGGGTCATGTGCTGTCGGTCGGGGACGGCATTGCGCGCGTCCACGGGCTGGACAATGTGCAGGCCGGCGAGATGGTGGAATTCCCCGGCGGCATCCGTGGGATGGCGCTGAACCTTGAAGTTGACAACGTGGGCGTCGTGATCTTCGGCGACGACCGTTCGATCAAGGAAGGCGATACCGTCAAGCGCACCAAATCCATCGTGGACGTGCCTTGCGGCAACGGCCTGTTGGGCCGCGTCGTGGACGGTCTGGGCAACCCGATCGACGGCAAGGGCCCGATCATGTTCTCGGAGCGCCGCGTGGCCGACGTGAAGGCGCCCGGCATCATCCCGCGCCAGTCGGTGCATGAGCCGATGGCCACTGGCCTGAAATCGGTTGACGCCATGATCCCGGTTGGCCGTGGCCAGCGCGAACTGATCATCGGCGACCGCCAGACCGGCAAGACCGCCATCGCGCTGGACACGATCCTGAACCAGAAGGTCTATAACGAGGCCGCTGGCGACGACGAAGGCAAGAAGCTGTATTGCATCTATGTGGCCATCGGGCAGAAACGCTCGACCGTGGCCCAGCTGGTGAAGAAGCTGGAAGAGACCGGTGCGATTGCCTACACCATCGTGGTGGCCGCCACCGCATCCGACCCGGCGCCGATGCAGTTCCTGGCCCCCTATTCGGCCACCGCGATGGCAGAGTTCTTCCGCGACAACGGCCGCCACGCGCTGATCATCTATGATGACCTGTCGAAACAGGCCGTCGCCTACCGCCAGATGTCGCTGCTGCTGCGCCGTCCGCCGGGGCGCGAAGCCTATCCGGGCGACGTGTTCTACCTCCACTCACGCCTGCTGGAACGTTCGGCGAAGCTGAACGCTGACCATGGCTCGGGCTCGCTGACCGCTTTGCCGATCATCGAAACCCAGGGCGGCGACCTTTCGGCCTTCGTTCCGACCAACGTGATCTCGATCACCGACGGCCAGATCTTCCTGGAAACCGAACTGTTCTACCAGGGTATCCGCCCGGCTGTGAACACCGGTCTGTCCGTGTCGCGCGTGGGTTCGTCTGCGCAGACCGATGCGATGAAATCGGTGGCTGGCCCGGTGAAGCTGGAACTGGCGCAATACCGCGAGATGGCGGCCTTTGCGCAGTTCGGGTCCGATCTTGATGCCTCGACGCAGCAGCTCTTGAACCGTGGCGCGCGCCTGACCGAGTTGATGAAACAGCCGCAATATGCCCCGCTGACCAACGCAGAGATCGTCTGCGTGATCTTCGCGGGCACCAAGGGCTATCTCGACAAGGTTCCGGTGAAAGATGTCAGCCGGTATGAAGCCGGTCTGCTGAAACACCTGCGCACCAATGCCAAGGATCTGCTGGCCGACATCACGCTGAACGACCGCAAGGTCAAGGGCGAGCTGGAAACCAAGATCCGCGCTGCGCTGGACGCTTTTGCCAAAGACTTCGCCTGAGGGCGGGGCAGGGAGATAACAGATGCCCAGCCTTAAGGATCTGAAAAACCGGATCGCCAGCGTCAAGAACACGCGGAAGATCACCAAGGCGATGCAGATGGTCGCTGCGGCCAAGCTGCGCCGCGCACAAGAAGCTGCCGAAGCCGCCCGCCCCTATGCCGAACGGATGAATGCCGTGATGGCCGGGCTGGCGGGGGCCGTGGCCGGGTCGGAAGGCGCGCCGCGCCTTCTGGCAGGCACGGGGGCTGACCGCGTGCATCTGCTGGTTGTGATGACGTCGGAACGCGGCCTGTGCGGTGGCTTCAACTCCAGCATCGTGCGTCTGGCGCGGGCGCAGGCCCAGCGTCTGCTGGCCGAAGGCAAGACGGTGAAGATACTCACCGTCGGCAAGAAGGGCCGCGAGCAGCTGAAGCGCGATCTTTCGGCGCATTTCGTGGGCCATGTCGATCTGTCGGCTGTCAAGCGCATGGGCTATGCCTCTGCGCAGGGCATTGCGCGCGACATTCTGGCGCGGTTCGATGCGGGCGAATTTGACGTGGCGACGCTGTTCTTCAACCGGTTCCAATCGGTGATCAGCCAGATTCCCACCGCGCAGCAGATCATTCCCGCGCAGTTCGATGCCGCTCCGGCTGTATCGGCGCTGTATGATTACGAGCCGTCGGAAGAGGCCATTCTGGCCGACCTTCTGCCGCGCAACGTGGCGACGCAGGTGTTCACGGCCTTGCTGGAAAATGGCGCATCCGAACAGGGCGCGCGGATGAGTGCGATGGACAACGCCACGCGCAACGCGGGCGACATGATCAACCGCCTGACCATCCAGTACAACCGCTCGCGTCAGGCCGCGATCACCAAGGAACTCATCGAAATCATCTCGGGCGCCGAGGCGCTCTGACCCGCACGGAGAATTGACATGGCAGACGCGACAGCAATGGGCAAAATCACTCAGGTGATTGGCGCCGTGGTGGACGTGCAGTTCGAGGGTGAGCTTCCGGCCATTCTCAACGCATTGATCACCCACAACAACGGCAAGAGACTGGTCATGGAAGTGGCCCAGCATCTTGGCGAGAATACCGTGCGGACCATCGCCATGGACGCAACCGAGGGCCTGGTGCGGGGCGAGCCCGTGTCGGATACCGGCGCACCCATTTCCGTGCCGGTGGGCGATGCCACGCTGGGGCGCATCCTCAACGTGATCGGCGAGCCGATTGACGAAAAGGGCCCGGTCGAGGCGACCGAACACCGCGCGATCCACCAGCCTGCGCCCTCCTTTGCCGATCAGGCCACCTCTTCGGAAATCCTCGTGACCGGGATCAAGGTGATCGACCTGCTGGCGCCTTACTCCAAGGGTGGCAAGATCGGCCTGTTCGGCGGCGCCGGTGTGGGCAAGACCGTTCTGATCATGGAACTGATCAACAACATCGCCAAGGTGCACTCGGGCTACTCCGTGTTCGCCGGTGTGGGTGAACGGACCCGTGAGGGCAACGACCTTTACCACGAGATGATGGAATCGGGCGTTATCAAGGTGGATAACCTGTCGGAGTCCAAAGTGGCCCTTGTCTATGGCCAGATGAACGAACCGCCGGGCGCGCGCATGCGCGTGGCGCTGACCGGCCTTACGCTGGCCGAACAGTTCCGCGACCAGTCGGGCACGGACGTTCTGTTCTTCGTGGACAACATCTTCCGCTTTACCCAGGCCGGTTCGGAAGTGTCGGCTCTGCTGGGCCGTATCCCCTCGGCCGTGGGCTATCAGCCGACGCTGGCGACCGACATGGGTGCCTTGCAGGAACGCATCACCTCGACCAAGGCTGGCTCGATCACGTCCGTGCAGGCGATCTATGTGCCCGCCGATGACTTGACCGACCCCGCGCCGGCCACGTCCTTCGCACACCTCGACGCTACGACCAACCTCAGCCGTGCGATTTCGGAACTGGGCATCTACCCGGCCGTTGACCCGCTCGACTCCACCTCGCGCCTGATGGACCCGCTGGTTCTGGGCGAAGAGCATTATCTGGTGGCCCGTTCGGTGCAGGGCATTCTGCAACGCTACAAATCGTTGCAGGACATCATCGCCATTCTGGGGATGGACGAACTGAGCGAAGAGGACAAGCTGACCGTGGCCCGCGCCCGGAAGATCCAGCGTTTCCTGTCGCAGCCGTTTGACGTGGCGAAAGTGTTCACCGGCTCGGACGGTGTGCAGGTGCCGCTGGATGTGACGATCTCGTCGTTCAAGGCGGTGGTGGCCGGTGAATACGACCACCTGCCCGAGGCGGCCTTCTACATGGTCGGCGGCATTGATGACGTGATCGCCAAGGCACAGCGCCTTGCAGCGGCTGCGGCCTAAGGGGGCATCATGGCAGGCACCCTTCAATTCGACCTCGTGTCGCCCGAGCGCAGGCTGGCCTCGCTCGCCGCGACCGAGGTGCAGATCCCGGGGGCCGATGGCGACATGACGGCGATGGAGGGGCATTCGCCCACCATCACCACCCTGCGCCCCGGCATCCTGCGGGCGGTGAGTGCGGCGGGAACCAAGGCATTTGCCGTGACCGGCGGCTTTGCCGAGATCACCGCAACCGGCGTGTCGGTTCTGGCCGAACGCGCCATCCCGGTGGAAGAAGCCACCGGCGCGGTGTTTGACGATCTGGTGGCCGAGGCGCGTGCCCTGGCCGCCGCAGCCCCCGCCGATGACCGCGATCAGGCTGAAAAGCTGGTGAATGACATGCTGGCGATGCGCGTGGCCGCCGGGCACTGACCCTGCGCCTTTCGCGTCACAGTTGAGGCCCCCGTGCAACGCCGGGGGCCTTTTGCCATTTCATGGGCCAACTTTTGCCCGGTTCTGCCGTAGGTTGATGCGAAAGCAGCAGGCACAGCATGAAACGTATTTCCCGAAACAGCATTGGAATCGCGCAGGGGTCGCGCGTGATGTTTTCCGATTTTGCCGATGACGGCGTGATGTGGGCCGGGAACGGCCCGCGCGAAAGCCGCCATGGCATCCGCTTTGATACGGCATTCCGCGAACTGCCGGTGGTGATGGTCGGCATCTCGATGTGGGATCTGGACAAGAAAACCAACAGCCGCGCCGACATCGCCGCCGAGAATGTGACGGCGGCGGGGTTCGATCTGGTGTTCCGCACCTGGGGCGACACGCGCGTCGCCCGCATCCGCGCCGACTGGACGGCGCTGGGCGCGCTGGTGGATGAGGATGAATGGGATGTGGGTTGACCGGGGGCCTTACCCCCGCTGATACATCCCCTCATAGATCGGCACCAATGTATCCGTCTCGAACAGCGACGATACCGATGTGCCGTTCCACGTGTTCAGGATCGCCTGGGCGAACATCGGCGCGGTCGGCACGATGCGGATGTTGGGCGCGGCGCGCACGGCGGCGGTCGGTTCGATGGAATCGGTGATCACCAGCGATTTCATCACTGAATTCGTCACACGCTCTACCGCTGGCCCTGACAGCACGCCATGGGTGATATAGCTGTGCACTTCGGTCGCGCCGTTCTGCATCAGCACTTCGGCGGCCTTGCAGAGTGTCCCGGCGGTATCGCAGATGTCATCGACGATGATGCATTTCTTGCCCGCCACATTGCCGATCACCGTCATTTCCGCCACTTCACCCGCCTTTTCGCGGCGTTTGTCCACGATCGACAGCGGCACGTTGATGCGTTTGGCAATCTCGCGCGCGCGGGCAACGCCGCCCACATCTGGCGATACCACCATCACATCTTCCAGCTGGTTCTTGAAGTGATGCTCGATATCCAGCGCAAACACCGGCGCGGAATAGAGGTTGTCCACCGGAATGTCGAAAAACCCCTGAATCTGCGCGGCATGCAGATCCAGCGTCAGAACCCGGTCGATGCCCGCCTCGACAATCAGGTTGGCCACCAGTTTCGCCGAAATCGGTGTGCGGGCCTTGGCGCGGCGATCCTGGCGGGCGTAACCGAAATAGGGGATCACGGCGGTGATGCGGTCGGCCGATGACCGGCGCAGCGCATCGGCGATGATCAACAGCTCCATCAGGTTGTCATTGGCCGGGTTCGAAGTGGGCTGGATGATATACATGTCTTCCCCCCGCACATTCTCATACACCTCGACGAAAATCTCCTGATCGTTGAAGCGTTCAACCCGGGCATCCACCAGGCTAACCGCCATGCCGCGATGCACTGACATGCGCCGCGCAATGGCCTTGGCCAGGGTGAGGTTGGAGTTGCCGGAAATCAGCTTCGGCTCGGTCATGGCGGGCATGGGGATGTTCCTTGCAGTGGGCCTTGCAACGGGGGCACGAGTGACGGAATCGTGACGTTGACACCGCATATCACCCGGCTAGGGTCTTGCAAACCGCAGGCAGGGGGGCTTTGGCCAAATGGCTCATATCGAATATTTTTTCACCACGATCTCGCCCTTTGTCTATCTGGGCGGGCCGCGTTTTGCGGCGATTGTGGCGGGGCAGGGGGCCACGGTGGCATGGAAGCCGCTGGATGCGCCCGCGCTGTTTCCGCGTACCGGCGGGCAGGTGCTGGCCGAACGGCATGACAGCCGCAAGGCTTACCGCTTGCAGGAACTGCGCCGGCAGGCCGCGAATGCCGGGTTGCCGCTGAACCTGAAGCCCGCGCATTTCCCGGTGAACCCGGCACCGTCCTGCTATGCCGTGATCGCGGCGGCGCGGGTGGGGGGTGATGTGGCCGGGCTGGTGCATGGCTTTGGCCGCGCGCTGTGGGCCGAGGACCGCAACATCGCCGAGGATGAGGTGGTCAAGGATGTGCTGGCCGCCCATGGCTTTGACCCCGCGATTGCCGACCGGCACATGCTGGCGGCAGCCGAGACCTATGCCGCGAACCTGGAAGAGGCGGTGGCGAGGGGTGTCTTCGGCGTGCCCTTCTACATCGTGGGGGATGAGATGTTCTGGGGGCAGGACCGGCTGGAGGATCTGGACCGGCATCTGGCCACCCTCTGATGCCGCAGGCAGAGGTTTTCGGCCATCCGACCCATTGGCGGGTCTATGGCAGCGGCGCGCGGCAGGGGCTGGCGCTGCATTGCAGCCTTGCGCATTCGGGCGAATGGGCCGGGGTGGCGGCGGGTCTGCCGGGGCTGTCGCTGATCGCGCCCGACTTGCCGGGCCATGGCCGCAGCGGTGCCTGGGTCGGGCAGCAAGACCTGCATGACCTGACGACGCGCATCGCGCTGGAACTGGCGGGGGCAGGGCCGGTGGATGTGATCGGCCATTCCTTTGGTGCCACCGTGGCGCTGCGGCTGGCGCTGGAACGGCCCGAGGCGGTGCGCAGCCTGACCCTGATAGAGCCGGTGCTGTTCTGTGCCGCTCGGGCGGCGGGTGGCCCGGCCTATGCCGCCCATCAGGCCAGCCATGCGCCGTTCGAGGCGGCGATGCGGGCGGGCGACCGCGAGGCTGCGGCAATGGCCTTTCATACCATCTGGGGCAATGGCCAGCCGTGGCTGGCGATGACCCCGCTGCAGCGCGACTATATCCTGCGGCGCATCGGGCTGGTGGCCGCGCAGAACCCGGTGCTGAACGACGATGCGGCGGGCCTGCTGGCCCCCTGGCGGCTAGAGGGCTTGGGCCTGCCGGTGCTGCTGCTGGAGGGCGGGGCCTCGCCCCCGGTGATCGCGGCCATCATGGACGAGTTGGCGCGGCGCTTGCCGATGGTCACGCGGGCCGTGGTGCCAGGGGCCGGGCACATGCTGCCCGTGACCCATGCGGCTGAGGTGGCAGAGGCGATTGCAGGGCATCTGGCGTGCGCGTGACGCGGCATAACTTTGCGCGGGGGCGTCGTCAGATCCGTGCTTCAGCCACTGACCAGCGCCAGAAACGCATCCACTTCGGCCTCGGTGGTGGACCAGGAACAGACCAGCCGGGCGAGGGCTGGGCGATCATCGGTCAAGGCTTCCATGGGGTAATAGGCCGCGCCCGCTGCGTGCAGGCGGTCATGCGCGGCGCGGGGCAGGCGGGGGAACAGGATGTTGGCCTCGACCGGGTGGTCGCAAGTGACGCCTGCCGCAGCCAGCCCCGCCGCCATCCGCTGCGCCATGGCATTGGCATCGCGGGCCAGTGTCAGCCACAGGTCATCGGACAGATAGGCCAGCATTTGCGCCGAAAGATAGCGGTGTTTGGAAAACAGATGCCCCGCTCGCTTGCGCCGCAACTCGAATTCCCAGGCCTTTGCGGGGTCAAAGATCACCACGGCCTCGACCCCCAGCAGGCCGTTCTTGGTGCCGCCGAATGACAGGATGTCGATGCCCGCCCGCCAGGTCATCTCCGCAGGCGTAGCCCCGCTAGCCACCAGCGCATTGGCAAACCGCGCGCCATCCATGTGGCAGGGCAGGCCACCCGCTGCGGCGGTCAGGGCCGCCACGGCAGCGGGGGCATAGACGGTGCCCGCCTCGGTCGCATTGGTGATGCTGACGGCCCCGCGCTGCACCCCATGCACCGACCCGCCAGTGCGGGCAATGGCGGCGGCCAGCGCGCCGGGTGTCATGCGGCCCTCTGCCCCGTCAACCAGCACCAGCTTGGCACCGCCGGTGTAGAATTCCGGCGCGCCGCATTCGTCGGCCTCGATATGCGCCTGCCGGTGGCAGAACACCGCGCCCCAGGGTGGGCAAGCTATTGCCAGAGAAAGGGAGTTTGCCGCCGTCCCAGTGGCGACCAGATAGACCGCAGCCTCGGGCGCCTCGAAAATCGCGCGGATGCGGGCGCGCACCCTGGCCATGATCGGGTCGTTGCCATAGGGCATGGCATAGCCTTGATTGGCCTCGGCCAAAGCGGCCATCACCTGCGGCGGCACGGGGGATGCATTGTCAGAGGCAAAGAACATCAGGGTGTTTCCTCGATGATGTAATCTTCCCAGTCTTCCTCGGCGACCTCGAACTCCGGCACCGACCAACCGCGCACGGATGCCCCGGCGTCATGCACGGATTCGGGGTTGCCGGAAATCAGGGGGTGCCAAGCATACAGGGGCTTGCCCTCGTAAATCCGGCGGTAGGCGCAGGTCTGGGGCAGCCAATATGCTATCTTGGTCAATGTCTTGGGCGACAATTGCACGCAATCGGGCACGAACTGGCGGCGGGTTTCGTAATGCGAACACCGGCATGACTCGCCATCCAGCAGGCGGCAGGCCACGCGGGTAAAGGCCACCTCGCCGGTATCCTCATATTCGATCTTGTTCAGACAGCATTTGCCGCAGCCGTCGCACAGCGCCTCCCATTCCGGCGAGGTCATGTCTTTCAGGGCGACACGTTCCCAGAATTTCGGGCGGAGCTTGGGGGCTTTCATGCTTGCAGAGTGCGGTCTGGTGCGCGGAAAGGAAAGCCGTGATCTTGCAGGGCCACGTTGGTCACAGCGCGGCAAGAATGGTGCGGGCCTGGCCGCAATCGGCATCCATCTGGGTGATCAGGCCGGGCAGGCCATCAAACTTCAACTCGGGGCGCAGATAGTCGATCAGGGCCACCGACAGATGCTGGCCGTAAAGATCACCTGTGAAATCAAAGAGAAAGGTTTCAAGATTGGGGGTATTTTCACCAAACATCGGGCGCACGCCCAGGCTGGCCGCCCCGCCATAGCTGCCCGCCTGCGGGCCGGTCAGCACATCGACCTTTACCGCATAGACACCCAGACGCGGCAGGTGAAGCCCGGTCAGCGCCATGTTGGCGGTGGGATAGCCCAGTTCACGGCCACGCTTTTCGCCGTGAATCACCTCGCCCTCGATCCGGTGCCAGTGACCCAGCATGGCGGCGGCGTCGCGCGGGCGGCCCTCGGTCAGCGCGGTGCGGATCGCGGTCGATGATATGCCGGTGCCTTCGGCCTGCACCATGTCGGCCACCGTGACGGCAAAACCACAAGCGTTGCCAAGGCGTTGCAGGTCGGCCACCGTGCCGCTGCGACCCTTGCCAAAGCAGAAATCGGCCCCCACCACCACATGCCGCACGCCAAGGCCACCCGCCAGCACGTCGCGCGCAAACCCTTCGGGCGTCAGTGCGGCAAGCGCGGCGTTGAACGGCAGCTGATAAAGACGCTCCACCCCCAGCTTGGCCAGCCGGTTGGCCCGCGCCTCGGGGTTCATCAGGCGAAAGGGCGGGGCGGCGGGGGCAAAATACTCGCGCGGGTGCGGCTCGAACGTGACCACGCCCAGGGGGCCCTGGCCGCGCGCCAAGTCTATCACCGCGCGGTGGCCCAGATGCACGCCGTCAAAATTGCCCATGGCCACGGATGCACCGCGATCCGCAGGGGCAAGCCCTTGCCAGTCTTGAACAATCCGCATCGGCCCCCGTGGCGGGGTGCCCCGCCGTCAGTCGAACTTGCGGCTTGGCGCCAGAACCAGCGCCTCGCCTTTCAGCACGATGGTATGTCCCACGGCGCAATGGGTTTCAAGGGTCACGCGGCGTTTTGCATGGTCGATGGCTGTCACCTTGACCTCGGCATAGACGGTATCCCCTGGGCGCACGGGGGCCATGAATTTCAGCGATTGTCCAAGATAAACAGTGCCATGGCCGGGCAGTTGTTCGCCGATCACCGCCGAAATCAGCCCTGCGGTCAGCATGCCATGGGCGATGCGGCCCTGAAAGATCGTGTCGCGGGCATAATCATCATCCAGATGCACCGGGTTGTGGTCGGTGGACACCTCGGCGAACAGGGCGATGTCACGGTCCGTCACCTGTTTGCGCAGGAAACGGACCATGCCGATTTCGATGTCTTCAATGCAGATCGTGCCGCGGGGCATGTTGTCGAGCATCTGGCTGTTCCTGTGCTTTGCAGGGAAAGCATAGGCGATGCCGCAGTGCGGCGCAAGTTTGTTGAGTAACAATCAGCCGAAAGTGTGGCCGGTGGTGTAATTTTGTTGCTGTGGCGATCTGCCCCTTAGCGCAGATGACCGATGGCAAACGTGGTTTCCAACTGCTGGCGCTTCAGCCAGTTTTCCAGCAAACCCTTGTCGGGGTTGTCAGAATCCGCGCCGAACTGGTCAGCGGCCAGCCCGCCGGTGACAAACAGCGTATCCAGCCCTTCGTTCACACCGCCCAGAACGTCGGTCAGGATGCCGTCGCCCACGCAGAGAACTTCATCGGCCCCGATGGCGGGGTTGATGGCGGCCAGACGGCGGCGGGCCAGATCGTAGACCGGCGGATGCGGCTTGCCGAAATACAGGCTTTCCCCGCCCATCTGGTCATAGGCCTGCGCGATGGCCCCGGCGCAGAATATGCGCTTGTCGCCCATGTCGACCACGATATCGGGGTTGGCGCAGAGCAGTTTCAGCCCTTTCGTTTTGGCCAGAAGCAGGGTGGCGCGGTAGTCATCGGGTGTTTCCGTCAGGTCGTCGAACAGGCCGGTGCAAACGATGCCCTCAGCCTCGGCCAGCGGGACTTTCACGATGGGTTCCTCAGCCGCGACGGTTTCGGCCAGATCATCCGCGAAATCGGTGAAGAAGGCGTTGTCTTTTTCCGGCCCCAGAAAATAGATGCGCCGCCCCACGGCACCTGTCAGCAGCGCATATTGCGCGGCATCGCCAGAGCTTACCAGTTCGTCATAGCAGTCGCGTGGCACGCCCATGCGGTCCAACTGGTTGACAACGCTGGGTTTCGGGCGGGGGGCATTGGTGACAAGCACCACCACGCCGCCCTGTGCGCGGAAGGCCTGCAAAGCGGCGACGGCGGCGGGGAAGGGGGTTTGGCCATTGTGCAGGCACCCCCAGAGATCGCAGAACAGGGCGCGGTATTGCGGGGCCACCTCGGCCAGTGCGGGGATGATGCGGGTCATGGGGCGGCCTTTGCGCAGGTGTGATTGCGATGCACAGTGCATGCACAGGCGATGCAGAGCGCGAGATGAGGCCGGGCGTTGCCACCCGGCCCTTTGCGATCAGAGCTTCAGCGCCGGGATGATCTGCTTTTTCCGGCTCATGATGCCGGGCAGAACCACGGTGTCGCCGGTGACGGTGCAGCCGAAGGACGCCTCGGCCATCTGTTTCACCAGATCGTTGGGCACCAGCAGCGTGGCCTCTTCGCGCAGGATGTCGACCACGAACAGCAGCACCTGATCGGCGCCGTCTTCCTTGGCCACATCCACCATCGACGCCATCAGGCTGTCCTTGCGGTCGAGCACGGTCTTGGGCGAGGTGGTTTCCAGCACCGACACGCGCAGTTCCTTGCCCGCCACGTTGTATTCCTTGCTGTCCATCCGCAGCAGGGCCGCGTCAGAGAAGGCGGAAACATCGGATTTGGCGGCAAACAGCGCCTCGGCCAGTTCGGCGATGTTCACGCGCAGGTCGGCGGCCAGTTTCTCGGCCACGGCACGGTCATGCGGCGTGGTGGTGGGGCTGCGGAATTCCAGCGTGTCGGACAGGATGCACGACAGCATCGCGCCCTTGATCGCGCGGGGGGCCCGGGCCAGCGCGTCGCCCATCAGGTCATGCATGATGGTGGCGGTGCAGGCCAGCGGGCGGATGGTGATGTCGATGGGGGACTTGGTCTTCAGGCCGCCGACCAGCATGTGATGGTCGATGATGCCGATGATCTTGGCATCATTCACCGAGGGGGGCAGTTCGGCGGGGTTGTTGGTATCGACGATCACCACGGTATCCTCGGCGGTCACGTCGCTGATGATTTCGGGTTTCGGCAGATCCCAATGCGTCAGCACAAATGCGGCTTCGGTGTTGGGCTCGCCCAGCAGCACCGGGGTGGCGGGGGTGCCCTGCACCTCGGTCAGATACCAGGCCCAGATGATAGGCGAGCCGGTGCTGTCGGTGTCGGGGGATTTGTGGCCGAATACCTTGATCATGTGTCTGTCCGTCTTGCTGTTTGTGCGCCCTGCGGCGCGGGAGGGGTCTTTGCGCGCCTTATAGGGGTGCGGGCGGCGAATGTCACGCTTGGCGGCAGGCTGGCGAGGGCCGGAGCCATGCGTCTGCTGCATGGCAGAAATCCCGTATTCTGCATTGCGGCGAGACGGTTTTGTCCACATTCTAAAGGAGTACCGCAGACAGGATCACGCGGTATCCCAGAAAGAAAACCCGAGGACGATCATGCAGATCACTGCCACCAGACCCGCCGCGCCGCTGATTGCCGTGCTTCAAGGCATTGGATTGGTGCTTTACACGATTTTCGACACCTTTGGCGCCGCCAACCGTACCGCCGCCGCAATCGAAGACCGCCGCCAGCCCGACGCCGACGACCTGCGCCGTCTGGGCATCGACGCCGCAAGCTTCAACCCGCGCTACTGATCGCCTTGTCAGTGTGAGGGCAGGGGCAGGGCTTCGACCACATAGCCCTGCCGTTCCAGAAGCGCCAGCACGCCCTCTTTGCCGGGCAGATGCAGCGCGCCAAAAGCCGCCAGAACCGGGCCGTCCTTTGCGGCAGCTTCGATCACCGGAATCCACGCGCGGTTGCGCGCCATCATCATCGCCTCTTCCATCATGGCGAATTCCGCCTCGGCCTTGGCGGGTGTCGCGCCGGGCAGCTTGTGGCTGGCAAGGCGCAGAAATTCCCAAATCTGCCGTGATTCGCCGGCGAAATAGGCATCGGCCAGCGTCACCGCATAGTCGGCCCCCTGGCTTTCCATCGCGAGGGCCGAGCGGATCATGCCAAGCTGCTGGTCCGCCGTCAGGCTGCCGAACAGGCTGAACACCGTGTCGTAGGGTTCAAGGGCGCGGACGGGCAGTCCCTGCACGGCGGCCTGTGCGATCAACTGCGCATCCAGCCCGTTGGCGGCCTTCATCTTGTCCATGGCGCAGGCGGGCATGCCCAGCAGCATGGAAAGATACCAGGGCTGGAATTTTGCGGCCAGAAACGGCGGCACGCCGCGCGTGCGCATGGCGTCGGTCACGGCCTGCCATTCGGCGGCGGCCATGCGTTCGGGCAGGGTGGGGCCATCATAGACGAACATCAGCGCGGGGTCTTTGGCCAGTGCGGCCTTCAGCGCCGCCTGCTCCTCGGGGCCTGCCTCGACCAGCAGGGTCCTGGCGCGGGCCAGCATGGGGCCGACCGCCGCCATTGTGGCGGCATGGCGCGGATCATCCATGTGATAGGTGCCGATCAGCCAGATACGCTCTTCGCCCGCGGCGGTCCGGCGGGTGGCTTGCCAGAAATTTCCGCTGGCATGGGGCTGTGCGGCCACTGCGGCATCCAGTTCTGCGCGTTCGGCCGGGGGCAGGGCGGCGATGAGGTTGGCCCCCTTGCACTCGGCATGGGCAGGCAGGGCCAGGAACAGCAGCGCCGCAAGGGCAGAAAGAGCAGAGACGAAACGGTGCATGACTATCCTTTGGTTGGGCCTTGGGCTGGGCTTTGGGCTGGGCTTTGGATGGGGCCTTGGACTGGCTGTGAAACGTTGCGCGACATCTGGGCGCACCGTGGCACGGGCGGGCCCTGCGGCCAAGCCCCCGGCGCAATTTTCGCGACGGCATGCGTTGACAGGTGCGCATCGACTGCCTATCTGTGCGGCGTTGGCACTCGCCTTGGGTGAGTGACAACGGTATTCAACCTGGAACCTAGGGAGTGTTCTCAGATGGCATTCAAACCGCTGCATGACCGTGTGTTGGTCCGCCGCATCGAAGGCGAAGAAAAGACCAAGGGCGGCCTGATCATCCCCGATACCGCAAAAGAAAAGCCCGCCGAGGGCGAAGTGGTTGCCGTCGGCGCCGGTGCGCGTGACGA
Organism: Fertoeibacter niger; assembly: GCF_009380135.2. Classification (GTDB taxonomy): domain Bacteria; phylum Pseudomonadota; class Alphaproteobacteria; order Rhodobacterales; family Rhodobacteraceae; genus Fertoeibacter; species Fertoeibacter niger. The sequence goes on along the minus strand of NZ_WHUT02000004.1, from coordinate 158,100 downwards.
AGATGGCGAGCTGATCGCCATGGCCGTCAAGGAAGGCGACCGCGTTCTGTTCGGCAAATGGTCGGGCACCGAGGTGCAGATCGACGGCAAAGACCTGCTGATCATGAAGGAAAGCGACATTCTGGGCATCCTCTCCTGAGGGAAACGGGGCGTTCGCCGTGATGGCTGAGCGCCCCCGCCGGATTTCGCTGACAACAGACACATCGACAAACTGGAGCTGACAAAATGGCTGCTAAGGACGTCAAGTTCGACACCGATGCCCGCGACCGCATGCTGCGTGGCGTGAACATTCTCGCCGATGCCGTGAAGGTGACGCTGGGCCCGAAAGGCCGCAACGTGGTGATCGACAAGAGCTTCGGCTCGCCGCGCATCACCAAGGACGGCGTGACCGTTGCCAAGGAAATCGAACTGGCCGACAAGTTCGAGAACATGGGCGCGCAGATGGTGAAGGAAGTCGCTTCCCGCACCAATGACGAGGCTGGCGACGGCACCACCACCGCCACCGTGCTGGCGCAAGCCATCATCAAGGACGGCCTGAAGGCCGTGGCCGCCGGGATGAACCCGATGGACCTGAAGCGCGGCATCGACATCGCCGTGGCCAAGGTTGTGGCCGCGATCAAGGCTGCCTCGCGTCCCGTCAAGGACAGCGACGAAGTGGCCCAGGTTGGCACCATCTCGGCCAACGGCGAAGCTGAAATCGGCCGCCAGATTGCGGATGCGATGCAGAAAGTCGGCAACGAGGGCGTGATTACCGTCGAAGAGAACAAGGGTCTGGAAACGGAAACCGAAGTCGTCGAAGGCATGCAGTTCGACCGCGGCTACCTGTCGCCCTATTTCGTGACCAACCCCGACAAGATGGTTGCAGAGCTGGAAGACGCGCTGATTCTGCTGCACGAGAAAAAACTCTCGTCGCTGCAGCCGATGGTTCCGCTGCTGGAAGCCGTGATCCAGTCGCAAAAGCCGCTGATCATCATTTCCGAAGACGTGGAAGGCGAGGCTCTGGCCACGCTGGTCGTGAACAAGCTGCGCGGCGGTCTGAAAATAGCTGCTGTCAAGGCTCCGGGCTTCGGCGACCGCCGCAAGGCCATGCTGCAAGACATCGCCATTCTGACCGGTGGTCAGGTGATTTCCGATGATCTGGGCATGAAGCTGGAAAACGTGACCATCGACATGCTTGGCCGCGCCAAGAAAGTGACGATCACGAAAGACACGACCACCGTCATCGACGGCGCTGGCGACAAGGCCGAGATTCAGGCCCGCGTGGCCCAGATCCGCACCCAGATCGAAGAAACCACGTCGGATTACGACAAGGAAAAACTGCAAGAGCGCGTGGCCAAACTGGCTGGCGGTGTTGCGGTGATCCGTGTCGGCGGCATGACCGAGATCGAAGTGAAAGAGCGCAAGGACCGCGTGGATGACGCCCTGAACGCGACCCGTGCGGCCGTGCAGGAAGGCATCGTTGTGGGCGGCGGCGTGGCGCTGGTTCAGGCTGGCAAGGCGCTGGATGGTCTGACCGGGCTGAACTCCGACCAGAACGCGGGTATTGCCATCGTGCGCCGCGCGCTGGAAGCGCCGCTGCGCCAGATCGCCGAAAACGCCGGTGTTGATGGTGCCGTGGTTGCGGGCAAGGTTCGCGAATCGAACGACCTGACGTTCGGCTTCAACGCGCAGACCGAAGAATATGGCGACATGTTCAAGTTCGGCGTCATCGACCCGGCCAAAGTGACCCGCACCGCGCTGGAAGATGCAGCATCGGTCGCGTCGCTGCTGATCACCACCGAAGCCATGATCGCTGACCGTCCGGAGCCGAAAGGCAACGCAGGCGCCGGCGGCATGGGCGGCATGGGCGGCATGGACGGCATGATGTGATCTGACCCAGAGGGTCGATTGCGGGAAAGGGCGCCTTCGGGCGCCCTTTTTCTGTTGTTGGGCCAAGTGTTGTCGGGCCAAGTGTTGTCGGGCCAAGTGTTGCGGGCAAAGATTCAGGCGCGCAGATGCTGTGCCCTTGGCAGCCAGTCCGGCGGTTCGCCGGTTGTGATGATCCGCGCCTCCTCCAGCCCAGCAATCTGAAAGGCCGAGGCGGCGCCGATCTTGTCAGGGGTTGCCAGCACGATCGTCTCGCCCGCGCTTTGCACCATGCGGCGCTTGATCAGGGCCTCTTCATGGTCGCCCGTGGTCAGTCCCGCTTCGGGGTGCAGGCCGGTGACGCCCAATATGCACATATCTGCACGGATCGCGGCAAAGCCCGCCTGTGTCGCGGCCCCCAGCGCCACCATGGAGTGCCGCATCAGCCGCCCGCCGATCACGATCACCTCCAGCCGGGCAAACGGCTCCAGCGCCGCCGCGATCGTGGGGCTGTGGGTGATGATGGTTGCGGCCAGCGTGGCGGGCAGGGCCTGAACAAGCGCCAGATGCGTGGTGCCGCCATCGAGGATAACCGTCTGGCCCGGCCGGATCAGCGCCGCGCCGGCCACGCCAAGCCGCTGTTTTGCCGATACTTCCATGTTGCTTCGCTCACGCATTGGCCGGTGGGTGGGCGAGGCGGGCAGCGCCCCGCCATGCACCCGCGTCAGCAAGCCTTCAGCAGCAAGTTCGCGCAGGTCGCGCCGGATTGTGTCCTCCGACGTGCCCAGTTCCTCTGCCAGGCCGCGCGCCACAAGGCGACCCTCGGCATGCAGCCTGTCAAGCAAAAGCGCCTTTCGTTGTGCAGTCAGCATGCATGATAATCCTTGCTTATGCGTGATATTGCACGAATCAGCGCGCTGTGCCAAGGCTTGATCTCGCACCATGGAGATGACGATGGACAAAGTGATGCTGATTCTGATTGCCGGGCCCTATCGGTCGGGCAGCGGCGACGATCCGGCCGTGATGGCGGCGAATCTGGCCCGGCTGGAGGCGGCGGCCTGGCCGGTGTTTCAGAAGGGCCATGTGCCGATGATCGGCGAATGGGTGGCGCTGCCGGTGCTGCGCGGGGCGGGCGGCGGGGCAGTGGGCGATGCGCTTTATGATCGGGTGATGCACCCGACGGCGGAACGCCTGTTGCAGCATTGCGACGCCGTGCTGCGGCTGGAAGGGGCCTCGACGGGGGCAGACAATGATGTGCGGATCGCCCAGGAGCGTGGCTTGCCGGTCTATCGCTCGTTGGAGGAGATTCCGATACGGGCGGGCGCATGAATGGCGGGATATCTGTGGCACAACGCAAAAGCGGGGCTGCAACGCCCTGCCTTTCACTTCAGACTTTCCTTGTCTCGTTTTTCGGTTAACCGTTTGTAAAAGGATTGGCCGCAATGTTGATGCAAGCGGAATGCGGAGCCTGCCATGTATCTTTACAGTCTGATGTCACGGATGTTCCCGACAAGCTTCACCGCGAAGGTGTTCTTCATCGCCTTCATTGGCACCCATGTGCCGCTGCTGGCGCTGGCCGCGCGGGCGATGGCGCAGAATGCCCCCCTCTCGGAACAACTGGGCACGCTGGCGGTGGCGCTGGTGGCAACGCTGGCGGGCACAGGCATCTGTCTGGTGGCGCTGCGGGCGATCCTGCGGCCGCTGTATATGGTGGAGCGTGCCATGCGGGATTTCGAGGTTGCGGGCCAGGCGGAAACGTTGCCCTTCGGCTACCGTGACGAGGTGGGGCAATTGATGGAGCGCACCAACAGGCTGGTGCTGCATGTGAACCAGAAGATTGACGAAACCACGCGCGAGGCGGAAACCGACCCGCTGACCGGTGTGCTGAACCGCCGCGGGTTTGAACGGCGGGTGATTGACCGGGCGGCGGGGGGCATGTTGCTGCTGGATCTGGATCATTTCAAGCGGGTGAACGATTCGCTGGGCCATGAGGCGGGCGACCGCGTGCTGGTCGACGTGGCGGCGGCGATCCAGTCGGTGCTGCGGCGGTCAGATGTGCTGGCGCGCTTTGGCGGCGAGGAATTCGTTGTCTTCCTGCCCGCCGCCACGGGGCCGGAGGCGCTGGCGGCAGCGCAGCGTATCCGGGCGGTGATCGAGGCGCAGGTGCGGGCAGGGGGCCAGCCGGTGACGGCCTCGATCGGCGTGGCGCATGGCCGGCAACCCCGCCCGGTGGCCGATCTGCTGGCCGAGGCCGATGCCGCCACCTATCAGGCAAAGCGCGGCGGGCGCAACCGAGTGGTGCGCGCGGGTGGGATCGTGCCCATGGCAGCGGAATAGCGGGCGGCTTGCCGCCCAAAGGGTGTTTTCCCGGATGGATCAATCGGTGGCGGGGGGCGGCGGGCCGGATTCGGCACGGCTGCCCGGCTGGCGATGAAATCTTCGGGCCGGTGTCATGGCTGCCATAGCGCGGCTTGCCGCCGCAGTTGGTGCTCGTGCGCTGCGGCTTTGTTGCGTGAGGCCTATGGTTTGACTAAAAGGCAGTGCAACAGGAGAAATGCATGCACGCCATCACCCGCCGCACCGCCCTTGTCCTTGGCTTTGCCGCACTCGCGGCCTGCGGCCGCCGCGCGGACGAAGCTGACGAACCCGTTTCACGCGGTGACCTTTACCCCGGAGAGACGCCGGAGATGCGGCGGCTGATAAACCGCTATGCCGATGTGCATGACATTCCGCCCTCCCTTTTGCACCGCGTGATCCAGCGCGAGAGCGGCTACAACGCAGGCGCACGCAACGGGCCCTATTACGGGCTGATGCAGATTCTGCCGCAGACCGCCCGCACCATGGGCTATCGCGGCACGCCGCAGGGGCTGCTGGATGCGGAAACCAACCTGCAATATGCCGGGAAATACCTGCGGGGGGCTTGGCTGGTGTCGAACGGCAATCAGGAGCGCGCGGTGATGTGGTATGCCAAAGGCTATTACTATGAGGCCAAGCGCAAGGGCATGCTGGTGGAAACCGGCCTGCGGTCCTAGGCGCGTGTCTTGAATGGCCGTGACTTTGGGCGGCCAAGTGCTGGTCGGTGCATGCACGGCGTGGGGTCGGGCGGACGGCTGGCAGGCGGGCCGCTTCTCGGCGCACGATCAGTTCCAGCGGGTCATACAGCAACCCACCGCCCCAGGCGGCGCCGGGCAGGCTGTCGGGCTTGAATCGGATGCGGCCGATTTCCAGTTCCGTCCGGGCAAAGAATTTGCGTTGCGTGACAATGCCTTCGGGGTCGCGCCATGTGGTTGTGATCTGGCCTGCGGTGATGGTGCAACGGAAATAGACATCGACCTGGTGAAACCCGCTGGCCGGATCGTGAAACTCGTTGACCAGCGCAGGGTCGCCCACGGCCACGGTCAGGCCGGTTTCCTCATGCACCTCGCGGATCAGGTTGTCGGGCAAGGATGTGCCGGGCACCACGCCCCCGCCGGGCGCGCACCAGAGGTCGGACTGGCCACCTGGATAGGCATTGACCAGCAACAGAAGGTCGCGGTGCAGGATCAGGGCGCGCACGGCCAGACGGGGGCTGCGGTGTTTCATGCGGCAGGCATCAGATTTTGCCGGGGCGGATGCGGTTCACATGGCCCATCTTGCGGCCTGGGCGCGCCTCGCCCTTGCCGTATAGATGCAGCGCGGTGCCACGTTCGGCCGCGAGTGCCGGAACCCGCAGGATATCGTCACCGATCAGGTTTTCCATCACCACATCGGCATGCCGCCCGCCGTCGCCCAGGGGCCAACCCGCAACAGCGCGTATATGCTGTTCGAACTGGTCCACCGCACAGCCGTTCTGCGTCCAGTGGCCGGAATTGTGCACCCGGGGGGCGATTTCGTTGACCAGAAGGCCCTGTGGCGTCACGAACAGTTCCACCCCCATGACGCCCACATAATCCAGCGCGTTCAGGATGCGGGCGGCCAGCAGCACCGCATCGCTGCGCTGGCCGGGCGACAGGCGGGCGGGGACGGTTGTTGTATGCAGGATACCGTCACGGTGCACATTCTCGCCCGGATCATAGGCGGCGACCGAGCCGTCAAGGCCGCGCGCGGCGATCACCGAGACCTCATGGCTGAAGCTGATGAAGCCTTCCAGCACCGCAGCCGCACCGTTCATCGCGGCAAGGGCGGCAGGCGCATCGGCGGGCTCGCGCAACCGGGCCTGGCCCTTGCCATCATAGCCCAGACGGGTGGTTTTCAGGATGGCGGGGGTGTCGATGGCGGCGATTGCGGCTTCAAGATCGGCGGCGGAGTTCACGGCGTGATAGGGGGCGGTTGTCAGGCCCAGCCCGGTCAGGAAATCCTTTTCCGCGATGCGGTCCTGGCTGATGGCCAGCGCGCGGCGGTTGGGGCGGATGGGGCGCAGGGCCTCCAACGCGTCAAGCGCAGCCGTCGGGATGTTCTCGAATTCATAGGTGATGACATCGACGCTGGCAGCAAAGGCGGCAAGGGCGGCGGCGTCATCATAGCTGGCGGTTGTGACGCGGTGCGCCACATCGGCGGCGGGGGGGGATGCCATGGGTTCATAGATATGGCTGCGAAGGCCCAGACGGCTGGCGGCGACGGCCAGCATGCGGCCCAACTGGCCGCCACCCAGAATTCCGATGGTCGAACCGGGGGGGAGGGGCTCAGTCATCCTGCGGTTCCTCGGGGATCGAGGCGCTGAGGGCCGCGCGCCACGCGTCCAGCCGGGCGGCCAAGGCTGCGTCGTTCAGCGCAAGGATGCCCGCCGCCATCAGCCCGGCATTGACAGCACCTGCCGCACCGATGGCCATGGTGGCCACGGGAAAGCCGCGCGGCATCTGCAGGATGGAATAAAGGCTGTCGACGCCCGACAGCGCCTTGGTCTGCACCGGCACGCCGATGACCGGCAGCCGGGTTTTGGAGGCCATCATGCCGGGCAGATGCGCGGCCCCGCCGGCACCTGCGATGATGACCTGCAAGCCACGCTCCACCGCCGTCTTGCCGTAGGCCCAGAGCCGGTCGGGCGTGCGGTGGGCCGAGACGATCTTTGCCTCCCATGCCACGCCGAGGCTGTCGAGGAGAACCGATGCCTCTTTCATCGTTGGCCAGTCGGACTGGCTTCCCATGATGATTCCCACAACTGGCGCCATGCGCTGCCCCCTATGCCCAGAGGGCGGCACTATAGCGGCGGGGCGGGCAGGGGCAAGGTTCAGGCGATGATGTCGGGGATAAGCTGATCCTCGATCTTCACGATCTGGTCTTTCAGCGCCAGTTTCTGCTTTTTCAACCGCCGCAGCGTCAGCTGGTCGCCCCGCGCCGCCGTTTCCAGCGCGTGAATCGCATCGTCAAGATCGCGGTGCTCTCGCCGCAGCACACCCAGCCGGATGCGCAGCATCTCTTCGAAGTTGAGTTCGGTTGGCGCGTTCATGGCGGGGCTCGGTGTATGAGTCGGATCTGGCAGTGCATGGAAATATAGCGATTTTCTGCTGATGCGGGAAGATTTCTGCATTTGTGCCGCAGTTTCGCCCCGTGGTCTTGCCTGCATTGGTGGCCTTGGCATGCAACCCTTGTGCAGCGCAGGCGCATTCCCCATATGCTGTGTTGCGGGTGCCCGTCATGGGGCCCGGCTGCGATATGTCGCTTTCATCAAGGGCAAGTCGGAATGACGAAACTGAATTTCGGGGGCCACCCCTACCTTCTGGGGTTCGAGCAGCTGGAACGGCTGGTCGAACGCACGGCAAAGACGGCGGGCGAGGGTTATCCGCCGTTCAACATCGAGGCGGTGGCGGAAAACGCCTATCGCATCACCCTGGCGGTGGCCGGGTTCCGCGAGGATGACGTGGCGATCACGGTCGAGGACCGCCAGCTGGTGATCCGCGGCAGGCAACCCGAGGATGACGGAAACCGGGTGTTTCTGCACCGGGGCATCGCGGGCCGGGCGTTTCAGCGCAGTTTCGTGCTGGCCGAGGGTGTCGATGTGGCCGGGGCGATGATGGAACACGGGCTGTTGCACATTGATCTGCACCGCGCCGTGCCTGATGTGGTGGTGCAACGCATCCCCATCGGACGTGGCAGCAAAGGATAGGAGATGGCGATGAACACGAAATACACCAACATGCCCGAAGTGCCCGCCGGCATCGTTTATGTGCGCAGCGTGGCGGTGGCCGATCTGCCGCAGGATGTGCAGGATCAGGTCGAGGGGATCGAAGTGCTTTACTCGCTGCACCGGTCCGACGGGGCCCGGCTGGCGCTGGTGAAAGACCGCGCGATGGCCTTTGCGCTGGCGCGGCAGAATGATCTGGCCCCGGTGAACGTGCATTGAGAGGCTGACCGGGCCGCAGCCGCTGGCCACCACGCAGCAAAAAGCCGCCACCCCTGCGGGTGGCGGCTTTTGTCATGTGATGCTGATCAGCCGGCGATCAGGCCCATGGATTCCAGCTTCAGGATCACCTGATGCGCGCAATGGTCCACGCTGACATTCTCGGTATCGACCACCAGTTCGGCCTTGGTCGGGGCCTCGTAGGGGTCGGAAATGCCGGTGAATTCCTTGATCTTGCCTTCGCGGGCCAGTTTATACAGGCCCTTGCGGTCACGGCGTTCGCATTCCTCGACCGAGGTTGCCACATGCACCTCGATGAAGGCGCCGTAAGCCTCGATCATCTCGCGCACGGCGCGGCGGGTGGCGGTGTAGGGCGCGATCGGGGCGCAGATGGCGATGCCGCCGTTCTTGGTGATTTCCGACGCGACATAGCCGATGCGCTTGATGTTGATGTCGCGGTGTTCCTTGGAAAAGCCAAGTTCGGATGACAGGTGCTTGCGCACCACGTCACCATCCAAGAGCGTGACCGGACGGCCGCCCATTTCCATCAGCTTCACCATCAGCGCATTGGCGATGGTGGATTTGCCGGAACCGGAAAGGCCAGTGAAGAACACGGTGAAGCCCTGTTTCGACCGTGCGGGCGATGTGCGGCGCAATTCCTTGACCACGGCAGGGAAAGAGAACCATTCGGGGATCTCCAGCCCTTCGCGCAGGCGGCGGCGCAGTTCGGTGCCGGAGATATCCAGCACCGATGTGCCCTCGGGGATCTCGTCTACCGGGAAGTATTGTGCCTTTTCAGACACATAGACCATCTGTTTGAAATCGACCATCTCGATGCCGATCTCGGCCTGATGCTGTGCAACCAGTTCCTGTGCGGCGTAGGGGTCGTAAAAATCCTTGCCCTGGCTGTTCTTGCCGGGGCCGGCATGGTCGCGGCCCACGATGAAATGGGTCAAGCCGTGGTTCTTGCGGATGATCGCATGCCACAAGGCCTCGCGCGGGCCACCCATGCGCATCGCGAGGTTCAGGAGCGACAGGTGGGTGGTGGACGCCGGATACTGGTCCAGCACCGCCTCATAGCAGCGCACGCGGGTGAAATGGTCCACGTCGCCGGGTTTGGTCATGCCGACGACCGGATGGATCAGCAGGTTGGCCTGCGCTTCGCGCGCGGCGCGGAATGTCAGTTCCTGATGCGCGCGGTGCAGCGGGTTGCGGGTCTGGAAGGCCACCACACGGCGCCAGCCCATCTTGCGGAAGAAGGCGCGCAGTTCGTTGGGCGTGTCGCGGCGGGCCTTGAAATCGTAATGCACGGGCTGCTGGATGCCAGTGACCGGGCCGCCCAGATAGACTTTGCCCGCCGTGTTGTGCAGATAGTTCACCGCAGGATGCGCCAGATCGTCGGCACCAAAGACCTGTTCGGCCTCATGCGCCTTGTTGGGCACCCATTTGTCCGACACCGACATGATCGCCAGAATGACGCCCTCGGCATCGCGCAGCGCGATGTCCTGGCCCGGCGCGATGCCTTCGGCGAATTTTTCCGACACGTCCAGCGTGACCGGCATCGGCCACAGCGTGCCGTCGGCGGTGCGCATGTTGTCAACGACGCCGTTGTAATCGGCCTCGGACAGGAAGCCCTTCAGCGGAAAGAAGCCGCCATTCATCAAGAGTTCAAGGTCACAGACCTGCCGCGCGGTCAGATCCCAGGAGGGCAGGTTGCCCGCCTCGAGCTTCAGCTTTTGCGCGGACTCGGCGGAAACGAACAGTTCGGGAATGGGTGCATGGTTGGGAAGGGACATCGACAGATACGCCTCTGTGGGAAATGGTCGTGGGGTCACCCCCGGCTGTGCGCGGGCTTATCCTGCCATGGCTACGCAATTCAAGCGTCGCAAGGTATTTTTCTGCTGTGAATGCTGAAAATGCCGCCATGTGCGGCATGCATGACAGCGCAGGACAGGCGAAAAAAGCCCTGTTGGCCCTGCATCAACCGCGCGTGGCGTCCGTGGCGGGTGCGAGTTGAACCGCGTCCAGGTTGGCCTTGCGCAATTCAGCGGCGGCATCATCGTAGAGGAATGGCAAAAATGCGTAGCGGCGCCCCGCCGTTACCCGGCTGACCTTGTGCAGCAGCGAGCAGGAAAACACCACTGCACCACCCGGCGGGGCCTTGAAACCCTGCGGCCCATATTCGGGGAAGGACACTTCGCCGCCCTCGAAATCGTCGTTGAGGTTGATCGATACGGCGAAGCGGCGGTGCGCGGTGCCCAGTGTCGTATTGTCGCGGTGTGGCGCGAAATGACCACCTTCTGCGGCATCATAGCAGGCCACGAGGTAGCGTTCCATCCGCGTGACCTGGAACTGATGCACCTTGGCGATCTCGGGCACGACCCGCCGCAGGATCCGGCGCTGGGTCTGGGCGATGAGATCGGCATCGCTGAGGTTCACATCGCGGCGGACCTTGTGGTTCTTGTCATGCAAGCCGACTGTCTTGCCGTCGATCTGCCGCATGAAGCCCGACATTTCGCCGCCTTGGGCATCATAGATATCCATAAGCGTTTTGCAGAACTCAGGCTCGAACACGCGGGGCAGATACAGGATCGGGGCCTGAAGTGGCATGCCGGCAAAACGGTGTGGCGGCGGAAGCGCGTCGAGACGGGCCATCAGACGCGCAAAGTCGCTGCCGTCGGCGGTGAAGTGGACGATGTCGATCACGCGCAGCGTGGGGTCGGTGATGACCCAGAGCGCAAGGCGCGCCGATGCCGCGGGATCGACCGGCACCGCCCCGTAAAGCCGACTGGCCTTCAGATCAAAATCATAGATGTGGCGGTAGCCCGGAAACCTGTTGGCAACGCGGGCGGCGGATTCATCCTCGGGATCGGTGGATATGCCGAAAAAGCATGCGAAATCGTCGTTGAAAATGTCGGGTCGCGCATGAGCTGCCGCCAGTGCCCGCTGCGCCGCCGGATGCGCCGCAGAGTGGTAAAAGCACAGCACCAGATACCGGCCGGCAGCTGTGTCGAGCGCATAGCGCGGATTCACGGACGATCGCTGGGTAAAGTATGGCGCAGGATCGCCGGGAGACAGGCGGACAATTTCGGACATCGGTTAAAATCCCATCGCTGCTGACGGAAAATTTATCCTGCGTTTTCCGCACGCGTCAATCCTTGCGGCTAGCTGTGGCCCGCCAGAAACCGTTCGGCATCAAGTGCGGCCATGCAGCCCATGCCGGCCGAGGTGACGGCCTGCCGGTAGACATGATCCGTCAGGTCGCCCGCTGCGAACACGCCGGGAATCGAGGTAAGCGTGGTGCCGGGCTGCACTTTCACATAACCGCCGTTGTGCAGCTCCAGCTGGTCTTTCACCAACTCGCTGGCGGGGGCGTGGCCGATGGCAACAAAGAATCCGTGGCAAGGCACGTCTTTGACCTCGCCGGTGATCAGGTTGCGGCTGCGCACGGCGGTGACGCTGGCGGGGGCGTCGGTGCCCAGAACCTCGGTGACTTCGGAATTCCAGATCACCTCGATCTTTGGGTGTTTGAACAGCCGGTCCTGCATGATCTTTTCGGCGCGCAACGTGTCGCGGCGGTGGATCAGCGTGACCTTGGTGGCGAAATTGGTCAGGAACAGCGCCTCTTCGACCGCCGTGTTGCCGCCGCCGATCACCACCACCTCGCGGCCCCGGTAGAAGAACCCGTCGCAGGTGGCGCAGGCCGACACGCCGAACCCCTTGAATTTCTCTTCCGATGGCAGGCCCAGCCATTTGGCCTGCGCCCCGGTGGCGAGGATCACGGCATCGGCTGTGAAGGTGGTGCCACTGTCGGCATGGGCGGTGAAGGGGCGCTGAGACAGATCGAGGCTGGAGATATAGTCGGATATCACCTCGGCCCCCATGGCCTTTGCGTGATCCTCCATCCGCAGCATCAGGTCGGGGCCCTGAACGTGGCTGTCACCCGGCCAGTTTTCCACCTCGGTCGTGATGGTCAGTTGGCCGCCGGGTTGCAGGCCCTGCACCAGAATCGGGTTCAGCATCGCGCGCGCGGCATAGACGGCGGCGGTATAGCCCGCCGGGCCGGAGCCGATGATCAGAACTTTGGTGTGACGTGTCTCGGCCATGATGCCCCCTCGCGATGCGCAGCGTCTTCATATAGGCGCTGCATCACAGGGCGGAAAGCCCCAAAGGCGGGTTGCGGCCATGCACCGATTGCCGTAACAGAAGCGACAAAATCTTGCGCAAACGCGAAATAATATTGCGCAGATCAGGTGAAAATCGTAACGTCTGCGCGAACAGGGAGAGCGGCATGGCCGGATCGAAACTTGATCCTATCGACAGGCACATTCTGGCCGAATTGCAGGCCGATGGCCGCATGACCAATGTGGAGCTTGCCAAAAGGGTGGGCATATCGGCGCCGCCCTGCCTGCGCCGTGTGCGCACCCTGGAAGAAGCGGGGTATATCCGCGGCTATCACGCCGACATTGACCCGCGCGAGCTGGGGTTCGAGGTGCAGGTGTTTGCCATGGTGCGGCTGCAAAGCCAGGCCGAGGCCGATCTGTCGGCGTTCGAGAAACGCTGCCGCGAGTGGTCGCTGGTGCGCGAATGCCACATGCTGAACGGCGAGATTGATTTCATTTTGAAATGCGTGGCGCCGGATCTGTCAACCTTTCAGAACTTCCTGACGGAACAGCTGACGGCGGCGGCGAATGTGGCCTCGGTCAAGACCAGCCTCGTGATCCGATGCGCCAAGGATATGCCCGGCGTGCCGTTCGATGTGCTGGAAGCGCGGCTGAACCGCAACGCCTGACACCGGTTGCCGGAATGCAGAAGGGTCGGAGAGGGCACTCTCCGACCCTTCTGCATGATAGTGGCGTGGTTCAGCGGGCGGCGATGGCGCGCTGCTTTACCGGGGCCGGGGCGGCTTTCAGCGCGGCGGGGCGCGTCTTGCTGCCACGCTGGAACGGCAGGGCAACCTGCATGTTTTCGGCTGCGGCGACGGCGGATTTCATCCAGCGGTGATCTTTTTTCATGGTCTGTCCCTCGTTCCGTATCTGTTGGCTCATTGGCCTTGAACACAGAATGCCGGTGCATTGCGGCGGCGATTGGCCATTACCTGCGCGTAAACATGGTTTCCAAAAAATTTCGCGCCGGGAGCCACTTCAGGTTAACGCAGCGTAAACCATTATTTCGGAAAGGAACATAACCACAGGTTGTTTTGAAATGCGGCGCTGGCGTGTCCTAGAGGCGGATAACCGAGATCAGCCTGCCATAATCGGCCTCACCGGCATGGGTGGCGCGGCGGAAGGAAAAGAACCGTTCGGCATCGCGGTAGGTGCAATGGCGCGTCCATTCGGCCTGACCGATTCCCGCCGCGCGCAGCCGGTGCAGGCCATAGCCCGGCAGATCGAACAGCGCGCGGTCGCCGTTCCCGCCCGCAAAGAAACGGGCCGAGGCGGGGTCTTCATCCAGAAAGGTTTCGACAAATTCCGGGCCCACCTCATAGGCGGGCTGGCTGATGCAGGGGCCGATCACCGCGCTGATGGCCGCGCGCCGCGCGCCAAGGGCAATCATCGCCTCGACCGTCGCCTCCAGCACGCCGTCGCGGGTGCCGCGCCAGCCGGCATGGGCCGCGCCGATCACGCCCGCGCCCGCATCGGCGAACAGCACGGGCTGGCAATCGGCGGTCAGCACCGACAGGGCAAGCCCCGGCGTGGCCGTGACCATGGCATCGGCGCGCGGGCGGGCGGCGCCGGGCGTGGTGACATGCAGCACATCGGCGGAATGCACCTGATGCACCCCGGCCAGATGATCGGGCGACACATCCATCGCGGCGGCCACCCGGGCGCGGTTGATCGCCACAGCCTCGGCCAGGTCAGAGCTGCCGGTGCCGCAGTTCAAGCCCTTGAAAATGCCCGAAGATGCCCCGCCCTTGCGGGTGAAGAACCCGTGGCGCAGCGGGGCCAGGGCGTCTGCGGTGACAATTTCAAGCATCAGTCGAACCCCGGTGGCGGCGGACTGGCGGCAGGATGCACCGCCAGCGCCTTGAACAGCGTTCCCATTTCCTGCGGGTGGGTCAAGCGCCGATATGCGGCCAGATGGCTTTCAAGCGCCGCACCGGCCAGATTGCGCGCCAGCCGGTCGGCCCGCTGCGCGATGCCAAGGCGTTCCAGCAGCAGGCCCTGCCCGATCAGCGGGGCCGTGCGGCATGGGGCGGCGGCGGCGGCAAGGGCGGCGAAATCGACATGTGCGGTCAGGTCAGCCTTGCCCGGTGCGGCCAGCGGGTCGGCAAAGGCATGCGCCTGCACCGCCTGCAACGTGTCGCCCAGCGAATGCCAGCCGCCATAGTCGATGATCAGTGCGGCCCCGCCATGCGCGGCGATGCGGGCGGCAATCGCGGCCATGACCGGGGCAGCGGCGGGGCAATGTTCCACCACGTCGCCGTCGCTTGTATCGGCCAGCCGGTGCGCCAGCAGCGCCAGAGGCGCGGTGGCCGACAGACCGAAGGTCAGCATCTCGCCCGACAGGCCCACCATCCGCTCGCACCAGCCCGCACCGCTGCGTTGGAACTGGCGGATCGGCAGGGCATCGAAAAACTCGTTGGCGATCAGGAACAGAGGGGCGTCGGGCAGTTCCGCGGCACTGTTCAGCCAGTGCGCGGGGTGCCCGGCCAATGTGGCCTTTTGCCGGGCGCGCAGGGTGGCTGACGCCTCGACCAGCACCACCTTTGCGCCCGCGTGAAACCCGGGAACGGCGCGGGTGGCGCGCAGGGCATCGGCCATCAGCGTGCCGCGCCCCGGGCCGATCTCGGCCAGCGTGAACCGGGCCGGTGCGCCCTGATCCTGCCAGGCTTGCGCCAGACATAGCCCCAGCAATTCGCCGAACATCTGGCTGATTTCCGGCGCGGTGGTGAAATCGCCCGCAGCGCCAAAGGGGGCGCGCGTGGTGTAATAGCCGTGGTCGGGGTGCAGCAGGCATTCGGCCATGTAATCGGCCAGCGTCATCGGCCCGGTGGCCTTGATCCGCCGCGCCAGAAGGGCCGCCAGCGGCGTCATGCCACCCGTCGCGCCCGCAGGATGAACCAGACCCCGACGGCGATCATCGGCAGCGACAGCGCCTGCCCCTGCGTCAGCCCCCAGCCGCCGATCTGCCATGCAAGGCCCAGCGGGTTGCCTTCGGTCACGAATTGCGCATCGGGCTGGCGGAAAAACTCCACCAGGAACCGCGCCGCGCCATAGCCGGCAAAGAACAGGCCCGCGATGGCCCCCGGCCAGCGCAGCCAGCCCCGGCTGTAGATCAGCCACAGCAGCACCGCGCCCAGCAGCAGCCCCTCCAGCCCCGCCTCATAAAGCTGCGAGGGGTGACGGGCGCAGATGCCCACGACGCCGGGACAGGTCTGCGCCGCCTCACCCGGAAAGGCCACGCCCCAGGGCATGCTGGTGGGGCGGCCCCACAGCTCGGCATTGATGAAATTCGCCAGACGGCCCAGCAGCAGGCCGGGGGGCGTCGCCACTGCCATCAGATCGGCGGCTGACAGCATGGGAATGCCTTCGCGTCGGCAAAAGACATAGGCTGCCACCACGACGCCCAGAAAGCCGCCGTGAAAGGCCATGCCGCCCTCCCACACCCACAAGATCTCACGCGGGTTGGCCAGATAATAGCCGGGCTGGTAGAACAGCACATAGCCCAGCCGCCCACCCAGAACCACGCCCAGGATCACCCAGGTCAGCAGCCGTTCCACCTGATCGGCGGTCATCGGCGGGCCACCCGGCCACAGCCGCGCATCGCGCAACAGCCGCAGGATCAGCCGCCAGCCGATCAGCAGCCCGGCGATATAGGCCAGCGCATACCAGCGCAGCGCCAGCGTGACACCGAACAGATCAACCGAGAAAATCTCGGGCGCCACATCGGGGAAGGGAAGATAGGCCATGCGCTTTCCTTTTGGCGGCGTTTCTCGGGCGGGGCTGCGGCGATGTCAACCTTGCGCCATGGGCCGCTGCGGACCATATAAGGGAAAATTGCGAAGGAAACCGCCATGCAGACCCGCAACAAGTTTTTTGACGACATGTCGCAGCTGATGACCAACGCGATGGGCGTGGCGCAGGGTGCCAAGACCGAGGCCGAGACGGCGATGAAAGGCTTCATCGACCGCTGGATGGCCGACCGCGATTTCGTGACCCGTGAAGAATTCGACGCAGTGCGCGCCATGGCCCAGAAAGCGCGCGAGGAAAATGACGCGCTGGCGGCCCGCATCGCCGCGCTGGAAGCACGTCAGGGCTGATATCGGCCGCGCCAAAAGGCAAAGCGCCGGAGCGGTCAGCCCGGCGCTTTGCCTGGGCGTGATGCAACATGGCGTGATGCGCGACGAATGGGTGATGTGCGAGGGTTTGTATTGGTGGAGCCAGGCGGGATCGAACCGCCGACCTCTTGAATGCCATTCAAGCGCTCTCCCAACTGAGCTATGACCCCACCGGAGGTGCAGCGCGGCATCTTGGGTGCCGCCGCGTTGCTGTTGGGCTATCTAGTGAAGGCCGCAGGGGGGTGCAAGGGGAAAAAAGCGCCCCCGCTGCGGATTGTCTTACACGTCTTCTTCGTCGCCGGCCACATCGGCCAGATCATCCAGCGACACGTTGTCGTCGGCGTCGTCTTCCAGCAGGTCATCGTCCAGTTCCGCGTCATCGGCGGGTTCGGCAACCAGCAGATCATCATCGGTTTCCAGATCGTCCACCAACACGTCATCGTCCTTTTCAGGCGCGACACGGGCGATCACGGCGGCCACGGCCTTGCGGCGCGCGCTTTCGATATCCACGACCTCGCCGGTGTAGGGGCTGACGATCGGGGTTTTGTTCAGGTCGTAGAAACGTTTGCCGGTGGTCGGGCAAATGCGTTTCGTGCCCCATTCTTCTTTGGGCATGGTGGTTCCCTTGCAAGGCTGGCTGGTCCAGAATTGCAGTCGCTTGCCACAGGTGGGGGGGAGTGTCAAAGCCTTTCGGCAGGGCGCGCGCTGCTGTGAAGATGGCCGCGAAGATCGGGGTTTCGGGGGTTTCATTGGCCTGCCACGCGGCTATTCTGCGGGTGCCCAGTCAAGAGATGCCATGCCCGTTCTGCCCGGATTGCCCGCTGTCGAGATCACCCTGCGCCGGTCCGCCCGGGCGCGGCGGTTTTCGCTGCGCGTGTCGCGGCTTGACGGGCGGGTCACGCTGTCACTGCCGCTGCGCGCGCGCGAGGCCGAGGCGATGGCCTTTCTGCGCGATCAGGAGGGCTGGATACGGCAGGCGCTGGCCTCGGTCGCCCCGTCGGCGGTTGTGGGCATCGGCACATTGTTGCCGGTCGAGGGTGCGCGGCTGGTGCTGCGGCCCGGCACCGGGCGGCTGGTGCGGGTGGAGGGCGATTCGCTGCTGGTGCCGGGCGATCCCGCGCGGGTGGGCACCCGGGTGGCCGCGTTCCTGCAGGTGCGGGCACGCGACCGGCTGGCGGCGGCCTGCGACCGGCATGCGGCGGCGCTGGGGCGGCCCTACAGCCGCCTGACATTGCGCGACACCCGGTCACGCTGGGGGTCATGCACCAGTGACGGCGCGCTGATGTTTTCGTGGCGGCTGATCCTGGCCCCGCCCGAGGTGCTGGATTATGTGGCTGCGCATGAGGTGGCGCATCTGGCCGAGATGAACCATTCACCCGCCTTCTGGGCGGTGGTGGCGCGGCTGTGCCCCGGCTACACCCCGCGCCGTGCCTGGCTGAAGCGGCACGGGCAGGCGCTGCATGCATTCCGCTTCGATGCGGGGGCTGAAGGCCAAGGGGATTGACCGCCCGTGCGCGCTGGTGCTTGGGTGACGCATGCTGACGCCCCGCCCCTCGGATTCCACCGCCGCGCTGCATGACAGGCTGTATCGCAGCCTGCGCGCGCAGGTGATGCATGGCGAAATGGCCCCCGGTCAGGCGCTGACCCTGCGCGGGCTGGCCAAGACCTTCGACGTGTCGATGACCCCTGCGCGCGAGGCTGTGCGGCGGCTGGTGGCCGAAGGTGCCTTTACCCTGTCATCCTCGGGGCGGCTGACCACGCCCGAACTGACGCCGGAACGGATCGAGGAGCTGGCCGCGATCCGCGCGCTGCTGGAGCCTGAACTGGCCGCCCGCGCCCTGCCGCGCGCGCATTTCGCGCTGATCGACCGGCTGGCCGCGATCAACAGCGCCAGTGCCGAGGCGGTGGCCAAGGGTGACGCCGTGGCCTATATCCGTACCAATTTGGAATTTCACCGCACGCTTTACCTGCGCGCGCAGGCCCCGGCCATGCTGGCGCTGACCGAAACGGTCTGGCTGCAACTGGGGCCGACGATGCGGGCGCTGTATGGCCGGCTCCGGCGCAACGAGCCGCCACACCACCACCGCGTCATTCTGGCTGCCCTGCGGGCGGGCGATGAGCCCGGGCTGCGGCTGGCCGTGCGCACCGATGTGACGCAAGGTCTGCGGCATCTGGCGGGCTGACCGCGCCCGGGGTAAGGGGCAGGGGAAGCAACGCCAGACAACGAGGCCAGAATGACCGTTCATATCGGGGCAAAGCCCGGTGAGATTGCCGAAACCGTGCTGCTGCCCGGTGATCCCTACCGCGCGCGCTGGGCGGCGGAAACCTTTCTGACCGATGCGCGGCTGGTGAACGAGGTGCGCGGCATGCTGGGCTATACCGGCACATGGCGCGGCCATCCGGTGACGATCCACGGCAGCGGCATGGGGATGCCGTCACTGTCGATCTATGTGAACGAACTGATCCGCGACTATGGCGCGCAGACGCTGATCCGCATCGGGTCGGCGGGCGGCATGCAGGATCGGGTGAAGGTCCGCGACGTGGTGCTGGCGATGAGCGCCTGTTCGCTGTCCACCCCCTCGCGCGGGATATTCCGTGAGCTGAACTTTGCCCCCACCGCCGATTTCGGCCTGCTGAAGGCCGCATGGCAGGCGGCAGAGGCGCTGGGCGTGCCGACGCATGCCGGGCAGATCTATTCGTCGGATGTGTTCTATGACGAACGCGATGATCTTCAGGCTGCCATGCAGCGCCATGGCGTGCTGTGCGTGGAGATGGAGACGGCCGAGCTTTACACCCTCGCCGCCCGCCATGGCCGCCGCGCGCTGTCGGTGCTGACAATCTCTGACCATCTGCTGACGGGTGAGGCTTTGCCGTCGGATCAGCGCGAACGCAGCTTTGGCGACATGGTGGAAATCGCGCTGACGGCGGCCTTTGCCTGACCGGCCTGCGGGCGGGGCAGCATCGCCCCGTCCGCAGTTCAGGAACAGCAAGGGAACGGCCATTGCGCCGGCCCGCACGCCGTCGCCGGGCACCTGATTTCTGCCTGCGGCACAACCCCCGCTTGGTGACAATCTATTTCATTTTGTTTTTATCTCTCCACAGCTTAGGGTGCCCCGTGATGCAATGGGAGAGAGACGGATGCGGATGTTTTCAATCGGGCTGGCGGCCCTGGGGATGGGCCTTGCCCTGCCTGCCGCCGTCGCGGCGCAAGACCTGATCGGCGGCTATGTCGCCTATATCGGCGAGGATGACCTTTACAATTCCAGCGGCGCACGGCTGTCTGAGCCGTGGCAGGTGCTGCGGCAGGACCGGGCGAATTTCCACCGCTTTGGCATCAGCCAGAACGGCGACGAATGGGATCCCTTCTTTGGCGATGCAAACAACCGCGCCGCGATGGAGCAGATGGTGATTGACGGCGGCGTGTCATCCGCGGCCCGCCGCCTGCTGTTGCAGGGTGGGGCGACAGTCTATGTGAACATCTGGGGCAACGGCGGCGTTGGCCGCTATGTCGAGGTGGAGGTGACGCGCTAGCCAGCGCGCGCCACCGCCGGGCCGTGCGACGTGAACTTTTGGCCCGGCGGACCTGCACGCCAATCGTTCAGCCGCGCCAGCGCCGCCACAGCAGCCGCAGCGCATAGGCGGGCAGGGCAAAGGCCTCACGCAATATCATGCGGGCATGCTGGCGCGGGTTGATGTCGGCGCGGGCAAATCCGAGGGCGGCACCTCTGGCGCGCAGGCCCAGCATGCGGGCCGTCAGCAGCGCGCGGGGGATGTGGTAGTAATCCGTCACGATGGTGATGCGCGCACCGGGCGGCACCAACGGCGTGGCAAAGCGCAGATTGTCCAGCGTGGTGGTAGATTGGTCTTCGCACAGGATCGCCGCCGCAGGCACCCCTTGCCTCCGGCAGATTGCGGCGGCCACCAGCGCCTCGGCAGGCGGATGCCGCCCCGTGCCCCCGGTGGTGATCAGCAGCGCGGCCCCTGATTGCAGAAACACGCGCGCGCCGTGTTCGGCCCGCCGCCGCAGGGTGGGGCTGGCCTGCCCCCCCGGCCAGACCGCCGCGCCCAGCACGATGACAACGCCGGGGCCATTGGTGGAAATCACACCACCCGTTCGACCATCTGCTTCTTGATCTCGGCAATCGCCTTGGCCGGGTTCAGGCCCTTGGGGCAGGTCTTGGCGCAGTTCATGATCGTGTGGCAGCGATACAGCTTGAACGGGTCTTCCAGATCGTCCAGCCGTTCGCCCGTCGCCTCGTCGCGTGAATCGATGATCCAGCGGTAGGCGTGCAGCAGGGCGGCGGGGCCAAGGTAGCGGTCGGAATTCCACCAGTAGCTGGGGCAGGAGGTGGAGCAGCAGGCGCACATCACGCATTCGTAAAGGCCGTCCAGCTTTTCACGGTCGTCGATCGACTGGCGCCATTCCTTTTGCGGGGTGTTCGATTTCGTCTCCAGCCAGGGCATGATGCTGGCATGCTGCGCATAGAAATGGGTCAGGTCGGGGATCAGATCCTTCACCACCGGCATATGCGGCAGCGGATAGATTTTCACGTCGCCCTTCACCTCTTCCAGCCCATAGATGCAGGCCAAAGTGTTGATGCCGCCGATGTTCATCGCGCAGGAACCGCAGATGCCCTCGCGGCAGGACCGGCGGAAGGTCAGCGTGGGGTCGATCTCGTTCTTGATCTTGATCAGCGCGTCCAGCACCATCGGGCCGCATTTGTCCATGTCGACAAAATAGGTGTCCACCGCCGGGTTCTTGCCGTCATCGGGGTTCCAGCGGTAGATCTGGAACTTGCGCACATTCTTGCCATCCGGCTTTGGCCAGGTCTTGCCGGTGCGGATTTTCGAGTTTTTCGGAAGCGTGAACTGAACCATGGCTTATCTCTTCCAGTCAGGGCGGGTGTAGAGCGGCTGCGAAGGCGGCTCGCCAGAGCGTTGGAAAACGCAGGAATCATACAGGGCCGCCGGATCACGGCCCATCAGATAGTCGGAGGTGATGGTGATTTCGCCCTTGGCCCCAAGGCCATAGGTGCCGCCGCCGATGCCGATCATTCCGCGCGGCTGCTGCGCTAGGCGGGCACGTTCAAAGCATTGCGCCTCGGCGGTTTCGCGCGACACGGGGCCGCAGGCGGCCAGCAGGGCCAGCAACAGGATCGCGGCGCGGGTCATGCGGGCAACACCGGCAATTGCTGCGCCAGCAGGCATTGCGTGGTGGCCGGGCGGCGCGCGATGGCCAGCACCGTCTGCACCGTCGATGTGCCCGCCCGCGTGCCCACATCCCGCGCCAGCGACGAGATTTCGCCCGCCGAGGCATTGTCGATCACGCAATTGGCCACGCCCTCGGCCTGCGGCGCGGGCATGTATTGCTGGACGACCGGCACCACCACCGATTTCGCGGCGCGGCGGGCGACGGAATCGGCCATGTCCTGCGGGTTGCAGGCGGCCAGAAGCAGCAACGCAGGCAGGAAAACTGTTTTCATCATGATCCACTCACCACTGATTTCCGGTGCAGATCATACAGATGGACTGCCCCGGCACTCTTCAACAAGTCGTAGAGAGCGGGCGATCCGGCAGAAATAGCGA
The DNA here is from genome assembly GCF_009380135.2 of Fertoeibacter niger. Lineage (GTDB taxonomy): Bacteria > Pseudomonadota > Alphaproteobacteria > Rhodobacterales > Rhodobacteraceae > Fertoeibacter > Fertoeibacter niger. Next base: position 136,072 of record NZ_WHUT02000004.1, on the reverse strand, counting down.
ACTCCCGCTCATCGGGGTGGATCGGGATGACCTGATAGAGGTTCACCACCTGATCCGGGCCAATCTTGATGGTTGCCGCATCAGCAGGCAGGAAATCGGGCCACCAGATCAGCACGGCGGTCATGCGCGTATCAGGGCCCAGCGGTTCGCCAAAGTCGACGGTCTGCATCGGGGCAATGGCCGTCTCGGCCAGATGCGGATAGCGCGCCGTGCGTTTGAGCGTGGCAAGGGGATGAAAACTGTCCTCGGCGGCTGCAAGATCTTCTGACGACAGCGGCACCGGCCAATCGGCGGGCAGCGCGATCATCAGTTCCGCGCGTTTCCAGAACCAGCCGTTTTCAACATGCGGCGGCACGGACATTTCGACAAAGCTCATGCCGATGGTCGAGATCACCCAGAAATCCTGTCCCGGTCTGGGGGCGAAGGGGAGCAGGTCAAGATGAACCTTGTCCGACACGATCTCGTGCATCACATGCGGGGCGGTGCCGAAGTGAGCGGTCAGCCGCGCTTCGACCAGTTTGTAAAGCCGCTCTCCATCTCCGCCAGCGGAAGGGACGTCCTGCGCCGTGGCAGGCTTTGCAGCCACCACGGACAGGATGCCAGCAAGAAGGTTGCGGCCAAGGCTCATCAGAACTTCCGCTCTGCCGGGGCGATTTTCTTCAGGCTGATGCCGCCGTCCGCCTCGGCCGTCAGCGGGTCGGTGTGCACCGGGCGGAAGTCCAGCCGAACATTCGCGCCATCCACCCAGGCCAGCGTGTGCTTGCGCCATTCGGCGTCGTTGCGGGTGGGGTGATCCTCATGCGCATGGGCGCCGCGGCTTTCGGTGCGGGCATGCGCGCCATAGATCGTGGCCAGCGCATTGGGCATCAGGTTGGTCAGTTCCAGCGTTTCCATCAGGTCGCTGTTCCAGACAAGGCTGCGGTCGGTGACTTTCAGGTCGCCGACCTTGCCTGCGATCGCCGTCATCTTGCGTTCGCCGTCCGCCAGTGTGGCCTCGGTGCGGAACACGGCGGCGTCGGATTGCATGGTTTTCTGCATCTCCAGCCGCAGGTCGGCGGTCGGGATGGCCCCATTGGCATGGCGCAGACCGTCGAAACGGGCCAAGGCCTTGTCCACCTCGGCCACGTTCACCGGGGCGCTGCGGGTGGCGGGGTCAACGATCTGGCCTGCGCGGATCGCGGCGGCGCGGCCGAACACCACAAGGTCGATCAGTGAATTCGAGCCCAGACGGTTCGCACCATGCACCGATGCGCAGCCAGCCTCGCCCACGGCCATTAGGCCGGGGAACACCGCATCGGGGTTGTCAGCGGTGGGGTTCAGAACCTCGCCCCAATAGTTAGTGGGGATGCCGCCCATGTTGTAATGCACGGTCGGCAGCACAGGGATCGGTTCCTTGGTCAGGTCCACCCCGGCAAAGATGCGCGCGGATTCGGAAATGCCGGGCAGCCGCAGGTCCAGCGTTTCCTTGGGCAGGTGGTTCAGGTGCAGGTGGATATGATCCTTGCCCGCGCCCACGCCCCGGCCTTCGCGGATTTCCAGCGTCATGCAGCGGCTGACATAGTCGCGCGGCGCCAGATCCTTGTAATGCGGGGCATAGCGTTCCATGAACCGCTCGCCTTCGGAGTTGGTCAGATACCCGCCTTCGCCGCGCGCCCCTTCGGTGATCAGACAGCCCGAGCCATAGATGCCGGTCGGGTGGAACTGCACGAATTCCATGTCCTGCAAAGGCAGGCCCGCCCGCGCCACCATGCCGCCGCCGTCGCCGGTGCAGGTATGGGCCGAGGTCGCGCTGAAATAGGCCCGGCCGTAACCGCCGGTCGCCAGCACCACCAGCTTGGCGTTGAACACATGCATCGTGCCATCGTCCAGCTTCCAGGCCACGACGCCGGTGCAGCGCCCGTCGGTCATGATCAGATCAAGCGCGAAATACTCGATGAAGAATTCCGCCTTCTGCTTCAGGCTTTGGCCGTAAAGCGTGTGCAGGATGGCATGGCCGGTGCGGTCGGCGGCGGCACAGGTGCGCTGCACCGGGGGGCCCTCGCCGTATTCCGTCGTATGGCCGCCAAAGGGGCGCTGATAGATCTTGCCCTCTTCAGTGCGTGAAAACGGCACGCCGTAATGTTCCAGCTCATACACCGCCTTGGGGGCCTCGCGCGCCAGATATTCCATCGCGTCGGTGTCGCCCAGCCAGTCAGACCCCTTCACGGTGTCATACATGTGCCATTGCCACGAATCCGGCCCCATGTTGGCAAGGCTGGCGGCGATGCCGCCCTGTGCCGCCACGGTATGCGAACGGGTCGGGAAAACCTTGGTCACGCAGGCGGTGCGCAGGCCCTGTTCGGCCATGCCCAGCGTCGCGCGCAGACCGGCACCACCGGCACCAACCACCACGACATCATATTCGTGGGTCTCATAGGGATAAGCGGTCATTCGTTTGTCCTCACAGCGCCAGTTTGACCAGCGCGAACAGCCCGATGGCGATGCTGCAATAGCTGAAGCAGGTGGCAGCGATGATCAGCGCCTTGCGGGTGATGCCATGGGCGTAATCCTCGATCATCACCTGCGCGCCGTTCTTGAAGTGGATCAGCCCGACGATCAGCGTCAGCGCGGCCACCACGGCGGGGAAGGGGTGGGAGTAATAGTCCAGCACATCCTCATAGCGGCGGCCCAGCGCCGACCCGAAGGTAAAGATGAAGGCGGGGACCAGAAACAGCAGCGCCACGCTGGAGATCTGCATGTGCCAGAAATGCTCGGTGCCGGATTTGGAGGAACCAAGGCCCGCGGCCCGCTTGCGGTCTGTCAGATAACGCATGATGGCCCCTTACAGCAGGATGACGGTCAGGATGGTCAGCACCAGCGACCCCACAAGGCAGCCGATCCCCAGCTTTTCGGCGGTGGGGATGTCAAGGCCCCGGCCGCTGTCAAAGTAAAGGTGACGTAGCCCGGCCAGCAGGTGATACCACATCCCCAGCGCCGAAAGTGTCAGCACCAGATCGCCGAACCACGAGGTCAGCACCCCGTTGGCCACCCGGAAGTACCCCTCGCCCGAGGCCGCCGCCAGCAGCCACCACACGATCAGGATCACTGTGACAAACATCGCATTGCCGGTGATGCGGGTCAGGATCGAGGTAAGCGAGGTCAGTTGCGGGCGGTAAATCTGCAAATGGGGGGAAAGGGGGCGCTGCACCCGTTTCACTTCGGCCATATCGGTTCCCTTTTCGACGCGCTGGCCTGCCAAGGTGGGCGGGCTGGCTGTTTTCTTGCCCTGTAGATAACCGAAAAATCCGGCAAGTCACGCATCCAGATGCCGCATTGCGGCACTGTTCCCGCTATCATTTGTAGAAAAACATCTTTGTGATCACAAATTTTTAGGGCGTGATCACAAAAATCACGCCCTTTCCGGCCATGTTGATGCGGGCGGAAGGCGTGGCTGTGGCCACCTGCCGGATCTCAGCGCAGCGAAAAATCCATCGACAGCGACAGCACGGCGATGCCTTCGTCAATGTTGCTGTCATGCCATGTCAGGTCCAGCGCGGTGGTGTCTGACAGCGCATAGCTGCCGCCCGCCGTCCAGTAGTTATGGCTGCCGTCCGACCGGCCATAGGTGGTGGCCAGGCTGATCGCGTCACTGGCGTAATAGTCGAACCGCGCGACCGGGCTCAGCGAATTCGCCTCGGGGTCATGCGACACGTACAGGCCGACCGAGGCCACATCCCCCAGCGCGTAATCCAGCGCCAGCGTGAATTCGCCGCAGCAATCGTCATCGGGGCTGAAGTAGAAATAGCGCGCATAGCCCAGATCATAGCTGAGCGCGCCCACCGTGTTGCGGTAGCCGAAGTAAAGATCGACCTCGGATTTTGCCCCCACCAACGTGCTGTCGGTGTTCGATGCCCAGATGCCCGCGTAGAACCCGTTTATCTCTGCCTCGACATAGGGTTGCAGGGCGGGCCCGTCAGATTGTTTCAACCCGCTTGACACATATTCGCTGGTCAGGGCAAAGCCCGCGTAGACGGAAATTTCCTGCGCGGCCACAAGGCCGGGCAGGGCAGCCAGCGAAAGCGTCAGAAACGGGGCCGAAAAGGCGGGGCGCAGGCGCATCGGTCAACCTCATCACGTGGCGTTGATCAAAGTGGGCCATAGCGGCGGGGCTGCGTCAATTGGATTCTGACTGTGCAGTCAATATGAACCCCACGCTGCGCAATTGCGCATCACAGTGGCACCAAAGCCCAGTAATCCAGATCAAGCAGAACATCTGGCAGGTATTTGCCATCCTCACCCCGCAAGGCAAAGGGCGCACCCTTTGTCGCCACCAGCCGCAGGCGCAGCGCGCCCACGCCGGGGGCGGGGGTTTCGGCGCGGTCCAGCACTTCGGACCAGGCGCGCACCGTATCACCGGCAAAGGCCGGGTTGGCATGCGCGCCGCCGTTCAGTGCCACCATCAACTGCGCATTGGCCAGCCCGTTGAATGACAGCGCCCGCGCCAGGCTGATGATATGCCCGCCATAGATCAGCCGTCGGCCATCGGCCCGCTGCGTCGCATCGAAATGCACCTTGGCGGTGTTCTGCCACAGGCGCGTGGCCAGCATATGCTCGGCCTCTTCCAGCGTAACGCCATCCACATGGTCGATCTTCTCACCCACGGCATAGTCGCCCCAGCGGTGCGGCTCTCCGGCCAGCGCGAAATCATACCGCGTGAAATCAAGGCCCCGGGGGATGGGCAGGGCATCGGGCGCCACCACCGATGCCAGGGCAGGAACCACCGCCTCGGGGGCAGGGCCATGCCCCCGCTTGCGCACCATCACCCAGCGCACATAATCCAGCACCACTTCGTCATGCTGGTTCAGCCCCCGCGTGCGCACATAGACCACGCCCGATGTGCCGCTGGAGTTTTCCTTCAGCCCGATCACCGTGCTTTCGGACCGCAGCGTATCGCCCGGCCAGACCTGACCCAGCCAGCGCCCCTCGGCATAGCCCAGATTGGCCACCGCATTCAGCGAGATGTCGGGCACCGTCTTGCCGAACACCACATGAAACGCGATCAGATCATCCAGCGGGCTGAACGGCAGGCCGCAGGTCTTGGCAAATTCATCTGACGAATGCAACGCGTGCCGCGCCGGATACAGCGCATGATACAAGGTGCGCTCGCCCATCTTGACCGTGCGCGGCACGGCATGGGCGATGATCTCGCCCAGCCGGTAATCCTCGAAAAACCGCCCCGGATTGGTCTTCATCACTGATCGCCCAGCTTTGTTGCGGGGGTGTATTCGCCATGGGCATCCTTCACCACCGCCTGCCCGCAGCGCATCACGCCGCGCGCCGCGTCAAAGGCATAGGTCGGGGCACCATGCAGCGCCCAGCCCTTGTTCAGCGCCGCCGTGACCTTGTGGCAAAAGGCCGACGTGTCATCTTCCGACAGGAAACGGTAAAGCTTCATCGCATCATCCCCAGGGCTGCACGCCCAGCCAGTTGTGGATCGCCATCACCAGACCCACGACAACCAGCGTGGCGATGACGGCGGTATATTCCTTGCGGACCGGGCCCTTGGCGGGCGGCACCCAGCGCGGCTCGGCCTTGTTGATCAGGATCACCTCGGCCACGGCCCAGGCCAGCATGCCACCGAACAGCAAGATCGACGCCAGATCGCCATTCACCAGCAGATGCGCCACGGCCCAGGTCTTTACCGCCGTCAGCTGCGGGTGGCGGATTTTCCGCGCGATCCAGGTTTTCGCACCGGATGCGGCGTAAAGGTAAAACGCCAGTATCATCAGCAGGTTGTTCAGGTGGGTCAGGAACGCGGGCGGCGTCCAGACCGGCACAAAATCGGCATTGCGATAGCCGATGATCATCAGCACCAGCGCCAGTGCCAGCAGCACGGCCACCAGCCCCTTGCCCTTGTCGCCCATCGCGGCCCGCCGTTCCGGGGCCAACCGTTTGAAGAAATGCGCACCGGCCCACAGGGCGATGCCGACTATCAACAGGATCATGCTGCCACCTCAGGTCGCGTCCATCGCGGCAATCGCCTCGGCCTTTGCCAGAGTCTGCCGCGCCGTCACGATATGCAGGTTCTCGACGATCTTGCCATCCACAACCGCCACACCCTGCCCAAGTTGTTCCGCTGCTGCAAAAGCGTCGATCTGGCGGCGGGCCAGCGTCACCTCGGCCTCCGACGGGGCAAAGGCGGTGTTGGCCACCGCCAGTTGCGCGGGGTGGATCAGCGTCTTGCCGTCAAAGCCCATGTCGCGGCCCTGTTCGCATTCGGCGCGCAGGCCATCGTCATCCTTGAAGGCGTTGTAAACCCCGTCAATGATCACCAGCCCCCGCGCCTTGGCCGCAAGCAGGCACAGCCCCAACCCGGCCTGCAAGGGCAGGCGGTCAGGGCGGAACCGGCTGCCTAGTTCCTTGGCCAGATCATTGGTGCCCATGACCATGCCTGAAAGGCGCGGGTGGGCGGCAATCGCGGCCGCGTTCAGCATCCCCAGCGCGGTTTCCATCATCGCCCACAGCGGCAGGTCCGGCACCAGCGCGGCCACCGCATCCAGATCGGCGGGCGACGACACCTTGGGGATCAGCAGCGCGTCAACCGCCATCCCGGCAAAGGCCGCCAGATCATCGCGACCCCAGGGTGTATCCAGCCCGTTCACCCGCACGATTTTCGCGCGGCTGCCGTAATCGGCACTGGCCAGCGTTTCTGCCAGCAAGGCCCGGGCATTCCCCTTTTCATCGGCCGCCACCGCATCCTCCAGATCAAAGATGATCGCATCGGCGGGCAGATCGCGTGCCTTCTCCAGAGCGCGGTCTTTCGATCCGGGAATATACAGCACCGAGCGGTAGGGGCGGGCGATGGCCATGATTCTCTCCAAGCAAGAATATTTCGTTGTGGATCACATTTTCAGCATATTCGGCAAGAACAGATTTGCCGCGACGCAGAAATCCGCCCCCCGCCGGGCGCGGCGTTAACGGATTTTGCGCAAAGCCCGCGCATGCTTTTCCCATGACGCCACCAAGGCGCCGCAACTGATGAGGGCTGCCGCAACGGGCCCCGGATGGCCCGCCCGCCGCCCCGGAAAGGCCGTTTGATGACCCGCAACCTGTTTGCCCTGTCCTTCGGTTTCGTGGCCCTGATCCTGGCGGTGCAGACCGGCCACGCCGCACCGCAATGCGCCGCACGCGATACTGTCACCGGGCAACTCGCTGGAAAATATGGTGAAACCCGGCGCGGCATGGGGATCGCCGCCAACAGCACCGTGATGGAGCTTTACGCATCCGATGCTTCGGGCACGTGGACGATCACCGTCACCCTGCCCAATGGCATGACCTGTCTCGTCGCCTCGGGCGAGGGGTTCGAGACGGTGGTCGAGGAATTGCCCGCAAGCGGTGCGCCCGCCTAAAGCAACGGGCGCAGCACCCGGGCCGCCACGCCAAGAATGGCCGACAGATCCGCCGGATCATCGCAGGCGGCGAGTGCTTGGCGGAATGTGGCGGCGTGGTCACGCCCGGCAAAGGGCAGCGCACCGCACAGCCGGAGCGTGATCTGCACGGCCTGCTCTGCGTCCAAACCCGGTGCGATGCCGGGACTGTCGGCCACCGGGTCGTGGAACAGCCGCCCGTCCGCGCGCCCAAGAAATTCGCGGGCCACGGTCTGATTGCCCTCGGTGAAACCCGCCAGAAAAGCGCGCGCCACTTCCGGCTCCAACCGCGGAGGCGGCCCGTCTGATACCTGCTCCAACAGGGCGATCAGGCGCACCCGGCGCTTGTTGCGCTTGCCGTCGATGAAGCGCGGGAAATGGGCAGTCATTCCGCGCAGATAGGCGATGGTGCGCAAATCAAGGCTGAGGTTCTGATATTGCGGGCGCAGCAGATCACCCCCCATCGGCAGCCCGATGGCCTGCGCGAAATCCGTGATGACATCGCCGCCCTGCATCTGACCGCGCTCGAACACCCGCAGGATGACGTACGGCGTGCCGAATGTCGCCGCCCAGGGGGCCAGAAACCGCGCATAATCGCGGCTGTGAAACCGCCCGTGGTCGGGGCCATCCTCTGCCACATCCGCTGCCGGAGGGATCAGGTCAATGTCCAGCCCGCCCTTGATGCCCTGCGAATAGGCGCTGGTGAAATGCAGATCCTGCCGCCGCACATAGACCACGATCCGCACAGCGTGCCCAAGTTCATCCAGCAGCCCCTTCAGCCGCGCAAATTCCGTGGGTCGCGTCAGATGTGTCATCTGTTCCGCGCTGATGACCACATGTGCGCCCGGCGGCCAGGTTCTTGATTCCGCTATCAACGCATCCCCGAAGGCCATGCGGAAGGCGGCAATTGCCGCGGGCGTCGTCAGTTGCGCCGCAATCTTTGGATTGTCGATCACATCGTCATCCAGCGCATAGATGGCAAGGTTGCGGTGATTGCGCGAGACAAGCGTCGCCGGCACCAGAAAGCCATGCCGGGGCAAGGCCGCGCGGTTGATGTGCAGAAATTCCTGTATCGAGGATGTGCCGGTCTTGCTGACACCAATATGCAGATAAAGTGTCACGCCCTGCCCCCGACCGGTTTTTCCCGCAGATTGCGCCACAAGGCCATCAGATGCCGAATTGCGCCGCCTGCCACATTAGCCGCAGCGACACCAGCAGCAAGGCCCAGACCACCAGCCGGAAGAACAGCTTTTCCGGCAGCCAGCGCACCAGCCGCACCCCCAGGAACACCGCCGCCACGGCGGGCAGCATCAGCCAGGCCGACACCGCCAGATTGGCGGGCGTAAGTTGCCCCAGCGCGGCATAGGGCACCAGTTTGATCGCATTCACATAGGCGAACAGAATGGTCGAGGTGCCCGCGAACACCGCCTTTTCCAGCCGCAGCGGCAGGACGTAGACCTGATAGGGCGGGGCACCCGCATGGCTGACAAAACTGGTGAAGCCTGCCGCGGCCCCCCAGAACAGCCCCGGCCCCACCCTTGCCTCACGCGCGGGCCGCTCGCCCCGGCGCAACAGAAGATGTGCCGCAAAACTGGCGCCGATCAGCCCCACCAGCCCCGTCACCAGCCGTTCCGGCACGATGCTGGCCGTGGCCCAGCCAAAGGCCACGCCCAGCGTGGTGGCCGGGATCAGGATCTTCAGCACCCGCAGATCGAAGTTCCGCCGGTAAGCCCACAGCCCGAAGATGTCGGACGCCACGAAGATCGGCAGCAGCATGCCCGCAGCGGTGACGGGTGAGATGACCAGCGACAGCACCGGCACGCCCAGCATCCCCACCACCGGCAGGCCGCCCTTGCTGAGCCCGATCAGCAGCGCGGCCAGCACGGCCAATGCCCAGAATACCCCGCCCTCCATGCACCCCCGCCCCGAATCACTTCTGCCTGGCCCGGTATACATTGGGATACGGCAACCCGCATCCCCGCCCCCCTGCCGCCCGGCTTTAGCGCAAACATTCCCTGCGCAGGCAGCCGCAACCCCCGCCGCGCCGCAGCAGGCTTGCGCGGTGGCCGGTGAAGGGCTACCCATCGCCGCGTCACATGAACACCGGCACGGGAGACAGAGCTCATGGCCAGACCCAAGATTGCACTGATCGGCGCGGGACAGATCGGCGGCACGCTCGCCCATCTGGCCGCGATCAAGGAACTCGGCGATATCATCCTGTTCGACATCGCCGAAGGCACGCCGCAGGGCAAGGCGCTGGACATCGCCCAGTCGGGCCCGGCCGAAGGCTTTGACGCCAGCCTCAAGGGCGCAAATTCCTATGCCGACATTGCCGGGGCCGATGTGTGCATCGTCACCGCCGGCGTGCCGCGCAAACCGGGGATGAGCCGCGACGACCTGCTGGGCATCAACCTCAAGGTCATGAAATCGGTGGGCGAGGGCATTGCCGCCCATGCGCCGAACGCCTTTGTCATCTGCATCACCAACCCGCTGGATGCGATGGTCTGGGCGCTGCGCGAGTTTTCGGGCCTGCCGCATCACATGGTGGTGGGCATGGCGGGCGTGCTCGATTCGGCGCGCTTCCGGCATTTCCTGAGCCTCGAGTTCAACGTCTCGATGCGCGACGTGACGGCTTTCGTGCTGGGCGGCCATGGCGACACGATGGTGCCGCTGGTGCGCTATTCCACCGTGGGCGGCATCCCGCTGCCCGATCTGGTGGCAATGGGCTGGACCACGCAGGAAAAGCTGGACGGCATCGTGCAGCGCACCCGTGACGGCGGGGCCGAAATTGTCGGCCTGCTGAAAACCGGGTCGGCCTTTTATGCACCCGCCACATCGGCCATCGAAATGGCCGAGGCCTTTTTGAAAGACCAGAAACGCCTGCTTCCCTGCGCGGCTTTCGTTGATGGCGCGCTGGGGCTGGACGGGATGTATGTGGGCGTGCCCACCATCATCGGCGCGGGCGGCGTGGAACGCATAGTCGATATCCAGATGAACGAGGCCGAACAGGCCATGTTCACCAAATCGGTGGATGCGGTGAAGGGCCTTGTCGCCGCCTGCAAGGGCATCGACCCCTCTCTGGTCTGAACGGCGGACAGAATACGGGCCGCGGGGATGTCATGCCCCGCGGCCTTTTCATGCGTGCCGACTGCTATGCACCGACCGGACCTGCGCCCGGTCAGCCCCTGTGTCAGCCCCCGGTCAGCCCTGCGTCAGACAATGTCCACAAAGGCGAACAGCCAGGGCAGTTCGCTGAAACCGTCGATCTTCAGCTCGTTCCCGCCGCCAAAGTCCAGGATCAGGTCGCGGCCGTCCACCTCGCCGAAACGCTGCACCACTTGCGCCGCGGTCAGACTGCCGCTCCACAGATTGCGATCCAGCACGATCCGGTCGCCCTCGTTCACGTCGAAATCCTTGATCCGGTCTTTGGATGACCCGGCCAGGAAAACGAACTTGTCGGCACCGTCCCCGCCGCTCAGCACGTCCTTGCCCTTGCTGCCGTTCAGCCAGTCATTGCCCGCCCCGCCCGACACGCTGTCATCGCCCGCGCCGCCATAGATGGCATCGTTGCCGTCGCCGCCATAGACAAAGTCCGCGTCGCCATCGCCGTAAAGCGCATCATTGGCATCGCCGCCATACAGCCAGTCGATCCCGTTGCCGCCAAACAGCCGGTCTGCCCCATCGCCGCCGTAAAGCTGGTCATCCTCTGACCCGCCATACAGGGTATCGGCATCATGCCCGCCATAAATCTTGTCTCTGCCCTCGCTGCCATAAACCAGATCATTGCCGCTTTCCGCGAGAATCTGGTCGTCGCCCAGGCTGCCATAGAGCTTGTCATGGCCTGATCCGCCATAAAGCGTATCTGCCCCGGTCCCGCCAAACAGCTCGTCATTGCCAAGCCCGCCTTCCAGCAGGTCGTTGCCGTCATCGCCAAACAGCTTGTCTTCGCCCGACCCGCCAAAAAGCCGGTCATCCTCGGTGCCGCCGAACAGGGTGTCGGCATCATTGCCGCCGTAAAGCCGGTCACGCCCCGCGCCGCCCTCCAGCATGTCACGGCCCGCATCGCCGAACAGCAGGTCATCGCCCAGACCGCCATACAGCTTGTCATCGCCATCGCCGCCGTAACCGGTGTCATTGCCGACGCCGCCATACAGCCGGTCGATCCCCAGCCCGCCATCCAGCAGGTCATTGCCGTCGTCGCCCAGCAGCGAATCGTCGCCATCGCCGCCAAAAAGCTGGTCGTTGCCGGTTCCGCCAGACAGGGTGTCGGCATCGTCGCCGCCGCTGAGCTGGTCATGGCCGCCGCTGCCCAGCATCAGGTCGGCCCCGGCCCCGCCAAACATCGTGTCATTGCCGGAAGAGCCCAGCATCCGGTCGGCATGCGCGCCGCCGTAAAGAAGGCCCGCCGCAAGGCTGCTTAGCGGCAGCGCCAGGGCAGGCGTCAGGAAGATCGGTTTCGTCATGGCACCTCGACTGGATGTGAAAGGGAGTCTCTGCCCGCCTTGATGCCCTTTGACTTTGCGTTAACTGTGTCTGAATGCTGGACACAAATGTGTTGTTTTCAAAGGAAAATGGCGGAATGATGCCCGGCCGCGCCGCAGGGTCTGCCCATGCATGAAAACGCCGCTGCGGCGGCGCTTTCCGGCCTTGCGCAGGGCCTTCAGAACAGGTCGATGAACTGCGCCAAGAGTTCGGGGTGGCGGAAATCGTCGATCTGCAACAGATCGCCGTTGCCGAACGTCAGTTGCAGGTTGCGCCCCGACATCTGGCCGAACTGCGCAACGACCTCGGCTGCCGTCAGATCGCCGTCCCACAGCCGGCTGTCCAGCGCGATGCGGTCGCCGGCAAAACGGTTGAAGTCCTTGATGATGTCATCCTGCGCACCGCTGCGGAAAATGAACGTGTCCGCGCCGTCACCGCCAAACAGCCTGTCCTTGCCGCTGCCACCCTCGATCGTATCCGATCCGTCACCGCCAAAGATGTAGTCCGACCCGCCTTCGCCGCGCAGCAGATCGCGCCCCGATCCGCCATACAGCCAGTCGCCATCCGACCCGCCCATCAGCGTATCGTCGTCATCCCCGCCATAAAGCCAATCCGCCGCCGTGCCGCCAAACAGGCTGTCACGCCCCGCGCCACCATAAAGCCGGTCACTGTCGGCGTTGCCCTCCAGCCAGTCGGCCCCGGTGCCGCCGTAGACCACATCCTTGCCCACACCACCATACAGCCGGTCAGCGCCCGCCTCGCCAAACAGCCGGTCGTCGCCCGACCCGCCATAAAGCCGGTCATCATCCGACCCGCCAAAAAGACTGTCCGCGCCGTTGCCGCCAAACAGCCGGTCAACCCCGGCGCCGCCACTCAGCAGGTCGTTGCCATCATCGCCAAACAGCGCGTCATCCCCGGCATCGCCATAGATGCGGTCGGTGTCTGATCCGCCATAGACGGTGTCGTTGCCGGTGCCGCCATAGATCCGGTCATTCCCGGCACCGCCCCAGATCCGGTCATCGCCGGTGTCGCCGAACAGATGGTCATGCCCCGCATCGCCATAAAGCGCGTCATTGCCCGACCCGCCATAGGCCGTGTCATGGCCAGTGCCGCCCAGCAACCTGTCAGCCCCCGCGCCGCCTGACAGCAGGTCGTTGCCGTCATCGCCGAACAGCCGGTCATCCCCTGCGCCGCCATCCAGCGTGTCATTGTCGCTGCCGCCATAGAGTGTGTCATTGCCTGCGCCGCCAAACAGCCGGTCACGCCCCGACTGGCCGCGCACAAGGTCATGGCCATCATCGCCAAACAGGCTGTCATTGCCTGACCCACCGTCAAGCTGGTCATCGCCCGCGCCGCCATGAAGGTGGTCATCATCCGCGCCGCCGAACAGGCTGTCGGCCCCCAACCCGCCATACAGGCTGTCATTGCCCGCGCCGCCATGGCAGCGGTCATTGCCATCTGTGCCCGTGATCTCATCTGCCCCCGGTGTGCCATAGACCGGCACAAGCGAAAGAACTGCCGCCGCAACGCTGCTCGGCTTCTGTTGGGCGACGGGGCTGGTGCCAAGGGGTTTCATGTTTCGCTTCACCCGGGATGCTGTCGATGATTGTGGTGATGCCTGTAAAACTTGCACCGAATATGACGCAACTTTGACCTTTCCGGTGCTATACGATGGCATAGCCTGCTGCGCCCAACCGCCGCGCCACGGCAGTCAAATTTTGTGATCACATGATTTTTCATTGTGATCACAGACGGTCGATTTATCGCTAACATACGCATTTCAACGCAGTTTGGGTTTTGCAGCGGTTGTGTTCCGTGGCATAGCCCGGCCAAACCGCCTCACGATGGGACCATTGCGATGAACATCCACGAATATCAGGCCAAGGCGCTGCTGCGCAGCTACGGTGCCCCGGTTTCCGACGGCCGCGTCGTGCTGAAAGCCGAAGAAGCCAAGACCGCCGCGGGCGAGTTGGACGGCCCGCTCTGGGTTGTCAAAGCCCAGATCCATGCCGGTGGCCGTGGCAAGGGCCGCTTCAAAGAGGCCGAGGCCGGCGAAAAGGGCGGCGTGCGTCTGGCGAAATCGGTGGGCGAGGCCGCTGAACTGGCGCGTCAGATGCTGGGCCGCACGCTGGTCACGCACCAGACCGGGCCTGCGGGCAAGCAGGTCAACCGCATCTATATCGAAGACGGCAGCGATATTGCGCGCGAACTTTACCTCGCGCTGCTGGTGGACCGCCAGTCCAGCCGCATTTCCTTTGTCGTCTCGACCGAAGGCGGCATGGACATCGAGGAAGTCGCGGCCCACACGCCCGACAAGATCATCAGCTTCTCGGTCGATCCCGCCTCGGGCCTGTCCGATTTCCACGGCCGCCGCGTCGCCTTCGCCCTTGGGCTGGAAGGCGGGCAGGTCAAGCAATGCGTGTCGCTGGTGAAGATCCTCTACAAGGCCTTCGTCGAAAAAGACATGGAGATGCTGGAGATCAACCCCCTGATCGTCACTCCCAAGGGCGACCTCAAGGTGCTGGATGCCAAGGTGTCTTTCGACGGCAACGCCATGTATCGCCACGGCGACATCGCGTCCCTGCGCGACGAGACCGAGGAAGACCCCAAGGAGCTGGCCGCGTCGAAGTTCGACCTGAACTACATCGCGCTGGATGGCGAAATCGGCTGCATGGTGAACGGCGCAGGGTTGGCGATGGCCACGATGGACATCATCAAGCTTTATGGTGCTGAACCCGCCAACTTCCTTGATGTGGGCGGCGGTGCCACCAAGGAAAAAGTGACCGAGGCGTTCAAGATCATCACCTCCGACCCCAACGTCAAAGGCATCCTGGTGAACATCTTTGGCGGCATCATGCGCTGCGACGTGATCGCCGAGGGCGTGCTGGCCGCGGTGAAAGAAGTGGGCCTGAAAGTGCCGCTGGTGGTGCGCCTTGAGGGCACCAACGTGGAACTGGGCAAGGACATCATCCGCAACTCCGGCCTCGACGTAATCGCGGCGGACGACCTGAAAGACGGCGCGATGAAGATCGTGAAGGCTGTGAAGGGCTGATCGTAGGGTGGGCGGTTTCGCCCATCATCCCCCTAGGCATGGTGGGCAGATCGCCCGCGCTACGCAACAAAGGAAGCCGTCATGGCCGTACTCGTCAACGAAAACACCAAAGTCATCTGCCAAGGCATCACCGGCAGCCAGGGCACCTTCCATTCGGAACAGGCCATCGCCTATGGCACCAAGATGGTCGGCGGCGTGACCCCCGGCAAGGGCGGCACCACGCATCTGGACCTGCCCGTGTTCAACTCGGTGCATGAGGCCCGCCACGTGACCGGGGCCAATGCCAGCGTCATCTATGTGCCGCCGCCCTTCGCGGCCGACTCGATCTTGGAAGCCATCGACGCCGAGATGGAGCTGATCATCTGCATCACCGAAGGCATCCCGGTCTTGGACATGATGCGCGTGAAGCGCGCGCTGGAGGGGTCGAAATCCCGCCTGATCGGGCCGAACTGCCCCGGCGTCATCACCCCCGGCGCCTGCAAGATCGGCATCATGCCGGGCCATATCCACAAACGCGGCTCTGTCGGGGTTGTGTCACGCTCGGGCACGCTTACCTATGAGGCTGTGAAACAGACATCTGACTCCGGCCTTGGCCAGTCCACCGCAGTGGGCATCGGCGGCGACCCGATCAAGGGCACCGAGCATCTTGAGGTGCTGGAAATGTTCCTGGCCGACCCCGAAACACAATCCATCATCATGATCGGCGAAATCGGCGGCTCCGCCGAGGAAGAGGCCGCGCAATTCCTGGCGGATGAGCGCAAGAAAGGCCGCTGGAAACCGACTGCCGGTTTCATCGCAGGCCGCACCGCCCCCCCCGGCCGCCGCATGGGCCATGCCGGTGCCATCGTGGCAGGCGGCAAGGGCGACGCGGAATCCAAGATCGAGGCGATGAAAATGGCCGGCATCATCGTGGCTGACAGCCCGGCAGGACTGGGCGAGGCCGTGCTGAAAGCCATCGGCAAGTAACCAAGAAACGGCCGCGCCAGCACAGGGTTGGCGCGGCACCCTTCCAGTCAGGTGCAGCCATGACCGAACAATCCCCCACTGCCGCGTTCACCGCCTCCGGTTTCATGGATGGCGGCAATGCCGATTACATCGACCAGTTGCAGGCGCGCTATGCCGCTGATCCGGCATCGGTCGATGCGGGCTGGGCCGAGTTTTTCCGCGCGCTGGGCGACAGCGAGCTGGACGCCAAGAAACAGGCGCAGGGGCCCAGCTGGGCGCGCGCCGACTGGCCGCCGCAGCCGGCCGATGACCTGACATCGGCGCTGACCGGCGAATGGCCCGCAGCCCCCGCGCGCGAGGCAAAGGCCGCCGGTGCGAAAATCGCCGCCAAAGCCGCCGAGGCAGGCGTGGCGCTGACCGATACGCAGATCCAACGCGCCGTGCTTGACAGCATCCGCGCCCTGATGATCATCCGCGCCTACCGCATCCGGGGCCATCTGGCCGCCGATCTTGACCCGCTGGGCATGCGCGACCAGGGCAACCACCCGGAACTTGACCCCAAATCCTACGGCTTTTCCGATGCCGACATGGACCGGCCGATTTTCATCGACAACGTGCTGGGTCTTCAGGTTGCCAGCATGCGGCAGATCGTCGAGATCGTGAAGCGCACCTATTGCGGCACATTCGCGCTGCAATACATGCATATTTCCGACCCCGAGCAGGCAGCCTGGCTGAAGGAACGCATCGAGGGCTACGGCAAGGAAATCGCCTTTACCCGCGAGGGGCGCAAGGCCATCCTCAACAAGATGGTCGAGGCCGAAGGCTATGAAAAATTCCTGCATGTCAAATACATGGGGACCAAGCGTTTCGGTCTGGACGGCGGTGAAAGCCTGATCCCGGCGATGGAGCAGATCATCAAGCGCGGTGGCGCGCTGGGGGTCAAGGATATCGTCATCGGCATGCCGCACCGGGGCCGCCTGTCGGTTCTGGCCAATGTGATGCAGAAACCCTACCGCGCGATCTTCAACGAATTCCAGGGCGGTTCCTACAAGCCCGAGGATGTTGACGGTTCGGGCGATGTGAAATACCACCTTGGCGCGTCATCCGACCGCACGTTTGATGGCAATGTCGTGCACCTCAGCCTGACCGCGAACCCCAGCCATCTGGAGGCGGTGAACCCCGTCGTTCTGGGCAAGGTGCGCGCCAAGCAGGAACAGCTGGGCGACAAGACCCGCCATCAGGTGCTGCCGATCCTGCTGCATGGTGACGCCGCCTTTGCCGGGCAGGGCGTGGTTGCCGAATGTTTCGGCCTGTCGGGCCTTGTGGGCCACCGCACCGGCGGCACCATCCATATCGTCGTGAACAACCAGATCGGTTTCACCACCGCGCCGTCGTTCTCGCGCTCCAGCCCCTATCCCACCGACATCGCCCTGATGGTCGAGGCGCCGATCTTTCACGTGAACGGTGACGACCCCGAGGCCGTGGTGCATGCCGCAAAGGTGGCCACCGAATTCCGCCAGAAATTCCACAAGGATGTGGTGCTGGACATCTTCTGCTACCGCCGCTTTGGTCACAACGAAGGCGACGAGCCGATGTTCACCAACCCGGCGATGTATACCAAGATCAAGAAGCAGAAGACCACGCTGCAACTTTACACCGAACGTCTGGTGCGCGACGGGCTGATCCCCGAGGGCGAGATCGAGGATATGAAGGCCGCGTTCCAGGCCCGCCTGAATGAGGAATTCGAGGCCGGCAAGGATTACAAACCCAACAAGGCCGATTGGCTGGATGGCCGCTGGAAAAACTTCAGCCGCGAGGGCGAGGAATATCAGCCCGGCCAGACCGCCATTGCGCCCGAAACCATGGCCGAGGTGGGTGCCGCGCTGACCCGCGTGCCCGACGGCTTCGACCTGCACAAGACCGTGGGTCGCCAGCTGGAGGCGAAAAAGCAGATGTTCGCCACCGGCACGGGCTTTGACTGGGCCACGGCCGAGGCGCTGGCCTTTGGCAGCCTTGTCACCGAAGGCACGCCCGTGCGCCTGTCGGGGCAGGATTGCACACGCGGCACGTTCAGCCAGCGCCATTCGGCCTTTGTGAACCAGTCCACCGAAGAACGGCACTACCCCATGAACCACATCCGCGCCGGGCAAGCGCGGTATGAGGTGATCGATTCCATGCTGTCGGAATATGCCGTGCTGGGGTTCGAATATGGCTATTCGCTGTCCGAACCCAACGCGCTGGTGATGTGGGAGGCGCAGTTCGGCGATTTCGCCAACGGCGCGCAGATCATGTTCGACCAGTTCATCAACTCGGGCGAATCCAAATGGTTGCGGATGTCGGGCCTGGTGATGCTGCTGCCGCATGGCTATGAGGGGCAGGGGCCGGAACATTCCTCGGCCCGGCTGGAACGCTTCCTGCAAATGTCGGCAAATGACAACTGGATCGTGGCCAACTGTTCCACCCCGGCCAACTATTTCCACATCCTGCGCCGCCAGATCCACCGCAGCTTCCGCAAGCCGCTGGTGCTGATGACGCCGAAATCGCTGCTGCGCCACCCGATGTGCGTCAGCGATGCGGCTGAATTCACCACCGGCTCCAGCTTCCACCGCGTGCTGTGGGATGATGCGCAAAAGGGCCATTCCGACCTGCAACTGCGCCCGGATGCCGAAATCAGGCGCGTCGTCATCTGCTCGGGCAAGGTCTATTACGACCTTCTGGCCGAACGCGACAAGCGCGGGCTGGATGACGTGTATCTGCTGCGACTGGAACAGTTCTACCCTTTCCCGGCGCTGTCGCTGGTGAAGGAACTGGAACGCTTCAAGGGCGCCGAAATCATCTGGTGCCAGGAAGAGCCGAAAAATCAGGGCGGCTGGAGCTTTGTCGAACCCAACCTCGAATGGGTGCTGACCCGCATCGGCGCGAAACACAGCCGCGCCACCTATGCCGGTCGGGCCGCTTCGGCCTCGCCGGCCACCGGCCTCGCCTCGCGCCACAAGGCCGAACAAGAGGCGCTGGTGAACGACGCCCTCAAGGTCGGGGGCTAAGGCGGATGGCAACCGAAGTCCGCGTGCCCAGCCTGGGCGAAAGCGTCACCGAGGCGACCGTGGCCACCTGGTTCAAGAAACTGGGTGATGCGGTCGCCGTCGATGACATGCTGTGTGAACTGGAAACCGACAAGGTGACGGTCGAGGTTCACGCCCCTGTTGCAGGCAGGCTTGATGAGATTGTGGCACCCGAAGGCACGACGGTTGGCGTCGCGGCTCTTCTGGCGCAGATTGGGGCGGCGGGCGCCGCTCCGGCAAAGTTGAACGAAGGCGCAGCGGCCAAAGCCAGCGCGAAAGAGGGCAAGATGATTGATGTGATGGTGCCCGCCTTGGGCGAAAGCGTATCCGAGGCGACGGTCTCGACCTGGTTCAGGAAGGTCGGCGATACGGTCGCGCAGGATGAAATGCTGTGCGAGCTGGAAACCGACAAGGTCTCGGTCGAGGTTCCGGCCCCGGCTGCGGGCGTGCTGACGGCGATCATCGCGCCCGAAGGCACCACGGTTGCGGCCTCGGCCCGCCTTGCCACGATTTCCGAAGGCGAAGGGGCTGGCACTCCGGTTCCCGCGCAGTCGCAGACCAGCGGTGAACAGGTGCCCTCCGCCGGCCCGACAGAGGTGAAAGTGGCCGCGCCCGCCAAAGATGTCGAGGATGCCCCCGCCGCCAAAAAGGCGATGGCCGAGGCTGGCATCAGCCGCGACGCCGTCACCGGCACCGGCCGCGATGGCCGCGTGATGAAGGAAGACGTGGCCAAGGCCGTTGCGGCCCCCGCCGCTGCCGTTCCCGCCCCGGTCGCCGCCGCGCCCCGCGCGCCCGTGCCCGCCTCCGACGCCGCCCGCGAGGAACGGGTCAAGATGACCCGCCTGCGCCAGACCATCGCTCGCCGGTTGAAAGAGGCGCAGAACACCGCCGCCATGCTGACCACCTATAACGAGGTGGACATGTCGGGCATCATGGGCCTGCGCAACGAATACAAGGACATGTTCGAGAAAAAGCACGGCGTGAAGCTGGGCTTCATGTCGTTCTTCGTGAAGGCCTGCACCCATGCGCTGAAAGAAGTGCCCGAGGTGAACGCCGAAATCGACGGCACGGATGTGGTCTACAAGAACTATGTCCACATGGGCGTGGCCGTGGGCACGCCTTCCGGCCTCGTGGTGCCGGTGGTGCGCGACGCCGACCAGATGGGCTTTGCCGCCATCGAGAAAAAGATCGCCGAACTGGGCCTGCGCGCCCGCGATGGCAAGCTTTCCATGGCCGAAATGCAGGGCGGCAGCTTCACCATCTCCAACGGCGGCGTCTATGGGTCGCTGATGTCCTCGCCCATCCTGAACCCCCCGCAATCCGGCATCCTGGGCATGCACAAGATCCAGGACCGGCCCGTGGTGGTGGCGGGCCAGATCGTGATTCGCCCGATGATGTATCTGGCTTTGTCCTACGATCACCGCATCGTGGACGGCAAAGGGGCGGTGACCTTCCTCGTGCGCGTGAAAGAGGCGCTGGAGGATCCGCGTCGGTTGCTGATGGATTTGTGATAGGCTCCGTAGAATGGGCAATATTGCCCATTCTACGGATACGCCGCCTTCGCGAACGGTCTAGGCCACTCGTACTTCATAATCACTCTCACTGCTAAGAGGTAACTGATGCCAACTTATTCCAAGAAAGAGCCGTTTGCGGTTTACAATGTGATATCTGCGAAAGACGCTTTTGCTCTTTTGAAGAAATTTAGTTCAAATTCAAACTTCAATACTGAAGATGCTGAACATTTCTTCGTGGAAAATGGCGTCACCGTTTTTGGACTCGTTGCCCCAGCAATCAGACTTTCTGACAAAATTAATCTACACGATGTTGAGACAAACGCGGAGACTATAGCAAAAGAAGGCCGTTCTCCCGGGAGATCTTGAGATGAGCGAAATCTCATGGCCTCGCCACGCAGCTAGAATCCCGCAACAAGCGCGGGATTCTGGGCGCACAGAGTAACCCCATGACCCCCGAACTCACCGCCCTCGCCCTCGCCGGCCTCCTCCAAGCCGCCACCTTCGTCCCCTTCTCCGTCCGGGCGAATCTGGAGCTTGGTTCCGGCTATACCACCAGCGCCCGCGACCGGCCGCCGTCGCGGCAGATGTCGCCCGTCACCGCCCGCCTGCAACGTGCGCTGAGCAACCATTTCGAAAGCTTGATCCTCTTCACCCTCGCCGTCGTCGTGGTGACGCTGGGCCAGCAATCCACCGCCCTCACCCAGACCTGCGCCTGGGTCTATCTGGCCGCCCGCGTCGCCTATGTGCCCGCCTATGCGCTGGGCCTGCGCCCGTGGCGGTCGGTGATCTGGATGGTGGGTTTCAGCGCGACCATGCTGATGATCCTGGCAGCCCTGCTGTGACGGTCAACCTGAAACACCTGCAAATCCATCTGCATCCGATGTGCATCGCCTGTGCATCCCCCGTGCAGCCCCAAAACCAAAGGAACTGACCCATGGCAACCTATGATGTGATCGTGATCGGCGCGGGCCCCGGCGGCTATGTCTGCGCCATCCGCTGCGCGCAGCTGGGCCTGAAAGTGGCCGTGGTCGAGGGGCGCGAAACGCTGGGCGGCACCTGTCTGAACGTGGGTTGCATTCCGTCAAAGGCGCTGCTGAACGCCACGCACCACCTGCACGAAGTGCATGAGAACTTTGAGAAAATGGGCCTGATGGGGGCGGCACCCACCGTCGATTGGGCCAAGATGCAGGCCTACAAGCAGGATGTGGTGAACGGCAACACCAAGGGTATCGAATTCCTGTTCAAGAAGAACAAGATCACCTGGCTGAAGGGCTGGGCCACCATCCCCGCCGCCGGTCAGGTGCAGGTGGGTGATGAGGTTCACAGCGCGAAAAACATCGTGATTGCAACGGGTTCCGAGCCTGCCAGCCTGCCCGGCGTTACCGTTGATGAAACCACAATCGTCACCTCCACCGGCGCTTTGACACTGGGCAAGATCCCCGCCAGCATGGTGGTGATCGGCGCCGGGGTGATCGGGCTGGAAATGGGCTCGGTCTATGCACGTCTTGGTACGCAGGTGACGGTGGTGGAATATCTGGATGCCATCACGCCGGGCATGGATGCCGAAGTTGCCAAGGCATTCCAGAAAATCCTGACGAAACAGGGATTTAAGTTCATTCTTGGGGCCGCTGTGCAGGGTGTTTCGGTGGCGGATGGCAAGGCGACCGTGACCTACAAACTGCGCAAGGATGACAGCGAATCGGTGCTGGAGGCGGAAACCGTTCTGGTCGCCACCGGCCGCAAACCCCATACCGCCGGTCTGGGGCTGGAGGCTCTAGGCGTCGAGATGCTGCCGCGCGGGCAGGTGAAAACCGACCATTTCGCCACCAATATCAAGGGCCTCTACGCCATCGGCGATGCGATCGTCGGCCCGATGCTGGCGCACAAGGCCGAGGATGAGGGCATGGCGCTGGCCGAGATTCTGGCAGGCAAGGCGGGGCATGTTAACTATGGGGTAATCCCCGGCGTGGTATATACGACGCCGGAAGTGGCCTCGGTTGGCCAGACGGAGGAGCAGTTGAAAGAGGCGGGCCGCGCCTACAAGGTTGGCAAATTCCCCTTCATGGGCAATGCCCGTGCCAAGGCGGTGTTTCAGGCCGATGGCTTCGTGAAAATTCTGGCCGACAAGGCGACCGACCGCATCCTTGGCGCGCATATAATCGGGCCGGGCGCGGGCGATCTGATCCACGAGGTTTGCGTGGCAATGGAGTTTGGCGCATCGGCGCAAGATCTGGCGCTGACTTGCCACGCGCACCCTACCTATAGCGAGGCTGTGCGTGAAGCCGCCCTCGCCTGCGGTGACGGCGCGATCCACGCCTGACACGGCAGTAATCAAGCGGAAATGCCCCGGCCAGAAGGCCGGGGCATTGCTGTTCTTGCCTCGCCCCTGTCCTTTGGACCGGGGCTCAGGCTGCTCCCGTGGGGCCCTTTTGGCCAGGGTGAAAACACGTCGCCATTGGCCTGCGGTGCGAATGCGTTACTCTGCTGCCACCGGCTGTGCGTCGACCAGCCCCACGATATCCATCATGATCCGGTTCAGCGCGAAATCCTTCGGCGTATAGACCGCCGCCACCCCCATCGCGCGCAGGTCTGCCGCATCATCCTCGGGGATGATGCCGCCCACCACCAGCGGCACATGGCCCAGCCCCTCGGCCCGCATCAGCGCCAGCACCTCGGTGATCAGGGGGATATGCGAGCCTGAAAGGATCGACAGGCCCACCACATGCGCCCGCTGTTCGACGGCGGCCGCCACAATCGCGGCGGGGGTCAGGCGAATACCTTCGTAATGAATGTCCATCCCGCAGTCGCGGGCGCGGGCGGCGATCTGTTCCGCCCCGTTGGAATGGCCATCAAGCCCCGGTTTTCCCACGAGGAATTTCAGGGGCCGCCCCAGTTTCGCCGACAATGCCTGCACCGCTTCGCGGATCGGCTCCAACCCCTCGGTGCGGTTCGAGGGCGCGCGCGACACCCCGGTGGGCGCGCGGTATTCGCCAAAAGCGGCGCGCACCATGGCCCCCCATTCGCCGGTGGTTGCCCCCGCCTTGGCGGCGGCAATGGAGGGCGGCATGATGTTGGCACCAGAGGCTGCCGCCGCCCGCAGGGCATTCAGCGCGGCCTGCACCGCCGCCTCGTTGCGTGCCTCGCGCCATGCGTGCAAGCGGCTGATCTGGTCAGCCTCGGCAGCAGGATCGGCCTGCATGATCGCGCCGTCACCGGCGGTCAAGGGCGAGGGTGCGGCCTCGGTCCAGCGGTTCACGCCCACCACCACGGTCTGCCCCGCTTCGATCCGCGCGATGCGTTCGGCATTCGCCTCGACCAGCCGGCCTTTCATATAGTCGATGGCCGCCACCGCCCCGCCCATCGCGTCGATCTGCGCCAGTTCGGCACGCGCACCATCCTTCAGCGCGGCCACCTTGCGGTCCACCGCAGGGTTGCCGTCAAACAGGTCGTCATATTCCAGCAGGTCGGATTCGTAAGCCAGGATCTGCTGCATGCGCAGCGACCATTGCTGATCCCAGGGGCGGGGCAGGCCAAGCGCCTCGTTCCAGGCAGGCAGTTGCACGGCGCGGGCGCGGGCGTTTTTCGACAGCGTGACCGCCAGCATTTCGATCAGAATCCGGTAAACGTTGTTTTCGGGCTGCTGCTCGGTCAGGCCCAGCGAGTTCACCTGCACGCCATAGCGGAAGCGGCGGTATTTGGCATCCTGCACGCCATAACGGTCGTGGCAGATCTCGTCCCACAGATCGACAAACGCGCGCATCTTGCACATCTCGGTGACAAAGCGGATGCCGGCGTTGACGAAAAACGATATTCTGCCCACCATGTTGGGGAAATCTGCGGCGGAAACTTTCCCTTTCAGGTCATCCAGCACCGCGCAAGCCGTGGCGAGGGCAAAGGCAAGCTCCTGCTCGGGCGTGGCCCCCGCCTCTTGCAGGTGATAGGAACAGACGTTCATCGGGTTCCACTTCGGCAGGTGAGCCTGGGTGTAAGCCGCGATGTCGGTGATCATGCGAAGGCTGGGTTTGGGCGGGGCGATATAGGTGCCGCGCGACAGGTATTCCTTGATGATGTCATTCTGCACCGTGCCTTGCAGCGCCGACAGATCGGCCCCCTGTTCCTCGGCCACGGCGATATACAGCGCCAGCAGCCAGGGGGCGGTGGCGTTGATCGTCATCGAAGTGTTCATCCGGTCCAACGGAATGTCGTGAAACAGCGCCCGCATGTCACCCAGATGTGCCACCGGCACGCCCACCTTGCCCACTTCGCCGCGTGCAAGTTCGTGATCGCTGTCATAGCCGGTCTGGGTCGGCAGGTCGAAAGCCACCGAAAGCCCGGTCTGCCCCTTGGCCAGATTGGTGCGGTAAAGCGCGTTTGACGCGGTGGCGGTCGAATGCCCGGCATAGGTGCGGAACAGCCAGGGGGCCTCTTTGCGGGTTTCGGTCATCGTGGCCTCCATCGGCAGGGCAACAATATTGCTTACGGTGACAGATAGGCGAAACTTCGTTCCGTTGTCAATTCGCCGCAATGCGGCATGGCGGGATTTACGCGCCGCGTGGCAGCGCCTAGGCTGGTGCCATGACGCGCATGGTGGAAATGCCCCTTTGGTTGCTGGTGCTGGTGCTGGGCTTTGCCGCGCTGACATTCTTTTCGCATTTCCTGTTCCCCTCGGTGCGCTGGTTTTTCCGGCGGCGGATGGAACGGGCGGTTGCCCGGCTGAACCGGCGGCTTGTCCGCCCGATCGAGCCGTTCAAGCTGATGGCGCGGCAGGACATGATCGTGCGGCTGGTGCACGACCCGGCGGTCAGTCAGGCGGTGGTGGAGCATGCGCAGGCCGAGGGCGTGCCGGAATCGGTGGCCTTTCAGCAGGCCCGTTCCTATGCGCGCGAGATTGTGCCGGGCTTTTCGGCGCTGGTCTATTTCGGCTTTGCCACCCGCGCGGCGCGCTGGCTGTCAAAGGCGTTCTACCGGGTTCGGGTGGGGCAGGTGGATGCGGCACTGGCCGGGATCGACCGCAAGGCCACGGTGATTTTCGTGATGAACCACCGCAGCAATATGGATTATGTGCTGGTGACATGGTTGGTGGCCGACCGTTCGGCGCTGTCTTATGCGGTGGGCGAATGGGCGCGGGTCTGGCCGCTGAGCCGCCTGATCCGGGCGATGGGGGCCTATTTCATCAGGCGCGGCAGCCGCAACACGCTGTATCGCCGGGTTCTGGCGCGCTATGTGCAGATGGCCACCGCGGAAGGCGCGACGCAGGCGGTGTTTCCCGAAGGCGGCCTCAGCCTGAATGGCCGGGTGGGGGCCGCGCGCATGGGCTTGCTGAGCTATATCGTGACGGGGTTTGACCCGCTGGCCCGCGATGTGGTGTTCGTGCCGGTGGCGCTGGCCTATGACCGCGTGCTGGAGGACCGTCTGCTGGTTCAGGCGGGCACAGCCGGCAACCGCCGTTTCCGCGCCTCGCCTCTCAGCATACTGGCGTTTTCGGGCCGGATGGTCTGGCGCATGATCCGCCGCCGGTTTCCGGGGTTTGGCACGGCGGCGGTGGGCTTTGGTGCGCCGGTGTCGCTGCGCGCCTATCTGGCGGCTACGCCGGGGGCCACGACAGAAACGCTGGGCGAGCGGCTGATGGCCGAGGTGGCGCTGTGCCTGCCGATGCTGCCGGTGCCTTTGGTTGCGGCGGTTCTTGCGGATGGGCCGGTGCCCCGCGCTGCCATGGAGGGTGCGCTGGCTGCCCTGCTGGCCCGGCTGGCGGCGGTGGGTGGGGTGCTGAAACTGCCGCCCTCGGGTGCGGCGGCGGCACTGGCCGAGGGGCTGCGCGCGCTGGAGGCGCGGGGTATCGTGCAGGAAACCCCGGCGGGTCTGGCAGCGGCCCCGGGCAAGGCCAGCCTCTTGGCTTACTATGCGGCAGGGGTGCTGCAACGGCTAGAACTGGGCAGTCATTCTGCAACGCGGCAGACATAAAATTACAAAATAGTCGCCAAGACTATTGCATTATTACTTTGCCGTTCGTATCCCTACCTCAAGCCGCGCCGATTCTGCGTCGCGGCATCTTGTTTGGTTGAGGGAGGCCCCCGATGGCTTTGGACACGCAGCACAGTATCGCCGCCTATGACGCGCCGCAGAAAGACCTGTATGAACTGGGCGAAATGCCCCCGCTGGGCCATGTGCCCGCGCAGATGTATGCCTGGACGATCCGGCGCGAGCGCCATGGCGAACCCGATACCGCGATGCAGGTCGAGGTGGTGGAAACCCCCGAGATCGACAGCAACGAGGTGCTGGTTCTGGTGATGGCAGCGGGGGTGAATTACAACGGCGTCTGGGCGGCACTGGGTATTCCGATCAGCCCGTTCGACAGCCACAAGATGCCCTATCACATTGCCGGTTCCGATGCGTCGGGCATCGTGTGGAAGGTGGGCGACAAGGTGAAACGCTGGAAAGTGGGGGATGAAGTGGTCATCCACTGCAACCAGGATGATGGTGATGACGAGGAATGCAACGGCGGTGATCCGATGTATTCGCCCAGCCAGCGCATCTGGGGCTATGAGACGCCGGACGGATCCTTTGCGCAGTTCACCCGCGTGCAGGCGCAGCAGCTGATGCTGCGGCCCAAGCATCTGACGTGGGAGGAATCGGCCTGTTACACCCTGACACTGGCCACCGCCTACCGGATGCTGTTCGGCCATGAACCGCATGAGCTGAAACCTGGGCAGAACGTGCTGGTCTGGGGGGCGTCGGGGGGCCTTGGCTCTTACGCGATCCAGTTGGTGACGGCGGCGGGGGCGAATGCCATCGGCGTCATCAGCGAAGAGGACAAGCGCGAATTTGTCATGGGGTTGGGGGCCAAGGGTGTCATCAACCGCAAGGAATTCAACTGCTGGGGCCAGATGCCCACGGTGAACACGCCCGAATACGCCGCCTGGTTCAAGGAGGCGCGCAAGTTCGGCGCCGCGATCTGGGCGATCACCGGCAAGGGCAACAATGTGGACATGGTGTTCGAACACCCCGGCGAGGCCACGTTTCCCGTGTCGGTTTTCGTGGTGAAACGCGGCGGCATGGTGGTGATCTGCGCGGGCACCACCGGCTATAACCTGACCTTCGACGTGCGTTATCTGTGGATGCACCAGAAGCGCGTGCAGGGGTCGCATTTCGCCAACCTCAAGCAAGCCTCGGCGGCGAACAAGCTGATGCTGGAGCGGCGGCTTGATCCCTGCCTGTCCGAAGTGCTGCCATGGGAGGAGATTCCGGCGGCCCACATGAAAATGCGCAAGAACCAGCACAAGCCCGGCAATATGGCCGTGCTGGTGCAGGCCCCGCACACCGGCCTGCGCACGTTCGAGGACACGCTGGAGGCCAGCCGCCACCGCTGAGACACTCACAACTGGCCCGCGCCCTGCGGGCCAGTCGTGTGACATGGCATTTTCCCTTGCAACCCCAGCGGGTTGTTTCCCCCGGCCAACCGATTGTTGCCGGATTGCCGGATACCCGCCGGTCCGCCCGGGTGCTAGGCTTTGCCACCTGCAAACTGCGGCAGGCAGCGGGGTGTCATGCGTCACGACTGGATTTTTGACGTGCTGGCCGACCTGCGCAGCTACGCGCAGAAAAATCGGCTGACGGCGCTGGCGGCACAGGTCGAAGACACGTTGCGCGTCGCCCGCACCGAGATTGCCGCCGCCGATACCTGCCCGGCGCGGGGCGAAGGCTCGGGCGGTGCCCCTCCGGCGGGCCGCCCGCACTGACAGCCGGGCCAAGCCCGCTGGCCTATCCGCCGCAGCGCGGCTATGGTCGCGCCATGCAGCCGCTGGCCCTTACATTTTCCGACGATCAGGCCGAAGCCTATGACCGCGTGGCCGACCAGCTGCGCGGCATGGGCATTGATCTGGCCAAGGGCACGCTGGCCGCGCCGATGGAGGGCAAATCCTCGGTGCTGGCGGTGGTGGGCAAGGCGGGGTCGGGCAAGACCATGCTGCTGGCCAGCCTTTTCAAGGCCTTGCAAGAGGCCGGGGTTGATGTGATCTCGGGCGATTACGAGGGGCGCAAGCGCAAGGACCGCCGCACGCTGGCCATCCTCGCCCCCACCAACAAGGCGGCGTCGGTGCTGCGGCTGCGCGGGGTGCCCGCGACCACCATCCACCGCATCCTCTATACCCCGGTCTATGACCCGCAGTATGAGCGCATCGCCGAATGGCTGGCTGGCAACGGCCCCCGCCCCGAGGTCGAAGGCCTGACCGAACTGGCGCTGGACCGCGCCCGCGCGTTTTACGACACGGTGGCGTCGATCCCCGGGGCCTTGGCGGCGGCGGGGCTGCGCGGCAGCGATTTCATCAAGGGCTGGAAACGCCGCGAGGAACCGCTGGATGTGGGTTTTGTCGACGAATCCTCAATGCTTGATGAGCGGCAACTCGAAGACCTGCGCGAAATCTTTCCCACGCTGGTGCTGTTCGGTGATCCGGCGCAATTGGCCCCGGTGGGCCAGTCGGGCGAAATGGTGTTCGACCGGCTGGGCGACACGCGCAAACTGATCCTCAGCCGCATCCACCGGCAGGCCGAGGATAACCCGATCCTCGATCTGGCGCATGCCCTGGCCGACCCCGACATGGGGTTTGAGGAATTCGAGCGAAGGGTGGAACGTGCCGCCGCCCGCGACGACCGCGTGCAGATGGCGCAAAGGGTGGATGCCGACCTGATGGCGCGCAGCCCCGTGCTGGTCTGGCGCAATGCCACCCGCATACGGCTGATCACCGCCTTCCGTGCCGCCCACAAGGCGCCAGAGTTTGAGCTGATCGCGGGCGAGCCACTGATCTGCGACGGTATCGAGCTGCCGCTGAAGCACCGCAAAAAGCGCATTGATCTGGAGGCGCGGGGCCTGATCAAGGGCGCACAGGTGATCTACCTTGGCCCCGGCAGCCGCGACGGCTTTGCCAAACTGCATGTGGTGGGGGCCGAAGACCCGCAGGTATCCGCCGCCAGCATCATCAAGATCGAAAAACCGGATGAGGATGAACCCTTCATCCCCTCGGCCGCCAAGATGGGTGCGGCCTTTCTGCATGGCGCGGCGGTGACGATCCACAAGGCGCAAGGGTCGCAATGGGAAACGGTGCAGGTCTTTGCCCCCGATCTTTTTGCCGCAGCCCAGGCCGGGCGGACCGAGGCGGGCGTGCCCTTGTGGAAGCGTCTTGCCTATGTGGCGATCACCCGCGCCCAGAACCGGCTTCTGTGGGTGGTGCGCAACCGGCTGGCCCTGCCGCAGACCGAATTGGGCATCGCCGACCTGCCCCGCACCGCGCCCCGGCTGGCCCTGCGGGTGGAGGAGCCCGAGGTATAGGCCCTTTCCTCTGCCCCGGCTTCATCCTAGGTTTGTGCCATCCAGCAGGAGAGCCCCATGCGCTGCGTATTCGTCCAGTTCCGCTGCACCCCCGGCAAGACCTATGCGGTGGCCAATGCCATCTATGACCGCGAGGTGGTGTCAGAGCTTTTTTCAACCTCGGGCGAATATGACCTGATCGCCAAGGTCTACATTCCGCTGGATCAGGACGTGGGGCATTACCTGTCGGAAAAGCTGTTCGACATCCCGGGCATTGTCCGCACGCTGACAACGATGACCTTCAAGGCGTTCTGAACACCGCCGGTTGCCGCGCGATCCTCTTGCATCCGGCGCGGGCTGGCCGCAGAGTCATAACCAAATGGTCAAAAACTCCGGAGGCCCGATGACCCTGCTTGCCGCTGCCAGTGCCGTGCGTGAAAATGCCTATGCGCCCTATTCCCGCTTCAAGGTGGGGGCAGCGATCCGTGCCGCTTCGGGCAAGGTCTATGCGGGCTGCAATGTCGAAAACGTGGCCTATCCCGAAGGCACCTGCGCCGAGGCGGGGGCGATTGCGGCCATGGTGGCGGCGGGTGACACGGTGATTGCCGAGGTTCTGGTGATCGCCGACAGCCCCAGCCCGGTGCCCCCTTGCGGCGGCTGCCGCCAGAAGATTGCCGAATTTGCGGCGCAGGATGTGGTGGTGACGCTGTGCACCACTGATGGCACGCAGCAGGCGATGACCGTGGCTGACCTGCTGCCTGGCGTCTTTTCCCTGGCCCATATGGCCAAGACGTAAGTGGACGCGCGCGCTGTGATTGCCCGGCTGCGGCAGGGCAAGATGCCATCGGCCGCCGAACTGGATGCCTTTGCCAAGGGCCTGGCCACGGGCGCGGTGACGGATGCGCAGGCCGGTGCCTTTGCCATGGCGGTCTGTCTGCGTGGACTGGGCGAGGCGGGACGCGTTGCGCTGACCCGTGCGATGCGCGACAGCGGCACGCTGCTGGCATGGGATCTGCCGGGCCCGGTGATCGACAAGCACTCTACGGGCGGGGTGGGCGATTGCATATCGCTGCTGCTGGCCCCGGCGCTTGCGGCCTGCGGGGCCTATGTGCCGATGATTTCCGGGCGCGGACTTGGCCATACCGGTGGCACATTGGACAAGCTGGAGGCGATACCGGGGCTTCGCGTGGCCCTGACCCCCGACCAGTTGCGCGCGCAGATGGAAACCACCCGCTGCGCCATCGTGTCGGCATCCGCCGAAATCGCCCCCGCCGACCGCCGCCTTTATGCCATCCGCGACGTGACCGGCACGGTCGACAGCATCGA
The DNA here is from genome assembly GCF_009380135.2 of Fertoeibacter niger. Taxonomy (GTDB): domain Bacteria; phylum Pseudomonadota; class Alphaproteobacteria; order Rhodobacterales; family Rhodobacteraceae; genus Fertoeibacter; species Fertoeibacter niger. Next base: position 104,984 of record NZ_WHUT02000004.1, on the reverse strand, counting down.
CTTGATCACCGCATCCATCCTGTCAAAGAAACTGGCGGCGGGGCTGGAGGGGCTGGTGCTGGATGTCAAGGTTGGCTCGGGTGCCTTCATGAAAACCATGGCCGAGGCCGAGGCGCTGGCGCGCGCTCTGGTTTCAACCGCGCAGGGGGCGGGTTGCATGACCACCGCGCTGATCACCGACATGTCGCAGCCGCTGGCCACAGCCGCAGGCAATGCGCTGGAGGTGATCGAGGTGATGGAAACCCTGACCGGCACGTCGGTGAACGCGGCCTTGTGGGAACTGACGGCTGCGCTGGGGGGCGAGGCGCTGGCCTTGGGTGGCCTTGCCGCCGATGCCGATGACGGGGCTGCGCGGATTGAGCAGGCGCTGGAAAGCGGCCATGCGGCGGAATATTTCGGGCGGATGGTGGCGGCGCAGGGGGGCCCCGCCGATTTCGTCGAACGCTGGCCCGACCGGCTGCCCTCGGCCCCCGTGCTGCGTGAGGTGCCGGCACCCCGCGCCGGTTTTGTCGTAACGGTGGATGGCACGGCGCTGGGGCAGGCGGTGGTGCATCTGGGCGGCGGGCGGCTGCGCGACGGCGACCGGGTGAACCCTTCGGTCGGCCTCTCTGACATGGCGGGGATCGGTGAAGAGGTCAGCCGCGACCTGCCGCTGGCCATGGTGCATGCCGCGACCGAGGCGGATGCCGAGGCGGCGGTGCGCGCCGTGCAGGCCGCCTACGGCTTTGGCGATCGCGCACCGGACGAGCCGCCGCTAGTGCATGGAAGGATTGCCTGATGCCCGCGCCAGACCGCCGCGCGTTTCTGATCGTGATGGATTCTGTGGGCTGCGGCGGTGCACCCGATGCCGCCGCCTTTGGCGGTGCCGGGTTCACCGATGCGGGGGCCAATACGTTGGCCCATATCGCGCAGGCCTGTGCGGCGGGGCTGGCGGATCAGGGGCGCTCTGGCCCGCTGCGCATGCCGGTGCTGGATGCGCTGGGGCTGGGTGCCGCCGTGCGTCTGGCATCAGCCGATGCCACCCCGGGGCTGGATGCCGTGCCGCATGGCCGTTGGGGCGCCGCGACCGAAGTGTCGAAGGGCAAGGACACGCCTTCGGGCCATTGGGAACTGGCGGGTGTGCCGGTGCCGTGGGACTGGGCCTATTTTCCGGTGGAAACGCCCGCCTTTCCGCCCGATCTGGTGGCCGAAGTCTGCCGTCTGGCGGGCACTGACGGGATCCTGGGCAATTGCCACGCTTCGGGCGTGCCGATCATTCAGGCGCTGGGGGCTGAACATCTGCGCACCGGTTGGCCGATCTGCTATACCTCGGCGGATTCCGTGTTCCAGATCGCCGCGCATGAACAGGGTTTCGGGTTGGACCGGCTGATTGCGCTGTGCCGGGCCTTGGCCCCCACGTTGCACGCGATGAAGGTGGGCCGGGTGATCGCGCGGCCCTTCACCGGGGCCGAGGGGGCTTTCACCCGCACGGCCAACCGGCGCGACTTTGCCATAGCCCCGCCTGCGCCCACGCTGCTGGACTGGGTGCAGAACGCGGGCCGGGCCACGCATGCAGTGGGCAAGATCGGTGACATATTCTCGATGCAGGGCATCGGGGCGCTTCACAAGGGTGCCGACGATGCTGCACTCTTTCAACAATTGATGGCGCTTTCTGCGGCTGCTGAGCCCGGTTCCTTGACCTTTGCGAACTTTGTCGAGTTTGACAGCCTTTATGGCCACCGCCGCGACGTGGCGGGCTATGCGCGTGCGCTGGAATGGTTCGACGGCGCGGCGGGGGCATTTTTGGCCAGCCTGCGCCCGGGTGATCTGGCGCTGTTCACGGCAGACCATGGCAACGACCCCACATGGCCCGGCACCGAACATACCCGCGAACGGGTGCCGGTGCTGATCGCCGGGGCAGGGGCGGGGCCCGTGGGCCTGTGCGCCTTCACAGACATCGCCGCCACCGTCGCCGCATGGCTGGACGTTCCGGCGCAAGGAACAGGGAAAAATCTGCTATGACGATCAATGCTTTGCCCAAGGTCGAACTGCACCTGCACCTGGAAGGCGCGGCCCCGCCCGGTTTCATACGGGGGCTGGCCAAGGAAAAGCACATGGACATCGCGGGCATCTTTGATGAACGCGGCCATTACGCCTACAAGGATTTCTGGCATTTCCTGAAGGTCTACGAGGCCGCCACCGAAACCCTGAAAACCCCGATGGATTACCACCGCCTGACGTTGGCCGTCCTGGAAGAAAGCGCCGCAAGTGGCGTGATCTATTCGGAAACTTTTCTCTCGCCCGATTTTTGCGGCGGCCGCGATCTGGGGGCCTGGCGCGAATATGTGCATGCGATCCGCGAGGCGGCGGATCAGGCGCAACGTGACATGGGCATCACCCTGCGCGGCATTGTCACGGTGATCCGGCATTTCGGCCCCGACAAGGCGCGTGAAACCGCCCGGTGTGCTGTGGAAACGGCGGGCGATTTCATCACAGGCTTTGGCATGGCGGGCGACGAGCTTGCGGGCAAGCCGAAGCACTTCGCCTATGCCTTTGACATGGCGCGCGAAGCTGGCTTGCGGCTGACGGCGCATGCGGGTGAATGGGGCGGGCCGCAAAGCATCCGCGATGCGCTGGCCGATCTGAAGGTGGAACGTATCGGCCACGGGGTGCGCGCCATCGAGGATCTGGCGCTGGTGGATGAGCTGGCAGAAAAGGGTGTCGTGCTGGAGGTTTGCCCCGGCTCGAACATCGCGTTGGGGGTCTTTCCCGCATGGCGCAAGCACCCGATTGCCGAGTTGTTCCGGCGCGAGGTGAAAGTAACCGTGTCCACCGATGACCCGCCGTTTTTCCACACGACGATGGCCAATGAATATGACCGGCTGGCAGAGGCATTCGAATGGGATGATGGTGTGTTCCGCAAGATCGCTCGCACCAGCCTTGACGCCGCGTTTTGTGATGAAGATACCCGTGCGCAAATCCTGAAACGGCTGGAGGCTGCCGATGCTTGACCATCTGACCATCGTGACCCACCCGCTTGTGCAGCACAAACTGACCATCATGCGCAAAAAGGAAACCTCGACTGCCGGTTTCCGTCGCCTGCTGCGCGAGATCAGCCTTTTGCTGGCCTATGAAGTGACGCGCGAGCTCGACATGACGACCATGCGCATCGAAACCCCGATCTGCGAGATGGACGCGCCGATACTTGATGGCAAGAAGCTGGCGCTGATTTCCATCCTGCGGGCGGGCAACGGGCTGATGGATGGCATATTGGAGCTGATACCTGCGGCGCGGGTGGGGTTCATCGGGCTTTACCGCGACCCCGAGACGCTGCAACCCGTGCAGTATTACGCCAAGGTGCCGGAAATGCTGGAAAGCCGGTTGGTCATCGCGGTGGATCCGATGCTGGCCACCGGCAACTCTTCCGTCGCGGCCATTGACCTGCTGAAAGCGGCGGGGGCCACGAACATTCGCTTCCTGTGCTTGCTGGCTGCACCCGAAGGCATCGCGCGCATGAAGGCGGCACACCCGGATGTGCCCATTGTCACGGCGGCGGTGGATGAAAAGCTGAATGATCACGGATACATCGTGCCCGGGCTAGGGGATGCGGGCGACCGCATGTTCGGCACAAAATAAGGGATTTGCCGCTTTACTCGCAGGCGATCCTTGGGCATCATCCCCGACACGCTACATGGGGGTAGTCATGCTGTTGAAAGTCGTCACGGTGGCCGTATGGGCCGCCGTTGGTGGTATGTGCGCTGCACACGCGCAAACCATCGCTGATATCGGCGGGCCGCGCGAACAGCCGCCTGCCAGCTATACCGCGGGCCAGTATGTTGACAGCCGGGGCTGCGTGTTCCTGCGCGCGGGCTACGGCGGCACGACGCGCTGGGTGCCGCGTGTAACGAACAGCCGCAAGGTGCTGTGCGGCTATCCGCCGTCGCTGGGTGCGCCACGCGCGCCTGTGGAGGTGGCCGAGGCCGCGCCGGCGCCCGCACCTGCGCCTCGCGCCGTTGCCCGCACCACACGCCAGCCGATCGAGACGGTGGCCACCATCACCGCACCGCCGAAAATCCGCGCGACCGCGCCGCGCAGCACCGTGCCCGTCACCTCTTACACGGCGGCCCCGGTGGTGAATGCCCCCACACCCCGTGTTGTCGCGCCCCGTGTTGTGGCCCCGGCCGCCGTCGCGCCAGCCCCCCGCGTGGTGGCGCAGGTTGCGCCGCGCGCCGCCGGTTGCCCGGCCCATGCGCCATATTCCGAGCAGGTCACGCTGACCGATGGCAGCACGACGCGGCTGTGCACCGCGCGTCAGGGCACCGTGGCCCGCGTGGCCGCGCCGAAGGTGGTGACATCTGCCCCGGCCTACCGCAGCGCGGCCAGTGCAACGGGCGTGGCCTGCCCGGCATCGGCCCCGGTGGCACGGCAGTTCGGCACCACCGATGGCGGAGTGACGGTGCTGTGCACCACGGCGAACGGCGGTCTGGCCGGGGCTGTGGCCCCGCTGCGCGTTGCGCGGCAAGGGCAGGCAGCGGCGGTTCAGACGCAGCCGCAGGCGCTGGCCACTTACCGCGTATCATCGAACCAGGTGCCGAAGCCGCCGAAGGGCTACAAGCTGGCCTTCAAGGATGACCGGCTGAACCCGCACCGGGGCGAGATCACACGCAGCGGCCAGGCGCAGCAGGACAAATACTGGACGCGCGACATTCCCGCGCGGCTGATCGCCGATGTGCCGCATGGCAAGCTGAAGCTGGTGACGCTGACTGACGGGTCGCAATACTTCATCTCGACCGGACGGGCCTACAAGCCTGCGGGCGCTGTGGTGCAGCGGGTCGTCCCGGCAGAGGGGCTGGTCGTGTCGTCAAAGTCGCAGGCGGCCAAGCCGCAGCCGGGGCTGGTTGTTTCCACAAAGTCGGAACCGGCGAGCAAGAGCTATGTGCAGGTTGGCACCTTCGGGCAGGCGGGCAATGCGGCGGATGCCAAGGCGCGGCTGGCGGGGCTGGGCCTGCCGGTTGCGGGCAGCAATGTCACCAAGGGCGGCAAGGCGTTGCAGATCGTCTACGCCGGGCCGTTTGCCGATGCAGGGCAGGCGCGGGCGGCGCTGACGGCGGCGCGCAACGCAGGCTTTGCGGATGCGTTCATCCGGTAACGCCGGTCACAGGATAATCGGGCAGTCACAAACCTTGCGCCCCCGGACCAGTCCGGGGGCCTTTTTTATTCGGCGCAGATGCCTTGCAGGCTGACCCAGTCGCCATCCGCCAACACGGGCCGCGGTGGCCCCGCGCGGAACGGGTCGCCCTCGATCAGCGGCAGCACGGCCTCGCCCGTTGGATCAAGCGCATAGGCATAGGGGGTGCTGCTGATCTCGGCCGTTGCAAAGCGGGTCAGCAGATTGTCATCGGCGGGGCTGGCAGGATCAGTTTGCAGCAGAACCTCGGCATAGCCCGCAACCGCGCTTTCAGGCAAAACGCCCGTGGTCAGCAGCCGGAAGGTGGCGGTTGAGCCCGCATGTTGCAGAAGTGGGATCAGCGGGTCATCCGCCTCGGCCCGGGCGCGTTCGGCCAGCAGGAAGCCCGCCAGCGGCTCGGGGCCGTCCTGCCCGGCCACCAGCGCCTCGGGCAGCAGGATCTGCCGGTCGGGCAGGTGCAGGGGGCCTGCCAGCCCGTCACGCAGGATCAGCACCGCGCCCGGATCGGGGCCAAGCACCCGGCCCGCCAGCGTATCCAGCGCGCGTTGCCCCAATGGGTCAGCGCAGGCCGCGCCGGTCAGCCGGGTCAGATCGGCCAGGGCCATCTGCCCGATGGCCGTGCGGGTGGCCGGTGGCACGACCGAAACGGTATGCGACACCAGCGCGCCCGGCATCCAGAACACCGCCAGCAGCAGCAAGGAAACCGTCAGCCCCAGCGCCACCCGGTTGCGCAGCCGGCCCGGGTGCGGCAAGGCCGCCTCCAGCGCGCCGCGCACTGTGTCCAGCGCCGCGATCATGTCGCGCTCGTCCAGTTCCAGCGTTTCTTCCGCATCGGCCCCGGGGCCGTAGATGGCGGGCAACTGGCCGGGGTTCAGCCGCTCTACCGCAGGCAAGGACCAATGCGTCAGCGCCAGATCCGACCGGGGGTCGGTCAGCACCAGCGTGCTTTCGCCAAACTTCACCGACACGTCACGCCGCTGCGCCTCGGGCGTGGGGCGCCAAAGACCGGGGCATTCGAGTTTCTGATACTTTTTCAGCGCCGTCATTGATCTGCGGGCCGTGCCTGTGCTGCTTTTTCCATGACGATAGCCCCTTTGCCGGGATGCCACAATGACTTGTCCACAGGCCCGCGCCGGTGGTGGATTGGGGCTTGCGGCGGCGCTGCCGCCGGGCTTCCCTGTGCCCAGCAAAAGGAGCCCGAACGATGGCCAGTCCAGACCGCACCCTCGCTGCCGCCGGGGCCATCCTGATCTATGCGATGGTCATCGGCTATACCGACAATTACGTGCGGGTGATCGCAGCCGAGGGCGGGCTGTGGCAGTTTCATGCATCGCGATCGGCCATGGCGCTGGCGCTGCTGTGGCTGTTGGCGGGCCCGCTGGGCCTGCGGCTGCGCCCGGCAAACCCGCGCGCCGTGCTGGCGCGTTCGGCGATACACGGGCTGGCCATGCTGATCTATTTCGGCGCGCTGGCCTTTTTGCCGGTGGCGCAGGTGGCGGCCGGCCTGTTCACCGCGCCGATTTTTGTGCTGCTGATCAGCCGCTTCGCCTATGGCCACACCATTGGCCCGGTGCGGGTGGCCGCCGTGGCGGTGGGCTTTCTGGGCGTGGTCATGGTGCTGGGACCAGAGGCGATCAGCGGGGCATCGGCGGCGGCGCTGCTGCCCGTGTTGGCGGGGCTGATGTATGCGATGGGCAATATCGCCACCCGCGAATGGTGCGCCGGTGAAAGCGCCGAAGTGCTGCTGGCGGGGTTCTTTGCAACGCTGGGGGTGCTGGGGTTGATCGGGCTGTCGGTGCTGGCCGTGGTGCCGGTAGCGGTGCCCGAGGGTGCTGCCGGTTTCGTGCAGCGCGGTTTCGTATGGCCCTCGGCGACCTTCCTGTTCTGGACGTTTGTCCAGGCGGCAGGGTCTTTGTTCGGTGTGGGTATGATGATACGCGCCTATCAGATGGCGGCGGCCAGCCGAGTGTCAGTGTTCGAATACATCATCCTGCCCGCCTCGGCCTTCTGGGGATGGCTGATCTGGGGTGAACTGCTGACACTGCAAGCCAGCCTTGGCATGGTTCTGATCGCCCTGGCCGGGGGAATGATCGCGCTGCGCAGCCGTCAGTCGCCCACCGCCGCGCGCCAGTGACGCCGGCACAGCGACACATAGGTTTCATTCCCGCCGATCTGCACTTGTTCGCCATCGCGCAAGGGTTTGCCATCAGGCCCCTTGCGCACCACCATTGTCGCTTTCTTTCCGCAAAAGCAGATGGTTCTGACCTCGCGCATCTCATCGGCCAGCGCCAGCAGCGCGGCAGAGCCGGGGAAAAGCTCGCCCCGGAAGTCAACCCGCAGGCCGTAACACATGACCGGCACGTTCAGATCATCCACCGCCCGGGCCAGCTGCCAGACCTGTGGCTTTGACAGGAACTGCGCCTCGTCGATGAAGATGCAGGCCACCGGCCCCTGCGCCAGCCGGCCGGTTATCTTGGCGAACATGTCTTCGCCCGGCGCGAAAGTATCGGCAGCCTCGCCGATACCGATCCGGCTGGCAATGCGCCCCTCGCCCGCGCGGTTGTCGAACTGCGCGGTGATCAGATAGGTTGCCATGCCGCCCTCGCGGTAGTTGTGCGAGGCTTGCAGCAGCGCGGTCGACTTGCCCGCGTTCATCGTGGAAAAATGGAAATACAGCTTGGCCATGCGGGCGGGATAGCCGAAGCCGCGCCCCGGTTTCAAGGCGAAAGCAAGCCCGTTCAGTCGCAGGAACCCGCCGCGCACCGGCTGCAAACCTGCATGCGCGACGGGCCGCACCTATGCCGGTGCTGGGGACACCGGCCACTCGTTAAGGCACCGGCTTCCCGGTGCTCAAATCTGCATGACAATTTCTTGTGATCCGATTAATGGGAAAAGCCTGAGTGATTTCCCCGGCAAGGCCGGGCGCAAGTGAAAGGTTGCCATGAGCGTCGAATCCTATCTGAAGAAGCACAGCGAAGCCCTTGTGAAAGATGTGGGAATCGAGGCCTCCTGTGCCTTGACCGGCAAGTCGAAGGCGACGCTGGGGCGGTATTATTCCGAACAGGATGAGCATGACGACCGGTTCATGCCCATCGATGTTGTGGCTGCGCTGGAAGGGGCCGCGCGCTTTCCGCACGTGACCAGCGCGCTGGCCGATCTGCGTGGCATCACGCTGTCTTATGACGCGGAAAAGCGGAATTCAGCCTCGGGCGGGGTGAATGCCGACGTGGTGGCGCTTGCGCAGCGTTTTGCCATGCTGATGGCGGAATACAATCAGGCGATCGGCGACGGGGTGATTTCCGGCAACGAAGCCAGACGGTTGCTGCGCGAAACCCTGGCCATCCAGCAGGTGCTGCTGGATATGAAACTGAACCTTGAGGAAGAGGCGGGGTAAGCGCCAGAGCCCCGCGACGGGCCCTGCCTTGCGGGACTGGTGCGGGCAACGCCGCCACTTTCCCGGCAAGATCAAAAGGCCCCGCCAAAGCGGGGCCTTTGAAATTCAGGCAGCGCGGCCGGCCGGGCGGCGCGGGCGGAAGGCCTTGCGCGGCGATTCCGCGCCACCAACCTCTGCCGGCCGAGAGGGTTTCTGGCCCTGCGGCTTTTGCCCCATCGGCTTTGCGCCCATCGGCTTGCCATGGCCCTGCGGCTTGCCACGGCCTTGGCCGCCCCGGTTCTGCCCCGGGCGCGGCGCGGCAGAGGCCGCATCCATCGACCATGCGGCACCACCCAGCACCGGGATCGGTGCCTTCAGCAGTTTTTCCACCGCCTTCAGCTCGTCCATCTCGGCGGGCGCGCAGAAGGCCACAGCCTTGCCCTCGGCCCCCGCGCGGGCGGTGCGCCCGATGCGGTGGACATAGTTTTCCGGCACATTCGGCATGTCGTAGTTATACACATGCCGCACGCCCGAAATGTCGATGCCGCGCGCCGCCACGTCGGTCGCCACCAGCACATCCAGCGTGCCGTCACGAAACTCCTGCAAGGTGCGTTCGCGCTGGTTCTGGCTTTTGTTGCCGTGGATCGAACCCGCCTTGAAGCCCCAGCTTACCAGCAATTTCATGAGTTTCTCTGAACCATGCTTGGTGCGGCCAAAGACCAGCGCCATTTCGCCCGGATGCTGTTTCAGATAGCTCTCCAACAGCTTGGCCTTGTCGCCCTGCGGGATGAAGTGCACGCCTTGCACAATCTTTTCAATGGGTTTGCCCGGCGGGGCCACCTGCACCTTGATCGGGTCGCGCAGATAGGTCTGGGCCAGATCCTCGATCAGCTTCGGCATCGTGGCCGAAAACAGCAGGGTCTGGCGCTTCATCGGCAGGTGTTTGGCGATCTTTTTCAGGGCGTGGATAAAGCCCATGTCCAGCATCTGGTCGGCCTCGTCCAGCACCAGATAGCCGGTGTATTCCAGCGTCAGGGCGCTGCGGTCCAGCAGGTCGATCAGCCGCCCGGGGGTGGCGACCAGCACATCGGCGCCGCGCGCCAGCCGTTCGGACTGGCGGAAGATCGAGGCGCCGCCGGTGATCGTGGCCACCTTCACGGCCGTGCCCTTGGTGAAAACCTCAAGGTTTTCAGAGATCTGGCTGACAAGTTCCCGCGTGGGGGCCATGATCAGGGCGCGCACGGTGCGCGGCGCGGGCGGGTGGCCGATATCCAGCAGCCGGTGCAGCAGCGGCAGGCCGAAGGCCGCCGTCTTGCCGGTGCCGGTCTGCGCCAGACCCATCAGGTCGCGGCCCTGCATGATATGCGGGATGGCCTGCAACTGGATCGGGGTGGGCGTGGTATATCCTGCCTTTTCAAGGCCTTTGGTCAGTTTTGGGCTAAGGCCCAGGCTTTCGAACGTGCTCATATGCGTCTTTCCGGCGCGGGGGGAAGGCCCGCGCAAAGGGGTCTGGCCCCATCATCGGGGCAGCCGGAGGGGCGGCCCGCAGCTGAGACACATGACAGCACGCCACACGCCCCGAACGGGTCGCGGTGCCCCTGCGTGAAGGTGGGAACCTGGGTTTGACCGGCCCTTGTCCCTGATGACAGGGCAGCTGCTCACGCGGCAGCGGGCACTCGGTTGAGGGGGAGATGAGGGGTTTTGACCCGGATGTCAAGGGTGTGATTGTGATGCACAGGGGATGCACGGGGGAGTTTGGCGGGCTTGGTGGGGGGACCGATGATTAGGGTGAGTGACTTCACGCACCCTACGGCTTGCTAAGCTAATTCGCTATTTATCTCCGAGCGAAGCCTAATCGACGAGGTGTTTATAACTTCTGACAGCAAAAGTCTTTTTGCCTTTTCGCTCCGAGCGGGATAGATACTGCGCATCTCCTTCCAACCTTTTATCTTAGTTTCGCTAACGACGATCGACTCAACAACAGATAGGATTTCTATCCAATCATCTTCACTAAGCCTGTTGTCTTTAAGCAAATCAAGCAGTCGCTTTTTTTCGAAATCACGCCACTCACGTCGTTTGCTGAGCGCCTCAGCGAATACGGCCGCGGTATTTCTTGAACGAAAAAGGTCTCTCGCGGCCATAGCAACCACCACAGAGCTAAAGAACGTTGCCGCGATTTCAGTGAATGGAATTACTGCGAAAATCGACATTCAATTCTCCGTAGATGTACGCACAGAGATACGGAAATCAAGGAACGGCTGGGATTCTTTGAGATGCATCCGGACCCTCTGGAGAAGATGTGCCAAACCAAACCCTATCATAAGAATTATGGCGGAATAGTAAATGCTATTGTCCGCTACAACAGTTAGAGTAACTCCTCCCTCACCCCCGTCTTTCGCGCTATTTTGTGTCAAGCCCTCTATTTGCTTTGGCGGGAAATCGCTCGAAGGAAGAGTTGCAACTGAACCAGTGGCCGCCACCGTACTAGCGTCCACTGCGACACGAATCGCAGAGCCGTAAACCAGGCATAAAAAGCCAACGGCCAAGAAGCCAATAAAGAAGAGGTACTTTTTGTCTGTGCTGAACGCCAGTGACGCTACATACATGATTGCAGACACGAGAAGTGTTCCTGCGCTTATTTGGTGAGTATATCCTAATTCGATCATAAGTGGAGCAAGCGGCGCAACTAATACGCTTACGACAGCAATAAAAAATTCCTCTCTTGGGTCGCACTGGCCCTTTACGCCTGACATGGGTGCTCTTTCTAAACTTGTTTCTATCCGAATACTCTTAGACATAGTCACAAATGCTTCAAGAGCCATCTTTCACCCCTGCAACGTCCGCACCCCAATCCCCTCACCCCGTGCCTTCATCGCCTCCACCGCCGCTATACTCGCCGCGGCGGTGGTGAAATACGGGATCTTGTCATACAGCGCCACGGCGCGGATGTCGCGGGAATCCGAGATCGCCTGCGCGCCTTCGGTGGTGTTCATCACCAGCGCGATGTCGTCGTTCTTCAGCATGTCCACGATGTTCGGGCGACCCTCATAGACCTTGTTCACGCGGGTGGACGGGATGCTGGCGGCCTCCAGCCACAGGGCGGTGCCGCGGGTGGCGATGATTTCGAAGCCCATGGCCACCAGATCGCGCGAGGCCTGCGCCAGCGCCTCGGTCTTGTCGCTGTCTTTCACCGACAGGAAGACGCGGCCGGATTCCGGCAGGTGGGTGCCCGCACCCATCTGCGCCTTGAGGAAGGCCAGCGCGAAGGTGCGGTCCCAGCCCATGACCTCACCCGTTGACCGCATCTCCGGCCCGAGCAGGGTATCGACGCCGGGGAAGCGGGCGAAGGGCAGGACGGATTCCTTCACCGAGAACCAGGGCGTGATCGGGTTGGCCAGCGTCAGCGGGTCGGCCAGCGGCAGCACGGTGTCGGGGCCGACGCCTGCGGCATAGGGCGCGCGCATCGGGAAGGTGCCGAGTTTTTCCCCGGCCATCAGCCGGGCGGCGATGGAGGCGATGGCACTGTCGGTCGCCTTGGCCACGAAAGGCACGGTGCGCGAGGCGCGTGGGTTCACCTCCAGCACATAGATGTCATCCCCCTTGATGGCGAATTGCACATTCATCAGCCCCACGACATTGAGGGCCAGCGCCATCTGCACGGTCTGGCGTTTCAGTTCGTCAATGGTGGCGGGGCTGAGGGAGTGGGGCGGCAGCGAGCAGGCGGAATCGCCGGAATGCACGCCGGCCTCTTCGATATGTTCCATGATGCCCGCAACATGCACGTCTGTGCCGTCTGACAGGGCGTCCACATCAACCTCGATCGCGCCGGACAGATAGCTGTCAAGCAGAACGGGGTTGTTGCCCGACACCTGCACAGCCTCGCGGATGTAGCGTTCCAGCTGCGCATCGTCGCGGATGATTTCCATGGCACGGCCACCCAGCACGAAGGAGGGGCGGATGACCAGCGGGTAGCCGACGGTGGCGGCAACCGCGAAGGCCTCGTCCCGGCTGCGGGCGGTGCCGTTTACGGGCTGTTTCAGGCCAAGGCGTTGCAGAAGCTGCTGGAAACGCTCGCGGTCTTCGGCCAGGTCGATGGCATCGGGCGAGGTGCCCAGGATCGGGATGCCTTCCTCATGCAGGGCATTGGCGAGTTTCAGCGGGGTCTGGCCGCCGAATTGCACGATGACGCCGTGGAGGGTGCCGTTTTCCTGCTCCACCCGCAGGATTTCCAGCACATGTTCCAGCGTCAGGGGTTCGAAATAGAGCCGGTCGCTGGTGTCGTAATCGGTGCTGACGGTTTCGGGGTTGCAGTTGATCATGATGGTTTCATAACCGGCGGCGGTCAGCGCATAGCAGGCGTGGCAGCAGCAATAGTCAAACTCGATGCCCTGGCCGATGCGGTTGGGGCCGCCGCCGAGGATCACCACCTTTTTGGCGGCAGAGGGGCGGGCCTCGCATTCCACATCGCCCATGACGGGGGACTCGTAGGTGGAATACATGTAGGGGGTCTGCGCCTCGAACTCGGCGGCGCAGGTGTCGATGCGTTTGAATACGGCGGTGACGCCCAGATTGCGGCGGGCACGGCGCACCACGGCCTCATCCCGGCCTGTCAGTTTGGCCAGACGGGCATCGGTGAAGCCCAGCATTTTCAGGCGGCGCAGGCCATCGGCGGTCAGCGGCAGGCCCTGGGCGCGGATGCTGGCCTCGGCGTCAATGATTTCGCGGATGCGGGCCAGAAACCACGGGTCAAAGGCGGTGGCGTGTTGAATGTCGTCGTTGGAAAGGCCATGGCGCATGGCTTGGGCGATGACGCGGATGCGGTCTGGCGTCTGGGCCGCCAGCGCCTTGGTGATGGCGATACGGTCGGGGGCACCCGCGATGGCAATCTCGTCAAAGCCGGTGAGGCCGGTTTCAAGGGATGCCAGCGCCTTTTGCATTGCCTCGTGGAAGGTGCGGCCAATCGCCATCACCTCGCCCACCGATTTCATCGCGGTGGTGAGGTTCGGCTCGGAGCCGGGAAATTTTTCAAACGCAAAGCGCGGGATCTTCACGACCACATAGTCGATGGAGGGCTCGAAGCTGGCGGGGGTGACTTTGGTGATGTCATTGTCCAACTCGTCCAGCGTATAGCCGACGGCGAGTTTTGCGGCAATTTTCGCGATGGGAAAGCCGGTGGCCTTTGACGCCAGTGCGGATGACCGCGACACGCGGGGGTTCATCTCGATCACCACCATGCGGCCATCCACCGGGTTGATCGCCCATTGCACGTTCGATCCGCCGGTTTCCACGCCGATCTCGCGCAGCACGGCGATGGAGCCGTTGCGCATGATCTGGTATTCCTTGTCGGTCAGCGTCAGCGCCGGGGCCACGGTGATGCTGTCGCCGGTATGCACGCCCATCGGGTCGATGTTCTCGATGGCGCAGACGATGATCGCGTTGTCCTTGCGGTCGCGGACCACCTCCATCTCGAATTCCTTCCAGCCCAGAAGGGATTCGTCGATCAGGATCTGTGCGACAGGCGATGCGTCGAGGCCGGAGCGGCAGATGCGTTCGTAATCGTCGCGGTTATAGGCCACGCCGCCGCCGGTGCCGCCAAGGGTGAAGGCGGGGCGGATGATGGCGGGCAGGCCCACATATTCGATCGCGGCCATGCATTCGGCGACGCCTGCGGAAATGTCGTATCGGCCATTGGGCAGTTTCGGGGCGGCAATGATGGTGGCCTTGGGGTTTTCCAGCCCGATCCGGTCCATCGCCTCGCGGAACAGCTTGCGATCTTCTGCCATTTCGATGGCCTGCCGATTGGCCCCGATCAGCTGGACGTTATACTTTTCCAATATTCCCATGTCGGCCAAGGCCAGCGAGGTGTTCAGCCCGGTCTGCCCGCCCATTGTGGGCAGCAGCGCATCGGGGCGTTCCTTTTCGATGATCTTGGCGACAACCTCAGGGGTGATCGGCTCGATATAGGTGGCGTCGGCCAGCCCCGGATCGGTCATGATCGTGGCGGGGTTGGAGTTCACCAGGATCACCCGGTAGCCCTCTTCGCGCAAAGCCTTGCAGGCCTGCGCGCCGGAATAGTCGAATTCGCAGGCTTGCCCGATGATGATGGGGCCGGCACCGATGATCATGATGGAGTGGATATCGGTTCTTTTCGGCATGGTCGGCCCCGTGTTCTATGGCTCCGCATGCCGGGTGGCAGCGGGCGTTTCGGATTCGCAAGCGTTGCGCAAATTGGCGCGGTTATAGACATGGGCGGTGGGGGCGCAAGGGTGTGCGGTCGCATTTCCCTGCTTGCGCCCGGTTCGGGGGTGCATCGCCCTGCCGCAGTGTCGCACCCGGCCTGTTCCCGGTGGTGAGCCCGTGCTAGATGGCCCAGAAGGCACGTGACGGCAGAACAAAAGGCGACGGGGTGATCCCATGGGCATGATCCTGTGTGAATTCGGGCCAGATGGCGGCCCGGTGCTGTTCGACCGGCCCGAGGTTGTGATCAGCGTGGATGACCCTGCCGCCCTTGCCCCGGCGCTGGCGGAACTGGAGGCGGCGCGCGCGGCGGGCAAATGGCTGGCGGGCTATGTCGCCTATGAGGCGGGCTATGCGCTGGAGCCGCGGCTGGCCCCGCAGATGCCGCGGGACCGGCCCACACCCCTGCTGTGTATGGGTATTTTCGCGGCCCCCGGCGATGCGGCGGCTACGCTGGCGCGCGCGCATCAGGCGGGGCTGACGACGGGCATCAGCCGCCCGCATCCGATGATCACCCGCGCCGCCTATGACGCTGCCATGGCGCGGCTGCTGGGCTATATCGCCGCTGGCGACTGCTATCAGGTGAACCTGACCTTTCCGATGCGGGCGGAACTGGTGAAGGGCACGGCGCTGGGGCTTTATGGCGCGCTACGGCGCACCGGGGCGGTGGGGCACGGGGCCTTTGCCGATCTGGGCGGGCCGGTGGTGGTGTCACGCTCGCCCGAACTGTTCTTTGCCATCGACGCGGGCGGGCGCATCGTGACGCGCCCGATGAAGGGCACCGCCCCGCGCCACCCCGATCCGGCGCAGGATGCCGCCGTTGCGGCGGCATTGCAGGCCAGCGCCAAGGACCGCGCGGAAAACCTGATGATCGTGGATCTGCTGCGCAATGACATCTCGCGGCTGTCGCAGGTGGGCTCGGTCCGGGTGCCCGCGCTGTTTGCCATGGAAACCTACAGCACCGTGCATCAGATGACCTCGACCGTCGAGGGGCAACTGGCGGGGCCGGTCACGCTGGCGGGGCTGCTGGCTGCGCTGTTTCCCTGCGGGTCGGTCACGGGGGCACCAAAGATCCGCGCGATGCAGATCATCCGCGAACTGGAGCGGCAGCCGCGCGGCGTCTACTGCGGGGCGGTGGGTTGGCTGGCCCCCGACGGGCGGGCGGATTTTTCAGTGGCGATCCGCACCATGACGGTGACGGGGCGGCAGATCGTGATGAATGTGGGTGGCGGGGTGGTGCATGGGTCCACCGCGCAGGGCGAATGGGAGGAGGCGCTGTGGAAAGCGCGCTTCGCGGCGGCGGCGGTGAGCCGGGGCTGAGGCTGATCGAGACGCTGCTGTGGGATGGCGCGGCTTTCCCCCGGCTGGCGGGGCATGTGGCGCGGCTGGAGCGGTCTGCCCGCCTGCTGGGCTGGCCCTGCGCCGACCCGGGCCCGACCCTGCGGGCCGCAGCGCCATCCGGCCCGGCACGCCTGCGCCTGACGCTGGATGCCGAGGGTGCGCTGGAGGTAACGGTGGCCGCGCTGCCCGCGGCGCTGGCCCTGTGGCGCGTCGGGCTGGCCGGGGCCAGCCTGAACTCCGCCGACCCCTGGCTTGGCCTGAAAACCACCCGCCGCGCCGCCTATGACGCCGCGCGTGCCGCCCTACCGCCGGGGCTGGACGAGGTGGTGTTCCTGAACGAACGGGGTGAGGTCTGCGATGGCACGATCACCACGCTGTTTTTCGACTTGGGCACGGGCCTATGCACGCCGCCACTGGCGTCGGGGCTGCTGCCGGGCGTGCTGCGGGCGGACATGCTGTCCAGCGGCATGGCGCGCGAGGCGGTGCTGCAAGGCCGCGACCTGCCCCGCGCGCGGCTGTGGCTGGGCAATGCGTTGCGCGGTCTGGCCCCGGCGATCTGGGCGGGGTGAGCTTGCATTCTGGCAAAAGTATCCCAGCCTGAGACCCCCGGCGGGCGCCCAAGAATTTTCGAAAATTCTTGCAAAAATCTTCGAAGATTTTTGGGCGGGCGGCGATCAGGCGGGATCACATGCAGCCCTGTCGGAGGCCTGCGGCGCGGATATTTGGGCCAGTAAGAATGCGGGGTGCGGGGCACGTGACTTTGGCGCGGCCTTGACTTTGGCCCTTGCCCGATGTGTATCGGCGCGGAACATGAAAAGCCTCGGGAAGGGGAAAACGATGCACGCCTATCGCAGCCATACTTGTGCGGGACTGAACCGGGCCAATGTGGGGCAGGATGTGCGCCTGTCGGGCTGGGTTCACCGGGTGCGCGACCATGGCGGCGTGCTGTTTCTGGATTTGCGCGACCATTACGGCATCACGCAGGTGATCTGTGATTCTGACAGCCCGGCCTTTGCCGAGCTGGAAAAGCTGCGCGCCGAATGGGTGGTGTGCATCGACGGGCGGGTGAAGGGGCGCGATGCCGCGCTGGTGAACCCGAAACTGCCGACCGGCGAGATCGAGGTTTACGCCACCGGCATGACCGTGCTGGGGGCGGCCGATGAATTGCCGATGCCGGTATTTGGCGACGTGGATTACCCCGAGGAAACCCGGCTGACCTACCGCTTTCTGGACCTGCGCCGCGAAAAGCTGCATGCCAACATGATGTTGCGGTCCAACGTGGTGCGGTCGATCCGCAACCGGATGTGGGCGCAGGGGTTCAACGAGTTTCAGACGCCGATCATCACCGCCTCCAGCCCCGAAGGCGCGCGCGATTTTCTGGTGCCGTCGCGGCTGCATCCGGGCAAGTTCTATGCCCTGCCGCAGGCGCCGCAGCAGTTCAAGCAGCTGATCATGGTGGCGGGGTTTGACCGCTATTTCCAGATTGCGCCCTGTTTCCGCGACGAAGACCCGCGTGCCGACCGTTCACCCACCGACTTCTATCAGCTTGATATCGAGATGAGTTTCGTCAAGCAGGAGGATGTCTTTGCCGCCGTGCAGCCGGTGGTTCAGGGAATATTCGAGGAATTCGCGCCGGGGAAAAAGGTCTATGCCGACTGGCCGCTGATCGCCTATCGGGATTCGCTGCTGTGGTATGGGTCGGACAAGCCCGATCTGCGAAACCCGATCCGGATGCAGATCGTGTCGGATCATTTCCGGGATTCGGGCTTTGCGATTTTCGCCAAGCTTTTGGAGAATGCAGGCACCGAGGTGCGGGCCATTCCGGCCCCGGGCGGCGGGTCGCGCAAGTTCTGCGACCGCATGAACGCCTTTGCCCAGAAGGAAGGGCTGCCGGGGATGGGGTATATCTTCTGGCGCAAGGCCGAGGACGGGTCGGGCATGGAAGCCGCCGGGCCCTTGGCCAAGAACATCGGGCCGGAGCGGACCGAGGCCATTCGCCTGCAACTGGATCTGGGCGAGGGCGACGCGGCCTTCTTCCTTGGTGGCAAACCGGAGAACTTCGAGGCTGTCGCGGGGCGTGCGCGCAATGAGATCGGGCGGGAGTTGGGGCTGACCGAGCAGGATTGCTTCAAATTCGCATGGATCGTCGATTTCCCGATGTATGAAAAGACGGATGAGGGCAAGATCGACTTCAGCCACAACCCGTTCTCGATGCCGCAAGGGGGCCTTGAGGCGTTGCAGGGCGATCCGCTGAATGTCTATGCCTATCAATATGATCTGGCCTGCAACGGCTATGAACTCATCAGTGGCGGCATCCGCAACCACAAGCCGGAGATCATGTTCAAGGCATTTGAACTGGCGGGTTATCCGGCGTTGGAGGTGGAGAAGCGGTTCGGCGGCATGGTCAAGGCGTTCAAATACGGCGCGCCGCCCCACGGTGGCTGTGCGGCGGGGATCGACCGGATCGTGATGCTGCTGGCGGATGAGGCGAACATCCGCGAGGTCATCATGTTCCCGATGAACCAGCGCGCCGAAGACCTGCTGATGGGTGCGCCGTCAGAGCCGCTGAACGCGCAATTGCGCGAGCTGAACCTGCGGGTGGTGCCGAAGGAATGAGCCTTTACGCCGCATCGGTGCCGGTCTTTGCCCGCTATCTGGGGCAGGCGGCGCGGATGGCGGAGCGGGCGAGCGAGGCGCAGCTGGCGCAGGGGCTGGCCGATGCCTTGCCGGCGGGTGCGCAACTGGCCACGGCGGCGGGCTATGCGCTGCGGGTTGCCTGCCCGCTGGCAGGGCGTGCTGTGCCCGACTTGCCGGAGGGGGCGGACAAAACGGCGCTGGCGCGGCGTTTTGCGGCGGTGCAGGCGGAGCTGGCCCGGCTGGCCGCCACCGATTTCATCGGGGCCGAGGCGCGTGTGATCTGCCACCGCGCGGGCTTTGCCGATCTGGAGCAGGATGGCGCGACCTTTCTGCACCAGTATGGCATGCCGAACTTCATGTTTCACCTGACCATGGGTTACGCCAGCCTGCGCGCGGCGGGGCTGGCACTGGGCAAGGCTGATTTCGACGGGCTGCACCATTATCCCGGCGGGTTCCGGTTTTCCTGAAGCGCGGTCAGCCCCGTTGTGTCGCGCGCGGCAAAGCGCCATAACCTGCAACGGGCAGCACGGGGATGGCGGTGATGACAGACAAGCGGTTTGGTGTTGCGGTGCCTGATTGGGTCGCCCCGCCGCGCCCTGAGGGTGTGCTGCTGGAGGGTCTCTATGCGCGGCTGGAGCGGCTGGAGGCCGACACCCATGCCGCCGACCTGCACCGCGCCTTCAGCGTGGATGACGGCTTGTGGGATTATCTGCCCTATGGGCCGTTCGGATCGTCGGCGGGATATCACCGCTGGGTCAAGGCCAGCGCCAGCGGCACGGATCCGCTGTTTTACGCGCTGCGCGACCGCGAGACCGGGCATTGCGGCGGGGTGGCCAGTTACCTGCGCATCACGCCAGAGGCCGGGTCGATCGAGGTGGGGCATATCTGCCTGTCGCCCGAGGTGCAGCGCGGGCGGGTCAGCACCGAGGCGACGTTTCTGATGATGCAATGGGCCTTTGATGCGGGCTACCGGCGGTACGAGTGGAAGTGCGACGCGCTGAACCTGCCCTCGCGCCGCGCGGCGGAACGGCTGGGCTTTGCCTATGAGGGGCTGTTCCGGCAGGCGGCGGTGGTCAAGGGCCGTAACCGCGACACCGCCTGGTATTCCGTGATCGACAGCGAATGGCCGTCGCTGCGCGAGGCCTACCGCGCCTGGCTGTTGCCTGCGAATTTCCGTGCCGATGGCAGCCAGCGCGAGCGGTTGTCCGACCTGACCCGACTGGTGCGTGGCGGGGACCGCTAGGCTGATCTTGCGGCCCGCGCCGGTCTATTGCGGCCGCTGAGCCGGATCACGGCTTTTCATCCTGGCTGAAGGCCCGGGTTTCGCCAAGCCGTTGCGCCAGAAGATGATCGAGCCGTTGCAGTCCGCTGTGGCTGTGACGGGCGGCTTTGGCGGCTTGTTCCAGAACCGTGTCGTTGCTGCTGCGGGCCAGACTGGTGACAAAGGCGGCAAGATAGGCGTGGCTTGGCTTTTGCAGCGTGCTGGAAAGATGGGCCGCCGACAGGTTGCGCGAATGCAGGGCCAATTCGCGTGTTGGCCAAACGGAAAGGCCCTGCGCGGCGGTTCCGCCATCGCCTGACGCGCGGGTGATCAGGTGCCGGGTCAGGCGCCGCGCCTCGGCCAGATCATCCTGCAGGGCCAGCGGATCGGGCGGGGGCAGCACATCAGCCTGCACCAGCCCCTGTGGCAGCGGGGGCAGGCCCAGCACCGCGCACTGAAAGGCCGCAAGGCCCGGCAGCGGCTTGTCAAGAAACCCGTCTGCGCCAGCGGCCAGCGCCATGCCGCGCCCATCCGGATCACCGCTGCACCCCAAGATGCGGGGGCGGGATGGGCCATGCAGCACAAGATCGCGGATCAGCCCCTCGCCCCGGCCATCGGGCAGGCCCAGATCGACGATCACCGCATCGGGGCGATAGACTGACAGATGCGCCCGGGCCGCATGCAGGTTGGCAGCGCGGCGCAGACGCGCGCCCGACCGCTGGCACAAGAGCCGCAGCGCATCCGACGCGAAACGGCTGTCTTCCACCGCCAGAACCGTCAACCCGGCCAGTGGCAGCAGCGGCTGTGCGGCCAGATCCGGCGGGGTCAGCCGGGTATGCAGCGAGGCGGGAGGCATTGGCGGCTGGGGCATGGTGGGCCTTCGCGCAGGGCGGTGGACATGCAGGCAAGCAAGACGGTGGCGGGACCGGGCCATTGAACCGCAAAATACCTAACCCAAGGTAAACGCCAGCCCGGAGTTCCTGCAAGGGCCCGCCTCCTGCAAGGGCCCGCCTGCGGCACGTCGCCCTCTTGCCTGCGCGGGCCGCGGGCCGCATAACCGGGCATCACCTTGCGGAGCGGATCATGATCGGACGCCTGAACCATGTGGCCATTGCCGTGCCCGACCTTGCGGCGGCGGCGGCGCAATACCGGGGCACCCTGGGGGCCGAGGTCGGCCCCGCGCAGGACGAGCCTGACCATGGCGTGACGGTGATCTTCATCACCCTGCCGAACACCAAGATCGAATTGCTGTATCCGCTGGGCGAGAACTCGCCCATCCAGGGGTTTCTGGACAAGAACCCGGCCGGTGGCATCCACCATATCTGCTATGAGGTGGAGGATATACTGGCCGCGCGTGACCGCCTGAAAGCGGCGGGTGCGCGGGTGCTGGGCTCGGGCGAGCCGAAGATCGGCGCGCATGGCAAGCCGGTGCTGTTCCTGCACCCCAAGGACTTCAACGGCTGTCTGGTGGAGCTGGAGCAGGTATGACCATCACCGCCGCCATCGTTCTGTTCGCCATGGTCTGGTTCATGGTGTTCTTCATTGTGCTGCCGCTGCGCGTCACCTCGCAGGGCGAGGCTGGCGCCGTGGTGCCGGGCACCCCGTCATCTGCCCCCGCCGGTTTCGTGGTGGCCCGCAAGGCGCGGCTGACCACGCTGATTGCGGTGGTGGTCTGGGCGGCGCTGTCGGCGGTGATCCTGTCGGGGGTGATTTCGGTGCGCGATTTCGACATCCGCGGCACATTGGGGCCAGAGGGCGCACAGCCCTGATCAGCCCTGCCGGGCGTTCAGCCGGTGGAACAGATGGGTGAAGGTGGCGGCCCCCAGCACCGGGATCAGCAGGTTCACCAAGGGGATCGACAGCGGGGCCGCCATCAGCACCCCCGCCATCCAGATCGTGCCGGGGTAGCGGCGGCGCAGCGCCTTGGCCTGCACCCGGCCCAGCCGGCGCATGGCCACAAGCGTGAAATACTCTCGCCCCAGCAGATAGCCGTTCAGCCCCCAGAACAGGACCGGCGCAAAGGGGCCGACGAACACATAGGCCAGCACCGCCACCGTGTTCACCGCGATCAGCAGGGCAAAGAAATTGGCGCTGTCGATCAGCGTGTCACCCAGCGGCAGGCGCGGCACGGCGGGCAGGTGCGGGTAGTGCCGATCTTCGACCGCCTGGGCCACATCCTCCAGAAAAAGGCCGGTGAAGGCCGAGGCGACGGGCACCATCAGAAACACCGACAGCCCGATCATGAAGAACGCCGACCCCCAGGACACCAGCGTATCCAGCCCGCCCACCGGGCCCACAAGGGGGATCACCACCTCATCCGGGGTGAAGGACTGCAGCAGCCACAGAAAACCGGCATAGACCCCGACCAGCAGCGCCAGCGACAGTGCCACCCCCAAAAACAGCACGCGGCGAAAGCGCCGGTCGCCGATCTGGCCAACGGCGCGCAGAAAATCGCCAAAGATCATGCGGATACCCAGGTAGTCAGCCGGTTGATGTCGGGGCGGGGGCGGTCGGGGGCCATGGCGGTTTCGGTGCCGATATGGATGATGCCCGCAACAAATTCCTGCGGTTCCAGGCCGAATGCCTCGGCCATGAAAGCGCGGTCATGCGATGGCCAGCCTGACAGCCAGTTGGCCCCCCAGCCCGCCGCCTCGGCCGCGTTCAGCAGCGCAAGGCAGACCGCGCCGGCGGAAAGGGTCTGTTCCAGTGCGGGGATCTTTTCTGACGGTTTCGGGCTGGCGATCACCACCACGGCCAGTTTGCCCGCATCATATTGCCCGCGCCCCTTGGCGATCTTTTCTGCGTCGCCGCCCAGGGCGATGGCCCGCGCCTCGGCCAGTGCGGCCAGCCGTGGCATGGCCCCCTGTTCCAGCACCAAAAAGCGCCAGGGTTCCAGCTTGCCATGGTCGGGGCTGCGCACCGCGGCGGTCAGGATCGGGGCCAGCGCGTCGCGGTCAGGCACCGGCAGGCCCAGTGTCTTGGCCGGGCGCGAGCGGCGGGTCAGCAGGAAGTCGAGCGCGGCAGGGTTGGGTGCGGGCATGGGAACCTCGGGTCGGGCGGGTTGGGCCAGATGTCGGGGAAAGGGCAGGTGCGGTCAAGGGGCGGCGGTCAGATGGCGGTGTTTTGCGGGCTTGTGCGGGGGAAGCGGCATCTTGCCAGCCCCCGGGGCGAATTCCGTCCCTTGCGGTCGGTCATCGGCGGGTGCGGCGAAGAGTGACCGCTGGTAAAGGATGAGCCCCGGTCAACCGCCGCCGCGCGGCAGGGCAGAATGCGGCGCGCCAGCCACAGCCGCAGTCGCCCTTTGAAAGCGGGATGGGGGCCCCAAACAGCCTGCCCGCCCGCCGGGGTGATGGCGCGTCTTTTGTCGGCAACAGGGCACGCGGCGCGCGTTTCTTGCGATCTTAATGCAGCCGCAGCGCCGCCAGGCTGCGGGGCAGGGGCCGGTCATCCGCCGAGGGCGGAAACAGGGCGGCCAGCGCCTCGACCGCCTGCAACAGATGGGTGGTGTCCTGCCCCTCGCACAGCAGCATCGCCTCGGCCCGCGCCTCGCCCGCGCGGCCCCGGCGGGCGGCGTGGATCATCCGCATCATGTGCCGCTCGTTCGGGGTGATGACCGCGCGGCAGCCGGGGCACAGCGGATTGGAAAACACGAAGACCGACCGCCGGGTCAGCCGCATGGCCTGCGCCACCGCCAGCAGCGCCTGCCCGGTTGCCGGGCCATCGCGTGGCCCCCAGCGTTCCACCGCGATGCGGAAGGCCAGCACCCAGCCCTGGGTTTCCGGCGTGGCAAAGCTGGCGCAGAAATGGCGCAGAAGGGCCAGAAGCCCGGTTTCAAAGCCATCCAGCCCGGCCTGTTCCAGCGGCATGTCGCCCGGGTGCGGCATCTGGCAGCTCATGCCGGCACCTTGCGGGCGTTTCTGAGCATGGGCGATGGCAGGTGGCTGACGCCGGGGGGCAAGGCCGCAGGCACCGCCTGCCGTGCGGGGCCTGCGCTGTGGACGGGGAACGGCGCGGCAAGCGTGCCGTCATGCTGCACGCTGCGCCCCAGCAGGGCGCGCAGCGCGGGGTTCAGCCCGCCACCATGGGCGCGCGCAACGGCATCCATGGCCAGAAGTCGGGTGATGTCGGTCATACGTGCCTCGCTTCGCCTGCCGCCACGGGGCGGACCGGTGGGTGATCTGGCGGGAAACGGCTTGACCTCGGATATTTCTGACAAAAACACTATAGATATGCAAGGCCTCATTCCGGGGTGAATGTCACATCCGCCCAATCAGGCGCAGAATCGCTCTTTGCCCGTCAGAAGGGCCGGACAGGCACCGACACGCCGCGCGTCAATATGCGCAGGGGGGAATAGTGCCGTCATGACTGGGGGCAGGCGTTCAGCCCTTTCGGGTCAGCCGGTAGCTGCCCTCGGGCAGATCCAGTGCGGCGGCCAGATCGTGCAATTGCGCCATGGACAGCGTCAGGCGCATCGGCTCGCCCGTCAGCGGATCAAGCTGTTCCAGCGTCACGCAATCCTCGAAGGCGCAAATCGTCACGTCTTCCTGCAAGGCTACGCCACCCTCGTCGATGAGGGTGATGACGGTCGCGTCGAAATCATGCTCGATGGTAAACATGCCGCAGATGCTAGGGCAGGGGGATGCAAAGCTCAATGCCCCGTGCGTCGTGCCACCCGGCGGTTTGCCACGGGCGCGCAGCTTTTGCCAAAGCGTCGCACCTTCGCGTGAGCAGGTGCCGCGGCGCTTGATCCGGGCTTCTCTGTCCGGGGAAACTTGCTAATCAGGGGAAAAACAAGTCGGGGTGCGGGCATGCGTTATCTGGTGATGGTGGTGATGGTGGCGGGGCTGGCCGCTTGTGCGGCCGTTCCGCAGGGGCCGCTTGCGCCGCCGGTGCCGGTGTCTGCGGGCCCCGCCCCGCAGCCCACCGCCCCGCAGCCCACCGCCACGACCGCGCTGGGCAGGTTTCAGCAGGTGGTGGCGCAGGTGCAGCCTGTCGCCGAGGATCTGTGCCGGCAGCGCACCCGGGGCGTGCCCTGCAACTATCAGATCGCGCTGGACACACGCCCGGGCCAGCCGGCCAACGCCTTTCAGACGCTGGATGGCGCGGGCCGCCCGATCATCGGCTTTACGCCTGCGCTGATCGCCGATGCGCGCAACGCCGATGAACTGGCCTTCGTGCTGGGCCACGAGGCGGCGCATCACATCGCAGGCCACATTCCGCGCCAGCAGGAAACCGCGATGACCGGGGCGCTGCTGGCCGGGGTGCTGGCCTCGCTGGGCGGGGCGGATGAGGCGACGATCCGGCAGGTGCAACAGGTAGGTGCCTCGGTGGGGGCGCGGCAGTTTTCCAAGGAGTTCGAGCTTGAGGCCGATGCCCTGGGGGCCGAGATTGCCTTGCTGGCCGGGTATGACCCGTTGCGGGGGGCCGCGTTCTTTGACCGGCTGCCCGACCCGGGGGATGAGTTTCTGGGCACGCATCCGCCCAATGCCGCGCGGCGCGCGGTGGTGCAGGACACGGTTGCACGGCTGACGGGGCGCTGATCGGGCGGTGGAAATGCGGCAGATCGAGAATGTCGTCAGCGACCGCGGCTCAAGATATGCCGTGTCGGGCGGGCCTGCGGCCAGCCGTGCCGAGGTCGATGCGTTTCTGGTGGCCCTGAAGCACCACAAGAAATTCGCCCGCGCCACGCATAATTCCTGGGCTGTGCTGCTGGCCGATGGCCCGCTGAAGGGTGATGACGGCGAGGCGGGGGCGGGTGCCGCCATCCTGCGCATGCTGGAACGCGCGGGCCTGCGCGATCATGTGGTGGTGGTGACGCGCTGGTATGGCGGCGTGCCGCTGGGCGGTGACCGTTTCCGCCATGTGACAGAGGCCGTGCGGCAGTATCTGGCGGGAGCGTGAGTCTTGCGCCTTGGGTGGCACAGGTGCGGCTGCCTTGCGGCCCGGTTCGGGCGGTGCCAGTGGCGGAACCGACGAACACCGCGACCGAAAAACTGGTTGGCCATGTCTTGCCCGAACGGGCCTTGCCTGTCGTGGGTTTGCGGCCGCGCAGCCGGGATGCGGGGGCGGCGAGGTGGTGACGCGGCGGCAGGAAACGCCAAATGGGGGAACCATTCCCGGCCTGTGGGGTTTTGTCGGTATAGCTGCAACGCAGGAGGATACGATGCAGACGCAACCCTATGCCGCCCCGACCCAGACCACCGCGCCGAACCCGATGGTGTCCAGCGGTGACGTGAACGGCGCGCGGGTCTACAGCCCGACGGGCGATCACCTGGGCAATGTCGACCATCTGATGATCGACAAGCAATCGGGCCGTGTGGCCTATGCCGTGATGTCATTCGGCGGTTTCCTGGGCATCGGTGCCGACCACACGCCGCTGCCCTGGGGCAAGCTGCGCTATGACGTGCAGCTGGACGGCTATGTGACCGACATCACCAAGGAACAGCTTGAAGCGGCCCCCGCCGTGCCGGAAGACTGGCAGCGTGACCGCACCTGGGGTCAGACAGCGCATGACCATTATGGCGTGGCACCTTACTGGATGTGATCTGGGAGGGGGCAGGGCGCGGTTGCGCCCGGCCCCTGCCCGCCGCACAGGCGCAGGTTGCCTGACACATATGCGGGCCGACCGGCCGCAAGCCGCGCCACAAGCCGCGTAATGATCTTGCCGTGACTTGCCGTGAAAGGGCCGCAGCGTTCAAACGCTGCGGTCCGTTGCGTTGCGCGGTCAGACCTCTGCCGCGATCAGCACATCTTGCAGCGCAGGCCAGACTTGCGGGGCTGCGGCCACCACCCTGCCGCCCGCAAGCAAGTAGCCGTCGGCGCAGAACGGGGCGGTGACACCGCCCGCCTCGCGCACCATCAAGAGACCGCCCAGACAATCCCAGGCATGCATATGCGCCTCGAAATAGCTGCCCAGCCGCCCGGCCGCGACCGAGGCCAGCATCAGCGCGCCCGATCCGTTGCGATAGAACACACCGCCTGCCACCAGCAGCGCCTGGACCAGCGCGGCCATTGCGGTGGGGTCGGAGCGGTGGCTGGCCCCGATGCCGGTCTGGCTGTTGGTCAGCCGCACCGCATCGTCCAGCCGCAAGAGCGCCCCGTTCAGCCGCACACCGCCACCCTGACGCGCCGTAAACACCTCGTCAGCGACTGGCACATGGGTTACGGCGGCCACGGTTGCAGCCCCCTGTTGCAGGGCGATCGCCACGCACCAATGCGGCAGACCGGCGATGAAGGGGCTGGTGCCGTCAATCGGGTCGATCACCCAGGTGAAGCCCGAGGTGCCGGCCTGCACGCCCAGTTCTTCGCCCAGAAACCCGTCATCGGGGCAAAGGGCCGCCAGCCGCGCGCGGATCAGTGTCTCGACCTCGCGGTCGGCGCGCGACACGATGTCTTGCGGGCTGGCTTTGGTCTCGACCACCAGATCGGCGCGGCGATGAAAATAGCCAAGGGCCAGCGCGGCGGCCTCGGCGGCGATCTGTTCGGCGGCCTGGTGGCGCGCGGCTATGGCATCGGTCATCGGACATTCCCAGGACAAGGGGCAAAGCCCCGGTTTGCCTGGCGATCTATGCATGGCTTGCCCGTGATGCCAATGGGGCCGCGCGGCTGTGTCATTCGGGACAAGGTTGGGGTTCGCGCAGGTGGGCTAGTGCGCCAGCAAGGTCGGGACCGTGCCCTGTTCCAACATGTCGCGCGTAGCCCCGCCCAGGATCGATTCGCGCAGCCGTGAATGGCCGTAAGCACCCATCACCAGCAGGTCGGCCCCCTGTTCGCGGATATGCCGCAGCAGAACCTGTGCGGTGCGCGGCTCGCTTTGCGCCAGAACCGACACGCCCGCCTTGACACCATGGCGCACCAGCATCTGGCACAATTGACCACCCGGGTCTGACCGTTCGGGGCTGTGCAGCGGCGGGTTGACCACCACGATGCTGACCTGCCGGGCTGCCGCCAGGAACGGCATCGCGCGGCGCACGGCGGCCATCGCCTCGCGGCTCTGGTTCCAGGCGATAATGACGCGGCCGCCTGTCGGCATGGGGGCTTCCATGCCCTGCGGGATGACCAGAACGGCAGACTGCCCGTCGAACAGCGCCGATTCCAGCACGATGGCCGTGTCTTTCGGGCTGTCGCCGCCATAGGGCTGTGGCAGCACCACCAGATCGCTGAACCGCGCGCGCTGGGCCACAAGATCACGCAGGCCGCCGGTTTGCAGCGCCGCACCTTCCAGAGACCAGCGCAGGACCGGGCTTTCGCGCGTCAGGCAATCGCGTGCGGCGGCCTCGTTGGCGCGTGCAACCTCGCGGGCCTGATCCAGCGCGATCTGCATGGCCGAGATTGAATCGCCCATTCCGTAAAAGGCGGGCTGCAATCCGTCCACGCCCACTGCCAGCACGTCAAGATGCGCGTCCTGGGCCTGTGCCAGATTGCTAGCCACCCCCAGCAGGCGACCGATGCCCTGCGGGCCGGTCACGACGGTCAGAATGGATTTGTAGGCCATGATGCGGTCCTCCTCGGTGCCTTTGGATCAGAGGCTGCGACCAAAAGACCCAAAGCGCCCTGATCTGGATCAAGCAATCGGGCCGCTGCGGTTGACATGGATCAAGGCGGCCGCCCGGCGGATGCTCCACCCTCGCCCGCAAAGAGTGCCCGGTCTGCCGCATGGCGGGCCGGTGGGACAGAGGGATGCGGAATGACGGATTACATCAAACTGACCGCGCTGGGCCTGATCACGCTGCTGGCGGCGATTGCCGCCAACCATGCCCGCGATCTGGCCTATATGGTGCATGCCGTGATCATCATGGTGGTCGCGGCTGGCCTGTTTCTGTGGGTGCTGCGCCGGACGGACGAGCCGCGCGCGGCGATGCCGCAGAACGAATACCTGGACGGCGTGGTGCGCTATGGTGTGATCGCCACGGCATTCTGGGGTGTCACCGGGTTTCTGGTGGGTGTGGTCATCGCCTTTCAGCTGGCCTTCCCGGCGCTGAACTTTGAATGGGCGCAGGGGTATGCCAACTTTGGCCGGCTGCGGCCGCTGCACACCTCGGCGGTGATCTTTGCCTTTGGCGGCAATGCGTTGATCTGCACGTCGTTCTATGTCGTGCAGCGCACATCCGCCGCGCGGCTGTGGGGCGGCAACCTCGCCTGGTTCGTGTTCTGGGGCTACAACCTGTTCATCGTGCTGGCGGCCACCGGCTATCTGCTGGGCGCCACCCAGTCCAAGGAATATGCCGAGCCGGAATGGTACATCGACATCTGGCTGACGATCGTCTGGCTGGCCTATCTGGCCGTCTACCTTGGCACGATCATCAAACGGCGCGAGCCGCATATCTATGTCGCGAACTGGTTCTACCTGTCGTTCATCGTCACTGTGGCGATGCTGCATGTGATGAACAACCTGTCGATCCCGGTGTCGGTGTTCGGTTCGAAATCGGTGCAGGTGTTTTCGGGCGTGCAGGATGCGATGGTGCAGTGGTGGTATGGCCACAACGCGGTGGGCTTCTTCCTGACCGCGGGGTTCCTGGGCATGATGTATTACTTCGTGCCCAAGCAGGCCGAACGCCCGGTCTACAGCTATAAACTGTCGATCATCCACTTCTGGGCGCTGATCTTTCTTTATATCTGGGCGGGGCCGCACCACCTGCACTACACCGCCCTGCCCGAATGGGCGGCGACGCTGGGAATGGTGTTCTCGATCATGCTGTGGATGCCCAGCTGGGGCGGCATGATCAACGGGCTGATGACGCTTTCGGGCGCATGGGACCGGCTGCGCACCGACCCGGTGCTGCGGATGATGGTCGTGGCCATCGGGTTCTACGGCATGTCCACCTTCGAAGGCCCGGTGATGAGCATCAAGGCTGTCAACTCCCTGAGCCATTACACAGACTGGACCATCGGCCATGTGCATTCCGGTGCCTTGGGCTGGAACGGCATGATCACCTTTGGCGCGCTTTACTTCCTGGTGCCGCGCCTGTGGAACCGTGACCGGCTTTACAGCCTCGCCATGGTCAGCTGGCACTTCTGGTTGGCCACGATCGGGATCGTTCTTTACGCCAGCGCGATGTGGGTGTCGGGCATCATGGAAGGCCTGATGTGGCGCGAGGTCGATGCCAACGGGTTCCTCGTCAACGCCTTTGCCGACACGGTTTCCGCGAAATGGCCGATGAACATCGTGCGGGGGCTGGGCGGTATGCTCTATCTGGCCGGCAGCATCATCATGTGCGTCAACCTCTGGAAAACCGTCACATCCGCCCCGGGCCGCGCGCCCGCGCCCGCCGCCATTCCCGCCGAATGATCGAGGAAACCCATGTCAATTCTTGACCGCCACAAACCCATCGAACGCCACGCCACGCTGCTGCTTGCGCTCAGCTTTGTCGTGGTCAGCATCGGCGGACTGGTGCAGATCGTGCCGCTGTTCTATCTTGAAAACACCATCGAAAAGGTCGAGGGGGTGCGCCCCTACACGCCCTTGGAACTGACGGGCCGTGACATCTACATCCGCGAAGGGTGCTATGTCTGCCACAGCCAGATGATCCGCCCGATGCGCGACGAGGTTGAACGCTATGGCCACTACAGCCTTGCCGCCGAGTCGATGTATGACCATCCGTTCCAGTGGGGCAGCAAGCGCACCGGGCCAGACCTGGCCCGTGTGGGCGAACGCTATTCCGACGCCTGGCATGTCGATCACCTGACCGATCCGCAATCGGTGGTGCCCGAGTCGGTGATGCCGAAATACGGCTTCCTGTCGGATGTGATGCTGGAGGGTGACTATGTGGCCGATCTGATGGCCACACACCGCATCGTCGGCGTGCCTTACACGGATGACATGATCGAGAACGCCAGCCTCGATTTCGCGGCACAGGCCAATCCCGACCTCGATTATGCGGCCATGCAGGAACGCTATGATGGCGCGCAGGTGCGCAACTTCGACGGCCAGCCTGGCACGTCAGAGATGGATGCGCTGATCGCATATCTGCAGGTGCTGGGCACCATGGTCGATTTCTCGACCTTCATCCCCGATCCCAACCGCTAGGAGGCCGCCATGCAAACCTATAGTCTGCTGCGCGAATTCGCCGACAGCTGGATGCTGCTGGCACTGACGCTGGTGTTTGTCGGCGTGATCTTCTGGGCGTATCGCCCGGGCAGCCGTTCTGCGCATGATGCCGCCGCCGCCTCGATCTTTCGCAATGACACCCGGCCCAAAGCCGCCCCGACCGAAACGGAGCCGCGCTGATGTCCCGCAAGCCCACCAACAAACCGACCGATCCCGGCACCACCGGCCACATCTGGGATGGAATCGAAGAGCTGAACAACCCGCTGCCCCGTTGGTGGCTGTGGACGTTCTATGCCTGCATCCTTTTCGCGCTGATCTACAGCGTGCTGTATCCGGCCTGGCCGCTGCTGAGCCGCGCCACGCCGGGGCTGCTGGGGTATTCCACGCGCGACAACGTCGCTGCCGAAATCCAGCGGTTCGCCGATGCCAATGGCCCGATCCGCGCAAGGCTGGAGGCAGCCGATCTGGCGGCGATCCCCGCCGACCCCGAACTGAACCAGTATGCCACCAGTGCCGGGGCGGCGGTGTTCCGGACATGGTGTGCGCAATGCCACGGGTCGGGGGCGGCGGGCGTGCAGGCCTCGGGCTATCCCAACCTGCTGGACGATGACTGGCTGTGGGGCGGTGACATCGCCAACATCCACACCACCATCGCCCATGGCATCCGCAACACCACCGACCCCGATGCGCGCTATTCGGAAATGCCGAAGTTCGGCGAATTGCTGACACCGGACGAGATAGCGCAGGTGGTGCAGCATGTTCTGGCGATTTCGGGGCAGGACCATGACGCGGGCCTGGCCACGGCGGGGGCCACGCTTTTCGCCGACAATTGCGCGTCCTGTCATGGCGATGCGGGCGAGGGCAACCGTGACCTGGGCGCGCCGGTGCTGACCGATGCGATCTGGCTTTATGGCGGTGACGCGGTGGCCCTGACCGATACGATCACCAACGCACGGTTCGGCGTGATGCCGAACTGGAACACCCGCCTGTCCGAGGCCGACCTGCGCGCGGTCGCGGTCTATGTCCACGGGCTTGGTGGCGGCGAATAGCCTGCCCGGCGGGCCGCTTCAGGCCCGCCAGACACCAATCTGATACCACTGGAGAGCCCCTTGACCCCCACCGACGCCCCGCCACCCAGCCTGTATGCCCCGCGCGAGCCGGTCTTTCCGCGCCGGGTGAAGGGGTATTTCCGCACGCTGAAGTGGTGGATCATGGGGGTGACGCTGGGCATCTATTACATCACGCCTTGGCTCCGGTGGGACCGTGGGCCAAACCTGCCGGATCAGGCGGTTCTGATCGACCTTTCCGGGCGGCGGTTCTTCTTCTTCATGATCGAAATCTGGCCGCATGAGTTTTACTTCGTCGCCGGTTTGCTGATCATGGCCGGGCTGGGCCTGTTCTTGTTCACCTCGGCGCTGGGGCGGGTCTGGTGCGGATATGCCTGCCCGCAAACCGTCTGGACCGATCTGTTCATCCTGGTCGAGCGCTGGGTCGAGGGCGACCGCAACGCGCGGCTGCGGCTGCACCGGCAGGCGTGGAATGGTGAAAAGGCCCGCAAGCGGCTGATGAAATGGGCGGTCTGGCTGTTGATCGCCATGGCCACGGGCGGGGCTTGGGTATTCTACTTTGCCGATGCGCCTACGCTGTTGCGCGGGTTGGTGACGGGCGAGGCGCATCCTGTGGCCTGGGCCTTCATCGCGGGGCTGACGGCCACGACATTCGTTTTCGGCGGCTTCATGCGCGAACAGATCTGCATCTATGCCTGCCCGTGGCCCCGGATTCAGGCCGCAATGATGGATGAGGACACCATCACCGTGGCTTACCGCGACTGGCGGGGCGAACCGCGCGGCAAGCTGCAAAAAGGCGCCATCGCCCCGGCTGATGCCCATGGCGACTGCATCGACTGCATGGCCTGCGTGAACGTCTGCCCCACGGGCATCGACATCCGCGATGGGCAGCAACTGGCCTGCATCACCTGCGCGCTGTGCATCGACGCTTGCGACGACACGATGGCGAAGATCGGCAAGCCACGGGGCCTGATAGATTATCTGGCGCTGACCGATGAGGTGGCCGAACGTGCGGGCACTGCGGTAAAACCGGTGTGGAAGCACATCCTGCGGCCCCGGACGATCCTTTACACAGTGCTGTGGGGCGGAGTTGGCCTTGGTCTGGTGGCGGCGCTGTTCCTGCGGTCTGACATCGGGCTGCATGTGACGCCGGTGCGCAACCCCACTTTCGTCACGCTTTCGGATGGTGCGATCCGCAACACCTATGACTTGCGGCTGCTGAACAAACACGGCGGGGCGCGCGAGTTTGCCATCTCGCTGACTTCGGACGCGGGCCTTGCGCTGACGCTGGAGGGGCAGGCTGCACAGACCGTCACCGTCCCGGGCAATGCGACGACGATGCAGCGCATCTATGTGGTGGCCCCTGCCGGGTCGCGGGCGGCAGGCACGGACCGCACCGACCTGCGGCTGTGGGTCGCGGATCTGGGCAATACCGACCGCATCCACAGCGACACGATTTTCAACGGAAAGGATGACTGAGATGGGCGAACTGACGGGGCGGCATGTGCTGGTGATCACGGTCAGCGCCTTTGCGGTAATCATCGGGGTGAACATGACGCTGGCATATCAGGCCGTGGCCACCTTTCCGGGGCTGGAGGTGAAAAACTCCTACATCGCCAGCCAGAGCTTTGACGCCGACCGCAGCGCGCAGCAGGGGCTGGGCTGGGAACTGTCCAGCGTCTACAGCACAGGTGCGCTGCGCCTGACGTTCCGCGATGCGGCGGGGTTGCCCGCACCGGTGCAGGATCTGCGTGTTCTGGTGGGACGCACGACGGTGGCGCGCGACGATGCAAGGCCGGAATTTACCAGTGCTGACGGGGTGTTCAGCACGCCGCTGGATCTGGCACCGGGCAAATGGATGCTGCATGTCGAGGCCAGCGCCCCCGATGGCACGCTGTTCCGCCAGCGCATCGACCTGTTCGTGAAGGGCTGACCCATGACCATGGCGGATCACGCGGCCCCGATGGCCTGCCCGGCCTGCGCGGTTGTGCCTTCGGCGGAACGGCTGGCGTCGCTGGCGGCGCCCCGGCCCGCGCGGCTGATGCTGTCCTTGCCCACGGCGCATTGCGCGGCCTGCATGTCGGTGGTGGAAGGCGGGCTTCAGGCGCTGCCCGGTGTGCATTCGGCCCGCGTGAACCTGACCCTGCGCCGCGTCAGCGTGGATGCGGCGGCCGATGTGACCGCTGATCGGCTGATCGCGGCGCTGGCCCGGCTGGGCTATGAGGCGCATGAGCTGGACCCGGGGCTGCTGTCTGCGACCGAGACCGACCGGCAGGGCCAGGAACTGCTGATGCGGCTGGGTGTTGCGGGCTTTGCCATGATGAACGTCATGCTCCTGTCGGTCGCCGTCTGGTCAGGGGCCGAAGAGGCGACGCGGCACCTGTTCCACTGGATTTCCGCCATGATCGCCCTGCCCACGGTGGCCTTTGCCGGGCAGCCGTTCTTTCGCAGCGCCTGGGCGTCGCTGCGGGCGCGGCGGCTGGGCATGGATGTGCCGATCAGCCTTGCGCTGATCCTGGCCTCGGGGATGTCACTGTTCGAGACGGTGATGGGCGGGCATCACGCCTATTTCGATGCGGCGGTGTCGCTGACATTCTTCCTGCTGGCGGGGCGCTATCTGGATCACCGCACGCGGGCGATAGCACGGTCTGCCGCCGGGGAACTGGCCGCGCTGGAGGTGCCGCGCGCCACCCTGCTGCGTGACGGGGCCGAGGTGATCGTGCCGATTTCCGAGGTGCGGTCGGGCGATCTGGTGCGCGTGCGGCCCGGCGGGCGCATGCCGGTGGACGGGCTGGTGCTGGAGGGCAGCAGCGAGGTTGACCGATCCTTGCTGACCGGCGAAAGCCTGCCCGGCCATGCAGGCCCGGGCAGCACCGTCAGCGCGGGCGAGGTGAACTTGACGGGGCCGCTGACCCTGCGCGTTCTGGCCGCGGGGCGGGATTCGTCGCTGCACCGGATGGCTGATCTGGTTGCCGTGGCTGAAGCGGCCCGGACCCGTTACACCGGTCTGGCCGAACGTGCGGCGCGGCTTTATTCGCCGTTGGTGCATCTGCTGTCATTCAGCGCCTTTGGCTACTGGATGTGGGCAACCGGGGGCGATTTGCGCTTTGCCATCAACATTTCGGCGGCGGTGCTGATCATCACCTGCCCCTGCGCGCTGGGGCTTGCGGTGCCGGCGGTGGTGACTGCGGCCTCGGGCCGGCTGTTCCGCAAGGGCCTGCTGATAAAGCACGGCACGGCGCTGGAACGGCTGGCCGAGGTGGATACCGTGGTGTTCGACAAGACCGGCACGTTGACGCTGGGGCGGCCCGAGCCCGTGGGGCTGGGGGATCATGCACCGGGTGTGCTGGCGGTGGCGGCCGGGCTGGCGCAGGCGTCGTCGCATCCGTTGGCGCGGGCGCTGGCCGGGCAGGGCATCACACCTGCGGCGGTCACTGGCCTGCGGGAAGTGCCTGGCTATGGCATCGAAGGCCAATGGCGCGGGCAGACCGTGCGGCTGGGTCGGGCCGAATGGGTGGGGGCTGCGGCGCTGCCGGTGACGGCGACCTATCTGGCGCTGGGCGGCCACACGCATGCCTTTGCCTTTGCCGACCGGCTGCGCCCCGGGGCCGATACGGCGGTCGCGGCGCTGAAGGCGCAGGGCAAGCGGATCATCCTGCTGTCGGGCGATGCCGAAGGCCCGGTGGCGGCGATGGCGGCCCGGCTTGGCATTGCCGAATGGTCTTCTAGTTGCCTGCCGCAGGACAAGGCCGCGCGCGTGGCGGCACTGGCCGCCACCGGGCAGCGCGTGCTGATGGTGGGTGACGGGCTGAACGACACGGCGGCGCTGGCGGGCGCGCATGTGTCGGTCAGCCCGGCCTCGGCGCTGGATGCGGCGCGGGTGGCATCGGATATCGTGCTGCTGGGGCAGGATATGGCGCCCTTGGCCGATGCGCTGCGAACGGCCGTGCTGGCGCGGCGGCGGATCAAGGAAAACTTTGCGATCTCGTTGATTTACAATGTGGTGGCGGTGCCATTGGCGTTGATAGGACTGGCCACACCATTGGCGGCGGCGCTGGCCATGTCGCTGTCATCCATTACAGTGGCGCTGAACGCCCTGCGGTTGAGGTAAGCGATGGATATTCTGGCGTGGCTTATTCCGGTATCGCTGTTTCTTGGGGGGCTGGGGCTGCTGGCCTTTGTCTGGGCGCTGCGGTCGCGGCAGTTCGACGACCCGCAGGGTGATGCCAACCGAATCCTGAAACCTGATTGGGACAACCACCCCAAAGACTGAACGCCGCCCGGCACGGCACCGCATTGTTGCAAATGGCTGACCGGCATATCGCTGAGCCCGCGCGTCATCGCGCCCCATGCCGTGCGGGTTGCGATTCGCGCCGCATGCGCCTAGGGTCGCTTTCGACACGGGCCGGCACTTTTGGCGCGGATCAGGAAAGCGATGGACGATGGCCGCCACTTTTGTGCCGAAACTGCTGGACGATTGCGGCAGTTGCCCGATCCGGCAACGGGCGGTCTGTGCCCGCTGTGAACCCGACGAATTGCAGCATCTGGAACAGATCAAGTATTATCGCAGCTTTGAGGCAGGCCAGACGGTGATCTGGTCAGGCGACCGGATGGATTTCGTGGCCTCGGTCGTGACCGGTGTGGCCACGCTGACGCAGACAATGGAGGATGGCCGCAGGCAGATGGTGGGGCTGTTGCTGCCGTCCGATTTCGTTGGCCGCCCGGGGCGGGGCAGCGCCAGCTACGATGTCACGGCGGCCACCGATATGGTCATGTGCTGCTTTCGGCGCAAACCCTTCGAAGACCTGCTGCTGTCTACACCGCATGTAGCACAGCGCCTGCTGGAAATGACGCTGGACGAACTGGATGCCGCGCGCGAATGGCTGCTGCTGCTGGGCCGCAAGACGGCACTGGAGCGGATAGCCAGCCTGCTGGTCATCATTGCCCGACGTCGCGCGGCGCTGGGCAGCACCAGTGCTGGCGGGGCTGTGGTGTTCGATCTGCCTTTGACCCGTGAACAGATGGCCGATTATCTGGGCCTGACGCTGGAAACCGTCAGCCGCAAGATGACGGACCTGCGGCAGAAGGGCATGATCACCATAGCAGGCAACCGCAGGGTAACGATCACCGATCTTGACGCGCTGGCGGCTGTGACAGGCGATGACAGTGACGGGCCTGCCGTGGGCCAGCCCGTCCCCGGACCGATGCGCAGATACGCAAAAGGCGGTGCCTGAAAGTGTTATGGAAGCGCCACCGCTTGCAGTCGATGGCAACTCTGCCCCGTAGCATGGTCGATGTCTGCGACGAATGCGCACCAGCCTGACAGTCAGGTTCGGGCCGGTGTGACAGGTCATCCGTGCCGGCAACGGCCCGGTCTGACAGGTTGAGGGCTGATCCCCGCTGTTCTGGTTGCGATGCAGCCTTGCCTGTTACTGCCAGCAACCCTGACAAGGTGGTGCTACAAGGAAGCGGCGGGCAATTTGTCGGTTGCGGCACCGGGGCCCTGCATGTCGGTCGTTCGGCACCGTCGGCAGAAGGGGGCGGTTCCCCGATGCCGCCAGCACCAAAGTCGCGCCGCGATCCGTGCCCACCCGCCAAGCAAGATGCAGCGCGCAATGCCGGATTTTTCCCCTTGCGCCCTGAAAGCGCCTCGCATAATAAGCCGCTCACGCCAGAGATGGCCCGTTCGTCTATCGGTTAGGACACCAGGTTTTCAACCTGGGAAGAGGGGTTCGACTCCCCTACGGGCTGCCACTTACCCTGTATAAATTATTGATTGTTATCAATAATATTCATGCTTGAAGGTCTTTGGTTGAAACCAGCCACTACAAGTTGACGTGTGAAAGCTGCCCATCGGGCGTTTCGACGGGCCGAGGGCGCCCGATCATGCGGGCGGTTGCAACGCACCTTGGTCGAACAGCACACAAGGCAGCCTGGCCCGGTGCTGATTGTGCGGCGCAACGACACACCGCAGGTTTGCCAAAGCAAAGGCAGGCAACGGCCCTGCGCCAAGCAGCCGGGTCTGATGGTCTGGCAGATCGGATCGCGATGGAATGCCTTGCCGTGGTTTCCGATGCCGGTTCTGGCCTGTTGCCGCTAAAGGCTGCGCGTCATGAAGACCGAATGCGGATCGTCCCAATAGCCTGCAAATGGCGGGCATGTGGCAAAACCGGCCTTGGCATAAAGGGTGCGTGCGGGGGCGAACACGTCTTCTACCCCCGTTTCCAGACTCAGGCGTTGAAAGCCCGCGGCGCGCGCCTGATCCAGCAGGTGATCCAGCAGGACGCGGGCCAGTCCCCTGCCACGCGCCTCGGCCACCACATGCATGGATTTGATTTCGGCATGGTCGGGCGCTATGGCTTTCAACGCCGCCATGCCCAGCAGCGCCTCACCCTCGCGCAGGGTAAAGAACTGCACATCATCGCCTGCCAGTGCCTGCGGATCCAGCGCATGCACGCTTTCGGGCGGCGAAGAGGCGCGCATCAGATCAAGATGCCGTTGCAGCAGCACCAGAACGGGCGCGCGCAGCGGGCTGTCGCGATAGATCGCGATCATCAATGCGTCCAGGCACCACGGCGGTCAGTGGCGAAATTATCGCCATAGCCGCGCGCGCGGATCACCGGCTTGCGGGTTTTCGGTTCAACCACATCGGCGCTGATGCCATGGGCGCGCGCATAGTCTTCGGCGGCCTCGCGCGTGTCGAAACGCAGTTTCACCTGCGCCTGCGTGTCGTCCGAAGATGTCCACCCCATCAGGGGATCAACCTCACGTGCCGAAGCGGGGGCAAATTCCAGCACCCAACCCTTTGCCTTGGCAGTGCCCGATTGCATGGCGGTCTTCGACGGCTGGTAGATGCGGGCACGCATGGGAGGGCTCCTTGGCTGACCTGCCGTGTTATTGCGACTTTCCGGTCAGCGCGCAAGATGCTTGGGCACGCGCAAGATGCCTAGACGAAGGTGCTGTCGGCAGGCCACGGGGAGTGTGGGTGGGGTGTGTGGTGCAGCCAGCCGACAGCGGTTCGTTGCTAGCCCCTGAACCTTGCCCCAAAGCTGCGGGATTTTCAAAGGAAACTTCGCGCAGAATCCGGCATTTTCCTTAAAATTGAAGCACTTCCGTGAAGGTTTCCTTCATGATGCTTAACAGCATGTAAACAAGTTTACGCTACGACAGCCTGCCGCGTTTACAGGATTGGCAAGCTGTGCAAAAAAGCGATGCCGCGCCGTGGAAGCGGTAACATTTTCCGCACGCTGCGGGGCCATGCCCGAGGATTGACCATGTCTTTGCAACTCGTCCCTTTGTTGTTTTGTGCGGTGCTCGCCGGCACTGCCGCCGCTGCGCAGGATTTCGACATCCAGCCCTATGCCGCCAATGTGCGCGGCTGGCAGGTCGATGTGCTGTCGGATGATCAGGGCTTTCTGGCCTGCTCCGGCATCAGTCCGCAACAGGCGCACGGCTTTCTGG
The DNA here is from genome assembly GCF_009380135.2 of Fertoeibacter niger. GTDB lineage: Bacteria > Pseudomonadota > Alphaproteobacteria > Rhodobacterales > Rhodobacteraceae > Fertoeibacter > Fertoeibacter niger. Next base: position 65,393 of record NZ_WHUT02000004.1, on the reverse strand, counting down.
GCGTCATGCAGACACGCGACGGCTGGATGCTGCGGGTGCCGTCAGACCGCAGCGAATCCTGGGACGGCGCGGTTGTCACGATTGACGGGCGCGTCATCGATTCGCAGGTGGAGTTTCAGCCCGAAGGCGCGGGCCATATCGGCATCAGCGAGGCTGCCGTCGGATGGATCGCGCAGGGCAGCCGCCTGAAGGTGGCGATGAACGGCGACCAGACGACAGATTGGCGCCTGGACGGTTCGGCAGCGATGGTGGGCAAGGTGCGGGAGTGTTTTGCCCGCAAGGCGGGCAGGCCGACTGTGGCCATCACCGCGCCCGCCCCGGTGGTGGAAAGCGATGCGTTGCGGCCCGGCGCTGGCTGCCCCCGGATGTGCAGCGTGGTGTCCACCTCGAACGACACCCCGGCCACGGTGCAGTTCTACAATGCCTCGGATGTGGCGATCACGCTTTACTGGCTCGATTTCACCGGCCTGCCGGTCGAATATGCCGGCCTGCTGCCCCGCGATGATTTTACAGTGAACACATGGGCCGAACACCGCTGGCTGGCACGCGACTTTCAGGGGGTCTGTCATGGCGGCGTGATCACCCCGGCGGGCGGTGCCCAGGTCTGGGAAATTTACTGAGGCTACGGCCCCGGCATCAATCGCCGGGGCACCCCTTGCATCGGAACAAAAACGGATCAAATCTGGCATGTCACCCGGAGACACCAGATGCACAACAATTCGCCCGACCATTTGCCGGACCTGTCCACCGTCATCGCCCCCCGCCGCCCCAAGCTGGAGGGCGGGCGGCGCTTCCGGCTGAACACGCCGTTTCAGGCGGCGGGCGACCAGCCCACGGCGATTGCCGAACTGACGGCGGGCGTTCTGGCGGGCGAGCAGAACCAGGTGCTGCTGGGCGCGACCGGCACGGGCAAGACATTCACCATGGCCCGGGTGATCGAGGAAACGCAGCGCCCGGCCATCATCCTTGCCCCCAACAAGACGCTGGCCGCGCAGCTTTACGGCGAGTTCAAGGGGTTCTTTCCCGACAATGCCGTGGAATATTTCGTATCCTACTACGATTACTATCAGCCCGAGGCCTATGTCGCGCGGTCTGACACCTATATCGAGAAGGAAAGCCAGATCAACGAGCAGATCGACCGGATGCGCCATTCGGCCACCCGGGCGCTGCTGGAACGCGATGATGTGATCATCGTCGCCTCGGTCTCCTGCATCTATGGTATCGGGTCGGTGGAAACCTATTCCGCCATGACGCAGGATCTGGTGGTCGGCAGCAACTATGACCAGCGGCAGGTGCTGGCCGAACTGGTGTCGCAGCAATACCGCCGCAACGATCAGGCCTTTCAGCGCGGCAGTTTCCGCGTGCGCGGCGATTCGGTCGAGGTCTGGCCCGCCCACCTGGAAGACAGGGCCTGGCGTTTCAGCTTTTTTGGCGAGGAGCTTGAGTCGATCATCGAATTCGACCCGCTGACCGGGGCGAAAACCGACAGTTTCAAGCAAATCCGAATCTATGCCAATTCGCATTACGTCACGCCGCGCCCCACGATGCAGCAGGCCATCATCGGCATCAAAAAGGAATTGCGCCACCGGCTTGACCAATTGGTGAACGAGGGCAAGCTTTTGGAGGCGCAGCGGCTGGAACAGCGCTGTTCCTTTGATCTGGAAATGCTGGAGGCGACGGGCGTCTGCAATGGCATCGAAAACTACTCGCGCTATCTGACAGGGCGTGCGCCGGGCGAACCGCCGCCCACCTTGTTCGAGTTCATTCCCGACAATGCCATTGTATTCGCGGACGAATCCCATGTCTCGGTGCCGCAGATCGGCGGCATGTACAAAGGCGACTACCGGCGCAAGTTCACGCTGGCCGAACATGGCTTTCGTCTGCCCAGCTGCATGGACAACCGCCCGCTGAAATTCGAGGAATGGGATGCGATGCGCCCGCAATCGGTGTTCGTCAGCGCCACGCCCGCGGCATGGGAGATGGAACAGACCGGCGGCGTGTTCACCGAACAGGTCATCCGCCCCACCGGCCTGATCGACCCGATGGTCGAGATCCGCCCGGTAGAGATGCAGGTGGATGACCTGCTGGACGAGATCCGCAAGGTGGCACAGCAGGGGTTGCGCGTGCTGGTCACGGTGCTGACCAAGCGCATGGCCGAGGATCTGACCGAGTATTTCCACGAACAGGGCATCCGCATCCGCTATATGCATTCCGACATCGACACCATTGAACGCATTGAAATTCTGCGCGATTTGCGGCTGGGGGCGTTTGATGTGCTGGTGGGCATCAACCTTTTGCGCGAAGGGCTGGATATTCCCGAATGCGGGCTGGTTGCGATTCTGGATGCGGATAAAGAGGGTTTCCTCAGGTCCGAAACCTCGCTGATCCAGACCATCGGGCGGGCGGCGCGCAATTCCGAAGGGCGGGTCATCATGTATGCCGACCGGATCACCGGCAGCATGGAACGCGCGATGCGCGAGACCGACCGGCGGCGGGAAAAGCAGGTGGCCTACAACACCCTGCACGGCATCACGCCCACCACGGTGAAGAAAAACGTCGAGGATGTGCTGGCGGGCCTGTGGCAGGGCGACACCGACATGGCCCGTGTCACCGCCAAGCTGGACAAGCCGATGGTCGGCTCCAACCTTGCCGCGCATCTGGATGCGCTGCGCCTGGCGATGCGCAAGGCGGCGGAAAACCTGGAGTTCGAGGAAGCCGCCCGCCTGCGCGACGAGGTGAAGCGGCTGGAGGCGGTAGAACTGACCATCGCCGACGACCCGCTGGCCCGGCAATCAGCGGTGGACGAAGCGGTGGAAGAAGCCGTATCGCGCAGCGGGCGGTCAACCGCAGGTCGGGCGGGGACGCGCGGCGGCAAGGCGCGGCGCAGGAAGTGATGCGGGAAAAGTTGGGCTAGCCCGCCGAGCCCCCCCTCAATCGCCCAGCTTGGCATGCACCTCGTCCAGATCCACCGGGCCCAGTGGCATCTTGTTGCCGGGGTTGTCGAAGTCATAGCGGAACAGCTGGAAATCGCGCTTGTAGATTTCCCACATCAGATGTTTTGACAGATCGTCAAAGTAATCTTCCACCGGATGCGCGCGCTTGGGGCCATGCCCTTCGCTTTCATTGAACTTCGGGATGGTCTTGAGGTCGACCTGATGCGTGGTCGTGATCTGGCCCAGCACGCCGCTCATGCCCTCATCGAACTTTTCAGTGAAAAAGATAGCGTCATAGCGCCCGCCGTTCACGATATAGGTCGAGATATGCCCCGCCATGGCCGACCAGTGGATGTCAGGCTCCATCGGTTTGCGGAAGCGGATGGTGTCGCGGGCGAACAGCAGGAATCGGCGAAAGCTGGCGATCTGGTCAAACTCCTGCTTGCCGTCATCGCCGCCCACCTCGATGCCGTATTTCTGTATCAGCATCGGCACCAGATTGCCGCGATACCGCTTGCCGTTGCGCTGGATGCCGCAAATCTTGTCGAAGAACGAGCTGAGGATGCGGGTGTAGGGATTGCGCACACAGGTGAAGGCATAGGATTTGTGCCCCCGCACATTCGCCTCGATCACCGGCTGGCTGGCCTCGATCGCCCATTTGTGCAGGCCGCCTGTGGCATCATGGATGTCGCCGTCAAAGAACCGGCCATGGTCGGAATAGAACATGATCTGGCCGATGGTCGAACAGGCGCATTTCGGCACCACGCGGTAGACCACGCTTTCGCTTTCCGTCATCCAGGTGCCGGGAAAACCCATGAAATCCTGCCTTTGCCAATGGCTTGCGCGGCCCTGTGCCGCCAATGCCCCATCAGGCTGTAAAAAAGCAAAGAAACTCTGTCTTTTCAATGACCAATAAAGCTATCTATGGAAACAACGGCGGCGGCAGGCGGTGAAGAGTTTCGGAAATGGCAAAGATCGCCTACATTCTTCTGTGTCACAAGGACGCGGAGGGCATCATCGCCCAGGCGCAGCGCCTGACCGAGGCCGGGGATTACATCGCCATCCATTTCGATGCCCGGGCCGCGCGCGAGGATTTTGACCGCATAAGGCAGGCGCTGGGGCAGAATCCGTCGGTGGCCTTTGCCGCGCGGCGGGTGCGCTGCGGCTGGGGGGAATGGAGCCTGGTCGAGGCGACCCTGCTGGCGGTGCGCGCGGCGGTGGATGCGTTTCCTCGCGCCACGCATTTCTACATGCTGTCAGGCGATTGCATGCCGATCAAATCTGCCGAATATGCCAGCGCCTTTCTGGACCGCGACGATGTGGACTATGTGGAAAGTTTCGATTTCTTCAAATCCGACTGGATCAAGACCGGAATCCGCGAGGAGCGGCTGATCTACCGGCATTTCTTCAATGAACGCACGCATAAATCCTGGTTCTATGCCTCGATGGATCTGCAAAAGCGGCTGGGCCTGACCCGGCGCATACCTGCCGATCTGCAAATCCAGATCGGCAGCCAGTGGTGGTGCCTGCGCCGCCGCACGGTGGAATGGCTGCTGGATTTCTGCGCCAAGCGCCGCGATGTGATGCGCTTTTTCCGCACCACCTGGATCCCGGACGAGACGTTTTTCCAGACCCTGGTGCGCCATCTGGTGCCCGAACACGAGATCCGCGCCCGCACGCTGACCTTCCTGATGTTCACCGATTACGGCATGCCGGTGAATTTCTACAATGACCACTATGACCTGCTGCTGAGCCAGGACTATCTGTTTGCCCGCAAGATCTCGCCCGAGGCGAAGGAGTTGAAGCTGCGGCTGGGCCAGCTTTATGCCGCAACCGATGTGCATTTCCCGATCTCGAACGAGGGGCGCAGCCTGTTTCGGTTCCTGACCGGGCGGGGCCGCATCGGGCGCCGCTTTGCCCCCCGGTTCTGGGAGACGGAATCGAGCCTTGGGCGCGAACGCACGCTGCTGATGGTGACGTGCAAGAAATGGCATGTGGCCAAGCGGCTGGTGGAACGGGTGCGCAAGGTTACGGGCATTCCGGCGGTGGATTACCTGTTCAACGAGGCCAGCACGCCGCTGCCCGATCTGGGGGGCATCCAATCGACCCTTGAAAAGCGCACGCGGCACCGCCGGGCGCTGGTGCGCATGCTGTTCGACTATTGGAAAACCGAACAGCTGGTGGTCTGCATCGACCCGGCCAATGTTGATCTGATGCAGGATTTCTTTGCCGACCGATCGACCGTGCGGCTGCTGGAGATCGAATGCGAGTTCACCGATGACTATCTGATCGGCCATGCGCGTCGCGTCGGGCTGGCGGGCGAACGCACCCCGCAGGAGACCATCAACCGGCTGCTGCCCACCATCCGCTATGATGTGCGCTTTGAATCCGACCGTATCAGGGATGCCGATTTCGAGGCGCTGTATCGCATCCGCGAGGCGGCGACACCGGCGGAAAATGCCGTGCCTCTGGCCGCATTCCTTGGTATTGCCGAAGCCAAGGCGCGCGTGATCGCCGAGACCGACTATCTGTTTGTGGATTGACCCATGCCCGATGCCGCACTGACCTATACCTATGACCCGCAGAACATCTTCGCCCGCATCCTGCGGGGTGAGATTCCCAACAAAACTGTCTTGGAGACTGCGCACTCCTTGGCCTTTTACGACATTTCACCTCAGGCTCCGGTGCATATCCTGCTGATCCCCAAGGGAGCCTATGTGAATTTCGATCATTTCGCGGCAGAGGCTTCGGCGGAAGAGCTGGTCGATTTCCACCGCGCCGCAGCGCAGATCTGCGCCAGTGCAGGGGTTGCGCCGGGCGTGGGCGGGGCGGGCTATCGCACGCTGTCAAACGCCGGCTCGCATGGCATGCAGGAGGTGCCGCATTACCACCTGCACATTCTGGCCGGCCGGGTGCTGGGACCTTTGGTGCTGAAGGTCTGAGGCGCACCGTCCTGCGTTCGGCCCGGGGAAAGCGCAGGTTTCGGGTCGCACCGGGCGGGGCAGGGCGGTCACAACGGGGCATCGCAACAGCCAAGGGCCATGCCATGACGCTTCGTTTTACCCCGATCCCGACCGATATCGTGCGCGCCTATCAGGCGGGCGCACCCGATGCCAACGGTCAGACGCCCGAACGGGCGGTGTCAGATGGCGTGGGTGTGCCCTGCCGCCACTGCCTGCAAAACGTGCCCGCCGGGGAAGGGATGCTGGTGCTGGCGCACCGGCCCTTTCCGGCCCCGCAACCCTATGCAGAGCTGGGGCCGATATTCCTGTGCGCCGAACCCTGCGCATCGGGCGAAACGGAATCGCTGCCCGCGATCCTGAATGCGCCGGATTACATCGTCAGAGGCTATGGCCCGGATGACCGGATCGTCTATGGCACCGGCGCGGTGGTGCCGACCGCCGCGATTCCTGCCGAGGCAGAGGCGCGTCTGGCCGACCCCCGCGTGGCCTATGTGCATGTCCGCTCGGCCCGCAACAACTGCTTTCAGGTCAGGATCGACCGGGTGTGAGGACCGCGAATTTTCTGCGAAAATTCCAGATACCCGGTGGAAAGTATCTGATTTTTCGCAGAAAAATCGCGCTTGTCCAAAGGGCAGGTGCGGCCCGCAGGCCACATCAATGGGCCTGCGCCCAGTTTGCCCCGCGGCCTGCATCCACCACCAGCGGCACCGACAGATGCACGGCGGGGGCGGCAGCCCCCTCCATGATGGCGCGCGCCGCCGGGATCAGCGCATCCACTGCATCCTCGGCCACCTCGAACAGCAGTTCGTCATGCACCTGCAGCAGCATCTTGGCGTCCATCCCCGCAATCGCGGCGGGCATGCGGATCATGGCGCGGCGGATCACATCTGCGGCGGTGCCCTGAATCGGCGCGTTGATCGCCGCGCGCTTGGCAAAGCCTGCGCCGGGGCCTTTGGCGTTGATTTCCGGCGTGTGGATCTTGCGCCCGAACAGCGTCTGCACATGGCCATGCTCTTTGGCGAAGGCGATGGTATCGTTCATGTATTCACGAATGCCCGGGAAACGCTCGAAATAACGGTCGATGAAGCCCTGCGCCTCGGCCCGGGGAATGCGCAGGTTGCGGGCAAGGCCAAAGCCGGAAATGCCATAGATGACGCCGAAGTTGATCGCCTTGGCCTGACGGCGGATCATCGGGTCCATCCCTTCCAGCGGCACGTTGAACATTTCCGATGCGGTCATGGCGTGGATGTCATGGCCATCCAGAAACGCCTGTTTCATCGCGGGCAGGTCGGCCACATGGGCCAGAATGCGCAATTCGATCTGGCTATAGTCCAGCGACACGATCACCCGGCCCTTCGGGGCCACGAATGCCTCGCGGATGCGGCGACCTTCCTCGGTGCGCACGGGGATGTTTTGCAGGTTGGGGTCGGTCGATGACAGCCGCCCGGTGACGGCCCCGGTCAGCGAATAGGATGTGTGCACCCGCCCGGTTTCGGGGTTGATATGGTCTTGCAAGGCATCGGTATAGGTGGATTTCAGCTTGGCCAATTGCCGCCAGTCCAGCACCCGGCCCGGCAATTCGTGTTCGGTGGCCAGATCCTCCAGCACATCGGCCCCTGTGGCATAGGCCCCGGTCTTGCCCTTTTCGCCGCCGGGCAGGCTCATCTTGTCGAACAGGATCTCGCCAAGCTGCTTGGGCGATCCCACGTTGAACCGCTCGCCCGCCAGCTGGTAGATCTCATCCTCCAGCCCCGCCATTTTCTGCGCGAATGCGTTTGACATGCGGCTGAGCGTGTCACGGTCCACCTGCACGCCGGCCATTTCCATCGCCGCCAGCACGGGCACAAGCGGGCGTTCCAGCGTTTCATACACGGTGGTGACGCGCGCGCGGTGCAGTTGCGGCTTGAACAATTCCCACAGTCGCAGGGTGATGTCGGCATCCTCGGCGGCGTATTTCACCGCCTCGTCGATAGGCACGCGGTCAAAGGTGATCTGCCCCTTGCCCGAGCCCAGCAACTGCTTGATCGGAATGGGCGAATGGCCAAGGTATTTGTCCGACAGCGCATCCATGCCATGCGCGTTCAGCCCGGCATGCATGGCATAGGACATCAGCATCGTGTCGTCTAAAGGCGCAACCGTCACGCCATGCCGCGCGAAAATCTTGGCGTCATACTTCATGTTCTGGCCGATTTTCAGGATGGCATCATCCTCCAGCACCGGCTTAAGCAGGGCCAGCACCTCGGCCAGCAGCATCTGGCCCGGCATAAGATCGGTGGAGCCGAACAGGTCGCCGCCGCCCTGCTTGTGCCCGACAGGAATGTAGCAGGCCCGTCCGGCCACCACACACAAGGAAATGCCCACCAGTTCGGCGCGCATTTCGTCTAGGCTGGTGGTTTCGGTGTCAATCGCCACATGGCCGCGCTCGCGGATCAGGGCGATCCACGCCGCCAGCGCATCGGCATCGCGGACGCATTCATAACTGGCATGGTCGAAGGGCAGGGCGGCGGCGGGGGCCGCTCCGGCATCGGCATCGGGGGTGCCGGTGGCCACGACCATGGCGGGCGCGGGCGGCGGGGCGACTTTCAGGCTGTTGGCCACCCGCTGCGTCAGGGTGCGGAATTCCATCGCGTTCAGGAACCCCATCAGAATGTCAGGCTCCGGCTGGCGCACCTCAAGGCTGTCAAGCGTGAAATCCAGCGGCGTGTCGCAGTCCAGTTGCACAAGGCGCTTTGAGATGCGGATTTGTTCCGCATTGTCCACCAGCGCCTCGCGCCGCTTGGGTTGCTTGATCTCGCCCGCGCGCGCCAGCAGGGTTTCCAGATCGCCATATTCCTGGATCAGCAGGGCTGCGGTCTTGATGCCGATGCCCGGCGCGCCCGGCACGTTATCGACCGAATCCCCCGCCAGCGATTGCACGTCGACCACGCGGTTCGGGGCCACGCCGAATTTCTCGAACACCTCGTCCGGGCCGATCAGCTTGTTCTTCATCGGGTCCAGCATGTTCACGCCGTCACCGATCAGCTGCATCAGATCCTTGTCGGAGGATATGATCGTCACCGCCCCGCCCGCATCGCGCGCCTTGCACGACAGGCTGGCGATGATGTCATCGGCCTCATACCCTTCGGTTTCGATGCAGGCGATGTTGAAGGCGCGGGTCGCCTCGCGCGTCAGGGGGAATTGCGGGCGCAGATCCTCGGGCAGTTCGGGGCGGTTGGCCTTGTAGGCCGGGTAGATGTCATTGCGGAAGGTTTTCGACGAATGGTCAAAGATAACCGCCACATGCGTGGGCGCATCGCCTGACTTGTTCCGTTCAAGGTAGCGGAAGAGGATGTTGCAGAACCCCGCGACAGCCCCCACCGGCAGCCCGTCAGACTTGCGCGTCAAGGGCGGCAGCGCGTGATAGGCGCGAAAGATATAGGCCGAACCGTCGATCAGGTGCAGGTGGTGGCCCTTGCCGAAGGTGGTGGTCATGCCCGATGCTCCTGCCGCTGTGGTCCTGTGCCTGTCTTGCCATGTTCTGTGCCCGGCTTCCAGCTTGCAGCGTGGCCATGCGCAGATGACAAATGCTGTCAGCGCAGGCTTTCGCCTGAAGGTCAGGTTGACGCAGTGTCCGGGCCGGCTACAGTCGGTGGCAGTTAAATGCCGAATATAAAATGGAAAACACATGAAGAAAATTGCCGCCGCGCTGCTGGCCCTGCTGTGCACCGGGCCTGCTGTTGCCGATGAAATGTGGTCCTCGGACCAGGGTGAAATCATCTATGAGCGCGACGTCGGCGAAATTGTGGTGTTTTCCTTCCCCTTCGCCCCGGGCCGCGCCGAGATGTATATCGAAAACCTGATCGGCAATTTTGACCGGCGGGGCATCCACGAAGGGTATTGGATAGCGCCTGGCAGCGACGGGAGCTGTTCGGCATCGCTGACGGGACCGGATGGCATCCAGTCAACCAATTGGGGCCGGTTCACCTTGCGGTTTGACAGCCGCGCCTATCCGTCGGGATTCGTGGCGAACATGGGCGAATGTTTCAACGCGCCCGATCAGGTCTGGCAGCTGCGCGCTTATCCTTACTGATCTGCCGCGGTTGCCTGGCACGGGGCGCAGGGCATCTGCCTGCGCAGCCCCGTGCCACCCTGTCGGGCAGGGCAGGCAAGGCTCAGTGGTCGTCACCCGCATGGGCGCGGTCGATCACATAGCGCTTGTCGCAATAGCCACATTCGACCCATCCCTTGTCGGCAGGGATCGTCAGCCAGACACGCGGATGCCCGCCCGCCCCACCGTCACAGGCGACTTTCCAGGTGGAGACGGTTTCGGTTTCGGGCGCGGCGATGGGCATGGGGTCGTCCTCTGGCGGCGTGGCTGGTGGCTGCATGATAGCGAGTTGCGCAGATGCGGCAAGGGCCGCTCAGCGTGTCAGGCGCGCCACGATGCGCCGTGTGAAAGGTGCCACCAGCAGCACCGTGGGAAAGGCCACGGCCCATGAGGGCAGCCAGGCAAAGAACCAGTCCGCAACAAAGCCCTCGCCCAGCCCCAGCGCGCGTGCCGTGGCGATGCCGGACACCACACAGGACATCAGGCCCGACAGGATCAGGCCAAACAGCACGGGCGCGAAACGGGCGGGGATCATGCGGCATCCTCCTTGGTCGCCAACAGACGAAATACGTGGTCGAGGGGTAGTGGCCAAGGCAGCCAAGGTCAATGGTGGCGGGATGTCCGGAAAGGCAGGCCTCAGCCAAGGTCTGCCGAGGGGATCACCGGAAAGAACGTGCCGCCCGACCACAGGCCGAACCATGCGTCGCCGCCCGCCGCGTCATGCACCCCGATGTCGACCAGCCGGTAAAACGACTTGCGGTCGATCAGCGCCTCCAGCCCCGCCCGCACCATGACATAGGGCGAAGGTTCGCCGGTTGCCGCGTCGCGTTCCACCCGGATCGGGTGATCGGGGCCGGCAGTCACCCGGTCGCCCACATGGGTGCTGAAGGTGATCGCCTGCGCATCCCCCGCCCCGGCCACATCGAAATCCACCGCCACAAACGGCGCGTCTTCCACCACGATGCCGACCTTTTCCACCGGCGTGACCAGATAGAACCTGTCGCCCTCGCGTTTCAGGATCGAGGAGAACAGTTTGACCAGCCCCATCCGGCCAATCGGCGTGCCGTCATGGAACCATGTGCCATCGCGCGCGATGCGGATGTCGATCTCGCCGCAATAGGGCGGGTTCCACAGATGCACCGGCGCGCCGCCATCCTTGCCCGCTTTTGCGGCCTGCACCGAGGCAAGCAGGTTTTCTGCCGAGGGTTTCACGATCATTTGTCCGCTCATGCTTTTTGCCATTTGTGCCGGGCGTCATAGTTTGGTCTGATAAGGATATAACCTGACGAGGAGAATTGTCATGGCCGAACCCGCCACACTGGTCGCCGAGATCGAAGCACTGGGCGAAAAGCTGGGCGCGGCCAAGGCCAGCATAAACCGCCGCTTCATCGGGCAGGAAACAGTAGTTGACCTTGTGCTTGGCGCCATGCTGTGCGGCGGGCATGCGCTGCTGGTGGGTCTGCCGGGCCTGGGCAAGACGCGGCTGGTCGATACTTTGGCCACGGTGATGGGGCTGAAAGGCAGCCGCATCCAGTTCACCCCCGATCTGATGCCCGCCGATATCTTGGGGTCAGAAGTGCTGGATTCCGCAGCCGACGGTTCCCGCGCTTTCCGGTTCATCGAAGGGCCTATCTTTTGCCAGTTGCTGCTGGCGGATGAGATCAACCGCGCCAGCCCGCGCACCCAGTCGGCGCTGCTGCAGGCCATGCAGGAGCGTGAGGTGACGATTGCGGGCCAGCACCGCCCGCTCGGCCGCCCGTTTCATGTGCTGGCGACCCAGAACCCCATCGAACAGGAAGGCACCTATCCGCTGCCCGAGGCGCAGCTGGACCGTTTCCTTGTGCAGGTCGATGTGCATTACCCCACCCGCGCGACCGAACGTGACATCCTGATCGCCACCACGGGGGCCGAGGATGCGCAGGTGCATCAGGTGTTCGCGGGGGAGGAACTGATTGCCGGGCAGGCGGTGCTGCGGCGGATGCCGGTGGGCGATACGGTGGTCGAGGCGATCCTTGATCTGGTGCGCGCCTGCCGCCCGGGCGAACCCGAAGGCGCGGCTTTGGCCGATGTGCTGTCCTGGGGCCCCGGGCCGCGCGCGGCGCAGGCGCTGATGCTGATGGTGCGGGCGCGGGCGCTGCTGGACGGGCGTTTGGCCCCGTCGGTTGCCGATGTGGCGGCGATGGCGCGGCCGGTGATGGTGCACCGTATGGCGCTGAACTTTGCCGCGCGGGCGCGGGGCGAAGATCTGGGCGGCGTGATCGACCGTGTTGTGACCCGCGTGATGCGGCTTGAGGCCGCCGCGTGACCGAAACCCTTTCCCTTCGCCCCCGGGCCGAGGCTTTGGGGCAGGCTTTGCCGCCCCTGTTGGCTTCTGCCGACCATCTGGCGGCCACGGTGATCCTTGGCGATCACGGGCGCAGGCGTGCGGGCATGGGTGACGAATTCTGGCAATACCGGCCTGCCCATGCGGGTGACAGCGCCCGGATGATCGACTGGCGGCGTTCGGCCCGGTCTGATGCGCATTTCGTGCGCGAACGCGAATGGCAGGCGGCGCAGACGGTGACGCTGTGGGTCGATGCCGCGCGGTCGATGGGGTTTACCGGCGACAGGGCGCGCGCATCCAAGGCCGACCGCGCGCGGCTGCTGGCGCTGGCGCTGGCCGTGCTGCTGCTGCGCGGGGGCGAGCGTGTGGGGCTGGCGGGGCAGGTGGTGCCTGCACGGTCAGGGCGCGGTCAGGTCTTGCGGTTGGCCGATGCGCTGGAACAGGACGGCACGGCAGATTACGGCGCACCCGATGCCACCGGCATGGTGACGCATGGGCGCGCGGTGTTCATTTCCGATTTTCTGGGCGATCTGGCGGGGGTCGAGGCGGCAATTGCTGCGGCGTCTGACAAGGGCGTGCGCGGTGCGCTGGTCCAGGTGCTGGACCCGGCCGAGGAAGATTTCCCGTTTGACGGGCGCACGATATTCGAATCGATGGGTGGCAGCCTCAGGCATGAAACGCTGCGGGCGGGCGACCTGCGCGGGCGCTACATGGCACGGCTCGCCGAACGCAAAGCACGGCTGGAAACCCTCGCGCGGGCATCCGGCTGGCACTATCACTGCCATCACACCGGCCTTGGGGCGCAACCTGCGCTGCTGTGGCTTTACCGGGCGTTGGAGCGCACAAGCTGATGTGGATGCTCGGGCCCCTTGGTTTCACTGCGCCGCTGGTTTTGCTGGGGCTGATCGCCCTGCCAATCCTGTGGCTGTTGCTGCGCGCCGTGCCGCCCGCGCCGATCCGGCGGCGCTTTCCGGGGGTGGCGCTGCTGCTGGGCCTGACCGATGACGAAACGGAAACCGACAAGACGCCATGGTGGCTTTTGCTGCTGCGCGCGCTGGCGGTGGCGGCGGCGATCATCGCCTTTGCCGGGCCGGTGCTGAACCCGCAGGAACGGCAGGCGGGCGACGGGCCGCTGTTGATCCTGTTCGATGCGTCATGGGCCGATGCCCGCGACTGGCCGCGCCGGATCGACCGCGCGCAGGCGCTGGTGGACGAGGCGGGGCGCGAGGGCCGGTCGGTCGCCGTCATCCGCCTGACCGATGCGCCCGAGGTGCCGGTGTTCCAGGCGGCGAATGCCTGGGGTGAACGGCTGGCGGGGCTGGTGCCGAACCCCTGGGCGCCTGCCGATCTGGCGGATTGGGCCGAAGCCCTGCCGGAGGGCGGTTTCAGCAGCTTCTGGCTGTCGGATGGTGTGGATCATCCGGGCCGCGACACATTGCTGGCCGCGCTGGAATCGCGCGGTGCCGTTACGGTGTTTGAAAGCCCCCGCCCGGTTCTGGCGCTGAAACCCGCCGGTTTTGCCGATGGCGAGGTGCAACTGTCGGCGCTGCGCCTGCCTGCGGGCGATGCGGTGACGGTGGATGTGGCGGCGCGCGGCCTTGACCCGGCGGGGATCGAGCGGGAACTGGCCCGGGTGCCGCTGAACTTTACGGCAGGCGCGGGCGAGGCTGAGGCGGCGCTGTCGCTGCCTCCCGAACTGCGCAACCGCATCGCGCGCTTTGAAGTCGCGGGCATCCGGTCGGCCGGGGCCATCAGCCTGACCGATGACAGCCTGAAACGCCGCAAGGTTGCGCTGATCGCGGGCCGGGACGACCGCGAGGAATTGCAACTGCTGTCGCCCACGCATTACCTGCGGCAGGCTTTGGAGCCTGTGGCCGAACTGATCGACGGATCGCTGGCCGATGTGCTGCTGGCCAGCCCTGATGTGATCGTGCTGGCCGATGTGGCGCGGCTGAGCCAGGCCGAAACCGATGGCATACTGGATTGGCTGGATGAGGGCGGGTTGCTCTTGCGCTTTGCCGGGCCGCGTCTGGCGGCCAGCGATCTGGCGCGCGATGCCGCCGATCCGCTGATGCCGGTCAGGCTGCGCGAGGGTGGGCGCACCGTGGGCGGCGCGATGAGCTGGGGTGAGCCCAAGGCCCTGGCCCCCTTTGCCGAAGGCTCGCCCTTCTTTGGCCTGCCCGTGCCGGACGAGGTTTCCGTGACCGCTCAGGTGCTGGCCCAGCCCGACCCGGAACTGGCCTCGCGCACCATTGCGGCACTCGCCGATGGCACGCCCCTGGTGACGCGCAACGAGGTGGGGCAGGGGCAGGTGGTGTTGGTGCATGTGACGGCCAATGCCGAATGGTCCACGCTGCCCTTGTCGGGGCTGTTCGTGCAGATGCTGGAACGGCTGGCGGTATCGACTCGCACCGCTGCGCTGGACGAAGCCGATCTGGCCGGGCAAATCTGGGCGCCGCAGGTGGTGCTGGATGCCTTTGGCCTGCTTTCGGATGCGGGTGACATGCCGGGGGTTGATGGCACGTTGCTGGCCAGCGGGCCGCTGGGGCCGGGGCTGATGCCGGGGCTATACGCGGGCGAGGATCGCCGGGTGGCGCTGAACGTGATCGGGGCCGATACGGTGCTGGCCGCCGCCGACTGGCCGCAGCAGGTGGTGATCGAAGGGTTGGAAGCGCCGCAGGAACAGGCGCTTAAGGGCGCGTTCCTTGCGGGCGGGCTGGGGTTGCTGCTGCTGGATATTCTGGCGGCTTTGTGGGTGTCGGGGCGGCTGGGGCGGCAAGTGGGTGTGGCCCTGCTGCTGCTGGCATTGCTGCCTATGCCCGAGGCCGGCGCGCAGGAAGCCCCGCTGCCGGACGATGCCTTTGCGCTGGAGGCGACGACCGAGGTGCGACTGGCCTATGTGATGACCGATGACGGGCGCGTCAATGACATTGCCGCCGCAGGGCTGCGCGGCATCGGCATGCGGCTGTTCGAACGCACCTCGGTGGAACCTGCCAACCCGATCGGGGTGAACATCGAATCCGATGAGCTGGCGTTTTTCCCGTTTCTTTACTGGCCCGTGACAGCCACGCAGCCGCTGCCCTCGCCCACCGCCTACAGCAAGCTGAATGATTATCTGCGCACCGGCGGGATGATCCTGTTCGACACGCGCGATGGCGATGTGGCGGGCCTTGGCGGCGCGTCACCCGAGGGGCGGCAGTTGCAGCGGCTGGCGGCAGGGCTGGATGTGCCGCCGCTGGAACCGATTCCCGCCGACCATGTGCTGACGCGAACGTTCTATTTGTTGCAGGATTTCCCGGGCCGCTACACCAGCCCCGCCCTGTGGGTCGAGGCCGCCCCGCCGGATGCCGAACAGGCCGAAGGCATGCCATTCCGCAACCTCAATGACGGTGTGACGCCTGTGGTGATCGGTGGCAATGACTGGGCCGCGGCCTGGGCGGTGGATGACCGTGGCGTGCCGATGTTCCCCGTGGGGCGCGGCTATGCGGGCGAGCGGCAGCGCGAGATTTCCTATCGCTTTGGCGTGAACCTGATCATGCATGTGCTGACGGGCAACTACAAATCCGATCAGGTGCATGTGCCCGCCCTGCTGGAAAGGTTGGGCCAATGACCGGAACGGTGATCTTCGACCCGCTGCTGCCCTGGGTGGTGCTGGGCGTGCTGGCCGTGCTTGGTGCGCTGATGCTGGCCTTTGCCATCTGGCGCGGCCTGTCGGGCTGGTGGCTGCGGGGGCTGTCGTTGGCGGTGCTGCTGCTGGCGCTGGCCAACCCTGCGTTGCAGGAGGAAGACCGCCAGCCCCTGACCGACATCGTGATCGCCGTGGTGGATGACAGCGCCAGCCAGCGTATCGGCGACCGGCCGGATCAGGCGGCAGCCGCATTGGCGCGGGTCGAGGCAGAGGTGGCATCGCTGGAAAATACCGAGCTGCGCGTGGTGCGCCTTGGCGATGCCGAGGGCGACGGCGGCACCGAACTGATGACGGCGCTGGCCGAGGCTTTGGCCGAAGAACCCCGCGCCCGGGTGGCCGGGGCCATCCTGATCACCGACGGCCAGGCGCATGACATGGCCTTGGCCCCGCAGATGCCCGCCCCCCTGCATGTGCTGCTGACGGGGCGCGAGGCCGATTGGGACCGCCGCCTGATCATCCGCAACGCACCTGCCTTCGCCATCATCGGCGAACCCGTGACCCTGACCCTGCGCATCGAGGATCAGGGCGCAGTGCCCGCAGCCCTTGGGTCCGAGGCGGACCTGACCATTGCCATCGATGGCGCGGAACCCCAGACCTACCGCGTGCCGGTGGGTGAGGATATGGAACTGCCCGTCACTCTGCCGCATGGCGGCATGAACGTGCTGCAATTCCAGACCGCCGTGACCGACGGCGAACTGACAGACCGCAACAATGCCGCCGTCGTGCAGATCAACGGCGTGCGTGACCGGCTTCGGGTGCTGCTGGTCTCGGGCGAACCGCATGCGGGGGAACGGGTCTGGCGCAACCTTTTGAAATCCGATGCGGCGGTGGATCTGGTGCATTTCACCATCCTGCGCCCACCGGAAAAGCAGGATGGCATTCCGGTCAGCGAGCTGAGCCTGATCGCCTTTCCCACGCGCGAATTGTTTGTGGAAAAGATCGAGGAATTCGATCTGATCATCTTTGACCGCTACCGGCTGCGGGGCATCCTGCCGACATCCTACCTTGAAAACGTGCGGGATTATGTGACCAACGGCGGCACGGTTCTGGTGGCGGCGGGACCGGAGTTCGGCTCGGCCGACAGCCTGTATCGCAGCCCCCTTGCCGATATCCTGCCGGTGGAGGCGACCAGCCGGGTGATCGAGGAAGGTTTCCGCCCGGCGCTGACCGACCTTGGCCGCCGCCACCCCGTCACCGAGGGGCTGGACGATCTGGCCCCGGAGGGTGGCTGGGGCCGCTGGTTCCGCCAGATCGAGATCTCGGCCAAAGAGGGCGGGCAGGTGGTGATGCAGGGCGCAAGCGATGCCCCGCTGCTGGTTCTGGCGCGCGAGGGCGAAGGCCGGGTGGCGGTGCTGGCGTCTGACCATGCCTGGCTGTGGGGGCGAGGGTATGAAGGGGGCGGGCCGCAGCTGGAGCTGCTGCGCAGGCTGGCGCATTGGATGATGAAGGAACCCGAGCTGGAGGAAGAGGCGCTGACCGCGCTGGCCACCGGGCAAAGCTTGACCATCAGTCGCCGCACCATCAAGGACGCCCCGGGTGATGTGACAATCACCGGGCCGGATGGCACGGAAACCGTGCTGCCGATGCCCGAGGTCAGCCCGGGCCGCTATGCCGCCGATTGGGACGCGCCCGAGATCGGGCTTTACCGGCTGGCGCAGGGCGATCTGTCGGCTGTCGTTGCCGTGGGGCCAAGTGCGCCGAAGGAATTCGAGGAAACCATCGCCAGCGGGGAAAAGCTGGAACCCGTGACCGAACCCACCGGCGGCGGCATCCTGCGGCTGGAGGACGGCGCGCCCGATATCCGCGCGGTGGGCGAGGGACGGGTGGCGGCAGGCCGCGGCTGGATCGGCATCACCCCGCGCGGGGCCTATGTGACGCAGGATATCCGCGTGGCGGCGATTCTGCCCGGCTGGGCGTGGCTGCTGCTGGCTGCAGGCCTGGCACTGGCCGCATGGCTGCGCGAAGGGCGTTTTGGCGGCAAGGCGGGGCGGCCGGGCTAAGTCGCCCTGCGCCGCAGCCGCGGGGTTACAATCCCTCGCCCAGCATCACGCGGCGCGAAACCGACGCGAACTCGCGCCGCAGGGTCACGGCACTGGTGGCCAGCGTGGCAAGGATCAGCGCCTCGGGGCCCAAAAGCCAGCCTAGAGCCCCTAGCGCGAAATACACCGCCCGGAGCCCACGGTTGAAACTGCGCGCGGCGGTGATGTTTATTTCGGCCGCCTGCGCCGCGCGGATATAGGCCAGCGGATCGGCGGGATCATTCGGCACGGCGGCCATCAGGATGGCGCAATAGCCAAACAGCCGGTGCGCCCAGACAAATTTCAGGAAAGCATTGGCGACGAACAGCAGGACCACGATCACCTTGATCTCGATCACCACGGCCTCGGCGGCCAGCGTCAGATCCTGCGCCAGCCCCACCAGCCTTTCGGAATTGCCGATCAGCGCGATGCCGCCGCCGATGGCGATCATGGTGGCAGATGCGAAAAACGCCGTGCCCTGCCGCAGACTGTCGATCACGTTGGCATCGAATATGCGCGGCTGGCGGGTCACGAACTGGCGCATCCATTCGCGGCGGTAGTCGGTCATCAGCACCGACACCGATTTGCGGCGGGCGGGCGGATGTTCGATGATCCAGCCGATCCCGGCCCAGGCCAGAACCAGCAGGCCAAAGGCCAGCGCGTCGCGGGGGCCCAGCGGGCCAAGCAGGGGCAGCATGTTCATGCCGCGACCATAGGCGCGAAAGGTGTAGCTTGCCAAATGGCAAAATTGGTTATATTAGTTGACCAATAGAGGAGTTGCGCCATGGATATGCCACAGCCAGACCCCGCCATCATCGCCCGCAAGGCGCAGATCGTGGCTCGCCTTCAGGCGGTGCTGCCCGCTGACGCGGTGATCCATGAACCTCACGAGGTGCGGGCCTATGAGTGCGACGCGCTGACCGCATACCGCTGCCCGCCGCTGGCCGCAGTTCTGCCGCGCACGACGGCCGAGGTGTCGGCGGTGCTGCGAGTGTGTTTCGAGGAAGGCGTGCCGGTGGTGCCGCGCGGGTCGGGCACCAGCCTTGCGGGCGGGGCGCTGCCCACCGCCGATTGCGTCATTCTGGGCGTGGCGCGCATGAACGGCGTGATCGAGACGGATTATGCCAACCGTTTCATTCGGGTGCAGTCGGGGCGCACCAACCTGTCGGTGACGGGTGCGGTGGAATCTGATGGGTTCTTTTACGCCCCTGATCCGTCCAGCCAACTGGCCTGCGCCATTGCGGGCAACATCGCCATGAACTCGGGCGGGGCGCATTGCCTGAAATATGGTGTGACGACCAACAACCTGCTGGGCGTGACGCTGGTGCAGATGGATGGCACCGTGCTGGACATCGGCGGCGCGCATATGGATGCGCCGGGCCTGGACCTGCTGGGCGTGATCTGCGGGTCCGAAGGGCAGTTGGGCGTGGTGACAGAGGCGACGCTGCGCATTCTGCCAAAGCCCGAAGGCGCGCGGCCCGTGCTGATCGCCTTTGACGCCAACGAGGTGGCGGGGGCCTGCGTGTCGGACATCATCAAGGCCGGCGTGCTGCCCGTGGCCATCGAATTCATGGACCGCCCCTGCATCCGCGCCTGCGAGGCCTTTGCCAAGGCGGGCTATCCCGATTGCGAGGCGCTGCTGATTGTCGAGGTTGAAGGTTCACCTGCCGAGATCGACGAGCAACTGGCGCTGATCAAGGCCATCGCCCTGCGCCACAACCCGGTGGAGTTTCGCGAAGCGGCGGATGAAGATCAGGCCAAACGCATCTGGCTGGGCCGCAAATCGGCCTTTGGCGCGATGGGCCAGATCAATGATTACATGTGCCTCGATGGCACGATCCCGGTCACGGCGCTGCCATTTGTGCTGCGGCGCATCGGTGAGCTGTCAAAGGAATACGGGCTGGACGTGGCCAATGTGTTCCACGCGGGCGATGGCAACATGCACCCGCTGATCCTGTTCGACGCCAACAAGCCCGGGGATCTGGAACTGTGCGAGGCGATGGGGGCCGATATCTTGCGCCTGTGTGTGGAGGTCGGCGGCTGCCTGACCGGCGAACATGGCGTGGGCATCGAGAAGCGCGACCTGATGGCGGTGCAGTTTGCCGCCGATGACATGGAGGCGCAGTTGCGGGTGAAGGATGTGTTCGATCCGGCGTGGCTGTTGAACCCGGCAAAAGTGTTTCCGCTGGGCGTGACCGCCGGGCGGCGCGCAGCCTGAGAGCGCCGGGGGCTGTCTGCCCCCGGACCCCCGAGGATATTTTCAGACAGAAAATGAGGAAGTGGGATGCGGCCAGGGACAGAGGCTGAACTGGCCGAGGCGGTGCGCGGGGCAAATGGCCCCTTGCGCATTGTCGGGGGCGGCACGCGCGGCATCGGGCGGGCGGTGGCGGGCGAGGTGCTGGAGACTTGCGGGCTGGCCGGGATTTCGCTGTATGAACCGGGGGCGCTGACGCTGGTGGCGGGGGCGGGCACAGCCTTGGCGGAGGTGGAGGCGGCTCTGTCGGCAGAGGGGCAGCGTCTGCCGTTCGAGGTGCCGGACATGCGGGGGCTGCTGGGCACTGCGGGAGACAGCACGCTGGGTGGGGTGGTGGCGGCCAATGCCTCGGGTCCGCGGCGGTTGCAGGGGGCCTGCCGCGACAGCCTGATCGGGGTGCGGTTTGTCGATGGCATGGGCATGGTGGTGAAAAACGGCGGGCGGGTGATGAAGAATGTCACCGGCTATGATCTGGTCAAGCTGATGGCGGGGTCATGGGGGACGCTGGGGGTTCTGTCGGAGGTGGCCTTCAAGACGCTGCCGGTGCCCGAGACGGCGGCGACGCTGGTGCTGGACGGGCTGGGCGACGCGCAGGCGGTGGTGGCGATGGCGGCGGCGCTGGGATCACCCTATGAGGTGACGGGCGCGGCGCACTGGCCGGGGCAGGGCACGTTTCTGCGGATCGAGGGCTTTGCGGCATCGGTTGCCTACCGGGCCGGGCGGCTGGCAGATGTGCTGGCGGCGTTTGGTGATGTGACGGTGGAGGAGGGCGCTGCGCGCTGGCCCGGCATCCGCGATGTGGCGCCGTTTCACGGGAGGGCGGGCGACGTGTGGCGGCTGTCGGTGAAGCCGTCGGATGCGGCGGGCATCGCCGCGCGTGTGCCGGGTGACGTGCTTTATGACTGGGGTGGCGGGCTGGTCTGGGCCTTGGTGGCTGAAGGCACCGATCTGCGAGCGGTTGTCGGGCCGTTTCAGGGGCATGCGACGCTGCTAAGGGCATCCGCGGTGACGCGGGCGCATGTAGCACCCTTCCACCCGGAGCCTGCCGGAGTGGCGGCGCTGACCGCCGGTCTGCGCGCCAAGTTCGACCCGCGCGGCATCCTGAACCCCGGCCTGATGGCCTGAACGCCGGAGGGCATCATGCAGACCACCTTTACCCCCGAACAGTTGAAAGACCCCGCCATCCAGCGGTCGAACGAAATTCTGCGGTCCTGCGTGCATTGCGGGTTCTGCACGGCGACCTGCCCCACCTATCAGGTGCTGGGTGACGAACTGGACAGCCCGCGCGGGCGGATTTACCTGATAAAGGACATGCTGGAGCAAGGCCGCCCCGCCGATGCCCAGACGGTGAAACATATCGACCGCTGCCTGTCGTGTCTGGCCTGCATGACCACCTGCCCCTCGGGTGTGCATTACATGCATCTGGTCGATAATGCGCGGGAATATATCGAGAAAACCTACCGGCGGCCCTTCACCGACCGCGCCCTGCGCTGGGTGCTGGCGCTGGTGATCCCGCACCCCACGCGGTTCCGGCTGGCGCTGCTGGGGGCGAAAATGGGTCGTCCCTTTGCGCGGCTGATGCCCGATGCGCGGCTGCGGGCGATGTTGGCGATGGCGCCGAAAACCATCCCCCCGGTCAGCCGCAACGATGACCCGCAGGTGTTTGCGGCGCAAGGCCCGCGCCGGATGCGGGTGGCGCTGCTGACCGGCTGCGCGCAAAAGGCGCTGAACACCGACATCAACGATGCCACGATCCGGCTGTTGCGGCGGCTGGGCTGCGAGGTGGTGATCGCCAAGGGCATGGGCTGTTGCGGCGCGCTGACGCATCACATGGGCAAGGCGGCGCAGGCCCATGCATCGGCGGCGGCGAACATCGCGGCATGGATGGCGGAAAAGCGGGCGGCGGGGCTGGATGCCGTGGTCATCAACACCAGCGGCTGCGGCACGACGGTGAAGGATTACGGCCACATGTTCCGCAACGATCCCTTGGCGGCGGATGCGGCCATGGTGGCGGGCATGGCGATGGACATCAGCGAATTGCTGGCAAAGTTGGGTATCCCGCCCGAGTCTTTTGTATCTGGCACGGCGAAGGGCGTGAAGGTGGCCTATCACGCGGCCTGTTCGCTGCAACACGGCCAGCAGGTGAAAACCGCGCCGAAAGACCTGCTGAAACGGGCGGGCTTTACCGTGGTGGAACCTGCCGACAGCCATTTGTGCTGCGGCTCGGCGGGCACCTATAACCTGCTGCAACCCGTGATCTCGCAGCAGTTGAAGGCGCGCAAGGTGCAGACGCTGGAGGCCAAAGCCCCCGACATCATCGCGGCGGGCAATATCGGCTGCATGATGCAGATCGGCTCGGGCACCGGCATTCCGGTGGTGCATACGGTGGAATTGCTGGACTGGGCGACGGGCGGGCCGCGCCCCCGGGCACTGGCCGCGGCTGGCCCACAAGCTGCTGGCCACAGGCCATAAATCCGCCGTATACCCGGCCTAGTGAAGGGCTGGTCCAGCGGAGGTTGCCAGAAATTGCGTGTGCGGTGCAGTATGTTGCTGATGGTTCTTTCGCTGATGGTGGCCCCGGTTCAGGCACAGGAAACCGCGCTGCGCGCGTTGCAGACCGGCGATGACAGCCGGGGCTGGGAAGCGGTAGGCAAGCTGACGCTGGGGCGCAAGGGGTTTTGCACCGGGGCGCTGATCGCGCCGCAACTGGTGCTGACGGCGGCGCATTGCCTGTTCGACAAGGAGACCGGCGCGCGCATCGACGCGGCAGAGATCGAGTTTCTGGCGGGATGGCGCAACGGCCGGGCTGCTGCCTATCGCCAGGTGCGCCGCGCCGTGGCGCACCCGGAATATGTCTATGGCGGGCTGGAAAAGCTGGACCGCGTGGCGTTCGATCTGGCGCTGCTGGAGCTGGATCAGCCGATCCGCCTGCCGTCGGTCATTCCGTTTGACACCGATGCCCGACCCCAGAAGGGCGACGAGGTGGGCGTTGTCAGCTATGCGCAGGACCGGTCCGAGGCGCCCAGCCTGCAACAGGTCTGTCATGTGCTGGGCCGCCAGCCGGGCGTTCTGGTGCTGTCCTGCACGGTGGATTTCGGGTCGTCAGGCGCGCCGATCTTTGCGGTGCGCGACGGTGTGGCGCGGGTGGTTTCTGTCGTGTCGGCCAAGGCCGAGGTGGATGGCAAGCCGGTGGCGCTGGGCACCGCGCTGGAAGAGCCGCTGGCCGTGCTGATGGCCGAACTGGCAGGGGGCGGGGGCGTGGCGGCGCGGGCAGTGCCGGGGGTGCGCACCCTGTCGGGCGGTCTGGCGGGCAATGCGCAGGGCGGCGCGAAATTCGTTAAACCCGGCCAGCCCTGACCGGGGTGGCGCGCTTTCGCTGGCATCCTCCCTCTTGAAACCTGTGGCGCAGTTTCCCAAATCAGCGGTATCCGGGTGCCATGACGGGCCCGGACAACCGCCCTGCCCGTGACGGGAGGGCATCAGACATCGCTCCTGGAGGATGACATGCGCAGCTATGATTTTGCACCGCTTTACCGTGCGACCGTGGGTTTTGACCGGATCGCCGATCTGATGGACCGGGTTTTGACCAATGATGTCGCCCAGCCCACCTATCCGCCCTACAACATTGAAAAGACGGCCGAACATGCCTATCGCATCTCGGTGGCCGTGGCCGGTTTCACGCCGGATGAACTGACCGTCGAGGTCAAGGAAGGCACGTTGCACATCACCGCCCGCAAGGCGGCTGACGAGGCGAACCGCAGCTATCTGCACCGTGGCATCGCCACCCGCGCCTTTGAGCGCCGCTTTGCGCTGGCCGATCATGTGCGCGTGACGGGTGCCGCGCATGAGCACGGCATGCTGCACATCGACCTTGTGCGCGAAACCCCCGAGGCGCTGAAACCCCGGCGGATCGAGATCGCCCGCCCGGATCAGCCCAAGGCGATTGACGGCGTGGCGCAGACGGTGACGGTGTAAGGCTTCGGGCGGCGCTCATCATCCCCCGGCGGTCAATCTTCGCCAAGCCAGCGATGAAAACCGCCAAGGTTTGATGAGCGTGCCATCAAGACAAGTTGTGCAGGGCGCGCCAACTCCGGCGCGCCCTTTGCGTATCAGCGCCCGTCCAGCCCCTGCGCCAGCCGCATCAGGTTCACCGCCTCGATTCGATAGCCGAAGGGGTCGTCTCCCCGCGCCGCCAGTGCCTGCGCAATCGCCTGATCCCAGCCCCAATCGCCCAGATAGGTGGCCCCGGTCAGCAACTGGCCAAAGCCGGCAATCGCCACGCCGAAACGCACGTCGTCGGTTGCAGGCCCGGTTTCGGGCAGGATCGGCGTTTCGATCAGCGCCGAAGTCTCCTCGCCCGGGGCCTTGTAGCGCAGCCGCAGAAAGCCGAGTTCGCTGGCGTCTCCGGCGGGAGTTTCCGCCGCATAGCGCAGCGGGTCGTTCAGCAGGGCAGGGCTGCCCACCGGCGTCACCTCATAGATCGCGGTCATGGAATGGCCCGCGCCGATCTCGCCCGCATCCACGGCGTCTTTGTTGAAATCCTCACGCCGCAGGGCGCGGGTCTCGAACCCGATCAGGCGGTATTCGGCGACCGTTGCGGGGTTCCATTCCACCTGTATCTTCACGTCACCCGCGATGGGGAACAGCGCGCCGGTCAACTGGTCCACCAGCACCTTGCGGGCTTCGGACAGGGTGTCGATATAGGCGGCCTGCCCGTTGCCGTTCTGCGCCAGCGCCTGCATCGTGGCATCATCCAGATTGCCGCGACCAAAACCCAGCACCGACAGGTAGATGCCGGTATCGCGCTGCCGGGCGATGTAATCGGTCAGCGCCGCAGGGTCGCTGAGGCCCACGTTGAAATCGCCGTCGGTGGCCAGCAGCACACGGCTGACCTCGCCCGCGCCCGCCATCCTGGCGGCCGTGGCATAGGCCAGTTCCAGCCCCTCGGCCCCCGCCGTCGATCCGCCCGCTGCCAGCCTGTCCAGCGCGGCCATGATGGTGGCACTTTCGCTGGCCGCCGTGGGTTCCAGCACCAGCCCCGCCGACCCGGCATAGGCGACGATGGCCACCTGATCCTCGGGGCGCAATTGCCGCAGCATCAGCCGCAACGATTGCTGCAACAGTGGCAGCTTGTTGGCCTCGTCCATCGAACCGGAGGTGTCGATCAGGAACACCAGGTTCAGCGGCGGGCGGTCGTCCTGTGCGGGCAGGCGGCCTTGCAGCCCGATATGCACCAGTTGCTTGCCCGTGTTCCAGGGCGCGGGCAGCACGGTGACGGTGGTCGTAAAGGGGGCCTCGCCCGGGGCTGGGGCCGGATAGGCGTAGGGGAAGTAATTCACCATCTCCTCCACCCGCACGGCATCGGGCGGCGGCAGCGCCCCCGCGTTCAGGCTGGAGCGGATGATGGCATAGCTGGCGGTATCCACGTCGATGGCGAAGGTGGATACAGGCTGTTCCGCCGTCACCTTCACCGGGTTGGCATCGGCATTGGCGAAAGCCTCGGTATCCTCGGGCATCGGCATGGCGATGCCATCCGGCGCGGCCATGGTGCGGCCCTCGGGCATGAAAGCCCCGGTGCCGCTGTCCTGCGCCAGTGCGGGGGCGCCGCGCTTTGCCAGCGGCGGGGCTGGGGCGGCAGCCATAGGGGCCACTTCGCCCACCACCACGCTTTCGGCGGCCTGCAAGTCGGTGGCCTGCATGTCGGCGGAAGGGGCTTCCGATTCAGGGGCGGCGGCCATGCGGCTGCGGGCCGCGCCCGCATCGGCCTGCGGTTCGGGTGCGGGCTGGGGCAGGGTGGCGATTTCGGGCAGCGCCGGGGCCGTGGGCTGCGGCCCGTCGGCCAGCGGCAAGACGACGACAAGGCCAAGGCACAGCGCCGCGACCGATGTGGTGGCGGCAAGGGCGGCGCGCGAGGTCAGGGTGTCAAACATGGTCTGCAATCCTTTCAGAAACCCCGCCCGCGAAGGGCGGTCCTGATTGGGACGCGAGACATGGGTTGATTCTTGGAGCCCGGCCTTGGAAATCCGGTCGAAATTTTCCATCGCCAGCCGCAGCGCCGCCGCCTTTGCCCCGGCATCGGGGGCGGGTGTGGCGCGCAATGCGGCGCGCAGGGCGTCAAGATCATCGGTCATGTCCCGGTCTCCTCTGCCGCCATGGCCCGCAGGCGTTTCCTGACCTCTGACATGCGCCAGGCCACCGTGCCCTCGGACACGCCCAGCACAAGGGCGGCCTCGCCCTGTGTCAGCTCCTCGCCCAGCGTCAGCGCCACCGTGTCGCGCAGGTCGGGCGGCAGGCGGGCCATGGCGCTGGCCAGCCAATCCTGTGCCGCGCGGGCCTCGTGCATTTCGTCCTGCCGGGCGATTTCCCAATCGCCCCAGCCATTTGCCGCCCGCAGATGCGTGGCCATGCGCCGCCGCCGGTCATGGGCTGCGTTCACCGTGACACGGTAAAGCCATGTGGTGAACCGCGCCTCGCCGCGCCATGACCGCAACTTGGCGGGCAGGGCCGCACAGATGTCCTGCGTCAGATCCTCGGCCTCGGCCCGGCTGCCGGTAAGCCTGTAGGCCAGCCCGAACACCCGGTCGTAATGCCGCGCCAGCAGCGCGCCGAAAGCCGCGCGGTCGCCCGATGCGGCAGCTGTGGCAAGGGATTCATCGGGCGTTTCCATGAGCATCACGATAGGTTGGACGCAGGGGGCGGGGCAATCCTTGGCGTGGCGTGAATCTTTTGCGTTTGCGCCCGCAGGGCATTTTTCAAGCCTGCGCGGCTTTCATCGCGGCGTCGTGGGGCCGCGCTATCCGCCCAGCAGAGCCGCCACCCGCGCCGCGGCGCTGCCAATGCGCGGCGGGCGGGCCGACCACAGCACCAGGGGGCAGGGCAGGGTCGCGCGCTGGGCAAAGGGGGCGACCAGCGTTCCGGCATCCAGCGCCGGGCGCACCAGCGCCTCATGCCCGATCAGCACGCCCGCGCCATTCACCGCCTCGGCCAAAGCCAGCGCGTAGAGCGAAAACACCGGCCCGCGCGGGGCAAATTCCTGCCCCGGCAGGGCGATGGCGGCCCAGGCCGCCCAATCACCCGCCCAGGCGGTGTCGGTCAGGCAGGGCACGGCCAGCAGGTCGGCGGGGCTGTGCAGACGCGCGGCCATGGCGGGGGCGCAGACCGGAAAGATCACATCCTGCGCCAGAATGCGGCCCTCGCTTGGCGGGCGGTAGAACAGGCTCAGGTCATAGGGCGCGCGTTTCAGGTTGGGCGGGGCCTCCAGTGCCGTGATCGACACGGTGATGCCGGGCAAGCCCTCGCGGATCGCGGGCAGGCGGGGTGACAGCCACAGTTGCGCGATGGCGGGCAGGGTGGCGATATGCACGGTTCTGGGGGCCGCCTCGGCCCGCAGCCCCTGCACCGCCAGCCCAAGCCGGTCGAACGCCTCCGACAGTCCGGGCAGGGCGCGGCGGGCCAATGGCGTCAGCGTGACGCCCTGCGGCTGGCGCTGGAACAGCATGGCCCCCAGATCATCCTCCAGCGCCTTGACATGGGCCGCCACCGCGCCGGGGGTCACGCCCAGCTCATCCGCCGCCGCTGCAAAGCCGCCCAGCCGCGCGGCAGCCTCGAAGGCCCTGAGGGCATTCAGCGCAGGGGGTTTGGGGCGGGGCGGGGCGACGGGCATGGCAGCCTCAGATTTTCTACGCCTAAAGTTTTGCAAAACTGGTTTGCCGGGGCAAGGCGCAATGCGGATGATGCCCGCAATCATCGCCTTCTGGAGTGCCGAACATGACTCACCTTGCCCCCCGCCCCTGGGTGCCCGCTGCCTGCGAAACCTACATGCAGGGCATCGCCGCCCGTGTTGCCGCCCCGTCCGATGCGGTGGCCGCGCGGATCGAGGCGCTGATCGTGGCGAACCAGCAGATCCACGAACGCGATTGCTTCAACCTGAACCCGGCCACCAATGTGATGAACCCGGTGGCCGAGGCGGCATTGGCGCGCGGTCTGGGGTCGCGCCCGTCGCTGGGCTATCCCGGTGACAAGTATGAAATGGGGCTGGAGGCGATCGAGGAGATCGAGGTGATTGCCGCCGAACTGGCCTGCGAGATCTTTGGCGCGACCCACGCCGAGATTCGCTGCGCCTCGGGCGCGATGGCCAATCTTTATGGCTTCATGGCGCTGGCCAAGCCCGGTGATGCGATCATCGCGCCGCCTGCCAGCATCGGCGGCCATGTGACCCACCACGCGGCGGGCTGTGCCGGGCTTTACGGGCTGGTCACGCACAACGCCCCGGTGGATGCCGATGGCTATACGCTGGATATTCCGGCCTTGCGCGAACTGGCGGTGCGGGTGCGGCCCAAGATCATCACCGTGGGTGGCAGCCTGAACCTGTTCGCCCATCCGGTGCGCGCGGTGCGGGCCATTGCCGATGAGGTGGGCGCGCAGGTGCTGTTCGACGCGGCGCACCAGTGCGGCATCATCGCCAGCGGGGTCTGGGCCAACCCGCTGGACCAAGGCGCGCATCTGATGACGTTTTCCACCTACAAAAGCCTTGGTGGCCCGGCGGGTGGCGTGATCGTGACACGCGATGCGGCGATTGCCGAACGGCTGGATGCGATTGCCTACCCCGGCATGACGGCTAATTTCGACGCGGCCAAATCGGCCGCGCTGGCCATCACCCTGCTGGACTGGCGCGAACATGGCCGGGCTTACGGGGCGAAAATGGTGGCGGTGGCGCAGGCTTTGGCAAAGGCGCTGGCGGATGAGGGCCTGCCGGTGTTTGCGGCAGAGAGGGGCTATACCACATCGCACCAGTTCGCGGTTGTGGCGGCGGGCTTCGGCGGCGGGCAGGCGGCATCGAAAACCCTGCGCCGCGCCGGGTTTCTGGCTTGCGGCATCGGCCTGCCCATCGCCCCGGTTGCGGGCGACCTGAACGGGCTGCGCATCGGCACACCCGAACTGGTGCGCTGGGGCGTGACGGAAGCGGATGCACCCGCCCTTGCCGCGCTGATCGCCGAGGCGCTGCGGTCAAACGCACCTGAAACGCTGGCGCCCCGCGTGGCGGCGCTGAGGGCGGGATTTGACCGGCTGCATTACATCCGCAGATAGCAGGCCAGCGGCTGCAACCCGCCTGCGCCACAGCCCGGCGGCGGTGGCGGGCCTTTCCGCCGTCACCTGTCGCCAAAGCGTCAAGCCAGCGTCATTGCCGCGTTGCGGTTGCGGCGGAAGGTCCGGGTCTGACCGCCCCCCCCCGCAGGAGTATGACAATGACCCGATCCGCCCTGTTGCTTTCCGTGGCCCTGCTGCCCATGGCCGCAAGCGCCCATGCCGAAGACCTGTTTCCTGCCACGCTGGCGGGCCATGCCGTGATCCCGGCCTTTACCCTGCTGGCACCGCCCGCCGATGCCCCGCAAGATGCCTGGATCAGCGGCAAGTTCACCGGCGCGGCCCGCAACGCCCAGCCGATGACCGTGATGGGCGACACCGGCGCTAGCCATGGCAAGCGCGCCACCGGCATCAGCCTGCCCTTCATCGGCCAGCCGTTTCAGGGCATGTCGGGCTTTGCCATGAACCGTGCCGAGGATGGCGCGATCTATGCGCTGACCGACAACGGTTTTGGCACCAAGGGCAACAGCCCCGACGCGCTGCTGTTCTTCCACCGCCTGCTGCCCGATTTCGCGGCGGGCACGGTGGCCATTCAGGACACCATCTATCTGCACGACCCCGACATGAAAGTGCCGTTCCGCATCGCCTATGAAGGCACCGAGGCGCGCTATCTGACCGGCGCCGATTTCGATCCCGAAAGCATCCAGATCAACGGTGATACCGTCTGGATCGGCGAGGAATTCGGCCCCTATCTGCTCAGCGCCACGCTGGACGGGCGCATCACCGGCGTCTACCCCACGATGATGGGCGAGACCGTGCTGAAAAGCCCCGATTCGCAGGGTATCAGCGCCCTGTCGGTGGCGGGTACCGACTGGACCGTGCCGCGGTCCGGCGGGTTTGAGGGCATGGCCCTGCAACCCGGAACCGGCCTGCTGTGGGGCATGCTGGAAAAGCCGCTGCTGGGTGCCGATGGCAAACCCGAAGGCAACTTCCTGCAAGTGCTGGCCTTTGACCCGGCTGCTGCGGCATGGACAGGCCAAAGCTTCAAATTCGCGCTGGCCGAAGGGGCGACCGCCATCGGCGACTTCAACTTCATCGACGCCACCCGCGCGCTGGTGATCGAGCGTGACAATGGCGAGGGCGACCCCAGCCTGAAATGCGCGGGCGATCCTGCGCCGGATTGCTTCCCCGCCCCCGCGATGCTGAAGCGGATCGTGCTGATCGACACGGCCACCGTGGATGCCGATGGTTTCGTGCGCCGCATCGGCCATATCGACCTGATGGATATCGCAGACCCGCAGGGGCTGAACCGCCTGCCCACCGTGGCCAACCGCGACCTGACCGGCAAGATGACCTTCCCCTTCTTCACCATCGAGGATGTGATGCTGGTGGACGAGACGCATATCATGGTCGCCAACGACAACAACCTGCCCTATTCCTCGGGCCGGCAACTGGATGCAGCGGCAGACAACGAATTCATCCTGCTGAGCGTGCCGGAACTGCTGGCGGCGAAGTAACGCTGTCACGCGCCGCTTTTCGCTGTGCGGCACCCGTGCAGCGAAGATGGCCGCAGGCTTGATGAGCGGCGATGCCCGCCTACCAAAAAGCCCCCGCTGTAACGGCGGGGGCTTTGCTTTTCCCGAAGAATTTCAGGCGCGGCTGACCAGCACCTTGTCGATGCGGCGGTCGTCAAGGTCGATCACCTCGAACCGCCAGCCGCTGTGGGTGAAATGATCGCCAAGCCCCGGCATCTGCCGCATCTGGTGCAGCACGATCCCCGCCACGGTTTCATAGTCGCCCGCAATATCGCGCGGCAGATGCAGCTTTTCGCAGAATTCATCCACCGGCATCCAGCCCGCCACCAGCCAGCTGCCATCCTCACGCTCCACCATCGAGGGCTCGTCATCGCTGGTTTCGGTCAGCGTGCCGGTGATCGCCTCCAGAATGTCACCCGTGGTGATGATGCCCTCGAACGCGCCATATTCGTCATAGACCAGCGCCATGTCATGCGGCGAGGCACGCAGGATCTCGACCACCTGCAAGGCATCGGCCAGATCCGACACCACCGGCACATCGCGCATGAGCTTGGCCACATCCAGCAGTTCGCCCCGTGCCAGCGCGGCAAAGGCATCGGTCAGAAACACCACGCCCACCACATCGCCCGACACCCGGCTGCGCACCGGCAGGCGCGACCGCCCGCTTTTCTGCATGGCGGTCAGGGTTTCGGCATGGCTGGCCTCAAGCTCCAGCATTTCCACATCGCGGCGCTGGGTCATCAGGGCGGTGGCCGAACGGTCGGCCAGCCGCATGACGCCTGACAGCATCTGCCGTTCCTCGGCCTCGATCACGCCGTCCACATGCGCCTCGGCCAGCAGGGTGCGCACCTCTTCCTCGGTCACGCGGGCCTTGCCCTCGCGCGCGACACCCAGCAGCGCCAGCACGATGCGGCCAGACCAGTCCAGCAGCCAGATCAGTGGGGCCGCCACCTGTGAGATCAGCACCATCACCCCGGCCACGCGGGCCGCCACACGCTCGGGGTTCTTCAATGCGATCTGCTTGGGCACCAGCTCGCCCGCGATCAGCGACAGATAGGTCAAAAGCACCACCACCGCGCCCACACCAAAGGTATGCGCCCATTCGGCGGGCACGCCCTGCAAGGCCAGATAATCGGCAAAGCGCGCGCCCAGTGTGGCACCTGAAAACGCCCCCGACAGCACACCCACCAGCGTTATGCCGATCTGCACCGATGACAGGAACCGCCCGGGGTCTTCGCCCAGCCGCAGCGCCTTGGCCGCGCCCCGGTTTCCGGCATCGGCCAGCGGTTTCAGGCGGGCAGGGCGGGCCGAGACAACCGCAAGCTCCGACATGGCCAATCCGCCGTTGATCAGGATCAGCGCGGCGACAATCAGGATTTCGGTGAGCACGGGGTCGCCTTCTGGCTGTTGCGGATGCCGCGAGTTAGGCATTCCTTTGCGGCCGTGCAACTCCCCCCGCCAAAAGAAACGGCGGGTGTGACCGCCTCACACCCGCCGCCAGAAAACATCATCCCGCACAATCAGCCGCAGGGTCGCGCCGGCGCCGTTCAGACCGACAGGCAGATGTATTTCAGCTCCATATAATCCTCCAGCCCGTGCCGTGACCCCTCGCGGCCCAGACCGGATTGCTTGACGCCACCAAAGGGCGCGGCCTCGTTGGATATGATGCCGGTGTTCACCCCCACCATGCCATAATCCAGCGCCTCTTGCACACGGGTGATGCGGCCGATGTTCTGGGCGTAAAAATAGCTGGCAAGGCCGAAGATCGTTGCATTTGCATAGCCGATCACCTCTTCCTCGGTCTCGAACCGGAACAGGGGGGCCACCGGGCCAAAGGTTTCCTCGGTGGCCACGGCCATGTCCTGCGTCACGCCGGTGATGATCGTGGGTTCAAAGAACGAGCCCCCCAGCGCATGCCGCTTGCCGCCCGTCAGCACCGCGCCGCCCTTGGACAGCGCATCGGCGATATGATCCTCCACCTTGGTCAGCGCCTTGGTGTTCACCAAGGGCCCGGTGTCCACCCCGGCGACCAGCCCGTCGCCGATGTTCAGCTTTGCCACCGCCGCCGACAGCTTTTCGGCAAAGGCATCATAGACCCCGGCCTGCACATAGATGCGGTTGGCGCAAACGCAGGTCTGCCCATTGTTGCGGAATTTCGACGCCATCGCGCCCGCCACGGCGGCATCCAGATCGGCATCGTCGAACACGATGAAGGGCGCATTGCCGCCCAGTTCCATCGAGCATTTCAGCACCTGATCGGCGGCCTGTTTCAGCAGGATGCGCCCCACCTCGGTGGACCCGGTGAAGGTCAGCTTCCGCACCAGCGGGTTTTCGCACATCTCCTTGCCGATGGCCGAGGATTGGGTGGAGGTGACGATGGACATCAACCCCTTGGGGATGCCCGCGCGTTCGGCCAGCACCGCCAGCGCCAGCGCCGACAGCGGGGTTTCCGCCGCTGGCCGCCCGACAAAGCCGCAGCCCGCCGCCAGCGCCGGTGCCACCTTGCGCGCGATCATCGCGTTGGGAAAATTCCACGGCGTGATCGAGCCCACGACACCGATGGGCTGGCGCAGCACGGTGATGCGCTTGTCGGGCATGTGGCCGGGAATGGTCTCGCCATACACCCGCTTGCCCTCTTCGGCGAACCATTCGACATAGGACGCGCCATAGGCGATCTCGCCCCTGGCCTCGGCCACCGGCTTGCCCATTTCGGCGGTCAGGATCAGCGCCAGATCCTGCTGGTTTTCCATCATCAGGTTGAACCAGGCGCGCAACACATTGGCGCGGTCCTTGGCGGTGCGGGCCTGCCACAGCTTCTGCGTGGCATGGGCGGCGGTGATGGCGCGGGCGGTTTCGGCCCGGCCCAGATCGGGCACTGTGCAGATCACATCGCCCCGCGCGGGGTTCGTGACCTCGAAAGTCGCACCCGTGTCGGCGGCGATCCATTCGCCCGCCACATAGGCGCGGGTTTCCAGCAGGCTGGGGTCTTTCAGCAGCGAACGCAGGTCGGTGATTGAATCGAGCATGGGGGCCTCTGGTCGGATGGGCGCGGGCGGCGCCGGGTTGGGTCTGCGTGCGTGACACGCGGAAAACCTGCCGGGGCGTCGCGCGGGTTTGCCTTGGGCGCGGCGTCGGGGCAGACTGGACGCCTATGGAAAGCACGGGTGGGTGGGCGTGTCCAGTTCTGTCAGCCTCGCGCCGTATGCTTAAGATGTGTATCAAATCGGAGACAACATGGATCTGGACCGTGCCTATGCGAACGGCCCTTTCATCGCGGGGGCTGATCTTTATCCGCCGCGCTGGGCGGCGGCGGCTGCCGCGTTTCGGGATGACGGGCGCTGTGAGCCGGGGCTGGCCTATGGCCCGGGCGCACGCCAGCGGTTCGACCTGTTTCATCCGGCGGATGCGCCAAAGGGTCTGATGGTGTTCATCCACGGCGGATATTGGCTGGCCTTCGGGCGCGAGCTTTGGTCGCATCTGGCGGCGGGGGCGCTGGCGCGGGGCTGGGCCGTGGCCATGCCCAGCTACACGCTGGCCCCCGAGGCCCGGATTTCCGCGATGACGCAGGAAATTGGCGCGGCGGTTGCGGCGGCCGCGGGCCGGGTGCCCGGGCCGGTGGTGGTCACGGGCCATTCGGCGGGCGGGCATCTGGCCGCGCGCATGGGCTGCGCCGATGCGCCGCTGCCGCCCGACGTGGCGCAACGGGTGCAGCGCGTGGTGCCGATCTCGCCCCTGGCCGACCTCGCACCGCTGATGCAGACCGCGATGAACGCGAAACTCGATCTGGATGCCGAAGAGGTTGCAGCGGAAAGCCCGGCCTTCCTGCCGCGCCGCCCGGGCTGTGCCGCCCATGTCTGGGTGGGCGCGCAGGAACGCCCCGCCTTTCTGTGGCAGGCCCGGCTTTTGTCCGAAGAATGGGCCTGCCCCTGGACCATAGCCCCGGACCGCCACCATTTCGACGTGATCGACGATCTGGCCGACCCCGGCAGCGCCCTGATGGCCGTGCTGCTTGACAGGCTGTGAAAGGCTGCCGCGCCGACGCAGCACGTTCTGGCAATCTACTGCCCGGAACAATGCGGGCTAGGCCGACCCACGGCTTGCATTCTCAATGGTCAAATATCCTCGGGGGTGAGGCGCGCAGCGCCGAGGGGGCAGACAGCCCCCTGATCTTTCGCAGAAAGATCGCAGGCCAACGCGTCGCCTGACCGGCAGGCGCCCGTCAGGTGCCCGAACGGGTGCGCTCGATATACAGGCGCATTTCCTCGGCTTCGTGGCGCGCGTCGCGCAGGCCTTCCATCGCAGCGCGCAGTTCGGCTTCGGTCTGGCTGATCTGGTTTGTCAGTTCCGCCTCGCGCTGCTCGATGTAAAGCAGCGCCTGGTCGCGGGTTTCCTCGGCCTCGTGCAGATGCTGGGCCAGCCGGTCAACCTCGCTCATGTCCGCGCCGCCGATACGGGAAAACCGGCTGACCAGCCAGCAGGCAAACCAGCCCAGCCCGAAAGCCAGGAACAGGATGATGGCCGTGGCGATGATGAATTCGGTGCGGTTCATGGCCGGGCCTTCTGCGTCAGTCGGTTGCGGGGCGACGTTGCGGCTTTACGGTGTTTTCGGTAGGCGCGAAAGAGGGGCCGTCATCGGCGGCAACCCCGGGGGTGCCCTCTGGGGCGGTATCGGCTGTGGCTGCATCGGCCGCACCTTCGGCGGTTGCATCCGGCGCGGTGCCACCTTCTGCGCCTGTGGCCGTGGTATCCGCCGTGGCCTCGGCTTCGGTTGCTTCGGTTGCGGCCTCTGCCGGGGCTTCGTCAGCGGGGGCGCCTTCGGCAATGGCTGCGGGCGCTTCTGCGGACGTATCGGCAGTCTCGGACTCCGGCGCGGCATCAGAAGCGCCGGCCACCGGCTGATCAGCATCGGGCAGGGCGGGGGCGACATCGGGGGCGGCAGCCGCCGGGGCGGCGGCATCGGCATCGGGCGCATCGCCCTCTGTGGCTGCGCCAGCCTCTGCGCCATAGGGCTGCCCGGTTTCAGACCCGGTCGTTTCCGATGCGGGCGTATCGGATGCGGGCGTATCGGCAGCCGGGGCGTCGGCCTCAGGGGCTTCGGTCGCGGCATCTGCGGCGCTCTCGCCGCTGGCCTCTTTTGCTGCCGGTTCCACCGCCTCGGCCTCTGCCGTGGCATCGGCGCCGTCCGCACCGCCCGATTGCCGGGCCGGGGCTTCGGCCTGCACCGGCAGGTCCACCGGGGTGAATTCGATGCGGCGGTTCGCCTCGCGCCCCTCTTCGGTGGCATTGTCGGCCACGGGCCGCGCCTCGCCGAACCCCAGCGCCGTCAGCCCCGCGACCGAAACGCGACGCCCCTGCAAGGCCAGCACCACCGCCTCGGCCCGGGCCTGGCTCAGCGCGCGGTTGCCATCTTCGCTGCCCTGGCTGTCGGTATGGCCACCCACCACGAATTTCACGTCGGGGCATTCGCCCAGCACTTTTGCCAGCGCATCCAGCGTTTCGCGCGCCGATGCGTCGATTTCCACCGAACCCGGGGCAAAGCTGATCTTTTGCAGCGCCAGCGCCGCATTCACATCCGCCACGCATTCGGCGGGGGTGGGCAGGGCGGCCAGCGGATCAAGCTGTTCGTCATAGCGCACATCAACCTTGAAGGTCTGGCCTTGCCCCAGCTTGTCCGACAGCACCTGCGCGATGCGGGCCCGCGCCTCTTGCGCGCCGGTCACGCCGGTGATTTCCACCGTGTCGGCCCGCACCCGCAGGCTGCCCGAGGTCAGTTGGGCCAGTGATTCGAGTCCCGCCAGCACCCGCACGGGCCAGCCTTCGGGCAGGTCGGCATCCATCCGCGTGGCGATATAGACATTGGCGGCCCCGAATTGCGCCCGGGCGTAAACATCGACGGCGGCGCGCTGCATCTCATCCGTCAGCCGCCCGCGCAGTTGCACCTGGCCATCCTCGGCCAGTGTGGCGGTAAACTCGGCAGGGCCCTGCGGCACGGTGGCGGCCTTGGGCGGCAGGGTTGCCGCAAGCGAGAACACCGCCGGAAGTGCCGTCTGCAATTCGCCGATCACCCGGTCGAAATCCTCTTGCGGCACGTCATCGCCCGCCAGCAGCGACACATCGGCATCGGAAAAGGTGACGGATGCGTTGCCCAGTTCGGCGACAGCCCTTATTGCGGCCTCGGCTGCCTCGGACCAGCGGGGCGAAGGCACGCCCAGACCCACGGTGCAGGGCGTGCGCCCCTCGGCCCCCGCGGCAACGCCCGCCGCCAGAATCCGGTCGCGCGCCCTGTCGGTATCGGCGGAACAGGCGTCAAACCGCGCCCCGGCCTCATCCCGCACAAAGCGCAGGGTAAAGGGGGTCAGCACCGGGCGGGGGGCGGAAATGTCGATGGCCAGCGTCAGCCCGGGGGGCGCTTTGCGGGCCAGCTCACCCTCCAGCCGCCGCTTTTCGCTTTCGCTGTCGGAAATCGCGGTGATCGCCACCCGGTCGGCAGCCACCGAGATTTTGGAGCGTGGCAGCAGTTTCAGCGCCTCAAGGCCGTAAGCCAGCGCGGCATCCCACCCTTCCGGCGCGGGGAAGGCGGCGGTTTCCAGCATGTCGGCCACCTCAAGCCCCTGCCCAAGCGCCGCAGCAGCCTCGGCAAGCCCCGCATTGCCGCCCGCTTCGGGCAGAAGGCCGATCAGCGAGATGCCATCGTCGTTGCGCAGCATTTCCACCGAGAATCGCGGTGCCTCGATGGCGCGGACGGGAATCACCTCCAGCCCGTCGCGGATGCGGGCCGCATCCACCACGCTGCCCGCCAGGTTCACGGCACGAAAGCGCGCGGCCTCGTTCGGCGCGGTGCCTTTAAGCCAGACCTCCAGCCCGTCGGAGGACACATCGGCAAAGGTGATGCCATCAGCCAGAAGCCGCGAGTTGACCGCCGCGACCGACCGTTCCTCGATCGCACCGGCGGCCCATTGCGCCGTGCCCAAGGCCAGCGCGGCCGCGCACAGAAAGGCGGCAGGGGCCAGCAGGGCGCGTTTCATCGGCATGGGTCGGGCTTTCCTTGGGTCGCAAAGCCTGTTGCTTAGGCGGTTCGGGGGGCAGGTTCAATCAGACCGCCGCCGCAGCGGCAAGAAACAGCGCAGGGATCAGCCCCGCGTCGCGGTTCGACCGGAACAGATGCATGCAACGCGCGGGGTCTTCGGTATCCAGCCGGGTCAGTTGCCAGGCCATGTGCCAGCCAAAGCCCCAGACGCCAGCCAGCGCCAGAACCAGCGGCAGCACCCGCCCGCCGGGCAGCACCGCCAGCAGCACGGCCAGCGTCATCAGCACCACCGCCAGCACCAGAAAGCCGCGCAGCCAGAGGCGGGTATGGTTGCCAAACAGCCGCGCGGTGGATTTGACGCCGATCAGCGCGTCATCTTCCTTGTCCTGATGGGCATAGATCGTGTCATAGAACAGCGTCCATGCAATGCCGGCCAGATACAGCGCCACCGGGGCCGCAGACAGGCGGCCCGCATGCGCCGTCCAGGCCAGCAGCGCACCCCAGTTGAAGGCAAGGCCCAGAAACACCTGCGGCCACCAGGTGAACCGTTTGGCAAAGGGATAGATCGCCACCAGCAGCAGCGAGGCAAGGCCCAGAGCGATGGTGGCGGTATTGTAGCTGAACAGGATCAGGGCTGCGACAAGCGCCTGCGCCACCATCCACACCGCCGCCTGCCGGGGTGTCACCTGCCCTGAAGGGATCGGGCGGCTGCGGGTGCGGGCCACGGCGGCGTCAAAATCGCGGTCGGTGATGTCGTTCCAGGTGCAACCCGCGCCGCGCATCAGGAAAGCGCCGATGGCACAAGAGACGGCGATCCACAGATCCCAGCGTTTGAACCCGTTCGGATCGGCAATGGCGGCCAGCGCCACGCCCCAGAAACAGGGGATCAGCAGCAGCCATGTGCCGATGGGCCGGTCAGCGCGCGACAGGCGCAGATAGCCGCGCGTGGCGCGTGGCGCAAAGCGGTCCACCCAGTTGCCGGGGGCGGCATCGGCGACGGAACCCTGCGGGTGGGGGTCTGCGGTCCGTGGGTCTGGCATTCGGGGCGGCGGGGTCATAGATTGCCCTCATGGCAGATGCGAAGATACGGCTGTTTGTAGATCACCCGCTGGCTGCGGGGCAACCTGTTCCGCTGACGCAGGATCAGGCGCATTACCTGTTTGGCGTGATGCGGCTGGGGCCGGGGGCTGCGGTGCTGCTGTTCAACGGGCGGGACGGCGAATGGCGCGCGGTGGTGGCCGAGGCGGGCAAGCGCGGCGGCATGCTGGTTTGCGAGACGCAAACGGCGCCCCTGTGCCCGCCGCCCGACCTGTGGCTGCTGTTCGCGCCGATCAAGAAGGCGCGCACCGATTTCATCGTGGAAAAGGCCACCGAAATGGGCGTGGCCCGCATCATGCCGGTGCAGACCCAGCACACCAACGCTGACCGAATCAGGCAGGACCGGCTGCAGGCGCATGCGATGGAGGCAGCCGAACAATGCGGCGCCACCGCAGTGCCCGAAGTGGCGGATCTGGCCCCCCTCGACCGCGTTCTGGCCACCTGGCCCGCCGAACGGCGGCTGATGTGGGCGGATGAGGCGCTGGCAGGCCGCCCTTTTGCCCAGACGGGCGACATCGCTGGGGCAGGTGGCTCTTCCGCACTGACGGGCGACATCGCGGGGGGGCAGCGTGGCGACCCGTCAGGGTTGACAAGCGGATTCGGGGAACCCCGCGGCCCCTGGGCCGTGCTGATCGGCCCCGAGGGCGGGTTTTCAGCGCCCGAACAGGCGCGTCTGCGCGCGATGCCGCAGATCGTGCCGGTGCGTCTTGGTCCGCGCATCCTGCGCGCTGATACGGCGGCGGTGGCGGCGCTGACCCTGTGGCAGATGACCCTGGGGGACTGGATATGATGCGCGCTGCCACGCCTGACGATCTTCCGGCGCTGCTGGCCTTGTTGCATGCCGACGTGGCAGGTTCGATGTTCCCTCTGGCCAATCTGGCGGCGGAAGGGCTTTCTGCCAACGGCTTGCATGGCATGCGCGTCTGGCTTGCCGAAAAGGGCGGAACGGTCGTGGGCATGCTGGGGTTGACACGGGCGGGCGGCCTGCTGCCGCAATGGCCGCAAAGCGATTGGGCCGGTGTCCGTGCCGCGCTGGCGGGCCATGACGTGACCATGATTGTCGGGCGCGGCGCACAGGTGCCCTTGCTGCGCAGGGCGCTGGGGCTGGAAGCTGTGCCCGCCCGCCACGATGACGAAGAACCGGGCTATCAGCTGGATCTGGCAGATTTGATCCTGCCCGAACCTGACGGAAGCACCGTCGAACCGTTGACTGTGGCGCACAGGGCTGTCGTGCTGCCGTGGCGCGCGGCCTATCTGACCGAGCTTTTCGCGTTGCCCGCCGACGAAGCCGCGTCGCAGGCGGCAAAAGACGTGGATGGCTGGATCGAAAAGCGCAGCCACTGCATCCTGATGCGGGGCGGCGTTGCGTTGGCCATGTCCGGCTTCAACGCCCGTCTGCCGGACGTGGTGCAGGTGGGGGGCGTCTATACCCCGCCTGCGGTGCGCGGGCAGGGGCTGGCGCGGCGTGTGGTCGGGGGCCATCTGGCCTGGGCGCGCGCGCAGGGCGCGCAGCGCGCCGTGCTGTTTGCCGCCAATGACGCTGCGGCGGCGGCCTATCGCGCCATCGGCTTTCAGCGGCAGGGCAGCATGGCCATCGTGCAGTTTCACGCCCCGCAAAGGATCACCGCATGACCGTGCTGCGCCCCGAGGCCCTGGCCACCCTTCACCGCTGGCGCGAGGTGATCGCGGCTGCGGTGGTGGCCGTGCTGGGTCTTTGGCTGGCCAGCCAGGGCGGTCTGCTGCTGATTCCGCTGGGGCTGGCGCTGGCGGCACTGGCGGCCTTTTATGGCCTGCTGGCCCTGCGCCGCATGCGTTTTGCCCAGTCCACGACAGCGCCGGGGCTGGTAGAGGTGGACGAAGGCCAGATCGGCTACATGGGGCCCAGCTTTGGCGGGTTCGTGGCCTTGCCCGACCTGGCCGAACTGCGCCTGTTGACCTTGCACGGCCAGCGGATGTGGCGGCTGAAACAGCAGGATGGCCAGGTGCTGCTGATCCCCGTGGCGGCGGCGGGGGCGGAACGGCTGTTCGATGCCTTTGCCACGCTGCCCGGCATGGATACGCAGGCGCTGGTGGCGGCACTGTCGCCCGCCGCACCCGGCATTGCAGGATTGCCAGCGCAAGGCTCGGTCGTCGGCCCGGTGATCTGGCACCGCGCTGCGAAGGTGGCCTTGACTTGACCCGCACTTCGGGACAGGTCTTGCAGCCGTAAACAGCCCTCGATCGGAGCACGCATGTCCATTCCACAATCCGGCGGCGGGCTGATCGAAAGCTTTGACCAACTGGCGGCCTATATGGCCTCGGGCAGCAAGCCCAGGGACCAGTGGCGCATCGGGACCGAGCATGAAAAGTTCGGCTACACCCCCGACACCCTGCTGCCGCTGCCGTATGAAGGCCCCGCCAGCATCCGTGCCATGCTGGAAGGGCTGCGTGACGGTTTCGGCTGGGCCCCGGTGGAGGAGCAGGGCAAGATCATCGGCCTGACACGCGACGGTGCCAATGTGTCGCTGGAGCCGGGCGGGCAGTTTGAGCTTTCGGGTGGCATGATGGATGACATGCACCAGACCGCGGCGGAACTGGCCACCCATCTGGCCGAGGTCAAGGTGGTGGCCGACCGGATCGGCGCGCG
Organism: Fertoeibacter niger; assembly: GCF_009380135.2. Lineage (GTDB taxonomy): Bacteria > Pseudomonadota > Alphaproteobacteria > Rhodobacterales > Rhodobacteraceae > Fertoeibacter > Fertoeibacter niger. Next base: position 23,757 of record NZ_WHUT02000004.1, on the reverse strand, counting down.
GTTCATGGGGCTGGGGGCGGCACCCGAATGGACGCATGACCAGATGCCGGTGATGCCCAAGGGCCGTTACCGGCTGATGACCGATTACATGGGCCGTGTCGGCACCCATGGCACGCAGATGATGTATCGCACCTGCACGGTGCAGGTGAACCTCGACTTCGCGTCCGAGGCCGACATGGTGCAGAAGATGCGCGTAGCGATTGCGTTGCAACCCGTGGCCACGGCGCTGTTCGCCTCGTCGCCGTTCTTTGAGGGGCGGCTGAACGGGCATCAGTCGTGGCGCAGCCGCATCTGGCGGGGGCTGGATGATGTGCGCACCGGCATGCTGCCCTTCGTGTTCGAGGATGGTTTCGGCTTTCAGCGCTACGTTGACTATGTGCTGGATGTGCCGATGTATTTCGTCTACCGCGACGGGCATTACATCAACGCTTTGGGGCAAAGCTTCCGCGATTTCCTGAAGGGTGAACTGCCCGCATTGGCCGGCGAAAAGCCCACGCTTTCCGACTGGGCCGACCACATGACCACGGTATTCCCCGAAGCGCGGGTGAAGAAATACATCGAGATGCGCGGCGCGGATGCCGGCCCGGTCAGCCGCCTGAACGCGCTGCCCGCCTTCTGGGTGGGGCTGATGTATGACCAGAACGCGCTGGATGCCGCTTGGGATCTGGCAAAGGGCTGGGATGCGGAAACGCGCGAGGGGTTGCGTGTGGCAGCCTCGGTTTCTGGCCTCAGGGCCGAGGCGGGCGGGGTCAAGATGCTGGATCTGGCGCGCGAGGTGCTGGCGCTGTCACAGGCCGGCCTGAAGGCGCGCGCCCGGCCCGGGGCCGGGATGGCGGATGAAAGCGGCTATCTGGACGTGCTGGCCGAAAGCGTGGCCTCGGGGCGGACCTTGGCCGATGATCTGGTGGCCCGGTATGAGGGTGAGTGGGGCGGCGATCTGACGCGGGTCTATGCCGAGATGAGTTATTGATGGGCAACCGGGCAGCCGTGCCCGGTTTCTATCCGATCGCCACGCCTGACACAAAATCCCGAACCTTGTCCTCCGGCATCTCGCAGGGCCTAAGCGCATCCCCAGCGGCCAGAGCGTAGACGTTCAGGCTGATGTAATCGGCCCCGCCCAGTTCCCATGCCACCAGCTTCACGCTGCGCCCGCCCGCCAGCAGCGTCTTTTCGATGCGGTAGCGGCGGCCCTGAAACACCCCCTCGGAATAGCCCGCAGGAATGGCATCCAGCGCCGCGCGGAAGGTCACTTCTTGCCGATCTTCGGCTCGGTGCCCGCGCGCAGGCGGGCGATGTTGGCAGCGTGGCGCACGAATATCAGCAGCGTCAGCGCCGCGCCCAGCACGATCATCCGCATGTCGCCGAACCCGATCATCCACAGGGTCGAGGTCGAGGCCGCCGCCAGTGCCGCCAGCGACGACAGCCGCGACAGGAAGGCCACGGCCAGCCATGTGGCGCAACAGGCCAGACCCACCGGGAAATCCAGCGCCAGCAGGATGCCCAGGAACGTGGCCACCCCCTTGCCGCCCCTGAACCCCAGCCAGACCGGGAACAGATGGCCCAGAAACGCCGCCAGTCCCGCCAGTTGGGCCGCATCCTCACCCACCAGCCAGCGGGCCAGCAGCACGGCCACCCCGCCCTTGGCGGCATCCAGCAGCAGTGTGGCCGCCGCAGCGCCCTTGTTGCCGGTGCGCAGCACGTTGGTGGCCCCGATATTGCCCGATCCGATGCTGCGCAGGTCGCCCAGCCCCAGCGCGCGGGTGATGACCACGCCAAAGGGCACCGACCCCAGCAGGTAGGCCAGCAGCCCGGTCAGGATCAGAATCTGCATCGTGCTTGTGATCTCGGGCATCGTCAGTCCCTTTCGCCGAAAACCTGTGCGCCACCGACAAAGGTGGCCAGAACCTTACCTTCCATCCGCTGCCCGTCAAACGGGGTGTTGCGGGATTTTGACCGCAGGGTCGCGCGGTCCAGCAGAAACGGCGCGTCGGGGTCGAACAGCACCAGATCGGCGGGGGCACCCTCGGCCATGCGGCCCTGCGGCAGGCCCAGCCGCCGTGCCGGGTTCAGCGCCATGGCGCGGAACAACTGTGGCAGCGTCAGATGCCCCGCATGATAAAGCCGCATCGCGGCGGGCAGGAACGTCTCCAGCGCCACCGCGCCCGATGCCGCCTCTTCGAACGGCAGGCGTTTGGATTCCTCGTCCTGCGGGGTGTGCATGGAACAGATGATGTCGATCAGGCCCGATGCCACGGCATCAACCATCGCCAGCCGGTCCTCTTCCGCCCGCAGCGGCGGGGTAAGTTTGAAGAATGTGCGGTAATCGCCCACGTCCAGCTCGTTCAGCGTCAGGTGGTGGATGCTGATGCCCGCCGTCACGTCCAGCCCGTTGGCCTTGGCACGTTCCAGCGCGGGCAGGGCGCGGGCGGTGGTGATCTGGTCGGCGTGATACCGCGCGCCGGTCATTTCCACCAAGGCCATGTCGCGGTCAAACCCCATGCGTTCGGCCATCGGATGCACGCCGGGCAAGCCCCGCAGGCTGGCGAATTTGCCGTTGGTCACGGCGGCCCCTGCCGACAGGCCGGGGTCTTGCGGATGCCCGATCACCAGCGCGCCAAGGCTGCGGGCATAGGTCAGCGCGCGCGACAGAACCTTGGTGTCGGTGGTCACGTGATCGGCATCGGTAAAGGCCACGGCCCCGGCATCCAGCAGAAAGCCGATCTCGGTCATTTCGCGGCCCGCCCGGCCCTTGGTCAGCGCGGCCATGTGCAGGATGCGCACCGGCGATGCGGCCTCGGCCCGGCGGGTCACGAATTCCAGCACCTCGGGCGTGTCGATGGCGGGGTTGGTGTCGGGCCGCGCGATGATGGTGGTCACGCCCCCTGCCGCCGCCGCCAACCCGGCCGAGCGGAACGATTCCTTGTGCCGGTCGCCCGGTTCGCCCACTTTCACGCCCAGATCGACGATGCCGGGGGCCAGCGCCATGCCGCCACAATCGATCACCCGCGCATGTTTCGGCGCCTGCGCCGAGCCGATGGCGGCGATCAGCCGGCCATCAAGGATCACGTTGCCCTCACGTTCTGTCAGGCTTTCGGGGTCGATGATGCGGGCATTGGCAAGGAAGGTGATCATGTCAGGCGGTCCCGCAAAAAGGGTGGCGGCAAAGGGGCGTGGGCATCAACCTGCGATCCACACAACAAGGGCGACAAGGGCGAACATCACCAGCAGCGCCGCCGTGGCCACCATGCCGCCCGCGCGGGCATCTGACATGGGCGGGCGGGGCGCTGGCCGATCCGTCACGCCGCGGGCCGAGGCATCGGGCAGGGGTTCGAACCGCACGGGCGGGGTTTCCTGCGCGTAAGCGCCGATCAGGGTCAGCCTTGGGTCGGGGCGCAGGGTGGCGGGCTGGCCTGCGAAGGCAGCGGAAAACACGATCAGCAGGGGGCCCTGCACCGCATCCAGCCGGGCCTGATCGGCGGCGATCTGATCCGCGGCCACGCCATTGCCCTCGGCCAGATAGGCGGCAAGGCCGATGGCTGCGATGTCATCACTGTGGAACAGTTCGACAAAATCCGGGTCCAGATGGTCAAGCCCCAGCAGGGCTGCCATCGGATCGTGGCTGTCCTGCGGCGCATCGTCGCCCGAGAAGGCCGCGCCGGGCGTGGGGCCGGGGTCGCGCATATGGGCCATTTCGGCCAATGTCAGATCGGCGACAAAGACGCGAAGGATACCGCGTTCGCCGCGCGGCACATGCAGCGCATCGGTCATGGGTTGCTCCATCGCGTGAGGGCGCCCGGTGGCGCGGCGGGGTGCATCAGGGGGCGCGTCATGATCCGTCGCCCCGTGCCGTATCGGTCAGGGGCAAAAGATCGGGCAAGCCGCCATCGCCCTCGTCGCCGTCAAAGCCGGTGGCAATCGACTTGCTGGCCTTGGCCCCCAGCGATTTCAGCTTTTCCACCTGGCCCAGCACATTGCCGCTGCCCCGCGTCAGCCGGTCCATCGCATCGCCATAGGATTTCTGCGCCTGCCCCAGATTCTTGCCCATGGCCTGCATCGCATCGACGAAACCCGCCACCTTGTCATACAGCAGCCCCGCGCGCCGGGCAATTTCCTCGGCATTGCGGTTGCGCCGCTCAATGGCCCAGACATGCGACACGGTGCGCAGCGCCATCATCAGCGTGGTGGGGGTGCCGATCATCACGTTCCTTTCCATGGCGTAGGTGGTCAGGTCGTCGGCTTCACGCAGGGCTTCGGACAGCGCCCCTTCAATCGGGATGAACATCACAACATAATCGACCGAGCCATCTTCCATTGTCTGATAGGCCTTGTCAGACAACAGCATGATGTGCCGCTTGATGGCCGCCACATGGCGCTTGCGCGCGGCCAGCCGCAGATCCTCGGCATCGTCATTCACAGCCAGTTCGTAATCCACCAGCGACACCTTGCTGTCGATCACCAGCCGCTTGTCGCCCGGCATGCGCACCACGACATCGGGGCGGTAGCGCCCGCCCTCATCCGACATGCGCTGCGCCTGCAATTCATATTCCACGCCCTGCTGAAGCCCCGACCGTTCCAGCAGCGTGGCCAGGATCATTTCGCCCCAGGCCCCCTGCCGCTGCTTGTCGCCCTTCAGCGCCCGGGTCAGGGCCAGAGCCTCGCGCGACACTTCCTCGGACCGGCGGGTCAACTGGTCGATCTCGGTTTTCAACTGCTGGCGTTCCTTCACCGCACCCTCATGCACGGCGCGCAGTTCCACCTCGAACCGGCCCACATGTTCCTTCAACGGGTTCAGCGTGGCCTCCAGCCGCTCGCGGTTCTGCTTTGACAATTCCTCGCCATGCTGGCGCATCGATTCGTCGGCCAGCAGCTTGAAGCGGTCTTCCATATCCTTGCGGATGGTTTGCAACAGCTCGATCTTTTCGGCGCTGCGCTGGCGTTCCGAGGCAAGGTCGGCCGTCAGGGTGGATACCCGGCGCGCCAGATCCAGCACGCGGCCCCGTTCGGCGTGAAGGTCAGCGCCAAGGCGCTGGCGCTCATCGGTCAGTTCTGCGACAGATTTCTGACGCTGTTCGGCCAGCGTGGCCTGTGCCGCGCCGTGCAGTTCCACGGCGCGCAGGCGGTGGGTCAGGCTGGAAATCTCCTCGGTCCGCGCGGCCTCGGCATCAGCCAGGCGCGCAATCTGCGCCTCTGCCATGCGGGCCTGTTCCGCCGCGTCGCGCAGGGCCGCGTCGCGCGTGGCCACCAGGGCCAAAGCCGCATCGCGCTGCGCCCGTGCATCGGCCAGCCGCCCGCGCAGCACCAGCGCCAGGATCAGCACCAGCAGCGCCACACCGGCCACGATCAGCGTGGGTTGGTCGAACAGCGCCGGATGTGCCGCGACAAACGCGCGCAGCCGTTCCTGCAGGTCGGCGATCACACCATCACCCCGGCCAGTTTCGCCCCGCGTTCGGCCCGCAGGTTGCGCGCCAGCAGGTCCATGCAGGCCATGCGCACCGCCACGCCCATTTCCACCTGATCCTGAATCACGGAACGGTTGATGTCATCGGCCAGCGTGCCGTCAATCTCGACCCCGCGGTTCATCGGGCCGGGGTGCATCACGATGGCATCTTCCTTGGCATAGGCCAGCTTTTCGGCATCAAGGCCAAAGCGGTGATAATATTCGCGTTCCGAGGGGATGAAACCGCCGTCCATCCGTTCCTTCTGCAACCGCAGCATCATCACCACATCGGCGCCTTCCAGCCCCTTCTTCATGTCGTCATAAAGCTCGCAGCCGAAATCCTGCACGCCCGGAGGCATCAGCGTGGGGGGCGCGATCAGGCGGATGCGGTTTTCCATCTTGCCCAGCAGGATCAGGTTCGAGCGCGCCACGCGGCTATGCGCGATGTCGCCGCAGATCGCCACGGTTAGCCGCTGGATGCGGCCCTTGGCGCGGCGGATGGTCAGCGCATCCAGCAGCGCCTGTGTGGGGTGTTCGTGCCGCCCGTCGCCCGCGTTCAGCACCGCGCAATTCACCTTTGACGCCAGCAGGTTGACCGCGCCCGAGGCCCCGTGCCGCACCACCAGCAGATCGGGATGCATGGCGTTCAGCGTCATCGCGGTGTCAATCAGCGTCTCGCCCTTTTTCACCGAGGATTGCGCCACCGACATGTTCATCACATCGGCCCCCAGCCGCTTGCCCGCCAGCTCAAAGCTGGCCTGGGTGCGGGTGGAGTTCTCGAAGAACATGTTGATCTGGGTCATGCCCGCCAGCACGTCGGATTGTTTCACCGTGCGGCGGTTCAGATCGACATAGCGGTCGGCCAGATCCAGCACGGCACGAATCTCGTCCGGGGCCAGGTGTTCGATGCCGAGCAGGTGGCGGGCGCGGAAGGTCATCGCAATCTCCTGTCGCTGTCGGGGCAGATCGTGCCCTGCGCTGCCGTTGCGGCCCGTCACGGCGCGGCGCGGTCCGGGGTGCTTATGGCAAATAGCGGGGGGTGCGGCAACGATCAATCGGGGCGGCGGCGGCAAAGCCTTTACCCCGGCCCGCGCCCGGCTTAGCCTGCTGGAATGGAAAGCATTCTGCATGACATCGATTACCACACGGCGGCGGCGATGCTGCTGTGGCAGGTTGACCTTGGCGCGACCGAGGCGATGGGCGATGCGCCCTTGAACCGCTATGATCTGGCCGATGCGGCCCCGCCGCTGCCGCGACCTGCGCAGGCTGCGGCACCCGCCCCACTGGCCTCTGCCGATCCGGTTGCGGTGGCGCGGCAGATGGCGGCGGCGGCTGCGTCGCTGGAGGGCCTGCATGCGGCGATGCAGGGCTATGACCTGTGCGAGTTGAAGCGCGGTGCGAAAAGCACCGTGTTCAGTGATGGCAACCCTTCCGCCCGCGTGATGCTGATCGGCGAGGCCCCGGGCCGGGATGAGGATATGGAGGGCCGCCCGTTTGTGGGAAAGGCCGGGCAGTTGCTGGACCGGATGTTTGCCGCCATCGGGCTGGCGCGCAGCAGCCCCGACCCGGCGGCGGCGCTATATATCACCAACGTCATGCCCTGGCGGCCCCCGCAGAACCGCGACCCGTCACCCGCCGAGATTGCCATGATGCAGCCGTTTCTGGAACGGCATGTGCAGCTTGCCGACCCCGATCTGATCGTGGTGATGGGCAACACACCCTGCCAGGCGGTGTTAGGCCGCAAGGGCATCACCCGGCTGCGCGGCGAATGGACAACCGGCTATGGCCGCCCGCTGCTGCCGATGGTCCACCCGGCCTATCTGCTGCGCAACCCCGCCTTCAAGCGCGAGGCCTGGGCCGACCTGCTGGCGCTGAAGGCGCGGCTGCGGGGGCTGGCATGACCGGACCCTGCGCCCGACTTCGCAACCTTTTTGCCCGGAGAACCGACCGATGAGCCGCATCGACGAATCGCGTGAGTTTCTGCCGGTGCGGATCGCCGTGCTGACGGTATCCGACACCCGCAGCGCCGCCGATGACCGGTCCGGCGACACGCTGGTCGAACGGCTGACCGGGGCCGGGCATCTGCTGGCGGCGCGCGACATCCTGCGCGATGACCGCGCGGCGATTGCCGCGCAACTGCGCCTGTGGTGCGCCGATCCGGGCGTGGATGTGGTGCTGACCACCGGCGGCACCGGCCTGACCGGGCGCGATGTGACTGTCGAGGCGCACCGTGATGTCTATGAGAAAGAGATCGACGCCTTTGGCACGGTGTTCACCATCGTCTCGATGCAAAAGATCGGCACATCGGCGGTGCAAAGCCGGGCCTGCGGCGGCGTGGCGATGGGCACCTATCTGTTCGCCTTGCCGGGCAGCCCGGGGGCCTGCCGCGATGCCTGGGACGAGATTTTGCGCTGGCAGCTCGACATCCGCCACCGCCCCTGCAACTTCGTGGAAATCATGCCCCGGCTGGATGAGCATCTGCGCCGGAAATGACCCCGCTCAGGGTGCGGGGCAGCCCTTGATCTCCACCGCCCGCGCCTCGCCCAGCACGGTCAGGGTCAGCGCAGAACGGTCCAGCGCAAAGGGTGCACCGCCGGGGCCGACCATTTCGGTCGTGGCGGTCAGGCGGTTGCCGTCGCGCTGGCTGACTGCGCCCGCCGTCCAGACCGATGCCTGACCGGGTTCGACCACCACAACCTCATCACCGCCCATGCTGGGCATGTCGATCACGGCAGTGATGCGCAGCCCGTCGGCAATCGGCTCTACCCGGCACGAGATCTGCGCCAGACCGGCGGCGCGGCCCGTTGTGGGGGCCGCGCGCAAAGCCGCGCTGATCGCGGCATCGGGGGCACCTTTGGCGGGCAGATCGGCCCGCACATCCAGCGTGGCAGGCATGCAGATGTCACGGCACACGCCCAGATCCACCGTGCCGCGCAGCAGGATCGGCTTTGCGGGGTCAATTGCCGTCAGTTCCAGCGGCAGCACCAGTTCGCGGCTGTAGCCGATGGTCTGCATGCCGTTCTGATGGAACACGATGGGGCGCGGCCAGTGAAACCTCACTGACTTCAGGTTCTGCGAACCCGCCCAGTCGAATTGCGGCGGAATGCCCGCCTCGCCCGGGCTGCGCCAGTAGGTTTTCCATTTCGGGGCCAGACTCAGCCGCAGGGCGGCCATGTGGCGGCCATCCGGCTCGCGCCAGCCCGGCAGCAGGTCGGCCTGCACGATGTCGGCGGGTTGCCAGGCCAAGGCGGGCAGGGCGGAAAGCCCGAGGAGGGCAGAAAGGGCGATGCTTTTGATCATGCCGCAAACATAGGCAGACAGCGGCAAAACGAAAATCACAATCCGGCGACAGACCGCTGATGGCTGCGTGATGTGGCACGGCCACCTCTTGAGGGTGCGGCAGGACCGCGCCATATTTGCGAAAAGGGATATGCCAGATGGACCTTGCCGGATCGACGCTTGTGGCCATGCCCGCGATGGGGGATTCGCGGTTTGAACATGCCGTGATCCTGATCTGCGCCCATTCGCCCGAGGGGGCGATGGGTCTGATCGTCAACAAACCCTCGCCTGATCTGGATTTTGCCGGGCTGCTGGACCAGCTGAGCATCCCGCGCGCGCCGGGCGGGCGCGACATCAACGTGCATGTCGGCGGCCCGGTAGAGCGTGGGCGCGGTTTCGTGCTGCATTCGCGGGATTATTCGGCGGGCCGCGCCACGATGCAGGTGGCGGGCGGCTATGGCATGACGGCCACGCTGGATATCTTGCAGGCGCTGGCGCGGGGCGAGGGGCCGGCATCGGCGCTGCTGGCGCTGGGCTATTCCGGCTGGGGGCCGGGGCAGTTGGAGGCCGAGATAGCCCGGAACGACTGGCTGACCGCGCCCGCCCCCGCCGATCTGGTGTTTTCACCCGACAATGGCGCGAAATGGGGCGGTGTGCTGCGCCACATGGGCATTGATCCGGTATCACTGTCAGGCACGGCGGGGCGGGCCTGATCGCGACACAGGATCCTTCGCAGGACTGTGCAAGGTCTTGCGATAGAATTCGCGTTGCGCCAAAGGGTTACGCGGTTCTATTCGCCGTAGGGCACCCAGACCGTTTTCACCTCGGTCGCTTGCCGCAGGAAGGCCCGGCCTTCGCCCGCCGCACCCGCCCAGTCGCGCGCCAGCCCGTTGTTCACCCAGGTGCGTTTCAGGTTCTGCGCCGATTCGCGCTCGACCAGTGCCGAAATGTCGCTGGACGAGAAGCTCCACACGGCATCCACATCCATATGCCCCGCCAGCGTTTTCGCCAGTTCGGCATGGCCGCCGGTGATGATGTTCACCACACCGCCCGGCAGGTCGGATGTATCCAGCACCTGATAGAGGTCGGTCGCGGCCAGCGGGAAGGGTTCTGACGGCACCAGCACGCAGGTGTTGCCCATCGCAATTGCCGGGGCCATCAGGCTGATCAGCCCCAGCAGCGGCGCGTCATCGGGGCACAGGGCACCGATCACACCGCAGGGTTCATTCATCGCCAGCGCCACGCCCCGGATCGGCACCGCTTTCACCGCGCCGTCGAACTTGTCGGCCCAGGCGGCATAGGTGAACAGCCGCTGGATGGATGCCTCCACCTCGGAAGCGCCATTGGCCCCGGTCAGGTCACGCAGGCGGGCGGCAAATTCGGTGGCGCGGGCCGACAGGTTTTCGGCGATGTAGTAAAGGATTTGCGCGCGCGCATGGGCGGTGGTCTTGGCCCAGCCCTTTGCCGCATGCGCAGCCTCAACCGCGTTGCGGATATCCTTGCGGTTGCCGGTGCCCACATGGCCCAGCAGCTTGCCCTTGGGCGACCAGACCTGCTGTGAATAGCCGCCATCGGGCCGCGCCTGCTTGCCGCCGATGTAGAGTTTGGCCGTGCGGTCCAGGCCGGGGGTTTCGGGGTCTTTCGGGGCTGGAAATGCGGCCACGGGTTTCAGCGGTTTGGCCGTCGCGGCGGGTTTCAGATAGGCCAGCAAGCCTTCCCATCCGCCCTCGCGCCCGAACCCCGATTCGCGCACACCGCCAAAACCTGCGGCGGCGTCGAACAGGTTGGTGGCATTCACCCAGACCACGCCGGATTTCAGTTTCGGTGCCACATCCAGCGCCAGATTTATGTTCTCGGTCCAGACCGTCGCCGCAAGGCCGTAGCGGGTGTTGTTGGCCAGTGCCACTGCCTCTTCCGGCGTGCGGAATGTCATGGACACCAGCACCGGGCCAAAGATTTCCTCCTGCATCAGCGGCGATGCGGCGGACAGGCCGGAAATCAACGTGGGCGGGTAGAAACAGCCTGCGGGCAGGGGCGTGGCGGCGCGGTAGGTTTCGCCCTCGGCATTGGCATCGACCATCGCGGTGATCGTGGCCAGTTGCGCGGGGTCGATGATTGCGCCCACGTCAATGCACTTGTCCAGCGGGTCGCCGATGCGCAGCCCGTCCATCCGGCGTTTCAGCCTGGCGTGGAAACGGTCGGCAATGCCTTCCTGCACCAGCAGGCGCGAACCTGCGCAGCACACTTGCCCCTGGTTGAACCAGATGGCATCGACCAGCCCTTCGACGGCTGAATCCATATCGGCGTCGTCAAACACGATGTAGGGCGATTTGCCGCCCAGTTCCAGCGTCAGCGCCTTGCCGGTGCCCGCCGTGGCCTGCCGGATCTTGCGGCCTACGGCCGTGGATCCGGTGAAGGCGATCTTGTTCACGTCCGGGTGGTTGACCAGCGCCGCACCCACATCGCCATCGCCGGTGATGATGTTCAGCACGCCCTTGGGCAAGCCCGCCTCACGGGTGATTTCGGCAAACAGCAGGGCGGTCAGCGGGGTGTATTCGGCGGGTTTCAGCACCACGGTATTGCCTGCGGCCAGCGCGGGGGCCACTTTCCACGCCAGCATCAGCAGCGGAAAGTTCCACGGGATCACCGCACCGCAGACGCCCAGCGGGGCCAGGTCGGGGTGTTCCGCGCCCAGCAACTGCGCCAGACCGGCGTGATAGTAGAAATGCCGGGCCACCAAGGGCACGTCGATATCGCGCGACTCGCGGATCGGCTTGCCGTTGTCCAGCGTTTCCAGCACGGCCAGCAGGCGCGCATGTTTCTGCACCAGCCGGGCGAGGGCATAGAGGATTTTCGCGCGCGCGTGGCCGGGCAGTTTCGCCCACTTTGGCTGGGCACGACGGGCGGCCTTGACCGCGGCGTCAAGCTCCGCCTCCGACGCTTGCGAGACCTGCGCCAGAACCTGTCCGGTGGCGGGGTTGCTGGTGGCAAAGCTTGCCCCGGGTTTGGTGAAGGCCCCGTCGATCCAATGGCCGAACGCGCCATTGTGACGGGTGATCCACGCCATCGCCTCGGCGCTGGATTCGGGGGCGGGGCCATAGGACATGCTGTCGAATATCTCTTTCACATTCATCGGCTTACCCCATCGCATGTCGGTTGGCGGCGCTGTAATGGCCGGTCAGGTGGTGTTCCAGCTGGCGTTCGATGTCGCCCAGCAGGCTGGAGGCGCCAAAACGGAACAGGTCGGGTTGCAGCCAAGGGTGGCCCAGCTCGTCCTTCATCAGTGACAGATAGACCAGCGCATCCTTGGCCTTGGCGATGCCGCCGGCGGGTTTGTAGCCCACCTTCACCCCGGTCCGGTCCATATAGTCGCGGATGCAGCGGATCATGGTCAGGCTGACGGGCAGGGTGGCGTTCACCCCCTCTTTCCCGGTGGAGGTCTTGATGAAATCGGCCCCCGCCATCATGCAGACCAGTGACGCGCGCGCCACGTTGCGCAGGGTGCCCAATTCGCCGGTAGCCAGAATCGCCTTCACATGCGCCTGCCCGCAGGCCGCGCGCATTTCCTGCATCTCGTCATACAGCGCCTGCCAGTCGCCGGTCAGCACATGGCGGCGGGAAATCACGATGTCGATCTCGCGCGCACCGGCCTTCACGCTTTCGCCGATCTCGGCCAGCCGCAGCTTGTAGGGCGACAGCCCCGCCGGAAAGCCGGTGGATACGGCGGCAACGGGAATATGCGTGCCCTCCAGCGCGCGCACGGCAGCCTCCACCATGTCATGATAGACGCAGACGGCCCCGGTTGTCAGCCCTGTCATCCCCAGCTTTTCCAGCAGTTCCGCGCGCACGGGCTGCCGCGCCTTGGCGCACAGGCGTTTCACCCGGCCTTCGGTATCATCCCCCGCCAAAGTCGTGAGGTCGATCAGCGAGATCGCCTTGCACAGCCAGGCCGCCTGAAAATCCTTCTTCACCGACCGCCGCCCGGGCAGGGTCGCGGCACGGCGCTCGATGGCCGATGTGTTGGCCTGCACCGCCGCCACCCAATCCAGATCCAGCGCCATGCCGGGGTTGCGCGGGTGGGCCAGCTGCGGCAGATGCGCTGCTTGCGGCGCGGTGGGGGAAAGATGGGTCTGCAACGCGGCCTCCAGCCCGAATGACGCCGCAGGTTTGCACGGCGCGGGCCTTGCGGGCAAGTGTCGCTGCAACGGCGCGTCTGGAAATTTTACCGGATGGTCAGGATTTCGCCGATTCCACGGGTGCCGCCGATGTCAGAACCGGCGCGATCGGCGCGCCTGGCCTCTCAAACGTGGCCCAGACCCGGCCCGTGTCACTGTCGGGCAGCTCGCCCTGTGACATTTCGCGGTGCATGTGCGCTTTGGCGACGAGGTTTGCGGTGATCGGTGCGGTCAGGAACAGGAAGAGGGCGATCAGCAGCTCATGCCAGCTGACGCTGCCATTCACGGCAAAATACAGCATCGAGGCCAGCAGCACCCCGCCCACGCCTACCGTTGTGGCCTTGGTCGGCGCATGCAGGCGGGTCATGGCGTCAGGCAGGCGCAACAGGCCATAGCTGCCGACAAGCCCGAACAGGCCCGCCACGACCAGCAAGACGGATATGGCAATTTCCGCGATCAGGGGCATGGGAACCTCATTCGATGATGTCGCCGCGCAGCATGAACTTGCAGTAGGCCACCGTGGACACGAAGCCCGTCATGGCAAACAGCAATGCCGCCTCGAAATTCATGCCCGACCCCAGCTTTATGCCGAACAGCACGAGCAGCGCGATCATGTTGATCACCATCGTATCCAGCGCCAGCACCCGGTCGGTCAGCACGGGCGCGCGGATCACGCGGTAAAGGTTGAACAGCAGCGCCAGGCCGAAACAGCAAAAGGCGAAATTCAGGGCGAGGGCGATCATGCGAATATCCTCAGCAGGCGGGATTCGTAGCGCGCCTTGATGTCGTCGCGCACGGCGTCGGGGTCGGGGGCATGCAGGCAATGCACCAGCAGCGCGCGCCCGCAGGCCGACATGTCGGCGGTGACGGTGCCGGGCGTCAGGGTGATGGTGCCCGCCAATACGGTGATCGCCTCGGGTGAGGTCAGTTCCAGCGGCACGGTGATCCATGCCGGGCGCAGCTGCGCCTTGGGCATGAACACCACGATTTTCGCCACCGCGATATTGGCCATCAGAATATCCCAGATCACCAGCAGCACATAGCCGATCACGGCGCGCGGGTTGCGCAGCGGCGGGCGGTCGGGCCAATAGGCGGCAGTCAGCAGCGGAATGACCGTGCCCAGGATCACCGCCATGACCAGGCTGCCGATCTTGAACCCGTTGACCAGCAGCAGCCAGGTGATGATCAGCGTCAGCGTCAGGAACGGGTGGGGGAACAGCCTGCGCATCACACACCCCCGGGCAGGGCATTGGCCCCGATATAGCCTGCGGGCGCATAAAGCTGCGCCGCCGTGGCCTGCATCATCTCCATCACCGGGCCTGCGAAAATGGTCAGGGCCGCCAGCCCGGCCAGCAGGGCAAACACCGCCACAAAGGCCAAAGGCTCGGCTGGCCGCGCATCAGGCTCTGCCGGGCTGGCGTGCGATTTCCAGAACAGCACGCTGCCCGCCCGGGCAAAGCCCATGATGATGACCAGCGAGGTGATCAGGATGGTGGACCAGATCAGCGCCATGCCCGCGCCCCGGCTGGCATCCAGTATCAGCAACTTGCCCAGAAAGCCCGACAGCGGCGGCATGCCTGCGATGGCGATGGCCCCGGCAAAGAACAGCGCCGCGATCAGCCCTTGCTGCGCGATGGCGGGCAGGGCGTGGTGCAGGCTGTCTCCGGCACGGCGGGCTGTGACCAGATCGGCGATCAGGAACAGCACGGCGGCGGCCAGCGTGGAATGCAGCATGTAATACAGCGCCGCGGCCGTGGCCTGCGGGGTGAAGGCCGCGATGGCGATGAACAGCGTGCCCATCGACGCGACGGCGGCAAAGGCCACCAGCCGCGCAAGGCTGGACGCCCCCAGCACGCCGATTGCCCCGACAACCAGCGTCACCAGTGCGGCGGGCATCAGCAGGTCGGCAAACAGGGTGCCGGTGGCCTCGGTGCCGGGCGGAAAGATCAGCGTGTAGATGCGCAGGACGGCATAGGCGCCCACCTTGGTCATCACCGCGAACAGCGCCGATACCGGGCCGGGGGCCTGCGCATAGGTGTTGGGCAGCCAGAAATGCAGCGGCACCAGCGCGCCCTTGATGGCGAACACCAGCAACAACAGCACCCCGGCCACCCGCAGCAGGGCGGCGTCACCCGCAGGCAGCGTGGCCGCCTTTACCGCCAGATCGGCCATGTTCAGCGTGCCGGTCACGGAATAGAGCGTGGCGAGCCCGAACAGGAACAGCGTCGATCCCACAAGGTTGTAGGCGATGTACTGCACCCCGGCCCGCAGCCGCTGCGCCCCGCCGGAATGGATCATCAGCCCGTAGCTGGCGATCAGCAGCACCTCGAAAAACACGAACAGGTTGAAGGCATCGCCGGTCAGGAACGCCCCGCAGATGCCCATCAACTGAAACTGGAACAGCGCATGGAAATGCCGACCCCGCGCGTCCCATCCGGTGCCCACGGCGTAAAGCTGCACCATCAGCGCCAGAAAGGCGGTCAGCGCCAGCATCAGCGCGGCCAGCCGGTCCAGCACCATCACGATGCCAAACGGCGCGGGCCAGTCGCCCAGAAAATACACTTCGGGCGGGTTGCGGCTGGACGCGACCAGCAGCGCAAGCGCGATGGCCAGCAGCGCCACCGTCGCCGCCAGCCCGAAGATGCGCTGCAACAGCAGGTCGCGCCGCATCGCCAGAACGATCAGCGCGCCGATGATGGCGGGCAGCACGACGGGGGCAATGATCCAGTGGGTCACTCTGCGCGCCCCCCGGTTTCGGCCCGGTCTTCCGCCGCATCATCAATCCGGTCAGACCCGGTCGACAGGAACGCCCCCAACGCCATCATCACGATCACCGCCGTCATACCGAATGAAATCACGATGGCGGTCAGCACCAAGGCCTGTGTCAGCGGGTCGGTATAGCCCGACGCCGTCGAGTCAAGGATGGGAGGCAGCCCCACCGTTAGCCGCCCCGAGGCAAAGATGAACACGTTCACCGCATAGGTCAGCATCGACAGACCCACGATCACCGGGAAGGTGCGCAGCCGCAGGATCAGGTAGATACCCGCCGCCGTCATCAGCCCCACGGCGCTGGCTATCAAAGCCTCCATCAGCGGGCCTCCTCTTTCACTGTCCGGCCCGCCGCCGGGTCGATGTCATAAGGGGCCAGGTTCACCGTCTCGCCCGCGCGCAGCGCGATGCGCGACAGGGATGCCAGCGACAGCATCACCGCGCCCAGCACCGTCAGGAACACGCCCAGATCGAACAGCGCGGCGGTGGCCAGCTCGAACGTCTCAAGCGGCCACAGCGTCACATAGCCATAGGCCGAGGTCATGAAGGGCAGGCCGTTGAACCACGCCCCGATGCCGGTGGCAGCAGCAACCAGCACGCCCGATGCGATCAGCGCGTGATAGTCGATCTTCTGCCGCGCGGCGGTCCATTCGAAACCGGACGCCATGTATTGCATCACCAGCGCAATCGCCACCACCAGCCCGGCGATGAAGCCGCCCCCCGGCAGATTGTGCCCGCGCAGGAAGATGAACACCCCCACCATGATGGCCAAGGGCAGGATCAGCCGCGTCGCCACCACCAGCATCAAGGGGTGACGGTCGCCCGCATCCTGCGATTCCGCCTTCCACAGCCGCAGCCGGTCATTCGCCGGGCCGGGCCGCAGGATGGATTCGGTCAGCGCATAGATCACCAGCGCGGCAATCCCCAGCACCGTGATCTCGCCGAATGTGTCATAGCCGCGGAAATCCACCAGGATCACGTTCACCACATTGGTGCCGCCGCCCTCGGTCTTGGCATTGGCCAGATGATAGGCCGCGATGGTGTCAAAGGCGAAATCCCGCGTCATCAGCGCATAGATCAGGCCGCCTGCCCCCAGACCCGCCAGCGTGGCAATCACCCCGTCGCGCAACCGGCGCGCGCCGCCCGATTCAGCCGGCGTGGTTTTCGGCAGATAGTTCAGCGCCAGCAAGAGCAGGATCACCGTGGCCACCTCGACGCTGATCTGGGTCAGCGCAAGGTCAGGCGCCGACAGATAGGCAAAGCCCACCGACACCATCAGCCCCACCACCCCCACCAGTATCAACACCAGCAGCCGCTGGCGGTGCAGGGCGACGATGGCGCAGGTAGTCACCATCAGCAGCGCCCAGCCGGCGGCAGGCACCAGTGCTACAGGCGTCAGTGCATGGTCGCCCTGCTGATGGGTGCCCGAGACAAAGGCCCAGACCCCGGCGGCCAGAATGGCCAGCGTGGCGATGGCGAAATACCGCGTGACTGCCCCGTCATGCAACGCATCGGTGATGCGGCGGGAAAGGGTGGCCAAGGGCTCCACCAGCCCGTCAAAGATGCGCTTGGCCTCGGGGCGGGGGGTGCCCTCCCACAGCCGCGACAAGGGGGCGAACAGGCCCAGCAGCATCAGCCCGCCGCCAATGGCCGCCAATGACATCCACAGCGCCGCAGGCTCCAGCCCGTGCCAGTGGCTGATCTTTACCTCCACCGCCGCGCCGGTCACTGCCCCCGCCGCCGCATCGACCAGCCAGGCCGCAGTCGCCATCGGCGCCAGCCCGATCAGAACCACCAGCCCCGCCAGCAGGGCAGGGGCCGCCCAAAGACCAAAACCGGGGTCATGCGGGCGGTGCGGGTAATCGTCACGCATCGGGCCAAGGAACACATGCGCCACAAAGCGGAAACTGTAGGCTACCGAGAACAATGCCCCGATGGTCGCCAGCACGCCCACCAGCCAGGGGTTCTGCCACCAGACGGTATGCGCGGCCTCTTCCAGCATCAGTTCCTTGGAAAGGAACCCGTTCAGCGGCGGAATGCCCGCCATCGACAGCGCAGCGAGGGTGGCAATCGCAAAGGTCACGGGCATCAGCACGCGCAAGCCCCCCAGACGGCGGATGTCGCGGGTATGCGCCTCGTGATCCACGATGCCTGCGGTCATGAACAACGCGGCCTTGAATGTGGCGTGGTTGATGATGTGAAACACCGCCACCGTCGCCGCCGCCTTGGTGCCAAAGCCCAGCAGCATGGTGATCAGGCCCAGTTGGCTGACGGTGGAAAACGCCAGCAGCGCCTTCAGATCATGCTTGAACAGCGCGATCTTGGCCCCCAGCAGCATCGTCACAAGGCCCGTGGTGGCGACAATGTAGAACCATTCGGGCGTGCCCGCCAGCACCGGCCACAGCCGCGCCATCAGAAAGAGGCCCGCCTTCACCATGGTCGCCGAGTGCAGATAGGCGGAAACGGGCGTGGGCGCGGCCATCGCATGCGGCAGCCAGAAATGGAACGGAAACTGCGCCGACTTGGTGAAACACCCCAGCAGGATCAACAGCAGCGCGGGCAGATACCAGTCGGATGACTGGATGGCGACCTTTTGCGTCAGGATCACCGACAGGTCATAAGACCCCGCGATATTGCCCAGGATCAGCATGCCCCCGATCAGCGCCAGCCCGCCCGCGCCGGTGACGGTCAGCGCCATGCGGGCGCCCTGCCGCCCCTCGGGCAGATGTTTCCAATAGCCGATCAGCAGGAACGACGACAGCGAGGTCAATTCCCAGAACACCAGCAAAAGCAGGATGTTGTCGGACAGGACGATACCCAGCATCGCGCCCTGGAACAGCATCAGATAGGTGTAGAACTGGCCCATCGGATCGGCCTTGGCCAGATAGAACCGGGCATAAAGGATGATCAGCAGCCCGATGCCCAGGATCAGCCCCGCAAACAGCAGGCCCAGCCCGTCCAGCATGAAATTGGCGTTCAGGCCCAGTTGCGGCAGCCATTCGATGCGGGTCTGCACCACCTCGCCGCGCAGCACGGCGGGGGCGTTCAGCCCCAGCAGCAGCAGGGCAAGCGCCGTGACGGCACCCGTGCTGACGGCGCAGGCAGTGCGCCCCGCGCGGATCATGAGGCCGGGAAGAAGCGCGCCAAGAAACGGCAGCGCGGCGATCAGGGCGAGAGACATACCGGGGCGGTTTCCGTTCTGGTTATGTGCGGTCGTGCGGGTCGCGGCGGGTTGCCCTGTGGTCCGGGCCCGGCCTTTGTCGGGGGCAAAGGCCAAGCCTGTCAAGGCGCTGTGACCCTGTTTGCCCGCAACAACCCCGGATGCCAACCGGCCCTGACAGATTTTTCGCAGAAAAATCGTCGCACCCCGCCCAACGATTTTTCTGCGAAAAATCCTTTCCGCCGGTGTGGCACGGCCGTCGTGCGTTAACCTTCCCGCATCGCCGCGTTCTGGTCGATCAGATAGCGCTGCGACAATGGTATCGCCGCCGCGCCCAGAGACCGGGCCTGCGCCCCCACCGTGCCCTCGCGGATCACCGGCGCCTCGACCCCCGACAGATCCAGCCGGTGCAGCGCGTCATGGGTGCGCCGCGTCACCTCGGCCCGCACGTCGGTTGGCATCCAGCCGTCGATCAGCACGGTTTCCAGCTCCATCAGGGTGGCCGCGCTCAGCGTGGCGCTGGCAAGCCCCATGGCCGCGCGGTCCATCCAGGCCGACAGGATCGGCGCGCTGACATGCCAGCGGTCCGGGCTTTCCCACAGATGGTCCGACGGTTCGCCCGCCGCATCCATCATGCCTGCCAGCACAGACATCGACGCGGCATCAAACAGCCGCTGCATCCGCCCGTCCGGCCCCGGCACCGGCATGGGGCCAACCCCCGCCGCATTGCCGGTGCGCCCGGTGAACAACTGTCCATTCAACACCAGCCCGCCGCCAATGAATGTGCCGAAATAGAAATAGAGGAAATCCTTGGGCCGCTCGCCGGTGCCGAACACCAGTTCCGCCCCGCAGGCCGCCGTGGCATCGTTCTGCACATAGACCGGCATGCCGGTCAGCGCCGCAAGTTCGGCCTGGATGTCGCGGTCGCGCCAGGCGTCCATCTCGGCCTGCGGCGCACCGATGGAGCGCACCCAGTTCCACAACTGAAAGGGCATGGCCACGCCCATGCCACCCACGCGGCCCCGCGCGGCCTCGGGCAGGGCGGCCAGCGCCTCGGGCAGGGCCTCGGCCACAAAGGCGATGACCGCGCCCGGGGTGGGAAAGCGGTAGATGCGGCGGCGCGTGGTGATCACCCCGCCCAGAAAGTCGATCAGCGTCAGATCCGCCGAACGTCGCCCGATCTTCAGCCCCAGGAAATAGGCGCCATCCGCCGCCAGCGACATCGGCACCGAGGGCTGGCCGATACGCCCCCGGATCGGCTCGCCCCGCTGCAGCAGCCCGTCGGATTCCAGCGCGCGCATGATGACCGACACCGTTTGCGCCGACAGGCCGGTGATGCGCGCGATATCCGATTTTGCCAGCGCGCCATGCTGACGCACCAAAGACAGCACCAGCCGCTCGTTATGCGCCCGCATTCCCGACTGGTTGGAGCCGCGCAGCCCCACGCTGTCGGTGGCGGGGCGGTCGGTGGCGGTCTCCGCTGCATGGGGCACGGTCGGGGCTTCCTCGGGCGCTGGGAACAGGGTCAGGTCGGGTCGGCTATCACGCCTTTGCGCAGGATGACATTTGCGAAAAGCGCGGTTTCAGAGGTGGCCACGATAGTATGCGCGGCGCGGATGCGGGGATAGAGGTCAGCACCGCCCAGCGGCCTGACCGCAAAGCCCGGATGCCGGGCCCCGCAGATTGCGTCGATCCGGTGGTGGATTGTCGCGGCTTGCGCCGGGTCGTTGTTGAGCGCCGCGCGAAAGATCGCGTGATCGGTGGCGGTATCCAGCGGCAGCACCGTCAGTATGGCATCCAGCAGGGCCGGCAGGCCGTGGCCATCGGCGCGCACCAGACGGCGGGCATGCTCCTGCGCGGGGTAGTTGCCATCGACAATGGCAATCTCGTCGCCATGCCCCATCGAGCGCAACGTGAACAGCAATTCCGGCCCAAGAATGGATGGTAGTCCGATCAGCATCTTGCAAACTTTCCTTGCCGTCGGGTGCAGGGGCGCTGCCATGGCTGCGCCGTCTTTCCCCGTGGCAGTCTCCTCCCCTTGCGCGGTCTTTGCCCGGTCTTGGGGGCGCGCACCGCGTCATCATGAACCCCGAGAGTGCGCAGGATAGCGGCCTCTGTCAATAATAAATCAGAGTGATTTAATTAACTTGACGCAGCGCCGGGAATCGGGTTTTTTGTGCCCATCGCAGCGGGAGGACACTGCTGGCGGGAGTGAAGCGAAACGGCGGGGAACCCCGCCACTTGGGAGGATATACGCAATGAAACTGAAAACGACCCTGTGCATGGGGGCAGCCGCGCTTGCCTTTGCCGCCGCTCCGGCCTTTGCGGAATCGCATGCCGTGGCCGCCTGCCTGATCACCAAGACCGACACCAACCCCTTCTTCGTGAAGATGAAAGAGGGTGCCGAGGCCAAGGCCGCCGAACTGGGCGTCGCGCTGAAATCCTATGCCGGCAAGATCGACGGCGATCATGAATCGCAGGTCGCGGCCATCGAGGCCTGTGTCGCAGATGGCGCCAAGGGCATCCTGATCACCGCCTCCGACACCAAGGCCATCGTTGATTCGGTGAAGGCCGCCCGCGACGCCGGTGTTCTGGTCATCGCGCTGGACACCCCGCTTGACCCGATCGACGCGGCTGATGCCACCTTTGCCACCGACAACTTCCGCGCCGGGCTGCTGATCGGCCAGTGGGCCAATGCCACGCTGGGCGCCGAAGCTGCCAATGCCAAGATCGCGCTGCTGGATCTGGCCATCAGCCAGCCGTCGGTTGACGTGCTGCGCGACCAGGGCTTCCTGCAAGGCATGGGCATCGACCTGGCCGACCCGAACAAATGGGGCGACGAGACCGATCCGCGCATCGTCGGCAACGAAGTGACGGCCGGCAACGAAGAGGGCGGGCTGAAGGCGATGGAAGCCCTGCTGGCCAAAGACCCCGACATCAACGTGGTCTACACGATCAACGAACCCTCGGCTGCCGGTGCTTATGAGGCGCTGAAGGCTGCGGGCAAGGAAGGCGTGCTGATCGTTTCGGTTGACGGCGGCTGCCCGGGCGTGGCCGATGTGAAGGATGGCGTGATCGGTGCGACCAGCCAGCAGTATCCCCTGTTGATGGCCTCGCTGGGCATCGAGGCGATTGCCAAATTCGCCGCCGACGGCAGCAAGCCCGTCCCCAGCGAAGGCAAGGATTTCTTCGACACCGGCGTGGCGCTGATCACCGACGCCCCGGTCGAGGGTGTGGAATCCATCGACAGCACCAAAGGCACCGAGCTTTGCTGGGGCTGACGCAGCGGAAACAGCGCGGTTGATTTGCAACGGCGCTTGACCGAACATTGTTGCGCAAGGGCGGCCATCGCGCCGCCCTTGTCATAACTGCGGCCCGGCGGTGGCGCGGGCGTGAAGTGGAGGGGACCGGAATGGCTGTAGATGCAAAGACGGCATCGAGTTTCGAAGAGGGGCTGAAAGGCGCCTCCGAGAAAGTTGCCGAATTCAAGGAAGACAAGGGCCTGCTGAAACGCCTGCAACACTGGCTGCATCAGACGCCCTCGGCAGTGCCCATGATCGTGCTGGTCGTTGCGCTGATCATCTTTGGCGTTCTGTCTGAGAACTTCTTCAAGGCTGGCACGCTGTCAACCATCCTGCAACAGATCGCCATCGTGGGCATTCTGGGCTGCGCCCAAAGCATCGTGGTGCTGACGGCGGGCATCGACCTGTCGGTCGGCGCGATTGCGGTGTTTTCCTCGGTCCTGATGGGGCAGATGAGCTTTCGCTACGGCATCCCGGCCGAGGTTTCCATTGCCATCGGTCTTGTGCTTGGCACGGCCATGGGCGCGGTGAACGGCTTTCTGATCGCCAAGATGAAACTGCCGCCCTTCATCGTGACGCTGGGCACATGGCAGGTGCTGCTGGCCTCGAACTTCATCTTTTCGGCCAATGAAACCATAAGATCCTCGGATGTCGAGGCGCAGGCCCCTGCGCTGGGGTTCTGGGGCGGGGATGTGACCTTCTGGGGCGTGCCGATGCTGCCCGACGGATCGCGCCCCGATCTGGCGACGGCAGAGACCGTGATCCTGACGACGAATGCCGCGGCGGGCACGGGCGTAAAGGTGCTTTACGCCGTGTTCCTGATGATCGCGCTGGTGGCGGTCATGGCCTATGTGCTGCGCCATACCGCCTGGGGCCGGCATGTCTATGCCACGGGCGACGACCCGCAGGCCGCCGAACTGGCCGGTGTGCCCACGCAAAAGGTGCTGATCCAGGTCTATGCGCTGGCCGGGCTGTTCTGCGCCATCGCGGGTTGGGTGATGATCGGGCGGTTCGGATCGGTCTCGCCCACCGCCTCCACGGGGCAGTTGGGCAACATCCAGTCCATCACCGCCGTGGTGATCGGGGGGATATCGCTGTTCGGCGGGCGGGGCAGCATCGTGGGCATGTTCTTTGGCGCGCTGATCGTGGGCGTGTTTGAAATGGGTCTGCGTCTGGTCGGCACAGACCCGCAATGGACGTTCTTCCTCATCGGCGTTCTTATCATCTTCGCCGTGGCCGTGGACCAGTGGATCAGAAAGGCAGCCGCATAATGGAACCCATTCTCAAAGGCCGCAATCTGGTAAAGCGGTACGGCAAGGTAACGGCGCTGGACCATTGCGATTTCGAGCTTTACCCGGGCGAGATCCTTGCCGTGATCGGCGACAACGGGGCGGGCAAATCGTCGCTGATCAAGGCGATGTCGGGCGCGGTCATCCCCGACGAGGGCGAGATTTTTCTCGAGGGAAAGAAGGTTGCCTTCAAGACGCCGATCGAGGCGCGGGCCCATGGCATCGAAACGGTGTATCAGACGCTCGCCATGTCGCCCGCGCTGTCCATCGCCGACAACATGTTCATGGGGCGCGAATTGCGCAAGCCCGGCATCATGGGCACGGTGTTCCGCCAGCTTGACCGCCC
>NZ_WHUT02000003.1 GCF_009380135.2 Fertoeibacter niger | reverse complement strand
AACATGCCCTCACGGGCCTGATATGAGAGCCACTGGCGGGTAGCATGAACCCAAGCAGGCAAAAAGACCTGCTGCGAACCCCTCACATCGCTGGTGGCGGTTGGTGCAGGAGTTTCCACACAGCCTAAGCCCGTTGCTGTCATTGCTACTGGCGGTTTTGTCACTATGCTTAGTTGTCTGCGAGGCGTTGTTGGAGCTTTTGATGATTAGTCAAAAGGAATCAGAGCGACTAGAAAACCTCACCGTTTCTGACATCAAACTGCCGGACTACGCGGTTATAACCTATGCCGTTTGCACCATTGACAAAAATGCTTGCGGATGGGGTGGTTGGATGCTCGAGGGAACTTTCACAACCTCCGACGCCAAGACGGTCATATTGGCAAATGGCGACGACCCGCTGCCTACCGTTACCTTGCAGATTTGCCCGAACTGCGGGGGCACAATCGTTCGCACTGATACAGCACATTTATACGATCTAGCGGGACAAGCCGACTTGAGAATGGAATGCCGCTAGGTCCGCATAGCGGCGTTTACTCGCCCAGCCCATCAGGGCCATTGGGATTAGCTTCCAGCTCCATCCTCGTAAGTCTTGGCGAACCGCCTGCATGATATTCACTTTCGGGATAGTCGAGTCTCCAACAGACTCCTGTTGCGTCGTCAATAAGGATGGCCTCCCATCCTGAGGGACAAGTCCAGATCTGCCTCAGGCCCGCCCGCTTGACGTTCGCGCATTCTCCGCGAAGGACTTCAATGTTCATCATCAACTACCATGCACATCGGATTACAGTAGCTTGATGACCGTTGCCTTTCAGGTCAACGACCGCTTAGTCCACAGAGCCACCGAACGGGGCGCATAGTAACCGCCAGCGCCCCCCGCCCCCCTCACAACCCCGGATAAATCGGAAACTTTGCGCACAGCCCCGCGACCTTGGCCTTCACCGCCGCCTCGACCTCGGCGTTGCCGTCCTCTCCATTCGCCGCCAGACCGTCCACCACTTCGACAATCCAGTCACCGATCAGCCGGAACTCGGCCTCGGTGAAGCCGCGTGTGGTGCCTGCGGGGGTGCCGAGGCGGACGCCCGAGGTGACGGTGGGCTTTTCGGGGTCAAACGGGATGCCGTTCTTGTTGCAGGTGATATGCGCGCGGCCCAGGGCCTTTTCGGTCGCGTTGCCTTTCACGCCCTTGGGGCGCAGGTCGACCAGCATCACATGCGTGTCGGTGCCGCCGGTCACGATGTCCAATCCGCCTTTCATCAGCTGGTCGGCCAGCGCCTGCGCGTTGGACACCACCTGCGCCGCATAGGCTTTGAATTCGGGCCGCAGCGCCTCGCCAAAGGCCACGGCCTTGGCGGCGATCACATGCATCAGGGGGCCGCCCTGAATGCCGGGGAAGATGGCCGAGTTGAATTTCTTGGCCAGTTCCTCGTTGTTGGTCAGGATCATGCCGCCACGCGGGCCACGCAGGGTCTTGTGCGTGGTCGTGGTCGCCACATCGGCATGGGGGAAGGGCGAGGGGTGCTGGCCACCGGCCACCAGACCCGCGAAATGCGCCATGTCCACCAGCAGATACGCCCCCACCTCATCCGCGACCTCGCGGAATTTGGCAAAGTCGATCTGGCGCGGCACGGCTGACCCGCCGGCGATGATCAGCTTGGGTTTGTGTTCGCGGGCCAGCGCCGCCATCTCGTCATAGTCGATGCGGCTGTCCTGCTGGCGCACGCCATACTGGATCGCGTTGAACCATTTGCCCGACTGGTTCGGGGCCGCGCCATGCGTCAGGTGCCCGCCCGCCGCGATGTTCATGCCCAGAATGGTATCGCCCGGCTTGATCAGCGCCTGGAACACGCCCTGGTTGGCCTGCGATCCGGAATTCGGCTGCACATTGGCAAAGCCCACGCCGAACAGTTCCTTGGCCCGCTCGATCGCCAGATTTTCCGCCACATCGACATACTGGCAGCCGCCGTAATAGCGTTTGCCCGGATAGCCCTCGGCATACTTGTTGGTCATGACCGAGCCCTGCGCCTCCATCACCGCGCGGGACACGATGTTTTCCGAGGCGATCAGTTCGATCTCGTCGCGCTGGCGGCCCAACTCGCTGGTGATGGAGCCGAACAGCTCCGGGTCACGGCTGGCGAGGCTTTCGGTGAAGAAACCGGTATCGCGGTGCGGGGCATTCATGGCGTGTCTCCTGTCCGTCTTGTGCGGGGATGGCGTTGTTTAGAACATGTCCCCTGTCACAGAAAGACAGGAAAACGACGCATGCGGCGGTTTGCGCGAAATCGGGGGCTGCGGTGGTGCGGCTTTCTGCCCGGCGGGGGTTGAGTTTGCCTCGGCGCAGGGCCAAGACTGCCGCAGGGCGCAACCGCCCTGGGGGGGCTGCACATGCCTGCGATGCGGATCGCGTTCACCGCCAGCCCGGCGGCGCTGGCACAAGAGGCGCTGGCGGTGATGACCGCCGCCCATGGCCAATGCCCGCTGGATGCGGCCGAGGTTATCGTGGCCCTGGGTGGCGACGGCTTCATGTTGCAGACTTTGCACGAGACGCAAAGCCTGGATACCCCGGTCTATGGCATGAACCGGGGCACCATCGGCTTTCTGATGAACGCCTGGTCGCCGCTGGCGCTGCCCGAACGGCTGGCCATGGCGGCGGAAGAGGTGATCAACCCCCTGTCGATGCGCGCCGTGACGCAGACGGGCGAGGTGCGAGAGGCGCTGGCGATCAACGAGGTGAGCTTGCTGCGCGCCGGGCCGCAGGCGGCGTGGCTGCGCATTTCGGTGGATGGAAGGGTGCGGATGGAGGAACTGGTCTGCGATGGCGCGCTGCTGGCCACGCCTGCCGGGTCCACCGCCTACAATTATTCCGCGCATGGCCCGATACTGCCCATCGGGGCCGATGTGCTGGCGCTGACGGCGATGGCGGCCTTCCGCCCCCGGCGCTGGCGTGGCGCGCTGCTGCCCAAGACGGCGCTGGTGCGGTTCGACGTGCTGGATCCGGAAAAGCGCCCGGTGATGGCCGATGCCGATGGCCGCTCGGTGCGCGATGTGGTGTCGGTGGAGATCCGGTCGGAACCCACGGTGCGCCACCGGATCCTGTTCGACCCGGGGCACGGGCTGGAAGAACGGCTGATCCGCGAGCAGTTTGTCTGACTGTAGGTTCCGATGCGTCGGCACATGCGGCGCCTGTTGCGGTGGTGGGGCTTCATCCTTTGGCCATGTCACGGACGGGCTTTTCTTCGCGCAAATCGTCCGCTTGCGACCTTCCGCACGCTCATCACCGCTGCGAATTGCGTGACCCAGGTTGAAAGCGCCCAACCCGGCTTGATCAGTGCGACCTTACGTCCTGCCCCATCCTTCGATCTTGCGGTAAAGCGTCGAAGGCGACACATCCAGCACGCGGGCGGCCTTTGGCACCGATCCGCCGTGGCGCGCGATGGTGGCCTCGATCACCAATTGTTCGATCTCGGCCAAGGTGCGGCCCAAGAGCCCCTCCAAAGCCAGATCGTCAGAGGGCGCGGGTGACACGGCCGCGGAAGGGGCTACAAAGCCCTGCTGGTCGGCCAGATCATCGGGCAGCATGTCCAGCGTGACCGGCCCGCCTTCGTTAAGCACAACCACGTTGCGGATCACGTTCAGCACCTGCCGCACATTGCCGGGCCAGGAATGGCGGCGGAACAGCGCGCGCACGCCGGGTTCCAGCCCGTCGAAAAGGCGGCCCTCCTCGGCGGCAAAGCGGGCCAGCGCCGCCTCGGCAATCTCGATCACATCCTCGCCACGGTCGCGCAAGGGCGGCATGTGGATTGGCACGACATAAAGCCTGTAATACAGATCCTCGCGGAAATGGCCGCGCCGCACGGCATCCAGCGGGTCGCGGTTGGTGGCGCAGACGATGCGCACATTC
Source organism: Fertoeibacter niger (assembly GCF_009380135.2). GTDB lineage: Bacteria > Pseudomonadota > Alphaproteobacteria > Rhodobacterales > Rhodobacteraceae > Fertoeibacter > Fertoeibacter niger. Next base: position 405,780 of record NZ_WHUT02000003.1, on the reverse strand, counting down.
ACCTTGCGGGGCCGGGTCGCACCCACCGGCTGCACGGTCGAGGTTTGCAGGAACCGCAGCAGCTTGGTTTGCAGGGCAGGGGCCATCTCGCAGATTTCGTCCAGAAACAGGGTGCCGCCATCCGCCGCAGCCGCCGCCCCGGGCTTGTCGGAAATCGCCCCGGTAAAGCTGCCCTTCACATGGCCGAACACCTCGGATTCCAGCAGATCCTGCGGGATCGCCCCGCAGTTCAGCGCGATGAACGGCCCGGTGGCGCGGGGCGAATTGTCATGCACCGCCAGCGCGCACAGTTCTTTGCCCGTGCCGCTTTCACCGGTGATGAAAACGGTGGCCATCGACCGCGCCGCCGACCGGATCTTGGCCTGAATTCGCGCCATCGCCTCGGACGACCCCAGAAAGGCGCTGCCCTGCGCCCGGCCCGGCGACGGGGCCGCCGCGCGCGGGATGCCACGGTTTGCCGAGGCGCCGCGCGCATTTTCGACCGCGCTCAGGAACCGCTGTTCGTCAAAGGGCTTGACCAGAAACTCATGCGCCCCCGCGCGCATCGCCTCGACCGCCTTGTTGATCGACCCGTTGGCGGTGATGACGATCACATTCGTCTCGGGGCGCAGGCGCAGCATGTCCTGCATCAGGTCCAGCCCGTCACGGTCGGGCAAAACCAGATCCAGCAAGACCACCTGTGGTCTGGTGTCAACAAAGCGCGCCAGCCCTTCGGCGGCCGTGCCTGCCACCGTTACCCTGTGTCCTGCCGAGGCCAGCACCGACCGATAGACCATCTGCAACGAGGGCGTGTCTTCGATCAACAGGATCGGGCGCGGTTGGTTGTTCTCGGCCCCTGATCCGGTGGCGGTGGTGCGGTGCGGCGCAGGTTTCGTCACCATGTCGCCCCCGGCACATTGCCCGCCCGACAGTCGCGGACATGTTGCAGCAGCTCGTCCAGCAGCGCCGCCAGCATTCGCGTGGCCTGCGCGACATCTTGGCCAGAACGTTCATGCGCCTCGCGGTTCAAGGCTTCGGCCAGGTGTTGCAGCCTGAGCGCACCCACCGTCCCCGCCAGCGCGATCAGCACATGGGTCTGGCCACGCAGTTCTGCCCAGTCTGGCTGACCCCCCCAATCTGGCTGACCCCAGTCTGGCTGGTCCCTGTCCTGCATGGCCCGGCGCAGCCCGGCCGCGACGGCAGCCAGATCATCTTCCAGCCGCGCCAGCAGTTCCGGCCCCATGTCCGGGCCAACCATCTGCATCAGCCGCTCGAAACGCGCCAGATCAAGAAAAGGCAGATCGGCAAAGGCTGTGCCGCGCCCTGTCATCGCGCGGCCCATGATCGGGCCAGGCCGCGCACTGCCGTGCGGCGGCGGGCAAGTGCAAAGGGGGCGCAATTGTGCATGGCCACGGCAGGTTAGCGCAGGGCGTGGCAATGTCCAGCCTTCGGGGGGGCGCTTGCCGCTTTTGTCCGCCGTGCCGCTCCGCTCAACCCGCCGGATAGCCCAACCTGGCCAAAGCCGCGCGGATTTCGTCCAGCGTTACCGGATCGTCGATCGTGGCGGGGATCTTGAAAGGCTCGCCATCTGCGATCTTCGCCATGGTCGCCCGCAGGATCTTTCCCGAACGGGTTTTTGGCAGCCGTTCCACCACGCAGGCGCGCTTGAAGTCGGCCACCGGTCCGATCTTTTCGCGCATCAGCGCCACACACTCGCGGGCGACATCCTCGGGCGCGCGGTTGGTGCCACGGTTCAGGCACAAAAGCCCTAGCGGCGACTGGCCCTTCAGGGCATCAGCCACGCCGATAACCGCGCATTCGGCCACATCGGGATGACCGGCCAGCACCTCTTCCATCGCGCCGGTGGACAGGCGGTGGCCCGCCACGTTGATCACGTCATCGGTGCGCGCCATGATGTAGATATAGCCGCCATCGTCGATGTAACCGGCATCGCCGGTTTCATAATAGCCGGGGAAATGCGCCAGATAGCTTTTGTGAAACCGCGCCTCGGCATTCCACAGCGTCGGCAGGGTGCCGGGCGGCAGCGGCAGCTTGATCGCAATCGCGCCCAATGTGCCCGCGGGCACCGGATGGCCCGCCTCGTCCAGCACCTGCACGTCATAGCCGGGCATCGGCACCGAAGGGCTGCCGACCTTCACCGGCAGCGCGCCCAGACCCACCGGGTTCGCCGCGATGGGCCAGCCGGTTTCGGTCTGCCACCAATGGTCGATCACCGGCACCTTCAGGTGATCCTGCGCCCAGATCACGGTGTCGGGGTCGGCCCGTTCGCCCGCCAGATACAGCGTCTGGAACCCTGAAAGGTCGTATTGGCCGATCATGTTGCCCTGCGGATCCTCGCGTTTTATCGCGCGCAGGGCGGTGGGGGCGGTGAACAGGCTTTTCACCCCGTGCTCGGCAATCACCCGCCAATAGGTGCCTGCATCGGGCGTGCCCACCGGCTTGCCCTCGAACAGCAGGGTGGTGCAGCCCGCCACCAGCGGGCCATAGCAGATATAGCTGTGCCCCACGACCCAGCCCACATCAGACGCGGCCCAGAACACATCGCCGATCCCGGCATTGTAGATCGCCCGCATCGACCAGGACAAGGCCACCAGATGCCCCGCCGTGGCCCGCACCACGCCCTTGGGCTGGCCCGTGGTGCCCGAGGTATAAAGCACATAAGCCGGATGATCGCCCGCCACCGGCACGCAATCGGCCGGGTCGGCCCCCTGCTGGAAGGCATGCCATTCGTGATCGCGCCCTGCGGTCAATTCGCCGATGCCCTGCGGACGTTGCAGGATCACGCAGAAGGCCGGCTTGTGGCTGGCCATGGCGATGGCGGCATCCAGCAGCGGCTTGTAGGGCACCACGCGCGAGGGTTCGACCCCGCACGAACCGGCGATGACGGCCTTGGGCGTGCAATCGTCGATCCTGACCGCCAGTTCCGCCGCAGCAAAGCCGCCAAACACCACCGAATGCACCGCCCCCAGCCGGGCGCAGGCCAGCATCGCCTCCAGCGCCTCGGGCACCATGGGCATGTAGATGATCACGCGGTCGCCCTGTTCCACCCCCTGCGCGCGCAGCGCACCGGCCAGACGGGCGACATTGGCCTGCAATTCGGCATAGGTCACACGGCGCTGGCTGGCCGTGACCGGGCTGTCATGCAGGATCGCCACCTGATCGCCGCGCCCTGCGGCAACATGGCGGTCAACCGCGTTCCAGCAGGCATTCACCCGGGCGTCGGCGAACCATGTGTAAAACGGCGCGCGGCTGTCGTCGAGGGCTTTGACAGGGGCCACGTCCCAGTCGATCGCCTGCGCCGCATCCAGCCAGAAGGCCTCGGGGTCAGACCGCCACGCCGCATAGATCTCTGCATAAGCCATTCCACGCCTCCTCCTCAACTTTGGATTTGTTACGCGACGGCATGGGGCCGATGCAACGCTGTTACCGGCAACAGCGTGCCCCTGCGACAAAAGAGTTTGCAGAAATCTGCCCGCATGGACAGCAAATTTTTGCAAACCCCCTGCATTTGTTATCGTTCTGCTGACGGTCTCGCAACTTTGCAAAGTTCGTGGCAGAATCAGCGCCGCCCGCCAGTTGCTGGCGGGCGGGGCGGTGCCTATCCGTAATGCGCCACCGGCGTGCCTGCCAGCGCCGACATGTTCAAAAGGCCCCGTGCGGTGATCGACGGCGTCACGATATGCGCGCGGTTGCCCATGCCCATCAGGATCGGCCCCACCTCCAGCCCGCCGGCTTTCATCTTCAGGATATTGCGCACGCCCGATGCCGCGTCTGAATTGGCAAACACCAGCACATTGGCCGCGCCTTCGTAACGTGAGCCGGGAAAGACCCGGTCGCGCAGATGCTGGTCAAGGGCCGCGTCAATGTTCATCTCGCCCTCATAGCAGAAATCAGGCGCGCGGGCGTCAAGCAGCGCCAACGCCTGTCGCATCCGCCGCCCGGTGTCGCAATCCAGGTTGCCGAACTGCGACGATGAACACAGCGCGATCTTGGGCTTCAGCCCGAAACGGCGCACATGGCGGGCAGCGCCGATCACGCTTTCCATGATCTGTTCCGGCGTCGGTTCGGGATGAACATGGGTGTCGGCAATGAACAGCGGGCCGTCTTCCAGAATCATCAGGCTCAGCGCGCCCACGGGGTGCAGGCCGTCGTGCGCCAGGATCTGCGTGACATAGTTCAGATGCCACAGATATTGCCCGAAGGTGCCGCAGATCATGCTGTCAGCCTCGCCCCGGTGCACCATCACCGCGCCGATGGCAGTGGTGTTGGTGCGCATCACGGCGCGGGCTATGTCGGGGGTCACGCCGCGGCGGGCCATCAGATCGTGATAGGTGCCCCAGTAATCGCGATAGCGGGGATCGTTTTCCGGGTTAACCAGATGGAAATCACGCCCCGGGCGGATTGGCAGGCCCGCGCGTTCGCAGCGCGCCTCGACCACTTCGGGGCGGCCGATCAGGATCGGGATGTCGGTGGTTTCCTCCATCATGGCATTGGCGGCGCGCAGCACGCGCTCATCCTCGCCCTCGCTGAACACGATGCGGCGGTCGGCGGTGGCCGAAGCCTCGAATACCGGGCGCATGATGAGCGCCGAGCGGAACACCGAACCGTCGAGTTTCTGCTTGTAGGCGGCCATGTCGGCGATGGGCCGCGTGGCCACGCCGGTTTCCATCGCGGCCTTGGCCACGGCGCTGGCGACGACGCCGATCAGCCGGGGGTCGAACGGTTTGGGGATCAGGTAATTCGCGCCAAAGCTCAGCTGTTCGCCCTGATAGGCCGCCGCCGCCTCGGCGCTGGTGGTGGCGCGGGCCAGCGCCGCGATGCCCTCGATACAGGCGATCTTCATCGCGTCGTTGATCGTGGTGGCCCCCACATCCAGCGCGCCCCGGAAGATGAACGGAAAACACAGCACGTTGTTGACCTGATTGGGGTAATCGCTGCGCCCGGTGGCGATGATGGCATCGGGGCTGATGGCGCGGGCCGCCTCGGGGCTGATTTCGGGGCTGGGGTTGGCCAGCGCGAATATGATCGGGCGCGGGGCCATGCTGGCCACCATGTCGGGCGTCAGCACGCCGGGGCCGGACAGGCCAAGGAACAGGTCGGCCCCGGCGATGACATCGGCCAATGATGCCGCCGTTGTCCCCTGCGCATATTCCGCCTTCTGCGGTGTCATCTGCTCGGCGCGGCCATGGTAGACCAGCCCCGCCAGATCGCAGAGCCAGACGTTTTCGCGCCGCACCCCCAGTTTCAACAGCATGTTCAGGCAAGCGATGCCCGCCGCCCCGCCGCCGGTGGAGACGATCTTGATATCCTCGAACCGCTTGCCCGCCACGTGCAGCGCGTTGGTGGCCGCAGCGCCCACGACAATCGCCGTGCCGTGCTGGTCATCATGGAACACCGGGATGTTCATGCGCTGGCGGCACAATTCCTCGACGATAAAGCAATCGGGGGCCTTGATGTCCTCCAGATTGATGGCGCCAAAGGTCGGCTCCAGCGCGCAGACGATATCGGCCAGCTTGTAGGGATCAGGCTCGTTCAGCTCTATGTCGAAACAGTCGATGTTGGCGAATTTCTTGAACAGAACCGCCTTGCCCTCCATCACCGGCTTTGACGCCAGCGCGCCGATGTTGCCAAGGCCCAGCACGGCGGTGCCGTTGGTGACAACCGCCACCAGATTGCCGCGCGATGTATAGCGGCTGGCGGTGGATGGATCGGCCTTGATCTCCAGGCAGGCTTCGGCCACGCCGGGCGAATAGGCGCGGCTCAGGTCAAGCCCGTTGGTCAGGGGTTTGGTGGCCCGGATCTCCAGCTTTCCCGGCTTCGGAAATTCGTGGTAATCCAGTGCCGCCTGACGTGCGCTGTCGTTCCGTGCGTCGTCCATTTCGCCCTCCCGCAATGTGGTTTACCCTTAAACTATCTGGATTTTGGCGCAACCCCCTGCCGGGGCAGGCCGCCCGCAAGGGGAACTTGCAAATCCCGCCGCGCAGCATCACTCTGGCCCGAAACGGGATGATGACGAGGCCAGCATGAACGAAACCCGCGCCGAAATGCGCCTGCCCACGCCGGACCTGCGGGAGGATCTGCCGTTTTTCACCAAGGTTCTGAAGCTGCGGCTGGACATGATCTATCCCGCCGACAACCCCGAGGTGGCGGTGCTGTCGGGCCACGGCCTGCGCATCCGGCTGCAAAAGGGCGCAGCCGAGGCGCCCGGCACCCTGCGCATCCTGACCGATGACCCCGATGGTTTTGCGGGTGGCCAGCGCCTGTTGACGGCCCCGAACGGCACGCGGGTGGAGATTGACGCGTTGAACCCGCCCCTGCACCTGCCTACCACAGAACATGCCTTTGTGGTGCGCAGGCTGGCCGATCAGGCCCCCTGGGTGATCGGGCGGGCGGGCATGCATTACCGCGACCTCATTCCGTCGCGCCTTGGCGGGTCGATCATCGCGTCGCATATCCGCATTCCCGATGGCGGTCCGGTGCCTGACATGGTGCATTTCCACAAGGTCGGCTTTCAGTTGATCTTCTGCATCAAGGGCTGGGTGGATGTGGTCTATGAGGATCAGGGGCCAAAGATCAGGCTGACGGCGGGTGACTGTTTCATCCAGCCGCCGGAAATCCGGCACCGTGTGCTGGAAGCATCAGACGGCATCGAGGTGATCGAGATCGGGGTGCCCGCCGAGCATGTCACGCAGATTGACCACGACATGGTGCTGCCCACGCCCGACGTGCGGCCAGACCGCGAATGGCAGGGCCAGCGGTTCGTGCACAATGTGGCGGCAGGGGCGGCATGGCAGCCCTTCCGTATCCCCGGCTTCGTGGCGCGGGATACCACGATCGCGGATGGCACCAAGGGCGTGGCGGGGGTGATGGTGGTGCGGCCCGACGGGGTGGCCCCCTGGACGCGGCACAGCGGCGACATCCTGTTCACCTTTGTGATGGCCGGCGAAATGACGCTGGAGGGTGAGGGCAAAAACCCGTTCCGCCTGTCTGCTGGTGATGCATTCGTGATCCCGCCGGGCATGGCCACGCGCTATGCCGACCCCACCGCCGATCTGGAACTGCTGGAGGTGGCGCTGCCCGGGGCGGTGGCGACCGAGGTTCTGGGCTGAGAGTTCTTCACGCCCGACTGCTTTCATAGGTGCGCGACACAGGCGGTAAGGCAGCGGACACTACGGCCTACAGCCAGTCGCCCCGGCCTTTGCCCACCGCCTCGGCCACCGATGCGAAACCGTCGCGTTTCAGCAGCCCGTCCAGCCCCCGCGCAATGCGGGCTGCCAGCGACAGGCCTTCATAAACCATGCCCGTGTAAATCTGCACTGCGGATGCCCCTGCGCGAATTTTCGCATAGGCCTGCTCGGCCGAACATACCCCGCCCACCCCGATCAACGGCAGCGCATCCCCGGTCAACGCCGACAGCCGCGCCAGCACGCGGGTAGACTTTTCGAACAATGGCGCACCAGAAAGGCCGCCTGCCTCGGCCGCATGTGCACTTTTCAAACCTGTGCGCGACAATGTGGTGTTGGTGGCGATAATGCCGGACAGGCCGGCGGCCATGGCGACCTCGGCGATCTCTGCCAGTTCCGTCTCGCCCAGATCCGGTGCGATCTTCAGGAACACCGGGATCGGTTTGGCCAGTTCCGCCCGCACCTCCATCACGCCTGCCAACAGGCCGGTCAGCGCTGCCCGCCCCTGCAAATCGCGCAATTTTTCGGTGTTGGGCGACGACACGTTCACGGTGGCAAAATCCACATGCGGGCCGCAAGCGGCCAGCACGGCGGCGAAATCGGCGGCACGGTCGGGGCTGTCCTTGTTGGCACCCAGGTTCAGGCCCACGGGAATGCCCTTGGGCCGCATTGCCAGCCGGGCGGCAATCGGCACGGCACCTTCGTTGTTGAAGCCGAAACGGTTGATCGCGGCGCGGTCTTCGGTCAGGCGGAACAAGCGGGGGGCGGGGTTGCCCGTCTGCGCGCGCGGCGTGGCCGCCCCCACCTCCAGAAAGCCGAAACCGGCGCGCATCAGCGGGGCCAGCGCCACCGCGTTCTTGTCATAGCCCGCCGCCAGACCCACCGGGTTCGGCAGCGCAATTCCTGCCAGACTGGTGGCCAGCCGCGCCCCCGTCACCGGGCCGGGCAGCGGCACAAGGCCGGATCGCAGCGCGGCCAGCGACAGGCCATGCGCGCGTTCCGGATCCAGCCGGTGCAGCAGGGCCAGACCGGCACGTTCCCACATGTTCACCACAACCCCTCGGGAAAGATATGGCCTGTGGCCCCCAGCGGCAGCGATTTGTCCCAGACCACATCGGCCAGCGTCAACCGCCGGTAAAGATGCGGAAACAGCGCCCCGCCGCGCGAAGGCTCCCATTTCAGCGCGGGCCCCAGTGCATCGGGGTTCAGCGCCACCAGAACCAGATCGCTTTCGGTGGCGAAATGCCTGGCCGCCGTTTCGGCCACCTGTGCGGCGGTCGAGATGTGGATATAGCCGTCAACCAGATCTATGGGGGCGCCAGCCGTGTCACCGGCGGCGCGAAAGGCATCCCATTCGGGGCGGCGGAAAATCTTGTAGATCAGCATGAATGCGTCATGCACCTTGCCCGGCCCGCGGTCAATGGCGCTGTATGCGGCAGCATTCCGCCCAATGTCACAGCGCTTTTACCTGGGCGCGCTACCCGCAGTTGCAGGCCTTTGACTCTGTTCAATTGTAACAGCAGTGTAACGGCACCAACCAAACAGGGAGAATTTTCCGATGCAACGCCATCTTCTTGCCTCGGCTGCGTTTCTGGCGCTGACCGCCGGTGCGGCTGCCGCCGATTACACGCTGCATGTCATCCACATCAACGATCTGCACAGCCGGATCGAGGCGATCAACGGATTTGATTCGACCTGTTCGGCTGAAGAAGCGGCAGAAAATGCCTGCTTCGGCGGCGTGGCCCGTGTCGCCACCAAGATCAACGAATTGCGCGATGCGCTGCGCGCCGACGGCCAGAACGTGATCGTGCTGGATGCGGGCGACCAGTATCAGGGCAGCCTGATGTATACGACCTACAAGGGCGATGCCGAAATCGAGTTCATGGAAAAGATCGGTTTCGATGCGATGGCCGTGGGCAACCACGAATTTGACGATGGCCCCGAGGGGCTGCTGAAACTGGTCGATGGCGTCAGCTTTCCGGTGATTTCCGGCAATATCGACGTCAGCCGGTCGAACATCCTGGCAGGCAAGGTGGAAAACCACGTGGTGCTGGAGGTTGGCGGCGAAAAGATCGGCCTGATCTCGGCGCTGGCCACCGATACGGTCGATACCTCCAGCCCCGGCCCCGAGGTGATCTTCACCGACGAGATCGAATCGCTGCAGGCCGATGTCGCGGCGCTGGAGGCCGAGGGCGTCACCAAGATCATCGCGCTGAACCATGTGGGCTATGGCAAGGATCAGGTGATTGCCGCCGCCGTGCCGGGAATCGACGCGGTGGTGGGCGGGCATTCGCACACCTATCTGTCGAAAACCGATCCGGATCGCGCCGGGGCTTACCCCACCTGGGTCAGCCAGGAGGATGGCACGCTGGTGCCGGTGGTGCAGGCCTATGCCTATTCCAAATATGTCGGCCATCTGGAACTGACCTTCGATGACGCGGGCAAGCTGATCTATGCCGATGGCAACACGATCCTGCTGGATGCCTCGGTAACGCCCGACCCCGAGATTGAGGCCCGGGTCAAGGAACTGGCCGGGCCGATTGAAGAGCTGAAGACCCGCGTTGTGGCCGAAACCGTCGAAGCCATCGACGGCGCACGCGAAGCCTGCCGCGCGGTGGAATGCCCGATGGGCAACCTGGTGGCCGAGGCGATGCTGGACCGGGTGAAGGATCAGGGCATCACCATTGCCATCGCCAATGGCGGCGGCTTGCGCGCCTCGATCGACGCGGGCGAAGTGACGATGGGCGAGGTGCTGTCGGTGCTGCCGTTCCAGAACACGCTTTCCACCTTTCAGGTCACGGGTGATGTGGTGATCGCCGCGCTGGAAAACGGCGTCGGCCAGGTGGAAGAGGGCGCAGGCCGGTTCCCGCAGGTGGCCGGGCTGAAATACACCTTTGATCCGGCAGCCCCGGCAGGTGCCCGCGTGTCCGACGTGCAGGTGATGGTCGGCGGCGACGCCTGGGCACCGATCGACCCGGCAGCCACCTATGGGCTGGTGTCGAACAACTATGTGCGGGGTGGCGGCGATGGTTATCGCATGTTCGTCGATGCCGCGAATGCCTATGACTTCGGCCCCGATCTGGCCGATGTGACGGCGGACTATCTGGCGGCGAACGCGCCCTACACGCCGTTCACCGATGGCCGCATCACCCGCAAGTAACCCCTGCACCCTGGCGGCACAATCGCCACCCGGGCTGCGACAGCCCGAACCCCTGGCCCGTGCGGTGCTTGCATGCCCCGCCCGGGCTGTTTATAACAGCCGGGTTGCGGGCGTTGTGTAATGGTAAGACCTTAGCCTTCCAAGCTAAAGACACGGGTTCGATTCCCGTCGCCCGCTCCATCCTTTCCCAAGACGTGGCTCGATCCCGTGACCTGCGGCGGGCTGAAAACACCGACGCATGGGTGCCGCAGAGGTCAGGTTTTGTCGGCGGTTTCTGCAGCCTGCATATCCATCCATGCAGGCTCGAACACATTGCCATCGGGGTCCATGAAGGTGCGGGAATACATGAAGCCCAGATCCTGCGCGGGTTTGGGTTCGCTTCCGCCTGCCGCAAGCGCGGCCTTGGTGATATCATCCACCGCCTCGCGGCTGTCGCGTGACAGGCAGATCAGCACCGAGGTCGTGGCCGAAGTATCGGCGCGGGGCAGGGTGGCAAAGCCCTGAAAGCGTTCATGCGTCAGGATCATCAGGAAAATCGTGTCGGAAATCACCACGCAGCAGGCGCTGTCATCGGCGAATTGCAGGTTAAGCGAGAATCCCAGCGCCTGATAAAACGCCTTTGACCGTTCCAGATCCGATACCGGAATGTTCACGAAAATCATCTGTGGCATGGTGATGCTCCGCTTTGTGCTGGACCAGTCTGCCAACAGCCGGCGCTTGCGCAAAGCAAAGCCGCCCGGATGGGCGGCTCTTTGCGCATGCCACGGCGTAAAGCCTTAAAGGTTATCCTGCTGCGGCATGCCCAGCACATGATAGCCGCCGTCAACGCGCACGATCTCGCCCGTGGTGCAGGCGCCATAATCGGAACACAGCCAGACCGCCGTGCCGCCAATGGCCTCCAGCGTGGCATTGGCGCGCAGGGGGGCGTTTGCCTCGGTATGGCGGAACGTGGCGCGCGCACCGCCAATGGCCGCCCCCGCCAGCGTTTTCATCGGGCCGGGTGACACCGCGTTCACGCGGATGCCCTGCGGCCCCAGATCGTTGGCCAGATAGCGCACGGCGCTTTCCAGCGCGGCCTTGGCCACGCCCATCACGTTGTAATTCGGTGTCACCCGGTTCGATCCGCCATAGGTCATGGTCAACAGCGTGCCACCCTGCGGCATCAGTTCCGACGCGCGCCGCGCCACGTCGATGAAGCTGAAACAGGAAATATCCAGCGAGTGCTTGAAGTTGGCCCGGCTGGTGTGGATGAACCGCCCGGTCAGTTCGTTCTTGTCGGAAAACGCGATGGCATGCACCACAAAATCAAGGCTGCCCCATTCGTCTTTGACCCGGCCAAAGGCCGCATCCAGTGACGCATCATCCGTCACGTCAACATCCACCATGAAGCTTGACCCGACCGAGGCCGCCAGCGGCTCCAGCCGTTTGCCAAAGGCGTCGCCCTGATAGGTAAAGGCCAGTTCCGCGCCTTCGGCGGCCAGCGCGCGGGCGATGCCCCAGGCGATCGACCGTTCGTTGGCCACGCCCATCACCAGCCCGCGTTTGCCTTGCATCAGATCGGCCATTGGGAACCTCAGTCCTTGTAGGTGCTCATGACAAGCGTGGCATTGGTGCCGCCGAAGCCGAAACTGTTGGACAGGACCGAATCCATCGCCACCCCGTCGCGGAAAGTGGTGGCAATCTCGGCCGGGTCAAGTTCCGGGTCCAGCGTGGTGACATTGGCCGAGGCGGCGATGAACCCCTTGGTCAGCATCAGCAGCGAATAGATCGCCTCATGCACGCCCGTGGCCCCCAGCGAATGCCCGGTCAGCGATTTGGTGGAGGATACCGGCGGGGTGGAGCCCTGCCCGAACACCCGGCGGATCGCCTTCATCTCGGTCACGTCGCCCACGCCGGTCGAGGTGCCGTGGCTGTTGATATAGCTGATGCTGCGCCCTTCGGGCAAGGTGGCCACGGCCAGCCGCATCGACCGCTCGCCACCCTCGCCCGAGGGCGCCACCATGTCATGCCCGTCGGAAGTCGCCCCGTAACCCGTGACCTCGGCATAGATTTTCGCGCCGCGCGCCAGCGCATGCGACAGTTCTTCCAGCACCACCACGCCGCCGCCCCCCGCGATCACGAACCCGTCGCGCGTGGCGTCATAGGGGCGTGATGCGGTTTCGGGCGTGTCGTTGTATTTCGACGACATGGCCCCCATCGCGTCGAACAGGCACGACAGTGTCCAGTCCAGCTCCTCGCCCCCGCCGGCAAAGACGATGTCCTGCTTGCCCATCTGGATCAGTTCCACACCATTGCCGATGCAATGCGCAGAGGTGGAGCAGGCCGAGGTGATGGAATAGTTCACGCCCTTGATCTTGAACGGCGTGGCAAGGCAGGCGGAATTGGTCGATGACATGCCCTTTGTCACCATGAACGGCCCCATGCGTTTGGGGCTGCCGGTTTCGCGCACGATGTTGTGGGCGCGGAAAAACGATTTCGTCGATGGCCCGCCCGACCCCATGATCAGGCCGGAACGTTCGTTCGACACATCGGTAGGGTCCAGCCCGGCATCCTCGATCGCCTGCCGCATGGCGATGAAGTTGTAGGCCGCACCATCGCCCATGAAGCGCAGATCGCGCTTGTCGATATTGTCTTCAAGCACGATCTGCGGCTGGCCATGCACGCGGCTGCGGAAACCGTGTTCGGCGTATTCCGGTGCGAACACGATGCCCGACCGGCCTGCGCGCAGGCTGGCCTCGACTTCGGCGACGGTATTGCCGATGGGCGACACGATGCCCATTCCGGTGATGACGACGCGACGCATGGGCGTTCTCCTTCGTTCAGATCAGCTGGGTTTCAGGCCAGCCGGCATTCAACCTGACAGGTGTTCCATTCAGCTTTCGCTAAGTGCCACTTTCATGTCCTTGACCAGATATATCACTTCGCCATCTGCCTCGACCCGGCCATCTGCCACGCCCATGGTCAGGCGGCGCGTGGTCAGGGCCTTGGTGAAATCGACATGATAGCGCAGCATCTTGCGGTCGGGGCGCACCATGCCGGTCAGCTTGACCTCACCCACACCCAGCGCATAGCCGCGCCCCTGCCAGCCGCGCCAGCCCAGGTTGAACCCGGTCAGTTGCCACAGCCCGTCCAGCCCCAGACAGCCCGGCATGATCGGGTTGCCGGGAAAGTGGCAGGCGAAAAACCACAGGTCGGGGTGGATGTCGAATTCGGCAACCACATGGCCCTTGCCATGCGCGCCGCCATCCTCGGAAATCTCGGTGATGCGGTCCATCATCAGCATCGGCGGTTCGGGCAATTGCGCGTTGCCCGGGCCGAACAACTCGCCCCGCGCGCATTTCAGCAGCGCATCCCTGTCAAAACTCGTCGGATACTGTGCCATATGGCCCGGCCTCTCCCTGAAACTTGTCCCTCGTTTCCCCTGTATCACCCGCATCCGAGCGGTGGCAAGGGCAGGGGCGGCGGGGATTCGCCGCAATGCGGGCGGATTTTCGTTTGAATTATGCCCGTTCGGCACGATATAACAGGGGCCGAGGCAGCAGAGCAGGCAAATGGCACGCAGCGCGACTGAACGGGGCACGGATTGGCTGGCACGCGGGGGCTTGCGCCCCACGCGGCAACGTGTGGCGCTGGCGGCTTTGCTGGTGGGGGATGGCGAAAACCGCCATGTCACCGCCGAAAGCCTGTTCGCGATGACCGACCACTGCGGCGAAAAGGTCAGCCTTGCCACCGTCTACAACACCCTGCGCGCCTTCTGCGAGGCGGGGCTGATGCAGGAAGTGGTGGTGGACGGATCGAAAAGCTATTTCGACACAAGGATGGATGACCACCCGCATTTCTACTGGGAAGACAGCGCAGAACTGACCGATGCGCCCGCCGACCAGTTGGAAATCAGCCGTCTGCCGCAACTGCCCGTTGGCGCGGAACTGAGCCGCGTCGATGTGGTGATCCGGCTGAAGCGCGTGTGACCGGCGCGGATTTGAACAGGCCGCAGTCATTCTGCCGTTTTTTCGTGCAATGATGTTCAGGCCAACCGCACGGCCTGTGGCCGGGTTGCATTCGGTGCCCGCCGTCACATCACATTGACGGAACCGCCCCCGGACTTGCGGGGTTCTGCCCTATGACACGTCTTTGACACCGGGCCTCGCGTCGCGCCGCCTGCCACCCTTTTACCGAAAGCTGGCCCATGCTGATACGGTTCGGATATGATTTCACGGTGCAATGCCAGCAGGACACGCCGATGGTCTGTCTTGTCTCGCTGCGCGATGAACGTCGCGCCGATCTGCGCAGCCCGGAAAGCGTGATCCTGACGCCGCATGTGCCCTCGTCGCTGTATCACGATCTGTTCGGCAACACCTGCCGCCGCTTTGTGGCCCCGGCAGGCACGTTCCGCATCTGGGGCGATGGCACGATCGCCGATTCCGGCCTGCATGACCCGGCCGATTTTGGCGCGCATGAAACGCCCATCGCCCAGCTGCCCGATGACACGCTGCTGTATCTGCTGGGCAGCCGCTATTGCGAGACTGACCGCCTCAGCCAGTTTGCCTGGGACCAGTTCGGCAATGTCACCCCGGGATGGACGCGGGTGCAGACGATCTGCGACTATGTGCACAACCATATCCAGTTCAACTATCAGAACGCGCGCAGCACCCGCACGGCCTTTGACGCATGGCAGGAAGGCACAGGTGTCTGCCGTGATTTCGCGCATCTGGCCATTGCGCTGATCCGTTGCATGAACATCCCGGCGCGCTATGTGAACGGCTATCTGGGCGACATCGGCGTGCCGGTGGTGGATCCGATGGATTTCTCGGCCTGGATCGAGGTCTATATCGGCGGGCGATGGATGACCTTTGATCCCCGCAACAACAGGCCGCGCATCGGGCGCACCGTGGTGGCTTACGGACGCGATGCGGCCGATGTGCCGCTGATCCATTCCTTTGGCCCGCATGTGCTGCAAAGCTTCAAGGTCTGGTGTTATGAGGTTGATCAGGTTCCGGCCTGACAGGAAAAGGGCAGGGGGCGCTGGCCCCCCGCCCCTCCGATTATTTCGGCACCATGACGGTGTCGATCACGTGGATCACGCCGTTCGACTGATCGACATCGGCGATGGTGATGTTGCCGATGTTGCGCGACTCCGAGTAGATGCGCATCATGTTGCCGCTGAACTTCACCGACAGCGCATCGCCCGACAGTGTTTGCAGGTTGGCGTAGCCATCCGAGCCTACCATCGCGCGCAGATCGGCAATCTTGAAGTCGCCCGCCACAACATGTGCGGTCAGCACCTTGGTCAGCATCGCCTTGTTTTCCGGCATCAGCAGCGTATCCACCGTGCCGGCGGGCAGGGCCGCAAAGGCATCGTTGACCGGGGCAAAGACGGTGAAGGGCCCCGCACCCATCAGCGCATCGACCAGACCGGCGGCCTGCACGGCGGCGACCAGCGTGGTGTGGTCTTTGGAATTCACCGCGTTTTCCACGATGTTCTTGTCTTCGAACATCGGCGCGCCGCCGACTTCGGGGTTGGCTGCCAGAACGGGCAGGGCAAAAGCGGAAAGGGCGAGGGCAAGCGTGGTGATTTTCATGGTGCAGTCCTGCGGTTTCTGGCCGGACCCATTCCGGCCTTGTGCGTCAGGAACGGGTCGGCAAAGGGGCAAAGTTTCGCAGCGTTACAGGCAATCACGGAGTCGTGCAGACCTTTGCCGCGCGATGGCCAGTTTCCCTTGGGCCCGGATGCCGCCATAAGGCGTGCAGGAGGATGCGATGTTCAGCAACTGGCAGCAGGAAAAGGCGATCACCGCGCGGATTGACGCGGCGCGGGCCATGGCCGACCGGCTGGACAGTGCAAAGCCGCATATCCGTGACGGACATGCCGCCGCCGCATGGTTCTGGGCCGGGCATCATCTGGCCAAGGGGCAGGATCTGTGCACGCTTGCCGTCTGGAAACCGGCCGATGCCGCGCGGTTCATCACCACCACCGAAACGCGCATCGCCGCCCTGCGCAGACAGCGCGCCTATGACAGCAGCGATGGCCTTGCCGTCTGGCTGCACACGGCGCTGGCGGTGGCCGAGCCCCGCATGATGCCTGCGGTGCGCGACATCTGGCAGGTGCTGGCCGGGGCCGGACCGGATGCCGATGCAATGGCCGCCGACCTGCTGCGCGATGCGGGCTTGCCGCCCGAGGTCAGCCGCCGCGTGCCGCAGGGCTTTGCGGCCACGGAATAATGCCTGCGGTTCGGATCGGGGCGATTTCAGGCGGTGAATTGCTGGCGTGGACGCGCTATCTTTGCCGCCATGAAACACCTGTTCAGATATGCCGCTCTGGCCTGCCTGTCGCTGCTTTTGCTGGCCTGTGCCGCGCATGTGGCCAATTCCGGGCGCGGCCCGGTGCCGGAAAAGCCGCCCGGCACGCTGCGGCTGGCCACGCAGAACGTGCATTACATCCTGCTGCGCAAGCCGACAGGCGCATGGTCGCTGGCCGATTGGGAAGGCCGCAAGGGCGCGCTGGACGATGCGTTCAAGGCACTGGATGCCGATGCGGTGGCTTTTCAGGAGATGGAGAGTTTTGCCGGGGGTGATGACGGGTCGGTGAACCTGGCCCGCGACTTCCTGCTGGACCAGAACCCCGGCTATGCAGCGGCGGCCTCGGGCGACTGGCGCACATTCCCGCCGACCCAGCCGATATTCTACCGCCATGACGCGCTGCGGCTGCTGGATCAGGGCTGGTTCTTTTTTTCGGATACGCCGGACGTGATCTATTCGCGCACCTTCGACGGGTCATACCCGGCCTTTGCCTCGTGGGCGCAGTTCGCACCGGCGCAGGGTGGCCCGGCCTTTCATGTATTCAACGTGCATTTCGAATACAAAAGCCGCTCGAACCGCCAGCGATCCGCCGCACTGGTGGCGGAACGGATCGCGTCATTGGCGGCAGGCGGGCCTGTGTTCCTGCTGGGTGATCTGAACGCGCTGGCCGGCTCGCGGACGGCGGATATTCTGGCGGGCGCCGGGCTGCAATTCGCGCCGGTGCGGGGGGCCACCTATCATTTCAACCGCGGGATCAACCTGTTCGGAGCCATCGACCATATCGCGGCCAGCGCCGGTTTGTTGCCTGTCGGCGCGCCCGTGGTTGTGCGCAGCAGGTTTCGCGGCGTCTGGCCCTCTGATCACTATCCGGTGTTGGGCGATTTCAGGCTGCCGGAGTAGGCGGCGAGCCTGTCATGTGGTCGCGGAACGGGAGAGACCGCGCAGCAGCATCAGCGCCGCGCCCACCGGCACAAGCGCCAGCACCGCCAGAACCTGCATGGTCTGGCCCGCGCCCAGCCCGTCGATCATCGCCGCCCCCAGCAAAGGTGCCACCGCCCCGGCCAGCAGGGCGGGCGTAGCCAGACGGCCCATGATGATCGCATAGGTATCGGGGCCGAACAGCGCCAGCGGCACCGCCCCGCGCGCGATTGACCAGATGCCATTGCCAGCCCCATAGACAGCCAGCAAAAGCGCGGGTGGCAGCGCCGTGTTAAGCCCCGCGATGCCAAGTCCGGTCAGCACCGTGGCGGCCAGCATTGTCCAGACCGCGTGATGCCGCCCGCCCAACAGCATTTCCACGACGCGCGCGCCGACCTGTGACGGCCCGATGACCGCACCCACCGCCACGGCAGCGGCGATGGTCAGGCCCTGCGCCTGCAAAAGTGAAAGCAGATGCACCGAGACGATGGTGGACAGGATGCTGAACGCGGTCAGACCCAGTGCCAGAATCCAGAACCGGGCATCCTGTGGCGCGCGCTTGGCTGCCACAGGGCGGTTGACGGACAGCGCGCTGGCCTGACGTGGAATGCCGTAGACGCACAGCGGCAGCGTGACCAGCAGATGCAGCGCGGCATAGGCCAGACAGGTGCCGCGCCAGCCCAGACTTTCCACCAGCAGCGCCGAGATCGGCCAGCAGACGGTGCTGGCAAAGCCGCCCCACAGCGTCAGCTGCGTGATCGCCTTGCGGGCGTGGCTGCCATGAATGCGCCCCAGCGTGGAAAAGGCCGCGTCATAAAGGCCCGCCCCCATGCCCAGACCCAGCAGAACCCAGCCCAGCATGTAGCCCGCAAGGCCGGGCGACAGCCCCAGCACCGCCAGCCCGATGGCCAGCAGCAGCATGGCCCCCGCCATCACCGGCCGCCCGCCATATTGCTGGATCAGCCGCCCGATGCGCATCGCCGCAAGGCCCGCCGCCAGCAGCCCCAGCGAAAAGCCCCCCATGACCATCAGGCGGGACCAGCCGGTATCCTGCACGATCGGGTCGGCCAGAACCGCCAGCAGATAATAGGTCGATCCCCAGGCAAAGATCTGCACGATGCCCAGCACAGCGACCAATCCCTGCCCGCCAGGTGCTGTGCCGATCATCGCGCCCGTCCGAAAAGGCCCGCCACAAAGCCTGTCGGCCCGGCTGAGGTCATCATCCGCTGAAACAAAGGCATAGGCCCGTCCTTTTGTCCTGTCAGAAATGTCATGGCGTGCCGCGTCAGACCTTTGCCCCGGCATCCGGCGCCGGTGATGCGCAGCCCTCATCCGCGCAGCATTCGTCCTGCAAGAAGCCGATCAGCGTCCACATTTCGGAATAGGACGCGCGACAGACCAGCGTGGTTGCCGCGCGTTCCTGTGTGACCAGACCGGCCTCTATCAACCGCTTGAGGTGATGCGACAGGGTCGAGCCCGCCATGCCCATCCGCGCCTGCAACGCGCCGACCGGCATGCCAGCCTCGCCCGCCCGCACCAGCAGGCGAAAGATCTGCAACCGGGTGGGATTGCCCAGCGAATCAAGCTGTCTGGCGGCTGTTTCGATTTTCATGGAAATACACTGGAATGCTTTGGCCAAAGGGTCAATCCGTTATTCCAGGATCGTCGAAATAGGGCGGCAAGTCACAGGACTGTCATGAAATATTCACTGGTGCGACTCGATCATTTCTATTATTCGAGAATCATGGAAATGAATGAAGCAATCCGCGCCTTTTCGGCTTTGGGGCATCACGGCAGGCTTGCCGTGTTCCGCCTGCTGATGCGCCATGCCCCGCATGGTGTGCGGGCGGGCGAGATCGCCGAGGCCCTGCACATGCGCCCCAACACGTTGTCCAGCAATCTGGCGCTGCTGGAGGGGGCGGGCCTGATCCGGTCATGCCGGGACGGGCGGGCCATACTTTACTGCGTGAATCTGCCGGTGGCGGGTTCTCTGGCTGCATACTTTGTCCACAACGCAGGCCGCAGCCGCCCCGAACTGACAGCGCCACTGACCCACAGCCCAACGACTGACCAAAAGGACAATTCCGCCATGCCCGCCCTGAATGACACCGACTTCGATGTTCTGTTCATCTGCTCGGGCAATTCCGCCCGTTCGATCTTTGCCGAGGCGCTGCTGCGCGACATCGGCAAGGGCAAGTTTCAGGCCTTTTCGGCCGGCACCCGCCCGGGCACCGAGTTGAACCCCTTCGCGCTGGAGGTGCTGGTTCGCAATGGCCATGATGTGTCTGGCATGCGGTCAAAGCACATCTCCGAATTTCAGGCCCCCGGCATGCCGGTGATGGATTTCGTGTTCACCGTCTGCGACACCGCCGCGAACGAGGAATGCCCGCCCTGGCCGGGCCAGCCGATCACCGGGCACTGGGGCCTGCCCGACCCGGTAAAGGTCACGGGCACCGATGCCGAAAAGGGACTGGCCTTTGCGCAGGCCTATGCCGATCTGCGCCGCCGCATCTCCGCCTTTGCCGCCCTGCCGTTCGAGACGTTGAACCGCGTGGCCCTGCAAACGCGGGTTGACCAACTGGGCGACAAGGCCAAAACCTGAGTTCCCGACCAGAACCTGAATTCTCGAAAGGAACTCTGCATGACACGTATCGCCCTCAACGGCCTTGGCCGCATTGGCAAACTCGCGCTCCGCGACCTGATCGACACCGGGGCGGGGGGCGAGATCGTGCTGATCAACGATCCTGTCGGCACGCCTGGCCAGCACGCCCTGCTGATGGAGTTCGACTCGGTCCACGGCCGCTGGCCGCGTGCGATTTCGCACGACGAGGACAGCCTGACACTGGCGGGTCAGCGCATCGCGCTGACCCAGGCAAAGCGCATCGAGGATCTGCCGCTGGCGGCCCTTGGGGTGGATCTTGTGATCGACGCGACCGGCGTGTTCAAGACGGAAGCCAAGATCGCACCCTATTTCGCCGCAGGGGTGAAAAAGGTGGTGGTATCCGCCCCGGTCAAGGATGGCGGCGCGCTGAACCTTGTCTATGGCGTGAACCATCACCTCTATGACCCTGCGCAGCACCACACCATCACGGCGGCCAGCTGCACCACCAACTGCCTGGCCCCGGTGGTGAAGGTGATCCATGAAGGCATGGGCATCCGCCACGGTTCCATAACGACAATCCATGATGTCACCAACACCCAGACCATCGTGGACCGTCCGGCCAAGGATATGCGCCGCGCGCGGTCGGCGCTGCTGAACCTGATCCCCACCACCACCGGATCGGCGACCGCCATCACGCTGATCTACCCCGAGCTGAAAGGCCGGTTGAACGGCCATGCCGTGCGGGTGCCGCTGCTGAACGCGTCGCTTACCGATTGCGTCTTCGAGGTGGAGCGTGCAACCACGGTCGCCGAGGTGAACGCCCTGTTCGCCGCTGCCGCCGCCGAGGGGCCGCTGAAGGGCATTCTGGGCTACGAGACGCGCGAGTTGGTGTCGTCGGACTACACCAATGATCCGCGCTCCAGCATCATCGACGCGGCCAGCACCATGGTGGTGAACGGCACGCAGGTAAAGATTTTCGCCTGGTATGACAATGAATGGGGCTATGCCTGCCGTCTGGCCGACATCGCCCGCATGGTGGCGGGCCGGATGTGACCGGCACCGTCAAACCCGCCCCGAACGGCCTGCACGCCTATGCCGCCGTGACCGCAGCCTACTGGGCCTTCATGCTGTCGGACGGCGCATTGCGCATGCTGGTGCTGTTGCATTTCAACGGATTGGGGTTTACCCCCATCCAACTGGCCTGGCTGTTCCTGCTGTATGAACTGGCGGGGATTGTAACCAACCTTGCCGCAGGCTGGATCGCCGCGCGTTTCGGTCTGACATCAACGCTTTACGCGGGGTTGCTGTTGCAGATCGGCGCGCTGGTTGCACTGACGGCGCTTGATCCGGGCTGGTCGGTTCTGGCCTCTGTCGCTTTCGTGATGGCGGTGCAGGGCGCGTCGGGCGTGGCCAAGGATCTGGCCAAGATGTCGTCGAAATCGGCGGTCAAGGTGCTGGCGCCATCGGGCGATGGCACGCTGTTCCGCTGGGTGGCGGCGCTGACCGGATCAAAGAACGCGGTCAAGGGCTTGGGCTTTTTCCTGGGCGCGGCGTTGCTGGCGCTGGCCGGGTTCGATGCGGCGGTCTGGGGCATGGCGGCGGTGCTGACGGTGATACTGGTCGCGGTGGCGCTGTTCATGCCCGACGGCCTGCCGACCAAGGACAAGGCGGCAAAGTTCACCGGCTGGTGGTCTGCCGATCCGCGCATCACCCGTTTGTCGCTGGCGCGGATGTTCCTGTTCGGCGCACGGGATGTGTGGTTTGTGGTGGGCGTGCCGATCTATTTCCAGATGGTGCTGTCGGATGGCACGCCCGAGGGGCGGCGCTGGGCGTTCTTTCTGATCGGCGGGTTTCTGGCGCTGTGGATCATCGCTTACGGGGCGGTGCAGGCGGCGGCGCCCCGCATCCTGAACGCAAAGGGCAAGCCGGAAGCGGCCATTGTGGCGGGGGCAATCCGCTGGGCCGGGCTGCTGGTGCCGATCCCCTTTGCGCTGGCGGCGCTGGCCTGGACCGCCGGTGCGCCTGCCAATTGGTTGAGCCTGTCGATCGTCGCGGGGCTGCTGCTGTTCGGCTTTGTGTTTGCCATCAATTCGGCGGTGCATTCCTATCTGATCCTAGCCTTCACCAGTGCCGAACGGGTCACGCGCGACGTGGGCTTTTACTACATGTCCAACGCGGCGGGGCGACTGGTTGGCACGCTGCTGTCAGGCGTCAGCTATCAGGTGGGCGGCTTGCCTTTGTGCCTTGCCACGGCAGGCATCATGGCGGCGGCAAGCTGGATCTCTGTGCGGCGGCTGGCAAGGGCCACCTAGCCGTCCTGTTCCGCCAGCCACAGAAACGACATGCCGCTGCGGGCCCGCCACATGCCCGCAGCGGCATTCTGCAATGTGACTTTCCCAAGCCTCAGAAAGCCTGATTGACAACATGGAGAACGTTCCAATATGAATTAGGAACGTTCCAATATGGGTGATTCATGCGCTGGGGTCTTATCGGGGCAAGCTCGATTGCCGAAAACCACATGATCGGCGCAATGCGCGCGGTGGGTGACGAGATTGCCGTTGTGGCCAGCACGACCGAGGCGCGGGCACAGGGCTTTGCGCGGGCAAACGGCATTCCCCGCGCCACCAATGACATCGCCACGGTCGTCGGCGATGCGGGCGTGGATGCGGTCTACATTTCCTCGACCAACGAAAAGCACTGTGTGCAGGCCATGGCGGCCATCGCCGGCGGCAAGCATGTGCTGTGCGAAAAGCCGTTGGCGATGACGCTGGCCGATGCTTGGGCCATGGTGCGCGCTGCCGAGGCGGCGGGCGTGACATTCGCCACCAACCACCACCTGCGCTGTGCGGGCAGCCACCAGGCGATCCGTGATCTGATCGCCGCCGGGCGGATCGGCAAGGTGCTGTCGCTGCGCATTTTCCATGCCGTGCATCTGCCCGACGCGCTGCGCGGCTGGCGCATCACCGATCCGGGGGCGGGGGGTGGCGTTATCCCGGACATCACAGTGCATGACGCCGATGTGGCGCGGTTTCTGCTGGGCGAAGACCCGCAGCATGTGGTGGCGCAGATGTGTGCCTCGGGGCTGGGGCAGGGGGTCGAGGACAGCGCCATGTCGGTCTGGGCCATGCCATTCGGCGCAATGGTGATGAGCCATGAAAGTTTCACCCACCCTTTCGCCGGTTCGGGGCTGGAGGTGCATGGCACCGCCGGGTCGATCTTTGCCAGCGGGGTCATGACGCAGCAGCCGGTGGGCACAGTGGTGCTGGTGACGGCTGCGGGGCACGAAGATGTGCCGTTTTCCGACCACAACCTTTATGTGCAGGGCCTTGCCGACTTTGCCGCCGCTGTTGCGGGCAAGGGCCAGCCCGCCGCCAGCGGGCACGATGGGGTGGCCTCGCTGGCCGTGGCGCTTGCGGTGCGCGAAGCGGCGGCCACAGGCCAGCGCCAGACGGTCAACTATGGGGATGCGGCATGAGCAAGGTTGTTTCCCCCGCAGCGGCTGTGGCGCGCATCGGCGACGGCGCGGTGATCACGGTGTCATCCTCATCCGCGCTGGGCTGCCCCGATCTGGTGCTGCGGGCCTTGGGCGAACGTTTCCGTGCAGAGGGTCATCCGCGCGGCATCACCTCGCTGCACCCGATTGCGGCGGGCGACATGTATGGCGTGCCGGGCATGGATCATCTGGCGCAGGACGGGCTTCTGGCGCGGGTGCTGGCGGGGTCTTACCCCTCGGGCCCGTCCAGCCTGCCGATGCCCGACATCTGGCGCATGATCGTGGAAAACCGCGTGGCGGCGTGGAACGTGCCCTCGGGCATCCTGTTCGACATGCACCGCGAGGCGGCAGCCCGGCGGCCCGGCGTGCTGACCAAGGTGGGGATGGATACATTCGCCGACCCCATCCGGCAGGGCTGCGCGATGAACGACCGCGCGGCGGCAGAGCCGATTGTGAAACGGGTGGAATTCGCGGGCGACACATGGCTGCATTTCCCCAACATCGTGCCGGATGTCTGCATCCTGCGCGCCACCACGGCGGATGAACGCGGCAACCTGACCTATGAACACGAAGGCGCCTATCTGGGCGGGATGGAGCAGGCGATCTGCGTGCGCAACCACGGCGGTCTGGTGATCGCACAGGTCAGCCGGGTAACGGCGGCGGGCAGTCTGCGCCCGCATGACGTGCGGGTGCCCGGGCATCTGGTGGATCTGATCGTGATTGATCCCGACCAGAAACAGACCTGCGAAACCCCCTATGACCCGGCGATTTCGGGGCAGGTCATCCGGCCATGGTCCAGCTTTGCACTGGCTGAACATGGGGTGGAAAAGGTGATCGCCCGCCGCGCCGCGATGGAATTGCGCGGCGGCATGACGGCCAATCTGGGCTTTGGCATCTCGGCCATGGTGCCGCGCATCCTGCTGGAGGAGGGCCATCCCGAGGCAGTCACATGGGCCATCGAGCAGGGTGCCGTGGGGGGCATGCCGCTGACCGGCTTTGCCTTTGGCTGCGCGTCAAACGCCTGGGGCTTCATGCCCTCGCCGCAGCAGTTCATCTATTTTCAGGGTGCGGGGTTCGACGTGTCGTTCCTGTCGTTCATGGAGGTGGATGTCGAAGGCAACGTCAACGTCTCGAAACTGGGCAAGAAACCCTATCTGACGGCGGGTTGCGGCGGGTTTGTCGATATCACCTCGCATGCGAAAAAGATCGTCTTTGCCGGGTGGTTCGAGGCCGGGGCGAAGATCGCACTGTCGGAAACCGGCATCACGGTGGAAGCCCCGGGCAAGTTCACAAAGATGGTCGATGCGGTGGAACATGTCACCTTCTCGGGTCAGCGGGGGCGGGCGCAGGGGCAGGATGTAATCTATGTCACCGAACGCTGCGTTATGCGTCTGGATGCCGGGGGCCTTGTCGCGACCGAGATCATGCCGGGCATCAACCCTGACCGCGACATCGTGGCGGCCAGCCAGGGCCGGGTGCGCGTGGCGGGTGATGCCGTGCAGATGCCGCTGTCTCTGCTGGCGACCGGCCCGATGGGGTGGCAACCATGAGCGCCGTTCACCTGCATATCGCGGGCCGGGTGGCCGAACTGCGGCTGGACAACCCGGCGCGGCTGAACGCCTTCACCGTCACCATGCTGGGCCAACTGGCCGGGCATCTGGACATGATCGAAAAGAACCCCGACATCGCCTGTGTTCTGGTCACGGCCGAACCGGCGCGGGCCTTTTGCTCGGGTGCCGATATTGACGGCTGGGGCGACCTGAGCCCCGCCGAATTTGCCCGCCACTGGGTGCGCGGCGGGCACCGCATCTTTGACCGGCTGGCGCGGCTGGCCCGGCCCACCATCGCGGTGCTGGAGGCGCATGCGCTGGGCGGCGGGCTGGAACTGGCCGCCGCCTGCGATCTGCGGGTGATGGGGCCGAAGGCCACCATCGGCCTGCCCGAAACCGGCATCGGCATCGTGCCCGGCTGGTCTGGCACGCAGCGGCTGGCCCGGCTGATCCCGGAGCCGGTGCTGAAGGACATGGCGCTGTTTGGCCGCCGGGTCGGGGCGGACCGCTGCCTTGCCATCGGCTTTGCCGCCGAAGTGTCGGATGACCCACGCGCCACCGCCACCGACATGGCCGCGCGGGTCTGCGCCCTGTCGCCCCGCGCGGTCGAGACCGCAAAGGCCATGATCCACGCCGCCGTGAACGAAGACAGCGCCGCGATGATCGAGGCGCTGGGCAGCGCCGCCATTGCCGCCAGCGATGACCGCGCCGAGGGCGTGGCCGCCTTTCGCGCCAAGCGCAAACCCGCATTTTCCGGAAGCTGAGCCATGCAAGACCTGACCATCATCGCCGCCACCGGCACCGCCCTTCCCGCGCCCCGGCAGAACCGCCACTATATCGCAGGGGCCTGGGTGGACAGCGCGGGCGATACGATTGACCGGCTGTCCCCGGCGCATGGCGTGCTGGTCAGCCGCTCGGCCGATGGCACCGCCGCCGATGCCGAGGCTGCGATTGCCGCCGCCCGCGCCGCCTTTGACGATGGCCGCTGGAGCCGCCTTTCGGGCAGGGCCCGCGCTGCGGTGCTGCTGCGTGTGGCCGATCTGATCGAGGCGAATGTCGATGATTTCGCGCTGATCGAGACGCTGGAAACCGGCAAGCCGATTTCGCAGGCGCGGGGCGAGGTTGCCGGTGCTGCTGACCTCTGGCGCTATGCGGCCGCGCTGGCCCGGACCGTGCAGGGCGACAGCCACAATGCGCTGGGCGAGGATATGCTGGCCGTGGTGCTGAAAGAACCCATCGGCGTCGTTTCCATCATCACGCCATGGAACTTTCCGTTCTGGATACTGGGCCAGAAGCTGCCCTTTGCGCTGGCCGCCGGCTGCACCTGCGTGGTGAAACCGTCGGAAATGACGCCCTCTACCACCGTGATGCTGTGCGATCTGCTGGCACAGGCGGGGCTGCCCGCCGGGGTGGTGAATGTGGTGCTGGGCTATGGCCAGACGGTTGGAGCGGTGCTGACGGCGCACAGCCAAGTGGATATGGTGACATTCACGGGCTCCACCGCCGTGGGCAAGCAGATCACCCGCACGGCGGGCGATACGCTGAAAAAGGTGGCGCTGGAACTGGGCGGCAAGAACCCGCAGGTGATCTTTCCCGATGCCGATCTTGCCAGCGCCGCCGATGCCGTGACCTTCGGCACCTATTTCAACGCGGGCCAGTGCTGCAACGCGGGCAGCCGGATCATCGTGCATGAGGATATCGCCGATGATTTCGTGGCGCGGGTGGTGGCCCTGTCGCGCCGCGTGGCCTTTGGCGACCCGCTGGACCCCGCAACGCAGGTGGGGGCCATCGTGACCCCCGAACACGCGGCGAAGATCGACGCCGCCGTGCAGGCTGCCGTGGCCGAAGGCGCATCGGTGGTGCTGGGCGGCGCGGCGCTGGCCGTGCCGGGGCTTGGGCCGCAATTCTACCAGCCCAGCGTGATCCGTGGCGTGACGCCCGGCATGGCCATCGCGCGGGACGAGGTGTTCGGCCCCGTGCTGACGGTGTTGACCTTCCGCACGCTGGACGAGGCGATTGCCCTGACCAATGACGCCACCTATGGCCTCAGCGCCGGTGTGTGGAGCGAGAACATCCACACCTGTCTGGCCTTTGCCCGCGCCGCGCAGGCCGGAACGGTCTGGACGAACACCTGGATGGACGGTTTCCCCGAAGTGACATTTGGCGGCATGAAACAATCGGGGCAGGGGCGCGAGCTGGGCCGCTACGGGTTGGAGGAATTCCTTGAGGTGAAATCCCTTGTCATGCGGGTGGGCCGCACAAGGACGCCTTGGGTAAACGGCCCCTGACGGTTCGTCGGGGAGGAGAACGAACAACGCAAACATCGGGAGGATGATCTTATGCGTGGTGTATTCGGGCGTAAAATGACGGTGATCGCGGCGCTGCTGGCCTCGACGGGCATGGCTGTGGCCGAGGATGTGGAAGTGCTGCACTGGTGGACCAGTGGCGGCGAGGCTGCGGCGCTGAACGTGCTGAAGGATGATCTGGCCACCAAGTCGATCGGTTGGGTGGACATGCCGGTGGCTGGTGGCGGCGGTGAGGCGGCGATGACCGCGCTGCGCGCCCGGGTGACAGCGGGCGATCCGCCCACGGCGGTGCAGATGCTGGGCTTCGACATTCTGGACTGGGCGGGCGAGGATGCGCTGGGCGATCTGACCGAAGTCGCCGCTGCCGAAGGCTGGGATGCCGTGGTGCCCGCCGCTTTGCAGGGGTTCTCCAAGCATGACGGCAAGTGGATCGCCGCGCCCGTGAACGTGCATTCGACCAACTGGGTCTGGATCAACAAGGCCGCACTGGATGCGGCAGGCGGCAAGGCCCCCGAGAGCTGGGAAGAACTGGTGGCCGTGCTGGACGCGATGAAGGCCAATGGCATCACGCCGCTGGGCCATGGCGGGCAGGCCTGGCAGGATGCCACGGTGTTTGACGGCATCGTGCTGGGCATGGGCAATGATTTCTACAAGGCCGCCTTCATCGACCTTGATCCGGCAACGCTGGGCGGCGAACAGATGGCCGAAGCCTTCAACCGGCTGATCACGCTGAGCACCTATGTCGATGCCAACTTCTCGGGCCGTGACTGGAACCTGGCTTCGGCCATGGTGATCAACGGCGAGGCGGGGATGCAGATGATGGGCGACTGGGCCAAGGGCGAATTCATCAAGGCGGGCAAAGTGCCGGGCACCGATTTCGTCTGCATCCGCTTCCCCGGCACGCAAGGCTCTGTCACCTTCAACTCTGACCAGTTCGCGATGTTCGGGGTCGAGGGTGAGGGCGCGCAGGCGGCACAGGGCGCCATGGCCTCGGCCATCATGAACCCGGTGTTCCAGTCGGCGTTCAACGTGGTCAAGGGCTCAGCCCCGGCCCGCACCGATGTGCCGAACGACGCCTTCGACGATTGCGGCAAAAAGGCCATGGCCGATCTGGCCGAGGCGAACACGGCAGGCTCGCTTTTCGGCTCCATGGCGCATGGCCATGCCGCCCCGGCCTCGGTCAAGAACGCGACCTATGACGTGATCACCGCGGCCTTCAACGGCGAATATGCCGATGGCGCTACCGCTGCTGCCGCGCTGGCCGAGGCTGTCGCCGCCGCGCAGTAATCAACGGCGGGGGGTGGTTCGCGCCACCCCCCGGACCCGCGACGCAACTTCCTGCGAAGGAACTTGCAAAGGTTTCCGAAAACGTGTGCCGCATCCAGGGCGGCAGGAAGGGGCATGCCATGGCCGCGTCAAGCGCCGTCGATTTCCGCACGCGGTTGCAGGACTGGCTGCCTAAGCTTGTGCTGGCCCCGTCCTTTGCCGTGACGCTGCTGTTCGTCTATGGCTTCATCCTGTTCACCATCTTTCTGTCCTTTACCGGATCAAAGATGCTGCCCCGCTTCACCTGGGTGGGGTTCGAGAATTATGAAAAGCTGTGGGCGCTGCCTGCGTGGCACACCGCCATCGTCAACATCGCCATCTTTGCCAGCCTTTACATCGTCATCTGCACCGCCATCGGGCTGATGCTGGCGATATTTCTGGATCAGAAGATCCGGGGCGAGGGGATGCTCAGGCCGATCTATCTTTACCCGATGGCTCTGTCGTTCATCGTCACCGGCACCGCGTGGAAATGGTTTCTCGATCCTGGCATCGGGTTGCAGCATGTGATGCGCCAGTGGGGGTGGGAAAGCTTTACCTTCACCTGGATCAAGGACAGCGACATGGCGATCTACACCATCGTCTTGGCCGCCGTCTGGCAGACCTCGGGCTTTGTCATGGCGATGTTTCTGGCGGGCCTGCGCGGGATCGACAACGAGATCCTCAAGGCCGCGCAGATCGACGGCGCGTCGAACTGGCAGCTTTACCGCCGTATCGTGATCCCGCTGCTGCGCCCGGCGTTCCTGTCGGCCTTCGTGATCCTGTCGCACCTTGCGATCAAGTCTTACGATCTTGTGGTGGCGCTGACCGGCGGCGGCCCGGGCCGGGCGACCGAGATGCCTGCTACCTTCATGTATTCCTACACCTTCACCCGCAACCAGATGGGTATCGGGGCCTCATCGGCGGTGATCATGCTGATGACCATCGCGGCGATCATGGTGCCCTACCTTTACGCCGAACTGAAGGAGAAGAAGTGATGGCTGCCGTCGCACAGGATACGGCCGTTTCGACGGGCCGCGTCACCCGGGTGTTCATCTACCTTGTTCTGCTGCTGTTCGCGCTGTTCTACCTGCTGCCGCTGTATGTGATGGGCATCAATTCGGTCAAACCGCTGTCCGAGATCACCGGCGGCAACATGATGGCCTTGCCGCAAGTCTGGACGCTGGCCCCCTGGGCCTCGGCCTGGTCCACCGCCCAGATCGGGGTGGAGCCGACGGGGCTGAAGCCCTATTTCCTGAATTCCATCCTGATGGTGGTGCCCGCCGTGGCCATCTCCAGCATCGTGGGCGCTCTGAACGGCTATATCCTGACCAAGTGGCGCTTTCGCGGCGATACCTGGGTGTTCGGGCTGATGCTGTTTTCCTGTTTCATCCCGTTCCAGATCGTGCTGATCCCGATGGCGGTGGTGTTGGGCAAGCTGGGGCTGGCGGGCTCGGTTCCCGGGCTGATCCTGGTGCATGTGGTCTATGGCATCGGCTTTACCACGCTTTACTTCCGCAACTATTATGCCGCCTTTCCGACCGAGCTGATCCGCGCGGCGCAGATTGATGGCGCGGGGTTCTTCCGCATCTTCTGGCGCATCCTGCTGCCGGTGTCGGGGCCCATCGCCGTGGTCAGCGTGATCTGGCAATTCACGAATATCTGGAATGATTTCCTGTTCGGCGCATCCTTTGGCGGCACATCGCAGCCGATGACGGTGGCGCTGAACAATCTGGTGCAATCCTCCACCGGGGTGAAGGAATACAACGTGCATTTCGCCGGTGCGATCCTTGCCGCCCTTCCCACCCTGTTCGTCTATATCGTCGCAGGCCGCTACTTCGTGCGCGGTCTGATGGCCGGCTCTGTCAAAGGATAACGCCGATGGGATTTCTGGATATCCGCAATGTCACCAAATCCTACGGGAATGTCGAAGTGCTGCACCATGTCGACATCACGGTCGAGGAAAGCGAATTTCTGGTGCTGGTCGGCCCGTCGGGCTGTGGCAAATCCACGCTTTTGAACATGATCGCGGGGCTGGAGGCGATTTCCAGCGGCGAGATCGCGATCAAGGGCCGCGTGGTGAACAACGTGCATGCGTCCAAGCGCAACATCGCCATGGTGTTCCAGTCCTACGCGCTTTACCCCAACATGACCGTGGGCCAGAACATGACCTTCGGGCTGGAAATGCACGGCGTGCCCAAGCCCGAGCGGGAACGCGCGCTGGCCGATGTGGCCAAGCTGTTGCAAATAGATCATCTGGTGGACCGCAAGCCGGGCCAGCTTTCGGGCGGGCAACGGCAGCGCGTGGCGATGGGCCGCGCTTTGGTGCGCAACCCCGATGTGTTCCTGTTCGACGAACCCTTGTCGAACCTTGATGCGAAACTGCGCGTGGACATGCGGACCGAGATCAAGAAGCTGCACCAGAAGCTGCGCACCACCATCGTCTATGTGACCCATGACCAGATCGAGGCGATGACCCTTTCGACCCGCATCGCGGTGATGAACAAGGGCTATGTGCAGCAGCTTGGCACCCCGAAAGAGATTTACGACACGCCCGCCAACATCTTTGTCGCCACCTTCATGGGCAGCCCCGCGATGAACATCCTGCCCGCGCGCGTGGTGGTCGAGGGCGGCCGCCCGCATGCCCGGATTGCCGATGCCGAAGGTGTGGCGCGGCTGTTGCCGTTTTCGCAGGCCAATCTGGCGGGCTGGGAAGGGCGCGAGATCCTGCTGGGCATCCGCCCCGAGGCGATCACAGACCCCGAAGGCGCCGACCGCAAATCCGCCAATATCGTGCCACTGACCAACCGCGTCAGCGTGACCGAACCGGCAGGGTCCGACACCTATGTGACCATGACCCTGTCGGGCAAGGATGTGATCGCACGGATGCGGGCCGATGCCAGTGTGGAACCGGGGCAGGTGTTTGACTTTGCGGTCAACATGGAAAAGGCCGTAGCCTTTGATCCGCAGACAGAGGAACGGATAAAGGCATAATGCAACCTGACGTCATCATCATCGGTTCAGGCATGGGCGGGGCCACGCTGGCGGCGGGGCTTGCGGCCTCGGGGCGGCGCGTGCTGATCCTGGAACGGGGCGCGCGGCTGGCCGACAGTGCCGAAGCGCGCGATCCGGCAGCGATCTTTCAGCGCGGCCATTTCAAACCGGCCGAGGTCTGGCATGATGCCAAGGGCCAGCCCTTCAGCCCCGGCAATTATGCCTTTGTCGGCGGCAATACCAAGTTCTACGGGGCCGTGCTGCTGCGCTACCGCGCCGAGGATTTCAGCCCGCTGCGGCATATCGCAGGAACCACACCCGGCTGGCCGATCAGCTATGACGTGCTGGAGCCGTTCTACAGCCGGGCGGAGGCGCTGTATCGCGTGCGGGGTGATCTGGGGGGCGACCCCACCGAACCCCCGCATTCCGCGCCCTATTCTTTTCCCCCCGTGCCGGATGAACCCGACATCGCCACCCTGCGCCGGGCCTTTGCGGCGCAGGGGCTGCATGTGTCGTCGCTGCCCTTGGGCGTGGATATCGACCGCTGGCTGGCCCGTGCCAGAACCGGCTGGGATGCCTTTCCCGACACCACCGGGGCCAAGTCGGATGCCGAAAACTGCGCGCTGGCCGAGGCGCTGCGCCACCCGAATGTCACGCTGATGACGGGGGCAAAGGTTGTGGCCCTGCAATCGGCAGGCCGCCGGGTGACGGGGGTTGAGGTGGATCATGGCGGTGCGCGGACGGTGATCCACGCGCCTGTTGTCTGCCTTTGTGCCGGGGCCGTCATGTCGGCCGCGCTGCTGCTGGCCTCGGCCAATGCCGATCACCCTACCGGGCTGGCCAACCGGTCCGATCAGGTGGGGCGCAATTTCATGAACCACAATCTGACCGGCATGGTGGCCTATAACCCTTTGCGGCGGAAC
Source organism: Fertoeibacter niger (assembly GCF_009380135.2). Taxonomy (GTDB): domain Bacteria; phylum Pseudomonadota; class Alphaproteobacteria; order Rhodobacterales; family Rhodobacteraceae; genus Fertoeibacter; species Fertoeibacter niger. The sequence continues at coordinate 373,051 of NZ_WHUT02000003.1, read as the reverse complement.
CGGACGGTTTATGAAAAAACCATCCAGTTCAACGACTGGTATCTGACTGGCGGACCGAAGGGCGAGCCTTTGGGCAATGTGCAGATGCTGGGGCGCATTACCGGCCCGATACTGGCGGGCGAGGCGGGGATGCCGCTTTGGCTGGCGCATCATGTGGCAGAGCATTCGATTCACATCATGGCCATGTCGGAAGATCTGCCCGACCCCGCCTCGCGCGTGCTGTGGCGCAAAGGGGGTGTGGTGCTGGACTGGAAGCGCACCAATGTGGCCGCGCATGATCTGCTGGTGAAACGGCTGAAGGCCGCGATGCGCCGGGCGGGCTGGCCCATCGTTCTGTCGCGCGGCTTTCCCAAATCGAAGCCCAGCCACCAATGTGGCACGGCGCGCATGGGGGCAGACCCTGCCACATCAGTGGTGGATGTGAACCTGCGCGCGCATGATCTGGACAACCTCTATATCGTCGATGCGTCGGTGCTGCCCACATCGGCGGCGGTCAACCCGTCGCTGACCATCGCGGCGCTGGCGCTGCGGGCGGCCGGGCATATCCAGACCCGGGGGCAGGCCGCATGACGCCCCTTGCCCTTGTCACCGGCGGCCAGCAGGGCATCGGCCTGGGCATCGCCACGGCGCTGGCCGGGGCGGGGTTCCGCATCGCCATCGCCTCGTTGCCCGCGCCGGACCATCCGCAGGTGCAGGCGGCACTGACGCAGCTTGGCCCGCAGACCGGCTATTTCCAGCACGATCTGGCCTTGGCCGAGGCCGTACCGGCCCTGATCGACCGGATCGAGGCGGCGATGGGGCCGGTGTCGGCGCTGGTGCAGAACGCGGGCGTGGCCGCCCCGGTGCGCGGCGACATGCTGGATATCACGCCCGCGAATTTCGACATTGTGACCGGCATCAACCTGCGCGGGGCGTTCTTTGTGGCGCAGGCAATGGCGCGGCGGATGATCACCCGCGAGGCTGGCCCCTACCGGTCCATCACTTTCATCACCTCGGTTTCCGCGCGGATGGCCAGTGTGGAGCGTGCCGATTACTGCATATCGAAGGCCGGGGCGGCGATGGCGGCGCAGGCGCTGGCGCTGCGGCTGGCGCCGCTGGGCATCGGCGTATTCGAACTGCGCCCCGGCATCATCGCCACCGGCATGACCGAGGGCGTGAAGGATACCTACACCGCCCGCATCGCCGGTGGTCTGGTGCCTGCCGCGCGCTGGGGGCAACCGGCGGATATTGGGTCTGTCGTGGTGCCGATTGCCACGGGGCAGATGGCCTTTGCCACCGGGGCGGTGATCCCGGTGGATGGCGGACTTTCGGTGCAAAGGCTCTGACCCATGGACGATTACGATTTCATCATCATCGGCGGCGGCTCGGCGGGGTCTGTTCTGGCGGCGCGGCTGTCGGAAAACCCCGCCACCCGCGTTCTGCTGCTGGAGGCGGGCGGGCGCGACCGGCACCCGTTTTTCCACCTGCCCGCAGGATTTGCCAAGATGACCAAGGGCATCGGGTCATGGGGCTGGCATACGGTTCCGCAGCGGCACATGAACAACATGGTGATCCGCTATACGCAAGCCAAGGTGATCGGTGGCGGGTCGTCGATCAACGCGCAGATCTACACTCGCGGCGCGGCGCAGGATTATGACGACTGGCGGCAGGCGGGCTGCGCGGGCTGGGGCTATGACGATGTGCTGCCCTTTTTCCGCAAGGCCGAGGACAATGACACCTACAACAACCGCTATCACGGCAAAGGCGGGCCGCTGGGTGTGTCGAAACCCGCAGCCCCCTTGCCGATTTGTGAGGCGTATTTTCAGGCGGCGGGCCAGTTGGGCATCCCGTTCAACGCCGACATGGCGGGCGAGCGACAGGATGGCGTGGGCTATTACCAGTTGACCCAGCGCAATGTGCGGCGGTCATCAGCCTCCATCGCCTATCTGAACCCCAACCGGGGGCGGAAAAACCTGACCATCCGCACCGACGCGCAGGTGTTGCGGATTGTGGTCGAGCATGGCCGCGCCGTGGGGGTGGAAACCGACAGGGGCATTCTGCGCGCGGGGGCCGAGGTGATCCTGTCTTGCGGGGCCATCGGATCACCGCGCCTGTTGCAACTGTCGGGCATCGGGCCGGCCGATCATCTGGCGGGGCTTGGCATCCCCGTGGTGCTGGACAAGCCGCAGGTGGGGGCAAACCTGCAAGACCACCTCGATCTGTTCGTGATCGCCGAATGCACCGGGCCGCATACTTATGATCGCTATGCCAAACCGCTGTGGTCCGCCGTGGCGGCGCTGCAATATCTGGCGACACGCAGCGGGCCGGTGGCCTCGTCCCTGTTCGAAACCGGGGGGTTCTGGTATGCCGAACCCACTGCCCGTTCGCCCGACATCCAGTTCCATCTGGGTCTGGGGTCAGGGATCGAGGCCGGGGTGGCGGCGATGCCGCAGGGCGGTGTCACTCTGAACTCTGCCTTCCTGCGGCCCCGGTCGCGCGGCACGGTGCGGCTGGGTTCGGCCGACGCCCGGGCCGCGCCTTTGATCGACCCGAATTACTGGGAAGACCCCTATGACCGCGAAATGTCGATCCGCGGCCTGAAACTGGCGCAGGAGATCATGCAGCAGTATGCGCTGCGTCCCTATGTCAAGGCCGAACGGCTGCCCGGGCCGGATGTGCGCACAGATGAGGATTACTTCCGCTATGCCTGCGCCCATGCCAAGACCGACCATCACCCCGCAGGCACCTGCCGGATGGGCATCGACGCGGGCGCGGTGGTTGACCCCAGCCTGCGCTTCAACGGAATCGAGCGGCTGCGCGTCATCGACGCTTCGATCATGCCCACCGTCGTATCCTCGAACACCAACGCAACCGCCATCATGATTGGCGAAAAGGGGGCAGACATGATCAAATCCGCATGGGGGCTGCAATGATCCGCCATATCGTTCTGGTCCGTTTCCGGCCCGATGTGGCGGAAACGGCCATAGCCGCGATCTTTGACGATCTGCGGGCGATCGAGGGCAAGGTGCCGGGCCTGTCCTCCATCTGCGCCGGGCGCAGCGAAAGCCCGGAACAGATCGAGCGCGGCTATCTGCACGGCTTTACCGTGGATTTTGCCGATTGGGCCGCTTTGGCCGCCTATCAGGCGCATCCCGACCATCAGCGGGTGGGCGCGGCTCTGGTCGCGCATGCGGCGGGCGGGATTGACGGCATCCTTGTCTTTGACCTTGCCTGCTAGGGGCTTGCCATGCTGATCCTGCCCACCGCCGCGAACACGCTTGAACCCTACCGCCTGACGGGCGAGCCGCTGGTGGCCCGCGCCCCCCGTGTGGCCCTGACCCGCACCGCCTTTGCCGCCGCCCATGTGGTCAGCGACCCGTTGCGCGAACGCAACCCGTGGGATACGCGGCCTGCGGTGGATTGGGATGCAACCCTGGGTTTCCGGCAGCAGTTGTGGGATCAGGGCCTCGGGCTGGCCGAGGCGATGGATACCGCGCAGCGCGGCATGGGGGTGGATTGGCCCACCGCGCTGGAACTGATCCAGCGCACCATGGCTGCGGCACAGGCCCACCCGATGCGCCCCCGTGTGGCCTGCGGGGTGGGGACGGACCATCAGCCCTTGTCAGCGCTGACCGATGCGGATGCCATCCTCGCCGCCTATACCCATCAAGCCGAGGCGATCGAGGCGGCGGGCGGCCAGTTGATCCTGATGGCCAGCCGGGCCTTTACCGCCATCGGCGCGGGGCCTGACACCTATCACCATGTCTATCGCCGCCTGATCGACGGCGCGCAGCAACCGGTAATCCTGCACTGGCTGGGTGCGATGTTTGACCCGGCGCTGGCGGGTTACTGGGGTGCGGCGGATCTGGCTGCGGCAGAGGATTTCGTGCTGTCGCTGATTGCCGGGAACCCCGAACGGGTGGACGGCATCAAGATTTCCCTGCTGGACCACGCACAGGAAGAGGCGTTCCGCGCAAGGCTGCCCGCCGGTGTGCGGCTTTATACCGGTGACGATTTCAACTATGCCCCGCTGATCGCCGGGGATGCCACGCACCATTCCCACGCCCTGCTGGGCATCTTTGCCGCCATCGCCCCCGCCGCGTCACAGGCGCTGGAGGCGCTGGCATTGGGCGACCACGCCACCTATGACCGCCTGCTGGCCCCCACCGTGCCGCTGTCGCGCGAGATTTTCCGCACGCCCACCCGGTTCTACAAGGCGGGCATCGCGTATCTGGCGTGGCTGAACGGCCATCAGGGGCATTTCATCATGCCCGCCGGGTTTCAATCCAGCCGCGACATCGTGCATTATGCCGAAGTGTTCCGGCTGGCCGATCAGGCGGGGCTGCTGGCGCAGCCCGATCTGGCCGTGGCGCGGATGAAGGTGCTGCTGGCGCTGCACGGGGTTTCACAGGGCTAGGGCATGGCGCGCAGACCGACGATCATTGATGTGGCCAAAGAGGCCGGTGTGTCAAAATCGACGGTCAGCCTTGTGTTGCAGAACAGCCCGCTGGTAAAGGCCGAAACCCGTGCGGATGTGCGCCGCGCGATGGCCGATCTGGGCTATGTCTACAACCGTTCGGCGGCCAATCTGCGGATGTCGAATGCGGGGCTGATCGGGCTGGTGATCAACGATCTGCGCAACCCGTTCTTCACCGAATTCGCAACCTCGGTGCAGATGGCGCTGTCGGCGCGGGGCTATGCCACGGTGCTGGCCAATACCGATGAAAACCCTGCGTTGCAGGCGCAGGTCACCTCGGCGATGATCGAGCATGGCGTGTCGGCGCTGATCCTGTCGCCCGCTTACGGCGACGAGGAGGCGACCTTTGGCGCAATCGCCCGGGCGGGCATTCCGGCGATGCAGGTGCTGCGTCAGGTGGTGCCTGCCGAGCGTTTTCCCTTTGCCGCGCCAGATTATGAAAGCGGCGGGCGGCTGGCGGCACAGCATCTGCTGGCGCGGGGGGCGCGGCAGATCGCCTTTGTCGGCGGGCTGGATGGCCGGGCAGTGACGCGGCTGCGCATGTCGGGCTATCTGGCGGTGCTGGCCGGGGCGGGGCTGACGCCCACCGTGCTGCCCGGCCGCCCGGGCCGGGCCTTTGGCCGCGAGGTGGCCCGCCGGCTGGCGCTGGATTATCCGCAGATCGACGCGGTGATCTGCTTCAACGATCTGGTGGCGCTTGGCCTGCTGTCGGGCTGCGCCGAGATCGGCCGCCGGGTGGGCAGCGACCTGATGGTCGTGGGCTTTGACGATATCGAGGATTGCGCGCTGGTCTGGCCCGGGCTGACCACGGTAAGCTGCGACATCGCCCGCTTTGGCCAGACCTGTGCGGCAACCGTTCTTGCCTGGCTGGAGGATGGCACGGCACCACCCACCGACACCCATTCACCCGTCACGCTGATCCGCCGCGCCTCGACCGGCGACTGACACCGCTAGCAGTCAGAACCACTGACCCGGCTCCATCAGCCCCAGATCCATCAGTTGTTGCGAGTGCCAGCGGAACTCGGTCGAATTGTGCCAGCGAAAATTGGGAATGTCGAAACGTGACCCCGGGTTGGCGCGCAGGGCCTTGGCCGTGCGGAACGAACACAGCGCCGTGGTGATGTTGTTGTGCCAGGGGCAGGCGTAGGTATTGTATTCCTCGTCCGAGAAGGTGAAATCGGGCCGCAGCACCAGCCCCTCCCTGGCGCGGAACAGGGCGATGCGGTCGATCTTGCGGCGGTGCGGGGGAATGTGTTCCTCGAACCGCCAGCGCAGGCCGCCAAAGAAATCAAGCTGGCGTTCGCGCGGATGGCCATGGTTGGCCGGGTCGGGGCGGCCAAGGGCATAATAGCCGGAACGGTCCAGAAAGGCATCCTCCAGCGCCACGGCGCTGGGGTGGCGGTGCAGATCGCCGGCATAAAGATCAATCACATAGGTCAGCAGTGCATCGCGCCGTTCCTCGGTGTGAAAGGCGATCAGGTCGCGGATGCTGCGCGTTTCGCAAAAGGGAAAGAACAGGTATTCGGCGTTGAAGCCGTAAAACATCCACAGCCCCGGTGCTGCGGCGATCAGCCGGTTCACCGCACTGACCAGCGCGCCCTCGGCAAAGACATCATAGGTGACGCGGGTTATCTGCGCCTCCAGCGGCGCGGGCAGGACCACCTCGGGCGGGGCCAGCAGCACGACGGAACGAAAACCCGCAGCGATATGGTGGCGCAGGGTGCTGTCAACCTCGACCAGATCCTCGGCCATGATCAGCGCAAGCGGTCCCTTTGCCAGCGTTGTCCGGCGCTCTGCCAGAAATTCCGAAAGCCCGTCATAGCGCATGCTGCCCCCGCCCGATACCAGGCTGTTCGCGGCAAAATCGGCCAAGCCACGCCGCAATGCAAGCCCCGCCGCAGCCTGTGGCCGTGCGATGGCCGGGCAGACGTTGCCCTTGGCCGGCTTTTTCGTGTAGAACCCCGCATCGCGCCCGTTGATCGGGGTGCAAAAGGATCCCACGATGCCCGACCCCGCAAAACAGCCCGACCTGCCCGAAACGCCCGACGCGAAAAAGCTGTTCATCAAGACCTATGGCTGCCAGATGAATGTCTATGACAGCGAACGCATGGCCGAAACGCTGGGCGCGCAGGGCTATGTGGCGACGGATACGGCCGAAGACGCCGACATGGTGCTGATCAACACCTGCCACATCCGCGAAAAGGCGTCGGAAAAGCTGTTTTCCGATCTGGGGCGGCTGCGCCCGCTGAAACTGGCAAAGCCCGGCATGAAGATTGGCGTTGCGGGCTGCGTGGCCCAGGCCGAGGGGGCCGAGATATTGCGCCGCGCGCCGCAGGTCGATCTGGTGGTGGGGCCGCAAAGCTATCACCGGCTGCCGCAGATGATCCGCGCCGAGGGCCAGGTGATCGACACCGACTTCCCGCTTGAGGACAAGTTCGACCATCTGCCCGAACGCAAGGCCACGCGCGGCCCGTCGGCCTTTCTGACGGTGCAGGAGGGCTGTGACAAGTTCTGCGCCTTTTGCGTGGTGCCCTATACCAGGGGCGGCGAGGTCAGCCGCCCGGCCACGCGCCTTCTGGCCGAGGCGCGGGCGCTGGTGGAAAAGGGCGTGCGCGACATCACGTTGCTGGGGCAGAACGTCAACGCCTATCACGGGGCGGGCGAGGGTGGAGATTGGGGCCTGGCCCGTCTGGTGCGCGCACTGGCGCGGATCGACGGGTTGCAGCGCATCCGCTACATGACTTCGCACCCCAATGACATGGGTGATGACCTGATCGCGGCCCATGGCGACGAGCCCAAGCTGATGCCCTATCTGCATCTGCCGGTGCAGTCGGGGTCTGACCGCATTCTGAAGGCGATGAACCGCAAGCATACGGCGGCGCAATATCTGGCGCTGATCGAACGGTTTCGCGCGGCGCGGCCCGACATCTTGCTGACCTCGGATTTCATTGTGGGCTTTCCGGGCGAAACCGATGCCGATTTCGAGGATACGCTGGCGCTGGTGCGGGCGGTGAATTACGGCATGGCCTATTCCTTCAAATACTCTGCGCGGCCCGGCACGCCTGCGGCGGAAAAGCCGGGGGTGGACAGTGCGGTGGCCGACGAGCGGCTGCAACGGCTGCAAACGCTGCTGACCGAACAGCAGCAGGCGGCGCAGCAGGCGATGGTCGGGCGCGAGGTGGGCGTGCTTTATGACAAGCCGGGGCGGATGCCGGGGCAGATGGTGGGCAAGTCCGACCACCTGCATGCGGTGCATGTGGCCGATGCCGCGGGGCAGGTGGGCGAACTGGTGCGGGTGCGCGTTACGGCTGCCTCGACCAATTCGCTGGCGGCTGTGCGGCTGTAGGCTTTGCCTTGTTTCCGCCATGATTGTAATGGCGTGCCCGATTCCGCTTTGGCGCGCCTCAAGCAACAAATAGTCTATCTTATTGATGTGACCGCATAGATTTTGCTTTACTTCGCAATTGCCCGGCGGCAAATCTGTAACAAGATCGTGGGATTGTTTGATTTGAAGGGGGCTGCGGCAGTGGAACGGCGGATTTCCAGGGCATTGCGGATGGCGATCGGGGGCCTGGCACTTGCGGCAGCGGTCGCTGATCCGCTGTCCGTCATGGCGCAGACACAGCCACAAGTGGCAGGGCGGATCGAATGGGGCGTGTGGATCGATCCTGACGGCTGCATGCACTATTATGCGGATGGCGGGCTGGAAGGCTATATGGTCGACCGGGTGAACCCGCAGACCGGCAAGCCCGTTTGCCTGAAGCTGAACACCTGCCTGGTGGAAAACACCGACACGCTGTTTGCGACCGACAGCGCGAAACTGACGCCGCATGGCCGCGCCCGGCTGGAAAGTTTCTTCCGCAGCTCGGATGCCTTCGGTTTCGCCATCTATGGCCATACCGACAGCCGCGCGTCCGATGAATACAACATTGGCCTGTCGCAGCGGCGCGCCGCATCCGTCGCGGCGGTGGCCCGATCGGTGGGTGCCTTTGTGGAGCGTGAGATCGGCTTTGGCGAGCGTGAGCCGGTGGCCAGCAATGCCACCGCCGAAGGGATGCAGCGCAATCGCCGCGTCGAAGTCGTCTGCTACAGGTGGTGATGATGAAAAGCATGAAATTTGCCGTGATGGGTGTGGGGTTGGCGTTGCTGGGGGCCTGCACCTCGGCGGGCGGCGTCGGGCCGGATGGCCAGCCGCGCCTGATCGCGCAGCCTGCCGACACCAGCTTCTTCGACCGCAAGCCGCTTGAGAACGGCCGGGCGGCGATTGCCTATGACCCGGACGGCTGCCAGAACTGGCTGATCGACGATGGCGCCGAAGGTTACGCCAGCCGCCGCCGCGACCCGCGCTCGGGCCTTCCGGTGTGCAACAACCAGTTCCCGCCGGGTTATGTGGTGAATGAATACCGCACGAACCGCTTCCCCGACATCCTGCCGAATTGATCCGGGCAGACACCAGACCAAAGGCCGCGGCATCGCCCGCGGCCTTTTGCTTTGGCGTGCCCGGTTTTGCGGCGGGCCTTGGGCACGCTGCCGCCACGTTACGCAAATGTCATGGCAAATCCCTTGCCTTGTGGCCGATGCAGTCGCACACTCTAGATATACCCTCTGTCTGCACATCCCCCGTTCACCCTGCCTGCTAGAAGGAGAACTCCTTGGGCATCAGCGCGCTGACCCCCCCGACCCGTCCCGAAGATATGGTAGAAACGCTTCTGGAATTTCCCGACAACCGTGTTCTGATCGACCTTTGCGGCGAATTTGACCGTAACCTGGCACAGATCGAACATCAGATGGGGGTGCATGTGCTGAGGCGCGGCAACCGTCTGGCGGTGATCGGCGACAAGGGCGCGCGGGAGCAGGCAGCGGCGGTGCTGCGGGCGCTTTATGCGCGGCTCGAATCAGGGCGCGGCCTTGCCGCCGGCGACATTGACGGCGCGATACGGATGGGCCGACCGATGAGCGACATCGTGCGCAACCCCGGCGAACAGATCGAAATGTTCACGCCGGGAAAATACGAACTGCGCACCCGCAAGAAGCCCGTCGATCCGCGGACCGAGGCGCAGAAAGCCTATGTGAAGAACCTGTTCGATCACGAGATGGCCTTTGGCATCGGGCCAGCCGGCACCGGCAAGACCTATCTGGCCGTCGCCGTTGGCGTGACCATGCTGATCGGTGGCGCGGTGGACAAGATCATCCTGTCCCGCCCCGCGGTCGAGGCGGGCGAGCGGCTGGGCTTTCTGCCTGGCGACATGAAGGAAAAGATCGACCCCTACATGCAGCCGCTTTACGACGCGCTGAATGATTTCCTGCCGCAAAAGCAGCTGGCCAAGCTGATGGAGGAAAAGCGGATCGAGATCGCACCGCTGGCCTTCATGCGGGGCCGCACGCTGGCCAATGCCTTTGTCGTGCTGGACGAGGCGCAGAACGCCACGACCATGCAGATGAAGATGTTCCTGACCCGTCTGGGTGAGGGCTCGCGCATGGTCATCACCGGCGACCGCACCCAGATCGACCTGCCGCGCGGCACCGCCAGCGGGCTGGCCGATGCCGAGCGTATCCTGAAGGATGTCAAAGGCGTCAGCTTCAACTACTTCACCTCGAAGGATGTAGTGCGGCATGCGCTTGTCGCCCGGATCATCGAGGCGTATGAGGCGCATGATGGAGCCTCTGGTTGACACAGTGATCGAAGACCCGCGCTGGCAAGGCTTTGGCCTTGCCGAACGGGCGGATATGGCGGCAGCGGCAACGCTTGCCGCCATGTCATTGCCGCGCGAAGGGTTCAGCCTGTGCCTGATGGGTTGCGACGATGCCCGGATCGCGGAACTGAACGGCGCATTCCGCGCCAAGGGCCAGCCGACCAACGTTCTGTCCTGGCCGTCGGAAGAGCGTGGTTCGGAATTTTCGGGCGAGGCGCCGCAGCCGCCCGAACCCGGCACAGCCGATGACCCGACCGAACTGGGCGACATTGCGCTTGCCTGGGATACCTGCGCGCGCGAGGCGCTGGAACAGGGCAAGACAATGCAGGATCATGTCACGCATCTGATCGTGCATGGCCTGTTACATTTGCTGGGCTATGATCACGAAGATGATGACGATGCCGAATTGATGGAAAGCACCGAGACCCGTATACTGGCTCAGCTTGGTGTGGCCGACCCTTACTGACGGCAGCGCGCGGCTTTGTGGAATTTTTTGGAAAAGGACCGATGGGCAGTAGCAACGACGGGTCTCTGGCAGCGCAGAGCGCGCTGGGACCGAACACAGACGAACCCGCTGAACCGGGGCAAACAGGGTTTTTCAGCCGCTTGCTGAGCGCCTTTTCCCCCTCTGACAACGGGTCAGCCGCGGCAGACACGCCATCGGCGACAGCATCCCCCGCAAACGGCAACCTGAACCTGCCCGGCATCGGCAACCTGCGCCGCCTGCGGGTCGACGATGTGGCGATCCCGAAGGTGGAGATCGCCGCCGTGCCGCTGGAGATTGGCCGCGATGAGCTGGTCGAGGTGTTCCGCAAGCAGGGCTTTTCGCGGATGCCAGTCTACAAGGGGTCGCTTGACCACCCGCAGGGTCTGGTATTGCTGAAGGATCTGGCCTTGCAGCACGGTTTCGGCAGCGGCGGGCGGTTCAGCTTGCGCAACCTGCTGCGGCCCGTGCTTTATGCCCCGCCATCGATGCCTATCGGCGTGCTGTTGCAGAAGATGCAGCGCGAACGGGTGCATATGGCGCTGGTGATCGACGAATATGGCGGGGTGGATGGTCTTGTGACCATCGAAGACCTGATCGAAACGGTGATCGGCCAGATCGACGATGAACATGACGAGGCCGAGGGCGCATTGTGGGCACAGGAAAAGCCCGGTGTCTATCTGGTGCAATCCCGCGCGCCTCTGGACGAGTTCGAGGCCGAGATCGGGCTCAAGTTGCGGCTGGGCGAGGATGACGAGGATATCGACACGCTGGGCGGGCTGATCTTCTTGCGAATCGGCCGGGTGCCGGCGCGGGGCGAGATTGTGGCGCATGAAAGCGGGGCCGAGTTCGAGGTGATCGACGCGGATCCCCGGCGGATCAAGCGGCTGCGTGTGCGCCTGCCGGGCGCGCAGGCGACGCCGGTGGCGCTGCTGGCCAAGCCCGAGCCCGAGAGGCTGGAACCGTCAGGCCCGGCGGGGGCCTGATTTCAATGCCGCTGACCCTGCCTGCGTCTTGCGCCGGGTCGGCGGTTCCGGTCACGGAAGCAGGTGCCGCAACCACTTGTGGCAGGCTTGCACACGGTGCGGTGCAGGCAGGCTGCGCCGGGCCGCGCAGATTTGCACCCGCCTTGGCGGCAACGGGCCATCGCTGGTGACTGTGCCGATCATGCAACCGCGGGTTCGCCACCTGGCGCTGTCACCGCGCCTGCGGCTGGTGGCGGCCTTTGGCTGTGGTGCCGCCATGGCGCTGGGGCAGGCTCCGCTTGGCGTCTGGCCCGCCACGCTGGCAGGCTTTGCGGCGCTGGTCTGTGTGCTGGGGCAGGCTGCGGGGCCACGGGCGGCGGCATGGACGGCGCTGTTCGGCGGCGCGGGGCATTTCGTGCTTGCGCTGAGCTGGATCATCGAACCCTTTCTGATCGACATTGCCCGGCATGGCTGGATGGCCCCTTTCGCGCTGGTGCTGATGGGGTTTGGTCTTGCGCTGTTCTGGGCGGCGGCGGGGGCGCTGGCAGCCTTGGTTACAGGTCCGCGCCGCGCCCTGCTGTTTGCCTTGGCCCTGACAGCGGCGGAACTGGCGCGCGGCCATGTGCTGACCGGCTTTCCTTGGGCCTTGCCGGGCCATGTCTGGGTTGGCTGGACGCCCGCGCAGGTGGCGGGGCTGATAGGCCCTACCGGCCTCACGGGTCTGACATTGCTGGCTGCGGCCCTGCCGGTGGCATTCCGCTGGCGTGGGCTGGCGGCGGCGCTGCTGCTGCTGGGGGCGATGGCCGGATATGGCCAGATGCGGTTGGCCGCCCCCGACCCTATCCCCCGCGATGCCACCCTGCGGCTGGTGCAGCCCAATGCCGACCAGCGCACCAAATGGCAGCCCGGCATGGTGGAAATGCTGTTTGACCGGCAGTTGGAATATACCGCTGCCCTGCCGCGCCCCGATCTGGTGATCTGGCCCGAAACCGCGGTGCCATGGCTGCTGGATGATGCGCCGGGGGCCCTTCAGGCGATTGCCGAAGCCGGCGCAGGCGTGCCGGTGGCGGTGGGCATCCAGCGGGCCCAGGGATTGCGCTATTTCAACAGCCTTGCGGTGATCGGCCCCGATGCCGGGGTGCAGGCGCTGTATGACAAGCACCATCTGGTGCCCTTTGGCGAATACATTCCTTACGGCGATACCATGGCCGACTGGTTCGGCATCACGGCCTTTGCCACGCAGGAAGGCAACGGCTATTCCCCGGGGCCGGGGGCGGCGGTGCTGGATCTGGGCGGAGCGCTTGGCAAGATGCTGCCGCTGATCTGCTACGAGGCGGTGTTTCCGCAGGATCTGCGGGCAGCGCCGGGCCGGGCCGACTGGATCCTGCAGATCACCAACGACGGCTGGTTCGGCACCCTGACCGGCCCCTATCAGCATCTGGCGCAGGCCCGGTTGCGCGCCATCGAGCAGGGCCTGCCGCTGGTGCGGGTGGCCAATACCGGCGTGTCGGCGCTGATCGACGCGCGGGGCCGGGTGCTTGCTCAGATCCCGCTGGGTGCAGCCGCCTACCGCGATGTCACCCTGCCCGGCGCGTTGCCCCTGACCCCCTATGCCCGTTTTGGCGAGTGGCCGGTGACGGGCCTGTTGCTGGCGGGACTCGCGGCCCTGTTGATGTTCCGGCGGCGGGTCTGAAGGCTTGACCCTTCCGGGGCGGGCGTGTAGCGCGGTGCAACTGTCACAACGGCTTCCTGGCGTGACGGGCTATATTAACGGAGCACTTCCCCATGACGCGCCAATCCTATGTTTTCACGTCCGAGTCCGTCTCGGAGGGCCACCCGGACAAGCTGTGTGACCGGGTGTCGGATGCCATTCTCGATGCCTTCCTGACCGAAGAGCCCAACGCCCGCGTGGCCTGCGAGACCTTTGCCACCACATCCCGCGTCATCGTGGGCGGCGAGGTGGGCCTTTCCGATCCGGCCAAGCTGGACGAATTCATGGGCCGGGTGGACCAGATCGTGCGCGGCTGCGTCAAGGACATCGGCTATGAGCAGGATGAATTCCACTGGAACACGCTGGAGGTGCAGAACTATCTGCACAAGCAGTCGGCGCATATTGCCCAGGGCGTAGACCGCGACGGCGCGGGCGATCAGGGCATCATGTTCGGCTATGCCTGCCGCGAAACGCCGGAACTGATGCCGGCACCGATCCTTTACGCCCATGCCATCCTGCGCCGTCTGGCCGAGGTCCGCAAATCGGGGCAGGAGCCCACCTTGCGCCCCGATGCCAAAAGCCAGCTGTCGCTGCGCTATGAGGATGGCAGGCCGGTGGCGGTGACATCCATCGTGCTGTCCACCCAGCATGCCAACCCTGACCAGACCAGCGACGACATCCGCGCGATAGTGGAGCCCTACATCCGCGAGGTTCTGCCCGCAGGCTGGCTGACCGAGGCAACCGAATGGTGGGTGAACCCCACCGGCACCTTTGTGATCGGGGGCCCTGATGGCGACGCAGGCCTGACGGGCCGCAAGATCATCGTTGATACCTATGGCGGGGCCGCCCCGCATGGCGGCGGCGCGTTCAGCGGCAAGGATCCGACCAAGGTGGACCGTTCGGCAGCCTATGCCGCGCGCTATCTGGCCAAGAACGTGGTGGCGGCAGGTCTGGCCGACCGCTGCACGTTGCAGGTCAGCTATGCGATTGGTGTGGCGAAACCCCTGTCGATCTATGTCGATACCCATGGCACCGGGCAGGTCGAGGCGGCGCAGATCGAACGCGCTGTCGCCGCCTGCATGGATCTGACGCCGCGCGGCATCCGCACCCATCTGGAGCTGAACCGCCCGATCTATGCCCGCACGGCGGCCTATGGCCATTTCGGCCGCGCACCCGAGGCGGATGGCGGCTTTTCCTGGGAAAAGACCGATCTGGTCGAGGCTTTGAAAAGCGCCATCTGACCCCGGCGCAGCACACAGCAAAAAGCCCCGGTGGCAGCACCGGGGCTTTTGTCTGTCTGCCAGTCAGGATCAGCCAAGCAGCAGGCTGTCGTAAAACGAATAGGCGCTGCGGCGCGATTCGAGCACGCCCGACTGCCCAGTGTCGCGGGCATAACCGGCCACGGCGCGATAGGTGCCCGGGCCCCAGACGCCATCAATCGCGCCGTTGTAATACCCGGCGCGTGCCAGTTGCGACTGAATCACCCGCTTTTCACGCGACGAGTAGTCGTTGAAGGTCTGCGCGGCGGGAATGCTGTAGATGCTGGGCTCGTAATGGCGCTGCACCACCTGGCGGCGCGGCTCCACATAGACCGGCTGCGGCGCGTAGTAGCGCTGCACCGGCACATATTGCTGCTGCTGGCGCTGGCGGTTCTTTTGCTTGATGTCATTGATGATGACACCGGCGACGACCGTGGCGGCCACGCCTTTCAGAAAGTCGCGCTCACGTTCGCCCGCCATGGCAGGGGCGGCGGCGGCGGTGACAAAGGTGGTGGCGGCGATGGCGGCCAGACCGGCGTTGCGGATCATGCGTATCATTGGTTAACCCTCCAGGTTTCTCGATACCCCGATCTAGGGTCAGGGTGCCGAGATAAGCAAAGACAGGCCGTTGTTATCGGATAACAGGGTGGCAGCCCCGGTCTGTCAGATGCTTGCGAACGCTTTTGCGGGTGGAAAGTTCCCTCTTTCCACCCGCTCGGTGGCACCCCCTGCGTCACGACGCTGCGATCAGCGCTGCCACAGGAAGGCGGCCGTCTTGACCACAGGGACGTTGCCTTGACGCCCGGAACGGGGCCGGATAGGGCGGGGCGGGTTTGACCGGGGGCAGCAGATGACCGAAGACACCGACGACGACGCCCCGGGCTGGCGCAACTTTTATGGCCGCAGGCATGGCAAGACGTTGCGGCCCAGCCAGAAAACCTATCTTTCGCAGGATATGGACACGCTGCGCCCGCGCGGCATCTGGGCTGCCGAAAACCCGGAACGCAGCCCGCTGGATCTGGCCGCGATCTTTGGCGGCGCGCGCCCGGTCTGGCTGGAGGTGGGCTTTGGCGGTGGCGAGCATATGGTGCACATGGCCGCCCGCTATCCCGGCATCGGCCTGATCGGTTGCGAGCCCTATATCAACGGCGTGGCCATGCTGCTGGGCAAGATCCGCGCGGCGGGGGTGACAAATCTGGCGGTTCATCCGGGCGACGTGCGCGAATTGTTCGATGTGCTGCCTGCGGGGTCGGTGGCGCGGGCGTTCCTGAACTACCCCGACCCCTGGCCAAAGCGCCGCCACCACCGCCGCCGTTTCGTGACGCAGGATCATCTGGTGCCTCTGGCCCGCGTGCTGGCCCCTGGCGCGGAATTCCGCGTGGCCACCGACATTCCCGACTACATGCGTCAGGCGCTTGAAGAGGTGCCGCAGGCGGGCTTCGAACTGGTGGCGCATGGCGGCGTGGCCTGGGATGACTGGCTGTCCACCCGCTATGAGCAGAAGGCGCTGCGCGAGGGCAGGGTGCCGGATTACGCGACCTTCCGGCGGCGGGGCGTCGCTGCGGCTGACGCCTGACGCCGTGGCACCGTGCAGTCGCCCGTTTTCAGCTGGCTGAGGCCTGCGGCGCGGATATTTCAGACCAAGATGAAAGCCGGGGCCGGAAGGTGCTGGACCGGGCGCAGGGCTTTCGCTAAGCCTCGCGCCGAAATGTGACGCGAGGATTTCCGATGTCTGGCCATGGTGCTGCCCAACCTATGACCGCCCGCCGCGCCGGGCCACTGACGGGCCGGGCCGATGTGCCGGGTGACAAATCCATCAGCCACCGCGCGCTGATCTTTGGCGCGATGGCGGTGGGCGAGACGCGCATCACCGGGCTTCTGGAAGGGCAGGATGTGCTGGATACGGCAAAGGCGATGCGCGCCTTCGGCGCCGAGGTGGTGCAGCACGGGCCGGGCGCTTGGTCGGTGCATGGCGTGGGTGTGGGCGGATTTTCCGAACCCGCCGATGTGATCGATTGCGGCAATTCGGGCACCGGCGCGCGGCTGATCATGGGCTGCATGGCCACGCATGCGATGACCGCGACCTTTACCGGCGACGCATCCCTGCGCAAGCGGCCCATGGGCCGGGTGACAGACCCGCTGAGCCTGTTCGGCGCGCAGGCCTATGGGCGCAAGGGCGGGCGGCTGCCGATGACGCTGGTGGGCGCGGCCAACCCGGTGCCGGTGCGCTATGCGACGCCCGTGGCATCCGCGCAGGTGAAATCGGCGGTGCTGCTGGCCGGGCTGAACGCGCCGGGGCAGACGGTGGTGATTGAGCGCGAGGCGACGCGCGACCATTCCGAACGCATGCTGCTTGGCTTTGGCGCAGAGCTGACGGTGGAAAAGACGGCCGAGGGCAATGTGATCACACTTACCGGGCAGCCCGAACTGCGCCCGCAGACGGTGGCCGTGCCGCGTGACCCAAGCTCGGCCGCATTCCCGGTCTGCGCGGCGCTGGTGGTCGAAGGGTCCGACGTGTTCGTGCCGGGCGTCAGCCAGAACCTGACGCGCAACGGGCTATACATCACTCTGGTGGAAATGGGTGCCGACATCGCCTTCGAGAACCCGCGCGAGGAGGGCGGCGAGCCTGTGGCCGATCTGCGCGTGCGCTTCGGCCCGATGAAGGGCATCGAGGTGCCGCCCGAACGCGCGCCCTCGATGATCGACGAATACCCGATCCTGTCTGTTGTGGCGGCCTTTGCCGAAGGCGTCACGGTCATGCGGGGGGTGAAGGAGCTGCGTGTGAAGGAATCCGACCGGATCGACGCGATGGCGCGCGGGCTTGAGGCCTGCGGCGTGCGCATTGAGGAAGACGAGGATACCCTGACCGTGCATGGCATGGGGCCGGGGGGCGTGCCGGGCGGGGCCACCTGCAAGACGCATATCGACCACCGCATCGCCATGTCGTTCCTGATTCTGGGCATGGCGGCGAAAGCGCCGGTGTCGGTGGATGATGCGTCACCCATCGCCACCTCCTTTCCGATTTTCGAAGGGCTGATGCGCAGCCTTGGTGCCGATCTGGGGTAACGGTGCCGGGCGCCCTTGTTTGACAGCCCCGCGCTTGTGGGTAACAAGGGCTGCCACACCGCGCCCCGATCCGGGGCAGCGCAGCAGCAGAAGAGACAGGCATGAAATTCACGGTCGCCATCGACGGTCCGGCAGCGGCGGGCAAGGGCACGATTGCCAAGGCGCTGGCCGCGCATTTCGGTTTTGACTATCTGGATACCGGGCTGCTTTACCGCGCCACGGCCCGCAAGGCGATGGACGGGCTTGACCCGGTGGCGGCGGCAAAGGCGTTGACGGCGCATGATTTCCAGCGCGACGGGTTGCGCACGGCCAAGGTCGGGCAGGCCGCATCGAAAATCGCGGCCCTGCCCAAGGTGCGGGCCGCGCTGGTGGCGTTCCAGCATGATTTCGCCCGGCGCGAGGGCGGTGCCGTTCTGGACGGGCGCGACATTGGCACGGTGATCTGCCCCGAGGCCGAGGTGAAGCTGTTTGTCACCGCGTCGGATGAGGCGCGGGCAGAACGCCGCTGGAAGGAACTGGCCGAGCGCACGCCCGACCTGACGCTGGACGAGGTGCTGGCCGACCTGCGCGCCCGCGACACCCGCGACAGCGAACGCAAGACCGCCCCCATGGCACAGGCCGCCGATGCCGTGCTGCTGGATACGACGGCGCTGGGCATTGACGAGGCCCTGGCCGCGGCTGTGGCGCTGGTCGAAGCGCGCATGGCGCGAGGCTAAGCCGCGATACGGGCTTGCCTCTCTGCCCTTATTTGACTAAGAGACCGGCAGTCAACAAGGCGGCAAAAGCCGTCGGGCACCGGGGCATGCAGGGTCGGGCGAAAGCCGCGACCCTTTCGTGTTGGTGGTGCCCATGCTTGTTGGCATCGGGCAAAGACCGGCGGAGCCAACCGCATGGCCAGTGAAATAGTTGAAAAGGATCAGAACTGCATGTGCGCTAAAGCCTCTATGGAAGAATTCGAAGCTCTGCTGAACGAGAGCTTGGAAATTGACACCCCTCAGGAAGGGTCTGTTGTCAAAGGCCGTGTCATCGCTATCGAAGCGGGACAGGCCATCATCGACGTCGGCTACAAGATGGAAGGCCGCGTTGACCTGAAAGAATTTGCCGACCTTTCCGGCGCGGTCGAACTGGCCGTGGGCGATGAGGTTGAAGTCTATCTTGACCGCGTGGAAAATGCCCGCGGCGAAGCCCAGATCAGCCGCGACAAGGCCAAGCGCGAAGAAGCCTGGGACCGTCTGGAAAAAGCCTATGCGAACGAGACGCGCGTTGACGGCGCGATCTTTGGCCGCGTCAAGGGCGGCTTTACCGTTGATCTTGGCGGCGCTGTGGCCTTCCTGCCGGGTAGCCAGGTCGATGTGCGCCCCGTGCGCGACGCGGGCCCGCTTATGGGCATGAAGCAGCCGTTCCAGATCCTGAAGATGGACCGTCGCCGTGGCAACATCGTTGTCTCGCGCCGCGCCATCCTGGAAGAATCGCGGGCGGAACAGCGCGCCGAAGTCATCGGCAACCTGTCGGAAGGTCAGTCGATCGACGGCGTGGTCAAGAACATCACCGAATACGGTGCGTTCGTTGATCTGGGCGGAGTTGACGGCCTGCTGCATGTCACCGACATGGCGTGGCGCCGCGTGAACCATCCGTCGGAAATCCTGTCGATCGGTGAAACTGTCAAGGTGCAGGTCATCAAGATCAACAAGGACACGCACCGCATCAGCCTGGGCATGAAGCAACTGCAATCCGATCCGTGGGATGCCGTTGAAAAAGCCTATCCGCTGGAATCGGTCCACAAGGGCCGCGTGACCAACATCACCGACTACGGCGCATTCGTGGAGCTGGAGGCCGGTGTCGAAGGTCTGGTTCACGTTTCCGAAATGAGCTGGACCAAGAAGAACGTGCACCCCGGCAAGATCGTGTCCACCTCGCAAGAGGTTGAGGTGATGGTGCTGGAGATCGACAGCGCGAAACGCCGCGTGTCGCTGGGTCTGAAACAGACCATGCGCAACCCGTGGGAAGTGTTCGCCGAAAACCACCCGGTCGGCACGGCCATCGAAGGCGAAGTCAAGAACATCACCGAATTCGGTCTGTTCGTCGGCCTCGACAACGACATCGACGGCATGGTTCACCTGTCGGACCTGTCGTGGGACCAGCGCGGCGAAGACGCCATCCAGAACTACCGCAAGGGCGACACGGTGAAAGCCGCCGTCACCGAAGTGGACATCGAGAAAGAGCGTATCTCGCTGTCGATCAAGGCTCTGGGCGACGACACCTTCACCGACGCGGTTGACGGCGTGAAGCGTGGCTCTGTGATCACCTGCACCGTGACCGCCATCGAAGAAGGCGGGATCGAGGTGGATTACAACGGCATGAAGTCGTTCATCCGTCGTTCCGACCTGTCGCGTGACCGTGCCGACCAGCGCCCGGAACGCTTCCAGGTGGGTGACAAGGTCGATGCCCGCGTGACCAACGTTGACAGCAAGACCCGCCGTCTGGGCCTGTCGATCAAGGCACGCGAGATTGCGGAAGAGAAAGAAGCGGTTGAGCAGTATGGCTCGTCCGATTCGGGTGCTTCGCTGGGCGACATCCTTGGTGCGGCGCTGAAAGGCGGCGACCGGAACTGATCGGGGCCTGCGGGAACCGATGAAAGGCCCCGCCATCAGGCGGGGCCTTTTGCAATTCTTGGCCCACGGGGCCTAAGCAGCGGCTTTCAACGGGTTTTCCTGTTTGTGCGCCGATTTTTTTTGCCTATAGTCCAGTGACAAGAAAAACGTGGCGGCATTCCGGCCGATCACAGGGGGGCACTTCGGATGATCCGTTCGGAACTGATCCAGAAAATCGCGGATGAAAACCCGCATCTCACGCAACGCCATGTCGAGCGTATCGTGAACACTGTATTTGAAGAGATTATCGAGGCGCTGGCCAAGGGCGACCGGGTGGAACTGCGCGGTTTCGGCGCATTTTCGGTCAAGGCGCGGGATGCGAGGGTAGGACGGAACCCGCGCACCGGCGAAGCCGTTGAAGTGGAAGACAAGAAGGTGCCCTTCTTCAAGACCGGCAAACTGCTGCGCGACCGGCTGAACGGCAAGTAACCGGCAGCGCAGCCCCGAACCTGACAGGATGACCCGATGATCCGCTGGCTGCGCTATCTGTTTCTGATCGCCCTTGCCCTGTCGCTGCTGACGGTGGCACTGGCCAACCGCGCGCCGGTGGTGGTCAAGACCTTGCCCGATGACATGGCGGCTTTCCTGGGCTTTGGCTGGTCGATGGAACTGCCACTTTTCGTCGTAATTTTTGCCGGCATCGTGGCGGGCCTGCTGATCGGTTTCCTGTGGGAATGGTTCCGTGAGCACAAGCACCGCGCCGCCGCCGCGACCAAGGCGCGTGAGGTGGCGCAATTGCGGCGCGAGGTGGCGAGTCTGCGCGATGCCAAGGCCCAGCCGAAGGATGATGTTCTGGCCCTGCTGGACAGCCGGAAAGCCGGCTAGGTGGCTGACATCCGCGTGAAAATCTGCGGCCTGCGCACGCTGGCCGATGTGGCTGCCGTGGCGTCTGCGGGTGCGGCCTATGCGGGTTTCGTGTTCTTTCCCAAATCGCCCCGGCATCTCACGCTGGCGCAGGCGCAGGTGCTGGCACTGGCCGCGCCCATCGGGCTGGCCAAGGTGGCCCTGACGGTGGATGCCGATGATGCCGCGCTGGATGCCATCGTCGAAGCCGTGCCGCTGGACATGCTGCAACTGCACGGCCACGAATCGCCCGAACGGGTGGCGGCTGTGCGCGCGCGCTATGGCCTGCCGGTGATGAAGGCGGTGGGCGTGGCCGATGAGGGCGATCTGGCGGCGCTGCTGGATTATTCCGTGGTGGCGGACCAGATCCTTGTGGATGCCAAACCGCCAAAGGGTGCGGCGCTGCCGGGCGGCAACGGGCTGGCCTTTGACTGGCGGCTTCTTGCCGGGCGGCGCTGGATCAGGCCGTGGATGCTGGCGGGCGGGCTGACGGCGGCAAATGTGGCCGAGGCGGTGCGCCTGACCGGCGCGCGGCAGGTGGATGTGTCATCAGGGGTGGAATCTGCCCCGGGGGTCAAGGATGCCGGGCGGATTGCCGATTTCGTCAGGGCGGCGGGCTGACCCAAAGTCGCCCGAAACAGTTTGCACCAACCGTCTGGAATTTTGAAACGGGGCGCGGCGAGCGATCGCCGCCGCGCCCCCTTCCGTCACATCGCGGGGAGGACCGTGATGTCGCGGATCGGCTGGTCGGTGCCGGTGATGGCCCAGGTGCCGGTCACGGCGCCGGTTTCCAGATCAACCGTGTGCAACCCGCCCATCGCGGCCAGCCAGGCGGTGTTGGTGCCGTCCGCCGTGGTCGCCACGTCAAAGCCCACCGGGCCTTCCAGCGTCACGCCCAGCTTGCCCACGGCGGCCAGCGTGCCGTCATTCGGCGGGGCCTGCTTGATCAGCGCCGAAATCGTGCCGTCGATGTCGAACATGCCCGTCGCCTCGGGCGTGCCATAGCTGTTGATATAGGCGGCGGCGATGATGTTGGGCGTTTCGCCCTCGTGCATGTCACCGGCCATATAGGCCAACGGGCCATCCACGGTCACTTCGCCGGTATCCACGTTCACCCGGTGGTTGGTGGTGCCGGTCATGAAACGCAGCCGGTCCGCCATCGGGTTGAAATCGACAATGACCGCGCCCTCGGTCGAGGGCAGCATGACGTTCATCGTGGAAAGTTCGGTCGCCATGCCGGTCGCCGTGTCGATGGTCACGATGACATGCGCGTCGGTCACGCCCACCAGCGTGCCGTTGGACGGGCGGTAGTCGATCCCCAGCAGACGGTCCACGCCCTCGACGTCCATCGTGCCGGTGACGGCGGCGGTCGTCGTGTCGATCATCACCAGCGTCTTGTCGCCAGTCAGGCCGATGGCGGTTTCGGCAAGCGCGGGGGTGGCAAGTGCTGTGGTTGCGAGCAGGGCAGCGGCTATGCGGTTCATTGGTCTCTCCTTGGGGTTGAGGCAAATGGATATGGCGCAGCGGGGCTTGCGGCCCTTTTGCACCGATCAACGCAGAAGTTACGCTTCGGTGCCCCCCAAGTTTCGCTGCGGCGTTCACGAAAACGTCAGGGCGCGGCGAAACGGTGACGTTGCCGCGCTTTACCACCCGCCGCATTGGCGCTACATCCCGCTGAACCACGGAGGAAGCGATGCCCGACGATCTGATCAACAGCTACATGACCGGCCCCGATGAACAGGGCCGTTTCGGCATGTTCGGCGGGCGTTTCGTGTCGGAAACCCTGATGCCGCTGATCCTCGACCTTGAGGCGCGCTATGAATTTGCCAAGACTGACCCGGATTTCTGGGCGGAAATGGACTGGCTGTGGAAGCATTATGTGGGCCGCCCTTCGCCGCTGTATTATGCCGAGCGGCTGACCCGGCACTTGGGCGGCGCGAAAATCTACATGAAACGCGACGAGCTGAACCACACCGGCGCGCACAAGATCAACAACGTGCTGGGCCAGATCATTCTGGCCCGCCGCATGGGCAAGACGCGGATCATCGCGGAAACCGGGGCAGGCCAGCACGGCGTGGCCACGGCCACGGTCTGCGCCAAGTTCGGGCTGAAATGCGTGGTCTACATGGGCGCGCATGATGTGGAACGCCAGGCGCCGAACGTGTTCCGCATGCGTCTGCTGGGGGCCGAGGTGGTGCCGGTGACATCTGGCCGCGGCACGCTGAAGGATGCGATGAACGACGCGCTGCGCGACTGGGTGACGAATGTGCGCGACACGTTCTATTGCATCGGCACGGTGGCCGGGCCGCATCCCTACCCCGCGATGGTGCGCGACTTTCAAAGCATCATCGGCAAGGAAGTGCGCTGGCAACTGGCCGAGCAGGAGGGCGAGGGGCGTCTGCCCGATACCGTCATCGCGGCCATCGGCGGCGGGTCCAACGCCATGGGGCTGTTCTACCCCTTCCTCGACGATCCGTCGGTGAACATCATCGGGGTCGAGGCCGGGGGCAAGGGCGTGGATGACAGGATGCAGCATTGCGCCAGTCTGACCGGGGGGCGCCCCGGCGTGCTGCACGGCAACCGCACCTATCTGCTGCAAGACCCTGACGGGCAGATCCTTGAGGGCTTTTCGATCTCGGCTGGCCTCGACTACCCCGGCATCGGGCCGGAGCATGCCTGGCTGCATGACACCAAACGCGCGCAATATGTCAGCATCACTGATGCCGAGGCATTGGAGGCGTTCCAACTGTCCTGCGCGCTGGAAGGCATCATTCCCGCGCTGGAGCCAAGCCATGCGCTGGCCCATGTGATGAAGATCGCGCCGACGCTGCCCGCCGACCATATCATCGTGATGA
This sequence comes from Fertoeibacter niger, assembly GCF_009380135.2. Taxonomy (GTDB): domain Bacteria; phylum Pseudomonadota; class Alphaproteobacteria; order Rhodobacterales; family Rhodobacteraceae; genus Fertoeibacter; species Fertoeibacter niger. Next base: position 349,068 of record NZ_WHUT02000003.1, on the reverse strand, counting down.
ACATGTGCGGGCGCGGCGACAAGGACATCTTCACCGTGGCAAAGCACCTTGGGTTTGACATGAAGATCTGACGGTAGGGGCGTGGCTGGTATGGGCGTGGACGGGAAAGACAGCGGGCAGGTCACGGGTGGCTGCGTCTGCGGCAATGTCCGGCTTGTGGCCATGGGCAGGCCCTACCGGGTCGGCATCTGCCATTGCCTGACTTGCCGCAAACACCACGGGGCCCTGTTCCACGCCTCGGCGATCTTCCCGCAAGATGCGGTGACGGTCACGGGCGATGCGCGCGCCTTTAACGGGCGGTTCTTCTGCCCGAACTGCGGCTCGCCGGTGTTCGGGCAAAGCGGCGACGAGGTGGAGGTCAATCTGGGCGCGCTGGACGCCCCTGACCAGTTCATGCCGACGTATGAGCTGTGGACAGTGCGGCGCGAATCATGGCTGCCGGAATTTCCGCTGGCGCGGCATTATGCAGGCAACCGCGAGAGCGAAGGGCGCAGCGAAGGGTGATCGGCTGCGGCCCGCTGCCATCCGTTGTTAATCCACCGCATAAAGCCGCAGCACCTCCAGCGGCACGATGTCCAGCGTGCGGGCGTGGGTGGCGGCCAGGCGCAGTTGCGGTGCGGCACCTTCCTCATGCGCTTGCAGGAAGCGTCCGGCGCACAGGCACCACTGGTCGCCCGGCTTCAACCCGGCAAAGCCGTATTCGGGCCGGGGCGTGCTGAGGTCATTGCCCAGATATTTCGACAGCGCCAGAAATTCGTCGGTCATCGTGGCGCAGACAGTGTGGCGGCCGCGATCCTCCAGCCCGGTGTCGCAGCACCCGTTGCGGTAATAGCCGGTCAGCGGATCGGTGGAGCAGGATTCCAGCGGGCCTCCCAGCACGTTCAGCGACAAATCTTTCATGGGGCACTCCTTCATGGCCGGGGGCATCCTACGCACAGGGCGGCCACTGTCGATGCCTGTGGTGCAGAATTTTCGCGTGATTGCACGAAGTTACGTCTTGTTTCTGTGGAAAGTTTCGGTGGAGAGTTTCGGGCATGCGGACCAATCGCCTGGCGGGTGTCAGGGCGCGGAGGCCAGCCATTCGACCCAGCGCCCATGAAAATCGGCGCGGCCCATCACCAGCCGCACATTCCCGGGCCAGAGGTTCAGCGTCACGGCGGCGCTGCCGGGGGTTGCATCCGCCTCCATCGCCAGCCGGGCCAGCGGGGCATCGGCCGTGGCCCGTGCGCCGGCGGCGGCCAGCAGCGCCTCGCCCCGCGCCTGTGCGGCAGGGGGGAAATATTGCCAGGCGATCGTATGGAAGACCAGATGCAGATGGCCTGCGTGGCGGTTGGCCAGCCGGGTGTCCAGCCAGTCCACCGCATCGGCGCGGGCGACGGGCGGGCGCAGCCGCACAGCCTCGGCCAGGGCGGCCTTGGTGCGGGTCAGCCTGTCTGTCTGGTCGGCCCAGATATAGGCCAGCAGGCGCAGCCGGTCTGCCACCGGATCCAGCGGGTTCAGATCCACGCCAGCGCGGGCGGCGATCTCTGGCGGGCAATGTGGGGGCAGCGCGCCGCGCCAATCGGGGCTAAGCACCAACGCCGGGTCATCCGGGCCAAGGCGCAACCCTGGCAGATCCAGCGCGTAACGATCCCACAGCAGGTTCAGCCCGGCGCTGGCCCCCAGTTCCGACAGCACCAGCGGCAGGCCAAAGCGCGCGGTCAGCCAATGCCCGGCGGCGATCAGCACGGCGGCACGGCGCACCTCGTTGGTCTGCGGCGGGCTGTTCAGCCATGCCATCAGAAAGTTCTCATGCGCCGCCAGCGCCGCCGCTACCGGCTGCCACAGCGCATCGCCGGTATGGGCTGCGGTATCGGCATATACCGCGGCCAGCGCGGCATCCCGCCCGGTCTGCACCAGCGCATGCAGCCCCCCGGCCAGCCGCAGCGGCACGGAATCGCCCGATGGCCCGGCGTCGCCCGGCCAACCCAGAATGCGGTCGGCCAGCGGGCTGCCGGGCGCCAGCCGGTCGGCCAACATCGCCAGCAGCCGCGCGGTAAAGGGCGAGCCCAGCATGTCGCAGGCCCTGGCCTGCGCGCGGAAAACGTCGCGGATGTCGCGGTCCCCGCTCACCGGAACCGGTCCGCCAGCCGCTGAAGTGCGCTGCGCGTGTCAGGCTCGGCAGGCAGGGAAACGGTTTTCGGCGCGCGCGGCGGTTCGGGCTGGGGCGGGGCAGGGTCGCGCCGGTCGGTTCCCGTGGGTGCGCGCGGCGGGGCGGTGCGCAAGGCCACGGCGTTCATGAACCGCGCCGCGTCGCCATCGGCCAGATGCGCCGCCCCGTCGGAAATGCCGCGCAAAAGATCATCCAGCCAGCCCTGTTCCGCCTTGGCGAAATCCGACAGCACATAATGCGCCACCGCATCCTTGTGCCCGGGGTGGCCGATGCCCAACCGCACCCGGCCATAAGCCTCGCCCACATGTGCATGGATCGACCGCAGGCCATTGTGCCCGGCATGGCCGCCGCCCTGTTTTACCCGCGCCTTGCCGGGGGCCAGATCAAGCTCGTCATGAAACACCACCAGATCGGCGGGCGTCAGCTTGTAAAAACGCAGCGCCTCGCCCACCGCCTGCCCTGACAGGTTCATGAAGGTGGCGGGTTTCAGCAGCACCACCTTGTCCGCGCCCAGCCGACCCTCGGTTGCCAGCCCCTGAAACCGCGCCCGCCACGGCGCGAAACCGTGATCCGCCGCGATCCGGTCCACCGCCATGAAGCCGATGTTGTGCCGGTTGCCCGCATAGGCCGCGCCCGGATTGCCGAGGCCGGTAAAAAGCTTCATGGCCGTCTCCTTTCCCGGCGGGCATGGCCCGGCACGCATGGCTGGACAAGCGCGGGGCCGCCCGCTAGCGTTTTAGGTCTGCGGGGCCGGGGATGCAACGGCAGCGGGCATGCAGCGGGGGCCAAGTGGCGGAATATCTTATCAGCGGCGTGACGCTGCACATCCCCGACGCGCTGATGACGGGGCAACTGGATACCGCCATGGCCAGCGGGAAGTATGAGCATACAGAGGCCGAGGCGCTGCTGAAACACCTGCGCCCGCGTGACAGGTTTCTGGATCTGGGGGCGGGGGCGGGGTTTCTGGCATCACTGGCGGGCAAGGTGGTTGCGGCCCCTGTGGCGGGGGTCGAGGCGGGGCCGCAGATGGCCCCGGTGGCGCAGGCCAATCTGGCGCGCAACGGGGTGACGGGCGAGATTGCCCATGGGGCCGTGGTGCCTGACGCATTTGACGGCGACCATGTGGTGTTCACCGTGCGCCGGTCTTTCTGGGCCTCATCGCTGACCCCGCGCGAGGGGGCGAAAAACGCGCGCGAGGTGGCGGTGCCCGCGCTGCGCTTTGGCACCTTGCTGGAAAGGTTCCGCCCCACGGTGCTGAGCATCGACATCGAAGGGGGGGAGTTGGACCTGCTCAACACCCCCCTGCCGCCTGACCTGCGCCTGATGGTGATGGAGATTCATCCCGCGATCTATGGCAAGGCCGGGATCAAGCGTATCTTTGATGCCGCCTCGGCCCAGGGTTTCACCTATGCACCCATGGGGTCGCGGGCGGCCACGGTGGTGCTGGAACGCGTGGCCTGAGGCTTGACCCGGGCGGCGGTGCGGGTGATGACATGCCTTGCCCGACAGCCCGCGCACAGCGCCCGCCATCCAGCCCAAACCCCTTGCAGGAGTGTGCCATGTATCTGACCATGAACCGTTTCCGGGTAAAGCCCGGGCAGGAGGCCGCGTTCGAGGCGGTGTGGAAGAACCGCGACAGCCAGTTGCCCCAGGTGCCGGGTTTCGTGGCCTTCCATCTGATGAAGGGCCCGGTGCGGGCCGACCATGTGCTCTACGCCTCGCATACCATGTGGGAATCCGAGGCGGCCTTCACGGGCTGGACGAAATCCGAGGCGTTCCGCGCAGCGCATCGCGGCGCGGGCGGCCATTCCGACATTTACGCAGGCCCGCCGGAGCTGGAGATCTTTGCCAGCGTGCAGCATATCGGCGCGTGAGCGGCGACCTCGCCCGGCAGCGTGAACCGATGGCCGACCAAGCAAAAGGGCGGCGGACGCCTGTGCATCCGCCGCCCCGTCACGCCCCACAGGGCGCAGGCTGTCAGGCTTCTTCTTCGTTGTCGGCCGAACGCAGGCCCGAGGGGGCCGAAATGTTGGCGATCACGAAGTTGCGGTCGATGGTCGGCTTGGCACCTTCGGGCAGCACCACGTCGTTGATGTGGATCACATCGCCGATGTTCTTGCCGGTCAGGTCCACGGTGATGTGGTCGGGAATGTCACCGGCGGTCACTTCCAGTTCGACCTCGGGGCGCACCACGGTCAGCGTGCCGCCACGTTTCAGCCCGGGGGCCGCATCGTGGTTTTCAAAGGTCACGTGGATGAACAGCGCCACGCGCGAGGTGCGGCGCAGGCGCATGAAATCCACATGGGTCGGCAGATCCTTCACCACGTCACGCTGGACGCCGCGGCAGATCACACGCACGTCTTCTTCGCCCTCAACCTTCAGGTTGAACAGCGTTTGCAGGAAACGGCCTTTCTTCAGCCGGTTCAGCAGTGCGTTGTATTTGATATTGATCGACAGCGGTTCCACACCGCCGCCATAGACAATACCGGGTACGTAGCCCTCACGACGAGCTTGACGAGCGGCCCCCTTGCCTGTCCCCGTCCGTACCTCGGCGTGAAAATCAGGGATTTCACCAGCCATTGAGGTTCTCCATATGATAAGTCCGCCGCCCTCCAAGGGTGTGCGGCGCGACCGGGGGGCTATAGGGCGGATTCGCAGGAAAGGAAAGCGGTTTTACAGGCTATTGCGCATGGCTTGCTGCATGCCGTCCTGCATGGCCGCACCCAGATCGGCAATGGTGCAGGCGGTGAAATGGCGGATCAGCACCGCCTCGGCCTCGGCCATTGCCGCCAGAACGGTGCCCTGCATCGCCGCCACAACGGCGCAACTGGGCATGTCAGACAGGGGCTGCGGGCGCAGGAACGGCTCGCCGATGGCCAGATACACGTCGGCCAGCGTGATCGTGGCGGGGGGGCGGGCCAGCCGCCAGCCGCCCGCATGGCCCTTTTCCGAAAGGACGATGCCCTTGTCGCGCAATAGCCCCAGCACACGGCGCACCACCACCGGGTTGGTGGCATTGTGCTGCGCGATGACATCCGATGTCATCGGCTGCCCCGGGGCCCGCGCCATATGCCCCAAAGCATGCAGGGCGAGAGAAAGCTTGCTGTCCTGTTTCATGTAACTATATTAGTTACGAGAATCGCATCCCGCAAGGAGAATCCCATGAACCGCGCTGAAAACCCCGCTTCCGGCGGCCTGAATGCTGTTGCCATCGCCGATGTGGCGGTGATCGGCGGCAGCTTTGCCGGCATTTCCGCCGCCCTGATGCTGGCGCGGGGCCGCCGCAGCGTCACGTTGTTTGACAGCGGCGTCACGCGCAACCGCTTTTCGGCGCATTCCCACGGGCTGTTCGGCCATGACGGCACCCCGCCCGACGCGCTGCGGCTGGCCGGGCGGGCGCAGGTTCTGGCCTATCCCACAGTTGCGCTGCACGAGGCGCGGGTGACAGCGGCGGTCGCCGATGGCGACAGTTTCCGCCTTACGGATGATGCCGGGCACACCCATGTCGCCCGCCGCCTGCTGTTGGCCACGGGCCAGACCGATATCCTGCCGCCGCTGCCCGGGCTGGCGGAATGCTGGGGCATCACGGCGGTGCATTGCCCCTATTGCCACGGATACGAGTTGGCCGACCGGCCTACGGGTGTGCTGATGCTGCACCCGGCTGCGCTGCATCAGGTGCAGATGCTGGCGCATTGGACCGCTGACCGTGCGCTGTTCCTGCACGGGCAGCCGCTGGAGGATGACATGCGCCGCCACCTGACGGCTGAGGGCGTGGCAATTCATGACGCGCCGGTTGCGGCGCTGCTGCATGAGGCGGGGCAATTGCGCGCGCTGGTGCTGGAGGGCGGGCAGCAGGTGGCCCGCGAAGCGGTCTATCTGGGGGCGCGCACTGTCTTTGCCAGCGATCTGGCGTTGAGCCTTGGCTGTGCCGTCACCGAAGGGCCGTTCGGCAATCATGTGGTGGCCGATGAATGGGGCGTCACATCGGTGCCCGGTGTGTTCGCGGCGGGTGATCTGGCCCGGCCGATGCCAAGCGCGCCGCAGGCGGTGGCTGATGGGGCCAAGGCCGGTGTCGCCTGCCACCGTTCGCTGATGACCTTTGCCTGAGACGAGCTGCGCCCGGGGTGCGCTTATCAGCCCTGTTGGGCGTTCTTCGCTGTTGGAAAGGCTGTAAGGCCGCGTTCAGCGGCTGAACAGCCCGCCCCGGCATGGTGCGGGGCCGCTGTCGCCCGCCGACCAGCAGGCGTCGGCGGCAGGCTTGCCGCGCTGCGGGGGCCACGATAGCTGTGGCACCTGCAACGGAGCCTCCCATGAGCTTTCTCACCACCCTTGGCACAGCGCGGCCTGCTGTGGCGGCTTTTGCCGCCATGGGCCTGCTGTGGGGCGCCTTTGCCGCCGTGATGCCGGACACCAAGGATATGCTGGGCGTGTCCGAGGCCACGCTGGGCCTGTTGATGCTGGCAGCCCCGGTGGCGGCGGTGACGGCCATGCTGCTGGCTCCGGGCACAGGCACCTTGCTGGGCCGGGTGGCGCTGCCGGTGGCGGTGCTGGCGATGGGGCTGGCCTTTGTGATGCCGGGGCAGGCGGGTGCGCTGTGGGTCTTTGCGCTGGCGATGGCGGGCTGCGGCGCCACCACCGGCACGCTGGATGTGCTGATGAACGCGCGGGTGGCGGCGTTGGAAAATGACCGCGGCCTGCATCTGATGAACCTGTGCCACGCCGCCTATTCGCTGGCCTATGCGGTCGGGGCGGTGGGCACGGGTGCGGCACGGGCGGCGGGCTGGAGCCCGGGCATGGTGCTGGGCACGGCGGGGCTGACGGCCATGGCGCTGGCGCTGGTGGCGCTGGAACGTGACGGGCGCATCATCGGGCTGCGCAAGCCCAAGGGCGGCACGGCGGGGCATCTGGGCCGCCTGCCGCTGATTGGCGGGGCCATCGTCATGATCGCCTTCCTGTCGGAAAACGCGGCCGAAGCCTGGTCGGCCCTGCATATCGAGCGCACTTTGGGCGGATCGGCGGCCGAGGGCAGCCTTGGCCCCGCAGTGCTGGCCCTGACCATGGGGGTGTCGCGGCTGGCAGGGCAGGGGCTGGTTTCGCGGATCAGCCCCGAACGGCTGTTGACCGGCGGCGCGGTGCTGGCGGCCATCGGCGCGCTGGTGGCGGCTGCGGCGACCAGCCCGGCCATGGCCTATGCGGGGTTCATCATCATGGGCATCGGGGCGTCGGTGCTGGCCCCCACGGCGTTTTCGCTGGTGGGCCGCATGGCGCAGCCCGAGGCGCGGGCGCGCGCGGTGGCGCGGGCCACGCTGTTTGGCTATTTCGGCTATTTCTTTGGCCCGCCCGCGCTGGGGGTGATTGCCGGGGCCTTTGGCCTGCGGGCGGCCTTTGGCTTTGCCGCGCTGGCCTTGCTGCTTGTGCTGGCGCTGGTGCCGCTGCTGGCCGGGCGGCTTCAGAACCGCGCGGCGCTGTAGGGGGCCAGTGGCACCGGCGGGGCGCGGCCAGCCACCAGATCGACCACAATCTGCGCGGTGATCGGGGCCAATGTCAGCCCGATATGGCCATGGCCAAAGGCGTGGATCACATCGGACCCGCCGCGCGAAGGCCCGATGACCGGCAGGCTGTCGGGCAGCGAAGGGCGAAAGCCCATCCATGTGCGGTCAGGCCCGCCCAGATCGGGAAAGATCGCCCGCGCACCCGCCAGCAGCCGGGCGATGCGGTGCGGTGACGGCGGGGCGGTCAGCCCGCCCAGCTCAACGGTGCCCGCAACGCGCAACCGCCCGTCCATCGGGCATAGGTAAAACCCGCGCGCCGTGGGGCAGGTAGGGCGGGTCAGCCGGGGCAGGGCCATGTCCCATTCCAGATGGTAGCCGCGCTCGGTATCCAGCGGCACCGTGTCGCCCGCCTGCGCGGCCAGCGCGCGGGAATGCGCCCCGGCGGCGATTACCACCCGGCGGCTGTGGATGCGTATGTCACCGCCATCAGCAGCCCGGGCCTGGGTCAGGATACCGTCGATCCGCCGTTCCAGACCCGTCGCGCGGCCAGCGACAAGCCCCGCACCGGCGGCAAAGGCAGCCTTGGCCAGCAGGCCCACCATCTGCCCGGGATCTGACAGAAACACCGCCTTGGGAAAGAACGCGGCCCCGGCCATGGGTGGCAAGGCAGGCTCCATCGCTGCCAGCGCATCCGGGCCGATCAACTCGGCGCTGATTCCATGGCTGCGGCGGTTGGCCATATCGGTCCCGGCGGCGGCATAGCTGCGGGCGGATTCGTAGGCGTAAAGGCAGCCGCGCCGCTGCATCAACGCCTGCCCGCCAATCTGGCTCGCCAGATCCTCCCACCGGGGGCAGGCGTCGGCCACCAGCCGGGCGATGGCATGGGTGTTGCGCGCCGCGGCGGCGGGCAGCGACTGCCGGGCGAAACGCAGCAGCCATGGCGCAAGGCTGGCCAGCGCGGCATGGCGGATGGCAAGCGGCGAGTTGCGGTCAAACAGCAGCGAGGGCAGGTTTTTCAACACATCCGGCGTGCCCACCGGCAGCACGGCATAGTCGGCAATCGTGCCCGCATTGCCATAGGACGCACCCGACCCGGGCGGCGCCGGATCAAGCAGCAGCACATCATGCCCGGCCGATGCCAGCCGCAGCGCCACGGCCAGCCCGATGACCCCCGCGCCGATCACCAGCGTATCTGTGGTGTGATGTGCGGTCATGGCATGGTGCAACCCGTGGATGCACCAAGGTTTTTCACTGAGAAACCCCGGCCGCAGGCGTGGCGGTTACATGCAGGCGTCAAACAGCGCCCGTGTGTTTTCACGCGTCATCACCACCGGGTTGCCGCCGCAGGACGGATCTTCCAGCGCCATGTCGGTCAACCTGTCCAGATCGGCATAAAGAACCCCCATGGCCGACAGGTTTTCCGGGATGCCCAGCAGCGTCCGCAACTCCATCACCTGATCGTGGAACCCCGCAAAACCACCGTCAAAGCCCAGATAGGCGGCGGCCTTTTCGATGCGGTCCTCGATGGCCGCGCGGTTGAATTCCAGCACCATGGGCATGACCACGGCATTGGTGGTGCCGTGATGGGTGTTGTAAACCGCGCCAACCGGGTGGCTGAGGCTGTGAATGGCCCCCAGCCCCTTCTGGAACGCCACTGCCCCCATGGCAGCCGCCGACATCATATGCGCGCGGGCGTCCAGATCGTTCGGGTTGGCATAGACCTTCGGCAGGTTTTCGAACACCAGCCGCATCCCCTCCAGCGCGATGCCCTGGCTCATCGGATGGTAGAAGGGGCTGCAATACGCCTCAAGGCAATGCGCCAGCGCGTCCATCCCGGTGCCTGCGGTGATGAAACGCGGCATGCCCACGGTCAGCGCCGGGTCGCAGATCGTGACGGCGGGCATCAGCTTGGGATGGAAGATGATCTTTTTCTTGTGCGTTTCCGAATTGGTCAGCACGCCCGCGCGGCCCACCTCCGACCCCGTTCCGGCGGTGGTGGGCACCGCGATGATCGGCGCGATTTTGGTGGCATCGGCGCGGGTATACCAGTCGTCCACGTCCTCCAGTTCCCAGACCGACAGGCCGGTGGCCTGAGCGGCCATCAGCGCGATCATCTTGCCCAGATCAAGCGCCGATCCACCGCCGAAGCACACCACCCCGTCATGCCCGCCTGCCAGATAGGCCGCAATGCCCGCCGCCATGTTGATCTCGGTCGGGTTGGCGTCCACCTCGGAAAACATCGCGCGGCCAAGGCCTGCCGCTGCCAGCACATCCAGCGCCTTCGCGGTGATGGGCAGCGATGCCAGCGCCTTGTCCGTCACCAGCAGCGGGTTTTTCAGGCCGGCCCCGGCACAATGTTCGGCCAGTTCGGCCACCCGGCCCACGCCGAATTTGATCGCCGTGGGGTAGGACCAGTTCCGGTTCGGAACAGTATGGGTCATTTCGTCACCTTCTTGAGATGGTAGGATTTGGGCCGCGTGACCGCGTGGAACCCGAGATAGGAGAGTGAACCGCCGCGCCCGGTGTCCTTGCAGCCGGTCCAGCACAGGGCAGGGTCAAGGTAATCGCAGCGGTTCATGAACACGGTGCCCGTCTCGATCTGCGCGCCGATAGAGGCGGCCGCCTCGGCATCGCTTGTCCATATCGAACATGTCAGGCCATAGGGGCTATCATTCATAAGGGAAATCGCCTCGGCGTCGTCTTTGACTTTCATTATTCCAACAACCGGGCCGAAAGATTCTTCCATCATCACCCGCATGGAATGATCGACGTTCACCAGTATCTGCGGTGCCAGATAGGCTCCGCCATCATCGGCAGGGAACAGCGCGGGGTCGATCAGCGGTTGCGCACCCGCTGCAACGGCCTCGGCGGTCTGCGTCCGCACCACGGCGGCAAAGCGGGCGTTGGCCATCGGGCCGAGCGTCGAGGCCGCATCGAACGGATTGCCCAGTGCCAGCCCCTTGACCCAGGCCACCGATTTTTCGACGAAGGCGTCATACAGGCTTTCATGCACATAGATGCGCTCGATTCCGCAGCAGCATTGCCCCGCGTTATACATCGCGCCGTCCATCAGGCTGTCCACCGCCGCATCCAGATCGGCATCGGCGCGCACATAGCCGGGGTCTTTGCCGCCCAATTCCAGCCCCAGTCCGGTGAATGTGCCCGCCGCCGCGCGTTCCATCGCCTGCCCGCCGCCGACCGAGCCGGTAAAGTTCACGAAGTTGAAGGCGCGCGCGCCTATCAGATGTTCGGTGGTGGCATGGTCCAGCACGACATTCTGGAACACATCTTCGGGCACGCCCGCCGCGTGGAACGCCTCGGCCAGACGTTCGCCCACCAGCAGGGTTTGCGACGCATGTTTCAGCACCACGGTATTACCCGCGATCAGTGCGGGGGCCAGCGTGTTGATCGTGGTGAGATAGGGGTAGTTCCACGGGGCCACGATGAACACCACGCCCACCGGATCGCGCGCCAGATAGCGGGTGAACCGCTCGCTGTCCTCGACCATATGCGGGGCCAGCGTTTCCGCCGCGATCTCGGCCATGTAATTGGTGCGGTCATTCACCCCGCCGAATTCGCCGCCAAAGCGCACGGGGCGGCCCATCTGCCAGGCCAGTTCGTCAACCAGCACATCCTTCTTGGCGATCAGCGCCGCCACCCCGGCCTTGACCAGCGCAATGCGCTCGTCCAGCGGGCGGGCGGCCCAGCCTTGTTGTGCGGCCCGGGCGCGGGCGGCCACCGCCACGGCAGCCTCTCGCGACAGGGGCGTGCGCGTGGCATAGACGCTGCCATCCACCGGGGAAATCAATTCGATCGGTTTCATCTTTCACCTCGTGGGGCGGGCAACCGGCCCGCCGATATCCTGGGGCTGACCCTCGGGCCATCCCGCATCTTGCCGGTCGGGCGGTCACGCCCGCTCCAGCAGCCGTTGCAATTCGAAATCCGTCACCACGCGGTCGGTTTCCGAAATCTCCCACTGCGCGGCGTGGTGGTAATGATCCACCACATCATCGCCAAAGGCTGCGCGCAGCATGGCCGATCCGTGCAGCAACGCGGCGGCCTCGCGCAGGGTTTTCGGGATCTCGCGGATGCCGGTGGCCTGATACATGTCGCCCTGCATTTCAGGCTCCAGCGTCATCTGGCCCTCGATCCCCGCCAGACCCGCGGCCAGCAGGGCCGCCATGGCGAGGTAGGGGTTCAGGTCGGCCCCGCCGATGCGGCATTCCACGCGCACGCCCTTGGTGCCCTCGCCACAGACGCGGAAGCCTGCTGTGCGGTTGTCGCGGCTCCACACCGCCTTGGTGGGGGCGAACATGCCGGTGCAGAAGCGTTTGTAGCTGTTGACATTGGGGGCAAGGAAGGCCGCGATTTCCTCGGCATGGGCCAGTTGGCCGGCCAGAAATTGCTTCATCACCGCAGACATGCCATGCGCGTCGGCCTCATCCCTGAATGCGGGCTGGCCGTCCAGCGTCCAAAGCGACTGATGCACATGCGAGGATGAACCGGCGCGGCGGTGGTCGTATTTCGCCATGAAGGTCACGGAACGGCCCTTGGACCAGGCAATTTCCTTGACGGCCTGCTTGGTGATGGAATGGTTGTCGGCCGTATCCAGCGCTTCGGAATACTTGACGTTGATTTCCTCCTGCCCCGCGTCGGCCTCACCCTTGGAACATTCCACCGGCACGCCTGCGCCATAAAGCCCGTTGCGCACGGCGCGCATCACCACCTCTTCCTTGGTGGTCTGGAACAGGTGGTAATCCTCGTTATAGGCGGAAACAGGCACCAGATCGCGGATCTGGCCATGCTGGCGCAGCCCGTCGCGCAGCGATTCAAGGCTGTTCTCGAACAGGTAGAATTCAAGTTCCGTCGCCATCATGGGCGCAAAGCCCATGGCCCGCGCGCGTGCCACCTGCTTTTTCAGGATCGCACGGGGGGAATACTGAACTTCCTCATGCGTGTGATGATCCAGCAGATCGCACAGAACCAGCGCGGTGCCCGGCAGCCAGGGCAGGGGGCGCAGGGTGGCCATATCGGGCTTCATCACATAATCGCCATAGCCGGTCTGCCAGCCGGTGGATTTATAGCCGGGAACGGTGGTCATCTCCATGTCGATGGCCAGAAGGTAGTTGCAGCAATGCGTCTCGACGTGGCCGCCATCAATGAAATATTGCGCGTGAAACCGCTTGCCCATCAGGCGGCCCTGCATGTCGATGGCCGCGACCAGCACCGTGTCGATGTCGCCCCGGGCCACGGCGGCGGTCAGTTCGTCGAATGTCATGTTTCCGGGCATGTCCGGCCTCTTTCCCTCTGCGGCGCGCGCCGCCTGTGCAAGGATGCCCCGGGGATGATCCCGGGGCATCTTTCCTGTGGGGCCCCGGCGTGCTGCCGGGGCTGTGGCAGCACTCAGGTATAGCGGTAGGGCCGCCCGGCCTTCACTTGCACATCGTTGTATTGCTTGATGATCGCCACAACCTTGGCCTTGGTCTCCGATTCCGCCGCGATTTCATCCCAGAATTCCTGCGCGGCGGTTTCCACGGTGGCCCATTCGGCATCGGGAATGGTGGTCAGTTGCAGTTTCGGCCCGTTCACGCGCAGATCGGCCTCGCCCGCCCAATACCAGTGCTGGCGATAATAATGCGACTGTTCGAAGCACACGGCCACCAGTTCCTGCAGATGCGGGGGCAGTTCGTTCCAGCGGTCCATATTGGCGAAGAAATGTCCGATCCACGCGCCCGAGATGTTGTTGGTCAGGAAATAGTTGGTCACGTTCGACCAGCCCACTGTGTAAACCTCGGTGATGCCCGACCATGCGATGCCGTCAAGCTCGCCCGTCTGCATCGCCACTTCGATGTCTTCCCATGGCAGAGTCACCGGCACCACGCCAAAGCGGGTCAGGAAACGGCCCGCGGTGGGGAAGGTGAACACCCGCTTGCCCTGCAGGTCGGCCAGCGAATTGATCGGGTCTTTCGTGGCGAAATGGCAGGGATCCCAGGCGCCGGCGGAAATGTGTTTCACCCCGACCTTGGCATATTCCTCTTCCCAGATCGCCTTCAGGCCGTATTTGTTGAACAGCGCGGGCACGTCGAGGCTGTAGCGCAGGCCCAGCGGGAAATAGCCGCCGAACACGGTGACTTCGGTGGGCGAGGCCATGCTGTCATCATCCGACTGCACGCAGTCGATGGTGCCGGACTGCATGGCGCGGAACAGTTCCGCCGTGGGAACAAGCTGATCGGCGTAGAACAGTTCGATCTCCATCTGCCCGGCGGCGATGCGGTTGAACATGTCAACGGCGGGTTTCACCACCTGCTCACCCAGCGCCGACCCGGCATAGGTCTGCATGCGCCATTTGATAGGCGCATCCTGGGCGCGCGCGACGACGGGCGCAGCAAGGGTGGCGGCGCCGGCGATGGCGCCTTTGGTCAGAAAGGAACGTCTGGTTGTCATCGTCTTTGTCTCCTTGTTGGGTGGTGGGGGCGGTTTTTCCCGCCCCTCGATGGGTTCAGGTTGGGGGTCAGGTTCCGTAGATCAGTTGCGGCAGCCACAGCGCAAGCTGCGGGAACATCATCAGGATCACCAGTGTCAGCAGCATCAGCAGAACAAAGGGGATCACCGAACGGTAGATCACCGGCAGCGTGAAATCAGGCGGGGCCATGGCGCGCATGAGAAACAGGTTATAGCCGAAGGGCGGCGTGAGATAGGCAATCTGGCAGGTGATCGTGTAAAGAATGCCATACCAGATCAGGTCAAATTCCAGCGCGCTGGCAAGGCTGACGTAAAGCGGTGCCACGATCACCAGCATGGCCGTGTCATCCAGAAACATGCCCATGATCAGGAAGGAAAGCTGCATCAGGATCAGGATTTCCCAGCGCTCCAGCCCCAGCTCGTCGATGAAGAATGCCTCGATCGCCCGGCCCGCGCCAAGGCCGTCAAACACCGCGCCGAATGACAGTGCGGCCAGGATGATCAGCATGAACATGCAGGTGATGGCGAGGGTGGAACGGGTGGCGACCTCGAACACCTGTTTCGTGAAACGGCCTTTCACCACAGCCGCTGCCACGGTGGCCAGCGCGCCGATCACGGCGCTTTCAGTCAGGCTGGCCCAGCCCGCCACGAATGGCACCATCATCACGGCAAAGATGCCCAGCGGCAGCAGCCCCGCGCGCAGCAGGCGGATCTTTTCGCCAAGGGTGATCGTCGCCCGCTCTTCTGCCGAAATCACCGGGCCAAGTGCGGGGTTGATGCGGCAGCGGATGGCGATATAGGCGATGAACAGCGCCGCCATCAGCAGCCCCGGCACGATGCCCGCCAGCCACAGCTGGCTGACCGGCTGGCGCGCGATCATGGCGTAAAGCACCAGCACCACCGAAGGCGGTATCAGGATGCCAAGCGATGACCCGGCCTGTATCACCCCCGAAATCATCGGCTTGTCATAGCCCCGGCGCACCAGTTCAGGCAGCGCCACGGTGGCACCAATCGCCATGCCCGCCACCGACAGCCCGTTCATCGCCGAAATCAGCACCATCAGCAGGATCGTGCCAATGGCCAGCCCCCCCGGCACCGGGCCGAACCAGACGTGAAACATCTTGTAAAGGTCTTCGGCCAGGCGGCTTTCGCTCATCACATAGCCCATGAAGATGAACATGGGCAGCGTCAGCATCGCGTTCCATTTCATCAGCTTCATGACCGCCGAAAAGCCCATCTGTTGCGCGCCGGGCCCCCACAGCACCAAGGCCGCCACCACGGCGACAAAACCGATGGCCCCGAACACGCGCTGCCCGGTCAGCATCATCAGCATCATGGTGGAAAACATCAGAATGGCGATGGTTTCATATTCCATCATGCCACCTCGCCTGCGACTTTTTCCGCGCCTGCCGGTTCGCCGCCCAGATCAATGCCGCGCAATATGGCAATGTCGCGGATCAGATGCGCCACCGCCTGCAACAGCATCAGCACGAAGGCCAGACAGATCACCAGCTTCAAGGGCCACAGATAGGGCCGCCAGGCTGATGGGTTCCGCTCGCCCGTGGCAAAGGAATAGACCGTGCTGTCAATCGCCCCCCACAGCATCACCGCCAGATAGAACATCAGCGCGAACACCGTGAACACATCCCACCCCGCACGCCGCCGGGCGCTCATCCGGCCATAAAGCAGGTCCATCCGCACATTGCTGCCCAGTTGCAGCGAATAGGGCGCACCCAGCAGGTAATAGGCCACCAGCGTGAACTGCGCCATTTCCAGCGTCCACAGGGCGGGCACCTTGAAAACCTTCGTGACCGATGACCACAGCAGAATGGCCATCATCACGAACAGCAGATACATCGCAAACCGCCCCACGCGGTAATTCACCGCTTCGGTCACGCGCACATAGCGGATCAGGGCAGGGTGCATCGGCGGTCCTTCAGGCGGGGGTCAGGGCGGGGTGGGCAGCAAGGCTGGCCACGGCCCCGGCCAGCACGGGGGCCAGTGTGGCGGCCATGGCATCGCAGGCGGCGGGGCTGGCCAGCAGGTCGTTGCGGATTTCCAGCATCGCGTGGGGCAGGCCGTAGGGCAGGGCGTGCAGCCGCAACGTGTGCGTCACCCCGTCAGCGGCGGAATAGGGGGCGTTCAGCTCGGCTTGCAGCGAGGTGCGCGCCCGGGCGGCGGCCAGCACGGCCAAGGCCAGCGCATCATCGCCGTCATGGATCACGCCAAACTCCACCGCCCGGCGCTGGCCGAAATAGACCGGGGTAAAGGAATGCACCGTGATGATGACCGGCGGCACACTCAGCGCGATGCGCCGCGCCAGCTCGGCCTGCACCCCGGCGTGAAACGGGGCATAGACGGCGGCGGTGCGTTCGGCCTTTTCCTGCGCAGTCAGGGCGGCGTTGCCGGGAATGTCATGCAGTTCCGACCGGGCTGGCATCGCCCCGGGCTGATCGGGCGCGCGGTTGCAATCATACACCAGCCGCGACACCGGCGCATGGATGAGCACCGCATCCAGCCGCCGCGACAGGCCGCGCGCCAGTTCCAGCGCGCCCGGATCCCACGCGATATGCGCGCGCGCCTGTTCCGCCGTCAGACCCAGATCGCCCCAGCGCGGCGGGATGTGGCACGAGGCATGTTCGCAGATCAGCACCACACGCCCCGCCGCCGCCCGGTTTTCCACCTGGGCCGGAAAGCTGTGTTGCGTGATGGGTTCTGCCTGCGTCATCCTGCCCGAGTCATGCTGTGTGTTCGTTCAGGCTCCACTGTTGCCCAGCGTTCTGTCAAGAATTTTTCTTCTGCTTATTTTCTGTTACAAAGTTTTCTGAATCTGTGCAATCTGGCCCTGCGCCCTGCCGCGCGATTCAGCCCGTGGACCCGCGATGACCGGCACCCTGCCTTTGGAAGACCAGATCACCGCCGCGCTGCCCGGCATGACCCGGGCCGAACGGCAACTGGCCACGCATATCCTGCGGCATTATCCCGTGGCGGCGCTGGGCTCGATCACCGCTTTGGCCAAGGCGGCCGGGGTTTCCACCCCCACGGTGGTGCGGCTGGTGCAAAAGCTGGGCTACAAGGGCTATCCCGATTTCCAGCATGCCTTGCGCGGCGAGGTCGAGGCGATGCTGGTCTCACCCCTGGCCAAGCATGACCGCTGGGCGGGCGGCGTGCCCGATACGCATATCCTGAACCGTTTTGCCGATGCCGTGGTGGCCAACCTGCAAGCCACGCTGCACCAGATCGACCATGCCGAATTTGATGCGGCGGCGGCCCTGCTGGCCGACCGCAACCGCCGCGTTTTCGCGCTGGGCGGGCGCATCACGCATGCGATGGCCGATTACTTCGTGACGCTGATGAAGGTGGTGCGCGCCGATGTCACGCTGATGTCGGACATGTCGAACACCTGGCCGCCCGCGCTGCTGGACATGGCGCAGGGCGATGTGCTGCTGGTGTTCGACATCCGCCGCTATGAAAACTCGGTGCTGCAAGTGGTTGAAATGGCGGTGGAACAGGGGGCCGAGGTGATCTTGATCACCGACCGCTGGCTGTCGCCCGCCGCCGTGCATGCCCGCCATACAATGTCATGCCATATCGAGGCGCCAAGCGCCTGGGACAGCACGGTTTCCGTGCTGGTGCTGGTGGAAACGCTGCTGGCCGCCGTGCAGGGCCTGACATGGGACGTGACCGAAGGCCGGATGAAACGGCTGGAGGATCTGTATGCCCGGTCACGGTTCTTCCGGCGGCACCGCTGATCAGGCGCGGCTGCCCCACAGGTCATACTCGCCGGCCTCTTCCACCGTTACCGGCAGGATATCCCCGGGTTTCAGCCCCTCGAACCCCGCGTCGATGAACAGGTTGCCGTCGATTTCCGGCGCATCGGCCATGGTGCGGCAGGTGGCGCCCTCGGCGTCCACCTCATCGACGATGACCTGCACTGTGCGGCCCAACTTGGCCGCCAGTTTCGCCTCGGAAATCGCCTGGGCTTTTTCCATGAAACGATCCCAACGTTCCTGCTTCACCTCGGCGGGCACATGGTCGGGCAGGGCGTTCGACCGGGCACCCGCCACGTTTTCGTATTGAAAACAACCGACGCGATCCAGTTGCGCCTCGTACATCCAATCCAGCAGGGTCTGGAACTCGGCCTCTGTCTCGCCCGGATAGCCGACGATGAAGGTGGAGCGCAGGGTGATGTCGGGGCAATCGCGCCGCCATGCCGCAATCTCGTCCAGCGTTTTTGCCGCTGCTGCGGGCCGGGCCATCCGCCGCAGCACGCCCGGATCGGCATGCTGGAACGGAATGTCGAGATAGGGCAGCACCAGCCCCTCGGCCATCAGCGGGATCAGGTTGCGCACATGCGGATAGGGATAGACGTAATGCAGCCGCACCCAGGCACCCAAAGACCCCAGTTCGCGGGCCAGATCTGTGATGTGGCTGCGCACCTCGCCCCCCTTCCAGGGTGAGGCGTCATGCTTGCGGTCCACGCCGTAGGCCGAGGTGTCCTGCGAAATCACCAGCAGTTCCCTGACCCCCGCCTGCACCAGCTTTTCCGCCTCGCGCAGCACGGCATGGGCGGGGCGGCTTTGCAGCAGGCCGCGCATGTCGGGGATGATGCAGAACTTGCACTTGTGGTTGCAGCCTTCGGAAATCTTCAGATAGCTGTAGTGGCGCGGCGTCAGGCTGACGGCGCTGGCGGGCAGCAGATCAATGAACGGGTCGGGCCGGGCGGGCACCGCGCCATGCACCGCGTCCAGCACCTGTTCGTATTGATGCGGGCCGGTGACGGCCAAGACTTTCGGATGCGCGCCGGTGATGTAATCGGGTTCCGCACCCAGACAGCCGGTCACGATCACCCGGCCATTCTCGCGCAACGCCTCGCCGATCGCCTCCAGGCTTTCGGCCTTGGCGCTGTCAAGAAAGCCGCAGGTGTTCACGATCACCGCATCGGCCCCGGCGTAATCGGCCGAAATCGCGTAGCCCTCGGCGCGCAGCCGGGTCAGGATGCGTTCACTGTCCACCAGCGCCTTGGGGCAGCCAAGGCTGACCATGCCGATGGTGGGCTGACCCTCGCGGCGCGGCTCGTCAAAGCGCGCCTTGGGGGCAAGATCGGGGCGGAGGTTGGGCGGGTTCTGCGACATGGGCGCGGGTATACAGCGGTTTGCTGCCGGGGGGTAGTGGGGCAGAAGCGCGCCGCCATGCGTGAACGCAGGCACGCCGGGCGCGGACGCTATTTGGCAATGATCTCCTGCCGCACGAACATGTTGCCCCAGGCCCGGTCGATCAGGTCGGGGGTCATGTGGTTGGGCACGCCTTCAAATTCGCACACCGCGATCATCTGGTCGATCAGGAAATTCGGCATGTAATTGGCATAGTTGTTGTTGATGCTGGGGAATTTGACCTTCATCAGATGCACCAGAGTGCGCTCATCCAGCGGCATCTTTTTCTTGCGCGCCACCATGGCGAAGATTTTCAGAAAATTTTCCTGTGACGGCCCGTCGATCTTGATCTTGAAAAAGATCCGCCGCAGGGCCGCGCCGTCAAAAATCTCGTTCGGGTGGAAGTTGGTGGAAAAGATCACCAGCGTGTCAAAGGGCACGGTGAACTTTTCGCCCGATTGCAGCGCCAGAATATCGCGCGCCTCTTCCAGCGGCACGATCCAGCGGTTCACCAGTTTTTGCGGCGGTTCGGCCTGACGGCCAAGGTCATCGACGATGAAAATCC
Source organism: Fertoeibacter niger (assembly GCF_009380135.2). Classification (GTDB taxonomy): domain Bacteria; phylum Pseudomonadota; class Alphaproteobacteria; order Rhodobacterales; family Rhodobacteraceae; genus Fertoeibacter; species Fertoeibacter niger. The sequence continues at coordinate 329,244 of NZ_WHUT02000003.1, read as the reverse complement.
CGCCGGTGGATTTCAGCTGCAACGGCGCCTGATAGGTGCGCGCCGTGGGGTTGTAGGTAAGATCGAGCATCTCAAGGCTCAACTCGCCCCCGGTGATCACCGTGGGGCGTTCGCAGAACACATAGCGGTTGTCGAACCGGTTCGAGGTGCGGCGCAGGCTGTTCGGGTCATCCACCGCCGCCTCGGCTGCGGCATGCACGATGGGGTCATAGACGGTGATAACCTGACCGGAATATTCCAGCGCGCGGGGCACATAGATCTTGTCCCCCAGCGCATCGCGGATGCCGTTGGAAATGCTGGATTTCCCGTTTCCGGGCGGGCCATACATCAGGATCGAGCGGCCCGATGTCACCGCAGGCCCCAGATTGTCGATCAGGTCATCGGGCAGGATCAGATGGCCCATGCCGCGCAAGAGTTCGGTGCGCGTCAGCTTTATCGCGCGCACCGACTGGCGTTTGACCTGCTGTTTGTAATCTTCCAGCGGCACGGGCATGGCACCGTAATATTCCGACTGCGTCAGCGCATCCAGCGCGCGGGCCTTGCCGCCATCGGTCAGCTGATAGCCCATTTCGTTGCCGGATGTGGCATGCAGCGTGCCCTGCGCCTCCAGCAGCCGCTGGGTGCGGGCGATATCCACCAGTTCCTGCGTGATCGGCACCGGCAGGCAGATCACCCGCGCGATTTCCGACACAAGATCAAGGTTCATGCGGAACATGGTTTTCAGCAGGATGTCACGCATCATTACCGGCGACAGGCCGGTTTCGGCCATGTTGCGCGGGGCCGGGGGGGCGACGACGGTAGAGGGGCTTTGCATGTTCATCGGCAGTCCCTGCGGCAAGACCGGCGCAGCTTGCGCCATTGCAAGTTAGGAAACAGTAAAGCGGATCACCGCCAGAAGATAGAATATCAGCGTGCCCGCCAGCGCCAGACCCATGGGAAAATCCTTGTGCGTCCAGGATGCCCAGTCGGCGGTGGCGGCGCGGAACGGCCCGATCAGCCGCAGGCCCCGGTGGCTGGCAAAAGCCCCCAGCAGGCAGGCGGCAAACAGCGCCAGTATGAACCGGGTATCGCCGCCGATGAAGAACGGGGCCATGGCGGCTGCGAATTTCGCATCGCCTGCGCCGATCAGCCCGCCCATGTTCAGCAGGAACCCCGTCACCAGCACCCCCGCCAGCAGCGCCCAACCCCACAGCCACGCGACAAACGGCAGCAGCAACGGCCCCAGCAGCAGATACACCACCGCCAGCGCCACCACCGCCTTGTTGGGGATCTTCATGAATTTCATGTCGCTCCACGCGACCCAGATGCAGATCGGGGCCACCGCAATCAGGCACCACAGCGCCGCCATCGGCGTCAGCGCCGACATCAGTTGGTCACATTGGCGTCAAGCGCCGCCAGGCTGCGCGATGCCGCCTCGAAGTGCTGCGGATGGGTGTCGATCGCCTCTTGCAGCAGGCCCTTGCCCACGCTGACATCGCCCTGCTTGATCGCGGTCAGCGCCAGCGTGTGCAGCAGTTGCGCGCGTTCGGTCTGGGTCATCTGCACAACGGGCATGTCGTATTTGCGCTGTGCGCCCCGCGCCAGCACCAGGTTGTTCTTCGAGGTGAACAGCGCGGAATCATAGGTGATCGCCTCAAGAAACAACTTTTCCGCCCCGCCGTAATCGCCGCGCGTCAATTTGGAATAGCCCCAGTTGTTCAGCACGCCCGCCGGTTTCGTGGTCAGACCCACGGCGGTGTCATAGAAACTGTCGGCCTTGGCCCAGTTCTTGTTGCTGTCGGCCACCATCGCCTCTAGCCGGTAGCGCTGGAAGGTTTCGTGCGTGGGGGGGATCTGGTTCAGCTCCGCCTCGGCGCGTTTCCATTCGTTGCTGCGGATCAGCGCATCGGCAAGGTCCACCCGGTCATCATTCGTGCCCTCTGGCGAGGCCACGATCTCGGCCCAGGCGGCTATCGCCTCGGCGGGTCGGTTGGCGCGGATCAGCGATTTCGCCAGACCCCGCTTCAGGTCGATGCGGCTGGGATCCTGCGACGATGCGTTGCGGAAATAGTTCACCGCCTCGTCGGGGGCGCCCACCGTCAGCATGATGTCGTTGAGGTTGGATTCGTCGATCACGTTGACACTTTTCAGCGCGCGATCCACTTCGGCGTCAGAGCCGCGGTTGCACGCGCTCAGGGCGACCGTGCCACCAAGGCACAGCGCTATCAGGACAGGGTGGCGCATTTTGCGTCCTTTGTTACTGCTCGCTCAGGGCCCGCTAGAGCTGCGACAGAAGCACGAATTGCCCCTTGTCGCGCCGCACCAGCGAAAAGTCGTCGGTCTTTTTTGGTTCTTGGGTCGTTATCACGCCTGTATAACCCATTTCCGCATCCGGCGTGTCGATATTTTCGGTGCGGGCGATGGCAAGCCGCAGATTTTCGCGGATCGAGTCCGTTTCGCCACTGTCCAGCGCATAGGCCTGCTGAAACACCAGCCGCGCCTCGCCCGCCTTGCCACGTTCCATCAGCACCACGCCCAGATTGTTCATTGCGGGCACAAATGTGGGGTCCATTTCCAGCGCGCGGCGCAGGAGGGTTTCAGCCTGGCCCAGACGGCCCAGTTGCAGATTGGCCGACCCCAGCGCCGAAAGCACGTCGGCGTTAATGCCCTGCTCGCCCGCAGCCCGCAGATAGGCGCGCAGCGCCAGTTCGTTCTCGCCCGCCTCCATCAGCCGGTGGCCGACCAGCAGGCCATCCACCCCTTGCCCGCGCCGGTCGGCGGCAAAGGGGGCGTTGCGGGCGGCGGCATTGGCAGAAAGGCCGCCTGCGTTCTGGCAGGCGGCCAGCAGGCCGAGGCAGAGAAGGGCAATCAGGCCGCGTGTCATGTCACGCGCAGCTTAACCCCCGCCAAGCGATTTTGAAATACCATAGACCGATGGCCCGATCAGGATGATCATCAGCGGCGGCACGGTGAACATCATGGTGCCCAGCGTCAGCTTTGTGGGCAGGACGTTGGCCTTTTCTTCGGCCCGCATCACCCGCTTGTCGCGCATTTCGGCGGAATAGACGCGCAGCGCCTCGGCGATCGAGGTCCCGAAAGTGGCCGATTGCACCAGCGTCGTCACGAAAGACGCCACATCGGGGATGTTCACCCGCTCGGCCATGTCTTTCAGCACGGTCACGCGTTCCTTGCCAGCCTTCACCTCATGCGCCACGATCTCGAATTCCTCGGCCAGCGCGGGGTAGCCGGCGCGGCTCTCCTTGGCCACGCGGATGATCGACTGGTCCAGCGACTGCCCGGCCTCGACACAGACCAGCATCATGTCCAGCGCATCGGGAAAGCCCGACACGATTTCCTGCTGGCGTTCCTTCAGCCGCTTGTTCACCCAGTATTGCGGGATGTAATAGCCGATGGCCCCCGGCCCCAGCGTGGACATGATCATCATCTGGGTCGACACTTCGCCCTGCGCCGACTGGATCATGGCATAGACCACCCCCGCCAGCAGAAAGCCGATGCCCAGAATGAACTGCGAAGCGTGGAATATCCGCACGGCATTCTTGGCACGGTAGCCCGCCCGCAACATGCGCAGGCGCGAGGCTGACAGTTCCTTTTCATCCTGCGGTTCCAGGAAAGTTGCGAATTTGTCGAGCTTGTCCTTGCCGTTGCCCTTGCGCAGCATCTGGCCGGGGGCCTTGCCCGCCGCCACGGCCACGCGCTGCGACTTTATCTTTTCAAAGGGTTCGGGCTGCTTTTTCAGCATGAAGGGCAGGGTGCAGGCCACCAGCACGATGCCAAGCCCCCCCAGCAGCAGCAACGGGCCAAGCGGGCCCAGCGTGCCTGTGACCATCGCATTGATGTTGTTCACAAAATCCATCGCGCCCTCATACCTTGATATTGACCATCATCTTCATGAAGATGACGTTGACCACCAGAAACACCGCCACGATAAGCGCCGCAGGAATGAAGGCGGGGGTATCCTTCACCTCGTCATAATAGTTGGGCTGGATCATGGTGATCATCACCAGCGCGCCGATCGGGAAGGCTGAAAGGAACATGCCCGACCATTTCGCTTCGGCCGTGATGGCCTTGACCCTACGGAACAGCTTGAACCGCGCGCGGATCACCTTGGCCAGCCCTTCCAGGATCTCGGCCAGGTTGCCGCCCGATTGCTGCTGGATGGTCACGGCCACGGCCAGAAAGCGCAGATCCTGATTGTCCATCCGTTCGGCAAAGCTTTTCAGGCTTTCGGCCACGTCGCGCCCGTAAGCCGCCTCATCCGCGATCATGCCGAATTCGGTGCCCAGCGGGTCGGCCACCTCTTTGGCCACGATGCCGATGGCCGATGAAAACGGGTGGCCCACGCGCAGGGACCGCACCATCAGTTCCACCGCATCGGGAAGCTGTTCTTCCAGCAGGGCCATGCGTTTCTTGGCCTTGTTGTTGACCCAGACGTAAACGCCACCCACGCCCATGCCCACGGCCACCACGGCCCGCACCGGCAGCGCGGCTTCGGTGGCGATGGTCAGGCCCAGAAAGCTGAACACGCCCAGCAGGCCCATGATGCCGATCAGCGCCTTGGGGCTGAAGGCGATATTGGCCTTCTGCGCCTTGGACGCGAGGATCGCATAAAGCGGGATGCCGCGCGAATTGATGTGCTGCGACATCTCCTTGCGCAGTTGTTCCAGCACCTGCTCGCGGTTGCCGTTCTTTTCCAGCAGGGCCAGACGGCGGCTCATGCGGTTGTTCAGGCTGATGGATTTGCCAAAGACCGTCAGATACAGGCCTTCCACCAGCACAAGGACGGCCACGAAGATCAGGATATAGATGATGGGCGCGGCGCTGAGTTGCATGTTCGGCCTCAGATGATGGGTTCGTAGATGCTGGCGGGCAGGTTGTAGCCCCAGCTTTTGAAACGCTCGGAATAGTGCGACCGCACGCCGGTGGCGTTGAATCGCCCGATGATCTTGCCCGAAGGTTCCATCCCCAGCCGCTCATACCGGAAGATTTCCTGCATCGAGATCACGTCGCCCTCCATCCCCGTAATCTCGGTGATGCTGACCATGCGGCGCGAGCCGTCCTGCAAACGGCTGGCCTGCACGATCAGGTTCACGGCGGCGGCGATCTGGGCGCGCACGGCCTTGATCGGCATTTCGATGCCGGCCATGGCGATCATGTTTTCTAGACGGCTGACCCCATCGCGGGCGCTGTTGGCGTGGATCGTGGTCATTGATCCGTCATGGCCGGTGTTCATGGCCTGCAACATGTCGATCACCTCCTCACCGCGGGTTTCGCCCACGATGATCCGGTCAGGGCGCATCCGCAGGGCGTTGCGCAGACAGTCGCGTTGCGTGACCGCCCCCTTGCCTTCGACGTTGGCGGGGCGGCTTTCCATCCGGCCCACATGCACCTGTTGCAGTTGCAGTTCCGCCGTATCCTCGATGGTCAGCACGCGTTCCGAATTGTCGATGAAACTGGACAAGGCGTTCAGCGTGGTGGTCTTGCCCGAGCCCGTGCCACCCGACACGATGATGTTCAGGCGCGTTGCCACGGCGGCTTGCAGATAGGCGGCCATCTCCTCGGTAAACGCCCCGAATTTTACAAGGTCAGAGATGCCAAGCTTGTCTTTCTTGAATTTACGGATGGAAACCAGCGAGCCATCCACCGCGATCGGCGGCACCATCGCGTTGAAACGGCTGCCATCTGCAAGGCGCGCGTCAACATAGGGGTTTGATTCGTCCACCCGGCGGCCCACGGCCGACACGATCTTGTCGATGATCCGCAGCAGGTGGCGTTCATCCTTGAAGGTGATGTCGGTCAGCGTCAGCTTGCCGTTGCGTTCGACAAAGATGCGGTTCGGCCCGTTCACAAGAATGTCGTTGACAGTGTCGTCCTTCAGCAGCGGTTCCAGCGGGCCAAGGCCCATCACCTCGTCATAGAGTTCCTGGTTCAGAACCGTGCGGTCTTCCTTGTTCAGCGCCACACTCAGCTCGTCCAGCGCCTCGGCGGCGATGGCGGCGATTTCGGCCTTCAGGTTCGCCTCGGTCGCGGTTTCCAGCGCGGCGAGGTTCAGGTTTTCCAGCAGGCGCTTGTGCAGTTCCTGCTTCAGGTCGCTCAGCCGGTCCTTGCGCTTCTTTTCCTTGTCGGCGGCCACGGCCTCGGCGGGCGGGCGCGCCGGTTCCTTCATCGTGGCGCGGGGCGGGACGGCGGCTTTCTGTTGCGGCTCTACCACGCGGGCGGCAGGCGTCGCGGCGCCCACGGCAGCCGTCGGCGCCGGTTTCGCGGTGGTGTCATTTGGCTTGCGGTAACGGGAAAACATCAGTGCGCCCCCCTGGCGTCTTGGCAGTCAGGTCTCAGCCCTTGCCGGCTTCGACGGATTTGTTCAGATCAAACAAGGACTTCGCAAGTTTCTGGATCTCGCGGCGCAAGGGGTTCTTGGCGGCGTTTTCGGCCAGCGGCAGCCCATGGTCATTGGCCTGCGTCACCCCCGACCCGCCGTCCGGCAACTGAATCTCGATGTCGATATCCAGGCTTTCGGCCATACGCTTGACCCGGCTTTTCGCGCCCAGATCGGTGAATTTCGGCGCGCGGTTCAGCACAAAGCGCATCTTTTCATGTGGCAGCGCTTCGGCCTTCAGCGCACGCACCAAGCGCAGCACGTTCTGGGCCGACCGCAGGTCCAGTTCCATCAGCGCGAAATAGACATGCGCGCGGCTGAGCACGGTTTCCGTCCAGGCGACGATGGTGGTGGGCATGTCGATCACCACGAAGTCGAAATTCGCCTGCGCCATGTCGATGATGCGGCCGATATCCTCGGCGGTCACGATATCCAGCGGCAGCATGTCGGCGGGCGCGGTGAACACATGCAGCTTGTCGTTGAAGGTCAGCATGGCATGCAAGAAACTGTCGGAATCCGCCGAGGATGTATCGGACAGGATGTCGAACACCGCCTCGCGGCGCGGCAGGTCAAGATAGGTCGAGGCCGCGCCATATTGGAAATCAAGGTCGATCAGGCAGACGCGCGGCGCGTCCTTGGCCACGGTGGCCAGTTCCCAGGCCAGATTGCAGGCGAAGGTGCTGGCACCCACGCCGCCCGCCATGCCATGCACCGGCAGCACCACGCCGTCACGGTCGCCCTTGGCCTTGAAGCTTGGCGTGGGCAGATGTGGCGTCTCTGCGACCGGGGCGGATGCAGGGGCAGGGGCGGCAGGTTCGGGCGCGGGCGTGCTGTGCAGCCGGGCAATCGCCTCGCGCAGTGCGCCGTCGGGCAACGGATAGGGCACGAAATCATCGGCTCCCAGGCGCAGCAACTGGTGCAGGCCCACCGGGCTGACCTGATCGGCGATCAGGATCACCTTTATGCCCTTGGCCTTTGCCGTGCGGATGATGTCGGTGATGCGCGTCAGATCTGCCTCATCGCGCCCGTCCACCGCCAGTGCCACGAATTGCAGCGTGGCCGAATCGGGCTGTTCCAGAAACAGCAGCGCATCCTCGAACGACAGGTCTCCCCAGCTTTCGCCCAGCTCCAGTTCCATGTCGTCGATCAGCAGATCGAAATTCTGCACATCGCGAGAGATCGTGCAGGCCACGATGGGCGCAGGATCCGGCTGTAATGTTGCCACACTCGTCATTGCCTCACGTCCTTTTCCAGACGGGCCTCCGGGCGCTGCATCCTGCGGTAAGAACGGCTGCCTGTTGCCAACCGAATGCACGTCCCGGGGTCCGTGCATGCCCGAAACGGCATGCGGCTTTTCCCATTACCGGAAAGTGGTGGACAATCTTGGCAGGATTGGGGCTAAAAATCCGTCATTCTTTGACGTTTGGTGCATTTGCGAAAACAACGCGGCGTCAAGTGGCGCCCCGGCAGTTATTGGCCGGGGTTCAGCTCGGTCTGGATGGCGTCGCTTTCAGGGTGCGGGGGCACGGCACCCTCGACATATTCGCGGAAGATCACGGCGGCATATTTGCCGTTCAGCAGCGACGGGTGGCGGTTCACGAAACCCGACACCTGCGTCACGGTGCGCCGGTTGCGCTGTTCGGGCTGGTCGGTCAGCACCACCGGCTGCGTCTTGCCATAGGACACAAGCGCCTCAAGCCGCGAGCGTGAAATGCCCTGGCTGGCAAAGAACGCCACCACCGCCTTGGCACGCCGCAGCCCAAGCGCCTGATTGTAGCCGTTGCTGCCCACCAGATCGGTATGGCCATAAACCGCAAAACGCACCTCTGGGAACTGGCGTATCCAGTCTGCCTGACGCCGCAAGGTGGCCTGCGCCGCCCCGTCCAGCACCGCCGAATTGAAGGCAAAGGTGATCGTATCTGGCACTTCGCTGGCAAAGCGACTGGTCAGCGCCATCTGTGCCGATATGTCGCCCGACTGGATCTGGGTGTTGTTCATGGTCGAATTGCCGAATTCGCCGTCATAGATTTCTGACGTGATTTCGGAATTGCAGGCGGCCAGCGCGGTCAGCGACAGGGCGATGAGGGCAAAGCGCATCATGGCCTACTCCATCACATAGCCGTAAGAGCCGCTGAAATCCTGCTTGGCGACTTCGCCCGCAGCACCGCGCGGCGTGTCGCCCACCACCTTGCCGAACAGGAACAGCTCCTTCTCGGTCGGCAGTTTCACCCGGTCGGTGGGCAGGGCCAAAGCCTCGCCCCGCGTGGGCGTGACAAGGTGGGGCGTGACGATGATCACCAGTTCGCTTTGCGCGCGCTGGTATTCGCTGCTGCGGAACAGCGCCCCCAACACCGGAATGTCGCCCAGCCACGGCACCTGGCCGTTCAGGTCGCGGAAATCATCCTGCAACAGGCCGGCAATCGCAAAACTCTCGCCGTCGCGCATTTCCACGGTGGTGGAGGTTTCGCGGCGTTTGAAGGCGTTGATGGTGAAGCCTTCGTTTTCCAGCGTGATCGTGCTGTCGATGGATGACACCGAGGCGTTGATCGCCAAGTTGATCAGATCACCATCGACCACCACCGGGGTAAAGGTCATCTCGACGCCGAAGGGCTTGTATTCGACGGTGATCGAGCCGTTGTCGGCGGATACCGGAATGGGGTATTCGCCGCCCGCCAGAAACTTGGCCTCTTGCCCCGACAGGGCGGTCAGGTTCGGTTCGGCCAGCGTGCGCACCACTCCCTTGCTTTCCAGCGCCTCCAGCAGCACGGCGAACTGCAGCGAGCCTGCGGAAAAACCGATGGTTGTGGCCGCTTCCGACCCCAGATCGCCGCTGATGTTTCCGCCGTTGAATGCAGCCGAGCGCGTTGCCGCGTCGGTAAAGCGGCCGGTGCCGCCATTGATGCCCACATTGCCGCCCGAACTGTTCAGCGCCAGCGAAGCGCTGAGGCTTTTCGAAACCGACCGCTGCATTTCCGCAAAGCGCACTTTCAGCATCACCTGCTGGGTGCCGCCCACGCTCATCAGGTTTGACACGCGTTCGGGCGCATAGCGGTTGGCCAGATCCAGTGCACGGTCAAGTTTCGCGGTGCTGGACACGGTGCCCGATAGCACGATGCCGTCATTGGCTGTGCGCACCTCGATGGTTTCGCCCGGCAGGATCTGTTGCAGGCGTTCCTTGAACTCGGCAATATCCGGGGTCACATGCACATCGACGTTGGAAATAAGGCGCCCGTCCGGGCCCAGCAGCGTCAGTGTCGTGCGCCCCGGGGCCTTGCCCAGCACATAGATCGACCGATCGGACAGGGTGGATATGTCGGCGATGCCCGGATTGGCGATCGACAGTTCGGCGAAAGGTGTGTCGCTTTCGACCACCACCGCGCGATTCATCGGCACCTGCAACGCCTGAGATGGCGCGCCCTGCTGCACCCGCAGGCTTTGCGCCTGTGCCGGAACGAGGGCCGAGGAACCAAGGGCAAGCCCCAGCACACCCGCTGCCCATATGTGTCGCATGCTCATGTGACCTGCCTTTCCGATCACGCCCCGGTGCAGGTTCTGTTGCCCGCTCCCGCGCCCAAGATGCCGGAGTTGTCGATTTATTGCAAGAATCAAAAGGTTGTCGGCACTTCCTGATGTGGATAACGTGCAACAGGGCTTTGTGCGGTGCCCGAAAGCAAAAGGCGGCCCCCAGATACGGTGGCCGCCCTGGGTTCTTGCATCTATCAGTAGATGCCCACCCTCGTTTCAGTTGGTGCAGGGGATGGGCATTTCCACCACATCCGCGCCTTTGCGGGTTTTCACGGTGCAGACCTTTTCCTGTTCGGCCTGAACGATTTCACGTTCCACGATGCCCAGCAGATCGCGGCTGTTCACCTCGACCAGCCCGGCCACCGCCTCGTCACCCGCGCCGACCAGCGACAGCGCCAGCCGCCCGGTGGCCTGTGCCTGTGCAAGTCTGGCCACCTGTTCGGGCGACGCCTCGACCGTCACGGTGCCCGCGATGATGGCCGACCCCGAGCGGTCATCGCTGGCCATCTGGTCCACCGCGATGATCTTGACCACGGTTTCGATCATCCGCGTCAGGTCGCCCTCGACGCCCGAGGTCTGCCCGGTCCAGTAGATGTCGACAAAATCGCCCGGTTGCAGAAAGCCCGACACGCCCGAGGCCACATCGACCTTGATCGCAAAGGCGCGCATGCCCTTTTCAAGGCGTGAAGTGAGGCCCGCATCGGCGCCGGGTTCGGTCACTTTCACGGCCAGCAGCGGTTCGAACTTTTCCATCTGGCGGATCACGAAGCGCGGTTTCGCACCTTCGGGAAACAGCGCCAGCTCGTCGGTGAAGGCCGATTCGGGCAGCGTGTTCTTGGGCCAGTAGGCTTTCTGCACATCTTCCTTGGTCAGCGGGTCGCCATAGTTCAGCGGCTTGTTCACCACGAACACCTCGACCAGCGGCCCGGCCTTGGCGCGGGCGGCACGCTCGGCCTCCAGCTGCGCCTGGGTCTGGCTGATGTAACCTTGGGCCATATAGACGGCAAACCCCGCAAGTGCGAGGCCGACCACCAGAACCAATCCGAAAACCATACGCATCACATGTCCTTTCACTCGTCGCCTGTGCGGGGCAGGGCTGGTCAGGCTCTTTTCACCCCGTGCCGCAGGCGGATCGGTTCCGCTGGCGGCGTCATTGCAGATGCCGTCAGTTGGTCACGGCGGTAGTGATCGACGTGGCAACGTTGTTGGCCACGCCGCTTGTGCTTGTGAACAGCGGGGCAAAGACCATCAGGCCCATGCCCACCACGGCGGCCGTCAGAACCACCCAATCCATGGTGACGGCCCCGGATTCCGCATTCAGAAACACACGCAGCCTGATCATGCAGAGCCCCTTTTTCGCCTGCCGCACAGCGAGTCCCGCATGTGCAAGCCACTCGTCATCCCAACTGATTTTCACTACGCCGCGAATCCGGCACCAATGTGGCGTTTTCACGGAACTGCCGTGGTCACGCCCAATCCGGCACCCCGCCAGTTGAAGCGAAAAGGCCGCGCTCCGGCTGGGGCGCGGCCTGATCTGTCATGCAGTCACGCTCAGTTCAGCGCGGCAGCCGAAGTCATGTTGGTTCCAAGGTCGGTCGAGATCGAGGTGGCAGCGGTGCGCATACCGGTCGAAACGGTGGTCATGACCACCAGGCCCAGGCCGACGATGGCGGCGGTCAGCACGACCCAGTCCACGGTCACGGCGCCGGATTCGTCGTTCTTGAAGGATTTGAAGAAGTTCAGCAGTTTCATGATGGTTTGCTTTCTGTTGCTGTGATGGCGGGCGCAGATGTCAGGCTCAGTTCAGCGCGGCGGCCGAGGTCATGTTGGTGCCCAGATCGGTCGAGATCGAGGTGGCAGCGGTGGTCAGGCCGCCCGAAACGGTGGTCATGACCACCAGGCCCAGGCCGACGATGGCGGCGGTCAGCACGACCCAGTCCACGGTCACGGCGCCGGATTCGTCGTTCTTGAAGGATTTGAAGATGTTCAGCAGTTTCATGATGTTTTCCATTTGGCAGGGGGTGGCGTTTCCGTTTCACCGCTTTTGGTCTGTCTGGTCCGGCTATCGTTCCGGGCCGATCACCGCATCGGTATGGATAGAAATTGCCTTTGGAATGTGGCCGCATTTGGGAACGGGTGGTGTTTTTTTCAGCCAGTTCGAATTAACTGCAATATATTGGCAAGCTGTTGATACACAAAGATTTAACCTCGATTTGTCTTGGGCCGCGCGGGGCGTTGCCCTGTGACCAACCGGCCAATTCTGGCGGAAATGGCACGATCTGCCTGCCAAAACAGTGGCGTAAGGGGTGATTCTTTGCGACAGTCGGTGCAACAACAAAAAACAAGACAGGCAGCCGCAACATGCGGGTTCGGGCAGGAATGGTGATACTGGGGCTGATTCTGGCCGCGCCGGTGGTGGCGCAGGCTGAAATCACATTGTCCGGGCAAGAGGATTTCACCTTTCGCAGGGTCAAGCCGCCGGGCACATCGGGCAAGCGGATCACCGTGCAGATCGACCCGGCCGAGCAGGCGCGGCGGCTGGCCGTGCTTGCCCGCCCCGCGCCGGAACCCGAGCCCCCCGTTGCCGAAGAACCGGCACCCGGCGGCGCGGCAGCACTGGCACCGGCAGCCCCGCCCGCATCGTCCTATGCCTGGTTCTGGGATACGGTGCCACCGGCACAATCCGCCGTGCAGGGCCGTTTCCCGCTGGCCATGGCGACACTGACACAGGGGCCTGGCGGGGCAGCGGTGCGCGCGCCGCGCATGCAGCACATGCAGGGCATCGCCGAAACCTATGGCACCGACATTCTGAAGGCGACACTGGGCACAGCCGTGTCACCCGCGCTGGTGCTGGCGGTGATCGGCATCGAAAGCGCGGGGCGCGCCGATGCGGTCAGTTCCGCGGGGGCACAGGGGCTGATGCAGCTGATCCCGGCCACGGCGGAACGGTTCGGCGTGACCGACAGCACCGACCCCGCGCAGAACATCCGGGGCGGCGTGGCTTACCTCGACTGGCTGATGAAGGAATTCGACCGCGACCCGCTGATGGTTCTGGCAGCCTATAATGCGGGCGAGGGTGCGGTGAAGGCCAATGGCGGCGTGCCACCCTATGCCGAAACGCGCGATTATGTGCCCAAGGTGCTTGCGGCCTGGCAAGTGGCGCAGGGCCTGTGCCAGACTCCACCAGAACTGGTGACAGACCCTTGTGTGTTCAAGATCATCGCGGCGGGTGGCTGACGCGCTACGATGTCAGCTCCACCCGGTTGAAAAAGCGCGGCGGCGTCACGATGAACTCGCGGAAGGTCATGTCATCAATGCCCATTTCCATTGCGGGCGAATAGGGAACAGCTGTTTCCACCACGATCACGGTATTGCCATCCGACATCCGTGGCAGCCGCGCCACATGGGCCTGCAAGGTTGATGTGGTCAGCGCCGACAGGCTGGTGCCCGACACTCGCCGCGACCACAAAATCTCATAGCGGTTGTCGGCCTGGTCCCAGACCACGCTGGAAATGCGCATCGCGGCATCCATGTCGCCCGGCAGCATGAACTCCATCACGCGGCTCATCCCTGTCAGGTCGGCGGGTGACACTTCGGACTGCCGCGAGATCAGGTCGGCGATCGTGTAGCTGGCCTTCTGCACCATGTTCATCGAACGGTAGACATCCCAGAACACGAACATCGTAAGGTAAGCCCAGACCAGCATCGGCAGGGTGATCAGCGCCTCGGTCATCACGGCGCCGCGCTGGTCGCGGGCAAAGCGGCGCAGCGGCAGCAGCGCGGCGCGAATGGGCAGATAGCGGCGGTTCATGGCACCATTCCCCTTACGGTTCATTCACAAAGGCCGAGGCCGCCAGCAACCCGTAGCCGCCCGAGCCATCCTTGGGCAGGGCAAGACCGATGCCGGTGGTCGGAAAGATCGGATCCTGGATCACGCAGACCCGCACCAGCATGATGTTGTTCTCGCCGCCCTGGGTGAAGGTGGTCACGGGCTGGATCTCGTCCGAGCGGTCGGCGCAGGTGGTGGTGGTGGTCGGCATGACCCAGGTGTTCGTGTTCACCGGGACCAGTTCGATCAGGATGGAACCGGCGCAATTGGCCAGAATGACCGTGCGGTCGCAGATCTCGGTTTTCAGCGAATCATGCGTTGCATTGGGCAGATGGCCCAGCCGCAGTTCGCGCATGGTGCGGTCCACCGCCTGTTCCAGCAGGATTGAACGGGTCATCAGCAGGCCGGATTCGAATGAGGCCATGAAGATGGTGAACAGCACCGGCACCGTCAGCACGAATTCCACCGTGGCGCTGCCATTCTCGCACCGGAAGCCCCGGCCCAGCCGTCGCATGAAGCGCATCATTGGGTCAGCCTCAGCGTGCTGATCTGACTGGCGATGGCGCGGAACGCGGTGGCGATTTCCAGCCCGTCGGCGTCGAAGAAATGGCTGTTCGATGTGGCACAGTTGCGCACCGTGTTGATGCCGTGCGATGTGGCCTCGAACGCGATGCCAAACACGATCACATTGTTCGCCTTGACGGAATTGCAGATGTCTTGCAGCCGGTCATCCATATCGGTGCTGTCGATCACTTCGCGGAAATTGTTCATCCAGGTGTTGTATTGGGTGTTGCGGTTGCCTGAGTTGGTGCCGCCAAGCGCGCGGGCGTAAAGCTGCCAGGCAACCCAGCTGACCCGCTGGTTGGACCACAGTTGCTGCCAGGTCTGCCGGGTTACGCCGGTGTAGGTGGCGGTCTGGCTGTAACAGGCGGTGGATGACGGGACGGTGCCGTTCCACGGTCGCGAGTGCCACTGATTCCGGTGCGGCACATAGAAGGGGCGGCTGTTGCAGATCGCGGTGGAAGTGTTGGTCGAGACGCGGCTGGCGTGAAAGGCCGAGTAATTGTTGTCGGAATTTCCGCGCCAGATGGTCGAATCGCCAGTGCGGTAGGCATCCCTGATGCGGGTCTCGTCAAAATTCTCGCCATCGGTCATCAGCACGATAACCTTCATGGCTTCGCGGTCGGTGTAGTCGAACGGACGCCCGGCAAAGACCGCCGGCACCTGACCTGCGTTCACCATTTCGGTCACGATTCCGCGTGTGCCCGGGTCCAGCATCACCGCGCCCCATTTCATGCCAAGGTCGATCGAGGTTGCGCCGATCGCGTCCAGCGCCTCGATCTGGGCTTCCAGCGTTTCCACGTTGTTCTGGTGCACACGCACGATGTTGTCGGGCATCGGCGGGCACCAGCGGTTCAGCGGGTTGGGTATCGCGTAGTCGGTGCTGGTAAACGATACAAAACCATTGGTGTTGTCGGAGGACGAATAGGCATCCGCATGCGGCGTCATGGCCAGCGCCGTGCTGCGCGACAGGCCGGGTGCACTGAAGGTGTTTGTCGGCAGGTCAAGACAGTTCACGTCGGTCATGCCGTGCACATGGGTCTCGTTGTATTTCTCGCGCAGGGTCTGGCCCAGGTTCACCTGGCCGTTGTAGGGCACAAGGCTGATCGAAATGCGGTTTTCCGGGTCATTGCCGCGCACCGTGCGCACAAACTCGCGCGCGGCCGATTTAAGGTTCACGATGCGCGAAGGCGTCACGACCATCGAGCGTGACACGTCCAGCACCATCGCGATTTCCACATTGGTGATGCGCTGTTCAGCCGCGCTTGCAGCAGGGGCGTTCAGGTTGTCGATGCCCAGCATGTGCATGAAGAACGGCTGCAAGGGCACCTCTGCCGTCACAGCGACATTGGCAAAGTTCAGGCCCTCGTCGCTGGACACATCGACCAGATATGCGCTGAAGCCTTCCTTGTCGAAATAGTCCTCCACCACACCTTCGCGGTCCAGATCCTGCGACAGGGCCGCCGCCGCCAGAACACTGCGGTCGCTGACCTGTTGCAGCGCCGTGCGCGTGGCTTCGTAGCGCATCAGGTCCACGGCCATGCCGCCCATCATCACCATCAGCACGAAAAGCATCAGCGTGAAGATGATCAGTGCGCCGCCTTCGTCGCGGGCAAAGCGGCCGATGATGCGGGCTTTGCGCGGCTGTTGCCCAAGGTGCGGGCTGGTGGGGTGTGTCATGGCGCATTCCTTCCGTGGCCGCTTTTCCCGGGGTTCCGGGGGGCCGCAGGTGTTCCCGGCCGCGCGCAGACCGCGACCAAATGAGTGCGTAACCTTGCCGTTGGGCGGAAATATGGCGAAAATCCGCTTGTTTTCACGAAATCCGGCAGCCTGCGAAACGGTGCCGCAATGCGCCCGTGATTGTTCGCCGCTTGGCGACACGCGGCCTGCCAGCCATCCAGCGTCGCCCGAGCATGCGAATCACCCGCACCGGCAGGAATTGCGACGCTGCGGCGGATTGCGGATGAAATCTTCACGAACGGCAGATAGGCTCAGGCCGAAGATGCCCGGAAAGCAGGCATCTTCGCCAGAAAAGGGAGATATGGCATGCATGTTGCAGGTGAACCGAGTTTCCGCGAATCCGTCGATCTGATGTTCAACCGCGCGGTGGCGCTGATGGATCTGTCGCCGGGGCTGGAAAACAAGATCCGGGTCTGCAATTCCACCTATACCGTGCGCTTCGGTGTGCGGCTGCGCGGCAAGATCGAGACATTCACCGGCTACCGTTCCGTGCATTCCGAACATATGGAACCCGTGAAGGGCGGTATCCGCTATGCGATGAGCGTGAACCAGGACGAGGTTGAGGCGCTGGCGGCGCTGATGACCTACAAATGCGCACTGGTGGAAACGCCGTTCGGCGGATCGAAGGGCGGTCTGTGCATCGACCCCCGCGCCTGGGACGAGCACGAGCTGGAACAGATCACCCGCCGCTTCGCCTATGAGCTTATCAAGCGCGACCTGATCAATCCGGCGCAGAACGTGCCTGCCCCCGACATGGGCACGGGCGAGCGCGAGATGGCCTGGATCGCTGACCAATATGCGCGGATGAACACCACAGACATCAACGCCAAGGCCTGCGTGACCGGCAAGCCGCTGTCAGGCGGTGGCATCCAGGGCCGGGTAGAGGCGACGGGCCGCGGCGTGCAATACGCGCTGCGCGAATTCTTCCGCCATGCCGAGGATGCCGCAAAGGCCGGACTTTCCGGCGATCTGGATGGCAAGACCGTGGTGGTGCAGGGTCTGGGCAACGTGGGCTATCACGCCGCCAAGTTCCTGTCCGAAGAGGACGGGGCAAAGATCATCGCCGTGATCGAGCGTGACGGCGGGCTGGTGGACCATGACGGGCTGGACATCGAGGCGATCCGCCAGCACCTGAACATCTCGGGTGGCAGCGTGAAGGGCTGCCCGGTGGGGCAATATGTGGAACATGGTGCCACACTGCTGGAATTGCCCTGCGACATCCTGATCCCCGCAGCGATGGAGGGCGTGATCAACCTGGGCAATGCCGACCGCATCCAGGCCCCGCTGATCATCGAGGCGGCGAATGGCCCGATCACCTTTGGCGCCGACGAGATCCTGCGCAAGAAGGGCTGCGTCATCATCCCCGACATGTATGCCAATGCGGGCGGCGTCACGGTGTCGTATTTCGAATGGGTCAAGAACCTGTCGCATATTCGGTTCGGCCGCATGCAGCGCCGCGCCGAAGAGGCACGGCATCACCTGCTGGTGAACGAACTGGAGCGGCTTTCGGCTGACAAGGGGCTGGGCTGGACGCTGAACCCCGGTTTCAAGGAAAGCTACCTGCGCGGCGCGGGCGAGTTGGAGCTTGTCCGCTCGGGCCTCGATGACACGATGCGCACCGCCTATCAGGCGATGCGCGAGGTCTGGCACGGGCGCGGCGATGTCGAGGATCTGCGCGTGGCCGCCTATATCGTGTCGATCAGCCGGGTGGCATCGACCTACCGGTCAAAAGGGCTGTAAGCGGGCGGGGGGCGCCGGAAACAGCGCCCCCCAGCAGCGCCGGGCGCAGAACGTCTTGTCGTGCAGAAGGCTGCGTGCTTTGCTGATGGCATCACGACGGTGCGAGGGGGGATGTGCCATGCCCGACATCGACCAGACCTGCCTGTTCTTCCACCGCACAGCCGTGATCATGGTTGATGGCGAGGTGGTGACCTGCGCCAACTTCTTTGCCGAACATGCCGGGCGGCTGGATGCCGCCACCGGGCTGGAGGCAATCTGGAACGGTCCGCGCATGCAGGGTGTGCGCGCGGCCTTCGGGACCGAGGCCGAATGGCCACAATGCCGCAACTGCTGGTTCCGCGAGATAAAATACCACAGCCAGCGCAGCGCCTGGGAAAAGCACGAACCCGCCGCCTTGAAGCAAGGTGCGGCATACACTGAAAAATCTTGGGATTTCCGCAGGTTCTCGGGCGATGGATAAGGCGTTTCTGGCCCGCATGGCGCGGGATTGGGGGCCGGGGATCGGGTTGATGCAGGCCTTCCTCCGCCCCGATCCACGGTCGCATCTGCTGGGCCTTTTCCACCCGCAGCCCGGCGACGGCTTCATCGAGATCACGGTGACGGCGCATCCCGCAGATGGCAGCTATGACTACAGCAAACTCTATTACGCCTGCGAGCCTCGCCAGGGTTTTGCCGAAGACCGGGTGATCTGTTTCAAGCTGCGCCACCGGGGCCGCGCCGAAACCCTGCGTCTGCTGCTGCCTGCGCCTGCGCGCCAGACCGGCCATCTGCGCCTGCGGCTTGATGCGCTGCCCTACACGCCGGGGCGGGTGACGGTGCAGGCCGCGCGTCTGCTGCCCGCATCGGAGGCTGGCGAGTTGTCGCGTCTGGCGCATCTGTCGGCCCTCAAGGAACAGGTGCGCCGCGCGGTGCAGATCAGCGAGGCGAACCGCCGCGTCGCCCTGCCGCATCTGCCCGAATCCATCAGTCTGGAACTGACCGCCGGCTGCAATCTGACCTGTTCGCATTGCAGCAGCCACGGCGCGGCGGATGCGCATGACGCCAATAACCGCAAGGCGGCCTTCGACGGCGACATGCTTGAACGACTGGCGCAAGAGGCGTTCCCGGCGCTGACGCTGCTGAACCTCGTGGGTCGGGGCGAGCCGATGATGGTCGGCAAGCCGCTGTGGCAGCGGATGGTGCGCCTGCTGGAGGAATACCGCGTGCTGCTGACCTGCGTGACCAACGGCTATTTCATCCGTCAGCGGCTGGATGCGGCGACGCTGGCTGTGCTGCATACCCTTACCGTTTCCATCGACGGCATGACGCAGGACGTGTTTGGCGCAAATCGGGGCGGGGCCAGTCTGGCGCTTGTGCTGAACAACATCGCGCATTTTCAGGACATGCGGAATGCCTCTGATCTGATGCGCAGGCCGCGGCTTGGCCTGTCCTGGACGCTGAAGAAGAACAATATCCGGCAGTTCCCCGATTTCATCCGCCTCGCCCGCGATCTGGAGGCGGATCTGCTGTATGTGCGCCACCTGTTCGTGTTTCGTGACGCGGACCGCGCGCAGTCGCTGCTGGACGAGCCCGATCTGGTGAACCGCTATCTGGACGAGGCTTATGCCCTGCTGGAGGGCAGCCGCATCAAACTGGACGTGGCGCCCATGTCTGCGCCCGCCTGACCAGCGGGCGTTTCGCCGCACTTCTGCAGAAGCGACATGCTTTGTCGTATCCGGGCAAGGATTTATGCGCAGAACATTGAAACTTCGCCACCAAGCAGGTTTACTGGCGCAGCCAGTCCAAGAGGTGTGCCATGCGTTATTCAGGCTTCAGGGTCATCACCGAGGGGCTGTTCGGCAACAAGGGCTGGACACCGGCCTGGCGCAACCCGGCGCCGAAGGCCGAATATGACATGATCATCATCGGCGGTGGCGGGCATGGCCTGTCAACCGCCTATTACCTTGCGAAAAACCACGGCTACACGAATATCGCGGTGGTCGAGAAAGGCTATCTCGGCTCGGGCAACATCGGGCGCAACACGACCATCGTGCGCGCCAACTACTTTCTGCCCGGCAATTCCGAATTCTACAGCCATTCCATGAAGCTGTGGGAGGGGATGGAGGCCGACCTCAACTATAACGTGATGCACAGCCAGCGCGGGCTGATCAACCTGTTCCATTCCGACGGCCAGCGCGATGCCTTCGTGCGGCGTGGCAACATGATGATAAATCAGGGCGATGACGCCGAACTGCTGGACCGCGAGGGTGTGCGGGCGCTGCTGCCCTACCTCGATTTCGAGCAGACCCGCTTTCCGATCTATGGCGGGCTTCTGCACCGGCGCGGCGGCTCGGCCCGCCATGATGCCGTTGCCTGGGGCTATGCCCGCGGGGCCGATCAGCGCGGGGTCGATCTGATCCAGAACTGCGAGGTCACGGGGATCGACATCGAAAACGGTGTCGTGAAGGGTGTGCAGACCACGCGCGGCGCCATTCGAGCAAAGAAGGTGGGCATCATCGTGGCGGGCCGGTCGGGGCAGGTGGCTGCGATGGCGGGCATGCGTCTGCCGATTGAATCGCATGTGCTGCAAGCGTTCGTGTCCGAAGGGTTGAAGCCGGTGATCGACCATGTGATCAGCTTTGGCATGGGGCATTTCTACATCAGCCAGTCCGACAAGGGCGGTCTGGTGTTCGGGGGCGATCTGGATTTCTACGCAAGCTATGCGTCGCGCGGCAACCTGCCGATGGTCGAACATGTGATGGAGGCGGGGATGACCCTGATGCCGATGATCGGGCGCGCCAAGGTGCTGCGGTCCTGGGGCGGCATCATGGACATGACGCCGGATGGGTCGCCCATCATCGACAAGACCCCGGTGGAGGGGCTGTATATCGACTGCGGCTGGAACTACGGCGGGTTCAAGGCCGTGCCGGCATCAGGCTGGTGCATGGCGCATCTGATGGCCACCGACACCCCGCACGAGGTGGCCGCGAAATTCCGCCTCGACCGTTTCCGCACCGGCCATATCCTCGACGAGGAAGGCACGGGCTCGCAACATAATTTGCATTGAGGTGGTGGCTATGGCTTCGCAAAAAGTAGACTTTGATGAATCGCTTGCAACCCTTGCGTTAGAGTGTAGGTTTAAATTAGACGAAACAATGGTTCCGTCATCTGATGATTTAAGGAAGGCGTTCTTTAATCGTCTCGGTTCAAGTGCCCATTTTCGCCTCGCTTCCGAAGGGGAAGAGGGGTTTCAAGAAACGATACCAACTTTCAAAATCGTTAATAATAAATTGGTCTTTGAATTTTTTGTCCTTGGCAAAGGCTCTCAAGAGCGCGGGTATGTGACAAAATTGGAAGTGCCAATAGCTGCTATGAAGCTTTTATTGGCAGCTTCCGATGTAGAGAGGTCGCGGAAGGCACTGAATAAGCTGTTCGAGGGTAATCAATGCGCCTGAATTGCCCCCTCTGCGGCCCCCGCGACCGGCGGGAGTTTTACTACTACGGGTCCGAGGACTATCTGAACCGGCCTGCCGAGGGTGCCGCGCCCCAGGCATGGGATGACTACCTGCACCTGCGCGACAACCCGGCGGGGGTGACGAAAGACCTGTGGTATCATGAGCTTGGCTGCGCATCCTGGCTGCGTGTCACCCGCAACACCTTGACGCATGAGATACTGGCGACCGAACTGGTGGCCGACCTGAAACGTGAGGCCACAGCATGAGGATCGCAGGCAAAGGCCTGATCGACCGGGGCACGCCGGTGCGGTTTCGTTTTGACGGGGTGGATTACAGCGGGTTCAAGGGCGACACAGTGGCCTCGGCCCTGCTGGCCAATGGCGTGAGGCTGATGGGCCGCAGTTTCAAATACCACCGCCCAAGGGGTGTTCTGACGGCGGGCTCCGAAGAACCCTCGGCGCTGCTGGAGGTGATCGAGGATCGCCAGCAGACCCCGAACGTCCGCGCTACGGTGCAGGAAATCTTTGAGGGGCTGGAGGTCAAAAGCCAGAACCGCTGGCCCTCGCTGCGCCATGACCTGTTGTCGGTGAATGATCTTGCGGCCCCGTTCCTGAGCGCGGGCTTCTATTACAAGACCTTCATGTGGCCGCGCGCCTTTTGGGAAAAGCTTTATGAGCCGGTGATCCGCCGCGCCGCGGGGCTGGGCAGCCTGTCGGGGCGGCATGACGAGGCGGCCTATGAAAAGGCCTTTGCCTTTTGCGATCTGCTGGTGATCGGTGCTGGTCCCACGGGCCTGATGGCGGCACTGACCGCCGCGCGGGCCGGGGCCGATGTGATCCTGGCCGATGAGGATGCCCGGATGGGTGGCGCGCTGCTGTCCGACAGCGGCATGATTGGCGGCATCGCGGCCCCCGACTGGGCGGCGCAGGTGCTGGCCGAACTGGCCACGCTGCCCAACGTGCGGCTGATGCCGCGCACCACGGTGACCGGGGCTTATGACAACGGCACCTATGGCGCGCTGGAACGGGTGGGGCTGCATCTGCCCAGCACGGGCGACCTGCCGCGCGAATGCTTCTGGCGCATCGTGGCGGGGCGGGCAGTGCTGGCAACCGGGGCGCTGGAACGCCCGATTGCGTTTGAAAACAACGACCGGCCCGGCGTGATGCTGGCCTCGGCGATCCGCACTTATCTGAACCGTTACGGCGTGGTCCCCGGCAAGCGCATCACCATTTTCGCCAACAACGACCATGCCCGCCAGACCGCGCGTGACCTGATGGCGGCGGGGGTCAAGGTGGCGGTGATCATCGACAGCCGCCCCGATGCCGCGCTGGTCGAGGATTGCCCGGTTTATGCCGGGGCCGTCGTGACCGGCACCAGAGGGCGCATGGCGCTGACCGGCATCACGGTAAGCCACAAGGGCGGCAACCTTCACATTGATACCGATTGTCTGGGCCTGTCGGGCGGCTGGAACCCCACGCTGCACCTGACCTGCCACATGAACGGGCGGCCCGTGTGGGATGCAACGCTTGCGGCTTTCCTGCCTGCGCCGGGGGCCGTGCCGGGGCTGATCCCGGCGGGGGCGGCATCGGGGGTGTTTTCGACGCAGGCCTGTCTGGCATCAGGGGCAGAGGCTGCACAGGCTGCATTGCAGGCGATGGGTCATGCCACCGCCGATGCGGCCCTGCCGCAAGCCGAAGACGCGCCCTATGCGATTCAGCCCCTGTGGGCGGTGCCCGGCAAGGGGCGGGCGTGGCTGGACTATGCCAATGACGTGACGGTCAAGGATGTGAAACTTGCGGCGCAGGAAAACTTCGCCTCGGTCGAACATATGAAGCGGTATACCACGCAGGGCATGGCCCCCGATCAGGGCAAGAATTCGAACGTGGCGGCGCTGGCGGTGCTGGCCGATGCGACGGGCCGGGGCATTCCGGAAACCGGCACCACCACCTTCCGCCCGCCGTTCAGCCCGGTGTCGATCGCGGCGATGGGCGCGGGCGGCAAGGCCGAAGGCTTTGCGCCGCAGCGGTTCCTGACCTCGCATGGCGCGTCGGTGGAACGGGGCGCGCCGATGATCGAGGCGGGTCTGTGGTATCGGCCCAGCTATTTCCCCCGCCCGGGTGAAACCACCTGGCGGCAGGCCTGCGACCGCGAGGTTGCGATGGTGCGCGGCACGGTGGGGGTGGCCGATGTGTCTACCCTCGGCAAGATCGACATTCAGGGGGCCGATGCCGCGCGTTTCCTTGATTTCGTCTATACCAACACGTTTTCCACCCTGCCGGTGGGCCGGGTGCGCTATGGCCTGATGCTGCGCGAAGACGGGCATGTGATGGATGACGGCACCACCGCGCGGCTGGGCGAAAACCATTTCCTGATGACCACCACCACCGCCGCCGCGGGGCAGGTGATGCGGCATCTGGATTTCGTGCAGCAGGCCTTTTGCGCCGACTGGGATCTGCGGACCATTTCCGTGACCGAAAACTGGGCGCAATTTGCCGTGGCCGGGCCCAAGGCGCGGGCCTTGGTCAATTCGGTGCTGGATCAGCCCGCTGATTTTCCCTTCATGGCCTGTGGCGCGGTCAGCATCCACGGCACCCCGGCGCGGCTGTTCCGCATCTCGTTTTCCGGTGAGGAAGGGTATGAGATCGCAGTGCCCGCCCGCTATGGCGAGGCGTTGTTCCGCGACCTGCTGGCGCGGGCCGAAACCATGGGCGGCGGCGCCTACGGGATGGAGGCGCTGAATGTGCTGCGCATCGAAAAGGGTTTCATCACCCATGCCGAGATTCACGGCCGGGTGACGGCCTTTGACATCGGGTTGGAAAAGATGATCAGCCCGAAAAAGGATTGCATCGGCAAGGCGGCGGCCACGCGCCCCGGCATGCTGGGCCCCGATCGTCAGCAACTGGTGGGGCTGAAGGCGGTGGGCGATGCGGCCCTGACGGCGGGGGCGCATCTGTTCACCCCGGGTGCTGCGGTGAACCGCGCCAACAGCCAGGGTTATGTGACATCGGTGGGCTGGTCGCCCACGCTGGGGGCCTCGCTGGGGCTGGCGTTCTTGCAGAACGGGCGCGCGCGGCGGGGCGAGATGGTGCGGCTGGTCGATCATCTGCGCAAGATCGACCTGCTGTGCGAGGTTGCCGACCCGGTGTTCCACGACAAGGAAGGAGCGAAACTGCGTGCCTAGTCTGATCGCCAAATCCCCGCTGGACGGGAAATCGCTGACCATGGGCGGCGTGACACTGGCCGAGGCTGTGCCCGGGCCCATCACCTCGGTCGCGCCCTTTGCCGGGCGCGAGGCGGAACTGTCGCAGGCGCTGCGCAGCCTTGGCCTGTCGTTCCCCGCACCGAACACGTTCAACGAAAGCAGCGGTGATCTGATCGTGTGGACAGGCCGCGATCAGGCCTTTCTGATCGGCCCGCTGCTGGAGGGGCTGCCTGCCGCCACCACCGACCAGTCGGATGGCTGGGCCGCGCTGTCGGTAAGCGGGCCGGATGCGGCGGCGGCCCTGATGCGCCTGATCCCGCTGGATTTGCGGGTTGCGGCCTTTCCGCCGGGCAGGGCGGCACGCGCGCCCTTGAACCACATGGCGGCGGTGATCTGGCGCGATGGCGAAGGGTTCACGCTGCTGGTGTTCCGCTCGATGGCGCAGACGGCTTGGCACGAGATTGAAACCGCCATGAAGGCGCTGGCCGCCCGCGCGGCGGTGGGCGCCTGATGCTGACCAATGCCGATGTGGTGGACCTGACCGGCTTTCGCCGCGCGCTGCACCGCAGGCCCGAAGTTTCGGGGGCGGAACGTGAAACCGCCGCCGCCGTGGTGGATTTTCTGGCACCCACCGCGCCCGACCTTGTGCTGACCGGCCTTGGCGGGCATGGCGTGGCGCTGGTGTTCGATGGCGTTGCCGATGGCCCCACGGTGATGATCCGGTCGGAGTTGGACGCGCTGCCGATACATGAGTTGACTGGGCTCGACTACCAGTCCGAAACCCCCGGCACGGCGCATCTTTGCGGCCATGACGGGCATTCGGCCATTCTGGCCGGGGTGGCGCGGGTGCTGGCGCGGCGGCGGCCTGCGCGGGGGCGGGCGGTGCTGCTGTTCCAGCCGGCGGAAGAGGATGGTTCGGGTGCGGCGGCGGTGCTGGCCGATCCGGCCTTTGCGGCCATTGCGCCGGACTATGCCTTTGCGCTGCACAATCTGCCCGGCCTGCCGCTGGGCAAGGTGGTGCTGCAACCCGGCCCGGCCAATTGTGCATCGCGCGGCATGAAGATCGTGCTGACCGGCAAGACCTCGCATGCTGCACAGCCCGATGCGGGCATTTCCCCTGCCCTGGCGGTGGCGCGGTTGATCCCGGGGCTGATGGCCTTGGGGCCGGGGGGCGAACTGTCCGATGATTTCCGGCTGGTCACGGTGACGCATGCCCGGATGGGTGAGCCTGCCTTTGGCATCACCCCGGGCGAGGCGCAGGTCTGGGCCACGCTGCGCACGGTGCGCGATGACCGCATGGCGGCGCTGGTGGCGGGGGCCGAGGCGTTGGCACGGGCCGAAGGGCAGGGCGGGCTGAAAGTCAGCATCAGCTATCACGACATATTTGCGGCCTGCACCAATGACCCCGGGGCGACCGCGCTGATGGCGGCCGCGTTGCAGGCCGAGGGGATTGCGCAGATTGCGGGCACCATGCCCCTGCGCGCATCCGAGGATTTCGGCCGGTTTGGCGCGGGCGCGAAGGCGGCGATGTTCTATCTTGGCGCGGGCGAGGCCAGCCCGGCCCTGCACAACCCCGACTATGATTTTCCCGATGCGCTGATCCCGCTGGGCACACGCGCCTTTCTGCGGGTGATCCGCGATCTGTTGGGCTGACCCGCCATGACGGCATTTGTCACCTGACCCGGCGCGCGCCCGCGGCTAAACCTTTCCCTGCGAAAGGAGGTGCCGCGGCCGATCCCGAACCCGCACAGAAACCCCGTTGGGCCCGCCGGGCAACGTGGGAACAACGGCCTTCTGACCCCTCAAACGCGCATCCGCCGGGAATTGATCCACCGGCGGCCCTCCGGCAGTCCCCCGCCGGAGACACCGCCGGGGGCCCGCCCCCGGCGGACCACTGGACTCGGGCGCAGGCAGGGCCGATATAGAAGACATGAGCCTGCCACCCGGATTCCTTGACGAACTGCGCAACCGCATCTCGCTGTCACAGGTGGTGGGGCGCAAGGTCGTGTGGGATCTGCGCAAGTCGAACCAAGGCAAGGGCGACATGTGGGCGCCGTGCCCGTTCCATCAGGAAAAATCCGCGTCTTTCCATGTGGATGACCGCAAGGGGTTTTACTATTGCTTCGGCTGCCATGCCAAGGGTGACGCGCTGAGCTTCATCAAGGAAACCGAGAATGTCGGCTTCATGGAGGCGGTGGAGATACTGGCGCGCGAAGCAGGCATGCCGATGCCCGCGCGCGACCCGATGGCCGCGCAAAAGGCTGACCGGCGCACGCAGCTTGTGGCGGTGATGGAAGAGGCGGTGAAATACTTCCGCCTGCAACTGCGATCGGGCGCGGGGGCGGCGGCGCGCGACTATATCGCAAAGCGGCGCCTGTCGGTCGAGGGGCAAGACCGCTTTGAGCTGGGCTTTGCCCCCGACGCCCGGCAAGGGCTGTTTCAGGCGCTGACGGCCAAGGGCATCGCGCCCGATCTGATTGTGGATGCGGGGCTGTGCATCAAGCCGGATGAGGGTGGCCGCGACATCACGCCATACGACCGCTTTCGTGGCCGCATCATCTTTCCCATCCGCGATGCGCGGGGGCGGGCGATCAGCCTGGGCGGCCGGGCGATGGACCCGAACGCGCGGGCCAAATACCTGAACGGGCCGGAAACCGAACTGTTCGACAAGGGCCGCAGTCTTTACAACATCGGCCCCGCACGCGAGGCGGCGGGCAAGGGCCAGCCCCTTGTGGTGGCCGAAGGCTATATGGATGTCATCGCGCTCAGCGAGGCCGGGTTTCATGCCACTGTGGCCCCCCTGGGCACGGCGGTGACAGAGGATCAACTGCGCCTGATGTGGCGCATCCACCCCGAACCCGTCATCGCGCTGGATGGTGATGCGGCGGGCATCCGCGCCGCGCTGCGGGTGATCGACCTTGCCTTGCCGCTGCTGGAGGCGGGGCAGGGCCTGCGTTTCGCCGTGCTGCCCACGGGCCAAGACCCCGATGACCTGATCAAGGCACAGGGGGCAGCAGCCATGCAGCGGGTGCTGGATGCGGCGCAACCCATGGTCAACCTGCTGTGGCAGCGTGAAACCGAAGGCCGCGACTTTGACAGCCCCGAGCGCAAGGCCGCACTGGACAAGACGCTGCGCGCGGCGCTGACGCGCATCAAGGATCCGTCGATCCGTGGCCACTACGGCGAAGAGATCAAGCGCCTGCGCTGGGAACTCTTTGGCCAGCGCGGCCGCAAACCGACGGCGCGCGCGCCGTTCCGCCCCGGCCAGCCGCGTCAGGCGGTGGCGCTGGGGCCGGTGGCCAACGCGAAAGCCTCGCTTCTGGCCTCCAGCCGCCCCGATGACACCTCGCTGCTGGCCTCCAGCCGTGAAGAGGCGCTGGTGCTGGAGGCGGTGCTGCTGGCCACGCTGGTTGTGCATCCGGCGCTGATTCATCACTTTGAATCCGTGCTGGAAGTGGTGGACCTGACAAGCCCCGACCATGACCGGCTGCGCAGCGCGCTGTTGCGCCACGCTGATGCCCCCGATTTCCGCGCGAAAATCGACGAAGATCAACGCGCGGTCCTTGAAACGCTGTTCGCGCAAAGCCATGTGCAGTCGGCCCCCCCGGTGCGCAATGCGCAGGACGCAGAGCTGGCCGCAATGTGCGTGGCCGAGGGGCTTGCCAAACTGGATGCGCGGCGCGGGGCACGGCGGGAAATCGAGGATGCGGTGGAAGACCTGTCGGGTCTGGCCGACGAGGGCCTGACCTGGCGTCTGTCGCAGGCCAGCGATGCGGTGAACCGGGCCGGAAAGACCAATCTGGAGGATGCCTCCGACATGGGCGAAGACCGTGCCGCGCTGTCGCAGCACCTGCAAAACCTGATCGACGGGCAGGTCTGGCTAAAGAAAAAGGGGTAATGCGCTTCCCCCATCTGTGATTCGCGCTATTGATTCGATAACTACGCCCGAACGATTCGATCCTGTCAGGTTCCGAATCGCCGGTCTCGTCCCCAAGGAGCTTTCATGGCAGTCAAAGACACCGACGACGGCAAACCCGAAGAGCAGGAAGCCGAAGCCTCGCTGGACATGAGCCAGGCCGCCGTCAAACGGATGATCGCCGACGCACGCGAACGTGGCTACATCACCTATGACCAGCTGAACGCCGTGCTGCCGCCGGAACAGGTGTCGTCCGAACAGATCGAAGACGTGATGTCGATGCTGTCGGAAATGGGCATCAACGTGATCGAGAATGACGAGGCCGAAGAAGGCGAACCGGCCGGTGAACTGGTCGAGGTCGCCTCGGGTTCACGCGAGATCGCCGTTTCGGGCACGACCAGCGAAACGCTTGACCGCACCGATGACCCGGTGCGCATGTATCTGCGCGAGATGGGTTCGGTCGAACTTCTGTCGCGCGAGGGCGAGATTGCCATCGCCAAGCGGATCGAGGCCGGCCGCAACACGATGATCCTGGGCCTGTGCGAAAGCCCGCTGACCTTTCAGGCGATCACCATCTGGCGCGACGAACTTCTGTCCGAAGACATCCTGCTGCGCGACGTGATCGACCTTGAGGCCACCTTTGGCCGCAGCCTGGATGGTGACGATGAACTGGAAGGCCCGGGGCTGGAGGATGTGGACGTGTCCGCCACAGCCACGCCGCGCCGCCCTGCCTCGGACGAGCCGGAACTAGACGCCGACGGCAACCCGCTGGGCCGGGTGGAAGAAGACGATGACGATGACGAGGCGTCGGCCATGTCGCTGGCCGCGATGGAGGCGGCGCTGAAGCCCCGCGTTCTGGAAACGCTGGAAATCATTGCGCGCGACTATACCCGGCTGGCCGAGATGCAGGATCTGCGCATGTCGGCCACGATGAGCGCCGCCAACCGCTTTTCGGCGGTCGACGAGGCTGCCTATCAGAAACTGCGCTCCGAGATAGTGCTGCTGGTGAACGAATTGCACCTGCATAACAACCGGATCGAAGCCCTGATCGACCAGCTTTACGGCATCAACCGCAAGATCATGTCGATCAATTCCGGCATGGTGAAACTGGCCGATGCCGCGCGCATCAACCGCCGCGAATTCATCGACGAATATCAGGGCTATGAGCTGGACCCCGAATGGGCCG
This sequence comes from Fertoeibacter niger, assembly GCF_009380135.2. Lineage (GTDB taxonomy): Bacteria > Pseudomonadota > Alphaproteobacteria > Rhodobacterales > Rhodobacteraceae > Fertoeibacter > Fertoeibacter niger. The sequence continues at coordinate 299,738 of NZ_WHUT02000003.1, read as the reverse complement.
ACCGGATGGCGGCCAAATCGGGGCGCGGCTGGCAGGCGCTGATGGAAAAATCGCGCGACAAGGTGGACGAATTGCGCGCCGAGATGAGCCAGGTCGGCCAGTATGTCGGCGTGGACATTTCCGAATTCCGCCGCATCGTCAATCAGGTGCAAAAGGGCGAGAAAGAGGCGCGTCAGGCCAAGAAGGAAATGGTCGAGGCGAACCTGCGGCTGGTGATCTCGATTGCCAAGAAATATACGAACCGTGGGCTGCAATTCCTTGATCTTATTCAGGAAGGCAACATCGGCCTGATGAAGGCCGTGGACAAGTTCGAATACCGCCGGGGCTACAAGTTCTCCACCTATGCCACATGGTGGATCCGCCAGGCGATCACGCGGTCCATCGCCGATCAGGCCCGCACCATCCGCATTCCGGTGCACATGATCGAGACGATCAACAAGCTGGTCCGCACCGGCCGCCAGATGCTGCACGAAATCGGCCGCGAACCGACGCCGGAAGAGCTGGCCGAGAAGCTGCAGATGCCGCTGGAAAAGGTCCGCAAGGTGATGAAGATCGCCAAGGAGCCGATTTCGCTGGAAACCCCGATCGGCGACGAGGAAGACAGCCAGCTTGGCGACTTCATCGAGGACAAGAACGCCATCCTGCCGCTGGACTCGGCCATTCAGGAGAACCTGAAGGAAACCACGACGCGGGTTCTGGCATCTTTGACACCCCGCGAAGAACGGGTTCTGCGGATGCGCTTCGGCATCGGCATGAACACCGACCACACGCTTGAAGAGGTAGGGCAACAGTTCTCGGTCACGCGGGAGCGTATCCGTCAGATCGAGGCCAAGGCGCTGCGGAAGCTGAAGCATCCCAGCCGGAGCAGAAAGTTGCGGAGTTTCCTGGATCAGTGATGCAACGGCTTGGACGAGTTTGCCAATCTTGAAGAGTGGTTTGCCGCAAAGTCAAAGGGGTTTGCGCCGTTTGCGGCATGGCAGAATTGGGTTGAGGCGCCCGAACACAGGAATCTGCTGGAAGCCTACCAGTTCGGCGTGCTGGCTGGCGACATACGCGCGCATCGCAATGGTGATCAGATGTCAGTGGCCTTGGCCGGTTTGGCCCATCTGGTTCAAACGCGCTGCGATGCCGGCGGTTATGAGGTTTACCGCGGACTGTGTCTGAACGGCCCTCTCGCTGCGGGAAGCGTCCACGAGGAAAGGTCGATGAACGGCTGGTCGCTTTATCCAAGCATCGCGCTGCGGCTTGCCATGGCGCAGGGCTCGGCCAACATGATCGTGTTGCGCCAAAGGTTGCCGCCGGGAAGTCCTTCACTCTATCTTGATGACTGGGAGCACGAGGTGCTGAGGCCGCCCTTTGTCGCAACGGTGGAACGCGCAGTGGTGGGTTTGGTCAGGTTTTTGGGTGTAAGTCTGCTTGTGAGTGTGGTAGATTTGCACAGTGAGGCTCGATATGCAGGACCACGTTGAACAGATTTTCGGGCGCTATCTGCGCCTGACTTATGATGGGCAGCCGCTGACCAGTGATGGTCTGCCGTTGCATCATTCAAGTTCTGCGATGAAACTGGTGCGCTCGCTCGTCAACAGCGACCCGGCGGGTTGCGCCGATGAGATCATCAAGCTGATGAAGCCGTTTTGCATAAGGTTCGACGTTGATCAGGTCAGAGGTCAGCTTGTGGCTTTGCGGGGCAACCGGCAAGGCGTCGCGCAGGTCGCGCTGGATGTCATGCGCGGGTCGGCTTCGGCAAGTGCACCGGACCGGCAATCCACGATTTCAACCTCCAAGACCAAAACGGTAAGGTCGGGCGCAACCCAATAGGGGTGCCCAGGCAAATTGCGGTGTCATGTGATGTTTCGCGCAGTTTCTTGTCGCTGGCGCAGCGGATTCTGCGCCAGCGACAAGCGTCGCGTTACCCCAAATGCGCCCTGAAATGCGCCAGCGTCCGCTCCCAGGCCAGTTCCGCCGCTGCTTCGTCATAGCGCGGCGTTGAATCATTGTGGAAGCCGTGGTTGGTGCCGGGGTAGATATGGGCCTCATAGGGCGTGCCTGCCGCCTTCAGTGCAGCCTCATAGGCGGGCCAGCCCGCGTTCACGTTCTCATCCGTTTCGGCGTAGTGAAGCAGAAGCGGGGCCTTGATTTTCGGCACATCCTCAACCGCTGCCTGACGGCCGTAGAAGGGCACGGCCGCCGCCAGTTCGGGATAGGCCACCGCCGCCGCGTTCGACACGCCGCCGCCATAGCAGAAACCGGTGATGCCGACGCGCCCGGTGGAGCCTTCATGCGCCATCAGGAATTCGACGGCTGCAAAGAAATCATTCATCAGCTTGGTGCCGTCCACCGTCTGCTGCAATTCGCGGCCCTTGGCGTCATTGCCCGGATAGCCGCCCACCGAGGTCAGGCCATCGGGGGCCAGCGCCATGAAACCGGCCTTGGCAAGCCGGCGGGCCACATCCTCGATATAGGGGTTCAGGCCGCGGTTCTCATGCACAACCACGACCGCGGGCAGGGGCCCCTCGGCCGCCGCCGGGCGCACCATATAGCCGCGCACCTCGCCATGGCCATTGGGCGAGGGATACATGATGTAATCGCCGATGATGTCGGGATCGTTGAAGCTGACCTGCTCGGCCAGCGCGTAATTCGGGCTCATCATGCCCAGAATGGCAGCGGCGGTCAGCCCGCCCACGGCGAATTTCCCGGCGCGGTCCAGAAACTCGCGCTTGGTGATCTTGCCGTGCGCGTAGAAGTCATAGAGTTCGAGGATCTCGGGGTGGAAATCCTTGGCGGTCATGCGGGTCATGGCGGGCTCCCTTGCCGTCTGCGTTCGGCGGAAGGGTAGCGTCATTGCTGGCGCTGTCCGATCACAGAAGCGTCAACCGGCGTGAGTCCGGAACGCCACAGGTGGCATCCCCTCATGTGGTGGGCTGGAAAATCTTCTGTGCAATACTTCGCGGCCTGCCTATAGTCGTCGTGGACAAGAGGGTGAACAACCCCGCAGCTTGAGGCAGGCACCAGACAACAAGGGGGATCGGCCATGCGCTGCCCGTTCTGTGGAAATATCGACACCCAAGTGAAAGACAGCCGCCCGGCGGAGGATCATGTATCCATCCGCCGCCGCCGGTTCTGCCCGGCCTGTGGCGGGCGCTTCACCACCTATGAGCGGGTGCAGCTGCGCGATCTGGTGGTCATCAAGAATTCCGGCAAGCGCGAGGATTTCGATCGCACGAAGCTGGAACGCGCGATCCGCATAGCCATGCAGAAACGGCCCATCGACCCGGAACGCATCGACCAGATGATTTCGGGCATCGTGCGGCGGCTGGAAAGCCTGGGCGATACCGACATTCCTTCGCGCACCATCGGCGATATCGTGATGGAAAGCCTGGCGCGGATCGATACCGTGGCCTATGTGCGCTTTGCCAGCGTTTACAAGAACTTCCAGGCGGCAGACGATTTCGACAAATTCGTGTCCGAGTTGCGCCCCGCCGGTGCGCCCGAAGAGTGAGCGCTGAAAGCGACGCGGGCCACATGGCGCATGCGCTGGCCCTGGGGCGGCGCGGCCTTGGCCGCACATGGCCGAACCCGGCGGTGGGGTGCGTCATCGTCGCTGCTGGCCGGGTGGTGGGCCGGGGATGGACCCAACCCGGCGGGCGACCGCATGCCGAGGTGCGGGCACTGGCGCAGGCGGGGCCGCTGGCGCGGGGCGCCACGGCCTATGTCAGTCTGGAACCCTGCGCGCATCACGGCCACACCCCGCCCTGCGCCGAGGCCCTGATCGCGGCAGGCGTGGCGCGGGTGGTGACGGCGCTGGAGGATCCCGATCCGCGCGTGGCGGGGCGCGGCCATGCGCTGCTGCGGGCGGCAGGCATCGCGGTGACCGGGCAGGTGTTGCAGGCCGAGGCCCGTGCGGCCCATGCGGGTTTCCTGAAGCGTGTCACGCAGGGGCTGCCCTATGTCACGCTGAAACTGGCCACCACGCTGGACGGGCGGATTGCCACGGCAACGGGCGAAAGCCGCTGGATCACCGGGGCGGACGCGCGGCGCGCGGTGCATGCGCAGCGGCTGGCGCATGATGCGGTGCTGGTGGGGGCAGGCACGGCGCGCGCGGATGACCCCGATCTGACGGTGCGCGATCTGGGGGCCGGGCATCAGCCCTTGCGGATCGTGATCGACAGCCGCCTGTCGCACAGCCCTGCCAGCCGTCTGGGCCGCACGGCGCGGGATGTGCCGGTCTGGCTGTGCCATACCGCCACCGCCCCACAGGCCGCACGGGCTGGTTGGCTGGCCACCGGGGCGGAGCTGATCGAGATTGCCGGCCCGGGCCCGCAGGTGGACCTGCGCCGCGCGATGCAGGCCCTTGCGGCGCGGGGCCTGACACGGGTTTTCTGCGAGGGCGGCGGCACGCTGGCTGCCGGTTTGATCCGCGCGGGGCTGGTGGATGAACTGGTGCAGTTCAGCGCGGGCGCGCTGATCGGGGCCGAGGGGCTGGCGGGCATCGGGCCTCTGGGGCTGACGGCGCTGGCCGCGGCGCCCCGGCTGCGGCGGCTGGAATCGCGCGCGGTGGGCGCGGATGTGATGACGCGCTGGGGGTTTGCGGGCGCGTGACCGCCACGATGGCACTTGTTCCCGGGCGTGGAGGCCTTCGGCGAGGATATTTGGGCCAGTAAGAAAGCTTGAGGGCGTGGCCTTGTGATCAGGCATTTGGGCTGCTGCCGGAGGCGCGCCTTGCAGGGGGTGGAGGCCTGCGGCGGGATATTTGCCGTGATGAAAGGGCGCGGTGTTGCGCCCTTCCAGAGCAGGACTTACCAGTGGCCGGTGTTGCCCATGCTGGCCCAGGGTTCGGCGGGGGGCAGGGCGTCGCCCATCTGCAACAGCTCGATCGATACATTGTCGGGGCTGCGCACAAAGGCCATGTGGCCATCGCGCGGCGGGCGGTTGATCACCACGCCATTGGCCTGCAAATGCGCGCAGGTGTCATAGATATTCGCCACCGCATAGGCGAGATGGCCGAAATGCCGCGAATCCGACGGCAGGCCCGCATCGCCATCCCAGTTCCAGGTCAGTTCCACCGGGCATTCGGGCTGGCCGGGCGGGGCCAGAAACACCAACGAAAACCGCCCGCCCTCGTTGTCGATGCGCCGGGTCTGTTCCAGCCCCAGCAGTTTGTAGAATGCCAGCGATTTTTCCAGATCCAGCACGCGGACCATGGTGTGAAGGTATTTGATCTGCATCGGCGTCTCCCTTGCCCCGGATGGGTTGTTGCGACGCTGTTTATCGGCGGTCAGAACGCGCTGCGCAACCCGAAGCCCAGCGAAAAGTCGCGGCTGTCGCGCAGCACGAAATCGGAATGGTTGCGGCTGAGCCGCAGGTTCACGCGCGGGGCAAAACCCATGTAATCAAGTTCGGTGAAGGTCAGCGCCAGATCGGCCTCGACCCTGCGGTCGGGGCTGGGGGTAGGGGCCTTGCCGTAATCGCGCAGTTCCAGACCCAGCCCCAGTTCGGCGGCAATGCCGCCGGGCAGCAGGCCAGGCTGCCAGCTGACGCGGCCAAACACCGCCTCGTGCGCGACGGTGGCCGCATCGGATGCCGTGTCGCGCAGGCCGAGGCTGACATGCAGCCGGCCGCCCCGCGCACCCGTCTGCTGTTGCAGGCTGGCGATGGCGGAAAGGCTGGTGGCGTTGCGGATCGGATCGGCGGGTTGCCAGACCTGTTCGCCCAGCAGCGCGAACTGCCAGCGGCTGCGGGCAGACAGAACATGGTCCAGCCTGAATTCGCCGCTGATCCGGTCGGTCAGATGCGCACCGCCCAGCCATTGCGTGCCAATGCCGCCGCCCAGTGTCAGCATCACCGGCGCATCGCCCGGCTGCCAGCGCCGCGTCAGGCCCAGATCAAGCCCTGTGACGACGTAATCCGAGGCTTTTGCGCCGGGCTCCAGCGTCTTGGCGCGGTCAGACAGCCAGACACCCCGGTGTTGCAGCGCGCCGGTCAGTTCCGTCACCCCGCGGGCCGAGGCCGCCAGCCGGTAGCGCAGCGTCGCAGCGCCCGTATAGGTGCCGCCCGGCAAAGCCTCGGCAATCGGCAGGGGGATGCCGATCACATAGAACGTGTCATGCAGGCTGCCGCCGTTCACATTGTCGGACGGGCCGATGTTCAGGCTGAAGCCCAGCGACAGGCGAGACTCGGACGAAACCTGCTGAAAGGTCTGCGCTGCGACGGCGCGCAACTGCGCGTCCGGTGCAGCCTCGGCGGCGCGGCGCAGCCACAGTTTCGCGCGCAGATCCTGGCTGGCCTGCGCATGGGCGATGCCGGTCAGATAGGCCGCCTCGAACCGTGCTTCTGGGGTAGAGGCCAGCGCAAAGGCCCGCCGCCCGGCCTGAACCCCGGCCGTGCCGCGGCCCCGCCGCGCTTCGGCCGCCGACATCAGCAGCCAGGCCGCGACATCGCCTTGGTCCCGTTGCAGCAGCGCCCCGGCGATGGATTGCGCCAGATCGGGTTGCCCCGCCTCCAGCGCCTGCCGCGCCAGAAGGCGGGCTTCCTCCACGGCAAGGGCCACCGTCGTTTCCGAACGCAGGGGGGCAGCGGCCAGAACCACCAGCGCCAATGCGGCACAGGTACGGCGCAGGGCACGCAAGGCGCGGACCATCGGCCGCGTCAGGGGGATGCGACGGGGCAGGCCGGACCACCGCCGGTGGCGCAGGAGGGCAGCACCAGAAGGCCATGCTCGAACAGGGCCTGGTTTGTGGGGATCGGGTTGAAGACCAGCAGGGCCGCGATCTCGCGCGCATTCGCGCCGCCGAACAGGCCAGCATAGTCACCCGCGTCCTGAAGGCTGCCGTCCTCGTCATCGCGGACGGTGACAATGCCCTCGAACCTGCCATCGGTGCTGATGTCTGTCGTGCGCAGCAGCGCGGTGGGCAAAGCGCCGGCATCGCCATCTGTTCCGGTGACGCGGCGCTGATCAATGCCGCCCGACAGTTCCATCTTGGCGAAATCCGCCGTGATCAGGGCGCGGCCTGTGGTCTGGCGCGGCTGGATCGGGTCCAGGTCGCCGCCCGGCCCCGAAACCGTGGGGCCCGCGTTCAGAAGGCCGGTGTAGGTGCCCGAATAGTTGGCCGAATTGCCGACGCCACTGGTCGGCAAATTGAACAGGCCCTCGCGCGAGAATGTGCCGCCCGCGTAATATTCGGCGAACTGTCCGTTCAGCGCGACGGCGGCCTTGGTATTGCCCACCTGTTTCACCAGCGCCACGGTGATGCGGTTCGATGTGGTCTCCTGCGAGGTATAGCCGAAGTAATCCTCGACATCATACCGCGCGTCGCGGGTGTAGACTGCTTCGACAGAGGGGTCATCCTGCGAGCGGATGTTCACCAGGATCGTGTCGGCACCGGGTTCATAGGTGGCTGAAACCAGGCGTCCGGCCACGGAATCCGGCACATCGCTGCCGCCCCCGTCGCCATCACCATCGCCGTCACCATCATCGCCGTTGTTCAGCGGATTGCCGCTGCATGCGGCCATAGCGATACAGAGCGCCAAAGGCGCCAGCTTGCGAAAATCCATGGAATTGCCTGACTGCTCGTTTCTTTTGCGACAAGTCTGCTGTGTCGCAGGCCACCTGTCAATCTGGCCCTGCCGCTGCGGCGGGGCTTGATGCAAAAAGGTCGCGCGCCGGTGGCAAGCCTTGCCGGGGCGTCCCTGCATCTTGTAGGGTTGTTGCCACCCCCCCCCCATAGATATGGGCCATCTTCAGACCGAGGCCACCATGCCCCTTTCCCCCGACCAGACCGCCGAGATCGCAGCCGCCCGCGCCACGCCACGCATGACCCTGCGCGCCGTGTCCGAAGGCATGGAGGCGCATCTGTATCGCGCGCATGATGTGCTGGACCACGGCTTCATCCGCGTCATCGACTATATGGGCGATGATGCCGCCATCGTGCAGGCCGCGCGCGTATCCTACGGCGCGGGCACCAAGCATGTCAGCAATGATGAGGGGCTGATCCGCTATCTGATGCGGCACTGGCATTCGACCCCGTTCGAGATGTGCGAGATCAAGCTGCATGTGAAACTGCCGGTGTTCGTGGCGCGGCAATGGATCCGGCACCGCACCGCCAATGTGAACGAATATTCCGCCCGCTATTCGATCCTTGACCGGGAGTTCTACATTCCGGCGCCCGACCAGTTGGCCGCGCAATCCACGGTGAACAACCAGGGGCGCGGCGCGGTGCTGGAAGGGGCCGAGGCGGCGCGGGTGCTCGATCTGTTGAAATCCGATGCGGGCCGGGCCTTTGACCATTACGAGGCGATGCTGGCCGATACCCAGCCCGACGGCAGCCCGCAGCAGGGGCTGGCGCGCGAACTGGCGCGGATGAACCTGCCGATGAACACCTATACCCAGTGGTATTGGAAGACCGACCTGCACAACCTGTTCCACTTCCTGCGCTTGCGCGCCGACGCCCATGCGCAATACGAAATCCGCGTCTATGCCGAGGCGATTGCCGCCTGCGTGAAGGATTGGGTGCCGCTGGCCCATGCGGCGTTCGAGGATTACCGGATGGGCGGCGAGAACCTGTCGGCCAAGGCGGTGGCGGTGCTGAAACGGCGGCTGGCAGGGGAAGTGGTGGGCTGGGAGGAATCGGGGATGTCGAAAGGGGAATGGCGGGAGTTTGTGGGGGTGTGGGGTTAAGACGCTTGGCACCACATTTTTGATGTGAAACACGGCCGAAAACCGTCACATCCATGTTACACTTCCATGCATGCAGCTGCGACTCACCCTTTTGGCCCTCCTCCTCGCCACCCCCGTCACGGCATCGCCCATTGCCGAAATCATCTGCGCGCCGCGGCAGCAGATGGAGCAGCGGCTGACCGGGCAGTATCAGGCAGGCCTTCAGGGCAGCGGCTTGCGTGACAGGGATTCGGTGATGGAGGTCTGGGCCGCCGCCAATGGCCGCTGGACGCTGGTGCTGCGCTACACATCTGGCCAGTCCTGCATCGTGGCGATGGGCGAGGCCTGGGATGCGCCCTTGCCCAACCCGGCCTGAGTGACTTTCCCGGACTGAACCCCTTTTCCGCCGCCCCCCTGTCCGCCCGGCCCCCGCGCGCTATCTGGCAAATCCAATCAGAACAGCGGAGCGTTCCATGGCCATTGCCGTCCTTTTCCTTGCCACCTCGCTGGTCTTTCTGGTGGCCGATGCCATCATGTTGCGATCGGTGATCCAGCCCTTGTTCCAGACCCACCTGAAGACACAACTGCTGGATGGCTTGCGGCTGGGCCCTGCGGCTCTGTTCTATCTGACCTACATGTTCGGCATAATGTGGTTCGCGGGCCTGCCTGCGCTGCGCGAGGGCAATCCCACTGCGGCGCTGATCAACGGCGCGGTGCTGGGGTTCGTCGCCTATGGCACGTATGAGCTGACAAGCTGGACGGTGATGCGGGACTGGCACCCCAGCATGGTGGCGGTGGATTGGGCCTGGGGCACGGCGATCACTGGCATCGCCGCCTGGGCCGGGGTGCTGGCGGCGCGGGCCGTTGCGTGACTTGTGCTATGTGGCAGAACGCCTTAGCCTGACGGTCACAGACCTGTGACCGGAATCGCTGCCATGATCCTTTACGGAATATCGACCTGCGACACCTGCAAAAAGGCGCTGAAGGCGCTGGAGGCGGCGGGAAAGGATGTGACCTTCCGCGACATCCGCGCCGATCCGCTGACCGAGGATGAGATCGCCGAACTGGTCATGGAATTCGGTGATGCGATCATCAACCGCCAGTCAACCACCTGGCGCGGGCTGTCGGACTGGCTGAAAGCGTCAGAACCCGAGGCGCAGTTGGCTGCCCAACCCACGCTGATGAAGCGCCCGGTGATCCGCGATGAAGACCGGCTGCTGCTGGGCTGGGGTGCCGATGTGCAGGGCAAACTGCTGGTCTGAGCCGCAAGGCATTGCCGCACCATCAAAAACGGCCCGCATCGACGCGGGCCGCGCAGATGCTGGCAAGACTGTTCTTACAGCAGCCGCAGATCGGCGGCCGATGCGCGGCCATCGCGCCCCGATTGCAGTTCGTAACCGATTTTCTGGTTGTCGTTCAGGCCTTTCAGCCCCGCCCGCTCGACCGCCGAGATATGCACGAACACATCCTTGCCGCCATCGTCCGGCGCGATAAAGCCGAAACCTTTGGTGCTGTTAAACCATTTCACGGTGCCCGTCGGCATGCCGTCTCTCCTTCATCAGCCCTCCCGCCGCGTCATTGCGGCAGGCCGTGCAGCCAGGTCTTCCGCGTGCTGCCTGGAACAGGAAGGCGTCAGAACGTCTGTTGTCACCTGCAAAATCATGCCAAAACGGCGCTGAAAATCAAGAGGCATGGTGGTGCGGCCTGCCAGCCCCCATATAGCGACAAACGGAGGCTTACATGCGCAACGCGGCACTTGTTCTGGGCATCATCGGTGGCATCTGGGGGATGATCGTCGGGTTCTTCGGTTACGGCTATACCACCTTCATCGAAACCCAAGGCGAGATCGGCGATTTCGCGCAACAGGTTGACAATGTTCAGCTTGTGCGCGCCGCCAGCTTTCTTTCGCCGATCCTGGCCATTGCCGGTGCCGCCATGGCGCGGTCGCGCAACGTGGCGGCGGGGGTGTTGCTGCTGGCTTCGGCGGCGGGGCTGTGGGCGGGCTTCGGCTTTGGCGTTTTCACCATGTTCCCGATTGCCATGTGCGGTCTGGGCGGGGTCTTGGCACTGGCCGCAAAACAGCCTGATGCCTATTGAAAAGGCGCAGCCTGCGCTGCGCCTTTTGGTGTTGCAGGCTTGACCCTCAGCCCGGCAGCCGCGCCTCGGCGGCAAGCTGCGCGACGATGGCGTCAAACCCGGCGCTGTCGGTGCGCGTGTCACCCAGCCGCCGCACCGAAACCGTGCGCGCCGCCACTTCCTGCATGCCGACGGCCAGCAGAACCGGCACCTTGCCAACGGAATGTTCGCGCACCTTGTAGTTGATCTTTTCGTTGCGCGTATCCGCCTCGGCCCGGACGCCTTGGGCCTTCAGCGCCGCCACCACTTCATGCACAAAGCCATCGGCATCCGACACGATGGAGGCCACCACCACCTGACGCGGCGCCAGCCAGAACGGCAGCTTGCCTGCGTAATTCTCGATCAGGATGCCGATGAAACGCTCGAATGACCCCAGAATGGCGCGGTGCAGCATATAGGGCATGTGTTTCATGCCATCCTCGCCGATGTATTCCGCGCCCAGCCGGTCGGGCAACTGCGCATCCACCTGAAAGGTGCCGCATTGCCATTTGCGCCCGATGGCATCGGTCAGCTTGAAATCCAGCTTGGGGCCATAGAACGCGCCTTCGCCGGGGTCCACCTCGTAGGCCACGCCCACCTTGCGGATGGCGTTTTCCAAGGCACCTTCCACCTTGTCCCAGGTTTCATCCGACCCGATCCGCACCTCGGGCCGGGTGGAAAGCTTGATCTCGAAGCTGTCAAAGCCCAGATCCTTGTAGACGCTGGACAGAAGCGTAATGAAATCAGCGCATTCCGCCTCGATCTGATCCTCGGTGCAGAAAATGTGGGCGTCATCCTGCGTGAAGCCGCGCACCCGCATCAGCCCGTGCATCGACCCCGACGATTCGTAGCGGTGGCATGATCCGAACTCTGCCAGCCGCAGCGGCAGTTCGCGGTAGCTTTTCAGGCCCTGATTGTAGACCTGCACATGGCAGGGGCAGTTCATCGGTTTCAGGGCGTTGATGCGCTTTTCCTTTGCGCCTTCCTCGTCCACCTCGACGATGAACATGTTCTCTTTATACGCCTCCCAATGGCCCGATTTTTCCCACAAGATGCGGTCCACCACCTGCGGCGTGCGGATTTCCTTGTAGTTGGCCTTGCGCAGGCGGCTGCGCATGTAATCCTCCAGCGTGCGGTAGATCTGCCAGCCGTTCGGGTGCCAGAACACCATGCCGGGGGCTTCCTCCTGCAAGTGGAACAGCTCCATTTCCTTGCCCAGGCGGCGGTGGTCGCGTTTCGCGGCCTCTTCCAGCATGGTTAGATGCGCCTTCAGATCCTCGCGGTTCTTGAAGGCCACGCCATAGATGCGCTGCAACATCGGGCGGCTGGAATCGCCCAGCCAGTAGGCCCCGGCCACATTCATCAGCTTGAACGCATCGGCGGGCACCTGCCCGGTGTGTTGCAGATGTGGGCCACGGCACAGATCCTGCCAGGGCCCGTGCCAATACATCCGCAGATCCTCGCCCTCGGGGATGCGGGCGATCAGCTCCAGCTTGAAGGGTTCGCCCTTGGCCTCGTAATGCGCGATGGCGCGGGCCCGATCCCACACCTCGGTTTTCACCGGGTCGCGGGCGTTGATGATATGCTTCATCTTCGCCTCGATCGCGGCCAGGTCTTCGGGGGTGAAGGGTTCCGCCCGGTCGAAATCATAGAACCAGCCGTTGTCGCGCACCGGGCCGATGGTGACTTTCACTTCGGGCCAGATCTCCTGCACGGCGCGCGCCATGATATGCGCCAGATCGTGGCGGATCAGTTCCAGCGCCTGGTTGTCATCGGCCAGCGTGTGCAGCGCGATGCTTGCATCCGCCGTGATCGGCCACTGCAGGTCGAAATGCGCGCCATTGACCGTGGCCGAGATGGCTTTCTTGGCCAGACTGGTGGAAATGCTGGCAGCCACGTCGGCAGGCGTTACGCCAGCCGCGTAGGAACGCACATTGCCATCGGGAAAGGTAAGGGAAATCTGGGACATGGCTGTCCTCCTCGTCGGTTTGGCGCCCACGGAACGCCCGGTTGCGGGTATGGTCGGCGGGGTTTTGCGCGTCGGGCGCGCGAAAGTCAACTGCCGCGCGGTTCGGCTGGCCCGCGCCCCGGCGCTTTGTTATGCAAAGGTGACAAGGGGGGCCGCCATGACAGAACCGCAATATCTGACCACGCCCGAAGGGCGGCGGATCGCCTATCACCTGACACCGGGGCAGGGGCCTGCGGTGGTGTTTCTGGGCGGCTTCCGTTCTGACATGCAGGGAACCAAGGCCCTGTATTTGCAGGATTGGGCGGCGGCGCAGGGCCGCGCCTTTCTCCGGTTTGATTATTCGGGGCACGGCCAGTCGGGTGGCGATTTCCTGGACGGCGCGATTGGCGACTGGTTCGCCGATGCGCGGGCGGTGGTGGCCTTGGTCGATGGCCCGCTGGTGCTGGTGGGATCGTCCATGGGCGGGTGGATCGCGCTGTTGCTGGCGCGGGCGATGCCGGAACGTCTGGCCGGGATGGTGGGCGTCGCCGCCGCGCCTGATTTTACCGAAGATTCGATGTGGGCGGGGTTTGACGCGGCGCAGCGGGCGGAGCTGCTGACACAGGGCCAGGTGGCCCTGCCGTCGGATTATTCCGACGCGCCCTATACCATCACCCGGCGGCTGATCGTGGACGGGCGCAACCATCTGGTGTTGCGTGATCCGCTGGAATTACCTTGCCCGGTCAGACTGTTGCAGGGCACGGCGGATGTGGATGTGCCGCCATCGGTGGCCCTGCGGTTGCTGGATCACGCGACAGGGCCGGATATGCGGCTGACGCTGGTGAAAGGTGCGGATCACCGCTTTTCCGATGCCGCCTGTCTGGCGCTGATCAGCCGCAGCCTGGGCGAAATTCTGGCGGGGCGGCCTGATGCGTAGGTTGGGAAAGGCGCTGGGGCGCATTCTGGTTTGTGTTTTTCTGATATTTGGCGGGTTGTGGCTATTCGCCCCGCAAGATGAGGTGGACATGGGCTTGCCGTTTGATTCTGCGATCTTGCCAAATGATCTTGATGTGTGGCTGGCCGAGACAGAGCAGCAGATTCCGAACATTCGACCCGATACGGCCAAACGCATTGTCTGGGCGGGTGTGGCGGGGGAAAAAACACCGCTGGCCGTGGTCTATCTGCATGGCTTTTCGGCCAGCTCTGCCGAGATCCGCCCCGTGCCGGAACGGGTGGCGGCTGCGCTGGGGGCGAACCTGTTTCTGACCCGGCTGGCCGGGCATGGCCGCGACGGGGTGGCGATGGCGGAACCCGTGGCGGGCGACTGGATCAATGATCTGGACGAGGCGATGGCGATCGCACGCAGGCTGGGCGACCGGGTGATCCTGATCGGCACCTCGACCGGCGGCACATTGGCTGCACTGGCGGCAACCGATGCGCGGTTCAATGACGGGCTGGCGGGGGTTGTGCTGATATCGCCCAACTTTGGCCTCCGGCCATTGGCGGCGCGCATCCTTGATCTGCCGCTGGCGCGCTATTGGGGGCCGCTGGTGGCAGGGGCCGAACGCAGTTTCACACCGCTGAACGCGGAACACGCACGGTTCTGGACGACGGCCTATCCGACTTCCGCGTTGTTTCCGCTGGCCGCGCTGATGCGCCATGCGCGCGGGCTGGAATACAGCCGCGCCGCCGCCCCGGCACTGGTGATCTACAACGGTGCCGATCAGGTCATAGACCCGGCCCGCATCGCGCCGGTCATTGATCAGTGGGGCGGGCCGGTGACGGTGGAACAGGTTTCACTAGGCCCGGGGGATGACCGCTATGGCCATGTGATTGCAGGTGACATCCTGTCGCCCGGCCTTACAGAGCCCGTCGTGGCGCGCATCACCGGATGGGCGCGGGGGCTGTGACATGCCCGAACAGGTAATCCTGATCCCCGGGTTGATGTGCGACGCGCGGCTGTTCCTGCACCAGATCATCCACCTGTCGCAGACAAGGCTGGTGGCGGTGTTCATGCCCTTGCCCGAGCCCACAGTCGAGGCGCTGTCAGAACGGCTGCTGGAGGGCGCACCGGAGCGGTTCGCGATGGTGGGGCATGGGCTGGGCGGGGCGGTGGCGCTGGATGTGTTGCGCCGGGCGCCGGAACGGGTGACGCGCATCGCCCTGCTGGCGACCGACCCGCTGGCCGAGGCCCCGCAGATCGCCGCAGCGCGCGAGGCGCGGATGGTGGCGGCGCGTGCCGGACGGCTGGCACAGGCGATTGCCGATGAAGTGCCACTGTCCGCCCTGGCCGACAGCCCCTGGCGCGACAGCATCATGGAATTGCAGGCTGACATGGCGCTGCGGCTGGGCGAGGCTGTGTATCTGGCGCAGTCGCGCGCCATGCAGCGCCGCCCCGACCAGCAGAAAACACTGCGCCGCATCATGTTGCCCGCGCTGATCCTTGCCGGGCGGCGCGACATGGTGGTGCCGCTGCGGCGGCAGGATTTCGCGGCGGCGCTGATGCCCTATGGCCGGTTGCAGATCGTCGAGGATGCAGGGCACCTTGCGCCCCTGGAACAGCCCGAGGCCGTGACAGAGGCGCTGGAAGGTTTTCTGAACGGCCCCGCCGTTACTGCGATGCGGCCAGCGTGATGTTCGGCCCGCGCTTTTTCGGGGTTTCGGCCTTGCCGCTGGCGGCGGCGGCGTCGATGAACCCCAGCACCAGCGGGCGGATGTTGATGCGCCAGCTTTTGCCGGCAAAAATGCCGTAGTGCCCGGCCTCAGGCTCCAGATGGCTGGCCTTTTTCGAATCCGGCAGGCCCGTCAGCATGGCAAGGGCGGCAATGCACTGGCCCGGGGCGGAAATGTCATCCTTCTCGCCCTCTACCGTGATCACGGCGACATCGGTGATTGCGCCGATATCAACCCGTTTGCCCGCCACAACGAATTCGTTCTTCGCGATTTCGCGGTTCTTGAAGATGCGCTCGACGGTCGAGAGGTAGAATTCTGCCGTCATGTCCATGACTGCCAGATACTCGTCATAGAAACGGTTGTGTGCGTCATGATCTGCCGCTTCGCCACGGGCTACGCGCATGATCTGTTCGGAAAACGCCGTGGAATGGCGCTCGGCGTTCATTGACATGAAGCTTTGCAGTTGCAGCAGGCCCGGGTAGACCAGCCGGCCCGCACCCTTGTATTTGAAGCCGACGCGCTGGACCGCGATCTGTTCCAACTGCCCCATGGTGATGCGGCGGCCAAAATCGGTGACATCCGTGGCAGCAGCGTCGGGGTCGATCGGCCCGCCGATCAGCGTCAGGCTGCGCGGTTGCGCCTTTGGGTCTTCGGCAGCCAGATAGGCGGTGGCGGCCAGCGTCAGCGGGGCAGGCTGGCACACGGCGATCACATGGGTCTCCGGCCCCAGCGCGCGCATGAAATCAACCAGATACAGGGTGTAATCCTCGACATCGAACTTGCCTGCCGACACCGGAATGTCGCGGGCATTGTGCCAGTCGGTGATAAACACATCGCAGTCGGGCAGAAGGCTGGACACGGTCGAGCGCAGCAACGTGGCGTAGTGCCCCGACATCGGAGCCACCAGCAGCACCTTGCGCGCCATCGGAGCGCGGCGGCGGACTGCGAACTGGATCAGGCTGCCAAAGGGTTTGTCGACAATGGTTGTGACATCAACCAGATGGTCGGTGCCATCCTCGCCCACCACCGTGCGGATGCCCCAGTCAGGCTTGGCCACCATGCGCGAAAAGCTGCGTTCCGCCACTTCGCCCCAAGCGGCTGTCAGGGCCAGCATCGGGTTCATCGACAGGGCAAAAGCGGGATATGAGGCCATGGCGCGGGCGGTGGCACCCATCCACTCATTCGTGTTGCGGATGCTTTCCATCAGGTCGTAGGTTGCCATATACTTCATGTTGTCTCCAGTTGCCGGACGGGGCTATCGTCGCTCGTGTCGCTTCCCTCCCCGGTCGGGCGACAACATGCTGCACAGCAGCACGATAGGGGGGAATTGTTAACATGACAACCGAAGACAGCGGCCCGACACCAAAGTATGAACTTTTAAATACAAATCTGGCCAGGATCGAGGAGTTGTCGCAACGCATGACAGCGGCTTTTGCCCGCCGCAAACCGGCGGATCCTGCGCTGAGCGGCCCCAGCCAGGACGTGTTTCTGAAAGCCTCTGCCGCCTATGTAACAGAAATGATGCAGAACCCTGCCAAGATACTGGAGCATCAGATCAGTTTCTGGGGCAAAAGCCTGACACATTATGTCGAGGCGCAGCAGCAGTTCGTGAAGGGTGAGCTGAAGGCCCCGCCCGATCCCGGCCCCAAGGACCGCCGCTTTGCCAACCCGCTGTGGGACACGCATCCCTATTTCAACTACATCAAGCAGCAATACCTGATGTCGGCCGAGGCCGTGGCGCAGGCTGTGGCCGCGCTGGAGCATCTGGACCCGACCGACAAGAAACGGGTGGAATATTTCAGCAAGCAGATTGTCGACATGTTTGCACCGACGAATTTTCTGGCCACCAACCCCGATGCGCTGGAAAAGGCGGTGGCAACCGACGGGGCCAGCCTGGTGCAGGGTCTGGAAAATCTGGTGCGCGACATCGAGGCGCATAACGGCGACCTGCTGGTGACACTGGCCGATCCGCAGGCCTTTCATGTGGGCCAGAACATCGGCACCACCGAAGGCGCGGTGGTTTACCGTAACAGGATGATGGAGCTGATCCAATACAGCCCAACCACCGAAAAGGTGCACAAGACCCCGCTGCTGATCTTTCCGCCGTGGATCAACAAATTCTACATCCTTGATCTGAAACCGCAGAACAGCCTGATCAAGTGGATCGTGGATCAGGGCTTTACCCTGTTTGTCGTCAGCTGGGTCAACCCTGACGCAAGCTATGCCGACGTGGGCATGGATGATTACATGCGTGACGGCTACATGCGGGCCATTGCCGAGGTGCGCAAGATCACGGGCGAGAAGCAGGTGAATGCCGTCGGCTATTGCATCGCGGGCACCACCCTGTCGTTGACGCTGGCCCATCTGGAAAAGGCCGGCGACAAATCGGTGAAATCGGCGACATTCTTTACCACGCTGACCGATTTTTCCGACCCGGGCGAGGTGGGGGTTTTTCTCGACGATGATTTCGTTGACGGGATCGAGCGGCAGGTGGCGGTGGATGGCGTTCTTGACAAGACCTTCATGTCGCGGACGTTTTCATTCCTGCGCTCAAATGACCTGATCTACCAGCCCGCGATCAAAAGCTACATGCTGGGGGAAACGCCCCCCGCCTTTGATCTGCTGTTCTGGAACGGCGACGGCACCAACCTGCCCGCAAAGATGGCGGTGGAATATCTGCGTGGTCTTTGCCAGGACGACAAGCTGGCCAAAGGCGAGTTTCCGGTGTTCGGCGATCCGGTGCGACTGTCTGACATCACGCTGCCGGTCTGCGCCATTGCTTGCGAGACCGACCA
The DNA here is from genome assembly GCF_009380135.2 of Fertoeibacter niger. Classification (GTDB taxonomy): domain Bacteria; phylum Pseudomonadota; class Alphaproteobacteria; order Rhodobacterales; family Rhodobacteraceae; genus Fertoeibacter; species Fertoeibacter niger. The sequence continues at coordinate 281,554 of NZ_WHUT02000003.1, read as the reverse complement.
CATCGCAGCCTGGCGGTCATCTTTCAACGGCATCCGGCAGTTCGGGTCAAAGGACAAGACCTTCATCCTGTCGCAGTCGGGCCATATCGCGGGCATTGTGAACCCGCCATCCAAGGGCAAATATGGCCACTATGTCAACGAGGCGCCGATGACCACGCCGGATGCGTTTCTGGCCGGGGCCACGTTTCACCAGGCGTCCTGGTGGCCTCGCTGGGGCGAGTGGCTGGCGGCGCGGTCTGGTGCGAAAATCAAGGCCCGCATCCCGGGTGATTCGTCACACCCGGTTCTGGCACCGGCACCCGGCACCTATGTTGCCGCAGCGGCAAGTGCCTGATCTGCCTACAGCTTCCGGCACAACCTCAAGTTATGCTGCGGTGCAGAAAGATACTTGATTTTCTGCACCGCAGCATCTATGTTCTTCTCATCAGAACAACGGGTGCGACGCCCGAAGATGGAGCAAGACAATGACCAAGACCCCCGATTTCGCCAAAGTCATGCAGGACATGATGGCGTCTTTCCCGGTTGACGCCTCGGCCATGCAGAACGCGTTCAAGACGCAGGCCGCGATGACCGAGAAAATGTCGAAAGTGGCTCTGGAAGCCGCTGAAAAGTCGACCGAAATCACCTCGAAATGGGCCAAAGACACCATCGCCAAGCTGGGCGACATGTCGAAAGCCAAGACCGAGCCGACCGATTACACCAAAGCCGCGTCGGACTTTGCTTCGGCCGCTGCTGAAATGGCTGCCGAGAACATGGCCGCTTTCGCCGAAGTGGCGAAAAAAGTGCAGATGGAAACTGTCGAGCTGATGCTGGCCGCTGGCAAGGACATGTCGGAAGACGCGACCGCCGCCGTGAAAAAAGCCACCGCCGATGTGACCACCGCTGCGAAAAAAGCCACCACGGCTGCGACCGCCGCGAAGTAAGTTCAGGCGCAGCGCCCTGTTCCTCCCGACAGGTGACGCGCCGGAGGGCGGGCTTCAAGCCCGCCCTTTCTTTTTATGCTGCGCTGCCGTAACATTCTTTCTGCGCAGAATGGGAGGGTCTGATGACCGACACCGATAAGCCGCTGCTGATCAAACGCTATGCCAGCCGCCGCCTCTACAACACCGAAACCAGCGACTATGTCACGCTGGAGGATATTGCAGGTTTCATCCGCGCCGGGCGCGAGGTGCAGATCATCGACCTGAAATCAGGCGATGATCTGACGCGGCAATATCTGCTGCAAATCGTGGCCGAGCATGAAAGCAAGGGCGACAATGTGCTGCCGCTGGGCGTGCTGACCGACCTGGTGCGCAGCTATACCACCGAGGTGCAATCGGTGGTGCCGCAGTTTCTGGCGGCCTCGTTCGAAATGCTGCGCTCGGGCCAGACCAAGATGATGGAAAACCTGACCACGATGCCCAATGCCCTGACGGCGATGCCGGGGTTCGAGGCGATGCGCAAGCAGCAGGAAGTGTTCATGAAAACCATGCTGGGCGGCCTGCCGGGATGGAGCGGCTCTGGCCCCGGTGCCGATGACGCGGCGGGCACGGGAAACGCCAGCAACGAAGAACTGGCGCAGATAAAACGGCAACTGGCTGAATTGCAGATAAAGCTGTCGAAGATGTGAAAAGGCGCCCCGCGGGGCGCCTTTCATTTTGCGTGTTCTGCAAAGATCGCCAGCAGCGCGTCAGGCCACTTCGGCAAACACCTGTTTCAGCGCGTCGCCCAGTTTGTTGAACAGCTCGTCCAGATGCGCCTCGGTGCAGATGAAGGGCGGGCACAGCACGATCGCCTGGCCCAGCGGGCGGCAGATAAGCCCGTGATCGGTGCAGGTGTTGGCGATGCGTTCCGACACCGACAATGTGCCGGGGAAGGGGGTTTTCGTGGCCTTGTCCTTTACCGCCTCCAGCGCGCCCATCAGACCCACGCCACGCCATTCGCCGATATTGGGGTTCTGGGCCAGATACTCCATCCCGGCCTGGAATTTCGGCGTCAGGGTGCGCACGTTTTCCGCCAGCCCCTCGTTCATCACCACATCAATCGCCTTCAGCGCGATGGCGCAGCCAACCGGGTGGCCGGACGCGGTGAAACCATGCGGGAATTCTTCCACCGCCTCGGCGGCTGCCTGAATGCGGTCGGCCAGATCCGGCCCCAGAATCACCGCACCCATCGGGAAGAACCCGGCGGTGATGTTTTTCGACGAGATGATGGCATCGGGCATGAAATCAAAGGTCTGGCAGCCCCAGGTGTTGCCGGTGCGGCCAAAGCCGGTGATGACCTCATCAGCGATCAGCGGAATGCCATAGCGTTTCAGCACCGGCTGGATCGCCTGGAAATAACCTTTCGACGGCACGACCACACCACCCGCGCCCATCACTGGCTCGGCAAAGAAACCGGCAATCGTATCGGGGCCTTCCATGATGATCCGGGCCTCCAGCTCTGCCGCCATGCGGGCGGTGAACTGTTCTTCCGTCTCGCCATCCTTGCCGAAGCGCCAGTAATGCGGGCAGCCGACATGGATGAACCCCGGCAGCGGCAGGCCGAACACGGAATTATATGGCTTGCCGGTCATCGAGGCCGATACCGCCGTCACCCCGTGGTAGGAATTGACCCGGGTGATGATCTTGCGGCGCTGCGGCTTGCCTTCGGCTCCGGCCAGAAACCACAGCATCTTGACCATCGTGTCATTCGCCTCGGACCCCGAGTTTGTGTAGAACACCCGGCCCCGCTCAAACGGCGACACCTCCACCAGTTTTTCCGACAGCATCACCGTCTGGTCGGACATCCGGCCAAAGAACGCGTGATAGCCGGGGAATTTGTCATACTGGTCTTTCGCCGCCTGCGTCAGTCCCGGATGGTCAAACCCTGCGACCATGTTCCACAGGCCCGAATTGGCATCCAGATACTGCCGCCCGTGCACATCGAACACATAGGGGCCCTTGCCATGGGTCAGCACCACCGCGCCGCGTTCGACAATCGAGGGCAGGTCGGTAAAGCCGTAAAGCGAATAGGCATCGGCGCGCGATTCCCAGCTGTTCGGTGCGTCGTCACGCATGGTTTGCATCCTTTGGTTAGGGTTTCGCGCAACGCTATCCGGGTGCGCATGCCGGTTCAATCGGGCTGAGGCGGGCAATGGGCGAAATGGCGGGCTGGCCCGGCGCTTTGCCGCAAATAAACCCGCTCTGCCCGGCATTCTGCCAGCAAGCGCCCGCGATTGCCAGCGTGCTGCCAAGGCCCTAGCGTGGCGGCGAACAGGAAAGGGCGCGGACAATGGCCGAGACACAGGGGCGCGTGACGCTCTGGGGCATCGAGGTGTTCCTTGCCGCCGCCGAGGAAGGCTCGATTTCGGCGGCTGCACGGCGGCTGGGGGCCAGCCCTTCGGCGGTCAGCCAGCAGCTTGCAGGGCTGGAAGGCGCCCTGGGGGCCGTGTTGCTGGACAGGGGCGCAAGGCCCATGCGGATGACACCGGCGGGTGCCATGTTCCGCCGTCATGCGCAAACCATCCTGAACGCCGCGACCGAGGCGCGGGCCGAACTGGCGATGGCCGACCTGTCTGGGCTGACCACGCTGCGGCTGGGCATGATCGAGGATTTTGACTCCGATGTGACGCCGCGCCTGCTGTCGGCGATGGCGGGCGAATTGCGTGGCTGCCGGTTCCTGCTGGAAACCGGGGCCAGCCACCGCTTGCTTGACCTGCTGGATGCCCGCGCGCTGGATATCGTGGTGGCCGCCGATCTGGGCGCGGAAACCCCCGATGCGGGCGAGTGGATGGAGGTTCACCCGCTGCTGGCCGAGCCCTTTGTGGCCGTGGCTCCGCCCGGCACCGGCGACCTGCTGGACCTGCCGCTGATCCAGTATACCGCGCGGCACCATATGGGCCGCCAGATCGCGGCGCATCTGGCGCGGCAGAACCTCCGGCTGGCGCATCGGTTCGAGCTGGACAGCTATCACGCCATCATGGCGATGGTGGCGGCGGGTGCGGGTTGGACAATATTGACCCCGCTGGCCGTGCTGCACGCCGACCGTTTTCGCGACGCGGTAGAGGTGCGGCCCTTGCCCTTTGCGCCGCTGATGCGGACCATTTCCCTGTCGGCCCGCGCGGGGGTGATGCGCGACATGCCCGGCAACATGGCGGGCCTGCTGCGCCCGCTGTTGCAGGCGCAGGTGGTGGACCCGGTGGTGGCGCGGTTGCCATGGCTGAAGGATGCGCTGCGGGTGGTGTAGCGCGACAAGCATCGGAACATTGCCTGCGCCGGGCGGCGTCAGGCCATCACGCTTTCCGCGGCACCCAGGATCACATCGGCGATCACATCCAGTTCCGGCACGGTTAGCCGTGTGGGCAGGCGCACGTCGCAGGCGCGCATCAGCATGGCGCGAGTCTGCGGCAGGTCGGGCTGCGGGCCAAGGAACTGCCAGTTCCAGAAGGCGCGGGCATTGCCCTCGGTCAGACCGAAAATCTGCACCGAAACGCCGCGCGCCTTGGCCTCGGCCTGAAAGGCCAATGCCTGCGCATCGCTGTCAAATCCCACAAGGTTGAATTGGATGGAATCCGGTGCGCGCATTTCGGGGGCCAGGGGCGGGGGCACATCGAACCAGGCCGATCCATTCAGCCGCTCGGCCACATGATCATGGTTGGCGCGGCCCTGCGCCACGCGGCGTTCCACCTCGGGCAGTTGCGGGCGGATCACCGCTGCGCTGAGGTTCTGCATGCGCATGTTGTAAAGCGGCAGGCGGTTCTGCCAATGGCCGAAACTGTTCTGCAAACCGGGATGCTTCTTCCAGTTCTGCTCGTAAGCGCCTGACATGATGATGGCCCGGGCGGCAATTTCGGGGTCATCCGTCACCAGAATGCCGCCTTCGCCCGCATTCACCATCTTGTAGGACTGAAAGCTGAAACAGCCCACCTTGCCGATCGTGCCGATGTTCCGGCCATTCCAGACCGTGCCCAGCGAATGCGCCGCATCTTCGACCACCGGCACGCCGCGCGCATCGCACAGCGCCATGATCGCATCCATGTCGGACGTGTGGCCGCGCATGTGGCTGATCAGCACCGCGCCGATGCTGTCATCCAGTTTGGCCGCGAAATCCGCCATGTCCACGCGGTAATTCACACCCACCTCGACCAGCACCGGCTCACACTCGGCATGCACCACGGCCGAGGGCACGGCGGCAAAGGTAAAGGCCGGGATCAGCACACGGGCGCCGCGCGGCAGATCCAGCGCCTTCAGCGACAGGAACAGCGCGGCGGAACAGGAAGATACGGCCAGCGCGTAACGCGACCCCAACAGCGCGGCAAACTCGGCCTCCAGCAGGGCCACCGGGGCACCTTCGGGCGCGGTGTAGCGAAACAGGTCGCCCGAGGCCAACAGCCGGTCAATCTCGATCCGGGCGGCATCGGGGATCGGTTCGGCATCATAGACATTGGGGGTGAGGGTCTGTCCATCATGGGCCATGTTGCGGCTTTCCTGAATGTCTTCTTCGGGAAAGCTGTAAAGGCTGGTTGTCACATTGGGAAGCGGGAAGTTGGCCGATGGGTCAATCTTCGCCGAAACGTCACAATTGGCCTTGGCGGTGCAGGCCTCCGGCGGGGATACTTGAGGGCAGAAAATGCGTTAAAGGCCCAGGCGGTCGCGCATCGCATACCATGTCATCGCCAGCACCAGAAGCGGCCAGCGCAGCGCGGGGCCGCCCGGAAAGCGGGATTGCGGCAGGTGGGCCAGCAGGTCAAACCGCTCGGCCTGGCCAGCCACGGCCTCGGCCAGCACCTTGCCCGCCAGCGTGGCCATGGCAACGCCGTGGCCGGAATAGCCCGAGGCCGACAGGACGTTGGCATGGGTGCGCGTGAAGCAGGGCAGGCGGTTCATCGTGATGGCCAATGTGCCGCCCCAGGCATGGTCGATGCGGGTGCCGCCGAGTTGCGGATAGACTTGGAGCATCGGTTTCAGCACGGTTTTCGCAATATCGGCAGGAAAGCGGTAGCCATAGCTTTCGCCGCCGCCGAACAGCAGGCGGTTGTCATCCGACAGCCGCCAGTAGTTGACCACGAATTTCGTGTCGGCCACGGCCACGGGCTCGGCCAGAATGTCACGCGCCCGGTCGCCCAAGGGTTCGGTGGCGATGATGAAATTGTTGATCGGCATGACGCGGGCGGCCACCTGCGGCTCCAGCCCGCCCAGATAGCCGTTGCAGGCCAGAATGACATGATCGGCGCGGATCTGGCCTGCGGCGGTATGGACCACCGGCATCGGGCCGTGGTCGATGCGGGTGACGGCGCTGTTCTCATGCAGGCGCACGCCCGCCGCCGCCGCCGCCTGCGCCAGACCGATGGCATAGTTCAGCGGATGGATATGGCCCGCGCCCCGGTCAATCGCCCCGCCCTTGTAGACATCAGACCCGATCAGCGCGCGGATACCCGCGCGGTCCAGCGGTTCGACCAGCGGGTAGTCATAGTCGCGGGCCAGTTTTTCGGCGATGGCATGGGTATGGGCCACCTCGCGGTCGTGCCAGCAGGCATGGGCCACGCCGGGGCGATAGGTGACGGGCATGGCATGCGTGTCGATCAGGCCGCGCAGCAGGGCCTTGGCCTCTTCCGCCAGATCCCACAACCGGCGGGCCTGTTCGCGGCCCATCATGCGTTCCAGCTCGTCCTGTTCCAGCCGCTGACCCGATCCGACCTGCCCGCCGTTGCGCCCCGACGCGCCAAAGCCCACGCGATGCGCCTCCAGCAGCACCACGTCAAAGCCCTTTTGCGCCAGATGCAGCGCGGCGGAGAGGCCGGTATAGCCGCCACCCACCACGCAGACATCGGCCCGCGCCGCCCCCGCCAGCGGGGCAAAACCGGCCAGCGGCGTGGCAGTAGCCGCATAGTAGCTGGGCGGATAGCGGCCCTGCCGGTCGTTGGCGTAAAGCAGGTTCATACGTTCAGCAGCAGATGTTCGCGTTCCCACGGGCTGATGACTTGCAGGAATTCCTTGTATTCGTTGCGCTTGACGGAATCGTAGATGCCGCAGAACTCGGCCCCCAGCACCTGTTGCAGGGCGGTGTTCTCTTCCAGCAGATCCAGCGCGTCGCCCAGATTATAGGGCAGATCGGTTTCCGACATATAGGCGTCGCCGATGCATTCGGGGCGGGGGGTCTTGCCTTCTTTCAGGCCCAGATAGCCGCAGGCCAGTGATGCCGCCAGACCCAGATAGGGATTGCAATCCATCCCCGCCAGCCGGTTTTCCAGCCGCCGCGCCTCGGGCCCGGAAATGGGGATGCGCAGGCCGGTGGTGCGGTTGTCGCGGCCCCATTCCAGATTGATCGGTGCAGCAAAATCAGGGACATAGCGGCGATAGCTGTTCACATAGGGCGCCAGCAGGGCGATGGCCCCGGGCAGGTGGTTCTGCATGCCCGCGATGAAATGGTGAAACGCCTCGGTTTCGCCGCCTTTCTTGTCGGAAAAGATGTTCTTGCCGGTTTTCATATCCACCACGGAATGATGGATGTGCATGGCCGAACCCGGCTCGCCCTCGATCGGTTTGGCCATGAAAGTGGCGAAACAATCATGGCGCAGGGCGGCTTCGCGGATCAGGCGCTTGAAGAAGAATATCTCGTCGGCCAGACGGATCGGGTCGCCATGGGCAAGGTTGATTTCCACCTGCCCCGCGCCACCCTCTTGCAAGATGCCATCAATTTCAAAGCCCTGCGCCTCGGCGAAATCATAGATGTCGTCAATCACCTTGCCGTATTCATCCACCGCCGACATCGAATAGGCCTGTTTGCCCGCCGCCCTGCGGCCCGAGCGGCCCATCGGCGGCATGACCGGCATATTGGGGTCAAGGTTGCGGGCGGTCAGGAAAAATTCCATCTCGGGGGCCACGATGGGTGCCCAGCCTTCGGCGTTGTAAAGCTCGACGATCCGGCGCAGCACGTTGCGCGGCGCGGTGGGCACCGGGTTGCCCTTTTGATCCTGCGCGTCGTGGATCACCTGCAAGGTCACGTCCGCCGTCCAGGGCGCGGCGGTGGCGGTGGTGAAGTCGGGCACCATGATCATGTCAGGCTCGGTGAAGGCACCCGAGGGGTTGTCGGCCCATTCGCCGGTGATGGTTTGCAGGAAAATCGAGTTCGGCAGGAAAAAGAACGCCTGCTTGCCGAATTTCGACGCTGGCATCGCCTTGCCCCGGGCAACCCCGGCAATGTCGGACACGATGCATTCCACTTCATCCAGACGGCGGCCTGCGATGTAATCACGCGCGGCTTCGGGCAGTTTGTTGGTCCAGTCGGACATGGGTCACACTCGGGGGTTTGCCGCGCGTCAGGTGCGCGGCTGTTTGAAGAAAGCGGCGATGCGGGCGGCGATGGTCTGGTCATGCACGGGCGTGCCCAACCGCGCCCCGGCATCGGCCAGCACCTGCTCGGGCACCAGACCCTTGCCACGGGTTTTCATCAGCCCGTCAACAAAGGCGTCCTGAAACTCGGGGTGGGCCTGCACGGTATAGGCGCGATCATCATAGACCAGTGCGGCATTGGCGCAGAAATCGCTGCTTGCGATGACCCTGGCTTGTGGCGGGGCCACCGTCACCTGATCCTGATGCCAAGCGTTCAGGGTCAGCATCGTGCCATCAAAATCATAGTCGGTTGGGCCGACCGACCAGCCGCCCTTGTATTTTTCGACCTTGCCACCCAGTGCCTGCGCGATGATCTGATGACCAAAGCACACGCCGACCAGAGGCACGCGGGCCGCATAGGCGCGACGAATGAAATCTTCCAGCGGCGGGATGAAGGGCAGATCCTCATAGGCGCCGTGGCGCGAGCCGGTCAGCAGCCAGCCGTCGCATTCCGCCACATCGGCGGGAAACTCCATCTCCACCACGCGCCAGGTGCGAAAGGTAAAGCCCTGACCGTCCAGCAGGCGGGCGAACATGTCGGGGTAGTCGCCCATCGCACCCGACAGACTGTCGGGCGCAAGGCCGGTTTGCAGGATGCCGATCAGCATGAAATATCCGTGGTTGTTTGCCGCAGCCTAACCCCGCGCCCCGGGCGGCGGCAAGGGGCGGCTGTCAGACCGTATCCAGATACAGTTCCACCTGCTCTTCGGGCGAAAGCTCTGCCAGATAATGCGCCTCCTGCCGTTTGGTCAGCACATAGTTGCGGATCAGTTCGCGCGGCAGGATGCGGGGCAAGACGGCGCTTTTCTCAAACGCGTCGATCGCCGCATCCCATGTGGCCGGAATCTGTGGCAGATTTTCAATGGCATAGGCATTGCCGGTGACGGGGGCAGGGGGCTCATCCCCGTCCTCGATGCCGGTCAGGGCCGCGCCGAGGATGGTGGCCAGCAGCAGATAGGGGTTCACATCGCCCCCCGCCACGCGATGCTCGATCCGCCGGGCTGAAGGGTTGCCCGCCGGAATGCGCACAGCAGAGGTGCGGTTTTCATAGCCCCAGGAAATCGCCGTGGGCGCATGCATGCCGGGCACCAGCCGATCATAGCTGTTGGCATGCGGGGCGAAGATCAGCGTGCTGTCGTGCATCGCGCTGAGACAGCCTGCCACGGCATGCCGCAGCATCGCCGTACCCTTCGGCCCGCCGGAGTCGAAAATGTTGTCGCCCTTTTCATCCAGCACCGAAAAATGCACATGCAGGCCCGAGCCGGAGTATTCCGCATAAGGCTTGGCCATGAAGCTGGCGGCAAAGCCGTGCCGCCGCGCCAGGCCCTTGACCAGCATCTTGAACAGCCAGGCATCATCGGCGGCGCGCAGCGCGTCATCCGAATGCATCAGGTTCACCTCGAACTGCCCCAGCCCGGTTTCCGAGGTGGAGGTGTCGGCGGGAATGTCCATCGCCTCGCACGCGTCATAAAGATCGGTGAAGAAGGTATCAAACGCATCCAGCGCCCGGATGCTGAGCGTTTCCGCCGCCTTGCGCCGCTTGCCCGACCGGGGGGAAAGCGGTGCCTGCAACGTCTTGCCGGAATCGTCGATCAGGAAAAACTCCAGCTCCACCGCGCAGACCGGGGTCAGCCCGCGCGCCTTGTAGCGTTCCAGCACCGACCGCAGGGCGTGGCGCGGATCGCCGTCATAGGGGCGGCCATCCTCGCGGAACATCCAGATCGGCAGCAGGGCGGTGGGTGCCTCGAGCCAGGGCATCGGCATGAAGCCGCGTTCGGTGGGTTTCAGGATGCCATCGGCATCGCCCTGTTCAAACACCAGCGGGCTGTCGTCGATATCCTCGCCCCAGATGTCGAGGTTCAACACGGAAAACGGAAACCGTGTGCCATCCTTCACCACCTTGTCGGCGAACCGCGCGGGAATGCGCTTGCCGCGCGCCTGCCCGTTCAGGTCAGCCGCTGCCACACGGATCGTGCGCACTTCGGGGTGCTTTCTCAGCCAGTCTTTCATGTTTCACCTGATGATCTGCGGTCGCAACCTGATGCGCGCCCGCGTATTGGCCGGCAGATGCCGGTTGAGCCGCGTGTTCACAACCCCGAACAGCCAGATGACCAGCAGTGTCAGACAAATGAAATAGAAGGCGACGATGGGATAGGGGATGAAGGGGTTGAAGGTCTTGTCAGCAAAGTAATTGGCATAGTACAGCGCATCGCCCCGCTGCTGAAAGGCCGGAAAGCCGGAAAAGAACACCAATGTCGTGGCGTGAAACAGAAATATCGCCTCATTCGTGTATCCGGGCCAGGCCAGCCGCAGCATTGTGGGCCATTGCACCCGAATGAACTTGTTCCAGCCGGTCAGGCCATAGGCATCAGCAGCCTCCAGATCGCCCTTGGGGATCGCGCGCAGCGCGCCATAAAAGATCTCGGCCGAATAGGCGGCGGTGTTCAGGAACAGCACGATCAGCGCGCCCGCCCAGGCCCGGGTCAGCCATGCCGTTTCAACCGTGATGCCGAAGACGTCGATGCCCGCGCGGGGCAGCATCACCAGCGCCTCATAGGCCAGAAAGAACTGGATGAAGAGTGGCGAGCCGCGAAAGACAAAGATGAACCATTCGGCAGGTTTGCGCAGCGCCGCATGTCGGCTGGCCTTGGCCATGGCCAGTGCGTTGGCAAAAAAGAACCCGCACAGCAGCGCCAGCAGGCCGAAATAGATGTTCCAGATCAGCCCCGACCCGATCAGCGTGAATTGCTGGCACAGGGTGAAATCGCTGCGCGGCAGCAGTTTCTCGCCATAGCCCAGGCTGCGGAACGCATAGCCGGTGACAGTTTCCCAGCAGGTCATGCGGCGGCCTTTCGCTGCGCTTCGCCCGCCGCCGTGGCCTGCCCCAGGCTGAGCCGCTGCGACACCCGGCCCAGCACACGCTCTGACCCCCAGGTCATCAGCAGGTAAAAACACAGCAAAAACAGGAAGTAATACAGCCGCCAGTCCGGATGCGGGTATTCATAAGCCTGCGTCTTTGACCCGCCCAGTTCGCGCGCCCAGTAGACGATATCCTTGACCCCCAGCAAAAACAGCAGCGGCGTGGCCTTTATCAGGATCATCCACAGGTTCGACAGGCCGGGCAGCGCGTAAACCCACATCTGCGGCACCATGATGCGGCGAAACACCTGCCGCGGCGTCATGCCATAGCTTTCCGCGGTTTCCAGTTGCGCGCGCGGCACGGCGGCCATCGCGCCGGTCAGCACATTGGCGGCAAAGGCCCCGAACACCAGCGCAAAGGTGAAGACCGCCAGCCCGAAACCATACAGGCTGTGCCAGGTCTGCGCGGCATTGCTGCTGGGCACCTTGGCCTCGGGGCAGACGCGAAACTCCAGCCCCTGCCGCACGGGTTCGGTCCAGTCAGGGCAGCGCACCTGATGCACCATCCATTCGATGCCCTGATCCAGCGCGATGACGAAAAACAGGAAAAACACGATGTCGGGAATGCCCCGCACCATGCCGGTATAGCCTTGCCCCAGCAGCCGCAGCGGCAGCATTGGCGAACGCGCCGCCATCGCCCCGAAAAAGCCAAAGGCCAGCGCGGTGGGCGCGGTAATGGCCAGCAGCGCCAGCACCGTGCCGAAAGACGCATAGAAATCAAGGTGCTTGCCCGAGGTCAGGTAGCACAAAAGCCAGGTCAGGCCCTCGATGGCCTTGGGGTCGGCACAGCTTGAAAACATGGGATATGCGCGGGCAGGGTGCGTGGCCCCGCCCGTCCTTTTGCTGCGATCAGAACTTCGCGGTTTCCGGGCCGAAGTGCTTTTCGATCAGCGCGTTCAGGCTGCCGTCATCCTTCATCGACTGGATGGCCGCGTCGAACTTCGCCTTCAGCTCGGTGTCGCTTTCGCGCAGGCCCAGACCCACGCCGCCGCCCAGTTGCACAGGCTCGCCCACTTCCATCAGTTCGCCATTGGACTCTGCCACGATCGGCGCCAGGAAATCCTTGTCGGCGAACACGGCCACAGCCTCGCCGTTGCGCACGGCGGCCACGGTTTCGTCCGGCGTGGCGAATTCCAGCAGCGTCGCGCCCGATTCAGCCACATGGCCCGCCTGGATCGTGCCGACCTGTGCCGAGACGACGCCGGTGGCCACATCGGCCGCCGGATCGGTCGCGACATAGACCGAAGCTGCCGGCGGGAAGTAGTTCTGGCTGAAATCAATCACCTTGTCGCGCTCTTCGGTGATGCTCATGCCCGCGATGATCACATCATAGTTCCCCGATTGCAGGTTGGGGATGATGCTGTCCCACTCGTTCGTCACCCATTCGCAGGTCAGTGCGGCGCGCTTGCAGATTTCGTCGCCCACGTCACGCTCAAAACCCGCAACCTCGCCCGCGTCGTTGATGAAGTTGAAGGGCGGGTAGGCGCCTTCGGTGCCCAGCCGCACGGTCTGCGCCGCAGCGGCCCCGGTGGTCAGCGCCAGCAGGGCGGTGGTGAGAAGGATGTTTTTCATGGTCGTCTCCCGGTTGGTGGTTTCTTGATTATGACAGGCTCAGGCGGTGGCGGAAAGGAAGCCGCGCAGCCGTTCGGTCTGCGGATTGGCGAACAGCCGGTCCGGCGGGCCCTCTTCCTCGATCCTGCCCTTGTGCAGGAAAATTACATGGTCCGACACGTCTGCGGCCAGTCTCATGTCATGCGTGACCAGAATCATGGTGCGGCCTTCTTCGGCCAGCGCCTTGATAACCTTGACCACTTCCTGTTCCAGTTCAGGGTCCAGCGCCGATGTGGGCTCGTCGAACAGCAGGGCGCGCGGCTCCATGCACAGGGCACGCGCGATGGCCGCGCGCTGCTGCTGCCCGCCCGACAGCATGGCCGGATAGGCATCGGCCTTTTCCGCAATGCCCACCTTTTCCAGATACTTGCGCGCCGAGGCCTCCACCTCTGCTTTCGGGCGGCCCAGCACTGTCACCGGCGCCTCCATCACGTTTTGCAGGATGGTCATATGCGCCCAGAGGTTGAACTGCTGGAACACCATCGACAGGTTGGTGCGGATGCGGATCACCTGCGCGCGATCGGCGGGGTGCCGGGCAAGGCCCGCGCCCTTCCAGGCCACGCTCTCGCCCTCGAACAGTATGTCGCCATCCTGGCTGTCTTCCAGCAGGTTGCAGCAGCGCAGCAGCGTCGATTTGCCCGACCCGGATGACCCGATCAGCGACACCACATGGCCGCGCGGTGCCGTCAGATCGACACCCTTCAACACCTCAAGGCTGCCGTAGCTTTTGTGAAGGTTGCGGATGGCGATGACGGGCACGTCAGACGGCTGGGGTGCAGGGCTGGGGCGGGCTGTCACGATGTCTCGCATCTTGGGTGTCTTGGCATGGCAGTAGGGCTGAATTCCGGCCCCTTTGCAACGCTCTTTGTGGCAATTCGGGCAGGGGTATGTGCCGGATCGGTCAATGACCTTGCGCAAACTGGTCAGGTGCTGGCGGCGTGGGCACGGCAAGGTAGCTTTCGGGCGGAATGCGAACCAGGCCGCGCAGGCCCAGAACCGCCATGTCATCGGCGCCGAGTGCGGCAATGGCGCTGCTGATCGTGGCAAACATCAGGTCGGCATCCGCACCCTTGGCGCTGATGAAGGGCAGTCCCGGGGTGGGCTCGGTCTGCGCAATCACCCGCAACTCGGTCGCGACCGGATCCCAGCGTTCCAGCATGCGCCAGGTGACGGCATCCAGTGCGGCGATGTCGGCCCGCCCCCCGGCAACGGCCAGCGCCGACAGCCGGTGGCCCCCGGTGGCCAGCGCAGGCGGCAGGCGCAGGCCCAGTTTTGCCGCATGGGTCTGCGGCGCGGCCCAGCCCGATTGCGACATTGGCTCGTTATAGGCGAAGGGCGCGCCGCTGAAATCTGCCAGAGTTTCGCGCGCATCGTCGCGGCGTGTCACGAAAACCGAACGGTAGTGCCCGGGCGCGCAACCCACGACCCCATAATCCGGCGTTCCGATCAGCGTGACCTGGCCATGCAGGCGGGCGCGGTAGGGAAAGCCACAGGTTTGCGACAGCACCAGATCCGGCGCTGTCCATTGCGGCCACAGCGTTTCCGCGCCCCTTGTCAGCGCATCGGGGGCGTCGTGCCCCCCGTGCCGCAAGCCGTCACGGATCAGCGCCCAAAGCCGGTCATTTGCTGGGGCGGTTTCCGGGCGGTCATACATCGGCAAAGAAGCTGTCATCAGCGCCCCGTCTGGTTCTTGCAGGTTGCATGGCTGGCCAGCCCTGCCTGGGCGGCAGGACCAGCATAAAAGGAATTCCCGTGAGAGATGGATCGGCTGGCACGAACGGATTGCGTCAGAACCAGGGGGTGGGGCCGTTGCGGCATTGCGATCAGGCTTCCCGCGCCGCGCGCTGCCTGGCCAATGCCGATTCCTGGTCTGTCAGCCCCAAGAGGCTGGCCACCAGCCGCAATAGCTGATCCTCATCATCATCGCGTTGCCCGTCTGCCAGTGCCACAGCCCAAAGAGCCTGCATAAGGGCTGCACGATCATCACGCGCCACGGCGTCCTTCAGCGCGCGGGTGAACCGCACGGTGTCAGGCGCTTCGGCCTCCAACGCCTCGGCCTCGCGCCGCAAAGCCGCCGCTTCAAACGCGGACATAGCGTTGCGATTGGCCAGCACCCGGTCAATCCGCGCCGTCTCGGCGGGGTCATAGCGCCCATCGGCGCGGGCGATACGCACCAGCAGCGCCGCTAGCGCTACTCGCGCATCGGGTTCTGGCAGGCGGGCGGGGGCGGGGGCCAGCAAGCGGCGCAGCAGGTTATCCAACATGGCGCAGATATAGGAGGGGACTGCGGCCTTGCCAATGCCGTAGCTCGGGGCAAAAACTCCTTTGCTTGTTGAGCCATGATTGGCCCGGTGCCGTGGGTGCGGATTGATGCGCGCGAATCGTCCATGGTTTCGTTGCACAAGTCTGCAGAAGAAGCGCTAACAGGACGTTACCTTTTGCAAACGCCCCGCTTTTGCCCGGCTGCGACGGATATCATCACAAGCTGCTGAAAACGCGTGTCAATTCTGCGGTTTGCTCGGCTGTGCCATAGGGCGGGTTCACGATGAAAAGGCCCGAGCCCAGCATCCTGTGCCCCTCGCGCGCGGGGGGGAAGCGGACTTCGTGGCACAAAGCCTCAGGGAAGGTCTGGTGCAGCGCATCGGTCATCGGGCGGTGCGGGGCATTGGCCAGCAGCGGATACCACAGGGCCAGCGTGCCCACGTTCCATTTCCGAGCAACTGCTGCCAAGTGGCTGGGAATATTAAGATAATCGGCCTTCACCTCATAGCTGGGATCAACCAGCATCAGCCCGCGCCGGGGCGTCGGGGGGGCGATGGCAAGGGCCATTTGAAACCCGTCCTGCTGGTGGATATGCGCGCCCCAGGGGGCCAGGTTGTCACTCAAGATGCGGTGTTCCTGAGGGTGCAATTCAGCCAGATGCAGTGTATCTTGCTCGCGCAGCGTCATCACCGCCAGCAAAGGCGAGCCGGGATAGGCCGCCGCCCCATGCCGCGCGCGCACCTCGGCCAGCCGCAGCCGGTAGGGGTGATCCGGAGCAAGCCGTTGTTCCAGAACGCCGATTCCCTGCGCCGCCTCGCCTGTTTTCGCCGCCTCTGCGGCGTCAAGATCATAGAGCCCTCGCCCGGCATGGGTTTCGATATAGGTCAGGGGTTTGTCTTTTTGTGCCATGTAATCAAGCATATGGCACAAAAGCGCATGCTTGTGGACATCGGCCAGATTCCCGGCGTGGAAATGGTGTTGATAACTGAGCATGGCCCGTGGGGTAATGCGGATCACCGGATAACGCAATCCGCCCTGTGATCGGCAGGCACGCCAGATGCTCTGGGCGCGCGACTGGTAAGGCCGCAGGGACGGGGAACAGCGCGCATCCGGCCGAACGGCGAAGGCTAGACCAGCCGCGACACCTCGACCGCCGCGCGCACGAAATCGGCAAACAGCGGGTGAGGGGCGAAGGGTTTCGACTTCAGTTCGGGATGGAACTGCACACCGATGAACCACGGGTGGTCGGCAATCTCGACGATTTCCGGCAGCCGGCCATCCGGCGACATGCCCGAAAACGACAAACCACAGGCCTCCAGCCGGTCGCGGTAGGCGATGTCCACCTCATAGCGGTGGCGGTGGCGTTCCTCGATTTCCGTTGCGCCATAGATGTTTGCAACCCGCGACCCGGCCGTAAGGGTGGCGGTGTAGGCCCCAAGGCGCATGGTGCCGCCCTTGTCATCGCCCAGTTTGCGCGCGACGATGTGGTTGCCCTGCACCCATTCCTTCAGATGATAGACCACCGGGGTAAAGCGTTTCGCGCCGCTGTCGTGGTCAAACTCTTCCGACCCCGCATCGGTGACATGGGCCAGATTGCGGGCGGATTCGATCACCGCCATCTGCATGCCCAGACAGATGCCCAGATAGGGAATCTTTTTCTCGCGCGCATATTGCGCCGCGCGAATCTTGCCCTCGGTGCCGCGTTCGCCAAAGCCGCCGGGCACCAGAATGGCGTGGAACGGCTCCAGATACGGCCCCGGATCTTCGCGCTCGAAGATTTCGGCGTCGAACCATTCGGCCTTCACCCTTGTGCGGTTGGCCATGCCGCCATGGGTCAGCGCCTCGGCGATGGATTTGTAGGCATCTTCAAGCTGGGTATACTTGCCGACGATAGCCACCCGCACCTCGCCCTCGGCCTGGGTCAGACGTTCCATCACGTCGGTCCAGCGGGCCAGATTGGGGCGGGGGGCGGGGGAAATGCCGAACGCATCCAGCACCGCCTGGTCAAAGCCCTCGCGGTGATAGGCGAGGGGGGCCTCGTAGATGGTTTTCAGATCGGGCGCGGCGATCACCGCCTCTTTGCGCACATTGCAAAACAGCGAGATTTTCTCGCGTTCCTTTTCCGGGATCGGATGTTCCGAGCGCAACAGCAGCACATCGGGCGCGATGCCGATGGAGCGCAGTTCCTTGACCGAATGCTGGGTGGGCTTGGTTTTCAGCTCACCCGAGGCGGTGACATAGGGCAGCAGCGTGAGGTGCACGAAAATGCACTGGCCGCGCGGGCGGTCCTGCGCGAACTGGCGGATCGCCTCGAAGAAGGGCAGACCCTCGATGTCGCCCACCGTGCCGCCGATCTCGCACAGCATGAAGTCAACCTCGGCGTCGCCGACGCGCAGGAAATCCTTGATTTCATTGGTGACATGCGGGATGACCTGAATGGTCTTGCCCAGATAGTCGCCGCGCCGTTCCTTTTCCAGAACGTTGGAATAGATGCGCCCCGAGGAGACTGAATCGGTCTTGCGTGCCGACACGCCGGTGAAACGCTCGTAATGGCCCAGATCAAGATCGGTTTCCGCACCGTCGTCGGTGACAAACACTTCGCCATGTTCAAAGGGCGACATCGTGCCGGGATCGACGTTCAGATAGGGATCAAGCTTGCGCAGCCGCACGGAAAAACCGCGCGCCTGCAACAATGCCCCCAGCGCCGCCGAGGCGAGGCCCTTGCCAAGGGACGACACCACCCCGCCGGTGATGAAAACGTAACGTGCCATGCGGAGGGCCTCCCGTGACTGCGGTGCGAACTGCGGTTTTGAGTGCGGGGATCCGCCGGGGCGAATCAAAGCATCACGGGATTTGAGATATAGCGGAGGAAATGGAAATCCGCAACCTGACCGCAAGATGCAGTCATTTTCCCGGTGATGCCGTCAAAAGGTTGTGGCGCGTCAGTTGCCTGCGCCGGTGGCCGGTGCCGGTGCCGGTGCCGGTGTTGCGGGTGCGGTTTCGGCGGGGGCTGTTTCTGCCGGGGCCGGTGTGGCTGCGGGTGCTGCGGCCTCGGGGGCCGGTTCCGCGGCTGGCGCTGCCGGTTCGGATGCGGCGGGTTCGGCGGCGGGGGGTTCGGTGGCAGGTGCATCCGCAGCAGGGGCTTCGGTTGCGGGCGCGGTTGCCGCGGGGGCGCCATCCTCGGCGCGCGGCGGGGTCAGGGGCGCATCGGTTGGCGCCGGGGGCAGCAGGTCGGTGCCAAGCGGGGCTTCGGCCTCGGGTGCCCGTGCCGTGCCGCCGATCTGGTCGATGACCGAGCCGCCGGCCGAATTCTGTGCAGCGATCACCGTCAGCGTGATCGAGGTGCCGATGAAGGCCGCCGCGAAAATCCATGTCAGCTTGGTCAGGGCCGTGGCCGCAGCCCGGCCCGACATGGCACCGCCGCCACCGCCGCTGCCCATCCCCAGGCCACCGCCCTCGGACCGCTGCAACAGCACGACGCCGATGAGCAGAAGGGCCAGAATGAGGTGGATGGTGAGGATGACGTTTTCCATGCGGGGCCTTCCGGTGCTGACGCGCCTATCTAGGCGGATGCGCCCCCGCCCGCAACCCCTTCACGTGGCCGGGCGGCGTCACTCGTCCAGATCATCCACATCGACCTGGCCGGTCAGGCGACGCTGCACGATGCTCCACGACAGGCCGATGCCCAGGATCAGCGACAGCACAAGGATGCCCAACCACAGGTTCACATCCTTGTTGGCCAGCGTCAGCACGCCCCAATCGACCAGCACCCAGATGGTGCAGCCGAAAATCGCGGCGATCGTGACCATGCCGAAGGCCCCGATGGAGCGCAGCGTGGCATGCAGGCAAAAGGCATAGCCCACCGCCAGCAAGAGGCCCAGCAGCATGGTCAGCGGCAGCTCGTCGGTGTAATGGCCCTGCGCCCAGCGGACAAAATTCCACTCGGTCGGGTTGAAGGTCAGGGCGAGCAGCATGAACGCCCCCAGCCAGCGCAGAAAAATGCCCATCGGCCCCTCCGGTGTTTTGCCTTTCCTGCCGCAGGCGGTGGCGGCTGTCCAGTGGTGCGCGCCCGTCACGGCGAATTAGCTGTTTCACCGGGGCGGAGGGGCGTTTATAGGAGGGCGGGTTTCATTCAGTGAAGGATCAGCCATGGCCAATGTCGTCGTCGTGGGCGCCCAGTGGGGCGACGAGGGGAAGGGCAAGATCGTTGACTGGCTGTCCGAACGCGCCGATGTGATCGCGCGCTTTCAGGGCGGTCACAACGCCGGGCATACGCTGGTGATCGACGGCAAGGTCTATAAGCTGTCGCTGCTGCCAAGCGGAATCGTGCGCGGCGGCAAGCTGAGCGTGATCGGCAACGGCGTGGTGCTGGACCCCTGGCATCTGGTGCTGGAGATCGACAAGCTGCGCGGGCAAGGGGTGGAGATTACGCCGGAAAACCTGATGATCGCGGAAAACGCCCCGCTGATCCTGCCGGTGCATGGCGAACTGGACCGCGCGCGCGAAGGTGCAGTGGGTGTGGCCAAGATCGGCACCACCGGGCGCGGCATCGGCCCGGCCTATGAAGACAAGGTGGGCCGCCGCGCCATCCGCGTGGCCGATCTGGCCGACAATGCCACGCTGGAGCTGCGGGTGGACCGCTTGCTTGCACATCACGACGCGCTGCGCCGGGGGCTGGGCATCGCGCCGATTGACCGTGACGGCCTGCTGGCGGCGCTGCGCGAGATCGCGCCGCAGGTGCTGCCCTATGCCAAGCCGGTCTGGAAGGTGTTGCAGGACGCGCGCCGGTCGGGCAAGCGCATTTTGTTCGAAGGGGCGCAGGGCGCGTTGCTGGATATTGATTTCGGCACCTATCCCTTTGTCACCTCGTCCAACGTGATTGCCGGGCAGGCGGCGACGGGCACCGGTCTTGGCCCCACGGCGATTGATTTCGTGCTGGGCATCGTGAAGGCCTATACCACGCGGGTCGGCGAAGGCCCGTTCCCGGCGGAACTGAAGGATGCCGATGGCGAACGTCTGGGCGAGCGGGGGCATGAATTTGGCACAGTCACGGGCCGCAAGCGGCGCTGCGGCTGGTTTGATGCGGTGCTGGTGCGGCAGACCTGCGCGACATCGGGCGTGTCGGGCATCGCGCTGACCAAGCTGGATGTGCTGGACGGGTTTCCGGTGCTTAAAATCTGCGTAGGCTATGAGCTGGACGGCAAGCGGCTGGATTACCTGCCCACGGCGGCGGATGCGCAGGCGCGCTGCACCCCGGTCTATGAGGAAATGGAAGGCTGGTCGGAATCGACCGCCGGTGCGCGGTCCTGGGCGCAACTGCCGGGTGCTGCGATCAAATATGTGCGGCGGATCGAGGAATTGATTCAATGTCCGGTGGCGCTACTTTCGACCTCACCCGAGCGGGACGACACCATCTTGGTGACGGATCCTTTCGCGGATTGAACCTGCCATTCTTCCGCCCTGCCGGGCGATGTCATCGCCCTGCGACATCGCCCGGCAGGGCGGAGGAGCGGCCAGACCGGAGGTACCGATGGCCCTGAGTTACCGCGCGCGCAAGCGCCTTTCGCTGCTGATCCTGCTGGTGGGCATGCCGCTTTATATCGTGGTGGCCGTCAACCTGGTGGGGTTGATCGACCGCCCGCCGATCTGGCTGGAACTCGTGATCTATGTGGCGCTGGGCGTTGTCTGGGCGATCCCGTTCCGCGCGGTGTTCAAGGGCGTGGGGCAGGCCGACCCCGATGCGCAAACGAAAACGGAGGGGCAGGGCCCCTCCGCATGATCGGTTTTTGGCAGGGTTCAGCGCGCCAGCTTGCGCGCCTCCAGCAGGAAGTGTGACGATTCCGTCAGCGCGAACTGGCCGCGTTTCACCTTTTCGATCCGGCCCGTGCGCATCAGCGTGCCAAAGCTGCGCAGGCCCGCCTCGCGGGTGTATTCGCCTTCGGGGGCCAGGGCCGCGACATGGCGCATCAGTTGCGGGCGCGAGAAATGCGGGCGGCCCTCGATGCAGGCGGTATAGGCGGCAGCCGCCTCCATGATGTCGGGCAGGCCATGGGCACCCAGACGTTCGGCGAATTCGGCAAAGTCCTTGGCATCACCGAACAGGTTCTCGCCATCATCCTCTTCGTCTTCATCCTCCAGCACGGCGGTTTCCATGGCCAGATTGCCCGCCGCTGTCACGCGGCGCGGGCGCACATAGGCCCCAGTGCTGGTGGCCATGGCGGGTTGCGCTGCTATGGCCTGGGTGGTGGGCGTCTGGAAGGCCGATCTGTCAAACGCGGGTGTATAATTGACCGGCGGGGGTTTCGGGCGGTCGATGCGCTGTTCCGACACCAGCACCAGGGGCGCGGGGCGTTCGCCATCGGCGGGGCGCGAGGGGCGCACCACGCGGGCCAGATCGCTGCGGTAGGGGGTCATGCGCGCCGCCTCGGACGGGCCGGTGCTGCCGCCTGAGAGGCGGTCGGCGACGGTGGCGGCCACAGCGGCCTTCAGATGCGCCAAGGCCGACAGGCGGCGGCGGTTTTCGGGTTCGTGCATCTCGCTGTTGGTCTGTTCGATCAGCCGGCTGACCGATTCGGCACCTGTGGCGGTCGCCACCTGCCGGCGCGCGGCGGTATCGGGGCGGGCGGTATCGGCGCGCGGCGCGGTTGCGGCCGGTGTCTCGCTTTGCAGTTCGGCCAGTTCGCGCATCAGATCGGCCTCGGCCTCGGCTGACAGCGTTGCGGCCACGGGTGCCGGTGAAGGGGCCGCGGGTGCCGGGGCCGGGGTTTCCAGAGCCGGGTCGGCACGGCGGATGCGGATGACCCGTGCCCGGGCACGCTGCGCCTTTTCCGAAATCGCGGCAGCGGCGGGCGCAGCCTCGGCTGTCATCACGGCGGCAATCGCGGCGTCGGGCGTGCCGCTGTCCGTCGTCACTGGTGCGGCTTCGGTCTGCGCCGGGGCTTCGGCCGCGATGTCTGCAACCGGATCCTCTTGCGTGTCGGCAAGCGTCGTTTCCGCTGCGGGCAGGTCCGAAAGGGGCGCAACTGCCGTTTCTGCGGCTGCCGGGGCTTCGGTCGGCGACAGTGCTTCGGTCGGCAACAGGGCTTCGGGGATCAGCAGGGCGTCGAGTGTGGCGCGCAGCGTGTCGTCATCGCGCGTGGCCGCAGTCATCAGGCCATCGTCCAGCAGGTCATCCTCGTCGGGGATGTCGAAGCTGGCGGCAAAATCCTGCGTCTGCGGCGCGTCAGCGGGCTCGAATTCCCAGGAGCCAGAGATTTCCGGCAGATCCGCCGTGTCAGCCACAGCTTCCGGTGCGGCTTCGGCATCAAGGGCGGGTGCAGCTTCGAAGCCCCAGCCCTGCTCTGCCACGGCAGCCGGTTCTGCGTCATGTTCCAACACCGGCTCGGCAACCGGTTCTGTCGTCGCATCCGGCACCGGCTCGGCCACAGCCTGGGGTTCGGCCGGAACTTCGGCCAGGAACTCGGCGGGAACTTCGGCCAGGCCCTCGGGCTGGTCGTCGGCGGGTGAGACCGGGGTGACGGCATCCGCGGCGGTTTGCTGCGGCAGGTCATCTTGCGCGGCCATAGCCTGCACAGGGTCGGCTTCGGTCATCAGCGGTGCGGCGGGCGCAAATCCGGTTTCCGGAATGGCGTCATCGGCCAGCAGACCGGCAATCATCGCAGCATCATCATCCTCGGCCAAAGCTGTGGGCGCGGCGGATGCGGGCAGGTCGCTGGCATCTGTGACCACCAAAGCCCAATCTTCGGCGATGGCGCCTGTTTCTGCCACGGCCCCTCCCACGGCCTCTGCCACGGAAGCCGCCTGCTGTGCGGCGGTTTCGGTGGCCGGTTCCAGACAGGCGCCGGTGTCGGATGCAAGGGCTTCCGGCGCGCCGTTGTCGTCTGCCAGCGCCGGTGGCTGGGCGGCGTGCAGGTCTTGCCCGCTCTCGGCCTGACCGGTCAGTGCGGTGTGGATGGCGGCGGCGACCGTGGCTTCGGGCTCCGGCTCCACCAGCACGGGATCGGCGACGGTATCCGCTGCGGCCGGGGCCGGGTCAGCGGCAAAGGAGGCGGCTGCGGTATCGGCAACCGGATCAGTTGCTTCGTCCTCGACATAGTCGGCCGAGGCGAGCGCCGCACCGAAACCGGCCAGCGGTGCCGCGACCGGGGCGGATACGGTTTCGGCCTCGGGCACATCGCGCACCTGGGCCACGGCGGCGCGGATGCGCATCAGCTTGGCCGCCACGCTTTCCGACATAACCGGGGCGACGGGGGCGGGCGGTTCAGCCGGGGCCGGTTCGGGCGTTGCTGCCCGGGGTTCGGCGGGGGCAGCTGCGGCTTCGGCCACCGGGGCCGCGATTTCGCGCCGCGGGGCGGGGCTTTCCTCGGCCCGCAGGATCACGCCGTTCTCGTTGATCTTGGCCTCGACCCGGCGCTGAATCTCGCGTTCCGCGATCTTGTGCAGCATGGCGGCGTCGGGGGTGGGCGGCTCGGCCCCGAAATAGCGGTCTTCCGCCGCAAGGTCGCGGAAATACTCCGCAATGGCCTTCATCGTGTTGAATGGCTCGTCGAACCCCTCCAGAGTGCAGGAGAAGGTGCCGTAAGAAACTGTGAGGATTTTACTCGCCCCGATCATCGGATGCTCGCCTTCTACCAAACTATTCCTCCCAAACTCACCACCTTCCTGTGCAATTCCGTGGACAGAAGGGGGTAATTTGAAGGATTGATTGTGACCCTCGCACCGGCATTTCGCCTTAATTGAGCACAGTATCCCTATGAATCACCCGATTGTCGAATCTTCCGAAGGGGTCACGCTGGTGGCGGGTGGGCCGGTTTCCGCCCGCGACCTGGCCTTTGCCCGCGCGCGTGCCCCGCGTCTGGTGGCGGCGGATGGCGGGGCCGACCGGGCGATTGCGCGGGGGCATCTGCCCGAGGCGGTGATCGGCGATTTCGATTCCGTGTCGGATGCGGCCAGGGCGGCGGTGGGGCCGGCCGGGCTGCACCCGATCGCCGAACAGGACAGCACCGATTTCGACAAGGCGCTGCGTAGCATTGCCGCGCCTTTCGTGCTGGCGCTGGGGGTGGCGGGCGCGCGCATCGACCACGGGCTTGCGGTGATGAACGTGCTGGTGCAGCGGCGCGAGCGTGTCTGCCTGCTGATCGGGCCCGAGGATGTGGTGTTTCACGCCCCGCCCGAACTGACGCTGCGCATGGGTGTGGGCGAGCGCGTGTCGCTGTTTCCGTTTCTGCCGGTCACGGGGCAAAGCGAGGGGCTGCGCTGGGCGATCAACGGGCTGAACCTGGCACCCGGGGGGCAGACCAGCACGTCAAACGAGGCGGCGGCGCGCGAGGTGCGGCTGCGGTTCGACGGGCCGGGCATGTTGGTGCTGCTGCCGCGCAAGCGGCTGGATGCGGCGCTTAACGCGCTGCTTGCACCGGGATGGCGGCCTGCGCAGCCGTGGCGCGGTGGGTCATCCGCTCGCGGTGGATGATGTAGAGGCCGGATGCCACGATGACGGCGATTCCCGCCCATGTCAGCGCATTGGGGAAATCGCCGAACACGAGGTATCCCAGCGCCACCGCCGCCACGATCTCCAGGTAATGCAGTGGGGCGAGGGTGGCCGAGGGCGCGAATTTCAGCGCATAGGTCATGCAGATGTGGCTGACCGCCGCCCAGAACCCCACGCCGAACAGCCACAGCCATTCGCGCCCCTGGGGCATCACCGGGTCAAGCGGCCCGATGCCTGATCCGTCGAACAGCCACAGCACGGGCAGGACAATCGCCATGCCCGCCAGCGAGGTGTGCAACTGCATCGTGACCGGATGCAGGTCGCTGGCCAGTTGCCGCGTGACCAGCATGTAGAAGGCAAAGAAGAACGCCGTGCCCAGCGGGTAAAGCGCCACCAGACCAAAGGCAGCCAGGGAAGGCTGGATCACCAGCAGCGCACCGCCAAAGCCGACCAGGCTGGCGACTATGCGGCGCGGGCCGACCTGATCGCCAAAGATCAGATAGCCCAGGATCAGCAGCACGAAAGGCTCGACAAAGGCGATGGCCAGCGCGTCGGCGATGGGCATCACCACCACGGCGGCAACGAAACTGTAGGTCGAGGCGATGAGGAACACCGCCCGCAACACGATCAGCCCCAGCACGCGCGGGCTGACCTGCCAGCCAAGGCCCATGACCAGCACCACCGGCAGCATCAACGCGCCCTGCACCAGAAAGCGCGCGGCGGTGATCTGGCCCACAGGGATCGTGGCGGTTGCCAGCTTGGCCGATACGTCCAACAGCGGGGCCAGCAGGCAGAAGGCGAGCATCAAGGCCACGCCGGTCAGGATATTGTCGGTTTTCATCAGGCAGGGTTAGCCTGCCGGGCAGGGCGCTTCCCGCCCAAAGGCGACCTTTGCGTCGCGGCCAGACACATTGCGCAGGCTTTGGCCGACCTTGCCACGGGGCATGCACCCCGTGGCGCGGGATGGGCGGGGGAGCGCCGCACCATCCGCAGGTCGCGCCCCGCCGGAACACCGCATTCCGGCGGGGGCCGCCCGCAAGGCGCAGGCGGCGCGGCCACAGGCAGGCCCATGGCCGAACCGGCGCGGCATCGGGGGAACGCCGCGCCGGAACGCGTCAATGCCCGGCGGGGCCGAAATGCGCCGACACGATGTTGGAATGCCCGCTGCCGCCGGTGGGCGTGAACGGGGTGAATTCCACCCGTGCATAGACCTCGTCCTTGTTGCCGATCACCCAGCCGAAAATGATCGTGTCGGGGTCTTCGTCCAGCACGTCATTCGACACGGTGGCAGTCACCGACCGCTCCACGCAGCCTTGCGTGGCGCGCACGCAGCCCGACCGCAGGGTGATCAGATGGTCATCCCAGATCGGGTCATCGCCGCGCAGGGTGATCGTTTCGCGGAAGGTTGATCCCGCCATAGCCTCGCAGGAACTGAAACAGACCACATAGGTCACGGTGACGCGGGAACTGCGTTTTCCGGCGCCGTCAATCGACAGGCGCACATTGCTGATGGTTGCCATGTTGAAAATCCTTGAGAAAAAAATGTGTTCCAATGAACACGCCCATCCTGCACCCTGCGCTGTCTGTGGCCAAGTCGGTGCAACCGGACTTGACACGCATAAGTTGTGGTGATTCCCGTATGCCGTGCTGCGCGGGCTGGAACGATTGCCCCTCGCCCCGCGTTGCAGCATTGCCTATAACGTTGAACAATCGGACAGGAGACGAGCATGGCGGCAGAGCTTTCCCCCATCGACAAGGCGAAATTCGTGGCCGCCCGGCGCGCGGTTGATTTTGTCAGCGATGGCATGAAGCTGGGCCTTGGCACCGGGTCAACCGCCGCATGGATGGTGCGCTGTCTGGGTGAGCGGATCCGCGAAGAGGGGCTGCGTGTTACGGGCGTTCCCACCTCTCGCCGCACGGCGGAACTGGCCCGGCAGGTGGGCGTGCCGATACAGACGCTGGACGAGGCGAAGTGGCTGGATCTGACGATTGACGGCGCCGACGAGATCGACACGCAACTGAACCTGATCAAGGGCGGCGGGGCCGCGCTGTTGCAGGAAAAGATCGTGGCCACGGCATCCGACCAGATGATCGTGATCGCCGATGCCGCGAAAGAGGTGGCGCATCTGGGGGCCTTTCCCCTGCCCATCGAGGTGATCCCCTTTGGCTGGCGCACCACCATGGCGCTGGTCGAGGAAACGCTGGTCAGCCTCGATGTGCTGAACCGCGAATGCACGTTGCGCATGACCGGCGACCGCCCGCTGGTGACGGACGAGTCGAATTACATCATCGACCTGCACTTGAAACGCATCGGCAACCCCCGGCAACTGGCGCTGGTGCTGAACCAGATCCCCGGCGTGGTGGAAAACGGGCTGTTCATCGACATCTGCGACATCGTGGTGATCGGGCAGGGCGACGGGCGGGTGACGGTGCGCGACATCAACAGCGGCTCGGAAACAGAGGGCCGGGTGGATCTGACGCCTAACGACAACATCTTTGCCGATCTGGGCGATTGAGCGCATTCCGGCGTTGCGCCTGATGATGGGTCTGCGGGCCCACGCGGGTCTGGCCATCGTGCAGGCCTTGTGAAATACCAAGGCCAGCAAGCCGGAGGCACAACATGACATTCGACTATGACCTGTTCGTCATCGGCGGCGGCTCGGGCGGGGTGCGCGCGGCGCGGATCGCCTCGGCCGAGGGCGGGGCCAGGGTGGGTCTGGCCGAAGAATCGCGCATGGGCGGCACCTGCGTGATCCGGGGCTGTGTGCCGAAAAAGCTGATGGTCTTCGCCTCAGGCTATGGTGCCATGGCTGCCGAGTCGCAGGCCTATGGCTGGAACGCGGTGATCGACGGGTTCGACTGGCCCCGGTTTCAGGCGCATTTGCACAGCGAACTTGGGCGGCTGGAAGCGGCCTACCGCATCACGCTGAAAAATGCCGGTGTCACGATCCACGACAGCCGCGCGGTGCTGGAGGATGCGCATAGGGTGCGGCTGGCCTCGGGTGAGGTGTTTACCGCGAAACATATCCTGATCGCGACCGGCGGGCGGCCCTTCGTGCCCGATCTGCCGGGTGGTGAACTGGCCATCACCTCGAACGACATCTTTGATCTGCCCGAACTGCCCAAGCGGATGCTGGTGGTGGGCGGCGGATACATTGCGTCGGAATTTGCCTGTATCATCAACGGGCTGGGGGTCGAGGTGGCGCAGTATTACCGTGGCGCGCAGATCCTGCGCGGGTTTGATGACGAGGCGCGGGGGCTGGTGGCCAGCACGATGCAGGCCAATGGCGTGGGGCTGAAATGCGGCAATGACGTGCTGCGGCTGGAAAAGACCGCCACCGGCATCCGCGCCGTATCCACCGACGGGGCCGATCTTGAATTTGACGCGGTGATGTATGCCACGGGCCGCAAGCCCAATTCCGCCGGGCTGGGGCTGGAGGCGCTGGGCGTCGAACTGGGCCGCAACGGCCAGATCATCGTGGATGATTACAGCCAGACCGCAGTGCCATCCATCTTTGCGGTGGGCGATGTGACCGACCGCATCAACCTGACCCCCGTGGCGATCCGCGAGGGGCATGCTTTTGCCGATACGGTGTTCCGGGGCGTGCCCACCAAGGCCGATCACGAACTGGTGGCCAGCGCGGTGTTCACCCAGCCCGAACTGGGCTCGGTCGGGCTGTCGGAAGAGGCGGCGCGTGACCTTGAACCGATCGAGGTTTATGCCACGGCCTTCCGCCCGATGCAGACGGCCTTTGCGGGCTTTCCCGACCGGGTGCTCATGAAACTGATCGTCAGCCAGAAAACGCGGCGCGTTCTGGGCTGCCATATCGTCGCACCCCATGCCGGCGAAATGATCCAGCTTGCGGCCATCGCCATCAAGATGGGTGCCACGAAAGAGGATTTTGACCGGACGGTGGCGGTGCATCCGACCATGGCCGAAGAACTGGTCACGCTGCGCAAGCCGGTCAGGACCGCTTGATTTTCGCGCGCCGATGACCAGTTAAGAGAACAAGAAAACAAAAGGGAAGATGGCGTATGGCGAACGGAGGGCCTTGGGGCGGCGGCGGATCGGGTGGCGGTGACAACCGCGACGGACGCGGCGATGGGCGCGGTGACGGCCGGGGCGACAACAGGGGCACCGGCGGGCGCAAGCCCGAGGGCAGCGGCCCCCAGATCCCCGAGATCGAAGATATCGTGAAACAGGGGCAGGAACGCCTGCGCGTGCTGATGGGCGGGCGTGGCCGGCCCGGCGGCCCGGGTGGCGGCGGCAACGGTGGCCGTGGCGGCAACCCGATGGGGCCGATCTTTACCCGGCAGGGCTTTGCGCTGGGCGCTTTGGTGATCGCGGGGCTCTGGGCTTTCCAGTCGTTCTACACGGTGCGGCCTGAAGAACGTTCGGTGGAACTGTTTCTGGGCGAATTCAGCGCCATCGGCAATCCGGGGCTGAACTTTGCGCCCTGGCCGCTGGTGACGGCCGAGGTCGTGTCGGTGACGGGCGAACGCCAGACCGATCTGGGCACCGGGCGCAACAATGCGCAGGAATCCGGCCTGATGCTGACCCGCGACCAGAACATCGTGGACATCGGCTTTCAGGTGGTCTGGAACATCAACGATCCGGCGAATTACCTGTTCAATCTGGCCGACCCCGCCGACACGATCCGCGCGGTTGCGGAATCCGCGATGCGCGACATCATCGCACGGTCCGAACTGTCGCCCATCCTGAACCGCGACCGGGGCATCATCGCATCCGATCTGCGCACCGCTGTGCAGGGCACGCTGGACACCTATGAGGCCGGGATCACGGTGATCCGGGTGAACCTTGAAACCGCCGCCCCGCCCAGCGAGGTGATCGACAGCTTCCGCGCGGTGCAGGCCGCGCAGCAGGAACGTGACCGGCTGGAAAAAGAGGCCGATGCCTATGCCAACCGCGTGACCGCAGGCGCGCGCGGCGAGGCCGCCCGTCTGGCCGAAGAAGCCGAGGCTTACCGCGCGCAGGTGGTCAACAACGCATCCGGTGAAGCCAGCCGGTTCCTGGCCGTCTACGAGGAATATGTGAAGGCCCCCGAGGTGACTCGCCGCCGGATGTATTTGGAAACGATGGAAAAAGTGCTGGGTGGCATGAACAAGGTCATCCTTGACGGCGTGGATGGCGGCGCAAACGGGCAGGGCGTGGTGCCCTTCCTGCCGCTGAACGAGCTGAACAACCGACCCGCGGCTGCCGCCGCTTCGACCCAGACCGGAGGCAACTGAGATGGCCCGCGCTGCATACATCCTTCCGGCTTTGGCCGTGGTTGCCGTGGTGGCCATGTCATCGGTGTTCATCGTGGACGAGCGTGAAAAGGCGCTGGTGCTGCAATTCGGCCAGGTCCGCGCCGTGAAGGAAGATCCGGGCCTTGGCTTCAAGATCCCGCTTATCCAAGAGGTTGTGCGCTACGACGGCCGCATCCTGGGCCTGCCCACGCAGCCGCTGGAAGTGACGCTGCTGGATGACCGCCGCCTGGTGGTCGATGCGTTCGCGCGCTGGCGGATCGTCGATCTGGTGGAGTTCCGCGAATCCGTGGGCGCAGGGGGCGAGACAACCGCCCAGATCCGGCTGGACAACATCCTGAATGCCGCCATCCCCGAGGTTCTGGGTTCGGTGCCGTCCAGCCGCGTTCTGTCAGAAGACCGCACCGGGCTGATGAACCAGATCCGCGACATTGCCCGGCGCGAGGCGATGGCGCTGGGGGTTGATGTGATCGACGTGCGGCTGACGCGCACCGACCTGCCCGACCAGAACCTTTCGGCCACCTACGCCCGGATGCGGGCTGAACGTGAACGCGAGGCGACGGACGAGATCGCGCGCGGTAACGAGGCCGCATCGCGGGTGCGGGCATCGGCTGACCGGACGGTGGTAGAGCTGACCTCGGAAGCGCGGCGCGAGGCCGAGGTGATCCGCGGTGAGGCCGATGCCGAGCGCAACGGCATCTATGCCGAGGCCTTCGGGCGCGACCCCGAGTTCTTTGCCTTCACCCGTTCGCTGACATCTTATGAGCGGGCGTTGCAGGGCGACAATTCGTCGATCGTGATGCAGCCCGACAGCCAGTTCTTCGAATATCTGCGCGGGGATACGGCGGCAATCGGTGCTGCGCCCGCCGCAGCGGCGCCCGTGACCCCCTGACCCGGCGCGCCGGTGTGATGGCCGCCGCCGGAACCCGGTGGTGGTCACGGTTGCGAAAGATACCAGACGCGCCGGCATGTTGGCCGGCAAACTGCCGCCCGCCCTTGCACAATTGCAGGGGCGGGCGTTTTGCTGACTTGCGTCGCAAATCCGGGCGTTACAGAATGACAAACAGCTTCACATCCATTTGACACGGCGCGACGGGGTTTGCATTGCGCCGCAGGCTACCTAACTGTTCATGTATGATCACAGGCGGCGGCACTCGCCCTGCCGTGTTTGCCATTCGAAAAGGAGTTCGGGGTGCAATCCAACGCAGTTTCCCTTGTCCGCAAGGCCGAGGACATCCCTCGGGACGTGTTTCGTCTGTTCCTTGCGCTGATCCTCGGTGCATCGCTGGTGCTGGGCCAGGCCGTCCGGGCCGATGCGCGCGGCGCACCGGAAAGTTTTGCCGATCTGGCACAGCAGATCAGCCCCTCGGTGGTCAACATCACCACTTCCACCACTGTCGCGGCCTCTACCGAACGCGGGCCGATCATTCCCGAAGGCTCGCCCTTCGAGGATTTCTTCCGCGATTTCATGGATCGGCAGGGGCGTGGCGATGACGGTGCGCCCCGCCGGTCCGAGGCGCTGGGCTCGGGCTTTGTGATTTCCGAAGACGGGTTCATCGTCACCAACAATCACGTCATCGAAGGCGCCGACGATATCGAGATCGAGTTTTTCTCGGGCAACCGGCTGAACGCCACGCTGGTCGGCACCGATCCGAAAACCGACATCGCGCTGCTGAAGGTGGACAGCGATGCGCCGCTGCCCTTCGTGCCGTTCGGCGACAGCGACCTGATGCGCGTGGGCGACTGGGTGGTGGCCATGGGCAACCCGCTGGGGCAGGGGTTCTCTGTCTCGGCCGGGATCGTTTCGGCGCGCAACCGGGCGCTGTCGGGCACCTATGACGATTACATCCAGACCGATGCCGCGATCAACCGGGGCAACTCGGGCGGGCCGCTGTTCAACATGGATGGTCAGGTGATCGGGGTGAACACCGCCATCCTGTCACCCAACGGCGGGTCGATCGGCATCGGGTTCTCGATGGCGTCGAATGTCGTGACCAAGGTGGTTGCGCAACTGAAGGAATTCGGCGAAACGCGGCGCGGCTGGCTGGGTGTGCGCATCCAGGACGTGACCCCGGATGTGGCCGAGGCGATGGGCCTTGCCGACGCCAAGGGCGCGCTGATCACCGATGTGCCGGATGGCCCGGCCAAGGATGCGGGCATGGTGGCGGGTGACGTGATCCTGTCATTCGACGGTGCCGAAGTGGCTGACACGCGCGAGCTGGTGCGCCGCGTGGCTGATGCCCCCATCGGCGAGGCTGTACGCGTGCTGGTGATGCGCGAGGGCAAGACGCAGACCCTGTCGGTCACGCTGGGCCGCCGCGAAGAGGCCGAGGCGGATGAGGCCGTGCCCGCCGTGGCCGTGCCCGAAACCCCGACCGAGGCCGAAGTGCTGGGTCTGACCGTGCAGCCGGTGACGGCCGAAATGGCCGAGGCTCTGGGCCTGCCTGCGGGCACCGAGGGGCTGGCCGTGACGGCGGTGGACCAGGTGTCCGAAGCCTATGCCAAGGGACTGCGCGAAGGTGACGTGATCACCGAGGCCGGGCAGCAGAAGGTGGTGCGCATCAAGGATCTGCAAGACCGGATCGACGAGGCGCAAGAGGCGGGCCGCAAATCGCTGCTGCTGCTGATCCGCCGCGGAGGCGATCCGCGCTTTGTGGCGCTGTCGATCGAGGAATAGGCGGGGCTTTTCCCGTGACAAAGGGGCGGCGGGGCAACCTGCCGCCCTTTTTGGTTTGCCGCACGTTCGCAACAGGTTCAGCCCGCAGATTTGTGGCGCGTGCGGATTGCGTGGGCGTCCGCGCGCGGGATGCGGCCTTGGCGAGGGATGCGGCCTTGGCAGATGCCCGGCGGGAAAAGCCCGGTCAGTCCCGCCCGAAATCCGCCGCCACGATACCCAGCGCCCGGGCCGCCGCCAGTGACAGCACCGCGCTGTCCATGCCCAGCGGCTGCTGGAACCGGCGGATCGCATCGCCGGTGGCGGCATCCATCTGCCCGGTCAGCGGCAGCATGTAGAACCCCCGCGCCTTCAGCGCCCGCTGCACGGTGGCGATGAAATCCACGGTCAGTTCGTCAGGGCAGGGTGTGCGGAACCACACCGATTCGCGGTCGGTCAGGATGCGCTGGTGCGTGCTGCTGCGATAGGTCGCGGGTGTGATCACTGTGCCGTCGGGGCCGATGACGGCGGGTGACACCTCGACCTGTTCCGTCACCGTCTCGATCACGGCGGGGGCTGTGTCATTGGCCCAGCAGGCCCCGTCGGGTTTCGGGGGCGGGCCGTCTTCCGGGGCGCGGCGCACCAGTTCGCTGGCCAGATCGGCGCGGGTCGGGGCCTCGGGCACGGAAACCGACTGGCAGGCCGCCAGCATCAAGGCCGGGGCGAAAAGGAAATATCTGGTCATTCTGCCTGTTGTCTGGTCCGGTCGTCCCCGCAACCAGCATAGCCGCAAAAAGCGGGTGCTGAAAAGCCCCGCTGCGGCTGCGGCATGGTGCAGGCCTCTGGCAAAAGCCGGAATTTTCGCTTATGTCGCGGGATATTCCCGCATCGGGGCCTGGCAAACGAGGGCAAGCAATGGCGAAGATCACCTATGTCGAATTCGGCGGCAAGGAGCATGTGATTGATGTTCCGAACGGGCTGACCGTGATGGAGGGTGCGCGCGACAACGGCGTGCCGGGGATCGAGGCCGATTGCGGCGGCGCCTGTGCCTGTTCCACCTGCCATGTCTATGTGGCCCCCGACTGGGTGGCAAAGTTGCCCAAGAAGGACGCGATGGAAGAGGACATGCTCGATTTCGCCTGGAAGCCCGACAGCGCCCGTTCGCGCCTGACCTGCCAGCTGAAAGTCAGCGATGCGCTGGACGGGCTGGTGGTGCATATGCCCGAAAAGCAGATCTGATGCGCCGCGCGCTGGCCCTGCTGTTGACCCTGATGGCCGGGGCGGCGCTGGCGCAAACTGGGCGGCCCGCCCAGGTCACGGCGGAATGGCAGGGGGCGGAGCCTGCGGGCGATCACCCGGCCTATCTGATCGAGGCCCGCTTGCAGGAGCCGACCAGCCGCTACCGGCATGACGTGCTGGGCAACCTGCCGGTCTGGGGCGCGCTGGAGGTGCGGGCCCGGGCCTGCGCCGCCTGCCGCCACTGGGCCGAGGGCGACGGCGTGGCCCTGCCGCCGGAACTGGTGTTCGAGGATGTGGCCCCGCGCCTGTGGGATGTGACGGGCGACGGCCTTCCCGAAGTGGTGGTGGTGCAAAGCCATGTGGACCGTGGCGCGCGGCTGACGGTCTGGGGCTATGGCGAAGGGTTGGAGCAGATGGCCGCCACCCCGTTCATCGGCCAGCCGCAGCGCTGGCTGGCCCCGGCCGGGATCGGCGATTTTGACGGCGACGGGCAGGCCGAGATCGCCTATGTGGACCGCCCGCATCTGGCCCGCGAACTGGTGTTCGTGCGGTTGCAGGACGGTGCCCTGCGCGAGGTTGCTCGGCTGCCGGGGCTGACAAACCACCAGATCGGCTGGAATTACATCGCAGGCGGCACACGCAACTGCGGCGCGGGCGATGAGGTGATCGTGGCGGATGCAGGCTGGCAACAGGCGGTGGCCGTGCGGCTGTCAGGCGGCAAGGCGGAGCAGCGCGTGCTTGGGCCGTTGCAGGGGCCGCAGGATCTGGCGGGCTATCTGGGCTGCTGAGGGGCTGCTTGTCTGCCCTGTCCGGGCATCTTCGCTGGCCCTTGCCCCGGATGCCAGCGAAGTCGGCCCGTCAGGGCGGGCGCGCCCCCCGCT
Source organism: Fertoeibacter niger (assembly GCF_009380135.2). Lineage (GTDB taxonomy): Bacteria > Pseudomonadota > Alphaproteobacteria > Rhodobacterales > Rhodobacteraceae > Fertoeibacter > Fertoeibacter niger. The sequence continues at coordinate 246,883 of NZ_WHUT02000003.1, read as the reverse complement.
CAATACGGATGCGCGCGCCCGTCCCATGTTTCGAAACAGCCCGATGTGGCCAGCGACAACGCGGCAAAACGGGCCATCAACCCCTGTGCCGCCGCATCCGGCGTGATCTCGGCCCCGCTGCCGCCCATGCCGGTCTGCACCCAGCCGGGGTGATAGATGCCCACCGCCACCCCATCTGCCCGCAGGTCCGAGGCCAGATTGCGCCCCAGGTTCAGCGCCGCCGCCTTGGTCGCGCGGTATATATAGCTGCCACCCGGCGCGCGGGTCGTCGATCCCATCTGGGATGAGATGATCGCCACTTTGCCCCGTGCGGCGCGCAGGTTGGGCAACAGCGCCTGCACCGACAGGAAAACCCCGGTCACATTGGTGGCAAAACCCGCCGCCCAAAGGTCGGGCGCATAGCCATCCTCCAGCCTCTGCCCCCGGTCGGGATAGACGCCCGCATTGCACACCAGCAGATCCAGCGGCTGACCGGCCAGCGCGGCGGCCAGCCGGCCATGGCTGGCGGCATCGGTCACATCCAGCCTTTCCCAGCGGCCCGGCGCGTCAACCTGCTGGCGTGTGGTGCCGATGACCGCAACACCCGCCACGCGGTAGCCGTCAAACAGCGCGCGCCCGATGCCGCGGTTCGCGCCGGTGATCAGGATGGTGGCCATGCTCAGTTGGTCCGCCGCGCGGGCAGGAACGGCAGCGGCGCCACCGGCACGCCATCTTCGATCAGTTTGCGTGCATCCTCGGGCCGCGCTTCGCCGAAGATGGCGCGTTCGGGGGCCTCGCCATCGTGAATCGCCCGCGCCTCGGTTGCGAAATTCATGCCGACATATTCCGAGTTTTCCTCGATCTTGCGGCGCAACTCGGCCAGAGCCGCCTCTTGCGGCGAGGGTTCGGACAAAGCGCGCGGCGCCACCACCTCGCGGCCCGGCCGCACCGCCGGGGCCATCAGCGATTTCTGCACCGCCGTGCTGCCGCAGACCGGGCAGGCCACCATGCCCCGCGCCACCAGCGCGTCGCAGGCGTCAGCCGACTGGAACCAGCTGTCAAACGCATGGTCGTCCGGGCATTTGAGACTGTAGCGGATCATGCGGCATCAGACCTTGGGCGATCAGGAAACACAAGGCAGTTAACCGCTGTGGCGCGGAAATCAAGCCTGAGCGGCAGGACTGGCCGCATCGGGTTGTGGCACGAAGGCCGCCAGAAGCACCTGCAATTCCGGTTCGGCCACACGTTCTGCCGCTTTCGGGCAGGTAAACCACTTGCGGCGCCGCTGCCCCGCCTCGGGGTAGCGGTCAACCATCCGGCTGACCTGCAACGCATAGACCGCCACCATGCAGGGCACCGAACTGGCCTCTGGCCCCGGGCCGCGCACCAGCGCTTTGTCATAGGCAAACATCCCCAGACAGGTGTCGGACACTTGGCCCATCACGCCCGCCTCTTCGAACGCCTCTTGCGCGGCGCATTGCGCGGGGGAAAGACCCTCCATCGGCCAGCCTTTCGGAATCACCCAGCGCCCGGTGTCGCGGCTGGTGATCAGCAAGACCTGCACCCGCCCGCGCAGCATGCGCCAGCAGATCGCGCCATATTGGTTGCGCAGATCGTCCCCTGTGTTCAGGGGGGGCGGGATGGATGCGTTCTTCACTGTCTGACTGCCTGACTGCTGTCTTTTGTCGATACCGGGGTCTTGCCGCCCAGCCTTGCGCTCTTGCGAACGGTTATAACTCTTTTGCGGCGTAATGGTTCCATCATGCCACAACGGCGGGGAAGTGCCCAGTGCCGCGCAGATCACAAACCGGGGCTTTGACAGCGGGCCCGCACGTATTATGCTCGGTCTGTTGCAGTCTGGGCGCAGGAGACCGGCATGGCAGGATATCTGGCGGCGGCGCAGGCAAGGGCCTTGGGCCTGATTGTGGCGGTTGCCGCGGCGCTGGCTGCGGGCACGGGCGTGGCTGCCGAAGGGCACGGCTTTCGTTTCGGGTCGATCGACGGCGGCGAGATTGATCTGGCAGCCTTGCAGGGCCAGCCGGTGCTGGTGGTGAACACCGCCTCGATGTGCGCCTTTACCCCGCAGTATGACGATCTTCAGGCGCTGTCAGACCGCTATGCGCCGCAGGGGCTGACCGTGCTGGCGGTGCCGTCGGATGATTTCCGGCAGGAACTGGCAAACGAAGAACAGGTCAAGGAATTCTGCGCGGTGAATTTTGATCTGACGATCCCGATGACCGGCATCACCCCGGTGACGGGGCCGTTGGCGCATCCGTTCTATGCCTGGCTGGCGCGCGAGCATGGCTTTGTGCCGGCGTGGAATTTCAACAAGGTGTTGCTGGGGCCCGCGGGCGAGCTTGTGGCGACCTGGGGGTCGGGCACCGCGCCGATGGCCCCCGCCATCACCGACCGGATCGAGGCGCTGTTGCAGTGAGCATGCGGCGGTGAACCTGCCTGCCGCGCCGCTGCCGGGTGCCATTGCGGCGGGTGCCGGGCTGGCGCAGCCGCTTTTCATAGGGTCTGAAATCTATCGTGGATCGACCTATGGCAGCGCCCACCCTTTGCGGGTGCCGCGTGTGTCCACGGTGATGGATCTGGCCCGCGCGCTGGATTGGCTGCCGCCTGCGCAGTTTCGCACCAGCCCGCGCGCCCGGCCTGCTGCTTTGGCGTTGTGGCATGACCCGGCCTATGTCGCCGCGCTGGAGGCAGCCGAGGTGGCGGGCGCAGTCAGCGATGCCGTGCGCGCGCGCCACCATCTTGGCACGCTGTCGAACCCGGTGTTTCCGCAGATGTTCCGCCGCCCGGCCACGGGCGCGGGTGGCGTGATGCTGGCGGCAGAGCTGCTGAGGGGTGGCGGCGTGGTCTATGTGCCCGGGGGCGGCACGCATCACGGCATGCCCGACCGCGCCAACGGGTTCTGTTACCTGAACGATCCGGTGCTGGGCATGCTGGCGCTGCGCCGCATGGGCCTTGGCCGCATCGCCTATGTCGATATCGACGCGCATCATTGCGACGGGGTGCAGCATGCCTTTGCCGGCGATGCCGAATGCCTGCTGATCTCTGTGCATGAGGAAGGGCGCTGGCCCTTTACCGGCCTCCTGGATGACACGGGGGGCGGCAATTGTTTCAACCTGCCGGTGCCGCGCGGGTTCAACGACACCGAAATGCAGGCGGTGCTGGAGGGGTTGATCCTGCCGCGTCTGGCGGCCTTCCGCCCCGAGGCGCTGGTGCTGCAATGCGGGGCCGACGCGCTGGAGGAAGACCCGCTGGCCCGCCTGTCACTGTCAAACAACGCGCATTGGGCGGTGGTGTCGGCCTTGCGCGCCATGGCGCCGCGCTATCTGGTGCTGGGCGGCGGGGGGTATAATCCGTGGTCGGTGGGCCGGTGCTGGGCCGGGGTCTGGGCCACGCTGGCGGGCCATGCGGTGCCCGACCGCCTGCCGCCGGGGGCCGAGGCGGTGCTGCGCGCATTGCACTGGGGCGGTGGTGGCCGTGCGCCCGCACCCGAGGCGATGCTGACCACGCTGCGCGACGCGCCCCGCAACGGCCCCTTGGGTGCAGAGATCCGCGAGCGTCTGGCGGTGCTGGCCGCCCGGCCCGATCCGGGCTGAGGCACAGGGCTTTCCGGGTGGCCTTGCGGCCCGGCGTGCCATAGGGAAACATGGCCCCGCGCCCCACCGCCCGCCACCTGGCCCATGGACACCCGATGCTCCGCACCTTTCTTGCCATCCCCTTGCCTGACAATATCCGCTCGGCCCTTGTGGTGCAGCAGTTCCTGCTGCCGATGCCGCGCCGGGTGGAGCCTGCGGGCTTTCACCTGACGCTGGTGTTTCTGGGCGAACAGCCGGACCGGGTGCTGGAAGCCGCGCATGAGGGGTTCGAGGCGCTGCGCATGCCCGCCTTCGATCTGGAGATGCGGGGGCTGGGCCTGTTCGGCGGTGCGCGCCCGCGCGCGGCCTATGCCGCAGTGGCGCCGTCCGACCCGCTGGCGCGGTTGCAGGCCAAGGTGGAACGGGTGGCGCATGTGGCGGGGGCCAGCCCGGAAAGCCGCCGTTTCGTGCCGCATGTCACGCTGGGCCGCTTTGCCCCGCCGCTGCCCGACGAGGCGCTGCGGCTGGAACGCGCGGTGGTGGCCGGGGCGGGGTTTCGTGCCGGGCCGTTCACGGTTCGGTCGATGGTGCTTTACCGCTCGGTCCCCGGGCCGCAGGGGTCGCAGTATGATGCGCTGGCGGAATATGCCTTTGCCGGTGGGCCTGCGGCTGGTGCGGACTGGCAGAATTAATCCCGCGCCAAAGCCCGGTCGATGGCGGCCAGCAGGGGTGCGGTATCACCCATCGCGGGCAGGGCGCTGCGGGCGGACTTGGCCATGCGCGCCTGCGCTTCCGCATCCAGCGTGCACAAAGCCGCACCAAGGCTGGCGGCATCGGCCACCGCCAGCGCGCCGCCCGCTGCGTCCAGTGCCACGAACACCTCGGCAAAGTTGAACACCGACGGGCCGTGCAGCAGCGCCGACCCCTGCGCGGCAGGCTCGAACGGCGTATGGCCGCCCTTGTCGGCAAATGTGCCGCCGATGAAGGTCACGCCCGCCATGGCATACCACAGCGGCATTTCGCCGAATGTATCGGCCAGATAGACCGCCGTTCCGGCCTGCGGCATCTGGCCAAGTGATCGCTGCGCCATGGGCAGGCCGCTTGCCGCCACCAGCGCCGCAATGGCGGGCGCGCGGGCCGGGTGGCGGGGGGCCAGGATCAGCAGATCAAACGCCCCGGCATCGCGCGCCTGCCGGAAGGCGTGCAGCACGGCCTCTTCCTCGCCCTCATGGGTCGAGGCGGCCAGCAGGCAACGGTGCCGTGCCACGGGGGCCGTGGCCGTGACCGGCTGGGCATGGCCCGCCTGCGCCTTCAGCATCAGTCGTGGCCCCAGCCTTTCGGGCGGCAGGCCAAGCGCCACCAGCCGCGTCTCGGACGCCGCATCCTGCGCGGTGGCAAAGGTAAGGCTGCCCAGCATGCGCCGCATCAGCCCCGGGGCCAGCCGCGCCCAGTTGCGCGCCGACCCCGCCGACATCCGCGCCCCGATGGCGATCACCGGCACGCCCGCTGCGGCGCAGGCGGCCAGCCGTTCCGGCCAGAGTTCATTCTCGATGACGATCATTGCGCGGGGCTGCCAGTGGCGCAGAAACCGCGCCACCGCGCCGCGCGTGTCCCAAGGGGCCAGCGCCGCCTGCACGCCCGGCAGCCCCCAGCCCTGCACCATGGCCCGGGCCGTGGGGTTGTTGCAGGTGATCAGCACCGCCAGCCCCGGATGCGCCGCCATCACCGCACCCACGAGCCAGCGGGCCGAGGTGATCTCGCCATGGCTGGCACCGTGCAGCCACAGCACCGGTCCGTTGCCGCCACGGCCCAGCCGTTCGGCCAGTTCCCCCGGCACCGCGCGGCCGCGCAGATACCGCACCAGCCACCCCGCCAGCAGCAGGGGCAGGGCCAGCGCCATCACGATCCGGTAGACAGTCACGCAGCACCCCCTTGCCTTGCCGCAGGATTAGGCGGCGTCAGGCGGCGGGGCAAGCGTTACAGCAACGGCGGGCGACGCCCCGGCCAATCGGTTGCGCGGTGATAGGCCTGCCCCAGTTGCAGCAGCGCCCGGTCGGCCCCACGCGGGCCGAAGATCTGCACACCCATCGGCAGACCGTTCGTGCCAAACCCCGCTGGCGCGGCCAAGGCGGGCAGGCCCACAAGGCTGACGGGAATCACCACCTCCATCCAGCGGTGATAGGTATCCATGCCCGTGGTGCCGATGGTTTCAGGGTAACGCCAATCCTTCGGAAACGGCCAGACCTGCGCGGCAGGCAGCACCAGCGCATCAAACCGGGTGAAGAGGCTGGCAAGAGCGGTGAACCATTCGGACCGGACGACCGAGGCGCGATGCACCTGCATGGCGCTGAACGCATTGCCGCGCTCGATTTCCCAGATCGCCTCGGGCTTCAGCAGGGCGCGGTGCGGTGCATGGGCGTAAAGCGGGCCAAGCCGCGCGGCCACGGCCCAGCTGCGCAGGGTGATCCAGGCCTCCCATAGTTTTGCGGCGGGGAAGGGGGGTGGCACATCCTCGACATGGCAACCCAGATCGGCTAACGTTTTCAGCGCATTGCCGCAGGTGTCCAGTATCCCGGGCTCCATCGCATAGGCCCCGCCCCAATCACCCAGCCAGCCAATCGCCATGCCTTTCACATCGCGGTCCAGCCCTTCGGCAAAGGGTTCGGTGGGCCGCGAATGCGGGTCGGCGGCATCGGGCTGCGACAGGGTTTCCAGCAGGCGGGCCATATCCTCGACATTGCGGGCCATCGGGCCGTCGGTGGCCAACTGGTGCAGGAACGTGTCGCCAACCGGGTCGGAAGGCACAAGGCCATAGGACGGGCGGAACCCGTAGACATTGCAGAACGCCGCCGGGTTGCGCAGGCTGCCCATCATGTCGGACCCGTCGGCCACCGGCACCAGCCGCGCTGCCAGAGCCGCCGCCGCCCCGCCCGATGACCCGCCCGCCGTGCGGGTGCTGTCATAGGGGTTGCCCGTCACGCCATGCACCGGGTTGAAACTGTGCGAACCAAGGCCGAATTCCGGCGTGTTGGTCTTGGCGGCCAGTATCGCCCCCGCGCCGCGCAGCCGACGCGCCAACATGTCATCGGCATCCGGCACATGATCGGCAAAGACCGGCGAGCCCCAGGTGCTGCGAATGCCCTTGACTGCCACCAGATCCTTCACCGCCAGCGGCAGGCCATGCAGCCAGCCCTGCGGGGGCGCATCATCCGCCGCCCGCGCCTCTGCCATCAGGTCAGCCGGGTTGCGCTGTGCAACAATCGCGTTGAGACCGGGGTTCACCGCCGCGTTGCGCGCAAGAAATGCTGCCATGATCTCGGACGGGGCCGTCTGCCGTGCGGCCACCAGCCGCGACAGGTCGGAGGCGGACAGCGCTGTAAGGTCGGTCATGGCGTTTTCCCGGATGCAAAAGGCGGGGCCGGTGTGGCCCCGCCAAGGTGTGTTGCTGCCGCGATTACTTTTGCAGTTCGGTCCAGATCGCGGTCATGTATTCCTGCGATTTGGCGGAGCAGGTGGGCAGGAACGTGCCCGCCGCCACATGTTCGGCCGGGATGATCACCTCGGGCGCGGTTTTCATGTCTTCGGGCATGAATTCCGCCGAACCGGCGATGCCGTTGGAATAGCGCGCAAAGGCGGAAATCATGGCCGCATTCTCAGGCTCCATGATGAAGTTGAGGAACGTATACGCCTCGTCCACATTCGTCGCGTCTTTCAGCAGGGCGACCGAATCCATCCACAGGATATAGCCCTCGCGCGGATAGCCATAGGCGGCTGTCGGTTTGGCCAGACGCACGCGCATCGACGACCCCGACCAGTTGACCGAGGCCGCCCAGTCGCCATTCGCCACCTTTTCGGTCGCGCCGTAATCCATGCTGATCCAGTCGGGTTTCGCGGCAATCAGCGCGTCGCGGGCCTGTTTCAGCACCTCAAGATCCTCGGAACACGGCTCGCCGCCCACATACATGACGGCCAGGTTCACGATATCCATCATTTCCGGCACGACGTTGATCTTGCCTTTCAACTCGTCCGGCACCTCCAGCCAGACGGCGGAGGTGTTGATGTCGCCGCCATAGATCGCGGTATCCACCACCACGCCGGTTGACCCCCATTGCCACGGGATGGATACCTTGCGCCCTTCGTCCCATTGCACATTCATCCATTCCGGGGCGATGTTGGCGTGGTTGGGCAGTTTCGCCATGTCGAATTCCACGATCAGCCCCTTGTCGCGGAAGATGCTGATGTAGTTGGCCGAGGGCACCACCAGGTCAAACCCGCTGCCCCCGGCCTCGATCTTGGCAAGCGCGGTATCGTTGCTGTCGTAATCGGTGACGGTCACGGTGATGCCGGTTTCGGCCTTGAATTTCTCCAGCAGCTCGGGGCTGGTGTAGTTGCCCCAGTTGTAAAGGTTCAGCACCCCTTCGGCACTTGCCAGCGAGGTGGTGGCCAGCAGCAGGCCAAGGGCGGGGATCAGGCGTTTCATCAGACTCTCCATGTTGGTTTTGCAGGTTGGCCCTGCGGGGTTGGTTTCGCGGGTTAATCCCGCTTGCGCGTCAGTAGGAAGAATGCGGTCAGCAGCAGCACCGTCAGCGCCAGCAGCGCCGAGGATATGGCGTTCACCTCGGGCGTGATGGCGCGACGCAACTGGCCCAGCATATAGGTGGGCAGCGTATCCTGACCTGCCGATTTTACAAACTCGGTGATCACCACGTCATCCAGACTGATGACAAAGGCCAGCATGGCCCCCGCGATGATGCCCGGGCCCATCAGGGGCAGGGTGACATGGCGGAAGGTCTGCCAGGGGTTTGCGTAAAGATCGGCGGCGGCGGTTTCCAGGCTCAGGTCCATCCCCTCCAGCCGGGCGCGGATCGGAAGGTATGCGAAGGGGATGCAGAACGCGGCATGCGCGATGATCAGATACATCAGCCCGTTGTATCCGGTAGCGACCTTCACGCTGGCGAACACGATCAGAAGCGCCACGGCGGTGACAATTTCCGGCACCATCAGCGGCTGGTTTATCATCACATAGATGAAGGTCTGGCCCCGGAACGCGCCGCGCCGTGTGGTGCCAAGGGCGGCCATGGTGGCGCAGACAGTGGCGATGGCCGAGGCCGAGCAGGCGATGGTCAGCGACCGCAGCGTGGCCTCTTGCACCGCCGTGTTGGCCCACGCCGCCTCATACCAGCGCAGGGAAAACCCGCCCCATTGGCTGATCGCATTGGAATCGTTGAAGGAATAAGCCACTAGCGTCAGGATAGGCGCGTAAAGCGCGAAAAAGGCAATGCCCGCGACAATGGCAAAGCCGGGGATCGTGGTGGCCGCAAACGCCCTAGTGGCCATGCCCCGCCCCCTTGTTCGCCGCGCGCACATAGGCCAGCAGCGCCACCATCACGATGACCAGCAGCAGCATCGACAGCGCTGCCCCCAGCGGCCAGTTGCGGCCCTGCCCGAATTGCAATTCAATGAAATTGCCGATCATCATGTTCTTGCCGCCGCCCAGCACGCGGGGGGTGACATAGGCCCCGAGGCTGGGCACGAACACCAGGATCGACCCCGCCACGATGCCCGGTTTCACAATCGGCAGGATCACCCGGCGCAGCACCTGCAAACGGCTGGCGTAAAGGTCATAGGCGGCCTCCAGCAGCTTCATGTCGAAACGGTCGATGGCGGCGAACAGGGGCAGCACCATCAGCGGCAGATAGACATAAGCCATGCCGATCAGCACCGCCGTATCGGTGTAGATGATCTGGATCGGGGCGCTGATGACGCCCGCCCACAGCAGCAGTGAGTTCAGGATGCCCTCGTTGCGGATCACCTCGTTGATGGCGAAGGTGCGGATCAGAAGGTTGGTCCAGAACGGGATAGTTATCAGGAACAGCCACATGGCCCGCGCCCGGGGTGCCCGCGTGGCGATGAACCACGCGGTCGGAAAGCCTACGGCAAAGGTGATAAGCGTGGTCAGCAGCGACAGTTTCACCGACCGCCAGAAGATCGCCAGATGGGCATCGGCGAGCATGGTCTCGTCGGTGAAGATGTCCTTGGAAAACAGGATGCCGAACCAGGCATCGGTGGAAAACGCCCATTCCACCCCGCCATATTGCCCCGCTTCCAGAAAGCTGTAGACCAGCACCACCAGCAGCGGCCCCGCCGCCGCCATGGCCAGCAGCACCAGCGCGGGCGCTGACAACAGCCAGCCGTTGCGCACCCGTGCCCTGTCCTGCGGCGATGGCATGGTCAATCCTCCAGCACTTGCGCGGCGCCTTCGGTAAAGACCAGCCCGACCCTTGCACCGGGTTCCAGCCCGGCCTCGCCCGACACGCTGCTTTGCAGGCGGGCCACCACTTCGCTGCCGTCGCTCAGCGCCATGTGGCAATGCGTGTCGGTGCCGAAATAGACCAGATCGCGAACGGTGGCTGGCAGCGAACCCGGCGCATCGGCGGCGACCAGCCGCACCTGTTCGGGGCGCACGGCCAGCGTGACTGTGCTTCCCTCTTTCGTGCCAGCGGCCACCGGCACATGGCCACCTGCCAGCGCCACCTGCCCATGCGCATAAAAGCCGGGCAGAAAGTTCGTCTCGCCGATGAAGCTGGCGACAAAGCGGTTGGCGGGGCGGGTGTAGATGTCGCGCGGGCTGCCGACTTGCAGGATCTTTCCGGCGCTCATCACGCCGATGCGGTCGCTCATCGTCAGGGCTTCTTCCTGATCGTGTGTGACGAACACGAATGTGATGCCGGTTTCATGTTGCAGGCGTTTCAGCTCGATCTGCATTTCCTTGCGCAGCTTCAGGTCCAGCGCCGACAGGGGTTCATCCAGCAGCAGCACCTTTGGCTGCGGGGCCAGCGCGCGGGCCAGCGCCACGCGCTGTTGCTGGCCGCCCGACAACTGGCTGGTCTTGCGCTGCGCCAGATGGTCCAGCCGCACCAGCGTCAGCATTTTCGCGGCGCGGTCGGCAACCTCGGCCCGGGGCCGCCCCTGCATCTGCAAGCCGAAGCCCACATTCTGCGCCACGGTCAGATGCGGGAACAGGGCATAGCTTTGGAACACAGTGTTGACCGGGCGGCGGTTGGGCGGGTCGGCGGTGATATCCTTGCCATCCAGCAGGATCTGGCCCGAGGTGGGCGTCTCAAACCCCGCGATCAGCCGCAAGAGCGTGGTCTTGCCGCAGCCTGACGGTCCCAGCAGGGTAAAGAACTCACCCTGCCGGATCTGCACCGACACATCATCCAGCGCCCTGACCGCCGCCTCGCCCTGGCCAAAGGCCTTGACCGCATTGCGCGCTTCGACCGCTATGGAAACTGTCACCCCTGGCCCCGCTGTCGTTTCATCCGATGTTAAGCTGGCGTTTCGCGACCTGTCCACCCTGACGCTCAAACATTGGGCGGGCGACGGGTGAACCAGGGGGCGGCCCGCTCAATTTCTGCACACAGCGCCATCAGGTCTTCATCCGCGCCAAAGCGCGCGGCCAGATGCACACCGATGGGCAGGCCATCCGCCGACATGCCCAGCGGAACCGAGGCTGCGGGCTGGCCGCTGGCATTGAACACCGCACAGAACGGCGAATAGGCGAAGACGCCCTTGGGGCCGATGCGGTAGTTCAGGTAATCCTCGTTGTCATGGGCAAAGCGGCCGATCCGGGCGGGCAGTTCGGCCAACGTGGCCGACAGCAGCACATCCGGCCCCGCGCCCTGACCGGGGTCAAAGAACGCCGCCATCTGGCGGCCAAAGGCGTGAATCTCGGCCACAGCCTCCAGATACCTCTCGCCGCTGATCGTGGCGGCATGGGCGATGGCCCCGCGCGCCACGCTCTCGACATCGCCGGGTTGCAGGCTGCGACTCCGTGCCGCCAGCGCCTTGCGGATGCCCAGTGCCGTGCCGCAGGCGACGATATCGGTCCAGGCACGCATCATGCCTTCGAAATCCGCCCGGGGCCGCAGCGGTTCGATGTGGTGGCCCAAGCCCTCCAGCAGCCGTGCGGCATCAAGCACCGCCGCCCGCACCTCGGGGTGGATCGCCCCGCCGGTAAAGGTGGTGTCGCAGAGTGCAATGCGCAGGCGGCGCGGCGGGCGGCTGATGGCTTGCGCATGGCCCCGTGCCAGCGGCGGTGCCCAGTAGGGCGCGCCAAGGTCTGCGCCTTCGCAGGCATCCAGCATCACCGCCGTGTCGCGCACTGACCGGGTCAGAAAGCCGTCAATCGCCATACCCGCCCAGCCTTCGCCAGCATACGGCCCGTCAGGCAGGCGCGCGCGGGTGGGTTTGAAGCCGAACAGCCCGCAGGACGAGGCCGGGATGCGCACTGATCCGCCGCCATCCGACCCATGGGCAAAGGGCACGATGCCAGCAGCCACCGCAGCCCCAGCCCCGCCGGATGACCCGCCCGGCGTATGGGCCAGGTTCCAGGGGTTGCGCGTCGGCCCGCCATAGACGGCGGATTCGGTGGCGGGGCCGATGCCGCCCTCGGGGGCCGTGGTGCGCCCGAATGTCACCACGCCTGTTGCGCGGATGCGCGCGAAAATCGCGGAATCGCGCGGCCAGCGGGTATTGGCCAGCAGGGCAGATCCGTTGTGGGCGGGAAAATCCACCGCCTCGCAGCCCAGATCCTTCAGCAGGAACGGCAAGCCGCAGAACGGCCCCGGCGGCAGGCCCGCCGCGATGGCCGCCCGCGCGGCAGGTTCCTGCACCAGAACCACGGCGTTCAGCACGGGGTTCAGCCGGTCAACCGCCGCCAGCGCCGCATCCAGCAATTCGGCGGGCGACACCGCCCCGCTGGCGACCAGTCCGGCCAGAGCGGTCGCATCCGCCGCGCCATGATCCTGCATCATTGCTGTGGCCCCCTTTTGCCACATGCTGCGGCGGGGTGGCGGGGCTTTCCACCCGGATTCGCCGCCTAAGGGTTCGAAACCGACCCCGCGACAGGATCAGCCCGGCGCCCGACCGGGCCGCGCCGGCAGCACGCGCAGCAATTCCCTGGCCAGACCGTCGGGCGACATCGGCTTTGACACATAGCCATCCATTCCCGCGTCCAGACAGGCGCGGCGGTGTTCGGGCATGGCATCGGCCGTCATCGCCACCACGGGCAGCGCCGCTGCGGCCCCCTCCATCGCGCGCAGGCGGCGAAAGGTTTCCAGCCCGTCCATGCCGGGCATGTTCATGTCCAGCAGCACCAGATCCAGCGCCGCATCGCTGGCCAGTTCCAGCGCGCGGGTGCCGCTGGCCGCCTCGACGCTTTGCGCGCCCAGAAGGCCCAGATAGGCGCTGGCCACCATGCGGTTGGTGGCAATGTCATCAACCACGAGAATCCGTCGCCCCGCCAGCAGGCCCGGGCCGTGGGCGGGCGTCGCGTGAGGGGCAAAGGGGCGCTGCGTATCAGGCATCACATCAGTCTTGACCAAAGGCTGCGCCAGCACAAGCCGCTTGCCGGGCGGGCCTGGTGGCAACGCCAGTGGAACCCGATCGCTGCCCATCTGCTTCGCCAACGCCCGCGCGATTGAAAGGGTGAGCGCCGGGCCGCCGTCTGCCAGCAGACACAGGGCCGAGGCCTCGCCTGGCCCATCGGCAAGGGGATGGCGCGCACCGTGGCGCGGTGCAGCATCGCACTGGCCACCAGCCCCGCGGTCTGCGCCTTCACACAGTTGCCCATGTGCCAGATGACGGCGGGGGGCGGGGGAAGGCTGCCCTCGGACCCAAGGACAGCCGCCAGATACGCCCGGTGGCGCAGGGGCGGGTGCCGTTTTTTCCGGGTTGCGCCACCGGCGCGCGGCCAGCGCAGCACCCCGCAAGATCGGTGCTGCGTTCTGCCGAAGGTCACTCGGCGCCCGGCGCGATGGCCACTTCCTGCCGCAATGCGCCGGTGCTGCTGTCAAACACCAGTATCCGTTCATCGGTGGTGACGATGGCCACCCAGCCCTGCCCGAATGTGACGGCGGCGGGGCTGGTGCCTGCCGGCAGCGCCAGCTTCTCGGGCAGGGCAAGGCTGGCGGACGGCCCGGCAGCGGGACCGGCCGATTGCGGCAAGCGGATGACAATCACCGCAACGATGATTATGAGACCCACAATCATCACGGCGGTCAGAATGATGACCAGCCATTTCAGCAACCTCACGCTGGGCGGAAGCCCGTCGTCTGCCGGAGCCTGTGCCATGGCGATCCTTCCTGACCCGGATACGGGCGTGCTGTTTGTGACCATCGGGGACGACCCCGCCGACCGCCTTGATAAGGCGCTTGCGCGCGGGGTGCCAGAAGAAGCGGCGCTGTCACGGTCGCGCCTGATGCGGATGATCGCCGATGGCGACGTCAGCCTTGACGGCGTGGCGGTGACAGACCCCAAGGCCAAGGTGGCCGAGGGGCAGGTCTATGCCATCACGCTGGGCGAGGCGGTGGAGGTGGAAACCCTTGCCGAGGACATTCCGCTGTCGGTGGTGTGGGAGGATGACGACCTGATCGTGATCGACAAGCCGGTGGGCATGGTGGTGCATCCGGCACCCGGTTCCTACTCGGGCACATTGGTGAACGCGCTGCTGCACCACTGCGGTGACACGCTGTCGGGTGTGGGCGGCGAAAAGCGCCCCGGCATCGTTCACCGCATCGACAAGGACACGTCGGGCCTGTTGGTGGTGGCGAAATCCGACCGGGCGCATCACGGGCTGGCCGCGCAGTTCGAGGCGCATACCGTGACGCGGCATTATCTGGCGCTGGTGCATGGCCGCCCCGATGCCGCCGACCCGCGCCTGCGCGGCACCAAGGGCGTGACATTCGAGACGGGCGGCATCGTGAAGATCGCCACCCAGCTTGCCCGCCACAAGACCGACCGGCAGCGGCAGGCGGTGCTGTTTCACGGCGGGCGGCACGCGGTGACGCGGGTGCGGATACTTGAGGATTTCGGCACGCCCCCGGTGGCGGCGCTGGTGGAATGCTGGCTGGAAACCGGGCGCACCCATCAGATCCGGGTGCATATGGCCCATGCGGGCCACGGGCTGATCGGCGACCAGACCTATGGCGGCAAGCGCAAGGTGGCGGCTGCGGCGGCCGGGCTGGCGGCGGCCGAGGCGGCGCTGGCCTTTCCCCGGCAGGCGCTGCATGCGGCGTCATTGGGCTTTGAGCATCCGGTGACGGGCGAAGACCTGCTGTTCGAGGCGCCGCTGCCCGCCGACATGCAGCAATTGCTGGACATCCTGCGCGCGGGCCAGCCCCTGAAGCGATGATGTCATATGCAAACCGGGCGGCAGGTGGCGGTTCAGCCGCCCGATGCAAGATGTCGCCGGGTGACATTCACGTGAAGCGACGCAACATTCGTGGCAGAGCGACGGTATCATGTTCATCTGACGTTAATCCTGTGATGTTAGCGCCTGAACTGCGCCCGTCACCGAACAGAACAACAGGCCGCTGTCGCCGGAATCCGCCGGGGCAGGGGCCGCAAAAGGGGGTCACGCATGAGCACCTATACCAATCTTCCCGCGCCCAGCCCGGAACAGGGCCTGAACCGTTACATGCAGGAAATCCGCAAGTTTCCGCTGCTGGAACCGGAAGAGGAATACATGCTGGCCAAGCGCTGGGTGGACCATCAGGACACGCAGGCCGCGCACCGCATGGTCACGTCGCACCTGCGGCTGGCGGCGAAAATCGCCATGGGCTATCGCGGCTACGGCCTGCCGCAGGCCGAGGTGATTTCCGAGGCGAATGTGGGCCTGATGCAGGCGGTGAAACGCTTTGACCCGGAAAAGGGCTTTCGTCTGGCGACCTATGCGATGTGGTGGATCAGGGCCAGCATTCAGGAATATATCCTGCGGTCCTGGAGCCTTGTGAAGCTGGGCACCACCAGCGCACAGAAAAAACTGTTCTTCAACCTGCGCAAGGCCAAGGCCAAGGTCGGCGCGCTGGAAGAGGGCGATCTGCGGCCCGAAAACGTGGCACGCATCGCCACCGACCTGAACGTGACCGAGGCCGATGTGATCGACATGAACCGCCGGCTGTCGGGCGGCGATGCGTCACTGAACGCGCAGATCGGCTCGGATGGTGACGGATCGACCCAGTGGCAGGACTGGCTGGAGGACGAGGACAGCGATCAGGCCGCCGATTATGCCGAAAAGGACGAGATGGACGCCCGGCGCGAACTGCTGATGCAGGCGATGGGTGCGCTGAACGACCGCGAAAAGGACATTCTGGTGCAGCGCCGTCTGGCCGACACGCCGGTGACGCTGGAAGACCTGTCGGAAAGCTATGGCGTCAGCCGCGAGCGCATTCGCCAGATCGAGGTCAGGGCGTTTGAAAAGCTGCAAACCCGGATGCGCGAACTGGCGCGCGGCAAGGGCATGGTCATCCCGGCGTAGGGGCGAATTTTCTGCGAAAATTCAGGGGGCCCTCGGGCCCCCTCGTCGCTTCGCGCCTCACCCCCGAGGATATTTCTGAACAGGAAATGCGCGAAAGGCGCAGGCTTGCTCAGAAGGCGCGGGGAAGGGCAAAGGCCGCGGGGCGGACAAGGCCCAGAACCCCGCGCAGCAGGATCAGCATGACAAGGCCGAAACCGGCCGCGACGTCGGATCCGACGACCTTGGCGGCGATCATGCCAGCCGTAGCCCCGGTAGCGGCGGCGGGCAGCCAGCCAAACCAGCCGCGGTGCAGCAGAGCCGCCACGACCGGCAGCGCGATCAGCCAGCCGATCCAGGAAAACGCCGGTGACAGCGCCAGTGCGGTTCCAACGACAAGCAGCACAAACGTGCCTCCGCCGTCTGGCAACAGACGGGCAAGGGCCAGTCCCGCAGCGCCCAGCGGTGCAGGGGCCAGCCAAAGGATGCCGGTGGCGGCAAGCAGCGGCGGCCAGCCCACCAGCGCCAGACCGCCGGGGACCGAGCGCAGGTGCCTCATGCCGCCGATCCGCCCACTGTAAGCCCGCCGATCAGCAGCGTGGGCTGGCCCACCCCCACCGGCACCCATTGCCCGGCCTTGCCGCAATTGCCGATGCCCGGGTCAAGTGCCATGTCATTGCCGGTGGCGCGGATATGCTTCAGCGCGGTGGCGCCGTCGCCGATCAGGGTGGCACCCTTGACCGGGGCGCCGATGTTGCCGTTCTGCACCCGGTAAGCCTCGGTGCAACTGAACACGAACTTGCCGTTGGTGATATCCACCTGCCCGCCGCCGAAGCCCACGGCATAGATGCCGTCCTTCAGCGAGGCCAGAATGCCTGCCGGGTCGTCATTCCCGCCCATCATGTAGGTGTTTGTCATGCGCGGCATCGGGATATGGGCGAAACTTTCGCGCCGCCCGTTGCCGGTGGGCGCCACACCCATCAGGCGCGCATTCTGGCGGTCCTGCATGTAGCCCACGAGAATGCCGTCGTCGATCAGCACATTGCGGGCCGAAGGCGTGCCCTCGTCATCCACCGAAATCGAGCCGCGCCGGTCGGGCAGGGTGCCGTCATCCAGCACCGTGACCCCGGGTGCCGCGATACGCTGGCCCAGCAGACCGGCAAAGGCCGAGGTCTGCTTGCGGTTGAAATCGCCCTCCAGCCCGTGGCCGATGGCCTCGTGCAGCAATATACCGGGCCAGCCCGGCCCCAGCACCACATCCATCGTGCCTGCGGGGGCAGGAACGGCCTCAAGATTGACCAGCGCGATGCGCAATGCCTCACGCGCCACGGCCTGCCAATGCGCGGGCTGCATCAGCGGGGCCAGCCCATGACGCCCGCCGCCGCCCATGCCGCCGGATTCGCGCCGCCCGTTCTGTTCGACGATGACAGATATGTTGATGCGTGCCATCGGGCGGATATCGGACAGGCGCAAGCCTTCGGGGCGCAAAATCTCCACCTCCTGATAGCTGGCGCTGATCGTGGCCGAGACCTGGATGATGCGCGGATCCAGCGCGCGGGTGAAGGCGTCGATCTCGCGCAGAAGGTCGATCTTGACCGCGAAAGTGGCGTCGGCCATCGGGTCGGCATCGGTGTAGAGCCGGGCATTGGTGCCCTTCGGCGCATCCGCCAGTGTGCCGCCACCATCGCCCACCGCCAGCCGCGCCGTTTCGGCGGCGCGTTTCAGCGCGGTTTCGGAAATGGTGGTGGTATGGGCATAGCCCGCCACCTCGCCCCGCACGGCGCGCAGGCCGAACCCTTCGGAGGCGTCATAGCTGGCGGTTTTCACCCGGCCGTCATCCAGAACCAGCGCCTCGGACCGGCGGCGTTCCAGAAACAGCTCGCCGTCATCGGCCCCTGCCGTGGCTGCGCGCAGGATCGTCAGGGCCGCGCCTTCGTCAAGCTGCGTGTCGAAGGGGCGGAAGGGCGCGTCGGTCATCGGGTATCCTTGCTGCGGTGTCGGGCTGTGTGACGAGGGGCGGCGCGATTTGCCGCAACTGTTTTGCTTGTCGATCAGGCTCTAATATGGTTTCAGAGGGGTCAGAAACAACGGGATTCTGCCCCAACGCCGGGCAGTCGGGCAAGGCGCGGCAAGTCTGCGCCCTCGGACGGGATAAAAACATGCGCGCTTTGACCTCTTTCTTCGGTTCCACCGCCACGCTGGGGGCCCTGTTGGCCGCCGGTGCCGCCATGGCGCAGGAAAGCCTGCCGGTGGTCGGCCGCCCGGTGGACGGGCTGATGGGTTTTCAGCCGGCCGCCACCGAACTGGCCCGTGATTTGCAGGCGCTGGATCACATGCTGCTGATCCTGATCACCGTGATCACGTTGTTCGTGACCGGTCTGCTGGCATGGGTGATCATCCGCTACAACCGCAAGCGCAACGCAACACCGGCCACCTTCACCCACAACAGCCCGCTGGAAGTGGCATGGACGGTGGTTCCGATCGTCATTCTGGTGTTCATCGGTGCGTTCTCGCTGCCCGTGCTGTTCAAGCAGCAAGAAATTCCCACCGCCGACATCACCATCAAGACCACGGGTTTCCAGTGGTACTGGGGCTATGAATATGTCGATGAGGGCGTGGCCTTTGACAGCTTCATGCTGCCGCGCGAGGAACTGGCCGCCTATGGCTATGCCGACAGCGATTACCTGCTGGCCACCGACACCGCCATGGTGGTGCCGGTGAACAAGACCGTCGTGGTGCAGGTGACAGGCGCCGACGTGATCCACAGCTGGACGATCCCGGCCTTTGGCGTGAAGCAGGATGGTGTGCCGGGGCGTCTGGCCGAATTGTGGTTCAAGGCTGAGCGCGAGGGCATCTATTTCGGCCAGTGTTCGGAACTGTGCGGCAAGGACCATGCCTACATGCCGATCACCGTGAAAGTTGTGTCGGAAGAGGTTTACGCCGCATGGCTGGCCGCCGCGAAGGAAGGCAATGTCGAACTGTCGTCGATTGCCACGCCGGTGGAACTGGCCTCGGCTGACTGACCGACACCCAATGCCTAGGAATGGTGCGGGCGGCCATGCACCCCATGGCCGCCCGCCGCCTGCCAAGCCACCGCCAGAGGCGGAGCCCGGATCCCGGAGTGATGACATGACCGACACCCACGTTTACGCGCCGACGGGCGACGCCGGATTCGGCGATTACGTCGCGCTGCTGAAACCGCGCGTCATGTCGCTGGTGGTGTTCACCGCGCTGGTCGGGCTGCTGGTGGCGCCTGTGGGCGTGCATCCGTTCGTGGGCATGGCGGCGATCCTGTTCATCGCGTTGGGGGCAGGGGCCTCGGGGGCGCTGAACATGTGGTGGGATGCCGACATTGACGCCGTGATGCGCCGCACCCGCAACCGGCCTGTGCCTGCGGGCAAGGTTTCGCCGGGCGAGGCCTTGGGTTTCGGTCTGGCGCTGTCGGGCATTTCGGTGGTGATGCTGGCGCTGGCGACCAACCTGTTCGCGGCGGGGCTTCTGGCCTTCACGATCTTTTTCTATGCGGTGGTCTATTCGATGTGGCTGAAACGGCTTACGCCGCAGAACATCGTCATCGGTGGCGCGGCCGGGGCCTTTCCGCCGATGATCGGCTGGGCCGTGGCGACGGGCGGCGTGTCGGTGGAATCGGTGCTGATGTTCGCCATCATCTTCATGTGGACCCCGCCGCATTTCTGGGCGCTGGCGCTGTTCATGAAGGAAGATTACCACAAGGCCGGTGTGCCGATGCTGACGGTGACGCATGGCCGCAAGGCGACACGGGCGCATATCCTGATTTACACCATCCTCTTGATGCCGGTGGCCGTGGGTGCGGGTTTCACCGCGATCGGGGGCGTGTTCTACACCGCAGTCGCCGTAGTGCTGAACCTGATGTTCCTGGCCGGTGCGATCCGCATCTGGCGACGCGATGAGGCTGTGGCCGAGGCCGATGGCTATGCCGTGGAAAAGAAGGTGTTCCGCTTCTCGCTGTATTACCTTTTCCTGCATTTCGGTGCGTTTCTGGGGCAGGCTGTGCTGGCCTCTTACGGGCTGGGGGGCTGGTGATGGCGTTCAAACCGGAGCACGAGATCTACAAGCGCCGCTTTGGCCGCAATCTGGGCCTGGGTCTGGTGCTGGTGGCCTTTGTCTTTCTGGTGTTCGGCCTGACGGTGGTGAAAGTGACGCAGGTGGGGCAGGTGCAGGGCTTTGACCATGTGGTGCGCCCCGAACTGGTGCCCGTCGAAGCCGAAGAAGGGGTGTCGGAATGAAGGTGTTCGGAAACCTGACCGGGCCACAGAAAACTGCCGCGCAACTGGCCGGGGTGGCAGCGCTGATGCTGTCGTTGTCATTTGCCGCCGTGCCGTTCTACGACTGGTTCTGCCGGGTCACGGGCTATGGCGGCACGACGGGCGTGGCCGAGCAGGCCTCGGACGTGATCCTGGATCAGACGATGACCGTGCGGTTCGATGCGTCGAAAGAGGCGGGCATGCCGTGGGATTTCGTGCCCCAGCAGCGTGAGATGACGATCCGCATCGGTGAAACCGGGCTGGCGTTCTACGAGGCCTACAACCCCACCGACCGGGTGGTGGCGGGCACCGCCAGCTACAATGTCAGCCCCGACCAGGCGGGCGGCTATTTCACCAAGATCGACTGTTTCTGCTTTGAGATGCAGGTGCTGCAACCCGGCGAGCGGGTGCTGATGCCGGTGACATTCTATGTCGATCCGGGCATCGTGACCGACCGCGAGGGCAAGTTCGTCAAGCACATCACCCTGTCCTACACTTTCCACGTCACCGATCTGCCCGAGGAACAGGCGGCCCTTGCCCCTGCCACCACGGCTGACGTAAACTGATGCCACACCCGGCCCGCAAGGGCCGTTGCAGACCATAGGAACCGCACCATGGCCCATGCCAAGAACCACGATTACCACATTCTGCCGCCGTCGATCTGGCCGTTCCTTGGCGCGGTCGGGGCCTTTGTCATGCTGTTCGGTTCCGTCCTGTGGATGAAGGGGTCGGGCCCCTGGCTGGGCCTGATCGGGCTGGCGCTGGTGCTGTATGTCATGTTCGCCTGGTGGTCGGACGTGATCCGCGAAAGCCAGGTCGGCGACCACACGCCGGTGGTGGTGATCGGCCTGCGCTATGGTTTCATCATGTTCATCATGTCGGAAATCATGTTCTTTGCCGCATGGTTCTGGAGCTTTTTCAAGCATGCGATCTACCCGATGGACCCGACGGGCCTGTCGCCCGCCGTTGACGGCGTCTGGCCGCCCGCGGGGATCGAGACGTTCGACCCCTGGCACCTGCCGCTGATCAACACGCTGATCCTGCTGTGTTCGGGCGCTGCGGCCACCTGGGCGCACCATGCCCTGGTGCATGAGAACAACCGCAAGGATCTGGTGAATGGCCTGATCCTGGCCATTGCGCTGGGCGCGGTGTTCACGGTGTTCCAGATCTATGAATACAGCCATGCCGCCTTTGGTTTCGCGGGCAACATCTATGGCGCGAACTTCTTCATGGCGACCGGCTTCCACGGTTTCCATGTGCTGATCGGCACGATCTTTCTGACCGTTTGCCTGATCCGCGCGCTGAAGGGCCATTTCACGCCCGAAAAACATGTCGGGTTCGAGGCGGCTGCCTGGTATTGGCATTTCGTTGATGTGGTCTGGCTGTTCCTGTTTGCCGCCGTCTACGTTTGGGGCCAGTAAGCCTGACTGCGCGGGGGCTGACCCCGCGCGCACCACCGCAAGGCGCGGGCCGCAGGGTGCCGCGCCTTTCCCATTGAACACCCTTCCCGAAAGCCGCTGATGCCCCGCCACATGATCCTGCCCCTGCTGTTCGGCCTTGTCGGGGCTGCGATACTGGTGGGTCTGGGTGTCTGGCAGGTGCAGCGGCTGGCGTGGAAAGAGGCCATTCTGGCGCAGATCGACGCCCGCATCGCCGATGCGCCCCTGCCCTTGCCCACAACGCCTGACCCTGTGGCCGACCTTTATCTGCCGGTCACTGTGACGGGCCGGTTCGCAGGGCCGGAAATCGAGGTGCTGGCCAGCGTGAAGGATCGTGGCCCGGGCACGCGCATCATTGCCGCCTATGAAACCACCGAGGGACGGCGCATCCTGATCGACCGGGGATTCGTGCCCGAGGCGCTGCGCGGCCAGCCCCGCGATGCGGTGGATGTGCCCGTGACCGGCAACCTGCACTGGCCCGATGAGGTGGACAGTTTCACCCCCGCCCCCGATGCGGCATCCGGCCTGTGGTTCGCGCGCGATGTGCCGGCCATGGCGCAGGCCTTGCAGACGGAACCGACACTGATTGTCGCGCGCAGTTCAACCCGTGACGGGATCGAGCCTTTTCCGGTGGATTCATCTGCTATTCCCAACAACCATCTGACCTACGCCCTGACCTGGTTTTCGCTGGCTGTTGTCTGGCTGGGGATGACAGGGCTGTTGCTGTGGCGTATCAGGCGGCGGTGCCTATGAAAGCGATGACAATGCAGTATATCTCGACCCGTGGTGCGGCCCCGACCCTGGGCTTTGACGAAGCGATGATGACCGGCCTTGCGCGCGACGGCGGGCTTTACGTGCCCGATGCCGTGCCGGTGATGGCCGAAGCTGACATTGCGGCGCTTGCGGGCCTGCCGTATGAGGAGATCGCCTTCCGCGTGATGCGGCCCTATATCGGCGGGGCGTTCAAGGATGACGAGTTCAAGGGCCTGATAGACGCCGCCTATGCGGGCTTTGGCCATGCCGCCCGCGCGCCCTTGGTGCAGCTGGCCCCCAACCATTTCCTGCTGGAGCTGTTTCACGGCCCGACGCTGGCGTTCAAGGATTTCGCCATGCAACTGATCGGCCAGTTGTTCCAGGCGTCTTTGGCGCGGTCGGGGCGGCGGGTGACGATCGTGGGGGCCACTTCGGGCGATACCGGATCGGCGGCGATCGAGGCGTTCCGTGGGCTGGCCGGGGTGGATGTGGTGATCCTTTACCCGCATGGCCGGGTGTCGGATGTGCAGCGCCGGCAGATGTCCACGCCCTCCGAGGCCAACGTGCATGCCATTGCCATGGACGGCGATTTCGACGATTGCCAGGCCCGCGTGAAAGACATGTTCAATGATTTCGCCTTCCGCGACGAGGTGGGCCTTGCGGGCGTGAACAGCATCAACTGGGCGCGGGTCCTGGCGCAGGTTGTCTATTACTTCTCCTCCGCCGTGGCTTTGGGCGCGCCGGGGCGGGCGGTCAGCTTTACCGTGCCTACCGGCAATTTCGGTGACATTTTCGCAGGCTACATCGCCCGGCAAATGGGCCTGCCGATTGAGAAACTGGTGATCGCCACCAACCAGAACGACATTCTGGACCGTGCGATAAGGTCGGGGGCCTATGTGACCGACGGGGTGAAGCCGTCGATCAGCCCTTCGATGGACATTCAGGTGTCGTCGAACTTTGAGCGCGCTCTGTTTGATGCCTATGGCCGCGACGGTGCGGCGGTGGCGCAACTGATGGCCGAACTGAAAGCGGGCGGATTCCACATCAGCCAGGGCGCGCTGGAAACTTTGCGCGCCACCTTCGCCTCGGGCCGCTGTTCGGAAGACGAGACCACCGCTACCATCACCCGCACCTATGCCGAAACCGGAGAAATCCTGTGCCCGCATTCCGCCGTGGGTGTGCATGTGGCCGAACAACATCTGGGCCCCACGCCGATGATCACGCTGGCCACCGCCCATCCCGCCAAATTCCCCGATGCGGTCGAGGCGGCGATGGGCACGCGCCCGGCGCTGCCCCCCCGCATGGCCGACCTGTTTGATCGGCCCGAACGCATCACCCGCGCGCCCAATGATCTGGCGGCGCTGCAAACCCTTATCCGCGAAAGGACCGGGCGTTGACCAACGGCCAAGACCTGCTTCGGCTTACCACCCTTCCCAATGGCTTTCGCATCGTCACCGAACATATGCCGGGGCTGAAATCGGCCTCGATCGGCATCTGGGTGCAGGCGGGCGGGCGGCACGAGAGGGCCGAACAGAACGGCATCGCGCATTTTCTGGAGCATATGGCCTTCAAGGGCACAAAGCGCCGGTCAGCCCTGCGGATTGCCGAGGAAATCGAGGATGTGGGCGGCTATATCAACGCCTATACGTCCAAGGAGATTACCGCCTATTACGCCCGCGTCCTGTCGCCTGATGTGGCGCTGGCGCTGGATGTGATTGCCGATATCGTGCTGAACCCGGTGTTCGACCCCAAGGAGATCGAGACGGAACGCCATGTGATCCTGCAGGAAATCGGGCAGGCGCTGGATACGCCCGACGACATCATCTTTGACTGGCTGCAAGAGGTGTCCTACCCCGACCAGCCCTTCGGCCGCACCATCCTGGGGCCGGAAGAGCGCGTGTCGGGCTTTTCGCGCAACGATCTTTTGCGTTTCGTCACAGAACATTACGGGCCCGACCAGATGATATTGGCGGCAGCGGGCGGCATCGACCATGACGCCATTCTGGCGCAGGCGACGGCGCTGTTCGGTGGGCTGGCGCGGGTGGGCGGGTCGCTGATCCAGCCTGCGGCCTTCGCGGGCGGCGAGCGGCGCGAGGTGAAGGATCTGGAACAGGCGCATTTCGCGCTGGCGTTTGAAAGCCCCGGCTACCGCGCGCCCGATGTCTATGCAGCCCAGGTCTATGCCACCGCGCTGGGGGGTGGCATGTCGAGCCGCCTGTTCCAGAAAATCCGCGAGGAGCGGGGGTTATGCTATTCGATCTTCGCGCAGTCGGGTGCTTATGAGGATACCGGCCAGATCACGATCTATGCGGGCACGTCCGAGGAAGAGATCGGCGAGCTGACGCATCTGACGATTGCGGAATTGAAACGGTCGGCCGATGACATGACCGATGCCGAGGTGAACCGCGCCCGGGCGCAGTTGAAGGCAGGGCTCTTGATGGGGCTGGAAAGCCCGTCGAACCGGGCCGAGCGGTTGGCCCGCCTGCTGGCGATCTGGGGCCGCATTCCCGATATCGACGAGGCTGTGGCGCGCATCGACGCGGTGACAACCGCAGGCGTGCGCGGCTATGCGGCGACGATGACCGGGGCCCGCGCGGCGCTGGCGCTGTATGGCCCGGTGGGTGACGCGCCCGGGGTGGATGCGATCCGGCAGGCGCTTGCCGCCTGATGCTGGGCCTGCGCCGCAAGGTCAGGATTGAAACCGCGCGGATGACCCTGCGCCTGCCCACGCACGGCGATTACAATGCCTGGGCGGGCCTGCGCGCCAACAGCGCCGATTTCCTGCGGCTGTGGGAACCGCAATGGTCGTCGGAACACCTGACGCGCAAGGCCTTTACCAACCGGGTCTATTGGGCCGCACGGGCGCAGGTGCAGGGCACGGCGCTACCCCTGCTGCTGATCCGGCGCGGCGATGACGCGCTGTTGGGGGCCATCACGCTGGACAACATCCGCCGTGGCCCGGCGCAGGCGGGCACGTTGGGCTATTGGATGGGGCAGGCGCATGCCCGGCAGGGCTACATGCGCGAGGCGGTGCAGGCCGTGGTGCATCACGCCTTCACCAGCCTTGACCTGAGCCGCGTCGAGGCCGCCTGCCTGCCCGAAAACGCCGCCAGCCGGGGCGTGCTGGAAAAATGCGGCTTCAAGTATGAGGGCGTGGCGCAAAGTTATCTGCAGATTGCCGGGCGCTGGCGCAACCATGTGCTTTACGCCAATCTGCGCGGCGACCGGCGCGGCAAGACCGACGTCGGCTGAATTTTCCGGCAGGGGAGGCTGACCCACGGGATCGTGATCGGTCTGCATGCGGGCATATGCGCCGGGCGTGCTAGCATTTCCGTCATGTGATTGCGCCGCTGTCGGCGCCGGGGGTTTCACACCCCCGGACCCCCGTGGGATATTTTGTTCTGGAAAGAGAGGCGGGCGCTTTGGGGGGCGCGCAGGCCTGTCCCCCTGGCAAGGAGTTGCGCGTGCTGAGATTCATTCTGCCGGTGATCCTGATGGCCGGACTGCCCGCCATGGCGCAGGACCGCGTTCCCAGCCATTGCATCGCGCTGGCCGCGGCCCCGGGGCTGGAGGTGATCCACAAGGCCAGTTTCGGTGCGCCACTGGCCCAGGACCGGGTGCGCATCCGCTATGTCGACCATGCCACCTTCGTGCTGGAAACGCCGGGCGGGCTGGTGGCGGCCACCGACTACACCGGCTATCTGGGCGCGGTGGATGTGGTGCCCGATGTGGTGACGATGAACAACGCCCATTCGACGCATTGGACCAGCCGCCCCGACCCGCGCATTCCCCATGTGCTGAAGGGCTGGGGCGAGGGGCTGGAGCCCGCCGTGCACGAGCTGGATCTGGGCGAAATGCTGGTGCGCAATGTCAGCACCGACACGCGCGGGCCGTTTGGCGAGGGCGCGCGCAGCTATGGCAACTCGATCTTCGTGTTCGAGGTGGCGGGGCTGTGCATCGGCCATCTGGGCCATCTGCACCATGAGCCCGATGCCGCGCAATATGCGGCGCTGGGGCGGATGGATGTGCTGATGGTGCCGGTGGACGGCGGCTATACGATGGACATTGCCACGATGATGAATGTGGTGCGGCGGTTGCGGTCGTCGGTGGTGATTCCGATGCACTGGTTTTCGGGCAGTTCGCTGGAGGTGTTTCTGACCACGATGGGCGCGGAATTCGAGGTGGTGCGGCTGGAGCAGCCCGATATCGAACTGTCGCTGGCCGATCTGCCGCGCCGCCCCACGATCCTGGTGCTGGACCCGCAGCCGCTGCCCTGATCAGGGCAGGGGCTGGCAGGCGGGCGCAGGGCGGGCTAGGTTCCGGCCCAACCCCGGAGGTGCTGATGCTGAACCCCGCCGATCCCGGCTTTGTGGCCGCCCTGGCCGCCCGCCTGCCCGAAGACACTCTGCGCACGCCCGAGCCGCGCCATCTGGCCGAGCCGCGCGGGCGCTATCACGGGCAGGGTGGCGCCGTTGCGCTGCCGCGCAGCGCGGATGAAGTGGCGGCAGTTGTGCGCGCCTGTGCGGCGGGCCGCGTCGGCATCGTGCCGCTTGGGGGCGGTACCGGGCTGGTGGGCGGGCAGGTGATGCCATCGGGCCCGCTGCCACTGATCCTGTCGCTGGAAAGGATGACTGCCATTCGCGCGGTCTATCCCGCCGAGAATGTGATGGTGGCCGAGGCGGGGGCGGTGCTGGCCGATGTGCAGGCGGCGGCGCTGGCGGCGGACCGGCTGTTTGCGCTGTCGCTGGCGTCGGAAGGGTCGTGCCGGATCGGGGGGAACCTTTCGGCCAATGCGGGCGGGGTGAATGTGCTGCGCTATGGCAATGCCCGCGACCTGTGCCTGGGGCTGGAGGCGGTGCTGCCCGATGGCACGGTCTGGCACGGGCTGAAACGGCTGCGCAAGGACAACACCGGCTATGATCTGAAGAACCTGTTGATCGGGGCCGAGGGCACGCTGGGCGTGATCACCGCCGCCAGCCTGAAACTGTCGCCGATCCCTGCCGGTCAGGGCACGGCGCTGCTGGTGGTGGAAAGCCCGGCAGCCGCGCTGGATCTGCTGGCCATGGCGCAGGCACGGCTGGGCGGGCTGGTGTCGGCGTTCGAGTTGATGCACCGCATGGGGCTTGATTTTCTGGCCGAAACCATGCCCGACCTGCGCCAGCCCTTTGCCAGCCCGCCCGAATGGATGGTGCTGATCGACCTGGGCCTGCCGCAGGGCCTTGACCCCGCGACGGCGCTGGAAGGCCTGTTTGCAGCAGCGATGGCGGCGGGTCTGGTCAGCGATGGCTTGATCGCGCAATCGGGTGCGCAGCGGGCGGATTTCTGGTCCATCCGCGAGAATATCCCCGAGGGCAACCGGCGGATCGGCGCGATTTCCAGCCATGACATTTCGCTGCCGTTGGGGGCGGTGCCCGATTTCATCGCGGCGGCTGGCCCGGCGCTGGCCCGGCTGGGCGACTGGCGCATCAACTGCTTTGGCCATCTGGGCGACGGCAACCTGCATTACAATGTCTTTCCGGTGCGGGGCCGCAGCCGCGCCGACCACGAAAACAGCCGCGACGCGATCAAGTCGCTGGTGCATGACATGGTGCATGGCTTTGGCGGCTCGGTCAGCGCGGAACATGGCATCGGGCGGCTGAAAGTGGGTGATCTGGAACGCTATGGCGACCCGGCCAAGCTGGCCGCGATGCGCGCGATCAAGGCGGCTCTCGACCCGTACGGCATCATGAACCCCGGGGCGGTGCTGCGCGGTTAAGGCTGGTTCCCCTGTCACGGCGCGCCATGACGCCGTGCAGGAAACACCGTGCATTTTCTGCCAAAAATATCCCCGCCGGAGGCCTCCGTCATTGACCGCCCGCGATGGCTGGTGAGGGTTTTCGGCTCGCCAGACCGAGGCCCCGCAGCGTGGAAGCCTGTTGCCCAAGAATTTTCTGTAAAATTCTTGCAAAAAATCTTCGAAGATTTTTGGGCAACAGGCGGGTGGACCCGCATAACGCCGCGGGGAGCCTGCGGCGGGGGCACCTTTGCCCGGATGAAGGCGGTCAGAGCCCCTCAAAGGCGCAAAGGGCATGCACCTCCATCCCCAGCGCCTCCAGCTTTTTCCGACCGCCAAGATCGGGCAGATCGACGACAAAGGCGCAGCCGACCACTTCGGCCCCCAGCCGCTCGATCAGCCTTATGCCCGCCTCGGCTGTGCCGCCGGTGGCCAGCAGGTCATCGACCAGCAGCACCTTTTCGCCGGGTTGCAGCGCGTCGTCATGCATTTCCACCACCGCCTCGCCATATTCCAGCAGGTAGGATTGTTCGATGGTGCGGGCGGGCAGCTTGCCCTTCTTGCGGATCGGGACAAAGCCGGTGGACAGCTGATGCGCCACCGCCCCCCCCAGGATGAAGCCCCGCGCCTCAAGCCCCGCCACCCTGTCGATCCGGAGGCCGGCATAGGGCGTCAGCAACTGGTCGATGGCCATGCGGAACCCGCGCGCATCTGCGAACAGCGTGGTCACGTCGCGGAACAGGATGCCCGCCTGCGGGAAATCGGGGATGGTGCGGATATAGTCGCGGACGGTTTTCACCATGGGAAGCGCCTTTCAGAAGCCGAGATCGGGTTTTGATACCATGAGCCAGAATATGCCGATCAGCGCGCCGAAGGCGGGCCAGCCAAGCGCGAACCACATCCGGTAAAGCCGCAGCACTTCGGCGGGCAGCGGCGTCCCGGCTTCCACGGCTGCGGCGGCCAGATTGCGGATGCGGATTTGCAGACCCACCACCGGCAGCCAGCAGGCGAAGGCCAGCACATAAAGCACGTAGCAAACCAGCAGCCAAGGTGCCGTTGGCGAATGGCCCGCCAGATGGATCAGCCACAGCCCGGTCAGGGGCTGGATGATGCCGGCGGGGGTGGTGAAGACCGCATCGGCCAGCACCACCGCAGATGAAACGGAACGGATGGTTTCGGCCCGCCCGGTCCGCATCGCGCAGACCATCTGAAACGCCGTGCCGATACCCGTGCCGAACAAGACGGTGGAGGACACTATATGCAGCCAGCGCGCTATGAGGTATGGGTCCATCACCGTTCCTCGGCCAGTGCCAGATGCACCAGGATCAACGGCAGTATCGCCAGATTTTTCAGCAAACCGCCGAACGGGTCCAGCCAGAGGCCGGGCGCGATCAGGGTCAGGCCAAGGGTATAGGCCGCGACCACGGCCAGTTGCGCGAGCGCTGTCCTGCGCGGCTGCCAGTTGCGCAGCAGGGCCAGGGCCAGCGCCGCATCGACAAGCCCGCCGCCCCGCGCCAGCAGCAGCGCCAGTGGTTCGGGCAGGGCTGCGACGGCGGGCAGAAAGCTTGGGCCGGGCAGCCCCAGCCCCAGCAGCGCCGATACAGCCCAGATCAGCGCCAGTGCCAGCCGGACCAGTGGTTTCAGCAGATACAACCGGGCCTGCCACAAGTCCTGCGTCCCGGCCGGGCGGGCCCAGACAAACTGGCTGACGGGCTGCGGTTGCAGGCCGGTTGCGGCCAGCAGGGGGGCCGGATCGGCCCGCACCCCGGTTTCCAGCTGCGCCACCGACGTGGCCGACAGCGGCCCCAGCCGCAGCACATCGCCCAGCCGGCCCAGCCGTCGGGCCAATGGCAGGGGCAGGTGCAAAAGCGGCTGCGCGGGCAGGCCAAGCCAACGCCGCATCAGGCGGCTGAGGTCGGCCTGAGAGATTGTCTCGGGGCCGCCCACATCCCAGGGGCCGGGGCCGGGCGGGGCAACAAGGCAGGCCTGCACGATCCTGGCCAGATCGGTGGCATGGATCGGATTGAAGGGCTGATCGCCGGTGCCGATGACGGGCGTGCGCAGCGGCAGCGCCGCCAAAGCCCTGAGCAGCGACGATCCGCCGTAGGACGTATCCGCCAGCACAAGGCCGGGGCGCAGGATGGTATGGCCGTCAAACACCGCCTCGGTCTCGCGCCGCCAGCGGGCGAAGCGGGTATCGGCCTGCAACCCCACCGCCGAGATATGCACCGCCCGCGCGCCGGGCGACAGCGCCGCCAGAACCGCGCGGGGCGCATCGCGGTGCACGGCGGCAAAGGCTGCATTGCTGCCGGTCAGCAGGCCTGCCGCATTCACCAGACAGGTGCCGGGCGGCAGGTGAGGGTGCCAGAACGCAGGATCATGGCAGGCCGGATCGGCCAGATCGGCCGCGACGACGGCAAAGCCCATGCGGGCCAGGCGGCGCGGGTCGCGCGCCTGCGCGATGACCTCGGCCCCTGCGCCGCGCAAGTGAAAGGCGATGTGCCGCCCGATGAACCCATCCGCGCCCAGGATCAGAACGCGCATGTCACAACACGCGGCCTGCGACCGCATCGAGTTTGGCCAGCAGGCTGGCGTCACGGGCGGCGGGGGCGGTGATCAGGGCGTGGTCCAGCGCACGGTCGCAGCCATGCGGGCAGGGGGCGCGGCTGGCCCCCAGCAGCGCGGGCAGGGCGGTTATCAGCGCGCGGGCATTCGCTGCATTGGCCCCCAGCGTGGCCACGATCTGGGTGATGTCCACCGCGCCATGGTCGGGGTGCCAGCTGTCATAATCCGTGACCATGGCCACCGAGGCATAGCAAAGCTCGGCCTCGCGGGCCAGTTTCGCCTCGGGCATGCCGGTCATGCCGATCACGTCGCAGCCCCAGGACCGATACAGCCGCGATTCTGCCAGGGTGGAAAACTGCGGGCCTTCCATCGCCAGATAGGTGCCGCCGTCATGCACCGTCACGCCCGCCGCGCGCCCTGCCGCCGCGCAATGGGCCGACAGGCGCGGGCAGGTGGGATGGGCCAGCGACACATGCGCCACGCAGCCCGGCCCGAAGAAGGATTTCTCGCGCGCGAAGGTGCGGTCGATGTATTGATCGACCAGCACAAAATCACCCGGCGCATAGGATTCGCGGAACGATCCGCAGGCCGATACCGCCACCACATCGGTTACACCCAGCCGTTTCAGCGCGTCGATGTTGGCGCGGTAGGGCACGGATGACGGGCTGTGCACATGGCCGCGCCCGTGCCGGGGCAGGAAAGCGATGGGCAGCCCGCCCAACCGCCCGACCAGCACCTCATCCGAGGGCGCACCCCAGGGGGTTTTCACCTTCACCCACGAGGCACCCTCCAGCCCCGCGATGTCATAGACACCCGAGCCGCCGATGACGCCGATCATGGTCTGCATGCTGATCCCTTTTCGCTGTTCGTCACCACGTTAGCGGCTGTCGCCGGGGGCCGGAAGGGGCTGCACGCGCCAAGGTTGCGGCGGGATGACGGATGCTCAGGATTTGGGCGGGGCGTCGTCGGGCGGGCGCACTTCGCCCGGGGCAGCCGTCAGGCCATAGGGGGCGACGATGCGCCAGACATGGGCGGGGATCATGTTCTTCATCCGGGCAGGAAAGTTGCGGCGCAGGTGCAGCACGGTTTCCACCGCCTTCATCTCTACCCGCGCGCGGGCGAATTCAAGCCCGCGCGGCCCTATGCGGGGTTGCAGCCACGACACGATGGGCCGCACCCAATCGGGCATCCGGCGCAGGGGCATGCCTCCCGCCGCCCGGGCGGTGTTGGCGAGGAACCCTTTCACCGCGCCCTGCCGCTTGCCCTTGTCGGTCAAGGGGGCCAGTGCAAGTTTGCCGTCCAGCAGCGCCAGCAGCTCGGCGCCCCGCGTGTTGCGCACGATCACCCACTGGTCGCCGTCGCCGCCCATATAGCCCACGGTGATGTCGGCCAGCCGGTTGGTGTAATCAACGCAGGTCTTGCAGGTCATGGGAAAGAAATCGGCGGGCAGGTGGCTGATCGGCAGTTGCAGGAACGGGATGGTGCGGGTGGGGCGGCCATCGTCGAATCGCAGTTCCACCCGGAAATCGGCGCGGAATTCCAGATAGCTGACGGTTTCGGGGGCCGGGTCGAGCAGGGCCAGAAAGCTGTGGAAATTCGCGGTGGTGGTGTTGTCGGAACAGGGGGTGCCGATGACATATATCCGGTCAAGACCCAGCTCCGCCTCCAGCGCGCGCAGTGCATAGACCTGGCAGGGGATGCCGATCAGTGCGAGGCGGCGGTGGCCTGCGGCGCGGGCCGGTTCCAGCAGCGCCAGCGTGGGCGCATAGCCCATGCGCATGCCGCGCACATCGGCCATGCGGGCCGGGTCGGTCACGATCACCGGCAGCGGTTTCCAGCGGTCGGCGGGGTCGGGGGCCACGGCCAGCACGGCATCAACCGCGCCGGTTTCCAGCAGGCGTGCGGCAAGCGCGGTGGCGATGCCGGTCCATTGCGCGCCGGGGGCGGGCGGGGTCAGGCGGGCGCGGTGCATGGCAAGTGTGGTGCCGAAAAACGCCTCGTCCCCCCGGGCGGGGTCGGCGGTGCGGCCATGCACGCGGCGTTCCAGTGCGGGGTAGTCGGGCTGGATGAACTGGCAGGCCCGCCCGCAGGCCTTGCCATCCTCCAGCCGCGAGACGCCGCAATCGGTGCACAGCCCCGGGCGCGCGACCCCCGGCAGAGCGGGTGCGGTCAGGCCGGGAGGTGTGTCGCGCGGCATGGGCGGGCTCCGGTTCGGCTGGGTCATCTTCAGAGGTAGCGCGGCACAGGCATGCTGTCACCCTTTGGCATCGTCACCGGCAGCCGTTAGCACCGGCGGCCATGCGACTTGCCCGCAACGTCAGCCTTCGCCCGGGCGGGCCAGTTCGAACAGATCGCGCACCACTGCATAGTCACGGTAGCCAAGGCGCGACAGCGGGTTGAAGCGTGTCACATCGAACCGCCCCTCAACCACGCAATCATCGCGCAGGTGGATGCCTGTCACTTCGCCAAGGATCAGGAAGTTGTTCTTGCCTTTCAGGGTGATCACCTGCGTCACCCGGCATTCCAGCGCCGCCGGGCTTTCGGCCACGCGCGGGCAGTCGATCGTTTCGCATTCCGCCTTGGCCACACCCGCATGCAGAAACTCATCGGTGCCGCGCGGCAGGGCGGCAGAGGTGGCGTTCATGTCATCCTTTTGTGCCTCGCCCACCATATTCACGCAGAACACGCCCGAGGTTTGCAGCGCCGCCAGACTGTCCTTGGCCCCGGTCGAGGCGAACATGACCTGTGGCGGCACATAGGCCACCGCGTTGAAGAACGAATAGGGCGCAAGATTGTCGCCATCCGGCCCCCGCGTGGAAATCCAGCCGATCGGGCGGGGGGTGACGATGGCGTTGAACGGGTTGTGTGGCAGGCCGTGGCCGTTTTCGGGGCGGTAGAACATGGGGCCTCCATTCCGGTTTGCCCTCGTTTTGACAGCGTGTTACGGGCGTTTCCAGCGGATTCGGGGCCTGATCTTCAGGAGGCGGCGTGTATCAACTGGAAGAAGAGACCGAGGCCGACTGGTGGGAGGTCGAGGCGCTGTATGATCTGTGCTTTGCACCGGGGCGCACGGCGCTGTCATCCTACCGGCTGCGCGACGGGGTGCCCACGGTGGCGGCCCTGTGTGGCGTGCTGCGCGATGCTGACAATATTCTGGCCGCCGCGATCCGCTATTGGCCGGTCGAGGTGGCCGAACAGGATGTGCTGCTGCTGGGGCCGGTGGCGGTGCATCCAACCCGGCAGGGCGAGGGTTTGGGCGGGCTGTTGATCACCGAAAGTCTGGCCGAGGCGCGCAAGCTGGGCTGGGAACGGGTGCTGCTGGTGGGCGACGCGCCGTATTACGGGCGCTTCGGGTTCAGAAAGCTGCCCGATGTGGTGATGCCGCCGCCGACCAACCCTGACCGGGTGCTGGGGCTGGAACTGGTGGCGGGGGGCTGGAAAGGCGTGGCGGGGCCAGTGGTCAAGGCGCGTCGGTAGGCTGTGATCTTGCGGGGCACAGGCGCGGGGGATTGCGGCAGGGGCCGCAGCACCCTACCTTCCCCCTATGGAAGACACAGCGCCCCTGCCAGCCCTGCACCATGACCCCGCGCCCGAAATCGCGGCGCTGGCGCTGCGCTACAAACGCGCGAACGGCCCGCTGATCGCGGTGATGAACCGGCTTGGCGGGTCGATCGAGGCGCAGGTGGCGCTGTTGCCCGCCGGCCTGCAGGACCAGATCGAAGGCCTGACCCGAATCGCGCTGGAACAAAGCTACCGCGTGGCGGGGGCCGGGCGGCTGGCCCCGCGTCTGGGGCCACGCGCGGCACCTGCGCTGGCGGCGCTGACCGGGGCGGCGGGGGGCTTGGGCGGGCTGCCCACGGCGCTGGCCGAACTGCCGTTCACCATCACACTGATCCTGCATTCCATCCGCGGCGCGGCTACCGCCGAGGGCTTTGACCCTGACCATGATATCACCCGGCTGGAATGCCTGCGCGTGTTCGGGGCCGCCAGCCCGCTGTCGGTGGATGAGGGCGTGAACACCAGTTTCCTTGGCGCGCGGCTGACGCTGACCGGGCCTGCGCTGCAACGGGTGATCGCGGCGGTGGCCCCGCGTCTGGCGGCGGCGCTGGGGCAGAAACTGGCGGCGCAGGCGGTGCCGGTGCTGGGCGCGGTCGCCGGGGCCACGCTGAACGCGGCCTATCTGGGCTATTACCGGGAAATGGCGCAGATCCGGTTCGCGCTGCTGCGGCTGGCGCAGACGCATGGCAACGGCCCGGTGCTGGCGGCGTTTCAGGCGGCCACGGCCCCGGCCCGGGTAACGCGCGCCTGACCCGCGGGCGGTGGCGTTGTGCATGACGGCGCTTGTCACTTGATCGGTGGCCGGGTTTTGACAGGATGGGGCACCACTTGCCGGAGCCCTGCCATGCGCCTGATGCTTTTGCTGCTGCCCCTGCTGCTGGCCGCCTGCCTGACGCCCGGCCCTGCGAATAAGGACCGCATCACCACCTTGCTGGAGGGGCGCCGCGTGTTCTTTGATCAGGACGGGGCGGAAACCATTGCCGAAGCCGACCGTCGCCAGCAGGTCTGGAACGCCGATGGCACCACCCTGCGGTCAAACATGGGGCTTTTCGGCGGTGACGTGGCTGGCCGCTGGACCACGCGCAACGATCTTTACTGCACCATGCTGGGCTATCAGACGGAATGGATCTGCTACCGCGTCACCCTGTCGGACAAGGGGCGGCGCATCCGGTTTTCCGAAGTGGTGGATGACATCGGCGATGTGATCTTCTGGCGCAACGACTATCGCGGCACCTTTGCCGATGCCGCGCCCTGACCGGCGCGATTTGGCGTTTTCTTCGCCGCCGCGCCGCGCTAGCCTGCCCGCGCACAACACCGGGGAGGATGCGATGCAGACCGTCAGATGGGGCATTCTGGGGGCCGCGAATTTCGCGCGCCATCACATGGCCCCGGCCATACACGAGGCCGAAG
Organism: Fertoeibacter niger; assembly: GCF_009380135.2. Classification (GTDB taxonomy): domain Bacteria; phylum Pseudomonadota; class Alphaproteobacteria; order Rhodobacterales; family Rhodobacteraceae; genus Fertoeibacter; species Fertoeibacter niger. The sequence continues at coordinate 211,238 of NZ_WHUT02000003.1, read as the reverse complement.
GTGCCGAACTGGCCGCGCTGGCCACGTCGAACCCCGCCAATGCCGCGCCCTTTGCCGCCTTTGCCCCGGGCCTGCGCGTGCATGACAGCTATGATGCGCTGCTGGCCGATCCGGGGATTGACGCGGTCTATATCCCGCTGCCCAACCATCTGCATCTGGAATGGACGCTGAAGGCGCTGGCGGCGGGCAAGCATGTGCTGACCGAAAAGCCCATCGCCCTGAAGGCCGAAGAGATCGACCAGATCATCGCCGCGCGTGACGCCAGCGGGCTGCTGGCCGCCGAGGCTTACATGATCGTGCATCACCCGCAATGGCAGCGCGCCCGCGAATGGGTGCAGTCGGGCGAGATCGGCACGCTGCGGCATGCCGATGCGGCCTTCAGCTTTGACAACGGGGCCGACAGCGGCAACATCCGCAACCGGCCCGAAACGGCGGGCGGCGGCATCCGCGACATCGGGGTTTACACCTATGGTTCGGTCCGTTTCGTGACCGCGGCAGAGCCTGAGGATCTGCAAGCCCGCATCCGCTGGGAAAATGGCGTGGATGTCTGGGCGCAGGTCACGGGCACATTCGCCGGGCCGCTGGGCCAGTTCACCTATGGCGCGATGACCTCGATGCGGCTGTTCCCCCGGCAGGAGGTGGTGTTTCAGGGCGACAAGGGCCTGATCCGCGTGGCCCCCGGCCCGTTCAACGCCGGCATATTCGGCGAGGCGCGGGTGGAACTGCACCGCCCCGGCCTGTCGGTGACTGTGGAACGCTTCCCGGCGGTGCGGCAATACAAGCTGCAGGTCGAGGCGTTCGGCCGTTCCGTGCGTGAGGGCGTGCCCTATGCCTGCCCGCTGGAGTTTTCGCGCGGCACACAGGTGATGATCGACAGGGTGTTCGCGGTGGCCACGGCCATCTGACCTGTGGCGGATTTCGTCTTTCACCTGCCGGGCAGCGTGCTGCGCGATGCGGCGCTATTGAAACCCTATTACCGCCGCCTGATCGACGGGCTGCGGCAGCGCGGTCTGGCGGTGGATTGTGTGCAGCATGACCGGGCTTTGCTGCCCGGTCAGGTGGCCGCGGATCAGGCGTTCCACATAGCCGATCATGGCAGCCACCGCCATCCGCGCCTGCTGAACACCGGCATCGCCTATGTCTATCCGTTCTGGAACCTTGATCCATGGGGCATCAGGGCGCTGTCGTCGATTGCCGAAAAACCCTTTGAACCCGGGGCGGTGGATAGTGCCGCCGCTGGGGGTTTTGCCGCCCGCCTGCACCGGCGGCTGGTGCAGGCCCGCCAGTCACGCTATGAGCAGCCGCAGGCCCGGGCCGATCTGCCACGGGGCAGCATCGCGGTATTCCTGCAATCTCAAAGCCACCGCCAGACCGGCGAGACCTGCCACCTGACCCTGCGCCAGATGGTCAAGGCGCTGATGGAGCGCGACGACCCGCGCGCCATCCTGATCAAGCCGCATCCGCTGGATGCCGACCCTGCCACCGCCCGCTTTCTGGCCCGCATGGCCGCGCAGGATAGCCGCCTGAGCATCGTGGCGGCCAATATCCACGACATGCTGGCGGTGGCCGATGTGGCGGTGACGATCAACTCGGCAGTGGGCATCGAGGCGATGCTGCACGGCGTGCCGGTGGTGCTGTGCGGGCACAGCGATTTCCACCATTGCGCGGTGACAGTGCCCAGGGTGGCCGACATGGACACAGGCATTGAAGCCGCGTTGGGCACCATTTGGCCCCACGCAGTCTTTCTCTACTGGTATTTCGCGCTGAACTGCCTGAACGCGGGGCGCGACACATTGGTCGATGAATTTCTGGAAAAGGTGGCGGCCACCGGCTTTGCCGTGCCCCGCTGAGCCGCCCCTTGCATCAAACGGGTGTGGGGGGCAGCACCCAGAATGTCCGGTCTTCCGCCACACGGCCAGTCTTGCGCGATGAGGGGCCGGTTTTCACAAAGGCGCAACGTGTCAGGTAAGCCTCCCACAATGGCTTGAAACCCGCGTCACCATGCCTGACCTCAGTGCAGCCGATGGCCAACAACGCCCGCTTTCGCGCCTCTGTCAGATCTGCCCCGGTCCCGCCCTCATCTATCGGTTGCCCGGCCTCGGCCAGCAGCACCCAGGCCAGGGGTTCGACCATGGGCTGCGATCCGGCATCAGCCAGAAAATGTTCGGCGTTGCGCAGGTGGCGCACATAGTCGGATGGCTGGCGGCGATACAGCGCACGGTGCACCTGCATCGCCTGCAACAGGGTTTCCGGCGTCACCCCTCCATCGCCTCCAGCTCGTCAATGAAGCCTGCGATCATCGACAACCCCTTGTCCCAGAACTTCGGGTCTGACGCATCCAGACCAAAGGGGGCCAGCAGTTCCTTGTGGTGTTTCGACCCGCCCGCCTTCAGCATGTCGAAGTATTTCTCCTGAAACCCCGGCGTGCCTTCGGCATAGACGGCATACAATGCGTTCACCAGACCGTCGCCAAAGGCATAGGCATAGACGTAGAACGGGCTGTGCACGAAATGCGGGATATAGGCCCAGAAGGTTTCATAACCTTCCATGAAATCAAAGGCATCGCCAAGCGATTGCGCCTGCACCGACATCCACAGCGCATTGATGTCATCGGGCGTCAACTCGCCCTCGGCCCGGGCCGCATGCAGTTTGCATTCGAAATCGTAAAAGGCGATCTGGCGGACCACGGTGTTGATCATGTCCTCCACCTTGCCCGCCAGCAGGGTCTTGCGTTCCGCCGGGGTCTTGGCGGCATCCAGCAGCTTGCGGAAGGTCAGCATCTCGCCGAACACCGATGCCGTTTCCGCCAGCGTCAGCGGCGTCGATGACAACAGTTCGCCCTGACCCGCCGCCAGCACCTGGTGCACGCCATGGCCCAGCTCATGCGCCAGCGTCATCACGTCGCGCGGCTTGCCCATGTAGTTCAGCATCACATAGGGATGCACGGTGGTCACGGTGGGGTGCGCAAAGGCCCCGGGTGCCTTGCCCGGCTTCACCCCGGCGTCGATCCAGCCCTTGGTGAAAAACGGCTCGGCCAGTTCCGCCATCCTGGGCGAAAAGGCACCATAAGCCTCCATCACCGTTCGGGTGGCCGTGTCCCAATCCACCAGCTTCGGCGTGTCGATGGGCAGGGGTGCGTTGCGGTCCCAGACCTGCATCCGGTCCAGCCCCATCCATTTCGCCTTCAGCCGGTAATAGCGGTGGCTGAGTTTCGGATAGGCCGCGACCACGGCATTGCGCAGGGCCTCCACCACCTCGGGCTCCACATGGTTCGACAGGTGCCGCCCGGTCTGGGGCGTGGGCATCTTGCGCCAGCGGTCGTGGATTTCCTTTTCCTTGGCCAATGTGTTGTGCACACGGGCGAACAGCTTCACGTTCTTTTCGAACACGCCGGCCAGTGCCCGCGCCGCCGCCTCGCGTTTCGCGCGGTCGGTGTCGGTCAACAGGTTCAGCGTGGCCTCCAGGTTCAGCGGATCCTCTTCCCCCGGCACATCAAAGGTCAGCCCCGCCATCGTCTCGTCAAACAGCCGGTTCCAGGCGGCAGCCCCGACGGTGGACTGGTCGTGCAGGAATTTCTCCAGCTCGTCCGACAGCTGGTAGGGGCGCATCGCACGCATCCGGTCGAACACCGGCTTGTAGCGCGCAAGATCCGCGTTGGCCGCCAGCAGCCCTTCCAGATGCGCGTCGTCCAGCCGGTTGAACTCCAGGCTGAAGAACACCAGCGGCGTGGTAAAGGCGGTGATGCGGTCCTGCATGTCAGCCATGAACTTGGCGCGCTCGCTGTCCATGGTGTTCTGGTAATAGCGCAGCCCCGCATAAGACATCAGGCGGCCCGCCACGATGTCGATCTTCTCATAGACCTGCACGCAGGCCAAGAGCCCCGCCGCATCCAGCGCCGCCAGCTTGCCCTCGTGATCCGCCGCAAACCCGGCGCAGGCCTGTTCCAGCCAGCCCATGTCGCGGGCCACTTCGGGCGCATCGGGGGCGGGATACAGATCGGTCAGATCCCAGTCCGGCAGATCGCCGAACGCGCCAGAGCCTGTCGCGGCATCGAAAACGGGGCGGGGCAGGGGCAGCGTCATGGGGAACCTCATTCGTTGTTGCCCATGATGTAGGCGTCCCAAGGGGCCAAGCGCAACGCCCTCTTTCCCTATTTTCTGTCCTTAAATATCCTCCGGGGGTGCGGGGGTGGAAAACCCCCGCTGCCCGGCCAGCAACGCGCGCAGCGTGTCCAATGTATCAATCTCGGCCACCGGCTTGTCGCGCCGCCAGCGGATCATGCGCGGAAACCGCAGCGCGATGCCCGATTTGTGCCGGGGGCTGGCCTGTATGCCTTCGAAGGCCAGTTCGAACACCAGTTCCGGCGGCACGCGGCGCACCGGGCCGAAACGCTCCAACGTGTTGCGGCGCACCCAGTCGGTGATCTGGCGGAATTCGGCATCGGTCAGGCCGGAATAGGCCTTGGTGAAGGGCACCAGATCGTCGCCGTCACGCACCGCAAAGGTGAAATCGGTATAAAGCGTGGCGCGCCGGCCGCTGCCCGCCTGCGCATAGATCATCACGGCATCGACGGTGTGGGGGTCCAGCTTCCACTTCCACCAGTCGCCGCGCTTGCGGCCCAGATGGTAGGGCGATGACAGGCGTTTCAGCATCAGGCCTTCGGCGTTGCGGTCCCGTGCCGTCGCGCGCAGGGTTGCGACACCGGCCCAGTCATCCGCCATCACGGGGGGCGACAGGGCCAGCGCCATGCCGCCGGGCAGGGCGGCGATGATCGCGGCCAGACGGGCGCGGCGTTCGGCCAGGGGCCGCGCACGGATATCCTGGCCCGCGTCTTCCAGCAGGTCATAGGCCAGCATCCGCGCCGGGGCCTCGGCCAGCAGCTTCTTCGACACGTTCAGCCGCCCGATGCGCTTTTGCAGCGCGGCAAAGGGCTGGGGGGCGCCGTCGCCCGCCGCATGCCAGGCCAGCACCTCGCCGTCGATCACCGTGCCCATCGGCAAAAAATCGGCCAGCGGCGCGAATTCGGGGAAACGGTCGGTGATCAGCTCTTCGCCCCGCGACCACAGCGCGAAAGCGCCCGGCCGGTGGATCAGCTGGCCGCGGATGCCATCCCACTTCCATTCCGCCAGCCAGTCGCCTGGCTGGCCCAGACTGCCCGGTTCTGCCTCCAGTGCTGCGGCGAGGGCAAAGGGATAGGGTTTCGCCGCGTCTGCCTGCGGGTCATCGGGTGCGATCAGCCGGGCATAGCTGGTGGTCTGCGGCGACCAGTCGCCCATCAGCCGGTGCGCAAGGGCGGATTCGGCGATGCCCGTCGCCTCGGCCAGCGCGCGGGTCATCAGGCCCCGGCTGACCCCCATGCGGAAACCGCCGGTGATCAGCTTGTTGAACAGGAACCGCTCGGCGGTTGCCAGCTGGTCCCACGCCGCCAGAATGAAGCTGCGCCGCGCGGCGGCGGGCTGGCCGGTCAGCGCGATCAGGTCGGTGATCCATGTGGCCAGCGGGCGGTCGCTGGTCTGCCCTGCTGCGGGCAGGATCAGGGCGATGGTTTCGGCCAGATCGCCCACCACGGGATAGGCCTCTTCCACCAGCCACAAGGGCAGGCCTGCCGCCTCTGCCGCCCATATGCGCAGTTCGGTGCTGGTGACAGCGCGTTTCGGGCGGCGGCCCGATAAAAGCGCGATGGTCCAGAGCCGGTCAGCCTCGGGCGCCTCGCGGAAATATTCCGCTAGCGCTGCTACCTTGGCATTGGTTTTCGTCGTGCGGTCCAGCGCGTCGAACAGGGCGGCAAAGCGGATCATGTGGTGGGTTCCGCAGCGGGCGGGGCGATGACCTCGGCCTCGGGCGCGTCAAGGCCTTCGCCCTCGTATTCCGTGGCCACGATACCCGCCTCATAGCCCTGGGTTTCCAGCCAGCGGCGGAACACGGATGTATAGCCATGCGTCACGAACACCCGTTCCGCCCCCGTCGCGCGGATGGCCGCATTCAGCCCGTCCCAATCCGCATGGTCCGACAGCACAAAGCCCTGTGCCAGCCCGCGCCTGCGCCGCACGCCGCGCAGCGCCATCCAGCCGCTGGCAAAGGCCTGCGCCGCCGGGCCAAATCGAGCAGCCCAGACCGACCCCAACGCCGAAGGGGGGGCCAGCACCAGCGCGCCGGGGTGTGATGCCGCATCCACCCCCGCCGTGACCTGCGTGGTGGCGGGCAGGCGAATGCCCTGTGCGCGCAGCACTGCATTTGTGGCCTCGACCGCGCCATGGGTCAGCACCGGGCCGATGCTGGCGTCGATGCCGGTCAGGATGCGCTGCGCCTTGCCCAGCGCATAGGCCCCCAGCACCGACACCCGGCCCTCCGCGGCATTCGCCGCCCACCAGCGGTTGATCTGGCCCATCACGGCGGCATTGCTTTGCCAGTGGAACACCGGCAGGCCGAAGGTGCATTCGCTGATGAAGCTGTGGCAGGGCACGGGGGCAAAGGGTTCTGACAGCCCGTCATCCTGCACCTTGTAATCGCCCGACACTACCCAGACCTCGCCCGCGCGTTCAACCCGGATCTGTGCCGATCCGGGCACATGGCCCGCCGGGTGGAATGACACGGTGACGCCGCCGATGCGCCTTGGTTCGCCGTAGGCGATGGTGTCCATCGCCACATCGCCCAGCCGGTGCCGGATCACCGGCGCGGCGGCGGCGGTGGCCAGATAGGAACCATGGCCGGGCCGCGCATGGTCGGAATGGCCGTGGGTGATCAGCGCCCGCGCCACCGGACGCCAGGGGTCGATGAAAAAATCACCATCGGGGCAATAGATGCCCTTTTCGGTAAAGATAAGAACGGGGTCGCGTGCCATCACAGGAACAATAGCGCAGGGCCAGAGTTGTTCCATCCGTGATCTGTGCCCAAAAAACAGGCGGGATCGGAAGCTGTGGCACGGATTTCGACAAACAGCCCTTCCCCCGCGCAAAATCGGCTGCTTAACTGGCAGCAAGCCCGGTCACGGGCAGCCAACCGAAAGGGCGCGACGGTGACGACCTATTTCAACGAGATGTTTGATGCCGGAAAGGTGCGCGCCCCTTACGCCCGGCTGGAAGACTGGACCAAGGCGATGCCCGCCGAATTGCGGGAAATGAAACAGGCCGAGGCCGAGGCGCTGTTCCGCCGCATCGGCATCACCTTTGCGGTTTATGGCGAGGGCGGCGATCCTGACCGGCTGATCCCCTTCGACATGTTTCCCCGTGTCTTTACCGCGCTGGAATGGGCGCGGCTGGAGCGCGGCATCAAGCAGCGCGCCAAGGCGCTGAACGCTTTTCTGGTCGATGTTTACGGGCGGGGCGAGATTGTGCGCGCGGGCCGCATTCCGGGGCGGCTGGTCTATCAGAACGCAGCCTTTGAAAAGGCGGTGGTGGGGTTCATTCCGCCGAAAGGCGTTTATTCGCATATCGTCGGCATTGATCTGGTGCGCACCGGCCCGGATGATTTCTTTGTGCTGGAGGATAATTGCCGCACGCCATCGGGCGTCAGCTACATGCTGGAAAACCGTGAAATCATGATGCGCATGTTCCCCGATCTTTTCCGCGAAAACCGGATCGAGCCGGTGGACAGCTATCCCGAAAAACTGCGCCGCACCTTGGCGTCTGTGGCCCCCGCCAAATGCCACCACGAACCTACCGTGGTCATACTGACGCCGGGGCATTTCAATTCAGCCTATTACGAGCACAGTTTTCTGGCCGACCTGATGGGCGTGGAACTGGTCGAAGGGCAGGATCTGTTCGTGGAGGGTGAATTTGTCTGGATGCGCACCACCGAAGGCCCCAAGCGCGTGGATGTGATCTACCGCCGGATTGACGACGCTTATATCGACCCGCTGTGTTTCCGCCCGGATTCGATGCTTGGCATTCCGGGGCTGATGGATGTCTACCGTTCCGGCGGGGTCAGCATCTGTTCTGCCCCCGGCGCAGGCGTGGCCGATGACAAGGCCGTCTACACCTATGTGCCCGACATGATCCGGTTTTATCTGGGCGAGGAGCCCATTTTGAAAAACGTGCCGACATGGCAATGCGCCAAGGGCGATGATTGCAAATATGTGCTGGAACATCTGGGCGAACTGGTGGTGAAAGAGGTGCATGGTTCGGGCGGCTACGGCATGCTTGTGGGCCCCAAATCCACCAAGGAGCAGATCGAGGCGTTCCGCGCCCGCGTCGTGGCCGATCCGTCGAATTACATCGCGCAACCCACGCTGGCGCTTTCCACCACGCCCACCTTTGTGGACGAGGGCATCGCGCCCCGCCATGTGGATTTGCGGCCCTATTGTCTGGTGGGCGAACGGGTGGAACTGGTGCCGGGCGGACTGACCCGGGTGGCGCTGAAAGAGGGCAGCCTTGTGGTGAATTCGTCGCAGGGCGGCGGGGTCAAAGACACGTGGGTTCTGGCGGAGTGATGACATGCTGAGCAGAACCGCCGACAATCTTTACTGGATCGCCCGCTATATGGAACGCGCCGAAACCATGGCCCGGCTGCTGGAGGTGGGGTCGCGCATTTCCCTGCTGCCTTCGGTGCATGGCTACCGCAGCGAATGGGACAGCCTGTTGCAGGCTTCGGGCACCGCCATTGGCTTTGACAAGAAATATGGCGAGGCGGTGCAGCGCAACATCGAAAGCTATCTGTTCTTCGATCACGACAACCCGTCATCCGTGGCAAGCTGCATCGTGTCGGCGCGCGAAAACGCCCGCATCGTGCGCACGGCGCTGACAACGCAGGTCTGGGATGCGCTGAACACCGCGTTTCAGGAATTGCGGCAACTGGAACGCACACCGCGCAGCCAACTGGAACTCAGCCGTCTGACGGAATGGACCATGCGGCACGCCGCCATGGTGCGGGGTGCCATCGACGCCACGCTTTTGCGCAATGACGGCTATGATTTTCTGAACCTGGGCTATTATCTGGAACGGTCCGACAACACCGCCCGGCTGATGGATGTGAAATACTACGTCCTGCTGCCCCGTGTGGAATTCGTGGGCTCGGGCCTCGACAATTACCAATGGACCACACTGTTGCGCGCCATGTCGTCGCACCGGGCGTTTCACTGGGCTTACGGCGGCGAGGTGACGGCGCGCAAGATCGCGGATTTCCTGATCCTGAACCCGCAATGCCCAAGGTCGCTGATCACCTGTGTCGAGGGCATCACCGGCCATCTGGCCCGGCTGGAGCGGTTGTATAAACGTTCCTCCCCGGCGCAGGGAAAGGCGCAGGCGCTGCATGACGGGCTGAACCGGGTGACGGTGGAAGACATATTTGACGAAGGTCTGCACGAGTTTCTGACCCGCTTCATTCTGGATGTGGCGGCGCTGGGCGGCATGGTGCATGAAAACTATCTGAGCGGGGATCTGCGCTGATGCTGCTGACGGTCGATCATGTGACGCGCTACCGCTATGACCGCCCGGTGCGCGGGCTGGTGCAAAGCCACCGGCTGACCCCTGCCAGCAATGATGGCCAGAAAGTGCTGGAATGGAATGTGACTGTCAGCGACGGCATTCCCGGCGGCACCTTCCGCGACGGGGCGGGCGATTGCCTGAAGGGCTGGACGGTGCCCGGCCCGGTGTCTGAGGTTTCGGTAACGGTGACGGGCCGGGTGGAAACCCGCGACATGGCCGGCGTGCTGCGCGGCCACCGCGAATGGACCCCGCCCGATTGCTATCTGCAAGATACGCTGCCCACACGGGTGGATGCGGCGCTGGTCGAGATTGCCGAAACGGTGCGGGGCTTTGCCGATGCGCTGGATGCCGCGCACCGGCTGTCGGCGCTGGTGGGCCAGGCGATTGCCTATACGCCCGGTGCCACCCAGTCGCAGACCACGGCCTCCGAGGCGATGACCCAGAAACAGGGTGTGTGCCAGGACCATGCCCATGCCCTGCTGGCCGCAGCGCGGCATGCGGGGCTGCCGGGGCGCTATGTCTCGGGCTATCTTCTGGCCGATGCGGAAGGGGCGGCGCATGACGCGGCCCATGCCTGGGCGGAAATCTGGGTGCAGGGGCTGGGTTGGGTAGGTTTTGACGCAGCCAATGCCTGCTGCCCGGATGACCGCTATATAAGGTTGGGCTCGGGTCTTGATGCCCAAGATGCGGCCCCGATCAGAGGCACGACACGCGGCCCGGGGGTGGAACATCTGGATGTTGTGGTTGCGGTTCAGGCCGTGCAGCAATAGGGTCACGCCGTGCGTCGGTATCGGGGATTTCCATGACCTATTGCGTCGGTCTGCTGCTGAGGGATGGCATGGTGCTGCTGTCCGATACCCGCACCAATGCGGGGCTGGACAACATCGCCACCTACCGCAAGATGTTCGTGTTCGAAGACACCGGCGAACGGGTGATCACCATCCTGACGGCGGGCAGCCTGTCGGTCACGCAGACCACCATCGCGCGGCTGCGCGACGCGATGGATGATCCTGAATCCACGCCCGAAACCTCGATCATGAAGGCGCCCACGCTGCTGAAAGTGGCGGAACTGGTGGGCAACACCCTGGCCCGCGTGCGCAGCGACATTGACGAGAAACTGTCGGCCATGGGGCAGGGGGCCTCGGCCAGCATGATCGTGGCCGGGCAGCGTCGCGGTGGCGCGATGCGGATGTTCCTGATCTATCCCGAGGGCAATTTCATCGAGGCGACCGAAGACACGCCGTTCCTGCAAATCGGCGAACACAAATACGGCAAGCCGATTCTCGACCGGGTGGTCAAGGCGCATACTTCGCTGGCCGATGCGCAAAAGGCGGTGCTCTTGTCGATGGATTCGACGCTGCGGTCAAACCTGTCGGTTGGCATGCCGCTGGATCTGGCGGTGATCGAGCGTGATGCCTGCCGCGTGACCCTGCGGCGGCGGATCGAGGCGGGCGACGAATCGTTCCGCGCCATGTCGGATGCGTGGTCGAACGCGCTGCGCGAAGGCTTTACCCGCATCACCGTTTAGCGCGTGACGCAGCGGGGCGGTTGCGCTGGCCGCCCATTTGCGGCATCTGGCAGCTTCACTGATGCAAGCCCCGGGGGACCACCATGGATTACGGCAAATCCGGCAACGCCAAACCCAGCAAGCACGCGCCGCGCCACAACGAACACAACGCCAAGGGCACCGACAAGAACCCCTTCGGCGACCGCGCCACCAAGGCCGAACTGCTGGAGCGGATGAAGGCCGCCGCCGAGGCCCGCAAAAAGGCCGCAGACGGGCAATAAACACCGGCGCGGCCTCAGGTCATCGGTGGGCCTGATACAGCGCCGCCGCGGCGTCAAAGAATCCGGCGCGGATGGCGTGGGTTTCCATCATGACCTCATGTTCCGCCCCCGGCACCAGTTGCAACCGCCCGCCCGGCCAGCGCGCCATGCGGGCGCGAATCGGGGCGGGGTCGACCACCCGTTCGGCGCTGCCCAGCACGCAAAGCGTGGGTGTGGCGGGCGAGGGCAGGGCGGCCAGCGCCCGGCATTCGGTCAACGCCGCATGCAGCCAACCCAGGCTTGGCCCCCCCAGGGCCAGTTCGGGCACGGCGGCAACCTGCGCCTTCATCCAGCCGAACATCTCGGGATCGGTGGTCAAGACGTTGCCCTGATATGGGGCCTCGGCCACATAGGTGGTGGCGGTCGTGCCCGGCGCATAGCGGTGCCCGCGTTTCACCAGCAACGACGCCGCGGCCAGCGTGACGGCCAGCGGGCGCATCACCGGCGCGATGCGGATGCCCCACATCGGCGCGGAAAACACCGCCGCGCGCACCGGCAGGCCCAGCATAAGCGCGCGCAACCCGATGCAGCCGCCCATGGAATGCGCCATCAGATACAAGGGTTGCGGCAGCGCCAGATCCTCGGCCAGCGCCACCAGCGCCTGCACGTCGCGCTGATAATCGCGGAAGTGCGCGACATGCCCGGTCATCGCATCGGCCAGGGGCCGGTCGGCCAGCCCCTGCCCGCGCCAGTCCACCGTCACGGTGGCATAGCCGCGCGCCGCCAGATCGGCGGCGGCACGGCCATATTTTTCGGCATATTCGGTGCGGCCAGGAAACAGCAGCACCGTGCCCAGGTCGCCCGGGCCCCAGACGGCGGCACGCAGCCGCACCCCGTCGCTGGCGGTCAGCCAGAACGCGCGGCCCCCGTCAGGGCCGTCGGCCAGTGCGGCATGGAACGGGGCGGGCGGGTTCACCCCAGAACCGCACCCAGTTTCATCGCCGTGCCCATGTCGCCATCGACCGCCAGCTTGCCGGTCATGAAGGCCATCGTCGGGTTCATGTCGCCAGACAGAATCGCCTGGAACACATCCGCCTCGGCGGTCAGCGTCACATCGGCGGCATCGTCGCCCGCGCGCACGCCGCCCGCGTCGAACATGATCGCGCCTTCGCCCGGAATGACGAATTTCGCCACGCCGTCAAAGCCCTGCACCCGGTCACTCAAGGCCGCGACTGCGGCGTCAATCATCGTGCTCATCCCGAAATCCTTGCGAAGTTGTGGTTCATCCCTTGTTCGTGACCGGCGGGATATGGCTTTTCCCCAAGGCCACGCTACAGTCGGGACTATGAAAGCGCGCGGATGGTTACACAATCGTATCGTTGCGGCATTGCTGCCGATTTTCCTGTCATGCGCGCCGGTTTTTGCGCAGACGCCCGCGCTGGACGCGCTGTTTGACGAACTGGCCGGTGCCGATGCCCGGGCCGCCCTGCGAATCGAGCGCCAGATATGGAGCGAATGGTCAAAATCCGGCTCGGCCGCGATGGATTTGCTTCTGCAACGCGGGCGCGACGCGATGGAGGCGGGCGATACCGATGCGGCCATCGACCATTTCACCGCGCTGATTGATCATGCGCCTGATTTCGCCGAAGGCTGGAATGCGCGGGCCACCGCCTATTTCGTGGCGGGTCAATACGGCCCTTCGGTGAATGACATAGCGCAGGTGCTGGCCTTGAACCCCCGGCATTTCGGGGCGATGTCGGGGCTGGCGGCCATCATGGAACAGCTTGACCGCCCCGCACAGGCGCTGGAGGCCTATCGCGCGGCACTTGCTATACATCCGCACCTTGCCGGGATAAGTGAGGCTGTGGAACGGCTGGAAGCCAAAGCCGCCGGGCAGGAACTTTGAAAGCAGGCTGATGCGCGCGACCGGACGGGTCACGGCGGTCCTCGGGCCGACCAATACCGGCAAGACTCATTACGCGATCGAACGCATGCTGGGCCACCGCACCGGGGTGATCGGCCTGCCGCTGCGTCTGCTGGCGCGCGAGGTCTATGACCGCTGCGTGGCGCAGCGCGGCCCGTCAGTGGTGGCGCTGGTGACGGGCGAAGAGCGTATCGTGCCCGAGCGCACGCAGTATTGGGTCTGCACGGTCGAGGCGATGCCGCAGGAAATCGGGGCCGATTTCGTGGCGGTGGACGAGATTCAGCTGTGCGGCGACCCAGAACGCGGCCATGTGTTCACCGACCGGCTGCTGCGGGCGCGCGGGCTTCACGAAACGCTGTTCCTGGGGTCTGACGTGATGCGCCCGGCGATTGCCGCGCTGATCCCGGGCGTCACCTTCATGCGGCGCGAGCGGTTCAGCACCCTGACCTGGGCAGGTTCGAAAAAGATAAGCCGCATGCCGCCTCGTAGCGCCATCGTGGGGTTTTCGGTTGATAATGTCTATGCCATCGCCGAACTGATCCGCCGACAAAAGGGCGGCTGCGCGGTGGTCATGGGCGCACTGAGCCCCCGCACCCGCAACGCGCAGGTCGCGCTCTATCAGAATGGCGATGTGGATTATCTGGTGGCCACCGACGCCATCGGCATGGGCCTGAACCTGGACATCCGGCATGTTGCCTTTTCCGCCACGGCGAAATTCGACGGGCGGCGAATGCGCGCGTTGTTCCCGCATGAGCTGGGCCAGATCGCGGGCCGCGCGGGCCGCCACACCGACCCCGGAACATTCGGCGTGACGGGCGAGGCCGGGCCGCTGGACGACGGCGTGATCGACGCCATCGAAAACCACCGTTTCGCCCCGATCCAGAAACTGAACTGGCGCAACGAGGCGCTGGAATTCGGCACGGTCGAACGGCTGGTCGCCAGTCTTGAGGCCCCGACCACGAACGAATGGCTGGCCCGCGCCCGCGAATCCGACGACCTTCAGGCGTTGAAAACCCTGTCGCAGATGCCCGAGATCGCCGACCGCAGCCGCAGCCCGCAAGCGGTGAAACTGCTGTGGGATGTCTGCCGCATTCCCGATTTCCGCGGCAAGTCCGGAGGCGAACACACCGCCCTGCTGGCGCGCATCTTCGGCTTTCTGCAAGGCGGAAAAGTGCCGACGGATTGGTTGACCACGGTTATCAAGCATATCGACAGAACCGATGGTGATATTGACGCGTTGTCGAAACGTCTGGCCTATATCCGCACCTGGACCTATGTGGCGCAACGCAAGAGCTGGGTTGAAGATGAAAGCCATTGGCGCGACGAAACGCGCGCTGTAGAAGACCGGTTGTCGGATGCGCTGCACGCGCAGTTGACGCAACGCTTTGTCGACCGGCGCACATCCGTGCTGATGCGCCGGTTGAAACAGAAGGAGAGCCTTGTGGCCGAGGTGAATGACAAGGGTGAAGTGACGGTGGAGGGCGAATTCGTCGGCCGTCTGGAAGGGTTCCGTTTCCGTCAGGATGCGTCGAATTCCCCGGACGAGGCGAAAACGCTGCGGCAAGCTGCCGTTCAGGCGCTGCGCCCCGAGTTCCATCTGCGGGCGGACAAGTTCTACAACTCCCCCGATACCGAGATGGACTTCACCGAGCAGGGCGGCCTCATGTGGGGCAATCAGGCGGTGGGCAAGCTGGTGGCCGGGGCCGAGGCGCTGCGCCCGTCAGTCGAGGCCTTTGTCGATGAGGATGCCGGGCCGGATGTCGCCGAAAAGGTGCGTCGCCGCTTGCAGCATTACATCGACCGCAAGGTGGCGGCACAGTTCGAACCCCTGCTGGCGATGAGCCGGGATGAGGCGCTGACCGGGCTGGCGCGCGGTTTCGCCTTCCGTCTGGTCGAGGGTCTGGGCCTGCTGCCCCGTGATGTAGTGACCGAAGAGGTCAAGACGCTGGATCAGGAGGCGCGTTCGGCCCTGCGCAAGCATGGCGTGCGGTTCGGCCAGTTCACCATCTTTCTGCCGCTGCTGCTGAAACCTGCCCCCACCCGGCTGCGTCTGGTGCTGTGGAGCCTTGCCAACGGCTTGCAGGAATTCCCCGAAAGCCCGCCTCCGGGGCTGGTGACGATCCCGAATATCGCCGAAGTGCCGAAGCAGCATTACACGCTGGCGGGCTATCACCCCGCAGGCGCGCGGGCGATCCGCATCGACATGCTGGAGCGGTTGGCCGATCTTTTGCGGGCGAAGGACAGCCGCGCTGGGTTTGAAGCCACGCCGGAAATGCTGTCGATCACCGGCATGACGCTGGAACAGTTCGCCGATCTGATGGGCGGGTTGGGCTATCGCGGCGACAAGGCCGAACGGCCCAAGGTGAAGCCCGAGGCGGCGATGGCCGCGCCGGTTGCGATTCAAGCTGCGGCGGTCGAGGCTGCACCGGCGGAAGCGCCCGCTGTGGCAACGGACGCGGCCGAGGGTGAAGCCGTTGCTGTGGAACCCGTGGCAGACGCGCCGGCTGAGACGGCACCGGTTGAAACCGCGCCGGTCGAGATGGAAAGCTATTACACCTTCGTCTGGGCCCCCCGCCCGCGTGGAGGCGAGGGCCGTGGCCCGCGTCGCAACGACCGGGGTGGTTCGCGTGAGGGCCAGCAGCCCCGAGACCGCCAGCCTGCGCGTGAGGGTCAGCCTGCACGTGAAGGCCAACCGCCCCGCGAAAACCAGCCGCAGGGCGAGAACCGGGGCCGTGGCGGCCCGCGCGGCGACCGGCCCCGCAACGACCGCCCGCGCAGCGATGCACCCCGCACCGAGGGCGCAGCCACTGATACGGTGGTTGCAGCCCCCGCCGAGGCGCAGACCCGCCCCGACCGTGGCCCGCGCCCCGAGCGCAGCGAAGGTTACAAGGGCAAGCCGAAAGGCAAGGGCGGCGAGCGTGGCGGCAATGACCGTGGCGAACGCGGTGGGAATGACCGTGGCGGCAAGGATGGCGCGCGCGAGAACCGCAGCAACGCACCGAAAACCTTTGAATCCCGCCCGCCCCGCGTCGAAAAGATCGACCCTGACAACCCCTTTGCGGTGCTGGCGGCGCTGCGCAACCGGACCTAAGGCCGCATGCGGGCGCGGCGGGAACCTGTTCCTTCGCCGCGCCCGTTGATTCGTCTGGACAAATGGCTGGTGCAGGCGCGGTTCGTGAAAACCCGCAGCCTTGCCGCCGAACTGGTGGACAGCGGGCACGTCCGGGTGAACGGCCAGCGCAGCGCCAAACCGGCGCAGGCGGTAGGGCCGGGCGATGTTCTGGTGTTTCCGCAGGGCAACCGGATTCGCATGGTGCGGATCACCGGGGTGGCGCTGCGGCGCGGATCGGCCAGCGATGCGCTGGCGCTGTATCTCGATCTGGATGCGCAGGTTGCGGTGGCGGAGGATGTTCCGCCGATTGCGCCGCCCGACGGCTGATCGTTCTGCCGCAGCCGGTTTTGCCGCAGCCTTGATCTTTCCTTCCCGCGCCCGCTTGCATGCGCCGCGGCACCGGACTAGGTAACAAAGCGCATCAGAGACAGCCGAGCCACGCCATGACCTATGTTGTTACCGACAACTGCATCGCCTGCAAATACACCGATTGTGTGGAAGTATGCCCCGTGGACTGCTTCTATGAGGGCGAAAACACGCTGGTCATCCACCCGGATGAGTGCATCGACTGTGGCGTTTGCGAGCCTGAATGCCCCGCCGATGCGATCCGCCCGGACACCGAGCCGGATATGGAGGCCTGGGTTGCCTTCAACCGCAAATATGCCGAGCTGTGGCCGGTGATCACCCAGCGCCGCGACCCGCTGCCCGAGGCCGAGGCGCGGGACGGCGAAAAGGGCAAGATGGAGAAATACTTCAGCCCCGCACCCGGCGTTGGCGGCTGAAACAACACAGATTTGCGAATCGCCCTGTGCCATGACAGGGCGTCAGGCCTGGGATGCAAGCCGGAAAATCGTTTGATTTCAATGGCTCTGCCAAGTCGGGCACAATGTTGCCCCAGTTGGAATCACCTGCAAATCGTGCTATACTGCTGTTACAAAAGAAGCACGGAAGCCTGACCACCCTCTCAGCGCTGCTCGCCTGAGGCGGAAATTCTTGCGACATGTCACATGCATCCCCGGGGCTGATGGCCCCGGTTGGTGATTTTGTCGCCGGAAACAGGCTTCTCATCGAGGAAGCGCCTGAATGACCAAATCCAAGAAGCCCGAGTTCCGCCCTGACGAGTTCGTCGTCTACCCCGCGCATGGCGTGGGCCGGATCATCTCGATCGAAGAGCAGGAGATTGCCGGCCTGCACCTGGAACTGTTCGTGATCTCGTTCGAAAAGGACAAGATGACGCTGCGGGTGCCCACCCACAAGGCGACGGAAATCGGCATGCGCTCGCTGTCCTCGCCCGATGTGGTGACAAAGGCGCTGGATACGCTGAAGGGCAAGGCGCGGGTGAAACGGGCGATGTGGTCGCGCCGGGCGCAGGAATATGAACAGAAGATCAACTCGGGCGACCTGATGTCGATCGCCGAAGTGGTGCGCGACCTGCACCGCTCTGACGACCAGCGCGAACAAAGCTATTCCGAGCGGCAGCTTTACGAGGCGGCACTGGAACGGCTGACCCGCGAAGTCGCCGCCGTGTCGGGCGTGGACGAGGCGGGCGCCGCCAAGACCGTTGGCGACGTGCTGGTGGCCCGCGCGGCCTGATTGCTGTGACAGGGGAAAACCGCGCTTTCGGGCGCGGTTTTTTCATGCCCGCTTCTTTGCCCTGACGGGCGATGGCGTTGCGGTGGCGACATCGCCCATCGGGGCGGAGGAGCGACGCTATGCCAGATGTGCCGCCGCAACCGCAAGCGCCGCGGCCTCGGCCAGTTGTTGCGAGGCCCCCAGCACATCGCCGGTCTGCCCGCCGATCTTGGCCCGCGCCACCAGCGCCAGCGCAAGGCACAGCCCCCCGGCCAAGGCGGCCATCGCCACCGCCATTCCCCCCGTCAGCAGCAGCGCCAGGCCTATCCCCAGAGCCGCAGCGCCCAAGGCTACACCCGCCGCAGGCCGCCCCACGCTTTGCGCCAGCCCCGCGCCGCGCGCATTGGGAAGGGCGGACATCAGCACCGCCATCGGCACCCGGCTGAGCGCGCCGACCGCGATCAGCACGGGCCAATGCGCCCCTGCCTCCAGAACCGCCACCAGAGCCGACCAGCGCGCCAGCCCCACCACCAGCAGCGCCACGACGCCATAGGTGCCAATGTGACTGTCCTTCATGATGGCCAGCCGCCGCGCCTTGTCCCAGCCGCCCCAAAGGCCATCGGCGGTATCGGCCAGCCCGTCTTCGTGCATGGCCCCGGTCAGCATCGCCTGCGCGCCCAGCACCAGCGCCGCCGCCACCCCGGCCGGCAAACCCGGCCACAGCGCCAGACTGCCCGCCGCCGCCGCCAGCGCACCCACCACCGCCCCCGCCAAGGGCCAGGCCCAGGCGGCATCTGCGCCGCGCAGCGGTGCGTGGGGCAGCGGCAGTCGGGTCAGCAGACCAAGCGCGGCCCGCAGATCGGCCAGATGCCCCGCCAGATGGTCGTTCCCGGTCATGCGATTGCCCTTTCCGTGCTGGCCCTGCGCCGCCTTTGTCGATACCCAAGGCAGGCGACAGGATCAACGAGGGACAGGCCATGCAAGCCCCATTCACCACGATCACAGGGTTCCACGCCGTCTTGCAGGCGCTGCCCGGCTTTGACGCCGCCGCTGCGGATGCCGCCCGTGCCCGCAACGCGCAACTGACCAAGCCGCCGGGCGCGCTGGGCCGGCTGGAGGATCTGGCGATCTGGTATGCCGGCTGGCGGGGCGACCCGCGCCCCCGCATCAACCGCCCGCAGGTGCTGGTTTTTGCGGGCAATCACGGGGTCACGGCGCAGGGCGTTTCGGCCTTTCCGGCCGAGGTGACGGCGCAGATGGTGGCCAATTTCAAGGCTGGCGGGGCGGCGATCAACCAGTTGGCGCAGGCCTTTGGCGCGACCATGGCCGTTGTGGCGCTGGACCTTGATACGCCCACGCGCGATTTCACCGCGGGTGCTGCGATGACCGAGGATGATCTGGTGGCCGCTCTGGCCGCAGGGTGGGAGGCGGTCGATCCGCAGGCCGACCTTCTGGTGACGGGCGAGATGGGCATCGGCAATACCACCGTGGCGGCGGCGCTGGCCTGTGCGCTGTTCGGCGGCGGGGCGGGTGACTGGACCGGGCGCGGAACCGGTGTGTCGGATGAGGGGCTGGCGCTGAAAACCCGCGTGGTTGCCGCAGGGCTGGCGCTGCATGGCGATCTGACGGGCGACCCGCTGGAGGCCTTGCGCTGCCTTGGCGGGCGCGAACTGGCCGCCATGGCCGGGGCCATCGCCCGGGCGCGCGTGCTGCGCGTGCCGGTCATTCTGGATGGGTTCATCTGCACGGCGGCAGCGGCGGTGCTGGAATGCGCCGAGGAAGGCGCCCTGGGCCATTGCGTCGCAGGCCATGTCAGCGCCGAGGGTGCACATGGCGCCCTGCTGGCCCGGCTGGGCAAAAAGCCGCTGCTGGATCTGGGTCTGCGGCTGGGCGAGGGGTCGGGTGCCGCATTGGCCATTGCGGTGATGCAGGGGGCGGTGGCCTGCCATTCTGGCATGGTGACGTTTGAAGAGGCGGGCGTGTCGGGCGGGTAAGGTTTTGGCGCTGGCCAGCGCCGGGGGTTTCACACCCCCGGACCCCCGTGGGATATTTGGAGACAGAAAATGAACGCAAGGAGGGGGCCGCTCATTCCGCCGCCTCTACCTTGGGCCGAACCTCGTCAAGTTCCTGGATCAGCGCGGTTTCAAGATCGCGGTCCAGCTGTTTGGCGCGGGCGATATAGGCCTCGTTCTTCAACGTGGGCAGGCCCGGCACCCACAACTCGGCCAGATCGCGCAGCGCCGAACGGTCGACCTTGAAATAGGTGCGTGACAGTTGGGCGGCCTCGTATTCGGTGAAGCCGATGTTTTCCAGCACATAGCGCCCGGCGCGGACAGAACTGTCAAAGGTTTCGCGCACGATGTCATTGGCACCCGCCTGATACAGCTCGTAGGTATGCACCCGGTCGCGGGCGCGGGCGACGATATGCAGGTCGGGGCGGGACTTGCGGGCAAAGGTCACGATCTTGATCGCGCTTTCGGGGTTGTCCACCGCCACGACCAGAACCGAGGCCTCGGCCAGGCCCGCAGCCTCCAGCAGTTCGGGGCGGGTCGGGTCGCCAAAGAATCCCTTAACGCCAAAGCGGCGCATGGTTTCGATGATCTTCATGTCGGCATCCAGCACCACGGTGCTGATCCCGCTCATCCGCACCAGACGGTTGACCACCTGACCGAACCGCCCGATGCCCGCGATGATGACGCGGCCCTTTTCGTCGATCTCGTCGGCGGGTTGGTCGGGGGTGCTGGCAGCCATGCGGCGGGCCAGCGCGTCATAGCCGATGAACAGGGCGGGGGTCAGCAGCATCGAAAGGCTGATGACCAGCAGCGTGACCTGCGCGATAGGTGTAGGCAGGATGGTCTGCTGCACGGCAAAGCTGACGATCAGAAAGCCGAACTCGCCCGCCTGCGCCAGCCCCAGGGTGAACAGCCAGCGGTCATGGCCCCGCAGGCGAAAGATCAGCGTCAGGGCGAACAGCACGGCGGCCTTCAGGGCAATCAGGCCCAGCGTCAGGCCAAGGATCAGCAGCGGGTTGGCGGCCAGAATGGCAAAGTTGATGCCCACCCCCACGGTCATGAAGAACAGGCCCATCAAGATGCCCTTGAAGGGTTTGATGTCCGCCTCCAACTGGTGCCGGAACTCCGAGTTGGCCAGCACCACACCGGCCAGAAAGGTGCCAAGCGCGGGCGACAGGCCCACCAGCATCATCAGGAATGCGATGCCGATGACCATCAACAGCGAGATGAAGGTGGACATTTCTGGCAAGCGCGAGGCATGCACGAAACGGAACACCGGGCGCGACAGGAAATGCCCGCCCAGGATGATGGCGGCCACGATGGCCAGTGTCACCAGTGTCACAGCCCAGCCGGGCAGAGATGCCACTAGCCCCAGCAGGGGTTCGGCGGCCCCGGCCGGCGCGTGGCTGTCAGATGTGCCAAGCGCGAAGGTTGTCGGCGTGCCGCCCGTCACCACCAGCAAGGGGATGATGGCCAGCATCGGCACCACGGCGATATCCTGCGTCAGCAGCACCGAAAAGGTCGATCGCCCGCCCGCCGTGCGCATCAGGTTCTTTTCCGACAGGGTTTGCAGCACGATGGCGGTGGATGACAGCGACAAGAGCATGCCCACCGTCAGCCCGATCTGCCATGCGATGCCCAGCCAGACCAGCACCCCGGCGATGGCCAAAGTGGTGCCCACCACCTGCAACCCGCCCAGGCCGATCAGCTTGTGCCGCATGTCCCACAGCGCGCGGGGGTCCAGTTCCAGCCCGATCAGAAACAGCATCAGCACCACGCCGAATTCGGCAAAATGTTGCAGGTCTTCGGTCTCGGTCCCCGCCAGACCCAGCAGCGGCCCCATGACGATGCCCGCCGCCAGATAGCCCAGCACCGAACCCAGCCCCAGCCGCACCGACAGCGGCACGATCAGCACGGCGGCCCCCAGATAGATCGTGGCTTGCAGCAGGAAGTTTTCCATGGCGGGGCTCTCCGTTGGGGGCGGGCGGACAGGGTGGCGGCTTCAGGTGGGCAGGGCGGTATCGGGTTTGAACTGGTCCATCACGATCTGGCTTTGCACGCGGGCCACGGCGGGGTGGGGCAGCAGCACCTGATGGATCAGCCGGTTCAGCGCCGCCAGATCGGCGCAATAGACGCGCAGAAGGTAATCCGCCTCGCCGGTCAGTGTCCATGCCGAGATGACCTCGGGCCGGGTGCCGACCAGGGTGGCAAAGCCCTTGACCACATCCGGGGCATGCGTTGCCATCTGCACCTGCACGAAGGCCTGCACATGCAGCCCCACCCGCGCCGGATCAAGCCGGGCGGTATAGCCGGTGATGAAACCCTCGGCCTCCAGCCGCTGCCGGCGACGGCCCGCCTGACTGGGCGACAGGTGCAGCATGTCGCCCAGATCCTGCGCCGTCAGATGGGCGTTCTTTTGCAGGGCGGTCAGCAGGCGGGAATCAATCTCGTCAATCATTGCGGAAAACTCGCGCTGTTCGCGGCAAGTCTGCGGGAATGCCGCAGATATGGCAATGTGCGGGGGCCAGAATGCGCAAAAAACCCGCATGGCCTGGCCTATTCTTGCAATTGTCACGCATGAAGGAGATCGCCATGGGCCCGTTCCCGCATTCCGCGCCGCAAGCCGTCATTTCCGCCGCCAATCCCGCCGGGACCGATGGCTTTGAATTTGTCGAATTCGCCCACCCCGAGCCGGAAAAGCTGCGCGAACTCTTCACGCGGATGGGCTACGCGCTGACCGCGCGGCACAAGACCAAAGCGGTGGAACTGTGGCAGCAGGGCGACATCACCTATATCCTGAATGACGAGCCCGGCAGCCATGCCCGCCGGTTTGTCGATGAACACGGCCCCTGCGCGCCGTCGATGGGCTGGCGCGTGGTTGATGCGCAGCATGCCTTTGCGCATGCGGTGGCGAACGGGGCCGAGCCCTACATGGGCCGCGACAAGACGCTGGACCTGCCTGCAATCGTGGGTATCGGCGGGTCGTTGATCTATTTCACCGACCGCTATGGCAGCACGAACCCCTATGACGCGGAATACGACTGGCTGGCGGCGGCGAAGCCCGCCGGGGTGGGGTTCTATTACCTCGACCACCTGACCCACAATGTCCACAAGGGCAACATGGACACGTGGTTCGACTTCTATGGCCGCATCTTCGGCTTCAAGCAGATCCGGTTCTTCGACATCGAGGGCAAGTTCACCGGGCTGTTTTCCCGCGCATTGACCAGCCCCTGCCAGCGCATCCGCATCCCGATCAACGAGGATCGCGGCGAGACCGGGCAGATCGTGGAATATCTGAAACGCTACAAGGGCGAGGGTATTCAACATATCGCGGTGGGGGCGGCAGACATCTACAGCGCCACCGACGAGATCGCCGCGCGCGGGCTGACGTTCATGCCGAAACCGCCGATGGCCTATTACGAGCTGTCGAAAACCCGCGTGGCGGGCCATAACGAACCCATCGACCAGATGGCGAAACACGGCATCCTGATTGACGGCGAGGGTGTGGTGGATGGCGGCGAGACGCGCATCCTGTTGCAGATATTCTCGAAAACCGTGATCGGGCCGATCTTCTTCGAATTCATCCAGCGCAAGGGCGACGACGGGTTTGGCGAGGGCAATTTCCGCGCATTGTTCGAAAGCATCGAACAGGACCAGATCGACCGGGGTGTGCTGAAGGCGAGTTGAGGCCTGATCCCTACCCGGGTCAGGGGCCGGAACGAAAGGGGCGGCGCAACATCTGCGCCGCCCCTTTCTCATCGCCATCAGGCCCTGTTCAGCCCTGCGGCATGGCCAGCGTGATCATCCGGCTGCCCTTTTGATAGCGCAATTCGCTGGCGGTGATGGCCGCCACCGTGCCACCGTCCACCCGGTCGCCCACGGCGACCTTGCGGTAGCGGCCATTGGCCTGCCGCACCAGCGCCGAGCGTTTCGATGACGTGCCATAGACGCCGATCAGGTTGATCTTTGACAGGTTGATGGCATTGGTGAACGTCGCCTGTTTCGCCACAGAGGCGCGGGTGGGAATGCGCGGGGCGGCACTGGCCACCACTTCGGGCTCATCATCCGCCTCGGGTTCCGATCGCGCTGCGGGCTGTTCTTCGGGCTGGGCGGCGGGCGGATCGGGCTGGCGCACGGCGGCGGCCACGGCAGCCTCGACCGAACGCGAGAAATCCTGGGGCCGGGTCTGCGGTTTGCGCGAGACGGTCAGCGCCAGCGGGCTTTGCGGCACGACAGCCGGGGCGCTGGCCGCAGCCAGCACCAGCGAGGCCGCTGCCGTCGCCTCGCGCGCCGCCTCGGCCTGTGCGAAAACCGAGGCCGGACGCACCAGCGGGCGGCGGCTGGTCACGCGTGTGCCATCGGCATCGGCCAGCGCCGCGTCATCTTCGGCCTGCGCGGGCGGGGGCACCAGACCCTCGGGGCGGCTGCGCGGGCGCGCACCGGCCAGCGCCGGATCGGGCGCGGCGTTGGCGGTGTCCGCGGGGGCGGCATCGGGTGCCTGCGCCGCTGTGGCAGCCGGTTCCGCTGCGGCGGGTGGCACGGCAGCGGCAGCGGCAGCGGCTGGGCGCGCAGGCGGCACCAGCGCCGGGCGGCCTGCAACCAGCGTATAGCCTTCGGGCGTCACGATGCCTTCGGGTGTCGGCAGGATGCGGCCCGCGCTGTCAAACTGATAGGTGGTGCCGAAGGGTGGCGGCGGCAGTTGGGCTGCGGGCAGGGCATCTGTCGCGCTGCGCGGCTGCGGCAGGGCCACGGCATCCAGCTGTTCCAGCGGACTGTCCATCGTGGCCAGAAAAATCTCGTCCTGAGCCTCGGACAGCGGGCGCACGCTGGGGCTTTCGGTTGCGGAGACCGGCAGGTCCGGTGCGGGCAGGTCCGGTGCGGGCAGATCAGGCGCGGGCAGGGACGGGGGCGCCGCCACTTCTGCCACCACTGCCGCGGCGTCTGCGGGCACCGTCGCGCCGGGCAGGGCCGCCGCGGCAGCTTCAGGCGCAACCGCATTCGCGGGCAGATCGCTGGCAGAGGTTTCCGCTGCTGTGTCTGCGCCGGGCGCAACCACCTCTGGCGCATCCGCTACGACAGGAACATCAGCCGCCACTGGCACATCAGCCGCCGGAAGCTCTGCCGCCTCTTCGGCTGAAAAATCTGCCGGATCCTGAAGGTCTGCCAGCATCTCATCCTCGATGCCCGGCAGGGGCAGGGCATCGGGGGCGGTGATCGCCGCAACATCGCCGCCGTCATCGGGCACAGCGGCGGTATCCGGCAGGGTCAGCGCAGCCGCCTCGACCTCGGCGGTGTCGGACCGGCTGGCGATGTAGAACGACGACCAGGCCGCCACCAGCGCCAGAAACAGCAGCAGCGCCCCTGTCAGGATCAGGCCCAGATAGCGCGGCTTGCCCCGCTGCGGCAATTGCCGCGCACCAAAGCCGCCCATGGTGCTGGCACCGCTGGCGGGTGGCTGCGCCCCGGCGGGCGTGGCCGAAGGCTTGGCAATCGGCTTGACCGGCTTGCGCCCGCGTCCGCCGGGAATGCTGGGGGCTGTCACCGCCGCGCCGCTGGCCTGCGGGCGCGGCACCGCAGCCGCGGTGGGCCGGCTGGCTGCAGGGGCCGCACGGGCAGCCGGGGCCGCCACGGGTGACGCGAGTTTCGGCGGTTTGGGGGCGGTAAAGGTCGTGGCGGCCACAGTCAGAGGCGGCGGAGCGGCATCGGCTGCGGCCCGGCGGCTGGCGAACGATGGTGCTGCGGGCTCTTCCGCCGCCACATCGGCCACGTCGATGAAGGGCGCGTCGGGCACATCGGTTGCGCGGGCGGGTTGCACAGGTTCCAGCGGATCGGCCAGCACGCTGGCAGGGGCGGGCCGCGCCGGAGCTGCCGGCTCGGCGCGCGCGTCACGCGCGGCCCTGGCCGCAGCCGCCTGGGGCGACGATGCCTGGGGTCTGGTCGTTGCGGGGGCGACGGGAACCGCAGGCTCTGGCACAACCGCAGGCTCTGGCACAACCGCAGGTTCTGGCACAACCGCAGGTTCTGGCACAACCGCAGATTCTGGCACGACCGCAGGCTCTGGCACGACCGCAGGCTCTGGCACAGGTCTTGCCGGGGGGGCGGGTTCTGGCGCAGGCTCTGGCACGGCGATGGTCACGGGTTCGGCCGCTGCCGCCGCAGGTGGAACAGGCGCGGCCACCACCGGTGCCTCATCAGCCGCGGCGCGGGGCGCAGGCATGTCAGGCTTGGGCATGGGCGGGGTTTCCGCCTGCACCACCGCAGGCGCGGCAACCGGATCGGCCTCGGCTACGGGCTCCGGCGTCCGGGCCAACGGCGCTGCCATGGCCGGGGCGTCCGGTTCCACCATTGCCGCAGGTGCAGCAACCGGTGCGGGGTCTGCCTTGGGCATTTCCCGTGCGACGATGATGATGGGCTGGGCGTCACGCTCCACCTTGTCGCCCTCGGGCAGCAGGGTAGGCGCCATCGTGGTGGGGCCGAACCACGGCTCCTTGCCGAACACGCCGGGCGGCGGGATCGCCACAAAGGACAAGGGGTTGAAACGATGCTCGGCGGCAAAGCCCTCGGCCACCTCCAGCGTTTCGCGCGCCACGACGGCCACCTGCACGGTGGGGCCGCTGCCTGCCCAGTCAAACACCAGATCGGCCACGTCATAGGGGGTGCGGCCCTGCAAGGCCGCCCTGATCTGTTTGCGCCGCTGCGCGGCATCGGGGCCGGGCGCGTCCAGTTCCATGTAAAGGATCTGGGAATTGGGGATCACCAGCTTTGTGGTGATGCCCCGGGGCGACAGGCCGGTGGCCGAGCCGCGCAGGTATCCCAGCGCCTCGGTCAGGTCGGGGTTGTCGAACCGGGTCTGACCGATTTCCAGCCAGCCCCGCGCGGTGCGGTGCAACAGGCCGATCTCGTCATCCGACAGGGTGAGGGCAAAACTGGGTTTCATTCCACGGGTCTAGCATGGTTTGCGGGGTGTCGGGGAGTCTGCCGCCGCGACCCTTGATCCTTTACAGCAGGTTTTTGCCGAATGAAAGAAAAAGCCCCAAGGATCGCCTTGCGGCCCGCGTCAGAGAGAGGAAATGTCGCTTAAATCCAAGGAGGATCCCCATGCGCATTCTGACCGCTCTCGCCCTGGCCACCGCCATCGCCCTGCCCTTCGCCGCAATGGCGCAAGAGGTGCAAAGCCCCCGCATCACCGTGACCGGCGAAGGCCGGGTCGATGCACGGCCCGACATGGCCACCATCACCCTTGGCGTGATGACCGAAGCGGCCACCGCAGCCGAGGCGATGGCCGCCAATTCCGCCGAACTGGCCAAGGTGCTGGAGCGTCTGCGCGCGGCGGGCATCGCCGATCGTGATCTGCAAACCACCGGGCTGTCGCTGAATGCCAACTGGCAATCGACCAGAGACAACGCCCCTCCCGTGATCACCGGCTATATCGCGCAGAACATGCTGACGGTGCGGGTGCGGGCGCTGGATACTTTGGGCGGCGTGCTGGATGCGGCGGTGCAGGACGGGGCCAATACGCTGAACGGCGTGGGGTTCGGCCTGACCGACCCCGATCCGGCGATGGACGAGGCGCGCAAGCGCGCGGTGGCCGATGCCGTGGCCAAGGCCACGCTGCTGACCGGCGCTGCGGGCGTGGGGCTGGGCCCGATCATCGAGATCACCGAAGGCGGCGGCTATGCCCCGCCGATGCCCCAGTTCCGCATGGAGGCGGGAATGGCCGCCGATGCCGTGCCGGTGGCCGAGGGTGAAGTGACGATGACCGCGCAGGTGACGGTGATCTTCGCGCTGGAGCAATAAGCGCGTCTTGCGCATCGCAGAATGGGGCTGGTGCTTGCGCCAGCCCCATTTCCATTCGCGCAGCCCTCAGGCGGTGGCCTTGGCCAAAGCCTGATCCAGATCGGCGATCAGGTCATCGGCATCCTCGATGCCGATCGACAGGCGCACCACATTCGGCGCGGCCCCGGCCCCGGCCAGCTTTTCCGGCGGCAGTTGCCGGTGCGTGGTCGAGGCGGGATGGATGATCAGGCTGCGCGTGTCGCCCAGATTGGCCACATGGCTGAACAATTCCAACCCGTCGACCAGTTTCACGCAGGCGTCATAGCCGCCCTTCACCGCAAAGGTGAACAGCGCCCCGGCACCCTTGGGGCAGATGCGCGCCATCCGGTCATGCCAGGGCGATGACGCAAGGCCCGCATAGGTCACAAAATCCACCCGGGGATCAGCCTCCAGCCAGGCGGCGACCTTTTTGGCATTTGCAACATGACGTTCCATGCGCAGGCTCAGCGTCTCGATCCCCATCAGCGTGTAATGCGCGCCCTGCGGGTTCATCGTCATGCCAAGATCGCGCAGCCCCACGGCGATGGAGTGGAAGGTGAACGCCATGCCCCCCAAGGCGGCATGGAAGTTCAGCCCGTGATAGGCGGGTTCGGGTGCGGCCAGGCTGGGGAACTTTCCGCTCGCCGACCAGTCGAATTTGCCTGAGTCCACCACGATGCCGCCTGTCACCGTGCCATTGCCGGTCAGGTATTTCGTGGCCGAATGCACGACCAGCGTGGCTCCGTGCTCGATGGGCCGCGTGAGGTAGGGCGTCGCGGTGGTGTTGTCCACGATCAGCGGCAGGCCCACCTTGTCGGCCACCGCCGCGACGGCATCCAGATCGGTGATATAGCCGCCCGGGTTGGCGATGCTTTCGACGAAGATCGCGCGGGTGTTGTCATCCACCGCCGCCTCAAGCGCCGCCAGATCGTCGGTATCGACAAACTTTGCCGACCAGCCGAATTTGCGGATCGTGTTGGAAAACTGCTGGATCGTGCCGCCGTAAAGCCGGGTGGATGCCACCACATTGCAGCCCGGCCCCATCAGCGGAAACAGCGCCATGATCTGTGCGGCATGGCCGGACGAACAGCATATGGCGCCCGCCCCGCCCTCCAGCGCCGCCACGCGTTCGGCAAGCGCCGATACCGTGGGGTTGGTCAGGCGCGAATAGATATAGCCCACCTCCTGCAGGTTGAAGAGTTTGGCCGCGTGATCGGCATCGCGGAACACATAGGCCGTGGTCTGGTAGATCGGCACCTGCCGCGCGCCGGTCGCCGGATCGGGCTTTGCCCCGGCGTGGATTTGCAGCGTATCGAAGCCAAGCTTGCGCGGTGCGGTCATCTGGGTCTCCCTCCCGTGGATCAGATCGGCGGCAGGTTAGGGGAAGCGATGCCACCGCACAACCGGCTTGCAGGGGGCGGAAAACGGGTGGAATCTTGCGGAAAAGGAAAAAAACCTGCGGAAAATCGGGTGAATGAAGCGCAAAGCCTGAAGCGGCGTTCAGGCGCGTTCATCCTTGGGGGAACCCATCACCACATAGGTGGTCAGCGCGTTCACCTGCGGCAGCACGCCCAGAACCTCGGTGTGGAAATGCTTGTAGGCGGCCAGATCGGCGGCCTCTACCCGCAGCAAATATTCCACGGTGCCGGTGATGTTGTGGCATTCGCGCACCTCGGGCGCGCGGGCCATGGCACGCTCGAACGCCTCTTGCGCGGCCTTGGTATGCACCGACAGGCCCACGGTGATATAGGCCAGAAAGCCCGCACCCATCTTGCCCGCATCCAGCACCGCGCGGTAGCCCTTGATCACGCCGCTGCGCTCCAGCTCCTGCACCCGGCGCAGGCAGGCCGAGGGTGACAGGCCGATACGGTCGGCCAGATCAAGATTGCTGATCCGGCCGTTGCGCGTCAGTTCGCGCAATATCTTTTGGTCTATCTCATCCAGTTTCGCCATTTATTGCGAAGAATGCGTTCTTGGCAGCAAAATTGCAATCAAATGCCGCGTGATCCGGATGATCCTTGCGCCATGACATATGATCTTTTCACAGCGCTGGTCGCTTTCGCCTTTGTCACCTCGGTCACGCCGGGGCCCAACAACCTGATGCTGATGGCGTCAGGCGCGAATTTCGGCTGGTCGCGCACCGTGCCGCATATGCTGGGCATCGGCATCGGCTTTGTCGCCATGGCCTTTCTGGTGGGGTTGGGGCTGGCGGGCGTGGTGCTGGCGCTGCCTGCGGCGGAATGGGCGCTGAAGCTGGCCTCGGTGGCCTATATGCTGTGGCTGGCTTGGAAGATCGCCAATGCCGCCCCGCCGAAAGAGGGCCAGGCCAAGGGCCGCCCCATGACATTCCTGCAGGCGGCGGCGTTTCAATGGGTGAACCCGAAGGCCTGGGCCATGGCGCTGACCGCGACCGCCGTTTATGCCCCCGACCGCAGCCTTGCCAGCCTTGCGCTGGTGGCGGGCGTGTTCGGCGCGGTGAATCTGCCCTCGGTCAGTGTCTGGACGCTGATCGGCCAGCAGTTGCGCCGCGTGCTGACCAACCCCGCGCGGCTGCGGGCGTTCAACTGGACCATGGCCGCATTGCTGGTCGCGTCGCTTTATCCAGTGCTGCGGATGTAATCGCTCAACGCACCCACAGGCCCTCGCGCTTGATGGTGTTGCGGATGATCTGTTCGCGCCGGGGCAGGGCCGCGCGATCAAACAGCGCCCGCACTGCGGCACCCTTGCCCTGATAAAGCATTTTCTTGAAGGGCTGATACTCCTTCAGCACCTTTTTCACCGGGTTCTGCGCGGCCACCTGTTCCAGCACCGCCACCACCCGGTCGGCTTCGCGGGCGTAAAGCAGCGGCAGGGTGCGCCAGTGGCAGGTCACATCACCGTCCAGCCCCGACAGCCCCGGCCCGGGCCGCCCGCCGCCCAAGGCATGCACCACCAGCGGCAAAGCCACCTGATCCAGCCAGGGGTCAAGCGACTGGCAGACCAGTTCTGGCGGCGGGTCATCGCGGATCGCGGTGGCATAATCCAGAAACCGCTGGCCAAAGGCCTGCGGGCTGTCATGCAGAAACCAGCCCGCGTTGAAGTAGAGATAGCGTTGCCAGTAATTGTCAGGCTGCGACAGATCGAGGCTGCTGGCGAAATCCAGCCCGAACTTGGTGTAGAGAGAGGACCAGATATCCGCCATCGTCGGGCCATAAAGATCGGGCTGCGGCCAGGTGCCCTCGCGCCGCATCGAGGCCGAGGGGCGGGTGAAATCAATCGCCAGCGTATCGAGCGGCCCGCAGACCAGCGTGTCGGTATCCAGAAACAGGAAGGGCGCATCAGGCAGGGCCGCCAGCGCCTCGATCTTGTTGCCATAGGGATAGCTTTGGCCGAACACCCGGTTCTCGAACGGCAGGAATACCGCGCCCAGGCTTTGCAGCAGGCCCCGCGTGGCCGGATCGGTGACGCGCGGGTCATCGGGCCAAAGGGGCCCTTGCTGCGGTTCGGCCAGATAAAGCTGGCCCGCAAAGCCGGGGTTCGTGGCGCGCAGCGAGGCGGCCAGCAGCACTGCCTCGTATTGCAAACGGCCACCCTGCACCACGGCAAGGATATTGAAGGATTGCCGGGCGGGGGGGGCTTTGGGCATACTGAACCTGCGCTGACGGGTGAAGGGCAGTCTATCCGGCTTCGCGCGCGGTGAAAAAGCGAAAAGGGGCAACAGGATGCGGTGGTTCGGCGGTGTTGCGGCGGTGCTGCTGGGCCTTGCGGCCGGTGGGCCGGGTCTGGCGCAGAATTTCACCACGGCGGCCGAGGTGAAGCCGATTCTGGCGGCCACAAAGGGCAGTTGGGTGGCTATCCGGGAATATGAGGGCAATGACCTTTTGTATTTTACCCATCTGGAAAGCTGGCGCTGCGGCCTGTCGGAGATCCGGTTTTCGGTGAATTCGGGCGCAGCGGCAAAGGTCTGGGAAACCGAACCGTGCCACGAGGGCACGGCCCAGCCCAATGCGATGACGCTGGAGGGGCATCTGCCCTATGTCGTGCTGCCCCTGGGCATGGTGCAGAGCGTGTCGGTGGTGGTGGTGTTCGACGACGGCACCGAGGACCGCGCCGATCTGGAGCGTGCGGCGGTGCTGATCCCCTGAGGCGGAGGAGCCGTTCCCGCGGCAATCGAGGCCCCGGGAACGGCCTTGCCAGGGGATGCGGGAACCGGCGGCGCGGTGGTCTGGGGCGATGGGGGGCCGGGATGGTGGAGGCCTCCGGCGGGGATATTTGGGCCAGCAAGAAAGGGTGTGCGGTTTTTGGGGGGCCGGATTGTCGAGGCCCAAGGCGGGGATGCTTTGCCAGGAT
This sequence comes from Fertoeibacter niger, assembly GCF_009380135.2. Taxonomy (GTDB): domain Bacteria; phylum Pseudomonadota; class Alphaproteobacteria; order Rhodobacterales; family Rhodobacteraceae; genus Fertoeibacter; species Fertoeibacter niger. The sequence goes on along the minus strand of NZ_WHUT02000003.1, from coordinate 179,285 downwards.
GAAGGCGCGGATGGCGTATAGCCGCGGATGTCGCGCCGTGGCAGGTCAGTGCCGCGTCACGGGTGAGGGGTGAAACGCAGGCTGAGGCAGGACATGCCGCCATCAAGTTTGGCGCATTCGCTGTTGCCGATGAGGCGCAGGTTGTAACCCGCGCGGTCCAGAGTTTCGGCGGTGCGGAGGAAACCGGCGGGGGCCAGCACCAGATCATTGAAGCGGATGGAATTGGCTGCGGCCTCTTCGCCCTCGCCTGTGTGGATGACTCGGTAGCCGTCGAAACAGCCTGACGCGGCAAGCCGCGGGGTGGCGAGGATGGTCTCGGCATCCAGCAGCGAGCAGTCGGTCTTGAAATGCAGCACGCCGGGCGGGGTTTCCACCTCGCGCACCTTGTGGCCCCAGGGTGTCACCAGCCGGATCAGTTCGGCGATGCCCGCCGCATCGGTGCGGGCCGAGCGGCCCACCAGAATCTCACGCTCCGTCACCAGGATGTCGCCGCCCTCGATGAAGCCGGGGCCGGTGATGCTGACGACCTGGCCGTAAAGCGCCGCCAGATGCGGGGCCATTTCCGCCGCTTCGCCCAGACGCGAGGGCGCGCCGGGGCGCATGACCACCGCGCCTTCGGGCAGGCAGAGTGCGGTATCCTCGACAAAGACCGAATCCGGGTAGGGTTCCAGCGCGTCAAGTTCCACGATTGTGGCGCCAGTGGCGCGCAGGGCGGCGGTGTAGTCGGCGTGGTGCGCCAGCATCAGCGCCAGATCGGGCGCGCCGGTATCGACCGCGCGCAGGCCTGCCGTGATGCTGGCGGCGGGGCGGCGGGTGATGGCATGGCTGAAGCGGAAGGAACGGTCGGTCATGGGGCCTCGGGGTCTGTGGGCCGGTCCGGTGCGGCGCTCCAGCGGTATAGTGCTGCGCGGGCTTCGGCAAGGCTGGCGTAGAGGGCCGAGACTGGCCAGCGGGGATCGGTCTCGCGCTGCCAGGTCAGGTGCACGATGGCGCAGCGCCCGTCGCGGCGGATGTAAAGCACGTCATCGCTGCCATCGGCGCGCCCCAGGGCATGCCAGCCCCAGCCCCGGCCCAGCATGTGCCCCTGCGGCGGCAGGCCGTCTTTCAGCGCCCCGGCCAGCAGCGCGCCTGACGTGGCATCGACCTGCCACCATCCGGGGGGCGGGTGGGCTGCAAAGGCCTGCCGTTGGTGACGGAGCCAGGTGGGCTCGAACAGGCGGGCGAAGAAGGCAAGGAGCGGGGATTGTGGCATGGCGGCAGCATGGCGGGGGCGGCGTGCGGGCGCAAGCGGTGCGGGATTTTGCGTGATGGGCTGATGCGCAGCGTTGCACGCCATCTGCCACAGGTTTGGCCGCAAAGCCCTGAAAAACCGGTCTTTTGTTTGAGTTGGTGGGCGATCCTGGAATCGAACCAGGCACGAGTCGCCTCGGCGGAGTTACAGTCCGCTGCCGCACCTTGCAGCACATCGCCCACTGAGGGGCGTGATTAGCGAAGGGGTGGGGGGGCGTCAAGGCGGAAAGTGAAGGGGGCAACGTTGGGTGGGTTCACAGGCAGCCTGCACGGGGCGGGGCCGTTTTCGCTTGCACGCACCGGCCCTGCGCCGCATTGTCTCTGCCGCGCAGCCGGGGCTGTGGCGGCTGGCAGCGGGGCAAAGCATGACGACGGGATCGCAGAAACCTTCCTGGGTGATCGACAAGGAACGCGCCCGTCGCACGGCGGAAAAGGAAACCGTCTGGCTGTTCGGCCTGCATGCGGTGCGCGACGCGCTGGTGAACCCGGCGCGGGAAAAGCTGCGGCTGGTGCTGACCAAGAACGCCTTCGACAAGCTGGAAGAGGCGGTGGCTGAGGCGGGGATGGAGCCGGAGATTGTCGATCCGCGCCGGTTTGACGTGCCGATCGACGAGGGGTCGGTGCATCAGGGGGCGGCACTGGAGGTGCGGCCGCTGAACTGGGGGCGGCTGGAGGATATCTGCGTGTCGGGCACCGGTGCGCCGCTGGTGGTTCTGCTGGACCGGGTGACAGACCCGCATAACGTGGGCGCGGTGCTGCGGTCGGCCGAGGTGTTCGGCGCGCGGGCGGTGATCGCACCCCAGCGCCATTCGGCCCCCGAAACCGGCGCTTTGGCCAAGACGGCCAGCGGCGCGCTGGAACGTCAGCCCTATTTGCGCGTCGTCAATCTGGCCGATGCGATGGAAAGCCTGAAATCCATGGGTTATGTGCTGCTGGGGCTGGACGGCGAGGCGACGGAAACGCTGGCCGAGGCGGTTGCTGCGGCGGGCACGCGGCCCATCGGGCTGGTGCTGGGGGCCGAGGGGCCGGGCCTGCGCGACAAGACCCGTGACACCTGCGACAAGCTGGTGCGGGTGCCTGCGGCGGGGGATTTCGGTTCGCTGAATGTATCGAACGCGGCGGCTGTGGCGCTTTATGCGGTGAGCCAGAGGTAGTCGCATATATTGCGCATGTCGCGCATGGCGGCAGGGCGCTTCAGGCCAACCAGACGCCGATGCATGGGGTTCACAGTTGCGCGACCGGGCCTTTTTTCCGGCGGGCCTGTTGCTATTTTGTAACCAGAGCGGGGTCGGAACCCCCGTTCGAACTTCACTGTCCCTCGTTCCGCCACTGCGCCCGTCCCCTTTGGCACGGGCGCTTTTTTTATGGCCCAAGCCGGGGTATCTGTGGTGTCTGACGCTGGCAAAGCCCGGCTGCACCCGATGCCCCAAGGAGAAGAACCGATGAACCCGTCAGATGATCAACTGCGCGACATTCTGACCACGACCCGGGTGATCGCCCTTGTCGGCTGGTCACCGAATGCCGACCGTCCCAGCCACCGGGTTGCGGCATGGCTGGCGGGGCGGGGCTACCGGGTGATTCCGGTCAACCCCGGGCAGGCGGGCGGCACGGCGCTGGGCGAGGTGATCTATCCCGATCTGGCGTCGATCCCCGCCGATGTGCCGGTGGATATGGTCGATATCTTCCGGCGGTCTGATGCGGTGGGGCCGGTAGTGGATGAGGCTTTGGCGCATCTGCCGGGGCTGCGCACGGTCTGGATGCAGCTGGGGGTGGAGAATGCGGCGGCAGCGGCGCTGGCCGAGGCGCAGGGTGTAAGGGTCGTGCAGAACCGCTGCCCGGCCATCGAAATTCCGCGTTTGGGGCTGTAGGCCCAAAAAATCTTCGAAGATTTTTGCAAAAAGTTCTCGAGAACGTTCGGGTGCAGTGCGGGCGACCGGCGGGGGTCTCAGCCCGCCCGCCATAGCCGCACCGGGGGCTTTGCGGCGCGATGCAGCACGCCCTTGGCCTCCAGATCCAGTTGCACGGCTTTCACCCACCATCCGGCCTTTTCCCCGCCCGGGAACAGCGCGGGCGGCAGGTGGGGGGCAACGGCGGCAATGATCTGGGCCGGGGTCAGGCCAGGCGGGGCATCGGGCACCACGGCCAGCACCGCCGCGCGCATGGCGGTGAATTTCCCGGCATCGACATTGTAGGTCTTGCCGGGTTGCAGCGCATTCTCGACGGCGATTTTCGGCATGGCACGCTCCGGGTTTTTCCTCAGCCTAGCCGCGCGCGGCCTTTTCGGCCAGCCCGGATACACCCTCGCGCCGGTCAAGCTCGGCCAGCACCTCGGCCAGCGTCACATCGCGGGCTGCCAGCATGACCAGCAGGTGATAAAGCACATCCGCCGCCTCGGCTGTCAGCCGTTCACGGTCGCCCTTCACCGCCTCGATGATCGCCTCGATGGCTTCCTCGCCGAATTTCTCGGCGCATTTTTCCGGGCCCTTGGCCAGCAGTTTCGCGGTCCAGGAACTGTCAGGATCCGCCCCCTTGCGGGCCGCGATAGTGGCGGCGAGGCGTTCCAGCGCAGAGCCGTTCACAGCCGCACCGGGATGCCGGCGGCGGCCATGTGGGCCTTGGCCTGCGCAATGGTGAATTCACCGAAGTGGAAGATCGAGGCGGCCAGCACGGCGGAAGCGCCGCCCAAAGTCACACCCTCCACCAGATGATCCAGCGTGCCGACCCCGCCCGAGGCGATGACGGGGACGCTGACCGCATCCGAAATGGCGCGGGTCAGGGCCAGGTTGAAGCCTGCACGGGTGCCGTCGCGGTCCATTGAGGTGAGCAGGATTTCCCCCGCCCCTTTCGCCGCTACCGTGCGCGCAAATTCCACCGCGTCGATGCCGGTGGGTTTGCGCCCGCCATGGGTGAAAATCTCCCACCGCCCCGGGGCCACGGTTTTCGCATCAATCGCCACCACGATGCACTGGCTGCCGAAACGGTCAGCGGCATCGCGCACCACATCGGGATCGGCCACGGCGGCAGAGTTGAACGACACCTTGTCGGCCCCCGCCAGCAGCAGCGCGCGCACATCGTGGTGCGTGCGCACCCCGCCGCCCACCGTCAGCGGCATGAAGCATTGTTCCGCCGTGCGCGTGACCAGATCGAACATCGTGCCGCGGTTTTCATGGGTGGCGTGGATGTCGAGGAAACACAGCTCGTCCGCCCCGGCCGCATCATAGGCGCGTGCGGCCTCCACCGGGTCGCCCGCATCACGCAGGTTGGTGAAGTTGACGCCCTTGACCACACGGCCATCGGCCACGTCAAGGCAGGGAATGATGCGGGTTTTCAGCATGGGCAGACCTTAGCGCGGCAGGGCGGGGCGGGGAAGGGGGCTGTCTGCCCCCTCGCCCTTCGGGCTCACCCCCGAGGATATTTCTGTCTGGAAAGAGCGGGTCAGCGGGCCAGCGCCGCCAGCGCCGCCGCCAGATCAATCGCCCCATCATACAGGGCGCGGCCCGAGATGGCACCGGCGATCACCCCCGTGTCGCGCAGGGCGATCAGGTCGGCCAGCGATGCCACACCGCCCGAGGCGATGACGGGGATGCTGACGGCGCGGGCCAGCGCCTCGGTGGCCGCGATGTTGGGCCCCTGCATCGCGCCGTCGCGGTCGATGTCGGTGTAGATGATGGCGGCCACCCCGGCGTCCTCGAAACTGCGGGCCAGATCCGTGGCCTGCACGCCGGTCTCATGCGCCCAGCCCTTGGTGGCGACGACGCCCTTGCGGGCGTCGATGCCCACGGCGACCCGGCCGGGAAAGGCGCGTGCCGCCTCGCGCACCAGTGCGGGGTTTTCCACCGCCACAGTGCCCAGGATCACCCGCGCCAGACCCTTGGCCAGCCAGCCCTCGATCGTCGCCATGTCGCGGATGCCGCCGCCAAGCTGGCAGGGCACCTTCACCCGCGCCAATATCGCCTCGACCGCCGCGCCGTTCACCGGCTGGCCCGCGAAGGCGCCGTTCAGATCGACCAGATGCAGCCACGCGCAGCCTGCACCGGCAAAGGCCGCCGCCTGCGCTGCCGGATCATCGCCGAACACGGTGGCGGCCGTCATCTCGCCGCGCAGCAGGCGCACGCACTGGCCGTCTTTCAGATCAATGGCGGGATAGAGGATCATGGCAGGCTCCGGCTGATTGCCGCGCCCATTTCGCATGGCGGGGGCCGATTGCCAAGGTCTGCGCCGCAGACCTGCCCGGATCGCGCGACCCCACGTCACGCTTGCCGGAATCGGCCACGGTCGCGGATAGTCAAATCAACCTTCAGGGAGGAGGATCACATGAAATTCATCGCACTCGCCGCCGCAATCGTGTTCGCAGCCGGGGCCGCCCTTGCCGACCCGGTCGAAGGGGTCTGGCAGACCCAGGTGGATGACGGGGCCTATGCCCATGTCACCATCGCGCCCTGTGGCGGGGCCTTCTGTGGCGTCATCTCGCGCACGTTCAAGGACGGGGCCGAATACGCGTCGGAAAACATCGGCAAGCAACTGGTCATCGACATGGTGCTGCAAAGCGACGGCACCTATGAGGGCAAGGTCTGGCGCCCGGCCAACAACAAGATCTATGTCGGTGGCATCGAATTGAACGGCAATTCGATGAAACTGGCGGGTTGCGTGGCGGGCGGGCTGATCTGCAAGAAGCAGACGTGGAGCCGGGTGAACTGATACAGGTCTATCCGGGTTCCCGCGACGGCCAGCACAGCATCGCCACGTCTATTACCCGCAGCAACCTGTCGCGCGGCGCGCCGTCGCGCGCCAGCGTTGACAGGCCCTGAAGGAGGGCCATCACATATGCCGCCAGCGCATCGGCATCGGTGCCGGGGGGCAGGACGCCAGCGGCGATGTCCTTGCTGATCCGGCCGCGCAATGCGTCCACGATCCGGCCGCGTATTGCGGCCAGTTCCGCCTGCACATCTGCCGCCCCCGCCGAACAGCTGATGGCGGCCGTGGCCAGCAGACAGCCGGGCGGCGTATCGGCGCCGGTATTGCCGATGGCCCCCGCCTGCAACAGCCCCAGGGCCGCTGCCCTTGCGCTGGGGGCATTGTCGATGATGCCCTCTGTCGTGACGGGGCCTGACAGATACAGATCCACCGCCGCCAGAAACAACCGCTTCTTGTCACCATAGGCCGCATACAGGCTGGGTGGTGTGATGCCCATCGCCGCCGTCAGATCCGCCAGCGATGTGGCCTCATACCCATGCCGCCAGAACAGCAGCATGGCGCTGTGAAGCGCCGCCTCGCGGTCAAACGACAGCGGGCGGCCGGTCTTGCGGCGGGCATGTTCCATAGCGATCAATATGAAACAGCTTGCGGGGCGGTGCAAGACCTGTCATGCGTTTCATATCAACCACTATGAAAGACAGATCATGCCCCTGACCGATTACCGCACGCTGGGCCGTTCCGGCCTTGTCGTCAGCCCGATGGCGCTGGGCACCATGACCTTCGGCACCGCGCGCTGGGGCATGGCCGAGCCCGAATCCCGCGCCGTGTTCGACGCCTATACCGAGGCGGGCGGCAATTTCGTGGACACAGCCGATGTCTATTCCGCCGGACGCAGCGAGGAAATGCTGGGCGATTTCATCGCCGAACGCGGTCTGCGCGACCAGATCGTGCTGGCCACCAAGTCGGGGTTCGCGGCGGGGCAGGGGGTGCATCAGGGCGGCAGCGGGGCAAAACACCTGCTGGCGTCGCTGGAACGTTCGCTGCGGCGGCTGCGCACCGACTACGTCGATCTTTACTGGCTGCATATCTGGGATGGCGTCACCCCTGCCGAGGAACTGCTTGAAACCATGGCGGGAATGGTGCGGGCTGGCAAAATCCGCTACTGGGGCCTTTCCAACTCTCCGGCCTGGTTCGTGGCGCAGCTTGCCACGCTGGCGCAGGTGCGCGGCCTGCCGGGGCCGGTGGCGCTGCAATATTTCTATGCGCTGGTGAACCGCGACGTGGAGGATGAGCATGTGCCACTGGCCCGCACCTTTGGCATGGGCCTGATGCCGTGGAGCCCGCTGGCCTATGGCCTGCTGGCCGGGAAATACGACCGCGCGACGGTCGAGGCGGCAGCCCCGCGCCAAGGCGGAGTGCCGCGTGATGCGGCGGTCGCAGGCGAGGTGCGGCCCGAGGATGACAAGCGGCTGGACGGGGCCAACCCCTTTGGCGACTCGCTGTTTACCGAAAAGAACTGGCGCATCGTCGATGTGTTGCGGCAGGTGGCGGCGGATGCAGGGCAAAGCCCGGCACGGGTGGCGCTGGCCTGGGTGGCGGGGCGGCCCGGGGTGGCATCGGTGTTGATGGGCGTCAGCCGCGCGGCGCAGGTGGGCGACAATGCCGCGGCTTTGGGCGTGGTGCTGACAGACGCGCAGCGCGCGGCACTGGATGCGGTCAGCGCGCCGGACAGCCCGCGCATGCTGTATGGCCTGTTCACCCCGGCCGTGCGTAGCCAGGTGGTGTTCGGTGGTGCGCAGGTGTCGGGCTGGCCGGGCTGAACACTCAGCCGAACACCGACCAGCCGGTAGCCCGGGCCAGACGCTCCATCGCAAGGCTGCCCAGATGCGAGTTTCCCCGGTCGTTCAGGCCGGGGGACCAGACGGCGATGCTGGCCCGCCCCGGCGCCACCGCCAGAATGCCGCCGCCCACGCCCGACTTGCCCGGCAGGCCCACGCGATAGGCGAAATCGCCCGAGGCGTCGTAATGCCCGCAGGTCATCATCAGCGCGTTGATCCGCCGCACGCGGGACGGTGACACCAGATGCGGCATGCCGGGGGCCGCCATCAGGAACCGCCCCGCACGGGCCAGTTGTGTGCAAGTCATGTCCACCGCGCATTGGTGGAAATAGGTGCCCAGCGTTTTTTCCGGCGGATTCAGCAGGTTGCCATGCGCCCGCAGAAAATGTGCCAGCGCCATGTTGCGATGCCCGGTTTCGGTTTCGGACCGTGCGACACGCTGGTTGATGTGGATGTCGTCATCCCCTGCGGCGGTGCGGATGAAGGTCAAAAGCTCGCCCAGCACCTCGCGCGGGGCATGGCCCGCAAGGATCGCATCGGTGACGACTATGGCCCCAGCGTTGATGAAGGGGTTGCGTGGGATGCCCTTTTCATACTCCAGTTGCAGGATCGAGTTGAAGGCATGGCCCGAAGGCTCGCGCCCCACCCGCGCCCAAAGCTGGTCGCCAAGACGCCCCAGCGCAATCGCCAGTGTGAACACCTTGGAAATCGACTGGATGGAAAACGGCACGGTGGCATCGCCCGCCGTCAGCATCCGCCCATCGGCCAAGGCCACGGCGATGCCGAAACGGGCGGGGTCAACCTGCGCCAGTTCGGGGATATAATCAGCCACCCGGCCCCGGTCGGGGGCAGCGGCCATGTCGGCCCCGATCCCTTGCAGGATGGCGGCCAGATCCACTCAGGGGGTCCAGCGCAGGAAATTGCCAATCAGGCGCAGCCCGGTGGCTTGTGACTTTTCCGGGTGGAACTGGGTTCCCACCATCGTGTCGCGCCCGATGATCGCGGTGATGGCCGTGCCATAATCGGCATGGGCCAGCCGTTCGGCCGGGTTGGCCACGCGGAAATGATAGGAATGCACGAAATAGGCATGGTCGCCCGTGGCAATGCCCGCCAGCACCGCATGCGGATGGTCGATCACCAGATCGTTCCAGCCCATATGCGGCACTTTCAGCGCCGGGTCATCGGGGGTGATCTTCACCACCTCGCCGCCGATCCAGTCGAAACCCCGGGTGTCGGTGTATTCGCGGCCCCAGCTTGCCATCATCTGCATGCCGACGCAGATGCCAAGGAAGGGGCGCGCGCGCGTCGTCACCGCCTCTTCGATCGCCTCGAACAGCCCGCCATAGGCCCCCAACGCCTGACGGCAGGCCGGAAAGGCCCCGTCGCCCGGCAGCACGATCCGGTCGGCGCGGGCCACATCCTCGGGCCTGTCAGACACCAGAACGTCGCCCGCGCCCACCTCGGCCGCCATGCGCTGAAAGGCCTTTTCGGCGGAATGCAGGTTGCCGCTGTCGTAATCGACCAGAACCGTCAGGCCCATGCGTCACCAGTGCGGGTGCCCAAGGATTTTTGAAAATCCTTGCAAATTTTTTCCTCGAAAAAATTTGGCGCGCGCATCACAGCACGCCTTTGGTCGAGGGGATGGCATCGGCCTTGCGCGGGTCATGCTCCACCGCCGCGCGCAGGGCACGGGCCACCGCCTTGAAGGCCGCCTCGGCAATATGGTGGCTGTTGATGCCATGGATCATGTCCACATGCAGCGTGATGCCGCCATGGGTGGCCAGCGCCTGAAAGAATTCGCGCACCAGTTCGGTGTCGAACGTGCCGATCTTCTGCGTGGGGAAGGCCACGTTCCACACCAGATAGGCCCGCCCCGACAGATCCAGCGCGCAGCGCACCTGCGCGTCATCCATCGCCAGGTGGCACTCGCCATAGCGCCGGATGCCGCGCTTGTCGCCCAGCGCCCGGGCCAGCGCCTGCCCCAGCGCGATGCCGCAATCCTCGACCGTGTGGTGGTCGTCGATATGCAGATCGCCCGTCGCGCGCAGGGTAATGTCGATCAGCGAATGGCGGGCCAGCTGATCCAGCATGTGATCGAAAAAGCCGACGCCGGTTTTCACCTCGTAAAACCCGTTTCCGTCAAGATCGACGGACAGGCTGATGGTGGTTTCGGCGGTGGTGCGGGTGATCTCTGCGCTGCGCATGGCGGGCTCCGCTGGTCGGGGATGCGGGCCTTATAGGCGGGGCAGGGCGCGTTGGGAAGGGCCGCGGCCCCGGGCGATGGCGGTGGGATCACGGAAATTTCTTATTTTGCGATTAATTCGCAATTGCATCTGCGTAGCGCCGTGCTATCTCTTCCTGCGAATGGTTCGCAAAGTGGAGACCTGGATGCCGATGCTGCAACGACGCAACCTTCTGGCCGGTCTGGCCCTGGGGCTGGCCTTTGGTGCCGCCCCCGCGCTGGCGCAGGACAAATTCCGCGCCGTCACCACCTTTACCGTCATCGCCGACATTGCGCAGAACGTGGCAGGCGATTTGGCGGTGGTGGAATCCATCACCAAGCCGGGGGCCGAGATACACAATTACCAGCCCACGCCCCGCGACATCATCAAGGCGCAGGATGCCGATCTGGTGCTGTGGAACGGGCTGAACCTGGAACTGTGGTTCGAGCAGTTCTTCGGCAACCTCAGCGACATTCCCAGCGCCGTTGTGTCTGACGGGGTAGAGCCGATGGGCATTGCCGATGGCCCCTACACCGGCAAGCCAAACCCGCATGCCTGGATGAGCCCCTCGGCCGCGCTGATCTATGTGGACAACATCCGCGATGCCTTTGCCGAACATGACCCGGCGAATGCCGCTGCCTATGCGGCCAATGCCGAGGCTTACAAGGCCCAGATCACCGCAATCATCGAGCCGATCCAGGCGGCGCTGGCCACGGTGCCCGAGGAAAAACGCTGGCTTGTGACCAGCGAAGGCGCCTTCAGCTATCTGGCGCGGGATTTCGGGCTGAAAGAGCTTTACCTGTGGCCGATCAATGCCGACCAGCAGGGCACACCGCAGCAGGTGCGCCGGGTGATCGACGCGGTGCGTGACAACAACATTCCGGTGATCTTCAGCGAAAGCACGATTTCCCCCGATGCGGCGCAGCAGGTCGCGCGGGAAACCGGCATCCGCTATGGCGGGTTGCTGTATGTGGATTCGCTGACCGATGGCGATGGCGCCGTGCCGACCTATCTGGATATGCTGCGCGTGACTTCGGAAACCATTGCAAAGGGCCTGACGGAATGAATTCCACCCACCCGTTTGCGCCGCTGCCGGTCAATCCGGCTGCGGCACCCCAGCGGCCCGCCCCCGCGACGCAGGACGAAGGGGCGGGTGTTTCGGTGAAAAACCTGTGGGTCACATACCGCAACGGCACCACGGCGTTGCGCGATGCCAGTTTCGCCTCGCCCAAGGGCACGATCACCGCGCTGGTGGGGGTGAACGGCGGCGGCAAATCCACCCTGTTCAAGGCGATCATGGGCTTTGTTCCGGCCGCGCGGGGCGAGATTTCGGTGCTGGGCATGTCGGTGCCCGAGGCGTTGCGCCGCAATCTGGTGGCCTATGTGCCCCAGTCCGAAGATGTGGACTGGACGTTTCCGGTGCTGGTCGAGGATGTGGTGATGATGGGCCGCTATGGCCATATGGGGTTTTTCCGCATTCCCCGTGCCGCCGACCATGCCGCCGTGGCACAGGCGCTTGACCGGGTGGGCATGGCCGATTTTCGCAAGCGCCAGATCGGCGAGCTGTCCGGCGGGCAGAAAAAGCGGGTGTTTCTGGCCCGTGCGCTGGCGCAGAACGGGCAGGTCATACTGCTGGACGAACCCTTTACCGGCGTGGATGTGAAGACCGAAGATACCATCGTGGCCTTGCTGCGCGACCTGCGCGACGAGGGGCGGGTGATGCTGGTGGCCACACACAACCTTGGGTCCGTGCCGGAGTTTTGCGACCGCACGGTGCTGGTCAAGGGCACGGTGCTGGCCTATGGCCCCACCGCCGAGACGTTCACGCAGGCCAATCTGGAAAAAACCTTTGGCGGGGTGCTGCGGCATTTCGTGCTGGGCGACCACGAGGGGCAGCAGCGCCGCATCATCACCGATGACGAGCGCCCGCTGGTGTTTCACGGCGCGGCCCATGCGCCCCGGGGGCGTGACGATGACCCTGCTGCTTGAACCCTTTGGCTATGGCTACATGGTCAACGCCATGTGGGTGTCGGCGCTGGTGGGCGGGGTCTGCGCCTTCCTGTCGGCCTTTCTGATGCTGAAAGGCTGGTCGCTGATCGGCGACGCGCTGAGCCACTCCATCGTGCCCGGCGTTGCGGGGGCCTACATGCTGGGTCTGCCGTTTGCCTTGGGGGCGTTCTTTTCCGGCGGGCTGGCGGCGGTGGCCATGCTGTTCCTGAACCAGCGCACCAAGCTGAAGGAAGATGCGATCATCGGGCTGATCTTCTCCAGTTTCTTCGGGCTTGGGCTGTTCATGATTTCCGTCTCGCCCACCTCGATCAGCATCCAGACCATCATCCTTGGCAATATACTGGCGATCACGCCGGGCGATACGCTGCAACTGGCGATCATCGGCTTTGTGTCGCTGGCGGTGCTGCTGGCGAAATGGAAAGACCTGATGGTGACGTTCTTTGACGAAACGCATGCCCGTTCCATCGGCCTGCGCCCCGGCCTGCTGCGCATCGTGTTTTTCACGCTGCTGTCGGCTTGCACGGTGGCGGCCATGCAGACGGTGGGGGCTTTCCTTGTCATTGCCATGGTGGTCACGCCGGGGGCCACGGCCTATCTCTTGACCGACCGTTTCCCCAGCCTGCTGCGCATTGCGGTGGCCATCGGCACGCTGACCAGTTTCTTCGGCGCCTACATCAGCTTTTTCCTTGATGGCGCGACGGGGGGCATCATCGTGGTGTTGCAGACGCTGATCTTTCTGGCCGCGTTTGTCTTTGCGCCCAAGCATGGGCTGCTGGCCACCCGGCGCAAATCGGCGGAGGCGCTGCTGTGATGGAAACCCTGCTGCAACCCTTCCAGTTCGGCTTCATGCAGAATGCGCTGCTGATCTCGGTGCTGGTCGCGGTGCCCACCGCGCTGCTGAGCTGTTTTCTGGTGCTGAAAGGCTGGTCGCTGATGGGCGACGCCGTTTCGCATGCGGTGTTTCCGGGGGTGGTGCTGGCCTATATCCTTGGCCTGCCCTTTGCCGTGGGGGCCTTTGCCGCGGGCATGACCTGCGCGCTGCTGACCGGCTATATCAAGGACAACAGCCGGGTAAAGCAGGACACGGTGATGGGCGTGGTGTTTTCCGGCATGTTCGGGCTGGGTCTGGTGATGTATGTGAAGATCCAGACCGATGTGCATCTGGACCATATCCTTTTTGGCGACATGCTGGGCGTGGGGCTGGCCGACATCGTGCAGACGGCGGTGATCGCGGCGGTGGTCACGGGCATATTGCTGCTGAAATGGCGCGATTTCCTGCTGCATGCATTTGATCCGGCACAGGCGCGGGTGCTGGGGCTGCGGGTGGGCTGGCTGCATTACGGGTTGCTGACGCTGTTGTCGCTGGCCATCGTTGGGGCCTTGCAGGCGGTGGGCATCATCATCGCCATCGCCATGCTGATCGCGCCGGGGGCCATCGCGTTTCTGCTGACCCGCACGTTCAGCGCGATGATGGCGGTGGCCGTGGCCGTGGCGGCGGGTGCGTCGTTCGCCGGGGTTTACCTGAGCTTCTTCATCGACAGCGCGCCCGCGCCGACCATCGTTTTGTTGATGTCGCTGTGCTTTGTCGCGGCCTTTGTGCGCGCCTCGGTCAAGGCGCGGCGGATCGAGGCGCGGGCGGCGCGGTAACTGGGGCTTCCCCGCCTGTCCCCCTCAGGGCTGCCAGAGCCGCGCGGGTTGGCCGCGCTCCAGCACATAGAACGCATTGGCATCCACCGGCTGCCAGTCATCCGCCACACCGTCCGGCCAGATCACCCGCGCCTCGGCCCCCGTCGCCGCACCCAGCCCGAAATGCCACCACCCGGCCTGACCGCTGGCATGGCCGCCGCCTGATGTGATCTCGCGCCGCTGCACAGCGTCGCCTGACCGCAGTTCCAGCCAGCCACCGATCGCGTCGCGGTTCACGCCCGGCTGATCCAACCGCATCTGCACCCAGCCGCCCGCCCCGGGTGTGACGTTGCGCCAGATCTGGGCGGGTTCCCAGCGGTTGACGGCCACCAGATCAACCAGACCGTCAAGGTTGAAATCGGCCATCGCGCCGCCACGCCCCACCAGCATGCTGGCCACGCCTGCCACATCGCCGGTTTCCTGAAACGTGCCGTCGGCGCGCTGCACCAGCAGGTTGTTGGGGTCGCGCTGGGCGAAATCGGGCATCCGGGCCACGTTGCCCTTCACCACGTAAAGATCGGCCCGCGCATCGTTGTTCACATCGCCGAACTGCGCATGCCATGCGGTCGAGGGCACCACCTCGCCCCCGGTATAGGGCCGGTGCGCGGTGACGCCTTTGGGAAAGGCCACATCGGCATAGGCGGGCGCGCTGCCGTCGGGTGCCTTCAGCGTCTGCAACTTGTTGTCGGCCATGCTGGTCAGGAAATATTCGGGATAGCTGTCGGCGTTCAGGTCATAGGATGCGATGCCCATGCCCCAGATGCGCAGGTTCTGCCAGCCATCCTCGGCGGTGTAGCGCTGCGGTTCGGCACCGGGCATGATGCGCCACATCTGTTCCTGCCCGCCTTTGTAATACTCGCGGTCGTTCGACACGCGCAGGCTGGGCGTGCCGGAACGGTTCCAGTCGGTGAACAGCAGCGACAAGGCGCAGAAACTGGGCAGCAGCGGCAGGGGGGCGGCGAAACGCCCGCCCGTTGGACCCGGTCGGTGCAACCAGTTCGGCGTGCAGGAACCCCAGGGAAACGCCTCTTCCTGCCGGTCGATGTAATTGCCGATGGCCAGCGTGGGCCAACCTGCCCCGCCTTCCCAGGTCGCGGCAAAGGCGGCCGACCATGCATCGCCGCCGTCAAAGCCCCAATCCTTGTTGGCGCGGGCAAAGCGGCAGTCGCCAAGGCCCCGCATCACCACATTCTCGCCCACGCGCAGCAGCACCAGATCCATGATGCCGTCGCTGTCGATATCCAGCGGATAGGCCCCGGTCACGGCGTCAAGCTCCAGCCCCGCCACCTGGGGCACGAAGGCCAGCGGCCCGCCCGTGGTGCTGGCGTTGCGGTAGAAGGTGGCGGGCGCGCTGCCACCGGCGAACAGCAGGTCGGCAAAGCCGTCGGCGTTGCAATCGAATGTCGCCACCCCGCCGCCCACCATATATTCCCAGTCGCCCTCATAACGGCTGGTGATGCCCGAGGTGGCGCTGTCATCGGCAAAGGCCGGGATTGTCAAAGTATCACCCGCAAATGCGGGCAGGGGGGCCAGCAGCAGCGCGGCAATCAGGGGGGCCGGCAGCATGGCTGCACGCAGGGGGGAAAGCTGGCGCATGGTCATCTCCGCGTGGTCAGGGCAATGGTGTGGGCGCCGATGCAGCGGCCCTGCGCCAGCCCCTGCTCGATGGCGGCGCGAAAATGGATGCCGCCGTAAAGCCGCGAAATGCCCGCCTCCTCTGCCGCCGCGTGAAAGCTGGGGAACTGGCGCGGGGCAAGGCCATCGGGGGCCATGGTGTTGTCCTCAAAGGCAAAATCATCACCGAACAGCGCCGTCAGGATCACATCCGCCGCGCCCGATTGTGTGCTGTGCCCGCTGGGATATTCGGGAAAAGGCGGCGTGATCAGCAACGGCTCCCATGCCGGGTCGATCACCCGGCGGATATAGGTCACGGGGCGCAGCAGATCATACCGGAACTTGGCATCCCAGCAGCCGATGAAACTGTCGGCCAGCCCGACGCCCAGCAGGGCATGCACCTCGACCTGCCGGTCAAAGGGGGCATTGTCGCGTTCCAGCACCTGCCGGGCGATCGACACCCAATGGCCGGGCGGCGTGGTGGACAGCATCGGATCATCCGACCAGGACCGCGCGATGTGGATATGTTCAGGCGTCAGGTTGGCCTTGGCCTCGACCACCTCCATCGCCTCGCGGTAGAAATCTGACGCGGGGTCTTCGCTGTAGGCGGGGGGCGGGGGCAGCGGGCAGGTCTTGCCATCGGGCATGGCAAAGGTGCGGTTGTTGCCCCAGTCGGGCAGCAAGGGGGCCTGCTGCTGGCGCACGGTGGCATTGGTTGGCACCCAGCTTTCGGGGGCGGCACCGGGCGTATAGGTTTGCGGAAAGCCCATGTTTTCAATCACCGCGCCGCCATCATCCGCCGACCAAGCCAGCACATGTGCCGCCACCGCCTCGCCCTGCGCGATGGACCGGGCCACCACATCGGGGGCCACGCCTTCGGTCACGCGGTCGCGCAGGCGGGTGCCCATGGCGGCCATGGCGCGCTGCCCGGTGGGGCCGGTGTTGCCGAAATAGGCCTCGACCGCTTGGGTCAGCGCGGCATTCAGCACCACCGCCTCGTCATAGGCGGCCCCTTGTTGCCGTTCGGGCAGGGTGGTCAGCCCGTTCAACTGGCCCGCCAGCGACAAAAGGTCATCCGACCCGCCCGCCACCGCCTCATGCGCCGTCACCCCCAGATAGGCGAAGGACCGGCTGGCCACGGGCGGCGAATAGGTGGGTGTGTGGCGCACCAGTTCCAGGATCAGGCGATACCAGTCATGCAGCACCTTCTCGGGTGCCGCAGCCCGCGCCACGCCGGGCGACCAGACGCATAGCGCCAGCAAGAACGCGGCGCACAGGCGCGACAGCAATATCATGGCATTCCTCCCCCAGGCCTCTTGCGGGCCGCGCCGCAGATAACCATGCGGCGGCCCTCGGGGGCAAGAGAGTAGCAGGGCCAAGCAGGCTGCGGCAAAGCCCCTGTCGGCCCGGGCACCGGCACAACCCGGCCCCAGTCTTCGGCGGAAATCCCCGGCGCGGTTGGCAGGATGCCGCGCAGGACCGCCGCCCGCTTTTGCCGCATTCCGCCCGCCATGCTACCCCGAGGGTCGTGGCACAAGCGGCGCGGCACGGGGCGGCGGTGCCGCGAAAACGGGGGCAGGCGATGAAAGACACGGGCAGGGTGCCGGACGACGGCGCAGCACAACTGCATTTTCTGGATGAGGTGGCCGCAGCCTATCTGCTGGCGCAACTGCGCGGCATCCGCAGCGTCACGCTTCGCCTGCTGGGCGAAAACCCCCATGCACTGCCCGAAGTGACGGCCTTTCTGGAGGCCGAGGGCTTTGACGTGGTCTCGGCCCCGCTGGAGCGGATGATCCCGCCGCCCTCGCGCCGCTTTGTGTTCCGCTATCACGGGCAGGCCGCCACCGTCACCATCGCGCCCGATCAGGAGTGATCGCGCCCGCGGCCCGCACTGTGATCTGCCTTTGGGCCTTGTGACGCCAGCACCAGCAGGCCCCCCGCAATCGCCCAGTTCTTGATCACGATCGACATCTGCCATGGATCGTCGGGCAGCCAGTGAAACGCGCTTGTCACCATGCAATAGCCCGCCAGCGCCAGCGCCCAGAACCGCGGCGCAACCCCGGCGATCAACGCCACCGCCGCCAGCGCATTGAAGGCCGCTGCCGGCCAGACCAGCCAGCCGGGCAGGCCCGCACCCGCCAGCAACCCCTCGACAGCCCCGGGATCGGTCAGTTTCTGCACCGCCCCGGCGGCAAACAGGGCGGCGATCAGAACACGGCCCGTCAGGTTCAGCATCTTGTCCATTCGCACCTCTGGCACAGCAACGCGGCGGGGTGGGCCAAAGTTGCAGGCTACACCGGCCCTTCCTTGACCGATTCCATCGCTACATAGGTCGAGGTCGATGCCACATGCGGCAGCGCCGACAGTTTTTCGCCCAGCACGCGGCGGTAATCCTGAATGTCGGCGGTGCGCACCTTCAGCAGGTAATCGAACCGGCTGGCAATCATGTGGCATTGCTCCACCTCGGGGATTCCCAGAACCGCGCGGTTGAAGGCCTGCAAGGCCGCCTCGCGCGTGTCCGACAGCCGCACCTCGACAAAGGCCACATGCGCCAGACCCATGCGGATCGGGTTCAGAATGGCCGCATAGCCGGTGATCACGCCCGCCTCTTCCAGCCGTTTCATCCGTGCTTGCGTGGGCGATTTCGACAGGCCGATGCGGCGCGCAAGTTCGGTGGCGCTGATGCGCCCCTCGGTCGCCAGCACGCGCAGGATGGCGGTGTCGAATCCGTCCAGTTCCACCGTTTCGTTTTGCATCGCCGGACCTCGCATCTTCGGGCGTTTCGTCTGCCAATCGGTGATAATCAGGACAAACGGCTGCTCTTTCCCGTGTATCCTGCCCCAAACAGGAGAGTTCCGCCATGCCCCACACCGCCCCCGACGCCTGGACTGTGATCGACACGCAAAGCCTGGCCGACGAGGCGGCACTGGTGCAGGCGCTTATCGCCGATGCGGGGCTGGATGCGGGCCAGCGCGTGCGGATCACGGCGGCCGGTGCCGATCTGGTGCGCCGCATCCGCGCCTCGGTCAAGCCGGGGCTGATGGAGGTTTTCCTGGCCGAATACGGCCTTTCGACCGAAGAGGGCATCGCGCTGATGTGTCTGGCCGAAGCGCTGCTGCGCGTGCCCGACGCCGACACCATGGATGCGCTGATCGAGGACAAGATAGCGCCATCCGACTGGGGCCGGCATCTGGGCAAGTCGGCCTCGTCGCTGGTCAATGCCTCTACCTGGGCGCTGATGCTGACCGGCAAGGTGCTGGAGGACCGCGAGCCGGGCATCGTGGGCCATCTGCGCGCGGCGGTGAAACGGCTGGGCGAGCCGGTGATCCGCACCGCCGTGACGCGGGCGATGAAGGAAATGGGGCGGCAGTTCGTGCTGGGCGAAACCATCGACGCCGCCATGCGACGGGCGACCGAGCTGGAGGCCAAGGGCTACACCTACAGCTATGACATGCTGGGCGAGGCGGCCCGGACGGAAGCCGATGCGCGGCGGTATCACCTCAGCTATACACGCGCGATCACGGCGATTGCCGGGGCCTGCAAAAGCCGCGACATCCGCGAAAATCCCGGCATCTCGGTGAAACTGTCGGCGCTGCATCCGCGCTATGAAGTGGCAAAACGGGAACGGGTGATGGCCGAACTTGTGCCGCGCGTGCGGGCGCTGGCGGGGCTGGCCAAGGCGGCGGGGCTGGGCTTCAACATCGACGCCGAGGAGGCGGACCGACTGGCGCTATCGTTGCAGGTGATCGAGGCGGTGCTGTCGGACCCGTCCTTGGCGGGGTGGGACGGGTTCGGCGTGGTGGTGCAGGCCTACGGGCGGCGCGCGGGCGCGGTGATCGACTGGCTTCATGCGCTGGCGGTGCGGCTGGACCGCAAGATCATGATCCGGCTGGTGAAAGGCGCCTATTGGGACGCCGAGGTGAAACGCGCGCAGGTTCTGGGGCTGGCGTCTTTCCCTGTGTTCACCCGCAAACAGGCCACCGATGTGTCCTATATCGCCAATGCACGGAAACTGCTGGGGTTGACCGACCGCATCTATCCGCAATTTGCCACCCATAACGCGCATACGGTGGCGGCGGTGCTGGACATGGCCACCGACAAGTCGGCGTTTGAATTCCAGCGCCTGCACGGCATGGGCGAACGTCTGCATGACATCGTGCTGGCCGACCATGGCACGCGCTGCCGCATCTATGCCCCCGTAGGGGCGCACCGCGATCTGCTGGCCTATCTGGTGCGCAGGCTGCTGGAGAACGGGGCAAATTCCAGTTTCGTGAACCAGATCGTCGATGCGGATGTGGCCCCGGAAACCGTGGCCGCCTGCCCCTTTGCCGCGATGGAGCGGATGGTGCCGGTGCCCAGCCCGGCGATTGCCACCGGGCCGGGGCTGTTCGGTTCGCGCGTGAACTCCATGGGTTATGACCTGACGGATGCCGCCGATCTGGCGCGCATTGCGGCGGCGCGCGACTTGCACCAAAGCCGCCATTTTGCCGCAAAACCTGTGCTGGCCGTAGGCGCTGGGGCGGGCGAGGCGGTGGCTGTCTGCAACCCGGCGACGGGTGCCGTCATCGGCCATGTCCGTGCCGCGACGGATGCGGATGTGGAAACGGCCTTGGCCGCCGCCCGGCCCTGGGATGCGCCTGCGGTGGAACGTGCCGCAACCCTGCGCCGGGTGGCCGATCTGTATGAGGCCGAGGCCGGGCCGATCTTTGCCATCCTCGCGCGCGAGGCGGGCAAGACACTGGCCGATGCGGTGGGCGAGTTGCGCGAGGCGGTGGATTTCCTGCGCTATTACGCCGATCAGGGGCAGGGGCTGACCGCCGCCCCGCGCGGGGTCTTTGCCTGTATCAGTCCGTGGAACTTTCCGCTGGCGATTTTCACCGGGCAGATTGCCGCCGCGCTGGCCGCAGGCAACGCTGTGTTGGCCAAACCCGCGCCGCAGACGCCGCTGATCGCGGCGCTGGCGGTGGACCTGATGCTGCGCGCGGGGGTGCCTGCCACGGCGCTGCAACTGCTGCCCGGTGACGGGGCGGTGGGGGCGGCACTGACCCGCGATACGCGGCTGAATGGCGTGTGTTTTACCGGATCGACCGCCACGGCGCTGAAAATCCGCGCCTCCATGGCCGACCATCTGGACCCCACGGCCCCGCTGATCGCCGAAACCGGGGGGCTGAACGCCATGCTGGTGGATAGCACGGCCCTGCCCGAACAGGCGGTGCGCGACATTCTGGCGGCGGCCTTCCAGTCGGCGGGGCAGCGCTGCTCGGCGCTGCGCTGTCTTTATGTGCAAGAGGATGTAGCGGAAACGGTGCAGGAAATGCTGTTCGGCGCGATGGATGAACTGGCGCTGGGCGACCCGTGGGAACTGGCAACCGATATTGGCCCGGTCATAGACGCCACAGCGCAGGCGGATATTGCCGCCTATGTGGCGGCGGCGCGGGCCGAGGGGCGGGTGCTGAAAGAATTGACGGCCCCCGCCACCGGCCATTTCATCGCGCCCACGGTCATCCGCGTGCCGGGCATCGCCGCCATGCCGCGCGAGGTTTTCGGGCCGGTGCTGCATATCGCCCGGTTCCGCGCGTCAGAGATCGACGCCGTGATCGCGGCGGTAAATGCCACCGGCTATGGCCTGACCTTTGGGCTGCACACCCGCATCGATGACCGGGTGCAGCATGTGGTGGACAGCCTTCATGTCGGCAACATCTATGTGAATCGCAACCAGATCGGCGCGGTGGTGGGCAGCCAGCCCTTTGGCGGCGAGGGGCTGTCGGGCACCGGGCCAAAGGCGGGCGGTCCGGATTATCTGGCGCGGTTCTGCGCGGCCCCCGCCCCGCTGGCCCGGCCCGACGGGCTTGTGACCGATGAAGAGGCCGCAGCGGCTGCGCTGCGGCTGCTACGGCCCCGGCCCGAGGCGCTGCACAGCCGCAACCTGCCCGGGCCCACAGGCGAGTCGAACCGCCTGTCGGCGTTTCAACGTGCGCCGCTGCTGTGCCTTGGCCCCACGGCGGCAACCGCGCGGGCGCAGGCCGGGGCGGTGCGCGCGCTGGGCGGTCTTGCGGTCGAGGCCCCCGGCCTTGCGCCCGACGCCCTGGCACGGCTGAGCGGGCATTCCGGGGCGCTGTATTGGGGGGCGGCCGAGGATGCGCGCCCCTTTGCCCAGGCGCTAGCGCGGCGCCAAGGCCCGATCCTGCCGCTGATCGGCGGCATGCCCGACGCCGCCCATGTCGCGCTGGAGCGGCATGTCTGCATCGACACCACCGCGTCGGGCGGCAACGCGCAACTGCTGGCAGAGGTGGGGGCCGCTTAGCCACCCCAACATCGACAAGCGCGGGGCGCCGCCCCGCGGGTCAGCGGCCATCACGGCCCTTGACGCGCGAACGCGGATCGGAAAGCGTGGCCGCATGTTTCCGATCCGCGATCACAACCCGTCGGGGCGCAGGCCCTATGTCACCTGGGCGCTGCTTGCGGCGAACATCGGTGTGTTTCTGGCCTATTGGCTGACCATCCCCGACGACATGGCGTTGGGCCTGTTCTTCTTCCAGTGGGGGCTGGTGCCGGGCGAGGTAAGCCAGGGCTATGGCTTGCACGGCTTTTTCACCTCGATGTTCCTGCATGGCGGCTGGATGCACCTCATCGGGAACATGCTGTTTCTCTACATCTTCGGCGACAATCTGGAAGACGAGATGGGGCATGTGGGCTTTGCGCTGTTCTATCTTGCCAGCGGCGTGGCGGCGGGGCTGTTTCAGGTGGTGTCCGAACCGGGGGCCTATGTGCCGATGGTGGGCGCGTCGGGGGCGATTGCCGGGGTGATGGGCGGCTATCTGCTGCTGTTTCCCAAGGCACGCGTCGATGTGCTGATCATCTTCGTGATCTTTTTCCGCATCTTCCCGATTCCGGCCTGGATCGTGCTGGGGCTGTGGTTCGCCCTGCAACTGCTCAGCGGTTTTGCGACGCCATCGGCCGAGGCCAGCGTGGCCTATTGGGCGCATATCGGCGGCTTTGTGGCCGGAGTGGCCTTCACGTTGCCGGTCTGGCTGCGGCGTGGCGGATTTGCCTTCTGGAACCGCACCCATGGCGTGCCGCCGCACCCGGAGGCCAGCTATCCCGTTGCGCGCAGCCGGGTGCCCGTGGTGCCGCGCCGCAAGTAAGGCGCCGTCACTCGCCCCGGATCACCTTGCGGAAGGGTTCGAACAGGTTCTGGTTGCCGCAGATCACCGCGCCCTTTTCCAGCGGGTCATCGCCCTCGCGGATGCCCGACACCATGCCGCCCGCCTCGCGCACCAGCAGGATGCCTGCCGCCATGTCCCAGGGCTGGATGCCGCGCTCCCAATAGCCGTCATACCGGCCCGCCGCCACAT
The DNA here is from genome assembly GCF_009380135.2 of Fertoeibacter niger. Taxonomy (GTDB): domain Bacteria; phylum Pseudomonadota; class Alphaproteobacteria; order Rhodobacterales; family Rhodobacteraceae; genus Fertoeibacter; species Fertoeibacter niger. The sequence continues at coordinate 156,575 of NZ_WHUT02000003.1, read as the reverse complement.
AGGCGAGATCAAGCGACGCAGCCCCCCAGCGCCGCACCCCGGCACAGACCGGCATCAGCCGCGCCAGATCCTGCAATGTGGCGGGCAGAGTGCCCTTGCCGCCAAACGGCACGCCGGTGGCAAAGATCGATTCGATCATCTGCCGCCGCCCCGACACGCGCAGGCGGCTTTCGTTCATCCAGGTGCCGGCACCCTTTTCGGCCCAATACATCTCGTCCTTGGCGGCATCGAACACCACGGCCGACACGATCTCGCCCTTGTGCTCCAGCGCGATGGAAACGGCCCAGTGCGGCAGGCCGTGCAGGAAATTCGTCGTGCCGTCCAGCGGATCGACGATCCAGCGGCGGGTGGGGTCTGCCCCCGCCGTTTCGCCGGTTTCTTCGCCCAGCCAGCCATAGGTGGGGCGCGCGCCCATCAGGTCTTCCTTGATGATGCGTTCGGCCTCGCGGTCGGCCTTGGTCACGAAATCCCCGGGGCCCTTGGAGGACACCTGAAGGTTTTCCACCTCGCGGAAGTCTTTCACCAATGCGCGGCCCGCCTTGCGCGCGGCCTTGATCATCAGGTTGAGGTTCGCGCTGCCTTGCATCGGTGACTCCATCGGTTCAAGCGCGGTCCTATACGCGGGGGCGGGGCGGATGTGAAGGGGCAGGGGCCATTGCGCCGAAAGGCGGGGCAGGGATAACGCGCCTGTCACGGCGGATCACGGAAAAGAGACCTCGCCCCGCCACAACTTTTGAAACTTCTGCAAATGCCCTTCCGTTGCTTGGGGTGTCGGCTGCGGGCTCACCCGGCCGGAGCAGTCTGTTTGAGCGTGCTGCCGGGCCGCCAGCCGGGTGGGACACATATTTGTTCGGGAGAGAATGAAATGGCACTACTGACTGGCCCCGAGGGCCGCATATCCGATCCTGTCATGGCTGAAGCCGGTCCCGTTGGCGCGGGGGTGGTGACACTGGCAGGCGCGCCTGGCGGTAACGGTCAGGTGCGCCTGACCTTCACCAGCGCAGAAGTCGGCAACGGCAACGAGAATGACAGCAACACGATGGCAGGCCAGGACGGCGGCCTTGCCGTGCGCGCGCAGGGCGAAGATGCGCTTGGCATGCTGACCGGCCCGGTGGAACGCTATGGCGACGAGGGCACCACCTTTGTCGGCGCAACGTCCGACGTGCGGTTCGACGTGCGCGATCTGGTCAGCGGTGTGGCCCGCGGTGACGCGTTCGAAGTGGTCGAACTGGGCACGATGGCTGGCGATGTCTACGACAAGAGCGCGTCCTCGCGCGCCTATTACATCAATGCCGGGATGGGCAATGATACCGTGACCGGCAGCAGCGCCAATGATTTCCTGGTGGGTGGTGCAGGCAATGACCAGATGAGCGGCGGCCTGGGGAACGATTCGTTCATCGGCGGCGGCGGCAATGACACCATTCTGGGCGGCGACGGGCGTGATACGCTGATCTTCAACATTGCGACGGATGGCGCTGACCGGGTGAACCTTGGCGCCGACATGGATACGGTTTCGGTTTCCGGCGCGGGCGTGGCGCAGGTGCGCCTGACCTTCACCAGTTCCGAAGTTGGCAACGACCAGGCCCGCGACTCGGGCACCATGACCAACCAGGATGGCGGCCTTGCCGTGCGTATGCAGGCCGAAGACATGGCGGGCGCGCTGACCGGCCTTGAAACGCGGCTTGATGACGAAGGCATCCGTTTTGTCAGCGCCACTCCGGGCCTGACCTTTGACGTGCGCGATCTGGTCAGCGGCGTAGAGCGCGGTGACGGGTTCGAGATTGTCGAACTTGGCTCGCAGGCGGGCGACCTGCTGTCGCATGGCCCCGAAACCCGGTCCTACTACATCAACGGCGGCATGGGTGATGACACAATCACCGGCAGCAAGGCGGATGACTTCCTTGTCGGCGGTGCGGGCAATGACGTGATCGCCGGGGGCACAGGCAACGACAGCTTCATCGGTGGCAGTGGTGACGACACGATCACCGGCGGCAAGGGCAGCGACACCATGTTCTTCAACGTCGTGACCGACGGTGCCGATCAGGTGAACCTTGGCACCGAAGACGATGTTGTGAACGTGTCGGGTCCGGGCGTTTCGCAGGTGCGCCTGATGTTCACCAGTTCCGAGGTGGGCAACCAGTCGGTGAACGACAGCGGCCTGCTGACCAACCAGGACGGCGGCCTTGCGGTGCGCTTGCAGGCCGAAGACGGCGCAGGGATGTTGACCGGCGCAACCAGCCGCTTCGACGACGAGGGCATCAGCTTTGTCAGCACGACCCCCGGCATGACCTTTGACGTGCGCGATCTTGTCAGCGGTGTTGCGCGCGGTGACGGTTTCGAGGTTGTTCAACTGGGCACGGTGCAGTCAGAGCGCCTGCAGGCAGCCGCGCCCAGCCGGTCCTACTACATCAACGCGGGGCAGGGGAACGACACCGTCACGGGCGGAATGGCGAATGACTTCCTCGTTGGCGGCGCAGGCAATGACCTGCTCTCGGGTGGTCAGGGCAACGACAGCTTCATCGGCGGCGGCGGCAATGACACCATGTTTGGTGGCGCTGGCAACGACCGTGCCATCTTCTCGATTGCGACCGACGGTGCCGATGCGGTGAACCTGAACGAAGGCGATGATGTCTTTGCCGTGGCAGGGGTCGCGGGCACACAGATTCGCCTGACCTTCACCAGCGCCGAAGTCGGCAATGGCAACGCCGTCGACTCGAACACGATGCTGAACCAGGATGGCGCGCTTGCGGTGCGTCTGCAGGGCGAAGATGTGGCCGGGGATCTGACCGGCGGCGTCACGCGGGTTGATGACGAGGGCATCTCCTTTGTCAGCACCACAGCAGGCGTCACCTTCGACGTGCGCGATCTGGTCAGTGGCGTGGGCCGTGGCGATCAGTTCGACGTGGTGCAACTGGGCACCGAGGCCGGTGATTTCATCGACCAGAGCGATGCAGGCGCGATCGACTACTATATCAACGCCGGCATGGGCAATGACACGGTCGAAGGCGGCCGGGGCAATGACTTCCTGGTGGGCGGCGCAGGCGATGACGTGCTGATCGGCGGCCGCGGTCAGGACAGCTTCATCGGCGGCGGCGGTGCCGATACCATCCTGGGCGAGGATGGCGTGGATACGCTGATCTACAACGTCGTTACGGACGGCGCCGATCAGGTCAACCTGGGCGGTGGCAATGACATCGTGAACGTGGGCGGGCCCGGGATCACCCAGGTGCGTCTCAGCTTTACCAGTGCCGAAGTCGGCAACGGCAATGCGCGTGACGGCAATGCCATGTTGAACCAGGATGGCGGGCTGGCCGTGCGCCTGCAAGCCGAAGACGCCATGGGCGCGCTTACGGGCAGCGTTGCGCGTCTTGATGACGAAGGCATGATCTTCTTCAGCACGACCGCCGGGCTGAAATTCGACGTGCGTGATCTTGTCAGCGGCGTGGCACGCGGTGACATGTTCGACGTGGTGCATCTGGGCATTGGAAGCAGTGAAGTCATCAACGTCGCTGCGCAATCCACCGACTACTACGTGAACGCAGGCATGGGCAACGATACGATCATCGGCGGCTCGGGCAATGACTTTCTTGTCGGTGGCGCCGGCAATGACCGGATCAACACCCGCGAGGGCGACGACTCGATCATTGGTGGTTCGGGTGAAGACGTGTTCATCTTCAGCGCCATGCCGGGCAATGACACGCTGTTCGATTTCGTGTCGGGCACCGACAAGATCGACCTGATCGCCTTTGGCATCGAGTTTGATGATCTGACCTTCAGCGCGGCAGGCAGCAACACGGTGATCGGCGTCGATACCGACGGCAACATGATGGATGACTTCACCATCACGCTGCTGAACACGCTGAACGTCGTGGAAAGCGACTTCATCTTCGTCGCCTGATCCGCAACCCGGGCCGATACGGAAAACCCCGCCGGTTCCGCCGGCGGGGTTTTTCTTTGCCGTGCGTGAACGCTCAGCGCGCGGTATAGAACTGGCTTTTGCGCGGCAGGAAGATGGTCAGCACCCCCAGCGCGGGCAGCCAGGCGCAGACCTGAAAGACAAAGCGGATGCCGGTTGCATCCGCCACGATGCCCAGCACCGCCGCCGCCAGCCCCGCCATGCCGAACGCGAGGCCAAAGAAGATGCCCGCCACCATGCCCACCCGGCCGGGCAGCAGTTCCTGCGCAAAGACCACGATGGCCGGAAAGGCCGAGGCCAGCACCAGCCCGATGATCATCGACAGGACCCCGCTCCAGAACAGGTCGGCATAGGGCAGCATCAGGGTAAAGGGCAGCACGCCCAGGATCGAGAACCAGATCACCGTCATCGTGCCGAACCTGTCGCCGATCGGCCCGCCGATCACCGTGCCCACCGCTGCGGCGGCCAGGAACAGGAACAGGAACAGCTGCGACTGCCGGGTGGTCACGTCAAACGTCTCGATCAGGTAAAAGGTGTAATAGCTCGACAGGCTGGCCATGTAGACATTCTTGGAAAAGGTCAGGAAGGTCAGCACCACCAGCGCGATCACGATGGTCCGGCGCGGCAGGGGCAGGGTGCGGCTGACCGGCGCGCGACCTGCGGCGCCCTTCAGCGCGCGGGCATACCACAGCCCCACCCGTTGCAGGATAACCATCCCCACCAATGCGATCAGGCAGAACCACGCCACGGACGGCCGCCCCAGCGGCAGCACGATGAAGGCCGCCAGCAGCGGCCCCGCCGCCGTGCCGAAATTGCCGCCCACCTGAAACACCGATTGCGCCATCCCATAGCGCCCGCCCGAGGCCATCCGCGCCATGCGCGACGATTCCGGGTGAAAGATCGCCGACCCCACCCCGATCAGCCCGGCCCCCGCCAGCAACAGCGGATAGCTGGGCGCAAAGGCCAGCAAAAGCAGCCCGCAAAAGGTGGCGGCCATGCCAATGGGCAGCGACTGCGGCATCGGATGCTTGTCGGTATAGATGCCGATCATCGGTTGCAGCAGCGAGGCCGTGACCTGAAACACCAGCGTCAGCAGCCCGATCTGCCAGTAATCCAGCGCGAAATCATCCTTCAGCATGGGATAGATCGCCGCCAGCAGCGATTGCATCACATCGTTCAGCATGTGGCAGATGCTGACGGCAAAGATGATGGAAAAGGTGGTGGGGTTCACCGCCGGGCGTTGCGGGCTTGTGGCATCGGTCACGGCAGGTCTCCGGCACTGGGTTCCGCCTCAGGGTGTAGGACCGCCCGCCGGGAAGGTCCAGAGCACTGGTCCTGCCACATCACGTTCTGTAACATGTTAATTATCGCCCCCCCCCTCCGCCGCTGCGATCCGGGCCACTGCGGTCCCTGCCTCGCTCCAAGGCATGCTCCGTTGCAGGCCGCATCGCCACCGGCCAATGGCACCGCAGCCCATGGTCTTGCGCTGCATTTTCTGTCTGAAAATATCCCCGCGCGGCGCGCCTCCGCCGTCCGGCCCCTTGCGACCGGTCACTGGTCCCCCCTGCGGCAGCGCCGTTGCGGGGGCCTCGATGGCCGCCGCGACGGCTCCCCCGCGCCAGTTCAGCCGCGTTGCAGCTTCACCGGCTCGCTGCGCCCCAGCCGCAGGAAGTGCGCCATGAAGGGTTTCGTGGCGTCCTCGTCGCGGGTCGCAGCATAGCTGCGTTTGGTGATCACCTGCGGGCCCAGCGGGCGGATGGCGAAATCGGGGTTGGCGCGCACCTGCGCCACCACCCAGTCGGGCAGCACCGCCACGCCCCGGTCGGATGCCACCAGCATAAGGATCACCGCCGTCAGTTCCACCCCCCGCATCCCGCGCGGCTCCACCCGCGCCGGGGCCAGAAGTTCGGTGAACACATCCAGCTTGTCGCGCGCCACGGGGTAGTGGATCAGCGTCTGGTCGCGGAAATCCTCGGCGGTGATCACCTCTTTCTGCGCCAGCGGGTTCGCGGCCGCGCACAAGAACCGGGGGTGATAGTCGAACAGCGGGTGAAACACCGTGCCCTCCATCTTCACCGGGTCAGATGTGATCACCAGATCAATCTCTTCCCGCGCCAGTGCTGGCATCGCGTCAAAGGCAAGGCCCGCGCGGATGTCCACATCCACCTCGGGCCAGGCGCGGCGGAACTGTTCCAGCACCGGCAGCAGCCACTCAAAGCAGGCGTGGCATTCCATTGCGATATGCAGCCGCCCTGTCTTGCCGGATTTCAGCGCGCGGAATTCCTCGTCCAGCGCGTCGATCTCTGGCAGGATCCGCTCGGCCAGCCGCAGCATGCGCAGCCCCGCCGCCGACAGTTTCAGGGGTTTCGAGCGGCGCACGAACAATTCGATCCCGGCCTGATCCTCCAGCCCCTTCACCTGATGGCTCAGCGCGGATTGCGTCATGTTCAGGATGTCGGCGGCACGGGCAAGGCCGCCCGCCTGATGGATGGCGCGGATGGTGCGCAGATGGCGGAACTCCAGATGCATCCTGCGGTTTTCCTCATATAGATCTTGAAGATTATGAATTTGTCTCACATCACAGATTTTGCGACAAGGGGGCATCAGAAGGAGCCTTCCCATGTCCGCACCGCGCATCTCGTTCGAATTCTTCCCGCCGCAGACGCTGGATGCGTCTTTCCGCCTGTGGGAAACGGTGCAGATGCTGGCCCCGCTGAAACCCGCCTTCGCGTCAGTGACCTATGGCGCAGGCGGCACCACCCGGCGGCTGACGCATGAGGCGGTGACGACCATCGGCAGGAATTACGGGCTGAACGTGGCCGCGCACCTGACCTGCGTGGATGCAACGAAATCCGAAACCCTCGCGATTGCCGAGGCTTACGCCGAGGCGGGCGTGACCGAGATTGTCGCCCTGCGCGGCGATGCGCCCAAAGGTGCCAGCCGTTTCGTGCCGCATCCGCTGGGGTTCGCCCATTCGGTCGAGCTGATCGAATCGCTGGCGGCCAGCGGCAAGTTCAAAATCCGCGTGGGTGCCTATCCCGAACCGCACCCCGATGCCGCCGATCCCTTGGCCGATGTGCGCTGGCTGAAACGCAAGATCGACGCCGGGGCCAGCAGCGCCATCACCCAGTTCTTCTTTGATGCCGACACGTTCTTCCGCTTCCGCGATGCCTGCGCGAAAGAGGGCATCTCCGCGCCGATCATCCCCGGCATCCTGCCGGTGCAAAGCTGGGCGGGAACAAAGAAATTCGCCGCCCGCTGCGGCACCTCGGTGCCGGCACGTCTGGACGAGGCTTTTGCCATGGCCGCCCGGGATGGCCGAGAGGAATTGCTGGCGCTGACCCAATGCACCACGCTCTGCACAAGGCTGATCGAGGGCGGGGTGGAGGATCTGCATTTCTACACGCTGAACAAGCCGCATCTGACCTTGCAGGTCTGCCGCGCTTTGGGTCTGGCCCCCGATGTGGCGCTGGAAAAGGTGGCCTGAGCCGGGCCGCCCCCCCCGCTGCCCATCGGGTGCGGTTGGCGTGGCCCCGCTTGCCGGTCCTGCGAAAATCGCTATCGTCGCATTGATCCTACAAAGGACCGATGCAAGTGCCGAAAAAACCCGTCTACATCCTCAACGGCCCCAACCTGAACCTGCTGGGCAAGCGCCAGCCCGAGATCTATGGCCGCGAGACGCTGGCCGATGTGGCCGACCGCTGCGCGGCGCTGGCCGAGGACTTGGGCCTGACCATCCGCTTTCACCAGTCGAACCACGAGGGGGCCATCGTGGACTGGGTGCATGAGGCGCGCGAACAGGGTGCCGCGATCATCATCAACCCCGCCGCCTATACCCATACATCCGTGGCCATCCTTGATGCGCTGCATGCGTTCGAAGGCCCGGTGCTGGAGGTGCATATCTCCAACGTCCACAAGCGCGAAGGCTTTCGCCACCACTCCTATGTCAGCCTGCGCGCTGACGGGGTGATTGCCGGTTTCGGCACCGAGGGCTATCTGCTGGCCCTGCGCCGCGCAAAAACCCTGCTGAACTGAGGAGAGCCGATGGATCTGCCGCCCAACCCGTTCAAACATGCGCTGGCGGCTGGCCGCCAGCAGATCGGCCTGTGGAACTCGCTGCCCGGCCCCTTGGTGGCCGAGGCGCTGGCAGGTTGCGGCTTTGACTGGATCGTCATCGACACTGAACACGCGCTGACCGACGTGCCCGACACGCTGGCGATGATGCAGGCGATGGCCCCCTATCCGGTCAGCGCGGTGGTGCGGCCAGCATCCAATGACCCGGTGCTGATCAAGCGATTGCTGGATCTGGGAGCGCAGACGCTGCTGATCCCCTATGTGCAGAACCCCGATGAGGCGCGGGCGGCGGTGGCGGCCATGCGCTATGCCCCCGGCGGCATCCGGGGCGTGGCGGGCATGACGCGGGCCAGCCGTTTCGGCGCCGTGGCCGATTACGCCCAGCAGGCGGCGCAAGAGCTGTGCCTGATCGTGCAGGTGGAAACCGCCGAGGCGCTGTCCCGGATCGAGGCGATTGCCATGGTCGATGGCGTGGACGCCCTCTTCATCGGCCCCGCCGATCTGGCGGCCAGCATGGGCCATCCGGGCGAGTTAGGGCACCCTGCGGTGGTAGCCGCCATCGAGGATGCCATCCGCCGTATCGTGCGCACCGGCAAGCCTGCGGGCATCCTGACGCTGGACCCCGCCTTTGCCCGTCAGTGCATGGACTGGGGCACGCGCTTTACCGCTGTGGGCATGGATATCGCGCTGATGGTGCGGGCGGCACGGGCGCTGGCGCGGGATTTCCGTGACGCCTGAGGTGCGGGTCCGGCGTTGCAGGCCTGCCGTGCCGCTGTTTTTGCCAGGATGAAAGGGCCGGGGGTGCAGGATCGGTTCTGCTGGCATGCGGCGGCTGTGGTCACGGATGGCGACACGGTGTCGATCGGGCCGGGCATGGCGGCGCTGCCCGTATCTGTGATCGCGGATCGCCCGGCGGGGGCGGCGGTGCAGGCGGTCTTTGCCGCGGCAGCGGCGGGGCTGGCGTTCCGCGTGGGCCTGCCCGATGCGCCGCCGCCCGTGGCTGGCCCGGTGCCGGTGTTCGAGACGCTGACCTCGGGCAGTTCGGGGGCCGCGCGGCGCATAAGGCGGACCCAGGCATCATGGATTGCCAGCTTCGCGGTGAATGCGCGCCTGTTCGGCATCGGGCCGGGCGTGCCGGTGGCCGTGCTGGGGCGGCTGGTGCAGTCGCTGGCACTGTATGCGGCGGTCGAGGCGGTGCATCTGGGCGCGGCTCTGCATCTGCTTGAGGGTCTGCGCCCCGACCGGCAACGCCGCGCGCTGGCAGCGCGGGGGGGTGAAGTGCTGTATGCCACCCCCGCCCAGTTGCGGCTGCTGGTGGCGGCGGGCGGGCCCGCGCTGCCCGCGCTACGCGTGGTGCTGGTGGGCGGGGCCGCGCTGGATGCGCCATTGAGCGCGGCCTTGGCCGATATGTGCCCGGGGGCCGAGATGCGGGAATTCTACGGCGCGGCCGAGGCCAGTTTCATCGCCCTGGCGGATGCCGCCACCGATGGCGGCGCGGTGGGCCAGCCCTATCCGGGAGTGGAGATTGCTTTGCGCGATGCGGCGGGGGCGCCGGTGATCGAAGGAGAGGTGGGGGCCATCTGGGTGCGCTCGCCCTATCTGTTTCAGGATTACGCCGGGGCGGACCGGGGTGGCGCGGTCTGGGACCGGGGCTGGCTCTGGCCCGGTGACTATGGCCGGATGCTGCGCGGGCAGTTGCATCTGGCCGGGCGGGCCGGGCGCATGGTGACAGTGGCCGACCAGAACGTGTTTCCCGAGGAGATCGAGGCATGGATGGCGGGCCTGCCGGGTGTCGTTCAAGTGGCGGTCATCGCGCGGCCCGACGGGTTGCGCGGCCATGTGATCGAGGCGGTGCTGTGCGGCGACCCGGCGGCGGAACCGGCGCTGCTGGCGGCCTGCCGCGCGCGGTTCGGCCCGCTGAAGGCCCCCCGGCGGTTGCATTGGCGGGATAACTGGCCACTGCTGCCCTCGGGCAAGACCGATCTTCGGGCGCTGGAGGCCGGGTTGTGACCGCCGCCTGGCTGGTGGCCGCCCGGCGCACGGCGGTGATGCCGCGCGGCGGGGCCTTTGCCCGGCTGGGGCTGGCCGATCTGGCCACACCGGTGATCGCGGCCTGTCTGGCCGATGCGGGCATCGCCCCGGGCGCGGTGGATGAACTGGTGCTGTCGAATGCGCTGGGGGCCGGGGGCAACCCTGCGCGGCTGGTGGCGCTGGCGGCGGGCCTGCCGGAAACAGTGGCGGGCGTGACGCTGGACCGGCAATGCGCCGGGGGCCTTGATGCGCTGCTGATCGCCCGCGCGCTGATCCTGGCGGGGCAGGCCGATGTGGTGCTGGCAGGCGGGGTGGAAAGCTATTCCCGCCGCCCCCTGCGCCTGCGCACCGACCCGGATGGCGGGCCTGCGCTGGCCTATGACCAGCCGCCCTTCACCCCCTGGCCCGACCGCGATCCGCCGATGGTGATGGCGGCGGAGGCGCTGGCGCAGGCCTTGGGCATCACCCGGGCCAAGCAGGACGACTGGGTAGTGGCAAGCCATGCCAAGGCCATGGCGGCCGGGGCAGGGCCCGAGATTGTGGCCTTGCCGCAGGGGTCAGCCGATGGCTTTGCCCGCGCGCTGACCCCAGCACTGGCCGCACGGGCGCGGGTGCTGGCGGGCAGCATCACGGCGGCCAATGCCGCTGTGGCGGCGGATGGCGCGGCCTTTGGCCTTGTGGTGTCAGACCGTGTGGCGCGAAACCTGCCGCGTGCCCTGCGGCTGGCGGCCGGTGCCACGCTTGGCGGGCGGCCGGAAGAGCCGGGGCTGGCCCCGGTGGCCGCCATCGCGCGCGCCCTGACACAGGCCGGGCTGGCGGCCAGCGATCTGGCCTTGGCCGAGGTGATGGAGGCTTATGCCGTGCAGGCCATCGCCTGTGTGCAAGGCGCGGGGCTGGACCCCGCGCGCGTGAACACGGGCGGCGGGGCGCTGGCGCGCGGCCATCCCGTCGGGGCCTCGGGCGCGGTGCTGGCGGTCAGGCTGTTCCACGACCTGCAGGCGGGTTACGGGCTGGCCACCATCGCGGCGGCAGGCGGCATCGGAACCGCGCTGGTGTTGCAGGCGGAGTGACGCTTTCGCACCCGCCACCCGTGAACAAACCGTCTTTCACCTCTTTCCAGAGAAAGATATCTCATGGGGGGTAATGAGCGCCCGGAAAACCCTCCAGTGGAAGGTTTTCAGCGAAGAACGCATTGCCAGTGGCAAGGCCGGGGTGTGAAACCCCCGCTGTCACGCCGGCTACCGTCTGGCCTCAGCGTTCAAACCCGCGCAGTTCCGCATAATCGGCCAGATCGGCGCGGTTGGTGCGGGTGGCATTGGCCGGGGCTGCGGGGTCTTCATACCCCAGTGCCAGACCGCAGATCACCATCTCCTGCGGCGGCAAGCTCAGGCTCTGCTGCACCACATCGGCATGCTGCGCCAAGGCACCGATGCCGCAACTGGCCAGCCCCGCCGCCGTGGCGGCAAGGTGCAGCGTCTGCATCGCCATGCCCAGGTCAAGAAACGCACCCGGCCCCATGCTGCGCTCCAGCGTCACCACGATCCCCACCGGCGCATCGAAAAACCGGAAGTTGCGGCGGAACTGCGCGCGCCGCCTGGCCAGATCGCGCCGGTCGATCCCCAGTGCTGTGTAAAGCGCATAGCCCGCCGCGCGCTGGCGTGCCTTCAGCGTGGCGGGCATCGGATCGGGGAACCAGGCATATTCGGCCACCGGCGGGCGGCCCGCATCCAGCGCCGTCTCCAGTTCGGCGACCAGCGCGGCCAATGGTGCGCCCGCCAGCGCGATGAACCGCCCCGGTTGCAGGTTGGCACCGGAAGGTGCCGTGCGCGCGGTTTCCAGCAGCGCCTCGACCATGGCGCGCGGCACGGGGTCGGGGCGGAATGCACGCACCGACCGCCGCGAACGGGCCAGAGCGGAAAATTCCGCCCCCGGATCGGCGGGTGTCGCCACCGGCCTCAGGCCCGCGACAGCAGCGCCTCGGGGCGCAGCCGCGCCAGGCCGCGTGTCAGGGCGGCGCAGATCGCCACTTTCAGCAGATCACCAGCCAGAAACGGCAGGGCCAGCAGCGTGGCCTCGGGCAGGGTCTTGCCCAGCACCAGGGCCATGCCGGCGATTCCGCAAAGCGTGACCACAACGATGCCGCCGGCAAAGGCCCCAGCCAAGGCGGCGATGCCGATGGGGGCCGACCATTTTTCCACGATCCAGCCTGCCACAAAGGCGCCCAGAGGAAACCCCACCAGATAGCCTGCCGATGGCCCGACGAACACGCCAAGCCCGCCGCGCCCGCCCGCCAGCAGCGGCAGACCCAGCGCCACCAGCGCCAGAAACAGCAGCACGGCAAGCGCGCCGCGTTTCGCGCCCAGCACCGTGCCGCACAGCATGATGCCCAGCGACTGCGCGGTGATCGGCACGGCCACCAGATCAATCTTCGGCACCAGCCCCAGCACCGCGATCAATGCGGCGAACAAGGCGATATGGGTAAGGTTGCGTTCCATGATCCGGTGTCCCCTTTCGGTCTTTGCGCCTTTTGGCGGATATTTTGCGTCATGGGTCAAGCCTCGACGCCACATTTTCCGGCTAATCTGCAAATTTTATCTACAAATCTTGCAAATACGCTCTGCAAATTGCCTTTGCAAACCGTGCAAACCAGCTACAGGCCACCCCGCGCGCGCAGGGCTTCGGCCACGTGATCGGCCTCGTCCAGTGCCATCAGCGTCACCGGCAGCACGATGCGCCAGCTGGGCCGGCGGGGATTGCGGGCGCGCCAGGCCTCTATCAACTGCCGTGCGCGGTCCAGCAGCACCGGGGTAAAGCGGATGACCAGCGCAATGGCCAGCGCCAGCAGCCGGGGTTGCAGGCCGATGCGGGCAAGGGGGGCGGCCACCCGCTCCAGCACCGCAATCATAGCATCCAGCCGGGTGGTCATCGTCACCAGATTGGCCAAGGCCACCGCGCTGAGCATCTTCAGCCCGATGCCCAGCCCGGCCGCCCAGGCCCCGGTGATGCCATGCCACAACGCCAAGACCAGCAGAAACGGCCAAAGCGGGCGCAGCATGGCCGCCGCATGGCGCGTCAGCCGCCACCCCAGCGCCAGATGCAGCGCCACCACCATGCCTGCCGCCAGCCCGATCAGCCGCAGATCGCCCAGCGGCACCAGAACCAGCGTGGTGCCCGCCAGTGCCGCCAGTTTCAGCCCGGCGGGCAGGCGGTGCAGCGGCGTTTCAAACGGGGTGGTCAGCGTCAGCATCGGCGTCGCCCAGCCGGGCCATCTCGGCCCGGAATTCCGCAGCCACCTCGGCTGCCGGGCCGTCGCGGTGAATGCGCCCGTCAGCCAGCCACAGCACGCGGTCATAACCCTCGACCATCGCGGGGTCGTGGGTGATCGTCACCAGCCGCTGCGGCAGGGTTGACAAGAGCCGCGTCAGCCGGGTTTGCGTGGGCAGGTCCAGCCCCGAAAACGGCTCGTCCAGCAGGATGGTCTGCGGGCTCATGATCAGCACCGACAGCAGGCACAGGAAATGCCGCTGGCCCTGCGACAGGCTGTGAACCGAGGCCGAGGCCCAGTGTTCGCGCCCGTGTTCGGCCAGTGCCAGCAGCGCCAGCGCCCGTGCGGCCGGTGCGCTGTGCCCCTTTTGCCGCAGGCCAAAGGCCAGCTCCTCCTCCACCGTGGGAAAGATGATCTGATGATCGGGGTTCTGGAACAGGATGCCGATGGCGTTCAGCGCCGCCTTGCGGTCGGCTGCGGGATCAATGCCGTTGAGGCGGATACGCCCGGATGTGGGTCCGACCAGCCCGGCCAGCAGCCGCAGCAGCGTGGTCTTGCCCGACCCGTTACGCCCCAGAATGCCAATGCGCTGTTCGGTCAGATGCGCGGTCAGCCCCGACAGGATCGGGTTTCCCGCCACGGCGAAGCTGACATTTTCCAGCACTATGCCGGGAGAGGCGGTTTGCGCGGACAACGGATGGCCTTCGATCTTGGGGCGCTGGATCGCGTTGCGGTCTTGTAGGCGCAGTTGCGCGCCTTGCCAAGCGCGCTGCGGGGGCCGGGGCCGCACCCGCATAAATTGCGCATGAAAATGCCGGGCGCAAGCAAAGGTTGCGCCCGGCACAAGAATGCAGGCCGGTTCAGCAGGCGGCGATGAACCGCTGGCCGCTGGCATTGCGGTAATAGCACTGGCCACTTTGCGGGGCCGGGCCGATCAGGGTGGATGCGGCGACGCCAACAGCGGCACCGACCAGCGCGCCGGTCAGCCGGTCATCGCTGCCCGACACGGCGGCACCAAGGGCCGCGCCACCCAAAGCGCCGGCAGCGGCGTTCTGGTTGGAGGTTTCGCAGGCGGTCAGCGCCAGCAGCGGCAGGATCAGAAGGAACTTTTTCATGGCGGCCTCATGTTGAACGGGGTTCAGTCGGTTGACTACGTTGAACAACGTTCGCGGCACCGGTTTGTTCCCGGCCATTGTGCCAAACGGGCGGTTTCCCGCCCGCAGCCCCGTTCAGCCCCGCTGTTCAGCCCTGCCGGGCTGCTGCCACCGACGCCTCGAGAATCTCCATCGCCTCGGCGAAATGCGCATCGGGAATGGTGATCGGCGCAAGGAAGCGGATGACATTGCCGTAAACGCCGCAGGTCAGCAGGATCAGCCCGCGCTTCAAAGCCTCCATGCGGATGCGGTTGGTCAGACCCGCATCGGGCTCGTGATTGCCGGGGTTGGCGAATTCCACCGCCACCATGAAGCCGGGGCCACGGATGTCGCTGATTTCCGGCGTGACAGAGCGTATCGCCTCCAGCCGCTGCTTCAGCCGCCCGCCCAGTTCGTTGGCACGCGCGCAAAGGTCTTCCTCTTCAATCACGTCCAGCACGGCATTGGCGGCGGCGATGCCCAGCGGGTTGCCGCCATAGGTGCCGCCCAGACCGCCGGGGTGGGCCGCATCCATCAGTTCCGCCCGCCCGGTCACGGCCGCCAGCGGCAACCCGCCCGCCAGCCCCTTGGCCATGGTGGTGATATCGGCGGCCACATCATAGCCATGCATCGCAAACAGCGTGCCGGTGCGGGCAAAGCCAGTCTGCACCTCATCCGCGATCATCACGATGCCATGCTCGTCACACAGCTTGCGGATGGCGCGCACCAGCTCCTTGGGCGCGGGGTAAAAGCCGCCCTCGCCCTGCACGGGTTCAAAGATGATGGCGGCGACGCGGGCCGGGTCGAGATCGGCCTTGAACAGCTTGGTAATGCCCGCCATCGCATCGGCGGTGGATACGCCATGCACATCCTGCGGGAAGGGCACATGCCACACATCGGGCATCATCGCGCCGAAGCCTTTCTTGTAGGGCTCCACCTTGCCGGTCAGGCTCATGCCCATGTAGGTGCGGCCATGGAACGCCCCGCCAAAGGCGATGACGCCGTTGCGCCCCGTGGCGATGCGGGCGATCTTTACCGCATTCTCGCAGGCCTCGGCCCCCGTGGTAACAAACACGGTTTTCTTGGCGAAATCGCCCGGAACGGCGGCGTTCAGCCGCTCGGCAAGACGGATATAGGATTCGTAGGGCAGCACCTGGTGGCAGGTGTGGGTGAAGCGGCCCATCTGCTCGGCCACCGCCGCCATGACGCGCGGATGGCAATGGCCGGTGTTGACCACCGCGATCCCGGCGGCAAAGTCGATATAGCGGTTGCCCTCGATATCCCAGACCTCGGCGTTCAGCGCGCGGTCGGCGTAGATCTGCGTCATCATCCCCACGCCACGCGAAATGGCATCGTCACGGCGTTTGGCAACTTCGGCGTTCAGCATGGCAGGCTCCGTTTGCGGGCCCGGGCGGGCCAGTGTTGCCGTGCATCTGATCCTGTTTTGGCGCGCCGTTCAACCGGGATCGCTGTGGTGGGCCTGCGGCAGCGGCGGGGATGTTTTTGCCAAGGTGACAGCGCGACGGATTGCGGCAGAAATGTGGCGTGGTTTTGAGGGGCGGCGAAAAGATTCATCTCGCGTTAACCTTGCATGGGGCAGGCTGCGACTCGCGAATGAGGCGAGGTTGCGATGGCCATGGGATTGTCTTTCTCACCCCACCCCCACCACACCCCCCTGACGGAGGATGATCTTCTGTCGCGCCTGCGCCTCATTCGTTCCCGCAGGGTGGGGCCGGTGACATTCCACCGCTTGCTGGCCGATCATGGCACGGCGGCGGCGGCGCTGGCGGCGCTGCCCGGCATCGCCCGTGCCGCGGGGGTCGAGGGGTATGCAGCCTGCCCGGTCGAGGTGGCGCGGCACGAACTGGCCCAGGGACGGCTGGCGGGCGCGCGGCTGCTGGCCTTTGGCGGGCCGGGCTATCCGGTGGCGCTGGCCGACCTGCCCGACGCGCCACCACTTTTGTGGGTGCAGGGCGATGCCGCGCTTTTGAACCGGCCCATGGTGGCGCTGGTGGGGGCGCGCAATGCGTCATCCTTGGGGCTGCGGATGGCCGACCGGCTGGCAACAGGGCTGGCCGAGGCGGGTTTCGTCATCGTGTCGGGGCTGGCGCGCGGCATTGATGCGGCGGCCCATGCGTCGGCGCTGGCCAGCGGCACCGTGGCGGTGCAGGCGGGCGGGGTGGATGTGGTCTATCCGGCAGAGAATGCCGCACTGGCCGCGCAGATCGCCGCACAGGGCTGCCGTGTGTCGGAACAGCCGCCGGGCACCGAACCGCAGGCCAGGCACTTTCCGCTGCGCAACCGCATCGTGGCCGGGCTGGCCCGCGCGGTGATCGTGGTCGAGGCTGCGGCGCGGTCGGGCAGCCTGATTACCGCGCGCACGGCACTTGATCAGGGACGCGAGGTTTTTGCCGTGCCGGGCCATCCGTTCGATGCAAGGGCTGCTGGCTGCAACATGCTGTTGCGTGACGGTGCGACCCTGATCCGTCATGCCGGAGACGTGATCGAGGCTATCGGGCGGGCAGAGGCGACGCAGCCTGCCATGCCCCGCGCCGTGGTGCAGGCCCCACCGCCGCGTCACGCGTCACCCTTGCCCGGCCCCGTGCCTGCATCACGCCCGCTGGCCGAGATTGCCGCCCTGCACAGCCGCATCCTTGACCGGCTGGGGCCCAGCCCGCTGGCCGAAGACCAGCTGATCCGCGATCTGGCCATGCCCTCGGCCCATATCGCGCCCGAACTGCTGACGCTGGAACTGGAAGGCAAGATCCTGCGCCAGGCCGGGGGCCTTTTGTCGCGCGCCGTCTGACGTCGCCCGGGCCTGGGCCGCAAAGCCCTTCCTTGACAAGCGCCTCGCTTCGCCCACATCTTGCGCCGCCACCGTCAAGGGTGAGCGAAACAGAGGTTTTCATGGCAGTCGTCGTCGTCGAGTCTCCGGCCAAGGCCAAGACAATCAACAAGTATCTCGGCGCCGACTATACGGTTCTGGCCTCTTACGGGCATGTCCGCGACCTGCCGCCGAAGGATGGCTCGGTCGATACCGAGGCCGATTTCGCCATGACATGGGAAGTTGCCGCCGACAGCAAGAAACATGTGCGCGCCATTGCCGAGGCGCTGAAGTCTGACAATGAACTGATTCTGGCCACCGACCCCGACCGCGAGGGCGAGGCGATTTCCTGGCATCTGCAAGAGGCGCTGGCGTCGAGCATCAAGAAGGGCACCAAGGTTAGCCGCGTTACTTTCAACGCGATCACCAAGCAGGCCGTGACCGAGGCGATGAAAAATCCGCGCCAGGTGGATGTGCCGCTGGTCGATGCTTACCTCGCCCGCCGCGCGCTGGATTATCTGGTGGGGTTCAACCTGTCGCCGGTGTTGTGGCGCAAGCTGCCGGGGGCCAAATCGGCGGGGCGGGTGCAATCGGTCTGCCTGCGGCTGATCGTGGAACGCGAGATGGAGATCGAGGCGTTCCGCGCCCGCGAATTCTGGACGGTGGGGGCCACTTTGGCCACGCCAAGGGGCCAGGAATTCGAGGCGAGGCTGACCGTTCTGGGTGGCCGCAAGCTGGACAAATTCGACATTCCAACTGCCGAAGCCGCCGAACTTGCGGTGCATTCTGTCAATAATCGAACATTGACGGTGCTGTCGGTCGAGGCAAAGCCCGCCAGCCGCAACCCCTCGGCGCCCTTCATGACCTCGACCCTGCAACAAGAGGCCAGCCGCAAATTCGGCATGGGGGCCAAGCAATGCATGAACGCGGCGCAGCGGCTGTATGAGGCCGGGCACATCACCTATATGCGCACCGACGGCATCGACATGGCCCCCGAGGCCGTGACCCAGGCACGTGATGCGATCAAGGCGCGTTTCGGTGCCGCCTATGTGCCCGACACCCCGCGGCTCTACAAGAACAAGGCCAAGAACGCGCAGGAGGCGCATGAATGCATCCGCCCCACCGACATGGCGGCGGCGGCAGATGATCTGCGGCTGACCGAGGCCGACCAGCGCAAGCTTTACGACCTGATCTGGAAACGCACGATTGCCAGCCAGATGTCTGCCGCCCGGCTGGAACGCACGACGGTGGATGTGGGCAGCGATGATGCCCAGATCGTGCTGCGCGCGACGGGGCAGGTGGTGCTGTTCGACGGCTTTCTGAAAGTCTACGAGGAAGGCCGCGACGACGAGGATGATGACGAGGGCCGCCTGCCGCAGATCATGCAGGGCGAGGCTGCCGAAAAGCGCAAAGTGCAGCCCGAACAACACTTTACCCAACCGCCACCGCGCTACACCGAAGCCACGCTGGTGAAACGCATGGAAGAGCTGGGCATCGGCCGCCCCTCCACCTATGCCTCGATCCTGACCACGATCGTTGACCGCGAATATGTGCGCAAGGACAAGAACCGGCTGTTCCCCGAAGACAAGGGGCGGCTGGTGACGGCTTTCCTGTCAAATTACTTCCGCAAATATGTGGAGTATGACTTTACCGCCGATCTTGAGGGCGAGCTTGACGACGTGTCGGCGGGCGAGCGCAACTACAAAGATGTGCTTGCCCGTTTCTGGCGCGATTTCTCGGCGGCCATTGCGGAAACCGCCGATCTGCGCATCGGCGAAGTGCTGACGAAGATTGACGAATTTCTGGCGCCGCATCTTTACCCGCTGCGCGCTGACGGGTCAGACCCTCGCGTGTGCCAGGTCTGCGGCACCGGGCGGCTCCATCTGAAGACGGCGCGGGGCGGCGGGGCCTTCATCGGCTGCGGCAACTATCCCGAATGCCGCTATACCCGCCCGATCTCGGTTTCGGGCGACGAGGATGGCGCGATTTCGCCCGATGGCAAGGTGCTGGGCCAGGATGATAACGGCCTGAACATCAGCCTGCGCGCCGGGCGTTTCGGCCCCTATGTGCAGCGTGGCGAGGCGAGCGAGGCCGAGCCGAAACCCCCGCGCGCCAGCCTGCCCAAGGGTTGGGCGCCCGACAGCATAGATCTGGAGCGGGCCTTGCTGCTGCTGAACCTGCCGCGTCCGGTGGGCCCGCACCCCGAGGATGGCGCGATGATCGAGGCCGCCATCGGGCGCTATGGCCCCTATGTAAAGCACAACACCACCTACGCGAACCTTGCCGATGTGGACGAGGTGTTCACCATCGGCATGAACCGCGCGGTCGAGGTTCTGGCGCAAAAGGCCACGCGCGGCCGGGGTGCCACCGTTGCAGCCGCGCCGATAAAAGAGCTGGGTGAACACCCCGATGGCGGGATTATCGCCGTGATGCCAGGGCGTTACGGCCCTTATGTGAAGTGGGGCAAAGTCAATGCCACCCTGCCGAAAGAGATCACCCCCGAGGCCGTGACACTGGACGAGGCGATGGCCCTGATTGCCGAAAAGGCGGGCAAGGGTGGCAAGGCCAAGGTGGCGAAGAAGCCGGCGGCGGCGAAAAAGCCTGCGGTGAAGGCGGTCGCCAAACCTGCGGCCAAGGCTGCCGCGAAAACCGAGACAAAATCGCCCGCGAAACCGGCGGCCAAGACCCCCGCAGTGAAAAAAACTGTGGTCAAAAAAGTGGCCAAAGCGGCGGAGTGATCCGCCGCTGTCAGTTCCCGCGCGGGTTGATCAGCCGGGCCATCACCGTCTCGGTGCGGACATGGCCGCAGACGGCACCGCCCTCGGTCACGGCCACGCCCTTGGCCCCGTCGCGCAGCAGTTCCATCACCTGCCGCACCGGCGTTTCCACATCGACAGATTGCAAAGCCTGCGAAGGGCCACTTTGCATAACATCCCGCGCGGTCAGCACCGACAGCGGATTCATGTGGGCCACAAAATCCGCGACGTAATCCGACACCGGATTGGCGATGATCTCGCGCGCCGTGCCGCATTGCACGATGCGCCCGCCCTCCATCAGCGCAATGCGGTTGCCGATCTTGAACGCCTCATCCAGATCGTGGCTTACAAAGATGATCGTGCGTTTCAGCTTGGTTTGCAAATCCAGCAGTTCATCTTGCAAACGTGCCCTGATCAGTGGGTCAAGTGCTGAAAAAGGCTCGTCCATCAACAGGATGGGCGCTTCGGTGACAAAGGCGCGTGCCAGCCCCACGCGTTGCTGCATGCCGCCCGAAAGCTCTCCCACCCGCCGGTCGGCCCATTGCGTGAGGTTCACCAGCGCCAGTTGCGCATCAACCCGGTCGCGGCGCTGCGCCGCGGTCTGGCCCGCAAGCTCCAGCCCCAGACCCACATTTTCCCGCACCGTGCGCCAGGGCAGCAGGCCAAAGGCCTGAAACACCATGGCGATGCATTCGCGCCGGATACGCAGCAGATCGGCGGGCGAGCAATTTGCGGTATCGCAAGACCAGTCGCCGTCATGCACGATGACCCGGCCCCGCACCACGGGGTTCAACCCGTTCACCGCCCGCAGCAAGGTGGATTTGCCCGAGCCGGAAAGCCCCATCAGAACAAGGATTTCACCCTTGGCCACCGTCAGGCTGCAATCATGCACACCCAGCACCTGCCCCGTCGCCTGCTGCACCTGGGCCCGGGTCTGGCCCTGATCCATCAGCGGCAGCGCACGGTCGGGGTGATCGCCGAAAACGATGCTCACCCGGTCGAATTCGACAGCATTCATGCGCGTGTCACCCTCAGCATCCGGTCAAGAACGATGGCCACCACCACAATGATGAATCCGGATTCAAACCCCAAAGCGGTATTGACCGAGTTCAGCGCCCGCACCACCGGCACGCCCAAGCCATTGGCCCCGACCAGCGCCGCAATCACCACCATCGACAGCGACAGCATGATGGTCTGGTTCAGCCCGGTCATGATCTGCGGCAGGGCATAGGGCAGTTCCACCTTCCACAGCCGTTGCCGGGGGGTCGCGCCAAAGGCGGTCGCCGCCTCCAGCAGCGCCTGCGGTGTGCTGGAAATGCCTAGATGCGTCAGCCGGATCGGCGCGGGCAGCACGAAAATCACCGTAGCAATCAGCCCCGGCACCATGCCGATGCCAAAAAACACAATAGCCGGAATGAGATAGACAAAGGTTGGCAGAGTCTGCATCAGGTCAAGCACCGGCACCATATAGCCATACAGCCGGGGCCGGTGCGCCGCAGCGATGCCGATCGGCACGCCCAGCCCCATGCAGACCACGCAGGCTGACAGCACCAGTGTCAGGCTTTCGGTCGTCTCCTCCCAATAATCCTGGTTGAGGATGAACAGAAAGCCCAGCAAAACCAGCAAACAGGTCTTCCACGATCTTTGCAAACCCCAGGTCAGCGCCACGAAACAGGCGATGATCGCCAGCGGCGGCGGGCTTTGCAGCACCCAGAGGATCGCGTCGATAAGGCTTTCCAACGCAAGCGCCACCGCATCGAAAATCGGCGCGCCATGGTTTTGCAACCAGTCGAAAACAGACTTTGCAGTTCTGCCCACCGGAATCTTGTAGTCTGTCAACCAGTCCATTCTGCCCCGCTGCCGGATAGAAAAAGGCCCCGGTCTTGCCGGGGCCGAAGGGCGCTTATTGCAGCGCGGCGGTTACGGCGGCGGCGGCATCGCCACCGTCCTTTGTGGTCACACCCGCCAGCCAGGGTGTCACGGCGGCGGGATTGGCGGCCAGCCAGGCTTTCGCGGCCTCTTTCGGGTCGGCCCCGTCATTCAGGATCGCGCCCATGATCTCGTTTTCCATCTCGAGGGAAAACTCCAGGTTCTGCAACAGCTTGCCGGTGTTCGGGCATTCCGCCACATAGCCCGCGCGGGTGTTGGTCGCCACTTCGGCACCGCCAAAGTTGGGGCCAAAGAAATCGTCACCACCGGCCAGATATGTCAGTTCGAAATTGGCGTTCATCGGATGCGGGGCCCAGCCCAGGAACACCACCGGCTCACCACGGCCATCGGCGCGGGCCACCTGCGCCAGCATGCCCTGTTCCGAGGATTCCACCACGTCGAAATCCTTCAGACCAAACGCATCCTTTTCGATCATGTCCAGGATGATCCGGTTGCCGTCGTTGCCGGCTTCGATACCATAGATCTTGCCCTCCAGCGCATCGGCATTGGCGGCCAGAGCGGCAAAATCGGTGATGCCCAGATCGGCCCCGGCCTTGTTCGTCGCCAGCGTGTATTTCGCCCCGGTCAGGTTGGTGCGCACTGTGTCCACGGTTTTCGCATCGCGGTAGGGCGCGATGTCGGCCTCCATCGTGGGCATCCAGTTGCCCAGGAACACATCGACATCACCCCCGGCAAGCGACTGGTAAGTCACGGGCACAGAAAGGATTTTCGTCTCAGTCTCATACCCCAGCGCCTCCAGTATCACCGAGGTTGCTGCTGTCGTGGCGGTAATGTCCGTCCAGCCGACGTCGGAAAAGATCACCTTGTCGCAGGCGGCAAAGGCCGGGTTGGTCAGCGCCAGCAGGGCGGCGGTCAGCAAGGGGGTGCGGAAAGTGGTCATGATGGCTCCCTGTTTTTTGTTGATTGACGAGTCAATAAACTTCACCTTATCTCGGTTTGGCAAGGGTTTTGTTGAGGTCTGCCAATGCCGAAACTTGGAATGGAGCCTATCCGAAAGGCCGCGCTGGTCAAAGCCACGATTGTCGAGATCGGGCGCAGCGGCAGTCTGGACGTGACGGTCAGCCAGATTGCCAAGCGTGCGGGCATGTCCTCGGCGCTGGCGCATCACTATTTCGGCGGCAAGGAGGCGATGTTTCTGGCCGCGATGCGGCATGTGCTGTCGCTGTATGGCGCCGAGGTGCGCGGCGCGTTGTTGGCAGTCGACGGGCCGGAACAGCGGCTGATGGCCATTCTGCGCGCCTCGTTCAGCCCGGCGAATTTCCGGCGTGAGGTGGTTGGGGCCTGGCTGAACTTTTACGTTCTGGCGCAGACCGTGCCAGAGGCGCGTCGGTTGCTGGCGGTTTATCAGCGGCGGTTGCGGTCTAACCTGTTGTTTTGTTTGCGGCCTTTGGTGGATGACAGGGCTGGGGCCGTGGCCGATGGCCTGGGCGCGCTGATTGACGGCGTGTATCTGCGCGAGGCGCTGAAAGGCGGCACACCCGATGGGGGCGCCGCTGTGGCAACTGTGCTGACCTATCTTGACCGGCAGATGAAGGGGGCAGGCGCATGAGGGCGCAACCTACGGCCAGCCATTTCATTGCGGGTGCCTATGCCGACGATCCGGCGGGGGCCGTGATCGAGGTGATATATCCCGCGACCGGCGAGGTGATCGCGCAGCTGCATGAGGCGACACCCGCCATCATCGACCGCGCCCTTGCAGCCGCCGAACAGGCGCAACGGGCCTGGGCGGCCACGCGGCCGGTGGAACGCGCGCGCATCCTGCGCCGTGCCGCCGATCTTATCCGCGCGCGCAATGATGATCTTGCCCGGCTGGAAACGCTGGACACCGGAAAACCCATTCAGGAAACCCTGGTGGCCGACTGGCCATCGGGGGCGGATGCCCTTGAATTCTTTGCCGGATTGGCGCCTTCGGTCACGGGGGAAACCATTCCGCTGGGGGCTGATTTCGTCTATACGCTGCGCGAACCGCTGGGGGTTTGCGTCGGTATCGGGGCCTGGAACTACCCCAGCCAGATCGCCTGCTGGAAGGCTGCGCCCGCGCTGGCACTGGGCAATGCCATGGTGTTCAAACCGTCAGAGGTCACACCGCTGGGCGCCTTGAAACTGGCCGAAATTCTGGTGGAGGCCGGTCTGCCGCCCGGGCTGTTCAATGTGGTGCAGGGGCGCGGTGCCGTGGGTGCGGCGTTGGTGACAGATGCGCGGGTGGCGAAAGTGTCGCTGACCGGCTCGGTGCCCACGGGCCGGCGGGTTTACGCGGCGGCGGCCGAGGGTCTGCGCCATGTGACGATGGAACTGGGCGGCAAATCGCCGCTGATCATCTTTGACGATGCCGATCTGGAAAGCGCCGTTGGCGCAGCGATGCTGGGGAATTTCTATTCCGCGGGGCAGGTATGCTCCAACGGGACGCGGGTGTTCGTGCAGCGTGGCATCAAGGCGCGGTTTCTGGCACGGCTGGCGGAGCGCACGGCGACGATCAAGCTGGGCGATCCGCTGGATCCGGCGACACAGATGGGGCCGCTGGTCTCTGTCGCGCAGCGTGATCGGGTGATGGCGCATGTGGACACCGCCCAAAGGCAAGGCGCAGTGCTTGTTTGCGGCGGTGCTGCGGTGGGTGAGTGCTATTTGCAACCCACAGTGTTTGCAAATGTGACCGACGACATGCAGCTGGCACAGGACGAGGTGTTCGGCCCCGTCATGGCCGTGCTGGATTTCGATGATGAGGCCGAGGTTGTCAGCCGCGCCAATGCCACGGCCTTTGGCCTGGCCGCCGGTGTGTTCACCGCCGATCTGACGCGGGCGCACCGGGTTGTGGCGGCCTTGCAGGCGGGCACCTGCTGGATCAACGCCTATAACCTGACCCCGGTTGAGGCCCCCTTTGGCGGGGTGAAGCTGTCAGGTGTGGGGCGCGAAAACGGGCGTGCGGCGGTGGAACATTACACACAGGTGAAATCTGTCTATGTCGGTATGGGTCCGGTCGATGCGCCGTATTGAGTGCCACAGCGCGGGGATGGCCGGATGAGCAGCGATTTCGTGATTGTGGGCGCCGGTTCGGCCGGTTGCGCCATGGCCTACCGGCTGACCGAGGCCGGGGCGACGGTGACGGTGGTGGAACACGGCGGGTCCGATGCCGGGCCATTCATCCAGATGCCTGGGGCGCTGTCCTATCCGATGAACATGAGCCTCTACGACTGGGGGCTGAAGTCTGAACCGGAACCACATCTGGGTGGTCGTGTGCTGGCCACGCCGCGCGGCAAGGTGATCGGCGGATCATCCTCGATCAACGGCATGGTCTATGTTCGCGGCCATGCGCGCGACTTTGACCACTGGTCCGACAGTGGTGCGCAGGGCTGGGCCTATGCCGATGTGCTGCCCTATTTCAAGCGGATGGAGCATTGGCACGGCGAGGGTGACGCCGATTGGCGCGGCCATGACGGGCCGTTGCACATCACCCGTGGCCCGCGTGCGAACCCGCTGTTCAACGCCTTCATCACTGCAGGCGCACAGGCCGGCTATCCGGTGACGCCCGACTACAACGGCGAGGCGCAAGAGGGTTTTGGCCCGATGGAGGCGACCATCTGGCGCGGGCGGCGCTGGTCAGCGGCCAATGCCTATCTGAAACCCGCGCATAAATCCGGCAGGCTGCGGCTGGTGCGGGGGCTGGCGCGGCGTGTCGTGATCGAAGACGGCCGGGCCATGGGTGTGGAAATCGACCGGCGTGGAACGATTGAGGTCTTGCGGGCGAACCGCGAAGTTGTTTTGGCAGCATCGTCGCTCAACACCCCGAAATTGCTGATGCTTTCCGGTATTGGCCCGGCGGGGCATCTGGCAGGCCATGGCATTCCGGTCATCGCCGACCGGCCCGGCGTTGGCGCGAATTTGCAGGATCATCTTGAGTTGTATCTGCAATTTGCAAGTTTGCAGCCGATCACTTTGTATAAATACTGGAATCTCTGGGGCAAGGCGCTGATCGGGGCACAGTGGCTGTTTACCAAGACGGGCCTCGGGGCCTCCAATCAGTTCGAGGCCTGCGCCTTCATCCGGTCAAAGGCGGGGGTGGACTATCCCGATATCCAGTATCATTTCCTGCCTATCGCGGTGCGTTATGACGGACGCGCGGCTGCCGAAGGCCATGGCTTTCAGGCGCATGTCGGTCCGATGCGTTCAACCTCGCGCGGGTCTGTCACGCTGCGCTCGGCCGACCCCGCAGCGCCCCCCGTGATTCGCTTCAACTACATGTCGCAGCCCGAGGATTGGGACGACTTCCGCCGCTGCATCCGCCTGACGCGCGAAATTTTCGCGCAAGAATCCTTCAAGCCCTTCGTGAAACACGAAATTCAGCCGGGCTCATCCCTGCAGAGCGATGCCGAACTGGATGCCTTCATCCGGGATCACGCCGAAAGCGCCTATCATCCCTGTGGCACCGCGCGGATCGGCCGGCGCGATGACCCGCTGGCGGTGGTCGATCCGGAATGCCGGGTGATCGGGGTGGACGGGCTGCGGGTGGCCGACAGTTCGATCTTTCCGCGCGTGACCAATGGCAATCTCAACGCGCCATCGATCATGGTGGGCGAAAAGGCAGCCGATCACCTGCTGGGCCGCGCGCCGCTGCCACCCGCGAATCAGGAGCCGAAGCTCAACCCGCGCTGGCGTGAGAGCCAGCGCTGAGGCGCGTCAGTCGATGATCTCATAGGGCAGCAGGCCTCGCCGGTCGGCGTCAACCTTCAGTCGGCGCTCCAGCGGCGGCACCGACCGCTGGTGGCAGCCCTGACGCTCACATATGCGGCAAGAAATGCCAATTGGTTCAAATTTACCTTTGAGATCAAGGCCATCGGCATAGACCAAGGCAGCCGCATGCTGCACCTCGCAGCCAAGCGCGATCGCAAAACGCCGCACAGGCGCCTGAAACGAGCCGCCCGGTTTCGAGACGTCACGCGCAAGGCACAGGTAGCGCACGCCGTCCGGCGTCTCGGCCAGTTGCCGCAGAAAACGGCCCGGCGTCTCAAAGGCGCGGTGCACATTCCACAACGGGCAGGCCCCGCCATAGCGCGCGAACTGGAAACGGGTGGCAGAGTGGCGTTTCGTCACGGTGCCCGCCTGATCGACACGCACGAAGAAAAACGGAATACCCTTTGCACCCGGTCTTTGCAAAGTTGACAGCCGGTGCGCCACCTGTTCAATCGAGGCGCCGAACAGGTCGGCCAGACGCTCCAGATCATGCCGGGTTTCCAGCGCCGCCTGCTGAAAGGCGCGGTAGGGCAGCAGCGCGGCCCCGGCGAAATAATTCGCAAGGCCGATCTTGGCAATGTCGCGCGCCTCGGACGTGTGGAACCGCGCGAGATCCAGCGTGGCCTCCAGAAGGTCATTCTGTGTCAGCAACGCCACCTGATGCAGCATCTGGAAGCGCTGCGTGGGGCCGGAGGCGCGTGTCGAAATCTCGAGCACCGCGGTCTGCCGGTCAAAACGGCGGATCAGCGGCTCGTCGGAAAACTGCACATCGACGCCCGCGCGCGTCAGTGTGTCACTGGCGATGAACAGCGGGTCTTTGCGCAAACCCGACGGCGCGGAGTAATGCTCGGCAGCCCGGTCGATGGCGTCCAGATAGTTGTCACAATAGTGAAAGAAATCACGCACTTCCTCCCAAGGTGACGGGCGCAGGGCAGCCTCGCTGCGGCCCAGCGCCTCGTCCAGCGAGGCCAGTTGCTCATGCGTCTGGCGGTAGGCGCGGTGCAGGTCAAGAAAGGCGCGCGCCAGGGCCGGGGCGTTTGATGCGGCCAGCCGAAGATCGGCCACCGGCGGGTTTGCTGCACCGAACACCGGGTCAGCCAGCGCCTCGCGCATGTCGGCGACCATGCGTTCCGCATCGCCTGTGGTCAGCACGGTCACGTCCAGCCCGAATTCCTGCGCCAGCGCCAAAACGACCCCGGCCGAGATCGGGCGGTGGTTGTTCTCCATCTGGTTGAGATAGGGCAGGGAGATACCCAGCTTTGATGCAAAGGCCTTTTGCGTCGCGCCCAGCGTCGCGCGCAATTCCCGCAGTTTTGCCCCGGCATAGAGTTTCTGGCTGGCCATTCCATGCTCCCTTTGCAAACCATCGCATTTGCAAAGGTGTTGCGTCAACCGGGAAGGCCCAGATCGCGCGCGCGCCGCATCACCGCCATGATGGCCAGCACGGCCGCCAGTGCCGAGACCAGCATGATGACGATCAGCGGCATCTCGCTGGCCCCGGGCTGCAACACGGCCCCGGCCAGCGCCGCCAGTGCGGCACCCCCGCCGATCATGATCGCCCCGCCAAGGCCAGAGGCCGTGCCGGCCAGATGCGGGCGCACCGACAGCATGCCCGCATTGGCGTTCGGCAATGTCAGGCCGTTGCCGAGGCCGACCGTCGTGATCATGCCGAAAAACACATTCGGGTCATGCAGGCCCAGCAGCGTCAGGCCCAGCAGCAGCGCCATGCCGACCGTCGTGACAAGCACACCCCACAGCACCATCCGGTTGATGCCGAAGCGCACCGAAAACCGGCCCGACAGATAGTTGCCGATAGCGTAACCTACTGCAGGTGCAGCAAAATATACGCCGACCTGCGATGAGGATAGGCCGAATACCTCGGTTCCGACAAACGGCGCCCCGCCCAGATAGGCAAAGAAGCAACCCGATGTGAATGCCGCGCACAAAGCATAGCCCCAGAAGCGCCGCGACGTCAGAAGCTCGGGATACTGCCGCAATTGCGCTGCAAATCCCAGCCGGTTGAGGGCCGCCGTTTCACCCAGATCGGCCCAGACCAGCGCGAAAACCAGCAGCCCAAGCACCAGAAGCAGCGCAAAATTCGCCTGCCAGCCGAAAAAATCATCCAGCACGCCGCCGATCACCGGCCCGATCATCGGCACCAGCGACATGCCCATCGTCACATAGCCGATCATCGAGGCGGCCTGTTCATCGGGCACCATGTCGCGGACCACGGCCCGACTCAGGACCATGCCGGCGGCGATAACCGCCTGTGCCATGCGGAAGGCCAGAAAGACCGTGGCATTCGGAGCCAGCAACGTGCCGATCGTCGCCAGCAAAAACAGCCCCATGGCCCACAGGATGACACTGCGGCGGCCATAACGGTCGGAAATTGGTCCCACCAGAATTTGCAAAACCGCGCTGAGCCCCAGGTAAAGTGCAACAGACAGCTGCATCAGCGGATAGGGCACCTCAAACCACGCCGCCATGCCGGGCAACGATGGAAGGAAGATGTTCATGGTCAGCGCTGACAGGCCCGCCAACAGCACAAGGGTGACGATATGCGGCGGGGTGGTGCGGTCTAGAAACCGGACGGGGGCATGTGTGCTCATGGCGAAGAGCTAGGACGCCCGGCCGGGATTGTCCACAGCGGACGGGCGCGCGCAGGTCAGGCCCATTTGTGAAAGATGAAGAACGCACCGCAGGCGATGAAGGCAAAGCCGACCAGATGATTCCATGTCAAAGGCTCTTTCAGGAAGAATACCGAAAAGGCGGCAAAGACCAAAAGGGTGATAACCTCTTGAATCGTCTTCAATTCTGCGGCTGAAAAATGCCCGTGTCCGATCCGGTTTGCGGGAACCTGCAGCAGATACTCGAAAAATGCGATGCCCCAGCTGATCAGGATCACCGTCAGCAGTGGGGTGGCCTTGTATTTCAGATGGCCATACCAGGCGAAGGTCATGAAGATGTTCGACGCCAGCAGCAGACCGATGGTCAACACGGGGACGGGGATGGATGGCATGATACCTCAGTTTGCTGATATGCAATTTGCTGCCATGGCATTGCCAATAGTTTGCAAATTTTCTGAAATCCACTTTCAGAGCCGGGATGGCCGCACTATGCTGCGGCTGCATTGAGGGGGCAAGGCCATGAATGACATTCTCGCGCAGTTGGAACAGCGCCGTGCTGTGGCCCGCAGCGGCGGTGGCGCGCACCGTGTGGCGGCACAGCATGCCAAGGGCAAGCTGACCGCACGCGAACGCATCGAACTGCTGCTGGATGACGGCTCGTTCGAGGAATACGACATGTTCGTGCGCCATCGTTGCACCGATTTCGGGATGGAGGCCGACCGGCCGGCGGGTGACGGCGTCGTGACGGGCTGGGGCACTGTCAACGGTCGCATGGTATATGTCTTCAGCCAGGACTTTACAGTGTTCGGCGGCTCCTTGTCGGAAACCCATGCGCAGAAGATTTGCAAGATCATGGACATGGCTTTGCAAAACGGTGCGCCGGTGATCGGCATCAATGATTCCGGCGGTGCGCGCATCCAGGAAGGCGTGGCCAGCCTTGCGGGCTATGCCGAAGTGTTCCAGCGCAATGTGCTGGCCTCGGGCGTGGTGCCGCAGATCAGCCTGATCATGGGCCCCTGTGCAGGCGGCGCGGTCTACTCTCCCGCCATGACCGATTTCATATTCATGGTGAAAGACACGTCCTATATGTTCGTGACCGGCCCGGATGTGGTGAAAACCGTGACGAATGAGGTGGTTACGGCAGAGGATCTGGGCGGGGCGTCCACCCATACCAAGAAATCCTCGGTCGCGGACGGGGCGTTTGAAAACGATGTGGAGGCATTGGCCGAGGCGCGGCGGCTGATTGATTTCCTGCCGTTGTCGAACCGGACGGCAGGGCCGGTGCGGCCGTTCTTTGATGACGTGGCGCGGGTCGAGAACAGCCTGGATACGCTGATCCCCGACAACCCCAACCAGCCCTATGACATGAAAGAGCTGATCCTCAAACTGGCCGATGAGGGCGATTTCTTCGAGATTCAAAAGGATTACGCGGCGAACATCATCATAGGTTTCTTGCGTCTCGAAGGCCGCAGCGTGGGCGTGGTGGCCAATCAGCCCATGGTGCTGGCGGGTTGTCTTGACATTGACAGCAGCCGCAAGGCCGCGCGTTTCGTGCGGTTCTGCGACGCCTTCGAGATCCCGATCCTGACGCTGGTGGATGTGCCCGGCTTTTTGCCCGGTGTAGCGCAGGAATTGGGCGGTGTCATCAAACACGGCGCGAAGCTGCTGTTCGCCTATGGCGAGGCGACGGTGCCGAAGGTGACGGTAATCACCCGCAAGGCCTATGGCGGGGCCTATGACGTGATGGCGTCAAAACATCTGCGCGGCGATGTGAATTACGCCTGGCCCACCGCCGAAATTGCGGTGATGGGGGCCAAGGGGGCGAGCGAGATCCTGTATCGCAGCGAGTTGGGTGATCCGGCGCAGATCGCACAACGTGCAAAGGACTATGAGGCGCGGTTTGCAAACCCCTTCGTGGCCGCCGAACGTGGGTTCATCGACGAGGTGATCCTGCCGCATTCAACGCGTCGCCGCGTGGCACGCGCTTTTGCGGCGCTGCGCGGCAAGAAACTCAGCAATCCTTGGAAAAAGCACGATAACATTCCGCTGTGACCCCAGCCGGAAAGGACGCCTCGGATGCACATTGACACGAATTCAGCCTGCGGTAACGGGCGATGACCGGCGGTCGCCCGCTGCTGGTGCAGCTTGAGGGGGGGGTGAACCTGCCCGCAACCGATGGGCCGATTGCCGTGCCCTCTGGCCAGCCCGTGCAACTGCTGGACGTGGTGTGGAACGCACCAGGTCCCGAAGGGCTGACGCTGCGCTTTCGCTTTCTGGCACCGCAGATCGCGCGCGAGGGCGGCAGCGTCGGCTTTGATGCGGCCGTCGCCGACATGCAGGCGCTGTGCGAAAGCTACGCCTTGCCGCGGATTGCCGATTTCGGCCCGGCCCCGGCGCAGGTCGTGATCAGCCTGGCCGACCGCCCGGTGCCGTTTGGCGAATCCGACCCGGCGGCAACTCAATTTTTCGAGGCTTTCAGCATCGCGGATGGCCTCTGCATCTGGGAGGCATTCTGATGCCAACACAAAATGTTGTGGCTGCGGGCGGCTTCTTGCCGGTGGCTGATGTAGCGCGGTCACAGGGGGGCGGCTTGGACAGAAGGCTGTGTCAAATCGTTTCCGTATCAGATACGATTCGTGCAGGCCGAACCCAAGCGGTCTATACCTCGCATTGGGGGCGGAGGGGCGTAGCAACGCTTCCGCCGGCCCCCCAAGAATACAGGAGTAGAGGATGTCGAAGAGCACGCGTATCGTTTTCGCAATGTGCATGGTGGCTTTTGTTGCCGCATGCGCCGCGAAAGAAGAAGAAATTGTCTATGTGGACACCCCGGTTTCGACCGAGCCGGTCTACACAGGCAAATACAAGTAAGGTTCCGGGGCGGGCCTGCGGGGTTTTCCCCCGGTCCGCCCTGTTCCGCGCCCTCCGGTCCGGGGAGGCTGCGCGATGATCAAGCACCGCGGCTTCCCAGGCCGCCTGACCGGCACCGATTTTCAGTTTGTCATCCGCCGTGCCAGCAAAGAGGGCGCGACAAAAATCATAAAGCGCGAGCGCTACCGCGACCGCAAGGCGATGGACCGTGCGGCCGACGCAGGCTTCATGGCGGCGCTTTGGGCGCATTTTGGTGAGGAACCGTTCGAGCGCGGCAATCTGGATGCGGGGCGGATCTCGTGGCTTTTCGGCCGTGAAGTGGTTCCCGCCGAAGACCCGTTTGACCCCGAAAGCTATGACGCGCTGCTGCGCATCGACCGCAAACGGGCCGAGGCGGCCTTTCCCGAGGTCTTTTCCCCCGATGCCCCGCCGCTGCCTGATTGGGCCGACGAAGACGGGGACGACTAGGCATGTTTTCGCGCAAGCCCTTGGCAATACGGCAGAGTTCCGCGTTTAGAGCGGGGCCTGTGCATATCGGCTTTGCCTTGGCCGGGCGCGCGCGGCAGGCTGGGCCGCGGGCGGCGGCCTGCGCCGTCGTCTCTTGCTGCAACCAACGTGCCTCTTGCCCTGTCTTGCGGCCTGACCTCTGCGGGGTTGGGTCGCTTTTTTGCGGCGATGCGCGCCGAATTGCCGATGCCGGCGCCGCCCGGCTTTTGCGCTTTCCCCGGCAAGGCGTTGAGGTAAAATCGGTTTTCATAATAACCTGCAATGGAGACCGAGCAGAATGCGCTACATCCCCCTTTTCGCCGCCGCCCTCATGGCCACAGCCGTGGCAGGCTGCACCGACCCCTATGGCAGGGGCTACAGCAACGCGGCCAACAATGCCGCCGTGCGCACGGTTGGCGGGGCCGCCGCCGGTGCGCTTATCGCCGATGCCACGGGCGGCAGCCGCACGCGCGGCGCGCTCATTGGCGCAGTGGCGGGTGGCGTGTCCTGCGGCATCCCTGGCCTGCCTGCCTGCAACTGACGGCAAAGCTGCTAACCGCAGCATCTGCAATTTGCAAAGACCATCCGGGCCTGCGCCCGGGTGGTCTTTTCCGTTTTTGGGCCCTGTCCGGGGCCTGTCTGACAAGGGACCGCCATGTTCAAGAAGATCCTGATCGCCAACCGTGGCGAAATTGCCTGCCGCGTCATCAAGACCGCCCGCAAGATGGGCATTGCCACGGTGGCGGTCTATTCCGACGCCGACCGAAACGCGCTGCATGTGAAAATGGCGGATGAGGCGGTGCATATCGGGGCGTCCCCGGCGAACCAATCGTATATCGTGATCGACAAGATCATGGCGGCGGTGCGGGCCAGCGGGGCCGAGGCGGTGCATCCGGGCTATGGGTTCCTGTCGGAAAACCGGGCCTTTGCGGCGGCGCTGGAGGCCGAGGGCGTTGTTTTCATTGGACCGCCGTCATCAGCCATCGAAGCGATGGGTGACAAGATCACCTCGAAGAAAATCGCGCAAGAGGCCGGGGTTTCGACTGTGCCGGGCTACATGGGCCTTATTGCCGATGCGGATGACGCGGTGAAAATCGCAGGGCAGGTGGGCTATCCGGTGATGATCAAGGCCTCGGCCGGGGGCGGGGGCAAGGGCATGCGCATTGCCTGGAGCGAGAGCGAGGTCAAGGAAGGCTTCGAGTCGTCCAAGAACGAGGCGGCGGCCAGCTTTGGCGATGACCGGATCTTCATCGAGAAATTTGTGACGCAACCCCGGCACATCGAAATTCAGGTGCTGGCCGACAGCCATGGCAACTGTGTTTACCTGCACGAACGCGAATGCTCGATTCAGCGGCGGAACCAGAAGGTGATCGAAGAGGCGCCCTCACCCTTCCTTGATGCCGCGACCCGCAAGGCGATGGGCGAACAAGCCTGCGCGCTGGCCCGGGCCGTGGGCTATACATCGGCAGGCACGGTGGAATTCATCGTGGATGGCGCGCGGAACTTCTATTTTCTGGAGATGAACACCCGGTTGCAGGTTGAACATCCGGTCACCGAACTGATCACCGGCGTCGATCTGGTGGAACAGATGATCCGGGTGGCTGCGGGGCAGGCTTTGCCATTTGCACAAGGTGATTTGCAAATCAACGGCTGGGCAATGGAAAGCCGGCTTTACGCCGAGGATCCCTACCGCAATTTCCTGCCCTCCATCGGGCGACTGACCCGCTACCGCCCACCGGTGGAAAGCGCCAGTGCCGAGGTTGTTGTGCGCAACGATACTGGCGTGTTCGAGGGCGGCGAGATCAGCATGTACTATGACCCCATGATTGCCAAACTTTGCACATGGGCGCCAACCCGTTTGCAAAGTATCGAGGCGATGCGGCTGGCGCTGGACACGTTCGAGGTCGAGGGCATCGGGCACAATTTGCCCTTCGTCGCCGCAGTGATGGACCACCCGCGGTTTGTATCGGGCAACATCACAACCGCCTTTATCGCCGAGGAATATCCCGAAGGATTTCAAGGCGCTGTGCTGGACAGTTCAACCTTGCGCCGCGCCGCGGCCGCGGCCTGTGCGATGAATTTCGTGGCTGAGGTGCGCCGCACCCGCATTTCCGGCACGATGGACAATCACGAGCGCAAGGTGGGCCGTGACTGGGTCGTGACGCTGCAGGATGTGGCGCATCGCGTGACCCTCGCGCCCGACCGTGACGGGTCAACCGTCACGTTTGCCGATGGCGCGGCGCTGCGGGTGACATCCGATTGGACGCCCGGGCAACCGCTGGCGCGGCTGTTGGTTGATGGCACGCCGCTGGTGATGAAGGTGGGCAAGATCCCCTCGGGCTTTCGTCTGCGGCTGCGCGGGGCCGATCTGAAATGCCATGTGCGCACCCCGCGCGCGGCCGAACTGGCGCTGCTGATGCCGGAAAAAATGCCGCCCGACACGTCGCGTTTCCTGTTGTGCCCGATGCCGGGGCTGGTGGTGAAGATCAACGTGGCCGAGGGCGACGAGGTTCAGGAAGGGCAGGCATTGGCCACGGTGGAGGCGATGAAGATGGAAAACATCCTGAAGGCCGAGCGCCGTGGCGTGGTGAAGAAGATCAGCGCCAGCGCCGGGGCCAGCCTGAGGGTGGACGACATCATCATGGAGTTCGAGTGACATGCGGGGCGGGGCGGTCAACACGACACGCGCGCTGCGGCATGCCGCTCAGCGCCCCGCCGGATATTGTTCCAGCAACTCCTCGCGCCGGATGGGGAATTTGTCGATGGCGCGGCTGATCTCGCGCACGCTCCATGGCAGGGGCTTGCGCAGTTTCGCCTCGCCGTCCTTGTCCATGATCACCAGCGAAAATCCGCGTGGCCGCAGTTTCTGGCGCCAGTCCGAACGGGCAGCCGGATCGGTATCGGTGATCACCACCACATCGCGCTCTGCCAATGCCCCGGGTTCATCGGCCAACAGCCGCATCTGCGCCTCGAATGAGGGGTCCGCGGGGCTGTCTGCAAACACAACGACAGGGCGCTTCAGCCAAAGCAATTCGTCCCGTGTGACCGCCGCCGCATCAAGAGGCGTGTCGAGGGGCGCGTCCTGCGCCAGCACGGCCAGCGGCAGGAATGCTGCAAGAACAAAGATGTAAAGTGGTTTCATGCGTCCTCCTGTCCCTTTCATATAGGGCAGATGGGGCGGGAACCAAAGGCTCATCGCGGGGGCAGGGCCCCTGCCGCAGGAAAAGGGACCGTCCCGATGACCGAAAAGCTGGAGGGCTGGCGCAGGCTGGCGGAAAAAGAGCTGAAGGGCCGCAGTCCTGACAGCCTGACGTGGCAGACGCTGGAGGGTATTGCGGTCAAGCCGCTGTATACGTCTGCGGATACCGACGCTCTGCCGCATATGGGCAGCCTGCCGGGGCTGGCACCCTTTACCCGCGGCGTGCGGGCCACGATGTATGCCGGGCGGCCCTGGACGATCCGGCAATATGCCGGGTTTTCCACCGCCGAGGAATCGAACGCATTTTATCGCCGTGCGCTGGCCGCAGGGCAGCAGGGCGTGTCGGTGGCCTTCGACTTGGCGACGCACCGGGGCTACGATTCCGATCACCCGCGCGTGGTGGGCGATGTGGGCAAGGCCGGGGTGGCGATCGACTCGGTTGAAGACATGAAGATTCTCTTCGATGCGATCCCGCTGGAAAAGGTCAGCGTTTCCATGACGATGAATGGCGCGGTGATCCCGATCCTGGCCAGTTTCATCGTGACGGGCGAGGAACAGGGCGTGCCACGCGCGGCCCTGTCGGGCACCATCCAGAATGACATTCTGAAAGAATTCATGGTGCGCAACACCTATGTCTATCCGCCCGAACCCTCGATGCGGATCATCGCGGACATCATCGAATACACCAGCGCCGAGATGCCCAAGTTCAACTCCATCTCGATTTCCGGCTATCACATGCAGGAGGCGGGGGCCAATCTGGTGCAGGAGCTGGCCTTTACCCTGGCCGACGGGCGCGAATATGTGCGCACGGCAATTGCGCGCGGCATGGATGTGGATGCCTTTGCCGGGCGGCTGTCGTTCTTCTTTGCCATCGGCATGAATATCTTCATGGAGGCGGCCAAGCTCAGGGCGGCGCGGCTGCTGTGGCACCGGATCATGACCGAATTCGGCGCGCAAAAATCCGAAAGCCTGATGCTGCGCACGCACTGCCAGACTTCGGGCGTGTCGCTGCAAGAGGCTGACCCCTACAACAACGTGGTGCGCACCGCCTATGAGGCGCTGGCGGCGGTGCTGGGCGGCACGCAAAGCCTGCACACCAATGCGCTGGACGAGGCGATGGGCCTGCCCACGGCGTTCTCCTCGCGCATCGCGCGCAATACGCAGTTGATATTGCAAGAGGAAACCGGCGTCACGAAGGTGGTCGATCCGCTGGCCGGTTCCTACTATGTCGAAAGCCTGACCGCGCAACTGGCCGATGAGGCATGGACGCTGATCGAAGAGGTCGAGGCGATGGGCGGCATGACCAAGGCCGTGGCCAGCGGCATGCCCAAGCTGCGCATCGAGGAATCGGCGGCGCGGCGGCAGGCGGCGATTGACCGGGGCGAGGATGTGATCGTCGGCGTCAACAAATACCGGCTGGCCGAGGAAGACCCGATCGACATTCTGGATATCGACAATGACAAGGTGCGGATCGGGCAGGTCGCCCGCCTGACCCATATCCGCGCCACGCGTGATCAGGCGGCCTGCACCGCCGCGCTGGATGAATTGACCCGCCGCGCGGCGGAAGGCGGCAATCTGCTGGAAGCCGCCGTGACCGCAGCCCGCGCCCGCGCCACAGTGGGGGAAATCAGCATGGCGATGGAGAAAATCTTTGGCCGCCACCGCGCCGAGGTGAAAACCCTCGCCGGTGTCTATGGCGCCGCCTATGAGGGCGATGCCGGCTTTGCCGCCATTCAATCCGATGTCGAGGCCTTTGCCGAAGAAGAAGGCCGCCGCCCCCGCATGCTGGTGGTGAAAATGGGCCAGGACGGGCATGACCGGGGGGCCAAGGTCATCGCCACCGCCTTTGCCGACATCGGTTTCGATGTCGATGTCGGCCCGCTTTTCCAGACGCCGGAAGAGGCCGCGCAGGACGCCATCGACAATGACGTGCATGTCATCGGCATCTCGTCACAGGCAGCGGGGCATAAAACACTGGCCCCGAAACTGATTGCAGCGCTGAAGGAGGCAGGGGCCGGCGACATTCTGGTGATCTGCGGCGGTGTCATCCCGCAGCAGGATTACCAGTTTCTCTATGACCATGGGGTAAAGGCGATCTTCGGTCCCGGCACCAACATCCCCGATGCGGCCAAGGATATCCTGCGCCTGATCCGGGCAGCCCGGACGTAATGCCGCCCCGCGCAATGCGATGAGGCGTTCTTTCCCCTCTTTCCAGACCCAAATATCCACGGGGGGTGCGGGGGGCAGTCAGCCCCCCGCCTCCGCAGCAACAGCTACAGCTCGATATCCGCGTCCGGTGACATATCCGGCACCTCCGGTGCTGGCTTAGCCATAGGCGCATCCGGTTTGCGCCGGATAATGATGTCACCATTCGGCAGCTTTTCCGGCGCTTCATAGTTGCGCAGGTCGCCGATCATCACCATCAGCTCGCGCAGCGCGGGTTCCAGTTCGGTCAAGGCCTGGCCCATGTCGTCCAGCGCCGGTTCCATGTTTTCCATCAGCCCGCGCAGCAGCAGCTTGGCCCCCTCTTCCATCAGGCTGAAGCCCTGGTCAACATCACCTTCGGGCGCAGCCTCCTGCGCATGCAGCGGCGTCAGCATCAGGCACAGGGCAAGTGGGGCGATGAGATGTTTCATGCCCCCAATATAGGCGCATTTCTGTGAATAAAATAGGTCACAGCACCAGGTCCACCGTCACCGGAAAATGATCCGACGCGGCAAGCAAGGCGTCGCGCATGGCAGGGTCGTTCCAGCAGGCCGGGTCGTTGAACGGGTGCCAGATGCGCCAGCGCGCCCCCGGGGCCAGATCGGGCGACAGCATGATGAAATCCAGCAGCGCGTCGAAATAGCGTTCCTGCTCTACCAGATAGAATCGTGCCGTCGAAGGCGCCACGCCCAGTTTCTGCGTCAGCACCATGCGGGCATGCGGATCGGTCAGTTGCAGGGCGGGGGCGGCATCCTGCCCCAGCACGATCTCGATCCCCGACTGGCCGAACAGCTTTTCAAACTCGTCCAGCCCCGGCCCGTCGTTGAAATCGCCCATCACCAGCAGGCTGTCGCCCGCCTCCAGATGGCCCACCACCCGGCGGCGCAGCCAGACGCATTCCGCCAGTTGCTTGCGGCGGTTGTCGATGGAAATGCGGATGCGTTCCGCGTCACTCCGCGCGCCATGCGGGGCTTTCGATTTGGCATGCACGCCGATCAGCCGCAGTTCGCGTCCGTCCACCGTCAGCACCAGTTCCAGCGGCGGTTTGGAAAAGCGGATCGGTTCGGGGGCGGCATCGGCGTCGATGTCGAACCGGAACACGCCGTCGAAACGCGGGGCCTTGGCCGCCTCTTGCGGGTCGTGCCGCGCACTCAGCCGGTCGGGGTCGTAAAGCAGGGCAATCTCCTGCTCGGTCTCGCTGGTGAAACCGATGATGGCGCGGCGGGCGCGCAGGCCGAACCGTTTGGCAAACCGTTCCAGCGCCGTGACGGTTGACCGGCGCGACCCTTGATCCGGTGCTTCGATCACTGTCACCGCATCGGCATCCAGCGCGGCA
This sequence comes from Fertoeibacter niger, assembly GCF_009380135.2. Lineage (GTDB taxonomy): Bacteria > Pseudomonadota > Alphaproteobacteria > Rhodobacterales > Rhodobacteraceae > Fertoeibacter > Fertoeibacter niger. The sequence goes on along the minus strand of NZ_WHUT02000003.1, from coordinate 117,180 downwards.
AACACTTGCGCCAGCGCCGCCGTCTGCTGCGCGCGCGTCACCCCATGCCGGGCAGAGCGTTCGGCATCATCCCACAGCCGCCCGTTGTCATCAAACAGCGAATTGAACCATTCGACATTGTAGGTGGCGATGCGCAGCTTTCCCATCAGGCGGGCTGCTTTGCGCGGATCTCGTCCCATGCGGCATTGATGTCGATCATCCGGCGTTCGGCCAGTTTCACCGCCTCGGCGGGCACACCGCGCGCCATCATGCCGTCGGGGTGGCTGTCGCGCACCGCGCGTTTCCAGGCGGTGCGGATGTCGTCAAGGGCGGCATCGGGGGCCACGCCCAGCACATCATAGGGGTCGCGCGCGCAACCCGGCACGAATCGCGCGCGCACCGCGCGGAACGACCGCTCGTTGATGCCGAAAATCCCGGCAACTTCGGCCAGAAATTCATCCTCCTTGGGGTGATAGGCACCGTCCGAGACGGAAATGTGGAACAGCCCTTCCATCAGGTCGATCAGGATACGGTCATCGTCGCGAAACATCGCGCGGATCTTGCGGGCATAGGCATCAAAGCCCGCCACATCCTGCCGCGCCAGATTGAACACGCGGGCGGCATTCGCCTCTTCGCCCTCGGGCACGGCGAAAACCTGACGAAAGGCCGTCACCTCATCCCGCGTCACCTCGCCATCGGCCTTGGCCATCTTGGCCCCCAGCGCGATCACGGCGATGGTAAAGCCGACCGAGCGTTCTGGCGGGGTGCGCAACCGGTCAAACACCGCCGAAAGCCCTTCACCGGCGGCGAGGGCGGAAAGCGCGGCGGTGATGCGGCTCCAGATCGACATGGGCACAGCATAACCTGCGCCGCGCGCGCTGTCAGGTCAGGAAATGCTGCGAATGCACAGCGGTCATTCCAGCACCCGCACACCGTGCGGCGTGGCAAATGTGGCGCGCAGGGCAACGGCCGGGCCGGGCAGAATCTCCAGCCGGGGTTCGTCGAAACGGCCTGTCAGCAGCACATTCAGCGCATCGGCCTCGGGGTGGGCAATCTCCAGGCGGGTCAGGCGCACGTCGCATTCGGGCAGGCGCAGGGCAGGGTGGGCCGCCCCCTGCCACTGGATCAGCGCGGGAAAGCAGCCGTCGAAGGGCAGGCAGCCATCCGCGGGCACGGCCATGCGCCAGCGGAAATCGCTGCGCGCGAGATCGACCGGCACACCCACGCCGGCGGGCGACAGGGCCACCTCCCCCTCCAGATCATTGCAGCGCGCCACCCAGTTCGTCAGGCGCGGGCGGCCAGTGAAACGGTCAAGGTCGAACCAGCGCGGCCAGGCCGGGGCAGGGGCGCCGGGATCGGCGGCGATCACCTCCAGATAAAGATCACCCAGCCCCAGCAGCCGGTTGTGCGTGGCCATGTGGGGGTGCTGGCCACCACCAGCCAGCGCCACGCCCAAGGCCGCCTCGACCGCCGCCACACCCTCGTCCAGCGTTTCCGCCGCAACCGCCAGATGGTCCAGCAGCAGCATCAGGTCGCGGCCTGCGTGATCTCGCCCGTCGCCCGCAAGGCGCTGGTCAAAGACTTGAACCGCGCCTGCGCCACTTCGCCGAACAGCCCCTCGCCGTGCGGGGTCAGTGCCAGACCCAGGATGCGCTTTTTCGGCTGCCAGGTCAGGCTGCCCGCCTGCGCCGGATCGGCAATCGAGAACATCGCGCCAAAGCGCATGGCCTTGCCCAGCACCTCGGCCTCTTGCACTTCCTCGTCGGTCAGCAACCGGAAAAGCGGTTCCAGCCGTGATCCCGAACGGCTGTTCTTGTAGCGGTGCAGCAGCGCCAGGCCCAGAAACACCCGGCCCGGATGATCCAACCCGCCCAGATTGGCCCGGGTGGCATTGTCGAAACAGACCTCGGCCCGGTAATCGGGATGCGCGCGCCAAGTCGTGTCATGCAGCAGGCAGGCGGCCTTTACCAGGCGCTGGCGCTCGGGCGGGGCAGCCTCGAACAACGGCGACAGGAAGGTGTAAAGCTTCTTGCCAAAGCCCGGCATCCGGGCCGATGTGGCCTCGGCCACGCGGGCGGCCTCGATCAGCGGGTCGCGGGCGCGCAGGGTTTCGGGCATCTGTTCATAAAGAAGCCCCTCGCGGATGCCGTAGGCCGACACGTCGATCTCGCGCGGTTTGAAGATGCGGACCAGTTCGCGCAAGACCTCGCAGGCCAGCGGCACCAGTTCCATCCGCTCGGTCGAGGTGCCGGTGCGCACCCGCAGCGCGCCAAGGTCAGAGGTGCCGATCCAGTCCAGCGTGTCCAGCAAGGCCTTGGGCTGCATGCGGTATTCATGCAGCACGGTCAGCGGGTAGCCGCGCCGTTCCATGTCAAGCCGCGCGATCACCCGCCACGAGCCGCCCACCAGATAGATGCGGTCGCCTTCTGGTTTGATAAGGTCATGCAGGCCGTCAAGAATGCCGGCGATATGGGCCTGCCGTTCCTTCACGCCGCCGGACACCTGTTGCAGGCGGAACGGGCCCAGCGGTGATGTGGCGCGCCGCCCCACCTGACCTCCGCCGATCCGGGCCAGTTCCATCGAGTTGCCGCCGATGTCGCAAACGATTCCCGTGGCCTCGGGCCAGCCAAGCAGCACGCCCTGCGCCGACAGGCGGGCCTCTTCATCGCCGTCGATGACCCACATGTTCAGCCCGGTTTCGCGCAGCACCTGTTCCTGAAACGCCGGGCCATCGGCCGCTTCGCGCACGGCGGCGGTGGCCACCACGGTCATGGGGTGAATGTCCATCCCCTTGGCCAGAAGGGAAAAGCGGCGCAAGGCGGCAAGCGCGCGTTCGCGCCCGCGCGGGTTCAAGAGGCCGGTTTCCGCCAGCCCCTGACCCAGCCCGCACATCACCTTTTCATTGTAGAAATAGGCGGGTGAGCGGGCAGCCCCGTCAAACACCACCATGCGGACAGAGTTTGATCCCACATCCACCACGCCCACCCGGCTGAGCGCCCGGGCGGAGGGGTCTTCGAACAACGGACGGCCAAAGGGACCGTATTCGTCGGCACCCCCGTCGGCGGCGGCGGGTTCAGCGGCGTCGGTCATGGCAGAGTCTCCGGCTCGGTCGTGCGCGCGACCATGCCGCCTGGTTGCGGCATGGTCAACCGGCATCCGTTGTCTTGACGGCACGGCAGATCTCAGGCTGTGGGCTCGTCGCTCTGCGCGGCCTGCAGCATGGCCGTGTCGGCCTGCGTTTCCTCTGCCAGACTGTCCTTGTAAAGTGCGGCCAGACGCGGCACGTCCTTGGCCCCGGCGGTGCCACGGCCCGACAGCGACGGGTTTTCCATGAAGAACCGGTGGCAGTTGAACAGCACGCGATCGCCTTCGGGCAATTCCCGCACATACTGGCCATCGGGCTGCAAGACCCAGCTTTGCGCGGTATCGGCCATGTTGGCCGCCATGATCTGCCCGACGATCTGGTCTTTCACCGTGGGGTTATGCGCCTCTACCAGCGTTTCGACGCGGCGGTTCAGGTTGCGCCCCATCCAGTCGGCAGACGAGAAGAACACCCGCGCCTGATCCGACGGCAGCCCGTGGCCATTGCCGAAACACACGATGCGGCTGTGTTCCAGGAACCGCCCCACCACCGATTTCACCCGGATGTTTTCCGACAGGCCCTGCACCCCGGGGCGCAGCCCGCAGATGCCACGCACCACAAGGCTGATCTGCACCCCGGCCTGGCTGGCGGCATAAAGCGCATCAATCACCTCGGGCTCGATCATCGAGTTGATCTTGCCCCAGATCTGCGCCGGGCGGCCTGCGCGGGCATGGTCGGCCTCGGCGGCGATCAGGTCCAGCAGGCGGGGCTTCAGCGTGGTGGGCGAGATGGCCAGGTTTTCCAGCCCCTCGGGCTGCACATAGCCCGACAGATAGTTGAACACCTTGGTCGCATCGCGCCCCAGCGCCGCATCGCAGGTGAAGAACGACAGGTCGGTATAGATGCGTGCGGTGATCGGGTGATAGTTGCCGGTGCCGTAATGGGTGTAGGTCACCAGATTTTCACCCTCGCGCCGCACCACGGTGCTGATTTTCGCGTGGGTTTTCAGGTGCATGAAGCCGTAAACCACATGCGCGCCCGCCCGTTCCAGCCGCCGCGACTGGCGGATGTTGGCAGCCTCGTCGAACCGCGCCTTCAGTTCCACCAGCGCCGTCACCGATTTGCCCGCCTCGGCCGCCTCGCACAGCGCGCTGACAACGGGGCTGTCCCAGCTGGTGCGGTAAAGCGTCTGCTTGATGGCCAGAACATTGGGGTCACGCGCCGCCTGTTCCAGAAACCGGATAACCATGTCGAAGGTTTCATAGGGGTGGTGCAGCAGCATGTCCTTTTGCCGGATCGCGGCGAACATGTCGCCGTCGTGATCCTCCACCCGTTCGGGCACACGCGGGCTGAAGGAGGGCCACAGCAGATCCTTGCGGTTGGACAGGATCAGTTCCTTCAGATCGGCAACGCCCAGCAGCCCGCGCACCTCGACCACCTCATCGGTGGCGACGCCCAGCTCTTCCATGATCAGGGCGCGCAGTTCTTCGGGGGCGCCTGTGCTGATCTTCAGGCGGATCACGTCGCCCCGGCGGCGGCGTTTCAGCGCGGTTTCAAATTCGCGCACCAGATCTTCGGCCTCGTCCTCGACCTCCAGATCGCTGTCGCGCAGCACGCGGAAGCTGCAATGCCCGCGATCGGTGTAACCGGGGAACAGCATGTTCAGGTGCAGCAGCAGCAGCTCTTCCAGCGGCAGGACGCGGTGCTCGCCCGGGTTGCCGGGCAGCACGACAAAGCGCGAAATCTGCTGCGGGATCGGCAGGAGGGCCTGCAACGTGCGCCGGTCGCTGACACGTTCCAGTTCCAGCGCCAGACAGAAGCCAAGGTTGGGGATGAACGGGAAGGGATGCGCCGGGTCGATGGCCAGCGGCGACAGCACCGGAAACACCTTGTGCAGGAAATGTTCCTCCAGGTGTTTCAGGTCGCGGGCGGTCAGTTTGGAGCGGGTCAGGATGGTAATACCCTGCTCTTCCATCTCTTTCTTCAGGCGGTTGAACACCGTCTGCTGCATGGCCATCAGCCCGCGCGCATCGGCGTTGATCAGCGAAAGCTGGTCCAGCGGGGTGCGGCCATCCTCGGACAGCGCGGCATTGCCTGCCCGGGCCAGCTGGCGCAGGCCAGCCACGCGCACCATGTAGAATTCATCCAGATTGGTGGCCGAGATCGACAGGAAACGCAGACGCTCCAGCAGCGGCACGGCGGGGTTCGACGCCTCGTCCAGCACGCGCCAGTTGAAGGCCAGCCAGCTGAGCTCGCGGTTGAAGAACCGGCGCGGGCCGGTGATTTCTTCAGGCGGAAGGGCGATGGCTGCAGGGAAGGGGGCCTTCAGGAAATCCGATTGTGTCATGCTGTTCTTCGCCATCAGGGGTTTGCGCCGCTTATCGGTGCGCTGCGTGAAAGGATTATGACAGTTTTTGCCGCGCTGTCATGACGGGTCCAGCAGTTCGGCGGCCAGATTGCGGGTGATCGACCGCCCCAGCGCCAATGCCCGCGCGTCAAGTGCTGCCACCAGCGCATTGGCGGCGGCAAAGGAACGGTCCATCCGTGCCACCAGATAGGGGATCAGGCTGGGCGGCACGTTGATCTGGCGGTCGGCGAACAGCTTGACCAGCACCGCCGACAGCAGCGCATCATCGGGCGGGGCCAGATGCGCCAATGCGGTGCCCTGCATGCGGCTGGCCAGATCGGGCAGGGCAAGGCCCCAGTCGCGCGGCGGGCGATCGGCGGTGATCAGCAGCGCGCCCCGGCCCGCGACCAGCAGGTTGTGCAGATGAAACAGCGCCTCTTCGCCAGCCGGATCGCCCGCAAGCAGGGCCGCATCCTCGACCACCACGGCACCGCTGGCGGCCAGACGCGGCAGATCGGCACAGGCCAGCGCGGTTGCGGGCACCAGCCTTGCCCCGGCCGCCGCCGCCCAGATATGCGCCAGATGCGTCTTGCCCGCGCCGCGTGGCCCCAGCAGCAGCAACTTGCCCTGCGGCCAGTCGCGCCAGCCGTCCACCGTGGCCAGCGCCAGCGCATTGGCGGGCGACACAAAGAAATCATCGCGGTGCAGGGCGGTGCGGCCCGGCAGGTCGAAGGCCAACTGTCCGCTCAACGCGGATCCTCGTCATCGGGGGGCGGGGCCTCCAGCCCCTGATACAGGCGGCTGGTCTTGTATTGCTCGAACGCAAAGCGCAGCAGAACACCCAGCGCCGCCGCCACCGGCACCGCCACCAGCAAGCCCACAAAGCCGAACAGCGCACCAAAGGCCGACAGCGCGAACAGCAGCCAGACCGGGTGCAGCCCCACCGAGTTGCCCACAAGGCGCGGGGTGATGATGTTGCCTTCCAGAAACTGCCCGATGGCAAAGATCGCGGCAATCAGCCCGATGGAAAACCAGTCGCCCCAGAACTGGAACAGCGCAAGCCCGATGGCCAGGGCCCCGCCCACCAGCGCGCCGATATAGGGGATGAACGTGATCGCCCCGGCAATCGCCCCCACGATCAGCCCGAATTGCAACCCCGCCAGCATCAGCGCGATGGAGTAAAACGTGCCCAGCACCAGACAGACCGAAATCTGCCCGCGCACGAAACCGGCCAGCACGCGGTCGATGTCGCGCGCCAGACGGCGCACGGTGGGCGCATGGTCGCGCGGTATCCAGCTGTCTACCTTGGCCACCATGTTGTCCCAGTCCAGCAGCAGATAGAACGACACCACAGGCACCACGACCATGAACACCACGGCATTGATCACGCCCAGCGCCGAGCCGATCACCGTGTTGGCCAGTTCGCCGCCACGTTCCTTGATCGTCTCGCCGATCGACAGCAGGGTCTGGCGGATGGTGCTGGTCTCGTCGCTGAGCTGCGGAAAACGTTCCGTCAGGAAGGTCTGCAACTGGCGGAAAATGTCGGGTGCCGCGTTCACCAGCGCGCTCAACTGGCTGATCAGCGTGGGAATGACCGCCAGCACCAGAAGCACTGCCATCAGCAACATGCCCACCGATATCGTCGCGGTGGCTGCAACCCGGTTCATCCCGGCGCGCTGCAACCGGTCGGCCAGCGGATCAAGGAAATAGGCAATCGCCCCGCCCACCAGAAACGGCAGGATCACATCGCCCAGCAGCCACAGCATCAGCAGGAACACGGCCGCCGAAAGGCCCCAGTATTTCGCTTGTTGTTGCACGGGCAATGCCATGTTCCGCCTCCGTTGCTGTGCAGAACACATGGCGCAGCCCTGTCTGGCTTGCAAGTGAAAGGCGGATGACAGCCGGTGCGCCGGGCATTTTGCGCACTGCTTTGGCCATTTCGCCGCCGCCGGGCGTATCGGGGCTGCGGTGGCGCTTGCCTGCCCTGCAAGGCTCGCCTACACCCGGTTGAAACACTCAAGCCCGAGGCCGCCATGCGTCTGTCCCGCTATTTCCTGCCTGTCCTGAAAGAAAACCCTGCCGAGGCGCAGATCGTCTCGCACCGCTACATGCTGCGCGCGGGGATGATCAAGCAGCAGGCGGCGGGCATCTATTCCTGGCTGCCGCTGGGCTATCGGGTGCTGAAACGCATCGAACAGATCGTGCACGAGGAACAGGCCCGCGCGGGCCACATCCCGCTGCTGATGCCCACGCTGCAACCCGCCGACCTGTGGCGCGAAAGCGGGCGCTATGACGATTACGGCCAGGAAATGCTGCGCATCACCGACCGGCAGAAGCGTGAAATGCTGTATGGCCCCACGAATGAGGAGATGATCACCGACATCTTCCGCAGCCATGTGTCGTCTTACAAAGACCTGCCGCTGACGCTTTACCACATTCAATGGAAGTTCCGCGACGAGATGCGCCCGCGCTTCGGCGTGATGCGGGGCCGCGAATTCCTGATGAAAGACGGCTACAACTTTGACGTGGACAAGGCTGCGGCGCTGCATGCCTACAACCGCCACATGGTCAGCTACCTGCGCACTTACGAGCGTATGGGCCTGACGGCGATCCCGATGCGGGCGGACTCTGGCCCCATCGGCGGCGATGACACGCATGAATTTCTGGTGCTGGCCGCCACGGGCGAATCCGAGGTGTTCTACGATTCTGCCGTGACCGAGTTGAAGCTGGGAAGCCGCGAGGTCGATTACGACGACCGCGAGGCTGTGGCCGCCGTCTGCGCCGAATTCACCACGCTTTACGCCCGCACCGATGAAACCCATGACGCGGCGCTGTTCGAAACCATCCCCGAGGAACGCCGCAAATCGGCGCGGGGCATCGAGGTGGGGCAGATCTTCTATTTCGGCACCAAATATTCCGAGGCGATGGGGGCCACGGTGGTTACGCCCGACGGCAGCCGCGTGCCGGTGGAAATGGGCTCGCATGGCATCGGCGTGTCGCGCCTGCTGGGCGCCATCATCGAGGCGAACCACGACGACAAGGGCATCATCTGGCCCGAAGGCGTCACGCCCTTTGCCGTGGGCATCGTGAACCTGAAACAGGGTGATACCGCCACCGACAGCGCCTGTGCAGCACTTTATCAGGCGCTGACCGCCAAGGGTCTGGAGCCGCTTTATGATGACCGCGACGAACGGGCGGGCGCGAAATTCGCCACGATGGATCTGATCGGCCTGCCCTGGCGCATCACCGTCGGGCCGCGCGGGCTGGGCAACGGGGTGGTGGAACTGACCTCGCGCCGCACCGGCGTCAGCGAGGAAATGTCGCTGGAAATGGCGGTGGACCGGGTGGTGCAGATCTACGCCGAGATTGCCTGAGGCTGTGGCAGGGCGGGCCAACCGGCCCGCCTTGCGACCGGCGGGCGGGTTCAGGCCGTGGCCATACCGTCAGCAACCGGCAGGGTAATCAGCACCGATCCGCGCTTGTGGCCGGTATCAACCAGCGCATGCGCGGCGGCGATCTGGTCAAACGGCAGCCGGTGGCCGATCACCGGGCGGAACGCCCCGCGCGCGGCCATGGCGGCCAAAGCCTCCATCGCTTCGGTGGTTTCGGGGGCAGGGCCCATGACCACGCGCTTGCCCGCCCGCAGCGCCGCCAGCATCTGCGGCAGGCTGGCCACCACCAGCGCCAGCCGCCCCTCTGGCGTCAGCAGGTGGCGGTGGCTGGCCCAAGCCATCAGGCCGGTAGTGTCCAGTATCGCATCATAGCGGTCGGGCAGGCGCGCAATATCCTGGCTCTGGTAGTCGATCACCCGTTCGGCCCCCAGCGCCAACACCAGTTCCGCATTGCCCGCCGAACAGACCCCTGTAACCCGCGCACCCATGTCGCGCCCGATCTGCACCGCCGCTGTGCCAACCGCGCCCGATGCCCCCACCACCAGCAGGCTTTCGCCGGGCTTCAGCGCCAGCTTGTCGCGCAGATACCCCAGCGCCGTGGTGCCGCCAAAGCACAGCGCCGCCGCATCATCCAGTGCCACGCCCGCAGGCACGGGCCGCACCCGGCCCGTCTGTGGCATCACCACCGATGCCGCATGCGCGCCCATCCGCCCGCCCGGAAAGGCGAACACCGCCTCGCCGGGGCGAAACCGCGTCACCTTGCGGCCCACCTCGGTGACGATACCGGAAAGCTCGGTTCCCAGCACGGGCTGGCGGGGCCGGGTGATGCCAAAGATAAGGCGCATCATCAGGCCAAAGCCGCGCGGTGCCCGCATGCCCCGGATCCGCACATCGGCCGAAGATACCGTGGTGTGATGCACGGCGATGCGCAGATCGTCATCGCCCAGCGGCGCGGCGGCAATCTGGCGCAGCACCACGACCTCGGGCGGGCCGTAAGCCGTGGCACAGGCGGCGGTGACGTGGCGCATCCGGGCAGAGGTCATCAGCATATCCCTTGGAAGACAGGGTCAGACCTATACCGCAGGCGGCCCCTGCGGAAAGGTCAGGTATTCCGCAGTTGCGCCCGGCAAGCCCCGCGCCGCGCGCCATCGGCGGGGCCACGCAGTTGTGCGGGCGATCTGCTTGACCTCTGCCCGGCCCAGACGCAGTGTGCGCGCAAAATGGCAGGAACCGCATGACCCCCCGCACCCCCCCCTTTGCCGCCTTTGAGTGGATGATTGCCTGGCGCTATCTGCGGGCCCGGCGGGCCGAGGGTGGCGTGTCGGTGATGACCTGGATCAGCCTGATCGGCATCACGCTGGCGGTGTTCGCCCTGATTGCCACGCTGGCGGTGCGCGCGGGCTTCCGGGCGGAATTTGTCGATACCATCCTGGGGGCCAATGCCCATGTGGCGGTCTATTCCGCCGGGCGGGTGACGGACACGGGCCAACTGGCCACGGGCTTTGTGGATTACGACCCGATTGCCGAACAGATCCGCGCCATTCCGGGCGTGGTGCGGGCGGCACCCGTGGTCAAGGGGCAGGTCATGGTCACGGCCAATGACGTGACCACCGGGGCCGAGGTGTATGGCATGCGCCGCGCCGATCTGGAAACCATTCCCCGCGTGGGGCTGGGGGCCGATGCCTATGGCAACATTGCCGATTTCGACCGGGGCATTGCCATCGGATCGGGCATCGCGCGCAAGCTGGGGCTGACGGTGGGCGACCGGATGCGGTTGATCTCGCCCAACGGGGTGAAAACCGCCTTTGGCAGCAGCCCACGGGTGAATGCCTATGAGGTGGTCTATGTCTTTACCGCCGGGCGCTATGACATCGACCAGACCCGCATCTACATGCCGCTGGCCGAGGCGCAGAGCTATTTCAACCGCGAAGGCGTGGCGGATGAGGTGGAGGTGATGGTCGCCGACCCCGAAGGCGTTGATGCCTATATGCCCGCCCTGCTGGCGGCGGGGGGCGAAACGGCCCTGCTGTGGACCTGGCGGGATTCGGCTGGGGCCTTTCTGCGCGCGCTGGATATCGAGGACAATGTGATGTTCATCATCCTGTCGATCCTGGTGCTGATCGCGGCGATGAACATCATTTCCGGCCTGATCATGCTGGTGAAAAACAAGGGCCGCGACATCGGCATCCTGCGCACCATGGGGCTGACCGAAGGGTCTATCCTGCGGGTGTTCTTCATCTGCGGGGCATCGACCGGGCTGGTGGGCACGGCCATGGGGGTGGTGCTGGGGTGCCTGTTCGCCCTCTACATCGACCCGATCTTTTCGCTGGTGAACTATGTGGCCGGAGGGGGCGTGTGGGATCCGTCGATCAGGGGGATTTATGCCTTGCCGGCCAAACTGTTGCCGGGGGATGTTCTGTCGGCTGTCAGCCTGTCACTGGGCCTGTCGTTCATCGTCACGCTGTTTCCCGCGCGCCGCGCCGCCCGGATGAACCCGGTAGAGGCGCTGCGCTATGAGTGACACGATGCTGCGGCTGGACGGGCTGACCAAGGCCTACAACACCGGCAAACCGGGCGAAGTGACCGTGCTGCGCGGGGCCAGCCTGTCGGTGGCCAAGGGCGAGGTTGTGGCGCTGGTGGCCCCCTCGGGCGCGGGCAAATCAACGCTGCTGCATATCGCGGGGCTTTTGGACACGCCCGATGCCGGGGTGGTCGAAATCGGCGGGCAGGCCATGGCGGGGCTGGGCGACAAGGCCCGCACCGGCGCTCGGCGGCGCGACATCGGATTCATCTACCAGTTCCACCACCTGCTGCCCGAGTTTTCGGCGCTGGAAAACATCGTGCTGCCGCAACTGGCCAATGGCGTGGCGCGCAGCACGGCCGAGGCCCGGGCGATGGATCTGTTGGCCCGCGTGGGCATCGCCCCCCGCGCCAACCACCGCCCGGCCGCGCTGTCAGGCGGAGAACAGCAGCGCGTGGCCTTTTGCCGGGCACTGGCCAACGGCCCGCGCCTGTTGCTGGCAGACGAGCCCACCGGCAACCTTGATCCCGGCACATCCGACCAGGTCTTCGCGGCCCTGATGGATCTGGTGCGCGCCACCGGGCTTTCCGCGCTGATCGCCACGCATAACCTTGATCTGGCGGCACGGATGGACCGGGTGGTGCGGCTGGACAAGGGCCGGGTGGTCACGCCAGCCTGAACCCGCCTGATTTGATCTGGATCAGGGCGGCGGCGCTGCCTGTGTGCTTGGCTGGCCCCAGCCAAGGAGGCCGCCATGCCATCCATCCCGCCCGCCCCGATCCTCGCCACCGCCTTTGCGGTGCTGCTGGCCGCCTGTGTCATGCCCACAAAAACCCCACCCCAGACCGGCCCCGAGGATTTCGAGGCATATTGCGCCTCGTGCCACGGGCTTGACGGCAGGGGCGGCGGCGAAATGGCCGATGTGCTGGACCGTCGCCCCGCCGATCTGACCCGGCTGGCCGCAGGCAATGGCGGCACTTACCCCAAAGGCCGCGTCATGGCGAAAATCTGGGGCTATGCCAAACCAGACGGCACCACAGTCATGCCCTCCTTCGGCCCGCTGCTGGAAGGCGACATGCTGCGCTACGACGCGGGCGACGGCATCGCCACCCCGACACCCATCCGTCTTGTGCAACTGGCAGAATATGTCGAAAGGATTCAGGAATGACGTCAGCCGCGCTGTATCAACCCAAGGCCCGCCACCATCAGCCCGATGCCTCCGGCCCGCGTCAGGGTGATCGATTTCTGCACCGTGCCGAACAGGCCGAACTGGTCGATCAGGCTGGCCGAGATCATCTGGCCCAGGATCACGAAGAACACCGCATTTCCAATGCCGAATTTCGGGGCCACCCAGGTGATCGAAAGCACATAGAACGCCACCAGCAAACCGGCCAGGAACAGGTGTTTGGGCTGTGCGGTGGCAAGTGCCAGCGCGGCGGTGCCGGATGTGGCCAGCATCACCACCACGGCACCGCAAAGGGCCACCACGAACAGGATCGCGGCGGCTGCAGCGGGTGATCCGATGCGCCCGCCCAATTGCGCATTCAGCGCGGCCAATACCGGAATGCCGATCCCGGCGGCCAGCATCACAAGCGCGTAGCGCAGGGTTTCGGGGGACATGGCGCGCCTCTTTGCGAAGTTGACGCATCCTGAGGCCCCGGTTTCGGCGAAGAAAGGCCCATTCAGCGATCCGCCAGCAGTGTGCCGGGGGTGGCCATTGCAGGCAAGATGGCATCCGGCGGCAGATCGCCGGCAATCTCCAGTATCAGCTTGCGGCGCACGGCCTCGGCAAAGCTGGCGTTGCCATCGGCGGCCACCACAAAGGCCCCCGGCCCGCCGATGATCTGCCGCTCGTAATCCTGCGCCAGTTCCGACCGCTCGCCCCCCGAGCAGTCCAGGCAGACGATGGGCAACCCGTTGATGGTGATGCCCGCCGCCAGCACCTCGGCCCGCGCTTCGGCGATACTTGGTCCGCTGAAATTGCCGGTGCTGTCGCCCGAGAAGTCAATGACCCGCCGCAGCCCGGTGATGCTGTTGTCCTCGATCAGCCGCTTGCCCTCCAGCAACGCCGCGCCGATGGCATTGCGCCCGCTGGCCAGACGCGGAGGGGGCAGCAGGGCGGCGGCGAAACCGGCGGCAGATTCGGCGCTGTCGATCACCGTCCAGTCCACCACGATGGCCTGATTGGCCGCCCATTCCACATAGGTCACGGCGATGGAGCCGGTCAGGTTGCTGCGGATGGCGTTCAACACCGCCGGATCGGTGATCGCCGTGGCATAGCCCAGCCGCTGAAACTCGATTTCGGATTGGGTGATGGAACCCGAGGCATCGGCCAGTAGCACCAGTTCCAAGTCCACCTCCTGCGCATGCAGGGGTGCGGCGACGAGGAGGAGGGGGAGCAAATGGCGCATGAACAAAAATGTTAGTGCGGCAAGTCCCCTTGGCAAGCGCGCAGTGCAAAATCGCGGGGGGGATCAGTGCATTGCGCCAGATGGCTTCTGGCGATCGACCTCACACATCCAATTCCTCCACAAACCGCGCGTTCTCCTGGATATACTGAAACCGCAACTCCGGCTTCTTGCCCATCAGCCGTTCCACCAGATCACCCGTTTCGCCCGGCTCATCCTCATCAATGCTGACACGAATCAGCTTGCGCGTCTCGGGGTTCATCGTGGTGTCTTTCAGATCCTTGGCGTCCATTTCGCCCAGTCCCTTGAACCGCTGCACGTCGATCTTGCCCTTGCCACCCAACCCCTTGGCCAGCCACAGTTCCTTTTCGACATCATCGGCCACATACAGCCGCTTGGCCCCCTGCGTCAGGCGATAAAGCGGCGGGCAGGCCAGATAGAGGTGCCCCTTGTCGATCATCGGGCGCATCTGGGTGAAGAAGAATGTCATCAGCAGCGATGCGATATGCGCGCCGTCCACATCGGCATCGGTCATGATGATGATTTTTTCATAGCGCAGGTCATCGACGCGGAACTTGGTGCCCATCGCCACGCCCAAAGCCTCGCAAATATCCCGGATCTCGGAATTGTCGTTCAGCTTGGCCGAGGCGGCCCCCAGCACGTTCAGGATCTTGCCCTTCAGCGGCAGCAGGGCCTGCGTTTCGCGGTTGCGGGCACCCTTGGCGGATCCGCCGGCCGAGTCACCCTCCACAATGAACAATTCCGTGCCTTCACGGGTTTTCGACGAGCAATCGGTCAATTTCCCCGGCAGTCGCAGCTTTTTGGTGGCCGTCTTGCGCGCGGTTTCCTTTTCCGCCCGCCTGCGCAGCCGTTCCTCGGCGCGCAGCACCAGAAAATCCAATATCGCCCCGGCCGATTTGGTATCTGCCGCCAGCCAGTTGTCGAAATGGTCGCGCACCGCCTGTTCCACCAGTTTCGCCGCCTCTTCGGTGGCCAGCCGGTCCTTGGTCTGGCCCACGAATTGCGGCTCGCGGATGAACACCGAAATCAGCGCGCAGCCCCCGGTCAACATGTCGTCGCGGGTGATAAGTTCCGCCTTGCGGTTCTTCACCAATTCGCCATAGGCGCGGATGCCTTTCAGGATCGCCGCCCAGAACCCAGCCTCATGCGTGCCACCCTCGGGCGTGGGCACGGTGTTGCAATAGGATTGAATGAACCCGTCGCGCATCGCCGTCCAGTTGATCGCCCATTCGACCGACCCCGGCACGCCGAATTTCTCCTGAAACCCGACCTTGCCCGCAAACGGCCGGTCGGCATAGGTTGATGCCTTTTCCAACTGGTCGCTCAGATAGTCCGCCAGCCCGCCTGGAAAGTGGAACACCGCCTCGAGCGGGGTTTCGCCATCGTTGATCGCGGATTTCCAGCGGATTTCCACACCGGAAAAGATATAGGCCTTGGACCGCGCCATTTTCAGCAGGCGCGCGGGTTTGAACTGCATCTGCGCAAAAATCTGCGGATCGGGATGGAACATCACCGAGGTGCCACGGCGGTTAGGGGCGGGGCCGACTTTCACGATAGGCCCCTGCGGTTTGCCCCGCGAAAAGCTTTGGGCATAAAGCTCGCGGTTGCGCGCCACCTCGACCTTCATCACATCCGACAGCGCGTTGACGACGGATGAGCCGACGCCGTGCAGCCCGCCCGAGGTTTCATAGGCCTTGCCGTTGAATTTGCCGCCCGAATGCAGCGTGCACAGGATCACCTCCAACGCGGATTTGTCGGGAAATTTCGGATGCGGGTCCACCGGAATGCCGCGTCCGTTGTCGCGGATGGTCAGGGCGCCATCGGCGTGCAGTTCCACCTCGATGCGGTTGGCGTGGCCTGCCACCGCCTCGTCCATCGAATTGTCGAGAATCTCGGCGGCCAGATGGTGATAGGCCCGCTCATCCACGCCGCCGATATACATCCCCGGGCGCAGGCGCACGGCCTCCAGCGGTTCCAGCACCTCGATCGAGGAGGCGTCATAGATGTCAGGCTGGCCGGAAAGAAGGTCGTTCGGCATGGTGGCTCGATTCTTGTGGTGGGTGCAGGTGACGGGCGATTAGACCACCCCGCCCGAGGTGACGCAAGCGGTGGTGGTTCCGCCGCAACGCCTGCGCAACCAGTCGGCCAACTCGGTTTCGCTACGCCGCCTTAAAGGGGCGCGGTCAAGCTGGCCCAGACGAAAGCAGACTTCACGTCACCACCCTTCGGTGCCAAGGCCAGGCGCGGCTCGCGCTTGGTGCTGTCGGTAAAGGGTCTTGCGGTCGTGTGTCGAGGCATTAGTTAGAGCGCAGCACAGGGGGGCCAATCATGCGTATTCTTTTCACCGGCGGATCGGGCAAGGCGGGGCGGCATGTGGTGCCCTATCTGCTGGCGCAGGGGCACCGGGTGCTGAATGTCGATCTGGTGCCGCTGGATCATCCCGGGGTGGACAATCTGACCGCCGACATCACCGACAGCGGGCAGATGTTCAACGCACTGACCGCCTATGCCAATTTCGCCGAGCTGGAGGGGGGCACCGGCGTGCCGCGTTTTGATGCCGTGGTGCATTTCGCCGCCGTGCCGCGCATATTGATCCGGCCCGACAACGAGACGTTCCGCATCAACACGGTTGGCACATACAATGTGATCGAGGCGGCGGTAAAGCTTGGGATCACCAAGATCATCGTGGCCAGTTCCGAAACCACCTATGGCATCTGTTTCAACGATGGCCCGCTGTCCCCCAAGGTGCTGCCGCTGGAGGAGGATTACGATGTCGATCCGATGGACAGCTACGGCCTGTCCAAGGTTGCCAATGAAATCACCGCCCGCGCCTTTCAGCGCCGGTCTGGGGCCGACATCTATGCGCTGCGCATCGGCAATGTGATCGAGCCGCACGAATACGCCACGCTGTTCCCCGGTTTCTTTGCCGATCCGGCGGTGCGGCTGCGCAACGCCTTCTGCTATATTGATGCGCGCGATCTGGGCCAGATCGTGCAGCGTTGCCTGACGACGGACGGGCTGGGTTTCCAGATCTTCAACGCGGGCAATGACGCCAATTCCGTGCATCTGGACACGGCGGAAATCCTGCGGCGGTTCTACCCTGACGTGCCGCTGTCTCGCGCGCTGGGGCCGCAAGAGGCGCTGTTTTCAAACCGCAAGATCCGCGAGATGCTGGGCTTTGCCGAAGAACATCCCTGGACGCGCTATGTCAGCGCGCCCGGGGAATAAACCCTACGCCGGTTCCGCCATCCGCCCGGCCATCATCGCCTGAAACGCCGGGCGGGCCTGGCAGGCCTCAAGCCAGGCCTTCACCGCCGGGAATTCGGCCAGCAGCGAGGGGTGGCTTTGCGCATAGCGCACGCATTCGGCGGTGTTCACATCGGCCACGGTGAAACGGTCGCCGACCAGATGGGCCTGCGCCGCCAGATGGGCCTGCAACCGTGCCAGCGGGCGGCGCAGCTTTTCGCAGGCGATGGCAATGGCGGCCTGCCCCTCGGGCGTGGCGTCACCGCCATCGGCGAAGATATACAGCATTTCCACCGCAGGCCCCTCGACCGCCGTGGCGGCGAACAGCGCCCATTGCGTCATCTGCGCCTCTTCGGCCAGATCGGCGGGGGCCAGCGGGCCGCCCTGCTTGCGCGCCAGATAAAGGGTGATCGCCAGCGATTCCGTCAGCACCAGCCCGTCATCATCCAGACAGGGGATTTGCCCCAAGGGGTTGATCGCCACAAACTCTGCCGAAGCGGTGTTGAGCGGCGCATCCGCCGCCGCATGATCCGCCAGACGATAGGCCTGGATCACCGGCACATGCCGGAATTCAAGGCCAAGCTCGCCCAGCAGCCACAGCGGGCGCGAGGCGCGGGAACGGTAAACGCCGTAAAGGGTCAGCATCGGTATCTCCTTCGGATCGGCGACAGCGTAAACCGGATGGCTGCGGCTTGCAAAGCCCGGCCGATGGTCCCAACCGGGCGAATTCACTTGCGCGCAGGTATGGCTTGGGGCCACGCTGCGCCAACCCCGAACATCGTGAAAGCCATGAAACAGCATGAACCCGGCCAGATAGCGGCGCAACTGGTTGACCGCGAGCACCGGGCCGAGATCGTTGACCGGCTTTATGATGTGGCGCTGGACCCGATCCGTCTGGCCGACCTTCTGGAAGTCTGGGAAGGCCGGGTGGGCCCCTTGCGCGCAGGGTCGGTTGACAGCGTGATCCCGCTGGACGACCCCGAGATCGAGGCGCATCTGGGCCGCGCCGCCGTGTTTCTGGACAGGTTCGAGGCGACACGGGCCGATGGTGGCTACCGTTCCATCCTGGCTGACATTCCGCGCTCTGCCGCCTTCATCAGCGACGGCTTCAGCACGGTGGCGGCCTGCAACCGTGCGGCGGCACTGGCCTTTGGCATAGCCGAGGGTGCCGCGCTGGCCAGACTGCCGTTCGAGGCGGATGACGTCGAGATGCTGGCCGGGGTCATCCGCAAGGTGGCGGCGGGCAAGGCGGAAAAGGTGATCACCCTGCGCATAAGGTCGCTGACGACCGGCGGGCCGGTGATCGTGCGCGTCAGCCCGGTGGAAAGCGCCGAGGCGCGGCCTTTGGCGCTGATCCTTTCCACCGAACTGGTCTGGCCCGAGGGGTTCGAGCAGACGGTGCAGGAGGCGTTCGGTCTGACGGCGGCCGAGGTGGAGATCGTGCGCGGCATCACCCTTGGCCTTCCGGTCAAGGAGATCGCCGGGGCGCGGGGCCGGTCGGTCGATACGGTGCGCACGCAATTGCGGTCGATCCTGGCCAAGACGGAAACGCATTCGCAGTCGGAACTGGTGCGCGTGGTGCTGGGGCTGATGGATGTGGCGCTGACACCCTTGGGCCATACACCCACACCGGGTGCGCGCGGCGGGCTGGCCGACCTGCCTTTCCAGACGCTGCGGCTGGCCGACGGGCGGCGGCTGGACTGGATCGAATTCGGCGCGCCTGATGGAGTGCCCTGCCTTTACATGCATATCGACTATGGCCTGATCCGCTGGCCTACCACAGCCGAACAGGCGGCACGGGCGCGGGGCATCCGCGTTATCGTGCCGGTCAGGGCAGGTTACGGGCGCAGCGACCCGCATGCCAAGGGGGCCGACCATCTGCACGGCGTGACGCTGGATTATGCGGCGGTGCTGGACCATTTGGGCATAACCCGGGTGGCGGTGCTGTGTCTGGGGGCCGATCTGCGCTTTGCCGCTAATCTGTCGCTGCTGCGCCCCGGGCTGGTCAGCGGCATTCTGGGCTGCGCCGCGCAATTGCCTTTGCGCACGGCGGCGCAGTATGACCGCATGGACAAATGGCAGCGGTTCATCCTGGCCAATGCCCGCTATGCGCCCAAGGTGCTGCCATTTCTGGTGCAGGCCGGGTTTTCCTTGGCGCGGCGGCTGGGGAAAGAGGCGTTTCTGGCGCAGGTCAACGGTGGCTCGCCCGCCGACATGGCCACCTTTGCCCGCCCCGAGGTGCGCGAGGCGCTGCTGCTGGGTTCCGAGGTCTGTCTGGGCACGAAACGTTCGGCGCATGAGGCGTTTACCCGCGAATGCATCGGGTCGGAAAAGGATTGGTCATCGGTGCTGAAGGCGGTGCATGTGCCGGTGGTGCTGTTGCAGGGCGATCAGGATCCGCAGACACCCATGCAGACGGTCCGTGAACTGATGCCCGACTTTCCGGCGCTGGACGTGACATTCCTGCCTGACAGCGGCCAGTTGCTGTTCTTTCAGGAATGGCCACTGGCGCTGGACAGGCTGCAGCCGCTGTTGCCATGCGCGGATTAGCGCCGGGCCGCTGCGGTTTCTGCCGCCTTACCGCATATGGGGTATGCGGGGAATCGGGCGGGGCCCTATCAAGCAGAAGTTACCTAAGTCTTAATGCCTTGGCTTTTCACAGCAGCTTTTCCCCCGGCAGGGCGGCGGTGCAACAGCGCCGTCGCCCTCGTTCTTTTGATGCTGGGCAGCACCCTGCCGAGCCATGCGCAGCGGACTGGCCTTGTCCGGGCACCGGCGCTAGACTTGGCGCATCGGGGCGAAGCGGGGCAAATGACGATGCGCGAATGGCTGGGGGCCGGAATGCTGGTGGCGGCGCTGATGCCCGCATCGATGGCGGTGGCGCATCCGCATATATTCATCGACACCGGGCTTGAGGTGATCTTTGACGCCACGGGCCAGGCGACGGCCCTGCGCATCACCTGGACCTATGATGACTTCTATTCGCTGCTGGTGATGGAGGATCGCGGGCTGGATGCCGATTTCGACGGCGTGCTGACGGCGGACGAGCAGGCGGCGCTGGACGGCTTTGACATGCAGTGGGTGGCGGGTTTTCCCGGCGACACCTATGCGCTGCTGGGCACGGCACCGCTGGATCTGGGCCCGCCGCAGGAATGGACGGCCAGCTATGCCGATGGCAAGATCACTTCGACCCATCTGCGCCGGTTTGCCGCCCCCGTAGCCCCTGTGGCCGATCCGCTGGTGGTGCAGGTCTATGACCCCGGGTTCTACAGCGCCTATGCCATTGCCGGCACGCCGGTTCTGACCGCAGCGCCCGATTGCAGCGTGCAGGTGTTCGAGCCTGACCGCGAGGCTGCCGATCAGATTTTGCAGGCGGCCATTGCTGAACTGGCGGGGTCGGTTGACATCGAGGGTGACTTTCCCGCCGTGGGTGCCGCCTATTCCGAAGAGGCGCGGATCACATGCAGCGCCGGTTCCTGATCTTCGGTCTTGCCGTTGCGGCGGTGCTGGCGCTGGTCTGGGCCAGCGGCGCGCTGGCGGGGCTGGAACGCTGGGCGGCCGACAGCCAGCACGCCGTTCAGAACGCCATGGCGGGTGCCCTTCGGCGGCTGAAAGGCGGCGAGGTGGGGGCGCTGGCGGCCCTGCTGGCGGTGTGTTTCGGCTATGGGTTCTTTCATGCGGTGGGGCCGGGGCATGGCAAGGTGCTGATCGGCGGCTATGGCATGGCGCGGCGGGTGCCGCTGGCGCGGCTGGCGGCGATTGCACTGGCCTCGTCGCTGGCGCAGGCCACCACTGCGGTGGCGCTGGTCTATGCCGGGATCGCCCTGCTGGGCTGGACGCGCGAACGGCTGGTGGGCTTTTCCGAACAATGGCTTGACCCGCTGGGCTATGCGGCCATCGCGGCCATTGGCCTGTGGCTGATCGCCCGTGGCCTGCGCGGCGCAGGGCGGATGGAACCGGCCCCTGCCGCAGCACCATCGCCCAGCCCTGCGCCCGGGCCGGTCTTTGGCTTTCCCATGCCAGCCACGGCCACATCCGGTTTTGCCTTTGCAGCCACGCAGGCCGCGCCGATGCCCGCCGGCCATGTGCATGACGCGCACTGTGGCTGCGGCCATGCCCACGGCCCCACGCTGGATCAGGTGGAAAACGTATCCAGTTGGCGCGACGCCGCGCTGCTGATCGGCGGCATTGCCATAAGGCCCTGCACCGGGGCGCTGTTCCTGCTGATCCTGACCTGGCGGATGCAGATTGGAGCGGCCGGCATCGCCGGGGCCTATGTGATGGCGCTGGGCACGGCCACGGTGACGCTGGCGGTGGCGGCGCTGTCGGTCTGGGCGCGCGAGGGCGCGCTGGCGCTGCCCGGCGCACGGTTGGCCCGCGCCCTGCCGCTGCTGGAAATCACCGGTGGCGCGGTCATCGTGCTGGTGGCGGGGCAGTTGCTGCTGCGCAGCCTGTAACCCGCGCGACGCTGCGCGCGTTCTTTTGCTGCCGATTTTCGTGGCATCTTGCCGCGCCCTGTGCGCCGGGATAGGTCAACCCGCATGACCCGTATCCTGACCTATCCCCAGCACGCCCGTGCCACGCTGACCCTTGGCCTGCCGCTGGTCGGCAGCCATCTGGCGCAAATGGCGCTGCATGTCACCGATACGGTGATGCTGGGCTGGTATGGCGTAGCCGAACTTGCCGCCGTGGTGCTGGGCGCTTCGGTGTTTTTCATCACCTTCATCCTGGGCGCAGGCTTTGCGCAGGCGGTGATGCCGATGGTCGCGCAGGCGCTGGGCCGCGGGGACGAGGCGCAGGTGCGCCGCGACACGCGCATGGGGCTGTGGCTGTCGATCGGGTTCGGCGTGCTGACCTATCCGTTGTTCTGGTGGTCAGAGGCGATCCTGCTGGCGGCGGCGCAACAGCCCGAGGTGGCGGAACTGGCGCAGGATTACCTGCGCATCGCCGGTTTCGGCATGATCCCCGCGCTGCTGGTGATGGTGCTGAAAAGCTATCTTGCCGCGCTGGAGCGCACGCAGGTGGTGCTTTGGGCCACAATCGCGGCGGTGGTGGCCAATATCGGGCTGAACTGGGCGCTGATCTTTGGCAACTGGGGCGCGCCGGAACTGGGTGTGCAGGGGGCGGCCATCGCATCCGTCGCGGTGCAGGTGCTGACGCTGCTGGTGCTGTGCGGCTATGCGGCCTGGCTGCCCGCGCTGCGCCGGTTTCATCTGTTCCAGCGGTTCTGGCGACCCGACTGGCCCGCGCTGCGGCAGGTGTTCCGGCTGGGCACGCCCATCGGGCTGACGTCACTGGCCGAAGGCGGGCTGTTTCAGGCCTCGGCCTTGATGATGGGCTGGATCGGCACGGTGGAACTGGCCGCGCATGGCATAGCACTGGAGGTGGCGGCGCTTGCCTTCATGGTGCATGTGGGCCTGTCGAATGCGGCCACGGTGCGCACCGGCCGGGCCATGGGCATGGGCGATGCGCGGGGCCTGCGCGACGGCGCGCTTGTGGCCATCGCGCTGTCGCTGGGCTTTGGTCTGGTGATGGTGGCGCTGTTCCTGACGTTTCCTGCGCCGATCATCGCGCTGTTTCTGGATGTCTCCAAACCCGAAAGCGCGCAGATCATTGCCTTTGGCACGGTGCTGCTGGCCTTTGCCGCGCTGTTCCAGATTGCCGATGCGGTGCAGGTCATGGCGCTGGGCCTCCTGCGCGGGGTGCAGGATACGCGGGTGCCGATGTGGCTGGCCGCTGTCAGCTATTGGGTGATCGGCATCCCGGTCAGCTATGCCTTGGCCTTTCCGTTGGGCATGGGCGGGCCGGGGCTGTGGCTGGGGCTGGTGATCGGCCTGACGGTGGCTGCGGCCCTGCTGATGGTGCGGTTCTGGAGCAGGGCGCCCAGGGCCTGAGCCCGGCCTGTCAGGCCACCTGTTCCAGTGCGACCGGGGTTGCCACCGGTTCCAGCACGAACATCCAGACCTGCCGGCCGTTGTTGGTCTTTGGCCCCGGTTCCAGAATCTCTGTCAGAGTGTAGAGGCCTTTGCCCCAGCGGAAGAACAGATAGGGCATGCACATGGGATGCGCGCCGAACGGGTCCATTTCCGAGGCGCCCTGCGCCGAATGGCCCATCGTGTGTTCGATGAAGACGCAGCCCCCGGGGCGCAGTTGCCCGGCCCATGCCGCCAGCGCCACATCGGGCTGCATCGCCTGATCCAGCGAATTGGTGTAGACGAAATCGAAGGCCCCCAGCCATTCCGGGTTGGTCTGGTGAAAATCCCACACCACCATGTCGGGAAACTGCGTGGCGGTTTCGGAAATGTCGGTGCCGATCACATCGGCCCCGGTCAATTCGCGCAGTTTCGCCACCTCATAGCCGTTGCGCGCCCCGTGGCATATGCCCCGCTGCACCGCGCCCCCCCGTTCCGCCAGATGTGCCGCCACCGCGGCCAGCGTGCCGTCATCGGCCCAGACCTTGTTCAGCTTGCGCTTGTTGGTGAAGACCTGCATGGCGCGGTATTCGTCGTAACCGCCCGCATATTGATGAAGATAGACCAGTTCGCTGCCACGCCGCCTGGTGATCCTGAACCCCTTTGGCGTGAGGATCGTCTTGTAGCCGAAAGGGCGCACCAGAAGATCGGTGAGGGCGCGGATGGACATGGGGAATTCCTTTGCGGGGCGCGTTCACGGATTTTCACGAAATTGTTATCACCCTTCTCCTATTCCGCAGCGCAGAGCAAGCCCCCGCGAAGGGGGGCAAGAGTATGTCGGTGGAAAAGTCTGGTCAGTCCTCGCCGCCGTCAGCCTTCAGCATCCGGTCGGCCTTCTTGCGCACAAGAACGGTGCGCAGGTCGTGCATCGCCAGCAGCAGGCTGTCGGTCACGGCCTCCAGCTGGTCATCGGCGGCCTTGGTCTGCACCCAATGCGTCGTCAGGTTCATGTAATCCACCGCGCGCAGGATGTCGTCGATGTCGCGCTGCGCCAGCAGGGCGGTGCGGGCGGCCATCCAGTCACGGATTGCGGCCAGATCCTCGGGCGTCAGCGCGCGGTCGCCCTGCGGCTTCACCTCGCCGTTGCGGATGTTGATCGTGGCGATCTGCTCCATGTCGATGCGGCGCTGGCGGTTTTCGGTATCGACCCGGAACACCGTGGCGCCGTTTTCGCGGATGCGGAAGTAGTAGGGGGGCAGGTCACTCATCCGCCACCCCGTTTTCAAGGCAACGCAGCAGCGATCCGTCCTCATCCACCAGCGCGAACATGCGCGGCGCATCGGGCAGCTTGAAGGTGCCGGTCAGCCGGGGGGTGGATGTGGCATCCGAAGGCAGCCCCACCTTGCGCCATTCTGCCAGCAGCCCGTCAATGTCATCCACCCTTATGCAGGCGCTGAACCAGCTTGACAGCGGGTCCACCGTAGGATGCGGAAAGAACTCCAGCTCCAGCGGGCCGCGTGACAGGATCATCCAGCCGTCATTGAGGAAATCCACCGCAAAGCCCAGCTTGCCATAAAAGGCAGCAGTCGCGCCGAAATCACGGCTGGGCAGGTTTGCGGTGATCCGGTCGGCCATGGAACCTCAGGTCAGCGCGGCGCAGAACCGCTGGATGCGGGTGCAGGCCTCGGCCAGCACCTCGTCCGAAGTAGCGTAGCTGACACGGAAGTTCGGCGAAAGCCCGAAGGCCGCGCCAAACACCACGGCCACGCCGGTTTCCTCCAGCAGGGCGGTGGCGAACACCTCGTCATCGGTAATTTTCACCCCGGCGGGGCTGGTCTTGCCGATGCAGCCGGAAATGTCGGGATAGACGTAAAACGCGCCTTCGGGTTTGGGGCAGGTGATGCCGGGTGCCGCGTTCAGCATGCCCACTACCAGATCGCGGCGGCGCTGAAACAGCGCGCGGTTTTCGGCCAGAAACTCCTGCGGGCCGGTCAGCCCCTCAAGTGCCGCATATTGCGACACCGAACAGGGGTTCGAGGTGGACTGGCTTTGAATCGTGCCCATCGCCTTTATCAGCGCCACCGGGCCCGCCGCATAACCGATGCGCCAGCCGGTCATGGCATAGGCCTTTGATACGCCGTTGCAGGTCAACGTGCGGTCATACAGCCCCGGTTCGATCTGCGCGGGGCTGGTGAAGACGAAATCATCGAAGACCAGATGTTCATACATGTCATCCGACATCACCCAGACATGCGGGTGGCGCATCAGCACATCGGTCAGGCCACGCAGTTCGGCCTCGGTATAGCCCGCGCCTGTGGGGTTCGACGGGCTGTTGAAGATGAACCACTTGGTTTTCGGCGTGATCGCGGCCTCCAACTGCGCGGGGGTCAGCTTGAAATCCGTCTCGATCCCCGCCGCCACGGCCACCGGCGTGCCGCCCGCCAGCAACACCATGTCGGGGTAGGACACCCAATAGGGCGCGGGAATGATCACCTCATCCCCCGGATTGCAGGTGGCCATCAGCGCGTTGTAAAGAATCTGCTTGCCGCCGGTGCCCACCGTGATCTGGTTGGGCGCATAGGTCAGCCCGTTTTCCCGCAGGAACTTGGCGCAAATGGCCTTTTTCAGCTCGGGTATGCCATCGACGGCGGTGTACTTCGTCTTTCCCTGATCAATCGCCCGCTTGGCCGCATCCTTGATGTTCTGCGGTGTGTCGAAATCCGGCTCGCCCGCGCCAAGGCCGATCACGTCCTTGCCCGCTGCCTTCAGCTCGGCCGCCTTGGTGGTGACGGCGATGGTGGGCGAGGGTTTCACGCGGGCCAGCGTATCGGACAGGAAAGCCATGAGGGATGCTCCGTTAGGGCCGGTTTGAACTTTGCGGCCACCTGTCTTAGGGTGCGCCCTGACGGCGATCAAGCGATATCGGAAAGAGGAGAGGCAAGATGGCAGAGACAGGATGGTTCAGCGCGGATGCGGCCACCTTCGGCGACCGGCTGGCCGGCGCGCGCGAGGCGGCGGGACTGACGCAGGATGACCTTGCGCGGCGGCTGGGCGTGCGGCTGAAAACCGTGCTGGCCTGGGAGGATGATCTGGCCGACCCCCGCGCCAACCGGTTGCAGATGGTGGCGGGCATGCTGAACGTGTCGCTGCGCTGGCTTTTGACGGGCGAGGGCGACGGGCTGGAAGGCCCGGTTGCCCCCACCACACTGGCCACCGGCGCACGCGATGCGCTGGCCGAACTGGCCCGGATGCGCGCGCAGGCGATGACGCTGGCGCAGGACATCGGCCATCTGGAAAAGCGCCTGCGGGTGCTGTTGCGCGAGGATGCGGCATGACCGAGACAAATGAGGCCCGGCTGAAACGCATGGCGATGCGTAGCTGGCGGCGCGGCACCAAGGAAATGGACCTGATCCTTGGCCCCTATGCCGATGCGCATCTGGCTGCCATGGCCGACGACCGGCTGCGGCTTTACGATACCCTGCTGGACGAGAACGATCAGGATCTGCTTCCCTGGGTGCTGGGGCAGGTTGCCCCGCCCGCACCGCTGGCAGAATTGATCGGCGACATCGGCGTTTACGCCCGGCAACGGCTGGCGCGCGGGGCGTAAGGGCGCTTTTCACACCCTTCTGCACGGAAATCGTCGCCCATTTACCGAATGTTTTTGTTTTGTGCCGAATCTCGGCTGATCAAAGCAGGGGACGAGGCATGAGCATCCACGCGCAGGTTCTGGACGGGTCGCAAAAGACCTTCATGCTGGGCTATCTGGAAAGTCTGGCACTGGTGGAGCGTCTGCACCGCCTGCTGCTGGATGTGGTGAAAGATGAATTCGAACGGCTGGGCCTGCTGGAGATCAATTCGGTGCAGGCCCTGCTCCTGTTCAACATCGGCGAGAATGAGGTGACGGCGGGCGAATTGAAATCGCGCGGCTATTATCAGGGCTCCAACGTCAGCTACAACCTCAAGAAACTGGTGGAACTGGGCTATATGCACCACCAGCGGTCAGAGATTGACCGACGCTCGGTGCGGGTGCGACTGACCGAAAAGGGCCGTCGGGTCCGCACCATCCTGACAGACCTGTTCGCGCGGCACGCCGAGGGGTTGGAACGGCGCGGCGTGATCGGGCCCTCGGGGATGGAGGATATCAATCAGGCGCTGAAACGGATGGAGCGGTATTGGACGGAACAGATCCGCTACATCTACTGATGCGCGGCCGGTTGCGTATAGCGCCGTTGTCGCTCCGATTTCTGCAGGTTTGTTCAGCGCCGCCACAGCCCGGCATGGCTGGCCAGCCGCCCCTGCGCCTTGGCCAGCAGCCGGTTCAGCGGGCCGGGGCGCGGCAGGCTGCCGGTGATCAGCCGCTCCACCACCACTTCGGGCGGGCAGGGGCGGCGGCTGACCGGATCGAAATAGCGCGGATAGGCGATCAAGGCGGCATGGGCCAGCGCCAGCAGATCAGGGCGCGGGTGATGCTGGCCGTCCGTGCCCTTGCGGCGGCGTTCCGGCACCGGGCCCAGATCCTGCGTCAGGCCATAACCGGCGTAAAACGGCGCCCCCAGACAGGTGACAGGCCGCTGCCGCAGCAGCGCCTCGAACCCCAGAAGCGATGTCATCGTCCAGACTGCATCACAGGCCAGGATCAAGGCCACCGGGTCGGCCCGGTTGGCCACCACATCGGCCAGTCCGGCCAGATCGGCGGGGTCAATGCGGCCGGGGCGCAGCCCGGCCTCCACATCCGGATGCGGTTTATAGACCAGCACGGCATCGGGGTTGGCGGCCCGCGCAGCGCGCAGCAGGCCCAGATTGGTGCAGACATCGCGCGCACCCAGCCGGATCGAGGCGTCATCCTCCACCTGCCCCGGCACCAGAATGCGCCGCCCCTCGGGCAGAACGGGCACCACACCGCCCAGATTGTATTTGCTCAGCCCCGCCGCGGAAAGACGCTCCACCAGCCGCTCGGCCCGAAGCCGCCCGCCAGGGGGCAGGGGGGCCAGGATCAACCGTTCCAGCCGGCTTTCGCGGGTCGGGTCATAGTAGATGCCCAGATCATCCGTCACCAGCGAAAGGGGCGGGATCAGATCGGCCCCCAACCCGCGCGAGCGCAAAAAACCATCCTCCACCCGCCGGATCAGCGGCGCTGCCAGCCCCGCCGGCTCCTTGCCCGCCCAGACCAGCAGGCCCCGTCCTTCGCCCGCAAGGCGAGTGGCTGCGGCAGCATCGCGGGCAAACACCAGCGGCTTTTCCCGCCCGAACACCGCCTGCAAGCGCCCGCGCTTCCACAGCCGCATGCCCAGTGCCACATGGCCGTGACGGTCCTCGCGGAAGGCGCGCACCTCCGCCTCCAGCTGGTCCACCGCCTCTTCGAAACTGCACAGCCGGTCGCGGCAGGGATCATGCCACAGCGGGGAAAGAATCATGGCGGCAGCGAACAATTGCACGCGGGTCAGCACCCGGCGGCGGCGCGGAACCGGGTTTTCATCCGCCGTCAGCCCCCATCCGGAATAGAAGGGCTGGCCGAACACCCGGGGCCGGTGCCCGGCCAGCACCGCCTCGAACCCCAGTTGCGACGAAACTGTGTAGACCGCAACCGCCCCCTCCAGCAGCCGCCAGGGCGAGACCGGATCGGCCAGCAGCCGGACGCGCCCCTGCGCGTCGGCAGGCCCGTAGTGCCCAGGGCGCAGCCCCGCCAGCGTTTCGGGATGGGTCTTGATGACAACGGCCCGGCCCGGATGTTCCTCCTGCGCGAAGACCAGCATCTCGCGGAAAGTGCTGGCCGATGCCCCGGAATGATGGATCGACGCATCGCCCCGTGTCTGATCCACCACCAGAACATAGCCCGGTTGGGGCAGCGCATGCTGCTGGCCGAAGGCGTTGTATTTCGACAGGTCCAACGCCTGAAGGCGGCCGATGCCATCCCTTGCGCGCTGCAGCAGGTGCGAATCGTCCAAGGGATGACTGGCCAGCAGAGCCTCCAGCGCCGAGGGTTCAGACGCATCGAAATGTACGCCTTGCCCCAGCATCAGACCCAGGGGCGGCTCGCCCTGCCGCCCGGGCCGCACCGAACGCAAGAAAGCGTCTTCCAGCCGCAACAGTGGCACGCTGCGCCGTGCCGCCACAGCCTCGCCCCGCGCGGCATAGGGGCTTCGGCCCCAGACCACCACGCCATCCTGTGGCCCCGGCAGGCCCAGCCGCAACTCGTGCCCGGCCAGCGTCAGGATGCGCCGCAGCCGGGGCTGGCGCAAAAAGCCCGCGTTGTAAAAAAACAGCCGCCGGGGAATGGCCCCGGCGGCTGGAAAGGATGCGTTTCCGGTCAAGCCGCCTCAGCCGCCCGAGCCAACCGAGGTCAGCGATTCCGCCGCCGCACTGGTGCCCGTGACCGCGCTGAGGGTTTTTTGCCACTGCACGAAGGGTGCTTCGGTGACATAGACCGTGTCGCCGTCGCGGATCACGAAATCCCGCGCCTCGAACACGCCAGTCGGCTGCGTCAGATCCAGCACATAGACGAACCGCTGGTCGCCGCGCAGGTCGTTGCGGCCCAAGACGGCATTGGCAATCTCGGCCGGTTCGTTGCGGAACACGAACACGCCTGTCGGGTCTGCCAGCGTGGTGTTCAGCCCGCCTACCGTGGCAATCGCCTCGATGGCCGACAGGGTCTGCGACTCGAACGGGATCAGGCTTTGCGCGCCGGTGGCACCTAGGGCCACGAAATTGCGGGTATCGCGTTCGACAACGATCTGGTCACCCGCGCGCAGGGCAATATCAAGCGCCGGATTGTCATAGAGATCCTGCAACCAGACCTTGCCGGTGCGCCCGGCCCGCGTCACGCGCACGATGGCCGACGACGGTTCAATCGCGATGCCGCCTGCACGCGCCAGCATGGTCGACAATGTGCGCGTGGGCCGTTCGATCGGATAGACCCCGGTTGCGGCAACTGCGCCCGTGACACTGACGGTCGATCCGTCGCCCGCCACGCGCTGCACCGTGACCTGCGGGTCGGGTGTCTGGGTGTCAAGCTTGCGGGTGATGGCCTGGCGCAACCCGTCGGGCGTCTGGCCCGATGCCTTGATCTTGCCGGCGTAGGGCACAAAGATGAAGCCCTGACCGTCGACCTGCACCTGTTCCAGCACCGACACGCGCTGCCCGGTGTTGCCCAGAAGCGGGTCGTCGCGCACGTTTTCAAACACGGTCAACGCCAGCACATCGCCCGCTGCAATCGTATCCGACCCCACGACGCCCGCATTGCGGAAGTCGGAGCCGAAGCCGAACGATGGCACCACAGCCGTGGCGCGCGTGACGCGGGGGTTCACCGTGACAACAAAGGCGTCGCCCTGTTTCAGGACCGAGCCCGCAAAAATCTCGCGCTTGTTGGGGCCGGACCGGGGAAGCCCGCAGGCCGCGACCGATGCGACAAGCGCTGCAAGGACCAGAATCCTGGCCCCCTTGGTTGCCGATAGTTTCACTGCTCGGGCTCCTTTGTGGATTACTGCCTCAAGTTTTTTTTACAAACCTACAGAAAGGCACCACAAAATGCCAGTGTTGGTTGCTTGGTTCAGTTGACGATTCGCAACTGTTGCCGTGGTGCCGCGTTGCCGGATGTCAGCGCGTCATAGGGGTCTTCGGGCGATAGCATCATGTCGACCACCTGGCGCAGCAATTCGCGCCGGCCCTGGATCGAATAAAACCCGCCGGGCACCTGGCTGGTTTCCAGCAGATAATGCCGGTAATCGCGATAGGCGCGGCTGTCGGGCCGGGTCGGGCGGGCAAAAAATTCATGCAGCGGCTGGGTCGAGACGAATTCAGGCTTGGCATAGACCGCCGCGCCAAAGGTTTTCAGCGGCAGGCCGCGCCACAGCACCTGCTGTCCTGCGGTGGAATTCACCGTCACGGCAGAGCGTGCGTGGTTCAAGAGCCCTGCCAGCTTGCCCCCCCGCACGAAATGCACCCGGGCCGACACGCCATGCTGCGCGGCCAGACGGCGGATTTCCCGGGCCACGGCGACGCGCCCATCTTCCAGCGGATGCGCCTTGAACACCAGATGATGATGCGGCGCGGCGCCCCGGGCAAAGCCCTCGATCACCAGCGCCAGAAATTCGGTCATGGTGGAAAACGGCGAATGCATCTGGAAGCTGCTGTCATGTTCCAGCTGCAACAGCACCAGATGGTAGGGAAATCCGCCGTGCTTTATGCGGAAGGTGGCGGCAAAGCGTTCCAGCCGGTGAAAGGGCATCAGCGCCAGCCGCTTGCAGTAAAGCGCGAATTCCTGCCCCACGGTCAGCGCGCGGTGCGGCCGGTAGCTGCGGTAATCCCAGAACCCGGCCAGCACGAACCAGTGATACAGCGCGCCCCAGAACATGTGCTGCTTCATGTCACCCCAGCGGGCGGGGGCATCGGGCAGATCCATGTCGGAATGGGCCAGCGCCGCCTGCATGTCGCGCAGCGAAAGTGTCATCAGCCGGGAATGGCCGTTCGATCCGCCGCGTTCATATGTCACCCAATGCGGGCGCAGATAGCCCTCTTCGAACACATGCACCATGATGCCCGCCGCGCGCGCAATGGCGACGGCATGGGCATGCAGCGGGCGGGTGTCACCATAAAGCACGATATCGGTGATGGATTTTTCGGCAATCAGCGTGCGGAACGTGTCGGGCCACAGCGCCGCCGTGCCCTGATAGGCGATGTAGCTGGCGCTGTCGGGCCAGAAGGCGCGGTCGCCCCGGTTGAACCCCACCCGCCAGACCTGCGCCCCCGAAGCCGCCAGCATGCGGCCAAGCCGGTGGAAATAGGGGCCATGCGGCCCTTGCAGGAACAGGAAGTTGCGGTTCTCGCCGGTCACACGCATGTCAGCCTCGTCTGTCACGGGTCGGGGTAGCAGCCCGCGCCCCCACAGTGCAGGGGAAATGTTTCGTATAGGTCACTTTAGGGCGAAAATCACGGCGGCTTTGTGGCCCGGGCGCGACGCGCCGGGGGCGAAGGCTTGCACGGCGCGGGCCGCAGGGCTAACTCAGGGGCACACACAGGAGGCGCGCATGTTCACCGGCATCATCACCGACATCGGGCAGGTTCTGGAACTGGAGCAGCGCGGCGACCTGCGCGCGCGCATCGGCACCGCCTATGACGTGGCTGGCATCGACATTGGCGCCTCGATTGCCTGCGACGGGGTATGCCTGACGGTGGTGGCGCTGGGCGATGCGCCGCAGGGCTGGTTCGATGTGCAGATTTCGGCGGAAACGCTGTCGAAAACCACCATCGGCCGCTGGGGGCCGGGCAGCCGCATCAACCTGGAACGCGCGCTGAAGGTGGGGGATGAGCTGGGCGGGCATATCGTGTCGGGCCATGTGGACGGGCTGGCCGAGGTGGTGGCCGCGCGGGCCGAGGGTGACAGCACCCGCGTGACCTTCCGCGCGCCGCATGCGCTGGCGGGGTTCATCGCGCCGAAGGGGTCGGTGGCGCTGAATGGCACCTCGCTGACGGTGAACGAGGTGGATGGCACCGATTTCGGCATCAACTTCATCCCGCATACGCAGAAGGTCACGACCTGGGGCGCGGTGGCGCTGGGCGATGCGGTGAACCTGGAGGTGGACACGATGGCGCGCTATGTCGCCCGGCTGCGGGAATGGGGGCAATGAGCGGCATCGGCCACAACCGTGGCCCCGGTCTGACCGAAGGCACAGGCTGGCGGCTGCATTGCTGGCAAAAGGCGCGGGCCGACCTGCTGCCGCATCTGCCGCTGGAGGTTTTGCGCCTGCGGGTCCGGCGCGCGCAGGAACTGGGGCTGGACTACCGCACCTATGCCTCGGTCCGTGCCGCGACAGGGCATGATGTGGTGGCCTTTCTGTTTTCGTCCAACGCGCTGCGGGTGCTGGCACAGCGCCCCGCGCTGCCGCAAGACCGCGCGGCAAAGCTGGCGGCGCTGCTGAACTGCGGGCGGCTGGCGCTGGCGCAGGCCCCGCTGACGCCGCAGGGCCTGCTGGCCGCCGCGCCCGCGCTGATCGACGCGGCGCATGCCGCACCTGCAGCCCTGGGCAGTTTCGCGCAGACCCGCGACGGGCTGCGCGCCGCGTTGGGCCGCCTGCCGGGCGATACGGTGCTGCTGGTGGGCGATACCGCGCTGGAACAGGATTGGTGCGTGGCGGGGCGGCTGGCAGGCTATCTGCCCGCCGACCGCTATTTCGGGCAGGGCTGACCGGCATTCTGCCCTGATGCACAGCGGCCCTGCGCGCCCTGCGGGGCAAAGCCCTTGCTCGCTCTGGCCTTCGGCTGCGGGGCGCGTTATGGGGCTGGCAAACCGGGGGAGATGCCGATGACCGAGATCAGAACCGATTACTCCGACGCGATTTCCTCGGTCGAGGAAATCATCGACGACGCGCGCAACGGGCGCATGTTCATTCTGGTGGATCACGAAGACCGCGAGAATGAGGGCGATCTGGTGATCCCCGCGCAGATGTGCACGCCGCAGGCGATCAATTTCATGGCGATGCACGGGCGCGGGCTGATCTGCCTGGCGCTGCCCGCCGCACGGATCGAGGCTTTGGGCCTGCCCTTGATGAGCCCCAAGAACTCCAGCCGCCATGAGACAGCCTTTACCCTGTCGATCGAGGCGCGCGAGGGGGTCAGCACCGGCATTTCGGCAGCAGACCGTGCGCTGACCGTGGCCGTGGCGATTGACCCGACCCGGGGTCCGGCCGACATTGCCACGCCGGGCCATGTCTTTCCGCTGCGTGCCCGCGATGGCGGCGTGCTGGTGCGCGCCGGGCATACCGAGGCTGCGGTCGATGTCAGCCGGCTGGCAGGCCTCAACCCCTCGGGCGTGATCTGCGAGATCATGAACGAGGATGGCACAATGGCGCGGCTGCCCGATCTGGTCAGCTTTGCGCAAAAGCACAACCTGAAGATCGGCACCATTTCCGACCTGATCGCCTATCGCCGCCGCCACGACAATCTGGTGAACGAAAAGGCTGTAAAGCGTGTGCATTCGGTGCATGGCGGCGACTGGCTGATGCGGGTGTTTTCCGATGACACGCAGGGCGCCGAGCAGGTGGTGCTGACCAAGGGCGATATCCTGTCGGATGAGCCGGTGCTGGTGCGGATGCATGCGTTGAACCCGCTGGAGGATGTGCTGGGCGTGGGGGCTGGCCAGACCGGCGAATTGCCCGCCGCCATGCGCCTGATCGCCGCCGAGGGGCGCGGTGTGGTGGTGCTGCTGCGCGACACGACGATGAAACTGGTGATGGATGGCGAAGTATCACCGCATACCCTGCGGCAATACGGGGTGGGTGCGCAAATCCTGTCGTCGCTGGGCCTCAGCAAGATCATGCTGGTGACAAATTCCAAAGCGCCGAAAGTGGTGGGGCTGGAGGCTTATGGCCTGTCCATCACCGGCACACGCCCGATTACAGAGGTTTGACCATGGCCGCCAATGAACAGCATTACACCCTGCCGCTGCCGGTGTTCGACAAGCCGGTGAAGCTTCTGATCGTGGTGGCGCCCTATTACAAGGACATTGCCGACAATCTGGTGGCCGGTGCCCGTGCGATTGCCGCCGCCTGTGGCGCGGAATGCGATCTGGTCGAGGTGCCCGGCGCGCTGGAAGTGCCGACCGCCATCGCCATGGCCGAACGGCAGGCGAAATACGATGGCTATGTGGCGCTGGGCTGCATCATCCGGGGCGAGACGACGCATTACGATACCGTCTGCAACGACAGCTCGCGCGGGTTGATGTTGCTGGGGCTGCAGGGCGCTTGCATCGGCAACGGCATCCTGACGGTGGAAAACCGGGGCCAGGCCGAAGTGCGGGCCGATGCTGCGGGCCAGAACAAGGGGGGCGGGGCGGCAGCGGCGGCGCTGCACCTGATCGCGCTCAGCCGGGGCTGGGCGGGCGCGTCCAAGGGCATCGGCTTTCGCCCGGTGGGGTCTTCGGCATGAGCACGAGTGACGAACGCCGCGCCGAAAAGCGCCAGATGAAATCGGCCGCCCGGCTTTATGCCGTGCAGGCGTTGTTCCAGATGGAGGCATCCGGCCAGACCGTCGAGGCGGTGGTGCGCGAGTTCGAGACTCACCGTTTCGGTGCCGTCTATGATGATGAGGAAATGGCCGAAGGCGACAGCGCGCATTTCCGCAAGCTGATCGACGCGGCCGTGAACTTTCAGGCGAAGATCGACCAGATGACCGACCGGGCGCTGGTAGAGAAATGGCCGATCGACCGCATCGACCCTGTTCTGCGCGCGCTGTTTCGCGCGGCTGGGGCCGAGGTGCTGGAAACTGAAACGCCGCCCAAGGTGGTGATCACCGAATTCGTCGATGTGGCCAAGGCGTTTTTTCCCGAAGGGAAAGAGGCGAAATTCGTGAATGCCGTGCTTGACCATATGGCACGCGAGGCGAAACCCGCCGCCTTCTGATCTGCCGCTGGCCGCAGCGGTCTGCGCCCGCTTCAGACAGCGGCGCGTCAATTGCCGGCAGGGTCGTGGCAGGCCAGCCCGATCTTGTTGCCCTCGGGGTCGCGCAGGTAGGCCCCGTAATAATCCGCATGATATTCGGGCCTTGGCCCCGGTGCGCCCGCATCGCTGCCGCCTGCGGCCAGCCCTGCCGCATGGGCGGCCCGCACCGCTGCGCGGTCGGGGGCAAGCAAAGCCACCATCTGCCCGTTGCCGGTGCTGGCCGCTGCGCCATCATGGGGCGCCCCGATCAGGAACAGCGGGCGGGCCTGGCCCTCGGCTTGCCAGCCGGCCCAGGGGCGGGCCCGTTCGACAAACCGCTGCCGGTGGCCAAGCGCCTGCATCACCGCTGCATAAAAGTGCAGCGCCCGTTCAAAATCATTCACGCCGATGAAACTGTGTGACAGCATGCGGGTGGCTCCGTGTGCCAGCCCCCCTATCTGGGGCCGGATTGCCCGCCATGCAAGCGGGCTTTGGCCCGGATGGTCGCGCAACGGTGAACAGCAGCTTTTCGACATTCTGAAACAGATGCGGAAATGTCACGCAGACTGCGACATATCAGGCGCGAAATGGCCGGGTTCCGTCCTGACGTGACGTAAGGTTTTCGGCTAAATAGTTGAAAAGGCACGAATTAGCCGATGCTTTTGGCAGTTTTGGGCCATTTGCCGCCCAGCTTTTCCGTGGTGTCTCTGGCCGCTTGGATCGCCCGTTCGACCTGCCTAGTTACCGATCACGGCTGCAATGCAAGCTTGGGTTTGAGCTTTGCACAGCGAACTACGAGTTGAAAGGACAGGATATGAAACATACCACCCGAATCGCAGGTGTCTCGGCTCTCGCCCTGCTGCTGGCCGGCACTTCGGCCTTTGCGCAGACCACGCTGACCGGCACTCAGGCGCTGGAAGACCGCATCGAGGATATCGAGGATGATATCGCCGAAGACATGGAACGCGCCGAAGATGCGAACCGGTTTGGCGCGGCTGAGACCCGCGAAGGTCTGTCGGGCAGCGCCTCGCTGGGTTACTCCGGCAGCACCGGCAACGAAGAATCGCAGGATCTGACCGCCGGCGCCCGTCTGCGCTTTGCCCAAGGCCAGTTCGTGCAGACCATCGGCCTCGCGCTGGAGTTCACCGAGACCGACAACCAGGCGACCAAAGAAGACGTGTTCGCGGTCTATGACGCGAACTACTACTTCAACGACTCGTTCTATGGTTTTGCCCTGGGCCGCATCGCGTCTGACGGCCTGGCCGATGGCTTTGCCGACCGCACCAAGACCGACGCTTTCCTTGGCTTTGGTCCGGGTTACCGCATCGTGAACACGCCCGATCTGGCCTGGCGCGTGCAGGCCGGTATCGGTGTCAGCTATCTGGAAGACGGCTTCGACAACAGCGAAACCGAAACCGGCTATATCGCCTCGTCGCGTCTGTTCTGGCGCATCAACGAGAACGTGTTCGCCACCAATGACACCGACATCCTGAAGTCGGACTCGGCGCTGCGCATCAACAACGACCTGGGCGTCAACTTCAAGGTGACGGACGCCTTTGCCACCCGCGTCAGCTATCTGACCGACTACAACGACAGCAACGCGATCCGCACCGACAACAAGCTGGGCGTGTCGCTGGTCTACGGCTTCTGAACCACCACTGACGGACGATCTTTTTCATAGACTGGGGCAGGGCAACCTGCCCCTTTTTTCATGGGCATTTGCCGGCCGCATGCGGCGGGGCAGGTATGACTGGCAGGGAAAGGAAAGTGGCGGGAACCGCGGCAGCCGTGGAGACGTGAGTTTCCCGAGAGCCTGAGTGTTCAGGTTGGTCGCCAGATACCAGGGCCAGAGCCCTGGCAGAGCCAGCTCCCTCGGAGATGCTTATCGGCCACTGGAAAAGGGCCTCGCACGAGAGGGGCAGTACCCGCCAATACTCAACATAGGGCGCGGATGGCCCGCACGCAAGGCTTGCGCGATGTTCACCTTTGGTTCATCATTTGCCCATGCCTGATGACATGCCAAAGCCATTTTCCCCCGCCACCGGCAGCCCGCCGGGTGATGCGGCGTCGGGTGGGCTGCTGGCGCCCGGGCAGCGCATCGCGCGCGGGGTCTGCCGGCACCTGCTGAGCCATGATTTCGTGACCCTGACCGAACTTGTGCCTTCCCCCGGCCTGCGCGTCGATGTGATGGCGCTGGGGCCGCGGGGCGAGATCTGGGTGGTGGAATGCAAATCCAGCCGCGCCGACTATATGACTGACCGCAAATGGCAGGGCTATCTGGAATGGTGTGACCGCTTCTTCTGGGCGGTGGATGCCGACTTTCCCGCCAATCTGCTGCCCGAGGGCACCGGGCTGATGCTTGCCGATGGGTGGGATGCCGAGATCCTGCGCATGGGGCCGGAAACCCGGCTGGCCCCCGCAAGGCGCAAGGCCGTGACCCAGGGGTTTGCCCGCAACGCCGCGCTGCGTCTGCTGGCGCTGCGCGACCCGGGCGCGGCGCTGCGGCTGTAAAGGGGAACTGCCGGGGGTGCCCGGCCTTCGCTGCCGGTCGCATTTCGCAACGGGTGATGGCGGTTGGGGGGCCAGCCGACAGTCGCGCGGTTACTTGCGCGCCTTTGGTGCTTTTGGCGCAGCCCCGCCGCCATTCATGGCTCGGGCACGGTCGGCTGCCGCGCGCAATTCATCGGCGATTTCCTCGGCCTCTTCGGGTTCGAAATCGAGCGGCAGCTCCACGCCCTCGGCCTCGATATAGATGCGCACCATGCCCAGGCTGGTCGGCCCGATCTGCAGGTTCGCGGCAATCTCGCTTTGCTTGTCGATGCTCATGTCGGTCTCCGCTGCGGTCTGGCCCGGGGGGTAGCGCCGATTGCGCCATCTGGCAAGGGAAAGCGGGGTTGATTGCCGCCATGCGCTGCGGTCTGATGGTGCCGAACGGGGGCAAAGGGGGCCAGCCATGGACAGCGCGGCAGGTATCACATTGCACGATCTCGCCATCGGCGATGCGGGCTGGATCATCGCGCGCCATGCCGAGCTTTATGCGGCCGACGAAGGCTTTGACGCCACATTCGAGGCGCTGGTGGCCGAGGTGATGGCCGCCTATATCCGCAACCACGATCCCACGCGCGAACGCGCCTTCATCGCGTGGAAGGGCGGGCGGCGGCTTGGCTCGATCATTTGTGTGCGCCAGTCGGATGATGTGGCCAAGCTGCGGCTGTTCCTGCTGGAACCAGCGGCGCGCGGGTTGGGGCTGGGCCGGGCGCTGCTGCGGGCCAACATGGATTTTGCGCGCGCTGCCCGCTACAGCCGCATGGTGCTGTGGACGCATGAAAGCCACCGGGCCGCCTGCGCGCTTTACGCCCGCGCCGGGTTCAGCCTGGCAGAAAGCCACCCGGTGCGGTCCTTTGGCGTTGATCTGGTGGAACAGACCTGGGCGATCGACCTGTGATCCGGCGGCTCTGAAATTCCGCTGCAATCCGCCTCTTGCAATCCGGGGGGCAGGGGGGTAAATGCGCCCCCAGAGTGCCGATGTAGCTCAGTTGGTTAGAGCACTAGATTGTGGATCTAGGGGTCCCCCGTTCGAGCCGGGGCATCGGTACCATCATTCTCCCTCAACGGATCCATTGCCGGCATCGGCGCGCCTCCGCGTGCCATGCAATCTGCCGGTTGCGGCAACCGGGCTTTCACCGGACAGTGGCCGGGCAGATTCGCCCCATGCGCCGAAAGGGACCAGCCAATGAAAACCGCAAAAGACTTTCTTGATGATGCCAATGGCGTCGTGACCCGTATCCCCGCCGAACAGGCGCTGCCCGCCCATGCCGCTGGCGAGGCGCTGTTCGTCGATGTGCGCGACTCGGCCGCGATTGCCAAGACCGGCACGATTGCCGGGGCCACCCGCATTCCGCGCGGTTTCATCGAATTTGCCGCCGATCCCGAGACGCAATATTACAACCCCGTGCTGCAAAAGGATGCCGCGATCTATCTGGTCTGCGGCGCGGGCGGGCAGGCCGCTCTGGCGGGCAAGACGCTGAAGGACATGGGTTACAGCAATGTCACCAACATCGGCGGCATCGGCGACTGGCAAGCCGCCGGCGGCGCGATGGAAGACTGACGCCACGCGTCGCAGGGCAGGGGGCGGGCCGCAAGGCCCGCCCCTTTTGCATTCCCTCTGCCGCGTGGCCCGGCTATGGTCAGCCTCCCACAGACGGAAAAGGCTGCCATGATGACCCCCGATCCCGCCCGCCGCATCGCCCTGCTGATCGCCTCCGAAATCGCCGCCACGCCGCAACAGGTGACGGCGGCGGTCGAACTCTTGGATGGCGGGGCCACGGTGCCGTTCGTGGCGCGCTATCGCAAAGAGGTGACGGGCGGGCTGGACGACACGCAACTGCGCAATCTGGCCGAACGGCTGGCCTATCTGCGCGAGCTTGAGGCCCGGCGCGCGGCGATTCTGGCCAGCATCCGCGATCAGGGCAAGCTGACGGATGCGCTGGAATCCGCAATTGCCAAGGTGGCGACCAAGGCCGAACTGGAAGACATCTATCTGCCCTACAAGCCCAAACGCCGCACCAAGGCGATGATCGCCCGCGAAAACGGGCTGGGGCCTTTGGCCGAGGCGATTCTGGCCGACCGCAGCAAGGCCCCCGCCGATCTGGCCACGGGCTTCATCACCGAAGCGGTGCCCGATGTGAAAACAGCACTCGAAGGCGCGCGCGACATCATCGCCGAGGGGCTGGCGGAAAACGCCGATCTCTTGGGCCGCCTGCGCAACCATATGAAATCGGTGGCAAGGCTGACTGCCACCGTGGTGCCCGGCAAAGAGGCCGAGGGCGCGAAATTCGCCGATTACTTCGCCCATTCCGAAGATTGGTCCAAGGCCCCCAGCCACCGCGTTCTGGCCATGCTGCGTGGCCGCAACGAAGGCTTCCTTGCCGTCGATCTGGAGGTGGACGCAGACGCCCCGCGCGGCGACAGCCCGGCAGAGCGGATGACGGGTGCCGCGCTGATGACCGCGGGCAAGGGCCCGGGCGATCAGTGGCTGCGCGAGGCTGCCGCCTGGGTCTGGCGGGTGAAACTGAAAACCTCGCTGACGCTTGATCTGATGGCCGATCTGCGCGACCGGGCCGAGGCCGAGGCGATCAATGTCTTTGCCCGCAACCTCAAGGATCTGCTGCTGGCGGCCCCCGCAGGCGGCAAGGCCACGCTGGGGCTTGATCCCGGCATCCGCACCGGCTGCAAGCTGGCGGTGGTGGATGCGACGGGCAAGGTGCTGGCGACCAGCACGGTCTATCCGTTCCAGCCGAAGAACGATCTGCGCGGCGCGCAGGTGGAAATCGCCCAGCTGATCCGCAAACATGGCGTGCAGCTGATCGCCATCGGCAACGGCACCGCCAGCCGCGAATCGGAAAAGATGGTGGCCGACCTGCTGGCG
The DNA here is from genome assembly GCF_009380135.2 of Fertoeibacter niger. GTDB lineage: Bacteria > Pseudomonadota > Alphaproteobacteria > Rhodobacterales > Rhodobacteraceae > Fertoeibacter > Fertoeibacter niger. The sequence goes on along the minus strand of NZ_WHUT02000003.1, from coordinate 76,434 downwards.
GTGCTGCCCGGCGATGCGCCCAAGCCGGTGAAGGTGATCGTGTCAGAGGCGGGGGCCTCGGTCTATTCCGCATCGGAACTGGCGGCGAAAGAGTTTCCGGGGCTGGATGTGTCGTTGCGCGGGGCGGTGTCCATCGCCCGCCGCTTGCAGGATCCGCTGGCCGAACTGGTCAAGATCGAGCCCAAGGCCATCGGCGTGGGCCAGTATCAGCATGACGTCGATCAGCACCGGCTGGGTCGCAGCCTTGAGGCGGTGGTGGAAGATGCCGTGAACGCGGTGGGGGTGGATGTGAACACGGCTTCGGCACCGCTCCTCGCGCGGGTGTCGGGCGTGGGCCCGGGGCTGGCCGAGGCGATTGTCAGCCACCGCGATGCCAACGGGCCGTTTGCCACCCGGCGCGAGCTGCTGAAAGTGGCGCGGCTGGGGCCCAAAGCCTTCGAACAGGCGGCTGGTTTCCTGCGCATCGCGGGCGGCAAGGAACCGCTCGATGCCTCCTCCGTCCACCCCGAAGCCTATGACGTGGCGCGGAAAATCGTCGCCGCCTGCGGGCGCGACCTGCGCAGCGTGATGGGCGATGCGGCGGCGCTGCAAAGGCTGGATCCGCGCAGCTTCATCGACGCGCGGTTCGGCCTGCCCACGGTGAAAGACATTCTGGCCGAGCTGGAAAAACCGGGCCGCGACCCGCGCCCGGGTTTCAAGACCGCCACGTTCGCTGACGGGGTGGAAGACATCAAGGATCTGAAACCCGGCATGCTGCTGGAAGGCACCGTAACCAACGTGGCGGCCTTTGGCGCCTTCGTCGATATCGGCGTGCATCAGGACGGGCTGGTGCATGTCAGCCAATTGTCCGACACATTCGTGAAAGATCCGCATCAGGTGGTCAAGGCTGGCGATGTGGTGAAGGTGCGGGTGGTCGAGGTGGACGTGCCGCGCAAACGCATCGCCCTGACGATGAAGCGCGATTCAGCCGAGGCGCGGGCACAGGTCGCCGAACGCGGTGCCCGGCCTGCCGGGGCGCAGCCCCAACGTGGTGGCAAACCCCTGCCGAAAACCGCGGCCCCTGCCGCCACGACCAGCAGCAGCCCCTTTGATGCCCTGCGCGGCCTGAAACGCGATTGAACCACCTGAAACGCATCGCAAATCATCGGAAGGGGGCACCCATTCCCCCTTCATTTTCTGTCTCTAAATATCCCGGGGTCCGGGGCAGCGCCCCGGGTGACGCCAGCAGGCCACGCGCTTGCCTATTCCACCTGGCCCGCCAGCCAGTCCATCACCGCAGGCCGCACGCTTTCGGCCCCGGCGGCACGGGCGGCGTCGATCACGCCGCGCACCTCGTCCAGATTGACCCGGCGCAGCAGCGCCTTCACCGGCCCGATCGAGGCGGGCCGCATTGACAGCGTGCCAATCCCCAGCGCGGCAAAGCACAAGGCCTCCACCGGCCGCCCGGCATCCTCGCCGCAAAAACTCAGTGGCGTGCCTGAGGCTGTGCAGCGCGCAACGATCTGCCGCAGGAAATCCAGGAAGCTGACGTTCAGCACGTCATAGCGCCGCCGCACCCGTTCATTCTCGCGGTCGGCGGCAAAGAAGAACTGCTTCAGGTCATTGCCGCCGATCGACACGAAATCCACCAGTTCAAAGAACGATTGCGGCGCAAAGGCCAGGCTGGGGGTTTCCAGCATCGCCCCCACCTTGACCGAGGCGGGCACGGCATGGCCGAGGCTGCGTTCGCGGTGCAATTCGCGCATCAGGTGGCTGCGGGCCTGCTCAAACTCGCCCAGTTCGGAAATGAACGGAAACATCACCGTCAGGTCGCGCCCGTTGGCGGCGCGGATCAGCGCCTGCAACTGCATACGCAGCACGCCCGGCTTGTCCAGCCCCACACGGATGGCGCGCCAGCCCATCGCGGGGTTCGGCTCGTCATTCGGCTTCATATAGGGCAGCACCTTGTCCGACCCGATATCCAGCGTGCGGAAGGCCACGGGGCGGCCCTTTGCGGCATCCATCACCCGGGCATAAAGCTTGGCCAGCTCGTCGCGTTTGGGCATCTGGTTGCGCACCAGAAACTGCAATTCGGTGCGGAACAGGCCCACGCCCTCGGCCCCCGAACCCTCCAGCGACGGAAGGTCGGCCATAAGCCCTGCGTTCATGAACAGGCGCGTGACGCTGCCGCAGGTCGACTGGGCAGGCAGGCCGCGCAGCGATGCATAGCGTTCCTGCGCCTTGGCCTGCATGGCGATCTTGTCGCGGAAGGCGCGGGCCACGGTTTCATCGGGGCGCAGATGCACGATGCCCTGATCGCCGTCCACCATGATGTGATCGCCGTTCAGCGCCTCGGTGGTGATGCGGTCGGCGTGGATCACCAGCGGAATGGCCAGCGCGCGCGCCACGATGGCGGCGTGTGAGCCGACAGAGCCTTCCTCCAGCACCACGCCGCGCAGCTTGCGGCCATAGTCCAGCAATTCGGCGGGCCCGATGTTGCGCGCCACCAGCACCGGGTTTTCCGGCATTTCCGCGCCGGTGTTCACGCCCTGCCCGGTCAGGATGCGCAGCAGGCGGTTCGACAGGTCATCCAGATCATGCAGCCGGTCGCGCAGATAAGCGTCGGGCACCTGTTCCAGCCGTGCACGCGCCGCGGATTGTTCCTTTTGCACCGCCGCCTCGGCCGACAGGCCAAGGGCAATGTCTTCCTCCATCCGGCGCAGCCAGCCGCGCGAATGGGCGAACATGCGATACGCCTCCAGCACCTGTTTCTGGTCCTTGTCCAGACTGGCCGCCGACAGCAGGTCATCCACCGACACGCGCAGCTTGCCCACGGCATCGCGGATACGTTCGATCTCGGTCAGCGGGTCGTCGGCCACCGGGTTCGTCACCACAACGCGGGCCTCGTGCAGCCAGACATGGCCTTCGGCGGCACCCTCCTGGCCCGTGCCGCCGCGCACCATCACCGGCTGCTGGTGCTTGGCCGACAGGGCCTCGCCCTCGCCGATAAAGGCACCCAGTTCGGTCATCTCGGCCAGCACCATGGCCACGACTTCCAGCGCGTAGACCTCATCCTCGGAATATTCACGTGCGGCTTTCGATTGCACCACCAGCACGCCCAGCTTTTCGCCAACCCGCTGGATCGGCACGCCCAGAAAGGCCGAGAATATCTCCTCCCCCGTTTCGGGCATGAAACGAAAGCCCTTTTCGGCGGGGGCATTGCCGGTGTTCACCGGGGTGGCGGTGCGCGCGACGCGGCCCACCAGCCCCTCGCCCAGCTTCAGCCGCGTCTGGTGCACCGAGGCTGCGTTCAACCCCTCGGTCGCGCAGAGTTCCAGCGTTTCGGGGTCGCGGAACAGATAGATCGAGCACACTTCGGTGCCCATGCTGTCGGCAATCAGATGGGTGATGCGGTCAAGCCGGTCCTGCCCCTTGCCGGGCACGCCAAGGCTGTCGCGCAGGCGGCGCAGCAGCTTGCGGCTTTCGGTTTCGCTGCGGTCGGGCATCGGATTTCCGTGATGTTGTTTCCGCCCTTAGAGCACATGGCGCAGCACAACGGAACCTGCATCTGTGACGGCGGCAGGGGCGGGGCGGGCCTGCCCGAAAGATCGGCAATCCTGCGCCGCGCTGCGACGCACGGGGCAAATGGGTGGCGCTGGCGATGATCGCCGGCGGTATGCGGGCCAAAGGGCGGCCACTGCTGCGCGCCATGTTTCAGCCCGGTTTCGGCCTTGGTGATGATCCAGAAAGCCATGACGCTTTGGGCAGGACACGGTGAGGAACGCATGTTCAGGATCTTTCGCAAAAAGCCACAGACCGCGGCCATGGCACAGCCACAGCCAGCAGCGCCTGACCATTCACGCGCCCAGAGCGGCGAGGAAATTGCAGATGCCTGGATGCGTGAGATGGCGCTGCGCACCGGCGACGACGAGCGCCCGCTACAAACCCCGGCATGGGCGCTGCTGCTGCGCTCGCCCTATGTTTCGTGGCAGGGGGCAACGTCGTGGCTGGGTGGTGTGCCCTGCGCGCCGCAGGGCTTTGCCTGGCCGCGCGGTGCCGACGGGTTGCCGCTGCACTTTCTGGCGCAGATCGACCTTGCCGCGCTGCGCCCGAACCCTGACACCGGCGCCCGCGCGCCCGGTCTGCCCGCAACTGGCGCGCTGCTTGTCTTTGTAAACCATGCCGAGCAGCAGACATTGATCGTGCCACAAGCCGCAATGGCTGCGGCGGAACCGATTCCGCCGCCGGGCGATCTTGCCGGGCTGGACAGCATCTGGCACTGGTCAAAGTCGCCGACCTTTACCCGTTGGCCGGTCGATCCGCTGCCATTCACGGATGATGGCAGCGGATGGCCTGCGGCCTTTCCCCGGCCCTTTGACTCTCCTTCACAGTGGATCACCACCTGGGCCATGGCCCGCACCGAGGCCGCCTATGTGCTGGACAAGTTTCAGTCGACCCAGCGGCAGGCTGCGTCCTTCCGCCCGGCGCGCGACCCGGGCAAACCGCTGGGCAAGGTGGCGGCAAAGAGCGCGGCCTTTTACGCCCGCATTGCCGAACCGCAGTTCCAAGAACTGCACAGCGTGATACAACGCTGGCACGATGCCGCCGCCGCGCAGGAACCCGGGGGCAAGGTGGATCAGCAGGCGCTGGCCGGTCTGTTCGCCATGCGCCGCCGCATCACCGAGGGGATGGACAGGCATGCGCTTGTCCTGGCCCTGCGCGGCTGGCCGTCAGACATCTGGAACGGATTGCGCCATACCCACCGCAAGGCGCTGGCAGAGCAGGATGTCGCGGCGCTGCCACCAGGCTTGCGCGACTTTTTCGAGGCCATCATCACCTCGTGGCGCGGCCACCGCCTGTTCGGGCTGCTCAAGACGCTGCATGAAAACGATGAGGACCGGCGGGGGCATGACCTGTTCCTGTCCATCAGCGGCGATGACATGGTCGGCACGCAGCGCGAGCATACCAGCGGCACCTCTATCTGGCTGCCGCGTGCTGCGCTTGTGGCAGGCCAGCACAAGGGCGGCCTGCTGATCCATCACTCAAACGGCTGACGCCTGTGCGGCGTCAGGCCCGCTCCAGCCCAAAGGCGTCGTGCAGCGCCTGCACGGCCAGTTCCATGTATTTGCGGTCGATCAGCACCGAGATCTTGATCTCGGATGTGGCGATGACCTTGATGTTCACATTCTCGGCGGCCAGCGATTTGAACATGGTGGCCGCCACCCCGGCATGTGACCGCATGCCGATACCCACGACCGACACCTTGGCCACATCGGTATCGACCACCAGATCGTCATAGCTGATGCTGCCTGTGGCGCGGGCATCCTCCATCGCCTTTTTCGCCCGGGCCACCTGATTGATGGGGCAAGAGAACGTCATGTCGGTGACGGCACCGGTATGGGTGCCGTAGTTCTTCTCGCTGATGTTCTGCACGATCATGTCCACGTTCACCCCGGCCTCGGACAAGGGGCCAAAGATGGCGGCGGCGATGCCCGGGCGGTCTTCCACCGTCACCAGCGTCATTTTGGCTTCGTCGCGCGAATAGGCGACGCCGGAGACGACTTTCGATTCCATGATTTCATCCTCGTCGCAGACCAGTGTTCCAGAAGTCTCGTCGGTATCCTCGAACGAGGACAGCACCCGCAGCCGCACCTTGTAGCGCATGGCAAGCTCGACCGACCGGGTTTGCAGCACCTTGGCACCAAGGGATGCCAGTTCCAGCATCTCCTCGAACGCGATCTTGTCCAGCTTGCGGGCCTTGCCGGTGATGCGCGGGTCGGTGGTGTAGACGCCATCCACATCGGTGTAGATATCGCAGCGTTCGGCCTTGAAGGCGGCGGCAAAAGCCACGGCGGTGGTATCCGACCCGCCACGGCCCAGCGTGGTGATGCGGCCTTCGGGGCTGACACCCTGAAAGCCCGCAACCACCGCCACCTTGAAGCCTTCGGCGAATTTCGCGGCGATATTGGTGCTGGGAATGTCGATGAACCGGGCCGAGGAATGGGCGGATGTGGTGAGGATCGGCACTTGCCAGCCCTGCCATGACCGGGCGGGCACATCCATTTCCTGCAAGGTCAGCGCCATCAGCCCCGCCGTCACATTCTCGCCCGATGACACAACGGCGTCATATTCGCGGGCATCGAACAGCGGCGAGGTCTGTTCGACCCAACCCACCAGCTCGTTGGTCTTGCCCGACATGGCGCTGACGATGACGATCACGTCATAGCCGCGCTCCACCTCGCGCTTGACCTTGGCGGCGGCGTTCTTGATGCGGGCCAGATCGGCGACCGATGTTCCGCCGAATTTCATGACAAGAAGCGGCATGGTTCCCCCTCTGCCTCAATTTCGTGCGCTGTCTATGCGCAGGCGGCGCAGGGTGCAAGGGCAGGGGGCAAACCGCGCGACATCCCTGCGAAAGTTTTCGAAAACTTTTGCAAAATCCGCTAAAGGTTTCTGTGGCCAGCCGGTCACAGCGCCCGCCAGCCGATGTCACGGCGGCAGAACCCGCCCGGCCAGTCGATCCGGTCCACCATCGCATAGGCCCGCGCCCGCGCCTCGGCCAGTGTCGCCCCGCGCGCGGTGACGTTCAGCACCCGGCCCCCTGCCGCGATGACCTGCCCGTCGCGTTCCGCCGTGCCTGCATGAAACACCATATGGAAACTGTCCTCGGGCAGTTCTTCCAGCCCGCGGATCTGGCTGCCCTTGTGGTAGGTGCCCGGATAGCCATCCGCCGCCATGACCACGGTCAGCGCGTGGTCATCGGCCCAGGCAATCGCATAATCCTGCAAGCGGCCTTCCGCACAGGCCAGCAGCAGGTCCAGCGCCTGCGCGCCCAGCCGCAGCATCAGCACCTGGCATTCCGGGTCGCCGAAGCGGGCATTGTATTCCACCAGCCGCGCCTGACCGTTTTCGATCATCAGCCCCGCATAAAGCACCCCCTGATAGGGCGTGCCGCGCCGCGCCAGCTCGTCCACGCAGGGCTGCACGATCCGGGCCATGGCCTGTGCCGCGATGGCATCGGTCAACACCGGGGCGGGCGAATAGGCCCCCATGCCGCCCGTGTTCGGCCCGGTGTCGCCGTCAAAGGCGCGCTTGTGGTCCTGCGCGGTGCCGATGGGCAGGCAGGTTGTGCCATCGGTGAGGATGAAGAAACTGGCCTCTTCGCCACCCATGAACTCCTCGATCACCACCTCGGCGCCCGCCGCGCCGAATGTGCCGCCGAACATGTCGTCGATGGCCGCCAGCGCCTCGTCCACGCTCATGGCCACCACCACGCCCTTGCCCGCGGCCAGCCCGTCAGCCTTGACCACGATCGGCGCACCCTGCGCGCGAATGTAGTCCTTGGCCGGGCCAGCCTCGGTGAACCGGGCATAAGCGGCGGTCGGTGCATCGCAGGCCGCGCAGAGTTCCTTGGTAAAGGCTTTCGACGCCTCTACCTGCGCCGCCGCCGCCGAGGGGCCAAAGGTCAGTATCCCCGCGCCCCGCGTCGCATCGGCCACACCGGCGGCCAGCGGTGCCTCGGGCCCCACCACCACGAAATCCACCGCGTTTTCGGCACAGAATGCCACCACCGCCGCGCCATCCAGAATGTCCAGATCGGCGCATTCGGCCAGCATGGCGATGCCCGCGTTGCCCGGGGCCACGATCAGCCGGTCGCATTTCGGGTTCTGCTTGATCGCCCAGGCCAGCGCATGTTCCCGCCCGCCACCGCCCAGAATAAGGATGTTCATCGCCGCCCCCGCTTGGCCTTTGCTGCGCTGCGTTCTAGGCTGGCGGTCCACGGATCACAAGAAGGCCGTCATGTCAGACCTGTTCGAAGACGCCACGCCCCCCGGCAACGCCCCCGAATACACCGTGTCGGAACTGTCCGGCGCGGTGAAACGGGTGATCGAGGGTGAATTCGGCCTTGTGCGGGTGCGGGGCGAGGTGGGGCGGGTCTCAAAGCCATCCTCGGGGCATCTTTATTTTGACCTGAAAGATGACCGTTCGGTGATTGCCGCGATCAGCTGGAAGGGTCAGGTGGCCAAGATGCAGGTTCGCCCCGAGGAAGGGATGGAGGTGATTGCAACCGGCCGGATGACCACCTTCCCCGGCCAGTCGAAATACCAGATCATTGTCGAGGATGTGCAGCTTGCCGGGGCCGGGGCGCTGATGGCGCTGCTGGAGAAACGCCGCGTGGCGCTGGCCGCCGAGGGGCTGTTCGATGCCGCGCGCAAGAAAGCCATCCCGTTCCTGCCGGGGGTCATCGGGGTTGTCACCTCGCCCTCGGGTGCGGTGATCCGCGATATCCTGCACCGGCTGGCCGACCGCTTTCCGCGCCATGTGCTGATCTGGCCGGTGGCGGTGCAGGGGGCCAATTGCGCGGCCGAGGTGGCGGCGGCGATACGCGGGTTCAACGCGCTGGCCCCCGGCGGGCCGGTGCCGCGCCCCGATCTGATCATCGTGGCGCGGGGCGGCGGGTCGCTGGAGGACCTGTGGGGCTTCAACGAGGAAATCGTCGTCAGGGCGGCGGCGGACAGCGCCATTCCGCTGATTTCCGCCGTGGGGCATGAAACCGACACCACGCTGATCGACTTTGCATCCGACCGCCGCGCGCCCACCCCTACGGCGGCGGCGGAAATGGCCGTGCCGGTGCGGATGGACCTGCTGGCGGCGCTGGATGGGCAGGGCGCGCGGCTGTCGCGCGGCGTGGCGCAGGCGGTGGGGCTGCGCGGCCAGCGGCTGCGCGATCTGGCCCGCGCGCTGCCCCGGCTGGATGCGCTGACCCAAGGCCCGGCGCAGCGGTTCGACCTGTGGTCGGGGCGGCTGGGTGGCGCGTTGGGCGTGGCGGTGGCGCGCAAGCGCGGGCGGCTGGACCCGCTGGCGGCGCTGCTGCGCCCGCGCATGCTGGCCGATCTGGCGGCGCGGGGGCGCGAGCGGCTGGCCGACCGCGCCCGGCTGCTGGAGGCCGCTGAGACGCGCCGCAGCGCGCGCGCGGCAGAGCGGCTCCATGGGTTGGCCGCCCGGCTGGCCCCGGCCCTGTCACGCCTGCTGGCCGATGCCACCCGCCAGACCGCGCGCGACCGTGCCGCGCTGCTGGCGCTGGAGGCAAGGCTTGACGCCGCCCCCGCGCAGCGGCTGGCGGTGCTTGCCGGGCGGCTGGATGCGCTGGAGCGCATGCGCCAGACCCTCGGCTATGCCGAAACCCTGCGGCGCGGCTATGCGGTGGTGCGGGGCGACGGTGCTGTTGTCACGACGAAAGCGGCGGCAGAACGCGCGCAGGCGCTGGAGGTGGAATTTGCCGATGGCCGTCTGGCGCTGGGGGCCAGACCGGCAAGGCGGCGCAAAGCGGATGATGCGCCGGGGCAGGGCAGCCTGCTTTGACCACAATAGTTTGAATTTGTAAATTCAACGCAGGTCACTGGTCGGGATCGGATCACTAATGTTCGATTTGTGCAAGTCGCGCTTCGGTTTGCGTGCACCTGTCTGTGCGGCCTGCTGGCTAGACCCCCACATCCGGCCCGGCGCAGATCAGCGGGTTTGGCGTCTGTGCCACTTCGGAAAGCTCGGTGCCTTCGGGGTCGTTCTGGAACCGCGCGCGCAGGCCTGTGTCGTCGCGGAAGAAGGTCCAGCATTGCGGCTGGCCTTCATCCTCGTAGACAAAACAGATCTGCCCCGCCTCTTCATACCACAGGCCCGCCCGGCATTCCTCGCCCTTGAAGGCCCACAGAACGCGCCGTCCGGGCATGTATTGCTCGGCCCCGTAAATCTCGCCGCCCACGGCATAGGACAGGGTCTTGCCTGTGGCATAGGCCTCGAAATCGGCGGCGGTCATCGGTTCGGCGGCGGCCAGCGGCAGGGGCAGGGCGGCCAGCAGCAGGGCAAAAATCTTGTGCATCGCAGGCTCCGGCAGGGGGGACAATTCGGCGGCAGACTGCCAGACCGCAGCCGGAATGGCCAGTCACGGCTGCGCCAGTGCCGCCTCTTCTGCCCGCCATTGCGCAAGCCTTGGGCGCATGGCCCGGCGCCACAGCGGCGGCAGCAGTGCCACCACGCAACTGACCGGCAGGGACCACGGCAGGCGCGGCGCCAGATCAGGCACCGGCAGGCGCAGCGCGGGGTAGGGCCGGGCCGGATGCGCATGATGGTCGGAATGGCGCGGCGCGTTCAGCATCAGTGCGGCGGTAAAGCCATGCGGCGCGTTCCACGAATGCCGGTCGCCCACAGGCTCCAGCCGCCCGTCAGGCCCCGTGCGGCGCATCAGCCCGTAATGCTGCACATAATCCGACAGCAACAGCTGGCTTTGCGCATGGGCCGCCAGACCCGCCCAGACCAGTGCCCCGGCAGGCCCCGCAATCACCCAGCCCAGCAGCAGGCTCAGCACCGCGCCGCCGGTATAGATCGCATAGGGGTGCAGCCCCTTCGCCCCCCGGCGGCGCAGATCGTTTTCCGCCGCCAGACCCTTGCGGAAACTGCCCACCCAGGCACGCAGGGCAAAGCGATAAAACCCCTCACCCGAACGCGCGGTATTGGGGTCGTCGCGGCTGGCGGCATGGCGGTGATGCACCAGCCGGTGCGCCGAGGTATGGTGCCCGAACAGAAGCGTCACATAAACCAGCCGCCCCAGCCGGAACAGCCGCCGGTCGCCGCGGTGGATCAGCTCATGCGCCACCGGGTTCGACACCTGCCCGAAAAACAGCCCGAATCCGGCAAACAGGGCCACCCTGTCCACCGCCGAAAGCCCCGAGGGCCCGCCGATCGCCCAGACCGCCAGCGGCAGCGCCAGCAGATGCGCAAGCGCCAGCACCACCAGCAGCGCATCCGCTGCCGGAAACTCCACGCCATCAGGTGCAGCGGCCCGCGCAACCACCTGATCCAGCAGCAGCGCGAACAGCGTCATGTAAACCAGCCCGGCAAAGGCCAGCGCGCCGCCAAACCCCACCCCCAGCGCCAGCAGCGGCAGGGGGGCCAGCGTGGCCAGAGGAAAGAGTGCGGGCGTCATCGGTCGTCTCCTGTCCAGCAATAGTTAACACGCGCCCGGAAAAAGGTTAACACGGCCCGCGCGGCCCCAAAGGGTCCGACCCGGATGCACCGCAGGCCCGTTCCGCATGCCATTGCGCCATGCCGGCCTTGCTAAACCGTTGACGCCCGGCCCCCGCCCCTTTCCTCGCGCCGCCGAAGCGACTAAGTGAACGGGGTCTGCTGCCGGGGCGGGCGGCACCAGCGAGGGCGCGGAATGTCATTCTTCAAGAAACTGCGCGACCGGATGTTCCGGTCCTCCGACAAGATCGGCGAGGGGCTGGATGCGCTGGTTGAAACCGCGCCCGCCGCTGCCGAACCCCCGCGCCCCGGCATCCTTGGCCGCCTGATCGGGGCGGAACCCGAGGCCAGCCGCCGCGTGCTGGATGACGCGATGCTGGAACAGCTGGAAGAGGTGCTGATCGGCGCCGACATGGGCGTTGACACCGCGCTGCGCGTCACCGCGAACATCGCCGAGGGGCGGTTCGGCAGGCGTGTGTCGACGGACGAGATCAAGACCGCGCTGGCCGCCGAGATCACCCGCATCATGACCCCGGTGGCGCGGCCCATGCCGCTATACCCGTCGCGCCCGCAGGTGGTGCTGGTGGTGGGGGTGAACGGTTCGGGCAAGACCACGACCATCGGCAAGCTGGCCAGCCAGTTCAAGGCGGCGGGCAAGACGGTGGTGATCGCGGCGGGCGACACGTTCCGCGCGGCTGCGGTGGAACAGTTGCAGGTCTGGGGCGCGCGCGCCGGCGTGCCGGTGCTGACCGCGCCCGAAGGGTCTGACCCCGCAAGCCTTGCATTCGAGGCGATGACAAAGGCGCAGGAATCGGGTGCCGACCTTCTGATGATCGACACGGCAGGCCGGTTGCAGAACCGCGCCGATCTTATGGAGGAATTGTCAAAGATCGTGCGCGTCATCCGCAAGAAAGACCCCGATGCGCCGCACAACACGCTTCTGGTGCTGGATGCCACCACCGGCCAGAACGCGCTGAACCAGGTGGAGATTTTCCGCAAGCTGGCCGATGTGACCGGCCTTGTGATGACCAAACTCGACGGCACCGCCAAGGGCGGCGTGCTTGTGGCGCTGGCCGACAAGTTTGGCCTGCCGATCCATGCCATCGGCGTGGGCGAACAGATCGACGATCTGGCACCCTTTGACCCCGAGGATTTCGCCCGCGCGCTGGTGGGGCTTGACCGTTGACGCCGTGGTCCTGCCTTTCTGCATTTTCTCGCTCTGAATATCCTCGGCGTGATGAGCGCCCGGAAAACCTTCCGGGGGAAGGTTTTCAGCGAAGAACGCCCGGCCTTTTGCCGTGCTGGGGGGCGGCCAGCACCCCGGCGCTTGGCCAGATACGGCACATATGACCGCCTGGCTCGTCTCCATCGAAGGCACCGCACTGGGCGCGCAGATCGCCATGGGCCTCGCGCTTGTGTCCGCCTTTGCCCATGCCTGTTTCGGCGCGATCCAGAAGGGGCGGCACGACCCCTGGGCCACGCGGGGGGCGATTGACCTGTGGATGGTGGTGCTGTCGCTGCCCATGGCGCTGTTTCTGGTGCCATGGCCGCAGGGGTTTGAATGGCTGGTGGTGTTCGGCGCGCTGGGCATCCATTTCGCCTACAAGCTGACCATGGCGCTGGCGTATGAGCGGGCCGCCTATACCGTGGTCTATCCGGTGGTGCGCGGCACCGGGCCGCTGGCCACGCTGGCCTTTGCCGCGCTGTTTCTGGGCGAGGCCTATGCGCCCTTGCAATGGCTGGGGGTGGCGCTGCTGTCAGGGGCGATCCTGATGCTGGCGGGGCTGAACCTGCGCGGCGCGGTAGTGGGGCGCGACGCGCTGCGCACGGGTCTGGTCTGGGCCTTTGCGGGTGGCTTGCTGGTGGCGGTCTACACCACCTATGACGCCTGGGGCATCCGGCTTACACCTGACCCCTTCACCTTCCTCGCCTGGTTCTTCCTGATCGGCTCGCTCGATTTTCCGGCGCTGATGGCGGTGCGGCTGGCGCGGCGCGGTGTGTGGCCGGGCTGGAACGGCGCCCTCATGACCCGCGGCCTGATCGGTGCGCTGGTGGCCTTTGTCAGCTTTGGCGGCGTGATGCTGGGCACACGGCTGGGCAAGGTGGGCGAGGTGGCGGCGCTGCGCGAAACATCCACCCTCTTTGCCGCGCTGATCGGCTGGGCGGTGCTGCATGAGAAAACAACCGCCCTGCGCGTGGCGCTGATGGGCTTGATCGCCTTTGGTGCCATATTGGTGCAGGCGGCAGGATAAGGAAACGAAAGATGGCTGAACGCAAGATCAACCCGATACTGAAACTGGTGCTGGAACTGGGGCCGATTGCCGCCTTCTTCATCGGCTATGCACGGCTGAAGGACCAGACCTTCACCTTTGGCGGCACCAGTTATGAGGGGTTCATCGTGGTCACGGCGGCGTTCATTCCGCTGATGATCCTGACCACCGGCATCCTTTGGGCGCTGACCGGGAAACTGGCGCGCATGCAGGTCGCCACGCTGGTGCTGGTGGTGCTGTTCGGCGGCCTGTCGGTCTGGCTGAACGACGAGCGGTTCTTCAAGATGAAGCCCACGATGATCTACCTGCTGTTCGGCGGCATCCTTGGCTTTGGCCTGTTGCGCGGGCAAAGCTACCTGCGGCTGGTGATGGACGAGCTGCTGCCGATGCGCGCCGAGGGCTGGATGATCCTGACACGCCGCATCACCGCGTTCTTCTTTGCGCTGGCGCTGGCAAACGAGGTGATCTGGCGCAGCTTTTCCACCGATGTCTGGGTCAATTTCAAGACATTCGGCCTGACGGCGGCCCTGCTTTTGTTCTTCATGACGCAGGGGCGGCTGTTCCAGACCTATGGCATCGAAAAAGACGAAACCTAGGCTTGAAACGGGGGCAGCGTCCCCCGCCGAAGGTGTTCAAACACTTTTGCAGGATTTTTCGAAAGATTCTGGCGTGCGCGGCTGGGCCGCGCAGCGAACTCAGCCCTGGCGCTTGAACAGGATATCCTGCGCCTTCTTGTCGTCCTGCAGGTTGCTGCGCTTTTCCGACGCCACTGACTTGCCTGCCACAAAGGCGGGGCGGGCGGCCAGAGCATCCAGCCAGCGGGCCAGATGTGGCTTGCCCTCCAGCGTCTGTTCCTGCCGTTCCCACAGCACCGCCCAGGGCCAGATGGCAATATCGGCAATCGACAGGAAGTCACCGGCGACAAATTCCTTGTCTGCCAACTGCTTGTCCAAGACGCCATACAGCCGCGCCACCTCGTTGCGGTAACGGGTCTTGGCATAGGGCAGGTCGTTCGGCGGGTCCATCGCCGGGGCATAGGTCAGGAAATGGTGCGCCTGCCCGGCCATCGGCCCAACGCCACCCATCTGCCACATCAGCCACTGCTCCACCGCGATGCGGTCACGCTCCGTCGCGCCGTAAAGCTTGCCGGTCTTGCGCGCCAGATATTGCAGGATCGCACCGGATTCAAACACCGACACCGGCGCGCCATCCGGCCCGTCGGGATCAACAATGGCGGGCATCCGGTTGTTGGGTGCGATCTTCAGGAAATCGGGGGCAAACTGTTCGCCTGCGCCGATGTTCACCAGCCTCACCGCATAGGGAAGGCCCAACTCCTCCAGCGCGATGGAGATTTTCCAGCCGTTCGGCGTGGGCCAATAGTAAAGGTCGATCATTGCAGCCTCCTGAATGTCAGGCGGTCATTGAAGCAGAATGCGCGCCCGTGGCAAGGGCCGGGCCAGCAGGCGCGACCAGCGCGGGGCCTGCGTGCCGGGCAATGTGGCGCGCAGTAGCGGCAGGGGCAGGCGGCCCGGTGCCAGCAGGAATGCGCGATACAGCGGAAACAGCCCGGGGCGCAGATAGGCCGACCAGTGGCACATCCGCTGGCTGGCGGGTGCGATGCGGAACCCCAGACCATGCAGCGCCGCGCGGTGGTCGGCGGCGTCGATCTGCACCGTCACGCAACGCGGCAGGTCAAGCCCCGCCCCCAGAGCCCGGGCGCGGGGGGCCAGCGGGGCCAGAAGCCGCTCGAACAGGAAGTCGTAGATGTCATTCTCGCGACTGGTCACGTTCAGCACATCGGCGGCGCGGCCTGCGGGGGTTTCCAGCGCGGCACGGGCAAGGTGGCGGAATTCGGCCCCCGCCATCAGCACCATGCGCGCCACATCGCCCGGGGCCAGCCCCGGCAGCGCAGCCAGCGCCACGCGGGCCCCCAGCGAATGCCCCAGAATGTTCACCGGCCCGTCATGCAGCGCGCGGATGCGCCGGATCAGCGCGGCCAGCGCCAGCCCGGCGCGGCCCGCCTCGGCATAGGCCTGCCACAATGTGCCGCCAGCCTCCCAGCCAAAGGCGATGCACAGCCCGTCCTGCCCGCGCCCGAACCCCATGCGGCGCGGCCAGCTGGGCGCGCGGCGGGCGGAACGGTCTGACAGGATCAGCCGGTGCGGGTCAGAATGGTCGCGGCTGGGGGAATAGCGGTAGCCATGCAGCAGGATCAGCACCGGCGCGCCCGGGGGCAGCGCGGCCAGTTGGCCGGCCAGCGCCACGGTGCCCGCCTCGACCGGCTGGCACCCTTCGGCGTTGATCATGGCAAGCGTCATGCGTTCGACCCCCTGCGCGGCATCCATGTTCGATCTAGACAGATCCTGCGAAAGCGGTGTGAACGCGCCGTGACGCCTGCGTGACGGTGCATTTCTGCAACCTGTCACCAAGGGGGGCCGTTGACGGGGCCGGATTTCGGGCGTAATCGGGCGATGTGGCGCTTTGTTACCGGATTGCGGGCCACGTTAAACAAACCGCTAAAGAGGTCAGGGTGCGCAGCGCCCCCGGCACCTCTGGGTATCGGGGGCTTTTTGTTGTCGGAAGGACAGGCCATGTCGAAAGATTGGAAAACCCGCACCCAGCTGGTGCATACCGGCAGCCGCCGCAGCCAGTATGGCGAGATGGCCGAGGCGATCTTTCTGACGCAAGGCTTCGTCTATGAAACCGCCGAAGCCGCCGAGGCGCGTTTCATCAAGACCGGCGAGGACGAGTTCATCTACGCCCGCTACGGCAACCCGACGACGCGGATGTTCGAGGAACGCATCGCCGCGATCGAAGGCACCGAAGATGCCTTTGCCACCGCATCGGGCATGGCGGCGGTGAATGCCGCGCTGACGGCGATGCTGCGCGCGGGCGACCATGTGGTGTCGTCGCGGGCCTTGTTCGGATCCTGCCTGTATATTCTGGAAGAGGTGCTGCGCCGCTACGGGGTGGAGGTGACTTTCGTGGATGGCACCGATCTGGACCGGTGGCGCGCGGCGGTGCGGCCCGGCACCAAGGCGGTATTCTTCGAGTCGATTTCGAACCCCACGCTGGAAATCATTGATATAACAGCGGTATCCCAGATTGCCCATGCGGCGGGCGCGCTGGTGATCGTGGACAATGTGTTCGCCACCCCGGTGTTTTCCAAGGCGGTGTCGCAGGGGGCCGATGTGGTGGTTTACTCCAGCACCAAACACATCGACGGGCAGGGCCGCGCCTTGGGCGGCGTGATCTGCGGCACGCGCGAGTTCATCCGCAAGGTGGCCGAACCCTATCTGAAACACACTGGCGCGGCGATGAGCCCGTTTACCGCCTGGATCATGCTGAACGGCATGGCCACGCTTGATCTGCGCTGCAACGCCATGGCGGATTCGGCGCTGACCATCGCGCGGGCCTTGCAGGGTGATGCGCGGCTGGGCCGGGTGATCCATCCGTCGCTGCCCGACCATCCGCAGCACGCGCTGGCGGCAGAGCAGATGACGCGCGGCGGCACCATGCTGGCCTTTGACATCGCGGGCGGCAAAGAGGCGGCGTTCCGGTTTCTGAATGCCTTGGACATCATCAAGATTTCCAACAATCTGGGCGATGCGAAATCCATCGCCACGCATCCGGCCACCACCACGCACCAGCGCCTGCCCGACGACCAGAAGGAGCTGCTGGGTATCACCTCCGGCCTTGTGCGGCTGTCGGTGGGGCTGGAGGATGCGGGCGATCTGATCGGCGATCTGATGCAGGCGCTGGACCATATCTGATGCGGCTGCGGCCCTATGTGGCTGAGGATGCCGGCGCACTTGCCGGCATCTTCTTTGACGCCGTGCGCATCGGGGCCGCGCCGAAATACTCGGCCGCCGAACTTGCCGCCTGGGCACCGGAACGCCCGACTGCGACGGCATGGGCCAAACGCCTTGCCGGGCTGTGGACTGTGGTGGCCGAGGCCGAAGGGCGGCCGCTGGGCTTCATGTCGCTGGCCGCAAACGGTTATCTTGACCTCGCCTTTGTGGCACCCGACCAGCGGGGGCGGGGCGTGGCCGATGCCTTGTGGCTTGCGGTGCAGGCCGAGGCACGGGCGCGCGGCCTGCACCGCCTGACCACAGAGGCCAGCCGCATGGCGCGGCCCTTTTTCCTGCGCCATGGCTGGCAGGTGGAGGCCGCGCAACAGGTGCAGCGGCATGGCGTGATGCTTGAGAATTTCCGCATGTTCTGCACCCTCTAGTCCCGCAGCTTTCTTTGCCGCATCGGTTGCCGGCGGGGCAGGCCGGGCCTAGATATGATCCACGGGCATCGCTGCGCCGTAAACCTGATGACATTGACGGCGGGCCAGAGCCCGCCTGAACCGCAAGGACAGACCGATGAACATCCACACCCCCGCAATCGACCGCAAACCCAGCCGTGACGAGGCCGAGGCCGCGCTGGCATTGCTGCGCCAATGGGCGGGCAAGGCATCCGACGCCGAGATTGCGGGGCTGGATCAGGCCGCGCTGGCGCTGGTGGGCAAACCCGCTTTGGCCTACCCCGATCTGAGCCGCGACTATCCACGCGAATTCCGCGTGGATGATGCCTACAAGAACGGCCTGCCGGATCTGCAAAATGGCCCCGCCAGCCTGATCGTGGGGGCGCATGCGCCGATCCAGCATGTCGGCATTTCCAACTTCCGCCTTCCGGTGCGGTTCCGCACCCGTGACGCGGGCGACATGGTGCTGGAAACCAGCGTGACCGGCACGGTCAGCCTTGAGGCGGAAAAGAAGGGCATCAACATGAGCCGCATCATGCGGTCCTTCTATGCCCATGCCGAAAGCGCCTTCAGTTTCGAAGTGATCGAGGCCGCGCTGGAAGATTACAAGCGCGATCTGGTCAGCTTTGACGCCCGCATCCAGATGCGTTTTTCCTTCCCGGTGAAGGTGCCTTCGCTGCGGTCGGGGCTGGTGGGCTGGCAGTATTACGACATTGCGCTGGAGCTGGTGGACAAGGGCGGAGTGCGCAAGAAAATCCTCCATCTGGATTTTGTGTATTCCAGCACCTGCCCCTGCTCGCTGGAACTGTCCGAACATGCGCGGCGGACCCGGGGCCAACTGGCCACGCCGCATTCGCAGCGGTCTGTCGCGCGCATCTCGGTCGAGGTCAAACCCGGCATGGTGCTGTGGTTCGAGGATCTGATCGAACTGGCCCGCGCCGCCGTGCCCACGGAAACGCAGGTCATGGTGAAACGCGAGGATGAACAGGCCTTTGCCGAATTGAACGCCGCCAACCCGATCTTTGTCGAGGATGCCGCGCGCAGTTTCTGCGGCCAGTTGCAGCGCGACCCGCGCATCGGCGATTTCCGCGTGGTGGCCAGCCATCAGGAAAGCCTGCACAGCCATGACGCGGTATCGGTGCTGACCGAAGGCCCCACCTTTGCCGCCGACAGTCTGGACCCGCGCCTGTTCGGCACGTTGTTCCACGTCGGCTGACCACCCATGACGCCTTGACAGCGCGCAGGCGGCAGGCCACCCAAGCGCCATGCTGGACCTGCGCCCTGTCGGATATGTGATCGGCCTGTTGGTGGCGCTGCTGGGGGCCAGCATGCTGGTGCCCTTGGTGGTGGATTTCGCGCTGGGCGACGGCAACTGGCAGGCCTTTGCCGAGGCGTCTGTCATCACGCTGGCCTGTGGCGGCTTCGTGACCGTGGCCTGTGCCAATTCGCTGGGGCGGGGCCTGAACGTGCGGCAGGCCTTTGTGCTGACTGTGGGGGTGTGGCTGGCGCTGTCGTTCTTTGGCGCGCTGCCCTTCGTGCTGGGGGCCCCGGGGCTGACTGCGACCGATGCGATATTCGAGGCCGTGTCGGGCATCACCACCACCGGATCGACGGTGATCGTGGGGCTGGATGATTTGCCGGCCGGCATGAACCTGTGGCGCGGCATGCTGAACTGGCTGGGCGGGCTTGGCATCGCCTTTGTCGCCATGATCTTTCTGCCCGTGATGCGGGTGGGCGGCATGCAGTTCTTCCGCACCGAGGGCTTTGACACGCTGGGCAAGGTGTTGCCCCGCGCCACCGACATCGCCCGGGCGCTGATGAGTGTTTATGCCGGGATGACGCTGCTGTGCGTGCTGACCTATCTGGCGCTGGGCATGGTGCCGCTGGATGCGGTGGTGCACGGTTTCGCCACCATCGCCACCGGCGGGTTTTCACCCTCGGATTCGTCGTTCGGCAAATATCCGGGGGCGGCGGAATATGCCGGGGCGTTCTTCATGCTGCTGGGCAGCCTGCCCTATATCCGCTTCGTGCAGATGGTGAACGGCACGCCCGGGGCGGTGTGGAACGACGCGCAGGTGCGCGCGCTGCTGCGCTGGCTGGTCTATGCGGTGGCAACGGTGGTGCTGTGGCGGATGGCGACATCGGATCAGGCATTTGAGCCGGTGCTGCGCGAGGCGCTGTTCAATCTGGTGTCGATCTTTACCGGGACCGGGTTCTTCTCTGGCAGCTTTGCGGGCTGGGGCAGTTTCGCGCTGGTGGCGGCCTTTGTCGTGGGCATGATCGGCGGCTGTTCGGGGTCAAGTTCGGGCGCGTTGAGCGTGTTCCGCGTGCAGGTGCTGTTCGCCGCCATCGGCGCGCAGATCCGCCAGATCCACACGCCGCACCGGGTGTTTTCAGTGCGCTATGATGGCCGCACCGTCGAGGTTGACGTGATGAACGCGCTGATGATGTATGTCACCGGCTATGTGCTGACCATCGGCGTGCTGAGCGTGGGGCTGACGCTGACCGGGGTGGATACGGTGTCGGCCGTGTTCGGCATATGGACCTCGATCGGCAATATCGGATATGCCATCGGCCCGCTGACCGCGCCCGCGGGCACATTCGATGCCTTTCCCACGGCGGCGAAATGGCTGATGATTCTGGCGATGCTGATGGGGCGTCTGGCGCTGCTGGCGGTGTTCGTGCTGGTGCTGCCGCGGTTCTGGCGGGCGTGAGCCTGGCCGGGGCGGGGGAGCGGCGCTCGGGGGCATCGAGCCCCGCTCGCGCCGCGCTGCCGCGGGATGATCCGGAACGCTGTGGCGGTGGTGGGGTTTGAGACCCAGGGCGGGGATGTTTGGAAGCCGCGGATGCGCTGTGTTTGCCGGGACAGACCGCGACAAGGCCACAAGCGGTGGGGCCGGGCGATGCGGTGGAGGCCTCCGGCGGGGATATTTCTGGGCAGAAAATGCGGTGAGGGCCGGGGCAAACCGGGGGGGCGCAACGGGTTGGCCGGGCCGGGCGCGGGCGCGGCAGGCCGCAGCGGGTTGACAGCGCGCGCGCCGCGCCGCAACCCTGCGGCCATGTGGGATCTGCGCCCTGTGGGATATGTGACCGGCCTTTTGGTGGCTGTGCTGGGGCTGGCGATGCTGGCCCCAGTGGCTGTGGACATGGCGGCGGGCGACCCGCACTGGCGCGCGATGTTGCAGGCGGCGCTGATCACCGCGCTGGCGGGTTCGGTGCTGGCGCTGGCCTGTGCCAATGGCAAGGGCCGGGGCCTGACCTTGCAGCAGACATTCCTGATGACCACAGGGGTCTGGCTGGCGATGCCCGCCTTTGGCGCCATTCCCTTCATGCTGGGGGCGCCGGGGGCCAGTTTCACCGATGCGATGTTTGAATCCATGTCGGGGATGACCACCACAGGCACCACGGTGTTCGTGGGGCTGGATGACCTGCCCCTGGGCACGAACCTGTGGCGCGGCATCCTGCAATGGCTGGGGGGGCTGGGCATCGTCATCGTGGCGATGATCTTTCTGCCGGTGATGAAGGTGGGGGGGATGCAGTTCTTCCGGTCGGAAGGGTTTGACACATTGGGCAAGGTGCTGCCCCGCGCGCTGGATATTTCCGTGGCGCTGATCCGCATCTATCTGGGGCTGACGCTGGCCTGCATGCTGTTCTACGCCGCCCTGGGCATGACGGGGTTTGACGCGGTGGTCTTTGCGCTGAGCACGGTATCGACCGGCGGCTTTGCGCCCTATGACGCGTCATTCGCGCGCTATGCCGGCGCGCTGGAGTTTGTGGCGGTGCTGTTCATGCTGCTGGCGTCGCTGCCCTTCATCCGGTTCATCCAGCTGATGCAGGGGTCTGCGCTGCCTTTGTGGCGTGACCCGCAGGTGCGGGCCTATCTGCGCTGGAACGCCTATGCCATTGGCGCGATTGTGGTTTACGAGGTGGTGACGCGGGCGGCCCCGCTGGGCATCACGCTGCGCGAGACCACGTTCAACGTGGTGTCGCAGTTTTCGGGCACGGGGTTCACCTCGGCCGATCTGGCGGGTTGGGCGCCGTTCCCGTTCGTGGTGCTGATCGTGGTGGGGCTGATCGGGGGCTGCACGTCATCGACGGGCTGTTCGGTGAAGGTGTTCCGCTGGCTGATCCTGATCGAGGCGATCAAGGTGCAGGTGAAGCGGCTGCACAGCCCGCATGCGGTGATTGCCTTGCGCTATGACGGGCGGGTGGTGACCGATGATGTGACCGATGCGGTGATCCTGTTCTTCACCATGTTCATCCTGACATTCGGCGTGCTGGCGGTGGGTCTTTCCCTGACCGGGCTGGAGGCGGAAAGCGCCATCACCGCCGCTTGGACATCCATCGCCAATGTGGGGCCGGTGTTCGGCCGCGAGGTGGGCGTGACGGGGGCGGTGGGCGAGTTTCCCACGGCGGCGAAATGGCTGATGATCGCGGGCATGCTGGTGGGGCGGCTGGAGCTGCTGTCGGTCTATGTGCTGCTGATGCCGCGGTTCTGGCGGGTGTGAGGGGGCACGATTGCACCGGGCCAAGGCAACGGTGGCCCCTGCGGAGGCCTCCGGCGGGGATATTTGGGCCAGCAAGAATCCCGCAGGGCCGAGATGGTGGCACCAGGAGCGTGTCTGTGCGCCGCGACCTCAGGCCTCGGCGACCAGACCCGCCGCCGTGATCGCAGCCACGGCGCAGGCCGCGTCGTTTTCAGATGTGTCGCCGGTGACGCCGACTGCGCCCAGCACTGTGCCTGCCGCATCGCGGATCAGCACGCCGCCCTGCACTGGCACGAAGCGGCCATCGTAGATGCCGTTCATCGCCTGCACGAAATAGGGTTGCGCCTCGGCCCGCTTGTTCTGCGCGGCACCGCCGATGCCCAGCATGACGCAGCCATAGGCCTTGCCGCGCGCCACTTCGAACCGCCCGGCGCTGGAGCCATCCTGCCGCAGGAAGGCAACCGGGTGGCCCCCCGCATCCAGCACGACGACGGACAGCGGTTTCAACCCCATTTGCTGCGCATGGGCCAGAGTGGCATCAAGCAGGCTGCGGGCGAGTGCGGATGTCAGCATGGTATCCTCCGGTAGAATGGGTCAGCGGGCGGCCTTGGCTTGCAGGCGGCGGGCGTGCAGCACGGGTTCGGTATAGCCCGAGGGCTGGGCGCGGCCCTGCAACACCAGATCGCAGGCGGCCAGAAAGGCGGGGCCATCAAAGGCCGGGGCCATCGGCACATAGGCGGCATCGCCCGCATTCTGCCGGTCAACCACCAGCGCCATCTTCTGCATCGCCGCCATGACCTGCGGTTCAGAGATGACGCCGTGGTGCAACCAGTTCGCCAGCGCCTGCGCGGAAATGCGGCAGGTGGCGCGGTCCTCCATCAGGCCGACATCATGGATGTCGGGCACCTTGGAGCATCCCACCCCCTGATCGACCCAGCGCACCACATAGCCCAGAATGCCCTGCGCGTTGTTTTCCACCTCGGCCTGAATCTGCTCGGCGCTCCAGTTCGCGCCCTCGGCCAGCGGGATGGTCAGCAGCGCATCCAGCGTGGCGCGGGGGCCGCCTGCGGCGATGGCCAACTGCCGGGCGGCCACATCGGTGCGGTGGTAATGCGTGGCATGCAACGTGGCGGCGGTGGGCGAGGGCACCCAGGCGCAGCTGGCACCGGCCTCTGGATGCGCGATCTTGGCTTTCAGCATATCCGCCATCAGGTCGGGCATGGCCCACATGCCCTTGCCGATCTGCGCGCGGCCCTTCAGCCCGCAGGCCAGGCCGATATCGACGTTGCGATCCTCATAGGCGGCGATCCAGGGCTGTGCCTTCATCTGCCCCTTGGGCACCATCGGCCCGGCCTCCATCGCGGTATGAATCTCGTCGCCCGTGCGGTCGAGGAAGCCGGTGTTGATGAAGGCCACGCGGGCGCTGGCCGCGCGGATGCATTCCCTGAGGTTGGCCGAGGTGCGGCGTTCCTCGTCCATGATGCCCAGCTTTACCGTGTTGGGCGGCAGGCCAAGCGCCGTTTCCACCCGGCTGAAGATGGCATCGGCAAAGGCCACCTCTTCCGGCCCGTGCATCTTGGGTTTCACCACATAGACCGATCCGGCCACCGAGTTGCGCAGCCCGCCCGATTTGGCCAGATCATGCATCGCGCAAAGCGTGGTGACAAACGCATCCATTAGCCCTTCGCCCACCTCTTGCCCGTCACAGTCAAGGATGGCGGGGTTGGTCATCAGGTGGCCCACATTGCGCACCAGCATCAGCGCGCGGGCTTTCAGCGTCAGCGTGCCACCATCCGGGGCGGTGAAGGTTAGGTCAGGGTTCAGCGCGCGGGTGATCCGGTGGCCGTTCTTTTCCAGCACCTCGGTCAGGTCGCCCTTCATCAGCCCCAGCCAGTTGGCATAGGCCAGCACCTTGTCCTCGGCATCCACCGCCGCCACCGAATCCTCGCAATCCATGATCGCCGAAAGCGCGGATTCCAGCCGGATATCGGCGACATGCGCGGGGTCGGTGCGCCCGATCGGGTGATCGGCATGGATGTCGAGGATGATGTGCAGCCCGTTGTTCACCAGCACGATGGCGGTGGGGGCATCGGCGGGCCCGGCGTGGCCGGCGAATTGGGCGGGGTCGCGCAGGGCGGGCACCAGCGCACCGCCCGCAACGGCATAACCCGTCACCGCCGCATGGCTGCCCGTGGCCAATGGCACCACATCATCCAGAAACGCCCGGCCCCAAGCCACCACCCGCGCGCCGCGCGCCGCGTCAAACCCGCCCTTGCCGGGCAGGTCGCCCAAGGCGTCGGTGCCATAAAGCGCATCATAGAGCGACCCCCACCGCGCATTGGCGGCGTTCAGCGCATAGCGTGCGTTCATCACCGGCACCACCAGTTGCGGGCCGGGGATTTGCGCGATCTCGGGGTCAACCCCCGCGGTTGTGATGGTGAAATCGGGGCCCTCGGGCACCAGATAGCCGATCTCGGTCAGGAATTCCCGCGTGGCGGCGGGGTCTTGCGGCAGGCCGCGCCGCGCCTGATACCATTGGTCGATCTCGGCCTGCAACGCCGCCCGCTTGGCCAGCAGCGCGCGGTTCTGCGGCCCCAGTTCATGCACCAGCGCCGAAAGTCCCGCCCAGAACGCATCCGCCGTGACGGCCAGGCCGGGCAGAGCGGCGTTTTCCACGAAATCCACCAGCGCGGGTTTCACCTGCAGCCCGTGTCTGGCGATGCGGTCGGTCATGGCGGTCTCCCGTGATCTGGCTGGGTATGCAATGGCACACAAATACGGGAATCCGGCGGGCAGGGCAATGGAATTGGTCAGCCTGCATTACCAATCGCGCGCAACATCACCTTTCGGCTTTGCCAGCAAGTGCGCAAAGCTTAGTCATATCACTAAGTTTTTGTTGCATCGCGGGCCGCTTCGTGGTGCATTCCTGCATGGCCTATCATGCGTCCGACCTGACCCGCATCTTTCACGCGCTGGCCGATCCGACGCGCCGGGCTATTCTTGCGCGGCTGGCCGATGGGCCGGTGCCCGTCTCGGCGCTGGCCGAACCCACGGGGCTGGCCCTGCCCACGGTGCTGCGGCATCTGGCGGTGCTGGAAGAGGCCGCGCTGATCGGCAGCGTGAAAACGGGCCGGGTGCGCCTGTGCCACGCCCGCCCGGATGCGCTGGCGCAGGTGGAACATTGGCTGGCCGCGCAGCGGCGGCTGTGGGAAGGGCGCACCGACCGGCTGGAGGCGCTGCTGCTGGAACTGGAGGATGACGACGATGACCCCGCTCAACCCTGAGCTTGACCTTGAACTGACCCGGCTGCTGAAAGCGCCGCCCGCAAAAGTCTGGCGCTGCTGGACAGAACCGGAACTTCTGAAACGCTGGTTCACCCCGCATCCGGTTGTGACGCGCGAAGCGATCATGGATGTCAGGCCCGGCGGCCGGTTCTACACCGTGATGGTGATTGACGGGGTGGACCACGCCAGTGACGGCTGTTTTCTGGCGGTGGAGCCGGAGCGTCTGCTGGTGTTCACCGACACGCTTGAGGCCGGGTTCCGCCCGGTGGCGGAACCGGGCCTGGGCTTTACCGCCATGCTGACCTTTACAGCCGAGGATGGCGGCACACGCTATACCGCCCGCGCCATGCACGGCAAGCCCGAGTCGGCAAAGCAGCACGCCGAGATGGGCTTTCACGAAGGCTGGGGCGCTGTGGCCGTGCAGCTGGAGGGCGTGGCGCAGGGGCTGTAAGCTGGCTCGTCTTGCCATGCTGACATCCAGCCGCGTGACGGGCGGGCCCTTGCCCTCTTTCCAGAGACAAGTATCCTCGGGGGGCACGGGGGGCAGACAGCCCTCCGCCTCAAGTTTTGCTGTCCGGCTTGCCCTTTGCCCCCCGGCAGCGGTCCGAGCAGTATTTCACCTCGTCCCACACTTTCGCCCAGGCCTTGCGCCAGGCAAAGGGCCGCCCGCAGGTGGCGCAGGTTTTCGTGGGCAGGTCGCCCTTGCGGATCATCTTGGCCATCAGAGGTCAAAGCTCAGCTGCCCCGCCGCCACGGGGCGGGGGCGGCGGGCCATGCGAGCGCGGTCATTCTCGAAACCCCCCTGCGCAAATCCGGTATCGCCCGCGCGGCTGGCGTGGCGTTCAACCACCTCTGCCGCCTCGTCGTGAAATCCGGGCTTGCGGCGCAGGCCCCAGGCCAGATCGCGCGCCACACGCGCCGCCGCCACCACATCCACCACAGGCTCGGGGTAGCGGCGGCCCAGCAGGCTTTGCGCGCCCGGCCATTTCCACGGCTCTTGCAGGAACATGTCGGGCACTGGGGCCAGTTCGGGCACCCAGCGGCGGGTAAAGGCCCCGGTCGGATCCTGCTCCAGCCCCTGTTTCACCGGGTTGTAGATGCGGATCGTGTTGATGCCGGTGGTGCCCGACTGCATCTGCACCTGCGGCCAGTGGATGCCCGGCTCGTAATCGGTGAACCGCCGCGCCAGCACCGGCCCGGTGGCCCGCCAGTCCAGCCACAGGTGGTAGGACGCCACCGCCATCAGCATCGACCGCATGCGGAAATTCAGCCAACCGGTCGCCGTCAGATAGCGCATGCAGGCATCGACAAAGGGCAGGCCGGTTTCGCCCATGGTCCAGGCGTGCAGCCTTGCGGCATCAGGCTCGCGCGGGCGCAGGGTTTCGGCGGCGCTATGCAGGCAGCGTACCTCCATCCCCGGCTGATCCTCCAGCTTCTGCATGAAATGGTCGCGCCAGGCGAGGCGGCTGTGGAAACTCGACAGCGCACCGCCCCAGCGCCCGCCCGGCCGCTCGGCCAGCCGGGCAGTCGTAGCCTGCGCCACCTCGCGCCCCGACACGGCACCCAAGGCGAGATGCGCGCTGATCCGCGAACAGGCGCGTTCAGCGGTCAGCGGGGATGACATGGCGGCGCGGTATGGCTCGCCCCGGATGGTCAGGAAACTGTCCAGCAGCAAAAGCCCGCTGTCGCGCCCGCCCGCCTGCCGGTGCGGGCAGGGGTCATCGGCCAGCCGCAAGGCGCGGGCCGAGGGGATGCTGCCCGGCTCCACCCCCGCCACGGCGCGCAGGGCGGGCAGGTCGGATTGCGCCGCGGTGGTGAACGCCGCGCGGCCAGCGGCCCAGCCGTTGCGGCTGGCCAGCCTGCGCACCACGCCCGATTGCGGCAGTTCGTCCCAGCCGATGCCCGCAGCCCGCGCCCAGGCCGCCACCCGCCGGTCGCGCGCATAGGTCCACAGGTTGCCGGTTTCCTCGTGGCTGACGATGCGGGTGATCTTCTGCGCGCGGCACAGCTTCTCCAGCACTTGCACCGCATCACCCACCCGCAACACCAGCGGCGCCCCCAGCCCGCCCAGCTGGCGGCGCAGATCGGCCAGACAATCGGCGGCAAACTCCCACTGCCGGGCGGATGTGTCGGGCAAGGCCCAATACTCTGGCTCGACGATATACAGCGGCAACACCGCCCCCAGCGCCGCCGCATGGGCCAGCGCGGGATGGTCGGCCACCCGCAGATCACGTTTGAACCAGACGAGAACATTCATGGAACATGGATGCAACGCCCGGCGCGATTCGTAAAGGGGGCAGGCGGGCGCATGTGTCGCGGGCCGGCGCCAGGGAACCCGCGGCGACCTGCGGGCGTTGCCCCGGCAATCAACCGCATGGAGGCTACAATGGATTTTTCCTGGCTCGTCCCGTTCCTGTCGCTGTTCACCATTCTGGCGGTCAGCGTTCTTTCCCTTGCCAGCAAGGCGAGGGTTGAAGAGCGGCGGCATGACCCGCATGCGCCAAAATCGACGCTGGCCAAGGATGGCCCGCAGGGTGGCGTGGCGTTTCTGCTGCCGCTGGCCGAACAGCGCCGCCATGTGCGGCCCTTGCTGGAATGACCCGCTGACGCGGAACGGCTGGGAGGGGTGGAGACCCGATGCTCAAAGTGAATACAGGCGCCCCCCGGGGCGCCTGTTCTATTTGGTCGCGTGAAAATCAGTTCCGCGCGCGGTCCACCATCTTGCCTTTGGAAATCCACGGCATCATCGCGCGCAGCTACTCGATCAGCAGTTCGATCTGGTGTTTACCGTTGATGCGGCGGGTACTCAATTGATAAAACATGTCTCGGAAATTTAGAATATGTATTGAAGAGTGTTTTTTCCCGCATTGAGCATGAAAAGGCCGGATGTGATTGATATCATGGTCAACCAGAAAAGGATTAGAGGGGATGGTATAGCAAGGGCGAAGTCCCAACCTTCGTCTTTATATGAGCGCCATTGAGCCCCTTTGCTAAAATAACTGTCTCCTTCGAGTTCTGCGTCGGTTAATTGCTTTCTTTCACCATCATGTGTTGGCTCATAGCTGTGCCAATTTGACCTCTTTGTTAGTTGCGGGAAAAGGCTGGGGTAGGGCATGTCATTTATCCGGTTAAAGATCACCCATTGATCTTTGGCCCAGAGGAGCGAGCGTCGTGACGACTCCACACTCCTGAAGGAAAAAAAAGCAAGCGAAGCTCCGAGGATGGAAATGGCGCAAATAAAGGAAAGGCGTGCGAAAAAGTTTAAGTAGTCAAGGTCGGCAGGTGTCTTCATTAGCTCGTTGACCATTAGTGCGAAGGAGGTGATAATGAATCCTTGAAAAATCAGAGTGAGATTCAGTCTCTTGTAGGTTATATCGTCTTCGCGCTCGATTTCTTTGCGTGCGTAGTCATAGTAGTTCTTGATAAAATCGTATCGTTTTGCTGGGTCTTTTTCCAATATGATCTTTGAAACTATATGTTTAGATAATGGTGTAAGGATCCTGTCATGATCGTGGCTTTCATCCTGCTGCCGTAGTGCATGCATTATGCTTCCAGTGAGGCGACGCATCGTCGAATGTAAACGCTCAAGCATTGATTTTACCTAGTTTTAATTGAAATTTGTGAATTATCATGATTTCGCTGTTTCCGCTCAGTTTATTGTTAAACTGTAGGGTTATCTGGTGTGCTTTTCAAGAGGACACCAAACATTCATGAGGGCGCAGCAATCCACTACTGCGCCCTGAATTTTTCATTCGCGTGGCGGAAGATCAGTTCCTTGCCCTGTCCACCATCTTGCCTTTGGAAATCCACGGCATCATTGCGCGCAGTTTTTCGCCGACTTTCTCGATCTGGTGTTCATCGTTGATCCGGCGGGTCGCCTTGAAGAACGGCTGGCCAACGGCATTCTCCTGCATGAAATCGCGCACGAACTTGCCGGTCTGGATGTCGGTCAGCACGGCTTTCATGCGGGCCTTGGTTTCCTCGTAGGGCAGGATGCGCGGGCCGCTGACGTATTCGCCATATTCGGCGGTGTTGCTGATCGAGTAGTTCATGTTGGCGATGCCGCCTTCATAGATCAGGTCGACGATCAGCTTAACCTCGTGCAGGCATTCGAAATAGGCCATTTCCGGCTCGTAGCCTGCTTCCACCAGCGTCTCGAACCCCATGCGGATCAACTCGACCAAACCGCCACACAGCACGGCCTGTTCACCGAAGAGGTCGGTTTCGCATTCCTGACGGAAGTTGGTCTCGATGATGCCCGAACGCCCGCCACCGATGGCCGAGCAATAGCTGAGGCCGATTTCCATCGCCTTGCCGGTCGCGTCGTTGTGCACGGCCACGAGGCAAGGCACGCCGCCACCTTTCACATATTCGCCGCGCACGGTATGGCCCGGACCTTTGGGGGCCATCATGATGATGTCGACGCCCTTTTTCGGCTCGATCAGGCCGAAATGGATGTTCAGGCCATGGGCAAAGGCGATGGCCGAACCTTCGCGGATGTTGTCATGGACGTATTTGCGGTAGGTTTCGGCCTGCAATTCGTCGGGCATGGTGAACATGATCAGGTCGGCCCAGGCGGCAGCCTCGGCGATGCCCATGACCTTCAGCCCCTCGCCTTCGGCTTTCTTGGCCGAGGGCGAGCCTTCGCGCAGGGCGACGACAAGGTTCTTGGCGCCCGAGTCGCGCAGGTTCAGCGCATGGGCGTGGCCTTGCGACCCGTAGCCCAGAATGGCGACCTTCTTGTCCTTGATCAGGTTGATGTCGCAGTCCCGGTCATAATACACGCGCATGATGCGGTTCCTTTCGTGTTCATCTGGCGGGCAGAATAGGGATGCGGGCGCGATGATGGCTGCATAATTTGACCACTTCCGATTTTTCTGCGAAAAATCATTCACCAGATGCGCAAAAGGCGGAAAATTCATGCTTGACGATACCGACCGACGCCTGCTGCGGCACCTGCTGGCCGATCCCGGGCTGGGCACCGCGGAACTGGCCGAACGCGCGGGCATCACGGCGGCGACCGGCTGGCGACGGCTGGAAAAGCTGACGGCGGCGGGGGTGATAAAGGCGCAAGAGGCGGTGATCGACTGGCGCAGGCTGGGCTATGAGGTGGAGGTGGCGCTGCGTTTCACGCTGGACAAGACCGAGCCGCGCGCCTTTGACGAATTTCTGGCGGCGGCCCGGCTGGTGCCCGAGGTGACGGGGATCGAGACCTTTCTGGGCCGGGTGGATGTGCGGCTGACCGTGATCGCCCGCGACATGCAGCATTATGCCGACGTGTATCGGTCGCGCATCCTGATGCTGCCGCATATCACCGATATCGAGGCGCTGATGCTGATCGCCACGATCAAGGATGCCGAGGCCCTGCCGCTGTGATGAAAGGCCAGCCATGATCGACCTTGACGATACCGACCGCGCCCTGTTGCGTGCCCTGTCGCTGGATGCCACGCTGTCGGCGGGCGCGCTGGGGCGGCGTTTCGGCCTGTCGCAGCCCGCCACATGGCGGCGCGTGCGGCGGTTGGAGGAGGCGGGGATACTGGCGGGCCGCAGGCTGGTGGTGGACCGTGCGGCACTGGGCTTTGGCGTGACGGTGTTTCTGGGGGTGAAGCTGGCCACCAAGGGCCGCGTCAGCCTGGAGGATTTCGAGCGCGCGGTAACGGCGATACCGGAGGTGCAGGTGGTGCAGCATGTGCTGGGGCTGTTCGACTATCGCCTGCGCGTGGTCGCCCGCGACATCGCCGATTTCGAAAGGGTGCTGCGGCGGCGGATCATGACGCTGCCGGGCATCGGGCAGGTGGAGGCCAATGTGCTGCTGACCGAAGAGCGGCGGCCGGGGCCGCTGGGATAGGCGGCGGGCCTTTTCACGGAGTTCGTCCTTTCACCGAGCGCCGGGGAGGGGGCGGTCTGCCCACGACCCCGCCCGTTGCCAAGCGCCGGGGAGGGGGCTGTCTGCCTGCGACCCCGCCTTTTGCCAAGCGCCGGGGAGGGGGCTGTCTGCCCCCTCCCCGGACCCCGCCCCCGAGGATGCTTTTGCCAATGAGAAAGCATGAGAAAGGTGATTTCATCTGGCGACGATGGGGGGACATGCCCTATCTCTTGGGGGCAACCGGGAGGAGCCGCCGATGAACGCCTTGCACCAGAATATCGATCCTGACGGGTTGATGGAGTTTTCGGTGGTTTTCACCGACCGTTCGCTGAACCACATGTCGGCGCGGTTTCAGGGGGTGATGCGCGACATCTCGGCCCTGTTGCGCGAGGTCTATGCGGCGGATGCCGTGGCGCTGGTGCCGGGGGGCGGCACCTATGCTATGGAGGCGGTCGCACGGCAGTTTGCCAGCGGTGGCCATGCGCTGATCGTACGGAACGGCTGGTTTTCCTACCGCTGGAGCCAGATATTCGAGGCGGGCGGCTTTGCCGGGCAGACGACGGTGGTGATGGCGCGGCAGACCGGCAACGACCCGCGTGCGCCCTATGCGCCGCCGCCGATTGCCGAAGTGGTGGCGGCGATCCATGAGGCGCGGCCCGATGTGGTGTTCGCCCCGCATGTGGAGACCAGTGCAGGGTTGATCCTGCCGGATGACTATATCGCGGCCATGGCGGCGGCGGCGCATGCGGTGGGGGCGCTTTTGGTGCTGGATTGCATTGCAAGCGGGGCGGTCTGGGTGGATATGGCGGCCACGGGGGTGGATGTGCTGATCTCGGCCCCGCAGAAGGGCTGGTCGGCCTCGCCCTCGGCGGGGCTGGTGATGCTGTCGGCGCGGGCCGCGGCGCGGCTGGCTGAGACCACCTCGAACAGCTTTGCCATCGACCTGAAGAAATGGCGCGGCATCATGGCGGCCTATGAGGGTGGCGGGCATGCCTATCATGCCACGATGCCCACCGATGCCTTGCTGGGCTTTCGGGATGCGATGCAGGAAACCCGCGATCTGGGCTTTGTCGCGCTGAAGGCCGCGCAATGGGAACTGGGCAATGGCGTACGCGCGATGCTGGCGGGCAAGGGTGTGGTGTCGGTGGCGGCAGAGGGTTTTGGTGCGCCGGGTGTCGTGGTCAGCTATACCGACGACCCCGAGGTGCAGAACGGCAAGAAGTTTCTGGCCCAGGGCATGCAGATTGCCGCCGGTGTGCC
This sequence comes from Fertoeibacter niger, assembly GCF_009380135.2. Lineage (GTDB taxonomy): Bacteria > Pseudomonadota > Alphaproteobacteria > Rhodobacterales > Rhodobacteraceae > Fertoeibacter > Fertoeibacter niger. Next base: position 44,017 of record NZ_WHUT02000003.1, on the reverse strand, counting down.
GTTGCAGGTGGGGGAAGGGGCGGCGTTCCGCACCTTCCGGCTGGGGCTGTTCGGGCTGGACAAGCTGACCGATGTGGCGGGCACGCTGGAGCGTTTGCGCCGGGTGGTGGATGCGGTGCTTTGAACGCTAGAAGTTCAGGCCCTTGCGCATCAGCGTCTTGCGCAACGGTGTGAGGGCGTAAAGCGCGCCCAGCCCTGCGCCGCGCAGATCACGCAGCGCGGGGGCGCCCAGCATGGCGGCCCGGTTCAGCGCGTCGATGCCCATCACGCGCGTCCGCACCTCGGCATGGCGCTGGCGGTGATAGCTGTCCAGCATCGCGGCATCGCCCAGCGTGGCGGGGCTGGCCTTGGCCAAGGCCAGCAGCGCGGCCAGATCGGCCAGGCTCATGTTCAGCCCCTGCGCGCCGATCGGCGGCATGACATGCGCGGCCTCGGCGATCAGCGCCACACGCTGCCCTGCCATCCTGTCGGCAATCTGGCTGATGATCGGCCAGACCCGGCGGGGCGAGGCCAGCGCCAGCGGCCCCAGAACGTTGCAGGACCGGGCGTTCAGCGTGTCTTCAAACTCTGGCACAGGCAGGCCGGCCAGCCGCAGCGCCTCGGGGCCGGTTTCCATCCAGACAACGGCGGAATGGGGCTGGCCGTCGCGGTCGGGCAGCGGCACCAGCGTGAAGGGCCCGCCGGAGCGGTGGATTTCGGTGGATACATCGCCATGCGGCAGGGCGTGGCTGACGGTGAAGGCCAGCGCCTTCTGGCCATAACGCAGGGTGGTCACGCCGATTCCCAGCGCGTCGCGCAGCAGCGATGCGCGCCCGTCGGCGGCAATGGCCAGCCGGGCGCTGATGTGGCTGCCGTCTGACAGGGTGATGCGCGCTTCGGCGTCGCGGGTCAGCACCCGGGCGGTGGCCACGCCGGGCAGAAACCGCACATTGGGCAGATCGGCCAGCCGGGCCAGCATCTCGCGGCGCAAAAGCCAGTTCGGCAGGTTCCAGCCAAAGGGCTGGTCCGACACATCGGCGGCGTCGAAATCGGCGATGCGGCGGGGGGTGGGCTCCGCCCCGCCCGCGTCGATGATCCGCATCACTTGCAGGGCGGCGGCATGCGGGGCCAGCCGGTCCCACAACCCCGCGGCCGCCAGCACCGCGACCGAGGGTTGCAGGAATGCGGTGGAGCGCAGGTCGGCCCCCTCGGCCTCGCGGTCGGTGACGGGGGGGGCGGGATCGGCACAGATCACCGAAAAGCCCGCCGTGCCAAAGGCCGCCGCCGCGCATAGCCCCGCCACGCCGCCGCCCGAGATGAAAATATCGGTCTGGGTCATGATTTGCCCCCTTTGGCGGCAACATAGCGCGCCACGGGGGTGGGGGCGAAGCGACAATCCGTCCCGCCGGCGCCCCGGGCGTGGTTCGGGGCCAGTCGCAGGGTGCGCCGCTATGGATTGCGGTTGATCAGCGGGGCCGCTGGGCGCTAACGTGCCGGATGCGGCCCGGGGCCGCGCCCAGCAATGACCGGAAGACCCGTGCCCAAAGACGCCTACACCCTGATACTCGAAGCGATTGACGGCGGGCTTTACAAACCCGGTGACCGGCTGGTCGAATCTGAACTGGCCGAGCGGCTGGGCGTGTCGCGCACGCCGGTGCGCGAGGCGCTGCAACGGCTGGAAACCCAGGCGATGCTGCGGCGCGACGGGCGCAGCCTGATCGTGGCCAGCCTTGACCACAACCAGCTGGCCGAACTTTACGCCGTGCGCACCGAACTGGAGGGGCTGGCCGCGCGGCTGGCCGCCCGCCATGCCACGGATGAAGAGATTCGCGTGCTGCGCCGCATGGTCGAGGATGACCGCGGCCTGCTGGGCGGCGACCCCAGGGTGCTGAGCCGGGCCAACCGCCGGTTTCACGCACAGATTCATCTGGCCTCGCACAACCGGTTTCTGGTGCAGCAGCTTGATCTGGTGCACCGTTCCATGGCGCTGATGGCCACCACATCCTTTGCGGCCGAGGGGCGCGACGAGGTGGCGATGGGCGAACATGACGACATCGTGCGCGCGATCGAGGCTCGCGACGGTGACGCCGCCTATGTGGCGCTGCGCAGCCATATCTCGCAGGCCTATGAAACCCGGCTGCGGGTGGATGCGGGCGAGTTGAAGCTGCGCTGAGGGCCGCCTGCGGCGTGTTGTCGGCCCGTCGCCGGGCGTGCCGTGGCCGTGGTGCCGCCCCGCACGAACCGGACAGGGCGACGCGGCCCTATTCGCCCCCGCCGGGACCGATGAAGACACCGTGGCTGGTCTTGTCCCAGTAAAAGGGTTTGCGCACCAGTTCCCAGACCGCCTTGTAGGACGCCAGCGCGCCCAGCGGAAAATACAGCGCAAGCGTGGGCACCCACATTGCGCTCATCCCGTGCCGGGTCAGCCGCAGGCCCCTGATGCCCAGTGTGATGTTCACAGCCTCGGTCAGCGCGAACAGCACCAGCAGCCCCAGCGCGGCCCAGCCCGGCAGCGCATCGGCCAGGGGATGCGGCAGGCCCAGCGGCACCAGCCAGAACGACCACAGCAGCGGGGCCAGCAGGAACTGCGACAGGGTGCCCAGGAACAGCACCTGAAAGCCCGCGAATTTGCGCGGCCCCAACTGCCGCCACAGCAGCACGGGGTCGCGCATATGCACGGCCCAGGTCAGCATGTAGCCTTTCAGCCAGCGCGACCGTTGCCTGATCCAGGGCAGGGCGCGGCCATTCGCCTCTTCCAGCGTCACGGTGTCGATCAGTTCGGTGCGGTAGCCGTGCCGTGCCAGCCGCATGCCCAGATCGGCGTCTTCGGTGACGTTATGCGCATCCCAGCCGCCCAGTTCCTCCAGCGCCTTGCGGCGAAAGAACAGCGTCGTGCCCCCCAGCGGCAGGGCCAGACCCAGCCGCTGCATGCCGGGCAGCAGGATGCGGAACCAGGTGGCGTATTCGATGGTGAAACAGCGCGACAGCCAGTTGCTGCACGGGTTGTAGAAATCGAGAATGCCTTGCAGGCAGGCCACCTCGGCCCCGCGCTGGTGAAACCGCGCCACCACGCGGCGGATCTGGTCGGGGTCGGGCGCGTCCTCGGCATCATAGACGCCGATGATGCTGCCCCGACAATGGTCCAGCCCGAAATTCAGCGCGCGGGGTTTGGTTTTCAGCGGGCCGTCGGGCACCACAACCACCCGCATCATGGGGGGAAGGCTGGCACATTGCAGGGCGGCGCGGGTCACATGATCGCATTCCTCGACCACCAGCAGGATATCCAGCCGGTCGGGCGGGTAATCCAGCCGCCCCAGCCGGGCCAGCAGGCGGGGGGCAATGTCGGCCTCGTGATACAGCGCCACCATGACCGACACGACAGGCAGCCGCGCGATCAGCGGCGGTGGCGGGCCGGGCGGTGCGGGGCGCAGCATCACCAGTGCGGCCGCGAGTTTCAGCCCGGTCGCCAGCGCCAGCGTCAGCGCGGCCCAGCCCAGCAGCACCAAAGGCACGGCCGCAGGGGCCAGCACCAGCAGCAGCGCGGCCCCCGCCAGCAAGGCCAAGGCCCAGCGGGGGACGCCCCCCTTTGGGCTGATGCGGCAGCTTTCCGCAGCCGGCACCCGGGTTTCTGCCGCGTCGCGCAGTGCCGCACCACGCAGGGCCAGCAAAGCGGTCGCAATCTGCGGCGCGGGGGCCAGGGCCGCGATCACCGGGCCAAAAGTGGTTTCCAGAAGGTCGCGGTGGCGCAGGAACGCCTCTGGCTGGCTGGCGATCACCACCGTAGCCCCGCCCGCATCGCGCCAGGGCAGCAGCCCGTGGCGCAGACAGACCCTTGCGCCGATCCGGTCGATCAGCCGCGTGTCGGGCGGGTGCGTCACGGGGTCGATCAGCGCCAGCCCGCTGTGGCCCGCCAGCGCCGGATACAGCACCTGTTCGCTGATCATGCCATGCGCCAGCAGCAGCGGGCCAAGCGCCCCGTCGCCCCGCGCATTATGTGCCAGCGCCTGCACCATCGCATGCGGCGCAACCAGCCCGTCACGCAGCAGGGAAATGCCCGTGGCCCTGGCCCCCGCCGGAATGGCGCGCATCGGGCCGTCACCCTTCGGCAAAAGACGCAGGATGTGCGCAGTCATGGCGGTCCACCCCCTTTTGCGCAGGCTGGGGCGGAAGGGCTTAAGTTTTGGTTAAGCCGGGCCGGAACGACAAAATATATCCGTCACCGCCCAGCGGCGGCTGCGCCTGCGGCAAATGCGCCCGAAACGGGGTTGCCTCAGGCCGCCCGGCGGGCGCGCATTGCGGCGGCGAAACGGTCGAACAGGTAATAGCTGTCCTGCGGGCCGGGGCTGGCCTCGGGGTGATACTGCACCGAGAACACCGGCCGGTCGGCCATGCGGATCCCGCAGTTCGACCCGTCAAACAGCGACACATGGGTTTCCAGCACGCCTTCGGGCAGGGTCTGGCTGTCCACGGTAAAGCCATGGTTCATCGAGGTTATTTCAACCTTGCCCGATTCCACATCCTTGACCGGATGGTTCGCGCCATGATGGCCGTGGTTCATCTTCACGGTCTTGGCCCCCAGCGCCAGCGCCAGCATCTGATGGCCCAGACAGATGCCGAACAGCGGCAGGTCGGCGTCGAGCACACCGCGGATCATCGGCACGGCATAGTCGCCCGTCGCAGCCGGGTCGCCCGGGCCGTTGGACAGAAAGACACCCTCGGGGTTCAGCGCCAGCACATCCTCGGCTGTGGCCGAAGCGGGCAGCACGGTGACTTCGCAGCCCGCCGAGGCCAGACAGCGCAGGATGTTGCGTTTCGCGCCATAATCGATGGCCACAACGCGCAGGCCGGGGCCCTCGCGCCGCACATGGCCTTGCGGCCAGGCCCAGCGCATTTCATCCCAGCGGTAGGATTGCGCGCAGGTCACATCCTTGGCCAGATCAAGCCCCACGAGCCCGCGCCAGCCGCGTGCCCTTGCCACCAGCGCGCCGATGTCGAAATTCCCCTCGGGGTCATGGGCCAGCGCCACATGGGGCGCACCCTGCTGCCGGATCGCCCGGGTCAGCCGCCGCGTATCAAGCCCGCCGATGCCGATGCGACCCTTGGCCAGCAGCCAGCTTTCCAGATCACCCGTGGCGCGCCAGTTCGACGGCTCGGTCGGATCCCATTTCACCACCATGCCCGCCGCCACCGGCTGCGCGGTTTCGTCATCTTCTGCCGTCACGCCGACATTGCCGACATGTGGAAAGGTGAAGGTCACGATCTGCCCGGCATAACTGGGGTCGGTCATGATTTCCTGATAGCCGGTCATCGCGGTGTTGAACACCAGTTCGGCCACCGTTTCCCCCGTGGCGCCAAACCCCATGCCATAGAACACGGTGCCATCTGCAAGGGCCAGGCAGGCGGTGGGTTTGGGCTGGCTTTGGTGGCTGGTGGCGGGCATGGGCGACTCCCCCGTGGATGCGTGGTGCAAAATCTGCCGGACACTAAGGGCGCAGCCGCGCGGGGTCAAGGGTGCGGCGCAAAAGCGTTTCCTATGCTTTTCAACGGCTTGGACGAAACGGCTTTGGTTGTCTTGCGCGGCGGCAGGCTGTATGGTCTGGCTTTGCGATGGTGTGAAGCCAAGGCTCGGGGATGAACCAGATGACAGTGCGTGACCGGCTGCAAGCAGGCCTGAAGGAAGCGATGAAGGCAAAGGCGGTGGAGCGTCTGTCCACCCTGCGGCTGATCAATGCCGCCATCAAGGACCGCGACATCGCCGCGCGGGGCGAAGAGGGCACCGAGGCCATGGTGTCGGATGCCGACATTCTGGGCATCCTGGGCCGGATGGTAAAGCAGCGTCAGGAAAGCGCGCGCGCCTATGAAGAGGGCGGGCGGCTGGAACTGGCGGAAAAGGAACTGGCGGAAGTCAGCGTGATCGAAGAGTTTCTGCCGCGCCAGTTGACGGCAGACGAAGTGCAGGCGGCGATCGCGGTGGCTGTGGCCGAGGCGGGGGCCACCTCGATCCGCGACATGGGCAAGGTGATGGCGGTGCTGAAGGCACGCTACATGGGCCAGATGGATTTCGGCGCGGTCGGCCCGCAAGTGAAAGACAAATTGGGGTGAGGCACCAAAACGGTCCGGGGGACCGTTTTGGTGCCGAACGCACGGCCCTATGGGCCGGGCCGGGGGAACGCACGGCGCTCTGGGCCGGGCCGGGGGAACGCACGGCGCTCTGGGCCGGGCCGGGGGAACGCACGGCGCTCTGGGCCGGGTGTGCTGCGCAATACGCCTTTCGCGCCTTGCAGGCCGCTCTTCCTTCGCTTGCGGTCCGGCCTAGCCTTTTTCCACCGTCGTCATGGTATAGAAGGCGCCGAACTCCGCCTCCAGTTCGGCCCGCAGCGCGGGGCCGGCCTGCATGGCCAGCGCCTCCAGCGCCAGTTCGCGCTGCGGCCAGCCGTTCGTGTAGCCCCAGCGATGGTAATGCATGATGACGGGCGCGGCCCCCGGTTCATGCGCCCGGGCCGAGACGGAGAAATTATACTCCACCGGCACCAGATGATAGCCAAGGCCAAAGCGTTTCAGCACCAGCGGCAGCGTGATCTGGTCCAGCCATGGCCGTTTGCCGCCGACCTCGGCCTTCCAGTCGAAATCCAGCGCCGTATCCAGCCACAGCTGGCCAAAACTGCGCCCATCCGCCACGTCGCCCTCGGGCATCAGCACGAAACCCGCGTTGAAATAGGGCAGAAAGCTGATCCGCCTGCGCCGGGTCAGCTGCACCCGCTCGGTGGGCATGGGCAGGCCGAAATGGGCATAGGCGCGTTCCCAGCGGTCGCCCGTGCGGCCCCAGCTTGGCACGCCTTCGGGCAGCAGGCCGACATGGCCGGGGCGTTGCAGCGATGCCAGATCCAGCGGGGCGGTGCAGATCATGTCGGTGTCCAGAAACAGGCCCCAGTCGCCTGCACGGCGGTCGGCTGCGGCCAGTATCTTGTTGCCGTGCGGATAGGCCACGCGCCAGGGCTGCGCCGGTTCCGGCAATGCGCGCAGCGCCACGCCGCAGCGTTCAAACAGGCTGCGCGTGGCCGGGCGCAAGGCGGCGCGGTGGCGTGCGGGCACATAGGCGGCATAGGCGAAACGGCGGCCGTTGTGATGCGCCAGCGTGGCCGCCAGCAAGGTGGCCTGCGCCTCCAGCGCCGGTCCATCGACTATGAAGAAGATCGTCGTCATGCCGACATCACCAAACAAGACCCGCGCTGCCGCTAGTTAAAGCACAGGGCGGAAAAGGGGAAACCGGATCGGCACAAAGGCCCGGATCATGGCAGAATAGTCGCAGGACCATTGCCTTGGCTGCACCGGGCACCGGGCCGCGTTCCGGCTCGTGGGATCATCGTTCCGGGCTGCGGCAACGGCGCAGGGCGGCGTTCAATTCACCCAGCAGCGCCAGCCGTTCGTCCTCGGCCAGAAAGGCACCCAGTTCGACCTGCCGGTCGCCGCCCTGAAGGGTCAGGTAATTCGGAACTGGCCCGCCGGTGCGGTGCAGATCCAGCCGCACCCAATAGGGGTTGGCCTGCCAGTCCTGCCTGCGGCCCCGGGGGCCGTGGCGCGTCAGGGTGATGCGGTCGGGCGTCAGGGTCAGATGCTCGACAATCTCGCCGTCACGGTAGCTGCGGTTGAGAGCGAACCAGACGGCGGCCAACGCCAGCAGGAGGAACGGCAGCAGCCCCCACAGCACGGGCGAGCCAAGGACGGCCAGCAAAGGCACCAGCAAAAGCGTGGCCGTGCCGCCGATGAACCAGACGAACCCGGTTTTCGGCAGGGACCGGTAGGGCCACAGGTGCAGCCGGGTTTCGGTGGGGGTGGCTGGAAGCCATTCGTAGGGCATCTGGCAAGTCTAGCAGCCGCTTGCGCAATGGAAAGGGGACTTGGCGCGACAAAGCTGCGCAGTCAGGATCGCAAATGAACGGCCCCGGATTTCTCCGGGGCCGTTCATTGCTGTCACAAGATCAGTGCGCGTGGCCCTTGTCCCAGTCCGACTGCTTGGGCAGTTGCTCGAACGTGTGTTCGGGCGGGGGGCAGGGCAGGGTCCATTCCAGCGTGTCGGCGTGTTCGTTCCAGTAGTTGTTCTCGGTCACGCGTTTGCCGTAGCGCAGGGTGTAGACCACGATGCCGATGAAGAACAGGAACGAGGCGAAGGACAGGAAGGCGCCGATCGACGAGACATAGTTCCAGGTGGCAAAAGCCTCGGGATAGTCGATGTAGCGGCGCGGCATGCCCTGACGGCCCAGGAAATGCTGCGGGAAGAAGGTGAGGTTCGCGCCGATGAACATCGTCCAGAAATGCAGCTTGCCCGCCCATTCCGGGTATTGCCGGCCCGACATCTTGCCGAACCAGTAGTAGATGCCTGCGAAGATCGCGAACACCGCACCAAGGCTCATCACGTAGTGGAAGTGCGCCACGACATAATAGGTGTCGTGATAGGCCCGGTCCACCGCGGCCTGGCTCAGCACGATGCCCGTCACGCCGCCCACGGTGAACAGGAAGATGAAGCCGAAGGCCCAGAGCATCGGTGTCTTGAACTCCACCGACCCGCCCCACATCGTCGCGATCCAGGAGAAGATCTTGATCCCGGTGGGCACGGCGATGACCATCGTGGCCAGCATGAAGTAGGATTGCTGGGTCAGCGACATGCCCACGGTATACATGTGGTGCGCCCAGACGACGAAGCCCAGCACGCCGATGGCAACCATCGCATAGACCATCGGCAGATAGCCGAAGATCGGCTTGCGCGAGAAGGTGGCGACAACCTGGCTGATGATGCCGAAGCCCGGCAGGATCACGATATACACTTCGGGATGGCCGAAGAACCACAGGATGTGCTGATACAGCACCGGATCGCCGCCGCCCGAAGGCTGGAAGAAGGTGGTGCCGAAGTTCCTGTCGGTCAGCAGCATGGTGATGGCACCGGCCAGCACCGGCAGCGCCAGCAGGATCAGCCACGCGGTCACGAAGATCGACCAGGCGAACAGGGGCACCTTGTGCAGGGTCATGCCGGGGGCGCGCATGTTCAGGAAGGTGGTGATGATGTTGATGGCACCGAGAATCGACGAGGCGCCCGAAAGGTGCACCGCGAAGATCGCGAGATCCATCGAATAGCCGCCTTCGTTGGTGGACAGCGGCGGATACAGCACCCAGCCCACGCCCGAACCCAGCTGGTCGTTGCCGCCCGGCGAGAACACCGAGGCAATCGCCAGTGCCGTGCCCGCGATGAACATCCAGAACGACAGGTTGTTCATCCGCGGGAACGCCATGTCCGGCGCGCCGATCTGCAACGGCATGAAGTAGTTGCCAAAACCGCCGAACATCGCGGGAATCACCACGAAGAACATCATCAGGATGCCGTGGCCCGTGATCAGCACGTTCCAGAGGTGGCCGTTGGGCGTGCATTCCGCCGTTGTGGCGGCAGCGGTCAGACGTGCGCCCTCAAGGCACATGTACTGAACGCCCGGTTCCATCAGTTCCATCCGCATGTAGACGGTGAAAGCGACAGAAATGAAACCGACAATACCCCCGGCAAAGAGGTAGAGGATGCCGATATCCTTGTGGTTCGTTGACATGAACCAGCGGGTAAAGAACCCGCGGGTGTCATGATCGTGGCCATGAATGGCTGCGTCGGCCATGCGTGCCTCCCGTTGCGTTGACTTGAGACTGGAGCGGAGGCTGCCCGACCGCACCTGATTTACCCTTTCGGTTTTAGAGGGCGGGCGCGGCCACGGCAATGTCTGACTTTGCCGCAGGGCACGAAAACCTACGCGCCTGCGGCAACTTGCAGTGTCATTCTGACGCAGCGGCGGGTGCAGCCGCCGTGGCCGGGCTGGCCGAGGCCAGATAGGCCACCATATCGGCGCTGCCCTTGGCCAGCTTGAACGACATTTTCGACCGTGCGGCGGAATCGCCGGTCTTTTCCTTCAGCCAGGCTGTCGGATCCTGCATGTAGGCCGCAAGCAGGGCTTCGTCCCAGACCAGACCGGTGGCACCCACGGCCTTGATCGACTCGCCATAGTTGAAATCCGTGCCCGCCACGGCACGGCCCAGCACGCCGTAAAGGTTCGGCCCGGTCTTGCCGCCTTTCTGAATTTCGGTGCCATCGGGGGCCACGATCATGTGGCAGGCCCTGCATTTCTTGTAATCTGCCTCGCCCTTGGCTGCGTCCTGCGCAAGGGCGGGGGCTGCGGCAAGGGCGGCGGTCAGGGCCAACATTGCTTTCATGTCTTGTGCTCCTTTGGAAGGCAGCGCGTTTGCTGCTGCAGCGACTGAAGCCCCGCAAGAGGCCCGTGTAAATCTGCACAAACGTCGCGCCATTGGGCGCGAGGTAGGTCAGGCAGGTCTGGCCTGCGGATTGGCAGCGGCCTCAGGGGAACGCGCGGGGAAAGCAGCGGATCAAGGCCGCATCCAGATCGGCCATCGTGACCGGCAGGCCAAGATCCACCAGACTGGTCACGCCATGGTCGCGGATGCCGCAGGGCACGATGCCGGTGAAATGGCTCAGGTCAGGCTCCACATTGATGGAAATGCCGTGGAAGCTGACCCATTTGCGCAGTTTCACCCCGATGGCGGCGATCTTGTCTTCGCGCGGGCTGCCGTCGGGGTTGGGGGGCAGGTCGGGCCGTGTAACCCAGACACCCACCCGGCCCTGTCGGCGTTCGCCCGTCACGTTGAATTCGGCCAGCGTCAGGATCACCCAGTTTTCCAGCGCGCAGACGAATTTGCGCACGTCGCGGCCGCGTGCGTTCAGGTCAAGCATCGCATAGGCCACCCGCTGCCCCGGCCCGTGATAGGTGTATTGCCCGCCGCGCCCCGCCGCATGCACCGGAAACCGGCCGGGGTCGGTCAGGTCGGCGGGGTTGGCCGATGTGCCTGCGGTGTAAAGCGGCGGATGCTCCAGCAGCCAGATCGCCTCGGGTGCGGTGCCTGCGGCAATCTGCGCCACCCGGGCCTCCATCGCGGCCAGGGTATCGGCATAGGGGGCCAGACCCGGAAGATGCGCCCATTCCACCAAAGACATCGCAGATTCCCGTTGTTTCCTTGACTGCCCGGCGAAAAAATCGCCTGACAGCCCTGATTCCCATGCTAGGCTGACGCTTATTGAGTCCGCACCCGTTAGGAGAGATGTGATGAAGTTGAAGGCAATTGCAACGGCAGGCATCGTGGCCGCCCTGTCCTTCGCCCCGGCAGAACCCGTGCGTGCCGATGCGGGTGATGCCATCGCAGGCGCGATCATCGGCGGCATCATCGGCAATGCCATTGCCAAGGATCAGCAGAAACGCAAGCAGCAGCAGACACGCTCCACCACCCGGTCCACCAAATCGTCGGGCATTTCCTCGGCGCAGCGCGAGGCCAACCGCGAGGTGCAGGTGGCGCTGAACTATTTCGGCTATCCGGTCGGCACGCCTGACGGGGCGATCGGCCCCAAAAGCCGTGCGGCCATCTCGCAGTATCAGGCGTTGCTGGGCTATCCGGCCACCGGGCAACTCAGCCAGTATGAGCGTGACCTGCTGGTCAATGGCTATTACCGCGCGCAATCGGGCGGGGCCACCACGGCGCAGCAGATCGCCAGCAATCCGCTGGGTGTGCAGGGCCTGCTGCTGATGTATCGGGACGAACAGCTTGGCATCCGCACGGCGTCATCAACATCGGGCAAATACGGCGGGCTGCCCGCCGAAGTGGCGGCCTCGGTGGACGAGATTGCGCTGAACTCTGACCCGACCGGCACGCAGTTGGTGCAGAAGGCCGGTTTCATCCAACTGGCCGACATGAATCAGGACGGGCGCACGGATTACCTGCTGGATACCTCGGTAACGGGCAGCGCCTTCTGGTGCAACGCCACGGCCTGCGCGGTGCGGGTGTTCGTCTCGACCCCCGAAGGCTACAGGCGCAATGATTTTCAGGCCTTCAACGTGACACCGGCGATGTTTGATTGCCAGCGGGGCGACTGCACGCTGATCGGGCAGGGCGGGCAGGGCACGGTGATGGCGGCCACGCCAGCCGCGCCGCCGCCGCCGTCTGGCACGATCATGGCGGGCGCGCTGCCCACACTGCCGGTGCCTTCGGCGCAGCCGGTCGTGTCGGCGGCGGTGCCCACCGCCCAGCCGGGCCTGCCGACCTTCCTTGAAACCGGTCCCACCACCGTGTCGCTGGCGTCGCATTGCAACAAGATCAGCCTGATGACCAACACCAACGGCGGCTATACCAGCGCCGCCGCCATGACCGACGCCGGGTTTGCATTGGGCGAACAGTTCTGCCTGGCGCGCACCTATGCCATGGCCACGGGCGAGGAACTGGCAGGCAAGGTGCCCGGTTTCACACCCCAGCAGATTTCCCAGCAATGCCAGGCGTTTGGCCCGGTGCTGAAGGATCACGTCTCGGCCCTGTCGCTGAAACCGCGGGACGAGGTGTTGCAGGGCGTGCAGGGGTTCATCCTGGCCTCTGGCATGGCGCCTGCGCAACTGGCGGGCACGGCCACGATCTGCCTCGGTGTGGGCTACACCACGGACAACATGGATGTGGCGATCGGCTCGGCCCTGCTGCTGACCGTTCTGGGCGAAAAAGCCTATGGCGAATTGCTGGGCCATCACCTGTCCCAGGGCTTTGGTGCCTCGGTGCGGCCCGATCTGGCGCTGCAATGGTATGAAACCGGGCTGGAGGCGATGCAGGCCGGTGGCAGCATCTTTGCCCCCGGCCTGCCCGACCGGACAGAGTTGATTCGCAAGGCCGCCTACACGATCGGCGGGCGGGCCGATCTGCTGCCGCCGGCCACCCTGCCGGTCTTTGCTCCGCTGACACCCGAGGCACCCGCGCCGGTGGAACAGGCCGCAGTCCAGGTGCCGGCACCCGCGCCGGTGGTGGCTGCGCCGGTGGTGGCTGCGCCGGTGCCTTTGCTGCCCGAACCGGTGGCCGCGGCGGGCGGTGCCCCGGTGGCCGCAGGCCAGGTGCTGTCGATGGCTGCGAAACTGCCGTTTCTGCTGATCGGGCAATAGTCTGGCGGGGCCGGACCGCCGCGATTCCCCGGCGAAAAATCTGCTTTCCTTCGCCGGGGCCATTCGCTAAACACCCGTCACCAAGCCACGATATGCGGATATGGCGGAATTGGTAGACGCGCAGCGTTGAGGTCGCTGTGGGGTAACTCCCGTGAAGGTTCGAGTCCTTTTATCCGCACCAGTGACCGACAGGCGGCCCCCGTGGCCGCCTTTGTCATTTGCCTCCCCTGCATTGAAATTTGTATGCATACAGCCAGTTCAGGCGCAGTTCAGCGCCTGGGTTGCTTAAATTTCAGGCGCTTGCCTGCAAGCGTGCAGCCCGACCACATGATCGTTGCAATGCGCCGGGGCTTCCGGTTAAGTCGGGGCAAGACAAGTGCAGGAAACCTGCCGGGAATACACAGGGAGACTGGGGTGGCTGCTGATACCCGCGCCGACGGCTTTGTCGTGTTTGATCACGTGCAGAAAAGCTATGATGGCGAAACGCTTGTCGTCAAAGACCTGAACCTTGGCATCGGCAAGGGCGAATTCCTGACCATGCTGGGCCCGTCGGGTTCGGGCAAGACCACCTGCCTGATGATGCTGGCCGGATTCGAGACGGCCACGAACGGCGAGATCACGCTGGACGGCCGCCCGATCAACCAGGTGCCGCCCCACAAGCGCGGCATCGGCATGGTGTTTCAGAACTATGCGCTGTTCCCGCACATGACGGTGGGTGAAAACCTGGCCTTCCCGCTGGAAGTGCGCGGCATGGCCAAATCCGACCGCGAGGCCAAAGTCAAGCGCGCGCTGGACATGGTGCAGATGTATGCCTTCATCAACCGGCGGCCCGCGCAGCTTTCGGGTGGCCAGCAGCAGCGCATCGCACTGGCCCGCGCGCTGGTGTTCGACCCTGCGCTGGTGTTGATGGACGAACCCCTTGGCGCGCTGGACAAGCAGCTGCGCGAACATATGCAGTTTGAAATCAAGCATCTGCACGACAGTCTTGGCATCACCGTGGTCTATGTGACCCATGATCAGGGCGAGGCGCTGACCATGAGCGACCGTATCGCCGTGTTCAACGACGGCCGCATCCAGCAGCTTGCGCCCCCGTCAGACCTTTATGAACGCCCCGAGAACGCCTTTGTCGCGGGGTTCATCGGCGAGAACAACAAGCTGCATGGCAAGATCGAGGAGATTTCCGATGGCCGCGCCCTGGTGCGCCTGCCCACGGGCGAGTTGATCGACGCAACCCCGGTGAATGTGCACCGCAAGGGGCAAAGCACGCTGGTCTCGATCCGCCCGGAAAGGGTGGAATTCAAGCCCGAACTGCTGCCCCCCGGCGCCCATGCCATTGACGCCGAGGTGCTGGAATTCATCTATATGGGTGATCTGTTCCGCACCCGCCTGCGGGTCGCCGGATCGGATGATTTCGTGATAAAATCGCGCAACACCCAGGGCCAGCGCATGCTGCAACCGGGGGAAAAGATCAGGATCGGCTGGGCACCCGCAGATGCGCGCGCGCTCGATCCGGTCAACTGAGCCTGCCCCGCCTCGGGGCCAGAAAATTCAACCAGGGAGCCTGACAATGAAAAAACTGCTTGCCTTGACCACCGCCCTTACGGCTGTGGCCTTTACCGCCCAGGCGGATGTTACCGTGATGTCGTGGGGCGGCGCCTATGGCGAGGCCCAGACCAATGCCCACCTGATTCCCTTCACCGCGAAGACCGGCATCAAGACCGTGATGGTTGACAGCGACAACCCCGCCACGCCGATCAAGGCGATGGTCGAGGCCAACAACGTGACCATCGACGTGGCCTCGCTGGAATATGCCGATGCGATCCGCCTTTGCGACGAGGGCCTGCTGGAGCCGATCGACCCGGCCATCCTGCCCGCCGGTGCCGATGGCACGCCCGCGACCGATGACTTCCTGCCGGGCGCCATCACCGATTGCGCGGTGTCCACCGACATCTGGTCGAACATCTTTGCCTATGACTCGTCCAAGCTGACCGGCACGGTGCCCACCACCGCCGCCGATTTCTTTGATCTTGAAAAATTCCCCGGAAAGCGCGGCATGCGCAAAGGCGCGAAGGCCGTGCTGGAATTCGCGCTGATGGCCGATGGCGTGGCCCCGGCCGATGTCTATGCGACGCTGGACACGCCCGAGGGGCTGGACCGCGCCTTTGCCAAGCTTGATACGATCAAGTCCGACGTGGTCTGGTGGGAAGCGGGCGCACAGCCGCCGCAACTGCTGGCCGATGGCGAGGTGGTGATGACCACCGCCTACAACGGCCGGATCTTCAACGCCGCGATTGGCGAGGGCAAACCCTTCACCATCGTCTGGGACGGCCAGCTTTACGAAAACGAGATGTATGCCATCCCGAAAGGCGCCCCCAACAAGGATCAGGCGCTGGAATTCATCGCCTATGCCACCTCGACCGAAGGGCTTCAGGCCCAGGCCCAGCAGATCAGCTATGGCCCGGCCCGCAAATCGGCCAACGCGACCGAGATCATCTTCAAGGATGGCAAGACCGTGATGGGCCCGAACCTGCCCACCGCGCCGGAAAACCTGGCCAATGCGCTGGAAACCTCGTCGGATTTCTGGGTCGACAATGACTCGGAACTGAACGAGCGGTTCAACGCCTGGCTCACCGCCAACTGATGCCTCTGGCGGCGCGCAGGGTTGCACATGCGCGCCGCCGCATACTGACCAAAGGGGCAGCATGGCCGATATGACCGCCGACCACATGCCGCAGGCCGCGGCGAAACTGACAACGGCCGATGGCCGCCCGCTGAAGGCCGCGCTGGCGCGTGCGCAATCCAGCGCCCGGCGCCGCGCCTTTCTGCTGGTGCTGCCGCTTCTGGCCTTCGTGCTGCTGACCTTCATCCTGCCCATCGGCCAGATGCTGCACCGCTCGGTGCACAACAACGGCTTTTCGGCGAACATGCCGCTGATGACCCAGTGGTTTGCCGACAACCCCATCGGCACCCAGCCCGACGAGGCCGCCTTTGCCGCGCTGGCCACCGACATAAAGGCGGCAGCCGTAGCGCGCACCATCGGCATCGTCGGTACGCGGGTGAATTACGAACTCTCGGGCACCCGCTCGCTGTTCACCGCGACGGGCCGCAAGGCGGATGATCTGGCCCCGCCCTATCAGGCGGCACTGGTGGCCGCAGATGAACAATGGGCCGACCCCGTGCTCTGGGCCACGATGCGCCAGGTGGCGCGTGCCTATTCGCCCAACTTCTTTCTCGCCGCCGTCGATCTGGCGCGTGACACCGACGGCAGCATCATCCGCGCACCCGAAGACCGCCGCGTTTATGTCATGCTGTTCATCCGCACCTTCGTGCTGGCCGCGCTGATCACCGTCTGCTGCCTCATCCTGGGCTTTCCCATCGCGCATCTGCTGGCCACGCTGCCGTTGCGCTGGTCCAACCTCTTGATGATCCTGGTGCTGTTGCCGTTCTGGACGTCGCTACTGGTGCGCACGACAAGCTGGATCGTGCTGTTGCAGGGGCAGGGGGTGGTGAACAACACGCTGGTCGCCACCGGCATCCTGACCGACGACACACGCATCCAGATGATCTACAATCAGGCGGGCACGATCATCGCCATGACGCATATCCTGCTGCCCTTCATGATCCTGCCGCTCTATTCCGTGATGCGCCCGATCCCGCCCTCCTACGTCCGCGCCGCGCGCAGCCTGGGGGCAACCAGTTGGACAGCCTTCCGCCGCATCTACCTGCCGCAGACCCTCCCGGGCATCGGCGCGGGGGCGCTTTTGGTATTCATCCTGGGCGTGGGCTATTACATCACCCCGGCACTGGTCGGCGGGGCCTCGGGCCAGCTCATCTCCAACCTCATCGCCTTCCACATGCAGGACAGTCTGAACTGGTCGCTGGCTGCGGCGCTTGCGGCCGTGCTTCTGGCCTGTGTGCTGCTGCTTTACTGGCTTTATGACCGCCTGATCGGCATCGACAACCTGAAGCTGGGCTGAAGCCCGTTTTCATTTTCTGTCTCTAAATATCCCCGGGGGTCCGGGGGCAGGCAGCCCCCGGCGCTGACAACAGGAGCACCCTCAGATGGCCCTTCCCAGCTATGCAAGCCCCCTCGAACGCCTCTGGCGCTATACCTATCTGCTGATCTGCACGGCCATCTTCATCTTTCTCATCGCGCCGATCCTGATCGTGATCCCGCTCAGCTTCAACGCCGAGCCCTATTTCACCTTCACCGAAAAGATGCTGGCCTTCGACCCCGAGGGTTATTCGCTGCGCTGGTATGACATCCTGCTGACCTTCGGCATGGCCGCCCCCGAGGCGGCGCGCGACGGGGCGTGGTGGGCCGATGTCTGGGAAAACGCGACCTGGGTGCAGGTCGCCAAGAATTCGGCCATTGTGGGCGTGTTTTCCACCCTGCTGGCCACGGTGCTGGGCACGATTGCAGCACTTGGCCTCAGCCGCCCGGAAATGCCCTATCGGCGGGCGATCATGGCGGTGCTGATCTCGCCCATGATCGTGCCGATCATCATCACGGCCACCGGGCTGTTCTTCTTCTACTCCTCCACCGGGCTTTCCGGCTCTTACGCCGGGGTTGTGCTTGCGCATGCCACGCTGGGCATTCCCTTTGTCATCATCACCGTCACCGCCACGCTGATCGGATTCGACCGTTCGCTGAGCCGGGCCGCGGCATCGCTGGGGGCCAGCCCCACCACATCGTTCTTCAAGATCACCATGCCGCTGATCATGCCGGGCGTGGTGTCGGGTGCGCTGTTTGCCTTTGTCACCTCGTTTGACGAGGTGGTGGTGGTGCTGTTCGTGGCGGCACATGACCAGCAGACCATTCCGCGCCAGATGTGGAACGGCATCCGCGAACAGATCAGCCCGGCGATATTGTCGGTGGCAACGATCCTTGTGGTGATTTCCATCGCGCTGCTGGCCATGGTGGAAATCCTGCGGCGGCGGTCGGAAAAGCTGCGCGGGGTTACGCCCTACTGACCGTCATCGGCAGGGCTGGCCCGCACTGTCGCCCGCAAGGGCGGAAAAGCGGCCTCAGGGCAAGATCGCCAGCCACAGCCAGACGGTGACAATCGACCCGGCAGTCGCCAGCAGCACGGATGAGGCCGCCACCCGTTTGGCCACGCCATACATGTTGGCAAACAGATAGGCATTCACCCCCGGTGCCATCGCGCCGGTGACGACAGCCGAGCGCAACTGCGCCGTCGTCAGATCCAGCGCCAGCGCAAGGCCGAAGGTGATGGCCGGATGCAGGATCAGCGATATGGCGCAGACCATGGCGATGGTTTTCATGTCGCCCTCGGGGCGATAGCGGAACAGCACACCGCCCAGCCCGAACAGCGCGGTGGGCAGCGCCGCGCGCACCATCATGTCCAGCGCCGCCGTGAACACCTCGGGCTGCGGGATGCCGCCCAGGTTGACGATGAACCCCGCCGTGATGCCGATGACCAAGGGCTGCGTGAAGATCGCCCGCAGCACCTGTGCCGCCAGTTTCGGGGCCGAATGGCCCAGACCCCGGCTGCGGACCAGTTCCATCACCGTGATGCCAAAGCCGTAAAGCAGCGGTGAATGCAGCGCGATGATGGTGAAGTTGCCCGCCAGCGCATCGGCACCGTAAGCCCGCTCCATGATCGGCAGGCCCAGAAGCAGCGAGTTCGAGAACAGACAGCAGAACCCGATGGCCACCGCATCCTGCACCGGGCGGCCAAAAATCAGCCGCGCACCCAGATAGCCCGCGCCGAACCCCGCAAAGGCCCCGGCGTAAAACGCGGTGAACAGCCCCAGATCAAACTGCGCGGCGATGTCCAGCCCGGCGATGCTGCGGAACAAAAGGCAGGGCACGGCAAAGTTCTGCGCGAAACGCATCACGCCATCGACCGCGCTTTCGTTGAACAATCCTGCGCGGGCGGCGGCATAGCCGAACCCGATCACCAGAAACACTGGCAGGATCACATCCAGCAGCGCGGTCATTCCGCTGCGATCTCGATCACCATGCCGTCAAAGGCGGGGCAGATATGGCCCGGCAGTTCGGCGGCCAGAATGTCATGGTCCAGATCGACATGCATGTTGGTCAGCACGGCGCGGGCGGGCGCGGCGCGGGCGATCCAGTCCAGCGTCAGGGCCAGATGGGCATGGGTGGGGTGGGGCTTGCGGCGCAGGGCATCCACCACCCAGACCTCCAGCCCTTCCAGCACGCCCCATGTATCCGCCGGAATGGCCACCGCATCGGGCAGATAGGCCAGCCCCCCGATGCGGAACCCCAGCGCATCCATCGTGCCGTGGTCGGCGGCAAAGGGCACCAGCATGACCGGCCCGCCCGCCCCGGTGATGGTGAAGGGGCCGTCGATCGTGTTCAGGTCCAGAATGGGCGGATAGGGAGAGCCTGCGGGCTGCACGAAGGCATAGGCGAACCGTGCCAGCAGCGATTCCTGCGTGGGGCCATCGGCCCAGACGGCCAGACGCGCGCGCATGTTGAACACGATCTGGCGCAGGTCGTCGATGCCATGCACATGGTCGGCATGGGCATGGGTCCAGGCCACGGCGTCCAGCGTGCCCACGCCTGCATCCAGCAATTGCTCGCGCATGTCGGGGGCGGTGTCGATCAGCACGCGGGTGATGCCTTCGGCCCCGATGCGTTCCACCAGCAACGAGCAGCGGCGGCGGCGGTTTTTCGGGTTGGCGGGGTCGCAATCGCCCCAGTCGCCGCCCAGTCGCGGCACGCCGCCCGATGATCCGCATCCGAGGATGGTAAAGCGCAGCCGGTCCATCACGCCGCACCGGCTTCTTGCGTCTGCAAGCCGGGGGTGGGCGACATGCGCGCCTTCCAGAACAACCGGTCGAAATTCGCCGTGGTGGCTGCGGCGAAATCTGCCAGCGGGAGGCCAAACACATCCGCCCCGGTTTTCGCGGTAAAGGCGGTATAGGCCGGTTCATTCCTGCGCCCCCGGTGCGGCGGCGGTGCCAGATAGGGGCTGTCGGTTTCCAGCAGAATCCGGTCCAGCGGGGCGGCGGCAAAGATCGCCCGCAGATCGGAGGATTTCGGAAAGGCCGCGATGCCGGACATCGACAGATAGAACCCCAGATCCAGCGCGGCCTCGGCCAGTTCCGGCCCGGATGAAAAGCAATGCATGACGCAGCTATAGGCCCCGGCGCGGTATTCGGCGGTCAGGATGCGGGCCATGTCGTCATCCGCAGCGCGGGCGTGGATGATCAGCGGCAGGCCGGTCTGCCGGGCCGCCTCGATATGGATAGCGAGGCTTTCCTGCTGCACGGCCTTCGTTTCGGCGGTGTAGTGGTAATCCAGCCCCGTTTCGCCGATGCCCACGAATTTCGGATGCCGCGCCAGCGCCACCAGATGATCGACGCTCAGCAGCGGGTCTTCGGCGGCGCGCATCGGGTGGGTGCCTGCGGCATAGAACACCGCAGGGTTCGCCTCGGCCATGGCGCGCACGCGCGGCTCGTTGTCAGGCCTTGTGCAGATCGTGACCATGCGGCTGACGCCCGCCGCTTGCGCCCGGGCCAGGATGTCGGGCAGTTCGCCGTCGAAGTCGGGAAAGTCCAGATGGCAATGGCTGTCGACAATCTCGGGGGGTGCTGCGGTCATGGGGATCACCTTGGGGCGAGGCTTCCCGCCGTCTCGTCGATTTTCAGAACCATATCCATGAGAAGGGCGGCAGGGTCAAGGTTCACCGCCTTGCCGCGCCGGGCGCGGATGCCCAGCGTCTGCGCGAGTTCCGCCCAGATGCGTGCCGCCTGCGGATCGGGCGACAGCCGGGCGATCAGCGCCGCCTCGCCCGGTGCCGCCTCGGGCGGGCAATGGCCAAGGGTGCCCGCCCGCGCCAGCCGGGCCAGAAACAGGTCAAGCAGCGTCAGGATCAGGTCGAACCGCGCGTCATTGCCGCGCCCGCTGCCCGCCTCGGCCAAGGTCAGCAGGCGCGAACGGTCCAGACGGGGCAGGGTGGCGAACAGATCGACCAGCGAACGATACAGCGCCAGCCCGTCCAGATTGGCCAGCCGCAGCGCCGCACCCACCGACCCGCCCGCAAGTTCGGCCAGCGCGTCAGGCGCATCTGTCTCGGCCCCGGCCATCGCCATCGCCGCCGCCATGTCCTCTGCGGCCAAAGGCCCCAGCCGCAATTCGCGGCAGCGTGAGCGGATGGTAGGCAGCAGGCGAAACGGCTGGTGGCTGACCAGCAGGAATGTGACACCCGCAGGCGGTTCTTCCAGCAGTTTCAACAGGGCATTGGCCGAACTGGGCGGCATCTCGTCCACCGCGTCGATGATCGCGGCACGGCGGCCACCATCTGCCGCCGACAGGTTGAAGAACGCCTTCATCCTGCGCACCTCGTCCACGCGGATGTCATCCGACAGGCCCGTGCCCGTGCCATTCATGCCCCGCCGCAGCAGGAACAGCCGCCCTTCGGACAGTGCGGCCATGCGGCGGGCAACGGGGTGGCTGGCGGGAATGTCCAGCGTGGCGGGTGGGGGCGGGGCGAACATGCCGCCGTCATCGTCCGGCGTGGCCAAAAGGAAACGCGCGATTTTCCAGGCCAGCGTGGCCTTGCCCACGCCGCGCGGCCCGCTGATCAGCCAGCCGTGATGCGGCCGGCCGGCATTGAACGCCTCCAGAAACGTGGCTTCTGCCGCCGCATGGCCGATCAGGGTCTGGGTTTCGCGCGGGTGCGGCGCACCTTCGACCCGGTCGGGTTCGGGCAGATCCTCGGGGGCCAGTGCCATGGCCTAGGCCCCCAGCCGGGCCAGCGCGCGGGCCAGCACATCGGCGGCCACCGCGCCGGGCGCGCCTGCGCCGTCGATCACGCAGAACCGGGGGGCCCCGGCCGCCAGCGCAAGAAAGCCGGTGCGCATCTGCGTTTGCAGGGCAAGGCCCATATCCTCGAACCGCTGCTCGGCGGTGTTGCGGCCCAGTGCGCGGGCCAGACCCACCTCGGGCGCGATGTCGATCAGGAATGTCAGGTCAGGCTCCATCCCGATCATCATGGCATGCAGCTGGTCCACCATACCGCGCAGGTCGCCCCGGCTGATGCCCTGATACATCCGCGTGCTGTCGGCGAAACGGTCGGTGATCACCACAGCGCCCCGGTCCAAGGCGGGCCGGATGGTCTTTTCCAGATGGTCGCGGCGCGCGGCGGTGAACAGCAAGAGTTCGGTTTCGGCTGACCAGCGGTCGGGGTCGCCCTCCAGCACCAGACGGCGGATATCCTCGGCCCCCGGGCTGCCGCCGGGTTCGCGCGTCAGCACCACGTCACGGCCCGCCGCACGCAGGCTGTCGGCCAAGAGCCGCGCCTGCGTCGATTTGCCAGACCCGTCGATGCCTTCAAAGCTGATGAACAGCCCCGTGCCCCCTGCCAGCCCGGCCATGTCAGGAGGCCGGAGCCTCTTCTGCCCCGCCCTCGTCACCCAGAACCTGCCCGTAAAGCGCGGATGCCGCCGTGCCGATGCGGGTAAAGAACCCGCCGCGTGCCACAGCCGTTTCAGCCACCAGCGGAATGCGGGCGTCGGGCAGGTCTGGCACATGGATCACCAGTTCCGCCAGTTGCTGCCCCGCCGCGATCGGGGCGGCAAACGGCCCGGTATAGATCACCTCGGCGGTCATGCCTTCCTGCACCAGCGCGGGCACCAGCAGGCGCGCGTCGGCGGCGGGCACCAAGCCCACGGTGCGGGCGGCGCCCATCCAGACCTCGGCCTCGGCCACGCGCACGCCTGCCTTGGCCACTGTTTTCTGCACGAATTGCCGAAAGGCCCAGTTCACGATCTGCTCGGCCTCTTCGGCGCGCTGCTTTTCGGTGGCCAG
The DNA here is from genome assembly GCF_009380135.2 of Fertoeibacter niger. Classification (GTDB taxonomy): domain Bacteria; phylum Pseudomonadota; class Alphaproteobacteria; order Rhodobacterales; family Rhodobacteraceae; genus Fertoeibacter; species Fertoeibacter niger. Next base: position 21,223 of record NZ_WHUT02000003.1, on the reverse strand, counting down.
CCCGGTGATGACAAAGATTACCCGCCGGTCGCCCTGTTTCGCCGACCCGACAAGGCCATAGCCCGCCTCTTGCGTGTGGCCGGTTTTCAGCCCGTCGGCGCCGATGCCCAAGCCCAGCAGCGGGTTGCGGTTGAAGCGGTTGTCGGGTGCGCGGTTGTCAAAGGGAAATTCGGTTTCCGCGAAATGCCCGTAATGTTCGGGAAACTCCTCGATCAGGCGGCGGGCCAGAATGCCCAGATCCTTCATGCTCATCCGGTGGTCCGGATGCGGCCAGCCCGAAGAATTGGCGAAAACCGAGTTTTCCATGCCCAGCGCACGCGCGCGTTCGGTCATCTGGCGCGAAAACGCCTCTTCCGTGCCGGCCAGACCCTCGGCCACCACCACGCAGGCGTCATTGCCCGAATTGATGATGATGCCCTTGATCAGATCCAGCACGGTGGGGCGGTCACGTTCGTTCAGGAACATGGTCGATCCGCCCATCTCCCGCGCCTTGGTGGAAACGCCAAAGGTGGTGTCCAGCGTCACCCGCCCGTCGCGCAGCGCCTCGAACAGCATGTTCAGCGTCATCAGCTTCGACATCGACGCGGGCGGCAGCGGCTGATCGGCGTTCTTGTCCATCAGCACGGTATGGGTGGTCACATCATAGACCCAGGCGGCACTGGCGCTGGTGTCAAAGGCCTGAGCGGGCAGGGCTGCCAGCAGGGCGAGGGCAAGGCTGAGACGGTGCAGCATGCGATTGCGTCCTTGTCGTTGTGGCCGGGGCAGGGGGAGGTGCCCGGCAGACAACCCGGAATTACCGGGTGAGATAGGCATCGGCAAAGCCTGCGGCCTTGACCTTTGCCAGTGTGGCGGCGGAATCGGCGCCGCCCCGGGCGACCACGCTCCAGAAGGCTTTGCCCTGGCTGGTTTCCTGCCGCTTTTCGGCCGGAACGCCTGCGGCGGTCAATGTGGCGGCGGCACGGTCGGCATTCGCCTCGACCGAGAAGATGCCGATCTGGATCAGGCGGCCACCGCTGGCCGCCGTGGGCGCGGGGGCAGGGGCAGGGGCGGGGGGTGGCACCGCCGCCTCGACCTCATCCAAAGCGGCTTCGGCCACGGCAACCGGGGCCAGCGCGCTGGTTTCCACGGTTTCGGCCGCATCCAGGATGGGGCTGTTGGCATCGGGGCCCGTATCGGCCACTTCTTCGCGCCGCAGGGCGGTGACATTCAGCGTGGCGGGTGCACCCGCCAGCATCCCCAGCGCCGCCGCCGCATCGGATGAGATTTGCAGCTTTGGCCCCGGGTTTTCGCGCTCGCGCCGGAACAGCGCGCCGATCACGAATTTGCCGTTGCCGGGGTTGCGCAGGATCACCCGTTCCGGGTCAACCGCATCGGGCGAGGCCACCCAGACACCACCCAGCGACGGGCGGCCATCCCACAGCGCCTGATCCGTGACCTGAAACACCTGCGGCGCCTCGACATCGCGGTCCACCAGCCGGACAGAGGTGGATTGCGCCACGGGTGCCGCCTCGGCATCGGCCGGGTTGTCCTTGCGCGCAAAGGGGTTGGTGCCGTTTTCGCAGCCCGCCAGCAGGGCCGCTGCCGCTGCCGTCAGGATGATGTGCCGGATGAAACCCCGCGCGGCCGGTTGCCGCGCCCCGCTGTGATATGCCACGCCTCGCCCCCATGTCGCGCGGATTCTGTGCCACGCTTGTCCTCGGCCACCCCGCCCGGATGCCCTGCTGCCCGCCGCGCGAACGCGGCACTCGGGGCGCATGATAACCGTGATGCGCGTTGCTGGAAAGGGCTGCGGGCGTGGCGCGGGGAAATCGGCAGCCGCCCGCCATCACCTTTCTGTGGGGGCGCGACCGCAAGGTTTTTGCAGACCCGCGCCATGATCCGCCGAATTTCAGGATTGCCCACCCTTTCAGAATCGGAACAGCCCCGCTAAGCCGCTTGTAACGGAGGAGTGGCAGAGCGGTTTATTGCACCGGTCTTGAAAACCGACGTGGGTGCAAGCCCACCGTGGGTTCAAATCCCACCTCCTCCGCCACTTCCCCCCCCACCACCTGCATCTGGCCTTATCGACGCGCGCTCTCTGGCCCTAAGACGCCAAGGCGCTATCCCTGATCATACACAAAACCCTGACAGGAGATCGCCATGGACGGCAACCAGCCCAATGACATCAGCGCCGTGGTGGCCGCCGACCGCGCGCATGTCTGGCACCACATGATCCAGCACAAACCCTTCGAGACGATCGACCCGCGGGTGATTGTCGAGGGCAAAGGCATGCGGGTGTGGGATGCCCGCGGCAAGGAACATCTGGATGCGGTGTCCGGCGGGGTCTGGACGGTGAATGTGGGCTATGGCCGCGTCAGCATCGCCGATGCGGTGCGCGACCAATTGGTGAAGATGTGCTATTTCGCAGGCTCTGCCGGCTCGATCCCCGGGGCGATCTTTGCGCAAAGGCTGATCGAAAAGATGCCGGGCCTCAGCCGCGTCTACTATGCCAACTCAGGCTCCGAGGCGAATGAGAAGGTGTTCAAGATGGTGCGCCAGATCGCGCACCGGCACCATGGCGGCAAAAAGTGGAAGATCCTGTATCGTGAGCGTGATTACCACGGCACCACCATCACGGCGCTTTCAGCAGGCGGCCAGCAGCAGCGTGCGGCACAATATGGCCCGCTGACCCCCGGCTTTGTCGAAGTGCCGCATTGTCTGGAATACCGCCGCCAGTGGGACGGGCCGGATTATGGCATCCGCGCCGCCGATGCGATCGAAGACGTGATCCTGCGCGAGGGCCCCGACACCATTGGTGCGATCTGCCTGGAGCCGGTTACGGCTGGCGGCGGTGTGATCGTGCCACCGCATGGCTATTGGGACCGCGTTCAGGACATCTGCCGCAAATACAACATCCTGATCCATATTGATGAAGTGGTCTGCGGCATGGGCCGCACTGGCGAATGGTTCGGGTATCAGCACTACGGCATAAAGCCCGATTTCGTGACCATGGCCAAGGGCGTGGCCTCGGGTTATGCCGCCATCGCCTGCACGGTGACGACCGAGGCGGTGTTCGACATGTTCAAGGACGATGCCGATGACCCGCTCGGCCATTTCCGCGACATTTCCACCTTTGGCGGCTGCACCGCGGGGCCTGCGGCGGCGCTGGAAAACATGCGCATCATCGAGGATGAGGGCCTGATCGCCAACACCACCGCCATGGGCGCGCGGCTGATGGCCAATCTGGCCGCCTTGCAGGACAAGCATGCCGTCATAGGCGATGTGCGCGGCAAGGGCCTGTTCTGCGGGGCCGAACTGGTGGCGGATCGCGTGACGAAAGAGCCTGCGGCGGAAAAGCAGGTGGCCGCAGTGGTGGCCGACTGCATGGCGCAGGGCGTGATCATCGGCATGATGAACCGCAGCGTGCCGGGGCTGAATTGCGCGCTTTGCCTTGCCCCCGCGCTGATCGCCACGCCCGACGACATCGACCAGATCACCGGGGCAATCGACGGTGCGCTGGGGCGGGTGTTCGGCTAGGCGGCACACCCGGCACGGCCAGATCCAGCCGGTTGCGCCCCAGGGCGCATCCGGCAGCGCATCCGGCATGGCGTTGCAACGGCCTTTCCCGCTGTGGCGACGGGCAGGCCTTCATCTGGCTCTCTGTCTTGCGCGTGGCATGCCTTTTGACCGTCAGGACCGCGAAGCCCCCGGGCAGGTGATGTTAAGCCATCGCAGGCGCGGGCAAGCCAGTGCGGGACGGAATATGCATGACGGGTTCTGCGGCCCGCGTGCCAGGGCCTTGTTCGGCAACACGCCTCGCATCATGCGAACCCGCCGGGCAAACCCCGCACGCACATTGCCCCGCCAGTCCGCTGATTGAACGCATGGCTGCCCGCCATTGCGCCGTCACAGCGCGGCAGAAGGGCAGGGCATGCGTGATGCCACGATTTCGCCCCGGCTCAAAGACGCCGCATCTTCCCCTGCCGCGGAACTGGCAGGCGCGTGCCATTACCGGCGCGGGAAAGCCGTGCGACCCGCGCTCCACCTGCGACCCTGTGCTGCCGCAACCGTGGCGCGCCGTTTCAGTCACCACCGCGAAGCAAACGGCGCTCGCTGTCACACAGGACGCGCGCACGCCGCTGCATCCCGCCTTTCCGCCCCGTCCCGTCCGTCATTTTTCTGACATTAGCCTCTGGACGCCCCCCAAACCCCCCGCTATAAAGCCCCCGTGTTCCGGCGTAGCTCAGCGGTAGAGCAGTTGACTGTTAATCAATTGGTCGTAGGTTCGATCCCTACCGCCGGAGCCAGAAATCTCAAAAGATTTCAATGAGTTACAGGGGAGGCAGCAACGCCACCCCGTATCATTTCTGCGACGGTCAGACATATAGCAGACATTTTGCGATTTCCACAGTGGCGCGCGTCAGGTTCGCAGACAGCCCGCAAGGCGCTGATCTGGCTGTATAATCCTGCAACGATGGAAATCCCGACCGAAAATCTGGCGCAAGCATAGAGCGTCAGGCTTCCCTCGGTAGGACCCCACCCTCTATCTGTATAGGGGGACAAACTCCCATCGTCCCCGAACCCGGTCACACAGCCCTCTCGTCCAGCATCATGCCGCATGGCCGATGACGGCGACGAGCAGACACGATGAACCACGGAATCAGACAGCACAGACTGATACCGGGATCACGGCGTGGCTGTCGTGCAGACGACGCACGATACGCGACACCCCTCAACACGCACGCAAAACCACGTCACAGCGCACGATGCCCCCGAACTCGACACGTCCCCTCATCGAACGCACGCCCCCCCCTCGCCCCTCAATAACCACATGGGGCCGCACGGGCCGGGCTGTCAAAGGGCGATGACGGACGAACCAGCTCCTCCACCCCCTTGTTACGCTCTGTCATGGAGGTATGATCGAAGCATAACAGAAAATTCCGATTTGATTTCAACAGTCTGTTACGGTTGTTATAGTGTTATGAAAAACATTGAAGTTTCATTATTTCAAAAGGAAATGTGGGTAAAATATGTATTGATCGCCCATACAGAGAGAAAATGCGTAACACGTAACATTTCGTAGGCAACGCCATGATATTGCAAAAGAAATTTCGTTATGAACTGCGGTGCGCTCCCGTAACACGGGCGTAACGCGGATCATAACATCGGCGCATTCCGCGGCACAGATGGCCGGTTGCTTGCCCAAGAAGAAAGTGAACCCGACTTCTTCGCTATTTTTCGTTAGGTCCAACTTTCGTAGTTCGATAGGGACAAGGAGTCCAAATCGTTGGCAACCCCGAGCCCCCCTGTGGAGATACTCGTCAGGCGCGCGCCAAGTCCTTGAGATTCCGTTGAGAAGTCTCTGCCGCGACTTCCCATGCGGCAGGGTCCATCACAGGGACGAGTAGCAGGCCAGAGGTCTTCACCAGCGCCAGCGCGGCCTGCTTCCGAGCATCATCACGGGCAGAGATCAGTCGGAACAGGCGATCAAACGACTTGGCGGCATGGTCAGACTCTGCGCGGTTGATGTCCTCCATGCCCATGTAGTTTTCAAATTCGGTCTTCAATTCATCCAGCGTCTGACACTCCTGAAACCGAACCGGACGGACTCGCTTCGCCCTTTCAGCAAAAAGAAGTTTGGCAGCGTCAACGTCGCCGCCCTTCGCGCGGAGGGTCAGGCCAACAACAATTCTTTCTTCGTCCTGCTCGTCCATCGCGCCCTCGCGTATTTAATCAGCCCCATTATATGCGCAGATTCAATTCAATCAATCTCACGCAATCTCAATAATCAGGAATACACGAAATTACCGTTTAATTGAGTGACGCGGGAATAATAAAATCAATGCAGTTGAGGGGTTTGAAAATGAGCAAGGGTGTCCCAATAGAGGAATATAGGTTTAAAAGCCTATTGGACCACGCCTCCAAGTTTGGGGCGCTGATGGGCGGCATCCAATGGTATGGCCCCGCGTTGTCCGATACCCTCCCTCAATCGAACTTGCTGCACGGACAGTTCTGGCACTCGACAGCCGACTTTCATGATAGCTTGCAGGAGATGCGCGATTACTGCCGCAAACACCCCGACAATCACGGGCTGGATCACGCCCACGTTTACGCGCTGGACGGACGCGGCGGCGCGATGAAGTTTCATGCCTACCTGTGGACGCCGATCATGGGTGAAGCGATGCAGCCCCTCGATTACGGGCGCGCAGTTGACCCTCACAACCGGGCTTACTCATCCTGCATCCTTGAAACGTTGCTGGCACAGAAGAAGGCTGTCAAAACGTCCACAGTGGTGAAGCGGGCGCTCCCCTTGGCCCTGCAACGGTTGGGCGCAGGGGTCAGCGAGGAGACGCACAACGTCCTGCTGCACAAAGCCTTGACCGTGATGATGAACACCGAATCCCTGATCTACACACGGCGGTTCGACAGCGACCACTCCCCGAGCGGCCAATTCACGATGGTTGAACACCTCGGAATTTATGACAAGGAACCAACATGGCTACTCTGATCCCCCTCGACCTCGCGGCCTTTGAACCCAAGCTGACGCATGAGGCGCAGGAACGCTTTGACCGCTGGCGGGCGATCTATGACGATATGGCCCAACATTGCAGGCAGGCCGGGGATTGGTCATGGGCAGGGGAACTGGTTTACAAGGTCGCATCGGTCAGGCGCATGTGCCGCAAGATGCCACAGCCCGTCAGTCTCGAGCACATGGATATGATCATCGAACTGGTCAACGAACACCACCGCCTCCCCGTCAAGCACAACCCTGTGGTCACCCTGACGGCCTGACTCCGCAACCTTAACTTGCTTGCCAAGCGTTCGCGCCCCGCGCTAGTGGTGGAGGGAGTTTACCCTTCACCATTGGTACGGCATTGGCGACTAAAGCGAACCATCACTACATTCCGCAATTCTATCTTCGGGGTTTCTCTGCTGGCATTGGCCGTCAGGCTCAAGTGTTTGTCTTTGACAGTGATACCAAGAAATCATTTACCACACTGGTTAGAAATATTGGAAGCCGCAGACACTTTAATCGTGTCGAAGCACATGGCGTCGGGCCAAATCACATCGAAGATGCCATGTCGAAAATTGAGGCAGAGATCGCCCCGCACTTACAACAGGTGATTGAGGCACAAGCATTCCCCGGCCCTGAGCACTTCAATTCGATAATGAACCTGATGGCACTTCTATCGGTTCGCAATCCTCGACTTCGGGGAAACATGAGCGATTTCCATAAAGACGTTGTTGAGCGCATTATGGGGCTATCCGTATCGACAAATGATATTTGGGAATCCCAAATAAGGAAGATGCGAGAAAGCGGTGTGCCTGTAAAAGAGGATGTCACATATGACGAAATGAAGCGTTTCCACGAAGAACGAAACTATGAGATCGTCATCGACCAGACCCATCTAATTACCCTTGAACTTAAGATGGTTGAACCGGTGTTGGAACAGCTTTCTCGTCGCAGCTGGTGCTTTGCTCGCGCGCCGAAGGGCCATCAGTTCATAACCTGTGACGATCCAACGGTGTTAAGTTGGACTGACAAGGTGAAGCAGCCGAACCCTTGGTCTCCGGGTCATGGCTTGCAGAACACCATCGTGATGTTCACGCTATCCCCGGAACTGGCACTTGTCGGGCTATTTGAGGACCTGCCCCAACGGTCGGACTATCGCCCTGAACAAGTCGTCGCCCTTAACACGGCTGTTGCGCGTCACTCGCGCAACCAGATCTATGCCAGAGACGGGGGCTTCATGTTGCACCTCAAGGATGGGCAGTTTGTGCGGAGTGACGAACTCACTCGCGTGTTCTTGGGGCGCGGATGATACCCTGCCGCTCACAGCCGCCGAAAAACCGCTCTCACACGCGCTGTCTGCGTTCACGCGTGTCCTTGCTGCAAAAGCCCGTAACGCTGCTGTGATACAGGTCACAGCAAGCGCACGGGCGGCATGGGCGACGTCAGCCACACCGTCGCCCCCTTGCTTCACAGCACACGCCAGAGGATAGTGCCGCAAGAAACTGCAAGCGGGTGATACCTTGAGATACTTAAATAGTGCGACGCAAAACCCCCAAGATGCCGTGGGGCACTGGGTTCAAGCAGAGAACGCTGCGGAAATCAACCACCTCAGGGTAACGAGTGGATACTTTTCACTGAATGGCTTAAGTGCGTTTAAAGCAATAATAGATGCCCTTAACGCAAATCAGCGAGATATCTCTGTTGTGATTGGGGCGAACGCCCGAGACACCCTTCAATCAGACGTAGACGCTTTAATCGACCTTATACAACACCCCCGACAGAACACGAAAATCGCAGTTGTGGGTTTCTCAAATGGCCTTTTTCATCCCAAGGTTTACCATCTGACGAGGACGGACGGAAGTCAGCTTGCGTACATCGGCTCCGCAAACCTAACACCAGCGGGCATCACGGGGCTGAACATTGAAGCCGGAATGCTTCTAGACTCGAGGAATGGCGACGATCCGGGCGTTCTGAACTCCATCGCCTCTTCAGTTGACGACTGGTTCCGCGCACCACTCGATAGTCGGGCCAACATTGTCGCTGCCAAAGCGGACACCTCTCAACTCGTTGCCGACGGGCTTCTAGGTATAGCCCAACCGCCGCGTCAGGGAACCGCTGCACCGGCGAACGGACCGTCCAAACGTCCATCGCTCAAGCCACTTGTCGTTGCGCCCTCAATTATCCAGCCCGCCCCGGCGGTTGCAGCACCAAATGCACCGCCAGCGCCGCCGGCGCCGCCTGCCGGACAACAACAAGCAGTAGCGCCTGCACCACAACCGCCAGTGGCGGCAGCGGTTGCAAACGATGTGCTAGTCGCCGAAATCGGTAAGGGCAACCGCTGGAAGCAAGCCAACTTCCCTAAGGAAGTTATGAAAACCTACTTTGGCGTCGATCCCCTTGCAAACGAACATGTTTCACTCATTCCGGTTACAGCGGCGGGCGTAGCTTCGCCACCGGTAAACACGCAGGTTGTTCACGTTAAAAGCGTGAATTTCAGAATTGAACTCACTGCCGTCAATGGAATGGCGTATCCGGCTCAGAACATGCCGATTGCGGTCTTTAGGCGCACCAAACTCAAGGAATTTAGGTATCACGTTTATATGCCCGGAGACGCAGAATACGCAGCACTAGATCAATTTCTAACGACACGCTATGTAGGCCGTTTCCTGCGTCGAGTTATAGCAAACGCTGCTGATCTTGCAGTTATCGCACCGCCGATTAACGTTTAACGAGCACCCTTGCAAATTATCAGGAACTCAGCCTCAGCCGCACCCTCTTTGTTTAAGTCGGTGCGGTTAAGCTTGGAGTGAACAAAACTTCCCACTGAAACCACGTCCACCTCAGCGTAGTAATTTCTACTAATTTCGAGAATTGCATCAATAGTCATCACTCTCGGATGAGCATCTTTATCGGCGGCATATGGCGAGTACGACACCACAATTGGGACCCCTTGGACGGCTACGCCTTCAAACATTTGGTCGAATGCCAAAGGAGCTTGGCTCCGAATGCAAAATGGAGATTGATGCCGCTCCTCTCGATAGGCTCCCCGACTAGGCAACACTTGACCGTTCACTTTGTTTGTTGAAATTCTAGGATCGTCACGAAGCGCCATTGTTTCAAGAACGTGATAAAACCTACTGTAGTGATCTCTTGTGTAAGGAGGATCAGCATATACTACTCCACCTTTTAGATTAGTCTCACGAATGAAATCTAAATAGTCCAACCTAACAGCCCGGCAATCAAAAGGTGGACGTCGCAAATTAGAGTACTTTGATATCGCACTGAGAAAAGACGTGGAAGCAACACGCATCCGATCTCTCGCAACCAATCCATACAAGTTGCCTTTAACCATGCCCTCCTTGTTGCGAGGGCGAATTGGTTGAGCGAACTGCTTTCCCACAGTGTTTACCAAATCGCTTGCACACGTCAGCGCCGCAGCAATAAGAGTATCCTTTGTGTCTTGCCGATAACTATGTGAAAGCGACAAGATAACGTCCAGTTCTGCGGCCTGTCGGAATGAGAAGTAAAGCCCTCCGAAGTGTCGAAGCATCATGGCAGAATATTTTCCGGCATCTGATAGGGAAGAAATGCGTCGTTCCGCCTCCCTATGAGCTTTATCCACTATTGCGTTTGCTGATTTTGTCACGCTGATTTGGAGAGAGCCTGCCTCAAGCAAATCTGCTAGAAGTTCCGTCTTACCTTGCGATGCGAGTTTGATAGCCTCTTGCTCAACTTCTATTAACGGCATCACTGCACTGATGACACCTGACTTTAACGATTCATCTATTCTTGTCGAAAGAAGTTGGCCTACTTCGTCAAAACTCACTGCCACTGGTGAAAGCAGTGAATTATTAAGAACGCGAGAGTATTCTTGAATATCCACAGATACAACGGGACGGCTTTGCGCTAAGAATGAAGAGACCGTTCCTGATCCGGAAAATATATCATAAACCGTGCTGCCTACCGAAGTTACACTAGATAGCGCGTCTTCAATGCTTGTGAGCGCGCGCAGTTTGCTACCGAGGTAGTGGATCGGACGCCATGGACTAACCGCCGTGTCGATGCCATACGGTTCGCTCGCGACCACGGCTCCATGCAGATTTGCTTTCATCTTGTCCGATTCTCGCTGATCGTGTAAGTGTAACCGTATATGGTGTGCGCTCGAAGCCCAAGCCCTACAATTAGTCAAAGGAGCCGCAAGTGCTAGACGAAGTGATCCTCAACCGTGCCAAGCAGGGCACCAAGGGCAAAGGGGTTGAGGATGTGCCTGAACTGCGGCTTGGTGACAAGGGGCCTGTGTCGTTTCTCGTTCACGGTGACAATGACGAAGTGCTTGACTGCGTTAGCCCGCTTTTGAATGGTTCTGTTAAATGCGTCTACATTGATCCTCCTTATAACAACCTTGAGTCATACACGCACTATGAAGACCGCGACACGCATCGCGATTGGATTGATCGACTCACTGGACATGCTGAGAGACTTAAGCCGTTACTCTCAGAAACTGGCAGCATATGGATTTCAATAGATGACCGTCAGGTGCATTATTTGAAAGTTGCACTTGATGCGGTTTTTGGGCGTGGTAACTTTGTGGCGACAGTTATTTGGGAGCACAGGAAGACGCGTGAGAATCGTCGGGCTTTTTCTAATAATCACGAGTATATACTTGTTTATGCAAAAGACGCGGAAGCCTTCAAGAAGTCGCGCAATCGTCTTCCCTATGATAGCGAGGTCCTAAAACGCTTCAAGAATCCAGACGGCGATCCTCGGGGGCTTTGGCAATCAATCTCCCTAAATGTTCAGGCTGGGCACGCAACAGCGAGCCAGTTTTACGAGATAGTAGGGCCATCAGGAAAGAGACACGCACCACCCCAAGGAAGGTGCTGGATGTATACGCTAGATCGGGTTCGAGAATTAATTTCAGACAATCGCATCTATTTTGGCAAGAATGGTACTGCCGTTCCACGATTGAAACGCTTTCTCTCTGAAATCGATGGGGGGTTGACTCCACAGACTTTATGGCGCGCAGATGAAGTTGGTACGACAGATTCTGCAAAGAAGCATACTATCAGTTTGTTTCCCGGATTACCCGTGTTTGACACTCCGAAGCCCGAGGAATTGATTGATAGGATTTTTGGCATAGCCGCCAATCCCGGTGATCTAGTGTTGGACAGTTTCCTTGGTTCAGGCACGACTGCCGCTGTGGCTGTCCGGCGAGGGCTGCGCTTCTTCGGTATCGAACGGGGCGACCACGTAGTTACCCATTGCCACGACCGGCTTAAGCCCCACGTGACTAAGTTTGGTGGAACGGTCCATTTCCTACGTCAGCGGTAGGTTCGATGGTCGGCGTCGTGTACCGCCCGGTATCGACCTGATTTTTCCGCTCAAGTGTATATGGAGTCGCCCCGGCATGGACACCCCCCACCCCCCACCTATGCCCCCCTCCTTGTGGAGGTGTCCGGTCAATCGAGCGCCCAGTCCTCCATGCCGTCGCCCCAGTCGTATGCCGACACATTCTGATGGAAGAGGAAGGCCATACGAGCATCAGTCAGCTTGGGCAGCGTAAGGACGCGCCACGACTTGGATGCCTGACCACTGACGTTGATGCGCCTGACGCGCACAGGGGACAGCGCCACAGGGGCGAACACACGCGCGGGCTGCGGATAGCTATGCCCCACCTTGCTGCTGTTCTTGATGAAATGCTCGGTCAATGCTGTCACCCGTACTTCCCACGTCCTCCCGTCGAAGTGCGAACATGCAGGCAGACGGCCAGCTTCAAGAAAATCAAACAGCACACGCTCAGGGCCAACTACAGAAGCCATCTTCTGTTTGTCCTTGGCTTGAGTGAACGGGATGACACTCGGGCGGAAGGCCGATATGTCGCGCGTCCGCAGAGCGTGCATGAAAGCCTCCATCTCCTGTGGAAATGCGTCATGCGCTGCGGACCAGAACGCAGCATTGTTCGCGTGTTTGGCCGAGACGTTTAGCACAAACATTCGGCGATCATGTCGGGCCAAGTGCGCCACCTGTTGTGCGTTGGAGGTCATGAACACCCGCGCGAAGTTTCGGGCCTCGATTACCGCAATGCCCTTGGGGTTATAGCTGGCCGTTTCATTGGTAATCAGCGCCTTGATCTTGCTTTCAATCTTGCGGTCATTCGGGGCAACGGCTTCTTCAAAGTGCAACAGCACCTTATTTAGGGCGCGGTCATTGTGCGGTCCGACGAAGTGATCTGCGTCAGAGGTGGATGCGCAGTAGCGCGACCCGAGCAGTTTACGCAGCAAGGTCATAAATGTGCTCTTGCCCGTCCCTTGTTCCTCGCTTTGCAGTATTACAGCCGTTCCCGGCAGCACATGGGGTTTCTGAACCATATGCGCCAGATAATTAAGAAGGTATTCCGTCGCATCGACAGAACTCGAGCAAATAATGTCGCGGATTAGATAATGAATTGCAGGCCATGTCCCGGCAGCGGGCATCGTTGCCCAGCCTTGAAATAGGTTGAATACCTTTTCCCCATTTATATCTACCACCCTTTCAGTCGTCTCAAACCGCATTTCCTGCTTTGCGTATCGGCGGGCCTTTGGGCTTTCCGTCCACATGCGAGCAAATCGCTCAACATGCGGTTTATCTTCCGAAATGTTGAAAGACAGCAGAACCAACTCGTGAACTTTCGCCTCTTGGAAGGCGCGCGGTCGCCAGAACTCTTGTGCGCCGCTTTCAGGATGAAACGCATCCCGAAACACCATCGCGGAGCCGCCATAGTTTTCGACAATATAAAACTTCTCGTTGTATTCCTTAAAACGGACCTTAACGCTAATCCGCTTTTCCTCGGCGATCATTTCGCCCATGAAGTCGTTTAGCTCAATAACCTCTGTGGTCGTGGCGCTTTGAGCCATAATGCAGGCATCAAGGCACAGCTTCGCCATATCGTCCTTTTTAGCCGCCCGCAGCATATTGGTAAGGCTGTTTTGACGTTCGGGCGTCAGATAGCGGAACAGGGGGGCAAGGGTTTCAGCATCAGTCCCGCGATACAGCCCCTCCGTGATAAGGTCTTCTGCGCGCTGTTGAACCCTGAACTTGACGTAACCGCTCTGACGGCAATCCCAAAGATCGGCCAATGTCAGGGGGCCAATATCCACATGGGCCGCAGCCTCAGCCCTACGGCTTGGCTCGGTCTTAATCAGGGAGTCGCGCCATTCCTTCGCCCAAAGGCGGTCCAACTTTTCAATGCGCGACACTGACCCTTTGTCCTCGGCCAGTTGAACAAGCCCGCTCGTTGCGATGACCTGATAAGCAAGCTGCTCGTCGGTGCAGAACTGCGCCGTTGCGTTCAGGATCGCCTTGAATGTGGTTGACCAATCGTTCGCCCTGCGCCCGTCACGAAAAGCTTCCCCGTTCTTCCCTGCCGACAGGATCAGCTTAAGCTGTTTCGCGTCTGTGACGCGGCCGGGGGTGATGACGCCATCTGCGGGAAGGGTCGCAACGCCCGTTGCAGGCCCGTCACCCTCATTGAACTTGCGATGAAGCGACTGCACCTGCGATGAAATGTCTGCAATCTCCGTGGTCGCGTTCGGGGCCTCGGGCTGATGATCGCCCGTCACGACAAGGAAGGATCGGATAAGGAGATCAATGTGGTATTCCGGGTGCTTCACGCAGGCTTTGTCGGTCGGGGGCGTGGGGCATCGCCCGATGAAGTGCCAGCCCTTACCCGAGCGTGAGACTTCGCTGTAAGTAAGAGGCGTAAGCCGTTCTCGGATCAGGCGTTGCTGTTCAGCCGCCCCGTCCCGATGTTCGGGGGCCACCTTGTCAAGGTCGTCCAGATCGACACAGGCGAAGTCGTTGCCGACACCCAGGACAAAGCCTAGCCCAAGCGAGGGATCGGCGGCAATGGCCTCCATGGCGTCTGCGAACGTGCAATGGTTCGCAGCGTCGTGATGATCGACCGGATAAGCCGATACGATGACGCCGCCCCCTGTGCCGCGCGTGACGCGGTGGGGCTTCTTGTCCCGTGCGACCATCCAGCACGGCGCGGCCCTCATGTCAGCCGGGACGGACCTGTAACGGGTCGCGGCGAGGTGATCGGCCTCCGATGAAAGGCCATCTGTGGACATGTAGTCCGGGGTGACAGGGGCGACGGTCGAAGCGTCAAAAAGGGTCGGAAGATTCACCATCGTTCTGCCTCAAAATCCCGGCGAAACGGGCGGAATGTCTGGCATGTGTCTGCGACAATCACACGCCAGCACCTAAGCCGTTCTGTCGGAGGGGATTATTGGGATCGACCTCCTGATAGGTTATCAGGAAGTCGCCTTTTTCGACTGATCGGCCATCGCGCGGTCGGCTGACACGAGCGCGGTCTTGGCTTCCAGCACCTTGTAGCCCGCAGCCGTGTCTTGCAGGTCTTTCAGCCCGCCCTCATTCATGCACTGCCATGATGCGACCTGTTCAACGCTGACCCCTTGCACCGCTGCCGTCTGCTGGAACGCTTGAAGGCGACGCTTGGCCCCTTCGCGCATCTCGATGGCGTATTGCAGGGATTCCTCCTCCTCAGCCGTCAGGTTCGGTTCAACAATGCGAGGCCGCGGCGCAGGGTTCGCATTGCTGCCCGCCCGTGCGTCCACAGGGGCGAACAAGATGGTGCCGTCCGCGCTGACGAGTTTGGTATTGTTCAGCACGAAATCCGCGACGATGGGCGGGAGGAAATCGTAGTTGCTAACCATGCGATCCTTGGGATTCACAAGGACGCTGGGCGGCGGTTTGACGTTGAAGTGCTGCGCCTCCTGGGCCAGTTGCACCGCCTCATGCAGCGCGTTTGCAACGGCAGGGAGGGTGTCCAGCCATTCGGCCAGTTGCTTGCCGATCACGTCACGACGCTTCACCAACCGCTGATACCATGCCTTTTGCGCGGCATCCCGTTCGCGCAGCGTGATCTGATCCCGCAGGGCTTCCAGACGTGGCATGGCCCCTGACAGCCGCGCATGGAGCAAACGGGATGCGTTCAACCGTTGCTCGATTGCCGCTTCCTGATCCTCAGGGGTCAGGATGTCGGCCAGCAACCGCTCGTCCTCTGCGACGGTTTCGGCCACTCGCGCAAGTTCTGCTTGCGCCTCAGCGATCAAGCGCGCAACGCTGTCGCTGGTGTGGTTGTCGCCCTTCTTGGTCAGGGCATGATGAATGTTGACTGCAACGCTGGTCATCGCGCCACCTCTTGAAGGGAGTTGATCCAGCCGACAATATCGCCGTAGCGCCATGCCACAGTGTTCGGCCCTGTTTGAAGCGGCTTCGGGAACTTCCCTTGCCTGATGTGCGAGTAAAAGGTCGAAACAGAAAGCCCGGTCAAATCGGCCACTTGTTTCGCCCGTAGAAGTCTGTTGGGGTCAATCTGTTCCATGTCACACCTTTGTGCGTCTCATGGAATCATCATGCAGCGCCCCGCCCTGTTGCGCGTCCCTCGAGTGCCAAAATCAATTTGAGGGACAAAACGCGGTTATCATCATTTCCACAGAGGGGGCTTTTTCAGCCCTCCGCCTCGGACGATGATGCAAGGGGCGCGCGGGCTAGATATTCGTCCTCAGCCATTTCCTTTGCCAGCTTGCGATGGCTTTCCCAAACAACCCGCACCCCATCCCATGACAGGCTCAAGGCAGGAAATTGCTTGTTCAAAACCCGCACGACGATGCTTGCGGCATCGTTATTTGGCTTTGCGTTACGGCGGTTATTTTCAAACTTGGCTTTGTTGAACACCGCCGCGATACCAAACTCGGAGGTGAGGATATTCATAAGGCTGAGGATGAGCGCATTACGTTCAGCGTCGTTTGGTCCCTTCTTTTCGTCTGGTCGAACAGTATTCACCAGATCACGAAAAAGACGGGACATGAAGGGTGTGTTCAGCCTGCCGCTCAACGCGACCTCATTGTAAAGGAAGGTTGCCGCGTCATGGAACTGCGGAACCGTTTGCGCGCCCTTAACAAGTCTGGTCAGGATCAATTCCTGCTCGTCGGGTGATTGGTCGAAAAATTGTTGCAAGGCAATGTCCGGCCCTATTGCGTATGGAAACCCAATCTCTGTCAACGCGGCATCGACTTCGGGGGAACGAGTTGAAAAGACTCGCCCTGCAACCGTCGCAAGGTAATCCCGTGCGCGCTGTTCCATGACTTCAACAGGTGGCGGGTTCGGGCGGCTCACGATGCGATGCTCACTACCTTGGCGCTGCGTTTCGTCACCAGTTCGGCCCACCGATCAAGGACGATGGCCCGTTTGTCCAGTTGCGCGGACAGGTTGTAAACACGGGCGACTGCGCTTGCGGCTGATGCGCTGGCCGAATGGTTCAGGATACGGTCAACGATCCCTTCGTCTGCCCCGCCCTCAGCCATGATGGTTGCGAACGCGGTGCGGAAGTCGTGGAACGTCCAAGGGGCCATGTCCTCGGGCAGCAGCTTGTCAATTTCAACCTTGACCTTGGAGAAGCCCGACACGGGGGTTTTCCCTGTTGTCGTGAACATGAGGTCATTCGTCGGGGTGACGGCTGATGCGATTTCAAGGGCGGGTTCGGACAGGTGGACGATATGCGCCTTGCCGTTCTTGGTGCGCGACCCCGGCAGGTCGATGCGGCGCTTGTCGAAGTCGATCTCCGAATGACGCAACCCGACGATGTCCCCCCGGCGCTGCGCTGTCAGGATCAGGAGACGAATGATCGGCGTCCACAGGGGGGATAGCAGGCCAGCCGCGTCATAGATCGCGCGAACCTCAGTCAGGGTCAGCAGGCGGTCGCGGGGCTTTTCCTTGCCGGGGGCTTTGGCGAGGCCCGCACCGATGTTCTGGTCAATGTAACCGCGCTTCCATGCGAACGAGGTGAACGCGCTGATTGCCGCCTTGTAGCGGTTCGCCAAAACCTTGGTCCCCTTCCCCGCCACCTTGTCGATGAACTCTTGCAGGTGCCGCCGTTCGACCTTGTTCATCGGATCGTCCAAACGGTTGCCAAAGGCGACTTCGATCTGCTTGCGGCGCTGCTTGCCCGTGCGAAGCTGGGCGAGGTGCATTTCGTCATAGCGGTCAAGGATCGTCCTGACCGTCTGCATGTTCTTGACCTCGGCCTTGCGGTCCACCCCCTCAACGGCTTCCTTCTCAAGGGTCAGGGCTTTCTCTCGCGCCTCGGCCAAGCTGATGACGGGGAACCGCCCGAGCGTGTGGCTCCGCAGCTTGCTTTCGCCCCGCACCCGCTTCTCAAAAACCCATGTCTTGATCCCGGTAGGGGCAACACGGACCCGCAGCCCTACGCGCTTGCTGTCCGAAACGTCATACCGCTTCTCCTTCGGCTGCAACGCCGCCACCGACCGATCCGTCAGCATCACCCTTGCCATGGCCCGTCCTTTCACTGGCGTCTTCTGTCAGACATATAGCAGACAAAATTACACATCACGCATCGCTATCGCTTGCAACGCATGATAACGCGCTGCAATGTATAGAACAATGAAAATAAAGGGTTTTAGTGATGCTGCACGGCACTTCTCGCAACGCCTCGGCACGGCCTGCAATGCCTAGATGTTGTGACTGTTAATCAATTGGTCGTAGGTTCGATCCCTACCGCCGGAGCCAAAAAATCTAATAAGGTCAGATGGCTACGCAGAACCCGCTTTGGCGGGTTTTCTGATTTTTCTGCCTAGGGTAACACTGGGGGTAACAGATTCCTTCATATGTTCTGGGCAATGAAAACGGCCGGAAGCTTCGCCACCGGCCCCTGCATTGCTTGCATCGCCTTCACTGCCGGGACCTATTCCCGCGCCGCCTCACCCCTGCCCCTCGTCTCACTCAGTGTGCCGCAGGCTCACTACCTCCCCGACTCCCATTTGCAGGGCGTCGATTGCCGCTGTGATCGCAGCACTCGCCGGGTCGCTCGACGAAAGAGCATCATGATCGAACGCCAGAGATGCTAGCGCCGTCACTAGCCCTTTCACGCGCGCAAGTTTGGCGTCGGTCGTATCAAAGGCCTCGCGCCACTCAGCGTTCATGGCGTCACTCTTTCAAGCGTCTCCGACAGATTGCGGGCCTTGCGGACTACTTCCTCGGCCAGTGCATAAGCGCTATGGCAAATAATGTGGACGCCGTCTGACGCGCTCTTGAAACCGCCGGGGTAGAATTCCTACCTGAGAACGGCGGCGGTGCCGGTATTAGATTGAGAAAGGGTTCTGAAAAATGTTAAGGATTGGTGCTCGTCATGCGTTCTCCTACATGGAGTACAACTATGATGATAAGTGTTATTCTGAGACGACCTACTATCACGTTGTAGATGCCCAAGAAGGGATGCTTGTTTCCGTCCGGGATGTTGATGGCAAACTGAAGATCATAAATTTGACCTCTCCGATGTTGGTGAGCGTAACTGAGCGATGACGGCCATTTCAACGGGCGCGAATGCTTCGTGCCCGTTGAACATAGGCGCATCCTGCTCTATCTCACGCCAGATTATCTCCACCACCGAAGTTCACCGACAGCAGCGCCGATTCCATCTGTGCCGGTGACTGGCCCAGCTCTTTCGCGCGCCCCATCGCCGCGATCCGCACGGCTTTAGAATCCGCTGGCGTTGTGTTCCTGCCCGAGAACGGCAACGGGCCTTGCATGGCACTTCGGAGGGGCAACAAGTGATGCTTACTTCCCAACGCTCTGACAAAGGTCTGGCGGAGTAGCACGGCAGAACCTCTGCCGTGCTACCTGTTATCGCCAGATCAACACTATACTGACGAAAAGCTGTAGAAGTGCGGTTTTTTCCGAAACGGACAGCCCCACCCACCAAGCGAATAAATCGCCCATGGCATTTTCTCCCCAAAACAAGGGTTACATATGCAGGTTGTGCGGGGTGGGGTCTGAGCCCGTGCATACCCAAATCGACAAATTGAACACCAAGGTTTGAGCCTGGGCCAGCGATGGTTGGGCGTCGCAGACTTAGCGGAATGGTCAGGGGATGGCAAGACGCTTCAGGTTGAATATGTGCAAACATTCAACCGCGAAGAAGGCCGGGAGGCATCGCCCCCGGCGCGGATCGGACCTGCTACTGGCGTGCCGATCCGCGCAGTGCACTCGGCATGTTCGCCACCCACGCCGCAACGCTCAGTCGCTGACTTTCCATCAGATGCCGCCTGTGCAGGTTGTGGCTGATGACGATCGCCAGCACGTGGTCGCCGTCATGCCAGTGCACAAAGAGAGCGGCAAGGAATCGTTGGCTCGGTGTTGCCCTTGTGAAATGGTGCCGTGGAACGGTGAAGCGCAGATAATGGCGGATGGGTAGATGAACGATGCACTTGTAAGTATGTTCAAATCAATTTTCGCCTTTGTGACTTGGAGCGCCATTCTATCGCTTTTCACAATCGGCGCTGCCATGGTTTGGAGTGGGCGAGTTGAGACTTGGTTGGCCTATGCCATCGTGTTTGGCGGCCCCCTGATCAGCATCACCTTGGGCGGGGTAGTCGCTCTCATGATCCAAAACAATGACCTCTTGCGGCAGATCGCACAGGAACGGAGCGCCGGTGATGTGCCCAGTACATTTGCGGCAGAAAGGCGCGAGCCAACGCTGCGGGCTATGAAGTGAGGATCACGGGCGAATACCGTCGCGTCGAGCACGGCGGTGACGTCGAGGTTATGCAATAGTGGAATGGCCGCAGTGGCTTACCGAAGCGCGGATAGCGTTGGCGGGCACCGCAATGAACACGGTCTTGGCAGTTGGTTCTGTGCTGTATGCCCGGCGCATGGCAAAGAACGACACCGAAAGGATGCGCCGAAAGGCATTGGTCTTTGAGTTGGAGCGCAGCGGGGTCAATGAAGAAGCGCCTGAATGGATATCTTACTATCTCATTGTCAGAAACCTTGAACCCATCGGCGCGAAAGTTCTAACCATAGCCGCAAAGCCCAAGGCTGGCAGAGTGCTGAGCAATCTAGACGCATATGGTGACCACCCCGGATACGACGCCGCGACCGGTAGAAACCACCTCAAAAACCCTTTGCCCGATTTGCGCCGCACTGATCTCAACTATCGGGTTGGGCCAAGCGGTTCATCCAGATCGGCGAGTGGGGCTTCTCCGGGTGACACCGTTTACATCCCCTTCATGGCGAAAAATGTCATGAAAATCGGTGACCTGTCGTTTGAGTGGGAATGGGCCGATGGTCAGAAAAGGTAGCCGTTGGCCTCTAGCGCCAGCACCATGAAAGCCAAGTTCAGCACGACTGCGGCCCAGCTGAGACGCAGCGCAAACCGAGTCCCCCGCGCCCGCGCCGCCTGGTGAAGTTGATCGAGATCGCCTGCCCCGATCGGCTCCGGTTCTTTCGCCATCCATCACCCACCACGGCCCGCCCCACGGCGGGCCTTTTGCGTTCCGCCGAGCATTGCTGGACTATCGACCGCCTTAGCCGCCAAGTGCAGGCATCAGCCATACCTGTCGTAGAGCGTAGATCCACTGGACAGCAGGGTTGTGTGCGACTGCAATGCACGGCGCGATTTCTGCTGTGACGGCATGTTGTCCAGGAAGGTAGCGGCACCCTGTAACGCTATGCCCCCAGCCTTGAACACCGATGCCCGCCGGGCCTGCTTGCCGTCGAACCGCGCCGATGCGGCTTGCTGCGACCGGCCGAGGCTGTGTGAAAACCTCCAGATATGGTATGCTTCCTGCGATACAGGAGTGCATTTATGTCAGGTTTCATTGAAGGGGTAGACCGGGATCAGGTGACGCTGTTTCCGGACCGTCTTGAGGA
>NZ_WHUT02000033.1 GCF_009380135.2 Fertoeibacter niger | reverse complement strand
TCAGTTGACGATGGTGGCCTCGGTGGCTGCGCGCAGGTCGGCTTCGGTGACGCCGGTGGCGCATTCGACGATGGCAAGGCCGCCGGGCACCACGTCGAGCACGCCCAGATTGGTGATGATGCGGTTGACCACGCCGCGGCCGGTCAGCGGAAGGGTGCAGGATTTCAATACCTTGCTTTCGCCGTGCTTCGAGGTGTGGTCCATCACCACCACCACGCGGCCCACGCCGGCCACCAGATCCATCGCCCCGCCCATGCCCTTGACCAGCTTGCCCGGGATCATCCAGTTCGCCAGATCGCCGTTTTCGGCCACTTCCATCGCGCCCAGGATGGCCATGGCGATCTTGCCGCCGCGGATCATCGCAAAGCTGGTGGCGCTGTCGAAAAACGCGGTCTGCGGCAGTTCGGTGATCGTCTGCTTGCCCGCGTTGATCAGATCGGCATCCTCCTCGCCCGCATAGGGAAACGGCCCCATGCCCAGCATGCCGTTCTCGGATTGCAACGTCACGTTAACGCCTTCGGGGATATGATTGGACACGAGCGTGGGAATCCCGATGCCGAGATTCACATACCAGCCGTCCTGCAACTCCTGCGCGGCGCGTGCCGCCATCTGATTCCGGTCCCACATGGGTGTTCTCCTCGGTCTTGTTCTGCATCTGCTGGGGCTGTGCGCCCGGCTTGCGGCGGGGTTTGGGGGCGCGCTCAGGCCCGCTG
>NZ_WHUT02000032.1 GCF_009380135.2 Fertoeibacter niger | reverse complement strand
TCGGGCAATGAGCAGCTGCTGCTGACGGCTGATCTGGCCTATCATCCGGTGGTCAACATCAACCGCAACTGGCGCCCCGGGCCGGACCGTGATCAGGACGCTGCGGCGCGGTCGCGGCGGCGGATCTTTGACCTTGCGGCGGCGGATGGCGTGCTTGTGCTGGGCTTCCACTATCCCTTTCCCGGTCTTGGCCGCATCCTGCGCACCGATACCGGCTATGCCTGGGTGCCTGCCGGCTGGCAATTCTGAACGCATTTCCGCCGCCGGGCCCTGGCTGGACCAGATGTGATCCGATGTCAGCCCGGCGGCGTGTTAGGCTGAACCACGTTTCAAGGAGACCTCCATGACCGCATCCCCTTTCCTGCGCCGCAGATTTCTGGCCACCGCCGGCGCGGCGCTTGCCATCGGCAGCACCGGACGCCTGCTGCAGGCCGAGGACTGGGCACCCACCGCCACGATGCGCGGGGGTGCCAACAACTATCGCCCCGGCGCGCCCATCGTGAACCGCATCGGCGGCGGCGGGTTCTGGATGACGGGCACGGTGCGCCGGGCGGGCGACGGGGCGCCGCTGGCCGGGCAGCGCATCCAGATCTGGGCCCACACGACCGAGGGCCGCGAGCAGGACCCGCACAGCCACGGCGCCACCTTGACCGATGAGAGCGGCCTGTTCCGGCTGGAGATGCCGCAGATCGTGCCCACCTTCGGCCAGCCCCATGCCCATCTGGCCTATGACAGCGGCGCGTTCCGGCCGGTCTTCCTGCGCCCCATCATGGCGGACCGCCGCGCGACCAGCCTTGAGGCGCATTTCGTGCTGCAACCCGCCTGACCGGACGCAGCATGGCCCGTGTTATGCGCAAGAGCGCCATCTGGACCGGCCTGCTGGCCGCCATGGCGCTGCCGGTGGGCCTGGCAGCCACCAGCCCCTTCCTCGCCTATCGCGACGCCGCCCATGCCGCGGCAGGATTCTCCGGCGTCGCCGCCCTCGCCATGCTCCTGCCACAGGCCCTCCTGATTGCTGGCCTTCTGCCACTCTCCCGGCATGCCGCACAGATGCTGCACCGAAGCACTGGTGCAGCCATCGCGGCCTTGGTCGGGCTGCACGTGGCCGGTCTGTGGATCACCAGCCCGCAAGACATGGCCGACGCCCTGCTTTTCCGGGCTCCGACGCTGTTTTCGGTCTGGGGCGTGCTGGCTTTGGGCTTGCTGATCGCCATAGCGCTGTCTGCATTGCTGCGCCGCCGCTTTGCCCCAGGCAGCTGGCGCTACGTGCATGGCCTTCTGGCGGCATTTCTGGTCACGGCAAGTCTGGCCCATGCCCTGCCGATCATCGGCACGATGGAACAGGCCACGAAAGCCGCACTCTGCCTGATGATCGCCGTCGCGACAGTTGCTGCGCTGATCCGCCGGCTGGGCGCACGACGGCGGCGACCAGACAGAGGCTGATCCCCCTTGCGCCAACCGGCGGGCTGA
>NZ_WHUT02000031.1 GCF_009380135.2 Fertoeibacter niger | reverse complement strand
GTTCGCCCTGAACAAATCACTCAAGCCGCTCTGACGATCCGATGGCGCCGATCCGGTGCGTTGATGCCCCAGACGACGGCGATCATCCAGGCAAGCCAATCCCTGAGGTGGGCGAGGATCTTTCGGATGTTGTGTCTGCAGGCGCACAGGACGGCGAAGAGGGCGTCGCCGATGGTGCCTTTCAATGGGCATCTGGCGAGGCGCCCATCGGTTTTCATGTGGCCGATCTCGGCTTCGATGGCGCTGCGGCGACGGAGGTCTGCGAGGAGTTTCGGTGTCAGGCCGCGCCTCGTGCCGCTGATCAGGACGCGGGTCTTTTCCTCGCCATGGCCGCGATAGCCGCGGTCGACGACGGCCAGATCGGGACGCTGGTCGGCCAGGATCTCCAGCTGTTCCAGCGCCTGGCCAAGGGTGTGGCCATCGTAAGGGTTGCCCGCAAAGCTGCGCATGCCGACCACGAAGCCCTCGTCCAGCGTGGTTGCGACGCTGACCTTGCAGCCGAATTCATAGCGCACCCGGGCCTTGCCCTTGGAGATGCAATCGACCTGTGTCTCGTGCAGGGCGTAGATCTTGCCGCTCCCCTTCGGCTGCTGGTGCAGGAGCTGCGAGACCAGGGCAAGCTTGGCGATGATCCTGTCGCGCAGGCCGCCCTCGGGGATGTCATCAAGCTGACGGCGCAGGTCGCGCATGACACGGCCGGTGTAGCCCTTAAGCCTTTTCAATGCCTTGACCATGCGCTTGAACTGCCTGGCATGGGCGTAGCGGCCCACCTGCAGCGCCAGTCGCGGGGCAAGGCGGGCGTAGGATTGCCGCAACTCCACCCCGGCCTCCTGCGCCAGAGCCACCAGTTGATCCCGCGCCCGCTCGTAAAGCCGGGCGTCCGTCGGATGGGCGATCGCCTTTTCCGTCACTGTCGTGTCCACCGCCACGCGCTTCAGGCTGTCGCCGTCGATGGCACCGGACCTCTGCCCGGCCCGGATCGTCTGGGTCAGCAGCCATTCGACGCCTTCCTCGCCAATGCGCCCCCTCCAGCGTGTCAGCGAGGACGGATCGATGGGCAGCTTGTGCTGGAAAAAGGTCTCGCCGGTGAAGTGCTGATAGTAGGGATTTTCGACCCAACGCGCGACCACCGCCTCGTCCGACAGCCGATAGGCGTGTTGGAGATAGAGCAGCCCTGCCACCAGCCGAGGCGGCGTCGCGGGCCGCCCCTTGCCGGACAGAAAGAACCCCGCCCATTCGCGCTCGAACACGTCCCAGTCGATCAGCGCCGCCAGTTTCACGAGTTCATGCCGCGGGTCGATCATGTCCACCAACCGCGGACGCAGCAGGTCATCCTGTTCCGGAGGGCGCGGGCGGTGCTTCATGACAGACCCGAAATTGCAAGGTTTCGGCGGAAATTATACAAAACCTTGCAGACCATGGCGAGAAAAACCGCAACGTTTCAGCGCAAAATCAATAGCATAGGTGTTATTCAGGACGAACTA
>NZ_WHUT02000030.1 GCF_009380135.2 Fertoeibacter niger | reverse complement strand
TAGGCTGTGTGGAAACTCCTGCACCAACCGCCACCAGCGATGTGAGGGGTTCGCAGCAGGTCTTTTTGCCTGCTTGGGTTCATGCTACCCGCCAGTGGCTCTCATATCAGGCCCGTGAGGGCATGTTCTTCCGATTTTGGGGATGATCTTCACCCTATCAGGCGGGCATCGCCGCCATCAGCCCCTTGATTCCGACCAAGGTGACCATGCGCTTGATGTTGTAGGCCAGCACGTGCAGCGCCATCTCGGCGCGCACGTTTTTCAGGCGGCGCATCAGGAAATGGGTGGTGCCCATCCAGGCTTTGATCGTCCCGAAAGGATGCTCGACAGTGCTGCGGCGCAGGGTCATGGGATCATCGGCGCTGCGCAGCCGGTCTCGCATCTCGTCCACCAGATGCTCGTATTCCCACCGGGTGACCCGGCGCTCCGTGCCTGTGGTGCAGCGTGATTTCACGGGACAGTGCTGGCATTCATTGGTCCAGTATCGCCGGACCTGGAGCCCGTCTTCCTCGCACTTGTATCGGTAGGTCAACTCATCCCCTGTCGGGCAGATATAGACATCGCGCGCGGCGTCATATTTGAAGTCGGCCTTCACATACATGCCCTTGCTGCGATTGCCGGAGGTTTCCGGGCGCGGCATGGTCACCGTGATACCCGCCTTGTCGCAGGCGGCGATCTCGACACCGCTGTAATAGCCCTTGTCAGCCAGGGCATGCAGCTTGCCGCACCCGAGCGCCTCTTTGGCTGCCATTGCCATCGGGCTGAGTTGATCACGGTCAAAGCCCTTGTTGGTAACGTCATGGGTGACGATGATGTGGGTCTCGGTGTCCACGACGCATTGCGCATTGTAGCCCACCAGCCCGCTGTTGCGCGCGCTCGTGGCCATGGCGCGGGCATCCGGGTCAGTCAGGGAAATCTGGCCGTCCGGCGCATCGGCCAAGGCCTTGTCCATCGCCTTCAGTTTCTCGATTTCCTGCTTGAGCCGCCCGTATCGCGGCGCCAGATGCGCGACCTTCTCGGCTCGCGCCTCACCTTCTTCCTGCCGGTCGATGCGCATCATCTCGGTGATGTAACGTTCGACATCGGCCTCCAGATGCGCAAGACGGCTGGCGATCTTGCCCTTGGTGAAGTTCTTGTCGCGGTTATTGACCGCCTTGAACTTACTGCCGTCGATGGCCACGCAGTCGCCCTTCAGCGTGCCGATCCGGCGGCAGAGCCCGACGAATTGCGCGCAGGTATTGCGGATGGGCAATCCGTTCTCACGCCGGAAATCCGCAATGGTCTTGTGATCCGGCACCAATCGCCCGAGCAGCCACATCACCTCGACATTGCGGCCTGCCTCGCGCTCCAACCTGCGGCTGGAGGGGATCCGGTTGAGATAGCCATAGATGAACAGCTTCAGAAGAATGGCCGGATGGTATCCCGGCCGCCCTGTCCGCGCATGCGCCGCGCGCACAAAGCCAAGGCCCGCCAGATCAAGCTGTTCAACAAACAGATCCACCACCCGGACCAGATGATCGTCGTCAATCCAGTCCTCAAGACGGTCCGGAAACAGCGTCACCTGATCCCGGTCTACCCCTTCAATGAAACCTGACATAAATGCACTCCTGTATCGCAGGAAGCATACCATATCTGGAGGTTTTCACACAGCCTCGGC